>CAWGQM010000001.1:0-2144066 GCA_963824825.1 uncultured Alphaproteobacteria bacterium
CACCGCTTTCTCGATCCTCGAACAGGCGCGCGCCGCCGCCGGCCGCCGGGCCGTCTGGCTGGCGCTCGCCGCCTTCGTCTCGGGGACCGGCATCTGGGCGACCCATTTCGTCGCGATGCTCGCCTATCAGCCCGATCTGCCGGTCGGCTACGACCTCGGGCTGACCCTGCTGTCGATCGCCGCTGCGATCGCGATCAACGGCCTCGGCTGGGCGATCGCGCTCGGCGGCCGGCGCTGGTCCGCCGCCTTGCGGCGGCGCGATCGTCGGCATCGGCATCGGCACGATGCACTATATCGGCATGTCGGCGGTCAACCTCGCCGGCCGGCTGGTCTGGGACGAACGCTTCGTCGTGGCGTCGGTCGCGATCGGGATCCTGCTCAGCGCCGCGGCCGCGGCCGAACATCGCCGCCGGCCGAGCCTGGTGCCCTGGCGGCCGGCCCTGCTGTTCACGCTCGCCATTTGCGGCCTTCACTTCACCGCCATGGCCGCCGCCGGCATCTATCCCGATCCCTATCTCGCGGTTCCGGCCGAGGCGATCGGCGCCGGCACCCTGACCATCGGCGTCGTCGCGATGGCCTTCCTGATCCTTTCGATCAGCTTCGCCATGGTCCTGTTCGACCGCAAGCTCGCCCGCAACGCGGCCGACGAGGCGCGCCGGATCCGCGATTTCGCCGACGCCGCGATCGAAGGGCTGGTCGTCATCGACGGCGACCGGATCGTCGACGCCAATCGAAGCTTCCTCGCCCTGGCCGGCTATGACGAACGCGGCGACATTGCCGGACGATGCTGGCGGAGACTCTTCCGGGCCTCGAGCCGTCCGGACGCGCCCGACGAGCAGCGCGCCGTCGAATGCCGGCTGATCGACTCCGCCGGCGGCGAGCGCGACGTCGAGGTGCTGCCAGCGGACGGTCAACTGGGGCGGCGCGGAACGGCGCGTGCTCGCGGTGCGCGACATCAGCGAGCGCAAGGAAGCGGCGGCGCGGATCGCCCATCTCGCCTATCACGACTCGCTGACCGGCCTGCCCAACCGCGCCGTCTTCAGCGACCATCTCGCCCGCCACGTCGGCAGGGCCGGCCGAACATCAGCGAGCCGCTCGCCGTGCTCTGCGTCGACCTCGACGGCTTCAAGGCGGTCAACGACATTTACGGCCATCCGGCCGGCGACGAGCTGCTGATCGAGGTCGCCCAGCGGCTTCGCTCGGTGACCCGCGGCCACGAGCTGGTGGCGCGGCTCGGCGGCGACGAATTCGCCGTCGTCCAGGAAGGCGGCAGCCAGCCCGGCCATGCCGACCTGCTCGCCGAGCGGATCATCGCGGCATTGCGCTCGCCCTTCACGATCGGCGGCCAGAGCGTCAGGATCAGCGCCAGCATCGGCGTCGCGGTCTTTCCGGCCGACGCGGCCAGCGCCGGCCGACCTGATCAAGAATGCCGACATGGCGCTCTACCGCGCCAAGGCGCGAGGGCCGCGGCCTCTCCCGCTTCTACGAGGCGGCGATGGACGAAGCGCTTCGCCAGCGGCGGCAGCTCGAAACCGACCTGCAGGACCGCGATCGGCAATGGCGAGCTCAAGGTCCATTACCAGCCGCTGGCCGAGCTCGAGAGCGGCGCGATCATCGGCTTCGAGGCGCTGCTGCGCTGGGACCATCCGCAGCACGGCCCGATCAGCCCGGAGATGTTCATCCGCCTCGCCGAGGAGAGCGGCCTGATCGTCAAGCTCGGCGAATGGGTGCTGCAACGAGGCCTGCGCCGAGGCGGCGCGCTGGACTCCGCCGCTCAAGCTGTCGGTCAACCTGTCGCCGCTCCAGTTCCTCCAGGCCGACCTGGTCGAGCGCGGTCGAGCGGGTGCTGGCGACGACCGGCCTCGATCCGGCGCGGCTCGAGCTCGAGGTTACCGAAGGGCTGCTGATCAAGGATGCCGACCGGAGCGCTCGCCATCCTCCAGCGGCTGAAGGCGCTCGGCGTCCAGATCTCGATGGACGATTTCGGCACCGGCTATTCCTCGCTCTCCTATTTCCGGATGTTCCCGTTCGACAAGGTCAAGATCGACCAGAGCTTCGTCGCCGACATGATCGACAATCCGCAGGCGCGGGCGATCATCCGCTCGGTGATCGGCCTCGGCCACGGCCTCGGCGTGCCGGTGGTCGCGGAAGGGGTCGAGACCGCCGAGCAGCTCGACGCGCTTCGCGCCGAAGGCTGCGACCAGGTCCAGGGCTATCTGATCGCCCGGCCCAACCCGATCAGCCATTTCGAAAGCGTGGTGATGGACCGGGGCGCGGTTGAGGCGGCGAAGGTGGTGCCGATCCGACGCAAGGCTTGACGATCGGGGCGCTTCCGGCCGCTTCCAGCCGGCCCCGGAAGTTGATTAAGTTGAGGAAATTGAGGGCATCCGAGAGCCGGTTCGGCACGAAGTTCGCGGCGGTCGCGAAAAGGCCGAAATTTTTCGCCCCGCCGCGGCAGGAAAATGGCGGAAATACGCGCTTTGCCGCTCCGCCGGCGCCGCAAACGGGGGTCATGAAGTACACGATTTCACCCGCGTCCCGCCGATAGAGCGGCCGTTCGCTTACGCGCCATGCGCCCGGCCGCAGCCTCCCGACGGCTTCATTCTTCATGCTGAGAAAGAGCGCGCGACTCGCCGGAGCTGTGTCCGTTGGAACATAACAGAAACATCTCCGACCGGCAAGCGCCCCCTGCCCTTCGCGCCGATGCGCGCTAGAAGGCGGCGGTGAAGCCGTTCCTTGCATCCGTCTCGTGGGTCCTGCTCTGCGCGGCGGCGCCGCCGCTGGCCTTCACGCCATCCGAGCCGCGCTTCGCCGGCGCGGCGGACGAGTATCGCCTGATCTGGGAAGCGGAGGGCGAGCGGATGGTCGCGGCGCTGGAAGGGGCGAGCGGCCTCGCCTTCCCCACCGCGCCGATCGAGGCGATCGTCCGAGCGGGCGCGCCGATGACCAGCTATGACGGGCGGACGATCCGCCTGCGCGCCGATTATTCCCCCGCCTACAAGCGCGCCACCCTGGTCCACGAGCTCGGCCACGCCCTCGCCGCCCGCCTGCCGCGCACGGCCGGGCTGGACAACCACCGCCTGCTCTATCTGTTCCTCTACGACGCCTGGACCGACCTCTACGGGCCCGATTTCGCCGACCGCATGGTGTCGATCGAGCGCCGCATTCCCGGCCGCTACGATTACGACGCGGCGTGGAGCTGGGCGCTGGCGATGACGCGGGAGGAGAGGCAGGCCCGGTTGCGGGAGGTGCGAGGAAGCTAGCCGACGGGCGTAGGCTCTCGCATAAGCTGCCGCGCGCTTCGGAGCATCAGCTTGACTTTGGTACGGCAGTGCCGTAGAGAAGCAACGTGCATACGGTCGTCGAAACCCGGGCATATCTCAGGGCTGCGATGGACGCAGGCATGGGTGAGGACGAACGCGCGGCCGTGGTCGATGTGGTGGCGGCAAGTCCGGAGATCGGCGACCGCATCGCCGGAACCGGCGGCTGCCGCAAGTTCCGAGTGCGCAAGCCGGGCACCGGCAAGTCGGGCGGATACAGGGTGGTCACCTTCTTCAGTGGGGAAACCATCCCGATCTTCCTAATCACGGTGTTCGGAAAGGGAGAGAAGGCCAATCTGACCAAGGCGGAGCGGAACGGCCTCGCCTTGCTCTCCAGGCAACTAATCGAAACCTACAGGGACGTGAGATGAAATCAGCTTACGACAAGATCGCCGCCGGAATGGACGACGCCATAGCCTTCGCACGGGGCGACGCGGCCCGCGGGCGGATCAACGAGCCGGTCGATGTGAAGGCGATCCGCCAGGCGGCCAGGATGAGCCAAGCGGAATTCGCTCAGGCGTTCCGTCTGCCGCTTAGCACAGTGCGCGACTGGGAGCAGAAACGGCGCAAGCCGGAAGCGCCGGCGCGGGTGCTGCTGGCTATGATCGCTGCCGATCCGGGTGCGGTGAGGAAGATAATCGCGCGGGCTGAGTGACGCAGAGCGCATGTAGGGCAAATTTACTCCCGGAGAATCCCGGTCAGGATTGCGGGAAATAACCGCGATCAATCGTAGAGCGATCTATTTCGTCGCCAAAACCCTCGATCTCGAGAATGGCTGCGATAATGTCCTGATACCGCTGAACTCGAGCAGCGTGATTCTCAGAGCCGTCTGCCACGAGAAGAAAATTCCCAAACGCGCTCCGCACAATAGGGGCATCATGAAACGCGTAGTCGATGATGTTCAGCATGGAAACGGAGTCAGGACTGGAGATTCTCGCGCGTTCGCGAAGCAACGTTTGCAGGACCGTTCGCCGTAAGCGAGTCTTCTCCTCCGCCAGTGAGCTTTGAACGCGAAGGCGTTCAGCGAATTCCGCTGCTTTTTTTGGAGCTTTGAAAGCGGCCCACACCGCCAGACAGGCCGCAAGAAATGTCAGCGTCGCAGCAACAGCGCTCCAAATTGCAGCCACTTCCGTAACGGTGAGGCTCGAAGCCGCCACAGCTCAGAACGCCTCCGCCGGCAGCGCCATGATGCTGTCCGCTCCCGCTTCGATCTTCCTTCGCTCGGCGTTGGTCTGGGGCATGATGCGGTCGGCGTAGAAGCGGGCGGTCGCCAGCTTGGTCTTGTGGAAGTCCGCATTGCCGGTGCCGCCCGCGAGCGCGGCGGCGCTGGCTTTGGCCATGCGCAGCCACATCAGGCCGAGGCAGACGATGCCCATCAGGGTCATGTAGGGATAGGCCGCGGCGCCGGCATTGTTGGGGTTTGAGAGGCCGTTCTGCATCAGCCAGAGGGTCGCGGTCTGGAGGTCGTTGTTGGCGCGCTCGAGGGCCGACGCCAGATGGGCGAGCGTCTCGCTCGAGCCCCTCCACCATGCTTCGCATGGTCCCCCTCCCGCGAATGCAGGGGAGGATTTGCGGCCGGCTTCCTCGGCGACGAGCTTGAACAGGGCCTGGACCGCCCTGCCGCCGTTGGCGCCGAGCTTGCGGCCGACCAGGTCGAGCGCCTGGACGCCGTTCGTGCCTTCGTAGATCTGGGCGATGCGGGCGTCGCGGACGAACTGCTCCATGCCCCATTCGCGGATATAGCCGTGGCCGCCGTAGATCTGCTGCGCGTTGACCGCCGCCTCGAAGCCCTTGTCGGTGAGATAGCCCTTGATGACGGGGGTGAGCAGGCCGAGCAGGTCGTTGGCGGCCTCGCGCTCCTCTTCGGTCTGCGCCTTGCGGCCGATATCGACCTGGAGCGCGCCCCACAAGACGAGCGCGCGGGCGCCCTCGTTATAGGCCTTCGCCTCCATCAGCATCCGGCGGACGTCGGGGTGATGGATGATCGTGTCCGCCTTGGCGCCCTCTTCACGCTCCTCGGGGCGGAGCGCCCGGCCCTGGCGCCGGTCCTTCGCGTAGATCGACCGCGTTCTGATAGGCGATCTCGCCCTGCGCCAGCCCCTGCAGGCCGACGCCGAGCCGGGCCGCGTTCATCATGATGAACATCGCGGCGAGGCCCTTCTCCGGCTCGCCGACCAGCCAGCCGGTCGCCTCGTCATAATTGAGCAGGCAGGTCGAATTGCCGTGGATGCCCATCTTCTCCTCGATCGAGCCGCAGACGACGCCGTTGCGCTCGCCGAGCGAGCCGTCTTCGTCGACCAGGAACTTGGGGACGATGAAGAGGGAGATGCCCTTCACATTGTCGGGCGCGCCGGCGATCTTGGCGAGGACGAGGTGGACGATGTTGTCGCTCAGGTCGTGCTCGCCCGAGGAGATGAAGATCTTGGTGCCGGTGATCTTGTAGGACCCGTCGGGCTGCGGCTCGGCCTTGGTTTTGAGGAGGCCGAGATCGGTGCCGCAATGAGGCTCGGTCAGGTTCATCGTGCCGGTCCATTTGCCGGCGACCATGTTGGGAAGGTAGGTGCGCTTCTGCTCGTCCGAGCCCTTGACCAGGATCGAGGCGATCGCGCCCTGGGTCAGGCCGTTATACATTTCGAACGCCTGGTTGGCGGAGAGCAGATATTCGGTGACCGCGGTGGCGATCACCGAGGGCAGCCCCTGGCCGCCAAATTCCTCGGGCGCCGAAAGCGTGGTCCAGCCGCCGTCGCAAAATTGCTTATAGGCTTGCTTGAAGCCCTTCGGCGTGGTCACCGAGCCGTCGTCGTGGCGGGTGCAGCCTTCCTCGTCGCCGGTCCGGTTCAGCGGGTGAAGCACCTCGGCGGCGAAGCGGCCGCCCTCGGTCAGGATCGCCTCGACGAGGTCGGGAGTCGCATTCTCGAAGCCGGGAAGGTTCGAATAGCGCTCGATGCCCAGCACCTCTTCCAGCACATAGCGCGTGTCGGCGACGGGGGCGGTGTAGCTGGGCATAAAATCCTCTTATTTGGCGGCGGCGGGCTCGGCGGCCTCGACCATGGCGATGAAGCGCTCGAGCTCGTCGATCGTGGCGTCGATGTCGAGCTTCTGCTTGGCGAGCAGATCGATCCGGGCGCGGCATTTTTCGAGCGTGACCCGGCGCTGCGAGGCGCGATCGTCGTCGACGTCGTAGAGGTCGATCATCTCGCGGATCTCGGAGAGCGAGAAGCCGACCCTCTTGCCGCGAAGGATCCAGGCGAGCCGGGCGCGGTCGCGCCACGAATAGATTCGCGACAGGCCCTGGCGCCGGGGCGCGATCAGGCCCTCGTCCTCGTAGAAGCGAAGCGCCCGGGCGGTGACTCCGAATTCCTCGCAGAGCTGGCTGATCGTGTAGGTCCGGACCAGGCGGGGCTGGCGATAATCCGAATGGAGCGCGGTTTCGGGCATCGCGGGCCTCTACTTCACCCTTACGTTAACGTCAACTATCCTCCCCGCTGGCGGGGAGGATAAGGGGCGACAAAGCGCCATCGCGCCCCTATAGGACCGCAACTGCAGCGTCACAGGCCGGAATGCTGACCACCGACCCCTTCGACAGCGACAAGCTCCGCGAGGAATGCGGCATTTTCGGCATCTGGGGCGCCGACAGCGCCTCCGCGATCGCTGCGCTCGGCCTTCACGCGCTCCAGCATCGCGGCCAGGAAGCGGCCGGAATCACCAGCTATGACGGCGCCAATTTCCACAGCCACCGCGGCATGGGCCATGTCGCGCGCATCTTCCGCGACGATATGACGATGCGCCGGCTCGCCGGCGAGGCGGCGATCGGCCACGTCCGCTATTCGACGACCGGCGAGACGGCTTTGCGCAACGTCCAGCCGCTCTTCGCCGAGCTCGCCAGCGGCGGCTTCGCGATGGCGCACAACGGCAACATCTCGAACGCGATGCGGCTGCGCGGCGATCTCAACCGGCGCGGCTCGATCTTCCAGTCGACCTCGGACACCGAAGTGATCATCCACCTCGTCGCGACCTCGACCTACCGGACCTTGCTCGACCGGTTCATCGACGCGTGCAAGCAGGTCGAGGGCGCCTATTCGCTGATCTGCCTGACCGCCGAGGGCATGATCGCGTGCCGCGATCCGCTCGGCATCCGGCCGCTCGTCATGGGCAAGCTCGGCGAGTCCGTCATCTTCGCCTCGGAGACCGTAGCGCTGGACATGGTCGGCGCCACCTTCCTGCGCGGCGTCGAGCCCGGCGAGCTGATCGAAATTTCGGACCAGGGCTTCGCTCGCACCGCCCGTTCGCCGCCCGGGAGCCCAGGCCCTGCGTCTTCGAGCATATCTATTTCTCGCGCCCGGACAGCGTCATCGACGGCCAATCGGTCTACAATGTCAGGAAGCGGATCGGCGCCCAGCTGGCGATCGAGAGCCCGGTCGAGGCCGATTATATCGTGCCCGTGCCCGATTCGGGCGTGCCCGCCGCGATCGGCTACGCGCAAGAGAGCGGAATCCCGTTCGAGCTCGGCATCATCCGCTCGCATTATGTCGGCCGCACCTTCATCCAGCCGGGCGACCAGGTCCGCCACCTCGGCGTCAAATTGAAGCACAATGCCAACAGCGCCCTGATCCGGGATAAGCGAATCATCCTGGTCGACGATTCGATCGTTCGCGGCACGACCTCCTTGAAGATCGTCCAGATGATGCGCGAGGCCGGCGCGGCTGAGGTCCATATGCGGATCGCGAGCCCGCCGACCCGGCATAGCTGCTTCTACGGAGTCGACACGCCCGAACGGGAAAAGCTGCTCGCCGCCAACATGGACGTGCCGGCGATGAACCGCTTCATCCAGGCGGACAGCCTCGCCTTCGTGTCGATCGAGGGCCTGTACAAGGCGATCGGCGACGGACCCGACGGGTCGGCCGAGGCCGCCGCGCCGCGCCATTGCGACGCCTGCTTCACCGGCGACTATCCGACCCGCCTCACCGACCAGGAGGATCTCGAGCGGCGCGACCAGCTCGTCCTCGCGGACGAAGCCGCCGCTTGATCTAATCCGTCACCCCAGCGAAGGCTGGGGTCCATACAGAGTCAGCATGGATGCCAGCCATTGAATGGGCACGTCCTGCCCCCCAGGCAGGACTGGGCAGTACGGGGTACTGCCCAGCCACTCAATCTGGCATGACGGAGAAATAGGGCATGACGGAGAGAGAATGACGGGATTTCTGGACGGAAGGCTGGCGCTGGTCACCGGCGCCAGCCGCGGCATCGGAGCGGCCGTGGCCGAGGCGCTGGCGGCCGAAGGCGCGCACGTCATCCTGACCGCGCGCACGGCCGAGGACCTGGAGGCGGTCGAGGGCCGGATCCATGCCGCCGGCGGCTCGGCGACGATCGCGCCGCTCGACCTCGCCGCCCCCGACAGCGTCGCCCGGCTGGCGCAGGCGGTGGCCGGGCGCTGGCAGGCGCTCGACCTTCTCGTGCTCAACGCCGCGATGCTCGGCACCCTGACCCCGGTTGCCCAGATCGACGGCAAGGAATTCAACAGGCTGCTGACGTTGAACGTGCTCGCCCAGCAGGCGCTGATCGCGGCGTTCGATCCGTTGCTGCGGGGCAGCGCGGCCGGGCGGGTGATCGCGATGACGTCGAGCGTTTCCGAAAGCCCGCGCGCTTATTGGGGCGCTTATGCCGCGTCGAAGGCGGCGCTCGACGCTTTGGTGCTGAGCTATGCCGACGAGGTCCGCAACATCGCCCCGATCCGGGCGGCGATCGTCAATCCCGGCGCGACCGCGACGGCGATGCGCGCCCGCGCTTATCCGGGCGAGGACCCGGCGGCTCTGAAGCCGCCGAGCGCGGTGGCCGAGGCGGTGGTGGATTTGCTGAAGCGCGATTTCGAGACCGGGTTTCGGCTCGAGGTTGGAAAGTAGAAGGAAGGCCCCTTCGACAAGCTCAGGGCGAACGGGGTTTGGGAAGGGTCGTCGAGACCTCAATCCCCTCATCCGTTCGGGCTGAGCCTGTCGAAGCCCTCTCTTTCTCTTCGGCATTCCGGGCGAGCTTGCCGATCAGCGTCCAATCGCCGCGGATTAGGGCGAGCTTCTTGGCGCGGCTCCAGCCTTTGATTTGCCGCTCCGCCTGCAACGCTTCGTATCGGCTGGGAAACTCGTCCGCCCAGACCAGCGTCACCGGCAGACGGGTGGACGTATAGCCCGGGATGAGGCCGGATCGATGCGCGCCGATCCTCGCGTCGAGATCGTCGGTGTGGCCGACATAGAAGCTGCGGTCGGCGCAATGGAGCATGTACGCCCAGAAGCCCATGGGCCTGAAAAGAGCAGAAGGAATGGGCTTCGACAAGCTCAGCCCGAACGGGGTTGAGAGAGGTTAGCCGTTCTTGATCAGCGTCACTTGCGCGACGTCGATGCCGGCGCCGCGGAAGCCGCCTTCGCAATACATCAGGTAGTAGCGCCACAGATCGTGGAAGGCGGAGTCGAAGCCGGCCGGCAGGCGGTTTTCAGCGACGGCCGAGTCATAGGCGGCGCGCCAGCGCTTCAGCGTTTCGGCATAATGGAGGCCGTAGCCCTGGCGGTCCGCCCAGGCGAGGCCGGCGCCTGAGGCGGCGCGGCGGAAGCGGTCCTCGCCGATCAAAAGGCCGCCCGGAAAGATATAGGCCTGGATGAAATCGGCATTGGCCGCGTAGCGATCGAACAGATCGTCTCGGATCGAGATGAGCTGGAGCGCGGCCTTGCCGCCCGGCTTCAGCGCCCGGGCGATGCTTTCAAGGTAGGCGGGCCAATATTCCTCGCCGACCGCCTCGACCATTTCGACGCTGGCGACCGCATCGAACGTTCCGGCGACGTCGCGATAGTCGACGAGCTGGATGTCGACCCGGTCGGCGAGGCCGGCGCGGCCGAGGCGGGCGTCGGCGAAGGCCTTCTGCTCGGCGGACAGGGTCAGGCCGGTGACGTGGACTCGATAGTCGCGCGCGGCGATCTCGGCGAGACCGCCCCAGCCGCAGCCGATCTCGAGCAGATGCTGGCCCGGCTCGAGGTCGAGCCGGTCGAGCAGCAGGCGGACCTTGCGCTCCTGCGCCGCCGCGAGCGGCTCGTCGGCGGCGATGGGCTCGGCGAAGACGGCGCTCGAATAGGTCAGGCCCGGATCGAGCCAGGCGGCGTAGAAATCGTTGCCGAGATCGTAATGATGGGCGATGTTGAGCCGCGACTGGCGCGGGTCGTTGGCGCGGAAGCGGTGGGCGAGCCAATTGGCCAGCTTCCACGGCCCCTTGGCGCGGGCGACGTCTTCGAGCGTCGCCGCGTTGCGCATGAAGAGGTCGAACAATGGGACGGGATCGGGGCTGGCCCATTCGCCGAGCGCCCAGGCCTTGTACCAGCCGACCGAGCCCGAGGCGGCGAGCCGGATCAGCGAGCGCCAGCTCCTGAGGTGGACGACGACCGCGGGCCCCTCGCCGCGCCCGCCGAGCACTCGGAACGTGCCGTCGGGCAGGGTCGCCTCGATCCGCCCCTGGACGAGGCCGGCGTCGATCCGGTCGAGCAGCTTGTGGAAGCCGCCCGCGAACAGCCGCGCCGCGAAGCCGCCGCCGGTGGCGAGGCCGCGATCGGCGGCGATGAGGTGCTTTCCGCGCTGGAGCATCGCGGGCTTTCATGGTCGGTGCGGACCGTGGGTGCAAGGTCCAAGCCTTTTCCGTCATCCCGGCGAAGGCCGGGATCTCAGCGAGCGAAAGGCACGGCACTTCTCCGCGAGACCCCGGCCTCCGCCGGGGTGACGCTTCGCGTCAGATCTCGCGCGGCTCCTTTTCGACGAGCCAGGTCTGGCCCCTGGCGACGAGCGCCTGGAGATCGGCGGGCTTGCCGGCGGCCGCGGCCGCGTTCTGCTCGCGGACCGCGCTTTCGAAGGTGGGCCTCGGATCGTCGTAGATCACGCCCAGCGCCATCGGGAAGCTGCCGATCGGCATGTCGATCAGCATGTGGGCGACCGCCTTGTTCCTGGGATCGTGGACGATGACGTCGGCCGCCTGCCAGTCGCCGTCCGGTGACGTCGACGACCTTGAGGTTGAGCGCCTGGCGATCGAGAGTCAGGCCCTTGCTTGCGCCGTCGAACAGCATCGGCTCGCCGGGCTTAAGCCAGAGCTGCTTGCCGGCATTGTCCCTGGCGGTGAAGGGCGCGAACACGTCGTCATTGTAGACGATGCAATTCTGGAAGATCTCGACGAAGGCGGCGCCCTTGTGGGCGTGCGCGGCCTTGAGCACGTCGGGCAGATTCTTGTGGACGTCGATCGCCCGGGCGACGAAGCGGCCGCCCGAGCCAAGCGCGAAGGCGCAGGGGCGGACCGGCCGGTCGACCGAGCCGAACGGCGTGGAAGGGCTGCGCGTGCCGACCCGCGAGGTGGGCGAATATTGGCCTTTCGTAAGACCGTATATCTCGTTGTTGAACAGCAATATCTGGCAATCGAGGTTGCGCCTGAGGATGTGCATCGTGTGGTTGCCGCCGATCGACAAGGCGTCGCCGTCGCCGGTGATGATCCAGACGTCCAATTCGGGATTGGCGAGCTTGACCCCGGTCGCCAGCGCCGGCGCGCGGCCGTGGATGGTGTGGAAGCCGTAGGTTTCCATATAATAAGGGAAGCGCGACGAGCAGCCGATGCCGGAGACGAACACCGTCTTCGCGGGGTCCGCGCCGAGATCGGGCATGGTGCGCTGAACCGCCTTCAGCACCGCATAATCGCCGCAGCCGGGGCACCAGCGCACCTCCTGGTCGGTGGCGAAATCCTTGGCAGTGAGCTTGACCAGCTCGGTCATGACGTCATCCTTGATAGAGATAATAGATGATCGCCAGCACGACGACGAGCATCACCACGAGCGGGATCAGGCGGGGCGGGTTCATGAGGCACCTCCGTCATCCCCGCGAAAGCGGGGATCCAGCTTACTCTCGTCCAGAGAAGCCTGCGCAGGAGCTGGATTCCCGCTTTCGCGGGAATGACGAGAGAGGATCGTCACTTCAGCGCCTCCGCGATCGCCGCTTCGATCTCGGCGATCTTGAAGGGCTGGCCGGAGACTTTGGTGACCGGGCGGGCATCGACCAGATATTGGTCGCGGAGCAGGGTCTTCAATTGCCCCTTGTTCATTTCCGGTACGATGATCCGCTCGTAAGACCTTAACAGGTCGCCGAGATTTTTCGGCAGCGGCCAGATGTGGCGCAAGTGGATGTGGGCGACGTCGAGGCCGTCGCGGCGCGCCCGGCGAACCGCCTGGTGGATCGGGCCGAAGGTCGAGCCCCAGCCGACCACGGCGAGCCTGCCGCCCGCCTCGCCGAGGCAGACCTGCTGATCGGGGCAGGAATCGGCGATGCCGAGCACCTTGTCGGCGCGGATGTCGGTCATCGCCTGGTGGTTGGCCGGATCGTAGTCGATATGGCCGGTGCCGACATTCTTCTCGATGCCGCCGATCCGGTGCATCAGCCCGGGCGTGCCCGGCTTGATCCAGACCCGGGCGAGCCTGGAGTCGCGCTTATAGGGGTTGACCGCCTCCCCTTCGCCGAGCGGCGCATCGTGGAAGGCGACCGGGAAGGGTTCGTAATCCCCCATGTCGGGCACCCGCCACGGCTCGGCGGCATTGGCGATATAGCCGTCGGTCAGAAGCATCACCGGGGTCATGTACTGGACGGCGATCCGGCACGCCTCGATCGCGCAATCGAAGGCGTCGGCGGGCGAGCGGGCGGCGATCACCGGCATCGGCGAATCGGCGTTGCGGCCGTAGACGGCTTGATAGAGGTCCGACTGCTCGGTCTTGGTCGGCAGGCCGGTCGAGGGGCCGCCGCGCTGCGAATTGACGACGACCAAAGGCAGCTCGGTCATGATGGCGAGGCCGATCGCCTCGGTCTTGAGCGCGATTCCGGGCCCCGACGAGGAGGTGACTCCGAGCGAGCCCACGAAGCTGGCGCCGATCGCTGCGGCGATCGCCGCGATCTCGTCCTCGGCCTGGAAGGTGGTGACTCCATATTCCTTGAGGCGCGAGAGATGGTGGAGGATCGCCGAGGCCGGCGTGATCGGGTAGCCGCCGAAGAACATCGGCAGGCCGGCGAGCTTGCAGCCCGCGACCAGGCCGAGCGAGATCGCCTCGGCGCCGGTGACGGTTCGGTAGAGGCCGGGCTCGGCAGGGGCGGCGGCGATATGATGCTGGGCGACCTGGCCGCCCATCTCGGCGGTCTCGCCATAAGCGTGGCCGGCGTTCAGGGCGGCGATATTGGCCTCGGCGAGCTCTGCCTGTTTGGCGAACTTGGCCTTGAGCCAGCCGGTGATCGGCGCCCGGTCGCGATCGAACATCCAGAGCGCGAGCCCCAAAGTCCACATGTTCTTGCAGCGCAGCGCCTCCTTGTTGCCGAGGCCGAACGGCTTCACCGCGTCGAGGGTGAGCTGCGAGATGTTGAGGCGGATGACCTGCCATTTGGCGAGCGTCGAGTCGTCGAGCGGATTGCCGTCATAGCCGGCCTTGGCGAGGTTGCGGGCGCCGAACTCGCCTTCGTCGGCGATGATCAGGCCGCCCGGCTTCAAATCGGCGACGTTGGTCTTCAATGCCGCCGGGTTCATCGCGATCAGCACGTCGGGCGCGTCGCCGGCGGTCTCGATCGCGGCCGAGCCGAAATTGATCTGGAAGGCGGAGACTCCGAAGGTCGTGCCCTGCGGCGCGCGGATCTCGGCGGGGAAATCGGGGAAGGTGGCGAGATCGTTGCCGGCAAGCGCGGTCGACAGGGTGAACTGGCCCCCGGTCAGCTGCATGCCGTCGCCGCTGTCGCCGGCGAAGCGGACGACGACGGCTTCGAGCGGGGCATCGGATCTGGCTTCTTCGGGGGTGAGATAATGTCCGGCCGTGGCCACGGCTGATCCTTCAAAGGTCTGTACGCGTGCCGCGACCCTAGACCCCTCCGCCTTTGGGGACAACAGGCGGCGACCTGGCTTATGAGCGTGACTCGGCGATTCGATTGGAGGATGGCGGCTTGAACTCACCCTATGTGCGGCCGGACGTGCGCCAGTTCCTCGACTGGATGAACGCCCTGCCGGGGCCGAAGACCTACGAGGTCGGGCCGGTCGAGGCGCGCAGGATGATCATCGCCTCGCGCCACGTCGCCGACGCGCCGACCGGCGAGCTGCCGGTGATCCGCGACCTCGGCTTTCCGGGGCCAAGCGGGGACGTCCCGCTCAGGCTGTTCGACGCCCGGGCGGAGCGCGAGGCGGGGCCGCTGTTGCTGTTCTTCCACGGCGGCGGCTTCGTGTTCGGCGATCTCGACACGCACGAGCCGTTCTGCGCCGAAATGGCGCGCGAGATGGACCTGCCGGTGCTGGCGGTCGATTACCGGCTGGCGCCCGAACATCCCTGGCCGGCCGGGGTCGAGGATTCGATCGCGGCGGCGCGCTGGGCGGCGGCGAGCCCCGAAGCGCTGGGCCGGGAGGTGACCGGCCTCGTGCTCTGCGGCGACAGCGCCGGCGGCAATTTCGCGATCGTCGCCGGCCTCGCGCTGCGCGACGAGCCCGCCGCCGTGCCGGTGCTTGCGCAATGGCTCGATCTATCCCGCCGCCGACCCCGGCAAGGGCTATCCGAGCAAGGAGGATTTCGGCGACGGCTATGTGCTGACCCGGACCAGCATGGACTGGTTCGAGCAATGCTATTGCGCCGACGAAAGCGACTGGCGCTATGCGCCGCTGGTCAAGAGCCAGGCCGGGATGCCGCCGACTTTGGTGACGACGGCGAGCCTCGATCCGATCCGCGACCAGGGCCGGGCCTATGCCGCGGCCTGCATCGAGGCGGGGGTGCGCACCTTCTATATCGAGGCCGAGGGGACGGTCCACGGCTTCATCAACCTGCGCCGGGCGATCCCCTCGGCGGCCGACGACATCGCGAATGGCGTCGCGGCGCTGAAGCTGCTGCTGGCGGAGGGCGATCCCGCATGTGCCAAGATCCGTTCGGGCTGAGCGAACGGGTGGGGATGCGACGATGACGAGGATGAAATGACAGGCGAAGACATCGGCTACCGGCCCGCGGTCGCGGTGATGCTGATCAACGCGGAGCGGAAGGTCTGGGTTGGCCAGCGGCTCGATAACGCGCTCGACGCCTGGCAGATGCCGCAGGGCGGGCTCGACCCGGGCGAGGACTCCGCTCGAGGGCGCCTATCGCGAGCTGGAGGAGGAGACCGGAATCCGGCGCGAGCATGCCGAGCTGATCGCGCAGGCGGACGAAGAGCTGCTTTACGACCTGCCCGAGGACATGATCGGCAAGGTCTGGAAGAAGCGCTGGCGCGGGCAGAGGCAGACCTGGTTCCTGATGCGCTTCACCGGCACCGACTCGGATGTGAACATCGCCACGCTCGATCCCGAATTCCGTGCCTGGAAATGGGCGGAAGCCGCCGAGCTGCCGGCGATGATCGTGCCGTTCAAGAAGAAGCTCTATGAAGAGGTGCTCGAGGCGTTCCGGGCGTGGCTCTGAATTCCTGGCCGCTCCCGACCTGATCGAATCTCGTCATGCCAGCGAAGGCTGGGGTGACGGTTCAACCATTTCAGACCGAAGCGGCGAGCAGGTCGCCGCGCCACGCGGCGAGCGAATCCGCGCCGCGGTCGGTGGCGAGGAAGCGGCTCCAGCTCAGCGCCTCATGGGCGACGATCGCAAGCTCCCAGACGCAGAAGGTGGGCCGGGGCGGCGTCTCGCCGTCCCCTGGCGCGGGATAGGCCGGGTCGAAACGGGCGAAGTCCGTCATCTCGCCATGATGAAAAGCGACCGCTTCCCATGCCTCGTTGGCGCCGCGCCAGACCGCGGCGAGAAGGAAGTGAAAATCCGCGCCGCAGCGGTGGAGAATGACGAAGCCGCAATCGCCGGGCTCGAACAGGCGGTGCGCTTCCAACCAGGCTCGCGCCCGTCCGGCGAGCGCCGGCGGCACCGGCTCGCCGGGCTTTTCGAGATGGTAGAATTTCAGCACCGCGCCGCCGGTCTCGAGCGGAGCCAGGGGCACCGCCTGCTTGGCATAGTGGCGATAATGTTCGGGCACGCCGTTCAGCCGCATCTTTCCGCTCCTTGTTCCGCGAATGTTCCACTAGCCGGGGAGTGCGTCGACGGCAAGCCGATAGCCAGGCTCCGCCTTCCGGGTTAAGGCACGCGCCATGCGGGATCTGACCGAGAGCGAACGGGCGGCGGTGGAGCGGTGCGCCGAAACGCCGATGCTGGCCGAGGTCGAAGCCTGGGCCGCGGTCAACAGCGGCTCGCGCAATCTCGAGGGGTTGGCGAACGTGGCCGGCACGCTGGCGGACGCGTTCGCGGCACTGCCCGGAACGATCGCGCTGAAGGACGCCGCGCCGGTCGAAGCGATGAGCGCGGACGGACGGACCGTCGATGTCGAGCACGGACGGAACCTCCACCTCAAGGTCCGACCCGACGCGCCGGTGCAGCTCCTCTTCACCGGCCATATGGACACGGTGTTCGGCGCCGACCATCCCTTTCAGGACGTGTTCTGGCGCGAGGAGGGCGTGCTCGGCGGGCCGGGCGTCGCCGACATGAAGAGCGGCATCGCGGTGATGCTGGCGGCGCTGCGCGCGGTCGAGGCGGCGGGCGCGCCGAACCTGGGCTACGAGGTGGTGATCAATTCGGACGAGGAGGTCGGGTCGCCGGGCTCGGCGCCTTTGATCGCCGCGGCGGCGCTCGGCAAGAAAGCGGCGCTGACTTACGAGCCCTCCGCGCTGCCCGACGGAACGCTGGCCGGCGCCCGGCCGGGCAGCGGCAATTTCTCGATCGCGATCGAGGGGCGAAGCGCCCATGCCGGGCGCAACCCCGAGGACGGCCGCAACGCGATCCTCGCCGCCGCCGCTCTGGCGCTTCGGCTGACCGAGGCGACGCAAGCCGGGCTCAGCGTCAATCCGGCCAGGATCGACGGCGGCGGCCCGAACAATGTCGTGCCCGACCGCGCGGTGCTTCGAATCAACATGCGCCCGGCGACGCCTGAGCTTCAGGCGATCGCCCAGCGCCTGCTCGACGATTCGGTTCGCGACGTTTCTGCGGCGCACGACGTCGCCATGCGCGTCCATGGCGGCTTCGCCCGGCCGCCCAAGCCGATCGACGCCAGGGCGCAGAAATTGTTCGAGCTGGTCAGGCGCAGCGGCGCCGATCTCGGCCAGGACATAGGCTGGCGCGACAGCGGCGGGGTCTGCGACGGCAACAACATCGCCGCCTGCGGCGTGCCCGTGGTCGACACGATGGGCGCGCGCGGCGGCGCGATCCATTCTACCCGAGAATATCTGATCGCCGGCAGCCTGATCGAGCGCGCGCAATTGTCGGCGCTCACCGTCATTCGGCTCGCCAACGGGGAGGCTTTGTGAGCTTCAGGGTGCGGCCGGCGCGCGCCGGCGATTTCGACGCGATCTACGACCTGGCGACGCTGACCGGCGGCGGCTTCACCAACCTGCCCGCCGACAAAGGCACCCTGGTCCACAAGCTGACCCGCTCGGAAGCCGCGTTCGCAAGCGAGGAGGGCGCGCCGGAAGGCGATCTTTTCCTGTTCGTGCTCGAAAATGCCGAGACCGGCGCGATCCGCGGCACCTGCCAGGTGTTCAGCCGAATCGGCGTCGAGCAGCCCTTCTACTCCTACCGGATCAGCAAGTTCACCCAGACCTCGCCCGAATTGAAGCGCACCTTCCATACCGAGATGCTGACGCTCTGCACCGACTTCAACGATTGCTCGGAAGTGGGCGGCCTCTTCCTGCATCCCGACGCGCGGGCGGGCGGGCTCGGCGTCGGCCTGCTGCTGGCGCGCAGCCGCTATCTGTTCATCAAACGCAACCGGGCGCGCTTCGCCGATACCGTCGTCGCCGAGCTGCGCGGGGTCATCGACGATGAGGGCGGATCGCCGTTCTGGGACGCGATCGCCGGGCGCTTCTTCGGCATGGACTTCAAGAAAGCCGACGCCTTCAACGGCGCCCACGGCTCCCAGTTCATCGCCGATCTGATGCCCAAGACGCCGATCTACACGGCGATGCTGTCCGCCGACGCGCTGGCCGTGATGCGCAAGCCCCACCCTTCCGGCGAGGCGGCGATGCGGATGCTCGAGCGCGAGGGCTTCAACGGCCATGGCTATGTCGACATTTTCGACGGCGGCCCGACCATGTCGGCGAATACCGACCGGATCCGAACGGTGCAGGAGGCCCGCGAGCTGGTGCTGGCCGGGACCGCCGATGCGCAGGGCGGCGAGAAGATGATGGTCGCGTCGGGCGCGCTCGGCGACTTCGCCTCGGGCTACGGCCAGGTCAGCGCGGCCGCCGACGGCACGGCGGCGCTGGACGCAAAGAGCGCCGCCCTGCTCGGACTGGCCGAGGGCGATCGCTTCCTCGCCGTCGGGCGCTGAGCGATGGCGCTGGTCGAGATCAATTTCGACGGCATAATCGGGCCGAGCCACAATTATGCAGGGCTCAGCCTCGGCAACCTCGCCGCGACCGCCAACCAGGGCAAGGTCGCCTTCCCGCGCGCGGCGGCTCTGCAGGGCGTCGCGAAGATGCGCCACAATCTGCGCCTCGGCCTCGCCCAGGGCGTGCTTCTGCCCCATCCGCGCCCCGACCGGGGCTGGCTCGCCTCGCTCGGCACGAATGCCGAGGACGCGGGCGAGCTGCTCCCCGCCGCGCTCTCGGCCTCGGCGATGTGGGCGGCCAATGCCGCGACCGTCTCGCCGGCCCCGGACACGGCGGACGGGCGCTGCCACCTGACCGTCGCCAATCTGCGCACCATGGCCCACCGCAGCCACGAATGGCCGGCGACTTTGGCCCAGCTCCGGCTCGCCTTTGCCGACGAGGCGCATTTCGCCGTGCATGGGCCGGTGCCCGCCACGTTCGGCGACGAGGGCGCGGCCAACCATATGCGGATGGGCATTGGCCACGACGCGCCGGGCATCGAGATTTTCGTCTACGGCGTCGCCGGCGGCCCCTTCCCCGCCCGCCAGCATGAAGAAGCCTCGCGCGCCACCGCCCGCCTGAACCGGCTCGATCCGGCGCTCACCCTGTTCGTCCAGCAATCGGAAGCGGCGATCGCCGCCGGCGCCTTCCACAACGACGTCGTCGCGGTCGCCAACGAGCACGTCCTGTTCGCTCACGAGCAGGCGTTCGCCGACAAGCATGGCTTCTACGGCGAGTTGCGCGCGCTGCTGCCCGAAGCCGAGATCGTCGAGGTGCCGGCCGGCCTGGTCAGCCTCGACGACGCGATCCGCTCCTATCTGTTCAACGCCCAGCTCGTGACCTTGACCGAAGGCGGCATGGCGCTGATCCTGCCCGGGGAAGCGCGCGAGACGCCGAAAGTCTGGGCCTGGCTCGAGGAGATGGCGGCGGGCAACGGGCCGATCCGGCGGCTCTGCGTCGTCGACGTCCGCCAGTCCATGGCCAATGGCGGCGGACCCGCCTGCCTCAGGCTGCGGGTGGTCGCCGACCCGGCCCATGTCGATCCGCGCTTCCTCGTCGACGAGGCGAAGCTCGACGGAATCGCCGACTGCATCGACCGACACTGGCCCGAGCAGATCGCGCCGGCGGACCTCGCCGACCCCGCTTTGTGGGACCGGATAGAAGCGGCGCGCGCGGCGCTTTACGACCTGATCGGCATTCCCGAGACCAGTTAGAGCGTTCTGCGATCAGGTTTTCACCGTTCGGGCTGAGCTTGTCGAAGCCCATCCCTTCTTACGGAAGAAAAGAAAGCCCTTCGACAGGCTCAGGGCGAACGGTTTGGCAATCAACCCGTTCGTTTATGCCCTACGGGATCGCTCGGCGCCGGAAGGCGGGATGGGGGCGATCCAGGCGGGGCGAAGCGATCCGCGCCACGACTGCATCCTCGCCGCCGCCGCCGAGCGCGTCGCTATAGCCGGCGATCAGGATCGAGCCGTCGGCCAGCGGACGGACGGCGGTGCCGACGTCGTCGCCGGCGCCGCCGAGGGTCAGCACGCCCGGCTCGAACGACCCGTCCGGGCCGAGGCGAGCGACGATCATGTCGCGGCCGCCCGCGCCCGCGCTTCGGGTCGAGCCGACGATCCAGACCCGGCCGCTCGAATCGGCTTTGGCGAGCATCGGGCGATCGTCGTCCGCGCCGCCGAGCAGCTCCCGCCGAAGCACCTCTCCTTCGGGCGACAGGGTCACGGCAAGCACGTCGTTGTCGCGCGCGCCCCAGCTGCGGCTGTAGCCGACGACCACGATATTGCCGTTCGGAAGCACGGCGAGGCCGTGATTGACGTCGGGTACTCCCGGCGTGCCGACCGCTCGCCGCCAGAGCTCGCCGCCCTCGCCGTCCAGCTTCAGGACGAGAAGGTCATCGCCGATCCCGCCGGCGACGACGAAGCCGCCGTCGGCCGCGGCCTCGATGTAGAGCGGGCTGATCGAGGCCTCGCCTTCGACGATTCGTTGCCAGAGCGGCCTGCCGTCGCGCGCGGTTCGCACCGCGAACAGGCGCCGCCGCTCCTCCCCCGCGGCCTGGCTGTGGCCGATGAAGACGTAGCCGCCGCCGGCGCGGGCGAGATCGGTGAAGCGATCATAGCCGCCGCCGCCGAACGCGCGCTCGGCGAGGACGGTGCCGGCGGCGTCGGTGAACAAGGCGAAGGCGTCGATGCCGCCCGCGCCGATCCGGGTGGTGAAGCCGGCGAAGGCGCGCCGCCCGTCCGCCTCCTCGACCGCGCTCCAGAACGCGTCGATGCCGCCGCCCGCGCCATAGTCCCGGGCCGAAAGGATCGTTCCGTTCTCGCTCAGCGTCGCCGCGAGCGCCCGCCAGTCGCCGCCGGACTCGACCCGGCCGAGGAAGCCGACCGCGAGCACGCGGCCGTCGCCCAGCGGCACGATGTCGTTGATCCAGTCGTCGCCGGGGCTGGCGAAGGTCCGGGTCCAGACCAGCCGCGCCGAGGAATCCCGGTCGAGGACGAGCGGCGTCTGCGCGCCCGCGCCGGCGAGCGAAAGGCCGGCGCCGGCCAAAGCGGCGAGGAGATTGCGGGGCCGCATCCGGCCAGTCTGCGCAATGCGGTGCGGACGTCGCCAGTCTTTCGACCGGTCCTCGCCTGGGTTCGACGAACGGGAACCGCGTCCGAAGCCGGTCCGTTCCTGCCCGAAAGGAGAACGGACATGCCCGCCAAGTCCAAAGCCCAGCAGAAAGCCGCCGGCGCCGCGCTGTCGGCCAAGCGCGGCGACACGCCGAAGAGCAAGCTGAAGGGCGCGTCGAAGCAGATGGTCGAATCGATGAGCGAGAAGCAGCTCGAGGAATTCGCCTCGACCAAACGCAAGGGCAAGCCCGAGCACGTCGGCGACTAGCGGGCCCTCCCCCGCCGCTTCGCGCCCGTCGTCGCAACCGCCGGTTGCGCGCGGACCGGTGCCGGCGACTGGGCTTGAGGCGCCGACGCGACTCGTGTCGTGCCGCCGCCGAAGCGCACCACGACATCGTCGACATGGACGCCGCCGCGCTCGATCAGGAGGTTCTGGAAGTTGCGGTCGTCCTCGCGCGTGGTGGCCGGGATGTCGCCCTCGCGGCGGAAGCGGCGGCGGACATAGGTCGAAAGCTCGCCCGCGGTGACGATCCGGTCGCCGTCATCGTCGGCCTCGCCGGCAGGCCCGGCGCGCAGGAAATAGGAGAGGAAGCCGCCGGCCTTGAAGCGGCTGGCGACGAGGCTGGTCAGATCCTCCTCGGAGCTGAACAGGCCCATCACGTTGGGCCGGTCGACCAGGCTGCGGAAGCCGCCGGCATAGCAGGCGTCGATCACGACGATCGCCAGCCGGCCGCGGACGCTCGCGAACAGGGGCGCGAGCTGGGCGTCGGTCATCGCGGCGTCGTAAAGCTCGATCGTCTCGGCGCGGCCGTCCAGCTCGGCCGCGCTGGCGCGGACGTCGACCTGGTCGCCATGGCCGGAGAAGAAGAACAGGAAGGTGTCGTTCGGGCCCGGCCTGCGGCGGCGGCGCGGGCGAAGGCCTCGGCGACCGCCTTGGTCGTCGCCTGCTCGTTGGTCAGCACCGCGCAGGCGGGATGGAGCAGGCCGGCAGTCCGCAGGCCGTCGTAGAGCTCGCGCGCGTCGGCGTCGGTGTTGGGGAGGTTGGAGGTGCGGCCGCCATAATCGGAGACCCCGACCAGCAAAGCGATCACCCGCGGCCCGCCGGGAACGCCGATCTGGCGCGGATGGCCGGCGCTGGGCGCGAGGCTGAGCCGGTAATCGCCGGTCTCGCCGGGGCGGTAGGTGGTGACGGTGATGACATAGTCGCCGTCCTCGGCGAGCACGGTGTCGATCCGGCTGTTGAGCGAGGTCTCGCCGTCGACCCGGCTGTCGTCATTGGCGTCCTGGTGCCGTCGGGCCGGGCGAGCAGCAGATAGGGATCGAGCTTGTCGCGCGCTCGAGCGCGATCGCGACCCGCTGGCCGCGCCGCGCGCTGAACCGGTAATGGTCGGTATATTCGCCCGAGGCGAGCCGGCCGTCGCCCTCGGCGAGCCGGCCGGTCACGATCTGCGCCGATCGCGATCGGCGCCGCGGCGACCGGCGTCGTGACCGCGACATCGGCGGCCGGAACCGAGGCCGGCGAGACGGTAGGCGCCGGTCTCGCCCGGGCGGAAGCTGGTGACGGCGACCCGGTAGGCTGCCGTCCGCGGGAAGCTGGAGCACGATCCGGCTGTCGGTCGAATCGCCATCGCCCTCGTCATCGTCGTTGGCGAGGACGAAGCCGCCGGGCCCGGTCACCACCAGATAGGGGTCGAAATCCTGAGCGAACCGAGATCGATCCGGACGCTGCGCCGCGCCGGCCCTGGATCGGCATAGACGTCCTCATATTTGCCGGAACGGCGCTGGGCGTCGTTCGGCGAAAGCTCGCCCGCTATCGCCTGACCGATCGAAAGCGTGGCGGGCGGCGGGGCCACCTGGCCGATCGCCGGAGGCGCCGCGAACGCGGCCGCGCCCGCCAAGGCCAGACCGATCCGACACCAATTCATCGCCACCTCCGTATTCGGGCAGGAAGGGCTCTTCCTCCTCGCAAAGCCGGGCTTCAGGTCTCGACCGCGATCGCGTCGGCGATGCCGTCGCCCTTGAAGCCGATCGCCTCGGCCTGGACCACCCCGGGCATGGCCGCGACGTCGTATAGCTCCTCGATCGAATGCTCGAAGCGAAGCCATTCGACGGAACGGCCGCTCTCCAGGTCGACGATGACGAGGCCGCAGCGCGGCTCGGCATCCTTGGCCGCAAGCCTCTCGTCCAGCTCCAGCCCCTCGAAGGTCTTGTTGCGGCGCGGGCGCGACAGGCCGATCACCGCATGGCGGCCGGCAAAGGCAAGGCCGCGCGCATAGCCGGGACAGAAGGCGACGGCGGTGAACGCGCCCGTCGCTATATCCACGAAGCCGAATTCGCCCCGGCCCGAATTCAACACCCAGAGCCGGCCGCCATAGAGGCGCGGCGAATGCGGCATGGAAAGGCCCGAGGCGACGATCTCGCCCGAATCCACATCGACGATCACGCCGCCGTCGCGCCGCCGGTCGCGCCAGCCGTCGGCGACGTCGGAGCGGCTGACCGCGCTGACAAAAGCCGGCCGAGCCCCGTCCATTGCGAGGCCGTTGAGATGACAACGGTCCTCGCGGACCAGCGCGCCGATGAAGGGCGGCATCCAAAGCGTCCGGAAGCTCCCGCGCGCGCTTCGCGTCGCCAGGCAGTTGAAGGCGGTGTTGACGAAGATCGGACCGAGCCGGCCGCCGCCGACGTCGCCGACCGCGATATCGTGGATGTCGATCGCCCCCGTCACCCGGCCTTCGCGCGGGACGAAGCGGCGGTCGGCGCCGCTCTCCGTCGTCTGACCGGGCGGAAGGTCGTTGCGGAAGCGCCAGAGCACGGTCTTGGCGCTGGTCCACAAGGTCTCGCCATCGGTCCAAAGGCCCTGGCAATGATCGATATGCCGCTCGTGAGCGCGCAAGCTGCCGTCGGGCTTGCGGCCGATGAGAAACAGCCGGCCGGCCTGATAGGTGGTGAAGGCGAGGCTGACCCCCTCAGCCGCGAGCCAGCCGGCAAGGTTGGGCGAGCCGAGAATCATGGCGCCGGGATCGGGCGCCGCGTCGGCGGCCGGCGCCGTTTCTTCCTTGAGATCGGTCATCGCGCGATCTGGTCCGAAACCGCACGTCCGGTCAAGCGACGCGGCGCCGGGCTAGCGGGTGAAGCCGAAGCGGCGCATCAGCTCGTCGCGCGTGGCGCGCTCGGCCGGCGCGCCCCGGCCACGCCGGGCGACCAGCTCGAAGATGCCCGGGCTCACTTCCCGATACCAGGGCACGCCGGTCGCTCCGCGGCGCCGCAAATGGGCCAGATAATCGTCGAGCGTGGCGAAGGAGAGGCCCTGGCCGAAGGGCAGGTCCCCGGCCGAATCCGCGCCGCCGGCCGCGCCGAAATCCGCGTCATCCATGCTCGCCTCCTCAAGGCCGAGCTAGCCCGGATCGGCTGCCATGATCCAGTCCGCGACGCTGTCCCGGGATCCGCCCTAGCTCGTATCAGTGGTCGGGTATCGTTAAACCTCGGGAATGATTAACATAAATTAATCCAACTTGGCAGCCTCGCCGAACCATGTTCTATTCCCGCCATTCTGGAAGATTCTGAATAAATTGCGATTCGCCAACGAATCGCCTGGGAGGGGATTTTTATGTCGAAAATGCTTCGGGGCCGCGCGACCACCTTCACCACCGATCAGCTCACCGGCGAATTTATCAGCGGCCGCCAGCTTCTCGCGGCCCACCAGTTCGGTTCCCCCGCCGCCGATCCGATTGAAAGCGGCGCCCTCGAAGTCCGCCTCACCCGCACTCTCCCCGGACCCGTCGACCCCCGCACCCTCCTTATTTCCGAGCCCGGCTGCATCGTCGGCGAGGTCCACAAGACGCCCGGCCAGTTTACCGGCAGCGGCCTCGGCGGCGCCGCCCAATCCGACATCGCCGACGAAGGCACTCTCACCGTCACCGTCGGCGGTTCGGTCTCGGGCGTCATCGACGTCACCGGCGACGTCGACACGATCGAGGTCGCCCTCGTCGCGGGCCATGACCTATTTCTTCTCGCTGGTCGGCACCGGCGCCACTCCGGTCAGCGACACCTTCCTGTCGATCTTCTCGCCGGGCGCCGTACTGCTCAACGAGGACGATGACGGCGGCAACGGCACCTTCTCGCTGATCACCATCACCGCCGCGACCACCGGCACCTACACGCTGACCGCCGAATCCTTCGCCAATCCCGGCGATCCGGGTCTTGGCGAGCTGGACCCTGAGCGTCCGCGAGCAGGGCGCGGACGAGGCGCCGAGCGCGCCGCCGTCGGCGGTGGTGATCACCACCGGCACCACTTACGGCTTCATCACCCCCGCCGGCACCGACGAGGACGTTTATCAGATCACCCTCACCGCCGGCATGATCTACAACTTCCAGGTCGCCGGCGGCGCCGACTACAATACCGACTGGCAGGCCGTTCCGCTCGGCGAGCTCGACACGATCATCCGGGTCTACGACAGCGCGGGCACATTGCTGTTCAGCAACGACGACGTCGATTTCCCGGACGACATCAGCTCGGCGATCGGCTTCATCCCGGAGACGAGCGGCACCTATTATGTCGAGATCGACGGCTATAGCGGCCAGACCGGCGGCTATGTCCTCAACATCACCGAGACCGACCTTTCCACGCTCGATCCGCTCGATTCGATCAACTGGGGCGGCGACGCCAATGCCGTCGACAATAGCGACACGCTGCTGATCTACTTCGCCGCCGACGGCGAGACGTTCGACGGCGTCGAATCGCATGGGCTGGACGGCCTATGAGCAGGCGCAGGCGCTCGCCGCCTTCCAGACCTATTCGCAGTTCGCGGACCTGACCTTCGCGATCACCGCCAGCCAGGCGCTCGCCGACTTCACCCTCGTCACCACCGAGAGCGACGATTTCCTCGGCTATTTCAACCCGCCGGGCGAAGTGAACGAGGGCGTCGGCGTGTTCGCGATCAACGGCACGGGCTGGGACCGCACCGGCTCGAACGGCGGTCTCGAGCCGGGCGGCTATGGCTGGATCACCCTGATCCACGAATTCGGCCACGGCCTCGGCCTGGCCCACCCGCACGACGAGGGCGGCGGCTCGGACGTCATGCCCGGCGTGACCGGTCCGTTCGGCAGCTACGGCATCTTCGACCTGAACCAGGGCGTCTACACGACGATGTCCTACAATGACGGCTGGCAGCTCCACCCCGACACGGACGCGAACGGCTTCCCGGTCCCCGACACGCTCGATTACGGCTATCAGGGCACGCCGATGGCGCTCGACATGGCGTTGATCCAGATCAAATACGGCTCGGTCAGCCACAACACCGGCAACAACGTCTACAATCTCGGCACGGCCAATATCGCGGGCACCTATTATCAGGCGATCTGGGATACGGGCGGCACCGACGAGATCGCCTATGTCGGCACGTCCGACGCGACCATCGACCTCACCGCCGCGACGCTCGATTATTCGCCGACCGGCGCCGGCGTCCTCTCCTGGGTCGACGGCATTTTCGGCGGCTACACGATCGCCAACGGCGTCGTCATCGAGAACGCCACCGGCGGCGACGGCGACGACGCCCTGATCGGCAACAGCGCCGCCAACATCCTCACCGGCAATGACGGCAACGACACCTTCATCGGCCGCGAGGGCGACGACGAGATCCACGGCGACGGCGGCACTGGACACGCTGGTGCTGAGCGGCAACCAGGCCGATTACACGGTCACCGCCATCGCCGGCGGCTTTACCGTCGAGGACAATGTTTCGGGCGACGGCGACGACGGCCTCGACACCGTCTACGACGTGGAGTTCCTCCAATATGCGGACGGCACGGTCAACCTCGGCGACACGCCCGGCAACCAGGCGCCGACCCTCACCGACTTCGGGCCCTCGGTCGCCTTCAACGAGCAGGCCGTCAATAGCGGCCCGCAGCTGATCGACGGCGACGTCGTCTTCGAGGATTCGGACGGCAATTTCGACGGCGGCACGATCGCGGTCAGCGGCCTTTTGGCCGAAGACACGGTCGCGGTCCGCGACGAAGGCACGGGCGCCGGCCAGGTCGGCGTCTCAGGCGCCAACATCACTTATGGCGGCGTCATCGTCGGCACCGTCGCCGGCGGCGCCGGCGCGACGCTCACCATCACATTGAACGCGCAGGCGACCTCGATCGCGGTCGACCAGATCATCGAGAATCTGACCTACGCCAATGCGAGCAACAGCCCGACGCGCGAACCGCACGCTGACCATCAACGTCACCGACGACGAGGGCGCGAGCCTCGGCGGCAGCGTCTACACGCCCGGCCCCTATGTCGAGCGCACCGGCGGCGCCAATCCGATCGGCGGCCTGCCGACGTTGGGCGATGGCCCGGTGCTCGCCGGCGTCGACGCCGACAATGACGACGATCTCGACCTGGTTCTCGGCGACCAGCCCGGCGTGCTGCGCTATTTCCAGAACAATGCCGGCGCCTATACCGAGCTCACCGCCGCGGCCAATCCGTTCAACGGCTTCACCGTCGGCAACTCCTATTCCATGCCGGTGGCGATGGACTTCGATGGCGACAGCGACATCGATCTCGCCGTGGGAGGATCCCCCGGCACCGTGTTCGCCCTGCGCAACAACGGCAACGGCACCTTCACCAATCTGGTCGGCGCCGGGGTCAATCCGTTCAACGGCATCGATGTCGGCGCCTTCTCCGATCCGGCCGCCATCGACTACGACAATGACGGCGACGCCGATCTGGTTATCGGCGGCGGCGGCGGTACCGGCAGCATTGCGGCCAATAACGGCGCTCTGCTCGTCTGGCAGAACAATGCCGGCGTCTTCACGCAGCAGACCGGGGCCGCCAATCCGTTCAACGGCATCGACGTCGGCGCCTTCGCGTCGCCGACGTCCGGCGACGTCGACGGCGACGGCGACGTCGACCTCGTGGTCGGCAACAGCGCCGGCGCGGTGCAGACCTACCTGAACAACGGCAGCGGCGTGTTCACCCTGGCGGTGGGCGCGGCCAACCCCTTCAACGGAGTGACCATCGCGGGCGGATACGCCCTTCCCAGCCTGATCGACATCGACGGCGACGGCGATCTCGACATGAGCGTCAGGGGCTACGGCGCCGGCCCGATCCGCTACTTCGAGAATACGGGCTCCTTCGCCACCACCCCGCCCCCGACCGTCGCGATCGAGGTGCTGGCGCAGAACGACGCGCCGTCGGGGACGAACGGCTCGGCGACGATCGTCGAAAACAGCGCCTATGTGTTCGACGAAGCCGACTTCGGCTTCAGCGATCCGCTCGAGGGCGACGACTTCGCCGGCGTGGTGATCACCACCTTGCCGGGCCAGGGCACGCTCCTGCTGGACGGCGTCGCCGTGACCGCCGGCCAGTTCGTCACCGCCGCCGACATTGCCGGGAGCCTGCTGACCTACGAGCCCGATCCGGACGAGAACGGCGCCAATTACGCCAGCTTCACCTTCCAGGTTCGTGACGACGGCGGCGTTGCGAACAGCGGCGTCGACACCGATCCGACCCCGAACACCTTCTCCTTCGCGGTGACTCCGGACAATACGGCGCCGACCCTGACGGGCGTCGATACCCCGGTCACCTTCCTCGAGAATACGGTCAACGCGACCCCGCAGATCCTCGACGCCGACGTCGACTTCCAGGACGCCGAGGACAATTTCAACGGCGGCTCGCTGGTCGTCACCGGAATGCTGCCTGAGGACTTCATCGGCGTGAACGACGAGGGCACCGGCCCCGGCCAGATCGGAGTCAGCGGCCTCAACGTCACCTATGGCGGAGTCATCATCGGCACGATCACCGACGCGGTCGGCGTGTTCACCGTCGATCTCAATGCCGCGGCCACCTCGGCCGCGGTCGACGCTCTCATCCAGAACCTCACTTATTCCAACAACAGCGATACCCCGACGGCGAGCCGAACGCTCAATATCGACGTGTTCGACGACGAGGGACTGCATCTCCTTCAAAATGGCTTCGACGAGCTCACCGGCGCGAACAATCCGTTCGACGCCGCCACCTCGAGCGGCAACGGCTCGATCCCGACCTTCGTCGACGCCGACGACGACGGCGACCTCGATCTGGTCGTCGGCGGGCAGGACGGCGTGCTCGATTTCTACCGCAACGACGGCGCCGGCGTTTACACGCACCAGACCGGCCCCGCCAATCCGTTCGACGGGTTCGACGTCGGCGCGAGCGGCACCTATTCGGCGCCGGCGGCGATCGACGTCGACAATGACGGCGACATGGATCTGGTGGTCGGCTCCAATTATGGCGACCTCGTCGTCCTCGAGAGCGACGGCAGCGGCGGCTGGACCGACGGCGGCTTCCTGTCCGGGGTCGTGGTCAGCGCCTTCTCGACTCCGACCGCGGTCGACCTCGACGGCGACGGCCTCGACGACCTCGTCCTCGGCAACGCTTCCGGCTTCCTCTACGGCTTCATCAACAATGGCGACGGCAGCTTCACCGAGCTGGTCGGGGCCAACGATCCGTTCCTGACGATCGGCGTGGACTATTTCTCGGCGCCCGGCTTCGTCGACATCGACGGCGACGGCGACATGGATGCGGTGGTCGGCGATTATTATGGCGGCCTCACCGTCTTCACCAACGACGGCGGCACCTTCAGCGAGGCGGCGACCAGCCCGTTCGACGGCTTCACCTTCTCGTCGATCCCGGCCTTCACCTTCGTCGATCTCGACAATGACGGCGACCTCGACGGCGTCGCCGGCTCGTTCGACGGCGACATCCGCCTGTTCGAGAACCTGGCCGCCTCGGGCGTCGACATCGTGGTCAACGTCACGCCCGAAAACGACGTCGCTTTGGCGGTCGAGCTCTACGACACCTCGGACGTGCTGGTGGCCACTTATGCGACCATCCAGGAGGCGGTCGACGCGGCCAGCAACGGCTATCGCATCTTCGCCGGCGCGGGCACCTACACCGAGAACGTCACCGTCGACGTCGACGTGACGATCCAGGGCGCCAATGTCGGCGTCGCCGGCACCGGCACCCGCGTCGCCGAATCGATCATCGACGGCCAGATCACCGTCTCGGCCGACGGCGTCACCATCGACGGCGTCAACGTCATCGGCGACTCGGCCGGGCCGCTCGGCACCACCGGCGTCATCGTCGGCGCCGGCTCCGACAATTTCAGCATCGTCAATTCGGTGCTGGACGGCGACGGCGACTTCGCCTTCTTCGTCAATCCGGTGACCGGCCTCAACGTCGCCACCAACCTGATCCAGGGCTATTCGATCGGCTTCTACATCACCGGCGGCACCACCGCCGGCTCGATCCACGACAATTTGTTCCAGGGCGATAGCGGGCCGCTGACCGGCCTCGGCAACGGCGTGAACAGCGAGTCCTCGCTCGTTTTCATCCAGAACAACATTTTCGACGGTCTCTATTCGGGCGTCCTCAACCTGTTCCCGTTCGGGCCGAACCCGGTCGATCTCGACAGCTACGTGATCGACAACACCTTGACCGACAACGCCGCGCCGCGGCCGGTCCAGGTCTATCCGACCGTCGACAGCACCGACATCACCGGCACCGACTATAACGAGGCGTTCAACGGCGACATCGCCGGGCTCGCGTCCGGCACCGCCTTGTCCTTCCACGGCCAGGGCGGCGACGATCATATCTACGGTTACGACGCGGGCGACACGCTCTCCGGCGGCACCGGCCAGGACCGGATCTTCGCCGATGCCGGCGGCGACACGCTGAACGGCGGCGCCGACAACGACATACTCGAAGGCGGCGCCGGGATCGACACGGCCGTCTTTGCCGACAGCTTCGTGACCTATGCCGACGCGGCTGTGGGCTGGATTATCAGCTCGTCCGAAGGCAACGACCTCCTCAAGACTGTCGAGGCGGTGGTCGACGGCTCAGGCCGGCGCACTTTGCTGGTCGGCTCGACCGGCTTCGCCACCTTCCAGGGCGCGGTTGACGCGGCGGCCGACACCAACCATGTCCGGCTCGCCGCGAATAATTACGGCGGCACGGTCAACTATGCCGCGAGCGGACTCGTCGTCATCGGCCAGCCCGGTTCGCAGCAGAACCTCACCTACGACAACACGATCAGCGGCACGGGCATCACCGTCATCGCGGCCAATCTCGCCGACACGATCACCACCGACGACGGCAACGATCGCGTGTTCGGCAATGGCGGCGTCGATGTGATCTCGACCGGCGCCGGCAACGACCTGTTGAACGGCGGCGACGGCGGCGACACGCTGACCGGCGGCGCCGGCAATGACAGCCTGACCGGCGGTGCCGGCAGCGATGCGATGGCGGGCGGCGCCGACAACGACATCTACCATGTCACCGAGGCCGGCGACGTGGTCACCGAGGCGATCGGCGGCGGCAGCGACACCGTCTACAGCGGGGTCGACTACAGCCTCAACGACACCCAGGAGGTCGAGACCCTTGCCGCTTTGTCGTTCACCGACACGACGGCGCTCAACCTGACCGGCAACGGCCTCGCCAATTACATGATCGGCAATGACGGCGCCAACCAGCTCAACGGCAAAGGCGGCGCCGACACGATGACGGGCCGGGCCGGCAACGACAAATATTTCGTCGACAATGCCGGCGACAAGGCGTTCGAGACCGCCGCCGGCGGCACCGACATCGTCTACACTTCGGTGAGCTTCACGCTGGCCAACGACCAGGAGATCGAGAGCCTTTCGACGATCACCTGGGAGCTGACCGACACGATCGACCTGACCGGCAACGGCCTCAACAACCAGCTGTTCGGCAATGCCGGCGCGAACCGGCTCGACGGCAAGGGCGGCAACGACGCGTTGCACGGCAAGGGCGGCCAGGATGTCTTCGCCTTCACCACCGCTTTGGGCGCGAACAATGTCGACGACGTCTTCGGCTTCACCAGCGGCGACGACGAGATCCAGCTCGACAACGCCATCTTCACGCAGCTGCTGCTCGACGGCGCTCTCGATCCCAATGCGTTCGTGATCGGGCCCGCGGCGGTCGGCGCCGAGGACCGGATCATCTACAACGGCGCGACCGGCCAGCTCTATTACGACTCCGACGGCGTCGGCGGGAACGCGGCAATGCTGTTCGCGGTCCTCAAGACCGCGCCGGCGCTCGACTCCACCGACTTCCTCGTGATCTGATCCCGATAGGCGATCGAACTGCGGGGCGCCCCTTCGGGGGCGCCCTTTTTTTCCGGGCACCGGCGCTGTCGAAACCGCAGAAACCCTTGGCGCGCCCGGAAGGATTCGAACCTCCGGCCCCCAGATTCGTAGTCTGGTGCTCTATCCAGCTGAGCTACGGGCGCGCGGGAGGCGTGCGACATAGGGGGAAGGGCAGAGGCGCGCAACCCCCGCCCGCACCGGCGGAGGCCGGTGCCCGCACCGGCGGAGGCCGGTGTCGCCGGCGGAGGCCGGCGCATAGGGAGGAGCGGATGAACCAGCGCGCCGTCATCCTCGCTCGCTCTCGCCGGCCGCCCTGCTCGCCGGCTGCGTCTCGCAGGGCCCCTTCCCTTCGCTCGCGCCGCGCCCCGCCGAGCTGGAGGACTGGCGATCGAGGAGCCGGTCCGCGAGGCGCCGGTCGTCGCCGACGATCGCGGCGCTTGCGCGCCGCAGATCGCCGCCCTGCGCCGGCGAGGCGCGGGCCGGGCGACGCGGGCGTTCGACGCGCGACTTTCGCCGGCCGCCGAGCGGGCGGCGGCGCGCGCCGGCGCCGCAAGGCTCGGAGAGCTGGGTCGAGGCGCAGCAGGCGATCTCGCGGCTCGAAGCGGCGCGCGGCCGGACCAGCCAGGCCGCTCGCCGAGCTCCACCAGCTCGCCCTGGAGCGCGCCGACCTGCCGACCAGCGCCGCCGATCAGCAAGCGCTCGACGCAGCGATCGCCGAAGCGGAGGCGCTCGCCGCGAGCCAGCAGGCAGCGGATCGACCGGCTCAGCGCGCTGAGCGCTGCCGCGTGCGCTTCGCCAGCGCGACATAATGGGCGACGCCGATCGCGCATGCCGGCAAGGTCGGCCTCGCTGAGGTCGCGGACATATTTGGCCGGGCGGCCGGCCCAGAGCTGGCCCGCCGGGATGCGCTTGCCCTGGGTCAGCATCGCGCCGGCGGCGAGCATCGCGTCGCCCTCGATCTCGCAGCCGTCCATGACGATCGCGCCGAGGCCGACGAAGGCGCGGTCGTGCAGGATGCAGCCGTGGACCATCGCCATATGGCCGATCAGCACGTCCGTCGCCGATCAGGCAGGGATAGCCCGTCTCCGGGCCGCCGGGCCGCGGCGGATCGACATGGATGACGTGCCGTCCTGGACGTTGGTGCGCGCGCCGATCCGGATCCGGTTCATGTCGCCGCGCAGCACGCAATTGTACCAGATGCTCGCTTCCGGCCCGATCTCGATGTCGCCGATCAGCCGCGCGCCGGGCGCGACGAAGGCGGCGGGATCGATGCGCGGCGCCTTGCCGCCGAACGGGATCAGGCTCATCGCCTGAGCTCCCCGGGCCGGATGTCGTAGACGATCGTCGGGTTGAGCAGTCGGGAAAGCGCGGATCGTCATAAGTCGAGCTCGGGGCGGCGGGTCATGCCGAGCCGCTCCATCAGGCCCCAGCTCGCCTCGTTGCCCGGGAAGGTGATCGCGACGACCCGGTCGGCGCCGAGCGTGTCGAAGGCGAAGTCGAGCGAGGCGATCGCCGCCTCCTTGGCATAGCCCTGCCCCCAGGCATCCTCGCGCAGCCGCCAGCCGACCTCGTAGCACGCCCTCGATCGGGCTGCCCGCGCGCGTCGGCGATCTTGATCCCGCAAAAGCCGAGCAGCTCGCCGTCCGCCTTGCGCTCGACCACCCAGAAGGTGAAGCCGCGCTCTTCCTGCCAGCGCATGAAGCGGCTGGCGATCGCCTCGCGCATCGCCGCCTCGCTCTGCACGCCGCCCAGCCAGCGCATCACCGCCGGCGTGTTGGTGTGGCGGATGAAGGGCTCGACGTCGGCCTCGCGCCAGTCGCGCAGGATCAGCCGCCCGGTCTCGATCATTGCGCTCATTCCGACCCGAAGGGGAGCAGGTCCGGATAGTTGATGATCGGCAGGATCGAGGCATGATCGTCGCTCCAGCCGGAGAAGCCCGGGCTGCGGCTCGAGCGGCTCCCAGGACATCGTCGTCGGCGCCGCTCAGCGCGATCAGCCGGTCGATCGTCGCCGGATTGCGCGACAAGGCGATCCAGACCGAGATGGTGGCGTTCAGCGCCTCCTCCTCGGCGCTCGGGCACATATTCCATCATCGCCGCCGTCCAGCCGTCGCGCGCGGCGATGTCGGCGATGACCGGCTTGAGATCGAGATAGCGGTTGGAGATGTGGAAGAGGACGATGCCGTTCGCGCTGCACCGCCCGGCCATAGACCTGCGAGCGCCTCGCGGGTGAGCAGGTGCATCGGCACCGCATCCGAGGAGAAGGCGTCGACGGCGAGGATGTCGAGCGAATTGGCCGGGCTGGCGGGCGAGGCTCAGGCGCGCGTCGCCGAGCACGATCCGGGCCTGCGGCGCGCAGCTGCGAGAGGAAGGTGAAGCGGTTGCGCGCGACCTGGACCATCGCCGGGTCGATCTCGAAGAAGGTCCAGCCCTGGTTCGGCCGCGCGTAGCAGGACGAGCGTGCCGCTGCCGAGGCCGACCACGCCGATCCGCGGCCGGGCGCCGTAGAGCGCGTCGGCATTGGCGAGCGCGAGGCCGACGCCGGAGCGGCGGGCATAATAAGAGGTCGGCACCGTCTCGAGGCCCGGCTCGAGATTCTGGATGCCGTGCAGGGTGGTGCCGTGGGTCAGCACCCGGGCCGATGCCGTCGCGGCGCGTGCTGACCTCGTAAATGCCGAAATAGGAGCGGGTGCGGCCGTCCTCGGGTCGAGCGGACGAGCGTCGTCCAGCCGCCATAGCTCAGCATCAGGGCGGCGAGGCGGCGGCGAACGGCCAGCGCCGGCCGAGGCAGGCCAGAGCGAGCAGCGAGACGATGATGCTGCCGGTCATCGCGGCAAGCTCGGTCGTGCCGAACCGGCCGGTCTCGCTGGCATAGGAGATGACGAAGGCGAGCACCGGCAGGACGATCGCAGAGCATCGTCGCCAGCGGCTTCGGCCACGGCACGAGCGCGAATTGCGGCACGAGCAAGGCGGCGGCGAGGATCAGCAGCGGATGCTCATAGGCCCAGTCGAACAGCAGCGGCGCGACGATCGCGCAGAACAGGCCGCCGAGCATGCCGCCGAACGACATGGCGAGGTAGAAGCGGGTGAGATGGCCGACCGCCGGGCCGCAGCCGGAACATCTCGGAATGGAGCGCGACCGCGATCGCGAACAGCAGCAGCAGGCCCGAGCGTCGCCGAGAAGAACGGGTTGCGGGTGCCGTCGCTGAAGGCGAGGCCGCCGGCGATCAGGATGACGAGCGGCGCGAGCATGGTGATGAAATTGGCCGGCCCGCGCCGGGCGGCGAAGGCGATGACGAAGCTCAGCAGATAGAGGCCGAGCGGCAGCACCCAGAGCAGGGGCATGGCGACGATGTCGGTGGTGAGATGGGTCGTCGTCGACAGCATCAGCCCCGACGGCACCGCGGCGAGCGCGATCCAGTGCAGCGATCTGCCGCGGCGTCGGCGGCGGCGCTCGTCTCCTCCGGCGACCGCCTCGACCGCCTGGGCCGGCACGGTGAGCGCGCAGGCGGCGACGAGCAGGACGAGCGACGGCGTAGAGCGCCGGTCCACAGCCAGCTCTGCTGCTCGCAGGCTCATCAGCGGCTCGACGATCAGCGGATAGGAGATGAGGCCGGCGAAGCTGCCGAGATTGGAGGCGGCGTAGAGCGGATAGGGCTCGCCGCGGCTCGGTCTCGAGCGCGTACCAGCGCTGCATCAGCGGCGCCTGGGCCGAGACGATGAAGAAGAGCGGGCCGATCGAGCTGATCAGGAACCAGGGCACCCAGAAGGCGGGCTCGCCGTCGGCCGGCGGAAGCATGTCGCTGAGGCCGATCGGCAGCCACAACGCGGCGAGGCCGAGCAGGACGAGGTGGATGCCGACCTGCCGCCGCGGCCGCAGCCGCGACAGCCAGTGGGCATAGGCATAGCCGCCGAGCAGCAGCAGCTGGTAGACCAGCATCGCGCTGTTCCAGATCGCCGGCGCGCCGCCGACCCGCGGCAGCGCCATGCGCGCGATCATCGGCTGGGTCAGGAAGAGGAGGAAGGAGCCGGTGATGATGGTGAGGAGGAAGAGCGGCCGCGCATAACGCTCGTTCACCGGGCTCGCCGTGGCGTCTGTCTGCAACGTCATTCCCCCGTCATGAACCGAGCAGCCGGGCCGCGACCGGCGCGTGATAGGTGAGGACGCCCGAGCAGCCCGCGCGCTTGAACGCCATCAAGGTCTCGAGCACCAGCGCGTCGCGATCCCCCGCCCCGGCCGCCGCCGCGGCCTCGATCATCGCATATTCGCCCGAGACTTGATAAGCGAAGACAGGGACTTCGAAGCGGTCCTTCACACGTCGTATGATATCGAGATAGGGCAGGCCCGGCTTCACCATCACGCTGTCGGCGCCCTCGGCGAGATCGAGCGCGACCTCGCGCAGCGCCTCGTCGCGCATTGGCCGGATCCATCTGGTAGCTCTTCTTGTCGCCCTTGAGCAGGCCGCGCGAGCCGACCGCGTCGCGGAACGGGCCGTAGAAGGCGCGAGGCATATTTGGCGGCATAGGCCATGATCTGGACATTGACGATGGCCCGCCTGCTTCGAGCGCCTGCGCGGATCGCGCCGACGCGGCCGTCCATCATGTCGGACGGCGCGACGATGTCGGCGCCCGGCTTCGGCCTGGACCAGCGCCTGCTCGGCGAGGATCGTCGCAGGTCTCGTCGTTGAGCGACATAGCCGGCGTCGTCGACGATGCCCGTCATGGCCGTGCGCGGTATAGGGATCGAGCGCGACGTCGGTCAGCACGCCGACCTCCGGCGCGGCGTCCTTGGCCGCCCTGACCGCGCGGCAGATCAGATTGTCGGGGTTGAGCGCCTCGCGCGCGTCGTCGCTGCGCAGCTCGGCCGGCGTGTTGGGGAACAAGGCGATGCAGGGAATGCCGAGGTCGCGCGCTTCCCGCGCCCGCTCGCCGATCCGGTCGATCGACCAGCGCGAGACGCCGGGCAGGGTCGCGATCGGCTCCTCGACCCCCTCCCCTTCGGTGACGAACAGCGGCCAGATCAGGTCCGACGGGGTCAGCACCGTCTCGGCGACCAGCGCGCGGCTCCAGGCGGTGGCGCGGGTGCGGCGCAGGCGAAGGGCGGGAAAGGCGGCGGCGGACATCTCGAGCCGGGCTTAGCGCGCCCCATCCCGCCTGCAAAGCGGCGAACGGCGGGCCGCGACCGTATTCGTTACTGCGCAGCAAGGATTGCCGTCCCGAGCTTCCTTGCAAGTCGATCCGATCAGTGGCATCCTCGCGCAGACAGCTTGCTTCGGGGGACTCCAGAGTTCCGCGCCATCACGCCGCGACGAAGGGAGAAGCAAATGACGCCAGCAAGAACAATCGCCATGCTTTCGCTGACGCCTGATGCTGGTCGGCCGCGGCGGGATCGGCCGTCTCGCAGGGCCCGCCGCCGCCGCTTCCCAATCCGATCCTCTATCTGACCGGCAACGAATATTATACGGTCAACGGCACGAATTTCGTCCGCTACCGCTACGACGTGTTCAACAAGCAGGCCTATCCGGCCGCGATGTTCGCGCCGGCGCCCGGCCTGCCGCCGTGCGGCGCCAACGCCAATTCGTCGCGCACCTGGGTCGATTTCTTCACCTCGCGGGGCCAGCGGCTCTACGGCTTCTGCGCGCTCGGCAACCCGACCAATCTCGGCTCGATCTGGTTCGCGCTGCCGGAGGGACAGGTGCCGCCGAGCTACGTCTATATCGAGATGCACGACCGCCAGACCAACACCAAGTACAAGTCCAACCTGGCGGATACGACGCTTTAGGGCGGCCAGAACGAAAGAAGGTTGGATACGGGCGCCGTTCCCGGCGTTAGGGACGGCGCGTGTCCTTTTCCAAACCCGTTCCCAAAGAAGCCGTGCTCATCGTCAACGCGCATTCGCGCAAAGGACGGGCGCTGTTCCGTCGCGCCGTCTTCCGGCTGCGCGAAGCGGGGATCAGGCTCACCGCCGCCCATGCGGTGCGCAAGCCGAAGGATCTCATTCCCACGGTCAAGGAGGCGGTGCGGGGCGGCGCGCCGATGGTGATCGTCGGCGGCGGCGACGGCTCGCTCTCCTCGGCAGTGGACGAGCTGATCGACCGCGACTGCGTCTTCGCTCTGCTTCCGCTCGGCACCGCCAACAGCTTCGCCCGCACGCTCGGCATCCCGCTCGATCTCGACGGCGCGATCCGAACCATCGCTACGGGCAGGCGCCGGCGAGTCGATCTCGGCGTCATCGACGGCGATTATTATCGCCAACAGCGCCGCCATCGGCCTGTCGCCGCTTGATCGGCGCGACCGTGCCGCACGGGCTCAAGCACTGGCTCGGCCGGTTCGGCTATCTGGTCTGGGCGATCTGGTCGGTCTGACCGGTTCAAGCCGTTCGGCCTCGTCGTCGAGACCGAAGACGGCGAGCGGCACGAAATGGAGCGCGCTCGAGGTCCGCATCGCCAACGGCGCCTTTCACGGCGGCGTCGAGGTGGTCGACGATGCCGACGTCGACAGCGGCGAGATCGTCGTCCAGGCGGTGACCGGCCGCGGCCAAGCACCGGCTGATCCGCAACTGGCTCGCCGTGCTGATGCAGGACCGCCGGTCGCAAGCGGGAGACGGTGACCGACTTCCACGGCCGCCGGCTGCGGCTCGACCACCGACCCGCCGCTGCCGATCTCGATCGACGGCGAGGTGCTTGGGCGGACACCCGCCAATGTCGAGGTCGCCGAATGCGCGATCGAGGTGGTGGTGCCGGCCTGACCCCCGTCACCCCAGCGAAGGCTGGGGTCCATTCGGAGTCGGCATGGATGCCAGCCTGCGCTGGCATGACGCAGATCAGCCGAGCCGGGCCAGCGCCGCCCGGTACTTCGCCGCGTCCGACGCCTTTTCGTCATGGTCGGCGCGCGCCTTCTCGACCGCCTCGGGCTTGGCGCGCTCGACGAAGCTCGGATTGGCGAGCCGCGCGGCGAGGACGTCGCGCTCCTTCTCGGCGGCCTCGGCCGCCTTGGCGAGGCGGGCGCGCTCGGCTTCGATATCGATCACGCCCTTCGAGCGGAAGGACTGAAGGTCGCTTCGATCGACGACGAGCTGAGCCGCTCGCCACAGCCGATCGAGCCGAACGCTCATTCACTCGCGCGGCCAAATCACCTTTGATCGTGTCGATGTCAAGCTGCATTCAGTCGGGCCATCCGCCGGACGGACGGATAGTTCCGATCGAGCCAGACGTCCCGGTCCAGCGTCGTCGTAAGCAGCTTCAGCTGCGCGCCCGGCGGCACGTTGAGCTCGGCCCGCGCCGCGCGGATTGCGCTGACCAGGCGGATCAGCCAGTCGATCTCCGCGCCCCGCCTCGGGATCGAGCGCGCGCGCGTCGGGCATCGGCCATTTCGCGAGGATCAGCGGATAGGGCCGCTCGCCCATCGCGTTCCACAATTCCTCGGTGACGAACGGCATGAACGGGTGGAGCATGACCAGGATCTGGTCGAGCACCCAGCCGGCGACCTGCGCTTCGCGTCGATCTCGCCGTCGATCCTCGCCGAAACCGGCTTGATCAGCTCCAGATACCAGTCGCAGAAGGTGTCCCAGACGAAGTGGTAGATGGTGTTGGCGCTCTCGTCGAAGCGCAGCTCGGCGAGCGCGAGGTCGAGCGCCTGGACGGTCTTCACCGTCTCGCCGACGATCCAGCGGTTGACCGGCAGCGTCGCCGCGGGCGGCTCGATCGCCTTGCGACGCGCCGATGCCGTTGGCCTGGCAGAAGCGGGCGGCGTTCCACAGCTTGGTGGCGAAGTTGCGATAGCCCTCGACGCGCTTCTCATCGAGTTTGATGTCGCGGCCCTGGCTCTCCATCGCCGCCAGGGTGAAGCGCAGCGCGTCGGCGCCGTAGCGGTCGATCAGGCCGAGCGGATCGACCGTATTGCCCTTCGACTTGGACATCTTCTGGCCCTTGGCGTCGCGGACCAGGCCGTGGAGGTAGAGCGTCTTCCACGGCTTCTCGCCCATGAAGTGGAAGCCCATGCATCGCCATCCGGGCGTCCCAGAAGAAGATGATGTCGAAGCCCGAGATCGAGGACGTCGTTGGGATAATGGCGGCGCAGCGTCTCGGTCTGCTCGGGCCAGCCCAGCGTCGCGAACGGCCAAGCGCCGAGGAGAACCAGGTGTCGAGCACGTCGGGGTCGCGGCGCAGCGCGACGCCCTCCCCGGCCTCGCGCCTGCGCCTCGGCCTCGGTCTCGGCGACGTAGACATTGCCGGCGTCGTCATACCAGGCCGGGATCCGGTGGCCCCACCAGAGCTGGCGCGAGACGCACCAGGGCTGGATGTTCTCGAGCCAGTTGAACCAGGTCTTCTTCCAGGTCTCCGGCACGACCCGGATGTCGCCCGAGCGGACCGCCTCGATCGCCGGCTTCGCCAGCGTCTCGGCGTCGACATACCATTGGTCGGTCAGCCAGGGCTCGATCACCACGCCCGAGCGGTCGCCATAAGGGAGCTGGACGACGCGGTCCTCGACCCGCTCGAGGCAGCCCGCCGTCCTCGAGCATCGCGACGACGCGCTTGCGCGCCTCGAAGCGGTCGAGGCCGAGCAGCTCGGCCGGGATCAGGCCGTCGGCGGTCTGGATCACCCGCGCCTCGGCATCGAGCATGTTGAGCATGTCGGCGGGCTTGAAGCCGGCGCGCTTGCCGACCTCGAAATCGTTGAAATCGTGGCCCGGCGTGATCTTGACCGCGCCCGAGCCGAGCTCCGGATCGGCATGCTCGTCGGCGATGATCGGGACCAGCCGGCCGGTGATCGGCAGGCGGACCTTCGTGCCGATCAGCGCCGCGGTAGCGCTCGTCGTCGGGATGGACCGCGACCGCCATGTCGGCGAGCATCGTCTCGGGCCGCGTGGTGGCGACGCGGATGCAGCCGCTGCCGTCCTCGAGCGGATAGCGGAGATGCCAGAAATTGCCCTGGACCTCGCGGTCTCGACCTCGAGGTCGGAGATGGCGGTCTCGAGACCTCGGGTCCCAGTTGACCAGGCGCTTGTCGCGGTAGAGCAGGCCGTCGCGGTAGAGCTCGACGAACACCTTGAGCACGCGCGGCGAGAAGCCCTCGTCCATGGTGAAGCGCTCGTTCGCCCAGTCGCAGCGAGGCGCCGAGCCGGCGCAGCTGGCGGGTGATCGCGCCGCCGCTCTCGGCCTTCCACTCCCAGACCTTGTCGACGAACTCGTCGCGGCGTGATAATCGGTGCGCTTGTGCTGCCGCTCTTCGAGCTGGCGCTCGACCACCATCTGGGTCGCGATGCCGGCATGGTCCATGCCGACCACCCAGAGCGCGTCCTTGCCCTGCAGCCGGGCGTGGCGGATGAGGATGTCCTGCAGCGTGATTGTCGAGCGCGTGGCCGATATGGAGCGAGCCGGTGACGTTGGGCGGCGGGATGACGATCGTGAACGGCTCGGCCTCGTGCCGCGCCGGGCGGAACAGGCCCTCGCTCCTCCCAATGCGCATACCAGCGCGCCTCGATCTCGGCGGGGTCGAAGGTCTTGGGCAGTTCGGTCATGGGAGCGGCGCTTAGACGAGAGAAATCCGTCATGCCAGCGCAGGCTGGCATCCATGCGGAGTCAGCATGGACCCCAGCCTTCGCTGGGGTGACGATTACCGGGAGTTGCGCCTGCCACCCCCTCTGAGCCAGCGATCGAGCCAGCCATGGACCTCGCGATACCATTGGATCGAGTTTTGCGGCTTCAGGATCCAGTGATTCTCGTCGGGGAAGACGACCAGGCGCGAGGGGATGTTCGCGGCGCTGGAGCGCGTTGAAGACGCCGAGCGACTGGCTGTAGGGGATGCGGAAATCGCGCTCGCCGTGGATGACGAGCATCGGCGTGCGCCAGTTCTGCGACGAAGTTGACCGGGTTGTTGCGCTCGTAATTGCGCGGCCGCCGCGGGCTCGTAATAGGGGCCGCCGAACTCCCATTCGGTGAACCACAATTCCTCGGTCTCATAGGCCATGGCGCGCTGGTCGAAGACGCCGGAATGGCTGACCAGGCATTTGAAGCCGTCGGGCCAGTTGCCGGCGATCCAGTTGACCATGAAGCCGCCATAGGAGCCGCCGAGCGCGCAGGCATTGGCGGTGTCGAGCTGCGGCATCCTCGCGGCCGGCGGCGGCGAGGCCGAGGCGCAGATCCTCGAGCGGCGCGCCGCCCCAGTCGCGGTTGATCGCGTCGGTGAAGGCCTGGCCGTAGCCGGTCGAGCCGTGGAAATCGACGGTGACCGCGGCATAGCCCGGCGCCGCGAACACCCAGGGATTCCAGCGATAGGACCAGCCATTGCCGAACGAGCTTTGCGGCCCGCCATGGATCAGCAGGGCGACCGGCAGCCGGCCGGCGGCGCCGGCCGGCTTGACGATCTGGCCCCAGACCGTGTCGCCATGCGCGCCGGGGAAGCTGAACCGCTCGACCGCTGACCGGATCGAGCCCGGCGAGCCTGTCGGCATTGACCGCGGTCAGCCGGCGTCGCGCGCGCCGCGCCGGTCGAGCCGGTAGAGATCGTCGGGCGCCTGCAGGCTGTTCAGCGTGTAGAGCACCGAGCCGTCGCGGAGCGGAACGACGTTGCCGGCCGTGCCGCCCTGGGTGAGGCGGGTGACCGCGGCCGCTGCGGACGTCGACGCGGAAGACCGGCGTGTCGAGCGTGTCGCCGGCGGTGACGTAGAGGCTGCGGCCGTCGCGCGCCCAGGCGATCGAGCCGACCGAGCGGTCCCAGCCGGCGGTCAGCGCGCGGGTCTCGCCGGTGGCGAGATTGCGGAGCTGGACGACCTGGCGGTCGGCCTCGTAGGTCGGCGCGCGCCATCGCGGTGTAGGCGAGCCAGCGGCCGTCGGGCGAGACGGCGGGGCCGGTGTCCGTGCCCCGATTGGCGGCGGTGAGGTTGACCGGCGCGCGCGCTGCCGTCGGCGGGGACGGCGAAGATGTCGAGATTGGTCGAATTGGGCTCGGTGCGGCCGCCCTCGCGCAGGGTGAAATAGAGCGTGCGGCCGTCCGGGCTCCAGGCGATCTCCTCGCCGCCGCCGAACGGCTTGGACGGCGAATCGCCGACGAGGTTCGGCGCGACCGGCGTGCCCGCGCCCTGCGGGCGGCCGTCGACCAGCGGGAAGGTGAAGATGCGCGAGCGCACGCCCGGCTCGGCCCAGGCGTCCCAGTGGCGGACGAAGGTCTCGTCATAGACCCGGCCGCTGCCCTGCCCGGCCGCGGCGGCGGGCACGTTGGCGCAGTTGACGTCGGCGCAGGCCATGTCGCGGTCGGCCCAGATCGCGATCCGGTCGCCCGATCGGCGCGATCAGGAAGCCGGCGACGTCGGTCGCGAGATCGGTGACCTGCTCGGGCGTGCCCGCCGGGCAGCGCGACCCGCCAGAGCTGGTCGCTGCCCGAGGCGTTGCTGAGATAATAGAGCCAGCGCCCGTCGGCGGAGAAGCGCGGGTCATGCTCATTATGCTCGGGCGCCGAGGCGATCCGGACCGGCGCCGCGTCCGGCCGCGCGCAGATCGAGCAGATAGAGATCGGTGCGGCCGCGATTGGCGGCGAGATCGGTCTCGCGCAGCTGGTAGACCGCCCAATTGCCGTCGGGCGAGACGGCCGGCGCCGCGAGCCGCCGCATCGTGGCGAGATCGGTGGCGGTCATCGGGCGGGCGAAAGCGGCGGAGGCCGGGGCGAGAGCGAGCGCGGCGAGGCCCGCGAGCAGGAGCTTCTTCATGGCGCGGCGCCTAGCACCGCCGCCGAAATTTTTCCAACGTCATCCCGGCGAAAGTCGGACCCATGAACACGGAGTGCGGCACCTGCCGAGACGGTGTTCATGGATCCCGGATCAAGTCCGGGATGACGCTGAATCAGATGTCGCGCCCGGTGATCCGGGCGATTTCGCGGGTGACCAGCTCCTCGACGATCTCGGGCAGATGCTGGTCGAGCCAGTCCTTGAGCATCGGCCGCAGCATCTCGCGGACCACCGCCTCGAGCGCGCCCGCCTCGGCGCGGCGCGTCGCTGCGCTGGCGCAGCGCGGAGAGGCTGGCGAGCCGCTCGCGGCTGGCCGCGGCGGCGTCGTCGGACAGCAGGCCGGCGCCGTCGGAGACCGGCTCGTCGAGCTCGAGCACGTCCTCGTCGGCGGGCGGCTCGGCGCGGGCGATCCGCCGGCGCGCGGGCGCGCGGCAGCGGTCGTCGCCGACGCGGCCGTCCTCGGCGATCACGCGCTTGATGGAAGCGAGGATCTCCTCCATCGACGGGTCCTGCTGAATATCCCCCATGATGAGGGCGTTATCGCCTATTGCGGCGGCTCTGTCACGGGGCTGGTTCGATCGGCGTGACCGGGCTGTTCGCATCCGCCGGCACGGTGCGGGTCGCGACCGGCTGCGGCCGCGGCCCATCGTCCCAGTCGGACCAGCTGCGCGCATAGCGGTCGTAATTGACCATCGGGTCGTAGAGCGGGCCGCCGTCGAGGTTCAGATCCTCGGCCTCGGCCATGCCCATCGCGTTGAGCAGCTGGAAGCCGGCGACATAGGCGTCGCGGCGCGCGGTGACGAGCAGCACCTGGCTGTTGAGCAATTCCTGCTCGGCGTTGAGCACGTCGAGGATGTTGCGGGTGCCGACCGTCTGCTCGGCGCGGGTGCCTTCGAGCGCGAGCTCGTTGGCGGCGACCGCGATCGTGTTCGATTCGATCGCCTCGTTCGCCGCCTGGTAGGCGGCGAAGGCGGCGCGGGTGTTGGCGATGACGAGCCGCTCGACCGCGATCGCCTGTTCGAGCAGCTGGCTGCGGAACGCCTGCGCCTGGCGGACCCGCGCGCCGGCGGCGCCGCCCTGGTAGAGCGGGATCGCGCAGCGACAGGCCGATGCCGGCGCTGGTCGTGCTGTTCGGGATCAGCGCTGGTGCCGCCGGTGGCCTCGTCCGCCGTGCCCAGCAGGTTGGTGTAGCGCGTGGTGCTGACCGCCGAGATGGTCGGCAGCCGCTCGCCGCGGGCGACGCGGACGTCGATAGCCGGCGGCGCGGGCCTGGGCGGCGATCGAGGCGAGATCGGCATTGTTGGCGAGCGCGACCTCGGTCGCCAGATCGGCGGTCGCCGGGCAGCGGCGGCAGCGGCGGCGGCGGCTGCGAGGTCGCCGGGCAGCTCGCCGATCACGCGCCGGTAATTCTCCTCGCTCGCCTCGAGCCGCCCTTCGGCGAGTGGCGAGGCTGCTGCGCGCGAGCGCGAGCCGCGCGTCGGACTGGGCGACGTCGGTGCGGGTCAGGTCGCCGACCTCGAAGCGGTCGCGGGTCGCCTGCAAATTGGTCTCGAGGACGCGGACCTGGTTGCTGGTTGAGCTGGACGATCGAGCGGTCGCGGATCACGTCCATGTAGGCGGCGACCGCCTCGGTGAAGATGTCGCCCTCGGTCGCGCGCAGATCGGCGCGGCCGGCCTCGACCCGGGTGTCGGCGGCGCGCACCGAATTGCGGATCCGGCCGCCGGCGAATAAAGCGGCACGCTGACATCGGCGCTGGCGCTGAAGTCGCGGCCGTTGCCGCCCGCGATGTTGCGGGTGACGACGTCCTGGTTGAGGCCGGCGGTGCGCCGACAGCTGCGGCCGGCCGGCGGCGCGGGCGATGGCGACGCTCTCGTCGAGCGCGCGCAGCGACTGGCGCTCGGCCATCAAGGTCGGATTGGTGCGGTAGGTCTTGACCAGCGCCTCGCGCAGCGACTGAGTCGGTCCCGGCGCAGCGGCCTCGGCCTGCGCCGGCGCAGCCGTCGTCTGGGCGCAGGCCACCCCGCTCAAGGCGATGGCCGCCATCCCCGACCGCTGCCAGCAATGCGTCCCCGCATCAACTCACTCCGTTCTCAAAAGCTGAAACCGCGGGGCTTCTGCGAACCCCGGCAGCGACCGCCGCCGCCGCATCGGCGAAGGCGATGGCGCCGAACGCGCCGGCAACGACCCGCCCGATGCAGAGCCGGGTCACCCCGTCCACGATCAGCGCCAACGCGACTTCGCCCGCCGTCCGCGACCTGTTCGACGATCGCCTGCGGCACATGCTCGACCGCGCCGTCGATCAGGATGAAATCATAAGGGCCCGCCTTCGGCCAGCCCCCGGCCAGCGGCCCCTCGACGAGTTCGACGCCGCTCCCCGCCAGCGCCGTCCTCGGCGAAGGCGACCAGCCCGGCATCCTCCTCGAGCGCGATCACCGACCCGGCCAGCCGGGCGAGCAACGCCGCCGAATAGCCGGTCGCCGCGCCGATCACGAGCGCGCGCTCGTCGCCCGCGCAGGCGCGCCTCGGTCAGCAGCCGGCCGAGCGCCATCGGCGGATTGAGCGCGCGGCCGCCGCCGAGCGGCACCAGCGCATCGGCATAAGCCAGCGCGCTGCCGCTCCTCCGGCACGAACCGCTCGCGCGGCACCTCGCCCATCGCCGCGATCACGCGCGGGTCGTTGACCCCGGTGGTGCGGAGCTGGCTCGCGACCATCGCGCGGCGCATCGGTTCGAAAGCATGCTCGGTCATCGTCGCCGTTCTACTCGCACAACTGTTTTAGTGATGCAATACACTTGTTCGCCCTTGCGGCTTTTATCGGCCAAGTCGGGCAAGGCCAAGCGGAAGCGTAGAATGGCATGCTTCGCCCACAGCAGCAAGAGCCGTGCCAACGCTTTTGCCAGCGGCGAGCCCGTCCGGCCGCTCGGCTTCGTGTCCGGAACCGGACAGTCTGTCCGGTGGCGGACAGCGCCGGCGCGGCGGCATAGCACAACTTGGTCGCCCGGTTCAGCCTGCTATAGGCGGCGCGTGGAGCCGGAGACCGTCCAGGACCAGCCGTTCGACCGCGCCCTGCGCCGGCTGCGCCGCGACCGCGCCGCGGCGCTGGGAGCCGGCGCCGACTATCTCCTGCGCCGCGCCGCCGACGAGCTGATCGAGCGGCTCGCGCCGGTCCGGCGCCGGTTCGCCGACGCGCTCGACCTCGGCTGCGGCGCCGGCCAGCTCGCGGCGTCGCTGCGCGCGCGCGGCCTCGCCGTCGCCGCCGCCGATCCCGGTGCGCTGTTCGCCGCCCGCGCCGGCGGCGTTCAATGCGACGAGGACCGGCTTCCGTTCGCCGACGCCAGCTTCGACCTCGTCGTCTCGGCCGGCGCTCTCGACAGCGTCAACGATCTGCCCGGCGCGCTGGTCCTGATCCGGCGCGCGCTGCGGCCCGACGGCCTGTTCCTCGCCGCCTTCGCCGGCGCCGGCAGCCTGCCGCGCCTGCGCGGCGCGATGCGCGCCGCCGAGGAAGCGGAAGGCGGCGCGGCCTCGCCGCACATCCATCCCCAGATCGACGTCCGCGCCGCCGGCGACCTGCTCGGCCGCGCCGGCTTCGCCCTGCCGGTCGCCGACGCGAGGGCGTGACGGTCCGCTTCTCCTCCCTCCCCGGCTGGTCGCCGACCTGCGGGCGATGGGCGCGACCAACATCTTGCGCGCGCGGAGCCGGCGGCCGATTCGGCCGCCTCGGCCTCGCCGCCGCGATCGCCGATTTCGCCGCTCAGGCCGACGCCGACGGCAAGACCGCCGAGCGGTTCGAGATCGTCTATCTGAGCGGCTGGGCGCCGCGCCGCTAGCCACGGCCAGCGCAGCGTCGAGCAGGCCGATCAGCGGCCGTCGGCGGGCGGCATCGCCAGCGCGCGCCATCTCGGCCGGACCGCGGCCCATTTGAGCGCGCTCGCATCGAGCGGCCGCGGCTCGCCGCGCCAGCGCCGGCAGAGATAGAGGAGCAGGATCATGTGGCGGCCCGCCGACCGGCGCGCTGGCGAAGCAGGCGGGCGCGAGCGCCGCCGGCGTCGACCTCGATCCCCAGCTCCTCGCGCAGCTCGCGGACCAGCGCGGCCTCGGGCAGTTCGCCCGCCTCGACCTTGCCGCCGGGGAATTCCCACAGCCCCGCCATCGCCCGACCCGGCGCGCGCTGCTGGAGCAGAACCCGGCCCGACATCGTCGACCAGCGCCGCCGCCACCACCGTCATTGTCGGAATTTTTTGCAAAGCGGCGCCTCCCGGTAGGACTTCATTAACGACATCCGGCTTATTCGCCGCGGCAAATGGGCGATCATGCCCGGCGAGCAGAGGGTCAAGGCGATGCGGCGTTTCTTGCGGGATATTCAAGGACAGCGCGGCGCGACCGCGGTCGAATACGGGCTGATCCTGGCGCTGATCTTCCTCGCCATGATCGGCGCCCTGATGAGCGTCACCAGCACCACCATCGAGATGTGGAACTACGTCTCCGAATCGGTGATCGGCGCCTGACGCAGGTGGGCGTTAAATGTTTGGAAACTTCCCCCTCCTAAAGGGGAATGTAGCTGACCCAGGAGCCAAGCGCGGGCGGCACGGAAGTGTGGACTTCCGCAAGGAACGTGGAACCAAGGAGACCGGAAATGCAGTTCATTCGCAAGCTCATCAAGAGACAAGAAGGGCGCCACCGCCATCGAATATGGCCTGATCGCCGCCCTGATCGCCGTTGCCGCCATCACTGCCATGCAGGGCCTCGGCACCAGCCTCAACGACGACCTTCACCAACGTTTCGACGGCGATGAACGGCTAATCCCGTCCGACTTCGAACGTTACGGAAGGGCGGCGGAAGCAATTCCGCCGCCCTTTTCGTATGCGCGCGTCAGGCGACGGCGAGGAACTTTGGCGCGGCGCTCGGCGCGGACCGCGTCGCGCGACAGCGGCCGCGAGCGCGTCGAGCTCCTCGCCGATCGCCTCGCCCAGAGTCGGCGATCATCGCCGCGGGATCGCGATGCGCGCCGCCGACCGGCTCGGCACGATCCGGTCGATCACGCCCAATTGCTGGAGATCGGCGGCGGTGATCCGCATCGCCTCGGCGGCCTCGGCCGCCTTGTCGGCGGTCCGCCACAGGATCGAGGCGCAGCCTTCGGGCGAGATCACCGCATAGACGCTGTGCTCGAGCATCAGCACGCGGTTCGCCGCGGCGATGCGCGATCGCGCCGCCCGACCCGCCCTCGCCGACGATCGCCGCGACCAGCGGCACGCCGAGCGCGAGGCATTGCTCGGTCGAGCGGGCGATCGCCTCGGCCTGGCCGCGCTCCTCGGCCTGGACGCCGGGAAAGGCGCCGGGCGTATCGACCAGGGTCACCACCGGCAGGCCGAAGCGGTCGGCGAGCTCCATCAGCCGGATCGCCTTGCGATAGCCCTCGGGCCGGGCCATGCCGAAATTGTGCTTGAGGCGGCTGGCCGTGTCGTCGCCTTTCTCGTGGCCGATCAGCACGATCCTGCGGCCGCCGAGCCGGCCGAGCCCGCCGACGATCGCCTGGTCGTCGGCGAAATTGCGGTCGCCGGCGAGCGGCACGAAATCCTCGATCAGGCCGGCGACATAATCCTTGAAATGCGGCCGCTCGGGATGGCGGGCGACCTGGGTCTTCTGCCAGGGCGTGAGCTTGGCATAGGTGTCGCGCAGCAGCCGCTCCGACCGCTCCTCGAGCCGGCCGATCTCGGCCTCGATATTGGGCTCGCCGGCCGACGCGGTCTCGCGCAGCTCGGCGATCCGCGCTTCCAGCTCGGCGATCGGCTTTTCGAAATCGAGAAAGGTGGCCATGCGGCGCCGGGGGTTAAGCCGGGTTCGGCTTCGCGTCAACGCGGCCGGTCGCCGAGCGGATGGCGGCTGTTGACCAGCTCGATCAGCCGGCGCGAATCGACATGGGTGTAGATCTGGGTGGTGGCGATGTCGGCATGGCCGAGCAGCATCTGCACCGCGCGCAGATCGGCGCCGCCTTCGAGCAGATGGGTGGCGAAGGCGTGGCGCAGGACGTGCGGGCTGATCCGCTCGGGCGGGATGCCGGCGTCGGCGGCGAGCTCGCGGACCAGCTGGTAGAGCCGGACCCGGCTGAGATGCTTCTTGCCCGACGGGAACAGAAAGAGCGCGTCGCGCGGCACCTGCGCGCGCATGCGCGGCGACGGCGGCGCGGGCGCGGTCGGAGATCGGCACCAGCCGCTCGCGGCCGCCCTTGCCCTTGAGGATCAGGAACGGCTTGTCGGGCGAGACCGCGTTGCGCGGCAGCGACACCAGCTCGGTCGCGCGCAGGCCCGAGCCGTAGAGCAGTTCGATCAGCGCGGCGAGGCGCAGCGCCGCGCGCGCCGCCCTCGGCCTTGCGCCGCTCGATCTCGGCGAACAGGGCATCGACCGCCCGGTGATCGAGGATCTTGGGCAGCGGCCGCTCGCTCGCCGGGCGCGGCAGCGCCGGCGACGGATCGTCGGCGCGCATCCCTTCGTCCTGGAGGAAGGCGTAGAAGCGGCGCAGCGCCGCCGCCTTGCGGGCGACGGTGGCGCGCTTCAGCGGCATCCAGGCCTCGGCGAGGCGCTGCGAGCGCGTCGGGCGCCGCGTCGGCAAGCCGGCCGCCGAGCAGCTCCGAGGCGCCGCGCAGGTCGCGCTCATAGGCAAGCAAGGTGTTGCGCGCCGCGCCGGCTTCGGCGGCCATCATTTCGAGGAAGGCCGCGATCCGCTGCCGGTCCTCGCCGGCGTCGGTCACAGCCGCGCCACCGCCTCGGCGGCGATCATCCGGGCTTCGAAATCCAGGCCGACCGCCGCGCAGCGCGCGGACGATCCGGAACAGATATTGCGGCGGCACGCCCGCCCAGTCGCCGGTCTGCATGCCGACGCCGGCGAGCAAGGCGACCGTGCCCGGCCGCGCGCTCGCGCGCCGCGCGGTCGATCGCCGCGGTCCAGGCATCGTCGCTCGCCGAGGCGAAAGCCGGCCGCGGCGGCCTGTTCGGCGCCGATCCGGCCGAGCCCGGCCAGCGCGGCGACCAGCAGCCGCGAGCGCATCGCGCCGGGGCTGTCGTCGGCCTCCGGCGAAGGCGTCGATCCGGCCGGCATCGAGCGCCGACCGCCGGGCGCGGCGCGCCGACCGCGAGCAGCGCCCAGGCGCGGCCGGCCCTCGCCGTCCTGCTCGACCACGGCTGCCCAGCGCGCCGCCTGCGCGGTCGATGCCGGCGCTCAGCATCGCGGCGATCAGATTGCCGGCATCGTCGGCCAGATCGGCGGACGGCGGGATCCGCGCGGCGGCGCCGGCGGTCAGGATCAGGCGCGCATAGCGCTCGCGCCGGCGCCTCGCTCGTCGGTCCACAGGCCGCGCAGCGCCGCCATCCGGTCGCCGGTCGACGCGGCCGACCCAGGCGCGTGCGCAGCCGCGCGCCGACCGTGCCCGCCGACATCGGCGGGGTCGGTCTGGTCGAGCATCAGGCTGTGCAGCTCGACCAGCGAGTGCGAGGAGAAGACGCCGAGCGACGCCGCGACCGAGGCCGCGCGCAGCCGCTGCTCGAGCGGCACCATCGGCGCGCGCGCGAGCCAGGCCTGGATCGTGCGGCCCGGCGCCGTTCATCAGCCGCGTCCGGGATCTCGACGCCGGTCGCGCTGGCGAGGCCGAAGCGCCAGGCGTCGATCCGGTCGACCCCGTCCCACTCGATGTCGACCGCGCGGCGCGTCTCGCGCGCCGGCGCCGACCACCTTCTCGGCGAGCAGCAGATCGATGCCGGTGCCGGCCCGGTTGCGCGCCTGGTCGATCAGCGCGCTGGCGCGCGCCGCTTCGCCCTCGAGCGCCGCGCACATGCCGTCGGCGAGGTCCAGACCGGATCGTCCGACCAGGCTGCGCGCCGGCGCGACCAGCGGGCAGAGCGCGGCCGGATCGGCGGTGGCGAGCGCGGTCTGCGCGGCGACCTCGACCATGCGCGGCGTGTAGTGCTCGACGTCGACCGCCTGGACCAGCATCCGCGCCGCATCGGCCTCGCCCATGCGCAGCAGCAAGGCGGCGCGCTCGGCGACCCAATCGACCGGCGCCGACGCCGGCCGGCGCCGGCACGCCGCGACAGCAAGGCGCGGCGCAGCAGGATCGAGGTCCAGCGCGACGGCAAGCGGCGCGTCGAGCCGCGCGCATCAGCGCCGCGCGAGAAGCGCGCCGTCGGTCGGCGCCGAAGGCGCTCGGCGCCGAGGCCGAAATTGCCGGGCTCGAGCGGCCCGACCAGGTCGGTCGGGCGCGTCGGCGCCTTCGGGAATCGTGAAATAATTGGTCGGCCGCGGCAGCGCCGCTCTGGTCGAGCTCGACCTCCTCGACGTCGCCGAGCAGGTTGCCGCGGGGTCGCCCTCGGCCGGACTCCGCCGGCGCGCCCGGCCCGGCGGGCGCGCCGGGCTCTGCGCGCGACGGCGGCGTCTTTTCCTCCGGCGGCGGCAGGCTCTGCGGATCGCCGAAGCCCGGCGGCAGCAGCGATTCGGGCGCGGTCCTGGCCGAGCGCCGGGATCGCCGACCAGCAGCGCGCCGGCGCCGGCGAGCAGGAGGGCCTTAGCGGGCCAGGACTTCATTGGTCACGTCCTGCTCGATCCGCTGCGGTCGGCACCTCGTTGTCGCGCAGGCCGAGATAGACGAGGAAGCCGACGAAGAGCACCAGCGAGCAGCAGCAGGATGAGCCGGGACCGGCGAGCGGCGGCGGCGGGTCGGGGCGAAACTCGTTCTACGCATGGCGCGCCTTTTGCCCCAGCGCGGCGCGCTCTGTATAGCCCCCGCTTCATGCCGGACTCGCCCACCCGAGCCGAAAAACCGATCGTCCTCGTCGGCCTGATGGGCGCCGGCAAGTCGACGATCGGGCGGCGGCTGGCGAAGCGGCTCGGCCTGCCCTTCGTCGACGCCGACGCCGAGATCGAGGCGGCGGCCGGGCTCGACCATCGCCGAGATTTTCGAGCGGTTCGGCGAGGCCCATTTCCGCGACGGCGAGCGGCGGGTGATCGCGCGGCTGATCGAAGGGCCGCCCGCGGTGATCGCGACCGGCGGCGGCGCCTTCATCGACGACGGAGACCCGGGCGCTGATCCTCGCGCGCTGCACCGCGATCTGGCTCGACGCCGAGGTCGAGATGCTCGCCGCGCGGGTCGGCCGGCGCGACCACCGGCCGCTGCTCGGCGGCAAGGATCCGCTCGCCGCTGCTCGCGGCGCTCGCCGAGGCGCGCAACCCGATCTACGCCGAGGCGCATCTCACCGTCCGCAGCGGCGCGCTCGCCGCACGAGCGGACGGTCGACCGGATCGTCGCGGCGCTGGCGGCGCGATGATCCGGATCGACTCGCTCGGCTATCCGATCGTGATCGGCGAAGCCGCGGCTGCCTCCCGGCCGGCTGTTCCTGGTCACCGACGCGAATGTCGCGCGCCGCGGGCTGGCCCGACCGGCTCGGCGCCGATTTCGCCGGCCGCTTCGTGCTCGCCGCCCGGCGAGGCGCAGCAAGAGCTCTGGCGAGGTCGAGCGGCTGCTCGACGCGATGCTCGAGGCCGGGATCGGCCGCGACGACCATGTCGTCGCGGTCGGCGGCGGCGTGGTCGGCGACGTCGGCCGGCTTCGCCGCGGCGGTGCTGAAGCGCGGCTGCGGCTGGATCGCGGTGCCGACCAGCCTTGCTCGCCCAGGTCGACTCGGCGGTCGGCGGCAAGACCGGGATCAACGCGCGCCAGGGCAAGAATCTGATCGGCGCCTTCCATGCCGCCGGCGCTGGTGCTGATCGACCCGGCGACGCTCGCCACCCTGCCCGCGCGCGAGCTGCGCGCCGGCTATGCCGAGGTGGTCAAATACGGCCTGATCGGCGATCCGGACTTCTTCGCCTGGTGCGAGGCCAATGGCGCCGCCTTGCTCGCCGGCGACGAAGCGGCGCGGCTCCACGCGATCGAGACCTGCGTCCGCGCCAAGGCCGGCCTTGGTCGCCGGCGACGAGCGCGACACCAGGGGCCAGCGCGCCCTGCTCAATTTCGGCCACAGCTTCGGCCATGCGATCGAGGCGGAGACGGGCATGCGGCACGGCGAGGCGGTGGCGATCGGCATGGCATGGCCTTCCGCCTCTCGGTCGAGCGCGGCCTCTGCCCGGCCGCGGACGCTCGAGCGGGTCGTCGCGCATCTCGCCGCCGATCGGCCTGCCGACGTCGACCGACCTCGATCCGGCCCGGCTCGCGGCGCGGATGGCGCACGACAAGAAGGGCGCGGCCTGATCCTCACCCGCGGCATCGGCCAGGCGTTCCTCGAGCGCCAGCCTAGCCCGGCTCGGCTCTCGGGCCGGCGCGCTCCGGGCGTGGTGATGATCCGGTCGATCTGGGCGCGCAGGTCGCCCGCTTCGATCTGCGCCTTCAGCCGCTCGCGGTCGCGGGCGCGGTAGAGATCCTCGGTCCGGTCGATCTCCTCGACGGTCGACGCCGACGCTCTCCATCGCCATCCGCGCCATCCGCACCGCCGAATTCGAGCACCTCGCGCACCACGCCGGCGACCGGCGCGCCCTTGAGCTTGAGCAAGGCGCGGCGGTCGAAGGCGCGGACGAAGATGGTGGCGTTGGGGAAGGCCTCGTGCACCGCCTCGACCAGCTCGGCCCGATCTGGTCGCCGTCGATGCAGAACAGGATCAGCTCGGCCTCGGCGCGCGCCGGCCTGGCGCAGCAGGTCGAGCCTGGTGCCGTCGCCATAATAGACCTTGGCGCCGAAGCTGCCGGCGACGTCGATCATCTCGATGTCGGTGTCGATCAGGGTGACGCCGATGCCCTGCGCGACCAGCATCTGCGCGACCGTCTGGCCGAAGCGGCCATAGCCGACGATGAGCGCGTTCGAGCCGTCGGCGACCGGCCCCTCGCGCTCCTCCTTCGCCACCGGCTGCGGCGCGCAGACGGCGGGTCGCCATCATCAGGAACGGGCGTGGTCGCCATCGACAAGGTGACGATCGCGCCGAACAGGCTCGCCGCCTCCGGCTCGATCAGCAGCGCATTCTGCGCCTGCGCGAACAGGACGAAGCCGAATTCGCCGCCCTGGCTGAGCAGCAGGCCGAGCGCCGAGCGCCGGCCGCCACGCCATCCTGAACGCCATGGCGAGGCCCATGATCACCGCCGCCTTCATCGCGATCAGGGCGATCGCCATGCCGATCACGAAGAACGGCCGCTCGGCGATGGCGTGGAGATCGAGCATCATGCCGACGGCGAGGAAGAACAGGCCGAGCAGGATCGAGCGGAACGGCTCGACGTCGGCCTCGAGCTCGTGCCGGTAGGGCGAATCGGCGAGCATCACGCCGGCGATGAAGGCGCCCAGCGCGGTCGAGAGGCCGAGCAGCTCCATCACCGCGGCGCTGGCGATGACCGTGAACAGGCCGGCGAAGACGAACATCTCGCGCTCGCCGAGATTGCCGATCAGCCGGAACAAGGGCCGCAGCAGGAAGCGGCCGGCCAGCACCAGCCCGACGATCGCGCCGAGCGTGTAGAGCGCGAGCAGCCAGCCCGGCGGCCCGCCGGCGTCGGCCGGGTTGCGCGACATCGCCGCGACGATGGTGATCAGCGGCACGATCGACAGGTCCTGGAAGAGCAGGATCGAGAAGGCGCGCTCGCCGAACGGCGTGCGCAGCCGGCCCGCCGACTGCAGCAGCGGCAGCACCTGCGCGGTCGAGGAGAGGGCGAGCGGCAGGCCGAGCGCGAGCGATCGCGGCGACGCTCGAGCCGGTCGCCAGCCAGACCAGGCCGGAAATGGCGATGCCGCAGAGCACCACCTGGAGCAGGCCGAAGCCGAAAATATCGTGCCGCATCCGCCACAGCCGCGACGGATTGAGCTCGAGCCCGACCAGGAAGAGCAGCAGCACGATGCCGATCTCGGCGACGTGCAGCATGCTCTCGGCGCCGCTCGATCAGGCCGAGCACCTGCGGCCCGACCAGCGCGCCGGCGACGAGATAGCCCAGCGTCGCGCCGAGCCCGAGCCGGCGGAAGAGCAGGACGAAGACGAGCGCGAAGCCGAGCAGGATCACCGCGTCGTGGAGCAGCGAGCCGCCCGCCTCGGCCACATGGTTCATCGCGCCGGCACCCTGGCCGCGGCTTCGGCGGCGGCCTCGAAGGGAAGCAGGATCGCGCCGTGCCGCGCGGTGAAGCGCCGCGCCTCGGCGAAGACGGCGAGGCCCGGCCAGTCGCCGGGATCGTCGCGCGCGCCGGCGAGATAGGCGGCGAGCGCGTCGCGCGCCTCGGCCAGCTCCGCCGGCGTCCGCCCGATCGCATGCGCGCCCATCAGCGCCGCCGACGCCTGGCCGAGCGCGCAGGCGCTGCACCTCCTGGCCGAGCGCGGCCACCCTGCCCTCCTCGTCGGCGACGCAGGTCGACGACGACCCGGCTGCCGCAGACCGGCGCGCTCTTCTCGACCGTGGCCTGCGGCTGATCGAGCCGCCCATGATGCGGGATCGAGGCGGCGAGGCGCAGGATGTCGCGAGTGTAGAGGGCGGGGGTCACGAGCCGCCTATAGGCGGACGGGAATGGCACGCGCTAGGCCCGACGCCAGATCGTGCCCTGCGGTCCGTCTTCCAGCACGATCCCCTCCTCCGCCAGCTCCGCCCGGATGCGGTCCGCCTCGGCGAAGTCGCGGCGCTTCTTCGCTTCGGCGCGGGCCGCGATCAGCGCCTCGATTCGGGCGGTCTCGGCCTCGAACTCGGCCTCCGGGGCGGTCTGCATCGGGGCGACCTCCTCGCGCACCCGCGAACCGTCCGGCTCGCCCTGCCCGGTCGCCAGCCTTCGGCCGAACCACAAGGCCGAATCCTGCTCCAGCAGGCCGAGCAATTGCGCCGATTTCTTCAGGATCGCCGGGTCGCGGATGGTCTGCAGCCGGGCCAGCGCCGCCGGCGTGTTGAGATCGTCGGCGAGCGCGTCGAGCAACGCGCCGTCCACCGCCGCCCCTTCCCAGTCAGCGACGTCCTCGATCCGCCGGTAGAGCCCGTCGAGCGTCGCCTTGCTCTGGGCGACGAGCTCGTCCGACCATTCGAGCGGCTGGCGATAATGGCGCCTAGAGCAAGGCGAAGCCGATAGCATTTCGCCCTTGTGCCGTCCTGCTCCAGCAGCTCGCCGACCGTGACCACATTGCCGAGGCTCTTCGACATCTTCTCGCGCGCCGGCCATCGACGAGGAAGCCGTTATGGACCCAGTAGCGGGCGAGCGGCGCGCCCTCATGGGCGCAGCGGCTCTGGGCGATCTCGTTCTCGTGGTGCGGGAAGATGAGGTCGAGGCCGCCGCCGTGGATGTCGATCGTCTCGCCGAGATGCGCGCTCGATCATCGCCGAGCATTCGATGTGCCAGCCCGGCCGGCCGCGGCCCCAGGGCAGTCCCAGCCGATCACGCCCTCGGCCGACGGCTTCCACAGCACGAAATCGGCCGGGTCCTTCTTGTAGGACGCGACTTCGACCCGGGCGCCGGCGATCATCGCGTCGCGGTCGCGGCGGCCGAGCGCGCCGTAATCGGGGTCGCAGGGCACGTGGAAGAGGACGTGGCCGTCCGCCTCATAGGCGTTGCCGGTCTCGATCAGCCGCGCGATCATCGCGATCATCTCGGCGATATGGCGCGGTGGCGTGCGGCGCGATGGTCGGCGGCCGGACGCCGAGCGCGCCCATGTCGTCGAGATAGAAGTCGCTCGTAGCGCTCGGTGATCACCGACGGGTCGACGCCCTCCGCGCGCGCCGCCTCGATGATCTTGTCGTCGACGTCGGTGACGTTGCGGGCGTAGACGAGGCTGTCCTCGCCATAGACGTGGCGGAGCAGCCGGGCGAGCACGTCGAAGACGACGGCCGGCCGGGCATTGCCGATATGGGCGCGGTTGTAGACGGTCGGCCCGCAGACATACATGGTCACGCGCTTCGGGTCGGCCGGCGTGAAGACGCGCTTCTCCCGCGCCATCGTGTCGTGCAGGCGGATCTCGGTCATTGCGCGGCGTTGGCCGGCGCGGCCTCTTCCTCGGGCTCGGCGCCGCGCCGCGCCTCGACCAGATCGACGATGGTGGCGCTGCTCGACTGGAGCAGCGGATAGGTGCGCGACTCGGCGATCCATTCCGGCCGCGCCGCCGCGCGGCCCCAGATCGTGTCGTAGACGAGGCTGACGACCAGATAGAGGATGGTCGCGCCGATCAGGCCCTTGAGCGCGCCGAAGCCGGCGCCGAGCAGGCGGTCGACCGGCCCGACCACCGAGCTGCGCACGCGCGCTGCCGAGCCGGCGCGAGGCGAGCTTGCCGCCGAGGAAGACGAGGCCGAAGACGAGCGCGAAGGCGAGCACCGAGGCGCCCGAGACGGTGCCGACCGGGCCGACGAGCAGGTCGCGCACCGGCTCGTGCAGATAGCGCAGCGCGATGATCGCCAGGAACCAGGCGAACAGCGACAGGATCTCGGCGACGAAGCCGCGCAGCCAGCCGAAGACGAGGCCGGCGCCGACGAGCAGGACGACGATGATGTCGAGCGCGGTGAGGGCCATGAGGACGTGCCTAAAGGAGCTTTCGATTCGGGGAAGCGGCATCAAATCCTCCCCTGCATTTGCAGGGGAGGGGGACCGCACGAAGCGCGGTGGAGGGGCTTCTTGAGGCGAAAGAGGCCCCTCCACCAGCCTGCGGCTGGTCCCCCTCCCCTCGAAATCGAGGGGAGGATTTTCAGCGGCCGAGCAGATGATCGACCAACTGGCCCAGCGTGCGGAAGCCCGAGACGCTCATCGCGCCCTTCCCGTCCGCCACCGCGGCCGGCACCAGCGCCCGCTCGAAGCCGAGCTTCGCCGCTTCCTTGAGCCGCAGGCCGGCATGGGCGACCGGCCGCAGCTCGCCCGACAAGCGCGACCTCGCCGAACGCGACCGTCTCGGCCGGCACCGGGCGCTCGGCGAGCGCCGAGACCAGGGCCGCGGCGACGGCGAGATCGGCGGCCGGATCGGTGACCCGATAGCCGCCGGCGACGTTGAGATAGACCTCGCAGGTCGAGAAGCTGAGCCCGCAGCGCGCCTCGAGCACGGCGAGGATCATCGCCAGCCGCCCCGAATCCCAGCCGACCGCGGCGCGGCGCGGCGTGGCGCCGCTGGCGAGGCGGACGGTCAGCGCCTGGATCTCGACCAGCACCGGCCGCGTCCCCTCCAGCGCCGGGAAGACGACCGCGCCCGGCACCGCCTCGCCGCGGTCGGTGAGGAACAAGGCGGAGGGATTGGCGACCTCGGCCAGCCCCTCCTCGCCCATCGCGAAGACGCCGATCTCGTCGGTGCCGCCGAAGCGGTTCTTGGTCGCGCGCAGGATCCGATATTGATGGCTGCGCTCGCCTTCGAAGCTCAGCACCGTATCGACCATATGTTCGAGCACGCGCGGCCCGGCGATCGCGCCGTCCTTGGTGACGTGGCCGACCAGGACGAGCGCGGCGCCGCTCTCCTTGGCGAAGCGGATCAGCTCGTGGGCGGCGGCGCGGACCTGGCTGACCGTGCCCGGCGCGCCCTCGATCAGGTCCGAATACATGGTCTGGATCGAATCGATCACCAGCAGCGCCGGCGGCGCCGATTCGCCCAAGCGTGGTCAGGATGTCGCGGACCGAGGTCGCCGCGGCGAGCCGGAGCGGCGCCGCGCCGAGGCCGAGCCGGCGCGCGCGCAGGCGCACCTGATCGGCCGCCTCCTCGCCGGAAATATAAGCGACTGGCAAGGCCTTGCGCGGCGATCTTCGCGGCGGCTTGCAGCAGCAAGCGTCGATTTGCCGATGCCGGGATCGCCGCCGATCAGGGTCGCCGAGCCGGCGACGAGGCCGCCGCCCAGCGCCCGGTCGAACTCGGCGATGCCGGTGCCGATCCGCGGCGGCAGCGTCACCTCGGCGTCGAGCCCGACCAGATCGACCCGCCGCCCGCCGCTCGCGCAGATTGTGCCGCGCCGAGAAGGGCGTCACCACCCCGTCGGCATCCTCGACCAGGCTGTTCCACTCGCGCGCAATCGGCGCACTGCCCGGCCCAGCGCGTGCTGACCGAGCCGCAGAGCTGGCAGACATAGCGTTTCTTCGGCTTGGCCATGGCCGGAGCCTAACGGAACATAAGGCGAACATCCAGCAAAATCGGCGGCCGTGGAACGGCCGCCGCCCCGCCCGGCATTATCTCCTCATCCAGTAGCAAGCGTGGAGGCAGACTTGTTCGTCCAGATCAGCACCGACAATCAGATCAAGAGCGACGCCGAGGCCAATGCGCGGCTCGAGGAGCGGGTGCGCAGCAAGCTCAAGCGGTTCGAGCAGCGGCTGACCCACGTCGAGGTCCATGTGACCGACGTCAACGGCGCCAAGGGCGGCGACGGCGACAAGCGCGTCAGCCTGGAAGCCCGCGCCAACGGCCATGCGCCGGTCGCGGTCCACGCCGAGGCGCACCGGGTCGACAATGCGGTGACGCTCGCGGCCGACAAGGCGGCGCGGGCGCTCGACCATGCGCTCGGCAAGCGCAAGAGCCACTGAGGTTGCGCTGAGCGAGCCGGCTCGTCACAGCAGCGGCCGATGATCCGCGTCGCTTCCTACAATATGCGCAAGGCGATCGGGACCGACCGGCGCCGGCGGCCCGAGCGGACGATCGACGTGCTGAACGAGCTCGACGCCGACGTGATCGCGCTGCAGGAGGCCGACCGGCGCTTCGGCTCGCGGGCGAGCGCCCTCCCCTTCGCGATGATCGAGACGCACAGCGACTACAAGCCGGTCGAGCTCGACATCCGCGCCGGCAGCATCGGCTGGCACGGCAACGCGCTGCTGGTGAAGAAGCATGTCGAGGTGCTCGAGCATCATCTCTTCCGCCTGCCCTCGCTCGAGCCGCGCGGCGCGGTGCTCGCCGACGTCAGGGTGGACGGCGCCGCGCTGCGCTGCGTCGGCATGCATCTCGACCTTTCCGGCCTGTGGCGGCGGCGGCAGGCGCAGGCGATCCTCGCCCATCTCGACGAGCGCGACGGCGAGCCGCCGACCGTGCTGATGGGCGACCTCAACGAATGGAGCACGCGCGGCGGCTGCCTGCGCGATTTCGCCGCGCGACCACGATTTCGCGCCCTGCGGCCGCAGCTTCCACGCGCGCCGGCCGATCGCCTCGCTCGACCGGATCATGGTGACGCCGCGACCTCGAGATCGTCGCCAGCGGCGCCCACCGCACCGCCCGCCTCGCGCCGCGCCTCCGATCATCTGCCGATCTGGGCGGCGCTGCGGCCGGCCTAGCCGACTGGCGGCTCAAGGTTTCTCCGCCGTGCCCTCGGCGCTCTTCTGTTCGATCGCATGGGTGGGCAGGCCCTGATCGAAACCGCCGGGAAAGAGGCGGATCGCCTCGCGCGCATATCTCTGCGCCCGCTGATAATAGAGTCGCCGCCGGGCCGGATCGCCGGCCGCCGCCCATCGATAATAATCCCAGGCGAGCTGGTGGTTGATCCAGGCGGTGCGCTCGGTGCAGATTCCCCAAGGCCGGTCGTAGCACCAGCGCGACCCCGGCCCGGTCCGCGCCACGGAGCCGCCGACCGCCTCGGCGAGCTCGAGATAGCGGAAATAGGCCTGATGGCTGGCGTCGCTCGGGATTCCGGGTCTGTCCATCCAGCGCGCGATCGCTCCGGTGAAAAATTGAACGTGGCCGTTATTGGCATCGAGGGCGCGGATTTCCTCGACCGTCGCGAGCGGCCGGGCAAGCGCCGCGCGCGAGAGCGGCGGGCTTTGCAGATCGGTCGCGGCCTGGAACTCGGATTCGAGCCTCCGCCCGAGCGCGATAAGCTGCCGCTGCCTGGGTCCCCAATCGGTGTCGCCAAGGACGATGTCCGACGTGCCGATATCGCTCGTCGCGAAGGTGGGATAAATCAGGAAGGCGGCCGCCGCCGCGGAGGCGAAGGCCGCGGCCGCCGCGGCCGCCGCCAGCGCGCGCCGCCTGCCGCCGAAGCGGGCGCGACGGCGAGAGGCAATCAGGGGGGCCGGCGCGTCCGCCCCGGCGCCTCGCGCCATCATGGCCGCCACCGCCGCGACGATTCCGGCCCGGTCCGAGAGCGGAACGGTCTGGAACGAACGGAAGCCGAGCGGAAGCTCGTGCATGTCGAAGCCATCCTCGCACGACGCGACCAGCTTGCCGAGCTCGGCCGCTTCTTCCGCCTCCTCGCACACCCAGCGGGAACGGATTGACCGCATCGTCCAGATCACCAGCACCGCTTTGGCCTCGCGCAGCCGGGCGAGGATGGTGAAGCGGAACTCCTCGCCGCTGAGCAGCTCGCGGTCCCACCAGACCGCGAGGCCGCGCGCCGTCAGATCATCGCACAGCCGCTCGGCGAGACGCCGGTCGGGACGCGCATAGCTGATGAACAGATCGACCACCCCGATTGCCGCCTCCCCCGGGCGACCATAACAGAATGAAGCGTTCGGGGCGACGGAGCGAAACACGGCCGGCACGGCCTTGGACCGGCTGCCGAACGGGGCAGTTGTAAAGCCGGTCTGGCGCCGGGGTGACGTGGGTGGCTAGCTCCCTTCGCTCTCCGCCATGGCGTTGGCCGCGGGCTCGGACGGTCCCCCGTCCGGCGCGTCGATCGCCAGCCAGTCGCGCCGGTCGAGGCCGTAGACCATGTCCATCACTTCATATTCGATGCCGTTGGGGCGCGGCGCTCGACGAGTTCCACAGAAGCGACGACGCCGGAGCGGCGCTCGGGATCGAACAGGATCAGCGAGCGGTAGCCGCGGACGCCGCCATGATGGCCGATCGACCCGGTGGCCGGCATAATCGAGCACCCGCCAGCCGAGGCCGTAGGCGGAGATCGGCGGTGCGCTCGCGAAACTTGCGGCGGCGGAAATTCTCGCCCGGCGTGTCGCGCCCGCGGCGTCTGGACCGCGGCGAGGACGCGCTGCGGGCAGCACGTCGGGCGCCAGCCCCATCTGCGCCAGCATCCAGATCGCGAGGTCCTTGATCGAGCCGTTGACTCCGCCCGCCGCCGGCACCCGGTAATAGACGTCGTTGACCTCGTCCGGCCGCGGTCGGCGCCGACATGGGGCCGCGCCCAGCTCGGCGACTGCCATCAGCCCGGCCCGGCTGACGCTGGCGCCGCTCATCCCCAGCGGCGCGAACAAACGCTCGCGCAGCACCGTCGCGATAGGGCCGGCCGGTGACCCGCTCGACGATCTCCGACGCCGCGTCATAGGCGACGTTCTGATAGGCGTGGCAGGTGCCGGGCGAGCAGATGTTGTGCAGCGTCGCCAGGGTGCCGCGCAGCCAGCGCGGGTCCATGCCGTCCTCGAGCTTGGCATCCTGGGCATGGGCGAACAGGCCGAGCTGGTGCGAGAGCAGATCGGCGACGGTCGCCGACGCCTCGTTGCCGCCGGGCAGGCGCAGCGAGGCGGCGTGGCGGCCGACCGGATCGTCGAGCGACAGCCGGCCCTCGGCGGCGAGCGCGGCGACCATGTCGGCGGCGACGCCCTTGGACAGCGAGGCCCAGCGGAACACGGTGTCGGGCGTGACCGGATCGCCGCTGCCCGCCAGCGGTCTCGCCATAGCCCTTGACGAAGCGGATCTCGCCATCCTCGACGATGGCGACGGCGAGGCCGACCATCGCCGGATCCTCCATCAGCCGGTGCGAGCCGCGCGTCGAGCCGGGCATAGTCGACCTCGACGCATGGCGCGGCGCGGCGTCGCGGACGTCGAGCTTGAAGCGGGCGCGCAGCGCCTCGCCGGCGGTCGGCGGCGGCGACGTGACGAGCAGGGCCGCGGCCCAGAGCAGGCCGACGAGCGCCGAGCCCGATCGCGACGAAGGTGAAGAAGCGCCTCAACGACACGGGCCCAGAAATCCAACTCCACCCGCCGGGTTCCATTGCCCGCGCCGGCCACGGCCGATTAGCGGCGCAAATCGGCGAAAGATAGCGGCCCGCCATCCGCTTCCGCCGCTCGCTCGACAGCGCGCCGCCTTCCTGCCACGCTGCGCCGCATGCGGGAGAAGGAACTGCGGATCGCCCTGGTCTGCTATGGCGGCGTCAGCCTCGCCGTCTACATGCACGGCATCACCAAGGAGATCTGGCGCCTCGCCAAGGCGAGCCAGGCGGTCCATTCCAGCGACGCGCCGACTCCGGCCGCGACGGCGTCTATGCCGCGCTGCTGCGCGACGATCGCCGGCGAGGCCGACATCGATCTTCGCGTCCTCGTCGACATCCTCGCCGGCGCGAGCGCCGGCGGGATCAACGCCATCTTCCTCGGCCACGCCATCGCCACCGGCCAGACGCTCGATCCGCTGACCGATCTGTGGCTCGATTCGGCCGACGTCGACAGCCTGCTCGATCCCGGCGGCAGCGCGATGTCGCGCGTCGCCAAGCTCGCCGCGGTCCCCGTCGCCTGGGCGCTGTCGCAGCGCTCGGGGACGATCGACAAGACCGTCGAGCCCGCCCACCGCGCCGAGATCAAGGCCAAGCTCGCCAATTTCGTGCGCGCGCCCTGGTTCGCGCCGCCGTTCGGCGGGACCGCGCTGACCAATCTCATCCTCGACGCGTTCGACGCGATGGACGAAGGGCCCGAAGGGCGCGCCGCTGCTGCCCGATTACCAGCCGCTCGACCTGTTCGTCACCGTCACCGATTTCCACGGCTATCCCGAGAAGCTCCGGCTCAATTCGCCGCCCGAGGTGATCGAGACCGAGCATCGGCTCACCCTCGCCTTCCAGGATCCGGGCGGCGCCGGCGCGGCGGCTCGCCGATCCCGACCGAGCTCGTCTTCGCCGCGCGCGCGACGACGAGCTTCCCCGGCGCCTTCCCGCCGTTCCGGGTCGGCGAGCTCGACCACTGCCTCGAGACGAGCGCGGCAGCTCCTGGCCGGGCCGCGCCGCCTTCCTCGCCCGGGCGCTGCCGCAGCCGCGGCGCGCTCGGCGAGGCCGAGGAGGCGGTGCTGATCGACGGCTCGGTGCTCGCCAACGCGCCCGTTCGGCCCGGCCATCGCGGCGCTCGAGAAAAGGCCGTCGCGGCGCGAGGTCGACCGGCGCTTCGTCTATATCGACCCCAAGCCCGGCATGAAGAGCGTCCGGCTGACGGCGCGCGGCGACGACCGAGCCGCCCGGCTTCTTCGCCACCATCTTCGGCGCCTCTCCGACATTCCGCGCGAGCAGCCGATCCGCGACAATCTCGAGGCGATCGAGCGGATGTCGGCGCGGATCCGGCGCCTGCAGGCGGATCATCGAGACGATGCGCCCCGAGGTCGAGGCGGCGATCGAGCGCGCGGTCGGCTCGAGCTTCTTCCTCGACCGCCCAACGCCGGCGCGGCTCGCCGCCTGGCGCGCCAAGGCGCACAATCTCGCCGCGCGCGAGGCCGGCTATGCCTATGCCGCCTACGGCCAGCTCAAGATCGCCACGCGTCGTCGAGGAGATGGTCGAGACGATCTTCCGCCTCGGCGGCGGCGGCGACAGCGCGCGCCGGACGGCGGTGCGCGGCGCGATCTGGCGCCATGTCCGCGCCGCCGGCCTGGTCGATGCCGACGCGGTCACGGCGCGCGGGCGCGCGCGCCGACGTGATCGCCTTCCTGGTCGCCTTCGACCTCACCTTCCGCACCCGCCGGCTGCGCTTCGTCGCCCGCCGGCTGACCGCAGATGGCCGAGCGAGATGGAGGCGGCGCGCGAGCGAGGCCGAGCAGGTGCTCCGCGCAGCTGCACGGCCTGATCGCCCGCTATCGGGCGCGCGAAGCCGGGCCCGCCGACGAGGCCGCGCCGCCGCGCCTTCGCCGCGCGTCGAGGCGGATCCGGCCGGCGGCGCTGGCCGCGCTCGCCGGCGCTGCTCGATCTCGGCCGCGCTCGACGAGGAGGCCGACATCGCAGCTCAGCGAGGCCCTGCCGGCCTCTGCCCAAGGCGGACCGGCGGGCGCTGATCCTCGCCTATCTCGGCTATCCCTATTACGACATCGCCACTCTGCCTCTGCTCCAGGGCGAGGGGCTCGACGAGTTCGATCCGATCAAGGTCGACCGGATCTCGCCCAACGACGCGGTCGCGATCCGCAAGGGCGGGCCGCACGCGACGCTGAAGGGGCTCCAGTTCAACAGCTTCGGCGCCTTCTTCAGCCGCGCCTATCGCGAGAACGACTATCTGTGGGGCCGCCTGCACGGCGCCGACCGGCTGATCGACATCGTCATCTCCTCGGTGCCCGAAGAGCTGCGACTGCCGGCGCGAAGCGGCGGCGGCGCTGAAGCGCGACGCCTTCCGCGCCATCCTCGCCGAGGAGAAGCGGCCGGCTGAACGAGCATCGCGAGCCTGTTCGAGGCGCTCGACCGCGAGATCGGCTGATCGCGCCGATGCGGCCGTCGCCGGCCGCACTGGACGCGGCGGCGATTTTCTACGAAGGAACGGCCATGCAGTTCCTCAAGACCCTGTTCTGGGTGGTCCTCGCGGTGGTGCTGGTGCTGTTCGCCCGCGCCAATTGGCACGTCGGTCACGATCAACCTCTGGGGCGGGCTCGCAGGCCGACGTGAAGCTGCCGGTGCTGGTCATCCTCGCCTTCCTGCTCGGCTTCCTGCCGACCCTGATCGTCTACCGCGCGCGGCTCTGGTCGCTGAAGCGGCGGCTGGAGACGCAGGGCCAGACCCATGTCGCCAACCAGCCGATGCCGGCGCGCCCGGCCGTTCCGGCCGATGGCGAGGACCGGCTGGCGACCGACAGCAAGGCCTGGCCGGCCCCATGACGAGCCCGATCTTCGTCGCGCTCGACACCGCCGATCCCGCCCGCGCCAAAGCCATCGCGACGCGGGTCCGCACCCATGTCGGCGGGATCAAGCTCGGCCTCGAATTCTTCTCCGCCAACGGCCCGGCGGGCGTGCGCGACATGGCCGAGCTCGGCCTGCCCATCTTCCTCGATCTGAAGCTGCACGACATCCCCAACACCGTCGCCAAGGCGGTGCAGGCGCTGCACCCGCTCGAGCCCGCCATCCTCACCGTCCACGCCGCCGGCGGCCGGGCGATGATGGAGGACGCCAAGGCGGCCGCGCCGTCGGGCACCAAGGTGGTCGCGCGTCACCGTGCTGACCAGCCTCGACGACGACGATCTCGCCTCGATCGGCATCGCCGGCGAGCCCGCACGCCCAGGTCGAGCGGCTGACCGCGCTGGCCCGCGAGGCCGGGCTCGACGGCGTCGTCTGCTCGGGCGCCGAGGTCGCGGCGGCGAAGAAGATCTGGCCCGACGGCTTCTTCGTCGTCCCCGGCGTCCGCCCCGCCGACGGCGCGGCCGGCGACCAGAAGCGCGTCGTCACCCCGCGCCAGGCGCTCGACGCCGGCGCCTCGATCCTGGTCATCGGCCGGCCGATCACCCAGGCCGAGGATCCCGACGCGGCCGCCAGGGCGATCGCGGCGACGCTCTGATGGGACAGTCATTACGAGCGGACAGTCGCGCTTCCACGCGGCGTCGGAAGACTAGATCTCGTCGCCGATCTTCGCAATGCCGGTGGACATCGCGCCACGCCGCGGCCTATCCGCCCGGCCCAAGGAGCATCGACATGAGCTGGCTCAACAAGGTTCGCAACGCGATCCCCTTCCTGCCCAAGCGCGAGACGCCGGACAATCTCTGGCACAAATGCCCGGAATGCGAGGCGATGGTCTTCTCCAAGGAATATGAGGAGAATCTCTACGTCTGCCCGCGCTGCGACCATCACGGCCGGATCGGCCCGACCCGGCGCTTCGAGATGCTGCTCGATCCGGGCTACACCGTGCTGCCGCCGCCGCAGGTCAGGGAAGACCCGCTCAAGTTCCGCGATTCCAAGCGCTACACCGACCGGATCAAGGCGGCGCGCGCCGCGACCGGCGAGCCCGACGCGCTGATCAACGCGCGCGGCGCGATCGACGGGCCAGCGCGCGGTGATCGGCGTCCAGGATTTCGCCTTCATGGGCGGATCGATGGGGATGGCGGTCGGCGCCGCCTTCGTCGCCGGCGCCCGCGCCGCGATCGAGGACAGATGCCCCTATGTCATCGTCACCGCCGCCGGCGGCGCGCGCATGCAGGAGGGCATATTGTCGCTGATGCAGATGCCCAAGGCGACGGTCGCGATCGCCGAGCTGAAGGAAGCGGGCCTGCCCTATATCGTCCTGCTCGCCGATCCGACCACCGGCGGCGTCACCGCCTCCTACGCGATGCTCGGCGACGTCCAGATCGCCGAGCCCGGCGCGCTGATCGGCTTCGCCGGCCAGCGGGTGATCGAGAACACGATCCGCGAGAAGCTCCCCGAAGGCTTCCAGCGCGCCGAATATCTGCTCGAGCACGGCATGGTCGACATGGTCGTGCACCGCAAGGACCTGCGCGCGCGCCTCGCGCTGCTGCTCGACTATCTGACGCCGCAGAAGAAGGCGGCCTAGGCGCCAGCGTGGCCGACCGCGCCGCTTCCGACCATCCCGGCGTCCAGGCGCAGCTCGACCGGCTGGCGCTGCTGTCGCCGGGCCGCGACATTCTCGGGCTCGAGCGGATCTCGGCGCTGCTCGACCGGCTCGGCAATCCCGAGCGCGCGCTGCCGCCCGTGCTCCATGTCGCCGGCACCAACGGCAAGGGCTCGACCTGCGCCTTCCTGCGCGCCGCGATCGAGGCGGCGGGGCTCAGCCGTCCATGTCTATACCAGCCCGCATCTCGTCCGCTTCAACGAGCGCATCCGCCTCGCCGGCCGGCTGATCGAGGACGAGGCGCTGGCGGCTTTGCTCGCCGAGACGCTCGACGCCGCCGGCGACATGGAGATCAGCTTCTTCGAGGCGACCACGGCGGCCGCCTTCCTCGCCTTCGCGCGCACGCCCGCCGACGCCTGCATCGTCGAGGTCGGGCTCGGCGGCCGGCTCGACGCGACCAACGTCATCCCCGCGCCGCTCGTCTGCGGCATCGCCCAGCTCGGCCACGACCATCACGCCTTCCTCGGCGACACGCTCGAGCAGATCGCCGCCGAGAAAGCGGGCATCGCCAAGCAGGGCGTGCCGCTCGTCACCCAGCCCTATCCGGCGGCGCTCGCCGCGCGGGTCGGCGAGGCCGCGGCGGCGGCGGGCGCGCTCTGGCTGCCGCGCGGCGGCGCCTGGGACGCCGACGATCGCGACGGCCGGCTCCACTATCGCGACGCGCGCGGGCGAGCTCGACCTGCCCCTGCCCCGCCTCGCCGGCGCCCACCAGGCGATGAACGCGGCGCTCGCCGTGGCGATGCTGCGCCACCAGGACGCGCTCGACGTCCCCGACTCGGCGCTGCGCGCGGCGATGGGCTGGGCCGAATGGCCGGCGCGGCTGCAGCGCGCTGGCGCCGGGGCCGCTGCGCGACCTGCTGCCCGGCGGAGGCCGAGCTCTGGCTCGACGGCGCCCACAATCCCGCCGCCGCGCGCGCCGTCGCCGATCATTTCCGCGGCCATGCCGGCCGGCCGCCCTTCCACCTCGTCTTCGGCCTGCTCGCCAACAAGGACGCGCCGGGCGTGCTCCACCCTTCCGCGGCCGGTCGCTCGACCGTCCACGCCATCCCGGTGCCCGGCCACGAGCATCACGCGCCCGCCGCGCTCGCCGCGATCGCGCGCGAGGCCGGGCTTCGCGCGCCGATGCCCGCCGCGGGCGTCGAGCGACGCGCTCGGCTGGATCGCCCGCCACGCCGACCGCGCACGGCCGCCGGTCGTGCTGATCATGGGCTCGCTCTACCTCGCCGGCGCGGTGCTGAAGGCGAACGATCAGCCGCCCGCCTGACCGCCTCGGCGCGCAGCTCGGCGAGGGTCTCGGCCGCCCAGTCGTACATGTCGGCATGCCTGGCGCGCTCGTGCCGGTCCATGCCGCTTCGCCCGTTTCTCGGCCTCGGCGAGCAGCGGCACCGCCTCGGCCGCGCCGGCCGAGCGACGAGCAAAAGCGCCGCCCGCCGGCACTGCGCCTCGGCGCCCGGCAGCCGCTCGCCGACATCGGCGTAGATGGCGAGCGCCCGCTCGGTCTCGCCCGCTTCCTCGAGCAGCCGCGCGAGCAGCAGGGCGGCGCGGTCGTTGTCGCTCTGCGACGCCCGACGGCGGCAGCGATTCGAGCAGAGCGCGCGCCTTGGCCGAACTGGCCCGCCTCGAAGCAGGCCGTGGCGCGCTTCAGCCGGATCGCGCGGTCGACCGCCGCCGGCGCCTTGGCCTCCGCCTGCTCGTAATGCGGGATCGCCTCGCTCCACCGGCCCTGCGCCGGCGAGCGCGTCGGCGAGCGCGATCCGGTTGGCGGCGGTGTCGGCGATCTCGAGCGCGTCGCGCGCGGCGCGCAGCTCGCGCTCGGGATCGATCGCCTTGACCGCCGCCGCCTTCACCGCCCGCACCTCGCGCCGCCCGGTCAGCTCGGGCAGCATCTCGAAGACGACATAAGCGAGGCAGCCGGGGATCGGAGAGGAAGATGATCACCATCAGCCACATCGAGTTGCGCCCGCCGCGCACGCAATGCACCGCGCAGGGGATCTGGATCAGGATCGAGGCGGCGATGAACGGCATGGCGCCCTACCCGCGGCTGCGCCTCCGCCCGGGCATCGCCCTCGCCTTCCTTGCCGGCGGTGCCGATCGAGGCGTCGATCAGGCCCGGCGCGCATCATCCACCAGAACAGGACGATGCCCGGCAGCGCGGCGAGCGTGGTCAGCCAGTAGAAGTTCACGAAGCCCATCGCATTCGACCATCGCGCCCGCGGTGGTGCCGGTGAGCACCCGCCCGACGACGCTCGCCGCCGCCGAGATCAGGGCATATTGCGAGGCGGTGAAGCGCAGGTCGGTCAGCGCCGAGAAATAGGCGACGACGACGACGCCGCCGATGCCGCTGGCGAAATTCTCGAAGGCCATCGCAGGCGGCCAGGCCGAGATTGGTGTGGCCGGCCATGGCGAGGAAGGCGAAGCTGGCGTTGGACACGCCCATCAGGATCAGGCTGATCAGCACCGATCGCTTCATGCCCGATCTGCGCATAGAGCGATGCCGCCGATGAAGATGCCGATCAGATAGGCCCAGAAGCCGACGCCGACGTCCCAGATCGCGATCTCGTCATTGCTGTAGCCCATGTCGTCGAGCAGCAGCCGCAGCACGAGCTGGCCGAGCGTGTCGCCGATCTTGTGGAGCAGGATGAAGAGCAGGACGAGGCAGCGCGCCGCTGGCGCATGAAGAATTCGACGAACGGGCCCGACGATCGACGGCCAGCGCTTCGCCGAGCCCCTTGCGCGCCGTCGGCTCGCGGTGGCCGCTCCGGCTCGCCGACGATGAGGCCGGTGAGCATCGCCGGCAGCGCGAAGACGGCGCAGGCGAGATAGGCCATCTCCCAGCCGACCCGCGCCGCCAGGACCAGCGCCAGCGCGCCCGCCGCGACCGAGCCGATCCGCCAGCCATATTGCGACATGCCCGAGCCGACGCCGAGCTGGCGCGGCTCGAGCAGCTCGATCCGATAGGCGTCGATGACGATGTCGTAGGTCGCGCCCGGCGACGCCGACCAGGATCGCCGCGACGCGCGGTCTGGCAGATGTTCGCCGACGGATCCTGGAAGGCGAGATTGGCGACCGCCGCGATCACCAGCACGCCGGCGACGATCAGCCAGGAGACGCGCTGGCCGAGCCGGCCGCAGCAGCGGGATGCGCACGCCGTCGACGATCCAGGCCCAGAGGAACTTGAGATTGTAGACGAGGAAGGCGAGCGTGAAGGCGGTGACGGTCGACTTGGTGATCCCGTCCTGCGCCAGCCGCGTGGTCAGCGTCGCGCCGATCATCGCATAGGGAAAGCCCGAGGAGACGCCGACGAAGAAGGCGGCGAGCGGCGCCCTCTCGGTATAGGGCCGAACCTGCCTGGGCATCCTGTCGGCCCGTGATATCTCGCGAAGAGATAACCGAGGGCGATCAACGCGACGATGATGCTCGCGGCACGCTGGGGCTCTTCCATGCCGCCTTTGTAACGAGTGGGAATGCCGCCGCCAGCCTCTTTGCGCGCGCCCGCCGCCTTGCCTTATCGGCCGCAAAGTCGCACTATGTCGGCGATGGACATGCCGACCCGCCAGCGGCCGACCGAAGGCCAGCTCAACCTCGCCCGCATCCTCGCCGTGGGCGAGGCGACGGAAGGGCCGCGGCGTCACCACCGTGCCGGCCTCGGTCTATACCGATCCGGCCCGCTTCGCCGCGCGAGAAGGCGCAGGCTGTTCGACCGGCTGCCGCAGGTGATCGCGCCCTCGGCGCTGCTGCCCGAGCCCAACATGGCGGTCGCGCATGACGGCTTCGGCATGCCCTGCTGCTGACCCGCGACAAGCAGGGCGTCGCCCACGTCTTCTGGAACGTCTGCCGCCATCGCGGCACGCGGCTGATCGAGGGCGGCGACGTGCGCAAATGCCCGCGCATCGTCTGCCCCTATCACGCCTGGACCTACACCGCCGACGGCGCGCTCGCCGGCATGCCGCGGCCGGACAGCTTCCCCGGGCTCGACAAGGCCGACCATCATCTGAAGGAGCTGCCGAATGTCGAGGCGGGCGGGCTGATCTGGTTCGCGCGCGAGGAAGCGGATTTCGCCGACGCCGACGCGCTCGCGCCCGAATTCGACGCCTTCGGCCTCGCCGGCCACCACCTCTTCCGCCGCCGGATCCACGACGTCGCCGTCCAACTGGAAGCTGATCATGGACGCCTTCCTGGAAAGCTACCACGTCCAGCGGCTGCACGCCGAGACCATCGCCAAGCTTCTTCACCGACGGCATCACCGTCGGCGACCTGATCGGCATCCACCAGCGCTCGGCGGTCGGCCGCACCGACTATCTGGCGCGAGATCGACCATCACGACTGGCCGGCGCTGCGCGCGGTGATCACCTTCGCCTATCAGCTCTTCCCGGCGACGATCATGATCATGAGCCCGGATTATGTGAACCTGATGGTGCTGATGCCGCAGGCCGTCGGCCGCACCCTGGTCGAGGATTTCATGCTGATCCCCGAGGCGCCGCGGACGCCCGAGGAGATCGACCATTGGGAGCGCAGCTGGACCCTGCTCGACGAAGGCGTGTTCGGCGCCGAGGATTATCGCGCCGCCGCGCTCGGCCAGAGCGGCCTCGTCGTCGGGCTCGATCGAGACGCTGACGCTCGGCACGCTGGAAACCGGCATCCGCCATTTCCACGACCAGGTGGAGCGGGCTTTGGCCTGAAGATCCTCCCCTCGCTTTCGAGGGGAGGGGGACCATGCGAAGCATGGTGGAGGGGCCTCTTTACGCCGGAAGAAGCCCCTCCACCGCACTTCGTGCGGTCCCCCTCCCCTGCCAATGCAGGGGAGGATCAGGCCGCGCGTAGAGCGTCAGCTGCTCCGGGCAGCTTCCTCGGCCGCCTTGCCCTGGAGATGGTCGTCGATCGCCTCGAGCGCGCCGAGCAGCACCCGCTCCGAATAGGGCTTGGCGAGGCAGCCGAGCGCGAGGCTCTTCGCCTCCTCGGTGCAATTGCCGGTGACGAACAGGACCGGCGATGCCCTTCGCGCCGCGGCCGCGCGGGCGACGTCGGTGCCGTCGCCCTCGCCGGCGAGGCTGATGTCGGTGAGGACGAGGTCGATCTGCTCGCGCCTCGATCACCGCGGCCGCGTCGGCGAAGCAATCGACCGTCGCGACCACCTCATAGCCGGCGTCCTGCAGCATATATTCGTTGTCGAACGCGACCAGCGGCTCGTCCTCGACGATCAGGATGCGGCTGATCCGCCTTTCGCGCTTGCCGAAGAGCATGTAGGGCGCACCCCTCCCGTGTTGGACGATCCCGTAACGAGCAATCTGGGAGCTTGTGCCGCCGCCGCAATCGCCTGAGCGCAATTTCGCTTCGAACCGCCCGAGACCGCAAAGACATGGCCCCGCCCAAACGAGAACCCAGCGCATCGCCAAGCTGCTCGCCCGCGCCGGCATCGCCTCGCGCCGCGAGATCGAGCGGATGATCGCCGAGGGGCGGATCGCGATCGGCGGCAAGACGGTCGAGAAGCCGGCGACCCTGCTGACCTCGCTCCACGGCGTCACCGTCGACGGCAAGCCGGTGAAGGAGCGCCGCGCCGGCGCGCCTGTTCCGCTACCACAAGCCGGCCGGCCTGCTCACCGCCGAGCGCGACCCCAAGGGCCGGCCGACCATCTACGACCGGCTGCCCAAGGGCCTGCCGCGGCTGATGCCGGTCGGCCGGCTCGACCTGAACACCGAGGGGCTGCTGCTGCTCACCACCGACGGCGAATTGAAGCGCCAGCTCGAACTGCCCGCGACCGGCGTCGAGCGCAGCTACCGCGCCCGCGTGTTCGGCGAGGTCAGCCAGGCCCAGCTCGAGGAGCTGATCCACGGCATCGAGATCGAGGGCATCCGCTACGGCGCGATCGACGCCAATCTCGAGCGGCGCACCGGGCGCAACGGCTGGGTCGAGATGCGCCTGAGGGAAGGCAAGAATCGCGAGGTCCGCCGCGTGCTCGAGCATCTCGGCCTCAAGGTCTCGCGCCTGATCCGCACCGCCTACGGCCCGTTCGCGCTCGGCCGATCTGCCGGCCGGCGCGGTCGACGAGGTGCGCCAGCACGATCTGGTCGCGTTCCGGAAGACGCTGCGGAAAATCCTCCCCGGCTTTACGGGGGAGGGGGACCGCGCGCAGCGCGGTGGAGGGGCTGCGCCGCAGGCGCGCTCGGCGCTGAAAGGCCGCCTCTCGCACCGCGCCGCCAGGCGTCGCCGGTCCCCCTCCCCTGCAAATGCCGGGGAGGATCTAGAGATGAGGATCATCGCCGGCGAGTGGCGCGGGCGGCCGCTCGAGGCGCCGCCGGGCCAGGCCACCCGCCCGACCAGCGACCGCGCCCGCGAGGGCCTGTTCTCGATGCTCGCCAGCCGGATCGGCAGCTTCGAGGGGCTCCAGGTCGCCGATCTCTTCGCCGGCACCGGCGCGCTCGGCCTCGAGGCGCTGTCGCGCGGCGCCGCGCATTGCACCTTCGTCGAGAAGGACCGCGCCGCGCTCGACGTGCTCGGCGCCAATATCGCCAGGCTCGGCGCGGCGGCCCGCGCGACGTCCGCGCCCAGACCGTCGAGCACGCGCCGCCGCCGCCCCGGCCCTGCGACCTCATCTTCATCGACCCGCCCTACGGCGCCGGCCTCGCCCAGGCCGCGCTCGAGCGCGCCGCCTCATGGCTCGCGCCGGGCGGCTGGATCAGCGTCGAGCTTCAGGACGAGGAGCTGGCGCTTCCCGCCGGCCTCGAAGCGGCGGCCGAACGCCGCTTCGGCAAGGCGACTTTGATCCTGGCTCGTAAAAATTACTAGTCGCGAGGACTTCAGCATCTTTTGCATCTTCTCGCGATCTATTAGGGTGTCGATCCCGACCTCAAAAGAAAAGGGAGAAGAACATGCTGGAGCCGAAACCGAAACCAGATCCCGCGCCGCTCACCCCCGAAGGCGCCCCGAAAGAGGGCGACAAGCCCGGCACGGAAAAGCCGAAGGAATAGCTCCACCGGCTCCGGCAGGCGCTCGCCCCGCTGGGCAGCCGCGCCTGCCGGCTTGCCCATCGCCGCACCGTTCCCTACCTGTTCGCCGGTGACCGACCTCCCCGCCGCCGCCGCCCCCGAGCCCCCCTATCTCGCCGGCCTCAATCCGCCGCAGCGCGAGGCGGTGCTGACCACCGAGGGGCCGGTGCTGGTGCTGGCCGGCGCGGGCACCGGCAAGACGGCGGCGCTGACCGCGCGGCTCGCCCATCTCCTCTACACGCGCAAGGCCTGGCCGTCGGAGCTGCTCGCCGTCACCTTCACCAACAAGGCGGCGCGCGAGATGAAGGAGCGGGTCGGCCGCATCGTCGGCGAGGCGGTCGAGGGCATGCCCTGGCTCGGCACCTTCCATTCGATCGGCGCCAAGATGCTCCGCCGCCACGCCGAGCTGGTCGGCCTCAAGAGCAATTTCACCATCCTCGACACCGACGACCAGCTCCGGCTGCTGAAGCAGCTGATCGCTCGCCGCCGACATCGACGAGAAACGCTGGCCGGCGCGGATGCTCGCCGGGATGATCGACCGCTGGAAGAACAAGGGCTGGACCCCGGACCAGGTCGATGCCGGCGAGGCCGAGGCCTATGCCAACGGCAAGGGCGCCAAGCTCTACGCGCGTCTACCAGGCGCGGCTGCAGGCGACCTCAACGCCTGCGATTTCGGCGATCTGCTGCTCCACATGCTGGTGATCCTGAAGACGCCACCGCGACGTGCTCGAGCATCTATCAGCAGCGCTTCAAATACATCCTCGTCGACGAATATCAGGACACCAACCAGGCCCAGTATCTCTGGCTGCGGCTGCTCGCCCAGGAGCGCAAGAACATCTGCTGCGTCGGCGACGACGACCAGTCGATCTACTCCTGGCGCGGCGCCGAGGTGACCAACATCCTGCGCTTCGAGAAGGATTTTCCGGGCGCGAAGATCATCCGGCTCGAGCAGAATTACCGCTCGACCCCGCAACATCCTCGCCGCCGCCTCCGGGCCTGATCGCGCAGAATGCCGGGCGGCTCGGCAAGACCTGTGGACCGAGGAGGACGAGGGCGACAAGGTCCAGGTGATCGGCATCTGGGACGGGCCCGAGGAGGCGCGCCGCGTCGGCGAGGAGCTGGAGACGATCCAGCGCCGCGGCGGCCGGCTCGACGACGCCGCGATCCTGGTCCGCGCCCAGTTCCAGACCCGCGAGTTCGAGGACCGCTTCATCGCCATCGGCCTGCCCTACCGGATCGTCGGCGGCTTCCGCTTCTACGAGCGCGCCGAGATCCGCGACGCGCTCGCTTATCTGCGCGTCATCGCCCAGCCCGCCGACGACCTCGCCTTCGAGCGGATCGTCAACACCCCCAAGCGCGGCCTCGGCGACAAGGCGGTGGCGAAGCTCCACCAGCTGGCCCGCGCCGAGGGCATCCCGCTGTCGCATCGCCGCCGCCCGCATCCTCGACACCGACGAGCTGACCGGCGCAGGCGCGCCGCTCGCTCGGCAATCTGGTCGGCGATTTCGCCCGCTGGCGCGCGCAGGCTCGACGAGCTGCCCCACCCCGAGCTCGCCCGCCTCGTCCTCGACGAATCGGGCTATACCGCGATGCTCCAGGCCGACCGCTCGGCCGAAAGCGCCGGCCGGCTCGAGAATCTCGCCGAGCTCGCCCGCGCGATGGAGGAATATGAGACGCTCGGCGCCTTCCTCGAGCATGTCAGCCTGGTCATGGACAATGACGCCGACCGCGAGGCGGACAAGGTCACGATCATGACCATCCACGCCGCCAAGGGGCTCGAGTTCGACACCGTCTTCCTCGCCGGCTGGGAGGAAGGCGTCTTCCCCTCGCAGCGCGCGCTCGACGAAGGCGGCAATGCCAGCCTCGAGGAGGAGCGCCGCCTCGCCTATGTCGCGATCACCCGCGCGCCGCAAGCGCTGCATCATCCTCCACGCCGCCAACCGCCGCATCTACGGCCAGTGGACCATCGTCCATCCCGAGCCGCTTCGTCACCGAGCTGCCCGAAGCGCATATCGACGCCGAAACCACGATGACGCGGCGGCGACTCCCTGTGGCGCGCCAACTGGTCCGAACGCGCCGACCCCTTCGCCGACGTCGGCCGCGGCACCGGCCGCGGCCCGGGCTGGCAGCGCGCCGCGCCGGGCGGCCGCTTCGAGCGCGACGCCGGCGCGGGTGCTCGAGGTCAAGGCCAGCGCGGTCAGCCTCGGCAATCCGGGGCGGAGCGACATCGCGCTGGGCCAGCGCGTGTTCCACTCGAAGTTCGGCTACGGCGACGGTGGCCGAGATCGAGGGCAACAAGCTGGAGATCGACTTCGAGAAGGCGGGGCGGAAGCGGGTGCTGGATAGCTTCGTCAGCCTGGGATGAGTTTCTCAGCGCATGAAGCGGGCGGAAATGTCCTCACCCTTGTAGAAGAAGTCCGTGACGGCAACTTGATCACTCTCGACGACATAGGCGATCGTGACCGTCTTGCGATGGACAATCGTTCTTAGCCCCGGCTGCAGATCGTCTCGCGGCGTGCCCCTCAATGGGAAAGCAGCGAGCCGCTCGGCTCGGGCAACAATGCCGGCGACGTATCGATCGGCGACCGAAGAGCCGGCACGCTCCCCGATATAGGCTTCAATGCCGGCCAGTCTTCGCTCCGCATCGGGCAGGAAGATGACTTTGTACCGCTTCACTCCGCAGCGTCAGGCCGCTGCCGTTCCGCTCGGCGCCGAGCCAGCGACGCACGCACCTCGTCAACCGTCATCCCCGGCTCATCGCTTGCCCGCCAAGCGCGGTGTCGGGGGACGACGACATCACGCAGCCAAGCCTCAACCTGCGGATCTTCGCCCTCCTTATCCTGCTCCCTCATCAGCGTCAGCGCCGACGCGACGGCTTCGCTCTCATCCGCAAAGCGCCCCGATGCGACATCCGCGCGAACGAAGTCCGCCAGGTCCTCGGGAAGCTCGATCTCAAGCCGCCGCGTCGCTTCAGTCATCGGATTTCTCCCGTGAGCAAGTTTAAGCCGCTTGCCCTCACGCTTCAAGCGATCTGCGCCGGCGCCGTCGGCCCCGGCAAATCCGGGCGGAGCGACATCGGTCTCGGCCAGCGCGACTTCCGCTCGAAATCCCGCTGTGGCACCGTGGAGGGAAATCGAAGGGAACAAGCCGGACATCGCCTTCGAAGGCCGGCGGACGCGGGTGCTGGATAGTTTTGTGAGCACCATCTGACCGTCGCTTCCGGCCCACGATCCACATTCACATTCGGCGTCTTAATGCCTAGTCTCAGTTCACCTTACAGTGTGGGATCGGGTTCGATGACTTTGCTGCTGATTGCAACTTTGGGTGCCACCGCATATCTCCTTTACAGAAACTACCAGTTGGAGAAACGCTGGCGCTGCATGCGTTATTGCTGGCAGTCGATGTCGGATTTTGCGGGTGAGAGGCTGCGCAATGATAGCCGGTTCGATGAGCACTGGCGCGATGTGGTGACAGAGCAAACTGCACTAATGGCGCGTTTTGGGGCGAGACCGCTGACGACCGACGATATCCGAGTCTACGAGGCGGCGCTGCTCGAAAGGGACTTACCAATCCTTGTCGAGCATAAGGTCGGGAGCTTGTCCTGAATACAGGCAATTCCGAAATGTAATCATTCACTTAATAACTAGGCTGCCTCAACCACGATCTCATCCTCCCGCAACCGCGCCTCGGCCAATTCATGGGCCGCCTGCATCCGCATCAACGTGGCGGCCTTCAGCCCGAACGCCTTCTCGAAGCGGATCGCCATTTCGGCGGAGAGGCCGGCATTGCCGTTGAGCAGGTTGCTCGCCGCCTGGCGCGTGACATGGAGCCGCTCGGCGAGCGCGGTCACGCTGAGGCCCGCCGGTTCGACGATCTCGGCGCGCAGCCATTCGCCCGGATGCACCGCGAAGCTGTCGTGAAGCTTGATCGCCATCAGTGATAATCTCTCAGGCGCGCATCTTAGCATGGCACGTCATCCCGGCGAAGGCCGGGATCTCGGGACAAGAAGTCTCGGCGTGGCCCTTCGGGACCCCGGCCTTCGCCGGGGTGACGGCCTGTGGCCGGCCTCGTCCCGCCGCCTTCGCCGCATTATCCGCCGGGTTCGTCGACGGCGGCGTGCCGGCCCGCCCCGCTGGCGCTAACGGGCGCGACCCGCGGGAAGGAGATTGTCGATGCTCGTCACCAATGCCGAAACCGGCACCAACATCTGCGAGATCGGCGACGGCCTCTACCGGATCAACACGCCGCTGCCGATCCCGGGGCAGGAATTCTCGTTCAACCAGTATCTGCTGCTCGCCGACGAGCCTTTGCTCTTTCACACCGGCCTGCGCGGCCTCTTCCCGCACGTGCGCGACGCCGTCGCCGCCGTGATGCCCGTCGAGCGGCTGCGCCATATCGCGTTCAGCCATGTCGAGGCGGACGAGTGCGGCTCGCTCAACCTGTGGCTCGAGGCGGCGCCGCGGGCCGCGCCTTTGTGCGGCGCGATCGCGGCGATGGTTTCGATCGGCGACCTCGCCGACCGGCCGCCGCTCGGCCTCGCCGACGGCGAGACGGTCGATCTCGGCGGCCGCGTCGTGCGCTGGCTCGACGCGCCGCACGTGCCGCACGGCTGGGAATGCGGCTATCTCTTCGAGGAGCGGACCCGCACCCTGTTCTGCGGCGACCTCCTCACCCAGCCGGGCACCGGCGCCGATCCGCTGGTCGAGAGCGACATCCTCGACTCCGAGCGAGGCGTTCCGCGGGCCGATGGACTATTATTCGCACGCCCCGGACACCGGCGAGATCCTCGCCAGGATCGCCGCGACCGAGCCCGAGACGCTCGCCTGCATGCACGGCAGCGCCTGGCGCGGCAAGGGCGGCGACCTGATCCGGGCGCTGGCGGCGCGCAATCGCCTGAGGCGATCGCCCGAACGCGCGCCCTGAGAAACGATCGGGGACACGTACTCTTTGGTCAAAGTACGTGTCCCCATTGTCACGAGCCGCTATTTCGGCGCCGAGCCGCCTCTCCGCCGCGCCATCGACGCCACCGTGCTTCCCGCCGCTCCGCCGACCACGGCGCCGGCGAAGATCTTGGCGATGTCGAGGAAGCTCGACACCTCGTCCTCCTCGCCATGATAGAGGCCGAACAGGCCGAACACGATCGTGAGGAACAGCGCGGAGAGCAGGAAGATATGTTCCTGGAAGAAGCTCGACAGCGGCCGCCCGCCGCGCGGCAGCCCGGCGAAATATTCCTCGAAGGCGCGGAACACCTCCAGCGGCCTGAGCTCGTTGCCGCCGCATTTCCGCTGCGCCATCTGCCGGATTTCGTCGTAGACCGTCGGCATATATTCGTCCCTCACCCGCTCGAATACGGCATCGGAAGCGTTGTCGGTCATCTTGTCCTCCCCGGTGACGAAAACGGGGACACTATCCCGTTTTCGAAGGCCGGCAAATCCTTGTGTCGTGCCCGCGCGCACGATTTTGCCAGGCCTCGCGGCGGCCGCGAAATTTTGATGCGCGGCCGTGCCGGAACGCGGCCGAACGGCGCTTTCGCCCTCAGCGCCGTTGAAGCGGCCGCCGGACCGGCCTAACGGCCTCCCCAATGTCCGAGGTCTCGCCCTTCCGGTATCGCGACTATCGCGCCTTCTGGGCGGCGCGGCTGGCGAGCACGATCGGCAACACGATGCTGGTCGTCGTCATCGGCATCCACGTCTACGACATCGCCCGCGCGGACGATGAGCATCCAGCGAGGCGAGCTTCTGGCTCGGCATGATCGGGCTCGCCCAGTTCCTGCCTTTGTTCCTGCTGACCCTGGTCGCCGGCTATGTCGCCGACCGCGTCGACCGGCGCTGGATCGTCCGGCTCAGCCTGGCGATGGAGATGCTCGGCGCGGCCGGCGCTCGCCTTGCTGGTCTGGCTCGACGCGATGTCGCTCGTGCCCTTGTTCGCGGTCGCGGTGCTGCTCGGCATCGGCCGCGCCTTCGCCGATGCCGGCTTTGGGCTCGATCGCGCCCAATCTGGTGCCGGCGGCGATCCTGCCGAGCGCGATCGCGCTGAATTCGATCGCCTGGCAGGTCGGCATGGTCGCCGGGCCGCTGATCGGCGGCGCCGCCTATGCGCTCTCGACCGGCCTGCCCTACGAGGCCTCGGCGACGCTCTACGCCGTCTCGCTCGTCGCGATGCTGCTGATCCGGCCGATCCCGCGCGGCAATGCCGGCGATTCGCACCCGCTGCGCGCGGTGATCGAGGGCCTCGCCTACGTCCGCGACAACAAGATCGTGCTCGGCGCGATCAGCCTCGATCTGTTCGCGGTGCTGCTCGGCGGCGCCACCGCGATGCTGCCGGTCTATGCCCGCGACATCCTCCATGTCGGCTCGGAGGGGCTCGGCGCGCTCCGCGCGGCGCCGGCGGTCGGCGCGGCGCTGACCGCGCTTGATCCTCGCCCGCCGTCCGCTCGAAGCGCCATGTCGGGGTCAAGATGTTCGTCTGCGTCGCCATCTTCGGCGTCGGCGACGATGGTGTTCGGCGCGCAGCCAGTGGATGTGGCTGTCGCTCGCTCGCTCTGTTCGTGCTCGGCGCGTCGGACATGGTCAGCGTCTACGTCCGCTCCTCTTTGATCCAGCTCCACACGCCCGACGCGATGCGCGGCCGGGTCTCCGCCGTCTCGGGCCTGTTCATCTCCGCCTCGAACGAGCTCGGCGAGTTCCGCGCCGGCCTCGCCGGCGCCGCCTTCGGGCCGGTCGCGGCGGTGGTCGGCGGCGGCGCGCTCGCGGTCGCGGTCACCGGCCTTTGCGCCTGGGCCTTTCCGAGCCTGCGCAAGGCCGACCGCTTCGTGCCCCCCGACCCGGAGCTGCTCGCCGAAGCGCCCGGCAAGGACATGCCCGCCGCCGAAGCGCAGACGATGGCGGCGGGCCTCAAGCCGGGAGGACGCGTCGTGAGCCTAAGCGCCCCGTCCAGGCGACCAGCGCCCAGCGGGTGCCGCGGATCACCGGAGTCACCCGGTGAAGGGCGCGCGACGGGAAGAGCTGGGCGCTGCCGCGCGGCAGGCTGCGCGCGCGGGCCGACCAGATCGGGCACGACTTCGAGTTCGCCGCCCTCATAGTCGCTCCGCTCGGAGAGCTCGACCGAGACCGAGATCCGGCGCCGCTCGATCGCAGTCGATGCCCGGCATCCGTGTGCCACATCCGGAAATGCCCGCCTTCGTCATAGCGAAGGATCTGGATCTCCTCGCCGATCGGCCCGATCGGCAAGCCCGAACGCTTCGGCGCCCCTCTGCGAACAGAGCGTCCAGCTTCTCGAACAGCCAGGCCGCCTCTTCGCGCGCCGACCAGCGTCGACTGAACGTCGCGCCGCGCGGGATCGACCTCCGCCGCCGGTCGCGCCGTAGAGCGGCCCGCGCGCCGTTCGGCCGACGTCCGCCAGAGCGACGGCCGCATCGCATTCGGCGTCCGTCAGCGCGCCCGGGACAGCGAGATAAGTCCGTGACATTGTGCCAGCCTAACCGGTTCAGCCAGGGAGACCAGCCATGAAGGCCGCCAATATCCTCGAAACGATCGGCAACACGCCGCACATCCGCGTCAACCGCCTGTTCGGCGACGCCGAGGTCTGGATCAAGTCGGAGCGCGCCAATCCCGGCGCCTCGATCAAGGACCGGATCGCGCTCGTCGATGATCGAGGACGCCGAGCAGTCCGGCACGCTCAAGCCCGGCGGCACGATCATCGAGCCGACCTCGGGCAATACCGGCATCGGCCTCGCCATGGTCGCGGCGGTCAAGGGCTACAAGCTCGTCCTGGTCATGCCCGAGAGCATGAGCCTCGAGCGGCGCCGGCTGATGCTCGCTTATGGCGCGACCTTCGATCTCACCCCGCGGGAGAAGGGCATGAAGGGCGCGATCGCCCGCGCCGAGGAGCTGATCGCCGCAGACGCCCGGCAGCTGGATGCCGCAGCAGTTCGAAAATCCCGCCAATCTCGAGGTCCACCGCCGCACCACCGCGCGGAGATCCTCGCCGACTTCCGCGACTCGCCGATCGACGTGCTGATCACCGGCGTCGGCACCGGCGGCCACATCACCGCCTGCGCCGAGGTGCTGAAGGCCGAATGGCCGGGCCTGCAGGTGTTCGCGGTCGAGCCGACCTTGTCGCCGGTCCTCTCCGGCGGCGAGCCCGGCCCGCACCCGATCCAGGGCATCGGCGCCGGCTTCATCCCGGCGATCATGGACGTCGAGCCTGCTCGACGGCATCATCCAGGTCGATCCCGCCGACGCCAAGGAGATGGCCCGCCGCGCCGCGCGCGAGGAAGGCATGCTCGTCGGCATCAGCTCGGGCGCGACGCTGCCGGCGATCGCGCAGAAGCTCGCCGAGATCGGCGCCGGCAAGCGCGTGCTCGGCTTCAACTACGACACCGGCGAGCGCTATCTCTCGGTGCCGGACTTCCTGCCCGAGGAATGAGCGCTCCGCATCGCGATCCTGACGCCCGATCCGGCGGACGAGGGCTATCGGACGCGCTGGCGCGACGTGCTCGCCGAGCATGGCGGCGCCGCTGCGCGCGCGCCGGCCTCGCTGTCGAGGGCCGGACCTGGGTCGAGTCGGCGGATTTCGAGCGCTTCGACCTCATCCTGCCGCTGCTCGACCTGGGGCTATCATCGCGCCGGCGCCCGGCTGGCAGGACGGCGGTCGCCGATTGGGAAGGACGCGGCCTCCGCCTGCACAATCCGGCCGAGCGTGCTGCGCTGGAACGCCGACAAGCTCTATCTCGGCCGCCTTGCCGAGCGCGGCGCGCCGGTCGTGCCGACGCTCTATCGTCGACCGGCTGACCGAGGCCGCGCTCCACGACGCCGCCGCCGCCTTCGGCACCGACCGACTGATCGCCAAGCCGCAGGTCTCGGCCTCGGCCTGGCAGACGATCCGCTGGTCGCCCGGCACGCCGCTCGACGGCGGCCCGACCGGCCCGGCGATGATCCAGCCCTTCCTGCCCGCGATCGAGACCGAGGGCGAGATCTCGCTCATCTATCTCGGCGGCGCGTTCAGCCACGCCATCCGCAAGCGCCCCCAGCCCGGCGATTTCCGCGTCCAGCCCGAATATGACGGCATCATCACCCCGCACGAGCCCGCGCCCGACGAACTGGCGGCGGCCGAGGCGATCCTCGCCGCCGTCGACGAGGCGCTGCTCTACGCCCGCGTCGACCTGTCCGCGGCCTCGACGGCGCCGCGGTGCTGATGGAGCTGGAGCTGGTCGAGCCCGATCTGTATCTCGAGCACGACCCGAACGGCGGCGCCGCCTTCGTCCAGGCGGTGAAGGCCGCGGCAGTGGCCTAGTGTGCTGAATTTGAAGTTCGCCCTATTATCGGATCGCGCTCGGAGCGAACTTCAAATTCAAAAAGCACACTAGAATCATTAGTTTGCTAGTGTGGCTGGAGATTCGGAAATTCGCTCCGAGCCCTCCATCCGATCTGGCGAATTTCCGAATCGCCACACTAGGCTGCATCGACATTCAGGTTCACGTCATTCCCGCGAAAGCGGGAATCCAGCTTCGCTCCGCCGTCCGCGAAACCTTCAGGCTTTCACGTCGGCTAGGTCAAAGAATGAGCAAAAAGAGAATGGAATGAGAACATTTTGCTTGCAATGTAGGATTCTTCCTGCTTATCTCCCCGGTCCGAATCGAAAAGGAGCGGCGCGATGGCGGTTGTTGGCGCTGGGGACGAGCCCGAACGGCGCGGGCCGAGACCGCGGCACGACGCCTTCTCGGGCGACAGAAAGCAGCTTTTCCTCGCCGCCCTGCGCCGCGGAGACAGCGTGCTGGCCGCCTGCGCGACGGTCGGCATCTCCAACCGGACCGCCTATCGGCACCGCGAGCGCGATCCGGATTTCGCGCGCGACTGGGACCTCGCCTGCCGGATGGCGAAGCTGCCGCTCGAGCTGACCGCGTTCGAGCGCGGAGTCACCGGCATCGACGAGCCGGTCTACCGCTACGGCAAGCTCAGCCATATGAAGCGCCGCCTCTCCGACTCCGCTTTGATGAAGCTGCTCGCCGCCGAGCAGCCCGAGAAATATGGCCGGGCCGCCGGCCTCGGTCCGCTGCTCGACGGGCTGGAGAGCAGGATCGGGGCGCAAGTGACGGCCGAGGTGGCCGTGCTGGGAGAGACGTTGCGCGGTGAAATCGTGCACTTCGTGACGGGCCTATTCGACCGCCTGCTGCCGGTCATCGAGTCGCTCGCAGAGGGACAAAGGGTCACGGCCGCTGCCCGGCGAGGCCCGCCGCCCTCCGAAATTTCGCCGAATCCGGTGCAGCGATGACTTTCGCGCCGCTGAGCCTCTCAGATCGTCGCCATCTCGTAGAGGAAGTCGACATAGCCCATCGACGCCTCGCGCAAGCCCGCGACTCCCGGGGTTCGGCTTTCGATGATCATATATTCGTCGGGCGCGTGGGCGCCGCTGCCGTGGCCGAGGCCGAACTGGCCGGCGGGCTTGCGCAGCGGATCGCCGGTGAAGACGACGCCCGGCCACGAGCCGGCGTTGCGCGGGAACAGCGAAAAGGGAATGTTGTTGCGGGTGAACACCGCCTGCTGGGCACGGATCACGCTGCTGTCCTCGGCGGTCTCGGTCGGGTCGTAGCCGCCCGACATGTTGACCTCGATGTCGCCGAAGCCGCGCTCGGCGAGATGGCGGCGAAGCTTGGGCAGGCAATCGGCGACGGTCATGTTGGGGACGAGGCGGAGATCGAGCTTGGCAAGCCCTCGCGCGGGAAGCACGGTCTTGCCGCCCGGCCCGGTATAGCCGCCGACCAGGCCTTCGATATTGACCGTCGGCTGCGAGGCCAGCCGCTCCAGCGATTCGCGCCACGGCAGATCGTCGATCCAGCGCGGCACGCCGAGCGCTCGCTTGGCCTCCTCCTCGCTCCGAGTCCGCGCCGCCTCGGCGATCAGCGCCCGCTCGCGCGCCGTCATCGGCCGGACATGCTCGAACCAGCCGTCGATCGCCGGCGTGTTGCCATGGTCCGTCGTCAGCGTCTTCAGCGCCTCGACGAGGTGCCAGAGCGGGCTGTCGACCTGCGCCTTGAGGCTGGAATGGATGTCACGCGCCGGCCCCCTGCCCCAGCGCTCGCCCGACGAGACCAGCTCCAGCTCGATGATCCCCTTCGAGCCCAGAGAGATGTTGGCGTTGCCGTTCGGCGCCTGGCCGTTCATCGGGATGATCACTCCGTCGGCGCGGCGCATCGCGGCGAGCACGTCGGCGTCGCGGAAGACGTTGACGAAGTTGGTCGAGCCGATCTCCTCCTCGCCCTCGGCGAGCAGGACGAGGTTGACCGGCAGCCGCCGGTTCGCCGCCCTGAATGCGTGCAAAGCGGCGAGGAAGGCGCCTTCCGGTCCCTTCTGGTTGGTCGCGCCGCGGCCGCGCATCGCCCGGCCGAGCGGGTGATCGAAGAGCCGCGCCTCCAAAGGCGGCGAGGCCCATTCGGCCGGGTCGTATTGCTTGACGTCGTACATGAAATAGATGCCGACGGTGCGCGCCGCGCCGGCGTCGAGCACGCCGAACACGGCGGGGACGCCGCCCGTGGCCACCTTGCGGACTCCGGTGAAGCCGGCCTCGGTGGCGAGCCGGGCCATGTAATCGGCGCCCTCGGGCACGTTGAGCCGCTCGGCGGCGATGGTCGGCAGAGCGATCCATTGCTGGATGCGGCGCACCGATTCCTCGAAGCCGGCGTCGACGGCGCGGCTGATCGCCTCGCGGTCGCTGTCGCGGCGGCCCTGGGCAAGCGTAGCGCCCGGCGCGAGCAAGGCGGCGGAGGCGGCGGCGCCCTTGAGCAGGGTGCGGCGGTCGGTGGCGGAGCTGGCTCGGTCTGTCATGGGCGGTCCCCTTTGGTGCGGCCGGGATTGAATAAGACGCGCCGTCGTCCTGTCCAGCCGGGATTAACCACTTATGCCCGGAACCGCCGTCTTCGCGGCGGCGTTCTGGGGGCGCAACAATCGGAGTAGGCGTCATGGACGAGAGGGAACGGCCGGTCGAGGTCGAGCGCGAGACGACGATCATCCAGACCGGCGAGCGCGGCGGAGGCGGCGGCGGCACGATCGCGGTCATGATCCTGCTGGTGGTGGTCGTGGTCGGCCTCTTCCTGTTCTTCGGCGGCTATCTGCAAAGCGCCGCCGACGAGGTCGACATCAACGTCAACGTCGACGCGCCCAAGGTCGATCTCCCCGACGTCAAGATCGAGGCGCCGAGCGCGCCGGCGCCCGCGCCGGCCGAGTCCAACGCCCAATAATGTTCGGGCGGGCGCCCGCGCCGCGCACCGGGATGCCACCGGTCAAGCTCGACGAGGCGGAGTATAAAAGGCGCTTCAAGGCCCAGTTCGCCGACCCCGCGTTCGAGCCGCTCGCGGCCGAGCTCGAGCGAATCGCCGACGCCGCCTGGGACGGCTATTCGGCCGGCCGCAAGTCGCCGCACACCGAAAAGGCCGGGCCGGCTTATGCCGACCCCGATTACGATCTCGCCGTCGATTGGATCGCCGCTCACGATGCCGTCGCCAAAGCTCAGGCCGAATATGAGGACCCGGCGCAACCGCCTTGCATCCTCATTATAAACGGCTCGTCGCGAAGCGAGCACACCTGCCCCGGCGAGATGTCGAAGAGCTGGCGGCTGACCGAAATCGCGGCCGAGATATGCGGCGTCGACGGGGTCAAGGTCGAGATCCTCGACCTCTCGCGGCTGGCCAGCGAATATGGCAAGCATATCCACCCCTGCAAGGCCTGCTTCTCGACCGCCGCGGCGCTCTGCCACTGGCCCTGCTCCTGCTATCCGAACTATGCGCTCGGCCAGACCCACGACATGATGAACGACATCTTCCCTCTCTGGGTAAGAGCGCACGGCATCATGCTGATAACGCCGGTAAACTGGTATCACACGTCGAGCCCGATGAAGCTGATGATCGACCGCCTGGTCTGCGCCGACGGCGGCAATCCCGATCCCACCTCCACCCACGGCAAGGACGCGAGGCTGGCCAAGCAGCTCGAACTGGACGGCTGGCCCTATCCGCGTCATCTCGAAGGCCGGCTGTTCGCGATCGTCGTCCATGGCGACGTCGAGGGCGCCGAAAACGTCCGCCGCTCTTTGTCCGACTGGCTGCGCTTCATGCACCTCGTCCCGGCCGGCGTCCCCGCCGAGCTCGACCGTTATATCGGCTATTGGGAGCCCTATGCGACCAGCCACGAGGCGCTCGACAAGGACGAGAAGATCCAGGAGGAAGTGCGCAACGCGGCGCGGACCCTCTTGGAAGCGGTCCAGGCGCGGCGCGCGGGCCGGCTGGTCAGCGCCGGCAATGAGCTTCCGCAGCCGCGGCAGAAATGACGGCGCGGCCGCCATTAACCGGTTGCCAACCGACCGCCGCTACAGCCGGTCCCGATCAGCGGGTCGGGGTTCTGTATGCGCGTCATCTTCCTGTCGAGCGTCGTTTCGCTCTCCGTCATTGCCGCGCCCGCTTTCGCCTCCGAAGCGGCCGAGCCGTTCACGGCGAGCCGCGACTCGGCGACCTTCGAGCGCTCGCTGCAATGCCTCACCGAAGCGGTCTATTACGAGGCGCGCAGCCAATCCGACGACGGCCAGCGCGCCGTCGCCCAGGTGGTGCTGAACCGAGTCCGCCACCCCTCCTATCCGAGCAGCGTCTGCGGCGTCGTCTATCAGGGCTCAGAGCGCGCCACCGGCTGCCAGTTCACCTTCACCTGCGACGGCTCCTTATACGCCGGGATCGAGGCTTATGCGTGGGAACGAGCCCAGCGGATCGCCGCGGCGGCGCTCCGGGGCAGCGTCTACCGCCCGGTCGGCCTCGCGCTCAACTATCATACCACCGCGATCCGCCCTTATTGGGCGCCGAGCCTGATGCAGCAGGCGGTCGTCGGCGCTCACGTCTTCTACCGCCGCCCGGGCAGCGGCACGGTCGAATCGTTCAGCCAGACTCCGTCCGGGGACGAGCCGGAGCCAGCGCCCCGCACCTATTACGAGGCCCCTCGCCGCGAAACCCGGCAAGGCGGGCGCGCAACGCGGCTGCCCTACGAGCAGGCGGTCCTCGAAATCCCGGTCGTCGAGCGGCCGGTGGTCTTCCGCACGGTCGGCCAGCGCCCCGCTTCCGGCGCCCGCGCCGCCCGTCCGCAACCCGCCGCCGCGACGGTCCGCCGCGCCCCGCGGGTCACGGTCCAGAACGGAGTCCGCATCTACCGCGGCTCCTGAGTCTAGTTGCGCGGCGCCTGACGGCGATAGCTGAGCGCCTCGGCGACATGAACCCGCCCCACCGTCTCGCTCCCCGCGAGGTCGGCCACGGTTCGCGCCACGCGCATCACGCGATGATAGCCGCGCGCCGAGAGCCGCATCGCCTCGGCCGCCTGCGCCAGCAGGCGGCGGCCGGGCTCCTCGGGGGTCGCGACCGAGTCGAGCAGCTCGCCGTCGGCTTCGGCGTTGGTGCGGATGCCGTGAGTTCTCGTAACGCCGGGTCTGGACCGCGCGGGCCCGGGCGACGCGCCGGGCCACCTCCGCCGAACCCTCCGCGGGCGGCGGCAGGACGAGGTCGGCGGCGGCGACTGCGGCGACCTCGACGTGGATGTCGATCCGGTCGAGCAAGGGGCCGGAGACCTTGGCCTGATAGTCGGCGGCGCATCGCGGCGCTCGGGCGCAAGCGAGGGCCGGGTCTCCCAAATGTCCGCACCTGCAGGGATTCATGGCAGCCACGAGCTGGACTCGGGCCGGAAAGGTGACATGGGCGTTGGCGCGGGCGACCTGGACCTTGCCGGTCTCGAGCGGCTGGCGCAGCGAATCGAGGACGTTGCGCTGGAATTCGGGCAGCTCGTCGAGAAAGAGCACGCCCAAATGGGCGAGGCTGACCTCGCCGGGCCTGACCTTGAGCCCGCCGCCGACCAGAGCCGGCATCGAGGCGCTGTGGTGCGGCGCTCGATAGGGCCTGGTGCGGATCAGCCTTCCGTCCTTCAATTCGCCGGCGACGCTGGCGATCATCGACACTTCGAGCGCTTCCGAAGGGGTCAGCGCGGGCAGGATCGCGGGCAGGCAGGCGGCGAGCAGCGACTTGCCGGCGCCCGGCGGCCCGGTCATCAGCAGATTGTGACCGCCCGCCGCCGCGATCTCGAGCGCTCGCTTGGCGCTCTCCTGTCCCTTCACCTGGGCGAGGTCGGGGCCGCGGCCGGGCGGATCGGCCTCGCCCGGCACGGGCGGGCTCAGCACCGCGCCGCCGCGCAGATGGTTGAGCAGGGTCAAGAGGTCGGGCGCGGCGACGATCTCGATCTCGCCGGCCCAGGCCGCCTCGGGGCCCTGCGCCGCCGGGCAGATCAGGCCGAGCCCCGCGGCCGAGGCGTGGATCGCGGCGAGCAGAACGCCGGGCGACGGCGCGATCCGGCCGTCGAGGCAGAGCTCGCCGACCGCGAGATAGCCGGCGAGGGTCTCGCGGTCGACCGCCCCCATCGCCGCGAGCAGGCCGAGCGCGATCGGCAGATCGTAATGCGAGCCCTCCTTGGGAAGGTCCGCCGGCGACAGGTTGACGGTGATCCTTCTCGGCGGCAGCGACAGGCCGAGCGCGGCGAGCGCGGCGTGGACCCGCTCCCGGCTTTCGCCGACCGCCTTGTCGGGCAGGCCGACGACGAGGAACTTCGGCAGCCCGCTGGCGATTTGAACCTGGACCTCGACCGCGCGCGCCTCGAGGCCGAGGAAAGCGACGGTGGCGACATGTGCGACCATGACGGTCCCTCCGTAATGGAGTCCGTAATGGATATACGCTGTCAGGGAGTTCGAGGGCTTTGCATTGGAAAGGGATCGTCCCCAGATGAAAGCGATGACCGACCGACCGACCAGAGCCTGGACCGATATCCCCCTGGTGCGCCATTGCCTGGTCGCGCTCGGCTTCGTGCTGATCGCGCTGACCCCGGCGGTCGGGCCCATCCCGGGGCCGGGCGGGGTCATCGTCTTCGCCGCCGGGGCGAGCCTGATCCTCAAATATACCGGCTGGGCGAAGCGCTTCTACGTCCGCTTCAAGCGCCGCCACCCCAATAAGGGCCGCTGGGCCGACTGGAGCCTCAGGCGCGGCAGCGCCCGCCGCCGCGAGGAAATCCGCAATCAAAGCGAGCCTGGGGATGCGCCGCTCTCGGATTGACTTTGGCCGATACGTTCCGTATCGGCGCACCCAACGAGGCCGCCTAGCGCGGCCGTTTTCTTTCGACTCGATTACGAGGAATGAGCGATGAAGCGCACCTTCCAGCCGAGCAATCTCGTGCGCAAGCGCCGGCACGGCTTCCGCGCCCGGATGGCGACCGTCGGCGGGCGCAAGGTCGTGGCCGCGCGGCGCAACCGCGGCCGCAAGAAGCTGTCGGCTTAAATACGACCGCCATCGGCAAGCTGAACCGCCGCGCGGACTTCCTGGCCGCGAACGGCGGTCTGCGCGCGCCCATGCCCGGTTTCGTGCTTCTCGTCCGCCCGCGCGGCGACGGCGATCCCGCCCTCCGCTTCGGCCTCACCGTTTCGAAGAAGGTCGGCAATGCGGTGGTCCGCAACCGGATGAAGCGCCGCCTGCGCGCGCTCGCCCGGGCGATCCTTCCGCAAGCGGGGATCGCCGGCGCCGACCATGTCCTGATCGGCCGCCAGAGCGGCATCGAGCGGCCCTATGACCAGCTCGCCGAAGAGCTCGAAAGGGCTTTGGGCAAATTGAAATCCAAAACCGTTCCGCCTGAGCCTGTCGAAGGCCATTCCTTACCTCCTTCCGAAAAAGGCGAGAAAGGCGCTTCGACAGGCTCAGCCCGAACGGATGCGGGACGCGGACCTTGATCGCCCGGCTCCTCATCCTCGTCGCCCGCGGCTGGCAGCTCGGCCCGTCGCGAATCCTGCCGCCGAGCTGCCGCTACCAGCCGAGCTGCTCGGCCTATGCAATCACCGCGCTTTCCCGCTATGGGGCGCTGCGCGGAAGCTGGCTGGCCGCGCGCCGGCTGCTGCGCTGCCACCCCTGGGGGGGGTCCGGCTACGATCCAGTGCCCGCGAAGGACGTGAGGGAATTCGAGTGAGCGACAATCGTAACATGATCCTGGCGGTCGTCCTGTCGGCGCTCGTTCTGCTCGGCTGGGGCTTCCTCAGCGAGACCTATTTCCCGACCGCCAACCCGCCGGTCACCAAGATCGAGAAGGGCCGCGAGGTCCCGGTCGCTCAGCCCGACGCCGATCCGGCCGCGGACACGCCGCGCGCGATCCGCGACCGCCGCGTCGTGCTGGCCGAAGGCCCGCGCGTCGCGATCGCGACTCCGCGCCTCGCCGGCTCGATCAACCTGCGCGGCGCCCGCATCGACGATCTCGTCCTCACCGACGAGCGCGAGGGCATCGACCCCAACTCGCCGCCGATCCGCCTCTTCTCCCCGGCCGGCGCGCCCGATTCCTATTATGGCGAGTTCGGCTGGCTCGGCGACGGCGTCGCTTTGCCCGGCCGCGACACGCAGTGGCAGGCGAGCGGCGCCCGGCTGACCCCGGCGACTCCGGTGACCCTGAGCTGGAACAACGGCCAGGGCCAGATCTTCCAGATCGTCCTGTCGGTCGATGCCGCCTACATGTTCACCGCCGAGCAACGGGTGATCAACCGCGGCGCCGGCGCAATCGTCGCCCGACCCTACGCTCTGGTCAGCCGGGCCGGCCCGTCGCGCGATCCCGACAGCTGGACGGTCCATGTCGGCCCGATGGGCGTGTTCAACGGCGCCGCCGACTATGACAACGATTATAGCAGCGTCGCCGAGGCCGGGCAGAGCGCGTTCGAGAGCAATGGCGGCTGGCTCGGCTTCACCGACAAATATTGGCTCGCCGCGATCATCCCCGCCCAGGGCGCCCGGGTCGACGCCGCCTTCCGCTTCATGCGCCAGGGCAACGCCTACCAGGCCGATTTCACCGCCGCGCCGATGTCCGTCGCGCCGGGCCGCGGCGCCCGCTACGTCTCGCACCTGTTCGCCGGCGCCAAAGAGGTCGAGCTGCTCGAGGATTATTCCGATCAGCTCGGCACGCCGCTCGAGCAGGCGATCGACTGGGGCTGGTTCGAATGGTTCATGAAGCCGATCTTCTCGCTGTTGAACTGGCTGTTCTTCCAGATCGGCAATTTCGGCGTGGCGATCATCGTGCTGACGATCATCGTCCGCCTCCTCCTCTTCCCGATCGCCCAGAAGCAGTTCAAGTCGTTCGCCGCGATCCGCGTCATCCAGCCCAAGATGAAGGCGATCCAGGAGCGCTGGGCCGACGATCGGGCGCGCATGCAGCAGGAGACGATGAAGCTCTACAAGGAGGAGAAGGTCAATCCCGCGGCGGGCTGCCTGCCGATCCTCCTTCAGATCCCGATCTTCTACGCGCTCTACAAGGTGCTGATGATCTCGGTCGAGATGCGCCACCAGCCGTTCGCCTTGTGGATCCGGGATCTGTCCGCGCCCGATCCGCTGACCCCGGTCAACCTGTTCGGCTATTTGCCGTTCACGCCGCCCTCGATCCTCGCCATCGGCGTTCTGCCGATCCTGCTCGGAGTGACGATGTGGCTTCAGATGCGCTTGAACCCGCAGATGCCGGATCCGATCCAGCGGCAGATCTTCGCTCTGATGCCGTGGGTGCTGATGTTCGCGATGGCGACCTTCGCGGCCGGCCTCCAGCTTTATTGGGTAACCAACAACATCCTCACCATCGCCCAGCAGAAGTGGCTCTACATGCGCAACCCGGGGATGAAAGAGTCCCTGCCCGCGCCCGCGCCTCCGCCCCCGCCGCCGTCGGAAGCCGTTCCGATCCGGAAAAAACGGCCGCGGGCGAAATGAGCGGCGATGCCGAGCTCGACGAGGAGGCGCGCAAGCTGTTCGCCGGGCCGGTCTCGTTCCTGAAATCCGCGCCCGAGCTCAAATTCCTGCCCGATCCGGGCGTTCCGGAGATCGCCTTCGCCGGCCGTTCCAACGTCGGCAAGTCGTCGCTGCTCAACCGGCTGACCAACCGGAACAGCCTGGCGCGGACCTCGAACACGCCGGGCCGGACTCAGGAGCTCAATATCTTCGAGGTCGGCGATCCGGTTCGGCTCAGGCTGGTCGACATGCCCGGCTACGGCTTCGCCAAGGCGCCGAAGGACCTCGCGCGCCGCTGGCGCTATCTGGTCAACGATTATCTGCGCGGCCGCCAGGTGCTGAAGCGAACCCTGCTCCTCATCGACAGCCGGCACGGGATCAAGGAGGTCGACCGAGAGGTAATGACGATGCTCGACGACTCGGCGGTCAGCTACCGCCTGGTCCTCACCAAGGCCGACAAAATCAAGGCGAGCGCGCTCGCCGAGGTCGAGCAGGCGACCGCCGAGGAAGCCCGCAGGCACCCCGCCGCCCATCCCGGGATCATCGCCACGTCGAGCGAGAAGGGCCTCGGCATGGACGCTCTGCGCGGCGCGGTGCTAGAGGCGGCGCTGCTCTGACTCTAATCGTCATGCTGAGACGTTAAACCGTCATGCTGAACTTGATTCAGCATCCATGAACACGGAAAGCGACAGCCTGGCGAGGCAGTGTTCATGGGTCCCGGATCAAGTCCGGGATGACGAGATTGAGGGAACGGATGCTCAAGCTCATCATCGGCAACAAGGCCTATTCCTCCTGGTCGCTGCGCGGCTGGCTGGCGGTGAAGCAGTCCGGCCTCGCCTTCGAGGAAATCACCGTGCCGATGTTCGACGAGGCCTGGGACAAGCGCACCCAGGGCGACGAATTCGCGCCCTCGGGCGGCAAGGTGCCGATCCTGTGGGACGACCAGACGGTGATCTGGGATTCGCTCGCCATCGTCGAATGGCTCGCCGACAGGACCGACAAGGCGCGCTACTGGCCGCGCGACGACACCGCCCGCGGCATGGCCCGCTCGATGGCCGCGGAAATGCATTCGGGCTACGCCAATCTGCGCCGCGAGCTTTCGATGAACGTTCGCAAGCAATTCCCGCCGAAGCCGCTGGCCGAGCCGGTCAAGGCCGAGGTGCTTCGAATCATCGAGCTCTGGGCTCAGGCCCGCGCCCGCCATGGCGGCGGCGGCCCCTATCTGTTCGGCGATTTCGGCGCGGTCGACATCATGTTCGCGCCGGTCGTGACCCGCTTCGTCACCTATTCCATCCCCGTCCCCCGCTTCGCCGCCGCCTATATGGAGACGATCCTCGACCATGCCTGGATGCGCGAATGGATCGACGCCGCCCAGGAAGAGCCCTGGGTGATCGAGCAATATGAGACGCCGGTGGCTTAGGGACAGTCACTTTCACGCGCGATCGGACGAAGCTTCGGGCGGGGCAGCCGGAAAGTGACTGTCCCTAATAAGCCGATCCGTCCTTGTGCGTGAACGTCCCGCTCGCGCCGTCGAGGTGAACGTCGATGTCGGGATAGTGGCAGTCGGTCGCCGCAGGCTTGCCGACCGCGACGAACACACAGGGGCGGTCGGAACGGTTGACGAGATGGTGGCCCTCGGCGACGCCCTTCGGGAACGCCGCCATGTCGCCCGCCCGCATCAGGCTCTCGCCCCCGTCCTCGATCAGCACCGCCTCCCCTTCGAGCATGACGACCAATTCGTCCTCGCCCTCGTGCCAGTGGCGCTGGCTTGAGATGCCGCCGGGCTCGAGCGTGACATGGCTGATGCCGAAATCCTCGATCCCCGCCGCCGGCGCGATCCGCCGGTAATGGCGCTTCGCCATCGGCGCGTCGTAAGGCGGCGGATAGCCGGTGCGGTTGATCCTTTCGATCGAGTCGAGATCGAGCTTGGGCATTGGGAAGGCTCCTCCGCCCCACCGCCGTTCGGGCTGAGCTTGTCGAAGCCCTTTCCTCCTTCTTGCCAAGGTAGGAGAAGGAAGGCCCTTCGACGAGCTCAGGGCGAACGGAGTGGGTGTTTCCGTCGTTGAAATCTTCTAGGTCCCTCGCATGAGCGCCGCAATCGACCCCGTCGACCTCACCGCCCGTCTCGCCGCCTGCCCCAGCGTCACCCCGGCGGCCGGCGCCGTCTTCGACGTGCTGGAGCAGGCGCTCGCGCCGCTCGGCTTCGCCGTCCACCGCTTCGTCGCCGGCGAAGCGCCGGACGGGCCGGTCGAGAACCTCTTCGCCACCCGCGGCTCGGGCGCGCCCCATTTCGCCTTCGCCGGCCATCTCGACGTGGTCCCGCCGGGCGAGGGCTGGTCGAGCGACCCCTTCGCGCCCGAGATTCGCGGCGGGCTGCTCCACGGCCGCGGCGTCGTCGACATGAAGGGGGGGATCGCCGCCTTCGTCGCCGCCTGCGCCGACGTCCCCGGCCATGGCGGCACTCTGAGCCTGATCGTCACCGGCGACGAGGAAGGCCCGGCCACCTACGGCACGCCGGCGATCATGGCCTGGATGGCGGAGCGCGGCATCACGCCGGACATGATCCTGATCGGCGAGCCCACGTCCGAGGCGCGATTGGGCGACGTCGTCAAGATCGGCCGCCGCGGCTCGGTCAACATGTGGATCACGATTCCCGGCGTGCAGGGCCATGTCGCCTACCCGCACCGCGCCGACAATCCGGTGCCGAGGCTCGGCCGGCTGATCGCGGCGCTCGAAGCGATCCGGCTCGACGACGGCAATGACGCCTTCCAGCCCTCCAACCTCGAAATCACCGCGGTCGCCACGTCGAGCAGAGCGACCAACGTCATCCCCGGCGGCGCGACTCTTCAGCTCAACATCCGCTTCAACGACTTGCAGCGCGGCGCCGATCTGGTCGATCTCGTCCGCCGAACCGCCGATGAGGCCGCGCCGGGCGCGACCGTCGAGGCGAAGATATCGGGCGAGGCCTTCCTCACCCCTCCCGGCCCGATCTACGACATCGTCGGCGCGGCGATCGAGGCCGAGACCGGCGCCAAGCCGAGCCTCTCCACCCATGGCGGCACCTCCGACGGCCGCTTCCTGATCGCGCTCTGCCCGGTCGTCGATTTCGGCCTGCCCAACGCGACGATGCACAAGCTCGACGAGGCCGCAGCGGTCGACGACATCCGCGCCCTCCAGCGCATCTACGCCCGGGTGATCCGGGGCGCGCTCGGCTAGCGCCTCCGCCTGAGCACGATATAGAGCGCCCCCGCCCCGCCATGGCGCGGATGGGCGTTGCGGACCGCTGCGATGTCGCCGGCGTGGCGCGAGGCGGCGAGCCAGTCGCCGATCGCCGCCCGGATCGCGCCGCGCCGCTCGCTGCCGCCGGCACGCGGCTTGCCGGTGATCAGAAGCAGCACCCGCGCCCCGGCGAGCACCGCCTGCTCGAGCCGCCGGTCGAGCAGATCGTAGGCGGTGGCGAGGCTGTGGCCGTGCAGGTCGAGAGTGCGGTCGGGCGTGGCGAGCCCGCGCGACAGCCGCCGGTCCCAGCTCGAATCGAGAGTCGTTCCGGGCGCCGCCTTCGGCGCCGGCGGCTTCGCTTCGGATCTGGCGGCCGCCGCCGGGACCGGCGCGTCGGCGGCCTCAACCGCGGCCGGCGTCCCGTGCAGCGGGCGGACGCTCTCGACCACTCGGCGCCAGAGCGCCTGCTCGTCAACGCTGAGCTTGCGCACGCAGCCGCTCCGCGGCCGGCCGCGGCAGGAGCAGCCAGGCGCGGCCCCGCGCCTGCATGCCGCCGGCGATCCGGGCGGCATCCTCGCCGGCGCCCCAGAAAGTGTCGAAGCGATTCGCGCCGCGGATCGCGCCGCCCGTATCCTGGGCGACCCAAAGGCCCGTGGCCTGCGGATCGTCCATGTCGAGGAGGAGCACCGGGGCGCCCAGGGGAACGAACTTCGGGTCGGCGGCGACCGTGGTCCGCGGAGTCACCGGCCGGCCGAGCGCGCCGAGCGGGCCAGGTCCGGTCAGCTCCTGGAAGAAAACGTAGCTCTTATTCTCGTGCATCAGCGCCCGGCCTTCGTCGGGATTGGCGCTCAGCCATTCGCGAATGGCTTGCATGGTCACCGGGCTCTGGACGATGCCGCGTTCGCGCAGCAGCCGGCCGATCGCGACATAGTCGCGGCCGTTCTGGCCGGCATAGCCGATCCTCATCACGCCGCCGTCCGGCAGCCGAAGCCGTCCCGAGCCCTGGATCTGAAGGAAGAACAGGTCGACCGGATCGGCCGCGAAGGCGATCTCCAGCCCGCGCCCGGCCAGCGCGCCCTCCTCGATCTCGCGGCGTTCGTAATAGAGGACGTAGGCGCCGTTCTCGTCGACTCGGCCCCGACCGCGAGCGCCGGTGGCCGGATTGGCGTCGAGCAGATCGGCCGGCTTGGCGTAGACCGGCACGTCGCATCCCGGCCGGCGAGTCCGGCATCCGCTGATCTCCGGCTCGTAATAGCCGGTGGCGAAGGCCGCGCCGTCGCCGATCATGGCGGTCTCGAAATACATGTCGAAGAAGAGGTTGGGGTCGGAGCGCGGCCAGTCCCGCGCCTCCGCGCAGGCCGTCGCCCAATCCTCGCGCCGGGTCAGGCCCGAACCGTCTTCGCGCCTAAGCAGCGACGGACAGCTGATCAGGAACGCCTCGAGTGCCCGTCCTTGCATCGCCCGATCGAGATTGAAGCGCGGCACGGCCGGCCCGAAGGCCACGCCCGCCTCGCTCGCGGTCGCTGGCGCTGTGGCGGGCGGCGGGGGTTCAGGAGGCGGCGGCCGCCCCGGCCCGACGCAACTGCCGAGCCCGAGCATCAGCCCGAGCCCGAGCGCGCCGCGGCTCAGGCGGCTTCGTCGGTCTCGACCAGCCGCCAGTTCGGGTCCTTGCTCGAAAGGTCGCGCCGGAAGGTCCAGATGTCGTTGGTCGGCACCGCGTCGGAGAGCGAACCGGCGACCAGCTCGCCATTTTTGTCGCGGGTGACGGCGGCGACGAACGCCTCGAACCGAACCTCGATGTCGGCGACCTTGCCGTCGAGTCGGGCCTCCTCGATCGCTGCCCGCTCGATCCCGACCAGCCGGTTGTCGAGCACGTGCTCGGCCGCTTCGCGCTCGGCGATCGCGGCCTCGAAGGCCGAACGGACCTCGTCATTGGCGAGGAAGGCGAGTTCCTCGCGGTCGCCCTTCCAGAACGCCTCGAGCACCATCCGGTAGGCCGCCTGAGCGCCTTCGATGAAGCGGGCGACGTCGAAGCTCGGATCGGCGGCGATGATCGCTCGGATGCCGCCGGCGGCGCCCTGCTCGTAGGCGAGGCCGGACGGCTCGGCCGGATTGGCGGCGATTTCGGGATTGGTCTTGGCCGGCGCGAGGTCGGGCGCATGCGGTTCGGACCGCGCCACCGGCTGCTGCTCGTGGCCGGTACGCTGGCCGAGCACGGCATAGAGCCTCAGCCCGACGAACAGGGCGATCAGGGCGAGCAGGACGATCTCGACGGTCAACCAGTTTCTCCCGGGGACGACCCGCCCTACATAGGCGCGAAGCGCCCCGGTTTCAAATCCGCAATGCCGTGCAACGAACGAGGGCGCCGGATGTTGCGCGCGCGGGGCGCTCCTGCTACCTCGCGCGCGCTCAGGCCGGCGCGCCGCGCCGTCCCATCCAACCACTTTCGAAAGTTAGCAGAAATGGCCGAAGAAGAAGGCGCGAACGGCGCGGGCGACCAGAATTTCGTGGGCTCCGACCAATTCCCCCAGGTCGGCATCCTCGCCCAATATGTGAAGGATCTCTCGTTCGAGAATCCGAACGCGCCCGCCGTCTATCAATGGCAGAGCCAGCCGCAGATGGACGTCCAGTTCAACATCGGCACCCAGAGCGGTCGGCGAGGACATCCACGAGGTCGTGCTCAAGGTCGAGATCACCGCCAAGGGCGGACGAAGGCATCGCCTTCCGCATCGAGCTGCTCTACGCGGGCCTGTTCGCGCTCCGCAACGTGCCGCGCCGAGCAGCTCCAGCCCTTCCTCCTCGCCGAGGCGCCGCGCCTGCTCTTCCCGTTCGCGCGCAAGATCATCGCCGACGCCGCGATCGAAGGCGGCTTCCCGCCGCTCTGCTCGATCCGATCGACTTCGCCGGCCTCTACATGCAGAGCGCCGCTCAGCAGCAGGCCGAGGCGACCGGCGGCCAGGCCGGGGACGTGACGGGCCAGGCCTGACCCCCGGCCGCAAGGGGCTGATTCGATGAACCTCGTCAAGGCGACCGGGACGATCGGCGGCCTGACCATGGTCAGCCGCGTGCTCGGCTTCGCCCGCGAGATGGTGTTCGCGCGGATCATGGGCGCCGGCATGGCCGCCGACGCCTTCGCCCTCGCCTTCCTGATCCCGAACCTGTTCCGGCGGCTGTTCGGCGAGGGCGCCTTCTCGGCCGGCTTCGTGCCCTTGTTCAGCCAGCGGCTCAACGGCGAGGGCGGCATGGAGGAGGCGCGGCGCTTCGCCGAGGAGGTGATGGCGGTGTTCCTGCCGATCCTGATCGCGATCACCGCCATCTTCGTGATCGTCGATGCCCGGCTTCGTCTGGCTGCTCGCCTCGGGCTGGCGCGACGATCCGGAGAAGTTCGCGCTGGCGATCGAGCTGTCGCGGATCACCTTCCCCTATCTGATCTTCATCAGCCTGGTGTCGCTCTTCTCGGGCGTGCTCAACTCGCTGACCCGCTTCGCCGCCGCCGCCTTCGCGCCGGCCCTGCTCAACCTCGCCTTGATCGCCGCCCAGCTGCTCGTGCCGGAGGGCGGCGCCGAGACCGCCCGGGCGATGGCGATCGGGGTGATCGCCGGCGGCGTTCTCCAGCTCGCTCTGTGCTGGGCAAGCGTCCGGCGGCTCGGCCTCCGCATCGGCTTTCGCCGGCCGCGCATGACCGGCCGGGTCAGGGAGCTCCTGCGTCCTGATCCTGCCGGCGACTTTGGGCAGCGGCATCTATTATATCAGCCAGCTCTTCTACGCCTATTTCGCCACCAGCCTGCCCGAAGGCAGCGCTCGTCTATCTCGGCTTCGCCGACCGGCTCAACCAGCTGCCGCTGGCGATCATCGGCTCGGCGCTCGGCACCGCGATCCTGCCGACGATCAGCCGCGCCGTCGACGCCGGCAACGACGGGCGCGCCGCCCACGTCCAGGGCCAGGCGACCGAGCTCTCCATGCTGCTCACCTTGCCGGCGGCGATCGCGCTCGCCGTCACCTCGGGCCCGATCGTCGCCGCCCTGTTCCAGGGCGGCCGCTTCACCGCCGAGGACGCCGCCACCACCGGCCTCGTCCTCGTCGATCATCGTCGCCGGCCTGCCCGCTTATGTGCTGATCAAGGTGCTGACCCCGGGCTTCTACGCCCGCAAGGACATGAAGACGCCGGTCTACATCGCCTTCGCGATGCTCGGCGCTCGGCGTCGCTCTGAACTTCGCCTTGATCCCCGATCTCGGCATCGCCGCGCTCGCTCTCACCACCGCCGCCTCGGCCTGGCTCAACGCGCTCGCGCTCTACGTCATCCTCCACGCGCCGCGGCCATTTCCGGATCGAGCCCTGGCTCGTCGGTCCGAATCCTCAAGCAGTTGCTCGCGGCGGCGGCGATGGCCGGCGTGCTCTGGCTGCTTCAGGGCCAGCTCGACGGCTGGTTCGCCGGCTCGGCCGGCCGCCGCGATCATCGGCGTCGGCGCGCTCGTCGTCGGCCGGCGCTTTGGTCTATTTCACTCTGGCCTGGACCATCGGCGCGATGGACAAGGAGGACATTCTCGTCCTGCTGCGGCGAAAGAAAGCGAAGGAAGCGTGATTCGCCCAACCAAGCGTGTCGTCTCCGGCATCCAGCCGACCGGCAACCTCCACCTCGGCAATTATCTCGGCGCGATCCGGCGCTGGGTGAAGCTGCAGGACGAGGTCGAATGCCTGATCTTCCTCGCCGATCTCCACGCCATCACCGTCTATAACGACCCGGCCGAGCTGCGCGCCAACGTGAACGCGCATGGCCGCGGCCCTGATCGCCTGCGGCATCGATCCCGACAAGGTCGATGCTGTTCAACCACGCCCGCGTCCCGGCCCATCCGGAAATGGCCTGGATCCTGTCCTGCACGGCGCGGATGGGCTGGCTCAACCGGATGACCCAGTTCAAGGAGAAGTCGGGCAAGAACCGCGAAGGCGTCAGCGTCGGCCTTTACGCCTACCCGATCCTCCAGGCCGCCGACGTCCTGCTCTACCAGGCGACCCACGTCCCCGTCGGCGAGGACCAGAAGCAGCATGTCGAGCTGATGCGCGACATCGCGCTCAAGTTCAACACCGACTACGACGTCGACCTGTTCACCGTCCCCGAGCCCCATATCGGCGAGACCGCGGCGCGGATCATGTCGCTTGCGCGACGGCAATGCCAAGATGTCCAAGACCGACCCCTCGGACATGAGCCGGATCAACCTCGAACGACGACGAGCGACGCGATCGCCCAGAAGATCCGCAAGGCGAAGACCGACCCCGAGCCGCTGCCCGACACGGTCGAGGCGCTGGCCGGCCGCCCCGAGGCGCTCAACCTCGTCACCATCTACGCCGCGCTCACCGACCGCACGCGCGCAATCGGTGGTCGCAGGAATTCGCCGGCCAGGGCTTCGGCGCCTTCAAGCCCGCGCTCGCCGACCTGCTGGTCGAGACCCTCGCCCCGATCCGCGCCCGGCTGCAGGATTTCGAGGCCGACCCGGCGGCGCTGGAGGCGATCCTGGTGGCGGGGTCGCGAGAAGGCGGCGGCGCTGGCCGCGCCGACGCTCGAGGGGGCGTATCGGGCGCTGGGCCTGCCGCGCTGAGCGCGCCTTGCCGTCGATCTCCGCTATTCGGCCGGCGTCAGCCAAGGGGCCGCGGGGGACTTCCGGTCTTTGCCGTCAATGGGTCGGCTGCCCCGCGACAAACGCCGCCACAAGAGGACCATGAGATAGACGGGCGCGAAAAAAGTCTTGGCGACAATCCAGAATTCCTCGCGAGCCACCTGGCCCACACTTGGCTCTCGACGTCGCGTGGCCTTCATTTTCATCTTCCTGAATTCAGTCATTTGCGCGCCAGAATGAACGGATGAAGCGTAGGGTCAGCAGGCCGGTGGCGGCGACGACGCCGATTGCGTCCAGGATCACCAGCACATAGCTGACCCCGCGGAGGATAACCAAAACAACGGGATCGATGTGGCGTTGTTCCCATTGGGCTATAATCAAATCCACTCCATAGGCGGCCGACGACATGACGGCGAAAAACAGGATGATGTAAATCGCATCGAAGAAAAATCGCAGGAGCGCCAATGGCGTGCCCCCATTGCTTGCGCCTGCGGATCGATCGTCATCGCCATCCTCGGGGAGGTTGTTAAGACCTCGGAAAAGTGCGGCTAATCTATTCGCCGCACCTTGAAATCGCAATGTCCGACGGCGGGTAGGTAGATTCTCTCTAGGGCGATTCCAGGTAGCTGCGCTGTGCGTCGCGGGATCCGGAAGGCCCGTCGTGTAGCCCAGATCGATCATCAGCGTGGCGGCCTCGCGGCGGTTCAGGACCCGAAGCCGCTTCAAGGCGTCGGCGATATAATTGTCGACTGTCGCCGGCCTGACGTTCAGCAAACGCGCGATCTCCTTGCTGGTGAAATGTTGAGCAACGAGTATCAATATCTGACGCTGCCGCGGGCTCAGCGAATCGATGCGTGTTCGCATTTCGGAAATGTCGATCGCCCCGCCCGGCATCGTCCCTTCCCGCCATCGGCCGCGCGCCGACAAGCCAAGGCTGGGCGGTGAAAACCGCATAGTCAACCGAAACCATCGCCTTGAGAATTAGGGACAGTTTCTATTTTTCTTATCCATAACTAGGGACAGCGAAAGCTGGAATCCCACTTCCCTTCCATCACGCGGCCTTCGCCGTCAGCTCCAGCCCCAGCGCCTTGAGCGTCCGGATCACGGAGGCAAGGTCGGTCGCGCCGGTCAGCGCCGCGTTGCCGAAGCCCCGCGCGCGGGCGACGTCGTTGAGGGCGGCGGCGATCAGGGCGGCATCGCCATCCTCGAACACCGCTTCGAGATAGGCGATCACCGCGTCCGTGCTGTCGAGATGGTCGGCGGCATCCCACCGTGTCGTCTCGCTGCCCATCACGCACCTTCCCATGTCGCGGCCACTTCGCGCGCTTTGGCAATATCGGCCCGCTGCCGGGATTTGTCACCTCCCGTCAGCAACAGGACGAGCCCATCGCCCCGCCGCGCCAAGTAGATGCGGTAGCCGGGCCCATAATCCACCCGCAACTCGCTGACGCCGCCGCCAACCGATTTTACGTCACCGGCATTACCAAGCGAGAGACGCCGAATGCGGGCGAGGATGCGTCCCTTGGCCCGTTCGTCGCGCAGGCCCTCGAACCAGCGGGCATAGGCTGGCGTCTGAAGCACCTCGACGGGCGGCGGCAAGAACACCCTCCTTCCGCAGACGAACCGGGAATAACGTTCCAGTCCCGGCCGGGGAAGCAACGAACCTGCGAAATATAATTAGGGACAGTCCCCTATTTTCCCATTTCCGTCATTCCAGCGAAAGCGGGAATCCCCTTCCCTCTCGGCTCGGATCGACATCTATGCCTCGGGCGGCGGGACCACACCGCCGGCAAACTCTCCCTCGTCGATGAACCGCACCCCGGCCGCTTCGAGTGCCTGACGAATCGCTCTGGCATTCCTGGGATGGGGCCTGCTCTGCCGCTGCTCGAAGCGCAGGATCGACGTGCGATTGACCCCGCAAGCGGCGGCCAGGGCGTCCAGCGTCCAGCCCAGCGCTACGCGCGCCATCCGGCACTGCATCGGCTGCAAAACGACATTGCTGATATCGAATCCCCTTGACCAGTCCTCAAAACGATACTAGAAGCATCGTTTCTAAGGAGACCTCAGGCATGGCTGCCGCGAGGAATAACCTGTCGCGCCGGGCAGTGCTAGGCGCGGCCTTCGCCGCGCTCGCCGCACTCGCCGCAACCGCCGAGGCAGACCGGCCCGCGTCGCGGACAGGAGGCGCTGGGACCGCGCCCTCGCCGCCCTCCGCCGCGCCGAGGCGGCGGCGGAGGCGTTTCTCGTTCATCATATGCGGCCGGCCGATCGTGCCTATCACGCGGTCCGCGACCGCTGGCCGCGCAACTACGATTTCAGCGCGGATCCGGAAGCGGAGGCAGCGGTCAGCGGCGCGCTGGCCGGCCACGAGCCGCTGGAAGAGCATCTCAACGATCTGGCGGACGCAACGACGGCAGCGATCATGCGTCTGCTTGGAATACCGGCCCCCGATCTGCCGGCGCTCGCGCTCAAGATCGTCCTCGCCGTCGATCACTCAATCGTCGAGAACGACGGCGGCGACCGATGCCTGGCCGTGTTGAAAGGCGATGCCCGAAGATTTGCCGCGGCCTTGCAAATCACCTAGAAGTTCGCTATATGTTCCAGATGGTCTCCGCACCGACTCGGCTGAGCGGCGGCGATAGCAATCTGCCCCGCCACCGGCGCCTGTTCGGCGCCGCCGTTCCATGTTGTCCGCAGCAACGCCTGGCCGCTCGCTTTCAAACTTCGCGTTCTTCGCGCCTTTGCGTGAAACCCGCTCGACTGAAAACAAAGGATTCTCACAACCGATTCGCGTCACTTTGGTATACTTTCGCCCGACGGCGCGCGACGCTTTTAAGGCGTCCACTTTGTCCACTTTACGTCACCGCCGTCGGAAGCGCAGGCACGGAAGGCGGGCCACCTCTTGGCAACCCTCAACTTCCTCAACTTATTCCACTTCCGCCGTCCTTCATCGGCCGTTCAGCGGAACTTTGCGAAATGGGGCAAGTTGTTCTATATTCAGGACAAAGCTCTGCCCCTCAAGCGGGCACCGCTTCCGCATCGAAAGGCCTGTGCCATGTCTCTCAAGAAGACGCTCCTGACCCTCGCCGCGCCCGCCGCCTTGCTCGCGCTCAGCGCCTGCACGACCGGCTTTCCGGCCGAGGTCTCCCGCTTCCAGGCGATGCCGGCGCCGCAGGGCCAGAGCTTCGCCATCCAGGCCGCCGACGAGGAGAATCGCGGCGGGCTCGAATTCGCCCAATATGCCGATCTGGTGCGCCAGCACCTCGTCGCCGAAGGCTATGCCGAAGCGTCCTCGCCGGGCGAGGCGACGCTGATCGTCAGCCTCGATTACGGAGTCGACGACGGCCGCGACCGGGTCGTCGCCCGGCCCGATCCCTTCTATCCCGGCTATCCGTTCGGCTACGGCCATGGCGGCTTCGGCCGGCCCTATTTCAGCCGCTTCGGCTATTTCGGCCGCCACCGCAGCCCGTTCTTCTGGGGCTGGCACGATCCGTTCTGGGGGCCGCACTACGAGCTCGATTCCTACACCGTCTACACCTCCTATGTGGATCTCGACATCCGCCGCAGCGCCGACGGCCAGTCCTTGTTCGAAGGGCTCGCCCAGGCGCGCTCGCGAAGCGACGAGCTGCCGTTGCTGGTGCCGAACCTGATCGAGGCGATGTTCACCGGCTTCCCCGGCAATTCGGGCGAGACGGTGCGGATCACCGTGATGCCGGAGCGCGAGCAGCGCTGAGCCGGTATCCCCGCCCCAAGGAGTCATCCCGGCGAAAGCCGGGACCCATGAACGCTGCCGTCTCAGGATAGGCGAAAGCGCTCGAGTCCCCGGTCCACCCCTTCGGTTCATGGGCCCCCATTGAACAGGTGCGGGGTGCCCCGCACTCCGCAGTCATGTCCGGGGGACATGACGGCCTGTTCAATTTCGCCGGGGTGACTCGCCGGCTCCAGTCCCGCTAAGGTGAGTCCATTCCATCCCCGGAGTCTCCTCATGCTCGACCGCCGCACCTTTCTCGCCTCCGCCGCCGCTCTCGCCGCCCTCAGGGCCGTGCCCGGCTCCGCCCAGAGCGCCCCCGCCGCGGGCAGCGCCGCCGCCCGCCTCGAACTCGCTGCTGGAGCGTGCCTGGAACGAGCTCGTCCTCTCCGATCCCGAATTCCTGACCACGCTCGGCCTCGACCGGGGCGAGCATGCGGCCGCGAAGTCGCGGCTCGACGATCGCTCCGCCCGGGGCCTCGGCGAGGACCAGCAGCGGCTGCGCGGCATCTACTCGGCCCTCCAGGCGATCCCGCGCGACGGCCTGACCGGCATGGACGCGGTCAATTACGATACGCTCCATTTCTTCTGCGAGACCGCGGTCGAGGCCTATGACGCTTTCGACTACGGCACCCACAGCTGGCCGGAGCCCTACAGCGTCAGCCAGCTCGGCGGCACCTACCGCTCGATCCCCGACTTCCTCGACACCCAGCACACGATCGAGACGGCGGCCGACGCGGAGGCCTATCTCTCCCGCCTCTCCGCCTTCGCCCGCGAGCTCGACAACGAAACCGCCCGGCTGCGCGCCGAATATGCGATCGGCGTGATCCCGCCCGACTTCGTGATCGACAAGACTCTGCTGCAGATGGCCAACATCACCGGCGTCGCGCCCGCCCGGTCCGGTATGGCCACCTCGCTCGCCCGCCGCGCCGCCGCTCGCAACCTCGCCGGCGATTGGGCCGGGCGCGCCGCGCGCATCGTCGAGCGCGACGTCTATCCGGCGATCGGCCGCCAGGCGGAGACGCTCCGCGGCCAGCGCGCCCGCGCCGTTCACGACGGCGGCGTCTGGCGCCTGCCGGAGGGACCGGCTTATTATGCCTACGGCCTGCAACTATTCGACGACGACGACGATGAGCGCGGACGAGATCCACCAGCTCGGCCTCGACCAGATGGCCGAGCTCACCGCCCGCGCCGACCGGATCCTGCGCGCCCAAAGCATGACCCAAGGCAGCGTCGCCGAGCGTCTCGGCGCGCTCGGCCAGGAGGCGCGCTTCGTCTATCCCAATACCGACGCCGGCAAAGAGCAGCTGCTCACCGAGCTCAACGCGCAGATGGCCGCGATCCAGCGCCGCCTGCCCGATTTCTTCGGCCGGCTGCCGCGCGCGACCTGCGAGATCAGGCGAGTGCCGCCGGCGATCGAGGCGGGCGCTCCGGGCGGCTATTACCAGTCGCCGACGCTCGACGGCTCGCGCCCCGGCGCTTATTATATCAACCTGCGCGACACCGCCGAATGGCCGAAATGGACCTTGCCGACCCTCACCTATCACGAGGCGGTGCCCGGCCATCACCACCAGATCGCGCTCGCCCAGGAAGCGACCGGAATCCCGCCTTTGCGGCGGCTGCCGCTCTATTCGGTCTATACCGAAGGCTGGGGCCTCTATGCCGAGGCGCTGGCCGACGAGATGGGCGCCTACGAGAACGACCCGTTCGGCAAATTGGGCTATCTGCAAAGCTTCATGTTCCGCGCCGCGCGCTGCGTCGTCGACACCGGCCTCCACCACAAGCGCTGGAGCCGCGAGCAGGCGATCCGCTACATGGTCGAAAATCTCGGCGATCAGGAGAGCTCGGTCGCGACCGAGGTCGAGCGCTATTGCGTCTGGCCCGGCCAGGCGACCAGCTACAAGGTCGGGCAGACCCGCTGGAGCGCGCTCCGCGAGCGGGCGCGGCAGGCGCTCGGCGACCGCTTCGACATCAAGGGCTTCCACGACACCGCCCTGGCGGCCGGCGCGATGCCGGTCGCGGTGCTCGAACGGGTGATCGAGGACTGGATCGCCAGTCAGCGGAGCTGAGCGTCAGCTCTCCAGCTGGCGGGTCAGCAGGCGGATGTCGGCGTCCAATTCGGCGTCCTGGGCGCGCAGCTTCTCGATCTGGCGCACGGCGTGGATCACCGTGGTGTGGTCGCGCCCGCCGAAGCGGCGGCCGATCTCGGGCAGCGAGCGCGGCGTCAGCTGCTTGGAGAGGTACATCGCGACCTGCCGCGGCCGCGCCACCTCGCGGGCGCGACGCGCGCTCGTCATCTCGGCCTTGCGGATCCGGTAATGGTCGGAGACCCGGGTCTGGATCTCGTCGATCGAGATCCGGCGCTGGTTGGCGCGCAGGATGTTGGCGAGCACCTCGCTGACGAAATCGAGGTCGATCGCCCGGTTCTGCATGCCGGCATAGGCCGCGATCCGGTTCAGCGCGCCTTCGAGCTCGCGAACGTTCGAGCTGATCCTCTTGGCGAGGAACATGACGACGTCCTCCGGCACCTTGACCTCGGGCAGCTGCTCGAGCTTCTTCTGGATGATGTTGAGGCGAAGCTCGAGGTCGGCGGCGTTGATGTCGGCGACCAGGCCCCAGGAGAGGCGCGAAAGGATGCGGGGCTCGATCCCGTCCAGGTCCTGCGGCGCGCGGTCGGAGCTGATCGCGAGGCGGCGGCCGGCCGAGATGATCTCGTTCATCGTGTGGAAGAATTCTTCCTGGGTCGATTCCTTGCCGGCGATGAACTGGACGTCGTCGATCATCAGCAGGTCGGCCGAGCGCAGCTGCTGCTTGAACTGGATCGTCTCGTTGGCGCGGAGCGCCGCGACGAACTCGACCATGAACTTCTCGGCCGACATGTAGACGATCTTGGCGCGCGGCCTCAGGCGGTGGAATTCGTGGCCGATGGCGTGCAGCAAGTGGGTCTTGCCGCGGCCGGTGCCGCCATGGAGGAACAAGCGGGTTGAATGCGACCTTGTCGGCGCTCGCCAGCGTCCGGGCGGCGTTGAACGCGACCTCATTGGCCTTGCCGACGACGAAATTCTCGAACCGGTAGCGCGGCTCGAGCGCGACCGCGTAGAGCCCCGGCGCGACCTTTTCCTCTTCTTTCTCCGGCGCCGGAATCTCGACCACAGCGGCAGTGCGCGGCGCGGCCGGGCCGACGCCGATCCGGATCTGCTTCACCTCGGGCAGCCTCGCGCGCCACGCAAGCGCGAGCCGCTCGGCGAAATGGGTCTGCACCCAATCGGCCATGAATTGCGAGGGCAGCTGGAGCCTCAGCGCGCCGGTGTCGGGGTCGAAGCCGCCGAGCGCGATCGGCCGCAGCCAGCCGTCGAAGGTGCGCGCGCCGCAGTCGCGCCGGAGCTGCGCGCGAATCGACTCCCATGCCGCCGCGATCGAATCGATCACGTCCATGTCGGCGCTTGCCGCCATCCCGACCTTCTGCACCGCGCCAAACCCCTCATCCTCTTCGCGCCGTTCGCTGACGGCGCGTTTTTTCAGGCGCAAAACTCCCCCGCGCGACGAACCGCCCCCGGCATGCCGCTGCTCGATGCGTTTTTGCTTGTGCCGGCAGAAGATTCGTTCTGCCGAAAGGCTGTTCTGGAACTGGGCCGGGGCCGGCGCAAGCGAAAAAAAAGTGTCATGGAAATTAATTCATATTGACACATGAAAAAGCGCAGAACTGCGTCGGTTGTTAAGAAAGTACCTGATTTTCAAGCGTTTACCGCAACGGCAAGGGGCGCGGCAGGGCGCGAATCGCCGGAAATCCTAGGCTTTTGGGCGGGCGCGTTTCGGGCAAGAAAAAACCCGCCGGTTTCGGGCCGGCGGGCCTAGTCGTCGACTTTTCCAAAGGCTTAGCCGAGCGTCGCGAGACGCCGTGTCAGACGCGACAATTTCCGCGACGCCGTGTTCCTGTGGAGGACGCCGCGAGCGACGCCGCGCGCCATTTCGGGCTGGACTCGCGCGAGCGCGGCCTGGGCCTCGTCCTTGTTGCCGGCGGCGAGCGCCGATTCGACCTGCTTGACGAAGGTCCGGATGCGACTGACCCGCGCCCGATTGATGTCCGCGCGCTTGGCGTTGCGGAGGATTCGCTTCTTTGCTTGCGGCGTATTCGCCATCTTCGTGCCTCGTATCTCAAATGAAAAGGGCGCGGTCTCGCACCGCACCCGCTCAAGCCGCGCCCTCTACGCGGAGAGCAAGGAGAGGTCAAGCATCAGCGCTGGCATTTCGGGCAGAAGAAGGTCGACCGGCCGGAATCGATTCGCCGGCGAATCGCGGTGCGGCAACGCGGGCAGGACTTACCCTCGCGGCCATAGACTCGCCAGCTGCTCGAAAAATAGCCGAGTTCGCCATTGGGCTGGAGATAATCGCGCAGCGTCGAGCCGCCCGCCTCGATCGCCGCGCGGAGCACCGATTGCACTGCCGCGGCGAGCCGGTCGAGGCGCGGCCGCGCGATTCGCCCGGCGGCGCAGCCGGGCGCGATCCCGGCGAGGTTGAGCGCGTCGCAGACGTAGATGTTGCCGAGGCCGGCGACGATGCGCTGGTCGAGCAGCAACGCCTTGATCGGCGCGCTGCGGCGGTCGAGCCGGTCGGCGAGATAGGTGCCGTCGAACCCGTCGCCGAGCGGCTCCGGCCCCATGCCGGCGAACGGCGCGAGCGACTCGCGCTCGTCGGTGCGGACGATGTCGACCGAGCCGAAGCGGCGCGGATCGTTGAGGCTGAGCCGCCGTCCGTCGTCGGTCTCGATCACGACATGATCGTGAGCGCCGATCTCCGCCGGGTCGACCCGCCAGCTTCCCGACATGCCGAGATGGAAGACCATCGTGTCGCCGCGGTCGGTCTCGATCAGCCCATATTTGGCGCGGCGGCCGAGGCCGCGTCACCCGTGCGCCGGTCAGCCGCTGGCGCAGGTCGGGCGGGAACGGCCGGCGCAGATCGGCGCGGCGAAGGTCGATCGACTCGATCCGCCGGCCCTTCAGCACCGGCTCCAGGCCGCGGACGGTCGTTTCGACCTCGGGAAGCTCAGGCATGTTCCACCATCTGCCCTCCCCTGCTAGACGGCGCGGCGATGGACAAGGTCTCTTTCGGCCACGAGGACGTCGATCCTCGGGAAAAGACGCGACGGGTGCGCGACGTTTTCTCCAGCGTCGCGTCCAGCTACGATCTGATGAATGATCTGATGTCGGGCGGCCAGCACCGGCTCTGGAAGCATGTCTTCGTCCGCCGAGTCCGGCCGCGAAAGGGCGAGGCGATCCTCGACATGGCGGGCGGCACCGGCGACGTCGCCTTCCGCCTCGCCGGCGCGGGCGCGACGGTCACCGTCGCCGACATCAATCCGGAAATGCTCACGGTCGGGGTCGAACGCGCCAAAGCGCGGCGCATCGACGGCCTGACCTGGGCGGAGGAGAATGCCGAGGCGTTGAGCTTCCCGGACAGGAGCTTCGACGCCTATACGATCGCCTTCGGGATCAGGAACGTCACCAACATCCCTGCCGCCCTCGGCGAGGCGAATCGCGTGCTGAAGACCGGCGGCCGCTTCTACTGCCTCGAATTTTCGCAGACCCGCTGGCCGGGTTTCCGGACGCTCTACGAAACCTATTCGCGCCGCATCGTGCCGCTGATCGGCAAGGCGGTGGCCAAGGACGAGGACAGCTACCGCTACCTGATCGAATTGATCGAGCGCTTCCCCGACATGGCGGCGTTCGCGACGATGATCGCTCACGCCGGCTTCGGGCAGGTCAGGGGCGAGCCGATCCTCGGCGGCCTCGTCGCCATCCACAGCGGCTGGAAAGTCTGATCGTGCTCCCCGTCCCTTTTGCCGTCATTCCAGCGCCAGCTGGAATCTCACTTCTTGAAGGCAGGGAGATTCCAGCTTTCACTGGAATGACGAGAGAGGCTCGATGACCTCCTCCGTCGTCCATGTCTGGCGGCTGCTGAAATGGGGCCGGGTGCTGGCGCGGCACGGCGCGCTCGGGGGCATCGAGCGCGATCCCAACACGCCGCCGCCGGTCCGCCGGCTGGCAAGGCTCGCCCGATTCGGCGCCCGCGTCCCCGACGTGCCGACCTACGCCGAGGCGTTCCAGGACATCGGCCCGGCCGCGATCAAGTTCGGCCAGGCGCTGGCGACTCGGCCCGATCTGGTCGGCGAGGAAGCGGCGCGCGATCTCGCTTTGCTCCAGGACAGCCTGCCGCCCGCCCCGTTCGACCGGATCAAGGCGGCGATCGAGCAGGGGCTCGGCAGGCCCATCGACCAGATCTTCGCCGAGGTCGATCCCGACCCGGTCGGCGCCGCCTCGATCGCCCAGGTCCACCGAGCGGTCACAACCGAAGGCCGGCTGGTCGCGGTCAAGGTCCTGCGCCCCAATATCGAGGAAGATTTCGCGGCCGCGATCGAGACCTATGAATGGGCCGCGGCACAGGTCGAGGCGATGGGCGGCGAGGCGGCGCGGCTGCGCCCCCGCCTCGTCGTCGCCACCTTCCGGCAATGGACCAATCGCGAGCTGGACCTGAGGCAGGAGGCCGCCTCCGCCTCCGAGCTGCGCGAGAATCTCGTCGCCGAGGGCGGCTTCTTCGTCCCCGAGATCGATTGGAGCCGCACCGCCCGGCGGGTGCTGACGCTCGAATGGATCGACGGCATCAAGCTCACCGATCGCAACGCGCTGATCGAGGCCGGCCACGATTTGAAGGCGCTCGCCGCGATCCTGGTCCGCGCCTTTCTGCGCCAGGCGGTGGTCGACGGCTTCTTCCATGCCGACCTCCATCAGGGCAATCTCTTCGCCTTGCCCGACGGCCGCCTCGCGGCGATCGACTTCGGCATCATGGGCCGGATCGATCGCCAGGCGCGGGTCTGGCTCGCCGAGATCCTCTACGGCCTGCTGACCGGCAATTATCGCCGGGTCGCCGAGATCCATTTCGAGGCGCAATATGTGCCGCCGCACCACAATATCGACGAGTTCGCGACCGCGCTTCGCGCGGTGGGCGAGCCCATGCGTGGATTGCCGGCAAAAGACGTGTCCATCGGCCAGATGCTCGACGGCCTGTTCAAGATCACCCGCGACTTCGACATGCAGACCCAGCCGCACCTCCTCCTGCTCCAGAAGACGATGGTGATGGAGGAAGGCGTCGCCCAGGCGCTCGATCCCGACATCAACATGTGGGAGACGTCCGAGCCCTTCCTGACCGAATGGGTGCGCAGCGAGCTCGGCCCCGAGGCGCGGATCGCGGACGAGATCGTGCGCAACGTCCGGCTGCTGCGCAAGCTCCCCGACCTGATCCGCCGCCTCGACCATTATTACCCGCCCCCCGGCGCCGCCCCGCCCGCGCCGCCGCTGCGCGAGATCACAGTGGTGCGGCCGCACCGTACCGGACTGATCGCGCTAACCGCGCTGCTCTCCGCGGCAGCTGGCGCGGCGATGGTCTGGTTCCTAAATTAGGCCGATGCGAGGCAAGCGCATCCTTCTCATCGTCGGCGGCGGCATCGCCGCCTACAAGGCCTGCGAGCTGATCCGGCTGATCCGCAAGGCGGGCGGCAGCGTGCGCTGCGTGCTGACCGCGGGCGGCGCGCAGTTCATCACGCCGATGACGCTGGCGGCGCTCTCCGAGCAGCCGGTCCATACCAGCCTCTGGGACCTCAAGGACGAGGCCGAGATGGGCCATATCCAGCTCAGCCGCGAGGCCGACCTCGTCGTCGTCTGCCCGGCGACCGCGAACCTGCTGGCGAAGATGGCCGCCGGCATCGCCGACGATCTCGCCACCACCCTGCTGCTCGCCACCGACAAGAGGGTGCTCGCCGCGCCGGCGATGAACGTGCGGATGTGGCAGCACGAGGCGACCATGCGCAACGTCGCGCGGCTGCGCGCCGACGGGGTGACGATCCTCGAGCCCGACGAAGGCGAGATGGCCTGCGGCGAATATGGCCCGGGCCGCCTGCCCGAGCCCGAGGCGATCTTCGCGGCGATCGAGGATGCGCTGGGCGGCGCCGGCGGCCCGCTCGCCGGCCGGCACGTCATCGTCACCGCCGGGCCGACCCACGAGCCGATCGACCCGGTTCGGATGCTCGCCAACCGCTCGTCGGGCAAGCAGGGCTTCGCCATCGCCGAGGCGCTGGCCGATCTCGGCGCTCGGGTCAGCCTGATCGCCGGCCCCGTCGATCGGCGACGCCGCCGGGCGTCGACCGGATCGACGTCGAGACCGCGCGCGAGATGGCCGCGGCGGTCGAAAGGGCCCTGCCCGCCGATGCCGCGGTCATGGTCGCCGCCGTCGCCGACTGGCGGGTCGATCCGCGCCTCGTCGAAGATCAAGAAGGGCGACGGCGGCCCACCCACCCTGTCGCTCGTCGAAAATCCGGACATTCTCGCCGAACTGGCCTCGTCATCGCGCCGGCCGCGCCTGTTGATCGGCTTCGCGGCGGAAACCGACAATGTCGTCGGCAACGCGCAAGCGAAGCGGGAGCGGAAGGGCTGCGACTGGATCGTCGCCAACGACGTTTCGGGGGACGTGATGGGCGGCGCCGACAACAAGGTCCATCTCATCACCGCCGACGGGGTGGAGGAATGGGAGACCGCCCCGAAGGCCGAAGTCGCCGCAAGGCTCGCGCAAAGGATCGCCGCCGCTCTGGAGGGGTGAGATGCGCAAGGACTGGATGTTGCTGACGCCGCTGGCCCGCTTCGGCGACCTCGGCCTGTTGCTGCTGCGCTGGGTGACCGGCGCCTTCCTCGTCTGGCAGAGCCACGACAACATCTTCAGCGCGGCGCGGATGGACGAGTTCGAGGCATTCCTGACCCAGTTCCGCTTCCCCATGCCGGCGCTGATGGCGCCGCTCTGCGTCTGGGCGCAGTTCCTCTGCGGCATCGCCTTCATCCTCGGCCTCGCGACTCGCTGGGCCGGCCTCATCACCGCCTTCGTCTTCATCGTCGCGGTCTGGATGGTGCACTGGCCGCAGGATTTCCCGGGCTGGTGGCCGGCTTTGATCCTCGTCTTCCTCGGAATCCTGTTTGCGACGTTGGGCGGCGGGCGCTACGCGCTCGATCAGCTGGTCGCGCGCGGGAGAGACGATGATCGAGATCAAGGTGAAGCGGCTGCCGCACGGTGAGGGCCTTCCCCTCCCCGCTTACGGCTCCGAGCATGCGGTCGGGCTCGACGTCGTCGCGGCCGAGAAGCCTGATCCTCGCGCCCGGCGGCCGCCACGCCGTCGCCACCGGCATCGCGATCGCCATCCCGCACGGCTATGAGGTCCAGGTCCGCTCGCGCTCGGGCACCGCGGTGCGGAACGGCATCACCTGCCTCACCGGCACGATCGACAGCGACTATCGCGGCGAGTTGAAGGTCGTGCTGGTCAATCTCGGCGGCGAGCCTTTCGACGATCGCCCGCGGCGAGCGCATCGCCCAGCTCGTCCCGGCGCCGGTGCTGCGCGCGCGCTTCGCGGAAGTCGACGATCTCGACGAGACCGCCCGCGGCATCGGCGGCTTCGGCTCGACCGGGCGGTGAGCCTCAGCGACGCCCAGCTCGACCGCTACGCGCGCCACATCGTCCTCAAGGAGATTGGCGGCGAAGGCCAGCGCCGGCTGCTCGACGCCAGCGTCGCGATCGTCGGCGCCGGCGGCATCGGCGCGCCGGCGATCCAGTATCTGGCCGCGGCCGGGATCGGCACTATCCGGGTGATCGACGACGATCGGGTCACGCTCGACAATCTTCAGCGCCAGATCCTGTTCGGCACCGGCGACGTCGGCCGCATCAAGACCGACGTCGCTGGCGAGGCGGTCGAGCGGCTCAACCCGGACATCGCCTTCGACGGCATTGCCGAGCGGCTCACCCGGACCAATGTCGGGGCGCTGCTGGCAGGCGCCGACCTCGTCCTCGACGGCAGCGACAATTTCGCCACCCGGCTGGTCGTGTCCGATCATTGCATCGCCGCCCGCATCCCCCTCGTCTCGGCGGCGATCGGCCGCTTCCAGGCGCAGATCGGCACCTTCCGCGGCTGGGAGGGCGCCCTGCTACCGCTGCTTCGTCGGCGACGCCTTCGACGCCGAGGATTGCGACACCTGCTCGGAGCTGGGCGTGCTCGGCGCGATGGCGGGGATCGCCGGCGCCTTCGCGGCGCTCGAGGCGATCCGGCAGATCGCCGGCTTCGGCGAGGACTCGGCGGGCAAGCTCCACATTTTCGACGGCCTCAAGCCGGCGATGCGGACGATCCGGATCGTCAAGGACCCGGCCTGCACGGGCTGCGGGACCGGGGCTGCCCTTAGGCGCCGAAGTAGCGCAGCGTCTGGTCGAAGAAGCGCAAGGTGGCGTCGGGCTGGGCGACGAGCGACAAGGCGAGACCGGCGGCGAGGCTGAAGATCAGGAACTTACCGCTCAGCATCCGCCCGATCAGCGACGGCCCGCGCTGCGGCGGCGCGGTTCGGCCGGGACGAAATGGACCGGCGCTGCTCGCGCAGCACATATTCGTCGGCGGGCAGGCCGAGGATCAGCAATCTTCTCGGCGGCGAATTCCGCGGCGGAAAGCGCGCCCTGCTCGTGCAGCCGGGTCAGCCGCTCGAGCGCGGTCAGCCGGTCGTGGACGAGCTGATAATCGGGCGAGGCGGGCGGCGCATGTTCGGACGGCGCCGCGCGTCTCCGCCGGCACCAGCGAAAGGTGCGGCGGATCGGCCGATCTGATGGCCGCGGCTGATCGCAAGCTTACCGGTACGCATGCGGCCTCACTAGGGCCGCCACGGTAAAGAGAGCCGGACCGGGCATCGTAAACGCCCGGTAAACCAAGATTATTCCGACGAAGGCGGCGCGATGGCGATGAGCTCGATGGTGAAGATCAGGGTCGCGCCGCCCGGGATCGGCCCGCGCCCGTTCCAGCCGTAAGCGAGCGTATAGGGGATGGCGAACTCGTAGCGGTCGCCGACGCTCATCAGCGGCACGCCTTCCTGCCAGCCGCGGATCAGGCGCGGCAGCGGGAAGGTCGCCGGCTGGCCGCGGCTGACCGAGCTGTCGAACTCGGTGCCGTCGATGAACCGGCCGACATAGTGGATGCGTGACCGTGTCGGTCGCGCTGGGCCGCGGCGCCGGTCGCCGGTGCCGCTCAGCTTGCGATAGCGAAGCCCGCTCGGCGTCCGGCGCCAGCCCTGGGCCGGATCGAGCCGGTTGAGATAGCGGAAATGATAATCCGCATTGGCCGGATTCGGCGGCGGCGGCTCCGGCGCCTGGGCGGCGCCGGCGAGAACGGCGAGCAGGAGCGGCGATCGATCATTTCGATCCCTTCTTCTTCCTGGCGGGCGCCTTGCGGCCCCGCGCCCTTCCTGGCCGGTCCCTTGGCGGCGCGCTCGTCGATCAGCTGCGCCGCTTCCTCCAGCGTCAGCTGGTCCGGCGCCAGCGATTTGGGCAGGGTCGCATTGGTCGTGCCGTCGGTGACATAGGGCCCGAACCGCCCCTCCATCAGCCTGATCTCCGAGCTCGGTGCGCGGATGCGGCGCCGAGCACCTTCAGCGGCTCGCGCGACCCCGCCTTGCGCCCGCCGCCGCTGGCCGCGTCGGCGAGCTTCGCGACCGCGGCGTTCATGCCGATCTCGAACACTTCGGCGGTCGAGGCGAGCTTCGCATATTTGCCGTCATGGGCGAGATAGGGGCCGTAGCGGCCGATGCTCGCGGTGATCGGCTTGCCGGTTTCCGGATGGTCGCCGACGGCGCGCGGCAGCGACAGCAGGCGCAGCGCCACCTCCAGATCGGCGTCGGCCGCCGGCACGTCCTTGGGCAGCGAGGCGCGCTTGGCGTCCTTGCCCTCGCCGAGCTGGAAATAGGGCCCGAACCGGCCCGAGCGCAGGGTCACGTCCTGCCCGCTCTCCGGATCGGCGCCCAGCACCTGCGGCCCGCTATCCTCCTCGCGCCGCCCTCCGCGCCGAAGCGCCGGGTGAACTTGCAGTCGGGATAGTTGGAGCAGGCGACGAACGCGCCGAACTTGCCGCCGCGCAGGCCGAGCCGCCCCTCGCCGCAGGCCGGGCAGAGCCGCGGATCGCTGCCGTCGCCCTTGTCCGGGAACAGCCAGGGGGCGAGGAAATCGTCCAGCGCGGCGGTGATCTCGGACGGCTTCTGCTCCATCACCTCGGCGGTCTTCGGCTTGAAGTCGCGCCAGAAGTCCTCGAGCACCTGTCTGCCAGCCGAGCCGCCCGCCCGAAATGTCGTCGAGCTCGTCCTCGAGATGGGCGGTGAAATCGTAGGAGACGTAGCGCTCGAAGAAGCGTTCGAGGAAGGCGGTCAGCAGCCGCCCGCTCTCCTCGGGGAAGAAGCGGTTCTTCTCGAGCCGGACATAGTCGCGGTCCTTCAGCGTCTGCAGGGTCGCCGCATAGGTCGACGGCCGGCCGATGCCGAGCTCCTCCATCCTCTTGACCAGGCTCGCCTCGGAATAGCGCGGCGGCGGCTGGGTGAAATGCTGCTCGGCCTCGACCGCTCTTCTTGGCCGGCGTGTCGCCCTCGCGCAGCCGCGGCAGGCGGCGGCTGTCCTCGTCCGTCTCGTCGTCGCGGCCTTCCTCGTAGAGCGCGAGGAAGCCGGGGAAGAGCACGACCTGCCCGGTCGCGCGCAGCCCATGCCGGCCGGTGCCGTCGGCCAGCTCGGCCGTCGTCCGCTCGAGCCGCGCCGAGGCCATCTGGCTGGCCAGCGCGCGCTTCCAGATCAGCTCGTAGAGCCGGCCATGATCGCCCGATCCGGCGCGGTCGCGGCCGAAATCGGTCGGCCGGATCGCCTCGTGCGCTTCCTGCGCGTTCTTGGCCTTGGTTTCGTAATGGCGCGGCTTGTCCGGCACATAGCCGGCGTCGTAGCGCGTCGGCGACCGCGCGCCGCGCGGCCGAGATCGCCTCGCCGCCATCTGCACGCCGTCGGTGCGCATGTAGGTGATCGCGCCGTCCTCGTAGAGGCCCTGCGCCACCCGCATCGTCTGGCTGGCCGAGAAGCCGAGCTTGCGCGCCGCCTCCTGCTGCAGGGTCGAGGTGGTGAAGGGCGGCGGCGGGTTGCGGGTCAGCGGCTTGGTCTCGACCGAGACGACCGAGAACCGCCCCTCCTCGACCGCCTTCTTCGCCGCCTCGGCGGTGCCCTCGTCGCCGATCGTGAGGCGGTCGATCTTGTCGCCATTGTAGCGGACCAGGCGCGCCTGGAACTCGGTTCCGTCCGCCTCCAGCGTCGCGGTGACGCTCCAATATTCCTGGGCGCGGAACAGCTCGATCTCGCGCTCGCGATCGACGATCAGCCGCAGCGCCACCGACTGCACGCGGCCCGCCGATTTCGCGCCCGGGCAGCTTGCGCCACAGCACCGGCGAAAGCGTGAAGCCGACCAGATAATCGAGCGCGCGCCGGGCCCGATAGGCGTCGATCAGATCCTCGTCGAGCGCGCGCGGATGCGCCATCGCCTCGGTCACCGCGCTCTTGGTGATCGCGTTGAAGGTGACCCGCTCGACATGGGCGGGCAGCGCCTTCTTCTTCGCCAGCACCTCCTGGACGTGCCAGCTGATCGCCTCGCCCTCGCGGTCGGGGTCGGTGGCGAGGATCAGCGAGTCGGCGCTTCTTCGCCTCGTCGGCGATCGCCTTCAGCTGCCGCGCCTTGTCGGCATAGGTCTCCCAGGTCATCGCGAAGCCGTCGTCGGGATCGACCGAGCCGTCCTTGGGCGGCAGATCGCGGACATGGCCGTAGGAGGCGAGCACCCGGTAGCCGGGGCCCAGATATTTCTCGATGGTCTTCGCCTTGGCGGGCGATTCGACGACGACGAGCTTCATTCCCGATTTTGTCCCTTACGCGTACGCGCATAGGGTGAAGAGCGGCGGCGGATGCCGTCAAGCCGGCATGACGGGCGTCCGGAGTTGACGAACTCGACGCGTTCACTGGCGCATTGCGTCATCTCTGTAACTTCCCGCGCCGATCATCCGCTCGAACGCCTCCATCGCCTCGTCGGTGGCGAGGTCGCTGGGAACGTCGCCGAGACGCTCTGCAATACGATCGAGCCGGCCGAGGAGGCGCATCGCGCCCGCCACGTCCTCGCGCTGAACGAAGCCGATCAGCCGGCCGCGATAATAACGCGGCACCATGATGGTCTCGATGCCGCCGCAGGTGGAGCCCAGCGAGCGCCGGGCCCCCGCCGCTCTTCGAGCGAAGGCCTGCGCGCGCTCCCAGGCCGCGGCGAAGCTCTCCGCTCCCGCTTTCTTGCGGAGGCGGTAAACGGACTGGCGAGTCCTCCCGAGCGAGCGCGCCGCCTCGTCAGGACCCGCGCCGCGAGCCAAAGCGAGAATGAAGCGCAGCTGCAGCGCGGGCGTCCAGCCATTATGCTGCGCACGCAGCGGAACGGGATCGAAGCGGAGGAAATCGGGAAGATCCATGCAGGGAACATATCATGAACTTACAGCAAGGTAAACCTCCGATCTTCGGGATCGAACGACTAGCTTCATTCAGGTCTTATCCTTAAGCGTGCGCGGCATAGGATGATGAGGCCCGCTCCCCCTCGTCGAGCGCGAAAGGCGTCAGTCCCCGGCCTCGAAGTCCGGGGGCAGTACGCAACGGCCATTGTCGTAGGTGCCCACCGTCCGGATCACCTCGCCCTCCCGGGGCTCGACGCGCCGTCCGGAAATGAGGCTGTCGAGCACCCGCCGGACCAGCCGGTCGAGGCGGGTGACGAGGTAGCAGTCGACCGCCGGCTCGGCGTGCGGATTGCCGATGCCGCTGTCGTCGGTGAGGAACAGGTAGCGGGACTGGGTCGCCGCCGCCATCGCCCGCATCACATATTCGGCGAGATCGTCGACGCCCGAGGCGGCGACCGGCACGATCTGGATTCGCCGCGCCCGCGCCGCCTCCGCCGCTTCCCAGGTCCGGGCGACATTCTGGCCATGGGGCGGCGCGTCGGCGACGAGCAGCAGCGCGCGAACCGCATCGGGCCGCCAGTCCTGCCCGATGGCGCGGATCAGGGCCTGCTCCATCGCCTCGGGCATGTCGCCGCCGCCGTCGGCGCGCTGAGCGGCGAGGTTCTCCTGCACTTCGTCGAGCGAGCCGGTGAACGGGAAGGTGCGGGTCACATATTGGTCGCCGACGTCGCGATAGGCGACCAGCCCCAGCCTGATGTCGAGCTCGGGATGGCCGCGGCCGATCTCGTCGAGGATCGTGCGCAGCTCCGCCTTCAGGAATTCGAGCTCGTCGGTCATGCTGCCGGTCGTGTCGATCACCACCGCCAGGTCGAAGCGGGTGACTCGCGGCGCGGCGCCGGTCAGAGTCACCGAGTGCCGTTGCGCCCCGGCCTGGCCCGACAGCATTATCCGGCGCTCGCCGCCCGTGCCAGGCCGCATTCCGGGCACCGACAGCCGCACTGAATCGCCGAGCCGATCGAGGCCCGGGAAGAAGATTGCTGTGCCGTCGGCGAGCGTCGCCAGCGTCAGGCTGTTGCCGTCGGCGCAGGTCAAAGTGACGTCGGCGAAGGGGATCGGCCGGCCGGCCCGATCCTGAACCGCCACGGTGAGGACTCGGCGCGTGTCGACCGCCGGTACGCCCGGCCCCGCCACGCGCTGCGCCATCGCCTCGACATATTTCGCATAGAGCTCGGGATTGAGCAGGTCGTCATGGTCGGCGGCGGTGAGCTGGCCCGATTGCAGCTCCGGCACGCCCGCCCTGGACGGCAGCGAGTCCGACACGGGCGGCGGCGAGACTGATTCGGGCGGGCGGCGGGGCGGACGGCGGCGCGCTTGGGCCTTCACCGCCGACGACGGTCACCGGCGTCGGCGAATCCAGGCTCGGCCGCGGGACGCGGGTCCCGGTCACGGCGATGGCCGCCTCGTCATCCCCGATCGCATAAGCGGGCGGCGGGGGCGGAGGAGGCGGGGGAGGCGGAGGCGGTGGTGGCGGCGGAGGCGGAGGCGGAGGCGGAGGGGGCGGCGGAGGCGGAGGGGGCGGCGCGGAGGGATCGGCGACGGCTTCCTCGGTGTCCGGCTCCGCATCCTCCGTCTCGGGCTCCGGCGCCGGCGGCGGCGGGCGGAGCGCCGGCTCGGGCGGCAGCTCGGGGAGAGCTGCGGCCCGGCGGCAAAGCGGCTCGGGCGCCTTGTCCGGCTGGATCGTCGCCGCGAACGCGGGCGGCGGCGCCGTCGCCAGGCTGCCCGCCAGCGCCGTAACCAGCATCAATTTCCTTGCCGTCGCCATCGCCCGCCCCCTTTTCCAGGCCGCTTGTCGCCCGGCAAATCGCCTCATGTCAATCAATTAGGCCCGGGACTTGCGATGTCGCCCAATCGCGTCACGCGAGGCTCACCTTGCCGCCGGCATGGCGCTCGAGCCGTCCGGCCAGCTCCAGCTCGAGCAGCACCGTCTGCACGGTCGCCGGCGCCAGGCCCGACTGGCGGATCAGCTCGTCGACCGGCACCGGCGTCGGGCCGAGCAGGTCGGCGACGGCGCGCCGCGCGGCTCGTCGTCGGCGTCGGCGCTCGGCCCCGGCGCGGCATAATCGAGCTCGCGCTGGCGGAACGGGCGGATGCGCGAGCGGGCTGACCGCCTCGAGCACGTCCTCGGCGGTCTGGACCAGGGTCGCGCCTTCGCGGATCAGCAGGTTGCAGCCCTGCGCGCGCGGATCGAGCGGCGAGCCGGGCACCGCCATCACCTCGCGGCCGAATTCGGCGGCGCAGCGCGCGGTGATCAGCGAGCCCGATTTGGGCGCCGCCTCGACCACCACCGTGCCGTGGGCGAGCCCGGCGATGATCCGGTTGCGATAGGGGAAATGGCGCGCGCGCGGCTCGACGCCCGGCGGCTGCTCGGCGACCAGCAGGCCGCGCTCGGCGATCGCGCGCTGCCGCGCCTCGTTCTCGGGCGGATAGACGATGTCGATGCCGCCCGCGATCACCGCGATCGTGCCGGTGTCGAGCGCGCCGTCATGCGCGGCCGAATCGATGCCGCGCGCCAGGCCCGGAGACGACGACCGTCCCGGCCTCGCCCAGCGCCTGGGCGAGCTGGCGGGCGAAGCGGCAGGCGGCGGCCGAGGCGTTGCGCGCGCCGACCATCGCGACCGCCGGCCTGTCGAGCAGCGTCGAGGTCGCCCTTGACGATCAGGGCCGGCGGCGCGGTCTCCAGCTCGGCGAGCAAAGGCGGATAGAGGCCCTGGCCGAGGAACAGATGGCGCGCGCCGAGCCGCTCGACCGTCTCGATCTCGCGCTCGATCTCGGCCCTGGACGCGAGCCTCGGCGCCCGCCCGCCGCCGCGCGCGGCGAGGTCGGGGATCGCGTCGATCGCCGCCTGCGCCGAGCCGAAGCGGGCGAGCAGCTGGAAATAGGTGACCGGGCCGATATTGTCCGAGCGGATCAGCCGCAGCCGCGCGATCTGGTCGGCCGGCGCCGGCATCTCAGGCCGCCGCTCCGCCCGACCTTCGGCTCGGCGCCGCGCGACCAGCCGGCCGATATTGGCGCGGTGCTTCCACAGCACGAGCAGGGCGAAGCCGGCGAACAGGATGGCGAGGTCGAACCGGCCGAACAGGCGGCCGCGACCGGCGCGGCGACGCGCCGCGACCATCCCGCCGAGCGAGGAATAGCGGGTCAGCGCCAGCACCGCGAGTCCAGACAGCGACGCGCGACCAGCACGGTCGGCCAGTGCAAGGCGGCGACGATCCCGACCAGCGTCGCCACGCCCTTGCCGCCCTTGAAGCGCGAGCCAGACCGGATAGAGATGGCCGAGAAAGGCGCCGATCGCCGGCCAGCGCTTGCGGCTGGTCCGGCCAGATCAGGCCGGCGAGCAGCACCGCCGCCGCGCCCTTGGCGGCGTCGAGCAGCAGGGTCGCGGCGGCCAGCCCCTTGCGGCCGGTCCGCAGCACGTTGGTCGCGCCGATATTGCCCGAGCCGATGGCGCGGACGTCGCCCAGCCCGGCCGCCCGGGTCAGCAGCAGGCCGAACGGGATCGAGCCGAGCAGATAGCCGAGCAGCAAGGCAGAGCGATCGGCGGCGACCAAGATTTCGCGCGTCACGTCGCACCCCCAGCGCGACACTGCCTAGCGCAGTGCCGCAAAAGCCGCGCAACAAATTGCGTCAAAAGCGATCGGATCCGCTTGCGGCCGGCCGCGCCGCAGCCGCTACATCGGCGCGCCGATGACCGCACGCCCGCCCCCTGCTCGTCTTCGATTCCGGCGTCGGCGGCCTGTCGGTGCTGGCGGCGATCCGCGCGCTGCTGCCCAACGCGCCGATCGTCTATGCCGCCGACAGCGCCGGCTTTCCCTACGGCACCAAGAGCGCGGCCGAGATCGCGGCGCGCGTTCCGGCGCTGCTCGGCCGGCTCGCCGAGCGCTACGATCCGCGTGCTGATCGTCATCGCCTGCAACACCGCCTCGACGATCGCGCTCGACGCGGTCCGCGCCGCGCTCGACCTGCCGATCGTCGGCACCGTGCCCGGCGATCAAGCCGGCGGCCGCGCTGCTCGAAGACCCGCGCGATCGGCGTGCTCGGCACCGACGCGACGATCGTCCAGCCCTATGTCGACCGGCTCGCCGCCGAGTTCGCCGCCGACTGCACTCGTGCTCCGCCACGGCTCGGCCGAGCTGGTCGAGCTGGCCGAGGCGCAAGCTGCGCGGCGAGGCGACCGATCCGCGCGGCCTATGCGCCGCATCCTCGACGGCCTGCTCGGCCAGCCCGGCGGCGAGCGGATCGACACGATCGTCCTCGCCTGCACCCATTTCCCGCTGGTCGAGGACGAGCTCGCCGCCGCGGCGCCGCGCCCGCTCGCCTTCGTCGACGGCAAGGCGGGCATCGCCCGCCGCACCGCCTGGCTGACCGCGCGACCATGACCTGGCCCGAATCGCCCGGCGAGGGCATCGCGGTCTTCACCGGGCCGCGCGGACCGACGCCGAGGCCTATCGCGCCGGCCTCGCCGGCTTCGGCCTGACCCGGATCGAGACGCTCTAGCGACACAGTCGGATCCGTGCCTGTTGCGAATCGTTCGCACTGGCCTTGCGAGCGCGCGCTATCCGCTATTGGACGGCCGAGAGCACCGGGGACGAGCACTTGGACTATCAGCGTATCTTCGCGGAGGCGATCGAGCGGCTGCACGCCGAGGGCCGCTATCGCGTCTTCATCGACATCCTGCGCAACAAGGGCAGCTTCCCCAATGCGCGCTGCTTCGCCGGCCATAACGGGCCGAAGCCGATCACCGTCTGGTGCTCGAACGACTATCTCGCCATGGGCCAGCATCCCGACGTGATCGCGGCGATGGAGGAGGCGCTGCACGACGTCGGCGCCGGCTCGGGCGGCACCCGCAACATCCGCGGCAACACCCATTATCATATCGAGCTCGAGGCCGAGCTCGCCGATCTGCACGGCAAGGAAGCGCGCGCTGCTCTTCACCTCGGGCTATATCTCGAACGAGGCGACGCTCTCGACGCTCGGCAAGATGCTGCCCGGCTGCATCATCTTCTCCGACGCGCTGAACCACGCCTCGATGATCGCCGGCATCCGCAACTCGGGCTGCGAGAAGCAGGTCTTCCGCCACAACGATCTCGCCCATCTCGAGGAGCTGCTCGCCGCCGCCGATCCCGACGCGCCCAAGCTGATCGCCTTCGAGAGCGTCTATTCGATGGACGGCGACGTCGCCCCGATCGCCGAGATCTGCGACCTCGCCGACAAATATCAACGCGCTGACCTATCTCGACGAGGTCCACGCCGTCGGCATGTACGGCCCGCGCGGCGGCGGCATTTCGGAGCGCGACGGCGTCGCCGCACCGGATGACGATCATCGAAGGCACGCTCGGCAAGGCGTTCGGCGTGATGGGCGGCTATATCGCCGCCGACCGCAACATCGTCGACGTGGTCCGCAGCTACGCGCCCGGCTTCATCTTCACCACCTCGCTGTCGCCGGTGCTCGTCGCCGGCGCGCTCGCCAGCGTGCGCCACCTCAAGGCCTCGACGCGCCGAGCGCGAGGCGCAGCAGGCCGCGCGCGGCGCAGCTCAAGGCGATCTTCGCCGACGCCGGCCTGCCGGTGATGCCGTCGACCACCCATATCGTGCCGCTGCTGGTCGGCGACCCGGTCACGGCCAAGAGGATCAGCGACATCTTGCTCGCCGAATATGGCATCTACGTGCAGCCGATCAACTATCCCGACCGTGCCGCGCGGCACCGAGCGGCTGCGCTTCACCCCCGGCCCCGCCCACAGCGAAGAGATGATGCGCGACCTCGCCAAGGCGCTGGTCGAGATCTGGGACCGGCTGGAGATGCGCTGGGCGGCCTGAGCCGATGCAGAGCCGCGCGGTCTCGCTGATCGGCTCCGCTCTCTTCCTGCTGATCGCGCCCGGGACCGTGGCCGGCTATCTGCCCTGGCTGATCAGCCGCTGGCGTATCGCGAGCGAACTGGGCGATTCGCCCCTTCTGCCCGTGATCGGCAGTTCTGCTCCTCTTTCTCGGCGGCGGCGCCTTGCTCGAGTGCTTCTTCCGCTTCGCCTGGGTCGGGCTGGGAACACCGGCGCCGGTCGCGCCGACCCGCCGGCTCATTGTCTCCGGTCTGTATCGCTACGTCCGCAATCCGATGTACGTCGCGGTCGTCACCCTGATCCTCGGGCAAGCTTTGCTGTTCGGGAGCCCGGCGCTGTTGCTCTACGGAGCCGCTTGTCTGGCTGTTCTTCCACCTTTTCGTCCTGGCCTATGAGGAACCGACACTGCGCAGGCAATTCCCGGACGACTACGAGGCCTTCGTTCGCGCCGTCCCGCGTTGGTTGCCGCGCCTCCGGCCATGGCGAGGACCGACCGGGCGATGAGCGGGGCTGCGCCGTCGCGAGCGACTAAGGAGCGGTTCAGCCGCCGGCGTCCCCGCCCTGCACGATCGGCTCGCCGCGCGCCTCCTTATAGGCGCTCTCGACGATCGGGGTCAGCCAATAGGCGTCGAACAGCAGGCGGTTGCGCGGGGTGTCGCCGAAGATCGCGGTCTGCGCCGAGAAATCGACGCGCGCGCGCACCTCTTCCAGCGTCAGCCCCTGCCGAGCCAGCGCGCCGACCTGGGCGCGGACGTCGGTCAGCGTGCCGATCAGCCGGTCGAGATAGGCGTCATCGGTCTGCGGCTCGCCATGGCCGGGGACGAGCAGGGCGAAATCGAGCGCCTTCAGCCGCTCGAGCACGCCGATCCAGTCGCCGGGAAAGGAGAAGAAGCCGAACGGCGTCGGCGCCACCACCACGTCGCCGGTCGCCACGATCCGCTGCCGCGGCAGCCAGGCGATGGCGTCGCCATCGGTGTTGGCGCGGCCGAGGAACATGAGCCGCACCGGCCGCTCCGCATCGTCGAGCAGCAACTCGCGGTCGAAGGTCTCGGTCGGCAGCACCAGATAGGTGCCGCCCATCTCGTCCATACGCGCCTCGATCTCGCGCATCATTCGCGCGTAACGCGCGCGGGTGGCGTCGTCATGCTCGGGGCTGCGCGACGCCTGGCGCACGCCCGACAGGAAACCCGACAGCTGATTGAGAGCGATCGTGTCCGAACGCTCGTCGGGCCGGAAACCGAGGAATTGGGCTGCCGGCCCCCTGATCGCTTCGCGCGTCGCCGCGGTGGCGATGATCCGGACGCGGGGAAAGGCGTCGCGGATCGCCGACACGCCCTGCGGATGATCGCCATGCCAATGGGTGATGACCACCGCCCGGATCGGCTTTGCGGTGAGCGCGCGGACGAAGCCGACGATCCGCCGCCCGTCCGCCGCTGCGCCGCCGCTGTCGATCACCACGACGCCGTCGCTCTGCTCGATCACCGTGACGTTGCCGATCACCGGCCCGCGATAATCGGGCGGCGCCGCGAGCAGGTGGATGCCGGGCGCGAGCTGGCGCGCGGCGAAGGGTCCAAGAGCCGGTTCGGCGTTGCGCCGCGAACAGCAGCGCGAAGACGAGCAGACGCATCATGATGCGCTCCTTTTGCTTCGTCCCCTGCCGGCATCCGGGCCTCTTTCGGGCGCGCGACGCAAACGCGGCACCGACCAAGGCCCGCTTATTTTCGATCAAGCGCTGGCGAATCCCGGCCCGATTGCCTAGGGCGTCCCCATGCGGATCGCCATCGCTTCCGATCATGCCGCCGTCGCCCTCAAGGCCGATCTCGTCGCCTGGCTGCGGCGAGGCGGGCCATGAGGTCGACCGACCTCGGCCCCGAGGGCGTCGAATTCGGTCGATTATCCCGATTACGGCTACAAGCTCGCCGAGGAGATCGCCGCCGGCCGCGCCGAGCGCGGCATCGCCCTGTGCGGCTCGGGCATCGGCATCTCGATCGCCGCCAACCGCCACCCGGCCTGCCGCTGCGCGCTCGTTTCCGAGCCGCTCTCGGCCACGCCTCGCCCGCGAGCATAACGACGCCAACGTCATCGCCATGGGCGCCCGCCTGATCGGCATCGAGATGGCCAAGGCCTGCATCGACGCCTTCCTCGCCACCCCCTTCGCCGGCGACCGCCACCAGCGCCGCGTCGAGAAGCTGTCCCACCCCCATTTCAGCCAAGGAGCCCGCATGAGCAGCCGCCCGCTCAGCGACGTCCAGCCCGACGGCTTCTTCACCGACCGGCTGCGCGAGGCCGACGGCGCGGTCGCCGACGCCATCGCCGCCGAGCTCGACCGCCAGCAGAACCAGATCGAGCTGATCGCGTCGGAGAATATCGTCTCGCGCGCCGTGCTCGAGGCGCAGGGCTCGGTGCTCACCAACAAATATGCCGAAGGCTATCCGGGCCGGCGTTATTATCAGGGCTGCGCGCCCGTCGGACGCGGTCGAGACGCTGGCGATCGAGCGCGCCAAGCAATTGTTCGGCTGCGGCTTCGCCAACGTCCAGCCGCATTCGGGCGCGCAGGCCAACGGCGCGGTGATGCTGGCGCTGACCAAGCCCGGCGACACCATCCTCGGCATGTCGCTCGACGCCGGCGGCCACCTCACCCACGGCGCCAAGCCGGCCATGTCGGGCAAATGGTTCAACGCCATCCAATATGGCGTGCGCCGCGACGACCATCTGATCGATTTCGACGAGGTCGAGCGGCTGGCCAAGGAGCACCGGCCGCAAGCTGATCATCGCCGGCGGCTCGGCCTATCCGCGCCACATCGATTTCGCCCGCTTCCGCGCCATCGCCGACGAGGTCGGCGCGGTCTTCATGGTCGACATGGCCCATTTCGCCGGCCTGGTCGCGGCGGGCGAGCACCCCTCCCCGTTCGGCCACGCCCATGTCGTCACCACCACCACCCACAAGACGCTGCGCGGCCCGCGCGGCGGCATGGTGCTGACCGACGACGAGGCGATCGCCAAGAAGATCAACTCGGCGGTCTTCCCCGGCCTGCAGGGCGGCCCGCTGATGCACGTCATCGCCGCCAAGGCGGTCGCCTTCGGCGAGGCGCTGCAGCCCGATTTCAAGACCTATGCCAGGGCGGTGATCGCCAACGCCAAGGCGCTCGCCGGCCGCCTCAAGGAGCGCGGCGCCGATCTCGTCTCGGGCGGCACCGACACCCATCTCGCGCTGGTCGACCTGCGCCCGCTCGGAGTCACCGGCAAGGATGCCGACGAGGCGCTCGAGCGCGCCGCGATCACCTGCAACAAGAACGGCATCCCGTTCGATCCGCTGCCGCCGGTCAAGACCAGCGGCATCCGCGTCGGCTCGCCCGCCGGCACCACCCGCGGCTTCGGCGTCGCCGAGTTCCGCGACATCGCCGACATGGTCGCCGACGTGCTCGAAGGGCTGCGCGCCAATGGCGAGGAGGGCAATGCGGAGGTCGAGGCCGCGGTGCAAGGCCCGCGTCCGCGAGCTCTGCGCGCGCTTCCCGATCTACCCGGAGCAATAATTGCGCTGCCCGTTCTGCGCCCACGAGAACAGCCAGGTGAAGGACAGCCGTCCCACCGAGGACGGCTCGGCGATCCGCCGCCGCCGCCAGTGCGAGGATTGCGGCGCCCGCTTCACCACCTTCGAGCGCATCCAGCTGCGCGAGCTGACCGTGGTCAAGTCCGAGAACCGGCGCGAGCCGTTCGACCGCACCAAGCTCGAACGCTCGATCGCCATCGCCTGCCGCAAGCGCCCGGTCCCGCCCGAGCGGATCGAGCGCCTCGCCTCCTCGATCCAGCGCCAGATCGAGACGAGCGGCGAGAGCGAGATGCCCTCGGCCGGATCGGCGAGATGGTGATGGAGGGCCTGAAGGCGCTCGACCCCGTCGCCTATATCCGCTTCGCCTCGTCTATAAGGACTTCCGCGAGGCCAAGGATTTCGAGGATTTCGCGGGCACGGTGAGCGAGGCCGGGCGAAGGAGTGACCGCGCCACCGCCCGCCATCGTCCTCGTCCGCCCCCAGCTCGGCGAGAATATCGGCAAGGCGGCGCGGGCGATGCTCAATTTCGGGCTGACCGACCTGCGGCTGGTCGCCCCGCGCGACGGCTGGCCCAATCCGTCGGCCGGGCCGGCGGCGTCGGGCGCGGACGTGGTGCTGGAGCAGGCGCGGGTGTTCGACACGCGTCGCCGAGGCGGTCGCCGATTGCCCCTTCGTCTACGCGACCACGGTCCGCAAGCGCGGGCTCGTCGTGCCGGTCGTCTCGCCCGAGGAGGCGGGGCGCGAGATCCACGCCAATGACGGGCCCGTCCGCCATCCTGTTCGGCGCCGAGCGGTCCGGGCTCGAGACCGAGGAGGTCGGCGCTCGCCGGCAAGATCGTCACCGTGCCGGTCAATCCCGATTTCCGCTCGCTCAACCTCGCCCAGGCGGTGATCCTGATCGCCTATGAATGGTCGAAGCATGGCGAGCTCGCCGTGCCGACCGAAGGCGACGAGGCCGAGCCGCGCGCGCCGCAGGCGCATCTCGAAGGGCTGATCGGGCAGCTCTACGAGGCGCTGGCGGCGGCCGATTATTTCCACCCGCCCGACCGCACGCCGGCGACCAGGAACACGATCCGCACCATCCTCACCAAGGCCGGCTGGTCGAGCCGCGAGATCCAGGCGCTGCGCGGCATCGTCCGGGCGCTGGCCGAAGGCCGTCGTGCGTCGACAGGCGCTCGACGGCGCGCCGGACAGCGTCAGGCTGCCGCGGACAGGTTGACTTCTCGCCGAGCGCGTCGCTGCGCCGGCCATGTGCCCGCCTTCGCAATTGGCCCCGCACCCCTGGTGAAGCGGTCGGCCGCGCCGGGCAGCTGCTATCGGGTCCGGCGGTGCCGCCTTCGCAATTGGCCCGCACCCGGTGAAGCGGTGCCGCGCCGGACTGGTCGGGCAGTCAGGACAGCAAATTGGAGTATTAGAATCATGTCGAAGCGCACCAGCGCCAAGTACAAGCTCGACCGCCGGATGGGCGAGAACGTCTTCGGACGCCCCAAGAGCCCGGTCAACCGCCGCGAATATGGTCCCGGCCAGCACGGCCAGCGCCGCAAGGGCAAGGTCTCCGATTTCGGCATCCAGCTGCGCGCCAAGCAGAAGCTCAAGGGCTATTATGGCGACGTCACCGAAAAGCAGTTCAAGCGCGCCTACACCGAAGCCGCGCAAGATGAAGGGCGACACCGGCCAGAATCTGATCGGCCTGCTCGAGCGCCGGCTCGACGCGGTCGTCTACCGCGCCAAGTTCGCGCCGACCATCTGGGCCGCGCGCCAGATCGTCAATCACGGCCACATCCGGGTCAACGGCAAGAAGCTCAACATCGCCTCGGCCAAGGTCAATGTCGGCGACGTCGTCGAGCTCGGCCCCAAGGCGCAGGAAATGGCGCTGGTGATCGAGGCGCAGGGCCTCGCCGAGCGCGACATCCCCGAATATGTCGTCCCGGACGGCACCACGAAGATCGTCTTCAACCGGGTGCCGACGCTCGACGAAGTGCCCTATCCGGTGCGCATGGAGCCCAATCTGGTCGTCGAATTCTATTCGCGCTGACCCGCGGCGACCGCGAGAGAAAATGAAGGGCGGCCCTCGCAGGAGGGCCGCCCTTTTTTCATCGCGATCGCGAGCGCGCGGCGCAGGAAGGCGTCGCTCCGGCGCAGCATGTCGGCGCGCGCGGCGCTGTCCGCGAGATCGTGCTCGAGCCCGGGGAAGACGACGAGCTCGCTCTGCCTGCCGGCATCGCGCAGGCGATCGTCCATCCGCCGCGACTGGCCGATGCCGACATTGCGGTCGCGGTCGCCGTGGAACAGCAGCACCGGCGCCGCGGATCGCCGCCGACGTTGCGCAGCGGCGAGCCTTCGCGCGACGTGCGGCCCGCTGCCGATGAAGTCGCGCGATCAGTTGCGGACGCTCGACCAGCGCCGCCACTCGTCCTTGAGCATGCTGAGGTCGGTCACCGGCGCGATCGCGACGATCGCCTTGAACAGGTCCGGGATCGATCGCCGCCGACTGCAGCGCGGCATAGCCGCCATAGGACCAGCCGACGATCGCCAGCTTGGCCGGATCGGCGATGCCCTGCGCTGACCAGCCAGCGGCCGCCGTCGCTGACGTCGCCGATCGCGGTCCGCCAGCGACTGGAAGCCGTTGCGCTGGAACCACTCGTCGCCATAGCCGGCCGAGCCGCGGAAGTTGGGCTGGAGCACCGCATAGCCGCGATTGGCGAGATACTGGGCGAGCCAGTCGAAGCCCCATTCGTCGCGCGCCGACGGGCCGCCATGCGGCAGGACGATCGCCGGCAGGCCGCGGCCGCTGCTCGCCCGGCGGCAGGGTGAGATAGGCCGGCACCATGGTGCCGTCGGCGGCGGGATAGGTGACCGCGCCGCACCTGGGCGAGCTGGACGCCTTCGAGCTGCGGGCCGGCTCAGCATGATCTCGTTGAGCTGCGCGCGTCGCCTTGTCGTAGACGTAATAGCGGCCCGGATCGGTGTCGCTGCCGGCCCAGATCAGCAGCTTGCTCTCGTCCTCCGACGCGTCGACGAACTCGGACCAGCGGCAGGCCCGGGCAGCGCCCGCGACAGCGCTCGCGCGAGCGTCCGCAGCTCGGCGTCGAAATAGATCGCCTGGCGGGTTTCGGTCGCATAGGAGGCACCGACGACGCGGCGGCTGCGGCCGATCCGGATCAGATTGTCGACGTCGACCCGGTCGTGGGCGACGACCTGCTCGCGCCGCCCCGAGCCGTCGAGCGCGACCCGGAAGAGGGCGATGCGGCCGTTGGTCTTTTCGAGCACATAGGCGACGTTGAGCGTCGGCATCGACGGCATAGGGGTTGGGCCCCTCGCGGGTCATGACGTTGTAGCTGCCGAAGGGCTGCCACTCGTCCGAGCCGACCCGCCGGTAGATATAGTTGATCACCTCGCCGGCCATGCCGGTGTCGCCCCGCGGCGGCCGGCATGCCCATGATCCGGACATTGCCGCGGCCGTCGGAAATATATTCGCTCGCGTGGAGCCGCGCCCGCTCGACCCGCCGCGTGCTGAGCGATGCGCGTGTCGACCCGAACGACGCCGAAACCTTCCTCGCGACGCTCGATATTGGTCCGCTCCCGCCGCTTCGGGCACGAAATTCTGGCCGCATCAGCACCGCGCCGTCCTCGCCCGGCAGCCAGTCGATCACCTGGCCGCCCCACAGGTTGGCGTAGCGTTGATACTGGTTGTCGGTCTGACCCAGCACCTTGATGTTCGAGCCGTCGGCGTCGACCGCGACGAGGCGCGAGACGGTGACGATCTCGCCCGGCGAATCGGTGAGGCCGAAGACGCTGCAGACCAGCCGCTGATCGGACACCCAGGCGCAGCCGCCGAGCCGCTGGGAGCGGCCGTCGGCGGCGGTGGTCTGCCGCGACTCGCCCGAGGCCAGGTCGACGACGAACAGCCTCGACCCCTGCCCCTGCGCGGGCGCGACATAGGCGATGCGAGTGCCGCTCGGCGACAGCGCGATGCTCTCGATGCTTTCGCGCGCGCCGAAATTGTCGGCCGGATCCGCGGCCGCCGGCGTCGCGAAGCAAAGGAAAAGTATCGCCGCGAAGAAACGCTGAAACATGATGATCCCCCGATAAATATTCGTTTTGATTCCCATGATGGAGGAAAAATGCAAGGCTTCGCTCCATTCACCGCAAAAGTCGTCTTGCTCCCAGCTCTATTGTCCCGCCGGCTGCGCTCTCATCTCGAGCGCCTCGCGCAGGAAGGCATCGCTGCGGCGGAGCATGTCGGCGCGCGGCGGCCGAATCCACGAGGCCATGGTCGAGCCCCGGAAAGGTGACCAGCTCCACCCTCTTGCCGGCGCCCCGCAGCCGCCGCTCCATCAGCCGGCCATGCTGGATCGACACGTTGGCGTCGTGATCGCCATGGAAGATCAGCACCGGCGCCCGGATCGCTTCGGCATTCGCCGCCGGCGAGCCTTCGCGGACGTGCGGGCCGCTGCCGATGAAGTCGCTGAGCAGCCGGAAATCGGTCCAGCCGCGCGATTCCTCCTTGAGGAAGTTGAGGTCGGTGACCGGCGCGATGGCGACGATCGGCGCGATAGAGGCCGGGCTCGACGACTCCCGATTGCAGCGCCGCATAGCCGCCATAGGACCAGCCGACGATCGCGAGCCGGGCGGGATCGGCGATGCCCTGCTGGACCAGCCAGCGCCCGGCATCGTTGACGTCGCCGACCGCGACCCGCCAGGATTGGAAGCCGTTGCGCTGGAACCATTGGTCGCCATAGCCGGCCGAGCCGCGGAAATTGGGCTGCAGCACCGCATAGCCGCGATTGGCGAAATATTGGGCGAGCCAGTCGAAGCCCCATTCGTCGCGCGCCGAAGGGCCGCCGTGCGGCATGACGATCGCCGGCAGGTTGCGTCCCTCGCGCCCCGGCGGCAGCGTCAGATAGCCGGGCACCATGGTGCCGTCGGCGGCGGCGAAGCGGATCGGCCGCATCTCGGCGAGCGTCATGCTCTCGAGCTGCGGCCGCGCCAGCATGATCTCGTTGAGGCGCCGGCTGCTCTTGTCATAAGTGTAATAGCGCCCCGGATCGCGGTCGCTGCCCGCCCAGATCAAGAGAACGCTCTCATCGTCGGCGCGCGCCGACGAAGCGGATCAGCGGCAGATTCGGCATCGCCCGCGACAGCCGCTCGGCGAGCATCGCGAAGCTCGGGGTCGAAATAGACCATCTGCCGCCGGTCGGTGGCGTAGGTGGCGCCGACGACGCGGCCGCGCCGTCCGAGCCTGAGCACGCCGTCGACATCGACCTCGTCGTGCGAGACGAGCAGCTCGCGGCGGCCCGATCCGTCGAGCGGCACCCGGTAGAGCGCGGTTCGCCCGTTCAGCTTGTCGAGCACGTAAGCGGCATCGAGCGCGGCATCGACGGCGAGCGGGTTCATGCCGTCGCGGCTCATGAAATTGTAGATTCCGAACCGGTGCCAGTCGTTCGAGCCGCGCGGACGATAGCGATATTCGATCTCTTCCGACATCATCCGGGTCTCGCCGCGGATTCGCTCGGCGCCGTAGATGCGGACCCGGCCGCGGCCGATCGCTAAGATATCCGACGGCGTAGGTCATCGGTGCTTCGACGGTTTCGGTCCGGTTCGAGCGGGTGTCGATTCGAACAGACTCGCGACGGCCGCCTCCGTCATCAGGACGGTTTCGGGCTCGGCCGACCGCCGCCATCGCATCATCTGGCCGCCGCCGAGCACGACGATATCCGATCCGTCCGACGTCCAGCGCGACGTAGCTTGCTCGCCGCCCGCGACGTCGGTTTGCACGCGCCGCAGTGCGAAAACCGTGCAGACGAGCCGCTCCGCCGAAACCCAGCCGCAATGGCCGAGCCGTTGGATCCGGCCGTCGGCGGCGGTCGTCTGGGTCGACTGGCCGGTCGCCAGATCGACCGTGTAGAGTCGGCTGCCCTGGCCCTGATGGGGCGCCAGATAGGCGATCCGGCGGCCGTCCGGCGACAGGCTGATGTCCTGGACGCTTTCGCGCACGCCGAACGCGTCGGCCGGGTCGGCAAGAGCTCGGCGTGCCGGCGAGCAGAACAGCAGCCCGAGCGCCGCGCAGTTTCGCAGAAACATTAGTGCCCCCAATAAGTTGGCGCTCGATAATGCCAATCAGCGCCGCCGAACGCAAGGTTGCGCAAGCAGGGCTGCAATGCCAAGAGGCCGCCACCATTGCGGCAGGAGCAGGACGACGATGCGCGGCTTTATCTCATTGGCGGCTGTCCTGATCGCCGGATGCCAGACGACTTCGGCCGCTACCGGCACGGACGAGCCGCAAATCTCGCTGCCGACGCTGCAGCGGGTCACCCGGCACGCTCTCGTCCGACGAATTCGAGGGCCGCGCGCCGGGCACGCCGGGCGAGGAGCGCACCGTCGCCCTGCTCTCGCCGGGAATTCGAGCGCGCCGGGCTGCGGCCCGGCAACAATGGCAGCTGGTACCAGGACGTGCCGCTGGTCGAGATCACCGCTCCAGGGCAGCCCGCGGCTCGAGATCGCCGGCACGCGGGCGCGGCCTCAGCTTCGCCTACCGCACCGATTTCGTCGGCGCCTCCTATCGCGCCCAGCCGCGCGTCTCGCGTCGCAGAATAGCGAGATCGTCTTCGTCGGCTACGGCATCAACGCGCCCGAGCGCGGCTGGAACGATTATGCCGGGCTCGACGTCCGCGGCAAGACGGTGATCATCCTGGTCAACGATCCCGACTGGCAGACGCCAGGGCCTCGAGGGCCCGTTCAACGGCCGGGCGATGACCTATTACGGCCGCTGGACCTACAAGTTGAGGAAGCGGCGCGCCAGGGCGCCGCCGCCGCCTTCATCGTCCACGACACCGCGCCGGCCTCCTACGGCTGGAACGTGGTCGAGAACAGCTGGACCGGGCCGCAGCTCTACATGCAGACGCCGAACGACGGCGCCGACCAGACCGCGGTCAACGGCTGGCTGACCAACGACGCCGCGCGGCGGCTGATGGCGGCGGCGGGCGAGGATCTCGACGCGCTGACCCGGGCCGCGCAGCAGCGCGGCTTCCGCGCCGTGCCGCTCGGCCTCACCGCCTCGATCGCGCTTCGACAACCAGATCCGCCGCTTCGCCTCGCGCAACGTGATCGGCGTGCTGCCCGGGCCGGACGCGTCCGGACGAATATGTCCTCTACACCGCCCATTGGGACCATCTCGGCCTCTGCACCGAGACCGGCGAGGACCGGATCTGCAACGGCGCCGTCGACAATGCCAGCGGCACCGCGGCCCTGGTCGCGCTCGCCGAGGCCCATGCCCGCGCCGGCGCCGCCGACCGGACGCTCATCTTCCTCGCCGTCACCGCCGAGGAATCGGGCCTGCTCGGCTCGGCTTATTATGCCGCCAACCCGATCTATCCGCTGGCGCGGACGGCGGGCGGCTTCAACATGGATTCGCTGAACATGGCCGGCGCCGGCGCGCGACTTCGTCTCGATCGGCGGCGGCAAATCGGAGCTCGACGCCTATCTCGCCCGCGCCGCGGCGCGGCCAGGGCCTGCGCGTCTCGCCCGAGCCGACGCCCGAGGCCGGCTATTATTTCCGCTCCGACCAGTTCAGCCTCGCCAAGAGGGGCGTGCCGATGCTCTACGGCCGCGGCGGCGAGGATCTGGTCAATGGCGGCCCGGCGGCCGGCCGCGCCGCGGCCGCAGGATTATCGCGCCAACCGCTATCACGGCGTCAACGACGAATATGACCCGACCTGGGACTGGACCGGCGCGCTCGCCGACGTCGGCATCTATTACCGGGTCGGCCGCGACGCTGGCGACGACGCGCGACTGGCCGAACTGGCTCCCCGGCGACGAATTCCGCGCCATCCGCGATCGCTCGCGCGCGGGGCAATGGGACTAGCCGGCGCCAGTCCAGGCAACGCCCAGCAGGTCCGCATATCGGGCAAGGCGCTTATCACGCGACCACAGCCTCGTGCCCGGCCTCAGACGGCATGACGCGAGCAGATGGACATCGACGAATCCCAGTCCGGTTGCCGCCAGGCTTTCCGCTGGCGATCAATGTCGAGGAACTCGGCTTCCGTAGCGGGGCGAACCTGGCCGGAAGCAGACCGAGCAAAGCTGCGACGCGTCCCCATTCGCGCGGATCGCCGACCGCCAGCTCGCCAGTCACGAACGGATGATTCAGCAATTGTCCGAGCACGACGAGGGTCTCCAGTTCCGCAATGCGAACCCGGAGGTGATCGATCCAGATCGAGGTGTCGACCAGGATCAATAGCGGCGGCCTTCGACGGGGCGGAACCTTGATATCCGGCATGGTGCCTCCAAGCTCCATCAGACGTCGGCCCGCTTCTCGCGCGATCAGCGCGCGCAGCGCTTCTCGGATCAGGATATCCCGATCTCCTATGCCGGTAAGATCGGCCGCTTTGCGCATGAGGCTTGTCTGGTCGTCTGCTTCGCTGGGCGGCTCGGCATCTACGACTCGCGCCTCCCGTTCGAAACGAATGCGCTTGCGATCGAGATCAAGATCGCAGGTTTTCCATCCTACGCTCCGCCACCCTTTGGTCTGGCTATGGCCGGCGCCGGTCTGATTGGCCCACCATGCGGGATATTTGTGGGCGCTATCCGGCAGCGGAAAGCCAAGCCGCGCTTCGATTTCGGCGAAGGTCGCATCCCATTCCAGCTCTTTCTTGCCGGCGAGAAAATCGGCTAGAGGCTGATAACGTGACATAGTGATTTTCTCCTTCCAAAAATTTCATCACTATTATCTTTAGTGATGTCAATCGGGAAATAGTGAGTGTCCCACCTCGTCCCCCGCCAGCCCCCCGAATGGGCGCCGCACGCGGTTCGTGTGGATCGGCTTTCCGAGCCATGGCGAGCTGTGGGAGGACGATCTGAGCCCGGCGCGCAGGCGCGAGGTCGCCGCCTTCGCCGCCGCGGTCCGTGCGGACGGGCAAGGGCGAGGAGGTGCGGCTCGTCGCCGCCGATCCGGCCTCGGCCGCGGCGGCGCGGGCGCGGCGCCGTTCGCGACGATCGTCGAGGCAGCCGTTCGGCGACATCTGGCTGCGCGACACCGGGCCGATCCTGCTCGAGGGCCAGCGGGCCTGCGCGCCGCGACGCTTCCGCTTCAACGGCTGGGGCGGCAAATATGAGCTGCCCGGCGACGACACGATCGGCCGCCGGCTCGCCGAGGCATCGGCGTGCACGTCGCGCCGCGCCGACTGGATCCTGGAGGGCGGCGCGATCGACGTCGACGGCACCGGCCTTGCCGTCACCACCGAGCAATGCCTGCTGAACCCGAACCGCAATCCCTTCCTCGTCGCGCGACGAGGTCGAGGCGCGGCTGCGAGCGGATCTCGGCATCGACCGCGCTGCTCTGGCTCGGCGAGCGGCCTGATGAACGACCATACCGACGGCCATGTCGACAATCTCGCCCGCTTCGTCGCCGAGGGGACGGATCGCGATCCCCGTCCCGGAGAGCCGGAGCGATCCCAATGTCGCGGCCTATCGCGACGCCCGCTATCGCGCGCGACGCTTCGGGCTCGAGGTCGCGCCAATCCCCTCGCCCGGCCGGATCGAGCGCGACGGAGAGATCATCCCCGCTTCCTACATGAACTTCTATATCGGCAATGCGGCCGTGGTCGTGCCGCAGTATGGCGCGGCGAACGACGAAGCGGCGGTCGCGGCGATCAGGCGCTTGTTCCCGGGCCGGGCGGCGGTCGGCCTGCGCGCCGACCATATCCTGACCGGCGGCGGCAGCTTCCACTGCATCAGCCAGCAGGTGCCCCTCTAGCGCGTCATTCCCGCGGATTTAAGTCGTCATTCCCGCGCAGGCGGGAATCCGAGCGGCCTTGCCACCTGCTCCAACCTGCACCAAGTCAGCGTGGATTCCCGCCTTCGCGGGAATGACGGGAAATGGGATGACCGAACTCCAAGTCGCCGCGCTCCAGCTCGCCTTCACCGACGACGTGGACGAGAATATCGCGCAACGTCTCCGAGCTGGTCCGCGAGGCCGCCGGCAAGGGCGCCAAGGTCGTGCTGCCGCCGGAGTTGTTCGAAGGCCCCTATTTCTGCCGGACCGAGGACGAGGCCCTGTTCGCCACCGCCCGGCCGGTCGACACGCATCCGGCGGTGCTGGCGATGCGCAAGCTCGCCGCCGAGCTCGAAATCTACATCCCGACCAGCTTCTTCGAGGCGGACGGGCCGCATCATTATAACAGCCTCGCGATGATCGACGCATCCGGCGCGGTGATGGGCGTCTACCGCAAGAGCCATATCCCCGACGGGCCCGGCTATTCGGAGAAATTCTACTTCCGCCCCGGCAACAGCGGCTTCAAGACCTGGCCGACGCCGGACGCGACGCTCGGCGTCGGCATCTGCTGGGACCAATGGTATCCGGAAACGGCGCGCTCGCTGATGCTGATGGGCGCCGAGATCCTGTTCTACCCGACCGCGATCGGCACCGAGCCGCACGATCCCGAGCTCGACACGTCGCGGCTGTGGCGCCGGGCGATGATCGGCCATGCGGTCTCGAACGTCGTGCCGGTCGTCGCCGCCAACCGGATCGGCGACGAAGGCGGCCAGATCTTCTACGGCCACTCCTTCATCTGCGACGAGCGCGGCGACATCTTGGCCGAGTTCGGCGCGAAGGAGACCGGCGTCCTCACCGCCACGCTCGACCTCGCCGCCGCGAAACGCCACCGCGCCGCCTTCGGCTTCTTCCGCGACCGGCGGCCCGAGCTTTACGGGCGGCTGACGGAAGATATCTAAAGCCTCATCCCGGACTTGATCCGGGAACCCATGAACACCCGCCTGCGAGAATTTACGCCCTCCGCGTTCATGGGTTCCAGCTTTCGCTGAAATGACTCCCCTTCTTCACCGCCAGCGCCCGCGCGAACACCGCCTCGAACATCGCCGCATTCAGCCGCCCGGTATTCTGGTTGTAGCGCGAGCAATGATAGCTATCGATCAGCATGCGGCCGTCGGGCAGGGCGATGCTCGGCGAGATGGGCGAACGTGATAGGCCGAGAGCCTGCCGCCCGCCGTCCGCACCGCATTGTCGTGCGCGATCCGGCCGAGCGCGACCAGCACCCGACGTTGGGCAGCAGCGCCAGCGAGCGCCTCGTAATAAGCGCCGGCAGGTCGCGACCTCCTCCGGCAGCGGCTTGTTCTGCGGCGGCAGGCATTTGACCGAGTTGAGGATGATGCAGCCGGTGAGGCCGAGGCCGTCGTCGGTCCGCTCGTCGTAGACGCCCTCGGCGAGGCCGAACTTGAGCAGGGTCGCGTAGAGCAGCAATGCCCGGCATGATCGCCGGTGAACGGCCGCCCGGTCCGGTTGGCGCCCCACATGCCCGGCGCGAGGCCGACGATGGCGAGCCAGGCCTCGCGGTCGCCGAAGGCGGGCACCGGCGCGTTCCACCAGTCGGGATGCCGGCCGCGCAGTTCCTCGCGGAAGGCGACGAGGCGCGGGCAGAGCGGGCAGTCGCGCGGCGCTTCGGCTTCGGGGACCGGGCTTTCGGCGACGCATCGCGAGCGTCTAGGCGGCGCAGGATGGCGAAGACAAGCTATGCGATCGCTTTGGGCTCGAACCGGCGCAGCCGCCACGGCGCGCCGGCCGCGACGCTGCGCGCCGCGCTGGCGGCGCTGGACCGGGTCCGCGCCGTCTCCGACGATCCGCGCGACGCCCGCGCTCGGCCCCGCCGGCCGCGCCTTCGCCAACGCCGTCGCGATCGTCGAGAGCGAGCTCGACGCCCGACGAATTGCTCGCCGAGCTGAAGGCGATGGAGCGCGCCTTCGGCCGCCGCGCCGGCCGCCGCTGGGGGCCGCGCGTGCTCGATCTCGACATCATCCTCTGGTCGGAGCGGCGCCTGGGGCGGCCCCGGCCCGATCATCCCCCACCCCGAATATCGCCGCCGCGCCTTCGTGCTCGAGCCGCTCGCCGAGCTCGCCCCCGTCTGGCGCGACCCGCTCACCGGCGCCACGCGTGCGCCACCTCCTCGCCCGGTTGACCGCGCCCCGGCCCCGTGCCTAGGTCGGGCGCCGGTCGGGCCCGTAGCTCAGTTGGTAGAGCAACTGACTTTTAATCAGTAGGTCACAGGTTCGAATCCCTGTCGGGCTCACCATGACCCTCAGGAGTCATCCCGGCGAAGGCCGGGATCCAGCATCGTCCAGTTCTCTACCTGGCGGCCGGTTGAGCAGCCGGCGGGCGTCATTGACGAGATGGACGAAATGACCGTCCAGGTCGGGGCCGAACTCCCGCTCGAACACTTCCATCTTTTCGACAAGGGCCGCGTGGTCCGGAACGGCCGTTCTCAGAACCGCTCTCAGCGCTTGCGAAGCGCGTTCCGCAATCACCGCCTCTTCCGCCTCAAGCCTTTCATAGTCGGGAGAAGCCGGCGAGGTCCTTCCATAAGGATGCGCCGCCCATTCCGCCTGGAGGCGGCGATAAGTGGCTAGCGCCAGACCCCACGGGTTGGTGTCTGGTCCAGCATTTAAGGGAGGGCCGCTTGTCACGGCGGCTTTGACGATGCCAGCCGTGGCGAAGACAGGCGCGGCGGCGAGCCCCGATGACGGCGCGACGCGATGTGCTATGCTGTTGGGCAGCCATGATCGTCTCCCAAGGACGGTTGTGGTCAGAGTCCGGGGAAAGCTAGACCCTTTCCCTCGGCTCGTTACGTATCCTACGGATTGAGGTCCGGTGTCAACGGGTGATACGGATCGACATGGCAAAAAGTGATCTGCGGCGTTTCGAAATGCTCGCGTCGCCCGAGTGGCTGCGCAAGGTCGACGATTGGCGCCGCGTCCAGCCCGACATCCCAGCGCGGGCCGAGGCTATCCGCCGGCTGGTAGAAAAAGGGCTGAGCGAGAAATAAGACGGATCGCTCTCTCGATCACCCCGCCCGCGTCAGCCGGTACATCGGATAGTCGCCATATTTCTTGGCGAGCGCGATCCGGCCGACATAGCGGCAGGCGAAGCGGTCCGCGCGCCTCCAGCGCCAGGATCGCGGCGAAGGGCTCGGTGACGAAGACCGCGCCGGGCGGCGTCACCGGCTCGATCCGCGCCGCCTTGGAGACTTCGGTGCCGTAGAAGGTGATGCGGCCGGTGATATGGTCGATGGTCCGGTAGGCGGGGCCGTAATGGGCGCCGATCCGCATCCCGCCCGAGCCGTCGAGGCCGAGCGTCGCATAATCGAAGCGGGCGAGCCGGTCCTGGAGCTGGAGCGCGATCTCGGCCGCCGCCGGCGCGCTCGTCGTCACCGCGTAGAGCGCGTCGCCCCAGGAGTTGCGGCATTCGACCTCGCCTTCATGCGCGTCGAGCACCTCGGCGACGAGCGCGCATCACCCCGTCCCAGAAGGCGGGCAGCGCGGCCTCGCTCAGCGTCGAGAAGCCGTCGAAATCGGTGAACAGGATCGCCGCCAGCGCTGCGCTCATAGCCGGCTGGCGACGCGCGGCGGCGGGCGGGCGAGCCGCGCTCGACCGGCGCCGGGATCGACGACCCGGCTGCGCCCGCCTGCGCCTGTCCAGGCGGCGACGTCGGCGCCGGTGCCGGCCGGCCCGTCCGACGGCGACGCCGTCCCAGATCGCGATCTGGATCGGCTCGGCGGCGAGATGCTCGGCGCGCAGCCGGGCCAGGCCCATCGCCATCCGGCTGGCATAGCCATATTGGGCCGGGTCGCCGAAATAGGCCATCGGGCTGGCGACGGTGACGCTCGCCGCGCGTCGCGAGCAGGCGCGGTAGCGCGCCTCCCAGCCCGCGCCCGCCCGGCCGCACCGACTGGGCGAGGAAATCCTCCTCCTCGAACGGCAGCACGACGTGGAGCTCGACGCCGCGGTCGAGCGCGGCCTCGGCGACCAGGAGGTCGGCGCCGCAGGCGAGCGCGCCATAGGCGAAGCCGACATCCTCCTCGTCGAGCACGGCGTCGATCGCGGCGCGGATGCGCGCCTCGGCGGCCGGATCGGCGGCGAACATATGGCCGCAGAAATGGAGCGACGCGCGGCGGCGCGAGCGGCGCGAGCAGGGCGGCGCGCTCCGCCTCGTCCAGGCCGAGATGGGCGGCGATCATGCGCGAGCTGGCGCAGCGTGCGTCGAGCGGCGCCATGATCGCGCGCCGGCGCGGATCGCGCTCGCTGCCGAGCGCGTCGGTGACCTCGGCGGTCGCGGCCGAGGATGCAGCAGGGCCTCGGCGCGGGTCGCCGCCTTGTAATAATCGGCGGCGGCGGCGACCGCCGGATCGTCGAGCAAGGCCGCGGCGAGCGCGCGCGCCTCTCGCCTCGCGCCCGGCGAGCAGCGCCAGGGTGGCGGCGTTGATGCCCGGGAAAGCTGTCGCCGCTCGTCGCGATAGACGCGTGATAGGCCTCGAACGCCCGCTCCAGCGCCGCCTGCCGCGCCGCGCCGGGCGGCAGGCCGAGCGCCCGGTCCTTGAGCAGGCGGGCGCCGATCGCGCGCTCGTCGACATCGCTCGGAGCGGTCGAGGCCGTAGGCGGCGAACAGGCCCATCGCCCGCTCGGTGTCGCCCATCCGGGCCAGCGCCAGGATCTGCTGGTGGCGGATCGCGCCGCGACGTCGTCGCCGGCGGCGATCGCCGCGACGGTGGCGTCATAGGCGGCGATCAGGTCGCCGCGCGCGATCGCGGCCTTGGCCATCTCTGGCGGCTTCGCTCATCGCCGGCCCTTATGAAGCCTGCCATGTCGCGAGACAATTGACGACATTTGGCGACACAGCTAACGCTGGCGCCGACGGCCCGCCCCGCCTTAAGAGCGCGCCATGGCCGAGCGAACCGCACATCCTGCTCGTCGACGACGAGCGCGACATCCGCGACCCGCTCGCCGCCTATCTGTCGCGCAACGGCGTGCGCGTCACCAAGGCCGAGAATGCCGCAGCCGCGCGCCAGCTGCTGTCCGCTTATGCGATCGACCTCGTCCTGCTCGACATCATGATGCCGGGCGAGGACGGGCTCAGCCTCGCCGGCTTCATCCGCGCGACCACGACCACGTCCCGGTCATCCTGCTGACCGCCAAGGCCGAGGAGATGGACCGGGTCGTCGGCCTCGAGATCGGCGCCGACGATTATGTCACCAAGCCCTTCTCGCCCGCGCGAATTGCTCGCCCGGATCAAGGCGGTGCTGCGCCGCGCCGGCGAGACGGCCGGGTGCGCGCGCCCGGACGCCGACACCTACGGCTTCGGCCCGTGGCTGCTGAAGAGCGGCGAGCGCGAGCTGATCGGCGAGGACAGTGTCGCGATCCCGCTGTCGACCGGCGAATATAATCTGCTCCACGCCTTCGTGACCCATCCGCGGCGCGTGCTGAGCCGCGACCAATTGCTCGATCTCAGCCAGGGCCGCGAGCTCGCCGCCTTCGAGCGCAGCATCGACAACCATATCAGCCGGCTCAGGAAGAAGATCGAGGCCGACCCCGCCGATCCCGAAGCTGATCAAGACCGTCTGGGGCGGCGGCTACATGCTCGCCGCCGAGGTTCAGCAAGCTGTGAGGCGGCTTCCTGCCCAAGAGCCTGATCGGCCAGATCGCCCTGGTCATGGCGGCTGGCCCTGCTGGTCGCGCAGGCGATCAATTTCGGGCTGGTCTTCAACGAGCGCCAGCGCGCGACCCGGGCCCAGATCGAAGGGCCCGCCGGTCAGCCGCTTCGTCGCCCTCGCCCAGCGGCTGGCCGCGGTGCCCGCCGACGCGGCGCGCCGGCGCTGCTGCCGCGAGCGCGGCCGCCGCGGCCGCTTCTCGATCGGCGCGCGAAAGCATCGGTCGCGGCGCGGCCGAGAACGACGCCCGGATCGCCGCGCGGCTGCGCGACCAGCGCCGAGGCGATCGGCCTGCCGCTGCGCGACGCGCGCGGCGCGGTCAGCGACGAGGTGCCGCTGCCGCGCGCGCTGGCGCCGCCGGACGCGCGAGCGCGGCGAGCGGCGGACGGCCGGCTTCAGGCGCTGCGCCTCTCGGTCCAGCTCGCCGACGGCAGCTGGCTCAACGCGCCGGATGGTCGACACCGCGGCCCAATCCCTGGCTCGCGGTGCGGCTCGCCGGCTCGACCCTGCTCATCTATCTGCTGCTGCTCGGCGCGATGATCTGATCGCGGCGCGGCTGGCGCGGCCGCTGCGCGACGCTCGACCGCCGCCGCCGAGCAGCTTCGAGGGCCGCGGCGAGGCGCCGCAGGTCGAGCCGCGCGGGCCCGCCGACGTCCGCCGCGCCATCCTCGCCTTCAACGCGATGAGCGCGCGGGTCAGCGCGATGCTCGACGAGAAGGACCGGATGCTGGGCGCGATCGGCCACGACATGCGCACGCCTCTGGCCTCGCTGCGCATCCGCGCCGAGAGCGTCGAGCCGGCCGAGGAGCGCGCAGCGGATGATCGCCACCATCGAGGAGATGACGGCGATGCTCGACGACACGCTGGCGCTGGCCCGCTCCGGCCGCGCGCGCCGAGCCGGCGCGCGCGGTCGATCTCACCGCGCTCGCCGACACCGTGGTCGAGGAGTTCCGCGCGCTCGGCCACGACGTCGAGATGGAGGAGAGCGAGCGGCACAGCGCGCCGGTCCAGCCCAATCTGCTGCGCCGCGCGGTTCGCAACCTCGTCGACAACGGCGTCAAATATGGCGGCGCGCGCGCGGGTCTCGGTCCGCGCCGCCGGGCGACAGGATCGCGATCGAGGTCACCGACCGCGGCCCCGGCATCCCGGAGGCCGAGCTCGGCAACGTCCAGGAGCCGTTCGTCCGGCTCGAAGGCTCGCGCAACCGCGAGACCGGCGGCTCCGGCCTCGGCCTCACCCTCGCGCGCAGCGCCGCCGCAGGCGCATGGCGGCAGCCTCGAGCTGGAGAACCGGCCCGAAGGCGGCCTGCTGGCGCGGATCCTGCTGCCGGCCTGGCCGGGGCTAGAACGGTGAGGGATCAGCTTGAATCAGCCCATCCGTTCGCCCTGAGCCTGTCGAAGGGCCTTCCTTCTTGTTCCTACAGGAAAAAATAGAGGGCTTCGACAAGCTCAGCCCGAACGGAAGAGGGTGGGACTAAGCACCCAATCCTCTACGAATCCTGCTTCACTGGGAAGGAGCGGACCTTGCGCTTGCCGCACCAGAGTTCGAGCGCCTGGGCGCCGGCATGGGCTTCGGCCAGGCGCACCGCCTCGACGTCGTCGACCGCCTCGATCTCCTCGAAGCCGACGAACTTGCCGCCGGGCTCGGCCAGCCGATAGAGCCTGTAATAGACCATAACCCCCCGCTTCCCCTTGTCGATAGTCAACCGGAAGCCGAACTATCTGTCGCACAATCGGGTCCGAAACGACTTAAGCGAGATCAAGAAAACCGCCGCCGTGTCGAATAATTCTGCGCGCCGGGCCCAACAGAAAGGGGCGGGCCCGAACGGGCCCGCCCCTTCTTCGTCGACCCATCCGGGCCTCAGTCGGCGGCGCCTCGTCGCGGCGATGCTGCGCGCGCCTCGCGGCGCTCGGCGGCGGTGACCGTGCCGTCATGGTTGGCGTCGGCGCGGTCGAACCGGGCGAGCGCGCGCTCGCGGAACTGCTCGGCGGTGACGAAGCCCTGCTCGCCGAACAGGCGCTGGCCGCGCATGCCGAAGCCGCCGACGCCGGCCGCCGCGATGGCCGCGATGCGATGCGCCGCGCCGCCGGCTCGCCGCGCTCGGCCCGCTCGCTCGCGCATGCTGGGCGCGGGCCTGGTTCATCTCCTCGCGGGTGATGCTGCCGTTGCGGTCGAGGTCGAGCCGCTCGAACAGGCGGTCGGCGCGGCGCTCGCGGCGCTGGGCGCGCATCGCCTGCGCGTCCTCGCGGGTGAAGCGGCCGTCATCATTGGCGTCGAGCCGGTCGAACCGCCGGTCGGCATGCTCGACGGCCTGCTGGCGGGTGATGTCGGCGTCGCGGTCGGGCCGCGGGCCCGGCCCGGGCTGGGCGGCGGCGACGCCGGCGAGGCGAGCAGGGCCGCGCCGGAAAGCAGGATGATCTTCTTCATGGGGAACTCCTCCATTGGCAATGTCATCGGCCCATCGCCCGGCCCGTGTCGCCTGAATATGTCGGCGGCGGAAAAAATTGTCCCGTTTGTCGCAAGGCGCGACGAAGCGGGCGTCAGGCGCGGTTAATCAACGTTGATATAACATCACACACTGCTACAACGACCGCCGATTCCCGTGGAAGGACTGTCCTTGCTTCGAACCCTGCTGCTGGCCGGCGCCGCCTGCGTCGCCTTCCCCCGCCTTCGCCCAAGACGTCCCGGCCGCGACCGGCGCGCCGGCGCCCGCCCCCGCCGCTCCGCCCGACGATTTCCACGCGCCGGAGGAGCAGGAGATCGTCGTCACCGGCTTCCCGCGCAGCCGCGGCGACATCCTCGTCCGGCACCTCGGTGGTCAGCGGCGACGAGCTGACCCGCGAGCTTCGCCCGACGATCGGCGAGACGCTGGCGCACCAGCCCGGCGTCTCGGCGACCTCGTTCGGCCCCAATGCGTCGCGCCCGGTCCTGCGCGGCTTCCAGGGCGAGCGCGTCCGCATCCTCACCGACGGCATCGGCAGCCTCGACGTCGTCCAGCACCAGCGTCGACCATGCGGTCGCGATCAACCCGCTGACCGCCGACCGGATCGAGGTGCTGCGCGGCCCGGCGGCCCTGCTGTTCGGCTCCTCGGCGATCGGCGGCGTCGTCAACGTCATCGACGCCCGCATCCCGCGCCGCGTGCCCGACGAGGCGGTCCATGTCGAGGGCATCGTCGACCTACGGCTCGGCCGCCGACGAGCGCTCCGGCCAACGCCGCGGTCGACGTGCCGCTCGGCGGCCAATTTCGTCGTCCATTTCGACGGCAATTACAGCAAGAGCGACGATCTCGAGACCGGCGGCTTCATGCTCTCGCCCGGCGCTGCGCGCCGCAGGCCGCGGCCAGCCCCGATCCCGACGATCCGCGGCGCTCGCCGCCCTGCGCGGCCGCACTGCCCAACAGCGCCGGCCGGACCTGGGACATCGCCGCCGGCGCCGCCTGGATCGACGGCGACAACAATGTCGGCTTCTCGGTCAACCGCTACGACAGCCTCTACGGCATCCCGATCCGCTTCTCGCTCGATCCGGCGGTCGAGGCGGAGGCGCCGCGGATCGACCTCAGGCAGACCCGCGTCGACGGCCGCGCCGAGATCGACACCGGCAGCGGCTTCATCGACATCGGTCCGGCTGCGCGGCGGCTATTCCGACTATCGCCATTTCGAGATCGAGGACACCGGCGACGGTCGGCACCACCTTCTTCAACAAGGGCTGTGGAGGGCCGGCTCGAAGCGCGTCCAGTCGACGCGGAACGGCTGGGGCGGCGGCTTCGGCGCGCAATATTTCCAGCGCGACTTCGAGGTCGATCGGCGAGGAGAAGTTCCTGCCGCCGAACCGGACCCAGCCAGATCGGCCTGTTCGCGCTGCAGACGCTCGATCGCGGCACGTTCAAGGCCGAGGCGGGCCTGCGCTACGAGCATCAGCGCGCTTCGCGCCGACGCCGATGCCGATCATCGGCAATCCCGCGCTGCGCCGCAGCTTCGACGCCTTCTCCGGCTCGGTCGGCGCGAGCTACGCGCTTCGCCCGCGACTGGCGCATCGGCCTCAACGCGTCGCACAGCGAGCGCGCGCCATCGGCCGAGGAATTGTTCGCCAACGGCCCGCATCGCCGGCACCCAGGCGTTCGAGATCGGCGATCCCGACCTCGCCACCGAGAAGAGCAGGGGCCTCGAAGCGACGCTGCGCGGCACCGGCGACGGCTTCAGCTTCGGCGCCTCCGTCTTCCACATCTGGTTCGACGGCTATATCTTACGAGCGCCGACCGGCGCTCGTCGCAGGACGATCTGCCGGTCTTCCAATATCTCCAGGCCGACGCCCGCTATTTCGGCTTCGAGATCGAAGGCTCGGTCGCGCGTCGCCGAGATCGGCGGCGTTCGCGATCAACGTCGACGGCGTCGCCGATTATGTCCGCGCGACGATCGACGGCGCCGGCCCGGCGCCGCGCATCCCGCCGCTGCGGCTGCTCGGCGGGATCGAGGCGCAGTCCGAACCACGTCAACGGCCGGATCGAGGTCGAATGGGTGAGCGAGCAGGACCGCATCGCCGCGTTCGAGACGCCGACCGACGGCTATACGATGGTCAACGCCTCGCTCTCCATCCACCCGTTCGGCGCGCGGCAACAGCAGCAGCCATCGTCCTTTCGGCGAACAACATCTTCGACGTCGACGCGCGCCGCCACGCCAGCTTCCTCAAGGATTATGCGCCGCTCGCCGGCCGCGATCTTCAGGATCAGCGCGCGCTTCACCTTCTGATCCGCACGGCCTGCCGGCCGCCATGGTTAATACGATATGGATTCGGTCCGCCGCATCGCGCGACACGTCTCGTCTTTCAGGACGCGGCGATTAAGCTGACAGAAACGCCCGCGTCCGTTATGGCTGAAATCCTTGGGGTTGAAGGCGTTAGGGAGGGGACGATGACGGGCGGGGCGAACGGACGGGCGCGCGATGCGCGTTGCTTGGGGCTGGCGGCGCTGGTGCTGGCCGGCTGCATTCCGCAGGCTCAATCGGCCCAGATCCCGACCGCCCGGCGCCGGTCGCCGCCGACAGCGCCGCCCAGCGCATCCTCGAAGCGCGGATCCGCGAGCTCGGCCGCGCCTTCAACGGCGAGGTCGGCATCGCCGTCCGCGAGGTCGACAGCGGCTGGACGACGAGCTGGAACGGCGAGCGCTATTTCCCGCAGCAGAGCGTCAGCAAATTCTGGGTGGCGCTGACCGCCTTCGCCGCGCGCCGACGCCGGCCGAGCTCGACCTCGACCCGCGCAGTCACCGTCACGCCGCGAGGACCTGACCCTGTTCCACCAGCCGATCGCCGCAGCAGATCGGCGCCGAACGGCTATACGACGACGCTCGAGCGACCTGATGTTCCGCGCGCTCACCCAGAGCGACAATACCTGCAACGACATCGTCCTGCGCCATGCCGGCGGCCCCGACGCGGTGCGCGCGCATGATCGCCCGCAACCGGCATCGACGGCATCCGCTTCGGCCCCGGCGAGCGGCTGATGCAGAGCGAGATCGCCGGCCTGCAATGGAGCCCGGCTTATTCGGTCGGCAGCGCCTTCTACGCGGCGCGCAACGCGCGTTCCCGCCGAGCGGCGGCGCGAGGCCTTCGAGCAGCTATATCGACGATCCGATCGACGGCGCCACGCCCGAGGGACTGGTCGCCGGCCTCGCCCGGCTGCAGCGCGGCGAATTGCTGTCGCCGGCAATCGACCGAGCGGCATGCTTTCGATCATGTCGCAGACCCGGACCGGGCCGCAGCGGCTGACCGGCGGCCTCGCCCCGGGCTGGCGGATCGCGCACAAGACCGGCACCGGCCAGGTGCTCGGCGGCGACCCAGGCCGGCTATAACGATATCGGCATCCTGACCGCGCCCGACGGCCGCCATTATGCGGTGGCGGTGATGATCGGGCGGACCAGCGACCCCGCTCGGCACGCGGATGGCGCTGATGCAGAACGTCACCCGGGCCGTCGATCGCCTATCGACGACGACGCAGCGCGCTCGGGCGTCGACCACCTACAGCGCGCTAGCCGCAGCGCCGCCGCGCGCCGTAGAGTGGCGGCGATGGCGCGGCCGCAATCCCCCGATTACGACAAGCGCCGCGAGGCGATCCTCGCGGCGGCGGCGCAGCTTTACGCGAAGAAGGGCTTTCCGGGCGCGTCGGTCGCCGAGCTCGCCAAGGCCTGCCGCACGTCCAAATCGCTGATCTATCACTATTTCCCGTCCAAGGACGACATTCTCTACGCGGTCATGGCCGAGCATCTCGATGCGCTGACCGAGGCGGCCGAGACGGCCTGCGCGAGCGGCAGCGCCGATGACAAGCTGCGGACGCTGACGGTGGCCTTCATGCGGCTCTATGCGAGCGCGCAGAACCATCACAAGGTGCTGCTGAACGAGCTGGACAGCCTCCCGCCGGAGCGCCGCGCCGACGTCGTCGCCAAGCAGCGGCGGATCATCGCGGCGGCCGAATTGGTCATCGCCGAAATCGCCCCGGGCGGCGGCGCGCGGGTGAACACGATGCTGTTCTTCGGCATGATCAACTGGACCCACACCTGGTTCGATCCCGCCGGCCCGTTCATGCCGGAGGCGCTGGCGCTGCGCGTGGTCGAGATCATGCAGCGGGGCGTGACTCCTCAGGCGTCGTAATCGAGCTCGACGCCGTCGCCCTTCGGCACCGACTGGCAGGTCAGCACGTAGCCCGCCGCCACCTCCTCGTCGGTGAGGCCGTAGCGCGCCGCCATCTCGACCTCGCCCGAGACGACCCGGGCGCGGCAGGTCGCGCAGACGCCGGCCTTGCAGGCGAACGGCGCCGGCAGGCCGGCGGCGCGGGCGGAATCGAGGATGTTGCCGGCCTCGGCGTCGAACGCGACGCGGCGCTTGCGGCCGTCGAGCGTGACCAGCATGGTCAGGCCCGCCGCCTCCCGGGTCAGCGCCTGCATCTGCGCCTCGAGCGCGGCCGACGGGCGGCCGGCGGTGAAGCGCTCGAGATGGATCTGGTCCGGACGGCACGCCGCGCGCCTTCAGCGCCTCCTCGGCCGCGTCCATCATCGGGCCGGGGCCGCAGATGAAGAAGGCGGCGACCTCGGCCGGATCGATCAGCGTCGCCAGGATCTCGTCGCATTTGGCGCGATCGAGCATGCCGTTGAACAGCTCGAATTCCTCGGCCTCTTCGGCAAGGAAATGATGGACTTGCAGCCGATCCATGAAACGGTTCTTGAGCTGCGCCAGCGCTTCCAGGAAGATGATCGAGCTGCTGTCGCGATTGCCGTAGAAGAGCGTGAAGCGGCTTTCCGGCTCGGTCAGCAGCGCCGTCTTCAGCAGCGACATGACCGGCGTGATCCCCGAGCCGCCGGCGAAGCCGACATAATGATTGGCCGCGCCGGGCTCGAAATCCCAGGTGAAGCTGCCGTGCGGCGCCATCACCTCGACCGCCATGCCGGGCTTCAGATTGTCGTTCGCCCAGTTGGAGAAGACGCCGCCGGCGATCCGCTTGACGGTGACCATCACCTGATCGTCCTGCGGCGCGACGCAGAGCGAATAATTGCGCCGGATCTCTTCGCCTCCGATCTCAGCTTTGAGCGTCAAATGCTGGCCGGGCTTGAATTTGAACGTCTCGCGCAATTCCTCGGGCACGGCGAAGCGGATCGAGCGGGCCTCGGCCGTTTCGGCGACCACTTCGGCGATGGTGAGACTGTGGAAGCCGACGCTCATCAGTGGCACTTGAACAGGTCGAACGGCTCGAGGCAGGCGCGGCAGCGCCACTGCGCCTTGCACGGCGTCGAGCCGAAGCGGCTGATCTCCTCGGTCTGCGTCGAGCCGCATTGCGGGCATTCGACCGCGCGCTCTGCCCGGCGGGCAGCGGCGGCGCGATGCCGTAGGCGCGGAGCTTCGCCTTGCCCGCTCTCGCTGATCCAGTCGGTCGTCCAGGGCGGCGACAGCGTCGTTTCGATCGCCACGTCGCGAAAGCCGGCCGCGTCGAGCGCGGCGCGGATGTCGCGCTCGATCACCAGGGTCGCCGGGCAGCCGGTATAGGTCGGCGTGATCGTGACCCGGTCCGGCCGCGACCTCGCGGACGATGCCGAGATCGACCACGGAGACCACCGGAATTTCGGGGTCGGGGACGCTCTCCAGCACCTGCCCAGATGCGCCGTCGGTGGATCGATCGACCGCTCACCATGTCGCGTCCGGATAGGTGCGCGGCAGAACTGCATCACCGCCAGCAGATGGCCGAGATGCTCGCTATGATGGCCGCGGCGGCCGCCGAGGATCGGGCGCTGGTCCGCCGGCGCTTCGAGCGTCGCTTCGGCGAGCACGGCGCGGATGCGGGCGTCATAATCGTCGCGGAACAGGCGCGACGTCCGCGCCGATGCCGCGCTCGGCCGCCTCGGTCGCGACCTCGTCCATCTCGAACAGTTCGGGGACGAAGCGCCAGATCCAGTCGAGCCCGTCCGCCATCCGCCGCCGGCTCTCCTCGGTGCCGTCGCCGAGCCGGATCACCCATTCGGCGCTCAAGTTCGGCATGATAGCGCACTTCCTTGACCGCCTTGGCGGCGACCGCGGCGATCGTCTCGTCGCGTCGAGCCGTCGAGATGGCCGAACAGCATCTCCTGCCAGGTCGAGAACAGGAATTGCCGCGCCATGGTCTGGGCGAAATCGCCATTGGGCTGCTCGACCAGCCAGCAATTGCGGAAATCGAGCACGTCGCGGTGGAAGGCGAGCGCGTCGCCGTCGCGGCCCTTGCCCTTCGGCCGCGCCGGCGTGCGTTCAGGAAATGCGTCGCCTGGCCGATCAGGTCGAGGCCCATATTGGCGAGGCTGAGATCGACCTCGACGCGTCGGCGCATGGCCGCACCATTCGCCGAGCCGCTGGCCGAGGATCAGGCTGTCGTCGCCGAGGCGCAGCAGGGTCTCGAACAGCGACCGTGGATCGTCGTCGCGACGCGTCGCCATCAGATGTGCTTCACGTCGTCCGGGATGTCGTAGAAGGTCGGGTGGCGGTAGATCTTGTCCTCGGCCGGATCGAACATCGCCGCGTCGTCGCCCGGATCGGAGGCGGTGATCGAGGCCGAGGGCACGACCCACAGGCTGACCCCCTCCATCCGCCGCGTATAGGTGTCGCGGGCGTGGCGCAGCGCGATCTCGGCGTCGGGCGCGTGGACGCTGCCGACATGGCGGTGCGACATCCCGCCCTTGGCGCGGACGAACACTTCCCAGAGCGGCCAATCCTTGGCATCATTCACCTCGTCATTCCAGCGAAAGCTGGAATCTCGCCTTGTTCTTCGCCCACCACCGCAAAAGGCAGTGCGATCCCAGCTTTCGCTGGGATGACGACCGGGCGGCTCACGCCGCTTCCTTCTTCGCGGCCCGCTTCTCCGCATAAGCCGCCGCGGCCTCGCGGACCCAGGCGTTGTTCTCCCAGGCGTCGCGGCGGGCCTTCATCCGCTCCTTGGCGACCGGGCCCTCGCCGCGCACGACGGCGTAGAATTCCTCCCAGTCGACCGCGCCGAAATCGTAGCCGCCCTTCGCCTCGTTCCAGGCGAGGTCCGGGTCGGGCACCGTCGAGCCCGAGCGCCTCGGCCTGCGGCACGGTGATGTCGACGAACTTCTGGCGGAGCTCGTCATTGGTGTCGCGCTTGATCCGCCAGCGCATCGACTGGGCGGTGTTGGGGCTGTCGTCGTCGGGCGGGCCGAACATCATCAGCGACGGCCACCACCAGCGGTTGAGCGCGTCCTGCGCCATCCGCATCTGCTCGGCGCGTGCCGGCGGCGAGGTGCATCATGATCTCATAGCCCTGGCGCTGGTGGAAGCTCTCCTCCTTGCAGACCCGGACCATGGCGCGGGCATAGGGGCCGTAGGAGGTGCGCTGCAGCGGCACCTGGTTCATGATCGCGGCGCCGTCGACCAGCCAGCCGATCGCGCCGATATCGGCCCAGGTCAGCGTCGGATAGTTGAAGATCGTGCTGTACTTGGCCTTGCCCGAATGGAGCGCCTCGATCATCTCCTCGCGGCTCGTGCCGAGCGTCTCGGCGGCCGAATAGAGATAGAGGCCGTGGCCCGCCTCGTCCTGCACCTTGGCGAGCAGGATCGCCTTGCGGCGCAGCGACGGCGCGCGGCGTGATCCAGTTGCCCTCGGGCAGCATGCCGACGATCTCGCTATGCGCGTGCTGCGAGATCTGCCGGGTCAGGGTGCGGCGATAGGCTTCGGGCATCCAGTCCTTGGGCTCGATGAACTCGTCCGCCGCGACCCGCGCCTCGAAGGCGGCGAGCTTGTCGGGATCCTCGGTCGAGACGATCTTCGCCGTCTTCTGCAATTCGGTCGTGTACATGCCTCATTTCCTACCATTAATCGACCGATCGGTCAACGAATTCGGCCGCGCCGATTCGCCGCATCAACGCACGAGCGCCGAACCGAGTCGCATCGGAAGTTGACGGGTGAAGTTGACGAACTTGACACTTCCCATTCGTTCGCCGGACACCGCCGAATCACACTTTCGCGGGTCGACGAACGGCGTTCCGAGGCCGAGCTGAACATGTGACGAGCGTATCGCGCGCCGAGGGCCTGTAGGACAGCACAGAAGATGGAGGGGGCGATGCTCGGAGAAGGTCGCGTTCACCATGTACCCGGTCACGGACATGCCGCGCGCCCGCGCCTTCTACGAGGAGACGCTCGGCCTGCCGCCCAGCACGAACGGCGCGGCGAGCCCCTGGGTCGAGTTCGACCTGCCCGGCGGCGGCTGCCTCGCGATCACCACGGTGACGCCGAACGAGCCGAGCGCCAGCGCCGGCGGCACGATCGCCTTCGAGGTCGACGATCTGCCGGCGACGATCGCCGACCTCAAGGCCAAGGGCGTCGACTTCGCCGCCGAGGGGATCGAAAGCCCGGTCTGCCGCATGGCGATCGTCAAGGACCCCGACGGCAACGCGATCATCCTGCACAAGCTGAAGCGCGAGATGTGAGCCGCCTCGAGGACGCTCTCGCGGCGCTCGAGGCGCGCGGCGAGGCATCGTTCCGCGACGGCATGGCGCGCCGCCGGCGACGAGCGCAATTTCGTGAAGAAAGGGCTTAGCTGGGCGCTGCGCGCGATCGGCGGCAGGGCGAGCCCGACACTGCGCGCCGCTGCCCGCGAGCTGGCCGAACGGCTGGCGGCTTCGTCCGACAAGGGTACGAAATGGGTCGGCAGGGACGCGCGGAAGGCGTTCGCGACGGCCGACAGCCGAGGTGCGTCATCCCAGACCTGATCCGGGATCCATGAACGCCGACCCCGTAAGGGAAAGCAGGCAATGTTCATGGATCCTGACTTTCGTCAGGATGACGAGGCGCGTTCAGACCCGCTCGATCACCGTGGCGATGCCCTGCCCGACGCCGATGCACATCGTGCAGAGCGCGTAGCGGCCGCCGGTGCGGTGCAGCTCCTCGGCGGCGGTGAGGATCAGGCGGGCGCCGGACATGCCGAGCGGGTGGCCGAGCGCGATGGCGCCGCCGTTCGGGTTCACGTGCGGCGTCGTCGTCGGCGAGGCCGAGCTGGCGCATCACGGCGAGGCCCTGGGCGGCGAAGGCTTCGTTCAGTTCGATCACGTCCATGTCGGCGATCGTCAGGCCGAGGCGCTTGAGCAGCTTCTCGCGACGCCGGCGCCGGGCCGATGCCCATGATCCGCGGCGGCACGCCGGCGACGGCGGCGCCGAGGAAGCGGGCGCGCGGCGTCAGGCCGTTGCGCTTCGCCGCTTCCTCGGTGGCGACGATCAGCGCGGCGGCGCCGTCGTTGACGCCCGAGGCGTTGCCGGCGGTGACGGTGCCGTCGGGGCGGACGATCGGCTTCAGCTTCGCCAGCGCCTCGACGCTGGTCTCGCGCGGATGCTCGTCGCGGTCGACGACGACGGGATCGCCCTTGCGCTGCGGGATCGTCGACCGGCGACGATCTCGGCGTCGAAGCGGCCGTTCGCCTGCGCCGCGGCCGCCTTGGCCTGGCTGCGCACCGCGAACGCGTCCTGATCGGCGCGCTGACATCTGGAACTCCTGCGCGACATTCTCGGCGGTCGCTCGGCATCGTGTCGTCGCCATAAGCGTCGCGCATCTTCGGGTTGACGAAGCGCCAGCCGATCGTGGTGTCGTACATCTCGGCGTTGCGGTCGAAGGCGCTGGTCGCCTTGGCCATGACGAACGGGCGCGCGGCTCATGCTCTCCGAGCCGCCGGCGATCAGCATGTCGGCCTCGCGAGCCGCGGATCACCCGCGCCGCCATCGCCACCGCGTCCATGCCCGAGCCGCACAGGCGGTTGAGGGTGACGCCGCCCGACGTGTCGGGAAGGCCGGCGAGCAGCCCGGCCATGCGGGCGAGGTTGCGATTGTCCTCGCCGGCCTGGTTGGCGCAGCCCAGGATGACGTCGTCGAGCTCGGCCCAGTCGACGCCGCGGGTTGCGCTCGATCAGCGCCCTGATCGGGATGGCGGCGAGATCGTCGGCGCGGACATGGGCGAGGCTGCCGCCGTAGCGGCCGATCGGGGTGCGCACCGCGTCGCAGATAAAGGCTTCGGTCATTCGTTCGTCTCCGATCAGCGCCCCGCCGAGGCTGCGCGAGAAGCCCTGTGAACTCGGCGATGGCGCGGCCGTCCTCGGTCGCGGACGCTGACATGGGTAACGCCCGAGCGGCCGACAAGCGCCTGCTCCCGGCGCCTCGGCGATCAGCACCTCGCCTTCCCGCGCCTGATCGAGGAAGATGATCGAGGCCTGGGCGGCGACGCTGCGCAGATTGCGGCTGTTGCAGGCATAGGCGAAGGCGGTGTCGGCGAGCGCGAAGACCATGCCGCCATGGGCGATGCCGTGGCCGTTCAGCATCGCCGCGGTGAGCGTCATCCGGATCCGCGCATAGCCTTCGCGCGCCTCCTCGATCTCGATCCCCCAGGCCGGGCCGGTGCCTTCGGCCGCGAGCATCGAGCGCGCGACCTTGTCCGCCAGTCTCGTCTGCGTTCATGGGGGCGGCCATGGCTTACGAAACCATCGAGTTCAAGGTCGAAGGCGGCATCGCCCGGCTGACGCTGAACCGCCCCGACCGGCTCAACAGCTTCACCGTGCAGATGCACGAGGAGGTCGCCGACGCGCTCGGCCAATCTCGGCGACGCGCGCGACCCTGATCCTCACCGGCGCCGGCCGCGGCTTCTGCGCCGGGCAGGATCTGAGCGACCGCGCGGTGGCGCCGGGCGAGGCGGTCGATCTCGGCGAGTCGGTCGAGAAGCGCTACAATCCGCTGATCCGCACTCTGACGTCGCTGCCGATGCCGGTGATCGCCCGGGTGAACGGCGTCGCGGCCGGCGCCGGCGCCAATATCGCTCTGGCCTGCGACATCGTCATCGCCGCGAAGAGCGCCAAGTTCATCCAGTCCTTCGCCGCGATCGGCCTGATCCCGACAGCGGCGGCACCTGGGTGCTGCCGCGGCTGGTCGGCCAGGCGCGCGCGCTCGGCCTGGCGCTGACCGGCGAGCCGCTCGAGGCCGAGCGCGCCGCCGAATGGGGCCTGATCTGGAAGGCGGTCGACGACGAGCAGCTCGACGCCGAGGTCGACGCGCTCGCCGCCCGCTTCGCCGCCGGGCCGACCCGCGGGCTCGCCCGGATCAAGCAGATGATCCGCGAAAGCTGGGGCCAGAGCCTCGACGCCGAGCTGGACCGCCAGCGCGACGCGATGCGCGAGCTCGGCTTCACGCGACGATTATCGCGAGGGCGTCGCCGCCTTCATGGAGAAGCGAAAGCCGAATTTCACCGGCAAATGACTGCCCCTTCAGGCGGTCACCAGCGACGCGAACTTCGCCAGATCGATATTGCCGCCCGAAACGACGCAGACGATCGGCCCCTCGCCGGCCTCGCCGGTCAGCGCCGCCGCCGGCGACAGCGCGCCGGCGCCCTCGGCGATCACCCGCGCCTTTTCCGCGAGCAGGCGCATCGCCTCACGGGTCTGGTCGAGCGAGACGGTGATCGCGCCGTCGACCAGCGGCCGCATCCGCTCCCACATCCGCTCCGTCACGCTCTGGCCGCCGGCGCCGTCGACGAACGACGCCTGCCAGTCCGGGAAAGCGCCGCGGCCCGCCTTCGCGCCGCGACAGCGCATAGGGCGCCGCCGTTTCCGGCTCCGCGCCGAACAGCTTGATGTCGGGCCGCAGCGCCTTGATCGCGCTGCCGACGCCGGTGATCAGCCCGCCGCCGCCGATCGCCGCGATCACCGCGCGCGCGTCGGGCGCGTCCTCGAGGATTTCGAGGCCCATCGTGGCGTGGCCGGCGATGAAATCGTGATTGTCGAACGGATGGATGAAGAGGCCGTCCATGCCTTCGATAGTCATGGTCGGTGACCGCCTGCCAGGCGATCTCGTAGGGGACCGGAACGATTCGGCGCGCCGAGCGCCGCCATCCGGTCGAGCTTGGTCTGCGGCGCGGTCTCGATCGCCACCACCGTGCAGGGAATGCCGGCCGCGCGCGCCGCAAAAGCGACGCCCTGGCCGGCATTGCCCGCGCTCACCGTCCACACGCCGCGCGCCCGCTCCGCGCCGCTCGAGCCTGCCGACCGCATTGGCGGCGCCGCGGATCTTGTAGGAGTTGGTCGGCTGGAGATTTTCGAGCTTGAGGCGGATGTCGGGCCCGCCGGGGCCGAGATCGAGCCTGACCAGAGGCGTGCGCAGCACCGTCCCGGCGATCCGCTCGCGCGCGTCCTCGATGTCCTTCAGCGCGATCGGCCTGACGGCTTCGACCATGAGCCTGTCCCTCTCCTGCGGCCGGGGTCATGCACGCGCAAACATCGGCGTGTCGAGCCCGGATTTTTCCACTAAGGAAGCGGCATGAAGACGCTGAAGCTCCTCAATTACGCCCGCGACCACTGGGTCGCCGGCGACGGCGGCCTCGCCGAGGTGATGAGCGCGGTGACCGGCGACGTGATCGCCGAGACCGGCAGCGGCGGGCTCGATTTCGCGGCGATGCTCGATCACGCCCGCAAGGTCGGCGGGCCGGCGCTTGCGCGCGCTCACCTTCCACGAGCGCGCCTGGATGCTGAAGGACCTCGCCAATGCGGTGATGGCGCGCAAGGAGGAATTGTACGAGCTCAGCTACGCGACCGGCGCGACCCGGACCGACGGCTGGATCGACATCGAGGGCGGCGCCGGCACGCTCTTCTCCTTCTCCTCCAAGGGCCGGCGCGAGCTGCCCAACGGCCGGGTGCTGATCGACGGCGCGATGGAGCCGCTGTCGCGCGGCGGCAGCTTCGTCGGCCAGCACGTCTTCACCCCGCTGCAGGGCGTCGCGGTCCATATCAACGCGTTCAACTTCCCGGTCTGGGGGATGCTCGAGAAGCTCGGCCCGACCCTGCTCGCCGGCGTGCCGGCGATCGTCAAGCCGGCCTCGGCGACCGGCTATCTGACCGAGGCGTGCGTCCGGATCATGATCGAGGCGGACGTGCTGCCCAAGGGCGCGCTGCAGCTGATCATGGGCTCGACCGGCGACCTGATGGACCATCTGACCTGCCAGGACGTGGTCAGCTTCACCGGCTCGGCGGCGACCGCGATGAAGCTGCAGTCGCACCCGGTGATCGCGCGCGAGAGCGTGCGCTTCGTCGCCGAGCGCGACAGCCTCAACGCCTCGATCCTCGGCCCCGACGCGGCGCCGGGCACGCCCGAATTCGACCTGTTCGTCAAGGAGGTGGCGCGCGAGATGACGGTCAAGGCGGGCCAGAAATGCACCGCCATCCGCCGCGCCATGGCGCCGGCCGAGCATCTCGACGCGGTGCAGGAGGCGCTGTCGGCGCGGCTCGCCAAGGTGCAGGATCGGCGACCCGCGCGACGAGGCGACGCAGATGGGCGCGCTCGCCAGCCGCGACCAGCTCACATCGGTGCGCGAGGCGGTGGCGGAGCTGGCGAAAGTCGGCGCGGATCGTCGCCGGCGATCCGGACGCCTCGCCGGTCGCGGGCAACGGCGCCTTCATCGCGCCGATCCTGCTGCGCTCCGACGATCCCTGGGGCTCGCCGGCGGTCCACGACGTCGAGGCGTTCGGGCCGGTTTCGACGATCATGCCCTATCGCGATCTCGACGACGCGATCGCGCTCGCCAATCGCGGCATGGGCAGCCTCGCTCTGTCGCTGTTCACCTTCGACACGAAGGTCGCCGAGGAGTTCGTGCTCGGCGCCGGCGCCTATCACGGCCGGATGGTGATCCTCGACCGGACCAGCGCCGAAGGAATCGACCGGCCACGGCTCCCCGCTCCCCGTCCTCGTCCATGGCGGCCCCGGCCGCGCCGGCGGCGGCGAGGAGATGGGCGGCATTCGCGGCGTCAAGCATTACATGCAGCGCACCGCGCTCCAGGGCGGGCCGGAAGTGCTGTCGAAGATCGTCGGCCAGTGGCTGCCCGGCGCGGACAAGCCGACCGGCGACGTCCACCCGTTCCGCAAGCGCATCGCCGAGCTCGAGATCGGCTATACGCTGAAGACCGCGAGCCGGACCGTCACGCTCGACGATATCGAGCATTTCGCCGCATTTCACCGGCGACAATTTCTACGCCCATATGGACGACGAGGCGGCCAGGGCCTCGCCGATCTTCGGCGGCCGGGTCGCCCACGGCTATCTGATCCTGAGCTTCGCCGCCGGGCCTGTTCGTCGATCCCGATCCGGGGCCCGTGCTCGCCAATACCGGGCTCGAGACCCTGCGCTTCCTGACCCCGCTCTATCCGGGCGATTCGATGCGGGTCGAGCTGACCGTCAAGTCCAAGTCCGTCCGCGACGCGGAAAAGGGCGAGGTGCGCTGGGCGGTCGACGTGTTCAACCAGAAGGACGAGATCGTGGCGACCTACGAGCTGATGACGATGAACGTGCCGTGACGATGCCGCGCCTCCTCCTCGCCGCCCTTCTGCTCGCCTCCTGCGGCCCCGCCGCGACTCAGACCCCGGCCGCCGACAGGCCGGCCGCGACAGCCGGGCCGCCGGTCTACGACTCCCGGATCGTCGCCACCTATCCGCACGATCCGGGCGCCTACACCCAGGGCCTGTTCTACCTCGACGGCGCGCTCTACGAGAGCACCGGCCAGGTCGGCCAATCGACGATCCGCCGGGTCGATCTCGCCGACGGCCGGGTCGCTCCAGTCGGTGCCGATCCCGCCCGGCCAGTTCGGCGAGGGCATCGTCAACTGGGGCGACCAGATCGTCTCGATCACCTGGACGAGCGGCATCGGCTATCGCTGGGACCGCGCGAACGCTGCGCCGGCTCGGCGAATGGCGCTATCCGGGCGAGGGCTGGGGCCTGACCCAGAACGGCACCGACATCGTCATGAGCGACGGCACGCGCCGAGCTGCGCTTCCTCGATCCGGCGACGCTCGCCGAGCGCCGCCGGGTCACCGTCACCGTCGACGGCCGGCCGGTCGACCGGCTCAACGAGCTCGAATGGGTGAATGGCGAGGTCTTCGCCAACGTCTGGATGACGGCGATGATCGTCCGGATCGACCCGGCCTCGGGCCGGGTCACCGGCGTCATCGACCTCGGCCCGATCGTCGCCCGGAACAGCGGCGGCGAGGACGACGTGCTCAACGGCATCGCCTACGACGCCGCCGCGCGACCGGCTGTTCGTCACCGGCAAGATATTGGCGCAACCTCTACGAGATCGACCTCGTCCCGCGGCCATGACTGCCCAACCCTCGTCATTCCCGCGCCAGCGGGAATCCCGCTTCTTCCTGATTTCCTTCGCGAAGAAGGAAGCGGGATTCCCGCTTTCGCGGGAATGACGGGTGGAGCTGGACTAGGACGGCCTTGACTCATCGGTAAGCTTAGACTAACGGTAAGCCATGGCTAACCAGTTTGCCGCGCTTGCCGAGCCGATCCGGGCCCGCATCGTCGAGCGGCTCGCCGAGCGGCCGATGGCGGTCGGCGAGCTTGCCGCCGGGCTGCCGGTGTCGAGGCCGGCGGTGTCTCAGCATCTGAAGGTGCTCAAGGCGGCGCGGCTGGTGCGCGATCGGGCCGAGGGCACGCGCCGGATCTATTCGATCGATCCGGCCGGTCTCGGCGCGCTCCGCGCCTGGCTCGACGGCTTCTGGGACAAGGCCCTGGCGCGCTATGCCGAGGCCGCCGAACGGGAGGAAGAGAGATGAACGTCGAAGCCCAGCGCATCAGCCCCGCCCCGATCCGCCGCAGCCTCCGGGTCAGAGCGGAGCGGCAGAAGGCGTTCGACACGTTCGTCGGCGGAATAAGCGGCTGGTGGCTGAAGTCGCACAGCCTGCTCGAGGCGCCGCAGCGCGACGTCGTCATCGAGCCGCGCGCCGGCGGCCGCTGGTACGAGATCGGCGCGGACGGCAGCGAGCAGATCTGGGGCAAGGTGCTGGCCTGGGAGGCGCCCGGCCGAATCCTGCTCGCCTGGCAGCTCAACGCCGAATGGACCTACGACCCCGATTTCGAGACCATTATCGAAGTGACCTTCACCGCCGACGGCGACCACACGCAGGTCGATTTCGAGCATCGCGACCTCGACCGCTTCGGCGCCAACGCCGAGGCGGTGCGCGGCGATTACGACACCGGCATGGACGGCGGCTGGCGGGCGTTGCTGGCGGAGTATCAGCGGGTGGCGGAGGGGGGCTAGGACCTCACCCTCCCTCTCTCCCTTCGTCATCCCCGCGAAAGCGGGGATCCAGCGTCCTTCTTCGCGTCTTTGCGCCTTTGCGTGAACCAACCTCCGTTTTTCTTACGGAAAGGCGCAAAGACGCGAAGGAAATAGGAAGAAGCTGGATTCCCGCTTTCGCGGGAATGACGGGTGGGGGGCTAAATCGGGGTCTACACGGGAAACCGGGGACAGTCCCCGTTTCCTTGGCACCCCGCTCTAAAAAAGGGACTGTCCCTCGCCTCGAAGAGGGGGGACTGTCCCCGACGTTCCCGGCATGGGCGGGGGGTGGCGCGAATTGCTCGCGGGTTATCGGCGGGTGGCGGAGGCTGGCCCATAGGGACGGCATCGATCCCTTCGTCATCCCCGCGCAAGCGGGGATCCAGCTTCCTTCTTTGCGTCTTTGCGTGAGAGAGAAAAAGGAGGTTGGTTCACGCAAAGACGCAAAGACGCGAAGGAAATCAGGAAGAAGCGGGATTCCCGCTTTCGCGGGAATGACGGACGAGGGGCGGGAATGACGGGATGGGGGCGGAATCCGAGGCGCTAGACCACGACGTCCTTGTCGGCGCGGTAGTTGGCGAGGTCGCCTTCGAGGAATTTGGCGTTTTCCTCGCGGATCTTCGCGCCCTCCTCGTCGTAGAGGAAGGGCAGGAAGGCGAAGCGCCGGCCCCTCGTCACCGGCATCGCCTGGTGGAGCAAGGAGCAGGAGAAGACCACCGCGCCGCCGGTCGGGGCGCGGTAGGTGCGCGGGCCGAATTCGGGAAAGCGAAGGTCGCCGCCGTCATAATCCTCGGCGTTCAGATTGATCGTGACCGCGAAGCGGCGGTGGGCGGTGCCGCGGGTCGTATTGTCGCGGTGCGGGCGGAAATGGCCGCCGCTTTCGGCCTCGTAGCAGCCGACGATCAGCCGCTCGACCCGCGTCGCGGGGAATTGGAAAGCGCGGCGGACCATCGGCACCAGCCGGTGCATGATCCTCAGGTTGAGCTCCCTGGCGAGCTCGGCGTCCTCGACCATATAGTCGCGGCGGACCTTCATTCGCGGATCGAGCAGCAGCTTCGTCTTGCCGCCGACGTCGCGCATGAAGCCCGAATTCGGCGCCGCCGTCCGCTTCGTAAAGGTCGATCAGCCGGCGGCAGAGCTCGGGCTCTAGGATGTTGGGGACCATGACGGCGGGAGCCCAGTCCGGCGCCGGCGGCGCCGCGGCCAAAGCCTCGAAGGCGGCCAGCGCCGCCTCGCTTTCGGTCAGCGCGATATCGGCCGGTTACTCGAAGCGCGCGATCGAGCAGCAGCCAGTGCGCCTGATAGCGGCCGCTGTCGTCCGGGCGGGCGCCGTAGAGGCGGCTGACCGCGCCGTCATAATCGAGGAAGAAGCGGATGCCGGGAAGCTGCTGGGCGATCCGCGCCTCGGCCGACATCCTCGGGATCGAGCGTGATTCCGAAGAAGGCGGCGGCCTTGTCGTCGAACAGGGCGCGCCGCTCCTGGACCTGGGCCAGCGCCGCGGCGCTGGCCGGATCGCGCGCGCTGCCGAAGAACAGCATCAGCACCGCCTGACCGGCGGCGGAGTCGAAGGCGTACTTCTCCGCGCCCGAAAGCGCGGCGGCGCGGAACCAGGGGGCGGCCTCGCCGAGGCCGATGGGAAGCTTGCGCGCCTTGGTCATGGCGCGACGCTAATCGAGTCGGCGCGCGGGGTCGAGCCGCCTTCAGTCGCGCGGCCAGCCCTCGACGATCTCGACGAAGCGGGTCAGCCAGGCGTTGGTCTGGTGGCCGTCGACGACGCGGTGGTCGATGGTCAGGCTGACATAGGCCATCGGCCGGATCTGGATCGTGTCGACGCCGCCGACCTCGCGGACGACGACCCGCTTCTGGAGCTTGCCGACGCCGAGGATCGCCGATTGCGGCTGGTTGATGACGATCGGCGCGGCGAACAGCGAGCCCGAGACGCCGTGATTGGAGATGGTGAAGGTGCCGCCCCGGATATCGGCGGCGGTCAGCTTTTCCCGGCGCGCCTTCTCGATCAGCTCGTCGAGCTGGGCGGCGATCCCCTTCAGCGACAATTGCTGCACCTTGCGAAGCACCGGCACGATCAGGCCCTTGCTGCCGAGCGCGGTGCCGACGCCGATATTGACGTCGTCGTAGAGCTCGAGCCGGTCGTCGTGCCAGCGGCTGTTGATCGCCGGGGCGGCCTTCATCGCCTCGGCGGCGGCGGCGACCAGATAGGCGGTGTAGCTGAGCTTGACCCCTTTTTTGGCGAAGGCCGCCTTGTGCGCCTCGCGATGGGCGGCGATGGCGCTGAAATCGGCCTCGAACATTGCGGTGACGTGCGGCGCGCGGGTGACCGAGGCGTGCATGTTTTCGGCGATGGCGAGGCGCATGGGGTCGTGCGGGACGAAGTGGGAGCGGATGTCGCCCGTTGCGGCGGGGATGATTCCTTCCGCCGGCTTGCCGGCTTGCGTCGCTTCCTCGACGGCGCGGTCGACGTCGGCGCGGGTGATTCGGCCGCCCCTGCCCGTGCCCTCGATATAAGCGGGATCGAGGTCGTGCTGGAGGACGGCGCGCTTGACCGAGGGGGAGAGCCTCGTTTCCTGTCCCTCTCCCGTTCGGCCTGAGCCCGTCGAAGGCCGTCCCTTCTCTTCAGGTGAGGGAGAAGGAGAGGGCTTCGACGGGCTCAGCCCGAACGGTGTTTCCAGTTCTGAATTTCCAACCTCCGCCATCGGCGCGATTCGGCCGAGCACCGCGCCGGGGACGGCGTCGTCGTTCGAATGGAGCAGGATCTCGCGAAGCACGCCGGCGGCGGGCGCGGGGACCTCCATCGCGACCTTGTCGGTCTCGAGTTCGACCAGCGGGTCGTTGACCTCGACCTTGTCGCCGACCTGCTTGAGCCAGGCGCGGACGACGGCCTTGGTGCCTTCCTGCTCCTCCGGGACGAGGACGTCGATCATGACGCGCCCCCCAGGGACCCCATCAAAGTAGTACTTTGATGGGACCCCAGCGCGTCACCCCGGCGGAAGCCGGGGTCTCGAGACGAGAAGTCACGGCGTGTCTTCACGAGATCCCGGCCTTCGCCGGGATGACGATGAAGATCTGCGTCGCAATCTTCATCGTCAAAACCCCACCAGCTCGTCGATCCTGGCGCGGATCTTCTCCACGCCGCGGCACCGCCCAGTTCATCAGCACCGGATTATGCGGGCTCGGGATGTCGGGCATGGTGACCCGCGCGACCGGCGCGTCGAGATCGAGGAAGGCCTCGTCGGCGACCGTTGCGGCGATTTCGGCGCCGAAGCCGCCGGTGCGCAGGTCCTCGTGGACGATCAGGCAGCGCCGGGTGCGGCGGACCGATTCGAGCACCGTCTCGCGGTCCCAGGGCATCAATGTGCGCAGGTCGATGACGTCGGCCGACACGCCCTTCGCCGCCTCCTCGCAGCGCGGCACCATCGCGCCCCAGGTGACGATCGTGATCTGGTCGCCCTCCCTCACCTTCTTCGCCCGGCCGAACGGAAGGACGTAATCGTCGCCCGGATAAGGCCGCCGCGCCCAGGGATCGTCGAGCATCGCCCGGTGCTCGAAGAAGACGGTCGGATCGTTGCCGCGCAAGGCCGAGCGGAGCAGGCCGACCGCGTCCTCGGCGTTGGAGGGCGCCGCGACCAGCCAGCCGGGATTGTGGACGAACTGAACCTCGTTGGTCTGGCTGTGCCAGGGATCGCCGCACTTGAAGAAGCCGACCGGCATTCGAAGCACCATCGGCGCGGCGAAGCGGTTGGCGGTGCGCCAGCGCATCGTGCCGCAATCGTTGATCTGCTCCAAAGCGGGCTCGGCATATTTGCGGAACTGGATTTCGGGCACCGGCATCAGGCCGGCGAGCGCCAGGCCGACGGCGCGGCCGATTATGCCTTCTTCGGAGAGGCTGGTGTCGAACACGCGGTCGATGCCGAACTTGTCCTGAAGGCCGAGAGTGACCGCATGGACCCCGCCCTTGGGGCCGATATCCTCGCCGAACAGGAGGATGCGGGGGTTGATCTCCAGCTCGTGGTCGAGCGTGCGGCGGATCGCAGTCACCATGTTGATCCGCTGGCCTTCGGGGCGCGGCGTCTCGGTCGATTTGGGCGCGCGATAGCCCTTCGTCCACTGGCCGCCGCGCTGCTGCATCTCGCCGTCGTAGAAGACATGGGAGGTGACGCCTTCGGGCTCGGCGATTCCGCGCGCCTCGGCTTCGATGCGGGCTGCTTCGACGGCCGCCGCCGCGGAGCGGCCGATCGCGTCCCATTCGGCCTCGTCCATCACCGCGCCGACAAGGTGGGCCTTGAGCTTCGGCAGCGGATCGCGCGCCCATTCCGAGGCGACGAAGTCTTCCGATTTGTAGGTCTGAGTGTCCTGGAAGCTGTGCCCCTGAAGCCGCGGCACGGTCAGCCGGAGCAAAGCCGGGCCGGAATGGCCGCGGACATGGCCGACGGCCGCACTCAGCAGCCGCGCCGCCGCGGCGGGGTCGGTGCCGTCGCCGGAGAAAATCTCCAGATTGGCGAAGCTCGCCAGATTGGCGGCGATGTCGCCGCCGGGCGTCTGGTAGCTGGACGGGACCGAGATGCCGTATTGATTGTCCTCGATGTAGAACAGCATCGGCAGCTTCTGGGTGGTGGCGATGGTCAGCGCCGACCAGAAGCCGTTGGTCGCGCAGCTCGCGTCGCCGCCGAGCACCACCGCGATCGCGCCGTCCCAGGATGTCGTCGCCGAGCACCTTGCGGTGATAGAGGATCGCCTGCGCCCAGCCGGCGGTCGGCGTATATTGGGCGCCGACTCCGCCGCACATCGGCAGCGCCGGGCAGCCGCCGGGATTGGGATAGTTGAACACGACGCCGATGTCGCGGCCGTCCGAATAGCCGCCGGCGCGCCCCATGTTCGAGCCGAGCGCGTCGGCGAGCGGAACGCCCAGAGCGAGCAGCATCGGCCGCGAGCGATAATAGCCGCAGGCCGCGTCGCGGGGACGATCGAGCAGGCTGCCGAGCATGACCTGGGCCAAATCGTGGCCGCGCGCGCTGAACTGGTAGAGGATCTTGCGCGCCGGGACGAGCTCGGTCTCCTCGAGCGTGTCGAGCGCCCGGCTGGTCATGACCAGCCGGGCGATCCCGCGCCAGTCGAAGGCGGGGTCGGGCGCTTCGGCTTTGGCCCTGCGCTCCCTGGCGGGCGCCTCAGCCATCCATCGTCGCCAGCACCGCGGCGGCGAAGCGAGCGACGCTCTCGTCGGAGAGGCCGACGACGTTGAACCGGCCCGAGCCCGCCATGTAGATGCCGTGCGTCTCGCGGAGCGCCATCACCTGGGCCGGGCTAAGCGGCAGCATCGAGAACATCCCCTTCTGAGTGGCGATATAAGAGAGCCTGGGATCGTAGCCGGCGAGCCGGGCGCGGATCGTGCGGATTCGAGCGCCCATCGCCTCGACCTCGGCTTCCCAGAGCAAACGAAGCTCGGCATCGTCGAGGATGATCCGGGCAACGGCGGCGCCGTGATCGGGCGGCATCGACCACATCGTGCGGGCAAGGCCGAGCAGGTTGGCGAAGGCGATCTCCGCGCCGCGAGCGCTCGGCGCCTTGACGAACAGGCTGCCGACCCGGTCGCGGTAGCAGCTGAAATTCTTGTCGCAGCTCTGGGCGACGATCGCCTGATCCGCCGCCTCGACCACCAGCCGGGTCCCGGCGGCGTCGGCCTCGAGGCCGTCGCCGAAGCCCTGATAAGCGAGGTCGACGAACGGGATCAGGCCGCGCGTCGAGATCAGGTCCGCGACCGAGCGCCACTGGTCCATGTCGAGATCGGCGCCGGTCGGGTTGTGGCAGCAGCCGTGGAGCAGGACGAGATCGCCCGCCGCCGCCTCGCCAAGCGCCGCCATCATCCGATCGAAGCAGATCTCGCGGCTCTCGCGGGCATAATAAGGATAGCCGACCAGCTCGACTCCGGCCGAGGCGATCAACGGCGCGTGATTGGGCCAGGTCGGCTCGCCGGCGAAGATCCGGGCGAGCGGATTGGCTTTGGCGATCAGCTCGGCGCCGAGCCGCAGAGCGCCGCAGCCACCCGGAGTCTGAAGGCCGACGATCCGGCCGTCGTCCGCGGCGCCGGGACCGAACACGATCGGCCTGATCAGCTCGACGAAGCGGACGTCGCCCTGCGAGCCGATATAGGCCTTGGTCGCTTGCGTCTCGACCAGCCGGCGCTCGGCCGCCTTGACGCTCTTCAGGATCGGGGTGTTGCCGGCCGAGTCGCGATAGACGCCGACTCCGACGTCGATCTTGGTCGGGCGCGGATCGGCATTGGCGAGCGCGATCAGGGCGATCAGGCTATCCTGCGGCTGGTCCTCGAGCCGCTCGAGCAGCATCGGCCCCGCCGTGGCCAGCACCTCGTTCATCCGCGCCTCCTCATTGACGCCCCCCTAGCATATCCGCGCTGAATGAAAGTGGACAAAGTGGACACCAATCAGCGCTGTTGCTGAAACGTCTGTTTCACAATATAGCCGATTTATGAACGATGATCATCATTTGGACGAAGTGGACCGGCGAATCGTTCGGGCGCTGCAGCGCGACGGCAGCCTCAGCCACGCCGCGCTGGCGGACAGGGTCGGCGCCTCGGCCGCCTCGGTCTGGCGCCGGGTGCGCGCGCTGGAGAAAGAAGGCGTGCTCGGCCCGATCGTTCGGCTCGCCGCCCCGGCCCTGCTCGGCCGAAGCGTCAACGTGATGTGCCAAGTGCGGATGCACCGCCAGACGGTCGACGCGCGCGCGGACTTCGAGGCCTTCATCCAGTCGCGCGAGGAGATCGTCGAATGCTATGCGATGTCCGGCGAATGGGATTATCTGCTGCGCATCGCGGTCAGGGACGTCGCCGATTACGACCGCTTCATCCGCCAGGGCGTGCTCGCCCATCCCAGTGTCGCCAATGCGGCGAGCAATTTCGCATTGCGGCAGGTCAAGTATACGACCGAGATACCGGTTTGAAGCTCCTCCCCTCGATTTCGAGGGGGAGGGGGACCATGCAAAGCATAGTGGAGGGGCTTCTTGAGGTGGAAAGAGGCCCCTCCACCGCCCTTCGGGCGGTCCCCCTCCCCTGCAAATGCAGGGGAGGATCTGTTGGAACCCTCCCCTCGCCCATCTATTGAATCGGCGGCGATACGATCGGGAGACTCAGCATGGCCGCGCGGCCTTATTGGAAGGGGCAGATCCGGCTGGCGCTGGTCTCGATCCCGGTGGAAATCTATTCGGCGACGAGGAGCGGCGCGACGATCGCGTTCAACCAGATCCACGAGCCGACCGGCAAGAGGATCAAATATGAGAAGGTCGTGCCCGGCGTCGGCGCGGTCGATCCGGACGACATCGTCAAGGGCTATGAGGTCAGCAAGGGCAGCTATGTGCTGCTCGACGAGGACGAACTCGACGCGGTCAAGCTCGAAAGCAAGAAGACGCTCGAGCTGACCCAGTTCGTCGACGCTCACGAGATCGACCCGCTTTATTACGAGCGGCCTTATTACGTCGTCCCGGCCGACGACCTCGCCGAAGAGGCGTTCGTCGTGCTTCGCGAGGCGCTTCGCGACACGAAGAAGGTCGCGCTCGGCCAGCTGACGCTGAGGGGGCGCGAATATATCGTCAGCCTCAAGCCATGCGGGCGCGGGATATTGCTCGAGACGCTTCGCTACGCGGACGAGGTGATCAAGGCGCAGGGCTATTTCCGCGACATCCCCGACGCCAAGCCCGATCCGGAGATGCTCGACCTCGCCGAAACGCTGATCGCGAAGAAGACGGCGAAGTTCGACCCGTCGAAGTTCCACGACCGCTATGTCGACGCGCTCAAGGAGCTGATCGAGAAGAAGCGCAAGGGCAAGACGATCGAAGCCGATGACGAGGGCGAGGCACCGCGGCGCAGCTCCAACGTCATCGACCTGATGGCGGCGCTGAAGAAATCGATCGAGAAGCCGGGCGCCAAGGCGGCGGCGGCGGAGAAGAAAGCGCCGGCCAAGAAAGCGCCCGCGAAGAAGGCGGCGCCGGCCAGGAAGCGGGCGTGACTATCCCCCATTCCGTTCGGGCTGAGCTCGTCGAAGCCCTCCCCTTCTCTACCGCCCCAGGAAGGAAAGCCCTTCGACAGGCTCAGGGCGAGCGGGTCTCCTAGGCATGGCGCGCAAGGCCGATCCGCTCGCCAGCTACAACAGGAAGCGCGATTTCGCGAAGACGGCGGAGCCTGCCGGCGCGGTCGCGGCGAGGCGGGGCAAGACGCTCATCTTCATGGTCCAGAAGCATGACGCGACCCGGCTCCATTACGATTTCCGCCTGGAGCTTGGCGGCACGCTGAAGAGCTGGGCGGTGACTCGCGGGCCGAGCCTCGATCCCGCCGACAAGAGGCTCGCGGTGAGGACCGAGGATCATCCGATGTCCTACGCGACCTTCGAGGGGACGATCCCCAAGGGCCAATATGGCGGCGGCACGGTGATGCTCTGGGACCGCGGCATCTGGATCCCGCATCCGGGCAAGGACCCCTCGAAGACGATCGAGGAAGGCCATCTCCATTTCTCACTCGACGGCGAGCGGATGAAGGGCGAATGGCTGCTGGTGCGGATGAAGCCGCGCGGCAAGGAGCGCGGCGAGAACTGGCTGCTTCGGAAGATCGAGGACGAGCATGCGGGGAGCCCGACCGGGCTGACCGACACCTATCTGACCTCGATCAAGACCGGCCGGACGATGGACGAGATCGCGGCTGGGAAGAAGGCGAAGGAGTTGAAACCTGCCTCGTCATCCCCGCGAAAGCGGGGATCCAGCTTGGGCAGCGCGACGAAGAAGCTGGATTCCCGCTTTCGCGGGAATGACGGAGAGGGCTTTCGCGGGAATGACGGAAAGGGGGTGAGGTTTCCCAAGTTCAGGGAGCCGCAGAAGGCGACGCTGGTCGATTCCGTCCCCGCGGGCGCGGCGTGGCTGCACGAGATGAAATATGACGGCTATCGCTGCCTGCTCGCGCTCGCCGGCGGAGCGGCGAAAATCTATACGAGGACCGGGCTCGACTGGACCGGCAAGTTCCCCGAGATCGCCGAGGCGGCGGCGGCGATCCAGTGCGACAGCGCATTGCTCGACGGCGAGATCGTCGCCCTCGACGACAAGGGCAATACCGGCTTTTCGGCGCTCCAGCAGGCGATCAGCGAAGGCGGGCGCGGCCTCACCCTGTTCCTGTTCGACGCGCTCGAGATCGACGGCAGGAAGATCGACAAGCTGACCAACCTCGAGCGCAAGCAGCGGCTCGCGGCGCTGATCGGCGAAGGCCATCCCCCCTTCATCCTCTATGCCGACCATATCCTCGGCAAGGGCGAGCAATTGTTCGAGGCGATGTGTGCGGCCGGCCAGGAAGGGATCATCTCGAAGAAGGCCGATTCGCCCTACCGCTCGGCGCGGACCCGGAACTGGCTCAAGGTCAAATGCACCCGGCGGCAGGAATTCGTCATCGCCGGCTGGTCGGAAAGCGACAAGAAAGGGCGCGGCTTTCGCGCTTTGCTGCTCGCGGTGAACGAGGAGGGCAAGCTGCGCTACGCCGGCAAGGTCGGCACCGGCTTCTCGGCGGCGGTCCAGCGCGATCTGCGCGCCCGGCTCGACGGGATCGAGGTCAAGAAGGCGCCGGTCGAGGTCCCCCGCGCCGAGGCGCGCGGCGCCCATTGGGTGAAACCGGAGCTGGTCGCCGAGATCGCCTTCGCCGAATTCACCGCCGACGGCGTGGTCCGCCACGCCAGCTTCCTCGGCCTGCGCGGCGACAAAAAGGCCGAGGAGGTGGTCGAGGAAAAGCCGCAGCCCCTCCCCGCCCCCGCCGACGACGGCATCAAAATTTCCAATCCGGACCGCGTCATCTTCCCCGAATCGGACGTTACGAAAGGCGAGCTCGCCGCTTATTACCGGGCGCTCGGCGCGCCGATGGCGGTGTGGAACGCCCACCGCCCGATCAGCCTGGTGCGGTGCCCGCAGGGGCGGGCCAAGAAATGCTTCTTCCAGAAGCACGACAGCGGCACGTTCGGCCCGCACGTCCTCCATGTCCCGATCCGCGAGAAGGACGGCCATCTCGAGGATTATCTCTATGTCGACGGCCCGGCCGGGGTCCTCGCCTGCGTGCAGATGGGGACGATCGAGTTCCACGGCTGGGGATCGAAGGTCGCCGACGTCGAGAAGCCCGACCGGATCGTGTTCGATCTCGATCCCGACGTCGGCCTCGACTTCGAGGCGGTCAAGAAAGCGGCGCGCGACCTTAAGCGCCACCTCGCCGACATGGGCCTCACCACCTTCCCGATGCTGACCGGCGGCAAGGGCGTCCATGTCGTCGTTCCGCTGACGCCCAAGGCCGAATGGCCGCAGGTCAAGGATTTCGCCCAGCGCTTCGCTCTCGCCCTCGCCGAGGCCGAGCCCGAGCGCTTCACCGCCGCGCTCGCCAAAGCCAAACGGACGGGGCGGATCTTCATCGACTATCTCAGGAACCAGCGCGGCGCGACCGCGGTCATGCCCTATTCGGCGCGCGCCCGCGAAGGCGCCCCGGTCGCCGCGCCGATCGGCTGGGAAGAGCTGGACGAGATGAAATCGGGCGGGCGCTTCTCGGTCCGAGACGCCGAGCTGCTGCTCGACCGCGCCGCCTCGCGCACCCTCCAGGGCTGGGGCGAGGCGAGCCAGGTCCTGCCGAAGGTCTAAATCAAAGCGCGTCATTCCAGCGCAAGCTGGAATCTCCCTGCCTTTACATCGGCCGAGAAGGAAAGCGAGATTCCAGCTTTCGCTGGAATGACGGTTTGCGGGTATTTTTGCCTACAGGCCGCTCGCGATCCACAAGGTCAGCGCGGCCGCGCTCCCGGCGGCAAGCATGAATCGCCAAGCGGGCGCGGCGACCATCGGCTCGGTGCCCGCCGCCGCGTCGCGCCCGCCGGTGATCATCGGCGCGATAAGATTGTCGCGCTTCACCACCAGGTAGAAGAGGATCGCGGCAAGATGGAGGCCGATCAGGCCGAGAATGACGTTGAAAAATTCATGGTGGATCTCGCCGATCTCCTCGGCGGTGTCGTAGCTGACGAAATGGGAGAGCGGCCCCGAATAGAGGCCGTCCTCGTCGCTCGCGAACAGGCCCATTGTCACCTGGAGCGCCAACGCGCCGAGCATGGCGAGCACGCTCAGGGCGCCGATCGGGTTGTGACCGATCCCGGCCTTCACCCGGCCGCCGAGATAGGCGAGGATCGTCCGCGGTCCCCTGACGAAGCCGCTGAAGCGCGCGGTCGAGCTGCCGAGCAGGCCCCAGAGCAGGCGGAAGAGAATGAGGCCGAGCATCGTCTGGCCGAGCAATATATGGATCTCCATCATCTCTTCCTCGGCGGTCCACCATTGCGCCGGGATGAGGATCACGACCAGCCAGTGGAAGATCCGGGTCGGCAGGTCCCAAATCGCGACTCGGTTCAATTTTCCGGCCCGCGATAGGTTTCGTGGCAGCCGGCGCAGGCGCGCTGCAGCGTCGGCAAGGCGGTGCGGACGGCGGCGGCGTCGCCGCGCCGCGCCGCAGCGTCGAGGCCGCGCGCGGCGACGAGCAGGTTGGCGCCCCTGATCCTGAAGCCGCGCGGATCGGACCAGATTTCGGGCTTGGCCCGGGTGCGCACCCCCGCCTCGGCGCCGGTGCCGTGCGGGAACCAGGTCAGCACCCGCCCGGCATGGCCGCGGATCGTCGCCGCATGGCGCCTGATGTCGGCGATGTTCGGCGCATCGCTCCGCAGTTGTTCGTTGAGCCCTCTAAAGGCCGCGCCCATCTGCTTGTAATTGGCCTGGCGCATTCGGATCGTCTCGGCGGCGGGAACGGCGCGGGTCTGGGCCGCCGCCACGGTGACGGCGCCGGCAATGGCGAGGGCGGCGAGGAGGAAGTGCTTCACGTGCGACTCCTTGTTGTCCAGGGCTCCCATAACGCGCCGGACGGCACAGACAAGAAAACGCCCCGGCCAGGGGGCAGCCGGGGCGTTCCTCGCAACCCGGTCCGGCGATACGCAACCGGCCGGACCCGGAAACCTTGCGTATCTCCGCCCTAGGCCGAGTCGCCTGACGCAAATCTGAATCGCGCCGTCAGCGATCGTTCAGGTGAGGCGGGTCCGGCAGCCGCGGAATCGCCGGCGGCCGCGGATGAAGCTCGGCGAGCGGCCGGCCCTCGTCCGCCGCCGCGCCGCGGGCGACGACGCCGCCCTGCCGGATCGAGCGGGTGACGGCGGGATCGCCCCAATAGGTGATCGCTCCGCCCTGAGCGACGGCGGCGTTGAGCCGGCGGGCGGGCCGGGTGAAGATGAGGCCGCCATTGGCGACCGAGGCGGTCACGTCCTCGGCGGCCAAGGCGCGGATGTCGAGCACGCCGCCGCTGCTGACGCCGGCCGCGACGTTCGGCTGGGCCGGGAAGCCGCGCGCCGCCTCGAGCGAGCCGCCGTCGGCGACCGACAGCGCCGTCAGCGACGGAGTCACCACCTCAACCCGAAGCCGGTAGCCGCGCGGGCAATGGACGGCGCATCGGTCGATCACCAGCCGGCCGCCGACGACGCCGATCCGCGTCGTGCGGCGATCGCCCTCGACCAGGCTGACGCGCTGCCCGGCGCCGTGGCGGACGACGACCTCGCCGCCGCCGCGGAGCTCGACGGCGTGGAAACCGGCGGTCTGCAGGGCGAGCAAAAGGATCGCAAGCATGGCATTCTCCCTCATTCGTAGCGAAGCGCGTGGATCGGATGGGTGCGCGCGACCTTGAGCGCGTGGCTCATCACGGTCGCGGCGGCGATGGCGAGAGCGAGCGCGCCGGCGCCGGCGAACAGCAGCGGATCGAGCGCGATCCGGACGTCGAAGCCGTTGAGCCAGTCGCTCATCACCCACCAGGCGACCGGCCAGGCGATCAGGTTGGCGGCCAGCACCAGCCGGCTGAACTGCCAGACCAGCAGCCTGACGATGTCGCTTGCGCGGGCGCCGAGCACCTTCCTGATCCCGATCTCCTTGGTCCGCCGCTCGGCGGTGAAGGCGGCGAGGCCGAACAGGCCCATGCAGCCGATCGCCACCGCGAGCAAAGAGAAGAGGGCGAAGAGCCGCGCCCGGGCGGCCTCGGGCGAATAGAGATCGCGGACGATGTCGTCGGCGAACTCGGCTTCGAACGGGACGTCGGGGGCAATCCGCTTCCAGACCCGCTCGATCCGGTCGCGCACCTCGATCGGAACGCCGTTGTAGCGGACCAGCAGCCAGGACGGCTGGAGCCGGTCATTGAGGAAGATCATCGGCGCCTCGGGATCGCGGATCGAGCGGAAGCGGCTGTTCTCGACCACGCCGACGATCGTCACCGGGGTGCGCCCGACCGCCTCGACGTCGCCGTCGTCGGCGAGCAGGGTCGCGCCGACCGCCCGGCGCGGATCGGAAAAGCCAAGCCGGCGCGCGGCGAGCGCGTTGATCACGACATTGTAGCCGCGCCGGGCCATCGCCGCGGCGGCCTCGTCGCTGCCGTCGACGGTGCTGTCGTCCATCGCCCGGCCGGCGACGAAGCTGCGGCCGGCGAGGCGGTCGATGCCGAGCGTCTCGAAGAAGCCGGGATCGACCCGGTAGAGCTCGAACTCGACGCTCTCGCCCGCGCCCGGCGCGGTGACGGTCAAATTCTCCATCCCCCAGGTGTCGACTCCGATCGTCGAGCGGCCGGTCGAAACGACGCCCTCGGCCGCGCCGATCTCGCGAAGCAGAGTCTCCATCCGCGGCACCAGCGCGCCGCGGAACATATTGCCGACCTGGAGGATGCCGTCGCGCCGGTAGCCGGGATCGACGGTGCGCGCATGTTCGGTCTGCGCCTGGATGATCGCGGTGCAGATGATGAGCCCGATCGACACCGCGAACTGGCCGACGACGAGGGCGTTGCGAAGCCGCCCGGAGCCCTCGGAATCGGCCGCCGACGTATTGGCCTTGAGCACCCGGGCCGGCTGGAAGCGCGACAGATACAAAGCCGGATAAAGACCGCCGAGCCCGCCGACGATGACGACCAGAAGCAAGGCGGGAAGAAGCACCCCGCCGGCGCCCCAATAGGTCACCGCCATGTCGGCATCGAGGAAGGCGTTGACGAAGGGGAGAAGCGCCTCGACCAGGGCCAGAGCGATCAGCATCGCCGCGGCCACCAGCAGCACGGATTCGCCGAGAAACTGGGCGATCAGCTGCCGCCGCGAGGCGCCGAGCACCTTCCTCAGCGCCACCTCGCGGGCGCGCTGGCCGGCGCGGGCGGTGGCGAGGTTGACGAAATTGACCACCGCCATGGCGAGGATCAGGAGGCCGACCAGAGCCATCGCCGCGACCGTCGAGCGATCGTTGCCGGGGCGCATGCCGCTCCCCTGAGCCTCGCCGAGATGGATGTCGCGGACACCCAGCAGCCGCCAGTCGACGTTGGTGCCGGGGTTGACGCGCTCGCCGCCGAGCATCTGATCGGGGATGTTGCGCCGCTCCCAGGCCGGCATCTGCCGGGCGATCTCGGCGGCGTCGGCGCCGGGCCTCAAGCGCGCATAGACCCAGCCGTTCTTCGGCATCCACTGGGTGAGGAAGGGGCTGCCCGCGCCGTACAGCGCTTCGATGTCGGCGCGCGCGACGATCGAGAGCGCGAGATGGCTGTTGAGCGGCGGATCCCGGATCACTCCGGTGATCCGATAGTCGGTATTCTGGCCGCCGGCGACCAGGGTCAGGGTCCGGCCGAGCGCGTCCGGAGTGCCGAACCGCCGCACCGCCTCGCTCCTGGTGAGAACGATCGAGCCCGGCGCCGCAAGCGCGGTCGAGCGGTCGCCGTGAAGGAAAGGGATTTGCAGGATGTCGAACAGCGGCCCGTCGACCCAGACGAAATCCTCGCTGGCCGTCGCTTCGCCGTTCTGGAGGATGACCGGCTGGCCGTTGCCGACATAGACGATTCGGTCGAGCTGCGGGAATTCGCGCAGGCGCCGGCCGGAGACGTAGGACGTCATCTGCATGCCGCCCGGAACGAGGTTCGGATCGTCGCCGCCGGTGACCCATTGCTGGAGCTGGAAGGCGCGCCCGGCCTCGGGCAGCCAGGCGTCGTAGCTCAGCTCGTAGCGGACGTGGAGCAGGATGATCAGGAATGAGGCGAGCCCGACCGAGAGGCCGAACAGGTTGATCAGGCCGTAAGCCCTGCTTCGCGCGAGGCTCGCCCAGCCGGCCTTGAGATAATGGCGCCACATCTCAGTTCCTCCCGGCGACGCGGCTGCCGTCGGCCGAGCGGCCGTAGCGGCTGGTATAGTCGCGGTCGGCGACCGGCGCGTTCGGATCGTCGCCGCGCTCGCGGACCGCGGGCAGGATCGCGCGCGGGACGAGGTGGCCAGTGTAGGTGAGCTGGGTGCGGCTGCTGTAATTGCCGCCCAGGGTGGCGACGACGAGGTCGAGCTCCGGGATCACGGTGACGGTCTGGCCGCCGGCGCCGCGCGCCGAAAAGGAGCGGACGAGGCGGTCCTTGTAGGGATAGTCCTCGACCCACCACAGATAGCCGTAGCGGATGTTGCGCAAATTATACAAAGGCGCCGAGGCGCGCGCGGCGAAGTCGCGGCCGAGGATTCGGCGACCGGCCCAGGTGCCGCCGTCGAGCATCAGCTGGCCGAATTTGAGGAAGTCGCGGGGGAGGAACTGGACGCTGCCGCCGCCATAGGGATTGGCGGCCGGGTCGAGCGGCCAGGCGTAACGGTCGATCGCCATCGGCCGGGCGACCAGCCGGTCGAAGGCGGCGACCGGAGTCTCGCCGATCGCCCGGCCGACCATGCCGAGCGCGAGGTTCGGGCTGGCGCTGCAATAGACCGAATTCTCGCCGGGCGGCGTCGCCAGCGGCACGGCGAGGGTGAACCGATAATAATCGGGCTCTTCGGTCTGCTCGCTCATCCCCTCTTCGTTGCCGGGCGCTTCGGGGTCGGTGTCGTCGCAATGATAGCCGGACGACATGGTGAGCAGATGCTCGAGAGTCATCGCTCGCTTGGCCGGCTCGAGCCCGGCCGGAAATTCGCCGCCGTTCATCACCTGGTAGACCAGGCTGGCGAGGCCGAGCGGGGCGCCGGCGTGGAGCGCCGCGCCGACCGCGGTGCCGGCGACGCTCTTGCCCGCCGAGCGGGTGTCGTGGAGCCGGTCGCGATGCTGGCCATGGAAATATTCCTCGAGCACCAGCCGGCCGTGGCGGGCGATCAGCAGGCCGTGGATCTGCGGCGCATCGGCCGAATCCATCGGCGTTTCGGCGATCCGCTGGATCAGCCGCTCGATCGCCGCGCGGTCGATCCGCGCGTCCGCCAGAGTCGCCGTCGGCCAGCCGTCGCCGCGCCCGGGCGGCGGGCGATAAGCATAGCGGCCGGGACTACGCCCGCGCGGGTAGAAGTCGCTGTCGTCGCCGGCGCGGGCGAAATCGTAGCTGCCGCCGCGGCTCGGGAAATTGAGGGTGAAGGACTGGCCGTCGCGGTCGTAGGCGCCGCGGGCCAGCTCGCGCTCGGCCGCGCCGGGGCGCTGGTCCACGAGCCGGACGACGTCGCCTTCGCGCAGCAGCCGGCTCGCCCCCATCTGAGTGCCGAAATCGCGCTCCGGGTTGCGCAGCACCACGCCCAACGAGCCGTCCGGCCGGGGCAAAGCGAGCAGAAAGAGGGTGAACCTGTCCTCGAGCGGCGCCACCTCGCCGCGCCAGCGGCCGGCCCCGTCGGGGCGGAGCCGGACCGGCGAGGCGTAGCGCGACAGGTTCGCCGGCGTGCCCGGCCTGATCCAGTGACCGGCGATCCGGCCTCTCTCCAGCCGGCCGCGGAACCGGCCCTGATCGTCGGGCAGAGCGAAATCGAGCTCGCCTTGCTCGACCCGGACCGGGATCGCCCGGCCCATCATGTCGGCGATATAGCCCGCACCCGACCGGCGGACGATCAGCGTCCCGCCCGCATCGGGCCCGAAGCGGCGCGTCGCCCGCCACAGGCCGGCGAGCTCGCCGGCGGCCTCGGGCGTCCGGGCCGCGGCGGCCTGCGGCGCCTGGGCGGCGGCCGGGACGGACAGGGGAAAGAGCGAAGCGGCAAGGACGCAGATCATCGGCCGAACGGACATCGCAACCCCTCCAGTGCTAATTGATTAGCACTGTGCTAATGGATTAGCAATAGATTATCAGTCGCGCCGCCGTCGACCTTTGCCCTCGCGACGATAGGGAGCGCGCGGTGATCGCGCGACGAGATGTCGGCTCGTCATCCTCGCTGCCGATCCGCCGAACTCTGCCTGGCGCCGCTAGCGCGGCCGGGGCGCGATGGCGGGGACGATGATCCCGCCGACCAGCTCGTCGCCCCAGCGGCCCCAGATGCCGCCCTGACGGTAATTTTCGGCGGTGAAGACGACGGCCAGGTCCAACTCCGGGACGACGATCAGCACCTGGCCGCCATTGCCGGTCGCGGCATAGGTCCGATAGCGGCGTTCGGCCGGCCCGATCGCGCCGAGATGCCAGGCATAGCCGTCCACACCCCCGCCATAGAAATCGCCGAACCGCTCGGGGGAGAGGCCGGTGGTTTCCGGAGTGACCGCGATCGCCGGCGCGGTCGAGCGCTCCACCCAGGCCGGAGCGACGATGCGCCGGCCGTTCCAGACGCCGCCGTCGAGCCAGGCCTGGCCGAGCTTGAGCAGGTCGCGCGGCCGCAAATAGGCGCCGCCGCCGAGATAGCCCTCGCCGTTCGGCATCAGATTCCAGTGATAGGGGCCGAACTGGAGCGGCCGAGCGACGGCGCGATCGAACTGCTCGGGGAGCCACGTGCCCGTGGCCTCGGTCAGCGCCGCGCCGACCAGGTTCATATTGGCCGAGCAATAGGCGTAGCGCGTGCCCGGTTCGTGGGCCATCGGCAGATCGAGCGTGTAGCGCCACCAATCGGGCTGCGCGGCCTGGCTCTGCATCCGGTCCTCCTGCCCCGGCGACGCCTCGTCATTGTCGTCGCAGGCGAGGCCGGAGGTGTGGGTCATCAGGTGGGCGAGCGTGATCTCGCCCTTGCGCGGATCGGGGTTGGCGAACGGGCCGCGGCGCGCGAGCAGCGGATAGACGGGCGTCTCGGGGCCGATCGGCGTACCGCGCAGCATCGCCGCACCGAGCAGCACCGAGGCGAAAGTCTTGCCGGCCGAGCGCAGATCGTGGGTCGTGTCGCGCCCGAAGCCGTAGAAATATTCCTCGAGCACGAGCCGGCCGCGATGGGCGACGAGGACCGAATGGATCAGCGAGGCGCGGCGGTCGGCGGGATCGACCGCGGCGATCCGGCGCACCAAAAAGGTGAGCGCCGCCTCGTCGAGGCCGGTCTCGCCTCCCCGAGCGACCCGCCAGCCGTCGCCGGCCGTTTCGGGCCGGCGATAGGCATAAAGCGGGTCGGCCGGCGGGCGCGGGAAATAGCCGGGCGCGGCGGCGGGCGCGACCCGGACCAGCTCAAGGGGGCGGCCGAGATCCGCCCATTCGAAACGGAGCCGGTCGGGCGCGGCGAGGATCCGGCCGGCGAGGCTGACCTCCGGATTGGCGGGATCGCTGCCGGCGGTCAGGCGAAGGTCATCGCCCTGGCGGGCGACCCGGAACCCGCTGGCGCCGCCGCGCGAATTGCGGTCGGGATTGCGGAAGGCGCCGGCCAGCGCCCCGTCCGGCTCGCGGAAGATCCTCAGATAGAGGGTGAAGCTGTCCTCGAGCGGGCGAAGCGCGCCCTGCCAGCGATTCCGGCCGGCGGCGCTCAGCACGACCGAGGAGGCGAACGGCCGGCTCGGATCCGAGGTCCGCGCCGGCTGCGTCCAGAAGCCGCGGATCGCGCCGTCGGTCAGCGCGCCGCGAAAGCGGCCGCGGCCGGGCAGAGCGAAGGCGATCCGCCCTTCCCGGAAATCGAAGACGGCCTCGGCGTCGCCCAGCATCGCCCGGCCGCGGCGGCCTTCGCGGACGATCCGAAGCGTCCCGGGCTGCGCGGCGGCGAACCGGGATTCGCTCACCCACAGCCCTTCGAGCGAGGCGGGCGGCTGGGCGCAAGCGGGCGAAGACAAAGCGAAGACCAAAGTCAGCGCCGCCAGCAAGCGAAACAGGATCATGGTCGCTCCTTTCGAGATCGGTCGGGTCGGAAGACGGCGAAGCGGGCGCTACGGGCTCTGGGATGCCGGCTTCAGCGGCGTCGGCGGGGTCGGCGGGGACGGCGCCGTGGGCGGCGTTGGCGGGGTCGGCGCAATCGCCGGCTGGCCGGGGCGCGCCGGCATGCCCGGATTGCCGCTATTGCCCGAATTGCCCGAATTGCCGCTATTGCCGCTATTGGCGAGATTGCCCTGCGCCCGCAGCTCGGCGACCTGGCGGCGATAGGCTTCCAGCTCGAGATGATATTGCGCAAGCTGGCCGCGATAAACGACGAGATCGCGGCGGTATTGCCCGACCATGCGATCGTAATCGTCGGCCGGAACGGCTTCGCGCGCCGCGATGGCGGGCTCGGCCGCGGCCGGTTCCAGCGCGGGGAGCGGCCTCGCCGCGGTCGCCGGCCTCACGGCGGGGACGCTTGGGACCGGATCGGCCGGGGCGATCGGCGCGAGCGGTGAAACGGGACCGGCGCGCCGCGGCTCGGGCCCGGGCACGGGCGCGGGCTGGAAGGCGGCGACCGGAGCGACGGTCGCGACCAAAAGGGTCGCAAGCAAGGCCCCGGCGCCGGAGCCCGCGACGAAGCGCGAGCTCGAACGGCCGCGCGGGCCGCGCCGGATGATCGCGGTCAGGCGCCGCTCCAGCTCCGACGTCCGGGCCATCGCGACCGAGAGGCTCGTCACGATCGGCGGCGGCCGGAACGTGCCGGCGACGTCGAGCAGGTTGCGGGCATAGGCCGTCGCCCGGGCGCCCAGCGAGAGGACGAGATCGTCGCAGGCATGCTCCTGTTCGAGCCGCATCCGCGCGGCCGCATACCAGATCGCCGGGTGGAACCAGTAGAGCGCGCAGACGGCCGCCACCGCCGACCGGCTGAAGCTGTCGTGCCGCGAAACATGGGCGAGCTCGTGCAGAAGAACGATCCGGCGGCGCTCGTCCGGCCAGGCGAGCGCCTCGGCGGGCAGCAGGATCCGCGGCCGCAACGTTCCCCAGGTCATCGGCATTGCCGGGCCAGCGGCGATCCGAAGCGCGACCGGCCGCCGGATTCCCAGACGAGCCGCCAGGCCGTCGAGCAGCTCCGCCCAGCGCGCATCGTCGATTGGCAGCGCCCGGCTCCACAGCCGCTCGAGAAGATGGCGGCCGAGCGCGAGCCGGCCGAGCAGGCCGGCCGCGACCGCCAGGTAAAGCAGCTGCGCGAGATCGCCGAGACCGAGCGAGGCGGCCGGCGCCGCCGCGTTCGGCCCGGCCGGCGCCACGGACGCCAGGGCCGGCGCCGCGATCGGCGGCGGGGCGGCAAGACCGCCCGGAAGAACGGGAAGCCGCAGCGGCGGCATCAGCGCCGACAGCAAGGGGAACAGGATCAGCGCGCCGAGCCCGAGCAGCCAGACCATGTGCCGCATCGCCGCCGAGCCGCCTGCCTTGCGGACCGCAGCCGCCGCCATCCAGACCATGAACAGCAGCAGGCTCGACCTGACCAGCAGATCGACCAGGCCGCCGGCCGCGATCACGCCTCATCCTCCTTCGACGCGTCCTCGAGGAGCCGGGACAAGCGCTCATATTCGTCGCGCGACAGCGGCTTCGATTCGAGCAGCGCCGCCACCGCCGTGCTCACCGAGCCGTCGAAGAAGGTGCGAACGACGTGCGAGAGGGCCGAGCCGCGCACGTCGCGCGTGGCGGCGGTCGGCAGATAGACGTAGCGCGGGCCATCTTCCTCGTGCCGCAACTGGCCCTTGTCCTCGAGATAGCGAAGCATCGCGCGCACCGAGGAATAAGACGGCGGATCGGCCAGCTCGCCGAGCACGTCCGAGACCGTCGCCCGGCCGCGCCGGTAGACGATCTCCATGATCTGCCGCTCGCGCTTGCCGAGCCGCGAGCCCGGATCGGAATCGGGATGGCGGTCCGCCGGTTTCGTCCTCCCGCCTCTCGCCATTGCCGCTCCCTCTTCCATCCGCTTGCCCGGCCTCGACCTTACCGGCCCGAAACCGGATGATCCATGCCGTTGAGTGCGAATCCATTAGCACTATGCTAATGAGTTAGCAATCAGCGAAATTGCGGATTGCCGTTCGAGGAAGCGAGGGGAAAGGAAAGCACCGTCCATCCCTTCCCCGTCATGCCAGCGCAGGCTGGCATCCATGCCGACGCGGGGATCCGCTCCGAGGCCGCATGGACCCCAGCCTGCGCTGGGGTGACGCCCAGCGGGTGACGGCGGCCGAGAGCAGGTGACGATCGCCGGCGCGGTTCATCAGCGCCTTCCGCCGCTGCTCGAACGCGCGGACTCGATCCGGGGCATTCGCTTGCCGCGGTCGACGGCGGCGCCCGGCCGTTTCCCTTATCGGCAGCGTTCGGGCCGCCCGGCGGCGCCCGGCCGCCTGCGCTTATTGGCAGCGGTTGCGGGCGATCTCGCGGCCGACCACGGCGCCGACCGCGCCGCCGACCACCGTGCCCGCCGTTCGGTTGCCGCGGCGGTCGATGGCGCGGCCGACGAGCGCGCCGGCGGCGGCGCCGACGATCAGGCCGGCGGTGCCGTCGCGCTTGCGGCAATAGGTGCGCCCGTCGCTCCCGCGCCAGGTCGGCCCGCTATAATAGCCGTCGCGATCGTAATAAGCGGCGCTGTCCTCGCGCTCCTCGGGCTTGGGAGCCGCGCCGGCGGCGGCCGGGGCGGCGACGGCGAGGCCGGCGAGACCCAGGATCAAAAAGCGCATCAATATCCTCCCTATCCGTGCCTGGAGGAGCTTCCGAAGCGGCCCGCCTCCTCCCAGGGAACCGAGTCGGCCGCTGCCTCCTACTCCTCTCGTTTCGCCCCAACAACGATTTTTCCCGATCTTTTCGCCGAGGTGCCTTATACAAATAATACACTTTATCCCTTGCGCTCGGCCTCCCGAGGTCCCAATCTCTGGGGCGAGCCCATTTTTCCCCGGGGGAACGCCATGGCGACGCAGACCGAGACCGCGACCGAAACCACGCTGACGCTGGAGCCGCCCGCAGCCGCTCCAGATCGTCCAGCCCGAGCAGGCCGCCGGCCTGGTGCCGCTCAAGGACGAGCAGAAGAGCCAGCTCGAGGAGAAGGTCGACACCTTCGTCGCCGAGCTGGTCGCGCTCGATTCCAACTCGCCCGAATTCGGCAAGAAGGTCGATCAGCTGACCACGATGGGCCGCAAGGAGATCGCCGAGGCGGCCGGCCATTCGAACCGCTTCCTCGACCGGCCGGTCAAGGCGATCGACAAGGACACCGGCATCGGCGCCGACCTGACCGAGCTGCGCAAGACGGTCGAGGATCTCGATCCCGGCCGCGGCGTCGAAGCCGCGCAAGTTGTTCGGCATCATCCCGTGGGGCAACAGCCTGCGCGGCTATTTCATGAAATACCAGTCGGCGCAGACCCACATCGCCGCGATCCTCGCCGCTCTCGCCTCGGGCAAGGACGAGCTGCTCGATGGACAATGCCGCGATCGACACCGAGCGCGCCAATATGTGGAAGACGATGGGCAAATTGGAGCAGATGATCCACATCTCCAAGGCGCTCGACGCGCAAGCTCGAGGAGAAGGCGAACGAGCTCGACGCGACCGAGCCCGCCAAGGCCAAGGCGATCCGCGAGACCGCGCTTGTTCTACACCCGCCAGCGCACCACCGATCTGCTGACCCAGATGGCGGTCACCGTGCAGGGCTATCTCGCGCTCGACCTGGTCAAGAAGAACAATGTCGAGCTGGTCAAGGGCGTCGACCGCGCCTCGACCACCACCGTCTCGGCGCTGCGCACCGCGGTCACCGTCGCCCAGGCGCTGACCAACCAGCGGCTGGTGCTCGAGCAGATCACCGCGCTCAACACCACCACCGCCAACGATGATCGAATCGACCGGCGAGCTGCTCAAGAGCCAGATCCGCCGAGATCCACAAGCAGGCGGCGTCGCGCGACGATCCCGCTGGAGACGCTGCAGCGCGCCTTCCAGAACATCTACGACACGATGGACACGATCGACCGCTTCAAGGTCGAGGCGCTCGGCAACATGAAGCAGACCGTCGACACGCTCGGCCGCGAGGTCGAGAAGAGCCGCGGCTATATCGCCCGCGCCGAAGGGCGTCGAGCAGAACCGGCTCGCCGGCGCGGCGGCCGAACTCGCCGCTGACCGCGCTCGAAGGCTGAGGCGCCGTCGATGAGCCACTCGCGCAAGGTCGATCACGCCATTGCCCGCTTCGACGAGGTGATGGGCCGGATCGACCGCGGCGCCGCCTCGCGCGACGCGCAGCGCCGGGCGATGTCGCGCGGCGTCGCACAATGTCGCCCGCCGCGCCACCAATATCGGCCTGGCGCTCGCCGCTTTGATCGCCGCGACCATCGCCTTCGGCGATGATCGTCGGGCCGATCGGCATCGGCGGGCTGTTCATCGTGCTGAGCCTGATGGTGCTCGCGGTCATCGTCTTCGGCCTCTGGGGCGGGATCGAGCGGCCGATCGTCGACTATAAGGAGGACATGCCCAACCGCGCCGTCGTCCAGCGGCTCGACAGCCTGCTGGTCCGCAAGCGCGCCGCCCTCCCCGCCCCGGCGCCGCGCGCAGCTCGACGCGATCAGCCAGCAGCTCCCCTTGCTCGAAAGCCGCCTCGCCGAGGCGCCGATCCTCGATCCGCTCGCCCAGGACGCGCGCCGGCTGATGGGCAAGCATCTGCCCGAGCTGATCGAGCGCTACGAGCGGGTCCCGGCCGAATATCGCGCGCGAGCGCGACGGCGAAGGGCTGACCGTCGACGAGCGCCTCGTCCAGGGCCTCGACGCGGCCAGGACCGCGCTCGACGATCTCGGCCGCAAGCTCGCCCGCGAGGACCTGACCGCCTTCGAGACCCAGGGCCGCTTCATCGAGAGCCGCTACAAGGATGGGGACGGCGCCATCCAAAGCGAATAGGGCGACGGCGATGGGTTTCGAGCTCGAACGAATTCTCTACGAGACCGAGGATTTCCTTCGCCGGAGCCTCGGCTCGGCGTCGCGCCGCGAGGCCAAGAAGCGCAAGTGGCGGCGCAACGCTCGACGAGGCGATGCGCCGCGCGAAACGGGCTTTGTTCCTGTTCGCCGGCCTGCTCGCCGCTCTGGTCGGCTATGCGATCTTCCTGGGCGACATCGGCTTCTTCACCTGGCTGGTGGCGATCCCGACCGCGTTCCTGATCGCCTTCGTCTCCTTGTTCTGGGGCCGGTCGCGGCAGGCCGAGCCGATCGGCGAGGCGGCGGCGGGCGCGCCGGCGCTGCCGCTCGGCGAGCTCGCCGCCCGCGCCGAGGAAGGCCTGCTCGACCGCTGCGACGAGCTGCCCGGCCGGGCGCTGCCCGCCGCCGACTCGATCATGGCCCGCCTCGCCGAGCTCCAGCACCATCTCGCCGAGCTCGAGCCCGCCTCGCCGCTCGCCGGCGACGCCCGGCGGCTGATCGGCCAGCATTTGCCGCGGCTGATCGACTCCTATCTCGACCTGCCGACGAGCGCCCGCGCTCCCGGCTCGGAGAGCAGCGCCCGCCTCACCGAGAGCCTCGGACATCGTCGCCGGCGAGCTCGACACCTTGCTCGAGACCTGCTGCCGCGACCGCCAGATCATCTTCGACACCCAGCAGCGCTTCATCGAGACCCGCTACAAGGACGAGCGCGGGCTGAACGGGGAATAGTCTTCCCGCGCCGAACTCCCGCCGCGCGGACTGCCTTCCGGCCCATGCCCGCAAGCAACGTCACCCCGCTGTCACTTAAGTGCCACAACGGTTTAAGAAATGCGCGGCGCTGTCTTATGCCCCTATCGCACGGGCCGATTGGTTTTAATCTGGAACCATTCGGCTTCAAATCCGAGGGGGGAAATCATGACTCGAACGACCGCCGCCGCTGCTTTGCTGCTTTCGACCATTTCCGCTTTCGCCCTGGCGACGCCCGCCGCGGCGCAGGACGAAGTGCCCGGCCAGAGCGCGGACGATCAGGATGCGGGCCAGACCGTGATCGTCACCGGCACCCGCCGCTCCGACCGCACCGTCGCCGACAGCCCGGTGCCGGTCGACGTGATCGGCGCCCAGGCGCTGACCGACACCGGCTATACCGAGACCAACCAAATCCTCAACCAGCTCGTCCCCTCGTTCAACTTCCCTCAGCCCTCGCTCACCGACGGCACCGACTCGCTGCGCCCGGCGACCCTGCGCGGCCTCGCGCCCGATCAGGTGCTCGTGCTGGTCAACGGCAAGCGCCGGCACTCATCGTCGCTGATCAACCTCAACGGCTCGGTCGGCCGCGGCTCGGTCTCGGTCGATCTCAACACCATCCCGCCGCTCGCCATCGAGCGGATCGAGGTGCTTCGCGACGGCGCCTCCTCGCAATACGGCTCGGACGCGATCGCCGGCGTGATCAACATCCGGCTGCGCCGCGCCGAGGGCGGCCGAGCCCAGATGACCTATGGCCGCTACATCACCGACATGGCCGACGTGCCGCAGGTGACCGGCGTCGCCACCGATGCCGGCGGCCTGCCGATCGTCGTCACTCCGGCCGCCGGCAACCAGGCCTGCACGCCCTCGCCGCAGTGCAACGACGTCCTGCAGCTGACCACGACCGGCGAGGACCGCCATATCGAGGACGGCAACACCTGGACGTTCGCCACCAATATCGGCCTTCCCGTCGGCCCCGGCGGCTATCTCAACTTCACCGCCGAGGTGAAGGACCGCAATTCCACCAACCGCACCGCCGCCGATCCGCGCCGCCAATATTTCACCATCGGCGACCCGCGCGAGCTGACCATCGACCGTTACAACCACCGCTACGGCGACGGCGAATCGCAGGACATGAACTTCTTCGTCAACGCGGGCATGGATCTGGGCACGTGGGAGCTTTACGGCTTCGGCAGCTACGGCATACGCGACGGCAACGGCGCCGGCTTCAACCGCCGCGCCAACGACAATCGCAACCGCGATTGGAACGCGTCGCCGCCGGGCAGCCCGTTCGTCCCGATCTATCCGAACGGCTTCCTGCCGCTCATCGTCAGCGAGATCATCGACATCTCCGCCGCCGCCGGGGTACGCGGCGAGGTCAGCGGCTGGAGCACCGATCTGTCGGTCGTCTACGGCTCCAACCGGCTCAATTACCATGTCGAGAACAGCGTCAACACCTCGCTCGGCGGGGCGCTCAGCCCGCGCCGCTTCGACGCCGGCGGGCTTCGCTTCGGCCAGACCGTGGTCAATGCCGACGCCCAGCGGACGATCGCGACCGGCTTCCTCCACGACCTCTCGCTCGCGATCGGCGCCGAATATCGCAACGAGAATTTCAAGATCGTCCAGGGCGACCTCTCGAGCTATATCAACGGCCCGTTCTCGGCCGCCGCTCTGGGCGGCGCCGCCGGCGGCTCGCAGGTCTTCCCCGGCTTCCGCCCGAACAACGAAGTCGACCAATCGCGCGACAGCTTCGCCGCCTATGTCGAGCTCGACGCCGACATCACCGAGCGGCTCTCGCTGCAAATCGCCGCCCGCTACGAACATTATTCCGACTTCGGCTCGACACTGAACGGCAAGATCGCCGGCCGCCTCGAGCCGGTCGACGGCATCGCCCTGCGCGGCTCGGTCTCGACCGGCTTCCGCGCGCCGTCGCTCCACCAGCAATTCTTCACCGCCACCTCGACCAACAATGTCAACGGCGTGCTGATCGAGGTCGGCACCTTCCCGGTCTCCGACCCGGTCTCGGTCGCTCTCGGCGCGCAGCCGCTCGACCCGGAAAAGTCGCTCAACATGGGCGCCGGCGTCGCGCTGACCCCGATCGCCGGCCTCAGCCTGACCGCCGACGTCTACCAGATCGAGATCGACGACCGCATCGTGCTCACCGAAAACCTCCAGGGCGCGGCCGTGCTCGCCCTGCTCCAGGGCGCGGGCATCAACAACATCACGTCTGCGCGCTTCTTCGTCAACGGCATCGACACCCGGACGCGGGGCATCGACATCGTCGGCAGCTACAGGCTGCCGGACATGGGCATCGGCCGGATCACTCTGACCGCCGGTTACAATTACAACAAGACGACGATCACCAACCGGGCCGCGCTGCCGAGCCTGCCCGGCCTGATCCTGTTCGCCCGGCCGGAATCGCTCCGCCTGACCGACGGCCAGCCGCGAAGCAAGATCAATCTCGGCCTCGACTGGAATTACGGGCCGGTCGGCTTCACCGCGCGGACCAACCGCTACGGCCGAGTGCTGATCCCCGGCACCACCGCGGACATCAATGTCCCGATCGGCGCCTCGCCGACCGACATCTTCCTGTCGCCGAAATGGATCACCGACGCCGAGATAAGGGTGCGGCCGTTCGGCGAAGGCCGCGGCTTCGAGCTCGCGGTCGGCGCCAACAATCTGTTCGACGTCTATCCGGACCGGCTGCCGGCCGGCGGCGCGTTCGGCCTCAACAACTTCTTCCTGGCTTATTCGAGCTTCTCGCCGTTCGGCTTCAACGGCCGCTTCGTCTACGGCAGGCTGTCGTTCGAGTTCTGAGGACAAGCGCGCCGCGCACCGGCGGGTGCGGGGCGTACAAGATCAGATCCGGCCCATCAGCACCAGGATCAGGAGCACGATCACGACCAGGCCGAGCAGGCCCGACGGGCCGTAGCCCCAGCTGCGGCTGTGGCCCCAGGTCGGCAGGGCGCCGATCAGGATCAGGATGAGCAGGATGATCAGGATGGTGCTGAGCGTCATCGGAGCCTCCGTGTCATATACGGGTGCGTAACGACTTGGCGGCCGTCCGGTTGCACGAGCCGTTCAGCGGAACAGCGCCCGCGCCCTGGCCAGAGCCGGCGACGCCGGCGGCGATCGTCTCGGGCTGCTTGGCGAAGCAGAGGCGGATCGACGTTGGTGACCGGATCCTCGGCATAGAAGGCCGAGATCGGGATCGCGGCGACGCCCGCTTCGGCGACGGCGCGGTCGCAGAAGGTCGACGTCGTCGACGTCGATGCCCGAGGCGGCCAGGTCGACGGTGAGGAAATAGGTGCCCTCGGCCGGGCAGCACGTCATAGCCCGCCGCCCGAGCGCGTCGCTCATCGCGTCGCGCGCCGCGGCGAAGCCGGCGCGCATCGCGGCGATAATAGTCATCGTCCTTGGCGAGGCCCTAGGCGACCGCGGCCTGGAGGTTGGGCGGCGGTGGTGAAGGTGAGGAACTGGTGCGCCTTGGCGACCGCCGCGGCGAGCGCCGGCGGCGCCACCACCCAGCCGACCTTCCAGCCGGTCAGCGAGAAGATCTTGCCGGCCGAGCCGATCTTGACCGTCCGCTCGGCCATGCCGGGCAGCGAGGCGAGCGGGACGTGGCGGCGGCCGTCGAAGACGACATGCTCCCAGACCTCGTCGGAGATCGCCACCGCGTCGGCGCGCGACGCAGGCCTCGGCGAGCAGGCCGAGCTCCTCGCGGTCGAACACCCGCGCGGTCGGGTTGTGCGGGTTGTTGAAGACGACGAGGCGGGTCGTTCGGCGTGAACGCCTCGGCGAGCGCCTCCTGCGGTGATCCGCCAGCCGGGCGGGGTCAGCCGGACCAGCCGCGGCACGCCGCCGGCGCGCAGCACCAGCGGCAGATAGGCGTCGTAGAGCGGCTGGAAGAGCACGACCTCGTCGCCGGGCGCGATCAGCGCCAGCAGGGTCGCGGCCATCGCCTCGGTCGCGCCCGAGGTGACGATGACCTGGTCCGGGCCGAGATCGAGGCCCTGATGGCGGCGATAATGATCGGCGACCGCCTCGCGCAGCTCGGGCAGGCCGCGCATCGGCGGATATTGGCTGGACGCCGCCGGTCAGCGCCTCCGCCGCCTTCGCGACGACGTCGTCGGGCCAGCCGAAATCGGGAAAGCCCTGCCCCAGATTGACCGCGCCATGCGCGCGCGCGCGGCCATCGACATAGTCTCGAAGATCGAGGTCGGAGGCGGCGAAGAGCGGGTTCATCGCCGTGCCTTAGCAGCCGCGGCGCCCGAACGGTAAGGGATGACGCGCGCGTGCGCCCCCGCTAGTCCTCCGCCATGGCCGGCCCCCTTTCGCTCCCCTTTCGCATCCTCGCCTGGCTGTTCAAGGGGGTGGCGCTGTTGCTGATCGTCAGCGTGCTTTGGGTGCTGCTCTACCGCTTCGTGAACCCGCCTTTCACCTTCACCCAGTTGGGCGACCCGATCGGCGGCAACGGCGCGCGCCGCGAATGGCTGGCGATCGAGCGGATCGACCGCGACATGGTCCGCGCCGCGATCGCCGGCGAGGACGGCAAGTTCTGCACGCATTCGGGCTTCGACCGGCAGGCGATCGAGGCGGCGATGCGGCGCAACGCGGCCGGCGGCCGCGTCATCCGCGGCGGCTCGACGATCAGCCAGCAGACCGCCAAGAACGCCTTCCTGTGGCAAGGCGGCGGCTATTTCCGCAAGGGGCTCGAGGCCTGGTTCACGCTCCTGATCGAGAATCTCTGGAGCAAGCGGCGGATCATGGAGGTCTATCTCAACGTCGCCGAGACCGGCATCGGCACCTACGGCGTCAATGCCGGCGCGCGGCGCTATTTCGGCCACGACGCCTCGACGCCTGAGCCCCGGCGAGGCGGCGCGGATCGCGGCCGTCTTCCCGCTGCCCAAGCGCCGCGCGGCGATCGCACCCGGCGCGGCTTCACCCGGCGCTACGGCAATATGATCATGGCGCGGATGCGGGTGGTCGGCCGCGAGGGCCTGGACGCCTGCGTCTATCGCTGACTCCGTCATCCCGGCCCTTCGACGCCGCCTGCGGCGCCGCTCAGGATAAGCTGCGGCCGGGATCTCAGGACAAGACGTCACGGCACTCTCTCCACGAGACCCCGGCCTGGGCCGGGGTGACGGGTGCCCCGCACCCGTCAGAACGGCATCTTGAAGCCGGGCGGGAGCTGCATGCCGCCGGTGACGCCGCGCATCGCTTCGGCGGCGGCGACGTCGGCCTTGGCGCGGGCGTCGTTGATCGCGGCGGCGACGAGGTCCTCGACCATCTGCTTCTCGGACGGCGCGAGCAGGCTCTCGTCGATGTCGACGCGCGATGATCCGGCCCTTGGCCGAGGCGCGGATCCTGACCAGGCCGCCGCCCGACACGCCCTCGACCTCGATCTTGTCGAGATCCTCCTGCGCCTGCATCAGCTTGGCCTGGGCCTCCTGGGCCATCTTCATGATGTTCGTCGAGATTCGGCATCATGCACTCCGTTGTTCGTCGAGTCCTGTAGCCGGCCAGCTCGGCTTCGGGAAAGGCCTCGAACGCCGCCTTGACCATCGGCGCGTCGAGCACCTCCTGGCGCAGCCGCTCGGCGCCTCGCCTTCTCCTGGTCGAGCAGGCTCGGCTCGGCTTCCTCGTCCGACGCGCGGACCTGCCAGGCGGTTCCGGTCAGCCGCCTTCAGCGCGTCCGCCGACGCTCGCGGGCGAAGTCGCCGGACAAGCGGCTTGGACGGTCGAATCACCAGTTCGGGCGGGGCGTAGCGGACCAGCCCGACGAAATCGTGCAGCTGCTGGGCGAGATGCGCCTTGCCGCCTGCCTCGAGCTGCTCGACCAGCTCGGCGAAGCTCGGCCGGCGCCTTGCAGCAGGGCGCCCTGCTCCTCGGCCTTCGGCGCGCTCGGGCGCGCGCGCGCGGCGACCGCCTCGCCGCTCGCCAGCTTCTCGAGCACCGCGCCGGGATCGGGCAGCTCGGCGGCGTGGATGACGCGCAGCAGCGCCATTTCGGCGGCCTCGAGCGGCATCGGCGCGCTGTGGACCTCGGCGAGGCCCTTGAGCAGCAGCTGCCAGAGGCGGTGGATCGCGGCATGGCCGAGCCGGCTCGCCCATTCGGCATAGGCCTCGCGCTCCTCGGCCGACTGGGCCGGATCCTGCGCGCCGCCGACCTTGGCGCGGGTGATGCCGTGGACCGCCTCGAGCAGGCCGCGGAGCACCGCCGAGGGCTCGACGCCGAGATCATATTGGTCGCGCACCGCGGCCAGCGCGCCCCGCGCGTCGCCGGCGAGGATCAGGCCGAGCAAGGCGCGGATCGCGCCGCGGTCGGACAGGCCGAGCATGGCGCGGACCTGCTCGGCGGTGACCGCGCCGGCGCCGTGGGCGATCGCCTGATCGAGGATCGACAGGCCGTCGCGGGCCGAGCCTTCGGCGGCGCGGGCGATCAGCGCCAGCGCCTCGGGCTCGACCTCGACCCCTTCCGCCTCGGCGACCTGGCCGAAATGGGCGGCGAGCAGTTCGGCCGGGATGCGCCGCAGGTCGAAGCGCTGGCAGCGCGACAGGACGGTGATCGGGACCTTGTTCACCTCGGTCGTGGCGAACAGGAACTTGACGTGCGCCGGCGGCTCCTCGAGCGTCTTCAGGAGCGCGTTGAACGCGTTCTTCGAGAGCATGTGGACTTCGTCGACGATGTAGACCTTGTAGCGCGCCGAGACCGCCGAATAGCGCACCGCCTCGATGATCTCGCGCACGTCGTCGACGCCGGTATGGCAGGCGGCGTCCATCTCGACCACGTCGATATGGCGCCCCTCGGCGATCGCGCGGCAGGGCTCGCAGACGCCGCAGGGCTCGATCGTCGGCCCGCCGGCGCCGTCCGGGCCGATGCAGTTCAGCGCCTTGGCGATCAGCCGCGCGGTCGAGGTCTTGCCGACGCCGCGCACGCCGGTGAGCAGGAAGGCATGGGCCAGCCGGTCGCGCTGGATCGCATTGGCGAGCGTCTTCACCATCGCCTCCTGGCCGATCAGCTCGTCGAAGCTCTGCGGCCGGTATTTGCGGGCGAGGACGCGGTAGGGCTGAGCGCGCGACGGCTGCGGCGGCTCGTCCAAGCCGAGGCCGGGGGGATCGGGCGATTCGGATGCCATCGCCGCCACACTAACCGTTCGGGCTGAGCCTGTCGAAGCCCAACCCTCCACTTGCGGCGAAAGCGCCGGCCGTCGGCGCCCGTCTTGTCGAAGCAAAGCCGCGCTTGGCAGAAATGCGGCTTCTCGCGGCTTGAGCCGCGCCCCGCCGGCCATAGCCTCGCGGGCGAAGGGGATCGCCATGGACAGCTTTTCGCCGCGCAGCCGCCATGCCTTGCTCTTCCTGCGCCTCGTCCTCGCCGGATTGCTCGCGGCGCACGGCTGGACGCGGCTCTTCGCCGGCGGGGTCGTCCCGTTCGGCGAGTGGCTGGGGACGCAGGGGATTCCCTTCGGATTCTATGTCGCGGCGGGCGTCACGGCCTATGAGATCGTCGGCACGGTACTGCTCGCGCTCGGCCGCTGGGTGACCTGGCTGTGCGTCGGCTTCTGCGCGATCTACGCGACTGGGCTCGTCCTGGTCCATCTGCCGGAAGGCTGGTTCGTCGTCGGGCTCGGCCGCAACGGCATGGAATATAGCGTGCTGCTGATCGCCTGCCTGGCGCTGCTCGCCTACGTCCACGCGCCGGCGCGGCGGCGCTGAACGGTGGGAGCCGGAACGACCCGGCGTGAACTCGTTGCGGCTGCTTCCTTCCGGACCTGACCGGGTTGGCGAGAGCGCCGTCCGCCCGACTCCCGGGCGCCATATGGGGGAATGAGGCGCCGAGGGCAAGATCAGGGGAGATGCAGAATTTCGTCCATGGAATCGTGCAGCACGCGGACCACGACGATGTCACCGTCGATAACGCGGAAATAGATGAAGTGGCGAACCTCGCGCATCTTGAACAAGCCGGGTCGGACGAAATCGATGGCGCGCGCGCGACGCTCTCGCACCTTGCCGTCCGCGACCGCGCGCTTCAGCCGGTAAAGGTAGAGATCGGCCTGCCGCTCACCCCATCGCTCCTCGGAAAAGCGCCAGATTTCGTCGAGGTCGGCCTCGGCCCGCTCCGACCAATTCAAGCGGCGCGCGATGCGTGGCGCTCCTTGATGCCCGCCAGGATCTCGTCGAAGCTGCGTGGACTGACGCCGCTTGCGTCGCCTTCGTCGATCAATGCCCGGAGCCGGTCGACCGCTTCCTGCCGCTCGCGGATGATGTCGCGAATATAGTCGCTCGAATTGGCGTATTGTCCCGTCGCCACCTGGGATTCCACGAACGCCTTCATTTCGTCCGGCAGGGAGATGTTCATCGTTGCCATGGTCGAATTATGACAAAGTTTGCCATATCGGTCAACGCAGAGCCCCCAAGCCTAGAGGAAGGCCGAGGCGAGGGCGCGGAAGGTCAGGCGCGAACAGTCAGACCGCCGGGCGAAGGTGGCGGGGCGCATCCATGGCATGGTGGAGGATTCGGGCCACGCGGACCGCGTCGCCCGCGAACGTATAGAAAATCCGGTGCTCGCCAGCTTTCACGGAATGAACGCCTGGAAGAGCGGGATCGAACCTGGGACCTTTGCCCGCATGGTCCATAAGTCCGGAGAGCGTGCGATCGAGCCGACCGCGATAAGCGAGCGCCCGCTCAATGCCCCATTGCTCGATGCTGTACGCGAAAATTCCACCGAGGTCCGCTTCCGCCTCGACGGATAGAATCAGGCGGCGCGCGATCTCGCCCGCTCCACTGCGCGCTCCCATATCTGATCGAGAGTGAGTTCGCTGTCGCCGCTGTCGAGGCCCTTCTGGATTTCGGCGCGGAGCCACGCCCGCCGCTCCCTGTCCTCTTCGATCAGGGAGCGCACATAGGCGCCCGCTTTTTCGACCCGACTTCGTCACCGGCGACGTCGGCGACGAATCCAGCCAGCTCCCGGGACAGATCTATGCTGAGCTTTTCCATCCCGCAAACCTAGCAGATCGGCCGGCAAAACGCCATCGCTGGGGACTACAGGAACGCGGCCGCCACGGCCCTGGCGACCGACGCATGGACTCGATCGCGGGTCGCCGCATCGGCGTTGCCGCCGCTCTGGTAGCAGGCGATCAGGATCGGGCCGCGGCCGGGCGGCCAGGCGATGGCGACGTCGTTGGCGGCGCCGTTGGCGCCGTTGCCGGTCTTGTCGCCGGCCCGCCAGCCGGCAGGCAGGCCGGCGCGGAGCCGCTGGAGGCCGGTGGTCGCGCCTTCCAGCCAGCCGACAAGGCGCGCGCAGGAGGCGGGCGGCGAGGACGTCGCCGAGCAGCAGGGTTCGCATCAGCGCGACCATCGCGGCGGGCGTCGTCGTGTCGCGCGGGTCGCCGGGCAGGTTGGAGTTGAGCGCCAGCTCGTATGCGGTCGAGGCGGGTGACGGGATCGCCGCAGCGGCGGAAGAAGCGGGTCAGCCCGTCGGGACCGCCGATCCGGGCGAGCAGGAGATTGGCGGCGGCATTGTCGCTGACCTCGACGATCGCCGCGCAGAGCCGCTCGACCGGCAGCTGGCCCCGCTCGAGATTGGCTTCGATCACCGGCGCATAGGGGACGAGATCGGCGCGGCCGAAGGCGATCTCCTGGTCGAGCGACAGCGCGCCGCGCTCGACCTCGGCGAGGATCGCGCCGGCGAGCGCCACCTTGAAGGTCGAGGCCATGGCGTAGCGCCCGTCCTCGTCATGGCCGAGCCGGCGGCCGCTGGCGGTGTCGAGCGCGGCGACGCCGAGCCGGCCGCCGGCGGCCGCCGAGCTCGGCGCGGAGTCAGGCCGCGGCGAGCCGGCGGGCGCCGCGCCGGCGAGCGGCCGGTCGGCATCGCGCGACGAGCCGGCAGCATGCGCAGTCGCCATGGCGAGCGCCAGGCTAGCCGCCCAGCGACGCGAGCCGCGCCGCGCAGAAATCTCGGTCAGCTCATCGCTCATCGGCCCTGCATGTTGTGGAAGCCGCGGCGGCATGCGCACGGTCAGCGTCTCCAGCTCCTCGGTCAGCCAGATCTGGCAGGCGAGGCGCGAGTGGCGGGTGACGTGGGCGGCGAGATCGAGCATGTCCTCCTCCTCCTCGCTGGCGCGGGGGAGCCGGGCGAAATCCTCGGCCGCGACGATGACGTGGCAGGTCGAGCAGGCCATCTGGCCCTCGCACGTCCCTTCGAGCGGCTGGCCGGCGGCCTGGGCGACGTCGAGCAGGCGCTCGCCGGCCGGGCGCGTCCACCTCCTGGACGCGCTCGCCGTCGGCCGAGACGAAGCGGACCAGGGTCATGCGCTGTGCGCGGTCCGCCGCTTCGTTGATCAGGCCGAGCGCGGTGCGCAGCTCCTCCTCGGTCGTGTAGCGGCCGAAGCCGAGGCGGATGCTGGACGCGCGCCTCGCGCTCGTCGAGGCCGAGCGCGGCGAGGACGTGGCTCGGCCGGCCCGAGCCGCTGGCGCAGGCCGAGCCGGCGGAGAAGGCGACCTCGCGCACCTCCGAGATCAGGCGGGCGGCGTCGACGCCGTCGCGGCGGAGGTTGAGATTGCCGCGGTAGCGACGCTCGTCCGAGCCGTTGAGCGTCCAGCCGGCCATCGCCTCGCGCGCGATCGCCCAGAGCCGCTCGACATGGCCGCGGTCGGCCGGGCCGAGCAGTCGGGCCGCCTCGCCGAAGCCGACGCACAGAGCCGGCGACAAAGTGCCGGAGCGGACGCCGCCTTCCTGGCCGCCGCCGTGGAGCAGGGGATCGAGCGTCACGCCGTCGCGCACCCAAAGCGCGCCGATGCCCTTGGGACCGTGGATCTTGTGCGCGGAGAGGGCGACCATGTCGCAGGCGTCGAGCGGCAGCGGCACGCGGCCGAAGCCCTGGACGGCGTCGCAGAAGAAGAGCGCGCCTCTGCCGCGGGCGATGTCGGCGATCTCGGCGACCGGCTGGATCACGCCGATCTCGTTGTTGACCAGCATCGCGGCGACGAGGCCGGTGCCGTCGGTCGACCCGCTCGCGCGACGAGGTCGAGATCGACGAGGCCGTCCGCGCCGACGGGCAGGATATCGACGTCGAAGCCCCTGCCGCGCCAGCCATTCGACCGTGTCGAGGACGCAGGCATGCTCGGTCGCGAGGGTGACGATGCGGCGGCGGTCCGGGGCGAGCCGGGCAGCGGCGCCCTTCAGCGCCCAATTCGCCGCTTCGGTCGCGCCCGAGGTGAAGTAGAGCTTGCCGCCGCGCATCGCGCCGAGCGCCGCCAGGACCTGCTCCCGCGCCACTTCGACCGCCGCCGCCGCCTCGCGGCCGAACTTGTGCGGGCTGTGCGGATTGGCGAACTTGTCCTCGAGCCAGGGCCGCATCGCCGCCGCCGCCTCCGGCGCGAGCGGGGTCGTCGCCTGATAGTCGAGGTAGATGGTCACGCGGCGCGGCGGCGGGCGAAGAGCGCGCGCCATTCGGCGAGCAGCGCGTCGATGTCGCTCTCGGACGTGGACGGGCCGAAGCTGACCCGGATCACCTCGCGCGCCTCCTCCTCGTCCATCCCCATGGCGGCGAGGACGTGGCTGGTCTTGAGGCTGCCCGACGAGCAGGCGCTGCCGGCCGAGACGGCGATGCCGGCGAGATCGAGCTGCATCATCTGCGCCGCGGCCGGCACGCCCGGCATCCGGTAGCCGGCGATGGTGGCGATCCGCGGCGCGGTCCCGGCGACGATCGTCGCCGCCCGCCGCGAGGATGCCCGCGTCGAGCCTGGCGCGCAGCCGCTTCGCCTCCTCGTACCAGCCATGATCGGCCTCGCGGCGGCGGCGAAGCCCATGATCATCGGCACCGCGGCGGTGCCCGGGCGATGGCCGCCCTCCTGGCCGCCGACCGCCTCGAGCGTCGCCGCGTCCCTGACCAGCAGGGCGCCGATGCCCGGCGGGCCGCCGAGCTTGTGGGCGGCGATCGACGATGAAATCGGCCTCGGGAGCGGCAGCTTGCCGGCGCTCTGCGCGCAATCGACGAGCAGCAGGCCGCCCGCCGCCGTCACCCGCGCGGCGATCTCTGCGATCGGGTGGATCGACGCCGGTCTCGTTGTTGACCGACTGGACCGCGACCAGCGGCCGCTCCGCCCCGGCCAGCGCCGCGTCGAGATCGGCGAGGTCGAGCGTGCCGTCGCGCCTGGCCGCGATCTGGCGCGCCTCGGGCGCGCGCGCAGCACCGCCGGATGCTCGATCGCCGAGACGATGCGCGGCCCCGCTTTGGCGCGGCGCATGACGATCTCGATCGCCTCGGTCGCGCCCGAGGTGAAGATCAGGGCGCCGTCCCAGCCGAGCGCGGCGCGCGATCCGCCGCCGCGCGTCCTCCATCGCGGCGCGGACGGCGCGGCCCTCGGCATGGGCCGAGGACGGATTGGCCCAGCCGCGCAGGCGGCGCCGATCGCCGCCGCCGCCTCCGGCAGGATCGGCGTCGTCGCGGCATGATCGAGATAGATTCGGGTCGCCACCCGCTTGCTCGCCCTTTCAAATTGCGGAAACGCGCCGCATCCCTATATAGGGCGCCCGCACGCGGTTCGCGCGCGTTCCTTTGAATATTCCAGACGCAGGTGCAATGCCCGAAGTCATCTTTCCAGGGCCCGAGGGCCGTCTCGAAGGCCGTTTCAGCCCCGGCCCGCGCCCGCGCGCGCCCGTCGCGCTGATCCTCCACCCGCATCCGCAGGGCGGCGGCACGATGAACAACGCGATCGTGCTCGCGCTCTACAAGACCTTCGTGCGGCGCGGCTTCGCGACCTTGCGCTTCAACTTCCGCGGCGTCGGCAAGAGCCAGAGCGTGTTCGACAACGGCATCGGCGAGCTGAGCGACGCCGCCTCGGCGCTCGACTGGGTCCAGTCGATCCACCCCGAGGCCGAGACGACCTGGATCGCCGGCTTCTCCTTCGGCGCCTGGATCGGCATGCAGCTGCTGATGCGCCGGCCCGAGGCGCGCGGCTTCATCTCGATCGCGCCGCCGGCCAACATGTACGATTTCTCGCTTCCTCGCCCCCTGCCCCTCCTCGGGCATCATCATCCAGGGCGAGGGCGACGAGGTGGTGACCCCGCTCGCCACCCAGAAGCTGGTCGACAAGCTCCGCACCCAGCGCCACATCACGATCGAGCACAAGACGATCCCGCACGCCAACCACTTCTTCGTCAGACGAGATGGCCGCAGCTGATGAAGGCGGTCGACGACTATCTCGACTTCCGCCTCGATCCGAGCTGCCCGATCCGCTGAGGCGCTAGACCGTCCAGATCAGCACGTTGCCGAGCATGACGACGGCGGCGACGATCATCAGCGCGCCCTTGCGGCTGCTCGCGGCGCTTGAGGACGAGCCAGGCGCCGCCGGCGGTCAGCGCGAAGGCGGCGATCATCAGGATCGACAAGGTGAGCGCGCCGGTGCCGGTCATCGCGCGATGATGCCACGGCCCCGCGCTTTTCACAAAGCCTTAAGCGGCAGCGGCTAGAGCAAGGCGCATGAGCTTCCACGACCATCGCCAGTTCGAGCGGGCGCTCGACTCGATCGACCAGGCGATCCTGCCCAATCTGTCGCGACTGCTCGACGGCGTGCTCGAGAGCGCGGCGCTGGCGCGGCCCGGCGTCGACGCCGAGGCCTATTCGGCGGGGCTGCGCAGGACGGCGCGGCAGATGGACCAGCTGACCCGGCTCGTCGCCCTGGTCGCGCCGCACGCTCAGCCGGCGCGCACTATCTCCGCATAGACCATCGGATCGACATTCCCGCCCGAGACGACGACGACCGCTGCCGTCGGGCGCATCCACCTTGCCTGAGATCAGCGCCGCCAGCGCCACCGCGCCGCCCGGCTCGGCGACGATCCGCAGGTTGCGGAAGGCGAAGACCATCGCCGCCGCGACCTCTCCTCGCTGACCGCGAGGCCGCGCGCGCCGGCGTCGCGCAGCGCGCCGAAGGTCAGCGGCGAGACCAGTTTGGTCTGGAGCGCGTCGCAGCGGGTCGGCGGCGCCGGCTCGGCGACCGGCACGATCCGCCCGCGCGCGAGCGAGCGGGCCATGTCGTCCCAGCCCTCGGGCTCGACCGCGACGATCCGCGAGTCGGGCAGCGCCAGCGCGATCCCGCCCGAGAGGCCGCCGCCGCCGCAGGGCACGATCACCATCGGCGGCGCCGCGCCGAGCTGCGTCCGCGATCTCGACGCCGACGCTGCCCTGCCCCTCGATCACGTCGACATCGTCGAACGAGGGCACCAGGGTCGCGCCGCGCTCGGCGGCGAGCCGCGCGCCGATCTCCTCGCGGCTCTCGGTGGCGCGGTCGTAGAAGACGATCTCGGCGCCCGGCCGCGCGGGTCGCCTCGATCTTCACCGCCGGCGCGTCGGCCGGCATGACGATGGTCGCCGCGATGCCGAGCCGCCGCGCCGCGAGCGCCACGCCCTGGGCATGGTTGCCCGACGAGAAAGCGACGACGCCGCGCGCCCGCTCGGCCTCGCTCGAGCAGCATCAGCCGGTTGGTCGCGCCGCGCAGCTTGAAGCTGCCGCCCTGCTGCAGGCATTCGGCCTTGACCCAGAGCCGCCGCCCCTCCCAGTCGAGCGGCAGCAGGGGCGTTTTGCGTGACGGCGCCGGCGATGCGCCTCGCCGCAGCGCGGACACCGTTCGCCGATGGGTCGTCTCTCCTTCATTCAAACCTCTGGAAAACAGAGGGAAATTCACAAGTCTTTACACGAGGGTCCAACGCCCATATATCGCACGCCGCAGCCCCATGGGGGACTTCCAAACCGCAAGGCTGCCTTGTCGTCAACTACTCTCCCTGGAGGTCCCTTGAGTTGCACAGCCATCATAGCGCGCTGGGGCTAGCTACCGCCCCGACCGGCATCGCCTGCGGTGCCGACCTCGCAAAGCTGCGCCCGGTTCAGCCGGTCACGCTCATTCGTCCGCACGCCGCCCGGCGCGCCGCCCGCTTCTTCGTCGAGAAGTTTCCGGGCCGGTCGCTCTATGCGGTCAAGGCCAATCCCTCGCCGGATCTGCTCCAGATCCTGTGGGAGGAAGGCGTCACCCATTATGACGTGGCGTCGATCGCCGAGGTGCGGCTGGTCGCCGAGACCCTGCCCGAGGCGGTGCTCTGCTTCATGCATCCGGTGAAGGCCGAGGAGGCGATCGCCGAGGCCTATTTCACCCACAATGTCCGCACCTTCTCGCTCGACACGAGGAGGAGCTGGAGAAGATCGTCGCGCGCCACCGAAGCGCGCGCGACCGACCTCAACCTGCTGGTCCGGATCCGCGTCTCCTCCGATCACGCCAAGCTCAGCCTCGCCGCCAAGTTCGGCGCCGAACCGAGCGAGATGAAGGCGCTGCTGATCGCGACCCGCCAGGCGGCGGACGCGCTCGGCATCTGCTTCCACGTCGGCAGCCAGGCGATGACGCCGGCCGCCTATGGCGAGGCGATGGAGCGGGTCCGCGCGGCGATCGTCGAGGCGGCGGTCACCGTCGACATCGTCGACGTCGGCGGCGGCTTCCCCTCCTGCTATCCCGGCATGGAGCCGCCGCCGCTCGAGGCCTATTTCGAGGTCATCCACACGCGCGTTCGAGGATCTGCCGGTCTCCTATTCGTCGGAACTGTGGTGCGAGCCGGGCCGGGCCTTGTGCGCGGAATATGCGAGCGTGCTGGTCCGCGTCGAGAAGCGCCGCGGCGACACGCTCTACATCAACGACGGCGCCTATGGCGCCTTGTTCGACGCCGCCCATGTCGGCTGGCGCTTCCCGGTGAAGCTGCTGCGCGAGCGAGGCGTCGGACGCCAGCGACATGGCGTTCAGCTTCTACGGGCCGACCTGCGACGATCTCGACCATATGGCCGGGCCGTTCATGCTGCCCGCCGACATCGACGCCGGCGACTATGTCGAGATCGGCATGCTCGGCGCCTATGGCTGCGCGATGCGCACCGGCTTCAACGGCTTCGGCTCGGACCTCAAGGTGCTCGCCGAGGACGAGCCGATGGCGACGCTCTACGGCGAGCCGAGCGGGAACGCGCGGTGCCGTCGAACGTCGTCAAGCTGTAGGACCAGCGCTAACGCGCTGATCCGTCACCCCGGCGAAAGCCGGGGTCTCGGCTCGCGTGCCGTGCCCTATTTCCCTGAGATCCCGGCCTTCGCCGGGATGACGATGAAGAGATCGAGAATGACCAGCCCCCGTCAACGACACCCGCAAGGCGGAGCTGCTCGTCGACCGAGGTCGAGCATATCGACATCAAGAGCTTCGACGCGCGCCCGATCGTCGATGCGATGAAGAAGATGAGCTTCACCAGCGCGCGACCTCGGCCGGGCGGCGGACATCTACAACCAGATGCTCGCCGACCCGGATTGCTCGATCATCCTGGTGATCGCCGGCTCGACCTCGGCGGGCGGCTGCATGGACCTCTACGCCGACCTGGTGAAGCACAATATGGTCGACGCGATCGTCGCCACCGGCGCCACCATCGTCGACATGGATTTCTTCGAAGGCGCTCGGCCACAAACATTATCAGGCGCTCGAAATCCCCGACGACGACACGTTGCGCTCGCTCTACATCGACCGCATCTACGACACCTATATCGACGAGGAGCAGCTCCAGGATTGCGACCACACGATCGGCGCGATCGCCGACGCGCTGGAGCCCAAGCCCTATTCCTCGCGCGCGTTCATCCGCGAGATGGGCAAATATCTGGTCGAGCAACGGCAAGAAGGAGAACAGCCTGGTCAAGCTCGCCTACGAGCATGACGTGCCGATCTTCTGCCCGGCCTTCGTCGACAGCTCGGCCGGCTTCGGCCTGGTCAAGCACCAGGTCGACGCGATGAAGGCGGGCAAGCCCTATATGGTGCTCGACGCGATCGCCGATTTCCGCGAGCTGACCGACATCAAGATCAAGGCCGGGACGACCGGCCTGCTGATGATCGGCGGCGGCGTGCCGAAGAATTTCGCGCAGGACACCGTCGTCTGCGCCGAGATCCTCGGCCACGAGGATGTCGAGGTCCACAAATATGCGGTCCAGATCACCGTCGCCGACGTCCGCGACGGCGCCTGCTCCTCCTCGACGCTCCAGGAGGCGGCGAGCTGGGGCAAGGTCTCGACCGCGCTGGAGCAGATGGTGTTCGCCGAGGCGACCAGCGTGCTGCCGCTGCTCGCCAGCGACGCCTATCATCGCGGCCATTGGAAGACCCGGGCCAAGCGCGCCTTCGGCAAGATGTTCGACTAGATAAGTCCTCCCCTCGATTTCGAGGGGAGGGGGACCGCGTGAAACGCGGTGGAGGGGCTTCTTGCGGCGAGAAGAGGCCCCTCCACCATGCTTCGCATGGTCCCCCTCCCCTGCAAATGCAGGAGAGGATTGGGGTTTACGCATCCTAAATTCTGACGCACCCTCCCCTCGCTTCAGGGGGAGATCGCCATGCACTATCCAATCCTCGCGCCCGTCGTCGCGCTCGTCGCGTGGACGCTCGTGATGATGATCTGGCTCTACGCGGTCCGCTTCCCGGCGCTGGCGCGCAAGGGCATCTCGCTCAAGGGCCGGGTCGGCAGCAAGGGCGGCGACCTCGACGGCGTGGTCGAGCCGCACGTCCAGTGGAAGGCGCACAATTACAACCATCTGCTGGAGCAGCCGATGCTGTTCTACGCGATCGCGATCACGCTGGCGCTGATCGGCGGCGGCGACGTCTGGATCAACGTCTGGCTCGCCTGGGCCTATGTCGGCTTTCGGATCCTGCACAGCCTGATCCAGGCGACGGTCAACGTCGTGCGCTGGCGCTTCCTCACCTTCCTCGCGGCCTCCTTCTGCCTGCTCGGCCTCACCGTCCATGCCGGAGCGATGATTCTCCACCAGCTCTGACCCACGCCGCGCAATTCGTCGCCCCAGCATACCGGTTCGTCGCTGGCGCGCGGCTTCGACGACAAGTTCGCGGCCTTGGCCGCTCGGCGCGATCATTCCGGCCCCACAGCCTTTAGCGACCCTCCCAACGGAGACGGACCAACGTCTCGTCAGGGAGAAAGAAGATGACCATTTCAGCCGTTTTCATGGCGCTCATGCTCGGCACCGCGCCGGTCCATGCCACCGGGCTCCAGCAGCCCGTCGCCGTCGCCGCCGCCGCGACCGCGCTCGATCCGGGCGAGTTCGTCTGGCAGCCGGAAATGGCGCCCAGCGGCGCGGTCGAGATCGTGGTCAGCGTTCCGCTCCAGATCGCCTATGTCTATCGCGGCGGGACGCTGATCGGAGTCACGACCGTGTCGACCGGCCGTCCCGGCCACGACACGCCGCGCGGCCGTTTCGAAATCCTCCAAAAGCGCCGCGAGCATTATTCGAACCTCTACAACAACGCGCCGATGCCGTTCATGCAGCGGCTGACCTGGGGCGGGATCGCTCTTCACGCCGGCCAGATCCCGGGCCGCCCCGCCTCGCACGGCTGCGTCCGGCTGCCGCTCGAATTCGCGCGCCATTTGTTCGGAGTGACCGCGATGGGCGGCAGCGTTCACATCATCGACGGATCGCCATCCGCCGATGCCGCCCTGGCCGTGGCCCGGGGCGAAGCGCCCCCCGCGCCGGCTCAGCAGGCGCCGGTCGTCATCGCCAGCAGCGCGCCTTGAGCCGGCGCACGAAGCAGCCGACCAGTTCGATATGGGTCGACCAGCCGAACTGGCGGACCGACTTCACCAGGGAAGGCGATAGCCGCCGTCGAGCAGGATCGTCGCGTCGTGGCCAGCTACCTACATAGTCTTTGGATTAGGAGGTGCCGACCAGCTCGAGTCTGGCGCCATCACGCCATGCCCCGGAATTGAAATTGGCAATGGGCTGATGTAGGATTTCTAAATGAGCGACGACACGACGCTACCCAAGAAATTCTTTGAAGGAGCACGTATTGCTTATTTAGAGGGTCGAATAACCGACCTTCCTGCTGAAGAGATTCTTCTGATTGCTTCTGATCCTGCACTAAGATTCGAATTCCAGCGAATATGGCAGTCTGAAATAAATGACCCTGATTTCAAGCGTCTCATCGAGCTATTTTTGCTGGATTTGGCTGATACTCTTGAAGAAGAAGCTCGGAGCGCTGACCGGAAAGTCGATCTCGCTGATCGAGGTGGGTTTACCGTAGCCACGGGGTTAACCTTGGCGGGAATCGGCACGACGACGGCCGCCGTCATAAAGGGTGGCGCGGTTGGTTCGATCGCCGGCCCCGTCGGAACGCTGGTCGGTGGGCTGGTCGGGCTGGCGGCCGTCGCGATTGGCAGGAACATCTTGAAAAGAAGGTCAGATGGGCGCAGATCCGTCGCTACGAAGGTTCGAAGACTGATAGGACGCGATTGATATGTTGGGTCTCGGCGAGGGCGATCTCATTCTCCTCCTCGTGGGGGTTGGCGGCGCAGTTTGGTGCATAGGCCTTGTTCTAGCGCTTGTTTACGCTGACGGAACGCACCGAGCGAAAACGGTCCGGCACGTGGGCGAAGCCCTTTTCATAATGCTCATGCAGATGAGAGAGCACCGGCGCCAGCATGAAGGTGCGGCGACGCTTCCCTGAAGCTACCTCAGCGCACGAAAGCGCCGGCCAGCTCGACATGGGTCGACCAGCGGAACTGGCCGACGGGCTTGACCCATCAGAGGCGGTAGCCGCCGTCGGCGAGCATCCTCGCGTCGCGGGCGAAGGTGGCGGGGTTGCACGAGACATAGGCGATGCGCGGCACAGATGAGGCGGCGAGCAAGTGCGCCTGCTCCTTCGCCCCGGCGCGGGGCGGATCGAGGACGATCGCGTCGAAGCGATCGAGTTCGGCGACGTCGAGCGGGCGGCGGAAGAGGTCGCGATGGTCGGCGAACACGATTTTGCCCGCCGCCCTTCAGCGCCAGCACCGCATCGCGCGCCCCTTCGGCGGCATAGACCTTGCCGGCAAGCGCCAGTGCGAAAGTGCCGAGGCCGGCGAAGAGATCGGCGACGATCGCGGCGTCGGCCACCGCCTCGAGCACCGCGGCGACCAGCGCGGCCTCGCCTTCCGCGGTCGCCTGAAGGAAGGCGCCGTGCGGCAGCGCTACCGGCGTTCCGCTCAGGGTGACGGTCACCGGCTCGGGCTCCCAGATCGTCTGCGGCGCCATAGCCGTCGTCGATGCGCGAGCCGGGCAAGGCCATTTTCGCGCGCGAAGGCGGTCAGCGCTTCGGCCGCGTCGAGCCCGTCGGCGGCGACTCCTTCGAGCAGCAGATCGACGCCCTGATCGGCGAGACGTCATCGCGGCACCCGCCCGGCCGGTCAGCAGCCGGCGTAGCGGTGCGACCAGGGCGAACAATTCGGGGCGAAGGATATGGCATTCGCGCATGTCGACGATCCGGTGGCTGGCTTCGGCGTTGAAGCCGATCAGGCCGCCCGCCGCCTTCAGAGTCGCGCGGCGGCGGCTGATGCGGCGGCGAGAGGTGCGGATCGCGGATTTCCGCCACCGCGACGCCCTGGGCGGCGAGCGCCGCGGCGATCCGGTCCTTGAGATAATCGGCATAGGCCGAATCGTCGACATGCTGGAGCTGGCAGCCGCCGCATTCGGGGAAGTGGCGGCAGGGCGGCAGCGCATGGTGCGGCCCCGGCGACGATCGTGCCGTCGGCCTGAACGATGTCGCCGGGCGCGGCCCTCGCGACGAAGCGGCCGCTCGCGGTCACGCCGTCGCCACGCGCCGCCAGCCGGACGATGGTCTCGCTCACAGGGCGGCGACGAGGCTCGTCGGCGATCAAGCCGGGCCCGGCGCGCTCGGCGGCGCGGCCGTGCAGCCAGACCGCCTCGCAGGCGGCGAAATAGGGCTCGCCAAGAAAGGCGCGGCGCGCGGCGACGATTCCGGTGAGGACGTCGCCGGTGCCGGCGGTGGCGAGCCAGGCCGGCGCCGGCGGCGCGATCGCGGCGTAACCGACGCGGTCGGCGACCACGGTGTCGGCGCCCTTGCAGACGATGACCGCCCCCGCCTCCGCCGGCGGCGGCGCGGGCCATCTCGACCTTGCTGCCGGTCAGCGTCGGGAACAGCCGGGCGAACTCGCCGTCATGCGGGGTCAGGACCGGGGTGCAAGCGAGGTCGCGCAGCAGCCCGGCGCCGCGGCCCGCGATCAGGGTCAGCGCGTCGGCGTCGAGGACGAGCGGCCGGTCCGAGGCGATGGCGATGTCGAGCAACTCCTGCGCCTTCGCCCCGGTCCCGAGGCCCGGCCCGACAACGACCGCGCCGATGCGACGGTCGGCGAGCAAGGCCTGGAGCTCGCCCTGGCCCTGCACGATGGCGTTCGGAATGCCGGCCAGGGGCGGCCCGATGAGCCGGACATAGCCCGCCCCCGCCCGCGCCGCCGCAGTGGCGGCGAGCGCCGCAGCGCCGGGCATCTCGCCGGCGATCACGGCGACATAGCCGCGCGTATATTTGTGGTCGTCCGGGCCGGGCGGCGCGATCGACGGCCGGGCGATCTCGCTGCAACATGCTCTCAGCCGCGATGCCGATGTCGGCGACGACGATCCGGCCCATGTGGCGCGCGGCAGGCTGGAGCAGGTGCGAAGGCTTCAGCGTCTGAAAGGTGATCGTGAGGTCGAAGTCGGGGACCGGCGACAGGAGGCAGCCGTCGTCGGTGGCCGCGCCGCTCGGCAGGTCGACCGCGACCCGCACCTGTGCCGCGCCGGCGAGCTCGGACAGGCGGCGCGAGACGGGCTCGTCGAGCGGCCGCGCCAGGCCGGTGCCGAACAGCGAATCGACGAGCAGCGCCGCGGGCTCGGCTTCCGCGAGCGTTTCGACCGGCCCGGCCCAGCGATCGCCTGGCCGCCCGTGCCGCCTCGCTCTTCGGCTCGGCCAAAGCGGCGACCCGCACCGCGACGCCGCGCGCGGCAAGCTCGCGGGCGATCACATAGCCGTCGCCGCCATTGTTGCCCGGGCCGCACAGGACCAAAGCCGGCAGCGGCCCGGCGAAGCGCCAGATCGCCTCGGCGGCGGCCTTGCCGGCCCGCTCCATCAATTCCTCGACCGGCGTGCCCGCCGCGATCGCCGCTTCCTCGGCCGCCCGCATCTCCGCGGCGGTCAGATATGACTCGCCCGGTCACCGTGCCGGCGCCGGCAGGCGGAAGCGGTCGCCGCCGATCTCGACCTCGAACCGGCCGTCGCGGAGGCGGGTGACATGGGCGGCCTCGGCCCCGTCGGCAGCGGCGAAGCCGTCGCTCGTCCGGCGCAGGAGCCGGCGAAAGCCGCCGTCGGGCTTGCGGACGATGAGCCGGCCGCCATCGGCCGCTTCCATCGTGCAGGAGCGCTCGAAATCCGCCGCCGCTCCGACCCGACAGTCGATTCTGTCGTCAGGCGCCGCCGCGCCGTTGGCCGTCTCCCCGTCCGAGCAGCCGGCGACGAGGAGCAGCATTGGGGCGAAGGGTTTCATCGCGTGCTCCCTATCATTTCCGCCGCAGCGCTTCGAGCCGCCGCGCCGCTTCGTCCCCGGCCATCAAGCGCGTCGAAGCGCCGGTCCTGCCCGGGATCGGAGCGCGCGAGCGCGATTCCCCGCTTGAGCGCCGCGAGGCTGGCGCCGTCATTGGCGAGGATCGCCTCGACGAGCGGCGCTTCGTCGCCGACCAGCTCGACGAGGCCGATGCGAAGCGCCTCCTCCGCCGCCGATCGCGGCGGCGGTGAACAGCAGCCGCGCCGCCTGCCCCGGGCCGACCAGGGCGACGAGACGGTGCACGTCCTCCTGCGGATAGGAGATGCCGATCTTCGCCGGGGTGATCGCGAACCGGGCGTCGGCGGCGGCGACGCGAAGGTCGCAGGCCATGGCGAGCGCGACTCCGGCGCCGTAGCAGGGCCCCTCGATCCGGGCGATGGTCGGGATCGGCAGGTCGCGCAGGCGATCGAGCGCGGCGCTCATGTCGGCGCGGAAGCGGCCGCGCGCCGCCTCGTCCCCGCGGAAGGCCGGAAAGTCGGCGAGGTCGGCGCCGGCGCAGAAGGCGGCGCCGGCGCCGGCGACGATCAGCAGCCGCGCAGTCGCCGGCCGCGCCGATCGCCTCGGCGAGCTCGGCCCAGCCCGCCGCGGGGATGGCGTTGCGGGCTTCCGGCCGATCGAGGAGGAGCCGGGCGACCGCGCCGTCTCGGGTCAGGCGGAACATGGCGCTGGACATGCCCAAGGCGGGCCCGTCTGTCGCGCAAAAGAAAAAGAGCCGGGCTGCCCGTTACGCGGCAGCCCGGCCAAAATGTTCCGCGGCGCCCCGTCCGGTGGAGGCGGGGGGCCGCGGGCGAATGTCGGCGCGATTACAACCGCGCCTCGACCCGTCGCCCGGCAAGACGCAAGGGCCGTGCCAGAACGGATTCCCGCGGGTGACGATGGTTAACGGCGCCAGGAGCCTGTGCCGGAACGGGATCGGTGGGTCATCGAAGCCTGGTTTGGGACACCCACCAGCCGGGATGCGCGGCGGCGATTCGGGCCGCGGCGGCATCGCGTTCGGGATCCGAAGCGAACAGCCCGAAGCAGGTCGCCCCCGAGCCCGACATGCGGGCGATGCGGGCGCCAGACAAGAGCGTCCAGCACCGCGCCGATCGCCGGGACCAGGCGCCGGGCCGGGGCTTCGAGATCGTTGCGTCCCGCCTCCCAGTCGCCGAGCGGGCCTCGGTCGACGCCGTCCCAGCCGGCGAACACGGCCGCCGTGGCGAGCGGGATGCCCGGGTTGACCAGAAGCACCGGTGTCCCGGCCAGGCCCGGCATATGGACGGGCTCCACCGCGTCCCCCCTGCCCTCGCCGCGCGCGGTCCGGCTCAGCAGGCAGGCGGGGACGTCGGCGCCGAGCCCGGCGGCGATCTCGTCAAGGCGCTCGCCGCCGAACAGCCGCAGCGCCGCGGCCGCGTCGGCCGAGCCGCCGCCGAGGCCCGCCGCGACCGGAAGCCTTTTGTCGAGCGTCAGCGCCGCGGTCACGCCCAGAGCCCGCGCAGCTTTCAGGACAAGATTGTCGGAGGCGCCGTCGAGGTCGCGGGCGAACGGGCCGCTTGTCTCGAGCGGACAGGGTATCGCTCGGGGAGGCGGTCAGGACGTCGCCGCCCTCGCAGAAGGCGAAGATCGTCTCGATCCGGTGATAGCCGTCCGCCTGCCGCGCCCGCACGTGCAGCGCGAGGTTGATCTTGGCGTAAGCGGTTTCCTGCAGTGCCTTATCCAAATCCGTTCGCCCTGAGCCTGTCGAAGGGCTTTCCTCCTTCCGCCCTAAGGGCAAGGAGAGGGCTTCGACAAGCTCAGCCCGAACGGCGGAGGGGTTCAGCGGGCGGCGAGCTGCGGCGTCAGGCCCTTGTCGATCTTGGCGCGAAGCCGGGTCGCAATCGGCGCCTTCGGCATAAGCGAGCGCCGCCGACCAGGCGAAGCGCGCCTCGACCCGGCGGCCGGCGGTGAAATAGGCGTCGCCGAGATGCTCGTTGATCTCGACGTCGGCCGGCTCGCCCTCGGCGGCGCGCTCGAGCAGCTGGATCGCCTCGGGAAGCTCGCCCTTGAGGAACAGCGCCCAGCCGAGCGAATCGGTGATCGCCGCATTGTCGGGCGCGAGCCGGTGCGCCTCGCGGATCAGCCGCTCGGCCTCAACGACATTCTCGCGGCGGGCGAGCTGCGCATAGCCCAGATAGTTGAGCACGAACGGCTGCTCGGGGGCGAGCCGATAGGCGTTGCGCAGCGCGCTCAGCGCTTCCGGCCAATTGTCCGCCTGGTCGAGAGCGCCGCCGCGCATCAGCCACAACGTCCATTCGGCATTGCCATCGTCATCGCCGTCGCGCACGGCGAGAGCGCGGCCGAAGGCATTGGCGGCATCGCTTTGGCGGTCGAGCGCGGCATAGACCTCGCCCAGCCTGACCCAGTCGGACGCCGCGGCCGATGCGGCGCGGGTCGCGGCCATCGCCTCGGCAAGCGCGGCCTCGCGCTCCTCGCCGGCGACGAGCAGGCGGACGCGCTGGTCGCGGACGGTCTCGGCGAAGGGATCGCCAGCGCCGACATTGGCGAGCAGCGACACGGCAATCCGCGCCCGGCTCTGCTGGCCGAGCAATTCGGCGGCGACCATCCAGGTCTCGCTATTGTCGGGCGCGAGCCAGGTGGCGAGGCGGGCGAAGGTCGCCGCCAGCGACGTCAGTTCCTGGGCATGGAGATCGAGCGACAGCCGGACGAGCAGTTCGGCAAGCGCCGAATCCGCTCCGTCGATCGCGCCCGGCAGCGGCCGCCGCGCCGCGACCAGACTGCGGGCGGCGGCGAGCGGCGCGCCATTGCCCTCGAGCAGCCGCAACGCCCCGGCGCGGTCCCGGCGCAGAAGAACGGCCGCGCCGGCGATGCGCAGCCTGCTGCCGCGCGGTCCGGCGGAATTGGCGGCGCGGATGAGCTGGTCGACCGCTTCGGGCCCGCCCGTCGCCGCGAGCAGCAGCGGCCGATGCTCGGCGGCATAAGCGGCACCGGCGCCCTGCCCGCCCGGCGCGGGCAAGGCGGCGAGCGGATCGCCGCGGCCGGAGCCAAAAGCGAGCCAGGCGCGAAGCACCGGAACGGCGAAGGCGAACAATTGCTCGCGCTCGACGAGGGCGATCTGAGCCTCCGCCGCGCTCCAGTCGTTCCTGCGGAAGGCGTCGGCGAGCAGCAGGAAGCGGGCATCGGGGAGTAAGGCGTTGCGCCGTTCGAGCGTTCGCGCGGCGTTGAGCGCGAGCGGCCAATCGCCGGCGGTGACGGCATGGGCCATGGCCTGAGCGGCGATCAGCTCGTTGTCGGGCGCCGCCGACATGGCCGAGCCGAAGCCGGCGGCGGCGCGGTCGAGCGCTCCGGCCGAGGCGGCGGCGCGGGCCTGGACGTAGAGGCTGAGCGGCGAGCGCTCCTCGACAGTACGCGCACCGACCGCGGCGGCCGAGCAGGCGAGGGCCGCGGCGATGATGGCGCGCGGCGCGTAGCTACATATTGGGGTAATTGGGGCCTCCTCCGCCTTCGGGGACGACCCAGTTGATGTTCTGGGTCGGGTCCTTGATGTCGCATGTCTTGCAGTGGACGCAATTCTGCGCGTTGATCTGAAGGCGCGGTGAACCGCCTTCCTCGACGAACTCGTAGACCCCGGCCGGGCAATAACGCTGCTCCGGCCCGGCGAACTCGGCGAGGTTGACCGCGACCGGGATCGACGGGTCCTTGAGCGCCAGGTGGACCGGCTGGTCCTCCTCGTGATTGGTGTTGGAAACGAACACCGAGGACAGCCGATCGAAGCTGATCACGCCGTCGGGCTTTGGATAGGTGATCGGCGGGACGAGGTCCTTGCGCCACAAGGTCGTGTGGTCGGGATGGTGCTTCATCGTGAACGGCAGGCCGATCTTCAGAGTCCGCATCCACATGTCGGCGCCGGCGAGCAGGGTCCCGGCGATCCCGCCCCATTTGGCGACCAGCGGCTCGACGTTGCGAACCAGCTTCAGCTCCGCCGCGATCCACGACGAGCGGAGGGCCGGCTCATAATCGTCGAGCGTGTCGGCGGCGCGATCGGCGGCGATCGCGGCGAAGGCGGCCTCGGCGGCGAGCATGCCGGATTTCATCGCGGTATGGGAGCCCTTGATCCGGGGCACGTTGACGAAGCCGGCGGCACAGCCGATCAGCGCCCCGCCCGGGAAAGCGAGCTTCGGCACCGACTGCCAGCCGCCCTCGTTGATCGCGCGCGCGCCGTAGGAGACACGGCGGCCGCCCTCGAGGAAGTCGCGGATCGCCGGATGCTGCTTCCAGCGCTGGAACTCCTCGAACGGCGACAGCCAGGGATTTTTGTAGTCGAGCGCGACGACGAAGCCCAAAGCGACCTGGCCCGCGTCCTGATGGTAGAGGAAGCCGCCGCCCCAGGCGTCGTCGAGCGGCCAGCCCTGGGTGTGGATGACCCGGCCCGGCTCGTGCCTGGCCGGATCGATGTCCCACAATTCCTTGAGGCCGATGCCGTAGACCTGAGGCTCGCTCTCCGCATCGAGAGCGAACATCCGCTTCAATTCCTTGGTGAGGTGGCCGCGCGCCCCTTCGGCGAAGAAGGTGTAGCGGCCGTGCAGCTCCATGCCGGGCTGATAATCGGCTTTCTGCGTTCCATCGCGGGCGACGCCCATGTCGCCGGTGGCGACGCCCTTCACCGAGCCGTCCTCGTTGAACAATATCTCGGCGGCGGCGAAGCCCGGGAAGATTTCGACTCCGAGCGCCTCGGCCTGGCCGGCGAGCCAGCGGCAGAGATTGCCGAGGCTGAGCGTATAGGTGCCGTCATTGTCCATGAACGGCGGCATCAGGATGTGCGGGAAGCCATATTTGCGCTTCGCGGTCAGCACCCAATGCTCGTTCTTCGTGACCGGGACGGTGAGCGGGCTGTCCAGCTCAGGCCAATTGGGCAGCAACTCGTCGAGCGCGCGCGGATCGACGACCGCGCCGGACAGGATGTGGGCGCCGACCTCCGAGCCTTTTTCGAGAATGCAGACGCCAAGCTCGCGGCCGGCCGCGGCGGCGAGCTGCTTGAGACGGATCGCGGCGGCGAGGCCGGCGGGGCCGGCGCCGACGATCACGACGTCGTAGGGCATCGACTCGCGGTCAGCCATTACCTCCTCCGCCACTCCTGTCGTCGCAAAGCACCCACCGCCCGGCAGATAAACAGCAGTAACACGATTGACCAGCCCGGCCCGCGCCGACTCAAAGGACCCAGGCAAAGCGGGGTAGGGACGGCATGTCCTCGAACTGGGCGGCAAGCGCCCTTTCATGGTGGCAGGAAGCGGGCGTCGACACGATCGTCGGCGAGGAGCCGCGCGACTGGCTCAATCCCAAGGCGAAGGCGCCCGAGGAGCGCCCCGCCCCGGCGCCCGATACCCTGCCGCAGACGCTCGACGCCTTTCGCTTATGGCTGGCGACGACCGACCTCCTCCCCTTCGCGGCGCCAGCCGCGGCCCGGGCCGCGCCGGCGGGCGACCCCGCTTGCGGCCTGATGGTGATGACCGACATGCCCGCGGCGGAAGGCGGACTCGTCGCCGGCGAGGCCGGCGCGCTGTTCGACAAGATGCTGGATGCGATCGGCCGCAGCCGGGAGACGATCTATCTCGCGCCGCTTTCCCCCGCCCGGACTCCGACCGGCGCGATCGACGACAAGAGCGCGGCCAGGCTTGCCGAGATCGCGCGCCACCATATCGGGCTGGCCGCTCCCCGAGCGCTGCTGCTGTTCGGCGACGCCTGCGGCAAGGCGCTGGTCGGCGCCACGGTCGCCGGCGCACGCGCGCGCTGGCACGAGATCCGGACGGCCGCCGGCCCGATCAAGACTTTGGTAACCATAAGGCCGGAAAAGCTGGTCAAGCAGCCCAATTTGAAGGGCCTCGCCTGGGCCGACCTGCAGATGCTGATGGAGGAGTTAAAGTCATGACGGCGCTGAAGGCCGCGTTCCTGGCCACGGGCCTGATCCTCGCCGCGACCCCCGCCTGGGCGGATGACGTCCAGGCCGAGCGCGCCGAGCGCGCTTTCGCCCCGCCGGCGCAGCTCGCCGCGGCCGAGCGCGACAATTACCGCGCCGTCTTTGCTGCCTTGCGGGCGCAGGACTGGGCTGGCGCCGCCGGCCGGCTCGACGGCATGCGCGAAGGGCCGCTCCACGATCTCGCCCGCGCCATGCTCTATTCCATGCCGGGCTCGCCGCGGGTCGAGCTCGCGCCGCTCGCCGAGCTGCTCGCCCGCTCGCCGGAGCTGCCGCAGGCGGGCGACCTCGTCCGGCTGGCGCGCGCGCGGGGCGCCGAGACCCTGCCCGCTCTGCCCGAGACTCAGCGGCTGGTCGGCCTCGCCGGCCAGCCGCGCCGCGCCCGGCCGCGTCCGATCCGCGGCGATTCGGTGGCCGACGCGCTCGAGCCTTTGATCCAGCCGCTGATCCGCGACGACAAGCCGTTCGAGGCCGAAGCCCTGCTCGACAGCCGGATCGCCGAGCTTTCCGACGAGGCGCGGACCGCCTTCCAGCAGCGCATCGCCTGGGTCTATTTCCTCAACGGCAACGACCGCGAGGCGCGGCGGCTCGGCGAGACCGCCCGGCGCGGCCCGACCGAATATGCGCTCCACTCCGAATGGGTCGCCGGCCTCGCCGCCTGGCGGATGGGCGATCATGGAGCCGCGGCCGAATATTTCGGCAATGTCGGCGCCCGCTCGAGCGACATCGAGCTCGCCGCCGCCGGCCATTATTGGGCGGCGCGCGCCGATACCGCCGGCGCCCGGCCCGAGCGGGTCCAGGCGCGCCTCCGGACCGCGGCCCGCCACACCGAGACCTTCTACGGCCTGCTCGCGCAGAGCGCGCTCGGCATCCGCCAGCCGCCCGCCGACATGAGCGGCTTCACCGAAAGCGACTGGCGGGCGCTGGCCGGCCGGCGCAACGTCCGCGTTGCTCTCGCCCTCACCGAGATCGGCGAGAACGACCTCGCCGCCGAGCTGATCCGCCACCAGGCGCGGATCGGCGCTCCGAACGAGCATGGCGCCCTGATCCACCTCGCCGCCCGACTCAACCTCACCGCGACCCAGATGTGGCTGTCGCACAACGGCCCGCGCGGCAGCCGTTTCGGGCCGCGCGAGCGCTATCCCGCCCCGAGCTGGCGGCCGGCGCGCGGCTGGCGGGTCGATCCGTCGCTCGCCTTCGCCCATGCGCTCCAGGAATCGAACTTCCGGCCCGACGCGATCAGCCCGGCCGGCGCCCGCGGCCTGATGCAGGTCCGCCCCGGCACCGCCGGCGATCTCGTCCGCTGGCGCGGCAGTCCAGGGCGACCCCGGCCGGCTCAACGACCCGGCGACCAATGTCGAGTTCGGCCAGACCTATCTCGAATATCTGCGCGACCAGGCGAGCACCGGCGGGCTGCTGCCCAAGGTGATCGCCTCCTACAATGCCGGGCCGGCGCCGATCGCCGAATGGAACGCGCGCTACGACCAGAGCGACCCTCTGCTCTACATCGAATCGATTCCTTATTGGGAGACGCGCGGCTACGTGCCGATCATCCTCGGAACTATTGGGTCTACGAGGCGCAGGCGGCCGACCGGTCGGTGACCCGGCGGGCGCTGGCGCAGGGCCTGTGGCCGCGCTTCCCGGGCCTTGCCGGGCCGAGCGCGGTGCGAATCGCGCCGCGCAGCCGCCAGACCGCGATGGGCCAGGACTGACAGACCCACTCGCTCACCAATTGTCGCCCCAGCGAAGGCTGGGTCCATTCGGACTCAGCATGGATGCCAGCCTTCGCTGGCATGACGACGTAGATTGTTCTTGATCTGTTCTGTGTCCGCGCTTAAGCTCCCCTCATGCGACCCGATGCCCGTTCCGGCCGCGGCGCGCCCGAGAACCGGACGCCGACCCGCTTCAACCTGCCGACCCGCGAGGCCGACGGGGACTGGCTCGACTCGCGCGAGGAGCTTGACGGGGAATTGCCGCCGCTGAGGACGACGGTGACGGTCGAGAAGCCGAAGACGATCATCACCCGCAACCAATCGCCCGACATCGGCTTCGACCGCTCGATCAATGCCTATCGCGGCTGCGAGCATGGCTGCATCTATTGCTTCGCCCGGCCGACCCACGCCTTTCACGACCTGTCGCCCGGGCTCGACTTCGAATCGAAGCTGTTCGCCAAGCCCGACGCGGCCGCTCTGCTCCGCGCCGAGCTCGGCAAGCCCGGCTACCGGGTCCGGCCGATCGCGATGGGGACCAACACCGACCCCTACCAGCCGATCGAGGGCACATGGCGGATCACGCGGAGCCTCCTCGAAGTGCTCGCCGAGACCGGCCATCCGGTGACGATCACCACCAAGTCGGATCGAGTGCTTCGCGACCTCGACATCCTCGAAGCCATGGGCCGGCGGCGGCTGGCGAGCGTCGCTCTTTCGGTGACTTCGCTGGAGCCGGCCATCTCGCGGACGCTCGAGCCCAGGGCGCCGGCGGCGCGCAAGCGGCTGGCGGCGGTGAAAAGGCTGGCCGAGGCCGGCGTGCCGGCCTGGGTGGCGATCGCGCCCGTAGTGCCGGGGATCACCGACCACGAGCTCGAGCATATCGTCGAGGCGGCAGCCGAGGCCGGCGCGCTCGGCGTCTTCTATCTGCCGGTGCGGCTGCCGTTTGAGGTCGCGCCTTTGTTCCGCGCCTGGCTCGACGAGCATTTTCCCGACCGCGCCGACAAGGTGATGCACATCATCCAGTCGATGCGCGGCGGGAAGGACAACGACCCCAACTGGTTCAGCCGGATGCGCGGCTCCGGGCCATGGGCGGACCTTCTGAAGGCGCGCTTCGAACGGGCGGTGCGCAAGCACGGGCTCAACATGGAAAAGCGGCCCCTGCGGACGGATCTGTTCGATCCGCCGCAGGGGCCGCAGTTGAAGCTGCTATAATCCTGACGCCGCGATTTCGAGCCGTTGGGCATCGCCCAACTCGAAATCGCTAATGTTTGGAAGGGCGGGTCCCCGGTAGGGGGCGGACGGGGACCCGCCCTTCCGGTCAGGCGGCGAGCGCCTCGGGCGCACGCCAGCTGCTCCTGAACAGTCCAGTGCCGGTCATGCCACCGTCGGCGAGCGGCAGCGCGGTGGCGCAGAAGCCGCATTCGGCGAGCCGCCGGCCGACGATCCAATGGCTTCGGCCGCAGCCGGGGCAGTGGTTCGTCTCGTGCCGCCGGTAAACCGCGTGATAGCCGCGCCGCACCGGGTCATGGGCGAAGGTGCCGCCGCGGATCTGCTGGGCAATGGTCAACATGGGCCTGATCTCCTGTTGACCCGGCCCTAACCCAGGCTGCGGCGAAGCGTGTGCGCTCATCGACGAATCGAGCGGGCCGCGCGACCAAGGCGCAGCGGCAGCGACGAATCCGGCGCGCGGGCGGATGAAGGCTAGGTTTTGCGCCCCAGCTTCGGGATCAGCATGCCGGCGCGGCCGCGATACTCTTCATAATCGCTGCCGAACAGGCCGATCAGGTCGCGCTCCTCGTGGACGATGGCGATCAGGATATAGGCCAGCATGCCGAGCGCCAGGACGAGATGGCCCACACTCATCACCGGCGTGGCGAAGAAAGCGAGGATGAAGCCGGAATAAAGCGGGTGGCGGACCCGCTTGTAGAAGAAAGGCGTTCGGAAGACGGGCGGGGCCGCCGCGGCGCCCCTCGCATGGTTCCAGATCTGGGTAAGGCCGAACAATTCGAAATGGCTGATCAGGAAGGTCGAGACCAGGACGATCGCCCAGCCGAGCCCGAACAAGGCCCAGAGCGCATAAGCGAGCATCTCATTGTCGACGCTCCAGACGATCGCCGGGATCGGCCGCCAGAACCAGAACAGGACGATCAGCATCAGGCTGGCGAACAGCACGTAGACGCTACGCTCGATCGGCTCGGGCACGATCCGGGTCCACATTTTCTTAAAGCCCGGCCGCGCCATAACGCTATGCTGCAGGCCGAACAGGGCGATGAGAGCGAGGTTTATCGCGACCGCCGGGAACAGCTCGGCCGCCGGGCCGCCGCGATCCACGGTGACCGGCACCTGCGGAAAATTGCCGGTGAACGCGACCAGATAAAGGAAGGTCGCGAAGAAAATGAGATACGCAACGACGCCGAACAGCAGATAGAATAAGCGCGCCATGGCCGCCCTCCTTCTCTGTGGGTGCGGGACCGATTGTAGCAGACTGCGGGCTCCGTGCCATCCGCCCCGTGTCGGCGCTTTCGACGCTGCTCAGGCCGGGTGCTCGACGGCAAACGCCTCCTGCCCGGCATCACCCTCGCCGGCGGAGAGCGGCGCCGACGTGACCTTCGACAATACCGCTTCGAGCAGCGGCGTCATGTCGGACAGCCGGTGCGCCTTGATCGCCAGGTCCCAGAGCGGCTCGAACTTCTTCCATCCCGCGGCGTAGAAGAAGTGCTTGGCGCGGTGCTTGACGCTGTCGTGCGCCAGCGACGCCCTGCCGATGTTCCGCCACCCGTAAAATTCGCGATAGGCCCAGTCGTAGCCGCGCTTGAGTTCCTCGGGCGACAGGCGGGCCGGGCGGTAGACGACGTGGCGGGTGTCGTAGCGGTCCCAATCGTGGCTGGTGATCCGTCCGGCGGCGGCGAGGGCCTGATGGAGGCGCGTGCCGGGATAGGGCGTCTGGATGTGGAAGGTGGACGTGGTGATGCCGTTGCGCACCGCCCAGTCGACCGTGCGCTCGAATACGTCCGGCCCGTCATCGTCCATGCCGAAGACGAAGGAGCCGTTGATCATGATGCCGAGGTCGCTGAGCCGGCGCGCCACCGCCTGGTAGTCGCGCTCGAGATTCTGCTTCTTGTTGCTGGCGCGCAGATTTTCCGGGCTGAACGTTTCGAAGCCGACGAACAGGCTGCGCAGACCCGCCTCGGCGGCGCGCTCGATCAGGTCGCCGCGCAGCACCGAATCGACCGTGGCGGCGCCTTGGAAGAGCCGGCCCATGCCGCGCATCCCTTCGAACAGGGCTTCGGCGAAGCGGCGATTGCCGAGCAGATGATCGTCGAGGAAATAGAGGTGCCGGCCGGGCAGGCGCTCGATCTCGGCCAGCGCCTCGTCGACGCGCTGGGCGTAGAAGCTGCGGCCGCCGGCGAAGAAGGCGTCCTTGTAGCAAAAGTCGCAATGCTGCGGACAGCCGCGGGTGACGACGATCGAGTTGGGCACGAGGTAGCGCTCGCGCTTGATCAAGTCGCGCCGGATCGGCGGCAGACCCTCGATCGAGCGGCCGGACGAGGAGACGTAGAGCCGCTGCGGGCGCCTGGCGCGGAAGTCCGCGAGGAAGAGCGGGAAGATCTGCTCCCCGGGCCCGACGAAAACGGCGTCGGCATGGGCCGCCGCTTCGTCCGGAAGCGAGGTGACGTGAAGCCCGCCCAAGGCGACGAAACAGCCTTTGGCGCGATAATGGTCGGCCAAAGCGTAGGCCCGATAGGCGTTGGTGATGTAGACCTGGATGACGACGAGATCAGGGCGGTCGTCGGTCCGCAGCGGCTCGACATGGTCGTCGACGAGTTCGGCTTCGTCGCCCGGCGAGAGAAAGGCGGCGAGGGTTGCGAGACCGAGCGGCGGGAAGAGCGAATATTTGATCGGCCGCCAGAACGGGCTTTTCGCCTCGGTCAGCGCCGGCAGGATGAACTTCACCTTCACGCGAGTCCCTTTCGCAAGCCGATCGGCCCGCCGGGACTAGCTCATCCGGGCAGCAGGAAGTGTGGGCTTGCGGTCAAGAATGCGTGCACGCCGGAGGGTCGATCAGCCGAGCGCCTTCTTCAGCAGTTCGTTCACCACCGCCGGGTTAGCCTTGCCCGCCATCGCCTTCATCACCTGGCCGACGAAGAAGCCGAAGAGCTTGTCCTTGCCGCCGCGATATTCGGCGACCTTGTCGGAGTTGGCGGCCATGACCTCGGCGATCACCGTCTCGATCGCTCCGGTGTCGCTCGTCTGCTTGAGCCCCCTCGCCTCGACGATCGCGGCGGCGTCCTCGCCGGTTTCCAGCATGATCTCGAAGACCTGCTTGGCGAGCGTGCCGGAGAGGGTGCCGTCGGCGACGAGGCTCAGCAATTCGGCACCCTGGGCCGGGGAGACGGGGCTTTCGGTGATGTCGCGACCAAGCCGGTTGAGCGCGCCGAACAGGTCGGAGATGACCCAGTTGGAGGCGGCCTTGCCGATCTCGGCGCCCGACTTGCCGGTGGCAGCCAGCAATTCCTCGAACCAGCGCGCGGTGGTGACGTCGGCGGTCAGCACCGCGGCATTGTAGGCGCTGAGGCCGAGCTCTTTCTCGTAGCGCGCGCGCTTGGCGTCGGGGAGTTCGGGCAGGCTGGCGCGGCATTCTTCGAGGAAGGCGTGGCTCAATTCGAGCGGCAGCAGATCGGGATCGGGGAAATAGCGGTAATCGTGAGCGTCCTCCTTGGAGCGCAGGCTCCGCGTCTCGTTTTTGTCGGGATCGAACAGTCGGGTTTCCTGGATCACGGCCCCGCCATCCTCGATCAGATCGACCTGGCGGCGCGCCTCATGCTCGATCACCGCCATGATGAAGCGGACCGAATTGACGTTCTTGGTCTCGGTGCGGGTGCCGAGGCCCGCGCCCGGCTTGCGGACCGAGACGTTGACATCGGCGCGCATCGATCCCTGCTCCATATTGCCGTCGCAGCTGCCGACGTAGCGGAGAATTGCTCTGAGCTTGCGGACGTAAGCTCCTGCTTCCTCGGGCGAACGCATGTCCGGCTTCGACACGATCTCCATCAGGGCGACGCCCGAGCGGTTCAAGTCCACATAGGAATGATTGGGGTGCTGATCGTGCATCAGCTTGCCCGCGTCCTGCTCGACATGGATTCGCTCGACGCCGATCGTCTTGGTCGCGCCGCTTTCGAGGTCGACCTCGATCGCGCCCTCGCCGACGAGCGGATGATAGAGCTGGCTGATCTGATAGCCCTGCGGCAGATCGGCGTAGAAATAATTCTTGCGGTCGAAGCGCGACCAGGAATTGATTTTCGCGTCCAATGCCATGCCGGTGCGGACCGCCTGGCGGATGCACTCCTCGTTGGGCACCGGCAGCATGCCCGGAAAGGCTGCGTCGATCAAAGCGACCTGGCTGTTCGGCTCGGCGCCGAACGAGGTCGACGCGCCTGAGAAGAGCTTGGCCGCGGAGGTGACCTGGGCGTGGACCTCGAGGCCGATCACCACCTCCCATTCGCCGGTGGCGCCCTGGATGCGGTACTGAGTTTGAGTGGCCATGATTCCGGGTCTCGACTTAGCTCGTTGCGGGTTCGGCGCCGGACCATTTTTCCGACGGCACGACCAGGAAGTTGCAGTTCACCCTGTAACGCCGATAGGTGGTGGCAATTCGATAGTCCGCCTTCGCGCAGAAGGCGCGGAAAGCCGGTATGTTCGCCTGGTCGACTTCGACGAACATGGTCGGGCGGCTGCCGGCGATCGTCTCGCCGAGCCCGGCGAGCACCTGCATCTCCAGCCCCTCGGCGTCGATCTTCAGGAAATCCACCGCTTCCGACGACAGGATGCTGTCGCCCGGCACGACCTCGAGCTCGCCCTGCTTCGAACCGGTGAGCAGCCGGGTCGCGCCCAGATTGTGGCGCGGAGTTTCAAAGGTCGCGCAGCCGGGCCGGTCGGACAGGCCGAGCTGGTGCAGCACGATCCGATCCTGGAGATCGTTGATCGCGACATTGAGCCGCAGCACCCGATGGGCGCGCGGATTGGGCTCGAACGCGATCACCCTGGCGGCGGCGAGAAACTTCAGCGCGTAGATCGCATGGTTGCCGACATTGGCGCCGATATCGACGAAGACGCCGCCATGGAAATACTTGCCGATGATCGCCAGCTCCTCCTCCTCGTAGAAACAGCCGGAGAGGTGATGCCGCTGGATCTCGTCGAAGGCGTCGATCACGAAGAACGAGATGTCCTGGCCGTCGATCCGGGCGTCGACGACCATGCCGCAAGTCGCCCCCGGGGGATCTTCCGCCCATTTGAGGTAAAGGCCCGTGACCGAGGATTCGGGAGAAGAAATCCGGCCGAAATCCAGGCCCAGCCTGCTCAATCCCGACTTAATCCCCACCATGAGGTCCTTGACCATCCGGTTCACGCGAGGCTCCGTCGCACCATCGGCGGTCCGACTTCACGCGCAGGCCGCTGCAAGTCATCGACGGCAGCTTCAGCTCGCCGATCGCCGGCGGCACCGTGGCCGCGGCCGTCGCTCATGGGAGGATCCCGGCCGTCGCTCACCACCAGGCCTCGGCGCGATGGGTGAAGCCGGCGCGTTCCTCGAAAGCCAGAGCAGCGTTGAGAACGCCCTGCTCGTCGAGCGCGCGGCCGATGATCTGCAAGCCCAAAGGCAGGCCCTGAGCGTCGAGGCCGGCGGGGACCGAGATGGCGGGCAGGCCGGCGAGGCTGGCCGGGACCGCGAAGACGTCGTTCAGATACATGGCGAGCGGATCGGACATCTTGTCGCCGAGGCCGAAGGCGGCGCTCGGCGCGGTTGGGGTGAGGAGGAGGTCGACCTCTTCGAACGCGGCGGCGAAATCGCGCGCGATCAGAGTCCGCACTTTCTGCGCCTGATTGAAATAGGCATCGTAATAGCCGGCCGAAAGGACATAGGTGCCGATCATGATCCGGCGCTTCACCTCGGGCCCGAAGCCGGCGGCGCGGGTCGCCTCGTACATGTCGTTGAGCCCCCCTTGCGCGGGCTGGACGCGCAGGCCGTAGCGGACGCCGTCATAGCGCGCGAGGTTGGACGAGGCCTCGGCGGGCGCGATGATGTAATAAGCGGGCAGCGCGTATTTGCTGTGCGGCAGCGAGACCTGGACGATCTCGGCGCCGGCGTCACGCAGCCAGCCTATGCCCTGCTCCCAGACCGCGTCGATCTCGGCGGGGACGCCGTCAATTCGATATTCCTTCGGGATGCCGACCCTTTTGCCGCGGAGGTCGGTCGCGAGATCGGCCTCCCAGCGCGGCACGTCGAGCCGGAGCGAGGTCGAATCCTTGGGGTCGAAGCCGGCCATCGCCTCAAGCAGGACCGCGCAGTCGCGGACGTCGCGGGCCATTGGCCCGGCCTGGTCGAGGCTGGAGGCAAAGGCGACGATGCCGAAGCGCGAGCAGCGGCCGTAGGTCGGCTTGATGCCGGTGATGCCGGTGAAGGCGGCGGGCTGGCGGATCGAGCCGCCGGTGTCGGTGCCGGTGACGCCCGGAGCGAGCCGCGCGGCGACGGCGGCGGCCGAGCCGCCGGAGCTGCCGCCCGGGGTCAGCGCGGCATTGCCGCCGTCGTTGCGGCGCCAGGGCGAGAGGACCGGGCCGTAGCCGCTGGTCTCGTTGGACGAGCCCATCGCGAATTCGTCCATGTTCAATTTGCCGAGCATGCCGGCGCCGGCGGCGAACAGATTGGCGGAGACGGTGCTTTCGTAGACCGGCTTATAGCCGTCGAGGATCTTCGAGCCGGCCGTGGTCTGCACGCCTTTGGTGCAGAACAGATCCTTGATCCCGAGCGGCACTCCGGAGAGCGGCTTCAGCGCGCCCGCGGCGCGGCCGGCGTCGGCGGCGTCGGCAGCGGCCAAAGCATGGTCGGGCGTCTCTACGACGAAGGCGTTGAGCGGCCGGCCCTTCTCGACATTGGCGATATAGGCCTCGGCGATTTCCCGCGCCGAGAAGTCGCCGGCCGCCACGCCGTCGCGGATCGCGGCGACGCCGAGATCGGTGAGGACGGTCACACCCCCCTCCCCGTCACCCCGGCGAAGGCCGGGGTCTCAGGATGAGAAGTCGCGGCGTGGCTGCACGAGATCCCGGCCGGGACCGGGATAACGGAACGGCGCCGCATCATTCGATCACCTTGGGGACGGCGAAGAAGCCGTGTTCGGCGAGCGGCGCGTTGGCGAGGATTTCGTCGCGGCGGTTGCCGTCGGTGACGATGTCGTCGCGCAGCCGCAGCGTATTGGGGATGACGGCGGTCATCGGCTCGACTCCGGCGACGTCGACCTCGCCGAGCTGCTCGATCCAGCCGAGGATGTTGGAGAGCTCGGGGGCAAAGGCCGCGACCTCCTCGTCGCTGACCGCGATTCGGGCGAGCCTGGCGATATGACGGACGGTGGCGGCATCGACGGACATGGGATTCCTTGAGGTCGCGTATCGACAAGCGATCCGCGATGGGCGGCTAGCATTCCTGCTGCACTGCGGCAACCGCTTGCATCGGCATCGCGCATCGGCTTGAGGGGCACGCATGGCGAGACGAAGATCCCACCCGGCGGTGCGCTTCCTGTGGGTCGTGGCGGGGCTGACAATGCTCGTCCTGATCGGCGCCGGCCTCTACCGCTATTTCGAAAAGGAGCTGATGCGCTGGGCGCTGGTGCCGAGCGTCGAATTTCGCGCGGTGCCGCTGCCGGCGGGCGCGGATTACGCGCAAGCGGCGATGTGGATCGCCCGGCCGGACATCGCCGGCAATCCCGCCTTGTGGGTGCCGGCCGGGTTCGAGGCGACGCGGGCGCCGCGCGCCTCGATCTTCTTCGTCCATCCGACCAGCTTCCTCGAATCCTCGGCCTGGAACGCGCCGGTCGACGACGAGGAATCGCGCAACCGGGCTGCTTTGTTCGTGCGCAGCCAGGCGAGCGCGTTCAACGCGGCCGGGGCGGTCTGGGCGCCGCGATACAGGCAGGCGACGTTCGGCGCCTTCCTGACCAACGAGGACAATGCGCGGCGAGCGCTCGATTTCGCCTATCGCGACGTGCTCGCCGCCTTCGAAGCCTTTCTTCGCCAGGCGCCAGCGGACCAGCCGATCATCCTCGCCGCGCACAGCCAGGGCAGCCTCCATTTGATGCGCCTGCTGCAGGAGCGGATCAGCGGCGCGCCCGAGGCGGAGCGGATCGCCGCCGCCTATCTCGTCGGCTGGCCGGTCTCGGAGACGGCGGACCTGCCCGCTTTGCCCCTCCCCGCCTGCGCCCGGCCCGACGAGGCAGCCTGCCTGGTCTCTTGGCAGAGCTTCTCCGAGCCCGCCGATCCGAGCCAGGTGACCGATGTCTACGACGCCTCGGCCGGGCCCGGCGGCGTCCCGCGGGCCGGCTCGGCGATGCTGTGCACCAACCCGCTGACCGGCACCCGCGGCGGCGAGGCGCCGGCGCGGGCCAATCTCGGCACTTTGGTGCCGAACGAGGAGTTCAGCGAGGCCGAGTTCCGGCGCGGGGCGGTGCCGGCGCGCTGCGACGTGCGCGGCTTCCTGCTGGTCGGCGCCAATGAGGCGCTGCCCGAAATGGGGCCCTATGCGCTGCCCGGCAACAATTACCACGTCTACGATTACGCTTTGTTCTGGGCGAACGTGCGCGCCGACGCCGAGCGGCGGCTGGCGGCGTTCGAAGGGCGAGAGTGATGGGCCTTCCTCTTTCGTCATTCCCGCTGAAGCGGGAATCCAGCTTCTCCCGCTTCGGGAAGAAGAAGCTGGCCCCCCGCTTTCGCGAGGGTGACGGGGGAAAGATGTGATTGGCCAGGGCGTCCCCGATTTTCGCGGCGCTTTGCTGGGCGGCGGGCGGCTGCTCGGGCTCGACGTCGGTACGAAGACGATCGGCACCGCCATATGCGACTCCGGCTGGACGATCGCCTCGCCCGCCGCCTTGCTGCGGCGAACAAAATTCGCGAAGGATCTGGAGGCGCTGAACCGGATCGTGGCGGCGCAGCACGTCGCCGGCATCGTCATCGGCCTGCCGCTGAACCTCGACGGCTCCGACAGCCCGCGCACCCAATCGGTCCGCGCCTTCGCGCGCAACCTCCTCGCCCTCGGCCTGCCGATCCTGCTCTGGGACGAGCGCTGGTCCACGCAAGCCGTGACCCGCACCCTGATCGGCGCCGACGCAAGCCGCGCCCGCCGCGCCGAGCTGGTCGACAAGATGGCCGCCGCCTACATATTGCAGGGCGCGATCGACGCGTTGACGATGTCGTAACGAGGCGGCGGCTAAGCGGCCGCTTCGATCGCTCTCGCTGCGTTGCTCGCCCTGAATCTCTTCACCATGCTGCGCTTCTGGCAGGACAAGCAGCGCGCGATTGCGGGCGAGCGGCGGATCGCCGAGGCCGACCTGCTCGGCCTCGCGATCTTCGGCGGCTCAGCGGGCGCGCTGCTGGCGCGACGCATGTTCCGGCACAAGACCCGGAAGCAGCCCTTTTCGGCTTTGCTCTTCCTGATCGCGGCGCTTCAGCTCGCCGCAATGGCCGCCTTGGCGATCATCTGAAGGTCCGCCAAAGAGCCCCTGACTGAGTGCGAGCGTCCGGTTGACGGCACGGTCGAATGGCACGGTCCATACTCCTGTTACGCAACTCAACCCGATGGCGGCGGGCGAAGCGAGCGGCAACCGCGCATCGTCGAAAACGACCGATCGTTCGACCAACCCGACATGCTTGAGCCCGCCCCGTTGGATCGCTAGAGCGCGGCCTCGATGACCGCGCCCTTCCCTCACCGCCATCTGCTCGGCATCGAGGGGCTTGCCGCCGCGGACATCCTTGCCATCCTCGACGCCGCCGAACCGTGGATCGCATTCAACCGCGGCGCGCTCAAGGCCGACGGCCGGCTCGCCGGCCTGACCCAGATCAACGCCTTCTTCGAGAATTCGACGCGAACTTTGTTCTCGTTCGAGATCGCCGGTAAACAACTCGGCGCTCAGGTCTCCAGCTTTCATCCTGCGGCGTCGAGCGTGCGCAAGGGCGAGAGCCTTGTCGACACGGCGCTGACCCTGAACGCGATGCGGCCCGACATACTGGTGATCCGGCACGAGGCCGACGGCGCGGCGGCCGACGTCGCCGCGCTGATGGGTTGCCCGGTGATCAATGCCGGCGACGGCGCCGGCGAGCACCCGACCCAAGCGCTGCTCGACGCGCTCACCATGCGGCGGCGACTGGGGCGGATCGAGGGGCTCAAGGTCGCGATCTGCGGCGACATCGTGCACAGCCGGGTGGCGGGATCGAACATTCGCGCGCTGCCCTTGCTCGGCGCCGAGGTGCGGCTGGTCGGGCCGGAGACCCTGCTCCCCACCGACACCGGCCTGCCGCGCTTCACCGATTTCGACGAGGGCATAGAAGGCGCCGACGTCGTGATGATGCTGCGCATCCAGCGCGAGCGGATGGAGGAGGCCTATCCCGACACGCTCATGGATTATCATGCACGCTACGGCCTGACGCGGGCTCGTCTGGATAGATATGCGCCCGATGCTATCGTGATGCATCCCGGCCCGATGAACCGCGGCGTGGAGATAGACGGCGAACTCGCCGACGATCCCGGACGGTCGGCGATCCTGGACCAGGTCGAGCTCGGGGTCGCGGTCCGGATGGCGTGCCTCGACCTGCTGACTCGGACGCGGCGCGGCTAGAATCGGAAAGGGCGGCCGGCCTTGGCCTGCCAGCCGCCCTCCAGAGGGGACCCGAAGGTCCGAAAATCCTGTTCGATCAGACGTTGCGCCGGCGCGGATCGGAGTAGCGCGCCGCCCAGCGGATCGAAGCGTCGCCGGCCTCGGCGCGAACGAAGCAGGCGCCGCCCGCGCCGCGGATCGAGCCACAGAGGCGCTGGGCGTCGGCGCGGGAGGCGAAGCCGGCGACCGAGACGCGATGCAGCGTGCGGCCGTCCTTATCGAAGGTGGTGGTCAGCGGCCGATAGGCCTGCAGCCCATGATCGCGCGCCGCGGCGAGCCAGGCGCGCTCGGCATTGCCCTCGTTGCTGAACGCGCCGATCTGGACGACGACCGGCGCCGAGCCGCGCGTGACCGGCCGCTCGCGCTGGAAGACCGGCGCGGGAACGCGCGGCGCGACGGCGGAAGCGCGGATCAGCGGCGCCTGCGGCGTCACCAGCGTTCGGGCAGCGGCGGCATAGCGGACCTGCTCCTCGCGGGCCGGAGCGGCGGGTGCTTCGGGGACGTCATCGATCGCCTCGGCGACGTCGGCGAGCGGCGCTTCGGGCACGGGCTGGTAGGATTGAGCGGTCGGCACCCAATCGGCGGGCGCCGCTTCGGCGACCCGGACCGGCGCGGCCGGCGCTTCGGGTTCGAACGAGGTCTGCGAGGCGGCCGGCGCCGGCGCCTCGGCATAAGCCGCGGCCGGCGGCGCCGCGGGCGCGAGCGCCAGCGCGACCGGCTGGCCCGAATCCTGCGACGGCGACACGCCGAGCAAAGCGGCGACATGGGTCGGCGCGGCGCCGGGGCGCGAGAAGGCCGCCCATTGCTGCATGCGCGGCGCGACATCGGCCGGCGACAGATCCTGAGCGGCGATGGCGCGGGCGCGGCGCCAGTCGCCGCTCATCGCATAAGCGAGGGCGAGATTCTGGCGGGTGCGCGGCGTTGCGCTCGGCGAGCGGGCGGCGTGATCGAGCAGCTCGATCGCCCGATCGATGCGGCCGGCGAGGGCCAAAGCGAGGCCGACATCGGCGGCTGGCGCTCGGCCGGCGAGATCCTCGAGCGGCTGGACCGCCGCCTGCGGCCGGCCCAAAGCGATCTGGGTCAGAGCGAAGCTCAAGCCGCCGCGGACGTTCGCGGGATCGAGCTCGAGCACGTCGGCATAAGTGGCGCGCGCGGATTCGAAACGGCCGCTCTTCAGATAGATGTCGGCGAGCAGCAGCCGGTAGCCGGCGTCGCGCGGCGACAGGGCCACGGCCTGTTCCATCTGGGTCAGCGCGGCGGCGAGCTGGCCCTGCTGAAGCGAGCCGGCGGCCTGCTCGTGCAGCTGCGCCGCCTGGCGGTCGGTGGGCGAATTGGCCCGGACGGTGTCGCCGAGGCGCCGCATCGCGGTCGATTGGGTGCTGAAGCCGACCATCGTCATGCTGACGATCAGCGTCGAGGCGGCGAATTTGAAGGCGGTCCGGTTCATCTCATTGTCCCTTTTGCGTCTCAGCTCCGCTTGCGACCCGAGGCGCGGGCCTGCTGCGCCAGCGCATCGACTTCGGGAATGGCGGCCAGCACCTGGTCGAGCGCGCCGGTCACGATCTGCTGCGCCGAGCGGCCGGTGACGGCCGTGGCGAGGCGAAGGCGCAGATGCCGTTCGGCATCGAGCCGGAGCGTGAAGGCGGCCTTGCGGCCCGGCGCGACGGCCGGCTCGGCCCGCTTGGGCAGCCGAACGACCTCGGCCGGAGCCTTGCAGGCGATTGGTGCAGGCGCCGGCGCCGGCTCGTCCTCGACGCTCTCGGCCTCGAAGCTCTCGGCGATCGCGCGCTGCTGGGCGACGACCTCGGGCTCACCCTCTTCGAGACGGAGCGGCTTGGGCGCGGGCGTCAGCGCCGCGATCGAGCTCGGCACATGCTCGGGAAGGTCAGGCTCGAAATCCGGATCGGCGGGGCCGTGACCCATGTCGTTCCAACCGAGATCCTCGAACCCGCCGAAACCCTGCGGACGCATGGCCGGCTTGGCGGCGCCCTTGCGCGCCAGGAGGCCGGAGGAGAGCGAGGCGTAAGGCCGTGCTTCGTTCATCACCGCCCCCTTCACTGACCGATGACCCGCCGGCCGAAGCCGGAGGCCGGGCGCTGCGCGAGCGCCTGGTGGGGGACCTGGCCGGGCGCCGAAAAGATCGTGCGCCGGAAATTCTTCTCCAGCCGGTCGGCGATATAATCCCAGAGCTCGGCGACCTCGCGGGCCGACTTGGAATTGGGATCGACCTCCATCACCGTCCGGCCGTCGATCATCGAGGCGGCGAAATCGGTGCGGTGATGGAGGGTGATCGGGGCGACCGTGCCGTGCTGCGACAGAGCGACGGCGGCCTCGTAGGTGATCTTGGCCTTCGGCGTGGCGCCGTTGACGACGAAGATGAGCGGCTTGCCGGCGCGATCGCACAGATCGACCGTGGCGCCGACGGCGCGCAAATCGTGCGGGCTCGGGCGGGTCGGGATGACGACCAGCTCGGCGACCTGGATGACGCTCTGGATCGCCATGGTGATCGCGGGCGGCGTATCGACCACGGCGAGGCGGAAGCCCTGCTGGCGAAGCACTTCGAGATCGGCGCCGAGCCGCGCCACCGTGGTCTGAGCGAAGGCCGGCATTTCGTCCTCGCGCTCGTTCCACCAGTCGGCGAGCGAGCCCTGCGGGTCGATGTCGATCAGGCAGACGGGGCCATAGCCCGCGCGCTGCGCCTGGACGGCGAGATGGCCGGACAGGGTGGTCTTCCCCGATCCGCCCTTCTGTGAGGACAATGCCAATACCCGCATGAATTTTCCCTCGGCGTTCGAACTTCGCCAAGGGGTTTGCAGCCGAGACCGCTAAAATCTGGTTAACTTCAAGTGACGAAAGCCGGCCTGCCGCAGAGAGGCGCGACATGGCCAGGGCGCTGATTTCTATGCTAAGGCAGCGTTAAACAAATGAAGCTAGCACGGGCTCGGATGCGATCCGGTGGAGGGGTTTTGCGATGACGATCAAGATGCGCGCGTGGCTTCTTGCCGCCGCGGTTTCGCTGGCCGGCGCGGCCGTGGCCCAGGACGTTTCCCCGGGCAACGTTCGCACCGGCGTCGAGGCCTGGCAGGCCGGCAATCACGACGAGGCGATCCGTCTCTGGCGCCCGCTCGCCGACCGCGGCGACGCCGACGCCCAATATAATATCGCCCAGGCCTATTTCCTCGGCCGCGGCGTGCCGCGCAACATGAACCTCGCCGAGCAATGGTACGAGCGCGCCGCGCGCCAGGGCCATGAGGAGGCGCAGGGCGCGCTCGGCCTGATCCTGTTCCAGAACGGCCGCCGCCGCGAGGCGATGCCGTGGATCGAGAGCGCCGCCGAGCGCGGCGATCCGCGCGCTCAATATGTGCTGGGCACGGCCCTGTTCAACGGCGATCTCGTCGGCCAGGACAGCGCTCGGGCCTATGCGCTGATGATCGCGGCCGCGGCGAGCGGCCTGCCGCCGGCCGTCTCCCAGCTCGCCGAGATGGAGCGTCATATCAGCGCCGACGAGCGCGCGCGCGGCGCCGAGATGGCGCAGGCGCTGCGCCGCGGTCCGGCGCCGGTCGAAATCGCCGCCGCGAGCCCGCCGCCGCCCCCTGCCCCGCCGCCCTCGCGCCGCCCGCGCCCGACGCCGGTGCCGCCGTCGCGAATCGAGTCGCCGATCGTCACCGCCGTCACGGCCCCGCCGCGTGCCCGCCCCGATCATCGGCCCGCGCAGGCGGCGCCGCGACCGGCGCCGGCGATGGCCGCCGCCGGCGGCCGCTGGCGGATCCAGCTCGGCGCCTTCTCCAGCGAAGCCAATGCGCGGCGCGCCTGGAGCGCGGTCGCCGGCCGGCTGCCGGGCCTGACGCCTCATTATGTCCGCGCCGGCGCCGTCTTCCGGCTGCAGGCCGGCCCGCTCGCCAGCCGCGCCGCCGCCGACCGCGCCTGCGCGGCCGCGCGCCAGGCCTGCTTCCCCGTGGCGCCCTAAGCCGCCGAACGCATAGCCCGGCGGAGAGCGGAGGAACGCGGAATTTGCCCCGCGCGCCGGTTTGCGCTAAGGCGCGCGCTTCCAGCGCTACAGCCTTGGAACATGTGCGGGAGGACGCCCCCGGGGGCATCCGTTTGGACCGCTAAACTTGAAACAGAGTGAGTGACACATGGCGAAGAAGATAACGGGCTATATCAAGCTCCAGGTGCCCGCGGGCGCCGCCAATCCGTCGCCGCCGATCGGCCCCGCTTTGGGCCAGCGCGGCGTCAACATCATGGATTTCTGCAAGGCGTTCAACGCGGCGACCGGCGAGATGGAGAAGGGCATGCCCATCCCCACCGTCATCACCGTCTATGCCGACCGGTCGTTCAGCTTCGAGACGAAGACGCCGCCCGCCTCCTACTTCCTGAAGAAGGCGGCGCGGATCACGTCGGGCTCCAAGGAGCCGGGCAAGATCACCGCCGGCCGCGTCACCCGCGCCCAGCTGCGCGAGATCGCCGAAGCGAAGATGAAGGACCTCAACGCCAACGACATCGAGGCCGCGGCGAGGATCATCGAAGGCTCGCGCCCGCGCGATGGGCCTCGAAGTGACGGGGAACTGACCATGGCCAAGCTGACCAAGAAGCAGAAGAAGATGGCCGAGCTCGACCCGACCAAGCATCTACGGCGTCGACGAGGCGATCGCGACGGCCAAGGCCAACGCCACCGCCAAGTTCGACGAGACGATCGAGATCGCGCTGAACCTCGGCGTCGATCCGCGCCACGCCGACCAGATGGTGCGCGGCGTCGTGACGCTGCCCGCCGGCACCGGCAAGGAGGTGCGCGTCGCCGTCTTCGCCAAGGGCGACAAGGCCGACGAGGCGCACGCAAGGCGGGCGCCGACGTGGTCGGCGCGGAGGATCTGATGGAGACGATCCAGGGCGGCACGATCGATTTCGACCGCGTCATCGCCACGCCCGACATGATGGGCATCGTCGGCCGGCTCGGCAAGGTGCTCGGCCCCAAGGGGCTGATGCCGAACCCCAAGCTCGGCACGGTGACGATGAACGTCGCCGAGGCGGTCAAGGCGGCCAAGGGCGGCCAGGTCGAGTTCCGCGTCGAGAAGGCCGGGATCATCCATTCGGGGATCGGCAAGGCGAGCTTCTCGAACGCGGACCTGCGCCGCAATTTCGACGCCTTCGTCGACGCGATCGTCAAGGCCAAGCCGACCGGCGCCAAGGGCAAATACGTCAAGAAGGCGGCGATCAGCTCGACGCATGGGGCCGGGGCTGAAGCTCGACGTCGCCGAGGTGGCGAGCGCCTAGGCGCCGCCCGAAGCGGATTTGAAAAAGGGGCCGGCGCGGAAACGCTCCGGCCCTTTTCCCATGGGTCAGAAAGGCTTGGTGAAGACGATCCGGCCGATCAGGCTGATCGAATAGCTGAGCCGGTGGATTATCGCGTCGCTGTCGCGAACCGCGACGTCGACCTCGATGCCGCGCCACAGATTCCCGAGCATCGTGGAGGAGGTGGCCTCCGCGCGCTCGCCGAACACGGCCGGACGCCAGGTGTCGACCGCGAAGCCGGCGTTGACCGCCTGGTTCTTGTCGAACATCGAACTGAGGCCCACGAAGGGCGCCCATTGCTCGGCCTGGAAGGAGCGGAAGAACTCCACGCGCGGCGTCGGCACATGGTAGCGCGCCATCGCTTCGTCGAACGCGGACTGCAAGGTCGGCGACAGGCGGACGGTCTCCCTGCGCCACTGAGACCCGCTATTGCCCTTGAATTCGAGGAACGCGACGCCGGAAAGGATCAGCAGCCACCTTTGATCCGCAGCGGTCGGGCCAGAGGCGCCGCTGGGATCCCCGCTGACCGGCGTCATCAGCCAGTTCTGGCCGGCGAATTTGTCGATGGCGGGCAGCATCGGAGGTCTCCTTGTCGAAGGATGGAACTCCTCCTCTTTCGCGCGAATGCGACCGCCGTGCGCGTGACCGTCGTCACGCACCGGCCCGCGGGCCGCTCTGCGCGCCCGCGCGCCATATCGCGCGATCGAACTTCGGACCTCCAACGATCTGGCGCGGATCGGAAGCGGGAAGCCGACCGGCGCCAAGGGTAAATATGTCAAGAAGGCCGCGATCAGCTCGACCATGGGGGCCGGGGCTCAAGCTCGACGTCGCCGAGGTGGCGAGCGCCTGACGCCTTCGCTGCCGCGAAGCCGGATTGAGGGGCCGGGGCGCAAGCTCCGGCCCTTTTCATTTCCGTTCGGGCGTGTTGCGAATGGCTCGAATCGTCATTGCTTCGTCGCTTCGCTCTTCGCAACGACGAACGCGCATCAACCCGGCACGCCGCTCTAAAAGCTGATCTTGACCGAGGGCGCGCTGCGCGACGCGGCGCCGTGATGGACCGCTTCGATATTGTTGCCGTCAGGATCGATGAGGAAAGCGGCGTAGTAGCCCGGGTGATAGGGCCGCTCGCGCGGCGCGCCATTGTCCCGGCCTCCCGCGGCAAGACCCTCACTGTGGAAGGCGTCGACGCAGGCGCGATCCTTCGCCTGGAACGCGAGATGGTGGCGGCCCGTGAGCACGCCCTGCGCGGCCTGGCTTGCGGCGGTCAAGACGAACAGCTCGTCGGCCCAGAAATACTCGTCCGCCTCGCCGCCCAATGGAACGTCCAGCGCCCCCAGAACGGCGCCATAGAAGCGGCGGCTGGCGGCCAGATCCGACACCACCAGTTGGACATGGTCGATCAGCCGGCCACGATGCAATTCCTGGGTTTCCATACGGACTTCCTGCCGCTGTTCGCGGCTGGAACGTCGTCTCGCCGCGGCCGGTTGCGCGCTCGCCCCAAAAGGTAAACCCCGCCGGTTTGACCCGGCGGGGTTCCCTGAGGGCTCGTGGCCGAAGCCCGTAGCCTTCAAATCCGCTCGATCCGAAGACCGATTGGACAATGAAACAACGTGCCTCCCGCGGCTCCGTTCCGCCCTTCCGCGACAAAGCTGGGGATGGATCTGGGGATAATTCGGATTGGCTTTTCAGCCGACACGTTCCACAGCCTTGCCATCCCCGCCCCGCCTGTGGTGGAACCGCCCAAGGAGGACGGAAGATGCGCACAACCGCCGCATTTCTGCTGTTGGCGCTGCTCGCCGCGACCGGCTGCTCGCGCACTGCGGCCGACGCCCGGCCCGCAATCGAGCATCTCGGCCCCGCTTCGCTGCGCGGCCAGCCCCTCCCCTTCTCCCAGGCGGTGCGGGTCGGCGACGTGCTCTATCTGTCGGGGGCGATCGGGGTGCGCGAGGACGGCACCCTGCCCGAGGGCATGGCGGCGCAGGCGCGGCAGACGATGGACAATATCGCCGGCGTGCTCAGGCTGGCCGGCCTGAGCTGGCGCGACGTCTTCAAATGCACGGTGATGCTCGACGACATGGCCGACTGGCCGGCGTTCAACGCCATCTATGTCGGCTATTTCGAGCCGGGGAGGCTGCCCGCGCGAAGCGCGTTCGGCGCCGACGGGCTCGCTTTGGGCGCGCTGGTCGAGGTCGAGTGCATGGCCCACGCGCCGGAGCGTTGACTTTTACGCGCAACCCTTTAGATGCGCGCCTTCGCTTTGCGGGCTTCGCCCGCGAGGCTCCGTCCGAGACAGTTGGTGAGGGCAATCTGGCCCTCTTAATCTCCAGCCTAGACGGGGAACAGTTTTCACCGCCCATGCGTGCGATGCGATGGCCGGATTGCCGAAGTCTTCGGCTTTAACTCTCCCCTTCGGACTTTTGCGGTGTGCGCTCGCGCATGCCGTTTGGCGCCCGCCGGATGGTCCGCCGCGCGAATGTGAAGGAACAAGCATGGATCGCGCTCAGAAAAGAGAGACGGTCGCCGCGCTGAAGCAGACGTTCACCGAGACCAACGTGGTGGTCGTCACCCGCAATCTCGGCCTGACGGTGGCCCAGTCCACCGATCTGAGGAACCGGATGCGCGACGCCGGCGCCGCCTACAAGGTCACCAAGAACCGGCTCGCGCTCATCGCGCTCGAGGGCACGCGCCTACGCCCCCTCGAGCGACCTGCTGACCGGGCCGACCGCGCTCGCCACCTCGTCCGATCCGGTCGCGGCGGCCAAGGCCGCGGTCGATTTCGCCAAGACCAACGATCGTCTCGAGATCGTCGGCGGGGCGATGGGCGAGACCCTGCTCGACGCGGAGGGCGTCAAGGCGCTCGCCGCCTTGCCGTCGCTCGACGAGCTTCGCGCCAGGATCGTCGGCCTCATCCAGGCGCCCGCGACCAAGATCGCGCGGACGATCAACGAGCCCGGCGCCAAGCTGGCCCGCGTCATCGGCGCCTATGCCGCCAAGGACGCGGCCTAACCTTTCGATTTGAACTGAACCTCCGGCCCGCGCGGGCCGAATGAAACCAAACGGAGACTTAACATGGCAGACATCAACACCCTCGTCGATCAGCTCAGCGAGCTGACCGTCCTCGAAGCCGCCGACCTCGCCAAGGCGCTCGAAGAGAAGTGGGGCGTTTCGGCCGCCGCCGCGGTCGCCGCCGGCCCGGCCGCCGCCGCCGCCGCGCCGAAGCCGTCGAGGAGCAGACCGAGTTCGACGTCATCCTCACCGGCGACGGCGGCAAGAAGATCAACGTGATCAAGGAAGTCCGCGCGATCACCCAGCTCGGCCTCGGCGAAGCCAAGGCGCTGGTCGAGAGCGCGCCGAAGGCGATCAAGGAAGGCATCACCAAGGCCGAGGCCGAGGAGATCAAGAAGAAGATCGAGGAAGCCGGCGGCACCGTCGAGCTCAAGTGACCCGCAGCGCCCGAAGGGCGCGCGCGGAGTCATCCTGAACTCGTTTCAGGATCAATGAACCGAAGAGTCCGCGGTCAGCCGCCGTCTCGGTGTTCATGGGTCCCCGGCCTTCGCCGGGATGACGATCTCGAGAAAAGGGGCGGCTCCCGTGGGGCCGCCCCTTTTTTCACGGCCGCGCCGCGCCTAGATGGCCGGGACCCCTCCAGCGCAAGGATTCGCCATGCCCGAAGCCCGCGGCTATGCCGCTCATTCCGCCGACACGCCGCTCCAACCCTACAGCTTCGAGCGGCGCGAGCTCAGGCCCAACGACGTGCGCATCGACATCCTCTATTGCGGGGTCTGCCATTCCGACCTCCACACCGTGCGGGGCGAATGGTCGGGAACGGTCTTTCCGTGCGTGCCAGGGCACGAGATCGTCGGCCGGGTGGCCGCAATCGGCCCCGAGGTGACCAGGTTCAAGCAAGGCGATCTCGCCGGGGTCGGCTGCCTGGTCGACAGCTGCCGGACGTGCAGCGCCTGCCAGGAAGGGCTCGAGCAATATTGCGAGGGCGCCTTCACCGCCACCTACAACAGCCCCGATCCGATCACCGGCGAGAACAGCAAGGGCGGCTATTCCGATTCGATCGTGGTGCGCGAGGAATTCGTGCTCGCCATCCGCCACGACGAGAAGGACCTCGCCGGCGCCGCGCCCCTGCTCTGCGCCGGAATCACCACCTGGTCGCCGCTCAGGCACTGGAAGGTCGGGCCGGGGCACAAGGTCGGGATCGTCGGCATCGGCGGGCTCGGCCATATGGGGATCAAGCTCGCCAAGGCGCTCGGCGCTCATGTCGTCGCCTTCACCACCTCGCCCGGCAAGGCGGCCGACGCCAAAAAGCTGGGCGCGGACGAGGTCGTCGTCTCGAGGAATCGCGACGAGATGAAGGCTCAGGCCAACAGCCTCGACCTGATCCTCAACACGGTCGCGGCGCCGCACGACCTCGACGCCTTCCTGGCGCTCTTGAAGCGCGACGGCACGATGGTTCTGGTCGGGGTGCCGGCCGATCCCCACCCCTCGCCCAATGTCGGCAATCTGATCTTCAAGCGCCGAAGCCTCGCCGGATCGCTGATCGGCGGCCTGCCGGAGACTCAGGAGATGCTCGATTTCTGCGCCGAGCACAATATCGTCTCCGAGATCGAGACGATCCCGATCCAGCAGATCGAAGAGGCCTATGCGCGGATGCTGAAGAGCGACGTCAAATATCGCTTCGTCATCGACATGGCCTCGCTGAAATAGCGCCCGGAAAAGGCGGCCGCTATTCCTTGCGGGGGCGGCCGCGCCGCCGCGGCGGGGCGGCGCCTTCCGCCGCCGGAGCGGCCGCCGCCCTGGGCTTGCGGCCGAGGCCGAGCCGCTTGGCGACGTCGCGGCGCGCCTCGCTATAGGCCGGAGCGACCATCGGATAATCGGCCGGCAGCTTGTAGCGGGCGCGATAATCGTCCGGAGTCAGGCCGTGCCGCGACAAATGGCGCTTCAGGGTCTTGTACGGCTTGCCGTCGATCATCGACAGGATCACCTCGCGCTTGCCGAGGCTCTTTCGCGCCGACACCGCGGGCGTGAATTCCTCGGCCGCTTCGGCGGCCGGCTCGCCCGCCTGGGCCGAGCCCAGCCCGGCCAGCGCGGCATGGGTTTTCGCGATCAGCTTGGGCAAGTCCTTGCCGCGCAAAGCATTATGCGAGGCAAAGGCGCTGACGATAGTGGCGGTGAGGGTGGTAAGATCGGGTTGAGATTGGTCGTCGGCCATGTAGAGTCTCCAGAGGCAGATCAGGGGCCATGATTTTGCCAAAACCACAATTTCGGCAGAAGATCGCATGATCCAAAGTCGCCGATTAAGCAATATGTCAATTTTGCGGTGTTTCGAGCTCGCGCAACACTGTCCCGGACGCTATGGGGACTGCCTGTTGTCCAACGAGATAAAGGAAAAGGGCGGCCCCGCCAAGGGCCGCCCTTTCCGGTTGGCGCGGGGGTCAGACGCGTTCGGGCTCGCCGTGCAGGCGGGCCTCGACGGTTTCGAGCAGGCCCGACGAGCGATCGACCGGGAACGGCGCGAGATCGTCCGATTCGCCCGGCAGACCGACCGCGAAGGCGGCGTGGGTGTGGCCCTCGCTGCCGTCCGGCAGCGTGTAGCGGGCGTCGGCGACGACGACCGGAAGCACCGGCTCGCTGCCCAGCCCCGTCTTGGACAGGGCGACCTCGCCCTCGACCCGAGCGCCGTCGCCGGCGGCGATGTCGACCTCGGAGACCTGCGCGCCGGCAGGAACGATCAGCGAGCGCTCCATGTCGGTGCCCTGGCCGGCTGCGACCATCCAGGTCGAGATCCGAACGTCCTTGGCTCCGACCGAGCCGGTATTGCCGACGGTAAGCTCGAACTGGACGATGGCGTCGTCCTGGCTGGTGCCGGCGCGGATCGGCCGCATCAGGAATTCGAGCCAGGGCCGGCCGGAGACCGGCTCCGAGCTCGCCGCGAGCGCCTCGACGTCGGCACCGTCGGCTTCGACCACATTGGCCTCCTCGATGATCCGGCTGGGCTCGGCCGGCGCAGCGGCGGCCGCCGAGAAAGCGGGCGCGGCGGCGATCACCGGCGCCGGCTCGAACGGGGCGGCGCGGGCGATGCTCGGCTCGGGCGCGACCACCGGCTCGTCATAGGCCGCCGGCTCCTCATAATAAGTCTCGTCATAGCCATAGCTGGCGCGGCGGCGGCGGCGCAGCGCGAAGAAAGCAAGCGCGCCGACGAGCAAGGCGGCGCCGATCAGGACGAAGGGCAGGATCGAGCCGCCGCCCGTCTCGTCAACGACCACCGGGACGGCGTCGGCGACCGGCGCCGTCTCGACCGGCACCGGGGCCGGCGGCGCGACGGTCTCGGCGGCGACCGGAGCGGCGGCTGCAGGAGCGGGAGCGGGAGCGGCTGCCACCGCCGGGGCGGGCCTCGCCCGGCGGGCAGGCGCCTCGGCGCGGACGCGCGGCGCGGCGGCGCGGGGCGCGGCCCGGACGGTGCGCGCGGCCGGGGCCGGCGCGGGCGCCTGAGCGCGCGGCGGCGTGATCGCCGGCGCGACCGGCTCGATGCGCAGCACCGGCGGCGGCGCGGCGGCCGGCGGCGGCGCTGCCGATACCGGCGGCGGCGGCGCGATCGTCACCGGTTCCTGCCCGAATACCGGGGCGGTGGGGAGGACGATCGACGCGGAAAGCGCGAGGATCGCGGTGCGAAGGTTGTTTCGTGTGTGTGTCATAACAGGGGGGCAACGAATTGAACGGCCCAACGGGTCCGCTCATCGCAAACTTAGCGCCGGGCCGTGATCCGGCAACGCCGAAATGAACGCGCGCCGCTCGACCCGCGCGGCCTTGACCCGGCGGCCGCGACCTCCACTATGGGACGATCCGCCGGGGGACCCTTTATGCGCCTGCTCGCCTGCATCGCCGCCGCTTTCGTGCTCGCCGTTCCGGCCCACGCCGAGCAGCGCCAGGCGGCGCCGGCCGGCCTGCCGAGCGGCGCCGGCAGCTATGAGGATCTGCTCCGGCTCCACGCCGAGCTCGGCGCCTATATGGTCCCCGCCTTCACCGCCGGCGTGGTGCTCGAATCGGGGGCTCGGGTCGGCCAGGATTATGCCGAGGCGCGGATGGCGGCCAAGCTTGCCGGGCTCGCCGCCTACGAGCGCCGCCTCGACGCGATGAACGTCGCCGGCTGGCCGCGCGAGCGCCAGGTCGATTGGCTCGCGGTGCGCAGCCTGATCAACGGCTACCGGTTCAACCTGGAGGTGCTTCGGCCGTGGCGGCGCGATCCCGGCTTCTACCTCGATCCGCTGCTTCGCGTCGCCTTCAGCGAGGTGCCGGCGGCGGGCGAACGGCTCGAGCGCCTGCGCGCCGACCTCGCCGCCGTTCCGCCGATGCTCGTCGAGGCGCGCGGCGGCCTGACCGAAGTGGCGTCCGATTTCGCCGACCTCGCTCTGTTCAACCTCGACCATAGCGACGGCGTGAACCATTATCATCCCTATCGGGCGACGCCGCCGGCCGGGATCCTTGGCTGGTATGACGACCTGCTCGCCCGCGCCCGCGCCAGGCAGCCGGAGCTGGTCCCGGCGATCGAGGCGGCGCGCGGCGCGATCCTCGACTTCCGGCAATGGCTGCGCAGCGAGCGGCCGCGGATGAGAGCGCGCGGCGGAGTCGGCGCGGCCCGCCTGCAATGGTACCTGACCCATGTCCGGATTGTGCCGTATCGAGTTCGACGAGATCATGGCGCTGGCCGGCCGCGAGCACGAGCGGATGAGCGCGGCGCTGGCGCTGACCCGGCACCGCAACCGCGACCTGCCGGAGCCGGCTCTGTCGCGCAGCCGGGAGGAGCAGGAGACGAAGATCGCCGCGACCGACCGGCGGCTGCGCGACTTCCTGAGACGAGAGGAGATCGTCACCATCCCCGATTTCGTCGGCCCGCTCGGCGCCAACACCCCCTATATCGAACGGCCAGGCGGGCCCAATTTCTGGGAGCGGATCCAGTATCGCGACCCGATCCCCGACCATCTCCACGCCGTCATCCCCGGCCACCGCTTCGACGCCGAGCTCGCCCGGCGCGACACTCGGCCGATCCGCAGCCGCTACAGCGACGGCATCCGCGCCGAAGGCTGGGCGATGTATCTCGAGGAGGCGATGATGACCGCAGGCGCGGTCGAGAACCGCCGCGCCGAGGAGTATATCCTGCTATTCGGCATCTTCCGCGCCGCCCGAGTGCCCGCCGACGTCCACATGCAGCACAATCGCTGGACCCTGGCCGAGGCGGTCGCGGCGATGCGCGCCGCGACGCCCTGGCTCGACGAGGACGTCGCCCGGGTCGACGCCGAAATCTATCTGCGCCGCCCGCCCGGCTACGGCCTCGCCTACCTGGTCGGCAAGCTGCAGATGGACGCCCTGCTCGCCGAGGAATCGCGCCGGCTCGGCGAGGCGTTCTCGTTACGCGATTTCCACGACCGCTTCCTCGCCGCCGGCCGACTGCCGATCGCCTTGATCCGCTACGAAATGACCGGCGACAGCGCGGACCTCGCGCCGATGTGGGCGACCCCGCCGATCCCGCCGGCGGAGTGAGAGGCTGCCGAACGGCTAGTCATTTTCGGAGATAATCAAAGCCCAGTCACGGGCGCCATGGACAATTCGCACAACCTCCACGCGATCGTCGAGGATCGTGTAGAAGATGAGATAACGGCCATGGACCCGTTTGCGCAGGTCGCGACCCCCAACCTCCCGTGCGATCGGAAACCGCTTCGGCGAACGCGACAAGGCTGCACATTTCCGCCGAAGCTGCAGCGCAAAGGCGCGAGCGCCTTCCGGATTGTCGAGCGCAATCCAGCGGGCAATGGTCTGCAGATCGCTCTCGGCGCGCGCCGTGAGCCTAACCCTCACGCGGCTTTCCGCCCCGTCCCGCTCTTCTTGGAAGCAAGACCGTCGATATAGGCGTCGAGCCGGTCGAAGGCTTCATCGAGGGGGACCGATCTGCCCGCTTCGGCATCCTCGATTCCCTTCATGATCTCCGCGTCGAAACGCGCCCATTTGGCCTCGCGCTCCTGGACGAGGCGGACGCCTTCGCGGAGCACTTCGCTGCGCGAGCCGTAGCGGCCCTTCGTCACCGCCTCGGTGATGAAGGCTTCCAGCTGCTCGCCGAGATTGACGCTGCTGGCCATCGACCACCTCCTGCCTTGTCTTACCCGATAATAGTTATTGGCGGATCGGAAGGGAAGACCCGGGTGTTGGGCCGTCCCCCATTTCACGGCTTCACCGTGGCGCCAACTCCAAGACAAAGGGCGGCGGCGCCAGCGCGGCCCCAACACCGGGAGCTCCGCCCGATTCCGCGATGCGCGCCGAATAGGCGCCGAACAGCTCGTCGAGAGCCCGTTCCAGGATCTGGAAGGTGGTCGACACCGCCGCGCAGGTATGCTCGCCGGCGCCGAACGGGAGCCAGGCGGTGCGCTCCTTGCCGTCGCGCCAGCGCGCCGGGGCGAAGGCCGTCGGCTCCGGCCAGTGCGCCGGGTTGCGGTGGATGGCGTAGGGGCAGACGACGATTTCGTCGGACGGGCCGACGGCGATGCCGGCGAGATCGTGGTCCACGAGCGGCCGACGACCGAGCAGCCAGGCGACGGGATAAAGGCGGAGCGCCTCGCTGACGATATGCTTCGGCCGCTCGGCGGTTTCGCCGTGGCGGACGGCGAGCAGCACCGACCAGCCGAACGCGAAGCCGACCGAGCTGACCAGCGAGAAGACGAAGCCGAGATAGAGCTCGACCAGCTGCTCGGCCGGGGCGTCGCGCCCGAGCTCGAAGACGAGATCGAGAAGATCGCGCGGCTCCCCGCTTTCGCGCCGCCGCCAGCCCTCGCGCTCGGCCGAAAAAGCGAGAAAGAAACGGAACCGCCGAACGCGCCGCCGCCAGCCGCCGGCTCCGGCTGCGCGGCGATCGAGGATGCCCGCGTCGACGATCGCGTCGAGCAGCCGCTCGAAGCGCGGCGAGCGATGGCCGCCGGTCAGCAGCGGCCGCGCCAGCGACAGCAGCAGCAGGTTGCCGGCCCGCGGCCAGCGGCTCGCCGCCCCCAGGCCGGCGATCGCGGCCGCGAAATCGGCGGTCCGCAAGTGGCGCTCGACCATCGCCCGCCCGCGGCGGCCGACCTCGATCTGCAGCGCACGCGGCCCGAACATCCCGGCGCCAGTGCCGAAGAAATCCGAATGCTCAGCGTAGAGGCGGTCGTCGTTGCGCAGGACTTGGCGCCCGAGCGCGGCATCGGCGACGCAGAGCTGGCCCGGCGCCATCCATTCGACCGGCCGGCCCGAAGCGGCGACGGCGTCAAGCCAGCCAAGAGGATCGCCAGCAAAGCTCAAGTCGTCCTCGCTTTCGTGGGCCGAAACACCCCGACCCGAATCATGTCCGTTTCGGCGCAAATCGACCGATATACGGGGTTAGCCCGAGATTGAAGCTATTGAAAAGTCCTGTTAACCGTCGAGTCGCCCAACAGAGGAGGCAGATGATGTCAACGTTGTTTCGTGCTCTGAAAATGGCGATGAATACGCGCTTGAGCCTGTGCCAGGCGTGGCGATGGCAGCACTATATCGAATTTTGATACTGGGTAATGAGAGGCGGCCTGCCAACGGGTCGCCTCTCTTTTTACGCCTGCGCGTCGATTACTGGCCTGCGAGTGAATTGCAGTGGCGCTAGACGTTCTTCTTGTTGCCGAGAGAATGCGCACCGAGGGGAAGGTCCTTCCCGTCGTCGGCCCGATCCTGGGCATATTCGACCCAGCGATCCTGGCGAAGCTGGACCGCGCCAATTTCGACGGGCTTCACATGCAGCCGCGCCTCGCCGACGCGATCAGGCAGCGGCCCGATCGCTGCCCCGTGCTGTGGAAGGACGTGCGCTCGGCGATGTTCGAGCAGACGCGAAGGCTCGGCACGCCCGAGACCCATCGCGAGCTGCACGGATCCATGGTGCGGATGATCGAAAGCCTCGCGGGCCGGGAAACGGACCTGACCTGGCTTTCCGAGCGGGCGATTTCCGAGACTCTCATCCCCTATATCGTCGCCGGCCTTTCGCCGCGCGGCTATCGCCGGCTGGTGCGCGACCAGCATACCAGGATCGAGAACGTCCTGACCCCGTTCGAGGATTTGCTGCGCGGGCCGCAAAAGACGTTCCCGATCCTGAAACGAATCCGCGACGCATGGCGCGAGCATATCGCCGGGCGGGTCGTCGCCCGGCAGCTTCGCCAGCGCCTGGCGGGCAGGCGGCCGGCGCAGAACGATTATGCCCAGGCGATCCTGGCGATGACCGACCGGCTCGGAGTCTCGCGCGCCACCTATGTCCTCACCACCTTGCTCACCGCGATCGCCGGAGCGCCCGGCACCGTCGGCGCCTGCCTGCTCTACGAATATCTGCGCCGGGACGATTGGCGGGCGCGGATCCGCGACGAGTTCGATGCGATCCCCCAAGACGAGCTGTTCCGCGAGCCGGTGAAGAGCGCGCCGATCGCCTATCGCTTCGTCAAGGAAGCAATGCGGTTCTGGAGCTTCCCGATGATCGCCCAGCGGATGATCTACCGCGACATCGAGGTGGACGACTTCCGGATGGGCCGGGGCGATTCCTATTTCCTGAGCTCGTTCCTGATCCATCGCGACTCCGATTATTGGGACGATCCCGACGTCTTCGATCCCGACCGCTGGCTGAGGCCCGACCCGACGATCGTTCCCGGCGCCTATGCGCCGTTCGGCTGGGGCGGGCGGACCTGCGTCGGCGCTTCGTTCGGGCTCGCCCAGATGATGATGTTCCTGCAGATCGTCGCCAGCCGTTTCGACATCGAATTCACCACGCCGGACCGCACCGTCGTGACCCTGGACGGGATCGCCGCGCCTGAGAATTTCCGCGGCGTGGTGAGCGCGCGCTGATCGTCGCGCCTCACCGCTTTAGGCGTCCCAGTCGCCGTCCCCCTTGCGCGTGGCGATCAGCCCGGTTTCGTCGAACAGCTGCATCACCGCCTTGTCGGCCTTGGGGTACTGAGCGTCGATGAGGTTGTCGGCGTGCCATTTGGCCTCGCTCAACGAGCCCGCCTCGATCTGATGCTTGGCCTTGGCGGCGTCCTTGTAGGACATGGCGCCGGCCTGCCGCACGGTAAGAAGATAATAGGCCATAGCCCTCCCCGGAGCGCCATCTTAGGGGGCGGCCGTCGTCCTGCCAAGCAACGGAAAGCGTGCTGTCCGCGGCCCTGCCGCCGGAGCTTGGTCTGCTTTGGCCATCGGCGCCGCCTGCGCCGTGGGTTCTTCTGGCAATCTTTACCCAGCTCGAAAGATCAACTTGAACGCCACGCCATTACCGTATAAATACGGTGTGTGACCGAGGGGGGACCTTCCGGTAGCCGGGCCGGGCGGGAAACTGCCCGGCTCGATACATTTCGGGCCGAACGCTTCTAGACTTCGCCTTTTCGGCGCACCCATTTCGGATTTCGTCCAGCTTGAGGGCTCGGCGGGCGCAATCCAGCGCGATACAATGGCGCTACTCAGGATGATCGGGAAGAGTGCGGCGTCTCGCCGCGCTTGCGGCTTTTCGCCTGCTCCGCCCACAGCGACGCATAGACGCCGCCGAGCGCGAGCAGATCGTCGTGAGCGCCGCTTTCGACGACCCGGCCGCCGTCGAGCACGACGATCCGGTCGGCGCCGACGATCGTCGACAGGCGATGGGCGATGACGATCGTCGTCCGCTGCCGGCTCAACGGGGCGAGCGCCGCCTGGATCGACGCTTCGGTCTTGCTGTCGAGAGCGCTGGTCGCCTCGTCGAGGATCAGGATCGGCGGATCCTTGAGGATCGTCCGGGCGATCGCGACCCGCTGCCGCTCGCCGCCGGAGAGCTTGAGGCCGCGTTCGCCGACCATCGTCTCGTAGCCGGCGGGCAGCGACAGGATGAAATCGTGAAGCGCCGCGGCTTTGGCGGCCGCCTCGATCTCGCCTCGCGCGGCGCCGGGGCGGCCGTAGCCGATGTTCCAGGCGATGGTGTCGTTGAACAGCACGGTATCCTGAGGGACGATGCCGATCCGGCGCCGGAGCGACGCCTGGGTGACGGCGCGGACGTCCTGGCCGTCGATCGTCACCGAGCCGCCGGTGACGTCGTAGAAGCGGTAGAGGAGCCGGCCGATGGTCGACTTGCCGGCGCCGGAATGGCCGACGATGGCGAGCGTCGTTCCGGGCGGCACCTCGAAATCGACGCTCGACAGGATCCGGCGTTCGGGCTCGTAGGAGAAATCGACGGCGTTGAAGCGGACATGGCCGCCGCCGACGTCGAGCGCGGCCGCGCCGGGCGAATCGGCGACGTCGGGAGCCGTGTCGATCAGAGCGAACATCCGTTCCATGTCGACCAGCCCCTGCCTGATCTCGCGATAGACGGCGCCGAGCATGTCGAGCGGTACGAACAGCTGGATCAGGAGGGTGTTGACCAGCACGACGTCGCCGATCGTGAACCGCCCCTCGGCCCAGCCGGCGATCGTGATGTAGAGCGCGAGCGCGACCATCAGGCTGGTGATCAGCGACTGGCCGACGTTCAGGAGAGCGAGCGACTGCTCGTTGCGGGTCGCCGCCCGCGCATAGCTTTCGACCGCCGCCCGGTAGCGCCCGGATTCGAGCGCCTCGGCACCGAAATATTTGACCGTTTCATAGTTGATCAGCGAATCGAGCGCCCGGTTGGCGGCGGCCTCGTCGCGCTCGATCATCTCGCGGCGGATCGCGGCCCGGCGTTCCGTGATCCGGTAGGTGAAGGCGATGTAGAGGGCCATCATCGCCGCGGTCGCGACCACGAACCAGGGGCCGAGCTTGACGAAGAAGATGATGCTGACGGCGATGAACTCGACCGCGGTCGGGGCGATGTTGAACAGGATCGCGTAGAGCATCGAATTCGACGCTCTTGGTGCCGCGCTCGACGACCCGGCCGAGAGCGCCGCTGTGGCGGCCGACGTGGAAGCGAAGGCCGAGGCGGTGGACATGGTCGAAGACGTCGCCGGAGAGGCGGGCGATGGCGCGCTGGCCGACGATCTCGAACACGCCGTTCCTGAGATTGTCGAACAAGGCGGCGCCGAAACGCGCGCCGACATAAGCGAGCGCAAAGGCGAGGATGATCCCGACCGCGGCCTCGGCCCCCATGGAATCGACGATCGCCTTGTAGGCGAAAGGGACGATCAGGGTGACGCCCTTGGAGAGAAGGACGAGCAGGCAGGCGAGAGCGACCCGCAAGCGGGTGCCGGAATCGCGGCGCGGCCAGAGGTAGGGCAGGAAGCGCCGGACGGTAGCGAAGGAGGATGGGGCGCGCATCGCCGGCGATGATAGGGGGTGGAGCGGGTTAGGCAATGCGGGCGGCGTGGACGAAACGCCTTTTAACCAAGCCCTCGTCATTCCCGCGAAAGCGGGAATCCCGCTTCTTTTCGTCCCGTTCTTTGCGCCTTCGGGTGAGAAAAAAGAGCTCACGCAAAGGCGCGAAGCCGCGAAGAAGGAGGAGGAGGAGGAGGAGGACGGAAAATAAGGGTGTCTCCCCGTTAGGAAGAAGCGTCATTCCCGCTTTCGCGGGAATGACGCTCAAAAAATGGGGGACTGTCCCCCTTGTTTCAGGGTGCCCGCGGGCGAGGGTGGCATCCTCTCCGCCGTCCCGGCGTTCGGACCGGCATGGGCGCGGTGATCGGCACGGCGGGCTGGAGCATCCCGGCCAGGGACTCGGCGCATTTCCCGCGCGAAGGCTCGGCGCTGGAGCGCTATGCGGCGCGCTTCGCCGGGGTCGAGATCAACTCCTCCTTCCATCGCCCGCATCGCTCATCGACCTGGCGGAGGTGGGCTGAGAGCGTCCCGCCCGGCTTCCGATTTGCGGTCAAGATCCCCAAGGCGATCACGCACCAGCGCAAGCTGGCCGGCTGCGCCGAGCTTGTCGAGACATTCCTCGGGGAAGCGGGCGCGCTCGGCGACAAGCTCGCCGTTTTGCTCGTCCAGCTGCCGCCCAGCCTCGCCTTCGCTACCGCCCTCGCCGAACCGTTCCTGGCGGACCTTGCGGCGCGGACGCCGGCCCGGATCGCCTGCGAGCCTCGCCATCCGAGCTGGTTCCAGCCGGCCGCCGAGGAGCTGCTCGACCGCCTCCGCGTGGCGCGCGTCGCCGCCGACCCGGCCGTCGTGCCCGCCGCGGCCTCGCCCGGGGGCTGGCGCGGCTTTTCCTATTGGCGGCTGCACGGATCGCCGAACATCTACCGCTCCGCCTACGGCCCGCGCCGCCTCGATGCCTATGCCCGCCTGGTCCGCGCCGAGCTCGGCCTCGGCCGCGAGACCTGGTGCATGTTCGACAACACCGCCGCTTCCGCCGCGACCGGCGACGCGCTCGCGCTGGTCGAGCGACTGCCCCAGCCCCAGATCGACGGCCGAAGGGGATGCTCGCGGTGACCGTCCCCAAGCGCCATCCCGGCGGCGATCGAACCGCGCGCTTGCGCGGCCGGCCGGCACGGCTAAGCTCCCGACCGGTCAAGAGGAGCCATGGTCTTGAGCGCCATTCTCATCCTGTCCGCGCTCGCGGCGGCCGCGCAGGCGGCCGACGCGCCGGAGACGGTGTTCGCCTGCTCGTTCGGGGCCCGGCAGGTCGAGGTTGTGCGCGAGGGCGGGCGGCTGACCTACCGGTTCGGGCGGCCGGGCCGGCCGGAGCTGGTGCTGGCCGGCGACGCCGCCAGCGGCACCCTCTTCTACCACCGCACCCTCTATGCGCGCGGCGAGGACCAGAGCCTTCGCTTCCAAAACGGCGTTTTTCCTACCTGATCTTCAACGGCTGGTCGGCCCCCAACCGCTATCTCGAAGGCGCGCGCGACTATTCGGGGCTGCTGGTGCTGCGCCGCGGCCGAGTCATCCGCCGGCTGAACTGCCGCGAGGGCGGCGATTTCCTCGAAAACCCGCTCTTCTTCACGCTGCCGCAGGATGCGGAGATTTGGTGCCCGAGCTTTAGGCTCCGGCCGAGGCGGAGGCGGTGCTAGTCGCCTTCCGCCAGGAGGGCCGCCCAGTCCCTGGCGCCGTGGAGGATGTGCACGACCTCAACGCGTTCGTCGAGGACGAGATAGAAGATCAGATAGTCGCGGTACGTCAGCTTGCGCAGCTCGACGCCGCTTATTCTTGGAACGGTGGAATGGCGGCGGGGATGGCGCGAAAGAGTGGCGCATTTTCGGCGGAGGCTTTCCACAAACGCTTCCGCACGATCGAGATCGTCACGACCAATCCAATCGGCAATCTCGTCGAGATCGGCGAGAGCGCTCTCGGTCAGAACGACCTTCATGCCGCCCGTCGCGCCGCCTTCTTTCTGATACTCTCAAGCACCCGATCAAAGGCCTCGTCGAGCGGGACGGTCCTGCCAGCCTCCGAGTCGGCAACGCCTTTCAGCAGCGCCTCATCGAGCTTCGCCAGCCGTGCTTCGCGTTCCTGGACGAGGCGAACGCCTTCGCGCAGCACCTCGCTGCGCGAGCCGTAGCGTCCGTTCTTGACGGCGTCGGCGACGAAGGCTTCGAGCTGCTCGCCGAGATTGACGCTGCTTGGCATGGTTCGGACTCCGCCTGCAATCGTGCCGATAATAGTTATCCGGAGCGTATTTGAGAAGACAGCGATTTTCGCATTGACGCCCGTCACATCGGAACATATTATGAACATCGGATTGGAGCACCCACATTTTGGAACTAGCCATGTCTGATGATCTTGCACAGCGTTTGTCTGGAAAAACCGGGCTATTGCAGGAGAGCCTAAGGCGTCGGACGTTGGCCATTCTCGAAGGGCGGGCCAACGCCGAGGATATCAAGACAGTGTTCCTCGGGTTGCGCTTCAAGACAAAAGGCCGTCGGATCATTCGGGACGTTGCCGACTTCATCGCCCATAGCGAGGGGCGGAACCGGGGCGCGGTCGCTGATCTTGTCCGCGATGTCTATGCGGGAGCGCGCGTTTTCATAATGGCTTCCGTCGGGGAAATCCCTGCGCTCGACGTCATCGAGGCGGCGGCAGTGGCAAACCTGCGACTCGCAAGCGACCAAGCCATCGCTGGAAGTTGTGCGATGTCGCGAAAGAGCGCGCACGCTGCCGTGGTCCGCGCGACGGCGGCGCTGCGGCATCGCTTGATGCCGAGCGATAGGGACGCATTTGTATTCAATCTGTTTGGGAACCGTCTGAAGTGGCATCCAGCTTTTCGCGACGACGAATTGTTGCGCGAGTTCGGTGAGGTTCTGATCGACAACAAGCTACTTCAGCCGACCGAGCTTGCCGCGCTCACATCTCGAGGCGAATGGTTGTCCCTGAATGTGCTGGTTCTTCTCCATGGCGTGGAGATCGAACTCCCTTCAAAGCAGCGCGTTGCGCTGCAGGCGGGCTTCTTCAACAGGGAGCGCCGGTTGGAGGTAAAGGCCTATCTGACGTTTCACGACATCGGCAAACCGGTCTACCTGCCGCTCTGCGTCTTCCTGACCGGCCTTCGTCCGGAGGAACATTGCGAGCCACGCCTACTGGCGAGCGAACCACATGGTTGGAATACGCCGATCGGACTCGATCGAGCGGGCAAGCTCGTCGCGGTCGAGACTACTTAGAACTGACCCCAAGCCCCTTTACATCCTCCCTCCCCCACCCTATATCGCGCCCCTCACCACAGCCTTTCGGAACAGGGCGCGCCGTCGCGCAGCGCGCTCAACGCATTGATCGGCTGGGGTTTCATAGACGCTGAAGCTGCGATTCCCGGGCTGGGAATCCGCGGCTTTTTGCGTTTGAGCGCACCACCGAGCGTTTCCCGGCGCAGGCCGGGATTCAGTCGGGAAGCAGAATTCTGGGCCCCGGCCTTCGCCGGGGAACAGGAAGCGAGATCCCGGCCTGCGCCGGGATGACGAATTCATCCCCGGCGCGCCGGGACGAGGCGAAAGAGACATTATCCACATGGCGACCAAGGCAGCTCCGGCCACCGAGAACCGGCCCACCGCGTCCAAGCGCATCCGCAAGATTTTCGGGAACATCCACGAAGTCTCCGAAATGCCCAACCTCATCGAGGTTCAGCGCGAGAGCTACGAGCAGTTCCTTCGCTCGCGGCCGCAGGACGGCTATGTTTCGGGCCTCGAGAAGACCCTGCGCAGCGTCTTTCCGATCCGCGACTTCGCCGGCACCGCCGAACTGGATTTCGTCCATTACGAGCTCGAGCCGCCAAAATACGACACCGACGAGTGCCGCCAGCGCGGCATGACCTATGCGGCGCCGATGCGGGTGACGCTTCGCCTCATCGTGTTCGAGGTCGATCCCGATACGGAGACCCGCTCCGTGCTCGATATCAAGGAGCAGGACGTCTACATGGGCGACATGCCGCTGATGACGAAGAACGGCACGTTCATCGTCAACGGCACCGAGCGGGTCATCGTGTCGCAAATGCACCGCTCGCCGGGCGTCCTCTTCGACCATGACCGCGGCAAGACCCACGCGTCCGGCAAATATCTCTTCGCCGCCCGGGTCATCCCCTATCGCGGCTCGTGGCTCGACTTCGAGTTCGACGCCAAGGACATCGTCAACGTCCGCATCGACAGGAAGCGCAAGCTGCCGGTGACGGCGCTTCTCCACGCGCTCGACATGAACAGCGAGGAAGTCCTCAACACCTTCTACGACCGGGTCACCTGGGTCCGCGGCAAGGGCGGCTGGCGGGTCCCGTTCGTCCCCGATCAGTGGCGCGGGCAGAAGCCGGCGTTCGACATCGTCAACGCCGATTCCGGCGAGATCGTCTTCCCGGCCGGCCAGAAGATCAGCCCGCGCGCGGCCAACAAGGCGGCCAAGGACGGGCTCAGCCACCTGCTCATTCCGACCGAGGAGATTTTCGGCCGCTATTCCGCCTTCGACCTCGTCAACGAGGCGACCGGCGAAATCCATATCGAGGCGGGCGACGAGCTCACCCCTGAAAATCTCGAGAAGCTCGACAAGGCCGGCATCGACCGGATCGAGCTGCTCGACATCGATCATGTCAACACCGGCGCCTGGATTCGAAACACGCTGAAAGCCGACAAGGCCGAGGACCGCGACCAGGCGCTTTCCGACATCTACCGGGTCATGCGCCCCGGCGAGCCGCCGACCCGCGAGACCGCGGAGGCCCTGTTCGCCGGCCTGTTCTTCGATTCCGAGCGCTATGACCTCTCGGCGGTCGGCCGGGTCAAGCTGAACATGCGCCTCGACCTCGACGCCGAGGATACGGTGACGACGCTCCGCAAAGAGGACATCGTCGCGGTGGTCAAGACGCTGGTCGATTTGAAGGACGGCAAGGGCGAGATCGACGACATCGACAATCTCGGCAACCGCCGGGTGCGTTCGGTCGGCGAATTGCTCGAGAACCAGTATCGGGTCGGCCTGCTGCGCATGGAACGCGCGGTGAAGGAGCGCATGTCCTCGGTCGACGTGTCGACCGTCATGCCCAACGATTTGATCAACGCCAAACCGGCGGTCGCCGCGGTGCGCGAATTCTTCGGCTCCTCGCAGCTGTCGCAGTTCATGGACCAGACCAACCCGCTTTCCGAGGTGACCCACAAGCGCCGGGTCTCGGCGCTCGGGCCGGGCGGCCTGACCCGCGAGCGCGCCGGCTTCGAGGTGCGCGACGTCCACCCGACCCATTATGGCCGGATCTGCCCGATCGAGACTCCGGAAGGCCCGAATATCGGCCTGATCAACTCGCTCGCCAGCTTCAGCCGGGTCAACAAATACGGCTTCATCGAGACGCCCTACCGCAAGGTGGTCGACAACAAGGTCACCAAGGACGTCGTCTACCTCTCGGCGATGGAAGAGGCCAAGCACACGATCGCCCAGGCCAATGCCGAACTCGCCAAGGACAACAGCTTCGGCGAGGAGATCGTCTCCAGCCGCCGCGCCGGCGAGTTCCTGATGGCCCCGCGCGAGACCATCACGCTGATGGACGTCAGCCCGAAGCAGCTCGTTTCGGTCGCCGCGTCGCTGATTCCGTTCCTCGAGAACGATGACGCCAACCGCGCCCTGATGGGCTCGAACATGCAGCGCCAGGCGGTGCCGCTGATCCGCGCCGAGGCGCCGTTCGTCGGCACCGGCATGGAAGAGACGGTCGCCCGGGATTCGGGCGCCGCCATCGCCGCGCGCCGCACCGGCATCGTCGACCAGGTCGACGCCGCCCGAATCGTCGTTCGAGCTACCGACGACGTCGAGGCCGGCAAATCGGGCGTCGACATCTACACCTTGATGAAGTTCCAGCGTTCGAACCAGAACACCTGCATCAACCAGCGGCCGCTGGTGAAGAAGGGCGAGCTGGTCCAGGCCGGCGACGTCATCGCCGACGGCCCCTCGACCGACCTCGGCGAGCTGGCGCTGGGGCGCAACGTGCTGGTCGCGTTCATGCCCTGGAACGGCTACAATTTCGAGGACAGCATCCTGATCTCCGAGCGGATCGTGAAGGACGACGTCTTCACCTCGATCCACATCGAGGAGTTCGAGGTGATGGCCCGCGACACCAAGCTCGGGCCCGAGGACATCACCCGCGACATCCCGAACGTCGGCGAGGAAGCGCTGCGCAACCTCGACGAGGCCGGCATCGTCTATATCGGCGCCGAAGTGGAGCCGGGCGACATATTGTGCGGCAAGATCACGCCGAAGGGCGAGAGCCCGATGACTCCCGAGGAAAAGCTGCTCCGCGCCATCTTCGGCGAGAAGGCGTCCGACGTCCGCGACACCTCGCTGAGGCTGCCGCCGGGCGTTTCCGGCACGGTGGTCGAAGTTCGCGTGTTCAACCGCCACGGCATCGATATCGACGACCGCACGCGGGCGATCCAGACCGAGGAGAAGGACCGGCTGAAGAAGGACGCCGAGGACGAGCGCGCCATCCTGAAGCGCTCCTCCTATGCGCGCCTGCGCGAGATGCTTCTCCGCCAGACCGCCACCGCGGCGCCCAAGGGCGTCAAGAAAGGCGCGGCGATCACCGCCGAGACGCTCGACGGAGTTCGAGCCGTACGAATGGTGGAAGTTCGCGGTCAAGGACGACAAGCGCCAGGCCGATCTGGAAGCGGTCCGCGCCCAATATGAGGAGGCCGAAGCGGTGATCCGCCGCCGCCTCGACGACCGCATCGAGAAGCTCGAGCGCGGCGACGAGCTGCCCCCCGGCGTGCTCAAGATGGTCAAGGTGTTCGTCGCGGTGAAGCGCAAGCTTCAGCCCGGCGACAAGATGGCCGGCCGCCACGGCAACAAGGGCGTGATCAGCCGAATCCTGCCGGAAGAGGACATGCCCTTCCTGGAGGACGGCACCGCCGCCGACATCGTTCTCAACCCGCTCGGCGTGCCTTCGCGAATGAACGTCGGCCAGATTTTCGAGACCCATCTCGGCTGGGCCGCGCGCGGCCTCGGCAAGCAGATCGGCGAGATGCTCGACGCCATCCACGCCAAGGCCAAGCAGTTCGACGCCGGCGACGCCAAGCAGGTGCGCTCCAAGCTGAAGGACATTTACGGCAAGAATTATCATGCCGAGATCGATTCGCGGACCGAGGAGGAGGTGCTCGAGCTCGCCTCCAACCTGACCAGCGGCGTGCCGATGGGCACGCCGGTGTTCGACGGCGCCAAGGAATTGGACGTCACCGACATGCTCGCCAAAGCGGGCCTCGATACGTCGGGCCAGGTGACCCTGTTCGACGGCCGCACCGGCGAGGCGTTCGACCGCAAGGTGACGGTGGGCTACATCTACATGCTGAAGCTCCACCATCTCGTCGACGACAAGATCCACGCCCGCTCGATCGGCCCGTACAGCCTGGTCACCCAGCAGCCGCTGGGCGGCAAGGCGCAGTTCGGCGGCCAGCGCTTCGGCGAAATGGAGGTCTGGGCGCTCCAGGCCTACGGCGCCGCCTACACGCTGCAGGAGATGCTGACGGTGAAATCGGACGACGTGATCGGCCGCACCAAGGTCTACGAGGCGATCGTCAAGGGCGACGACACGTTCGAGGCCGGCATCCCGGAGAGCTTCAATGTGCTCGTCAAGGAGATGCGCTCGCTGGGCCTCAACGTCGAGCTGAACTCGATCATCGACGAGAATGACGAGCTCGCCGAGGCGGCGGAATGACAATAGCTCCCTCTCCCCCCTGGGGAGAGGGTCGGGGAGAGGGGCAGTCGCAACCGCACTGACTCCCCCTCTCCTTCGCCGCTAGCGCGGCTCTTCCTCTCCCCAGTGGGGAGAGGGTTCAGAGGAAGAAGAAATGAACGAACTGACCAACTTCGCCAATCCGATCACCAAGCCGGAGACGTTCGACCAGATCAAGATCGGCATCGCCTCGCCCGAGCGCATCCGGTCCTGGTCGTTCGGCGAGATCAAGAAGCCCGAGACGATCAACTACCGCACGTTCAAGCCCGAGCGCGACGGCCTGTTCTGCGCGCGCATCTTCGGCCCGATCAAGGATTACGAGTGCCTGTGCGGCAAGTACAAGCGAATGAAGTACAAGGGCATCGTCTGCGAGAAGTGCGGCGTCGAGGTCACCGTCTCCAAGGTCCGCCGCGAGCGGATGGGCCACATCGAGCTGGCCGCGCCGGTCGCCCATATCTGGTTCCTGAAGTCGCTGCCGAGCCGCATCGGCCTGTTGCTCGACATGCAATTGAAGCAGCTCGAGCGCGTGCTCTATTTCGAGAGCTACATCGTCACCGAGCCGGGCCTGACCCCGCTCGAAAAGTATCAGCTGCTGACCGAGGACGAGCTGCTCGACGCCCAGGACGAGCATGGCGAGGACGCCTTCACCGCCGGCATCGGCGCCGAGGCGGTCAAGCAGATGCTGATCGACCTCGACCTCGAGGGCGAGCGCGAGGCGCTGCTGAAGGAGCTGGCCGAGACCAAGTCCGAATTGAAGCCGAAGAAGATCATCAAGCGCCTGAAGGTCGTCGAATTGTTCCTCGAATCGGGCAACCGGCCGGAATGGATGATCCTCGACGTCGTCCCGGTCATCCCGCCCGAGCTGCGCCCGCTGGTGCCGCTCGACGGCGGCCGCTTCGCGACCTCGGATTTGAACGACCTCTATCGCCGGGTCATCAACCGCAACAACCGCCTGAAGCGGCTGATGGAGCTTCGCGCGCCGGACATCATCGTCCGCAACGAGAAGCGAATGCTTCAAGAGGCGGTCGACGCGCTCTTCGACAACGGCCGCCGCGGCCGCACCATCACCGGCGCCAACAAAAGGCCGCTGAAGTCGCTTTCCGACATGCTCAAAGGCAAGCAGGGCCGTTTCCGCCAGAATCTGCTCGGCAAGCGAGTTCGATTATTCGGGCCGCTCGGTGATCGTCACCGGGCCGGAGCTGAAGCTCCACCAGTGCGGCCTGCCGAAGAAGATGGCGCTCGAGCTGTTCAAGCCGTTCATCTATTCGCGCCTCGACGCCAAGGGCCTCTCGATGACGCTCAAGCAGGCCAAGAAGTGGGTCGAGAAGGAGCGCAAGGAAGTCTGGGATATCCTCGACGAGGTGATCCGCGAGCATCCGGTGCTTCTGAACCGAGCGCCGACCCTCCACCGCCTGGGCATCCAGGCGTTCGAGCCGGTGCTGATCGAGGGCAAGGCGATCCAGCTCCACCCGTTGGTCTGCGCCGCGTTCAACGCCGATTTCGACGGCGACCAGATGGCCGTCCACGTCCCGCTGTCGCTCGAAGCGCAGCTCGAAGCGCGCGTGCTGATGATGTCGACCAACAACATCCTCTCGCCCGCCAACGGCAAGCCGATCATCGTGCCGTCGCAGGACATGGTGCTCGGGCTCTATTATCTGTCGATGGAGCGCGAGGGCGAGCCGGGCGAAGGCGCGATGCTCTCCGACATGTCGGAGGTCCACCAGGCGCTCAACGCCAAGGCGGTGACTCTGCACAGCAAGATCGTCAGCCGGGTCCCGCAGACCAATGAGGACGGCAAGGAGGAGATGCGGCGCTTCGAGACGACTCCGGGCCGGATGCTGCTCGGCGAGACTTTGCCGAAGAGCCACAAGGTGCCGTTCGAGACCGTCAACCGTCTCCTCACCAAGAAGGAGATCGCCGACGTCATCGACATCGTCTACCGCCATACCGGCCAGAAGGAGACGGTGCTGTTCGCCGACGCGATCATGGGGCTCGGCTTCCGCCACGCCTTCAAGGCCGGCATCTCGTTCGGCAAGGACGATATGATCATCCCGCACGAGAAGGTGGGGCTGGTCGACGAGACCCGGGCGCTCGTCAAGGATTACGAGCAGCAATATCAGGACGGCCTGATCACCCAGCAGGAGAAGTACAACAAGGTGATCGACGCCTGGAGCCGCTGCGGCGACCAGGTCGCCAACGCGATGATGGAGAAGATCAAGGCGCAGCCCAAGGACGAGAACGGCCGGATGGCGCCGATCAACTCGATCTACATGATGGCGCATTCGGGCGCCCGCGGCAGCCAGGCGCAGATGAAGCAGCTTGCCGGCATGCGTGGTCTCATGGCGAAACCGTCAGGGGAAATCATCGAGACTCCGATCATCTCCAACTTCAAGGAGGGGCTCACCGTCCTCGAATATTTCAACTCGACCCACGGCGCCCGCAAGGGCCTCGCGGATACGGCGCTCAAGACGGCGAATTCGGGCTATCTGACCCGCCGTCTCGTCGACGTTTCGCAGGATTGCGTCGTCGTCGAGGAGGATTGCGGCACCGAGAACAGCCTCGACATGCGCGCCATCGTCCAGGGCGGCGCCACCATCGCCTCGCTGGGCGAGCGAATCCTCGGCCGCACCCCGGCCGAGGACGTGGTCGATTCCAAGACCGGCGACCTCATCGCCAAGGAAGGCGAGCTGATCGACGAGGCGGGAGCCCTGAAGATCGACGAATTGGGCGTCCAATCGGTCCACATCCGCTCGCCGCTCGTCTGCGAAAGCGAGCATGGCGTCTGCGGAAAATGCTACGGGCGCGATCTCGCCCGCGGCACCCCGGTCAATATCGGCGAGGCGGTCGGAGTCATCGCCGCCCAGTCGATCGGCGAGCCGGGCACCCAGCTCACCATGCGGACCTTCCACATCGGCGGCGCCGCCCAGCTCAACGAGACGTCGAGCCTCGACGCGGTGGCGGACGGCACGGTCGAGTTCCGCGACCTGCCGACGATCCTCGATGCCCGCGGCCGCCGGGTGGCGATGTCGCGCAGCGGCGAGCTCGCCATCGTCGACATGGACGGGCGCGAGCGCTCGGTCCACCGAATCCCCTATGGCGCACATCTGATGTGCGACGACGGCCATATCGTCACCAAGGGCGACCGGATCGCCGAATGGGACCCGTTCATGATGCCGGTGATCACCGAAAAGGGCGGCATCGTGAAGTTCCAGGACCTGATCGAGGGCAAGACGCTGGTCGAGCAGACCGACGAGGCGACCGGCATCGCCCAGCGCGTGGTCATCGACTATCGCGGCAGCGCCCGGACCAAGGAGGACCTCAGGCCGCGAATCACCCTGCTCGACGAGAAGAGCGGCGAGGCGGCGCGCTACATGCTCTCGCCCGGCGCGATGCTTTCGGTCGAGGACGGCCAGCGAGTCGAAGCCGGCGAGGTGCTCGCCCGGGTCAGCCGCGAGGCGGCCAAGACCCGCGACATCACCGGCGGCCTGCCGCGGGTGGCGGAGCTGTTCGAGGCGCGCAAGCCCAAGGAGAATGCGATCATCGCCAAGGTCTCCGGCCGGATCGCGTTCGGCAAGGATTATAAGGCCAAGCGCAAGATCGCGATCATCCCCGAGGAGGGCGGCGAGCCGGTCGAGTATCTGGTGCCGAAATCCAAGGTGATCGACGTGCAGGAGGGCGATTACGTCAAGCGCGGCGACAATCTGATCGGCGGCTCGCCCGATCCGCACGACATCCTCGAAGTGCTCGGAGTCAAGGCGCTGGCCGAATATCTCGTCAGCGAGATCCAGGAGGTCTATCGCCTGCAGGGCGTGAAGATCAACGACAAGCATATCGAGGTGATCGTTCGCCAGATGCTTCAGAAGGTCGAGATCATTGAGAGCGGCGATACCACTTTCCTGGTCGGCGAGCAGATCGACCGGCAGGAGATGAACGAGGCCAATGCCAGGCTGAAGACTCAGGGCAAGAAGAAGCCCGCCGAAGGCAAGCCGGTGCTGCTCGGCATCACCAAGGCGAGCCTGCAGACGCGTTCGTTCATCTCGGCCGCCTCGTTCCAGGAGACGACCCGAGTCCTCACCGAAGCCTCGGTGCAGGGCAAGATCGACGATCTCGAGGGCCTCAAGGAGAACGTCATCGTCGGCCGACTGATTCCAGCCGGCACCGGCGCCGGCATGAAGCGGATGCGGATCGCGGCCTCGTCGCGCGACGCGGCGCTTCGCGCCCAGCACCGGGCGATCCAGGAATCGCTGATCGCCGCCAATTCGGCCGCCGAGGAGCATGAGGCCGAGCTCGCCCAGGGGCCGGAAGCGGCGATCGACGCCGATCCGCTCGCCGGCGTGACGGTGAGCGGCCACGGCACCGACGCGGACGCCGGCGAATATCTGCAGGAAGCCGGCGCCGAGGGCGGCGCCAAGGCCTGAAGGCCCCGGCCGCCGCACGGCATCGAAGCGCCCCGCCGGTCCCATCCGGCGGGGCGTTTTCATGAGGAGGAGGAGCCGATGGAGAAAGCGATCGTCATCCTTGGCGTGCTGCTGCTGATCGCGCCGCCGATCGCGGCCTTGTTCGTGCTGCGCCGGCTGCCGCGCGATCTCCGCAAACCGCAGGACCCCGAGCAATGACCCTCCGTCGTCATTCCAGCTGGAATCCCCTTTCCCTCCTCGATGGCGGCCCGAGGCAGAGAGATTCCGGCCTTGGCCGGAATGACGGGATGGGGCGCGACCGCAGCGCCTTTGCCTTCGCCTCCCAAATTTCCTATCCGGACGCGGCAATGGACGCTTCCGACCTTCGCGTCGCCATCTTCAGCGGCAATTACAATTATGTCCGCGACGGGGCGAACCAGGCGCTGAACCGGCTCGCCGACTATCTGCTGCGCAAGGGTGCGAAGGTGCGGGTCTATTCGCCGACGACCCGCACCCCGGCCTTCGAGCCGAAGGGGGACCTGGTCTCCGTGCCGGGCCTGCCGATCCCGGGCCGGTCCGAATACAAGCTCGGCCTGCCGCTGCCGCCGCGCGCCCGGCGCGACCTGAAGGCGTTTCGCCCGAACCTGATTCACGTCTCCAGCCCGGACATCACCGGCCACCGGGCGCTCACCCTCGGGCGCAAATGGGACCTGCCGGTGATCTCCACGGTCCACACCCGCTTCGAAACCTATCCGCGCTATTACAACATGGCCTTCCTGGAGCCGGTGGTGCTTGCTATCCTGCGCCGCTTCTACCGGCGCTGCGACGCCATCTTCGCGCCCTCCGATTCGATGGCGCAGCTGCTCCGCGACCAGCGCATGAACTACGACGTCGGCATCTGGACTCGCGGCATCGACCGGGAGATCTTCAACCCCGGCCGGCGCGACATGGCGTGGCGGCGCTCGCTCGGCATCGCCGACGACGTGCCCGTGGTCGGCTTCACCGGCCGGCTGGTGATGGAAAAGGGGCTCGACGTCTTCTCCGAAACGGTCGACCGGCTCGCCCGCCGCCAGATCCGGCACAAGGTGCTGGTGGTCGGCGACGGGCCGGCGCGGGAGTGGTTCGAAAAGCGCCTTCCCGACGCCTGCTTCGCCGGCTTCCAATCGGGGCCGGATCTCGGCCGCGCCGTCGCCTCGATGGACATGCTGTTCAACCCGTCGGTCACCGAGACGTTCGGCAACGTCACTCTGGAGGCGATGGCGGCCGGGCTGCCGGTGGTCGCGGCGATCGCCACCGGAAGCCAGAGCCTGGTCGCCGACGGAGTCACCGGCCGCCTCGTCAGGCCCGGCGCCTGCGACCAGTTCCGCGCGGCGCTCGCTCATTATTGCACCGACGCCGAGGCGCGGCGCTCGGCCGGCCAGGCGGGCTTCGAGGCGAGCCAGCGCTACGGCTGGGACGAGGTCAACCAGGAGCTGGTCGACGCCTATATCCGGATCATCCGCCAGCATGACGGCGGCCAGCAGAAGCCGAGCCCGGTCCCCTGAACATTCCTCCCCTCGATTTCGAGGGGAGGGGGACCATGCGAAGCATGGTGGAGGGGCTTCCTTTCACCGCAGGCCCCTCCACCGCACTTCGTGCGGTCCCCCTCCCCTGCAAATGCAGGCGAGGAACCAGCTACAGCCGCTCGATCTTCTGGGCGGCTTCGTCGAGGATGGCGGCGATGTCGTGGAGGGTCTTTTCGCCGGCATCCTCGCGGGTGACCCGGTGCCAGAGCGCCGAGAGCAGGTTGCCGACGGCCCGCTTGATCGGGGCGCCGCCCGCCTTGCGCTGGTCGCGGCCGAGATCCTCGAGCCGCGCCAGCAGCGCCTCGACCTCGTCCGCTTTCTCGGCGAGGTGGGCCTTGCCGTCCTCAGTCAGAGCGAAGGCCTTGCGCGGCCCTTCCTCCTTCGCTTCCTCGATCAGGCCCATGTCCTGGAGCATGGTCAGCGTCGGATAGACGATTCCGGGGCTCGGCGCGTAGGTGCCGTGGGTGATCTCCTCGATCGCCCGGATGAGGTCGTAGCCGTGGCGGGGCTGGTCGGCGATCAGCTTCAGGAGGACGAGCCGCAATTCCCCGGCTTCGAACACACGGCGCCGGCCGCGCCGGCCGCGGCCGCCGCCGCCCCAGTCCGAATCGTCGCCCCAGGACCGGCCCCAGCCGCCGCCCCAGCCGCGTCCGCTCATGGCGAACAGTCCCGCGGGAAAATCGAACCCGCGGTGGCCGCAGTCGCCGCCCATCCTGAAACGCATGCCCATGTCGGCCTCCTCGTAAAGATAGGCTGAGATATATCTTTTGATCCGAGACTGTCAAGATATATCTTAAGAACAATTTTCGGAAGGCACGCGAAAGGGCGGCCGCCCGAGCAACCGCCCCTTTCTTTCGTCATCCCGGCGAAGGCCGGATCTCAGGCCGATGAAGTCACGCGTGCCGCCATCGAGACCCCGGCCTTCGCCGGGGTGACGGCATTGCTCGCGCTCAGCTGTCGGCGGTTTCGGTCGCCGGGGCGGCCGCCGCCGCTGCGGCCTTGGCCTTGTCGAGATGGCGGGTATCGCGGCGCTCCGCGATTCGGGCGGCCTTGCCGGTGCGGCCGCGCAGATAATAGAGCTTGGCCCGGCGGACGGCGCCGCGGCGGACGACCTCGATCGAATCGACGCTCGGCGAATAAAGCGGGAAGACCCGCTCGACGCCTTCGCCGAAGCTGATCTTGCGGACCGTGAAGGAGCTGCCGAGGCCGCGATTGGCGCGGGCGATGCAGACGCCTTCGAAATTCTGGATTCGGGTGCGCTCGCCCTCGACCACCTTGACTCCGACGCGGAGCGTGTCGCCGGGCCGGAATTCGGGAATGGTCTTGGTCGACTTGAACTGCTCGATGGCCTCGGCCTCGAGCTGCTGGATGAGGTTCATCTCATTCGTCCTCGTTCTTCTCTCGCCGCGCGCCAGAGGGCGGTGGCCTTCGCGCGTCCCGGTGACGCTCGATCAGGTCCGGCCGCCTTAGCCGTGTCTCGTCCGCCGCCTTGGCGCTTCGCCAGGCGGCGATCTTCGCATGATCCCCCGATCGCAGCACTTCGGGGATCCTGCGCCCTTCCCATATTTGAGGACGGGTATAATGAGGGTATTCGAGAAGGCCGCTCTCAAAGCTCTCCTCCTCACCGCTCGAAGGCGCGCCCATTACCCCGGGAAGCAGCCGAACGCAAGCGTCGAGCAGGGCCAAAGCGGCCGTTTCGCCGCCGGAGAGGACATAATCGCCGATCGAGACCGGGACGATCGGCCGCGCCTCGAACAGCCGCTCGTCAATCCCTTCGAAACGGCCGCACAGGATCGAGACTCCGGGGCCGGCGGCGAGGTCGCGGACGAGCGCCTGCGTAAGCGGCTCGCCGCGCGGGCTCATCGCCAATTTGGGCCGGTCGTCCGCCACGCTGTCGAGCGCCGCGGCGATCACGTCCGCGCGCATCACCATCCCCGCCCCTCCCCCGGCCGGGGTGTCGTCGACCGAGCGATGCCTGTCGGTCGCGAAATCGCGGATCTGGACGGTGTCGAGCGACCAGAGCCCATCGGCCAGCGCGCGGCCGGCGAGGCTGTGGCCGAGCGGCCCGGGGAACATCTCGGGATAGAGGGTGAGGATGGTGGCGGCCCAGGTCATCGCCGTCCGTTCAGATCGTCTTCGAGGTTCTTCAAGTAAGCATCCTCGGGATCCCCCTCGTTCATCGCGAAGGCGATGGCGGCGGCAATGACGGCGCCGGCCGTCGTCATCGCCACCGCCAGATAGAGCGCGCCGAGCCCGAGCGCGAAGCCGAGGCCGGTGCGCAACTCGGCCGCCGGGGCGATCAGCGCTTCCACCACGGCGCCGGCGATCGTCGGCAGCGGCGCGACCAGGGTGCCGAGCATTATCGCCGCCGCCCGCGAGTTCGACCGCTTCATCACCCGGACCGCGGTCGCGACGACCAGCGCCAAGCCGACGGCCGAGAAGACGATCATCATCATCGCAGCGGCCTCGTCATTGCGGTGCGACTCCGAAACGAAGCGCCTGGATGGTCGGCGGGCGGGTCGGCGCGAGCAGCAGCTCGCCGCGCAGCGTCGCGCGCTCGCAGGTCCAGGCGAAGCGGCCCGAGAGCGCCCCCGTCGCTATGATCGGCGCATCGGTGTCGCAGTCGCCGGCCTGCGCCTTGAGCTCAGCGAGCGTTCGGGTCCAATTTTCGGCGCTTCGGTCCATCAGGAAGTTGATCGCCAGGCGGTCGCGGGCGCCGTCCAGGGTCCCGCGCTGCCAGATGTCGCCGGCATAATGATACATCAAGGCGAGCGCATCGCTGACCGGGATCGCGCGGGGTGCGAGCAGGCCGGCGCGGTGAAGCTCGAGCGCCGCCGCCCAGACCGGCGGCGAGGGCCCGGCATAAGTGCGGTTGGCGAAGGCGAAGATGCCGATGCCGCGCTCGGGGAGGAGCAGCAGGTAGGAGCCGTAGCCCGGATAGCCGCCGCCATGGGCGAGGGTGAGGCCGAGGTCGCAATCCTGAGCGACCCTGAAGCCCATGCCGTAGGCGGCGGCCTGCGGACAGCTTTCGGGATCGCCCGGGCGGCGGGCGACGGCGGGGAAATTGAGCCCCTGGGCGAGCTCGCGGACCGTGGAACGCCGCACCGGCCCGGTCTCCGGTCCGTCCCGCGCCGGCCAGGCGGAAAGCAGGAAGGCGGCCCAGCGCGCATAATCGCGGGCGCTGGTCTGGACTCCGCCCATCGCCCCGAAGACGCCGTGGCGCATGTCGGGCTCGCTGACATGCGCCCCATTCTCCCAGCGCCAGCCGAGCGCACGGCGGTCCTGGCGCGCGGCGAAGATATCGTAGCCGGTCAATTCCATGCCGAGCGGGCGCATGATCTCGCGCTCGATATAATCCTTGTAGGGGCGGCCCGAGACGTTGGCGACGATCCGGCCGAGCAAAGCATAGCCGAAATTGGAATATTCGAACTGAATCTGCGGCGCTCGAGTGAAGGGCACGCCGGCGCGAAGCATCGCGGTGAACTCGGCCTCGGTCAGGACCTGCTGGCGGTCGCCCCAGGGGTCGTCGGTAACGAAGCCGCCGGCATGGCTGAGCAGGTCGCGGACGCGGATGCGCGGGCTGTCGGCGGTCGGATAGCGCCAGCGGCGCATCTCGGGCACATAATCCTCGGCAAGGGCGTCGAGCCGCAGCAGTCCCTCGTCGCGAAGCTTCAGGATGGCGAGCGCGGTGAACGCCTTCGACATCGAGGCGATTCGGAACAGGCTGTCGGGGGTGACGATCTCATATTGATCGAGCGTTCGGCTGCCCAGCGTCTGGACGTAGGCGAGCCGGCCGTCGGCGACGATGCCGAAAGCGAGGCCGGGGACGTGGGCCTCGCGCCTGAACGTCTCGAACAGGGGATCGAGCGACGGCCCGAGCTGCTCGATCCGGTCGGCCAGCGCGACCGGCGCAGGCGCCGGGGGTTGCGGCAGCGCCGGCGCGGCGGCGGCGAGCAGAAGCGCGGCGATCAGGGTCTTGCGCATCGATACTCCGTTGCTAAGGGCAAGCGGGCGAAAGCGAAGTCGATCGCGAGGAGCACGGCGAGCAGCGGCGGGAACCAGCCCCAGCCAGCCGCTCATCTTCGCCGCATCGCCCATCGCTTCGGTGTAGACGGAACCAAGCGGGCTCGACAACGGTAAGAGCGCGATGAGCGAGCCCGAACTCGATTGCCTGATCGTCGGCGGCGGCCCCGCCGGGCTGACCGCCGCCATCTATCTCGCCCGTTTCCACCTTTCGATCCGGGTGGTGGACGCGGGCGGCAGCCGGGCGTCGCTGATCCCCTGCACCCGCAACCATGCCGGCTTTCCGGACGGGATTTCGGGCGCGGAGCTGATCGCTCGGATGAAGGCTCAGGCGCAGAAATATGGCGCCGCGATCGAGGATGGGCGGGTGACTCGGCTCGACCGGCTTGAAGGCGGCTTCTGCGCGGAATGGGGCTCGGGGCCGGCGGCGGCGCGCACCGTGCTGCTCGCCACCGGGGTGACGAACCGGCGGCCGCCGATGGACGAGGACCTCCATGCCGAGGCGCTGGCGCGCGGCCTGCTCCGCTATTGCCCGATCTGCGACGCCTATGAGGTCACCGACAAGAAGGTCGGCGTGATCGGCAGCGGCAAGAGCGGCGTCGCCGAGGCGGTGTTCCTGCGCGGCTACACCGCCGACATCACCCTGATCGCGCCTCACAGCGCGCATGACATCGCCCCGGAGGAGCAGGCGCGGCTTCGCGAGCACGGCATCGTCGCGGTCGACGGCCCGTGCCACGCCGTCGCCGCTCTCGCCGACGCGATCGTGGTCGAGACTCCGCACGGCCACCACGCGTTCGACAGCGTCTATCCGGCCTTGGGCTCGGACGTGCACAGCGAGCTCGCCGGGCAGATCGGGGTCGCGCTCAGCGGCGAGACCGGCTGCATCCTCGTCGACGCCCACCAGCGCACCAGCGTGACGGGCGCCTATGCGGCGGGCGACGTCGTGCTCGGCCTCGACCAGATCAGCCACGCAATGGGCGAAGGCGGAGTCGCGGCGACGACGATCAGGAACGATCTGGCCAGGCAAAGGCCGCTGACACGCTGACAAAATCCTCCCCTGCATTTGCAGGGGAGGGGGACCGCACGAAGTGCGGTGGAGGGGCTTCTTTGCGGCTGAAGAGGCCCCTCCACCAGCCTTCGGCTGGTCCCCCTCCCCTCGAAATCGAGGGGAGGATCAGTCAGGCAAGAAAGACTGGGTCGGCGATCATCTTGCCGCCGGCGAGGTCGGCGATGCCGGGGCGGAACGGGATCAGGGCGCGCCTGCCGTCCGGCTTCTCGATCTCGAGCAGGTCGCCGGCGCCGAAATTCTCGACCGCGACGACGATGCCGAGCGCCTCGCCCGCTTCGCTCTCGCAGCGCAGGCCGATCAGGTCGGCGTGATAATATTCGCCTTCCCCGAGCGGCGGCAGCGCCGCGCGCGCCACGGTGAGCAGGGTGCCGCGAAGCGCCTCGGCCGCGCTGCGGTCGGCGATCTCGACGAAGCGGGCGATCGCGCCCGCGCTGCCCGGCTTGACCGATTTCAGGGTCAGGACTCGCTCGCCCGCGTGGAAGACCTTGTGCCGTCTGAGGCTGTCGACCCCTTGCGCGAACAATTTCAGGCGCACCTCGCCGCCGATGCCGTGCGCTCCGGCGACGGCGGCGAGGGTGACCTGGGATTCGGCCAAGGCCTAAGCCTTCTCGGCCTTCTCCGCGCCCTCCTCGGGCGCGGCTTCGTCGGCGCCCTCGGCCGGAGCCTCGGCGGATTCGCCGTCGTTCGAGGCCTCGTCGGCTGGAGTTGCTTCCTCGGCGGCCGGGGCTTCCTCGGCAGCGGGCTCCTCGGCGGCCGGAGCCTCTTCGGCGGCAGGCTCCTCGGCGGCCGGAGCCTCCTCGGCGGCAGGCTCCTCGGCGGCCGGAGCTTCCTCGGCGGCAGGCTCCTCGGCGGCCGGAGCTTCCTCGGCGGCAGGCTCCTCGACGGCCGGGGCTTCCTCGGCGGCAGGCTCCTCGGCGGCCGGAGCTTCCTCGGCGGCAGGCTCCTCGACGGCCGGAGCTTCCCCGGCGGCGGGCTCCTCAGCGGCCGGAGCCTCCGCGGCGGCGGGCTCCTCGGCCGGCGTTTCGGCTTCCGGAGCCGAAGCCTCCTCGGCGGCGACCTCGGCGATCTCCTCCTCGGCCGGCGCGGCGGCCGCTTCGGCTTCCTTCTTGGCGCGCTCCTCGACCCGCTCCTTGGCCTTGTCGCCGGGCTCGCCCTTCTTCGGATTCGAACGGGCCGGGCGCTCGAGGATGCCGGCGGCGTCGAGGAAGCGAGCGACGCGGTCCGACGGCTGGGCGCCGACCGAGAGCCAATGCTTTGCGCGATCGGCGTCGAGCTTCACCCGCTCCTCGCTGTCCTTGGGGAGCAGCGGATTGTAGCTGCCGATCCGCTCGATGAACTTGCCGTCGCGCGCGTTACGCGCATCGGCCACCACGATCTTGTAATAAGGCCGCTTCTTCGCGCCGCCCCGGCTGAGCCTGATTGCAACTGCCATTTTAACTGTTCCTTTCGTTTGATTCTCGTCACCCCAGCGAAGGCTGGGGTCCATTCTGAGTCAGTATGGATTCCAGCTTTCGCTGGAATGACGACAGGTTGTGGTCATTTCTTGAAATTCTTCGGTAGGTTGAACGGCGCCCCGCCGCCGGGTCCGGGAAGCCCCGGCAAGCCGCCTGGCGGCAGGCCCTTGGAGAGATCGGGCAGGCCGCCAATGCCGCCCCCCATCATCCCGCCCATGCCGCCGCCGCCGAACAGGGCGCCGAGCTTGCCCAGCCCACCCATCTTGCGGATCTTCTTCATCGCGGTCGCCATCTCCTGGTGCATCTTGAGGAGCTTGTTGACCTCCTGAACGGTGGTACCCGAGCCGTTGGCGACCCGGATCTTGCGCTTGGCGTTCATCAGCTCGGGCTTGCCCCGCTCCCTGGGCGTCATCGAGCTGATGATCGCGTCGAGCCGGCCGAGCACATTGCCTTCGAGGACGCCGCTCTCGTTGATCTGGTTCTTGATCTTGCCGAGGCCCGGCATCATCCCGGCGAGCGCGCCGAGCCCGCCCATCCGCTGCATCTGCTGGAGCTGGCCGCGCAGGTCGTTGAGATCGAACTGGCCCTTGGCCATCTTGGCGGCGAGCGCCTCGGCCTCCTCGACCTTGATCGTCTCCTGGGCGCGCTCGACGAGGCCGACGACGTCGCCCATGCCGAGGATTCGCCCGGCGACCCGCTCCGGATGGAAGGCCTCGATCTTGTCGATCCCCTCGCCGACGCCGGCGAACTTGATCGGCTTGCCGGTCACCGCGCGCATCGACAAAGCGGCGCCGCCGCGGGCGTCGCCGTCGAGCCGGGTGAGGATTATGCCGGTCAGCGCGATCTGATCGCCGAAGCTCTTGGCGACGTTGACCGCGTCCTGCCCGGTCATCGAGTCGGCGACGAGCAGAACCTCATTCGGCGCAGAGACTTCGGCGACGGCCTTCATCTCGTCCATCAACGCCTGATCGACGTGCAGGCGGCCGGCCGTGTCGAGCATCAGGACATCGTAGCCCTGCAGCCGGGCGGCGTTGAGCGCGCGCCGGGCGATATCGACCGGGGCCTGGCCGGGGACGACCGGCAGAGTCGCGACCTCGGCCTGGCGGCCCAGAATTGCGAGCTGCTCCTGAGCGGCCGGGCGGGCGACGTCCAGGGACGCCATCATCACCTTCTTGCGGTCCTTCTCGGTCAGCCTCTTGGCGAGCTTGGCGGTGGTCGTCGTCTTGCCCGAGCCCTGCAGGCCGACCATCATGATCACCGCTGGCGGGGTGACGGCGAGCTCCAGCGCGGCTTCTTCCGCGCCCAGCATCTCGACGAGCGCGTCATGGACGATCTTGACCACCTGCTGGCCCGGCGTGATCGAGCGGAGCACCTGCTGTCCCACCGCCTGCTCGGTCGCCCGATCGACGAATTCGCGAACCACGGGCAAGGCGACGTCGGCCTCGAGCAGAGCGATCCGTACCTCACGCATCGCCGAGCGCACGTCGGCCTCGGTCAACGCGCCGCGGCCGCGCAGGCGGTCGAACACGCCGCTCAGACGATCGCTCAGGCTCTCGAACATGCTCTTCTGCCTCTTTTGCGGCCCACCCCAACCCCTCGGAGGGGCTTTGGCGCGCCAAACGAAAAACGCCGGCGGGCGAAACCTCGCCGGCCAGCGCGCGTCCTCAGACGCATCGAAACTCACCCCAATCGGGATGGGGCGCACATAGGGGCTTGGGCGAGCGAAGGCAAGGAAAGAGCTTGGGCCCTAGCTGGCGTGCTCGAACAGGATCCGCATACGCCCGTCGCAATCGCCCCACAACTGGGTGGAAACGCCGCCCATCAGCCGTGTCCCGCCGCGGGTGATCGCCCATCGCACCACGACCAGGCTGCCGCCGCCGCCGAGATCGCGGCTTTCGAGGACGTCGATGGCGAGCGTCCCCATCGCGCCCGGCTCGCGCCCAAATTCTTCACGCATCGACTGGGCGAAGCGCTCATAGCCGTGGCTGAGGCCGCCCTGATTGACCCAGCTGATATCGTCGGCCGGGCAATAGGTCCGTAGAGCGCCCTCCAGATCGCCGCGATTCCATAGGGCGACTTGCTCGGAGACCTGGCGCTCCGCCGCTCCCGTGGTCTCGGTCATCGGATGCGCCGCGAGCAAGGCAGCGGGCAGCAAGGCTATCATGCCCCGTCTCCCTCGACATGGGCGACCAGGCCGCCGCCGACGATCGCCTGCCAGCCCGCGCTCAGCGACGCGCGCAGATCGGGCCCGATCCGGCCGAACACCGAATCGGTCAGCTTGATGAGGCTGGTGCCGTCCGCCGCGCCGGGGACGAGCTCGATATGGAGCATCGAGGTCGCCGGGCCGCCATAGCGGGCGGCGAGGTGGCCGATCAGGTCGACCGAGCGGAGCGGCTCGATCGCCATCACCCGGTACCAGACGATCCCCTGCCCACCCTGCTCCTCGCGCAGCTCGCCGCCCAGCACCGGTTCCAGCGACATCGCCGACCCCGGGCCGCAGGCGCGGTGCTCGGCCGGCCACCATCGCTCCGGCCGCCGCAACAACGCCTCCCAGACCTGCTGGACCGAGGCCGCGACCGGCCATTCCAGCGCCACGTCGACGACGCCCGCTTGCGGACTCTTCTCGTGTCATCTGCCCGTCTCCCAAAGTGTCGGAAAAGCCCGTGATCGCCCCGGCCAAAGCGGCGGCGCGCGGCGACAGCCAGCGCGCCTGCAGCGCGTGCAGCGGCGCCGCGTTGAGATGGTTGAAGCGCAACCGCCCCTGGCGGCGGGCGATGACCAGCCCGGCGCGCTCCAATATGCCGAGATGCTTCATCACCCCGAAGCGCGACATCGGCATGCCCTCGCACAGCTCGGAGGTGGTCCTGGCGCCCGTTGCGAGCCGGTCGATCAGCGCCCGCCGCGTCGGATCGGCGAGCGCCTGCCAGACATCGGGAACGGCCTCGGCATCGGGCTGGACGATGTACATGTGACCTATTGGTCACGTAATAGGCTGCGTGTCAAGCCGTAGACTTGCGCCCTGCCAGCACCTAGATCGCCTCCAGCATGACCCGCTTTCACAAGATGCACGGCCTGGGCAACGATTTCGTCATCCTCGACGCGCGCGAGGGCCCGGTCGCGATGGACGAGGCGCGGGCGCGCGCGATCGCCGACCGGCGGACGGGCGTCGGCTGCGACCAGGTGATTCTGCTCGAGCCGTCCGAGGTCGCCGACGTCCGGATGCGGATCTGGAACGCCGACGGCGGCGAGGTCGAGGCGTGCGGCAATGCGACTCGCTGCGTGGTGCTGCTCGAAGGGCGCCGGACCAGCATCGAGACCAAAGGCGGCGTCCTGGATGGCGACGCGGACGGCATCGACATGGGGCGCCCGCGTTTCGGCTGGGACGAGATTCCGCTGGCCTATGCGATGGACACGGCGGCGATGCCGGTCGGCTGGGAAGAGCTTCAGGAGCCGAGCGCGGTCAATGTCGGCAATCCGCATGTCGTCTTCTTCGTGCGCGACGCCGATGCGGTCGATCTGGACCGGCTCGGCCCCTTGATCGAGCACGACCCGCTCTTCCCCGAGCGCGTCAACGTCAACGTCGCCTCGTTCGAACGCGACACAATCAAGCTTCGCGTCTGGGAGCGCGGCACGGGCCTGACCGCGGCCTGCGGCACGGGCGCCTGCGCCACCGCGGTTGCCGCGATCCGCGGCCGGCAGAGCGAGGGCCCGGTCGAGGTGCGGCTGCCGGGAGGGTCGCTCATCATCGACTGGGCGCCGGGCGGCACGATCCGGATGAGCGGCCCCGCCACCCATGTCTTCACCGGCGAGCTGCCGGCATGAGCGGGCCGGAGGTGATCACGCTCGGCTGCCGGCTCAATGCCGCGGAGAGCGAGGCGATGCGGGCGCTCGCCGCCGGCGAGGACGATCTCGTCATCGTCAACAGCTGCGCGGTCACCAACGAGGCGGTGCGCCAGACCCGCCAGGCGATCCGCAAGGCGAAGCGCGCCCGGCCCGACGCGCGGGTGATCGTGACCGGCTGCGCGGCCCAGGTCGAGCCCGCGGCGTTCGCGGCGATGCCCGAGGTGAGCCGAGTAATCGGCAATCGGGAAAAGTTCGATGCCTCGTCATTCCGGCCCTCCTCCCCGTCATCCCAGCGAAAGCTGGGATCTCCCTTTCGTCCGCTCCTGAAGGCAAAGAGATTCCAGCTTTCGCTGGAATGACGGGTTGGGGGTTCGGGCCGACGGACAAAGCCGACATCCGCGTCTCCGACATCATGGCCGTGCGGGAGACCGCGCCGCACCTCGCCGCCGGCTTCGCAGAGCGGTCGCGGGCGTTCGTCGAGGTGCAGAATGGCTGCGACCACCGCTGCACGTTCTGCATCATCCCCTACGGGCGTGGCAACAGCCGGTCGGTGCCGGCGGGGCTGGTCGTGGAGCGGATCAGGAAGCTGGCCGGCGAGGGCTTCCGGGAAATCGTGCTGACCGGGGTCGACGTCACCAGCTACGGCCCCGATCTGCCCGGCGCGCCGACGCTGGGGCAGCTGATCGAGCGCATCCTGAAGCATGTTCCCGAATTGCCTCGCCTCCGCCTGTCGTCGCTCGACTGCATCGAGATGGACGAACGGCTGTTCGAGCTGGCGACCGGCGAGCCGCGGTTCATGCCCCACCTCCATATGAGCTTCCAGGCCGGCGACGATCTGGTGCTGAAGCGGATGAAGCGGCGCCATTCGAGGGCCGACGCGGTCGAGACGGTGGCGCGACTGAAGGCGAAAAGGCCGGAGATCGCGATCGGTGCCGATCTGATCGCCGGCTTCCCGACCGAGACCGACGCAATGGCCGAAAACAGCCTGCGCCTGATCGCCGAGTGCGACATCGTGATGGGCCACATCTTCCCCTTCTCGCCCAAGAAGGGCACGCCGGCGGCACGCATGCCGCAGGTCCCTCCAGCTGTCGTCAGGGAACGCGCGCGACGGCTGCGCGAGGCTTGCGCCGGGCAAAAGGCGACGTGGCTGGCGGCGATGGCCGGCACGCGCCGGAAGGTGCTCGTGGAGCGCGATGGTCAGGGGCATGCGGAGAATTTCGCTCCCGTCCAAATCCGTCATGCCAGCGCAGGCTGGCATCCAAGCCGAGTCGGCATGGACCCCAGCCTTCGCTGGGGTGACGGGGAGGTTGTCGAAGTGCATGTCGCCGAAGTCGAGAACGGCACCCTGATCGGAGTGGCCGCGTGACCGAGACCTCGTGGTACGAGCGCATGCGGCTCGGCTTTCAGAAGACTTCCGACCGGCTCGGCGACAATCTCACCGGGCTGTTGACCAAAGCGGCGCTCGACGAGGCGATTCTGGACGAGATCGAGGAGGCGCTCGTCGCTTCCGACCTCGGCCCCGCGACCGCCGCCAGGGTGCGCGCGCGGCTGGCGTCGGAGCGGTTCGAGCGCGGCCTCAGCGAGGCGGCGATCCGCGACGTCGTGGCGCAGGAGCTGGAGAAGATCCTGCGGCCCGTCGCCGAACCGCTCGAGATCATTGCCTTCCCGCGGCCGCAGGTGATCCTCGTCGTCGGGGTCAACGGCTCGGGCAAGACGACGACGATCGCCAAGCTCGCCCATCTCTTCCAGGAACAGGATTATTCCGTCCTGCTCGCCGCCGGCGACACGTTCCGCGCCGCCGCGATCGAGCAATTGCAAATCTGGGCCGACCGAGCCGGCGTGCCCGTCATCGCGGGCCCCGAAGGCAGCGACAGCTCGGCGATCGTCTATGACGGAGTCAAAAAGGCCACCGCCGAGGGCATCGACGTGCTGATCGTCGACACCGCCGGCCGGCTCCAGAACAAGAAGGACCTGATGGACGAGCTCGCCAAGATCCGCCGCGTGCTCGGCCGGCTCAATCCGGCCGCGCCGCACGACGTCGTCCTCGTCCTCGACGCCCAGACCGGCCAGAACGCGCTCTCCCAGATCGAGGTGTTCCGCGAGGTGGCGGGAGTGACCGGCCTGGTGATGACCAAGCTTGACGGCACCGCGCGCGGCGGCGTCCTGGTCGCCGCGGCCGACGCCTACGGTCTGCCGATCCACGCCATCGGCGTCGGCGAGGGCATGGACGATCTTCGCCCCTTCGACCCGGCCGAGGCGGCGCGAGCGATCGCGGGAGTGGCGGCATGAGCACGCAGACCGCGGCGGCGGAAAGGCGGCCGAGCGTCGGCGCCGGGCTGGCGCTGGACTACGGCCCGCTGCTGCTCTTCTTCCTCACCAACTTCCTCGCGCCGGTGCCGTCGCTGGTGCGCATCTTCTACGCCACCGGCGTTTTCATGGCGGCGATGATCGTCTCGATGCTGATCTCGCAGATCCGCTACCGCTACATCTCGCCGATGCTGTGGTTTTCGGGGATCATGGTGGTGATCTTCGGCGGCCTGACGCTCTGGCTGCACAACGAGACCTTCATCAAGATCAAGCCGACCATCTATTATGTCGTCGTCGCCGCTTTGCTGAGCTTCGGCCTTGCGACCGGCCGCAACCTGTTGAAGGTCGTGCTCGGCACCGCCTATCCGGGCCTCCGGGAACGCGGCTGGGTGCTCCTGACCCGCAACTGGATCGCTTTTTTCATCGTCATGGCGGTGGCCAACGAAGCGGTGTGGCGGACGACCAGCACCGATATGTGGGTCGCGTTCAAATTATGGGGCTTCATCCCGGCGACCTTCATCTTCGCGGCCGCCAACGTGCCGATGCTGATGCGCCACGGCCTCGGCGACGACGCCCCCGCCGAGCTCCCGCAGGTGCCGCCGGAATGAGCACGGACAACGTCATCTCGATCAAGGGGCTGAGCAAGACCTACGCCACCGGAGTCGAGGCGCTGAAGCCGCTCGACCTCGACATCCGCAAGGGCGAGATCTTCGCTCTGCTCGGGCCGAACGGCGCCGGCAAGACGACGATGATCTCGATCGTTTGCGGCATCGTCACGCCGAGTGCCGGCACCGTCACCGTCGACGGCCACGACCACCGGCATGGCTATCGCGCGGCGCGGCGCAAGATCGGGCTGGTGCCGCAGGAGCTTCACACCGACGCCTTCGAGAGCGTGATCGCCACCGTCACCTTCAGCCGCGGCCTGTTCGGCTGCGCGCCCAATTCCGCTCATGTCGAAAAGGTGCTGACCGAGCTGTCGCTCTGGGACAAGCGCAAGGCCAAGATCATGGAATTGTCGGGCGGCATGAAGCGCCGGGTGATGATCGCCAAGGCGCTCTCCCACGAGCCTGAGATATTGTTCCTCGACGAGCCCACCGCGGGCGTTGACGTCGAGCTGCGCCGCGACATGTGGAACCTGGTGCGCCAGCTTCGCGACAGCGGCGTCACCATCATCCTCACCACCCATTATATCGAGGAGGCCGAGGAGATGGCCGACCGGGTCGGCGTGATCAGCAAGGGCGAGCTGATCGTCGTCGAGGAGAAGCAGGCGCTGATGAAGAAGCTCGGCAAGAAGGAGCTGACCCTCAACTTGAGCGAGGTGATGGACACGATACCCGCCGAGCTCGCGGAGTGGAATTTGAGCCTCCAGGCCGACGGTCACGAATTGCTCTACGCGTTCGACGCCAATGCCGAGCGGACCGGCGTCCCCTCTTTGCTCAGGGCGATGAGCGACCTCGGCGTCGGCTTCAAGGATTTGAACACCAGGCAAAGCTCATTGGAGGACATCTTCGTCAGCCTCGTCCACGAGGAGAGAGCCGCGTGAACTTCAATGTTTACGGCACCTGGGCGATCTACCGCTTCGAGATGGCGCGGGCGCTGCGCACGCTCTGGCAGAGCCTGGTGACGCCGGTGATCACGACCTCGCTCTACTTCGTCGTGTTCGGCGCCGCGATCGGCGGCAATATCCAGGCGAGCGCGACCGGCGGCGTGCCCTATGGGGCTTTCATCGTGCCCGGGCTGATCATGCTCTCCCTGTTCACGCAGAGCATCTTCAACGCGAGCTTCGGCATCTTCTTTCCGAAATTCACCGGCACGATCTATGAGCTTCTCTCGGCGCCGATCTCGCCCTTGGAGACGGTGATCGGTTATGTCGGCGCGGCGGCGACCAAATCGCTGGTGCTCGGCCTCGTCATCCTCCTGACCGCCGCCTTCTTCGTGCCGATCCGCATCGACCATCCGTTCTGGATGATCGCCTTCCTGGTGCTGATCGCGGTCACCTTCTGCCTGTTCGGCTTCATCATCGGCATCTGGGGACAGAATTTCGAGCAGATCCAGTTCATCCCGATGCTGATCGTGACTCCCCTCACCTTCCTCGGCGGCGCCTTCTACTCGGTCGGCATGCTCGGCGAGCCGTGGCGGACGATTACCCATTTCAACCCGGTCGTCTATCTGATCGAGGGCTTCCGCTGGAGCTTCTACAGCACCGCCGACATCGCCGTGGGCTTGAGCCTCGCGGCGACGCTCGGCTTCTTCTTCCTCTGCCTCGCCATCGTCTGGTGGATGTTCAAGACCGGTTATCGGCTGAAGACGTAGGGCTGGGGACAGTTACTTTCACGCGCCCGGCGACTTCAGACTAGCCGCCAGCGGGTGAAAGTGACCGTCCCCCTCAGCCCTCCTGGTCCGCCCGCTTGACCCCGTCGCCGTCGAGATTCTGGGCGACGAACGCCCAGTTGACGATGTTGCCGAGCACCTTCTCGGCGAACGTCGGGCGCTCGTTGCGATAGTCGATATAATAAGCATGCTCCCAGACATCGAGCGTGAGCAGCGGCGTCATCCCGTCATGGACGAGCGGCGTATCGGCGTCGTGCAGCGAGGTCACCCTGAGCTTGCCGCCGTCGAGCACCAGCCAGGCCCAGCCGCTCGCGAAATGGCCGATCGCCTCCTCCTTCAGCTTCGCGAGCAGATCGTCGGTCGTGCCGAAACATTCCTCGATCAGCGCGCCGAGCTTGCCGGTCGGCCGCTGGCCCTCGGGCGGGGCGAGGCATTGCCAGAAGAAGCTGTGGTTCCAGAGCTGGGCGCTGTTGTTGAACAGGCCCTGATCTCCCGTCTCCTTCGCGGCGCGGATCACCCGCGACAGCGGGCCGCCGCCATCACCCTTCTCCTCGATGAGGGCGTTGGTCTTGTCGACATAGGCCTTGTGGTGCTTGCCGTGGTGAAAATCGAGAGTCTCGGCGGACATGAAATCGCCGAGCGCGTCTTTGGGATAAGGCAGATCGGGCAGCGAGAAGGGCATCGGTCACTCTTTCCGGTTCGGGCAAGGGCCCGCAGGGTCAACCGACCGGAGCCCTCCCCGTTCCCCTATTGCTCGACGACCCGGAAGCGCGCCAGCTCGACCCGCGGATCCTCCCAGTCGGGGTCGAGCTCGCTCGCCCGCCGGTAGTCGCGATAGGCGGCGGCGAGATTGCCCAGCGCCTCGTTGGCGACCGCGCGGCCGTAATGGGCGATGGCGGGCCGGCTGGTATTGCGCTCCAGAGCGACCGTGAACAGCCCGAGCGCATCGGCCGGGTTCTGGCGCCGGATCAACGCCGCGCCCTTGTTGAGATAGGCTTCCGGCTGCTGCGGATCGATCGTCATCGCCATGTCGAAATCGGCGATCGCTTCGTCGGTCCGGTTCAGCCGCAGCCGAAGGATGCCGCGGTTGACGTGAGTCGCCACCGTTTCGAAGCGGGCCAGCCCGTCGCGCAGCAGCGCCTGATCGCAGACCTGGACGTCGTGCATCTGCGGCACGAGCGGCGAATCCGCGGCCTCGTAGCAGAGCCGGGCATTGCTGGTGCCGATGACGAGGACGCTCGCGGAGGCGGTCCCCGCCGACGCCGCCGCCAGCAGCGCGAGCAGTATTTTCCGATCAGCCATGGCCAATCTCCTCAACAGAACCAAGGCGGCGCCGGACCCATGCCCGGCGCCGGGCGCGGCTCAGCGCGGGACCACCCGGAACCGCGCCAGCTCGACCTGCGCGTCGGCCCATTCGGGCTCGAGCTCGGCCGCGCGCCGATAGTCGCTATAGGCCGCCGGGATGTTGCCCAGATCCTCATTGGCGATGGCGCGGCCGAAATGGGCCATCGCCGGCCGGTTGGTGTTGCGCTCCAGCGCGACCGTGAACAGCGGCAGCGCGTCGCGCGGGTTGTTCAGGCGGATCAGCGCCGCGCCCTTGTTGAGATAGGCCTCAGGCTGGCCGGGGTTCATCTCCATCGCCCTGTCGAAATCGGCGATCGCCTCGGCCGTGCGACCGCTGCGCAGCTTCAATATGCCGCGATTGACATAGGTCGCGACGATGTCGTCGAACGGGACGCTGGCCGTCGCGATCGCCTCGTTGCAGCGCGTGATGTCGTCGGCCGACGGATGGATCGGCGAGGCCGCCGATTCATAGCATTGCCGCGCCGGGCTCCCGCCCAAGACGACGACTGCTCCGATTGCGGGAAAGGAGGTTGCCGCCAAAGCGGCGGCGATCAGGATTTTGCGCGTGGCCATTTGCCGTCTCCCAGAAACAGCCCACCGCCGCGACCCATAGCAGAAACGAACGGGCGCCGCCATCGCCTTGATGGCGAAGGCTCAGGCGGCGGTCTGGCGCGCTTCCGCGAGCGGGGCACCGTCGAGCCAGGCGCGGCCGGCGGCGATCTTGCGCGCCTCGCGCGCCGCCATGGCGGCGACCAGCGCGCTGCCCGCGCGGGCGCCCTGTTCGTAGATCGCGATCCGCGCGTCGAGGTCGCCGGCGGTGGCGGCGCGGGCGCGCAGCGCGCACCAGCGGATACGCTCGCTCGGATGGCTGGCGGCGAAGGTGTCGAGCAGGTCCATCCCCTCCTCGCCGCCGAAATGGGCCGCGAGCGACAGCATCGGCTCCAGCGACATCCGGGTGATGATCGCGTCGATCTTCCTGTTCTCCACGTCGAAGCGATACTGGTCGCGGAAGGTGGTGGAATGCGAGCTTTCGACGATGTTCAGGGACACCGAAATCTCGTCGGCGGGAAGCTGCAGATGGATGTCCTTGTGCGCCCGATAGAGCATCACCTTGCCCTCTTCAAGCCGCGCCTTTTCGACGAACCTTAGGTTCACGTCCTCGCCGGGATAGCCGATCACCTCACCATAATCATATTCGTAATAGTCGCTCCAATAGCCGGGGCCGAGATAGCCGACGGTGAGGAACGAGAAATTATGGTCGTGCGGCACGCCGTAGAAGAAGGGATCGATGCCGCTGTGGCGCACGATGCTATCCTTGAGGGCCGGCCAGAAATTGGCGCGCATAAAGAATTTGGAAGAGCGGCCGTGCAGCATCATCACTTGGGCGCCGTACTGGTTGTCGCGGACCTGGCCGTCGCAGCGCTGCTTAAGCTCGGCGATGATCAGATCGGCGAGGAAGGTGCGATCGTTGGCGAGCTTCCTGAGCTGTACGCCCCAGGAGGCGAAATTATCCTCGTCCTTGGCGTCGAAATCGCCGGTCTCGAGCAGCTCGATGAGCTCGGCCAGCTCCAGTCTCTCCTCGGTCTGGGCATCGATCAAGCGCGGCACTTAACGTCTCCTTGCCGCGCCTGGGCGGCCTCGCTTTCGCCGTCGAAGAAAAGGATCAGCGTCTGCTGCGCGGCGGTGCGGACGTCGGGGTGAGGATCATCGGCGGCCATCCGGCGCAAGGCGGGCAAGGCGGCGTCGGCGTCCATGGCCAGGAACTCCCGCATGATATGCCAGCGGGTATAGAATTGCGGGTTGTTCAGCGATTCCTCGATCAGCGGCAGCGCGTCGTCACGCTCCATGGACCGCAGCAGCGAGACCATCAGCTGCACGCGCGAGCTTGCCTCGTCGGTGCTGCTGGCGTTGACGAAAGCGTGGCTGCTGCTGTCGAATTCGGCGGTCACCGGTGCCGCGCCGGCGCGGACGAGGACTTGATAATAGACCATGTCGCTGGTCGCATGCTCGATGACGAAGCTCTGATAGCTGCCGTCCATCACCACATCCTCGCCGTCCGCCATGCGGCGCCGCTCGACGAGACGGCAGGTGCCGGCTTCGCCGGCGACGAACATGTCGGTGATCCTCGGCGCCTCCCAGAAGGAGATGGTCGCGCCGCCCGCCTTGATGAAACGGTAGAGGCTGAGCTGGCCAGTGAACGCTACCGAGGTCGCGCCGCGCGGCCCCGCCTTCTTGGCGGCGAGCATGTCGGGGCCGGTGACGCCGAGAACGATCGACAGGATTGGGCTGTGATAGACGAGCAGGCCGGCGTGTATATCGCTGGCGACGGGATGAAAGGGGGGACGGAAGAACGGATCGGCCGCCGATTTGCGGATCAGATCGAGCATCAGATCGGCGATGTCGCCGGTCCGCTCGAGGAAGCGGGTCGCGGCGGCGAGGATCGCCTCGGGCCGCTGCTCGGCGAGCGCGCCCAGCTCGCGGTCGAGACCGGCGATGAGCGGATGGCGGCCCCATTTGGCGGTGCAGGCCTCGACCCCATCGAGCGAGCGTCGCTGTGCCGCAGGATCGGCCAGCCAGGCCGAGAGATCTGCGCCGGCAATCATCGCAAGTTCCCCGATAAAAAGGCAAATTGCCAAAAAAAAGGCGGAGGCGCAATGCGCTTCCGCCCCTTCTTTGTCGTGGCTCGCTTAGAGCGCGTACATAAAGGCGACGAGCAGGCCGAGGCAAAGAGGCCCACCGACCTCCTTCTGCTTCACCGAGCCGTGCATGCCTACGCTGGTTCCGAGTTCCGGGATGGTCGCGATTTCGATCTTCTTCGTCATTTGATTTCCCCTCTGACTGCCGGAACCCGGCATAGAAGGAAATCTGAGCGCCTCTACGGTTCGGCCAAAAACCGCCGGAGGTTTGTCTTGCCGCTCACTCCAGACCGGAAGTCACGTTCCGGGATCTTTCCTGAGGGGCCCTGCCGGGACGGCGCCCATCTTTCCTGACCTCATAGTCCCCGCCTTTCGGAAAACATGTCTCGTGGTGAAGAAAAAATTTAGAATATTTTTTAGTGTCTCGTTAATTCAATAACTTAGTGCGCGAAAATGTTGATCTGAGCGGCGCCGGCCGGTTGAGCGCGCGCCCGCGCTGGTGCACCAAGGCGCCGCCATGGACAGGAGCGCCCAGAACAGCGGCACCGGCGCGGTCCGCGACGGCCATCGCTTCGACGCCGCCCGGCTCGACGCCTGGCTGGCGCGGGAGGTCGAAGGCTATGCGGGCCCGCTCACGGTCGAGCAGTTCAAGGGCGGCCAATCCAACCCGACCTACAAGCTCGTCACTCCGCGCCGCAGCTACGTGCTGCGCCGCAAGCCGCCGGGCCGGCTGCTGCCCGGCGCCCACGCCGTCGAGCGTGAATATCGGGTCATCACCGCGCTCGGCGCCGCCGGCTTCCCGGTGGCGCGGAGCTACGGCCTCTGCCTCGACGAAGAGGTCGTCGGCACTCCGTTCTACGTGATGGAGATGGTCGAGGGCCGGATCTTCTGGGAGCCCGCCTTTCCCGAGCTGGCGGCGGCCGAGCGGCCGGCTCTATTTCGACGCGATGAACGCGACCCTCGCCGCCCTGCACCGGATCGATCCCGAGTCGGCCGGCCTCGGCGACTATGGCAAGCCAGGCAATTATTTCGCCCGCCAGATCGGCCGCTGGTCGAGGCAGTATCGCGAGGATGAAGCGGCCGGCCGGGTCGCGGCGATGGACCGCCTTGTCGAGTGGCTACCGGAAAACATTCCCGCCGACGAGCCGCGGCCGCGCGTCATCCACGGCGATTTCCGCTGCGACAACATGGTCTTCCACCCCGCCGAGCCCAGGGTGCTCGCGGTGCTCGACTGGGAATTGTCGACGCTCGGCCATCCGCTCGCCGATTTCTCCTATCATCTGATGATGTACCGGATGCCGGACGCGCTCGGCGGCCGCGACCTCGCCGGGCTCAACATCCCGGGCGAAGCGGATTATGTCGCCGCTTATTGCCGGCGGACCGGGCGCGACGGCATCCCGGACCTCGATTTCTACATGGCGTTCAACCTGTTCCGCCTCGCCGGCATCGTCCACGGCATCAAGGGCCGGCTGGTGCGCGGCACCGCCGCCTCCGCCCATGCCGCGGAGATGGCGGCGCGGCTCGAGCCGCTCGCCGATCTCGCCTGGGCCGAGGCGCGCAAGGCCGGCGCCCGCTAGCGGGGCTTGCGCCCATTCCTTTATGCCCTAGGCTCTTGGCGACTGCCGGGGGAAAGATGGAAGGCGGCTGGAACTCCAGGCTCAGGCGCAATTTGCGGCAGATCGGCTGGGTCCGCCTGCTCGCCACCCTGCTCTTCGTCGCCGCCGGCCTCTACGTCGCCCGCTTCAACTGGGACGTGCCGCTGGTCAGCGCCGCCGAGCGCGTGCTCTACGACCAGCGCTTCTACGGCACCGCCGAACGGACGCTCGAGCAGGACCCGCGCATCGTCATGGTCACCTATAATGACGAGACGCTGCGGGAACTCGGCAAACGCTCGCCGCTCGACCGCCGGATGCTCGCCCGCGCGCTCGCCACGCTCGACTCGATGAACCCGCGCGCGATCGGAATCGACATATTGATCGATCAGGCCCAGCCCGAGGACGGCGAGCTGATCGCGGCGTTCCGAGCGCTGAACACGCCGACCTACCTCGCCTTCGCGACCAACGCGACCAATCCCGACCAGCTGGAATATTGGCAGGAGGAGTTCCTGCGCGGCTTCATGCCGCGGCTCGGCCGGGCGACCCGGCCGACCAGCATCATGATGGAGCCCGACCTCGCGGACGGCGTGATCCGCCGCTGGCCGCATCAGGACGACGGGCTGCCGCCGCTCTTCTCCAACGCGCTGGCCCGCGAGCATCCCGAATTCCGCGATTATACGCGCAGCATCGATTTCCGACTGCCGGCGACCGGCGAGAATGACGAGGTCACCGTCTTCGCCAACCTTCCGATCCAGGTCGTCGTCGAGCTGGGCGATGCGCTCCGCCCGGCCATCGAGGGCCGCTATGTGCTGATCGGCGGCGATATCCGCGACGCCGACGATTATTCGACGCCGATGACCCGCTTCACCGGCCGCGAGATGAAGGGGATGGAGGTCCACGCCCATATGCTGGCCCAGCAGCTCGACGGCCGGATGCCCGCCTTCATCCCCGGCTGGGCGCTGTGGCTCGCCGCCATCGCCGTCGTCGCCGCCGGCGGGCTGACCGGCGCGCTCGAGATACGCGGCTGGCGGCTGGTGCTCGCGCTCGCCGTCCAGATCGGCCTGATCGTCGTCCTCCCCTTCCAGCTCCAGGCGATGGACGTCGACACGATCAACCTGCCCGCCGTCGGCTGGGGCGTGGGCTGGCTGCTCGCCTTCATCGGCGCCGGCGCGGCGGCGCGCGGGGTCGGTTCCGAGCAGCGCCGCTTCGCCCAGTCGGCGCTCGGCAGATATCTTCCGCCCGACGTCGCCAACGAGATCATGCGCGATCCCGAGCGGCTCGCGCTCAAGGGCGAGAAGACCCGGATCTACGCTCTGTTCACCGACCTCGAGGGCTTCACCAAGCTCTCCCACGCGATCACGCCGGAGACCTTGTCGCGGCTGCTCAACACCTATCTCGACCTGATGAGCGACATCGTCCTCAAACATGGCGGCACGCTCGACAAGTTCGTCGGCGACGCGCTCGTCACCTTCTGGGGGGCGCCGATCGCGCGGCCCGACGACGCCGACCGGGCGGTCCGCGCCGGCCGCGCAATGTACCAGGCCGGCGAGGATTTCCGCCGCACCGCCGGCGGCGACGTGCCGCCGATCGGCTGCACCCGGGTCGGCCTCCACCGCGGCGAGGCGATCGTCGGCAATTTCGGCGGCGAGGGGCGAATCCAATATACCGCGCTCGGCGACGCGATGAACACCGCGGCGCGGCTCGAATCCGCCAACAAGGCGCTGAAGACGACGATGCTGGTCAGCGACGAGGCGAAGCGGGAATCGAGCCTCGATTTCTTCCGGCCGATGGGGCGGATCGTCCTTTCGGGCCGCGCCACCCCGGTCGAGGTCTGGGAGCCGGTGCCCGGCATGGACCCCGCCCGCCGCGCCGAGCTCGACGATCTGTGGCGGCGCTTCGAGACCGGCGAGGCCGGCGCGCTCGTTCAGCTCGAATCCATCGCCGCCGCCGATAAGGAGGATGCGGCTCTCCAATATTTCGTCTATAGGATCCGCGAGGTCGGTCCGGGAGGTCATTTTGTCTTGGGGTCGAAATAGCTTGACGCTTCGCCGCGGCGCTTTCGCCGCCTTGCTCGCCGCCACCGCGTCCGCCGCGGCGGCCAATGTGCTCGTCGTCCGCTCGTCCGGGCCTTCCGCGAGCGCCTATCCGGCCGGCCGGTCGCTGCCCGACAATGCCCGAATCACCCTGCGCGCCGGCGACACTCTCGTCGTTCTCGCCGGCGGCGGCACCCGCACCTTCCGCGGCCCCGGCACCTATTCGCCGGGCACCGCCGCCCGCGCCGGCACCCGCACCGTCGCCGCCAATGACGGCCGCCGCGCCCGCATCGGCGCCGTGCGCAACGCCGGCATCATCCCGCGCAGCCCGACCATCTGGCATGTCGACGTCACTCAGAGCGGCACGATCTGCCTCGCCAATGCCGGCAACGTCATGCTGTGGCGGCCCGACGCGACGGCGCCGGCCCGCCTCACCGTCACCGCCCCCGGCGGCGCCTCGCGCCAGCTCGACTGGCCGGCCGGACAGGCGACCCTGGCCTGGCCCGCGGACGCGCCGATCGCCAGCGGCGGCGCCTACGGCTTCCGCCAGGCGGGCGTCGCGGTGCCGGCGCAGATCGTCTTCCGAACGCTCGGCTCCGAACCGTCCGACCTGCAGGCGGTCGCCGCCGCCCTGATCGAGAATGGCTGTCAGGACCAGCTCGACGTCCTCGTCGAGACCCAGCCCGATTTGTCGGCGCCGGCGGGCTGACGAGGCGGTCACGGGTCCGGCTCGCCCCCTGCTGCTCGCCGCGGCCGGCGGCCTCCTTCTCCTTGCGGCCGCCGGCGCCGCCGCGAGCGTCGTCGTCGTCCGTTCGATCGGCCCGGTCGCCCGCGCCTATCCGGTCGGCCGCACCCTGCCCGATCGGGTGCGGATAAGATTGCGGCGCGGCGAAAGCGTCACGATTCTCGGCCGCGGCGCGACCCGCATCTTCCGCGGCCCCGGCATTTTCAGCCCGGCATATCCGGTCAGGCCCGGCCCGCGCGGCGAAGCCCGCCGCCCGAACGGCGCCCGCCTCGGCGGGATCATGATGTCGTCGATCGACCGCCCCCGCGCCAGCCCCGCCGTCGGCGCGATGATCGGCGGCGTCGGCCGGTCGCCGGCCGGCGCGCTGCTCGGGACGCCGGCTCCCGAGCTGCCCACCGTCTGGGATGTCGATCCCGCCTGGACCGGCATCGTCTGCCTGCCCGGCGGCAGCGCCGTCAGGCTGGTCCGCCCCGCGCAGGCCGGCGCGGTCCCACTCGAGATCGCGCCGGCCGGCAGCGGCCCGCGCACGCTGGCGTGGAACACCGCCACGCGCTTCCTCGCCTGGCCGGCGGAACTGCCGATCACGGACGGCGCCGGCTTCGATCTGAGGACCGGAAGCGCCGCCGAGCCCCGCCGGATCACCTTCCGGCTGCTCCAGGAATTGCCGCCAGGCGCGGCGAGCGGCGACCCGGTCGCCTTGGCCGAGCTGCTCGTCGCCCATGGCTGCCGCGCCCAGCTCGACCGGCTGGTCGAGGCCACTCTGGTCGACGAGACCGACTAGGATCGGCGATCCGCCTTGCGCTGCCGCCGCCAGGCGGCCGGAGTCGTCCCGACGATCGCATGGAAGACGCGGGTCAGATGGCTTTGGTCGGCAAAGCCGCAGCTCAGCGCGATCGCGACGATCCTGTCGTTCGTCCGTTCGAGCATTTCCCGAGCGCACTGGATGCGATGATTCATCAGCCAGCGGTGCGGCGGCTGCCCCGTGCTGGTCTTGAACGCACGCGCGAAATGGCTTCGTGACAGGCCGCAGCGGCTGGCGAGCTGAGCGACCGGAAAATCGCTCGAAAGGTCGCTGACCAGCAGCCGAACCGCAAGGTCGAGCTGCCACCCGGCAAGCCCCCTCCCAATCGCTTTCGGTGCCTCATGGGCGGCGCGCATCGGCCCATCCTCTTCGGCCCCATGCTCGTTACGGACCCGATATACAACAACACAAATGTTCCAAAAGCGCCCCTTCGTTCAATCCCCATTTCGCGCCCCCTGCTAGAGAGCGGTCGCCGGCCGTCCGTCGCCGCCCTTGCCCGCCCGGCGGCCCGCCTAGCTGCAAACGTTCTGCCGCCCCCTTTCCAGGAGAACGACCATGGCCCCCGAAACCACTCCTCCAGCGCCCGAAGCCCAGACGATCGAGCCGACGCCGACGACCGCGCGCGCCGAAGCGAGCGTCGCCGAAATTTCCCTGATCGAGCCGGCGGCGACTTCGCCCGGCGGCGAATCGATCCGCCCGTTCCAGTTCCACGCCTCCGACGAAGAGCTCGCCGACCTGCGCCGCCGGATCCTGACGACTCGATGGCCCGATCGGGAGACGGTCGCCGACGACACGCAGGGCGTGCAGCTCGCGACGATGCAGAAGCTCGCCGACTATTGGGCGAACGACTATGAGTGGCGCAAATGCGAGGCGCGGCTGAACGCCTTCCCCAATTTCATCACCGAGATCGATGGGCTCGACATTCACTTCATCCACGTCCGCTCGAAGCACGAAGACGCGCTGCCGGTGATCATCACCCATGGCTGGCCGGGCTCGATCGTCGAGCAGCTGAAGATCGTCGCGCCGCTGACCGATCCGACCGCCCATGGCGGGACCGCCGAGGACGCGTTCGACGTCGTGATCCCGTCGCTGCCGGGCTACGGCTTTTCCGCAAGGCCGACCGCGGCGGGCTGGAATCCGCCGCGCATCGTCAATGCCTGGATCACGCTGATGAAGCGGCTCGGCTACACGCGCTTCGTCGCTCAGGGCGGCGACTGGGGCGCGTTGATCACCGAGATATTGGGCGCGGTCGCGCCGCCGGAGCTGATCGCGATCCACACCAACATGCCGTCGACCGCGCCGCCGGAAATCTTCGACGCGCTGCGCGCCGCCGAGGGGCCGCCCGCCGGCCTCGACGACGACGAAGGCCGCGCCTACGAGCGGCTCGACCTCTTCTTCACCCACGGCATCGCTTATGCGAACCAGATGGGCCAGCGCCCGCAGACGCTGTACGGCATCGCGGATTCGCCGGTCGGCCTCGCCGCCTGGTTCATGGACCACGACATCCTGAGCTACCGGATGATCGCCCGGGCGTTCGATGGCGAGCCCGAGGGTCTGTCGCGCGACGACGTGCTCGACAACATCACGATCACCTGGCTGACCAACACGGCGATCTCCGGGGCGCGGCTCTATTGGGAAGCGCTGCCGCGCACCTCGCCGGGCTTCGGCATCGAACGCAACAACGCGCACTTCTTCGAGCCGATCGGCACCAGGGTTCCGATTGCCGTGAGCGCCTTTCCGGAGGAGCTCTACCCGGTCCCGCGGAGCTGGGCGGAACGGACCTATAAGCAAGCTCATCCATTACAACAAGCTGCCGAAAGGCGGCCATTTCGCGGCGTTCGAGCAGCCCGAGTTCCTCGTGCAGGAGATGAGGACCGGGTTCCGCTCGCTGCGCTGACGCGGCCGGCGTTTTTTCGCGAACGAGGCGGCCGGAGGGCGCTCCGGCCGCCGGGGAGGAATATGACATGGCAACGATCCAGGAAGACAAAGTTGCGGACGCCGAGGTCTCGACCGCGGGGCAGATCGACATGAAGCTGGAGGTGGTGGTCCTCCCGGTCTCGGACGCCGATCGCGCGGCGGATTTCTATGCGCGGCTCGGCTGGCGGGTGGACGCGGACGTCCGCGTCGAGGGCCGCCGGATCGTCCAGTACACGCCGCCCGGCTCGCCGGCGTCGATCCTCTTCGGCACCGGCCTCAGCCCGGCCGCGCCCGGCAGCGCCCAATATCTCCATTTGATCGTCTCCGACATCGAGGCGGCGGAGCGCGATCTCGCGGCGAGGGGCGTCGAGACGAGCGGCGTCTTCCACGATGCGACCGGCGGCTTCAACCGGTTCGACCCCCGCATCCGGGCGAGCGGCCCCGATCCGGAGCGGCGCAGCTACGGCTCGTTCGCGACCTTCAGCGATCCCGACGGCAATCTCTGGGTGCTTCAGGAGATCACCGCGCGCTGGCCGGGCCGGGTCGATTCCGACACGACCAGCTATGCGTCCGTGCGCGACCTCGCGGCTGCGATGGGGCGCGCGGAAGCGGCGCATGGCGAATACGAACAGCGGATGGGTGGGGCGCGTGACGAGAACTGGCCGGACTGGTACGCTCGGTACATGATATCGGAGCAGGCCGGCGAGCCGCTGTCGCAATGAGAGCGAGCCTCCTCCTCGCCCTCCTCGCGGCGATCGCCGCTGCGCCCGCGGCGTCGGGGCAAGACACCGGTCCGCAAGTTCCGCAGCCGCCCGGAGTGACCCGCACCGAGCTTCAGCGGCACGATCTCGCCACCTCGGGACGCGAGGCGATCCAGATGCGGATCGCGATCGAACCCGGCGTGACCTTCCCCGACCACCGCCATCCGGGCGAGGAGATCATCTACGTGCTCGAAGGCACGTTCGAATATCGGGTCGCGGGCCGGCCGGTGACGGTCGGGGCCGGCGAGGTCCTGTTCATCCCGGCGGGGACGGTCCATTCGGCGCGGAACGCGGGCACCGGCAACGCCGTCGAGCTCGCGACCTACATCGTCGAGAAGGGCCGGCCGCTCGTCGAGATCGTGAGATGAGGAGGGCCCGGAGATGAGCGAAATCGCCACCATCCGCTTCGACCTGGCTCCGCCCGCCGCCGATCAGCTTCAGGCGCTGGCGGTGGCCCTCACCGACGAGGAACGGCATCTACTGCTCGATCATGGCGAGGAAGCGCCGTTCTGCGGCATCTTCCTCACCGAGAAGCGGGCGGGCGTCTATAGCTGCCGCCTGTGCGGGCTGCCCTTGTTCAGGGGCGGCGCCAAGTTCGAAAGCGGCACCGGCTGGCCGAGCTTCACCGCGCCCTTCGCCGAAGGGCATCTCCGCGAAGTCCGCGACACCAGCCATTTCATGGTGCGAACGGAGATCGTCTGCGCCCGCTGCGGCGCTCATCAGGGCCACGTCTTTCCGGACGGCCCGCCCCCGACCGGCCGGCGCTATTGCATCAATTCGGGCTCGCTCCAGTTCACCCCCAAGGGCGAGCCGCTCCCGGACAAGCTCGGCCGGGGGGCGCCTGAGGGCGAGGCGTGGGCGGGCTGAAGGTGGGCAGCGCGGGTACGGTCAGGCGATTGTCGGCTCACCCGTTTTCAACTTGGCCTTCTCGAAATTCGGATTCGTGGCATTCAGCTCTTCCCATCGATCGAAGAACTTGGGCGTGTAGCAATTGCGATGAATGAACGTCTTCTCGATATCATCGAAGTCTTCGATCTCCAGGTGAAAATTGACGGTCTTTTCCCAGGCGTCGAGCGCTGCCCGGTAACCTGGCAGCCAAGCAAACCGACGCTCGCGCTCTACCCATAGGAACATCTCGTCGAGCGTATAGAGCTTGAAAGCCGACAATTGGGACCTGAGCGCCGCCGGCCGCCCCGCGACGGTAAAGTCAAACTTCATCCGCAGATAATCGCCAAAAAGCTTATGCATGTGGGCAAGCCGGGTGGCTCTGGCATTGAACCAATACGCCCCGATCGCCACGGGCACGCCTATGACGGTTGCCAAGGTCGCCATCTCTGACAGGTCATACCCCACCATAAGTCCCCCTTCATTCTCCTGTGCTGGTTCAAGATGCGAGTGAAACAGCGATAGCGCAAGCCGGTGACAGGCACGTCCCGCAGGCGAGCCGTGGCGGGGCCGAAGCCCTTCGGCGGATAAGCGTCGCCGCCGCCGGGCCGCCGCAGGATAATCTCCCCACCGGCATGGATTCGGGGAGGGGCGCATGACGAACGAGAGTATCGTCCATTGACCCAGGCCGTCATCGCGAGGAGCGGAGCGACGCGGCGATCCAGCCCGGCGCCGCCATCGCGCTGGATTGCTTCGCCTCGCTCGCAATGACGGACGGACTCCAGGCTGAATCGCCAGTCAGCGCCGAATCCCGCAACTTTGTGACCTTCCACGCCCCAGCGCCGGCCCGGGCCGGATCGGCATCCTCCCGGCGCGGCAAGCACCCTCTCCCCGGCGGGGGAGAGGGCTTCTCCTCCTCAGCCGGCTTGAATGCCGATCCGGCCTAGCGCGCCGGTGCCGGCCCCGTCGGGAAGCCGCGCTTCCTGAGCAGGGCGTCGACGTCAGGGTCGCGGCCGCGGAACGCCCGATAGGCTTCGGCGCGGTCGGTTTCGTTGCCGGTCGAAAGCAAAGTGCGCGCGAAGCGCTGCGCCGTGGCCGGATCCCAGACGTTGCCGGTCTCCTCGAACGCCGCCCAGGTGTCCGCGTCCATCGTCTCCGACCACAGGTAGGAATAATAGCCGGCCGAATAGGAATCGGACGAGAACAGGTGGCCGAACTGGGGCAGCCGGTGCCGCATCACGATCTCGCGCGGCATGCCGAGCCGGGTCAGCGTCTCGCGCTCGAACGCGTCGGGATCGACGACTCCGTCGGGCCGGATGTGAAGCGCCATGTCGACCAAGGCGGACGACAGATATTCGACCGTCGCGAAGCCCTGGTTGAACTGGTTCGCCGCCTGGATTCGCTCGATCAGCGCGGCCGGCATCGGCTGGCGGGTCTGGTGGTGGAGCGCGAACCGGTTCAGAATCTCCGGCGTCAGCACCCAATTCTCGTGCACCTGGCTCGGATATTCGACGAAGTCGCGCGGCGTCCCGCCGAGGCTCGGATAGTGGACGTTCGACAGGAACGAATGGATGGCGTGGCCGAATTCGTGGAACAGGGTCTCGGCGTCGTCGAGGCTGATCAGCACCGGCTCGCCCTGCGCCCGGCTTGGTGAAGTTGTTGTTGTTGGAGCTGAGCACGATATTGTCGCCGAGCAGCCCCGAGCGCGAGCGATAGCTCGTCATCCACGCGCCCGATCTCTTGCCGGTGCGCGCGAACATGTCGCCGTAGAAGACGCCGACGTCGCGGCCCTCGCGGTCGGTGACCCGCCAGGTGCGCACGTCCGCCTGCCAGACCGGGATCCGGCCGGTGATCTCCTCGAACCTGAGCCCGTAAAGCTGTCCCGCCATGTGGAACATGCCGTTGATCATGTTGGAGAGTTCGAAATAGGGCTTCAGCTCTTCCTGGGAGAGGTTGTAGCGGTCGGCCCTGACCTTCTCCATGTAATAGCGATAGTCCCAGGGCTCGATATTGATGTTCTGGCCGAGCCGGCGCGCCATCGCCTGCTGGTCGCGCACCTCCTCCTGGACCCGGGTGACCGCCGCCGGCCAGACCCGCATCATCAGTTCCTGGGCCCGCTCCGGCGTGCGCGCCATCGTGTCCTGCATCCGCCAGTTGGCGTGGCTCGGATAGCCGAGCAGCCGGGCGCGGTCGGCGCGGATCCTGACGATCTGGGCGATGATCCGGTTGGTGTCGTTGGCGTCCCCATTGTCGCCGCGATTGACGAACGCCCGCCAGATCCGCTCGCGCAAGGCGCGATTGTCGGCGAAGGTCAGCACCGGATCGACCGCCGAGCGGGTGTTGACGATCGCGAACTGGCCGGCCGGCAGGTTGCGCTCGCGCGCCGCCGCCGCGGCCGCGGCTTCTGACGTCGGCGGGGACCCCCGCCAGATCGGCCTCGCCGACCGAGATGAAGGTCTGCTCGTCGGCGAGCAGCTTCTCGCCGAAGGCGGCGAACAGGCGGGCGAGCTCCTGGTTGTAGGCCGAAAGCCGCTGCTTCTGCTCGGGGTTGAGATTGGCGCCGCGCCGCTCGAACTGCTGGTAGAGCCGGGTGATCATCCGCTGCTGCTGGGCATTGAGGTCCGAGCGTTCGCGCGCCTCGTAGACCGCCTTGACGCGCTGGAACAGCGCCGGGTTCAGGATAGATTTCGTCGAACGCGGCGGCGAGGCGCGGCGACCATTCGCGCTCCAGCGCCTGATAGGCCGGGGTCGCCATATTGTCGGTCATCACGCCGAACACCGAGCCGACCCGGTCGAGGCGCTCGCCGGCGCGGTCGAGCGCCTCGGCGACGTTGGCGAAAGTCGGCGGGGCGGAATTGTCGGCGATCGCCAGCACCTCGCGGCGCTGCTCGTCGATCGCGAACTGGAAGGCCTCGGGGAATTGCTCGGGCCGGACCCGATCCCAGGGCGGAACGCCGTCATAGGGCCCCGGCCAGTCGGCGAGCAGCACATTGTCGGGAACCGGCGTCGCCGCAGCGGGCGCCGCCTTGGTTTCGGCCTGGGCCGCATGAGCGGGGCTCTCACTGGTCACGAACGCACCTGCTCCGATCGCGGCGACGGCCGCGCCTGCCAAGAAAACTGCTTTCACGTCTTTTCTCTCCAGCCTTGAGGGGACAAGCCGGCGACCGAGCCCAAGGCGCCGAGCCTTGCGGGCGCCATATAGGGGCAAGGCTGAACCGCGCGCAACGGCATCGGGGTCTTTTCGCGCGGCCGCGATTGGCGCATGATGGCAGTTGAGGGGGGCTCGATGTTCACGCCCGAAATGCTGCTGCTCGATGTCGGCTTCCTGCTGCTCGGCTTGGCCGTGATCGCGCCGCAGCTCCATCACGTCCGGCTGATCGTCGGCGCCGCGGCTTTGGCCTGGCTGGTCCGCGCGCTCCTCCTCGGCGACATGGCGAGCGCGGCCTGGACCGGCGCTTTGCTCGCGCTCTGCCTGATCATGGCCGGCCGCAATTTCCTGAGCGACGCCGCGGTCCGCTTCAGCGACGACGAGAAGAAGATGTTCGACGCTCTTTTCGCGATCTGTCGCGCAGCCGCGCCCGCCATCTGTTCGATCAGGGCATGTGGCTGACCGGCAAGGCGGGCGACACTCTGACCTACGAGGGCGAGCTGGTCAGCCATCTCTATTATCTGGCCGAGGGCGAGGCGCGGGTGCTGTCGATGGGCCGGCAGGTCGGCCTCTGCCGCGCCGGCGACCTGATCGGCGAGCTCACCGTCCTCTCCGGCGAGAACGCCACCGCGACCGTGATCCTCAACACGCCGGCGCGCTTCTGGTGCGCCCCGGCCGAGGATCTGCGCCCCTATGTCGAGGCCCATGACGACATCCGCCGCGCCATCGAGCACGGCTTCGCGACGGTGCTGAAGGCCAAGCTGCGGGCAAGCAACCGAACCATAGCGGAAGCGGGCGGGGCGGCCGCCTGACGGCGTACCCCGCTAACGGCCAGTCGTTTACGCCGCCCGGCGCTTCAGGGCCCCCGCCTCACCCAGCCGGCGATGCAGGCCTTGCGCGGACAGCTCGAGGCCGTTCGGCCAGGCGAGCGCGCCCGCCTCGATGAATGCCCGTTCGAAAAATTCGGGGTCGGCGAGCGAGCGCGTGAGAGCCGTGTCGCGCGCGATCAGATCCCGCGCCGACCAGCAGCCGCCGCTGCCGTCGCTGAACATCAGATTTAGCGCCGCTTCGCCCGCGGGGCGGATCGAAACGAGCTTAATCATCGACATCGGCACCCGGCACCATCTCCATCGGCTCCAACGCTTCGCCGCGCGCCCAGTTTGCCATGAGTTCGCCCTGGTGGTCCAGCGCCCATTGGCGGACGAGCCGGGCGGCCTTCTTGGGCAGGCTGCCATGGATGATCTCGCCGTCCGCTATACCGATAAAGGCTTCGAAGCCCTGATAGGCGGCATGGAAATGCGGCGGCGGATGCTCGTCATGGTACATCCGGATGACGATGCCGAAGAAGACCGAGATGATGGGCATCTTTGTCCTGCGCGCTTCAGCTCCCACTATGCTTCTTCGCCGGCCCTTCGTCCCGCCGGCGGATCACCAGGTTCCGGATCTCGGTCATGTCCTCCATCGCGAAGCGGACGCCTTCGCGGCCGAGGCCGCGAATCCTTGACCCCGCCATAGGGCATGTTGTCGACGCGGTAGCTCGGCACGTCGTTGATCACGACGCCGCCGACCTCGAGCCGGTCCCAGGCGTCGAACATCTGGAAGAGGTCGCGGGTGAAGATGCCGGCCTGGAGGCCGAACTTGCTGTCGTTGACGATCGTCGAGCGCCTCGTCGAAATCGCCGAACCGGATCAGGAAGGCGACCGGGCCGAACGCCTCCTCGACGTTGAGCTTGGTGTCGCGGTCGACGTTCTCGAGCAGGGTCGCCTCGAGCATCGCGCCCTCGCGCTTGCCGCCGCAGAGCAGGGTCGCGCCCTTCGGCGACCGCCTCCTGGATCCAGTCGTCGAGCCGCTGCGCCTCCTTCTCGCGATCATCGGGCCGATGAAGACGTTGCGGTCCTTGGGATCGCCGGCGACCAGCGTCTTCGTCTTCGCGACCAGCATGTCGCGGAACTCGTCATAGACGTCGGCGTGGATCAGGATGCGCTGGACGCCGATGCAGCTCTGGCCCGACTGGTAGAAGGCGCCGAAGATGATCCGCTCGAGCGCGTCGTCGAGGTCGGCGTCCCTGTCGACGATCACCGCGGCGTTGCCGCCGAGCTCGAGCACCACCTTCTTCTTGCCGGCCTTGGCCTTGAGGTCCCAGCCGACCGCGGGCGAGCCGGTGAAGCTGAGCAGTTTGAGCCGCTCGTCGGTGGTGAACAGGTCGGCGCCCTCGCGGTGCGCGGGCAGGATCGAGAAGGCGCCCTTGGGCAGGTCGGTCTCGGCCAGCACCTCGCCCATGATGATCGCGCCCAGCGGCGTGCGGCTCGCCGGCTTCATCACGAACGGGCAGCCGACCGCGAGCGCCGGCGCGATCTTGTGGGCGGCGAGGTTGAGCGGGAAGTTGAACGGCGAGATGAAGCTGCACGGCCCGATCGGCACGCGCTTCCAGATGCCCTGATAGCCCTTGGCGCGCGGGCGTGATGTCGAGCGGCTGGACCTCGCCGGTCATCCGCACGCTCTCCTCGGCGGCGATGCGGAAGGTGTCGATCAGGCGGGTGACCTCGCCCTCGCGTATCCTTGATCGGCTTGCCCGCCTCGACGCAGAGCGCATAAGCGAGCTCGTCGAAGCGCTCCTTGAAGCGGTCGACGCAATGCTGGAGCACCGCCTGGCGCTCGTAGCTCGGCAGCCGCGCCATCGGCTCGGCCGCCTCGACCGCGCCGGCGATGCCCGCGTCGATCGTCGCGCGTCCGCCTGGGCGACGCGGAACGCGACCTCGCCGGTATATTTGTCGGTGACCTCGAGGTCGGTATTGGGCTGCTGCGCCTCGTTGTTGAGGTAGAGCGGATAGACGTCCTTGAGCTTGACCATTCAACTCTCCGTTCGTCATTCCCGCGAAAGCGGGAATCCAGCTGGACCCCTGCTTTCGCGGGGGTGACGGAAGAAGCTAGAGCGCCGCGCTCAGCTCCTTGATCTCCTTGTTGAGGATGCGGTCGTTCTCCGAATAGTCGACCGGGCAGTCGATCAGGTGGACGCCGGGCGTGTCGAGGCACTCCTGCAGCAGCGCCGGCAGCCCTTCGGCGCTCCTCGACGCGGTGGCCGTTCGCGCCGTAGCTCTCGGCATATTTGACGAAATCGGGATTGCCGTAGGTCAGGCCGAAATCGGCGAAGCCCATGTTCGCCTGCTTCCAGCGGATCATGCCGTAGGCGTCGTCGCGCAGGATCAGCACGGTGATGTTGAGCTTGAGGCGGACCGCGGTCTCCATCTCCTGGCTGTTCATCATGAAGCCGCCGTCGCCGCAGATCGCCATCACCTTGCGGTCGGGATAGACCATCGCCGAGGCCATCGCCGACGGCAGGCCCGCGCCCATCGTCGCCAGCGCGTTGTCGAGCAGCACGGTGTTGGGCTGCGCGCGCCGGATAGTTGCGCGCGAACCAGATCTTGTAGACGCCGTTGTCGAGGCAGATGATGCCGTCGGCCGGCATCGCCTCGCGGATGCGCTGGACGAGGCAGGGCGGGAAGATCGGGAAGCGCGTCGTCCTCGAACAGCGACGGCGGTGTGCGCGACCTCGGCCGCGCGCGCCTTCAGCATCCGCTCGCAATTCCAGTTGCCGGAGGGGACGATGTCCTCCTTGATCTGCCAGATCGCGTTGGCGATGTCGCCGATCACCTCGATCTGCGGGAAATAGACCGGATCGACCGCGGCGGTGTTGGTCGCTGACGTGGATCACCTCGGTGCCGCCCTGCTGCATGAAGAAGGGCGGCTTCTCGATCACGTCGTGGCCGACGTTGACGATGAGGTCGGCGGCCTCGATCGCCGTGTGGACGAAGTCGCCCGCCGACAGGGCCGCGCAGCCGAGGAATTTGGGATGGGTCTCGTCGATCACGCCCTTGCCGAGCTGGGTGGTGATGAACGGGATGCCGGTCTTCTCGACGAACTGGAGCAGCATCCGGCTGGTCATCTTGCGGTTGGCGCCGGCGCCGATCACCAGCACCGGCGACTTCGCCGCCTCGATCCGCTTGACCGCGGCGCGGATCGACTTTCTCGTCGGCGTGCGGGCGGCGCACCATGGCTGCGCTTCAGCGGCACCGAATTCGGTCTTCTCCTCGGCGATGTCCTCGGGGAATTCGAGATGGGTCGCGCCCGGCTTCTCCTCCTCGGCGAGGCGGAAGGCCTCGCGCACCCGGCTCGGGATGTTGTCGGCCGAGGCGAGCTGGTGGGTGTATTTGGTGATCGGCCCCATCATGTCGACGACGTCGAGGATCTGGAAGCGGCCCTGCTTCGACTTCTTGATCGGCTTCTGGCCGGTGATCATCAGGATCGGCATGCCGCCGAGCTGGGCATAGGCGGCGGCGGTGACGAAGTTGGTCGCGCCCGGCCCCAGCGTGGCGACGCAGACGCCGGTCTTGCCGGTGTGGCGGCCGTAGGTCGCGGCCATGAAGCCCGCGCCCTGCTCGTGCCGGGTCAGGATCAGCTTGATCGTTTCGAGCGCGACAGGCTGTCGAGGAAATCGAGATTCTCCTCGCCGGGCACGCCGAACACATATTCGACGCCTTCCTCTTCGAGGCACTGGATGAACAGGTCCGAGGCTTTGGTCATTCGTCGGCTCCGATCTCGAGGGTCTGGACTGGCTTCCGCGGGCCTGCGAATCGGCCGCGGCCGGCCCCTCGCCCCCCGGAAATCCCAGCTCTACCGGGCTTTGTTTCGGCTGTCATCAGGGGCTTGCGGCGCCTCTTTGCGGGTTGCATGGCAAATGCCGTTCGGCCCATAGTTTGAGGCACTTCTTTGACCGGACCAAAAGGCGGCACGGAGGACGGATTGGGGGGCAGCCGCAACATCGCGATCGGGCTGGGCGCCTGCGGCTTGCTCGCCGCGCTCGCCCTCCTCCTGCTGCTCGGCCCGCACGGCGCGCAGGCGCTCGCCCAGAGCGGCAGCGGCAGCGCCACCTATGTCGGCGTCGCCACCTGCGGCGGCACCACCTGCCACGGCCGCAGCGAGGCCGACGGCGCCGGTCGTCCGCCAGGACGAGCTCATGCTCTGGCAGGATCCGGCGACCGCCGCCGGCGCCCACAGCCGCGCCTGGGCGGTGCTGCGCGAGCCGCGGTCGCGCGCGATCGCGCCAGCGGCTCGGCATCGGCGACCCGTCGACCGCGCCGATGTGCCTCGGCTGCCACGCCACCCCGGCCGGCCGGCGCGGCGCCCGCTTCCAGACCTCGGACGGCGTCGGCTGCGAGAGCTGCCACGGCCCCGCCTCGGGCTGGCTCGCCGACCCATTATGCGGTCGGCGGCACCCACGCGCGCCAACGTCTCGCGCGGCCTGGTGCCGCTCGAGAATCCGCGCGGCCCGCGCCGCCCAGTGCCTCGACTGCCATTTCGGCAGCGCCGACGAGGGCCAGTTCGTCACCCACCGGATCATGGCCGCCGGCCATCCCGCGGATCAGCTTCGAGCTCGACCTGTTCTCCACCCTCCAGCAGCACCACGACGACGACGCCGACTATCGCGGCCGCAAGGGCCGCGCCGACGCGCACGCGGATCTGGGCGATCGGCCAGGCGATGGCGCTCGACCGCGCGCTCTCCCTGTTCGCCAGCCGCGCGCGGCACCGAGGGCATCTTCCCCGAATTCTATTTCTTCGACTGCCACTGCTGCCACCGCCGGATCTCCGACGATCCGCGCTTCCGCCCCGGCGCGCTCGCCAATCCGGGCCGGCCGATCCCGTCGGGCATGCCGCCGTTCAACGACGAGAACATGATCATGCTCGCGCGCCGCGGCGCGGGTGGTGGCGCCCGGCGCTCGGCCCAGCGCTTCGAGCGCGACAGCCGCGCCTTCCACGCCGCGATCGCCCGCGACCGCGCCGCCGCCGTCGCCGCCGCCGCGACGCTGCGCGCAGAGCGCGCAGGCGCTCGCCAACGCCTTCGCCGCGCGCGCAGATGGGCCGCGGACCAGACCTTCGCGATCATCGACGCGATCACCAGCAAGGCGCTCCGCGCGCGCTTCACCGATTATGCCGGCAGCGTCCAGGCGGTGATGGCGACCGACACCTTGCTCTCGGCCCTGGTCAACGAGGGCCAGGTCCCGCCGGGCGCCGCCAACGCGCATCCGCGCCGACATCAACGCGCGCCTATCGCGCGGTGCACGATCCCAATGCCTACGATCCCGGCGCCTTCCGCGCGAGCCTCGGCCGGGCCGCGGCGGCGATCAGAAGGCTGCAGATGAAGCGCGTACGCGTACCGGCGCTCGTCTGCCATCGCCGCCTTGCTCCTCGCCTCCTGCGGCGGCGGCGGCGGCGGCGGCGGCGGCGCCGCCCACGCCGGCGCCGGGCCCGCCGGCGCCCGGCCAGACCCCGCTCTTCGCCGTGCCCGCGCAGGAAGCGCTGACCGTCGCCGACGTCCAGCAGATCATCGCCCAGGGCGTCGCCGAGGCGCAGGCGCGCGGCCTGCCCGGCGACGTTCGCGGTGGTCGACCGGGTCGGCAACGTGCTCGCCGTCTTCGCGATGACCGGCGCCAATCCGCAATTGCGGGTCCCCGCCGCGCCCAACGGCAACAATCACGACCTGCAGGGCGTCAACGTCCCCGGCGCGGTCGCCGGCGCGATCGCCAAGGCGATCACCGGCGCCTATCTCTCGTCGAGCGGCAACGCCTTCTCGACCCGCACCGCGAGCATGATCGTGCAGGAGCATTTCCCGCCCTCGGCCGCCGCCGCGCGGGCTGGAGAGCGGGCCGCTGTTCGGCGTGCAGTTCAGCCAGCTGCCCTGCTCGGACCTGTCGGCGCGCTTCGGCGCGGTCGGCGCGCCGGCGGCTTCATCGGCCCGAAGCGCTCGCCGCTCGGCCTCGCCGCCGATGCCGGGCGGCTTCCCGCTCTACAAGAACGGCGTCGTGGTCGGCGGCATCGGCGTCGATGGCCGACGGCGTCTACGGCTTCGATCCCGAAGATCCAGGACGTCGACCAGCGACGCCGAGGAGGCGATCGCGCTCGCCGCCACCGACCGGCTTCGACCGCGCCCGACCGACATCCGCGCCGACCGGATCACGCGTCGACGGCACCTCGCTGCGCTACAGCGACGCCACCGCCGGCCGACTTCGCGCACCAACCCCGCCGCCGCGCCGCGCCTTCGCGCGACCTCGGCGGCGTCGGCGCGCTGACCTCGGTGCACCGGCTATTACGACTCGGCGCGCGGCCTGCTCGCCGGCCGCGCCTACGGCACCGAGGCCTCGGGCATCCGCGCCGCGACCGCGGCCGAGTTCGCCAATCCCGACGCCTTCGTCCTCACCGACGGCGTCGGGCGCGAACCGCTACCCGATCCGCGCCGGCACCGACGCCCGGCCGGCGCGCGCTGACCGCCGCCGAGGTGCGCGCGATGCTCGAGGAGGCGTTCAAGATCATGAGCGCCGCGCGCGCCCAGATCCGCCGCCCGCTCGACAGCCGCGCCCAGGTCACGATCTCGGTGGTCGACACCAACGGCGCGGTGCTCGGCATCGTCCGCTCGCCCGACGCGCCGATCTTCGGCATCGACGTGTCGCTGCAGAAGGCGCGCACCGCGATGTTCTTCTCGGCGCCGTTCGCCGCCGCCGAGCTTGCTCGCCAACCCCAACCCCGACGTGCCGAGCTTCGTCGCGGCGGCGCGCGACCTTCTTCGGCGATCCGGCCGCGCTTGACCGGCCAGAACGCCTTCGCCGACCGCGCCGATCGGCAACATCTCGCGGCCCTATTTCCCCGACGGCGAGCTCGGCCGCCCGCACGGGCCGCTCTCGCGCCCGATCGCCGAGTTCAACCCCTTCTCGACCGGCCTGCAGTCGGCGCTGATCGCCGGCAACGTCGCTCACGCACGTCGGCTTCATCCTCGGCGACGGCGCCGGACACGCCGCAGCACATGCACCGCGCAACCCGAGCCCGGGCCGGCTCGCCAACGGCATCCAGATCTTCCCCGGCTCGGTGCCGATCTATCGCGGCAACACGCTGGTCGGCGGCGATCGGCGTCTCGGGCGACGGCATCGACCAGGACGACATGATCAGCTTCCTCGGCCTGCACAATGCCGGCCTCAGGCTCGGCTCGCTCGGCAACGCGCCGGCGGCGATCCGCTCCGACCAGATCGTCGTCCCCGTCTCCGGCGCGAGCGGCGTCGCGGCTGCGCTACGTCGGCTGCCCGTTCACCCCGTTCCTCGGCATCGAACGAGCAGAATGTCTGCCAGGGCAAATGACGCGTCGCGGCCGCCCTCCTCGTCGCTGATGGCGTCGGCGGCGCCGGCGCGGCACCGGAGCCGCACGTCGCCGGACTCGACTCCGGGACCCATGAACACCGGCTTCGGATCGCGGTCGCAATCCGCGTCCGTGCGATCCCGGCCTTCGCCGGGCTGACGCTGCAGGCTCGGCCGCGCTGCAGGACCGCCGCCGCCCGGCCGAGGAGCCGACGCCGAGCCGCCGCCGCCGCCCGTCGAGGAGGCGCTGATCGACGGCCGCCGCCGGCCCGGCGTCCGCAGCACGAGCTTCCCGACCCGGTCAACCAGGTCAATCCGGGCGCGATCCGCTCGCCGCCGCCCGAGGCCTTCCCGGCCGACCATATCGCCGATCCCCGACCGCTGGCGGCTGATCGAGACGCTCGGCCTGGTCCGCGAGCGCTGGTGCGACCCCTACAACCAGAACACGCTCAAGGGCGACCGGCCGATCTGCGTGCCGAGCCGACGCGGGCGAGCGTGCCCGACACGTTCGGCTGCCGCGCCCACCGCATGCTCGGCCTCACCGGCCACGACTGGTTCTTCGTCGTCAGCGCCGTCTCCGACACGGTGATCGAGCCGCGCACCTTCCCGATCCCGGTCGGCGTCCAGACCACCCAGCAGCCGGGCAGCAACGACGTGTTCGGCAGCAACCGACAGCCTCGTCCTCGTCGCAGACCTTCATCGCCAGCGCTCGCGCTGATCAAGGGCATCACCGCCTTCATGCCGCCCCATGTCGAATATCGGCTGACCCTCGCCCTCAACGTCAACTATGTCGACGTCGGCGAGCGCCGCGTGCTGTTCGTCGAGCCGTCGCGCGGCACCAACCGCTTCGATTATGCGCTCGGCGTCCAGGAAGCCTTCATCGACTATCACATCCGCAACGTCTCGGACCGCTTCGATTTCGATTCGGTCCGCGTCGGCATCCAGCCGTTCCAGTTCGATTTCCGCGGCTTCCTGTTCCAGGACCAGCAGCTCGGCATCCGCCTGTTCGGCAACCGCGACAACAACCGCTTCCAATACAATCTCGCGGCGATCTGGCGGCTCGAGAAGGACACCAATTCGGGCCTCAACAACCTCTTCCAGACGCCCGCGCGACGACTGGATCCTGCACGCCAACCTGTTCCGCCAGGATTTCCCGTTCGTCGGCCTGACCAGCCAGGCGAGCCTGACCTACAACATGAATCGCGAGCGCGGCGAGATCGAGGTCGACGACAACGGCTTCCCGGTCCGCCCGGCGCTGATCGGCAATCTGCGCGCCCGCAATTACGACGTCGTCTATCTCGGCTACAGCGCCGACGGCCGGATCGGCCGGCGTCAACCTCACCGCCTCGGCCTACGCGCCTGCTCGGCTCGGACCGGCGCCAACGTCTTCACCGGCGAGAATGCCCGCGATGCAGAGCTTCTTCGCCGCCGCCGAGCCGTCGATCGACTTCGACTGGATCCGCTTGCGCGGCGCGGCCCTGTTCGCCAGCGGCGACGGCGATCCCTACGACGACGTCGAGCGCGGCTTCGACGCGATCTTCGAGAATCCGATCTTCGCCGGCGCCGACACCAGCTACTGGATCCGCCAGACCATCCCGTTCGCCGGCGGCGGCCGCGCGGTCTCGATCAACGGCCGCAACGGCATGCTCAACTCGCTGCGCTCGTCGAAGGAGCAGGGCCAGTCCAACTTCGACAATCCGGGCACGATGCTGCTCGGGCGTCGGCGCCGATTTCGACCTGACGCCCGCGCTTGCGCCTCTCCGCCAACGTCAACCATCTCTGGTTCCACCAGACCGAGACGCTCGAGGCGCTGCGCATGCAGGGCACGATCCGCCGCGACATCGGCTGGGACTGTCAGCGCCGCGGCGATCTGGCGGCCGCACGCGATCCAGAACGTCGTCTTCCGCCTGTCCGGCGCGGTGCTCCACGCCGGCACCGGCTTCCGCGACCTGTTCGCGAACGAGACGCGCGACCGCCGCTATTATTCCGTCCTGTTCAACGCGATCCTGACCTATTGAGGTGCGGCGCATGCGCTCCGTCAGCTCGGTACGAAGCCTCGCTCGTCGCGGCGCTGGCCGCGCTGTCGCGTGCTCGGCGCCGTCGCGCTCGGCGCGGCCGAGAAGGAGCCGCCGGTCGTCCGCGACTACAGCCTGGTCCGCGCCGCGCCGGCGCCGCGCACCCAGGACTGGGCCGACGCCGAGGCGAAGAGCGCCGGCTGCCAGTCCTGCCACACCGGCAGCGACGCCCACACCATGCACCGCTCGCCGGCGGTCGTGCTGGGCTGCACCGACTGCCACGGCGGCAATCCCGCGATCGCCCGCCCGGCCGGCTCCGAGCAGGGCGGCTCGGCCTATGTGCTCGCTCAGAACCAGGCGCACGTGCTGCCGCGCTATCCCGGCGCGCTGGCACTTCCCGTCGAGCGCCAACCCGCAGCGCAGCTACACGCTGCTCAACATCGAGGCGCCCGAGTTCGTCCGCTTCGTCAACCCGTCCGACTATCGCGTCGCGCGCGACAGCCTGCGGCGCCTGCCATATCGAGATCATCGAGGCGGCCGAGCGCTCGCTGATGTCGTCGGGCGCGATGCTGTTCGGCGGCGCCGCCTACAATAACGGCATCGTGCCCTTCAAGAATTACCTGTTCGGCGAGGCCTATACCCGCGAAGGCGAGCCGGCCCGCGATCCGCTCGCCGCTGGGCCCAGGCGGCCTGACCGCCGAGCAGCGGCGCGCGCGGCGTGCTCGCCGAGCTCTATCCGCTGCCGACCTGGCACGTCATCCCGCCCGGCGACGTCTTCCGCGTGTTCGAGCGCGGCGGCCGCAACATCGGCACCCAATTCCCCGAGATCGGCCTGCCCAACCCGACCGGGTCGATCCAGCGGCTCGAGGAGCCGGGCCGGCCCGACCTCCGCCAGTCGAACCGCGGCCCCGGCACCGGCATCCGCGTCGCGATCCCGGTGCTCAACATCCACAAGACCCGCCTCAACGACCCCTACATGTGGTTCATGGGCACCAACGACCAGCCCGGCGACTATCGCCATTCGGGCTGCGCCGGCTGCCACGTCGTCTACGCCAACGACCGCGAGCCGCGGCACAGCCTGACCTACGCCCACTACGGCCGCGACGGCCAGACCGCGACCGTCGACCCGACCATCGCCTCCCTGCGCCAGGGCCAGCACCGCGCCGATGCCGAAGCGAAGCACAGCGCGAGCGGCGCAAGCCATGGCGAGCAAGCGAGCACGAGGCCCCGGCCGACGCCAACCACGCCGCGGTCGGCGAGCGCGGCCACCCGATCCGCCACGTCTTCAGCCGCGCGATCCCGACCGCGCAGTGCATGACCTGCCACATGCACCAGCCCAACATCTTCCTGAACTCCTACCTCGGCTACACGATGTGGGACTACGAATCCGACGCCGATCTGATGTGGCCGGGGCCGGAGAACCGCCTGCCCGGCCCGCAACGCCCGAGGAAGAAGCGCGCTTCCGCCGCCAGGCCTATCCGACCGCGGCCGAGGTCCACGCGGTGCTCGACCGCAATCCCGAAGGCGCCGCGCCGCGCGGCCTGTGGGCCGACGTCGAGTTCCTGCGCGAGGTCTACGACCGGGTGAACCCGCTCGCCCGCCAGACCCAGTTCGCCGACTATCACGGCCATGGCTGGAACTTCCGCGGCATCTTCCGCCGCGACCGCGAGGGCAATCTGCTCGACGCCGACGGCCAGATCATCCCGCCCGGCGATCCCGACACCTTCCGCCGGCCCGACGAGGGCCTGTTCGTCCCCGCCGGCAGTCAATCCCGGCCGCGCCGTCCACATGATGGACATCCACGCCGAGCGCGGCCTGCAATGCGCCGACTGCCATTTCGCCAGGACGCGCACGGCAACGGCTTCATCTACGGCGAGGTCGCCAACGCGATCGAGATCGGCTGCCGCGACTGCCACGGCACCGCGCGCGATTTTGCCAATCTGCGCACCTCCGGCCCGGCCGCCGCCGCCGCGCGGCACCAATCTCGAGCTGATCCGCAACGAGGACGGCCGCCGGCGCTTCGAATGGATCGAGCGCGACGGCCGCCGCGTCCTGATCCAGCGCTCGATCGTCGATCCCAACCTCGAATGGGAGGTCAGCCAGGTCCGCGACAGCGCCGATTCGAGCCTGCCGCCCTGCGCGGCGCGCGGCGACCAGGCGACGGCCGGCCCCTGCTTCAACCTGCGCTCGGCCCGCGCCAAATTGATGTCGCGCACCGGCGCCGAGACCGGCCGCTTCCTGTTCGGCGCCGGCGTCCCCGACGGCGAGCTCGCCCATCCCGACAGCGAGATGGCCTGCTTCACCTGCCACTTGTCGTGGACGACGAGCTGCGGCGGCTGCCACCTGCCGATCGAGGCCAACTGGCGCACCACCACCCACCATTACGAGGGCGAGGAAACGCGCAACTTCGCGACCTACAACCCGCAGGTCGCGCGCGACGAGATGTTCCAGCTGGGCCGCCACCAGACCAGCAAGGGCAACATCATCGCGCCGATCCGCTCGACCTCGGCGCTGATCCTGTCCTCGACCAACATCAACCGCGAGCGGATCTACGTCCAGCAGCCGCCGATCTCCGCCGTCGGGCTATTCGAGCCAGGCCTTCGCGCCGCATTTCCCGCACACCGTCCGGCGCACCGAGACCAAGACCTGCACCGACTGCCACCTTTCCGCGGCCAACGACAACAATGCGATCATGGCGCAGCTGCTGCTGCACGGCACCAATTTCGTCAATTTCGTCGGCATGCACGCCTGGATCGGCATGAGGGCGGCTTCGAGGCGGTGCGGGTCACCGAATGGGACGAGCCGCAGGCGGTGATCGGCTCCTATCTGCACCGCTACGCCTATCCCGATTATTTCCGGATGCACGTCGAACGCAACAACCGCGAGCTGATCGAACTGGACGCGCGGCGAGACGTTCGATCGCAACCTCTCGGGCGAGACCCGCGCGCTCGAGCAATTCGCCAACGTCACTCAAGGCACCGGCGGCGCGGTCCGCTGCCTGCAGAATCGCGGCGAATATATGTTCGTCGCCGAAGGCCGCGGCGGCTTCCGGGTCTACGACATCGCCAGCATCGGCAATAAGGGCTTTTCCGAGCGGATCGTCACCGCGCCCGTTCTCGCCGCTCGGCCAGACACCCGGGTGCGCTCGCGCAACGCGACCTGCATGGCGCTGCCGACCAACCAGCCGATCGCGCCGGACCGCAACCGGGCGATGGCCGCGACCACCCGCCCGGGGCCGAACGGCACGACGATCAGCCTGCTCGAGGAAAATCAGGAGCAGTCCTTCCACCCGATCTACGATTATGCGGTCGTCACCGATGCCGAGGAGGGCCTGTATCCTCGTCGACGTCGACACGCTCGCCGACGGCGATCCGCGCAACAACAGCCTGCGCCGCGCCGTCACCTGGAACGAGAACGGGGTGCTGAACGGCGCCCGCCACATCACGCTCGCCGGCCATTATGCCTATATCGCCGCGGCGGCGGGGCTGGTGGTGGTCGATCTCGACGACCCGCTCCATCCGCGCCATGTCGCCACCCTGCCGCTGACCGACGCCCGCGCCTCGGCGCTGCAGTTCCGCTATCTCTGGGTGACCGACGCCGAAGGGCTGAAGCTGTTCGACGTGACCCGGATGAGCGCGCCGCAGCCGGTCCCCTCGGCGCACCGTCCCGCTGGACGAACGCGCAGCGCATCTATCTCGCCCGCACCTACGCCTATGTCGCGGCCAAGCAGCAGGGCCTGGCGATCGTCAACGTCACCAATCCCGAGCGGCCGCAGCCGCCCACCTTCGTCACATTCGACGGGCGGATGAACGACGTCGAGGACGTGGTCGTCGGCTCGACCAACGCCTCGCTCTTCGCCTATGTCGCCGACGGCCGCAACGGCATCAAGGTGCTCCAGCTCACCTCGTTCGGCAATCGAGCACCAGTTCTACGGCTTCTCGCCACGGCCGCTGCCCGAGCTGATCGCCTGGGCGCGAACCCCCTCGGCCGCGCTCGCCGTCGCCAAGGGCCTCGACCGCGACCGCGCCGTCGACGAGACCGGCGGCCAGATCGCCGTCTTCGGCCGCCTGGGCTCGCGTCCGTTCAACCGCGCGGAGATGGAGCGCCTGTTCCTCAACAGCCGGCGCTTCCCCTACCGCGTCAGCGACAGCGGCACGATGCAGGACTGGGTGGGGCCGCGCGTGGCGGGACGCTGACGGACCGTCATTCCAGCGCAAGCTGGAATCTCCCTTCCCTTTTCGGCCACGATCGTAAGGCAATGAGATTCCAGCTTTCGCTGGAATGACGAGAGAGGGCCTGGAATGACGAGGCTCAGGCCTGCCCCCGCTCTTCCTTCAGCATCCGGATCAGAGGCGTCCGCGCGTCGGTGAAGCGGGCGAGGACGTCGTGCGGCTCGGCGGTGTCGAAATGGCTGATCAGCTCGCGGCCGTTCCAGTAATGGAGCGCGTAATAGGGTCGGTCGGCGACGATCATCGGCCGGTCGTCCGGCGCGTCGGCATCCATCGGTTCGAGGTCGAGCGCGACCTGCGGCGCGATCGCTGGGCAGACGGCGAGCACCGTTCCCGCCCATCGGGTCACGATCGGGCGGTGCAGATGGCCGGCGACCATCGCGACGATATTGTCCTGCGCCGCGACGATCGCCTTGAGCCGAAGCACCCATTCCGCCTCGGGGTTCTCGGTCATCCAGGAAAGGCCGGTCTCGATCGGCGGATGGTGGAGGACGAGCAAGGTCGGTCGCCCCGGCGCCTCGGCCAGTCGCGCCCGAAGCCAGGCGGCTCGGATTTCGCAGAAGCCGCCGCCGTGCCGCCCGGTCTCGAGCGTGTCGAGGACGAGGATCCGGACCGGATGATCCTCGATCGCATATTGGACGAAGCCGTCCGCGGTCCGGCTGGTCGGGGATTGACGGCGAGGAAGGCGGCGCGGCTGTCGTGATTGCCCATCGCCGGATAGACCGGGAAGGGCAAGCCCGGCGATCGCCTCGCCGAAGCGCCGGTAGGAAACAGCGTCGTCGCCATTGTCGGCGATGTCGCCGGTCGCGAGCAGCAGGTCGGGCCGCGGACTCATCTCGGCGAGGACGCTTGAGGGTGCGGTCGAGCCGCTGGCGGTTCAGCTCGTCCGGATTGCCCGGCTCGAAGCCGAGATGGATATCGGTGATCTGGGCGACCAGCATGCTTTATCGCCCGCCGGCGGCGGCCGGCTGCGGTTGCGGATGGACCGGGATCACGGTCGTTTCCCAGCGCCGGCCGCGAACGCGCTGGCGGAGCAGCATCGCCGGCGTGCCCCCGTCCATATGGAAATCGTGGCACATCGCGCAGGTCGAGGCGACGGGCCGGCCGGTCGTTTCGCCGCCATGGCAGGCGCGGCAGCTGGCGAGATCGGGGAGCAGCAGGTCGGTCGCCGCGTTCGAGCGCCAGCGCGGCGTGGCAGCTGGCGCAGGCGGCCGAGCCCTCGGCGCGCGGCTGGCCCGGACGCTGGACGATCTGGTGGGCGCGGTGATCGAACCAGCCGTGCAGCAGGTAGCGGGACGGGAAGGCGACCGGCCGGATCCGGTAGTCGAGCGATCCGGGCGGCGGCCTGACCACTTCGTGGCAGTCGAAGCAGGCGCCGCCCTTGCGAGAAGACGGCGCGGATCGCCTGGTCGGCGCGCATCGCCGACGCCGGCCCGGGCCCGGGCGAACTGGATCGCGGCGCGGATCTGGTTGACGTCGCCGGGCCGCTCGCGCGCGCCCGCGCTCAGCGCCGCCGGCCGCTGCGGGCCGCCGGCGCGGTAGAGCGCGCGCAGATCGCCGATCACCTGGGCGGGCGAGCCGTGGCGCAGGGTGCGGATGGTGCCGCCGAGCTGATCGAAGGCGAGGCTGTGGCACATGCCGCAATCCTCCTCCATGTCGACCGGCTGGAAGCGGGTGCCGTCGGGCGTCGGCACGTGGCAGTCGGCGCATTGCAGGCTCTCGCCGAAGCCGTGGTCGGCCGCCAGCCGGCGGCCCATCTGCGCGGCCCCGCCGCGCGGATCGAGGTGGAGGGCGTGCGGGAATTTGAGGTTGCTCTCCTCGCGCGCGCTGCGGCCGAGCGTCACCCGCTGCATCGTCGGCCGCTCGCCGTCCCAGCCGAATCAGGACCGACGGCTGGAACTCGGGATGGCCGTCCTCGAAATCGGACGCGCCGGCGAGCCTGGTGTCGGGCAGCCGCTCGCCTTAGGTCGCTCATGGCAATCGGCGCAGAAACGCTGCGGCGTCGGCGGGATCTCCTGCGGCCCTTCATGCTCGGTGTGGCAATCGACGCAGCGGCCCGGCGGCCTGGCCGAAGAAGGCGGCGACGTTCTGCTGGAGCCGGCGGAAGCCGCCGAGATCGGGCGTCGCGCGCTGCTAGCCGCGTCGGATCGGCATGGTCGTGGATGGCGGTGTGGCAGCGATTTGCAGGCTTCGTCGCGCACCGCGACGAACGGCTGGACGTGGCAGGCCTGGCAATTGTCGGCGAGGCCGGCATGGCCCTGCGACAGGCTGCCGGACAGCCACATCCGATCGGCATGATAGCCCTGCGGCGTAGCGCGCCGCCTCGCTGCGGTTCTGGTAGAAGGACCAGATCGGCCAGGCGAGGAAGACGGCGAGGATGACGAGCGCCAGAGCACCCAGGCCATCGGCCGCTTGCCGGGCATCACCGAGGCCAAGGCGAAACGGCTGACGTCGGTCTTTTCCGACGCGGCATCGTCCTCGCCGCGCTCGATGTCGATCGCGACGTCGTCGGCGCCGGCCGGGGTCGGCAGGATGCGCAGCAGGAACGGCCCGATCCGGATGTCGCCGCCGGCGTGCAGGTTGATGCTGGCCGAAGCCGGTCGTGCCGCCGTCGATCTCGATGGTCATGCCCATCTCGGCCGAGACGCCGAGCCGGTCGCCCGAGACCAGCTCGATCGTCGCGTGGTGGAGCGCGACGGCGAGGTCGTTGAGGCGGATGTCGCAATTGGGGTCGCGGCCGATCTTGAGCAGATCGTCGTCGATCGTCGAGGTGCGGACGATCTCGCGCCCGTCGGCGCTTCGGCTGATAGGGCGGAGGAGAAAAGCCATTGTGCCGCGCTACCAGTAGAAGAAGACGCTGATGATGTGCGCGGCGAGCGCGGCGATCAGCGCGAAGGTGAGCGGCACGTGCACGTAGAGCCAGATTTCGAGCATCGCCCGGATCCGCACGTGGCGGCGGATCCGGCTCAGCGCCGCCGCCTTGCGCTGAAGCAGCACCGCCACCTGGTCGAGCGCGATCGCCTCCTCGCCGTCGCTCTCGGACGAGGCGGCGGCGGATCACCCTCAGCGCCTCCGCATTGCCGCCGCGCGCTCACCGTGCCGGTCAGCCGCCGGTACAGGCCGCCGCCGAACGGGTCCTCGCCCAATGAGCCGAGCACGACCTCGGTGTCCTCGTCGGACGAGCGGCTGGGCCGAGATCTGGATCTGCTTGTCGATGCTGTCGACCGCGTCGATCATCTGCGCCGCGGTCATCTCGCCGCGATTGTCGCTGAGCTCCTTGGGCAGCACACGCATAGGCGGCGATGCCGTAAATGCCCGAGACGATGACCAGCATCATCAGCGCGTAGGCGAGCGTGTGGACGTTCCAGCCGAACTGGAAGCCGGTGTGCAGCGTCGCGATCACGATCAGCGACAGGCCGAGATAGACGTGCGCCGAGGTCCAGGCCTTCAGCGACCATTTCGTCCGCGGGTCATGCGCGCTTGCGCACGCCGAGCATGGTCAGCCAGAGGATCAGCAGCGCGCCGATCGTGCCGAGCGATGTAGCCGTACCAGCTGCCGCCATTGTGGCGCGGCTGGACGTCGACCAGCGCGTAGCCGAGGATCGCGAGCGAGGGAGATCGCGGCGGCGATCTTGAGCCAGCTGGAAACGGCGGTGCCGCAGGAAGCTCTCATGGCTGGCCGCGATCGCCGAGGTCGGTCCGTTCGATCCCCCTGGTCGCCACGCCTGGTCAGCCCCCCCGTTCCATCCGGGCCACCGACAGGAACTCCTCGGGCGCGACCCGGATCGCCGCGCCGGTCGGGCAGGCGCGCACGCAGGCCGGGCCGCCCTCGATGCCCGAGCACATGTCGCACTTGATCGCCTTCTTCGGCGTCTCCGGGCTGACCCGCGCCTCGGTCCATTTCTTGGTCGGCTCGCCCGGGACCCGGGCCGAGGCCGGCGAGCAGCCAGGCCAGCAGCGACGGCTTCTTCGGCGGCACCTTGTCCATCCGGATCACGCCATAGGGGCAGTTGCGCTGGCAATTGCCGCAGCCGATGCAGGTCTCGTCGATGATAGACCTCGCCGTCGGGGCCGCGGTGGATCGCGTTGGGCGGGCAATCGGCCATGCAATGCGGATGCTCGCAATGGCGGCAGCTGGTCGGCACGTGGAGATGGGCGAAGGTCTTGCCCGCCTCGCGGTTGAGGCGGCGACAGCCCCTCGTGGCGTCGGCGCAGGCCTTCTCGCAATTGTCGCAGCCGACGCAGAGCTTCTCGTCGATCAGCAAGCAGGTCGGTCGCCTCGCCGATGCCGTTGTCGACCAGGAAGCTGGCGACGTTCGAATAGAGGTCGATCGACGCCGCCGAAGCCGTCCTTGTGGTCCTCGATGAAGGCGGTGAGCTCCTGGCGCGTCGCCATGTCGTTCTTGAAGCGGCGCGAGCAGCTCGGGCTTGGCTTCGAGCAGCGGCGCGGAAGGCGTCGCCGTTCAGCTTGATGACCTCGGACTTGATCGCGGCGCGCACCGTCGCGGTGCGGCGGCCGCCGTCGATCAGCGCCATCTCGCCGACATAGGAGCCGGCGGGGAGGTAGGAGAGGAAGACCGGCTTGCCGCCGATGTCCTTCTCGACCACCATCGAGCCCTGGCGGATGACGAAGATGTCGTAATTCTCCTCGCCCTCGTTGATGATCGCCTCGCCGGCCTTGACGCCGACGATCTCGGCGCTCTCGAGCACCTCGACCAGATCCTGCGGGGTGACGCCCGAGCCGAGCATCTGCAGCAGCTGCCGCTCGGTCGAGATGCGGGTGATCTCGCGCTTCGCCGCCGGCACGGTCGACATCAGCTTCAGCGCCGCGTTGCGCGGGATCTCGACCACGATCGCGCCCGAGGCGGCGCGCACCGTGGCGCCGCGCTTGCGGCCCGAAATCAGGCCGACCTCGCCGACGATCGAGCCCTGCTCGATCGGCACGGTGACGTTGGGATTGGTCGGGTCGACCTCGACCAGCACCGAGCCGTCGGCGATCGCGAACAGCGACGAGCCCGGCTCGTTGCGCTCGAAGATCACCTCGCCCTCGCGGTACGAGACCGGACTCGGAATCGAGCATGAACTCGCGCATCTGCAGCATCGACATCTCGTTGAAGATCGAGACTCGGCGGCGCAGGAAGTCGAGCCATTCCTCGACGCTGCGGCGGCCCGGCAGGACCGCGAACTTCTGTCTCGAGGATCGGCTCGTCGGCGGGCTTCAGGGCGGTGTTGCCGTTGATGAACTCGATGACGTCATAGCCCTGGTTCATGCAATGCTTGATCAGCGGATAGCCGGCCAGCGCGCCGATCACGTAGATGCCGGGCACGGTGGATTCGAAAGCGGCGAGAGCTTGGGATAGGAGACGCGGTCGGGGCTCGTGAACTCGATGCCGGTGCCGGCCCTGATCGCCTTCTTGCCGTCCTTTTCCTCAGTTCGGCGCAGCAGCCCTCGACGAAGGCGCGCGGCGGCGCCGAGCCCATGCGCGCGATGACCCGGTCGCAAGCGCATCTTGAGCTCGCCGTCGCGGGTGTCGAAGGTGATCTCGCCCTGGTCGATCGCCGACGCGGTGGTCTCGCGCAGGATCGTCATCCGCCCTTCGCTTCTCGGCGGCGAGCAGCGCCTTGACGTTGGCGTCCTTGGCGGTGGCGAAGTCGGCCGAGCGGTTGACGATGGTGACGGTGTTGCGCTGCTCGGGGTCGGCGGCGAGGCCGAGCGCGTTCTCGATGCCGGCGTCGCCGGCGCCGATCACGGTGATATGCTCGTCGATATATTCGCCGGGATCGTCGAGCTGATACTGGACGATCGCGCCCTCGCCGACCGGGCAGCGGACCAGGTTCGGATTGCCCTGGGTGCCGATCGCCAGGATCACCGTCTCGGCGGCGATCGTCCTCGCCGTCGTCGAGTCTTGAGCGTGAAATCGCCCTTGGCGCCGGTGATCGCGCTGATCTCGGCGTTGAGCTTGACGTTGACCTTGTGGCCCGCGGTCTGCTCGTCCCAGGTGCCGAGCACCTTCTCGCGCTTGCCCGCGTCGAATTCGAGGTCCGAGCGCAGCACGAGCTGGCTCGGCGTCGCCATGACGTGCTTGCCCTTCTGATATTTGTAGATCGTGTCGGAGAGGTGGTCGGTCTTTTCGAGCAGCACGTGGCTGAGGCCGAGCTGCGCGGCCCGCGCCGCCGCGCTCAGACCGGCCGGGCCCGATCCGACGATGGCGATCTTGAAAGCTGACGGCACGCGGTTCCATCCCCCCAAGAACAGCCGGTCGAGCGACGGCGGGCGCCCACAACCCCGGGCGCACGTATCGCCAGCTCGGCAATCTAGCAGCTTCCCCGAGAGACGCCAGACTTGACGTCGGCTTTTTTGCCGTGATGATCCGCCTTCAAATGACAGACGCGCGCGCCTCCGGCCGCCGGTTCAATCCGGCCACGATCGCCCTCATCGTCGCCGCCTTGCTGGCCGCGGTCGCGGTCGGGATCGCGGTCTTTCGCGGGAGCGGCGATGAGGCAGGCGCGCCGGCCGATGCCACCGCCAACTCCGCCGCCGCCGGAGAGGCCGCCGGCATGGCGGACATGCTCGCGGCGCTGATGGAAAGAGTGCGCCGCAATCCGGACGATCACGAGGCCTGGTTCAGCCTCGGCTTCGCCTATCGCAACAACCGCCAGTTCCCGGAGGCCGAGCGCGCCTTCCGCCGCGCCGGCGAGCTCGCGCCACGCAACGCCGATTATCTCGCCTATCTCGGCGAGGTGCTGCTTCTGATCGGCCGCGAGACGCCGCCGCCCGAAGCCGCCGCCCTGTTCCGGCGCGTGCTCGAGATCGATCCCGGCAATGCCCAGGCGCGTTACTATCTCGCCACCATCCGCGACATCGGCGGCGATCATCGCGGCGCGATCGACGATCTCGTCGCTCTGCTCCGCGACGCGCCGCCGGGCGCCCCCTGGGAGCCGCAGGTCCGCGAGGCGGCGACCGCGATCGCCCGCGAGAACGGGATCGACATCGCCGGCCGGCTGCCCGCAGCGCGCCCGGCGCCCGCCGCGCCTGCCGCCGCCGCCACCGCCGCCATCCCCGGCCCCTCCCGCGAGCAGATGGAGGCCGCCCGCGCCATCCCGCCGGGCCAGCAGGACGAGATGGTGAAGGGCATGGTCGACCGGCTCGCCGCCCGCCTGCGCCGGAATCCGCGCGACGCCGAAGGCTGGATCCGCCTGATGCGCTCGCGCATGGTGCTGAACGACCCCGGCGCCGCCGGCCAGGCGCTGCGATCGGGCCTCGCCGCCTTCAACGACGACGCCACAACGCAGGGCCGCCTGCGCCAGGCCGCGCGCGAGCTCGGCGTGCCGGCGGCGTGACGGAGCGGCTTGTCCGCCGATGCGCGACGATTAGTAGGAATAAATCCCACCGGAGGCTGATATGGGCGCGATCCAGAAACTGAGCATCGCGGTCACCCGCGAGCAGGCGCGGGACATCCAGGCGGCGATCGCGAGCGGCGATTATTCGACGACCAGCGAGGTCGTCCGCGACGCCTTGCGAGCCTGGAAGCAGCAGCGCACCGACCGCGACTCCGCCATGCGCAGGCTCAAGCATCTGTGGGAGGAAGGCGTGGCGAGCGGCGAGCCGGTCGAAGGCGGTTTTGACGCAGAGGATATCGGCAGGCGCGGTCGGGTACGGCTCGCCGCGGCGCAAAAGTCTGCGGGATGAGTCGAGACCGGGATACTAGTCGCGACAAAGCTTCGAAGGATGATGCGAGCCGCAAAAAGGGCTAATTGATTAAACAAGAGGGGCCGCCGAAGCGGCCCTATTCCTTCTTCGCCTCGGTTTCGCCCAGAAGGATCTGGGCGCCCGGCTTGGCGTTCCAGATTTCGGAGAAGGAACATGCCGACGCCATGTAGGCTGCCGTGCCCGCGCACATGGCATTGAGAAAATCGTCCAAGTCCGCCTTCAGCGTGTCCAAGGGGCGATGAAAGATCGGTTCATGGTGCGCCACCCGGTTGCGAAGGTCCAGAAGATCGTCACAGATTTCGGCCGCATCGCCGCGCGTCATGGACTTGTCGTTAGAGAAGATATGGACCCCGAGATTGTGGTGCCATCCGTAGGGAATGGCATAACTCTTCCCGAGCTGCGACACCCAGAACCCCGCACTTAAATCGGCAACGACCTGATTCGTCGTGGGCGGAATGCCATTCCGATCCACCGTCTGGCGGCCGATGGTTTCTTGCAGTCGCTTGCCATCTTTACTCGTGAAATTGCGAAGCGCCCGAGTCGCGGTCGGCCAATTTGCTCCGTACTTGAAGCAAAGGAAATCGTTCAGCTTGTTCCGAAGTGCGATCTCCCAGCTCTGCAACGGCAGATAAAGGGCCTGAGACAGCTGCGAATTCCAATGGTATAGAAGCAATGCTTCTTTAAGGTTCCCCTTGGATTCTTGCAAATACTTAGAGAGGCGCGGCTTACTCACCGACGCTACGAAACTGTTAATCTTTGCTTCATCTTCTAGGAAAATCGCTTGCATTGTAGGAGTCCGATAGCTATATGCCGCGTTGCGTGCTCAAGGAAACGGTCACTGCGCTGGTCGCACACCCCCTTGGGACAAGAGGGAGGCGGCTCCGAAAGGGGCCGCCTTCGACTCATATAGGCCTTGTCGCTTACGATTGCCCCCGGCGGTGACATGTGCGAAACGGCAGCTTCTCAGGGCAGTCCGTTCCGAAGGCGCTCAGCGCCACCGGAGGTGGGTTGCACGTTTTGCGCGGCGCTCGGCTTCGTCTTTTCTGAGCGCTTCCCGGAACTCGCCCTGATCCACGGCAAAGAGCCTCGCTGCCAACGCCTTGAAACGTGACAGCGATCCGGGTGGCACCTTTTGGTCCACGGCTTGGCGAGCGGTTCATGCGGAGCTGGCGACGGTTCAACTGATTAGCTCCCGGTAGGTTAACCGCTTGCCGAAGATGCGGCGAAGGGTGGCGGTGAAGCGGTCGGCGTCCGAGCCTTCCCGCTCATTGAAGCGGAACATTTGCTCATCAACGTAGCGGGGATAAATAGGGACAATATCTATTTTTCCGGCGCTGGCCCTTCTGCCTCGTTCACCCGCATGTGGGAAAATGGATGCTGTCCCCATTTTCCGCCCAGGACGGTCCTTCGAGACGGGTCTTCGCCAGGCCCAGCCCCTCCTCAGGATGAGCGTAAGAAGCTTGAGTCCACTCAGCCGAGAATTCGCCTAAGTGAGTCCGGACCCAGCCCGGTTGAATCGGCCGGGCGGATCGGCGATGGCTCGGGCATGGCCTGGTCCCCCGAAAGCTGGCGGCGTTTCGAGGCGCGTCAGCAGCCCGATTATCCCGATCCGGCCGCGCTCGCCGCCGCCGAGGAGGAGCTCGCCGCTTACGCTCCGCTCGTCCGCATCGGCGAGGTCGACTCGCTCAGGGCGGCGCTCGCCGACGCCCAGGCCGGCCGCGCCTTCCTGCTCCAGGGCGGTGATTGCGCCGAAAGCTTCGCCGAATTCTCAGCCGCCAATATCGAAGGCAATTTCCGGCTGATCGCGGACATGGCGGCGCGGCTCGCGGCGGCCTCGGGGCTTCCAATCGTCCGCGTCGGCCGGATGGCCGGGCAGTTCGCCAAGCCGCGGTCGAGCGCCGACCGAGGAACAAGGCGGAATCGCCCTCCCCGCCTATCGCGGCGACATCGTCAACGGCATCGCCTTCGACGCCGCCGAGCGCCGGCCGAACCCCGAGCGCATGTTCCTCGCCTACGCCCAGGCCGCGGCCACGCTCGACCGCCTCGCCGGACGGCTCTGGACCAGCCACGAGGCGCTGCTGCTTCCGTTCGAGCAGGCCCTGGTGCGCCGCGACAGGGCAAGCGGGCGCTTCTATGCCTCTTCCGCCCATTTCCTGTGGATCGGCGACCGCACCGGCTTCCCGGGCTCGGCCCATGTCGAGTTCGCGCGCGGAATCGCCAACCCGCTCGGGATCAAGTGCGGTCCGTCGCTGGCGCCGGAAACGCTGCTGCGCCTGCTCGAGGTCCTGAACCCGGCGCGCGAGCCCGGCCGCATCACCCTCATCGTGCGCATGGGTCACGATCGCGTCGCCGAGCGTCTGCCGCCATTGCTGCGTGCGGTCGAGCAAGCGGGGCAGCGGGTGCTCTGGGCCTGCGATCCGATGCACGGCAACACCGTCCGCACCGCGGCGGGCGCCAAGACCCGGCCGCTGGAGATGATCTTCGCCGAGCTCAGCGGCTTCTTCGCGGCAACCGGGAGACGCGCGCGGCGGCGTCCATCTCGAAATGACCGGCCGCAACGTCACCGAATGCACGGGCGGCGAAGCCCGGCTCACCGAAGCCGACCTCGCCGACCGCTACCACAGTCATTGCGACCCGCGCCTCAACCCGACCCAGACGATGGAGCTGGCGGAGTTGGTCGCCGCCGAACTGGCGTCAGGAAATGCGGACCGCCTCGACTCGCCGGTTCTCGCCGGCATGTTGAGCGCGGTGCCGGGCAGCGGCCGATCCGGGCCGTAGCCGCGCACCACCAGCCGTTCGCGCCCGACGCCCGAACCGACCAGGAAATCGGCGACCGCCTGCGGCGCGCCGCTGCGACAGTTCGAGGTTGCTGCGCGCGCTGGCCGACGGAATCGGTATGGCCTTCGATCAGGAAGCGCATGTTGGCGAGCTGGGGCCGCTGCAGCGACTGGGCGAAAACCTCCGCCTGCGCTCGCGCCGCCGGCGTCAGATCGGCCGAACCGGTCTCGAAGCTGAGGCGCAGATTGACCCGCTGGCCCGGCCCCGCCGGCCGGCGCGCCGCGGCCGCCGTCTGCGGGCCCGGCCGCCGCACCGACCGCCTGGTGGTGCGTCGCGGCGCCGTCTGGCGCGGGGCCCGCGCGGCGTCGGGCGGCCCCGAGAGGGCGAAGCCGCGCGTCGCGGTGACCCGCGGCCGAACGCCCGTCGCCGCCTTCGCTCCTCGGCCGCCTCCTCGTCGCCGCATTCGCCGGAGAAGGCGCAGACATAATCGTCGACGGTGGCGGGCGGCTCGCTTCTGCGCGAGCGCCGCGTGGGGAGCGGCCGCGAAGCCGCAGAGCAGGAGGGAGAGAGCAAGCTTGCGCATATCGGCTCCTTGCCGTCGCCGGGCGCCCGCGCGTCCGGAGCGAGCGAAAATCCTACTCCATGGCCCCGCCCCCTGCAAGGATCGCCCTGAATTCGCGACGAAGGCCGTTCCGCCTCGCCGCCGGGTTCAGGTCATTGTCGGACCCTGACTGGCTTGCTACCTTGCCGCCTTCGCAGCAGAGGCTGATCGTGACCTTGATCCTGACCATTCGCAACAGCGACGCCCTCGAAGCCGGCATCGACCCGTCTTATTCGATCGACGGCGACATGGTGGTCATCGGCCGCTCGCGCAATTGCGACTGGAACCTGCCCGACGCCAACAACGTCGTCTCCTCGCGCCATTGCGAGATCCGCCGCGACGGCGACTCCTGGCTGCTGAAGGACATCAGCACCAACGGCACCTTCTTGAACGAGGCCACCGAACGGCTCGCCGACGAGCATCGCATCGCCGAGGGCGACCTGGTCCGCATCGGCCCGTACGAGATGGTCGCCTCGTTCGGCGAAGAGGAGGCGAAGACCCAATTCGTGCCGTCGGCGGCGCCGGCCCGGCCGCCCGCGCCGACGGCGGCGCCCGAGCCCGCGGCCGCGGCGCCAGCGCCCGAGCCCGAGCCGGCCGCCGACGAGCCCGACGTCCCCGACAACGTCACCGTGATGTGGGATTCGCTCGCCGACATCAACAAGGTCGATTGGGCGCGCGGCGGCTTCGGCGTCAAGGACGCGCCGCCCGCTGGCGGCCGGCGCGCCACGGTCGACGAGATCGTCCGGCCGCTGATCGACGCCGCCGGGCTGGCCGAGACCGGAGGTCGCAGCGCTCGCCCGAGCTGGTCGCCAAGGCCGGCGTCGCTGCTGAAGCGGCTGGTCGCCGGCCTGCTGGTCATGGTCGAGGCGCGGGCGCGGGCCAAGGCGCAGATGGGCGCCGAGATGACCGGGCTCCAGCTCGACGGCAACAATCCGATCAAGTTCGCGCGCTCGCCCGAACAGGCGCTGGCGCAATTGCTGAGCCCGCCCCAGCCCGGCTTCATGGAGGCCGACAAGGCGGTCGAGGACGCCTATCTCGATCTCCAGTCGCACCAGGTCGCGACTCTGAAGGCGATCCCCGGCGCGCTGCGCGCCACGCTCGACCGCTTCTCGCCGGGCTCGGTCCGCCGCCGCGCGGACAAGCTCGGCTTCCTGGCGAAGCTCCTGCCCGCGCTTCCGCGACGCCGCCTTGTGGCGCAATTACGAGCGCGAATTCGTCGCGGTGAAGAAGGAATCGGACGAGGCCTTCATGGAGGTGTTCGCCAAGGAATTCCGCAAGGCCTACGAACGGCAGCTGCGCGCCGGCCTCAAATAGTCATTCGACCGGCTTGTCCTCGGCCGCCGGCGGCGGTTCCGGCACCGCCTCGGCCTCGCGGTTCACCGATTCGTACCAGACCATCTCGGTCCGCCAGCCCCGTTCGGCGGCAGCCGCGAGGAACCGGTTCTGCCAGTCCGGCCCGCGCGCGCCGATCGCCGGGCTGGATCAGGGCCGGGTCGAACGGCGCCCGGCCCGAGACCAGCAGCACGCCCGACCAGCCCTCGTGATCGGCGTCGATATGGACCCGGTAGCGGCCATTGCCCTCGCGGCTGATCGGCCGGCCGCCGCGCGAGCCGGCGAGAACCTCCTCGAACATCGCCCGGTTCTGAAGCAGCGATCGGTGATCTCGCCGGACGGCTGGATGCGCGAGCAGGGCGAAGTCGCGGCTGGAGTCGCTGACGTCGAGATCGATCAGCGCGGTGGCCGCTTCGCGCCCGGCATAGTCGCCGCCGGCCTGCATCCCCATCTCGTAGCGCGGCTGCGGCGGTGGTGAGATGGCCGCCCTCGCGCGCGCGGATCTGGCGGAAGGTGTCGAGCGCCGAGCAGCCCGCCTGGGTGATCGGTGCGACGTCGTCGAAGCGGACGTTGGGATTCTGGAGGCCCGCCTGGACGAGTGCGCTGCGGATGCTGTCGATCGCAACGTCGCGGTCGCCGGCGACGCCGCGCATCGCGACGCTGAGGCCGTCGCGGCCGCCCTCGACGGTGCCGATGTCGAGCCAGGTGCAGCTGACCGAGGGCAGCACCGAATTGATCGCCGCGCGCGCGGTCGCGACCGGATCGCCCGGATCCGCCACGGCCTCGCCGTCGCTGCTGCCGTTGACGATCATGTTGCCGTCGGCCGGCGCCGAACGGGCCCGGCCCGTCGCTGAGATAGGAATAGGCCAGGGCCGCCGCGGCGAGCAGGGCGACGACGGCGACCACAATGACGACCCATTTGGTGGCGCTGCCGCCGCGGCGATCGGGTGTCGAAAGTCCGGCATCGGCGGGCAGGTTCTCGCGCGCTGTTCGCGCCGAGGGGATGCGAGCGCCGTCGAGCATCGCCAGCACGTCGTCCATCGAGCGCAGCCGCTCCTTGGGGTCGGGGCGAAGCATCGCCTCGATCAGCGGCCTGAGGCTGTCCGGGATGGCGGCGAGGTCCGGGCCCTTGCGGCGCTTGTCGATCGCGTCGACCAGCGAGCCGGACATGTCGACGTTCTTGCCCTTGCGCGACGGCGAGGATGACGAGGCCGAGGCTGTAGACGTCGGTCCACGGCCCGATCTCGCGGCCGAAATCGCCGAGCTGTTCGGGCGCGACATAGTTGAGCTTGCCGGCGAAGCCGTCGCCGACGATCGTCGCCGAGCTCGCGTCGAGATCCTTGGCGATGCCGAAATCGATGATCTTCGCCTTGTGGATGTCGTCGTCGGCGAGGATGACGTTGTCGGGCGACATGTCGCGGTGGACGGCGCCGAGCTGGTGCGCCGCGCCGAGCCCCGCGGCCAGCCGCCGAAGCAGCCCGGCCAGCTCCTCGGGCGAGCGATCGACCTCGCCGAGCGCGTCGCTGAGGTTGGTGCCGTCGATGATAGTCGGTGACGATGTAGAGGACGTGGAGGCTCGGCTCCTGCGCCAGCACGCGATACTGGACGAGCGCCGGGTGGTGCAGCTTGGTCAGGGTCCGCGCTTCCTTGCGGAACATCGCGATCACCTTCTCGTCGTTGGCGAGCGCGGGCAGCATCACCTTGATCGCCACCTTCTCGTCGGTGTTGACGTTGCAGCCCTCGAACACCTCGCCCATGCCGCCGCGGGCGAGGAAGCGCTTCACCTCGAAGATATGGTTGAGCACGTCGCCGACCTTGATTCCGACCGCGTCCTCGCGCGGCACGAACGTCCGGGTCGCGGCCGTGGGCGTCGCAGGCTGCTCCGCCGCGGCGGGCGGTGCGGGCGCTTGCGAGTCCGGCACCTCCGCCGGCGGTTCGGCCGGCGGGGTCGCCTGTCCACCGCCGCTGGGCTGAAGACGGTGCGCTCCTCCCCTTCCTCCGGAATCTTCTTGTCCTTGTCGTCGCTCATGATTTCACCGGCTCCGCGAAGGAGAGGAGGGTGGGGTCGCTGGCCCAGACCGCGATCCCGGTGACGTTGTCGGGCGCGCCATTGTCCAGCGTCAGCGCGATCAGCCGGTCGAGCGCCCGCTCGGGCGAGCCGCGGCCCAGCAGCCGCTTGATCTCGGCCTCGTCGACATAGCCGTGCAGGCCGTCGCTGCACAGCAGGAAGACGTCGCCGGGCAGCACGTCGCCGTCGACCCGGTCGACCTCGATCTCGGCGCGCACGCCGACCGCGCGCGACAGGATGTGGCCCATCGGATGGCCGATCGCGTCCGCGGCGGACATGATGCCGCGGTCGACCATCTCCTGCACCTGGGTATGATCGCGGCTGAGCTGCGTCAATTCGCCGTCGCGCAGCAGATAGGCGCGGCTGTCGCCGACCCACAGGACGGAGAAGCGCTGGTCCTTGACGATCAAGGCGACGATCGTCGAGCCCATCTGCCGGCCGCGCTTTCGCCCGCCTCGGCGACGATCGCGCGATTGGCGGCGCGGATCGCCTCGGCGACCGCGTCGCCGGCCGGCGTCGAGGTCGGCCGGCAGCTCGATCCGGTCGAGCTCCTCGACCAGCTTGGCCGAGGCCCATTCGCCGCCCTCGTGGCCGCCCATGCCGTCGGCGACCGCCCACAGGCCGTCGCCGTCGCGGATGCAATAGCTGTCCTGGTTCTGCTGCGCGCACTCGCCCTTGGTGGGTGAGCGCCGAGCTTTCGATCCGGAACGGCGTGAGGTTCACCGCTGGCCTTTTGCCGCGCCGCGCGTCATTCGGAAATGGAGAGTGACTGGCATGAACCTCCCCCAAGCCGGTTGCCCCATCTAAGCACAGCTTTCGCGCGACATAAAGCAGCCACTGGCCGCCAAGGGGACCGTCTCGGGCCCGTCGCGACGAGGGGCGGGCGTGATCCTCCCCTTCCTTCCGCCGCCGCGAGCGGCTAGAATATCGCCTCTTTCAACCCTGGGGACCCATATGAAGCTCCTGATCACCACCCTCGCCGGCACGGCCCTGATCTCCCTTGCCGCGTGCAACCAGGCCGATGCCGGCAACAGCGCCGACAACGCGACCGAGGCCGCCGCGAACGAAGCGGCGCCCGATGCCAATGCCGCCGACGCCAACGCCGCCAAGCCCGAAGGCAACGAAGTCGTCCCGCTCGAGGGCGAAGCCGCGCCGGGCGGCGACAAGCCCGCCGAGGACAATGCCACCGATCCGACCGAGGCCGGCGGCGACAAGCCCGAATGATGATTGCGGCGGGGCGGCTTCGGCCGCCCCGTTCCTTGACAGCGGGGCATCGAGCGCCCATATGCGCCCCTCTTCCGCTCACGGCCCCTTCGTCTAGCGGTCTAGGACGTCGCCCTCTCACGGCGAAAACACGGGTTCGAGTCCCGTAGGGGTCACCAGCGATTTAAGGACTTACGCCTGAGAAATCGTTGCGTGAGCGAAACGGTCAAACTTTCGTCAAACCGTTCGCCGTTGGATCGCGACCGACGCGACGGCTCCCGTCAGGCAGCGAAATATTCGTAGCGATCCTGTGTCCGGGTTCCGCGGTCCATCCGATCACACTCGCCGGCGCGCGCGCTGAAGCTCGCCATGTTCTGGATCATCTGGGCGAGGCGAGCGTCCTCGAGCGAAGCGATCCGGCCGGCGGAGCTCGCCCGTCCCGGCGTTTCGGTTGCCGAATCCTCGATAGCCGATGCCGGATTGGACCGGCTCTCCGGCGCGCTCGGCCCGGCCCCCTGCCGCTCGACGAGATCGAACGCATCGATGTCGTCGCGCAGCGTCAGCAGTGAAAGGGAGTCGCGCATCCGAAGCTGGGAAAGGCCCGAGCGGAGAGAGTCGAACCGCCCCTCGGCCGAACGCGCGGCGGCGGGCTTGGGCGCCAGGGCCGCCGCTCCCGCCGAGCCGAGGTCGGCGGCACCGGCGTTGCCGGCGCGCGGACCGATGGCGCCGGCCTGGCGCGGCCGGCTGACGGCAAGGTTGCCGGGCTCGGAGATCGGCTGGAATCGGCCCCTTCGTCCAAAGGCGCTATCGATCCTGTAGGCGGGCTCTTCGGTCGGGTCGTCAGTGATATTGGATGTCGTGCCGAGAGAGTTCAGGTCGTCGGCGGAGAGTTCCGGCGCTGTCGGAGTTCTGAGGAGCGGTTGGCGGCGTCGGCGCGGCCGGCCCGCTCGGCGGCGGGATCGTCTGCGTCGGCTGGGCAGGCGGCGAAACCGGTGCAGCGATCGGCTGCACGGCGTTGATCGCGGTCAGGCCGGCGCGGTCGAGACCGGAAAGCTCGCCGGGCTCCGCGCGGCCGTTGCCGTTTACGTCGCTCCACAGGCGCAGGTCGTAATAATGTTCGTCGCTGGCGCTGATCAGCCCGTCGCCGTTGGAATCGAAGCCGGCCGATGGCAAATCCTGCCCGACGACCTCGGTCGCCGGATCGATCGTGCCGTTACCGTCCAGATCGACCGCGATCCTGTCATTGGCTGGAACCGGGCTGGCGACAAGGGCCGGCGTTCCGCTCTCCCAGCGAAGCGCCACGTCGCCGACCTGGCCGGTCGCTCCGCTCTCGTAGGTGAACGAGGCGGCGCCAAGCAGAACCTGATTGGCCGTGTCCGGGGTTGCGGCGGTGTTGGCGGTCCTGGTGAGGCTGATGCTGGCCACGCCCGCCTCGGCGAGCGTCTTCAGCTCGCCCGGGTCGCTGATCCCGTCCTGGTTCGAATCCTGCCAGACGAGGAAAGCGCCGAACTGCGCATCGGCGGCGTCGAGCAGCCCGTCGCCATTGCTGTCGAAGGCGGCAAGGCCCTCGAGATCGCTCTGCGCCCCGGCAAGATCGTTGATGAAGGACAGCTCGCCGCCCTTGTCGATCAGGCCGTTGCCGTCGCGGTCCAGCGCCAGGAAGGCGTCGCCTTCGGCAATCCAGCCGACCTGGTCCCTGGCGCCGTCGCCGTCGACGTCGAACGAGACCGAGACCGTGCTCGCGAACAGCCCGTCGCCGTTGAGATCGAGGACGACCGGCGGCAGGTCCTTGATGAAGCGCACGCCGGCCGGCGGCGGGCCGGACGTATAGGCCGTCTCCCAGCGATAGCCGGCAACCGCGACGAAGGTCTGGCCGGTGTCCTCGCGCCGGTCGAAGATGGTCTGGTCGGTCCCCATGGTGAAGACGCCGTCGCCGTTGGAATCGCGGATGATGATGGTTCGGAAGTAAAGAGCGGACATGCCGCCGATCCACACTCTCGTTCCCGCGAAGCCGGCCGCGAAGCCCGCCGACGAGAAAGCGAGGTTGTTCGTGCCGAAGCAGGTGATCAGGCCGCTGCCGTCGTAGATCTGCTGGAGCTCGGCCCCATCGGCGATAGTGAGGTTCAGGACCTGATCGACGTAGCGGCCGGGATTGGATGCCTGGGAAGCGCGGATGGTGAGGCTGACCGGGATCGAGGGGTCGGTCGCCAGGGTGGCGGCGCCGCCCATGCCCTCAAAGTCGATGCCGTTCGGCGCCGAAATGTAGCCATTGGCATCGATCGTGAAGGTCGAGGCGACGTTGCCCGCGACGATCGAATAGGTCAGCGCATCGCCGTCGACGTCGCTGGCGACCGCGCGCGCGATGACCAGGCCGCTCAACGGAGTCACGGTGTTTTCGAGTATCGTGGTCGAATAGCCGTTCTGCATCGACACGCCGCCGGCCGTGGGCAGGTTGTCGTCGACATTGTTCAGCTGGACATTGAACGAATAGCTTCCTGAGACATTGGTGCCGTCGCTGGCCCGTACGCCCACAGCGAGCTGTGTCGAGGCGCCGGAGGAGGCGAAAGCCTCGAAATTGAAGTTCGAGCCGGAGACAACACGCACCTGATTCCCGACGATCTGGAACATGCCCCCGGGATTGCTGGTCAGCTCCAGGAAGAGCGGATTGAGCGTGCCGTCCGGGTCGCTGGGGGCGAAGGTGGCGACGACGGCGCCGGCGCCCGTATTTTCGTCGAAGGCGACGGTGCCCCAGGAAGACACGCTCGGCACCGCGGGAGCGCTGTCGTTGAGGTTGTCGAAAGCGATTATCACGAGCCGTTCGGAAGACACGTTCCCGGCGGGGTCCGTCGCGACGAAGCGGACCTCGACAAAGGCGCGATTCGGGGCGTTGATAATGGCGAAGCTCTGGGTGCGGAGCCACTCGTAATCGACCGGGGCGATCAGCCGCAATGTGCCGCTATTGCCGGCGACATTGTCGATCGCGAAGATGCCTCCGGGATTGCCGCCGCTGGTGAACGCATAATTGACCTCGAGAGCTTCGGGGTCGACGCTGCCGGAGAGGGCCACCGAGAAGGCGGCATTCTCGTTGACATATTGGTCGGCGATCGCCGCGGGAGTGCTCGGGGTCTCGTTCACATTGAGGAGCGTGACGGTCTTCGTCCAGGAGGCACCGGTAAGGCTTCCGTCGGAAGCGGCGGCGCTTGCCGTCAGGCTGCCGCCGAGAGCCTCATAATCGAGGTTCGCCTTGGTCCAGACCTCATTTCCGACGATGGTGAAGTGGGCCGCATGGGCACCGGTGAGCACGAAGCTCGGAGCGGTCCCCTCCGGGTCGACGGCGGTCAGGGTCGCGACCCGCACGGCGACGGTGTTCTCGTTGACGGCGGCGGCGCCGTCGCTCGAGATCGTCGGCGCGGCGGGTGCTTCGTTCACATTGTCGAAATGGACGCGCACGACCCGCTCGCCTGAATTGTTGAGCGCGGGATCCCGCCCGACGATGCGGACGTCGACATAGCCCCGGGTCGCGGATTCGCTGACATAATAAGGCTGAGTCTTGATCGACTCGAAATTGACCGGAGCGACCAGCCTCAAGGTGCCGCCGTTCCCGGCAACATTGTCGATCGCGAAAAGCCCGCCGGGATTGCCGCTTGCGGTGAAGGCGTAATCGACTTCGGCGCTCTCGGGATCGACGCTGCCGGAGAGACCGACCGAGAAGGCCGCATTCTCGTAGACATATTGGTCGGCGATCGCCGCGGGAGTGCTCGGCGCCTCGTTCACGTTCGCGATGTTGACCGTGAACACCTGGTCGACCGAGAGGCCGGTGTTGTTGTTGTCGCGGACGCGCAGGGTGAGCGTGTAGCTCGTGGGGCCGCCCTCATAGTTGAACGACGTGCCCGCCTTCGTCCTGATCTGGTTGCTTGAGACGATCTCGAACAGCGCGGAGCCGGTACCGCCGACGATCGAGTAAAAATGACCGGCCTCGCCGATCGCCAGCGCGTCCTTGTCCGGATCGGACGAGGTGATGGTGGAGACGAGCGTGCCGGCCGCGACATTCTCGCTCATGCTGGCGCTCGCCGCCGACGTGAACGATGGCGTCTCGTTCACGTCGAGGATGTTGATCACGATGCCGTTGAGCGTTGCCGGGGCCGTTGCTCCGTCGGACGCCTGGACGTTGATCGTGGTGGTGCCGTTGGCGAGCGCCTCATAATTCACCGCCGCGCCGGCGCGGATGCTGACCGCGCCGGTCGTGGCATTGACCTGGAACCAGTTCATCGGGTCGCTGGTGATCGAATAAGTGAGCGCCGCGCCTTCCGGATCCGTCGCGGACAAGGTGATGCCGACCAGCGTGCCGGCGGCAACGTTCTCGGCGACCGAATTGGCCGCCGCATTGATGTCGGCGAGCCCGGTCGGCGATTCGTTGACGTTGAGCGGCCGGACCGTCACCGCTCCGTCGAAGATCAAGGGCGCGGCGGTGGTATTGTCGGTGATTCGGATCCCGACGCTGGCATTGCCCGCCTCATAATCGAGCGAGACGTTCGGTTTCAGCCAGAGCTGATTGCCGTTCTTCACCTCGAAGCGCGCCGTCTCGGCGCCGGTCACCGCATAGGCGTAGACGCCCGTGGCGTCGCCCGGATCGACGGCGCTCAGCGTGCCGACGAAGAGGCCGGCAGCGTTCGAAACATTCTCGCTGAACTGAGGCGTGCCGTAAGCGAAGCCCGCGCCGGTAGGCCTCCCATTGACGTTGACCGCAATTGTCGTGGTGGCTTCGGCCCCGAACTTGGCGCCTGGGTTTATTTCGAGATCCTGCAGATCCTCATACGAACGTGTCTTGAGCGTCAGGGTGAAGTCGGCGCCCGAATTGGCGGGCGGGGTGATTCGGATGGACGCGAGGTTCCAGGTCGTAACCGTCGCCGTCGTGGCTCCGGCGGCGGAGGTGAAGCTGTTGGTCCCGTCCGACAGGATTGCTCCAACCGGCACGGCTTCGATCCTCACATAATCGAATTTCTCCGAATCCGTGTCCTGGATCAGGGCGAGTTTTCCCGCCGCCAGCGAGCCCGGCAGGAAGATGACTGCGCCGGCATTGCCGGTCGCGCTGACCGGGGCGCTCACGGTGACCGGGTCGGCGCTGGCCAGAAGCCGGACCGAGACGACCAGCGGTTGCGAGAAGAAGATCCCGTCCGACGCCGTCAGAGTGATGGTGGTGAGACCATGCGCGTTGGCGGTCGGAGTCAAAGTGAGGATCCGGGTCTGTCCGGTCGGATCGGAGCCATCGACCGTGATTGCTCCGGTCTGGAACAGCCCGTTCGAATAGGAAGCGCTCAAGGAGACGCTGCTGTCCGGCGTGTGCAGGTCGTCGACCTTGAACTTGAGCTGGATGGCAGTCGGATTGGCGGGCGAAACAGGCTCGACGCCCGAGACCGGGTTGCCGGCGACGGCGACCACGCTTGGCGGCATGTTGTTGTCCCAGGCGGACTCGATCTGCGTCCGCTGTTGCGCGGTCAGCGACGCGAAGCTCGCCGGCTCCGCAATGTCTTTCATGAGGCCCAGAAGGGTCGGCATGTTGGCCGGCTGCCCGTTGACCTTCTCCCCGGAGATGAAGACGTCGATGTAGAAGCCGTCCGCGGCTGTCCAGTCGCCGGCGGTCGTGTTGGTGAACCAGTCCTTGACAATCATCTGGTTCGTCGTGCCGAGCAGCTTGACGATTAGGTCCTTGCCGCTCTTGGTGAACCACAAGTCGGTATTGATTATGGAATTCGCCAGGTCCTGCGCATTATAATAGATGTCCACCGCGTCCTGAGCGCTGTCGTCATCATAATTATAGATCGTGTCCGACCCGCTGGTGCGGTTGAACAGGTACATATCCCCGCCCTGGCCGCCGGTGAGGGTGTCGTCGCCGGTGCCACCATCGAGCAAATCGCCATAATCGCCCGCATCGAGCACGTCGTTCCCGGCCCCGCCATAGAGTTCGTCCCTGGCTCCGCCGCCAAAGAGGCGGTCATTGCCGGCGCCGCCGTACAATAGGTCCTGACCCTCTTCCCCGTAGATGATGTCGTCGCCCGACTCGCTGCCGGCCAGATCGTCTCCCCACAGAATGTCGTCGCCGGCGCCGCCTTTGATGACGTCGTTGCCGCCGCGGCCGATCACGGTGGTGCTGGCGTTCGTGCCGGTAAGCCGGTCGTGATTTATCGAGCCGGTCAGATTCTCGACCGCCAGGAATGAATTGCCCGCCGCGTCGGCATTCGCCGCGGTGCCGAGGGTCAGGTCCACGTCGACGCCGTTGAGCGTCAGCGTGACCGCGGTGGCCACCGTGTGGGTAACGCCACCGACGACGAAGCTCGACCCGCCGATCGCGCCGGAAGAGAAGTTCGCGCCGGCCGTGGAGGCCAGATAGCTGACGGTATCCGTACCGCCGCCGCCGTCGAAGACGTCGCTGCCGGCGCCGCCCTCGAGAAAGTCGTTGCCGAGACCCCCATAGAGGCCGTCATTGCCGGCGCCGCCGCTCAGGCTGTCGTTGCCGCCGCCGCCGGTGATCACATTGGCGAGGCTGTTGCCGGTGCCGGTGAAGCTCGAGGCGCCGGTATAGGTGAGGTTCTCGACGTTCGCCGCCAGCGTGTGGGATGCAAGGGCGGTATTCACCGTGTCGGTGCCCTCGCTCGAAGCCTCGGTGACGACGTCGCCGGCATTGTCGACGACATAGATGTCGTTGCCGGCGGCGCCGATCAGGGTATCGGCGCCGGTGCCGCCGTCCAGCGTGTCGGCGCCCGCGCCGCCGGTGATCACATTGGCGAGGCTGTTGCCGGTGCCGGTGAAGGCCGATCCGCCGATGTAGGTGAGGTTCTCGACGTTCGATCCCAGCGCGTAGGACGCGAGCGTGGTTCTCACCGTGTCGGTGCCTTCACTCGCAGCCTCGGTGACCACGTCGCCGGCATTGTCGACGACATAGGTGTCGTTGCCGGCGGCGCCGATCAGGGTGTCGGCGCCAGTGCCGCCGTCCAGCGTGTCGGCGCCCGCGCCGCCAGTGATCACATTGGCGAGGCTGTTGCCGGTGCCGGTGAAGGCCGATCCGCCAATATAGGTGAGGTTCTCGACGTTCGCCCCAAGCGCGTAGGACGCGAGCGTGGTTCTCACCGTATCGGTGCCTTCGCTCGCAGCCTCGGTGACGACGTCGCCCGCATTGTCGACGACATAGATGTCGTTGCCGGCGGCGCCGACCAGCGTATCGGCGCCCGTGCCGCCGTCCAGCGTGTCGGCGCCAGCGCCGCCCGTGATCGCATTGGCGAGGCTGTTGCCGGTGCCGGTGAAGGCCGATCCGCCGGTATAATTGAGGTTCTCGACGTTCGCCCCGAGGGCGTAGGACGCAAGCGTGGTCACTACCGTGTCGGTACCTTCGCTCGCAGCCTCGGTTACCGTGTCGCCCGCATTGTCCAGGACATAGGTGTCGTTGCCGGCACCGCCGGTCAGCGTGTCGGCGCCGGTGCCGCCGGTGATCACATTGGCGAGGCTGTTGCCGGTGCCGGTGAAGCTCGAGGCGCCGGTATAAGTGAGGTTCTCGACGTTCGCCCCAAGCGCGTAGGAGGCGAGCGTGGTTCTCACCAGATCGGTGCCCTCGCTCGCAGCCTCGGTGACGGTGTCGCCGGCATTGTCGACGACATAGGTGTCGTTGCCGGCAGCGCCGATCAGGGTGTCGGCGCCGGTGCCGCCGTCCAGCGTGTCTGCGCCAGCACCGCCCGTGATCGCATTGGCGAGGCTGTTGCCCGTGCCGGCAAAGGCCGAACCGCCGGTATAAGTGAGGTTCTCGACGTTCGCCGCCAGCGTGTGGGATGCAAGGGCGGTATTCACCGTGTCGGTGCCCTCGCTCGCAGCCTCGGTGACGACGTCGCCCGCATTGTCGACGACGTAGATGTCGTTGCCGGCGCCGCCGATCAGGGTATCGGCGCCGGTGCCGCCGTCCAGCGTGTCGGCGCCCGCGCCGCCCGTGATCACATTGGCGAGGCTGTTGCCGGTGCCGGTGAAGGCCGATCCGCCAATATAGGTGAGGTTCTCGACGTTCGATCCCAGCGCGTAGGACGCGAGCGTGGTTCTCACCGTGTCGGTGCCTTCACTCGCAGCCTCGGTGACCACGTCGCCGGCATTGTCGACGACATAGGTGTCGTTGCCGGCGGCGCCGATCAGGGTGTCGGCGCCAGTGCCGCCGTCCAGCGTGTCGGCGCCCGCGCCGCCCGTGATCACATTGGCGAGGCTGTTGCCGGTGCCGGTGAAGCTCGAGGCGCCGGTATAGGTGAGGTTCTCGACGTTCGCCCCAAGCGCGTAGGACGCGAGCGTGGTTCTCAATGTGTCGCTGCCCTCGCTCGCAGCCTCGGTGACCACGTCGCCGGCATTGTCGACGACATAGATGTCGTTGCCGGCGGCGCCGATCAGGGTGTCGGCACCAGTGCCGCCGTCCAGCATGTCGTCGCCGGCAAAACCCTTCAGGACGTTGACGGCGGCGGTGCCGGTGATCGAGTCGCTGAAGTCGCTGCCCTCTGCGTTCTCGATCTGCCCGTCTTCGAATTTGTCTCCGTCGGCATCGCCTCCCGACTGCAATACCGAGCCCAGGTTGATCGCGACGCCCTGTGCCGACGCGCGATAGTCGACAATATCGGTCCCTGCGCCGCCATAAAGCTGGTCGTGCCCGCTACCGCCCAACAGGCGGTCGTCGCCGGCCTCTCCATACAACACATTGTCGCCGCCATCGCCGCGCAGGCTATCATGTCCCGCACCGCCATAGAGCGTGTCGGCGCCCCCGGCTCCCGCCATGATGTCGTCACCGCCGCCGCCCGACAAAATGTTGGCCGCGTCATTGCCGCCAAGAGTGTCGGCGAGAGCGGTTCCGACGACGTGCTCGATCGACACCAGATTGCCGCTTGCGACCGCCAAGTCGACGATCGCGCCATGGACGCCCGCCGTCAGGTACAGGGCGTCGGCACCTGCGCCGCCGTCGATGACATCCTCGATCGCTCCATTGGCAAGCGTCTGCGAATACAGGCTGTCATTGCCCGCGCCGCCCTCCAGCGTGTCGATGCCGCTGCCGCCGTCGACGAGATCGTCGCCGCCGGCGCCATCGATCACATCCGCGCCCGCGCCGCCGAGCAGCGAATCCGCATCGGCCGACCCGGTGATCGTGTCGGCGAGATCCGATCCCGCGACATTCTCGACCGAAATATATTGGTCGCCGTCGGCGTCGCCGCCGACGGAGGTGCCGGCGAGGTTGACGGTCACGGCGGAGCCCGAAGCCGAATAATCGGCAGTGTCGAGACCAGTGCCGCCGTCGAGCAGATCCGCGCCCCCGGAGCCCTGCAGGACGTCCGCGCCCGCACCGCCGATCATGGTTTCCCGGCGGAACGTGCCGGCCAGGACATCGTCACCCGGGGTTCCATTAACGTCGGCCCCGGGCGCTTCCGCAACGGTGATCAGGAAGATGTCCGAAACCGAATAATCCGCGTCAGCCGCCGTGACTTTGACCTGAAGCACATTGCCGACCATCGCCAGCGATGGGGTCCCCTGGAAGGTGCCGGTCGCCGGTGCGAAAGTGAGCCATGAGGGCAGCGCGCTGCCGTCCGCCAGGGTGGCGGTGAAGGCAAGGATGTCTTCCGGATCGAGATCGAAGAAAGCGGTCGCCGGAATCTGGTAGCTGCCGACCTGGCCGTCATTCCAGACCTGATCGGCCAGCGGCGGCACGCCGACCTGAGGCGGGTTGTTCGGATTGATGCCGAGGCTGATGGTCATGTCCGCGAACTGGACAAATTCGACGTCGCGCAGGATATCGGAACCCTCGTCGCCGTCGGCGCTGTTCAAATCCTGGATGGTGATGAGACCGGTCGTCTGGATCTCGTAATCGGCGCGATTGCCGGCAAAGACGGCGATGTCGTCGCCCAGGCCGCCATAGAGCAGATCCTGGCCGGCGCCGCCGTAGAGCCGGTTGGCGCCACCATCGCCGGTCAATGAGTCGTTGAAGTTCGAGCCGCGGAGGTTCTCGACCTGGTAGAACCAGTCGCCATCCGCATCGCCCTGCTTCGCGCGATCGGCGGACGCCGGCGGGGTCGTGCCGTTCACCGAGCTGGCACTCGCCAGATTGACCACGACGCCGTCCAGCGTCACGCCGTCGACGACCGAGGTGACCGCTGAGGCCGCCGCCTGAGTCTCATAGCTCGCGGTGTCGCTGCCCGTTCCGCCGCCGATGCTGTCGGACCCTGCTCCGCCGATCAGCAAGTCGCCGCCGTCGCCGCCGTCGAGCGCGTCGGCGCCGCCATTGCCGTCGAGCCGGTTGTCGCCCGCGCTGCCGACGATCGAGTCGTCGCCGCTTCCGCCGAGCACATTCTCGAAGCCCGTCGCGGTCTCGACGATGCCGCCAGTGGTGACGATCTGCCCGGTGCCCAGATCGATCGTCTGCGCCACGGCCGCGAAGCTCTGGTCGAGCGTGTCGAGGCCGGCGCCGCCGTCGTGCGTGTCGGTTCCGTCGCCGCCCTGGATCCAGTCGTCGCCGAGGCCGCCGCTAAGCGCGTCGTCGCCGGCCGAACCGAGTATCCGGTCTCCGCCCGCGCCGCCGATGATGGTCTCGGCGCCGGCAGCGCCGTTGATCTGGGCGATGCCCTCAACCTGCATGCCGCTGAGATCGAGCGTGATGCCGGAGGCGGTCACGATCTGCACGTCGGCGAAGCCGGCGCCGCTGATCCGCTCGACGCTGACGACCGAATTAAGGTTTATGCGGGCTGAATTGGCGGTTGCGACGATGGAGTCGGTCCCGTCGCTGCCGTCGACCAGGTCGAGACCGGACTCCACGCCGAAGCGGAATTCATCGCTGCCCGGGCCCCCGAACAGCATATCGTCGCCGGCTCCGCCGATGATGATATCGTCGCTCGAACCAGCCTCGACGATATCATTGCCGGCGAGTCCCTCGTACCGGACGGGGCCAAGCCACACGTCCAGCCGATCGGCGCCGACCATGATCGTTTCCCGAACCAGATAATCGTTGCCGGCAGTGCCGGTGAGGACGGCCCGGTCGGCATAGGCCGCGCCGTCTTGCCAGGCGGCCGCAAGCGCATCGGTGAATGCCTGCGCGGGAGAGGCCGGCCAAAGCGTCGGAACCGTCGCGCTCTGCGCCGCCATCGCGGTCACCAGCCCCTGCACGTCGAAACGCGAAAGCATCCTGCCGCCCGCGACGATCCGCCGCGCCTGGTTGTCCGCCGAGGAGAACCAGTTGGTCACGCGCACCGAAGCGCCGCCGCCGATCGCGGTGATCAGCAGGTCCTGAGTCCCGGCCGGCTGGCTGAACCACAGGCTTTTCGAGTCCAGCTTGTCGAAAATCAGCTCGTCGGCCCCACCGCCGATGACGACATTGTCGTTGCCCGAGCCGGTGCGGAAGACATAGCGGTCGGCACCCGAACCGCCGTCGAGGGTGTCGTCGCCGGCACCGCCCTCGAGCAGATCGTCGCCGCCGCCGCCGTAGAGGCCGCCAACGGTGGTTCCCGTCACGATCTGGCTCGCGCTGTCGTTGCCGTCGCCGCCGAGAAGCGTGTCGTTGCGGTTGCCGCCTTCGAGCCGGTCGATGCCTGCTCCGCCGATCAGCTGGTCCGTGCCTCCGACCGATCGCGTCAGCCGGACGTTGTCGATGATCGCGCCGAGGCCGTCGACGTCGCCCGTCCCGCGAATGGTGAGGATGTTGTCGCCCTCTTTGGCGGCAAGACTGGCGACCCGGGTGGCCATGGTCGTGGTTCCATTGGCGACGCTGATGACGACCTCGCCGTTCCACAGGACCTCGAACGAGGAGGACGAATCGGTGGTGCGGCCGGCGGAGCTCAGCATCAGCGTGAAGCTCTCGTCCTGATCCAGGCCTTTTATGGTCTGGCTGATCTCGACATTGTCGGTGTCGTCGTCGAGATGGATCGACCTCGTCCCTTCGGACGGATTCACGCCCGACGCGCTCGTCGTGAGCTGCGCCGGCCGCGCCGCACCGAGGGTCCAGCTCGGCAAGTCGTCCGTCGTCAGGCCATAGGATTGGGTCACGTCGTCGGCGGCATTGCCGCTATTCTCGAACCCGAAATTGGCGATGAGATTGCCGCCGGCATCGTATCCCGTCACGCCATCCCCCCTGAGGATGTCGTTGCCGTCGCCGCCGGAAAGCACGTCGCGGTCGCCGCCGCCGTTGAGCACGTCATTGCCGGCGCCGCCGTCGAGATTGTCGTCGTGCACATTGCCGGTCAGCGTATCGTTGCCGTCGTCGCCGAGCAGCACGTCGGCGCCCAACCCGCCGGTCACCGTGTCGTTGCCGCGATTGCCCTTGAGGACGTTGTCGGCGGTGTTGCCGGTGATCGTGTCGTTGAAGTGCGATCCGGTGACATTTTCGATTGAGTTGAAATTGTCGCCCGACGCCTCGCCGCCCGATCCGGGCGCGCCCGACAGGATATTGATCGTGACTCCGGTGCCGCCGTCGCTGCCCGCATAGGTCACCGTATCGACGCCGGCGCCGCCATGGAGGATGTCGTAGCCGGCGCCGCCCGACAGCAGATCGTTGCCGTCGCCGCCCTGCAGCCAGTCGTTCCCGTCGAGGCCCGACAGCGCGTCGTCGCCATAGCCGCCGATCAGCGTCTGGTCGCCGGCGGCGCCGACGATGAAGCTGTCGATCGGCTCGGCGAGCGTGTCGGTGCTGGCCGACAGCAGGGCGCCGTTCGAGTCGAACTTCAACCCCGCCAGGTGGATCGCGCTGCCGTCGGAGAATGCGATCTTTTCGATGGCGCGGTCGGAGTCGACCGAAGCGCCGATTCGGAAATTCTTCAGGCGGACCTGATCGGTCGGGCTTCCGACCAGCGAGATGAGGAGATCGTTGCCGTCGAAGGCGAAGTTCAGATCGGAGAGGCCGATCGCCTGCTCGCCCGAATAGCCGGCGACGCCGGTATAATCCTGAAACAGCAGGGTATCGCTGCCCGCCGGCCCCGCCGGAGCGACGTCAGCCACTTCGCTGCCCGTGACGGTGTAGATCGGGTTGCCCTGCTCATCGAGCACCCAGCCGGCAGAATCGAAGCCGGACGGCATGACGAGCTCGCGATCGGCGGTCGGATCGAGGAGCCGGCGATAGACGACCTCGCCGCTTTCGGAATGGGCGACGACATGCTCGAACCTGTAGAGACCGCCCTCGCGCTCGATCAGGTCCATGCGCGCGACATAAGGCGATTCGAGATTGCCGGCGCCGTCGACCACGACCGCCTTCGATGCGGCATATTGATCGTCGATGCTGTCCTGGCCGTCGCCGCGGCCGAAAATGTAGAGATCGTCGCCCAGGCCGCCCTTGAGGACGTCGTTGCCCTTGCGGCCGTCCAGCTCGTTCTCGCCGATATCGCCGTCGAGCTGGTCCGCGAAGTCGGACCCGCGCAATCCTTCGACGCTGTCGTAGCTGTCGCCGGCCGCGTCGCCGGCGAAAGCATCGCCCGCCGCCTTCGGCTGCTCGAGCGAAGCCTGGACTCCGGACGTCGCCGTTTCGTAGCTGGCGACGTCGAGGCCGTCGCCTCCCACCAGCCTGTCGCCCGCGAGCCCGGTGCCGGCGCCGCCGATCAGCACGTCATTGTCGGCGCCGCCGAGCAGCGTGTCGGCGCCGCCGAGGCCGATCAGCCGGTCCTGCCCGCCATTGCCGCCGACGATGTCGTCCAGCGATCCGCCAGTCACCTGGTCGTCGCCGGCGCCGCCGGTGATCCAGTTTCTGCTGCCCGCCGCGCCGGTGAGATTGTCGTTGCCGTCGGTGCCGCCGTCGAGCTGCATCGCCGAGACGTCGAGCGCGCCGGTGTTGAAGAAGACGAAGCTCTCGATCGAGCCGCGCGCCGCCGCGCTCCCCGAGGGTCCCCATTCCCTGAGCAGGATCTGGTCGGTCAGGGCCGAGAAGGAGAAAGTGTCGATGGCGGCGGGCTCGATCCCGAGGATCAGGTCCCGGTCGCCGTTCGAGCGGACGATCTGGATGTCGTTGATGTCGATGCCGATGCCGAACTCGATCGAATCCGTGCCGTGATCGAGGACGATGGCGTCCGCATTGGCGGGCTTGTGCCGCCACAGCTTGCCGGTGTCGATCTCGTAGCGGATCCGTGCGCTCCAGTGCTGACCGTCGAAGATGAGCGCGGTCGTCGAATCGGCGATGGTTCCGTTCTCGTTGAGAACATAGCCGTTCTGCCAGCCGGGGCCCGACTGCCAGACCAGCTCCCATTCGTCGGTCAGGGCGTCGATGAAGGTGTCGCGGCCGTCGCCGCGGCCAAATTTGAAGACGTCGTCATTCTTGCCGCCGATCACCTCGTCGTCGCCGGCACCGCCCGAGACGATGTCGTTGCCGACGTCGCCATAAACGACGTCGTTGCCGCGGCCGCCGCTGACCGCGTCGAGGCCGCTGTCGCCCATCAGCACGTCGTCGCCGTCCGCGCCGACGACGGTGTCGTTGCCGCCATTGCCGGTGACGGTGTCGTTGCCGAGCCCGCCATTGCCGAAATCGTTGCCGGACAGGAGATAGACCAGATCGTTGCCGCCGCCGGCATGGACGAAGTCGTGACCGGACGTGCCGATGATCGTCTCCGACCCGTCCGTGCCCAGCATGAAGGTGTCGAAGTCGGCGATCCGGACCTCGTTGCCGTCGGCGAAGCGAAGGGTCTCGATCTTGTTGAAGCTCGAGAACCAGTCCTTGAGGGCGATTCGGTCGCCGGCGAACGCGCCCTCCGGCCACAGCTCGATGATCAGGTCCTTGGCGTCGGCCGACTTGACGAGCTTGATGTCCTCGAGGCCGATCCCGTAACCAAGGATGAGCACATCCTCGCCGCCCGCGGCGGCGCCGTTCTGAGCCACCTGAACGCCGCCGCCGTGCCAGTTGTCGAGGCCGCGCCCGGAGCGGAACAGGGCGCCCGTCACCGCGTGAGTGAGCAGGTCGGAAAGCTCGCCGGCGGCGAGATCGTTATACGCCTGGGTGACGATCGACTGGACGGAGAGCCCGCCCTCGTCCCACGCCATGTCGGCGGCCGCGAGCGTGCTTCCGACGTCGCCGATTCGGAAGATATACTGATCGTCGCCGCGCCCGCCGCGCATGAGATCGCCGGCGCCCATGCCGGCGTCGAGGATGTCGTCGCCGTCGCCGCCCTCGAGCGTGTCGGTCCCGTCCCCGCCCTCGAGCCAATCCGAGCCTTCGCGGCCGATCACCTGGTCGTCGCCCGCGCCGCCAGTGAGATAATTGCCGTCGCCGCCCAATGCGCCGCCGCTCGATCCTGCGTTGAGCGTGTCGTTGCCGTCGCCGCCGAGCAGCCAGTCGTCGAGCCGTCCGCCGTAGAGCGTGTCGTTGCCCGCGCCGCCGAAGAGATTGTCGCCGAGATTCGAGGCATGGATCGTGTCGTTGCCTTCGCCCGCATCGGCCGTGGCGGCGACTCCGATCGTCAGCTCGCGGCGGTCGGCGGTCGCGAAGGTGAGGCTCGAAGTCTCGCCCGAGCGCGAGCGGGCAATCGAGAATACGGCCTGGCCCGTGGCCTCGTCCACCGTGACGCTGTCGATCCACGCGAGCGGCGCCGTCCCCATCGTGGCGTCGACGATCGTCGCGGTGCCGGCCGCGGAAACCACGCCCGCAATGTCCGCCGCATTGGCGATCAGGCCGGCGCCGGCGGTCACTGTCGCGGTCAGCGTGAAGCGCTCATTGCCTTCGACATTGGTCGGCTTGCCCTGGGCATCGGTGCCGTTGTCGGCGGTCACGGCGATGCGCACGAATTGCTCCGTCTGCCCGGCCGCGAAGCTGAGCGACGTGGCCGCCGTCCAGCCGGTGAGCCCGTCGGCGGATATCTCGATCCCGGCGCCGAAGTCGGTATCGGCCGTGGCGTTCAGCGCGGCGGCGGCGAGCGACGCGGTGACCGCACCGGTCGCGGCGTTCGACAGCGTCACCCGGAACACCGCATGGCCGTCGCCCTCGAGCGCGTAGCTGCGCCCGACGACCAGGGTCGGCGTGGCGGCCGCGCCGTCGATGATGATCGCCTCCGCCGCGCCGCCGATGATCGACACGCCGGCGCCGTCGGAGAGCTCTCCGAGAAGCCTCTGGGTCGCTTCGGCAAGGCCGTCGTTCGCAATCGTGACGGCGACGCTCTTGCGCAGCTCGGTGGCGGCGAACGAAATTGCGGTGCCGGCATGGGCGGTGAAGTCCGTGCCCGACAGCGCGATGTCGTCGTTGAAATGACCGTTGACCCTGTAGCCGCTTTGATCGGCCAGCTTTCCGGTGCGCAAATCGATGATCTGGTCGCCGGCGAACGATTCGATCGTCGTAAGATGGTCGGCGTTGACCGAGTCGGCGTAGGTGTAATCGCCGATCTCGATGCGGCGCGAAATGGAACCGGCGCCGTTTCCGACAAAGCCGAAATAGACGTTCTCGGCGACGGCGCCGGTCTCGTCCAATAGGCTGCCGAAGCCGCCGAACCAGTCCGACCGGTGACGCTTGTGGAGGCCGAGATCATAGGCGGCTGCGAGCGCGACCGCCGCTTCCGCCGCGAAGACGCTGTCGCTTTCGGCGCGGGTAAGTGCCGAAACGACGGCCTGGTGATCGATGACGCTTCTGAATCTCTCGGCCACGGTGATATTGCCGAGAAGCTGGTTCAGATCGAAGTTCAGCGCGCCGCTGGTGTTTTCAACGGTGAGATAGACTGCGCGCTTGACGTAGTTGTCGCCGCCGATGAGCTTGAAATCGGGATCCGAGAGCGCCTGGTATATGCCGTAGGACATGAGGTCGGAAGCGGCTTCCTTCCCCTTGAACGTTTGCGTGATCGCGCTCTTGTCCCTGGTCGAATAACTGCGGTAGACGAAGTTGCTGCCGCGCATCCCGTAATTGCCGGTCTGGATCTTCGAGGCATCTTCGAGACGCCCGGCGGTCGCGCCCATCACCCCGTTCAGGGTCTCGGCGACCGTATTGGTGACGGACTTGGCCGCGTCCTTCGAGCCGCCATGCTTGGAATAGACGTTGGCGACCGTGAAGCGCTGCTCGCCCTCGTTCCACACCGCGTCCGCGCCGGACACCGGGGTGCCGCCGAACAGGGAGCCGATCAACCCCCCGACCAGGAAACCCAGGAAGGCTCCGATCAGCGCGCCGGCGGGGCCGGCAAACAGGCCCAGCGCGCCGAACGTGCTGGCGAGCGAGCCGCCGCCCGTCACGAGCGCGACTGCGCCGAGGGCGCCGAGCGAGGAGCCGAGCGCCGATCCGATCTGCCCGCCAACGGTGTTGAAGGACATGACCTGCTGCGCGAGCTTCGTGCCGAGGAAGGATGCGGCTGCGGTCAGGACGAGCTGCGGCCCGACATTGGTGAAGATTTGCGTTATCTTATGGACTTCGACGCCGTTCTCGATGACCGTGAAGACGTTGCCGAGGTTGGTGAGGTTGGTTATGATTTGCCCGATGACGGACCCGGCCGTGGTGTTCAAAAGCTCGCCGGCAAAGCCATCGACGCCAAGCGCCTTGACGAGTTCCGCGGTCAGGAATGAAGACAGCGCCCCAATCCCGGCGGACTTCAGATTGGCCAGGAACTCGATGTCGATATTGCCAAGGATGCCGCCCGGCCCCGATTCTGAGACCGCCCGGGCCGCATGCCCGTTCTTATCGAAGAGGGCGAGGTTCAGCGCGTCGCCGAGGTTCGCGCCGATTGTCTTCAAGGCCGCCGAAGCAACGACCTGGCCGAGAACATTGCCCTTGGCCAACGTGTTTCCAAGGATCGCGCCCAGCTGCTCGCCGGCGTCGACGAAATCGAAGCCGACTGGGGAATTGGTAACCCGTACCGTCGTCGGCTTGTTGGTACCCGAGCTTACGGTGAGGTTGCTTGGCTGGTCGATGAGCGTGGTCTCGACAGTTTCTATATTATTGGTCGTTCCCGTCGTCGTCGTTTGAGTGACGCCTGGAGCGAGATTAAATATTGTGACCAATTGACCTTGGGCGTTGGTGTACTGGATTCGGAGGCTCTGGTCATAGGCAGCCTGTTGCTCCGGCGTTAATTGATTGGTCGCCCGGACGTTCGCCCTATCATTAAGAGCCGCGCGCCGGCGGGCGGCGTCAGCGGCATCGACGCCGGTCGGTATCGCGGTCATTGTGTAATGGGCCAGAGACGTCCCGGTCGTTCCAGGCCGTTGAACCAGCAGTCCCGAGGTGACGAAATTCGCCAGTTGTTGCGGGCTGAAGGGCTCTACACCGAGGACGAGGCCGGTCCATCGTTCAACGGCCGCGTACGCATTGACTTGATTAACCAGATACTCCAGCTTGAAATAGGCGACTGCCCTGACAGCGAGTGCGTAGTCTTGCACGAGCTGGGTATAGGCTCCAGGATCGATCCCATTCACAAAATATTGCTGCGCCGCATCGAATCCGACCTTGTAACTGTTGGGATCCGACACGGCCACGTTGGTCGTCCAGCCGTGAATGATCGCGGTCGCGGCCGGGTCACCCGTTGCGAACGGATCCGAATTGTCGCGGAAGGCGTGCGGTGCGCCATCGCCCCCTGTGACCCATGAAAGGAGATGACCAAGGGCCTCGTGCGCGAGGATGCCGATGAACTGTCCCCGCATATAATTTTGATCGAGGGGGTTCGTGAGGCCCGTCAGCAGTCCGCCGAGCGGCGATATGGTGATAAATCTGTCGGTATCGTCGGCTGTTTCCACCCCCCCAGTGATTACTTCGCCGTAGGTGACGCCGCCGGCGCTGCCGGGGAAGCCGCTTGGCGTGATGTCACGTCGAAGTTCGACCCCGGGATTGGCCCTGTTGGGTATCACTGCATCAACTAAGGTCGTTCCCGCCATTATGTAGAGCGTGTCGCCGGCGAACCTGCTGTTCGCTTCGAGGGAGGCGAAGCGCGTCCGGACCAGATCGAATTGTCCGTTGGTATTTGGTGACAAGAATATTTCGTCGAAGAACGCCTTGGTGGCCGCGTCCTGCGTGATGAGCACCATCCTGGGAAGGACCACCGTCGCCCCGGACTGAAGCCTGACCGTCCTGCCTGTGTAATTGTAGCTGGGCATCGAATTCGCGCCGGTGGCCGCGAGCCCGCGAATATAATTGGTCAAATTCAGGTTGAACGGTCTGTTTGAAGTGCCCCTGATCGAATCGCCCGCCTGGAGAATGGCCTGAAGATCCATGGGAACGGCCGTGGGCGGCGGCGGCGGCGGCGGCGAGGGCGGCGGCATCAATATTCCTCCACGTACAACAGATTATCAATGATGTGATCGAGGACATCCTCGGCGGTAAGCAGCCGTCCGAAGCGCCGCTCGAGCTCGCCGAGGTGGCGGTCGTCGAACCGGCTCGACCGGACGATATCCATGATATCGACCATGATATTGGAGCCAAGCAGAGCCGATTGCCCCGGCAAGCGAACCCGCCTTCGCTCGAGATCGTCTATCCTCTCTCTGGACAGGCGCCCGAGTTTCGACGCGATGAATCCCTGGCAATAGCCGAGCGGGAAACGATCGGGGCCGGTCAGCGCGGACCGGCACGCCAACAGGAAGGACCTGGCTTCGTTGCGTGCGCCGGTGACTTCCGTCGTTTCCGGCGCTTCTTGCGGCCCGGCCTCTGCTCCCGGGGAGTCGGTACGGCGCTCGGCGGATCCGGGCAGCTGCGATCCATGGCCGGCCGCGGCGGTCTTTTGCTGTCGCATTTTGCCTTCGGTCCTTCCCGGCCGCACCGGCGATGAGTCGATCCGATCCGCCGCCGCGGCCTGCTCCGGCTCGGCGGCGCCCGTGGCCAGGGGAATGCCGGCATGGGAATGAGAGGTACAACCGGCGAGCGCGGCGAAGGCGCAAAGCACCGGCGCGCGCAAAACGCGCAAAATCCCAGCTATTGCGCTATTGCCCCCCACTGCGCATCTTTCGCTCGCCACCCCGAGCGAATCGGCCGCAGCTTGTTGACGGACATGTGTCTGACCGCCCCGGCCAACGTCAAGACCCGATAAACGATTATATTTTCAGTCTATTGGCGGTTATCGATTAGTTTGGCCGCGATCCCGGTTGCGATTGAAAACCGGATGTAACGGTTTCAGGAAAACGCCAATTCCTGCTTCGGAAGTTCGGCTCAGCTTCCGCCGGCGCCGTCGGCGGGCGGCGAGATTCGGGTCGCGCCCAATATCCGCCAGGCGCTCGTCGTGCCGGGCTCGGGTCCGGTCAAGCGGCGGGCGGAGGCGGAAGGGCTCGACCGAATCTTCATCGCCGCCGGCTTCGAGTGGCGCGAGCCCGGCTATTCGATGTGCCTGGCGATGAACCCCGATCGGGTCCCGCCCGGCGAGCGCTGCGCCTCGACCTCCAACCGCAACTTCATCGGCCGCCAGGGCCCGGGCGCGCGCACCCGTCTCCTCTCCCCGACCATGGCCGCGGCGGCCGCCATCATGGGGCGGCTGACCGACGTGCGCGCGCTGTGAAGGCGCCCTTCGCCCTCACCCGCCCCAGCGCCGGGCGACGATTCGCGAGGGCTGCAGCCGCGCGTCGACCAGCACCGCCTCGTCGAACTGAGCGTCGTCGATCCGCACCCGGACGTCGAGCGCGAACCAGCCGGTCTTCAATTGCGCCTGCAGCTGGACGTCGAGCGGCACGTTCAGCTCGCTCATCGCCTCGATCCGCCAGAATTCGATCTGATTGCCCCAGCCCAGCCGCGGCCGCGACGCCAGCACCCGACGCGCCGTCTCGACGCCGAGCTGGCCCGGCGCCAGCATCGCCAGCAGCGGCGCCTGGCCGGGCAGCAGGGTGTTGATGTTGATCGGCGAGAGGTCGCTGACCGGCAGCGCGCAAAGCCACGGCCGCAGGCGCCGGTAGATGTCCGGAGTCATCCCGGATATTGCGCGCAGCTCGCCGGGATCGGCGAACAAAGTGTTGCCGGTCCGGTAGGGCGCCGGGCCGGCGGCATAGGCTTCATCCTCGGCCCCGCCTGGGCCCGGCAGCGTGTCGCTGTCGACCCAGTCCGCGGCCGCCTCGGCAATCCGCCGCGCGTCCGCCTCCGCGATCTCCAGCGCCGTCATCAGCCCGACGAGCTGGGCAACGCCCGACGGCCGCCGGACGAGCGCGGTGCGCGGGTCGCCCTCGACGACGCTGTTGACGTTGAAGCAATTGCCGCCGTCGCTGACCCGTGCCTCGGCGAGGCCGGCGCCGGCGGGGAGCGGCACCCGCCTCGTCGCGCCGTTCCAGCCGCCGTCGAGCGTCGTCCGGTCCGGGCTTCGCGCGACCATGTCGTCGATGGTGATGAGGGCGAGCTGCTCGGCGCCGTCGGCATAGGCCCGCGCCTGATCGAGCGCCGTCGCGTTGGCGGCGATGGCGCGCGACAGCCTGAGGCCCTCCATCGCCGCCGCCGCGATCGCCCCGGTCACCGCGACCAGCAGCAGCACCGCGAGCAAGGCGGCGCCCGTTTCCCGCGCCGGCGCCCTCACCGCCCGCCCCCGACCAGGAAGAGCTGGCGAAGCGCGCCGTGATCCTCGCTGTCGCTGACCAGCTCGACCGCGCTCGGCAGGCGGGTCGGATCGGTCGGGTCCCAGCTCTCGCGCCAGCCGCCCTCCTCGTCGCGGTAGCGAAGCCGCAACCGGCGAACGCCGTCGAGTAAAGGCACGGTCACCGACTCCGCCTCGCCGTCGACATGATTGAAGGCGAGCCGTTCGAGCCGGCCCTCGTTCAGGCGATATTCGACCCGCTGGAGAGCGCCCTGCCGCGCGGCCTCGTCGTCGTCGCCGCGCCGCACCAGAGCGATGAGCAGCGCCTGATCGCCGCCAGCGCCGATGAACGCCTGAACCGGCCGGCCGTCGCGGGCGCGGCGGATTCGCGCCGTCGCCTGGCCGAGATCGGCGGTGAGCAGGGCGCCGGTGCGCCGGACCGCGCCGAGTTCGTCGAGCAGCCGCGCCGACGTCTCCTGAGTCCGAACGGTCAGCGTCAGCAAAGTCACTCCGGCCGCGGTCAGCATTCCGAAGATCGCCAGCGCGATCAGCATCTCGACCAGGGTGAAGCCGTTCGGCTTCACAGCGGCGCCCGCCTGAACACGATCAGCCGCGCGCGCCCGAAACCGCCCTGCTCTGGCTCGACGGCGATCGCGATCTGCTGGATTCGCGCTTCGGGCGAGCGCTCGACATTGCGCGTCCAGCGCCACCGCCGGCCGCCATTGACCGCCTCGCCGCCCGTCATCCCGAAGGCCGGCGGCGCGGGGTCGGTCAGAGTCTCGACCGCCAGGTTGCGCGCCACCAGCTGCGCCATTGCCTGGCTCTCCAGCCGGGCGCTGTTCGCCGCCGTCGCCCCGCCGAGCCGAAGCAGCGCCAGCGCCGCCAGGCTGAAGATGGCGAGCGCGACCAGCATCTCGATCAAAGTGAACCCCTGCTCGGGGGGCCTAGCGCTGGACCTGGACATCGCCATCGGCCCCGATCCGCACCGCGACCCGCCGGTCGCCGCGCCGCAAAATGATATGAGCGGGCTCGGCCAGCCCGGTGGCGTCGAAGCGGACGGCGCCGTTCAGCCCGCCCGCCATCTCGGCCTCGGTCCCTTCCGCCCAGCGATGGGCCGCCTCGCTGCGCCAGGCGCCGTCGACGCGCCGCGACAGCCTATAGCCGCCCGACCCGATCCTGAGCGCCGCCGGCCGCGCCTCGAGGATCGCGCCGTCACGCGCCGCCTTGGCCCGTGCCGCGAACGTCTCCGCCTCGCCGAGCAGGCTGCCGCCGGCCTCGGGCATGGCGAGCAGCACCGCGCCCGCCGCCAGGCCGATGATGACGATCACCACCATCAGCTCGACCAGGGTGAAGCCGCTTTCCCGCTTTCGAGACGTCCGCATCATCCGATCCGCTTCTACGCCGGCAATGACGGATTCGCGACAGGCCTAAGCCGCGCCCGCGCCGCGTGGAAGAGAGCGAGCAGCTGCGCCGCCATCGCCTCCGCCTCGCTGGCGTCCAGATCGTCCATTTCGGGCGCTCGCATCGCCGACGCGCCCGCCGTGTCGACCAGCAGGCTGGCGAGCCGCAGTCTGCGCTGGACCGGCGAGCGCGAGACGATGATCGTCTGCGCCTTCTCGAACGGCACGATCCACAGCCGCCGCCTGAGCAGCCCGCCACGGACGAACAAGGCGCGGCCGTCGAGCGCGTGGCTATGCCTTCGCCAGCGCAGCACCGCATAGACCGCCGCCGCGACCATGACCGCGGCGCCGAGGCCCGCTCGCGCTTCGACCAGCAAAGCCGCGATCGCCGCCAGCGCCGCCAGCAGCAGATAGGGCGCCGCCCGGCGGAGCAGGGCGCGGCGCGGCATGCCATGGAACGCGGCGCGCGGCGGCGGCGCCGGGAAGCCGGCCTCGGCGAGGATCGGCAGGATTTCGTCGATGCGCGCGAACGGCGCCGCGACCTGAAGGCCGCCTTCCTTCTGGTCGGCGCCCAGCGTCTGGAATGACAGGCGGTACCAGCCGAACAAGCGGGCGACCGGGCCGCCGTCGATCACCGCGACCTGGGTCCGCCGCAGCGGGATCACCACTTCGGACAAAGTGAAGAGGCCGCGCTTGCGCCTGAGGCCGCCTTCGGTGCGGGTCAGCCGGAAGCCGAAATCGCGGGCCACGGTCCGCGCCACGCCGGCAACCAGGCCGAGCAGCACGACTGCGGTCGCCGCGACCAGCGCCACCCGCAACGTGGCGAAGCCCGCCGCCGCTTCCGCCCGCTCCGGGGTGACCCAGTCGTCGAGCAGGCCGAACTGTTCGAGCTGCTGCGCCACCGCGACGATCGCGGCGAGGAAGATCAGCGAAAAGTTGAACAGGCCGGAAAGCAGCAGGCGGGGGAGGCCCATCGCGAACAGCAGCGGCTCCCCGGCCGACTCCGCCACCGCTTCGGCGCGGGCCCCGCGCCGGACATGGTCGCGCAGCGTCCGCGCGTCGGCGAGCGCGATCATGTCCAGCATCCCCTCGTCGCGGGCGGCGCCGCCGGTCTCGATCTTGACTTTGGCGGTGCCGAACAGACGGGCGAGCAAAGGCTGCTCGATGGCGATGTCCTGGATCCGGTCGAACGGGATGATCCGGCGCTGGCGCTGGAGCAGCCCCTTCTCGATGACGATCTCGTCCCCCCCGATCCGGTAGGTGAAGCGCCACCAGGAGATGAGGACGAAGACCGCGCCGATCGCCAGCGCGATTCCAGCGACCCAGAGGAAGCCCGCCAGGCCGCCGCCGCCGCGGCCCGACACGGTGATGGCGATCCCACCCGCCAGCATTTGCGGCACGACCCTAAGCCAGCGCGCGATCAGGGTCGCCGGATGAAGCCGTCGCCGCTCGGACAGGCCTTCGGTCACACGAGGTCCTGGCGGATCTTGGCGCGGATGCGGTCGCGCATCGCCTCCGCCTGGTCCTGCTTCAGGCCCGGCAGCGGCACCGCCGCGCCGCGAGTCCCGGCGGTGTGAAGGATCAGGGTGGCGAGGGCGAACCGCCGCTCGATCGGCCCTTGGGCGACGTCGATATGCTGGACCCGGCCGAACGGCACGATCGTCCGCCGCCGCACCCAGAGGCCGCGCCTGATCGCGAGCTCGTCCTCGCCCTCGGCATAGCCCCAGGCGCGATAGCGGCGCGGCGCGAGGACGATGGCCGCGAAGCCGCCGAGCAGCAGCACCGCCGCCGGCGCCGCCAGCGGCGGCACGGGGCCGACGCCGAGCAGGCCGAGGCCGAGCGCCGCGGCGGCCGCCGCCAGCAGCGCCGTCGCGAGCCCGGTCCGGATCCGCATCACCTTGAGCTGATCGGGATGAAGCATCCTCGTCCCGGCGGGCGAACTGCTCGCTTCGTCCTCCAAATCGTTCGGCTTCACGCCTTCGCCTCCGCTTTTCCGCTTCGCCGGTGGTGACATTGCCTGGCGAAGAGGGAAAGGGGGATAAGGTCAATGAAGGGGTCGCCAATGAAGTCACGTCCGTTCCTGCGCGCCATGCTGGTCGGCGCGGGCGCGATGCTGGCCCTCGTCCTCGCCTTCCTGCTGTTCCGCGGCTCGAGCGCGCCCGAGCCGGCGCTCCCTCAGAATTTCGACACCGCCCAGTTCGTCGCCGGCCGGCCGAAGCTCGACGCGCCCTATGTCGCGACCGATCTCGAAGTGGTCGACGCGATGCTCGGCATGGCCCAGGTCCGGCCCGGCGACCATGTCATCGATCTGGGCTCGGGCGACGGCCGGATCCTGATCGCCGCCGCGCGCAGCCTCGGCGCCGGCGGCCTCGGAGTCGACATCGATCCGGACCGGGTCCGCGAATCGCAGGCCAATGCCCGCGCCGCCGGAGTCGCCGCGCGCGTCTCCTTCCGCCGCCAGGATCTGTTCGATACGCCGCTCGCCGAGGCCGACGTCCTCACCCTCTATCTGCTCCCCGAGGTGAACCTCCGCCTGCGGCCGCGCATCCTCACCCAGATGCGCCCCGGGACCCGGATCGTCAGCCACGATTTCGACATGGGCGGATGGCGCCCCGATCAGCGCCGCCGGGTCGGCGCCGCCACCGTCTTCCTGTGGATCGTCCCCGCCCGGATCGAGGGACGCTGGCTGCTGACCGACGGGGAGCGCCGGGCGACTCTCGACCTCGACCAGCAATTCCAGGCCTTCATCGGCACCGCCGTGGCGGATGGCCGCGGCGCCCGAGTCGAGCAGGGCTCGCTGACCGGCGAGAATATCCGCTTCCTGCTCGATCTCGGCGACGGCCGCCGCACCTATGAAGGCCGGGTCGAAGGCGATTCGATCGTGCCGCGCGACCCGCGCGCCGGCTGGCGCCTGGCCCGGTCGCGCTGATGCGCTTCGTCCTCGCCGGCCTCGTCCTCGCCTGGGCGGTGATGCTGCTGTTCGGCGGCATGGAGTTCGACCGCGGCCTGCTGCTCTTCTTCTATGCCGGCGATCAGCCCCGGCTCGCCGGCGCCGCCCGGATCGTCACCGAACTGGGCGGCGCCACAATCCTCCTCCCCGCGACCGCCCTCGGCGCGGCCTGGCTCGCCGTCCGCCGCGAGTGGAAAGCGGTGCTGCTCCTCCTCGTCATCACCCTTTCCGGCCGAATCCTCGTCGATCTGCAGAAGAACTGGGCCGGCCGCCTCCGCCCCGCCGACGAGCAGCATCTGGTCGCCGCCCAATCCTTCGCCTTCCCGAGCGGCCATGCCGCCAACGCCACTCTGGTCTGGCTCTGCCTCGCCTTGCTGCTGTCGCGCACGCCCCGCGCCCGGGCGCCGGCAATCTGGGCGGCGGTCTGGCTGGCGCTGATCGTCGGCCTGAGCCGGGTCGTGCTCGGCGTCCACTGGCCGAGCGACGTCATCGCCGGCTGGGCGCTCGGCCTCTTCTGGGCTTTGCTCCTGCTCCGCCTGTCCGGCCACCCGCTCGCCGAGGAGAAGGCGGCAGCGCTGCCGGACCGGCCGATTGGTGATTAAAGTCGTCACCCCGGCGAAGGCCGGGGTCTCGTGGTGCAACGCCGAGACTTTTTCGTCCTCGGATACCGGCCTTCGCCGGTATGACGGGAGCGGTTACGCCTTCCTGAGCACCACCGACAAATTGTTGGCCGGCATCGGCACGATTTCGTCGAGCCGGAAGCCGTTCTTCCCAGCCTCGGCGACCACCTCGTCGAGGTCGCGCAGCCCCCAGTCCGGATCGCGCGCGCGCAGGCTCGAATCGAACGCCTCGTTGCTCGGCGCCGTCGCCACCCCCGCCTGGCGATAGGCGCCGTAAAGATAGAGCGGCGCCCCCGGCCCGAGCAGCCGGCCGGCGCCGCGCAGCAGCCCGGCGGTCGCCGCCCATGGGCTGATATGGATCATGTTGATGCACAGGATCGCGTCGGCTTCCGCCACCGGCCAAGCCGTCGCCCGAGCGTCGAGCGGCACCGGCGGCAGCAGGTTGAACAGGCCCGCCTCGGCCCGCCACGCCTCGATCGAGCGCAACGCCGCCGGCTCGGGATCGCTCGGCTGCCACAGCAGCTTCGGAAATTCCCGGGCGAAGTAAAGCACATGCTCGCCGGTCCCGCTCGCCACTTCGAGCACCAGCCCGCGTTCGGGCAAAACGCCCCGAAGCACCGCGGCGATCGGCCCGGCGTTGCGCTCGACGTGCGGCGCGGAGCGGCGCGGATCGCCGCCGCCGCGCGCGTCAGTCACAATTCGCCATCCCGGCGAAGGCCGGGACCCCGGGAGAGGCTCGCGCCGTCATCTCCGCCCCGCCTTTCCTCGGCCAGGCCCCGGCTTTCGCCGCGGTGACGGACTGCCACCGCCTCCCGCCTTGCGCGCATAGAAATAGCGCCAGGTGAACAGGCCGATGCTGACCGGGAGGGTCGCATAAGCGAACGGCGCGAATTGCCCGGTCGGCGCGAACGTCGCCATGACCAGCGAGACGATCCCGGTCGCGACCAGGATCAGCCAGATCCACATCTCGCCGCGCACCGCCCGGCGCTGCTCCGCGTCGAGCGCCGGATTGCGCTGCGCTTCGCGGAACAGGGCCGCGGTGGTCGCGGCCATCGCGACGAAACCGGCGCCGTAGACGAAGAACAGGTCGCCGACATCGCCTTCGAACGGCGCCCCGCTGCCGCCGAGGAAGGTGCTGAACGAGCGCGCCATCGCGCGCAGCGGCTGGACGTAGATCAGGACGAGGAAGACGAGCAGCACGGTGAGCAGCGACGACAGCCCGTCGCCCTGGCCTCGAAAGCCGCGCCAGCGCACATGCGCGAACCAGAACATGGCGATGATCGCGAAGCCGATCGCGAAAGCGGGCACCTCCGCCACCGCGGCGGCCAGCATCGCGGCATCGGTCGGCGCCTCGCTGCCGCCGATCACCAGCAGGGTCACCGCGAAGGCGAAGGCCGCGTCGGTGAAATTGTCGAGCCGGCTGGTCACAGCCACGCTCCGGCCGGGATCCCGGGACAACCCGTCGTCCCGGCGAAGGCCGGGATCTCAGGACGAGCTGGCTCCTGCATAAGCGCCCCTCCCTTTCCGCGCCGAGGCCCCGGCCTTGGGTTCCCATCAAAGTACTACTTTGATGGGGTCCCTTCGCCGGGGTGACGGGTTCCTGCTTACTCCGCCGCCTCGGCCTGTTCCGGCTCCTTGTACACCAAAACCGGCTGCCTTGCCGCCAGCGTCTCGTCGAGCCGCCGCCGCGGCGCATGGATCGGCGCGGCCTTGAGGCTCTCGTCGCCCGCCTTGGCCCGCTCCGCCACGCTGCGCAGCGCGCCGATGAACTGGTCGAGCGCCGCCTTGCTCTCGGTCTCGGTCGGCTCGACCAGCATCGCGCCGTGGACGACGAGCGGGAAATACATGGTCATCGGGTGATAGCCCTCGTCGATCAGCGCCTTGGCGAGATCGAGCGTGGTGAGGCCGCCGGCGAAGCCCTTGTCGCTGAACAAGGCCTCGTGCATGCACGGCCCCGACGCCCCGAACGGCGCGTCGAGCACGTCGTCGAGGCTCCTCAGCACGTAATTGGCGTTGAGCACCGCATCCTCGGCGACCTGCCTGAGCCCGTCCGCGCCGTGGCTCAATATGTAGCTCAGAGCTCGGGTGAACATCCCCATCTGGCCGTGAAAGGCGGTCATCCGGCCGAAGCTCCGGCCGTGATGCTCGCCGGCCGTTTCTTCCTCGATCAGCGCATATTGGTCGCCCTGCTTTTCGACGAACGGCAGCGGCGCGAACGGAGTCAGCGCTTCCGAGAAGACCACCGGCCCGGCGCCAGGCCCGCCGCCGCCGTGCGGCGTGGAGAAGGTCTTGTGCAGGTTGATGTGCATCGCGTCGATGCCGAGGTCGCCCGGCCTCACCCGGCCGACGATGGCGTTGAAATTGGCGCCGTCGCAATAAACGAGACCGCCCGCGTCATGCACCGCCGCCGAGATCTCGGCCATCTCCGGCTCGAACAGCCCGCACGTATTGGGGTTGGTGATCATCACCCCGGCCACGTCGGGCCCGAGCCGCGCCTTGAGCGAGTCGAGATCGACCCGTCCCGCCGCCGTCGCCGGGATGTTCTCGACCCGGTAGCCGGCGAAGGCGGCGGTCGCCGGATTGGTGCCGTGAGCGCTCTCCGGCACCAGGATCACCTGGCGCGCGTCGCCCCGCGCCTCCAGCGCCGAGCGGATCGCGAGCAGGCCGCACAATTCGCCATGAGCGCCGGCCTTCGGGCTCATCGCCACGCTGTGCATGCCGGTCAGCTTGATCAGCCATTCGCCGAGATCGGCGATCACCCTGAGCGCGCCCTGCACCGTGTCGGCCGGCTGAAGCGGGTGGACGTCGGCGAAGCCCGGCATCCGCGCCACCTTCTCGTTGAGCCGGGGATTATGCTTCATCGTGCACGACCCCAAGGGGAAGAGGCCGAGGTCGATCGCATAATTCTGCCGGCTGAGGCGGGTATAATGGCGCACCGTCTCCGGCTCCGACAGGCCGGCGAGGCCGATCCTTGCCGTTCGCTGCAGCCCGCCCAGCCGGTCCTTGTAGAAATCCTCGTCATGCTCGAAGGCGCGGTGGCCGATCGTCACCTCCTGCGGCACCGTCTCGAAATCCACCCCCGTGGTCTCGGTGTCGCCGATCTCGAACAGCAACGGCTCCTCGAGCATCAGCGCCCGGTTCCCGGTCCAGGTCCCGGCCTCCGCCTCGGCGCCCTCCGGCCGCGTCGGCCGCCCCTCGCGGTTCATGCTCATGATCGCTCCGAATTCATTGAAGTGCACGGCCGAAAAGCCCTCTCCCTGGGGGAGAGGGTTGGGTGAGGGGTTCGTGATTCTCCGAAAAGGCCGAACCCCCTCACCCCATCCCTCTCCCCATGGGAGAGGGGGCTTTCCTGCGCGGCCCACATCACTGAAGCACCCCTTCCAGTGCCTTGGCGAAAGCCGCGATATCCAGTTCGTCGACCGTCTCGGTCACCGCCACCACCAGCCCGTTGGCCAATGCGGCCTCGCCCGGATAGAGCCGGCCGAGCGAGACGCCGCCGAGCACGCCCTTGTCGGCCATCGCGCGCACGACCGGCCGCGCCTCCTTCGGCAGCCGGAGGGTGAATTCGTTGAAGAAGGTCTCGTTGACCAGGCTGACGCCCGGCACCCTGATCAGCCGCTCGGCCGCCTCGACGGCCAGAACATGGTTCCTCTCGGCGAGCTGCCTGAGCCCCTTCTCGCCGAGCAGGGTCATGTGGATGGTGAAGGCGAGCGCGCACAGGCCGCTGTTGGTGCAGATGTTCGAGGTCGCCTTCTCGCGCCTGATATGCTGCTCGCGGGTCGACAGGGTCAGCACGAAGCCGCGCTTGCCCTCGGCGTCGACCGTCTCGCCGGCCAGCCGGCCCGGCATCTGCCGGACATATTTCTCGCGGGTGGCGAACAGGCCGACATAGGGCCCGCCGAAATTGAGCCCGACGCCGATCGACTGGCCCTCGCCGACGACGATGTCGGCGCCCATCTCGCCCGGGCTCCTGACCGCCCCCAGCGCCACCGGCTCGGTCACCACCACGATCAGCAGCGCGCCCCTGGCCTGGGCCGCGGCCGCGAGCTCGCTCAAATTGCCGATGCGGCCGAGGATGTCCGGATATTGAACGACGACGCAGCTCGTCTCGCCGTCGATCGAGTCGAGCAGGCGGGCCGTGTCGGGCGCGCCGGTCAGCTCCGGCGTCGCCGTTTCGAGCACGTCGCCGGTGAACCGCGCCATCGTCTTGGCCACCGAGACGTAATGCGGGTGAAGCCCGCCCGACAGGATCGCACGCCCGCGCCGGGTGATCCGCCGCGCCATCACGATCGCTTCCCAGCAGGCGGTCGAGCCGTCGTACATCGAGGCGTTGGCGACCTCGCAGCCGTAGAGCCGCGCCACCTGGGTCTGGAACTCGAACAGGGCCTGAAGAGTGCCCTGAGCGATCTCGGGCTGGTAGGGCGTGTAGCTGGTCAGGAACTCGCCGCGCTGGATCAGATGATCGACGCTGGCCGGGATATGATGGCGATAGGCGCCGCAGCCGAGGAAGAAGGGGACGTCGCCGGCGACCATGTTGAGCCGCGCCAGCGCCCCCAATTGCCGCTCGACGGCGAGCTCGCTGGCATGATCGGGCAGCCCGGCGATCTTGTCCTTGAGCCGCGCCGCGTCCGGAACGTCGACGAACAGATCGTCGATCGAGCCTGCTCCGACGACGCCGAGCATCTCGCGCCGGTCGGCCTCGGATAGAGGTAAATAACGCATTCAGTCTCCTTTTTGGGGACTGGGGACTGGGGACTGGGGATTTGGGGACTGGCCTACCCGCGTCCCCAGTCCCCAGTCCCCAATCCCCAATCCCCAGTCCCCAATCCCTAACCCGGCTTCCGCATCGAAAAGCGGAGCCGCACATAATCGGCGCACCAGACGCCGTCCTTCAGCAGGTCCGGCCTCAGCCGCGCCTCGACCGCCGCGGCGACGTCGGCGCGCTCCCATTCCGGCACCATCGCGACGTCCATCAGCCCCGCCCGGAAGGTCTTCACCCACTCGGCGATCCCTCCCGGCAGCGGCGTCGGCCGGGCGATCAGCTCGGCCTTGACCGCGTCGAAGCCGGCGATGTGGTAGAGCCGGGTGAACTCCTCGACGCTTGCATACCAGGCCGGGTCCTGCGCCGGCATATGATAGCCGCGCTCCGTCAGCTCGTCCCTGAGCCCCTGCCGCAGAGTCGCGAGATTGCCCTCGCCGCCCATCTCGCCGACGAACCGCCCGCTTTGCTTCAGCGCCGCGAAGATCCCGTTCGCCACCGCATCGGGATCGAGCATCCAGTGCAAAGCGGCGTTGGAGAAGACCGCGTCGAACTGGCCGAACCGGGCGAGGTCCATCGCTTCGGCATCGGCGACGAAGGCGTCGATCCCCCGCGCCCGCGCCGCCTCGACCATTCCGGCCGAGGCGTCGAGCCCGATCACGTTGGCGCCGGCCTGAGCGATCCGCGCGGTCAGCGCGCCATCGCCGCAGCCGAGGTCGAGGATCAGCTCGCCCGGCCGCGGCGCGAGCAGCGCCAGCACCGCGTCGCCGAGCTTCGGCACGAACGCGGCATGGCGCGCATAATCGGCCGACGACCAGCGCGAGGCGGTGTTCACCATGGGCGAGGGCTCCAACCCAAATGTTCCCCGGCGAAGGCCGGGGTCCAGCGGCGCCGCCGGAAGACCTGGACCCCGGCCTCCGCCGGGGAACGGGGAGCGGCGATCCTCACAGCGTCTCGCAATAGCTCTTATACTGGTCGGCGTTCATCAGTTCGCCGAGCTCCTGATTGTCGCTCAGCGTCAGCCTGAAGAACCAGCCCTCCCCTTCCGGATCGGTGTTGACCAAATCGGGCGTCGCCTCGATCGCTGCATTGCCCTCGGTCACCGTGCCGGAAACCGGTGCATAGACCTCCGAGGCCGCCTTGACCAATTCGACGACCGCCGCCTCGTCGCCCCGGCTCATGACCTTGCCCGCCGCGGGGACCTCGACGAAGACGACGTCGCCGAGCGCCGCCTGCGCGAAATCGGTGACTCCGACCGTCGCGGTATCGCCGTCGACGCTGATCCACTCATGCTCCTTGGTGTAGTAGACGGTCATCAGGCGCCTCCCTTGCGCTTGTAGCGATGTGGAACGAACGGCATCGGGGTTACGGTTCCGGTGAAAATCCTGCCGCGCGCCGCCAGCGACACCTTGCTCCCCGGCGCCGAATAAGCGAGCGGCACATAGGCCATGGCGATCGCCGCCTCGAGGCTCGGCGAGAAGCCTCCGGACGTCACCTTGCCCACCTCATTGCCTTCGGAATCGACCATCATCGCGCCTTCGCGGACCGGCTGGCGGCCGTCGACGGCGAGGCCGACCCGCTTGCGGATCGGCCCGTCGGCGAGCTCCTTGGCGATCCGGTGCCAGCCCGGAAAGCCGCCCTCGGCGCGCCGCCGCTTGGACAAGGCGAAGACGAGGTCCGCCTCGACCGGGGTGGTGTCGTGGCCGAGGTCGTGGCCGTAGAGCGGCAGCCCGGCCTCGAGCCGAAGCGAATCGCGAGCGCCGAGGCCGATCGGCCTGACCTCGGGCTCGGCGGCGATCCGCTCCGCGACCCGTTCGACCGCGGCCGCCGGCACCGAAATCTCGTAGCCGTCCTCGCCGGTATAGCCCGAGCGGCTGATCCAGGCCGGCACGCCGCCGATCTCGAACCGGTCCGCGGTCATGAAGGTGAGCGCCTCTACGCCGGGGACGATCCGGGCGAGCGAGTCGACCGCCTTCGGCCCCTGGAGAGCGAGCAGCGCCTGCTCCTTCATATGATCGACGACGATTCCGCGCGGCAGCCGCGCCTCCATATGGGCGATGTCGCCCGCCTTGGTCGCGCCGTTGACGACGAGGTAGAAATGGTCGCCGCGCCGGGTCACCATCAGGTCGTCGACGATGCCGCCCTCTTCGTTGAGGAGCAGCGAATATTTGGGCCTGGAATCCTTGAGGATGGCGAGGTCGGCGGGGAGCAGGGCCTCCAGCGCCTTCTCGACTCCGGCGCCGGCGACGATCAGCTGGCCCATATGGCTGACGTCGAACAGGCCGGCGCTCGCCCGGGTCCACTTATGCTCGGCGATGATGCCCTCATATTGGATCGGCATCTCATAGCCGGCGAACGGGACCATGCGTGCGCCCTTGGCGCGGTGCCAGCCGTCGAGGGGTAATGTCTTTCCAGGCTCGTTCATGACCAGCTCCAAGGCGTATCGGGCGCGCCGACGCGACCGCCGCCGGTTCCGAAACCCCCTCTGTCGCTGGGACCTGAGAGCTTTCGCCGCCCCCCTTTTTGCCGGGGAGGGCTTACCCCTTCGGTGGGACGCTGCGCGACACTTTCGCCAACATCCGCTTTCCAGAGTGTCTTTGATCGCGCGGTCCTGGGACCTGAGAGATTCCGGGGTGGTTGCTCCTTCGGCGGCGACGGAACGCCCGTCACGCTCTCCCGCGCAATCATCCGACGATTGCCCGCCGGCGACGCCTCGCTCTGAACAGTCGGCTCTCCCGAGTTCAACGGGTGGCGTTGTAGCGCAGCTGATCCTGGTCGAGCGCGAAGCCGAGCAAGAGCTCGAACCGAGCCCGCTCGACCGCGGCGCGGACCGCGGGATCGGCCATCGGATCGATCGCCGCGTCGGCGTCGCCGGCGCGGCGCTGGCGGGTGATCTGGCGGCGGATGTCCTCGGGCAGAGTCGCCGCCGAGCGAAGCACGCGCGAGCTTGCCGTGCCGCTGGTGCTGGCGCGGACCTGGCCGTCCTCGAAGCGAAGCCCGGCGCGGCTGACCCGCTTGGCGACGATGTTGCCGTTGCCCTGCACCACGGTCGCGAAATAAGGCAGAGCGACGTCGCGGGCGCCGCGGCCGTCGCGGCGCTGCGCCTGAATGTCGAAGCTCGCCTGAGTCACGATATATTCGCCGGTCTCGTCGCAGCTGCTGCGCACGTTGGTGATGTGAGCGACGACGTCGATCGCGTTGGAGTCGCGGCTCGCCGCCGGGTTGAACAGGGTGACGTCGCCGGTCGGAGCGACGATCGCGACCGCCGGACAAGCGGTATAGGTGGTGACGATGCCGGTGTTGGTGATGTCGCCTTCGCGGACGCAGCCGATCAAGCCGAGGGCAAGCAGGGCGGCGGCGGCCGCTTTGGATGGGAACAGACGCAAGGCGGGATCCTCGAAGATGCTGGTGACGCTTCCTATATGCCCGTAGGGCAGCCGCCGGATCATAGGAAGCGGGTTTCTCGGAGGCAAGCAATCGAATAGAGCCGCGCAAGAGCGACGATCCTTATGACAGCCAAACCCCCTCTCACCCTGCTGATCGCGGCGCCGCGCGGCTTCTGCGCCGGAGTCGACCGCGCAATCCGGATCGTCGAGCTGGCGCTCGAGCGCTACGGCGCGCCGGTCTATGTCCGCCACGAGATCGTCCACAACAAGTTCGTCGTCGATAGCCTGAAGGCGAAGGGCGCGGTGTTCGTGCCCGACCTCGATCAGGTGCCCGACGGCGTGCCGGTCGTCTTCTCCGCCCATGGCGTGCCCAAGGCGGTGCCGGCCAAGGCGGCGGCGCGCGGTCTCAACTATCTCGACGCCACCTGCCCGCTCGTCTCCAAGGTCCACCGCCAGGCCGAGCGGCTGATCGAGCGCGGCCGCCACATCTTGTTCGTCGGCCATGCCGGCCATCCCGAGGTGATCGGCACGTTCGGCCAGGTGCCGGAGGGCCGGATGACCCTGATCGAGACCGCCGCCGACGCCGAGCGAATCGCCCCCGCCGATCCGGACAGCCTCGCCTTCCTCACCCAGACCACGCTCTCGGTCGACGACACGGCGGAGATCGTCGCCATCCTCCGCCGCCGCTTCCCCTCGATCCAGGGGCCGCGCAGCGAGGACATCTGCTATGCGACCTCGAACCGCCAGGCGGCGGTCAAGGCGATCGCCGGACGCTGCGACGCGATGCTGGTGATCGGCTCGCCGAACAGCTCGAATTCGCTGCGCCTCGTCGAGGTCGCCGAGCGCGAGGGCACCAAGGCCCGACTGGTCGGCCGCGGCGCCGACATCGACTTCGACTGGCTCGAAGGGCGTGCGCACGCTCGGCATCACCGCCGGCGCGTCGGCGCCCGAAGCTGCTGGTCCGCGAGGTCGTCGATCGCCTCGCCGAGCGGTTCGAGGTGACCGAGGAGCCGGTCGAGGGCGTCGAGGAGCGGATGATCTTCAAGCTGCCCGCGGGCCTCGAAGCTGCGTGACCGCTGACCGAGTCGAGATGTTCACCGACGGCGCCTGCAAGGGCAATCCCGGCCCCGGCGGCTGGGGCGTCGTCATCCGCGCCGGCGCGCGCGAGAGGGAATTGTCCGGCGGCGAGCCGTTGACCACCAACAACCGGATGGAGTTGCTGGCCGCGATCCGCGGGCCTCGAGGCGCTGACCCGCCCCTGCCGGGTCCTGCTCTACACCGACAGCATCTACGTCCGCGACGGCATCACCAAATGGATCCACGGCTGGCGCAGGAACGGCTGGCGCACCGCCGACAGGAAGCCGGTCAAGAATGCCGAGCTCTGGCAGGAGCTGGTCGACGCGGCCGCGCCGCACCGCGTCGAATGGCATTGGGTGAAGGGCCATAGCGGCCATCCGGAGAACGACCGCGCCGACGCGCTCGCCTGCGCCGCCGCCTACGATCAGGCGAAGCGCGCCGCCGAATAAGGCGCCGGATCGATATCCGGGGCGCCGCCGGCGATCAGCGCCGCCGCGAGCCGGGCGGCGGCGGGCGCGGTCTGGATGCCGAAGCCGCCCTGCCCCGCGAACCAGAAGAAGCCGCTGCCGCTCGGCGCGAAGCCGTAGACCGGCAGCCGGTCCGGCGCGAAGCTTCTGAGGCCCGCCCATTTGCGCTCGACCGCCGCGACCCGCCAGTCGACCACCTGCTCCAGCCGGTCGATCGCGATGCGCGACGTCGATCTCCTCCGGCGCGCAGTCGCAGGGCTCGCAGGGCGTCTCGTCGTGCGGGCTGAGCCAGAGCCGGCCGCCCGCCTCGGGCTTGAAGTAGAAGCGCTCGGCGGCGTCGATCACCAGCGGCAGGCCGCCGGCGCGGGCGGATCGACGCGCAGCTGGGCGATGGTGCGGCGATAGGGCCGGATGCCGAGCGGCCGCTCGCCCGCGGCCAGGCGCCACCTCGTCGGCCCAGGCGCCGGCCGCGTTGACGAGGATATCCGCGTCGATAGGCGCCGGCGCTCGTCTCGATCCGCCACCGGTGGCGTCGTTCGGCGGCGACCAGCCTCGCATCGGTGACGAGCAATGCGCCGTCCGCCCGCGCCCGCTTGAGATAGAAGGCGTGAAGCGCGGCGACGTCGATGTCGGCGCAGCCCGGCTCGGCGAGGCCCCGGTCCCAGCCCGGCCTCAGCCCCGGGATCGCGGCTTCGAGCGCGGCACGCCCGAGGAGCCGGAGGCCGACGCCGGGGAACTGCGCCCGCAGCACTTCAAGCGCGCGCTCGCCCGATCCGTCGGCCAGATGGATCGCGCCGCGCGGCGTCAGGAAGCCGTTCTCGGCGAGAAACGGCCCCGAGGCGCTGGTCAGCGGCCGGATCGAGCGGTCCGCCATAGCTTTCCGACCAGAAGGCGGCGGAGCGGCCGGTGGCGTGATAGCCCGGGCTGGCTCTCCGCCTCGAGGATCAGCACCGAGCAGCGCCCCGCCAGCTCCGCGGCGAGGCTGGCGCCCGCCATGCCGGCGCCGATGATCGCGACGTCGGTCACCGGGCGTGCTCGGCGAGGAAGGCGTCGATTCGGGCGAAGCGCGTCGAGCCGGACCGGATCGGCCTCGCGCAGCATCTCATGGCCGGCGTCCGGATACATGTGCAGCTCGCCCGGGGGAGCTGGCCGGCGACGCGGCGGATCGCGGCGGGGCTGACCAGCCGGTCGCGGTCGGTGCCGAGGATCAGGATCGGCAAATCGACCCCGGCCAGCAGGCCGGCCGTGAACGCCCGCTCCGCCGAGCGGTAGGCGGCGCGCATCCAGCCCCAGCTCGGCAGGCCGAGGTTGAAGCCGGGCTCCTGCCGCCACCAGAACAATTCGTCCTCATAGCGCTCGCGCGAGCCGGTCAGGTAATGTTGGCGCCGCGATCCCGGCCGGTTGAACGCGGTCGGCGTCTTCCAGATCGGCTGCGTGCCGAAGCCGAGGCGGCACATCGCGTCGGCGATGCCGGGCGCCAGCCAGGCCGGCAGCGGCGCGCTGTTCGGCAGGATCATCGGCGCGACCAGCACCGCCGCGTCGAGCGCCGGCCGCCGCTCGACGATCGTCCGCAGCAGCAGATGCCCGCCCATCGAATGGGCGACCGCGACATGCGGGCCGGGACCGTCGCGCCGCCAATCGGCGATCAAGGCGGCGCAGATCGTCGACCAGGGGATCGAAGCTGTCGATATTGCCGCGGTCGATGTCGCCGCGCGAGCGGCCCTGGCCGCGCCAGTCGAACGCGGTCACGGTCCAGCCCGCGTCGTGCCAATGAGCCAAGCGCTTCGAGATATTTCTCGATGAAGTCGCCGCGCCCGCCGGCGAAGACCAGGCTGCCGCGCGGCTTCGTCCCGCCCCGCTGCGGCCAATCCAACCGCCGCAGCGCCCAGCCGTCCGGCGCCGCGCCAGGTCCGGAACCGAGCGCTCGGGCGGATGCGTCCGCCTCCTTGTCACGTCATTTACCATCGCCGCCCGGTTACGGTTTGGAAAGCAACGCCGTCTAGAGCCTTGGGCCATGGAAACGGGGCTCTCCTGGATTTTGCTCGGCGCGCTGGCGCTGCTGCTGGTCGTCGCCTGCTGGTACGACCTCAGGTCGCGCACCATCCCCAACGGCCTCAACATCGCCATCGCCTTGCTCGCGATCCCCTTCTGGTGGTCGCTCGGGCTGGCGCTCTGGCCGGACGCCGCGATCCAGCTCGGCGTCGCCGTTCTGGTCTTCGGCCTGTTCGCCATCGCCTTCGCGTTCGGCGCGATGGGCGGCGGCGACGTCAAGCTGATCGGCGCGCTCGCGCTGTGGCTGCCGTTCCAGGCCGTGCTCGCTGCTGCTCGTTCATCATGTCGATCGCCGGCGGCGTGCTGACGCTGGCCTTGTGGCTCCGCCACAAGCTCGCGCGGCGGACCGAGCAGCTCGAAATTCCCTACGGAGTGGCGATCGCCTTCGGCGGTTTGTGGCTGATTAGCGAACGCTTTCTTAACCAGTTTGGCTGATGAGTAGGGCCTGAAACTTTCTCAGGCCCGCAAGGGGGAGGCGACAGTCGCCATGGACGTCAAGAAAATCGTGCTGCTGGTCGGCGCACTCATCATCGCCGGCGTCACCGCCTTCATGGCCAAGAACATGTTCTCCGGCGCCGCCGCGCCGCAGGCGCAGGCCGGCCCGGTCGTTCCGGCCGGGCCCGAGGTCCTGGTCGCGACGCGCACCCTGCCCGTCGGCACGATCATCGACGCCGAGGCCTTCCGCTACCAGCCCTGGCCGCAAGGCCTGGTCCAGGACGCCTATTTCATCCGCGGCGAGGAAGGCGGCGTCGATCCGCAGAGCCTGATCGGCACCGTCGTCCGCAACGAGATCACCGCCGGCCAGCCGGTCACCCAGGGCGCGCTGGTGCGTCCCGGCGAGCGCGGCTTCCTCGCCGCGGCGCTCGGCCCGGGCATGCGCGCCGTCACGGTCGCCGTGTCCGCGACCAGCGGCGTCGCCGGCTTCGTCTTCCCGGGCGACCGGGTCGACCTGGTCCTGACCCAGGAGGTCGAGGGCGGCGGCGACGGCGCCGCCGCTGCGCGCCTCCGAGACGATCATCCGCAACATCCGCGTGCTCGCCGTCGACCAGCGCCTCAACGCGCGCGACGAAGCCGGCAACCAGGTCGCGCAGACCGTCGCGACGGTGACGTTCGAGGCGACGCCGAAGATCGCCGAGAAGATCGCGGTCGCGCAGACCATCGGCCAGCTTTCGCTGTCGCTGCGCTCGCTCGCCGACAACAATGCCGAGCTCGAGCGCGCCATCGCCTCCGGCGAGGTCACGGTGCCCGAAAACGCCGATCCGCGCGCCGAGCGGCAGATGCTGCTCGCCATCGCGAGCCGGCCGATCGACACCAACCCGACCTACACGGTCGGCTCCGACGTCTCCCGCTTCCAGCGCAGCAGCGTGCCCGGCAGGGCGCCGGCCGAGGGCAATAATGCCCCGTCGGCCGGCAGCGGTCAGGCCGGCAGCGGCAGTCCCGGACGACCGGCCGATCGGCCCGGTCGTCCGCGTCGCCCGCGGCAACAATGTCACGCTCGTTCCGGTGGGAGCACGCTAAGATGACGACGATCAACAAGATGAAGCGCGCCACGCTCGGCACCGCCCTCGCCGCGGCGCTGGCCGCTGGGTTCGCGGCGACCGCGCCGAGCCGGGCGATCGCCCAGCCCGCCGGCGCGGTGGCGCCCGACCAACGACGTCACCCTTTCGGTCGGCACCGGCCGCCTGGTCCGGCTCAACGGGGCCGCGACCGAGCGTGTTCGTCGCCAACGACGACGTCGCCGACGTCCACGTCAACGCTCGCCCAACCAGATCTACATCTTCGGCAAGGCCGCCGGCAACACCACGCGTCTACGCGACCGACCGGGCCGGCCGGGTCGTCTATTCGGCCAACGTCCGCGTCGGCCAGAATCTCGGCTCGGTCGGCGCAGATGCTCGATCTCGCCATGCCGGAAGCCGACATCCAGGCGACGCCGATGAACGGCATGGTGCTGCTGACCGGCACGGTCGCCCAGCCCGCCGACGCGGCCGAGGCCGAGCGGCTCGTCCAGGCCTTCGTCGGCGAAGGCACCCAGGTGGTCAGCCGCCTGCGCACCGCGACGCCGCAGCAGGTCATGCTCCAGGTCCGGATCGCCGAGGTCAACCGCACGCTCGCCCGCGAGATCGGCATCAACCTGCTCAGCCGCGACAATACCGGCGGCTTCCTGTTCGGCATCGGCCGCGGCAGCCCCGGCACGATCAGCACGATCACCGCGGCGACCGATCGCGTCGGGCCATGCCGCTCGGCGGCGACCGCGTTCCGCTTCAACCACATCCGGCGACGGCACCACGCTCGGCGCCGCCGGCCGCCTGTTCGGCCTCGACCTGCTCGGCGCGCTCGACCTCGCCGAGAACAACGGCCTCGTCACCACGCTCGCCGAGCCGACCCTGACCGCGCTTGTCGGGCGAGACGGCGAGCTTCCTCGCCGGCGGCGAGTTCCCGATCCCGATCTCCCAGTCGCTGGGCACGGTGACGATCGAATATAAGCAATATGGCGTCGGCCTCGCCTTCACGCCGACCGTGCTCGAGGACGGCCGCATCTCGATGCGCGTCCGCCCCGAAGTGTCGGAGCTGTCGACCGAGGGCGCGATCCGGCTCAACGGCTTCGACGTGCCGGCGCTGACCACGCGGCGCGCGGAGACGACGGTCGAGCTCGGCTCCGGCCAGAGCTTCATGATCGGCGGCCTGCTGCGCAACACCAACACCAACTCGATCGACCGCGCGCCGTTCCTCGGCAACCTGCCGATCCTCGGCGCCCTGTTCCGCTCGAACCGCTTCCGGCGCGCGGAGACCGAGCTGGTGATCGTCGTCACGCCCTATCTGGTCCGGCCGGTCTCGGCGAACCAGATCGCGCTGCCGACCGACGGCCTACCGCAACGCCGAACGACGGCGCAGCGCCTGCTGCTCGGCCAGGACAATGCGACGGCCGCACGCGGCGAGCAGCGGCCGATGCCGAGCGCCGGCCGAGCCGCGCACCGTCGCGCCCGGCATCGGCACGCTCGGCGCGGCCGCCGCCCGCGCCGTCCGGTCCGCCGCCCGCCAGCAGGCGCGGCGCGGCGCGGCGCTGCCGCCGCCGCCGAGCGGCACCGCCGCCCAGCCCGGCTTCGACCTTCTGATGACCGCCCGAGCTCGAAAGGACACCATGACCATGTCTCGCATCAAGACCTTCGCCGCGGTCTCGCGCTGCTCGGCCTCGCCGTCGCCGGCTGCGCGACGCCCGGCCGCCAGCCAGCTCACGCGCGGCCAACAATCCGAGCCTCTATTCGGTCCACCAGCCGGTCGTCGAGCGCACCGACTTCGTCTTCGACCTCGCCGTCGAGGGCGACCGCGTGTCGCCGCGCCGAGCAGCGAGCGGCTCGCCGCCTGGTTCGACTCGATCGGCCTCGCGCTATGGCGACCGCGTCTCGGTCGACGAGGCGCGCGGCTACGATCGCAGCGCCCGCGACGACGTCGCCCGCGTCGCCGCCGATTACGGCCTGCTGCTCGCGCGACGGCGCGCCGGTGACCGCCGGCGCAGGTCCCGCCGGGCTCGGTCCGCGTCGTCGCCAGCCGCGCCGACGCGCGAGCGTGCCCGGCTGCCCGAACTGGAGCGACCGCCGAGCATCGAATTCGCCGGTCCGCACCGGCACCAATTACGGCTGCGCGACCAATTCCAACCTCGCCGCGATGATCGCCAATCCCGACGATCTGGTCCGCGGCCGCGACGGCTCGGCCGCGGCAGCGCCGCGACCGCCGGCCGGGCGATCCGGACCTATCGCGAACGCCAGCCGACCGGCCGCCAGGGCCTTCCGCAAACCACGACGACGGACAGGTAACACCATGAACGCGCCCTTCCACGCTTCGCGCGCGGCTTCGCTCCGCGACCCGTTCACCGCCTTCGTCGCCGACGAGGCGACGGCCGAGCTGCTCCGCCCGATCGCGGTCGAGCACGGCTGGTCGCCGGAGAAGGTGAACAAGGGCGGCCTGCGCAACGCGGTCCAGACCCTGTCGGTCTCGGCCAGCCCGAGCATCCTGTTCGTCGACCTGTCGCGAAAGCGGCGATCCGCTGAACGACATCAACGCGCTCGCCGAAGTCTGCGAGCCGGGCACGGTGGTGATCGCCGCCGGCCAGGTCAACGACGTCCGCCTCTATCGCGACCTCGTCGCCAGCGGCATCCAGGATTATCTGCTGAAGCCCTTCTCGGCCGATCAGCTGCGCGACGCCTTCGCCAATGCCCAGATGACCATCTCCGGCCCGCGGCATGATCGAGACCGGCGAACGAGAAGCCGAACGTCATGGCCGCCGTGATCGGCGTCCGCGGCGGCGTCGGCGCCTCGACCATCGCGACCTCGCTCGCCTGGCTGATGGGCGACAAGGGCGGCCGCTCGACCGCCTTGCTCGATCTCGACGTCCATTTCGGCACCGGCGCGCTGGCGCTCGACCTCGAGCCCGGCCGCGGCCTGACCGACGCGATCGAGAATCCGAGCCGCATCGACGGCCTGTTCATCGAGCGCGCGATGGTGCGCGCCAACGACAAGCTCTGCGTCCTCTCCGCCGAAGCGCCGATCAACCAGTCGATGATGACCGACGGCTCGGCCTTCTACCAGCTGCAGGAAGAGATCCGCCACGCCTTCGAAGGCACGGTGATCGATCTGCCGCGCAACATGATGGTGCAGTATCCGCATCTGCTCAACGACGTCCACGTCGTCATCGTGGTCGTCGAGTTCACCCTCGCCGGCACCCGCGACGCGATCCGCATCCTCTCCTGGCTCAAGGCCAATGCGCCGCAGGCGCGGGTGATCGTCGTCGCCAACCGCGTCCAGGCCGCCGATCCAGGAGGTCAGCCGCAAGGATTTCGAGCATTCGATCGAGCGCAAGGTCGATATCGTCCTGCCGTTCGACTCCGAAGGCCGCCGGCGCAGGCGGCCAAGCTCGGCCAGCCGCTCGCCAAGGTCGCCAAGTCGGCCAAGCTGTCGCAGCCGCTCGACCAGCTGCTCGCGCTGACCGTCGAGCAGGCGCCGGCGGAGGGCCCGGCCGAGGCGGCGCCGGTCCGGCAGCGGCTCGCTGCTCGGCAAGCTCGGCAATTTCAAGTCGCTCGTCGGCAAGAAGCCGAAGGAGGCGTCCGCGGCGGCCTGACGGCTTTGCCGCGGGGCTGACGAGACGAAGGAGTCGAGATGCCCGGCCTTACGATGATCCTGATGGTGGCCGGGCTCGCTGGCGACGCTGCTGCTGCTCGTCGCCGCCTTCTCCGGCCCGTCGGCCGGCAAGCTGCAGGACGCGCCGGCTCGAGGAGCTGCGCGAGCGGCACAGCCGGTCGTCCGACGTCGCCGCCCAGGCGCAGCTGAAGCGCATCTTCGCCCAGCGCCAGAACAAGCGGCGACAGCTTCGCCAAGCGCTTCATCCCCAATCCGGCCCTGCTCCAGCTCCGGCTCGAGCCAGACCGGCACGCAACTGGACGCTGGCGCAATATGTGATGGCCTCGGTCGGCCTCGCCGTCGGCGATGATCGCGCTGCTCCTGCTTCAAGGGCGTGCCGCTGCTGCTCGCGCTCGCCGCTCGGCCTGCTGGTCGGCATCGGCCTGCCGCATTTCGTGATCAGCAAGCTGATCAAGCGCCGGGTCACCAAGTTCACCGTCGCGATTTCCCGGACGCGATCGAGCTGATGGTCCGCGGCCTGCGCTCGGGCCTGCCGATCTCCGAGACGATCGGCATCGTCGCCGACGAGCTGCCCGATCCGGTCGGCACCGAGTTCCGCTCGGTCGCCGACAAGATGAAGATCGGCCGGACGATGGACGCGGCGCTGCAGGAGACGGCGGACCGGCTCGGCACGCCCGAATTCCAGTTCTTCGTGATCAGCCTCGCCATCCAGCGCGAGACCGGCGGCAACCTCGCCGAGACGCTGTCGAACCTCGCCGACGTGCTGCGCAAGCGCGTCGCAGATGAAGCTCAAGATCCGCGCGATGTCGTCGGAATCGAAGGCCTCGGCCTATATCATCGGCGCCCTGCCCTTCATCGTCTTCGGGCTGATCTGGTTCATCAACGGCAACTACATGCAGAATTTCTTCGTCGACCAGCGGCTGATGATCGCCGGCGGCATCGGCCTGGTGTGGATGGCGCATCGGCGCCTTCATCATGGCCAAGATGATCAATTTCGAGATCTGAGCGAGAGGGACTGAAGCAAGATGGCACCGCGGCCGGCCCGACGATCATGGGGATCGACGTCATCATGGTGGCGAGCGCGCTCGCCGCCGTGGCGACGTTCGCCGTGCTGGTCGCCATCTATGCCGCGACCACGGTCCGCGACCCGATGGCGCAAGCGGGTCAAGGCGCTCAACGAGCGCCGCGAGCAGCTGAAGGCCGGCATCGTCGCCTCGACCTCGCAAGCGCCGCAAGAGCGATCACCAACCGCAACGAGATGGCGGACAAGGTCCGCGGCCTGCTCGTCCTCGCTGAAGATGCTCCAGGAGGAGCAGGTGGTGAAGGCGCAGGCGCAAGCTGATGCAGGCCGGCATCCGCTCCAAGGACCTCGCCTTCGTCGTCATCTTCGCGCGCTTCGTGCTGCCGGTCGTGTTCGGCGGCGCCGCGATCGTCGTCGTCTACGTGCGTCGACTATTTCCCGGACTGGGGCGCGTTCAAGAAATACGGCCTGGTCGCCGGCACGCTGATCCTCGCCTACAAGGCGCCCGACCTGTGGCTCAAGAACAAGATCCAGAAGCGCACCCACGCGATCCGCAAGGGCCTGCCCGACGCGCTCGACCTGCTCGTGATCTGCGCCGAGGCCGGCCTCACCGTCGACGCCGCCTTCGGCCGCGTCGCCCGCGAGCTCGGCAAGGCCTATCCCGAGCTCGGCGACGAATTCGCTTTGACCTCGATCGAGCTGGGCTTCCTCACCGACCGCCGGTTCGCCTTCGAGAATCTCGCCAAGCGCATCGACCTCGATTCGGTGCGCGGCGTGGTCACGACGATGATCCAGACCGAGAAATACGGCACGCCGCTGGCCAGCGCGCTGCGCGTCCTTTCCGCCGAGTTCCGCAACGAGCGGATGATGCGCGCCGAGGAGAAAGCGGCGCGGCTGCCGGCGATCATGACGGTGCCGCTGATCCTGTTCATCCTGCCGGTGCTGTTCATCGTCATCCTCGGCCCGGCCGCCTGCTCGATCAACGACTCGCTGCTCGGCCTGATCGCGCCGACAGCGGAACAATCGCGCCCCGCGCGCGGTTGACCCGCCGACACGATCGACGGAGACAGCGGCGATGCTCGCCTTCACGCCCGACCAATGGCTGATCCTGCTGCTCGCCTTCGTGCTGGGGCTGATCCTCGGCATGGCCTTCCTCGCCAGCCCGAAATGGAAGCAGCGCTACCGCGACGAGGTCCGCAAGCGCGAGACGCTCGAGGCCGAGAACGAGCAGCTCCGCCGCGACGCCCGCGAGATGGATTCGCTGCGCCAGGCCGCCGCCCGCGACGAAGCGCGCAAGCGCGACGAGGACCGGCCGGCACCGCTCTGATCCTCAAACCTTCAAAGAGCCTGGTGTGGGTGGATAGGCCACCCCCACCCAACCCTCCCCCATCATCGGGGAGGGCTTTTGGCATCAGCCCTTCCTCAGCGCCGCCTGCGCCGCCGCGAGCCGGGCGATCGGGACGCGGTAGGGCGAGGCGCTGACGTAATCGAGGCCGGTCGCTCTCGCAGAAGGCGATGCTGGCCGGATCGCCGCCATGCTCGCCGCAAATGCCGAGCTTGAGGCCGGGCCTGGCCGCCCTGCCCCGCTCGGCGGCGATCGCGATCAGCTCGCCGACGCCCTCGACGTCGATGCTGACGAACGGGTCGCGCGCGAAGATGCCCTTTTCGACATAGGCGGTGAGGAAGCGGCCGGCATCGTCGCGGCTGACGCCCAGGGCGGTCTGGGTGAGATCGTTGGTGCCGAAGCTGAAGAATTCGGCCTCCTCGGCGATGTCGCCGGCGCGCGAGCGCGGCGCGGGGCAGCTCGATCATCGTGCCGACCAGATAGTCGACGCTGCGCGCCCTGCTCCTCGAACACCGCCTCGGCGGTGCGGTCGATCAGGTCGCGGATGATCGGCAGCTCGGCGCTGGTCGCGACGAGCGGCACCATCACCTCGGGGATCGGCGCCTCCCCCTCCCCGGCCACGGCCAGCGCCGCCTCGAAGATCGCGCGCGCCTGCATCTCGTAGATTTCGGGATAGGTGATGCCGAGCCGGCAGCCGCGATGGCCGAGCATCGGGTTGAATTCGGCAGCTCGGCGACGCGGCGCTCGCAGCGCCTCGACGGCGACGCCCGCGGCGCGCGGCGACCTCGGCGAACTCCTCCTCGCCGTGCGGCAGGAATTCGTGCAGCGGCGGATCGAGCAGGCGGATGGTGACCGGCAGGCCGGCCATGATCCGGAAAATCTCGGCGAAATCGCCGCGCTGGGCGGGGAGCAGATCGGTCGAGCGCGGCGCGGCGGCCGGCCTCGTCCTCGGCGAGGATCATCTGGCGGACGTTGGCGATCCGCTCGGCATCGAAGAACATATGCTCGGTGCGGCACAGGCCGATCCCCTCGGCGCCGAACTCGCGCGCGGTGCGGCAGTCGAGCGGCGTTTCGGCATTGGCGCGGACGCCGAGGCGGCGCTTCCTGTCGGCCCAGGCCATCAGCGTGCCGAAATCGCCGACCAGCTCGGGCTGGACGGTCGGCACCTCGCCGAGCATCACCTCGCCGGTCGAGCCGTCGATGGTGATCACGTCGCCTTCGTCGACCTCGTGGCCGCCGACGCGCATCAGCCGCGCCTTGTAGTCGATCGCGAGCGCGCCGGCGCCGCGAGACGCAGGGCCGGCCCATGCCGCGCGCGACCACGGCGGCGTGGCTGGTCATGCCGCCGCGCGCGGTGAGGATGCCCTGCGGCGGCGTGCATGCCGTGAATGTCCTCGGGCGAGGTCTCGATGCGGACCAGGATCACCTTCTCGCCGCGCGGCCGCCCATTTCTCGGCGGTGTCGGCGTCGAACACCGCCTTGCCGCAGGCGGCGCCGGGCGAGGCGGGCAGGCCCTTGGCGATCACCTTGCGCGTCGGCGGCGGGATCGAGCGTCGGGTGGAGCAATTGGTCGAGCGCGGCGGGATCGACGCGCAGCACCGCCTCCTCCTCGCCGATCAGCCCTTCGTCGCGCCATGTCGACGGCGATCCGCAGCGCCGCCTTGGCGGTGCGCTTGCCGGTGCGGGTCTGCAGCATCCACGAGCGTGCCGCGCTCGACGGTGAACTCGATGTCCTGCATGTCGCGATAATGGCGCTCGAGCAGGTCGAAGACGCGGGCCAGCTCGGCGAACACCTCCGGCATCGTCTCTTCCATCGACGGCGCCTTCGCCCCCGCCTTGCTCGCGCGCCGCCCGGGTCAGATATTGCGGCGTGCGGATGCCGGCGACGACGTCCTCGCCCTGGGCGTTGATCAGATATTCGCCATAATAAGCGCGCTCGCCGGTCGAGGGATCGCGGGTGAAGGCGACGCCGGTGGCCGAGGTCTCGCCCATATTGCCGAACACCATCGCCTGGACGTTGACCGCGGTGCCCCAGTCGCCGGGAATATGGTTGAGCCGGCGATAGGTCTTGGCGCGCTCCGACTGCCAGGAGCCGAACACCGCGCCGATCGCGCCCCAGAGCTGCTCGTGCACGTCCTGCGGGAAGGGCCGGCCCCACAGCTTCCTCGACCAGCTCCTTGATAGCGCCCGGTCAGCCGCTCGCCAGTCGTCGGCCTCCAGCTCGGTGTCGAGATGGACGCCCTTGTCCTCCTTGGCGATCTCGAGCGCCTCCTCGAAGCGTCGTGATCGAGGCCGAGGACGACATCGGCATACATCTGGATGAAGCGGCGATAGCTGTCCCAGGCGAAGCGCGGATCGCCCGAGGCGGCGGCGAGGCCCGCGCACGGTCGCGTCGTTGAGGCCGAGATTGAGGACGGTGTCCATCATCCCCGGCATCGACACGCGCGCGCCCGAGCGGACCGAGACCAGCAGCGGATCGGCGGCATCGCCGAAGCTCTTGCCGGTCACCTGCTCGATATGGGCGATCCCCTCGGCGACCTCGGCGGCGAGCGCGTCGCGGAAGCCTGCGCCCTCGCGTCATAGAGCGCGCAGACCGCGGTCGCGATGGTGAAGCCGGGCGGCACCGGCAGGCCGATCGAGGCCATCTCGGCGAGGTTGGCGCCCTTGCCGCCGAGCAGATTCTTGTTGCCCGCCTCGCCGTCCGAAACGCCGCCGCCGAAGCGGTAGACGTAGCTCATTCGCGGTCGCTTTCGCGCCGGAAGTTGATGAAGTTGACGGCACGTGCAAGGCGATTCGCACCTCCTCGCGCCGCTCAGCCCTCGATCCGCGAGAAATCGGCGACCCGGTGGACCGCGTCGCGCATCCGGCGCGAGCAGGTTGAGGCGGGCTTCGCGCTTGGCCGGATCGGGATCATTGACGGTCACCTTGTCGAAAAAGGCATCGACCGGCGCGCGCAGGCAGGCGAGCGCCGCCATCGCGCGCTCAAACTCCTCGTCCTCGAGCGCCGCCGGCGACCTTGCGGCTCGGCCGCATCGAGCGCGTCGTCCAGCTCAGTTTCCTCGATCTCGGGCGTGTAGGAAAGCGGCGCTCTTCACGCGCCGCCGTCGCCGGCCCATTCCTCCTTCTTGAGGATGTTGGCGGCGCGCTTGTAGCCGGCGAGCAGATCGGCGCCCTCGGCGGTCTCGACGAACGCCTGCAGCGCCTTCACCCGCGCGAGCAGCCGGACGAGATCGTCCTCGCCGCCGAGCGCGAACACCGCGTCGATCAGATCGTGGCGGACGCCCGCCTCGCGCTGCTGGACCTTGAGCCGGTCCTCGAGGAAATCGAGGATCGCCTCGGCGAGATCCTCGACCTCCTCGATGATCTTGCCGCGCTCGATATTGGGGGTCAGCGCGGCCTTCCAGCGGACGACGACACGGTCGCCATGGCGATAGGTGAAGGTGCCGACCTCGGCGGTGATCTCATGCTCGTGATCGTCGGAATCGAGCAGATCCGGGAAGGTCACCGAGCGAGAGCGCGCCGAGCCGCGAGACGACGTTCAGCACCGCGGCCTGGACCAGCACGTCGCAGAGCGGCAGGCGCAGGCCGTTCTGGTCAGGATCTGGAGGAAGCCGAGCGCCGCGCGGCGCAGCGCGAACGGGTCGCGCGAGCCGGTCGGCTTCTCGCCGATCGAGAAGAAGGCGACGAGCGTGTCGAGCCTGTCGGCGATGTTGACCGCGACCGTGACCGGGTCGGTCGGCACCTCGTCGCCCTGCCCGGCCGGCTTGTAATGGTCGCGGATCGCGTCGGCGACGCGGGTCGCTGGCCCTGGGCGCGGGCATAATAGCCGCCGATCACGCCCTGCAGCTCGGGGAACTCGCCGACCAGCTCGGTGACGAGATCGGCCTTGGCGAGGCGCGCGGCGGTCAGCGACCTCGGCGAGATCGGCGCCCTTGACCAGCCGCTCCTCGACCAGCCACTGCGGCGAGCTTGGCGACGCGCTCGACCTTGTCGGCGACGGTGCCGAGCTTTTCGTGGAAGACGATCTGGTCGAGCTTCTCCGCCTGCTCGGCGAGCGGCACCTTCAGGTCCTGCTCCCAGAAGAATTTGGCGTCGGACGAGGCGGGCGGCGAGCACCTTCTCGTTGCCGGCGACGACCGCGGCGCGGATCGCTGGAAGTCGATGTTGGCGACGCAGACGAAGCGGTTCGAGAGCTTGCCCGTCCTCGTCCTGGCAGGCGAAATATTTCTGGTTGACCCGCATGGTGAGCTGGATGAGCTCGCGGCGGCAGCGCGAGGAAGGCGGGGTCGAAGCCGCCCATCAGCGGCACCGGCCATTCGGTGAGGCCGGCATTCTCGGCGACCAGCCCCTCGTCCGGGATCAGCGCCGTCGGCCTTGCGCTGCGAGCTTCGCGGCGCCCTTGCGGATGATCGCCTTGCGCTCCTCCGGATCGACGATGACGTGGCAGGCGCGCAGCTTCTCGGCATAATCGTGGGCGCCGCCGATCGTGATCGGGCCGGGATGGTGGAAGCGGTGGCCGACCGTCGCGGCGCCCGATTTGATCGCCGGCGATCTCGAACTCGACGATCTCGCTCGCCGAGCAAGGCGACGATGCCCTGCAGCGGGCGGACCCAGCGCGGGCTTTCGGTCGAGACCGAGGCCTCGCCCCAGCGCATCGACTTGGGCCAGGGGAAGGCGCGGACGATCGCCGGGATCGCCTCGGCGAGGACGTCGGCGGTGGCGCGGCCCGGGCTGCTCGACGCGTCGCGAACCAGACGCCGTCGCGCTCGACCGAGCTGGTCCTGCGTGAGGCCGGTCTTGCGCAGGAAGCCCTCGAGCGCCTGCGGCGGCGCGCCGGCGCGCGGTCCCTTGATCTCTTCGCTGACGCGCCTCGGTCGCCGCCGGCAAGTCCGCGGGCGATCAGCGCGAGCCGGCGCGGCGTGGCATAGGTCTCGATCGCCTCGGCCGCTCAGGCCGGCCTCGACGCAGCATCTGCTCGCGAACAGCCGCGCGAGATCGGCCGCGCGCCTTGGCCTGCATCCGCGCCGGGATTTCCTCGGAGAGCAATTCGAGCAGGAAATCAGCCACACACCACCGTCACCCCAGCGAAGGCTGGGGTCCATTCTGACTCGGGATGGATGCCAGCCTTCGCTGGCATGACGAGGAGGTTGCCGTCATCCCGGCGAAGGCCGGGATCTTGGGACAAGAAGGCACGGTGGGTCTCCACGAGACCCCGGCCTGCGCCGGGGTGACGATCTGTAGGGATCGTCACGCCGCCCACCCGTTCTTCTCCATCCAGGCCTGGCAGGCGCCCTTGGCGAGGTCGCGGACGCGGCCGATATAGGCCTGCGCGCTCGGCGACCGAGATCACGCCGCGCGCCTGGAGCGTGTTGAAGATGTGGCTCGCCTTGATCGCCTGGTCGTAGGCGGGGAGCGGCAGGCTTCGCCGTCGATGCAGCGGCGGCATTCGTCGGCGGCGTGCCGGAAGCGCTCGAACAGGCTGTCGGTGTCGGCGACCTCGAAATTATAGGCGCTGAACTCGACCTCGTTCTCGAGGAAGACGTCGCCATAGGTCACGCCCTCATCGTTGAAGGCGAGATCGTAGACGCTATCGACGCCCTGGATGTACATGGCGAGCCGCTCGAGCCCGTAGGTCAGCTCGCCCGCGACCGGCTTGCAGTCATAGCCGCCGACCTGCTGGAAATAGGTGAACTGGGTCACCTCCATGCCGTCGCACCAGACCTCCCAGCCGAGGCCCCAGGCGCCGAGCGTCGGCGATTCCCAATCGTCCTCGACGAAGCGGATGTCGTGCTTGAGCGGATCGACGCCGATCGCGGCGAGGCTGCCGAGATAGAGCGCCTGCAGGTCCGGCGGGCTCGGCTTCAGGATCACCTGATATTGGTAATAATGCTGGAGCCGGTTCGGATTCTCGCCGTAGCGGCCGTCGGTCGGGCGGCGGCAGGGCTGGACGATAGGCGGCCTTCCACGGATCGGGGCCGAGCGCGCGCAGGGTGGTCGCCGGGTGGAAGGTGCCCGCGCCCATCTCCAGATCGTAGGGCTGGAGGATGACGCAGCCCTGCTCGCTCCAATAATCGTGGAGCGTCAGGATGAGCCTCTGGAAAGAGAGCGGAGCGCCCAAGATCTCGCCTTCGCGGGTGCAACAAAAGGTCGCTTCGCTTTGGCGCATGGGGCAGGATGGGTCAAGGAAGCGGGATCGGAGCGGAGTTGGACCGGCATGGCGTGGCGTTTGGATGACTGGAAAATGGCGGCTGCTCGGCGCCTTGTTGCTGGCCTCGCCGGCGCCCGCCGCGGCCGCCGGCGACGCCCGCGCCGGCGCGATGCAGCGACGGCCGCCGCAGGCCGCGCCGCGGCCCGCTCTCTGGCTGCTCGCCGACGCCGACACGCGACATCTATCTGTTCGGCACCGTCCACATCCTGCCATCCCGGCTTGCGCTGGCGCTCGGCGGCGCTCGACCGGGTGGTCGCGCGAGGCCGAGGAGCTGGTGCTCGAAGTCTCCGACCGCGAGGCGATGGACGATCGCTCGGCGCTCGCGCCGCTACATGATGCTCGGCAAGTCGGTGCCGCTCGCCTGAGCGGGTGTCGCCCGACCGGCGCGAGGCGCTCGAGCCGCATGATCGCGGCGAGCTGCGGCTGCCGGCCGCGACAGCTTCGATTCGATGCAGACCTGGGCGGCGGCGATGACGCTCGCGCGTCGACGCAGATCGCTCGCGCCTATGGCGGCGACGAGGAAGCGCCGCTCGACGCTGCAGCGGCCTGGCCCGGCGTCGAGGAGGTGCTGAGCGCGAGTTCCGCGCCGCCGGCCGGCCGATCTCGGGCGTGGAGACCGCGGCTCGAGCAGATCGGCGTCTTTCGCGGCATGCCGCTTTGCCGTCCAGCGCGGCGCTGCTCGACCAGATGGTCGACGCGCTACAGCGCCGGCGAGACCGGCGCGGCGATCCCGAGCGAGACGCGACTGGGTGAGCGGCGATCGTCGACGCGCATCGCCATGGCGCTCGAGCGCGACGCGCTGCCGCCGGAACTCTACGAGGCGCTGCTCACCCGCCGCAACCGCGCCTGGACCGACTGGCTGATCGCCCGGCTCGACCGGCCGGGCACGGTCCTGTTCGCGGTCGGCGCCGGCCATCTCGCGGGCCGGGTTTCGGTCCAGTCGATGCTCGCCGGCCGCGGCTTCACGGCGCGACGGATCGGCTGAAGTCAGGATTGCATGACCTTATGTCGTCTATGATTGACACTAGCGGCATGCCGATGTAGTCAGGTCTGCATGACATATTGTCAGGTGGAATCGACAAATGAAGAATTCGGTTGCGGGTGCTGAGGGCCGAGCGCGGCTGGAGCCAGGCGGAGCTCGGCGGCCGGATCGGCGTGTCGCGCCAGGCGGTCAACGCGATCGAGACCGGCAAGCACGATCCGTCGCTGCCGCTGGCGTTCCGGCTGGCGCGGCTGTTCGGGCGCGAGCATCGAGGAGATTTTCGACGATGAGGGCGGCAGCGAGCGCTGGCGTGTCTGAGCGACCGTCCCCATCTCAGTGTGCTGAATTCGAAGTTCGCCCTATTATCGGATCGCGCTCGGAGCGAACTTCAAATTCAGAAGCACACTGAATCATTAGTTTGCTAGTGTGGCTGGAGATCGGAAATTCGCTCCGAGCCCTCCATCCGATCTGGCGAATTTCCGAATTGCCACACTAGCGCGAAACGGCCGAACCAACCGGAGACTATCGTCGATGCGGATCAACCCCCTGCTGCTCGCCGCGGCCCTCGCCTTCGCCCCCGCCCGGCTTTCGCGCAGGCGGCGCCCGCCGCGCCGGCGCCGCGCCGCTGCCCGACGCCGATCCGGCGCTCTGGGTGGTGCGCGACGCCGACACGACCATCTATCTGTTCGGCACCTTCCACCTGCTCGACGGCCGGCCCTGGTTCAACGACGAGGTCAAGACCGCCTTCGACGCCTCGAACGAGCTGGTGATGGAGGCGATCCTGCCCGACGACCCGGCCGCGATGCAGCCGATGATCATGCGCTACGCGGTCGATCCCGAGCGGCCGCACGCTCTCCGTCGCGGCTGACGCCCGAGCAGAATGCGGCGCTGGCCCGCGCGCTCGACCGCGGCTCGGCCTGCCGCCGACCGCGTTCGACCGGTTCGAGCCCTGGTTCGCGTCGATGACGCTGGCGCGTGCTCGGCGCGCAGCGGCTCGGCATCGAGCGGCGCCAACGGGCCCGGAGACGATGCTGACCGCGCCGCCGCGCGCGCGCAGCATGCCGATCGGCGAGCTCGAAGGGCATCGAATGGCAGCTCCGCCTGTTCGACACCATGCCCGAGGCGCATGCAGCTCGCCCAGCTGCGCGAGACGCGTCGAGGAGAACGACGAGATCGACGAGAAGCTGGCGCCGATGCTCGCCGCCTGGTCGACCGGCGACGTCGAGCGGCTGGCGACGCTGCATCGACGATACGCGCGACCGAGGATCCGGCGCTGCACGGCATTGCTGTTCACCGACCGCAACGCGACCTGGGCGGCGCTGGATCGACGAGCGGCTCGGCGCGGCCCGGCACGCGTGTTCGTCGCGGTCGGCGCCGGCCATCTCGCCGGCGACGACAGCGTCCAGGCGGCGCTCGCGCGCGCGCGGCATCAGCGCCGAGCGGGTGCCGCACGCGGAGGGGAGTAGCATCCGGCCCCTGCATTCAGGGAGGGGGACCATGCGAAGCTGGTGGAGGGCCTCTGGGGCGAAGCCCCTCCACCAGCTGCGGCTGGTCCCTCCCCTGCAAATGCAGGGAGGATTGATTCCTTGCCTCTCCCCTCCCCTTCCCCTATAGGCGCGCCTCCCCGTTCATGGTCATCCCTGGAGGCGTGAGCGGGATTGTTTGAAACCCGCATTTTGGAGACATGCAATGAGCGAACAGCTTACGCTGTCGGCCGAGACGCGCGAACGGGCTGGCAAGGGAGCCTCCCGTGTGCTGCGTCGCGAAGGCCGCGTCCCCGCCGTCGTCTACGGCAACAATGAAGAGCCCCTCTCGATCCACCTCGAGGAGAAGGCGCTGGTCAAGGCGCTGTCGCAGCGGCCACTTCATGAATTCGGTGGTGATGATCGACGCCGGCGGCGCGCCCGCCCGCACCCTGCCCAAGGACGTCCAGTTCCACCCGGTCACCGACCGGCCGCTGCATGTCGATTTCCTGCGCATCTCCGAGCATGCCAAGGTCACCGTCGCGGTGCCGATCCGCTTCATCGACGAGGAGAAGTCGCAGGGCATCAAGCGCGGCGGCGTGCTCAACGCGGTCCGCCACGAGCTCGAGCTGGTCTGCGACGCGGCCGAGATTCCGGAAGAGATCGAGATCAGCCTCGCCGGCCTCGACATCGGCGATTCGCTGCACATCAGCCAGGTGACCCTGCCCAAGGGCACCGACATCGGCGATCACCGACCGCGACTTCACCATCGCCACCATCGTCGCGCCGTCGGTCTCAAGGTCGAAGCCGAGGACGCGGGGCCGCCGCCGAAGGCGTCGAGGAGCCCGGCGCGGCCGAAGTGCCGCTGGTCGGCGAGGACGAAGCGCCGAAGAGGGCGGCGAGGAATAAGCTTGTCGCTTTTCTCCTGGCTCGGCGCCCTGTTCGGCGTCAAGCCGGTCGAGGTGCCGGGCCAGCCCGCCTCCGCCCCGGAGGCGGCGGATTGGGGGGATTTCGCGCCCGTGCAGATCTGGGTCGGCCTCGGCAATCCCGGCGCGTCACTATGCGATGCACCGGCACAATGTCGGCTTCATGGCGGTCGACGCGATCGCCGAGGTGCACGGCTTCGATCCGCCCAAGAAGGCCTTTTCCGGCTGGGCCCAGCAGGGCCGGATCGGCGGCGCAGCGCATCCTGCTGCTCAAGCCCGCCACCTTCATGAACGACAGCGGCCGCGCGGTCCGCGCCGCGATGGACTTCTTCAAGAAGGACACCGGCGACGTCACCGTCTTCCACGACGAGCTCGATCTCGCGCCGTTCAAGGTCAAGGTGAAGATCGGCGGCGGCACCGCCGGCCATAACGGCCTGCGCTCGACCGACGCCCATATCGGCAACGATTTCCGCCGGGTGCGGATCGGCATCGGCCATCCCGGCCACAAGGACAAGGTGACCCGCCACGTCCTCGGCAATTACGCCAAGGCGGAGATGGACCCGCTCACCGACACTCCTCGCCGCGATCGCCGCCGAGGCGGAATGGCTCGCCAAGGGCGACGACGCGCGGTTCATGAGCGACGTGGCCTTGCGGCTGCAGGACGGCTAGAAGAGCGCGTGCTTATCGCCGCGCTCATCGCCGCCCTGCTCGCCGCCACGCCGGCCGGCGCCGAACGGCGCTGCGGCTGGCTGCAGAATCCGACGCCGGCGAACTGGTGGCTGGTCGACCGCGACGGCGAGTGGCTGATCGGGGCGCAGGGCGGCTACCAGGCGCCGGGCATGGACGAGATGCCCGACATGACGACGCGCGGCTGGGTCGAGGTCAACGGCCATTACGGCCATGGCTGCGCCTGCATGACCGTCGCGACCGATCGCGCGGAGAGGCGGATCACTCGGATCGTCTCGGCGACCCCGCTGCCGCTGCGCCAGTGCCGCCACGACCGGCGGCTGCCGCGGCTCTAGCGGGGGCCCAACACGTCACGCCACCGTTCGCCCTGAGCCTGTCGAAGGGTCTTTTTCTCCTCCTTCTGCAGAAGGTCAGGAGAGGACTTCGACAAGCTCAGCCCGAACGGAGAAAGCTGGGCCTACTCCCCTTCCCCGCCGCCGATCGGCATGCCGGGCGGGATTTGCGGCAGCGCGGCGCTGCTCGGCGAGCGCGGCGGCGAGCGCCTCGCGGTCGCCGAGCAGGCGGCCGAGGCCGCGCGCCCAGGCCGATTGCGCGCCGCCGCCGCCGGTGCGGGCGAGCTGGCCGGCGAGGCGGTCGAGCCGGTCCGACAGGCCGAGCGCGATCGTCGGCGAGAGCGCCGGATCGCGCTGGACGCGGGCGAGCGCGAGCAGGATCGCGGTGCCGATCCGGCGCTGCAGCGCCTGGTTCGGACGCGTCGACGCGGATCGCGCGCTCGATCAGCCGCTCGAAGACGTCGTGCGGGCGAGAGCTGGTCCTCGTCGCTCCGACCCTGGATTTCGAGCCGGTTGAGCCGCTCGGGGACGAGCAGATTGTTGAGCGTCACCGCGGCGGCGACCTCGGACGCGACGAAGGGATCGAAGACCGGGCCGCCGGCGGTGCGGAAGATCTCGATCATCTCCTGGCGGTCGGGGTTGCCCGACCAGCCCGCCGAGAGATAGGGCAGCGAGCGCCGGCGGCACGGCGAGCGCGTCGGGCGCGAGCGTGTCGAGCAGAGCGTCGAGCGCGCGGCGCTGAGCGGCCGGGCGGCGACGGCGCGCGCCGCGCTCGCGGCCGTCGCCGTTCAGCGCATAGGCGAAGTCGACGCCGCCGACCAGCTTGGCCGCGGCCTCGAGCTGGTAGCGGTGGAGCAGCCAGATCGGCACGAACTTGCGCCTCAGATTGGCGACCGGCTCGCCGGGATAAAGCGCGTGCGGGCCGAAGCGGGCGACCGCGGCGCGCGCGCACCGTCCATCATCCGGCGCAGCTCGGCGACCGGCTCGGCGCCATCGTCCCACAGGCTGCCGTGCGGCTGCGGCGGAGACCGGCCGGCCGCGCCTCGCCGTCGCCGACATAGCGCAGCCCTTCGGCGAGCGCCGCCGCCATCAGCGGCTCGGCCTCGGCATCGGTTCGGGCGCCGTAGAGCCAGTCGACCGCGAACCGGTCCCAGCGGCCGATGCCGACGCCATAGGCGTCGCGACAGATCGGGGACGCCGTCGACCAGCGTCACGCGCGGCGCCGGATAATCCATCACCGAGTAGCGGCCCTGGGTGCTGGCCGCGAAATTGTGGGCGAGGCCGAGCGCGTGGCCGACCTCGTGCGCGGCGAGCTGGCGGATGCGGGCCAGAGCGGCGCGGACCGGATCGTTGGGCCCGCCGTTGCCGGTCTGGCCGGCGCCGACCAGGCCTTCGAAGATCAGCATGTCCTGGCGCACCCGGAGCGAGCCGAGCAGGACCTGGCCGCGGATGATCTCGCCGGTGCGCGGATCCTCGATCACCTGGCCGTAGGACCAGCCGCGGGTGGCGCGGTTGACCCAGTGGACGACGTTGTAGCGGACGTCGAGCGGATCGGCGCCCTCGGGCAGATATTCGACCCGGAAGGCGTCGAGATAGCCGGCCGCCTCGAACGCCTCGCGCCACCAGGCGACGCCTTCGCAGCAGCGCGGTCCGGATCGGCTCGGGCGCGGCGCGGTCGATGTAGAAGACGATCGGCCGGCGGACCCGCGAGCGCGCGGCGTTCGGGCTCGAGCTTCTCGAGCCGGAAGCGGTTGGCGAGCTCGTAGACGATCGGCCGGCCGAGCGGCTGCGCGAAATCGACCACCTGGCTGCCGAACGTGCCGGCGCGCGGATCGAAGCGGCGCGGCTCATAGCCGGGCTCGGGCAGGCGGATCAGCGAGTGGCGGACGACGAAGCTCAGATTGCCGCTGACCGGGGCGATATTGTTCGACCTCGGCGGTCGGCGCGGTCGAGGTGAAGGTGAGCCGGCCTTCGAGCTCGATATTGTCGCGGGAAGACGCGGACCGAATTGGGATCGGCGACGCTGAGCTCGTCGGACGAGCCGGAACTCGCCGCCGCCGCCCTCCTTGAGCGCCTGCGACGATGCCGAGCTCGTCGCGGGTCAGGAAGGAGGCGACGTCGACGAGCAGGCGGCCGTCGGCGGTCTCGGCGGCGATGTCGCCCATCCAGAGCGTCGAATAAGCGAAGCTGTCGCGCACCCCGGCCTGCTCGGCGGCGGTGCCGCCGGGGGCGCGGAAGCGCTGATTCTCGATCTCGGCGACGATCCTTGCGGCCGACCCGGCGGAAGACGAGGATCTTGCGAGCCGCCGGCGAGGCCGCGGTCGAGGCCGACCGGCGCCGAGCCGAGCCCGGTCTCGAGCGAGGCGACGTAGACGAAGCGGCCGCGATGCCGTCCGCGTCCGGCGCCGGCAGCGACAAGCAGGATCCGGCCCGCGCGTCGGTCGACATGGACCGGGAGCAGCCCCTGCTGGGCTGCGGTGCCCTGGAGCACGGTGCGCCGGCGGATCGATGGCGAGGGCCGCGGCCGGCGCGGCGGCGAGGAGCAGGAGTGCGAGGCGGAGCTTCATGGGCCGAGACACTAAGCTGGCAATCGCCGAGCGCAACGGCTAACGGACGCCCGCTTAAATCCTCCCCCGGATTCCCGGCGGAGGGTGACCAGCCGCAGGCTGGTGGAGGGGCCTCCTTGGACTGGGAGAAGCCCCCCCGCCATGCTTCGCATGGTCCCCCTCCCCTGCAAATGCAGGGGAGGATTTTCTCAGGAGTTTTCGATGGGCTTTCGTTGCGGGATCGTCGGGCTGCCGAATGTCGGCAAGTCCACCTTGTTCAACGCGCTGACCGAGACGGCGGCGGCGCAGGCGGCCAATTATCCGTTCTGCACGATCGAGCCCAATGTCGGCCGCGTCGCCGTGCCCGATCCGCGGCTCGACCGGATCGCGCGCGATCGCCAAATCGGCGCAGCGAGATCGAGACCCAGCTCGAATTCGTCGACATTGCCGGGCTGGTGCGCGGCGCCTCGACGGGCGAGGGGCTCGGCAACCAGTTCCTCGGCAACATCCGCGAGGTCGACGCGATCGTCCACGTGCTGCGCTGCTTCGAGGGCGGCGACGTCACCCATGTCGAGGGCCGGGTCGATCCGGTCGCCGACGCCGAGACGGTCGAGACCGAGCTGATGCTCGCCGACCTCGAAAGCCTCGAGAAGCGCGTCCCCAACCTGGTCAAGAAGGCGCAGCAGGGCGACAAGGAGGCGAAGGTCCAGGCGCAGCGTGCTCGGCCAGGCGCTGGAGCTGCTGCGCGATTCGAAGCCGGCGCGGCTGACCGAGCCGAAGGACGATGAGGAGAAGCTGGCGCTCGAGCGCGCGCAATTGCTGACCGCCAAGCCGGTCCTCTACGTCTGCAACGTCGACGAGGGCGACGCCGCCGTCGGGCAATGCGCATAGCGCGCGCGGTGTTCGACAAGGCCGCGGCCGAGGGCGCCAGGGCGGTGATCATCTCGGCCGCGATCGAGGCCGAGATCGCGACCATGGCCGGCGGACGACCGGGCCGAATTCCTCGCCGATCTCGGCCTCACCGAGACCGGCCTCAGCCCAGATCATCCGCGCCGGCTACGACCTCCTCCACCTCATCACCTTCTTCACCGCCGGCCCCAAGGAAGCGCGCGCCTGGACGGTCGAGAAAGGCGCCAGGGCGCCGCGAGGCGGCGGGCGTGATCCACACCGATTTCGAGCGCGGCTTCATCCGCGCCGAGACCATCGCCTATGACGATTTCGTCGCCTGCGGCGGCGAGGCCGGCGCGCAAGGAAGCGGGCAAGATGCGCTCCGAGGGCAAGGATTATGTCGTCCAGGACGGCGACGTGCTGCTGTTCCGCTTCAACGTCTGACCTTTCCCGTCACCCCAGCGAAAGTCCCGTCACCCCAGCGAAGGCTGGGGTCCATGCGGAGTCAGCATGGATGCCAGCCTTCGCTGGCATGACGAGATTATGAGGGGACAGACGCCCGTCATGTTCACCCGCCGCACTTTCATCGCCGGCGCCGCCGCGACCGCCTTCGCCGCCCCCGCCATCCTCCGCGCCCAGGGCTGGCGCCGCTATCCGTTCAGCCTCGGCGTCGCCGCGGGCGATCCTTCGCCCGACGGCTTCGTGATCTGGACCCGGCTCGCGCCCGAGCCGCTCGACCAGCATGGCGGCATGGCGATGCAGCCGGTGCCGGTCGACCTGGGAGGTGGCCTCGGACGAGCGCTTCGCCACGATCGTCGCGCGCGGCGAGGAGGTGGCGCGGCCCGAGCTCGGCCATCGCGTCCATGTCGAGCTCGCCGGCCTCCAGCCCGACCGGCCTATTGGTACCGCTTCGGGCCGGCCGGCGAGCGCAGCATCAACGGCCGGGCGCGGACCCTGCCTCTGGCGGCGAGCAGCCCGCAGGCGCTGCGCTTCGGCGTCGCCGGCTGCCAGGCCTGGGACGACGGCTATTACACCGCCTATGCGCCATCTCGCGCGCGAGGAGCTCGCCTTCGTCTATCATTATGGCGACTATATCTACGAATATCGCGGCAGCCCGACCCGGCGCGGCCGCGACGGGCGAGCTGATCGTGGCGGTGCGCGACGTGCGTCGGCGACACGCTCTACGACGTCGACGACTATCGGCGGCGCTACGCCCAGTACAAGAGCGATCCGGACCTCCAGCGCGCCCACGCGGCGCACGCCTTCTTCCACAGCTTCGACGATCACGAGATCGCCGACAATTGGGTGCAGGACATCGGACTGGGACGAGATCCCGCCCGAAATCTTCCGGCCCCGCCGCGCCGCCGCGCTCCAGGCCTGGTACGAGCATATGCCGGTGCGCCGCGCCCTGATGCCGCGCTTCGGCGAGGTCGCGATGCACCGCGCGTGCGCTTCGGCAATCTCGCCGAGATCGACATCCTCGACACCCGCCAGTACCGCTCCAACCAGCCGTGCGAGCGACGGCTTCAAGCCGGTCTGCGCGGAGGTCGACGCGCCGGACGCGACCGTGCTCGGCGCCGAGCAGGAGGCGTGGCTCGCCCGCAACCTCCAGCGCGACCGGCGCGCTGGAACTGCCTCGCCCAGCAGATCATGATGATGTCGCTCGACCGCCACACCTGGGACGAGAGCGGCCGAGGTCCTCAACATGGACAGCTGGGCCGCCTATGAAGTGCCGCGGCGGCGGCTGCTGGCGCGGATGCGCGGGCTCGACAATGTCGTCGTGCTGACCGGCGACGAGCACCAGAATTTCGCCGGGCTGCTGCACGACCGCGACACGCCCGTCGCGGTCGAGTTCGTCGCCACCTCGATCTCGAGCGGCGGCGACGGCTCCGACCTGCGCGCGGGCAGCGACCGGATCCTCGCCAACAATCCGCAGCTCAAGTTCATCAACGACCAGCGCGGCTATCTGACCTGCGACGTCACGCCCGGACGAATGGCGGACCAACTATCATGGTCATGGACCGGGTCTCGACCCCGGGCGGCTCGATCTCGAAGCGGGCGAGTGCCAGCGTCGCCCGCGGCACGCCGGCGCTGACCATCGCCTAGCCTCACTCGACGATTGATTTCCCTCGTCACCCCAGCGAAGGCTGGGGTGACGGGTCGGGAGACGGAGGACGCGTGATCTATTTCGAGGACCTCGAGGTCGGCAAGGAGACCTATTTCGGCAGCGACGAGGTGACCCGCGAGGAGGTGCTCGAATTCGCGCGCAAATATGATCCGCAGCCCTTCCACCTCTCCGACGAGGCGGCGGCCAAGACCTATTTCGGCCGGCTGTCGGCGAGCGGCTGGCACACCTGCGCGATGACCATGGGGGTGATCGCGCGCAAGGTCGTGGCGGAGGAGCAGGCCGGGCTCGGCTCGCCGGGGATCGACGAGCTGCGCTGGCTGAAGCCGGTCTATCCGGGCGACACGCTGCACGTGAACGGGGCAGATCGTCGAAAAGACGCCGTCGCGCTCCAAGCCCGACATCGGCTCGTTCCGCACCAGGACGACGGTCACCAACCAGGACGGCGTCGCCGGTGCTCAGCTTCACCTCGATCGTGCTGATGCGGCGCCGGCCGCCCGCCGAGTAATCGCCGTCACCCCGGCGCAGGCCGGGGTCTCGTGGAGACAGCCGTGACCTGTCGTCCTGGGACCCCGGCCTTCGCCGGGGTGACGGGAGACGGGCCGGAAAATAAGGGACTGTCCCCTATTTCAGCCCACAACGCCGGCGTCGCGGCTCGCTTCGTCGCTCTTCGCCATGTTCTCCGGATCGAGCGGGCCGGTCGCCCGGACTTTGCGGCTGGCGGGCCCGTGCCAGACGTTCTGATAGGCCATGTAGGCGAGGATCGTGCGCGACAGATCAGGAAGATCAGCGTCCACGAGGCCGGCATTCTTGCGCGCGTCCAGCGTCGGCTCGGCGGCCCAGGTCAGGAAGGCGGCGACGTCGTGCGCCATCTGCTGGCGGGTCGCGGGCGGGTTGCCGTCGGCATAGGTCGACCTGGCCGTCGGCGGTGAGCGGCGGCGGCATCGCGATGTTGAGATTGGCGAAATAGGGATTGTAGTGGAGGCCCGGGCCCGGCCGGTTCTCGGCGCGGCAGGTCGGCCGGCGGGTTCTGATAGCCGGTCAGCAGCGATTCGACATAGGCCGCGCCGCCGTCGCGCGCCTTGGCGATCAGCGACAGATCCGGCGGCAGCGCATTGTTGTTGCCGCCGCGCGCCGCGACCTCGTTGGCATAGGGGCTCGGGAAGCGGTCGGCCGGGATCGCCTTGCGGGTCGCCGGCTCGCCGGTCTCCGGATTGATCGACGGGCACCTGGATCGGCCACTGGTCGGCGATCGCGCGCACCTCGGCCTCGCTGTAGCCGAGGTCGTGCAGGTTGCGGAACGCGACGATAGTTGCAGGCCGTGGCAGGCCGCGCAGACCTCCTTGTAGACCTGGAAGCCGCGCTGCAGCTGCTGGCGGTCGAAGCGGCCGAACGGGCCGTCGAACGAATAGGCGACGTCGCGCGGCTGCTCGTGGAATCGATGCTCGACGGTCTCGCTGCGGCGGCTCGCTGCACATAGGCGATCACGCCCCAGAGCAGCGACCAGGCGGCGACGCCGACGAAGCCGAGGCCGACCAGAAAGCCGAGAATGCGAACCATGACCTTCGTCGTCCCCTTACGCTTTGGCCGGCGTGGCGCCGGCGAGATCGGCCGGCGCCGCTTCCGCCGCCTCGCCGTGCAGCACGCTTTCCGAGATCGAATTGGGCAACGGCAGCGTCCTTTCGACCATCGAGAGGATCGGCAGGATGATCAGGAAGTGCGCGAAATAATAGATCGTCGCGACCTGGCTGATCATCACGAACGGCTCTTCGGCCGGCGCGCCGCCGCAATAGCCGAGCACCAGCGACGTCGAGCGATCAGGATCCAGAAGAACATGCCGGAAGCGTCGGCCGGTAGCTGCCCGAGCGCACCGGCGACTTGTCGAGCCAGGGCAGGAAGAAGAGCAGCAGGATCGAGGCGAACATCGCCAGCACGCCCCACAGTTTGGCGGGCAGGATGAAATCGACGGTGAAGGCGCGCAGGATCGCGTAGAACGGCCAGAAATACCATTCGGGCACGATGTGCGCCGGCGTCGAGAGCGGGTTGGCCGGGATGTAATTGTCGGCATGGCCGAGAAAGTTGGGCAGGAAGAAGACCAGCGACCGCGAGCAGCGATCAGGAACAGCGCCGGCGCCGAAGCCGTCCTTGGCGGTGTAATAAGGATGGAAGGGCACGGTGTCCTGCGGCGCTCTTGACGTCGACGCCGGTCGGGTTGCTCGAGCCCGGAATGTGCAGCGCCCAGATGTGGAGGATGATCACGCCGGCGATCACGAACGGCAGCAGATAGTGGAGCGAGAAGAAGCGGGTCAGCGTCGCCTGGTCGGGCGCGTAGCCGCCGAGCAGCCAGGTCTGGATCGGCTCGCCGACCAGCGGGATCGCGCCGAACAGGCCGGTGATCACCTTGGCGCCCCAGAAGCTCATCTGCCCCCAGGGCAGGACATAGCCCATGAAGGCGGTCGCCATCATCAGCAGGAAGATGACGAGGCCGAGCATCCACACCATCTCGCGCGGCGCCTTGTAGGAGCCGTAATAGAGGCCGCGGAAGATGTGGATGTAGGTGACGATGAAGAAGAAGCTGGCGCCGTTGGCGTGCAGCGTAGCGCAGGAACCAGCCCTAGTTGACGTCGCGCATGATATGCTCGACCGAGGCGAAGGCGCCGCGCCGCCGAGGCTTCGAAATGCATCGCGAGGACGATGCCGGTGACGATCTGGATGACCAGCGCGAGCGCCGGCGAGCACGCCGAAATTCCAGAAATAGTTGAGGTTGCGCGGCACCGGATAGCCGCCGCCGACCGCATTGTAGACGAGGCGCGGCAGCGGCAGCCGATCGTCCATCCAGCGCATGAACGGATGCTTGGGTCGATATTGCTTCAGCCCAGGGAAAGCTCATCTCGTCTGACCTCAGCCGATGCGGACGGCGGTGTCGGACGTGAATTCATATTCCGGCACTTCGAGGTTGCGCGGCGCCGGGCCTTTGCGGATGCGCGCGGCGGTGTCGTAATGCGAGCCGTGGCAGGGGCAGAAATAGCCGCCATATTCGCCGCGTGTTCTCGCCCTCGGCGGCGCCCAGCGGCACGCAGCCGAGATGGGTGCAGACGCCCAGCGTGATCAGCCAGTTGCGCGTGGCCTTCCTTGGTCCGCTCGGCGAGCGTCTGCGGATCGCGCAGCGACGCCGACGTCGACCGCATTGGCCGCCTGCGATCTCGGCCGGGCGTCAGGTTGCGGATGAAGATCGGCTGCTTGCGCCAGATCGTCTTGATCGCCTGGCCGGGCTCGATCGCGGAGATGTCGACGTCGATCTGGGCGAGCGCGAGCACGTCCGCCGACGGGTTCATCTGGTTGACCAGCGGATAGAGCAAGGCGAGCGCCGCCGACGCCGGCGAAGCTCACCGCGGCGATGTTGATGAAGTCGCGGCGGCGGACGCCGTCGCCGTCGGCCGCGACGGCCGCCCCCTCGTTCAGTTCAACCGCAGCCATAATGTCCTTCAGCGTTTCCGATACCGGGACAAGCGACACGTCCGCACCGGGCCGGGGCGGCTTGGCGCGGCCTGATAGCCGCGCGGCGCGGCCTTTGCCAACGGGGATTTTGAGGCGGGCATTCGCGGGGATTCGGCGCCGCGCATGAAGCGCCGCCCTTCAGGCGGTGAGGAGCAGGGCGAGGTAGTCGCCGAGATTGAACGCCGCATGCAGGCCCAGCGGCACCCAGATCGATCCGCTCTTCCACCTGACGATCGCCAATATCACGCCGGAGCCGGCGACGGACGCGACGTACCACCATTCATATTGAATATGGAGGAGGCCCCAAAGCAGGCTCGGAACGATTATGGCGGGCCAGATCCCCCACCGGCGGAGCATCGCGGAGAACATCGCGCCCCGGAAGAGAAGCTCCTCCTTCACCGGCCCGAGCACGGCAAAGAGCATCAGATCCTCCGGCAATGAGAGCCGGTCCAGCTCATCCGCCCACTTCAGATCCGTTTCGATCCCGTAACTGGCGGCGACGGCCTGTTCGGCCGCAGTCCAGAGCAGGAAGAGGCCGACCCATGGCCACGCGCCGCGCATGGCGGGAGAACGCAGCCCGAGGTCGAGCTTCGACCATTTCGCCCACAGCAGGGTGCCTGCGACGACGATTGCAAACTCTGCGAGCGCTGCCGTGAACATCGGGGCAGCCTAGGTAGCGGGCGGGCGGGAAGCAAACCGGTCCGGATGCATTGCGCGCCCGATCGCTATCTGATCGAATGGCCCGCGCCTTTTTACAAGCGGATCGGGACGCGGTCGCTGAACTTGGCGGTGGCGGCGGGAATCGGGGTAGCGGCAGACCGAGTTGTGGGTCGGGTGAGGTCGCGTCCGTGGCCGCTCGGCGAATGGCGGCTATGCGCCCTTCGTGTCGTTCAGGATAATGACCGTTGCGCCAAAAGCCGCCGTTGGTTCAAGCCGATCAGATCTGGCGGCTTAGGGGTTGCAGGTAGATCCTTCGCGCGTCTAGTTGAATAGAAGTAGTAAAGGGTCGGCTGGTGCAGCTGGAGGCAATGATCGCCGGGACCGACGCCATGGGTCTAGGCGACATCGAGGCAAGGCTCGCAAAGCTCGCGGCGCGGCTCGAGAAGTTCGATGCGGCGGACACCTTAGCCGCTCTCGGTGGGTTGCTCACGGACCCGGCCCTCCACGCCAACGCGGTGCGGCTGGAGGTGCTGATCCACCTCGTGGCGCTGCGATCCAGCGGCCGCATCTCGCCGACTGCGACTCAGCTGCGCGAGTGGCTGAACGAGATCCTCGGCACCGACCACGTCGGCCACCAAGAGGATCCACCGGAGGATGTCTTCGTCTCCAACGTCGTCTCCGGCGATGGCAACGCCCTACTCTTTGAGGGCATTTGGGAGGCCAATGGCGGCTACGTGCAGAGCTGCCTCTACGCGGTGACCGCGTGTCTCAGGGATGGCGAGAGGTGGGCCGAGCACTGCCTGAGGCAGACCTCGGCGCTTCTTAGACTGAGCAACGAGGTCGCACGTCGCAGCGGGCTGCGACGCTACACCCTTGGTGGGGGTCGCCGCCTGGGTCGGGTGCAGTTCCCGACTGCGCGGATCCGCGAACTCGCCGCGCGGGTGCGCTTCACCGAGGCCGAGCTCGAGGAGGCGGGGATCCACCCGTTTGACCTGACCCCCTTCGTCTTCGATGGAACGTCCCGCGAGAAGCTGGGGAGCGAGACGGTGAGCTGGACGTCGTTTGAGCGCCGGCCGATCCTCGCGGGGGATGGTATCTACACGGTTGCGCTTCCAACGGCGCTCGGTGCGGCGATCCGACGGCGCGCGATCGAGATGGCGCTCGACAACGGTGCCTCGGAACTCTTCCAGAGACACCTCACCGATCACCAGTTCGGCCTGTTCACCACTAATGCCCGGCTGGGCCTCGGTCTCGACGCCGTAAACCCTGCCTCGGTGGATGTCGCGTCCGGCTTCACGGAGATGGTCTGCACCTTCGACCTTGGGGCATACGCGCACATCATATTCGTCCAGGACCGACTGTCGGAGATACGGGAGCAGGGTTTTCGGTCGATAAGCGACGCCTCCGCGCACGTTCGCCGCCTCGCACAGTCGCGAGCAGCCGAGATCACGGCGCGGGACGACTTTCGCATCGGCATGACGCTGATTGTTTTCGGTGGCTTGGGGCGCGGTTTTCAGGCTGACCCAGGCAAATTGCCTGATAGCTGGCCGCTGCTGGGTCTCGGGTGCGAGGACCTGGACCTATTCGCGTTCGACTCGAACACCTCCGCCCTTAGGATGTTTCGCCTGCTCAACCAGGAGCGGTCGCTGTTCGAAGGCGGCGCCCGGCTCGTCAATCCGAACGGCTTTCTAAACCTCTACGGGTTCGCGGAGAAACACGGCTTCGAGCTCCTGCCGGACTATGTCGATCCCGCAAGGTCGCTCATAAACCTGGGCACCGACTACATCACGGCGGTACGGACCCGGCTTCGCGCGGCGCTTGATCGCCACGGCGTCCGCGTTACGACCAGGAATATCTTCGTCGAAGTCCAGCGGCCCTCGACCGAGATGTTCTTCGCGGAGCTCTCGAGCGAGCCATCCTATGTCAGCCTCTCGGATGCGATGGCGGGGCATCCGGCGGCGGCAATCGAGACCGGAAGCGGAACGTGGTGGATCACGGTCGGCGGAGATGAGCCTGTGCCAGCCGGCTCCCTGATCTACCGCGTCTGGGACATGGCCAGGAACTGGCTGGTCGCGGTGGCCCGGAAGACTGAGGCCGGCGTCCCCGGCCTCGACCCTTCCTTCGTCGAGATCATCCTACTGTTTCCGGAAGGAGGCGACCTGGACGCCCAGACCATCGCGCGCAGCACCGAGATAGTCCCGCCGACCGTCGAGGTGGCGGGGCGAACGATACGCATCGCTTGCGGGATGGACTACCTCCGCGCCTTTGGACGGCCGGAGAACACCGGCGATCGGTGGATGGTGGAGGCCATGGCGCATGGGGCGCTGATGCTGGCAGGGGTCGACGACCCCGAGGTTGAGGCCGAGATTGTCTCGTCGGTTGTGCCTGACGCATCGGCACGCCATCTCCACATCCTCACGCCGAGGTCGGCCGGAGACGTCCTGCTTGCGACCGCGGATCTGCCACGACCTCGGTTTATCGAGCCCGAGGTGCGAGCCTGGGCCGATATTGGGCTAGCGCAACGGGCGGGCCATCCGTTCGGCGACGCGCGCGTTATAGAGCGGGCTGAGGCGGTCAAGCTCCTAGGGGCGGCCGTCGAGGCGATCTGGGCCGAGATTAAAGCGCGACTCGTGTTAGTCGACCGTGCCTCAGTCATTGAACGCTGTCTCGACAACCACAGCGCCATCGACCGCGATCGGGCCACCTGGCGGCACACTGCCGCCGCGATCCTCCAGCTGCATGCGCGGGACGAGGTGCTCGCCGCAGCGGTGAAACGCGAGAGCGAGCGTGCCGACGTAGGCCTGTGCTGCCGCGTCGTGGTCGAGATGGCTGTCTGCTCCTCGCCCGAGCAGGGAGGGCAGGACTGCTCGCTCCTCGACCTCGACTTCCTGCTGGCCCACGTGTCGCTCCTGTGCGGCGTCGCGGCGCGGAGCGACGAGATACACCATGGCTTCGCGAGAAGGGTCGAGGTTCGTCCGAGCGGAGTTCTCCGCTTTGAGGACGAATTCGCCGAGGGCATCCAGAGGCCATTTATGGTTGCCCTATCGCAGGATCAGTTCGAGGCGGCCGCGGCGGGCTATGCAGAATTTTATGCGCTCCCGGAAAAGCTCGACGACGCGCAGTATGAGCAAAAGCGGGACGTCGAGTTCGATGCCGCCTTCAAGGCCGAATATGGGGTGACGCCGTTGGAGATGGTCGATTTCGTTTCGCGGATGGGGGAACTCGCACTTGAGGCCGGGAACGGTCGAATCACGCTTCCGCGCTCCCGGTTGATCGAGGAGACGGCGGTCGCGGCCGGCGTATCCGCGCAGGCGGCGGAGACCTTGGTCTCCAATTGGAGCCTGATACCCCGCAGCCGTTGGGACGAGGACAAGCCGACAGGAGCGAAAAAGAAGGATTGGTATCCGTGGCGCTTCGCCCGGCGCCTCAGCTTGCTGTCCCGCCCGATCGTGCAGCTGTCGAGCGATGAGAATCCGCAATGCGTCGTCTCGCCGGTCGTGGCCGAGCACGGGCTGGAATACGCCCTTCGCGCCTATAACGCCCGGCTTCCGGATGCCTACTTCAGGACAAAGGAGATGCGAAGCTGGGTGGGCGGAGCGATCAACAGGTTCGGCCACGGTTTCAACCGGCGCGTTGCCGCGCGTCTCGTCGAACTCGGTCTTGAAGCCGAACCCGAGTTCCTGATGACCCGCCTTGGTTGTGCTGCGAAGGACGGCGACGTCGATGTGCTCGCCTGGGACGGCACCAGCGGAAAGGTATACGTGATCGAGTGCAAGCGCCTGCTGGCCGATAAGACGGTCGGCGAGATCGCGGAACGGCTTGTGGAGTTCGCGCCCGACCAGTTGGAGAAAAGCGGAAAGAGAGGACCGGCGAAAAAGCATCTGGACCGGATCGCCATTCTGCGCGGCAGGCTGGCCAGTGTGGCGACCGCGACTGGGATCGCGACCGACCGGCTACAGCTGCGGTCGTGCCTCGTCACCTCCGCCCTCGTCCCCATGCAGTTCCAGCGGAGCGTCGCAACCTACTTCGACATCGTCGCCGACTACGACAGCCTCGCCAACCACTTTTGTCTCTGAGGCGACGTTCAACTGAGCGACGACTCCAGATGCTTCACACAAAATAATTCCCGCCTGATGAACGCTAATCTAGGGCGCGGTACGCAACCTACCGTTCCGCTAAAGCCACATCTGGACGTGCGATTGCGAGGCGGAAGATGGCTGCCATTGAACAGGCCGCTATGTCCCCCGGACATAGCTGCGCAGTGCGGGGGCACTAAGCAGCTGTTCAATCAAGTCCGGCATGCAGTTAGCACGTCCGGTGACAGGTACGTACCTGTCACCGGGAATCCAATCTTGAGGTGCGCCCCATCCTGAACCGTCGCGTCAAGCATCGACAAAACGAACTATGCCGAATCGACCCGCTCAGAGATTTTGATCCGTTCTGGAAGCCAAAGCGAGTTTCTTGACGAGCCCGTCGGGGATTGGCCGGCTCGGCGAGAAGGTGACGCCAGTCTTGGTAGACTTGAGCCCGGCCGCGGCAATGTCGTCGGCATGCGACGTGATGGCGGAAGGAGATAGATAGAGGCCGCATTGCTTACTGAACGCTGCATATCCCGCGATGATGGATTGTCCGATCCCGAACCCTGGCATTTTATAGGCGATGACTTCTTCGGCGTCAGGCAGCGCGCGCGCAAGCCCGGCACGCAATCGAACCAGCAGAGGGCGAAGGTCTTCAGGAGCCTCGGCTATGTAGGCGTCGTGATCGGCAAACATGGTCGGAGCAGGCTTCCGCTGGCGTGACATTCAAGGCAAAGCGCCCACCATCTCAGCTTGAACCAGTTGGATGACTGGATCAAGCCGATCGGGAGAAAGTCCGAAATGGGTCGAAAGCTGCCGGAAGCGGTCAAGGAAAATAGTCCCGTTTTCTCGGGACATTGCTGCGCGGGCGCGGCGCAATTAAGCCGGGTCCGCGGCGACGGCGGATCGGGAGACGAATCATGAGGCGTGACTGGATGGCGGCGGCGGCGGCGGCGCTGCTGCTCGCGACGACCGCGACGGCGCAGCAAGGCCCGGGAAGCGGGGCGCCGCCGCCCCGTCCGGCGACCCCCGTTCAGGAAAACGAGCTCGTCGAGACCTGGAACGAGCGGGCGAGCGCCGGTCCGCCGGTCGGCGCTTCCCCGGAGTTCGAAGGATGGAGCCTGGGCCACGCAATGCCGCTTGCCCGCTCGGAGCATGCGGTCGCGGAGCTGAACGGCAATATCTGGGTGCTCGGCGGCTATCCGCCCGGGCGGCTCCCTTCCAACCTCGTCCAGATCTACGATCCGGCGACGAGCCGCTGGTCGCTCGGCCCGCGCCTGCCCCAGCCGATCCACCACGTCATGGCCAAGGCGGTCGGCGGCAAGCTCTATGTGATCGGCGGCGAGATCGACGGCGCGAGCACGGGGCGGCCGGAGATCTTCGTTGCGCACGTCTGGGTTCACGACCCGGCGGTCGGCGGCTGGGTCCAGCGCGCGCCGATGCCGACGCCAAGGAGCGGCGGCGGCTCGGCGGTGATCGACGGGAAAATCTACGTCGCCGGCGGCCGCCCGCCCGGAGGCTCCGCCTTCGAGGTCTACGACCCGGCGACCGACCGGTGGGAAAGGCTTCCGGATCTGCCGACCCAGCGCAATCACCTCGCCATGGCCGCGGTGAACGGGCGGATTTACGTCGTCGGCGGCCGCACCGGCCCGGGCGCCATGGCGGAGCGGGTCGACGTGGTCGAAATCTACGATCCCGCGACCCGCCGCTGGACCCGGGGCGCACCGCTTCCGGCCCCCCGGGGCGGAATCACCGGCGCGGTCCATGCCGGCTGCATGTTCGTCTTCGGCGGCGAGGGCGAGCGAACCCACGTGCTGGGCCTGACGCCCAACACCTATGCCTATGATCCCCGCGCGGACCGGTGGACGATGCTGCCGAACCTGCCGATCGCCGTCCACGGCCTCAAGGGCAGCGCGGTCATCGGCGGCCGGATCTTCCTGCCCGGCGGCGGGATCACGCTGGGCGGAAATTCCGGCACCAACGCCATGCAGGTGTACCGGCCCACAATGCGCTGCGAGTGAGGTCCTTGCTCCCCCGCCCGCATTTCCCGGGCGTCGCGCCACAAAGCCGACAAATCCGGTGCCGGCCAGAAGGCGACGTTCGCCTTGTGCAGGCTTGGGTAGGATTTTCGTTCGCCGGACGTGCGATTCGAGGCGGAAGGTGGATGCCATTGAACGGGCCGCTATGTCCCCCGGACATGGCTGCGCAGCGGACTGCTGGTGCCAGGCCGTAGCTGGCACGTACCTGGCACCGTGAAGGTAGCGATCGTCCGACCGCTCCAGTGATCCCGGTGCCTGCCGTTGGTTTGCGCTGGCCCGCCATGGCGAGGCGTGCGCACATATTTCCGCACTGCCGACCCGCCTGCCCCCCCAAAGCCGCCAGTCCGCTCAGGGCCATATTCCGGGCATCGCTGACGGTTGACGAGACCCATGATCCGAAGCGAATATTGCCGCCGGTTGCGTTGAGAATGAGAACGGAGGCTATTAACGCAGCGAGCGCCCCTGACGCTCTTGCGAGCTCAGGTCCCCGAGCAGGTCAACCGCTTGAATTGGAGCCCTCGATGCCCAGCAGCCTTGCCGGCCAGGACCAAAGACAGCGCGTCGCGCTGCTAGCGGGGATCGCGCTCGCCTCGATCATGCTGTGGCAGACCACGCTCGGCAGCCTCCTGCTCTATCCGTTCACGATATTGGCGACCTGGTTTCATGAAATGGGCCATGGCATCGCCGCGATGCTCACAGGCCGAGGGTTCGAACGGCTGCTGATTTTCGCCGACGGTTCGGGCGTCGCCCAGTCGCTTCGCCCTGCCGATGGGTACAGGCTGACCGATGCGCTGGTCGCGGCGAGCGGACCGCTCGGACCGGCGATCGCAGGAGCGCTGCTGATCGTCTCCTCGCGCTCTCCCGCCGCCACGCGCAACGCCCTGGCGGTGCTGGGCGGCGCGCTGATCGTGTCCACCTTGATCTGGGTCCGGTCGCCGACGGGTTGGCTGGTTCTCCCTGCACTGGGCATAGCGATCGTCGTGCTCGCGCTGCGCGGATCCCTGCCCTGGCGGCGCTTCGTCATCCAGCTCCTCGGCGTCCAGGCGGCGATCAGCGCGTGGCAACAGTTCGACTATCTGTTCAGCCCGGGTGGAAATGTCGGCGGCCGGCTGCATCGATCGGACACCGGCGCCATCGCGGATGTCCTGCTTCTGCCTTATTGGTTCTGGGGCGCGAGCATCAGCGGGGCGATCCTGGCCTTGCTATGGTGGAGCTTCAGGCTCGCGTTCCGACGCTGAAGCAGGGGCGAGGACGATCTGCCCGCTTATTCCCGGAAAATTAGTGAGAGTATATATTTTCCCGAGGCCGCTCCTCGCCACCCAGCCGGCGAAAAATGTATACTGTCACTATTTACCCCTCATGGGCTATCAGGAGCCAACGTTGAGATTGCTGCCGGTCGCGTTCGGGAGAGCGATCAGGCCTCAACCGCCCGCCCAGTGATTTCGCCAACCGGGCCGACGCTTGTTGCAAGCACCACGCGCATTAAGCGCTACCTCTCTTGAATGTCCCAGTTCTCGTAGAGCACCTCTAGCAGCTGCTCCTGACGCTCTTCGACCACCTCTGGCTTCCATTCGTCCTGTGCCATGACCTGACTGGTCAATGCATAAGACGAAACGTTCTTCGCTCCTGAGAAGTAGATTTCGCACTTTCTTCCGAACTCATAATTTTGGGCCGACGAATTCTTCTTCTTATTGAGTGGCACCAGATTGGCGATGCGATGCACCCAGGCCTTGCGCTCGGCAACATCGGGCCACCATTCCCGCCATTCGCTTGTCGCCGGCACGTTCTGCGGCAGGACATGCTCGATAGTCAGGATCGTCGGGTCATAGGTGGCGGCGCCATCGGAAATGAAGGAATTGAGGCGCAGAATTAAATAATTCCGACGTCGCGGCGTGAGCTCGTAGATGTCGCCATTAAGGGCCTCACGGAATGCTTCGGTATCCTCGTCCGTGAATTCGAACTGCGCCATCTCGTCAGGCTCCGCACCTGACTGAATGTCGTTGATGAGCTCCGCATACACCTCGATACGGTCGTTAACGTTCCAGCGGCAGATATGCATGTAGGCCGCCAGCCGCTCCAATAGCGCGAAGAAGCGCGCCACCCGCTTTGGCTTGTTGCGCTTCTCCTTGAGATAAAGCATCGCCGGCGGGATCCAGTCGGAATTGTCGATTCGGCTGAGCCATTTGATGTAGTAATTGACCTTCTCAGCGTGCGACGTCGCCGAGTAGGACGCGTTCCTAATCGCGTCCAGGGCGTCGGAAAAGGGCTCAAGGACGTCGTCGATGAAGGCCTTGGGATCCGGGTTTTTCGGCAGCACATGAGTCCGAAATTCCTCGAGCAGAATCCGCTTCGCTTTTTCCTTGGCGTAGATCATGCGAAGATAGGTAAAGAGATCCCTGAACCCATCGCGGGTAAGCTCGACCTCCATTTCCTCCCATTTGTCGTTATACTCCTGCCGCTCAGTTTCGCTCTTCAGCTTGCCGATCGTGTCGGCCTTGATGATGTCGGTGGGCTGCAGGTCGAGGCCGCGGCTGTTCATCACCGAGAACACGCGGAACGCGGAGTCCTGACTCGCCGTGGATACGGCGACCAAGTAGCAGCGGGTCAGCAGGAAGGTCACGAAGGCGCGAAGCTTTTCCGTCGTCGGGAGTGCTTCCGCGATGGCTTGAACGAAATATCTCGCATTGGCGCGGATGTTGACCTGGGACTCGTTATCAAGTGACGACGCGTCCGAGTTGATCAAGGCCGCGAGCTGCAGGTTCTGAATATATTTGGCGAAGAATGCGCGGTCGCGCTCGCGTAATGCGAGGCGGGGCTTAGGCAGGATTCCCTCCATCTTTTTGCCTGGCTCGAGGATGTAGGGGCGCAGCTCGTCCCGGTCCTCTCCATCGTTGGCGCACGCCATCGCGGCGAGCAGGATCGTGAGGGTCGTTAGCCGCTGCTGGCCGTCGATCACTTGGGCGTAGGCGTTATCTTCAGCCTTGATCAGCACTATGCTGCCGAGAAAATATCCTTCCTCCTGTTCCGCCTGAAAAAAGGCGACGAGGTCTTCAAACAGCGCGGTCGCATGATCGGGCGTCCAAGCATAGGGCCGCTGATAAGACGGAATGACATATTCGAAATCTGAACTGAAAATCTTGGAAAGTGGGTATTCGGCTCCACTGATCTTCTTCGACACTGGCTAGCCCCTCCCGGCCTCGCAAAGGTGTAGATTGGCATTTCGGCGTGTCAATCATTCCCGGCCGGTAAACGGAGGGTGACGCGATTTGATCTGGCGATTAATTTAGGAAAATGGGGACGGTGTACATTTTTGGAATGAATTGGCTCAGCGTCGGCCTCCGATCAGGCAGCGGAAATATATATTGTCCCGATTTTTCTCCAGCGGCGGACCGCCTCGAAGTGTGCCGCGAGGCATTGCGCGACTGTCCTCTCGGGAAAGTAGGGACAGTATAATTTTCTGGGCGACACAGTGACAGTCACTAGTGACAGTCACTAACTGCGCCGTGCCACTCTTTCTCAAGGCGAGGCGTGCGCACATATTTTACGCACTGCCGGCCCGCCTGCCCTTGACCATATCCACCCGTCACGCCACCCAAGCCCATATGATATGCGAGCTACCGATCGGCCTCGCGCTCCGGAGATTCCGGCGGCTGAACATGGTCAAGCAGAGCGCGGTTGCCGAGAGGCTTGGCGTCTCCCAGGGATGTGTGTCGAGGTGGGAGAGCGGCGCCCACCGGCCGGATGCGGCGCAAAGGGATCGTATCATCCGGCTGATCTGCGCGTCGGCGGGCAATGATCAGGATTCGGCGCTCAAGCGGCTGGTCGAGGGTTCGCAGCGCCCTGTCCACCTTATCTGCGACGCAACCCACCAGCTTCTCGCCGCTTCCCGCGGCCGTGCCGCGAGCTGGCGGACCGACATTTCCGAGCTCATCGGCAGGTCGCTGTGGCCCTTCGCCAGTGCCGAGATCGAAGCCGCGGAGGCGGGGCTTTGCGAGCGCGGCTGGTTCGAGCGCCCCTGGCAAAATCTCGAGCTCTGCACCGGGAGCAACGGCCGATCGGACGTTCCGGTGCCGCCCGGCCTTATGCTCTGGGAAACTCTCCCGCTCGCCGATGGCCGCGTCGGCCGCCTGACGACGACGATCGGCTGACGAGACGCGCATAATTTATTCCTCCCGTCCGACCTGAGGCCGCGATAGAGCATTGAGCAATTAGATTGAATCACTTGCACCCGTTCGCCCTGAGCCTGTCGAAGCCTGTCCTGAGCGCCTGCCTTGCAGGCAGTCGAAGGGGGCTTTCCTTCTTGTTCCCAAAGGGAAAAGGAGTGGGCTTCGACTACCCCGGACTTGATCCGGGGCCGAACGGAGACAGGACTGCCTGACCACCGAACGCGATAGGGCGATGGAAATGAGCAGCGATCGACCGATCGACCCGGGGCGGCTGGAGGGCATGATCGACTTCCTCCAGTCGGCATCGGCGCTGAAGGACACCCTGCGGACGGGCAGAACCGCCAGCGGCCGCCGGGAAAGCAGTGCCGACCACAGCTGGCGCCTGTGCCTGCTGGCCGTGCTGCTGGCCGACGACCTCGAGAGCGTGGATCTCGTCCGACTGCTGCAGCTGTGCGTGGTCCACGATCTCGCCGAAGCCATTACCGGCGACGTGCCGGCGCCCTGTCAGGCTGCCGCCGACGGCAGAAAGGAACGTGAGCGGGAGGCGCTTCGCCAGCTGTGCACACCCCTTCCAGAAGACCTTCGGCAGCGCATCGAAGCCTTGTGCGCGGAATATGAAGCCGGCTGCTCGCCGGAGAGCCTGATGGCCAAGGGTTTGGACAAGATCGAGACGATGCTTCAGCACCTCATCGGCGCCAACCCGCCCGGGTTCGACTACCGATTCAATCTGACTTATGGGCGCCGGATCACCGACCGCCACCCCGTCCTGCGGCAAATGCGGTCCAGCCTCGATGCGAAGATGCACCGTCGGATCGAAGCCGAGAGCCCGAATGGAGGAGCTTCGGAAGGACGTTCGGCGGGTGAAGCCGAATAGCCGAAGCTGAGGAGCCTTCTGCCGACCAGCCGGAAATCCCGAAGCACCGGCAGCGTTTACGACAGTCCCCAGGCACCGGATGTTCGAGCGGCCCTGACGAGCGCTCCTGCCGCAGGCTCTCAAGGCGCCGCGCGGCCAAACACTTTCGCAACAGGCCCTGTTCGACGCCTATGCCAGAGCGAGTTCGACCAAGGTCGAATTGCTCTCGGGTTTTTGAAGCCGCGTTTTCCGAGCCGCTGGCTGTTCCAGCCAGCTCGAAAACGCTCTAGGCTGTATCGACGTTCAGGTTCACGTCATTCCCGCGAAAGCGGGAATCCAGCTTCTTCAACGGCTTAGGAAAGCTGGACCCCCGCTTTCGCGGGGGTGACGGAAAAGGGAAAACTCGCTCTGCACAGAGGGCACCGGCTGAATGTCGATTCAGTCTAGACGGCCATATCGAGAGGAGAGGGTCTCGAAGGCGGGAATGCCGACGAGGGGCGCCGCTTTACATATCCCATCGCTCGGCTGATGACAGGTCCGTATCTGTCACCGCGAAGCCCGGCGACTGGGCGCGCCGTGCGGAGCCGTCCGGTCGAGGGGGGAGAGATGGAAAAACCGCCGCAGGACGATCCGCCCGATTTCGAACTGCGCAAATATGAGCTCGACCGCGCCCACGAGCTCGAACTCAACAAGTTCGCCCACGCGCTGGAGGTCGAGCGGCTCAAGATCCTGCAGCTGGTCAACGGCGGCGCCTTCACGGTGCTGGTCGCGTTTGCCGCCCCCCTCCTGAGCAGCAAGGGCTGGTCGGCCTGGCTGGCGCTTCTCGCCGGTTTCAGCTGGACGCTGGGCCTGGCCGCCGCGGCCTACGCGACGCAGCGCCAGCTGGACGGGCAGGGGAAATTCAACGCGGCCTATCGCCATCGCCGCAACGCGGTCGAATGGCGCAGGCTGAGCAAGATCTATGGCGGCGTGGCGGCGTCCCGAATGATCGCTCCGCTGACGCAGGACGAGGACGGGAAGGCCGGGATCGAGGGCCGTCCGAGCAGCGGGGCCGATCGCCCCAGCGTCGACGAAGCCCATCCCGAGGGCAGGGCTGCGACACTCAACGTCAAGAGACTGGCGATTGCCGGCCTATTCCTGTTGATGCTGGGTCGCTTGCTGAAGAAGCGGAAGAAGAAGGCCGAGCTCAGGGAGGCCCCCGGTGGCGAGAGCTATGACGCCAGGGCCGACGATGAATTTCAGGAAGGCAAAGCCGCAACGCACAACATCCGGAAGCTGGCGGGCGCCAGCATCTTGCTGTTCGTCGCGGGCGGGCTCCTGCTGGCGATTTCGCTCGCTCTTGCCGATCCGGCGGTGTTTGCGCCGGCCGCGAGGGCCGGCCGCTAGCGGCGATGAGGGTCGCGCTCCACCAGCCGGACCAGGCCGGCAATGTCGGCACGATCCTGAGGCTCGCCGCCTGCCTCGGCGTGGCGGTCGACGTGATCGAGCCCTGCGGCTTCCCGTGGGGCGACAAGGCGCTGAAGCGGGCCGGCATGGATTATGCCGAGATCGCCAACGTGACGCGCCACGCGGACTGGGCGGCGTTCGAGGCGCGGCTGGCGGGCCGGCTCGTCCTCTTCACCACCGCCGGCGCGCTGCGCCTGCCCGAGGCGCGATTCGAGGCCGGCGACACGTTGCTCTTCGGCGCCGAAAGCCGCGGCGCGCCGGCGGCGGTGCACGAGCGGGCGGATGTGCGGGTGCGGATCCCGCAGGCGGCGGGGACGCGGTCGCTCAACCTGGCGGTGGCGGCGGGGATCGGGGTGGCGGAGGCGGTGAGGCAGACGGGGGCGTGGGCTCAGCAGTAAGGAATGCGCCGCATCCACCGGACCGGCCCATCCTGTTATGCGGCATCGAGCGCCAAAGTGTCTTCGACGGCCTTCAAGACCAACGTGACGTGTTCAGCGGTTGGTTCAGCAGCGACATCGCCATGAACAATTCTGTTGCGGAGCAGGATCAGCTCCCGGATACGGCGCTCGGTTTCGGCAGAGATGAAACCATTCATTGCGAGCGTCTGTACGACCGTCCCTGGTGTGCGCGGCCTGCTCGCTTCGTCATCATCAACTGAGTGCAAGGCGGCCTCCAAGAGAGACCACGCAATCACGAAGGCTGCACGTTGATGGCCATCCTTGCTCAGTGTCCGGACCTCATCCACGCGCCCGCGAATGGCTCCGGGGGAGGCGGGAGGGATTGTGATCGAAGGGAGCGGCCCCGAATTCATATAGACCACATGGAACTGCCATTCAGGATGGCCATCGAAGAGACGACGAAGCTCCTGCAAGCGCCTCTGGCTGGAGGACGACTGATGCTGCTTCAGTTCGATGGCGACATTCTGCCCCGGCTTCTGCGCCACGGCGTCGGGAACGTAGGATGAGGCTAAGAAAGCGGGCAGCATGGATCGATCGGGCGCGATCGTGAACGTAAAGCCCTGATCCTCGTAGCGCGAACGCAGGCCCTCCAGAGCCTCCGTCTCGGCCTGAAGCGATATGGCTTGCGCCGATGAACTCACTATATGCTCCTCCAGCTCAGATCGTCGTCAATGCGGATATATACCACTGGCGCCTCTGTATCCAAAGCCAACGCCAGCTGGTCGCTGAACACTGAGAATTCCCAGCCGCCTTCCGGCTCGAATTTCTGGACGGTTACCCGCTCCACGGCGTGGTCATCAAGGTAGGCGATGCCTTCCATACCATCGAGGATCAGCTTAACGATGTTATCGACATCACCCTCCATAGGCGCGCTCGGAAAATAGTAGATCGTAACGGCAACCGCACGGTCATCCAGAAAACCTAGCTCATAGGTTTCGAGCTGCCGCATGCGAGCGGCGTCCTTGACCCGCTCCCGCCAGGCCTCCCTACTCGTCGCTGTTTTTGACTGCAGCGCAACAGGCGTTCCCTGCATCACGACTTCGAACGGATACAGGATCTTTTCGTCCGCCATCCTTCGGGTCACTGCCCCTGCCTGCAATATGGCCACAGTTAGCGCGGATTGGGTGCTGCCGGTCAGATAATATGGAAACCGGTAAAAACCGAGCTAAATTTCGCGAAAAGCAAGACTATGCGCCAGGATCAGGGGACGCGCCAGGATCAGGGAACAGTCACCGGTGTCTGTCCCCTTGATTGCCAGAGGCTGGATTGCCGCGCCCCTGCGGGGCTCGCAATGACGATTAACCTGCGCGGAGCCCTTTACTCGCCAGCCGCGTCCGGCGGCGGCGCCGAGGTGCGGAGGCCGAGCGCGCGCAGGCGCTTGTCGAGAAGCACGATGGCGTCCTCGAAGGTCATGCGCTGGCGGCGGCCGCCGGGCTTGAAGCGGCTGTCGGGGCGGCGGGGCTTGCGGTCCCAGCGGGCGAGGAGCTTCATGATGCGGTCGAACTCCGCGTCGGCATCGGCGGCGGCGGTTCGACCGCACATGGGACAGGATGCCCCTCCACCGCCTTCGGCGGTCCCCCTCCCCTGCAAATGCAGGGGAGGATCAACAGGGCCCTCGATCGCGGCGCGGAGCCGCTTCTGCGCGGCGAGGCGCAGGCGAAGCGCCTCCGCCTCGAGCCAGGCATAGGCTTCGGCGAGCGCCGAATCATGCGCCGCGGCGAAGGCGGGATCGTTGCGGCGGTGGAGGGTGACGGTCGATTCGGAGACGCCCGCCGCCGCGGCTGACGCCTTGGTGTCGCCGGTCGCGGCGAAATGAGCGAGGTAGACCGCCTGGGCCTTCGCGTCGAAGCGGACGTTGCGGCGGCGGCGGCGCTGGTAGACGCGGCGGTTGGCGGGGGCGATCCGGACCTCCCCGCGCTCCCCGCGTTCGCCGCGTTCGCCGCGCTCGGCATAGGCGCGGACCCGGCGCTCCGCCGCGGCGGAGGTGGCGAGCGCCTCGACCCAATCGGCGGCGAAAACGGGATCGCGGCGGCGCGCGCCGTAAAAGCCCGTCAGGCTGAAGCCGGCGGCGGCCGCGGCGTCCTCGCGGTGCTCGCCCGCTCGCAGGCCCGCCAGGAATTCCGCCTTCGCCGCCGCCTCGATTCGGCGCCCCGGCCCCTTCGAATCAGCCGCTCCGCTCATCGGGATGGTAGAACATAAGTAGAACGGAAAGACAAGCTCCCGTTTTCGCGCCCGCTTGCAGAACAAGGCATAGAGTAATCCATGCGCCGCGCGGGGCCGGGACGAAGTAAACAAGAACTGTCAACCTCCCGGTTTCGGGAGTATGGATGGTCGCGGTCCTGTCGTACCGAAAAATAGAGCGTTGGCAGCGCGGTAGCGGCACCATCCGGGTGCCGGGCCGGATTTCGCCAAGGCGGATGCCGCAGGGCGCAGAAACGAAGGGGATTTTTCATGACCGGACTGATCAGGACCATGGCACTCACCGCCGCAAGCGCGATCGCGATCGGGATCGCCGCCGGCCCCGCCTTCGCACAGGAGATTCCGGTGCTGTGCCGCGGCGACGTCACCGAGGACACGATCGAATGCGGCGACGGAGCCGACACGACCGACAACGAAAGCACCGCTTATGGCGACGGCGCTCTCGCGGGCAACGATTCCACGACCGCGGTCGGTTCCGAGACACTTGCCTCGGGGATCTATTCGACTTCCGTCGGAACGGGCAACGATCTGCTCGGCGCCTCCTCGCGCATGAACGTCGCGGGAGGGGGCTTCAGCACCGCGGTCGGGAACGGCAATCAGATCGCCGACGGCGCCACCGGCGCCACCGCGGTCGGCGACCTGAACACCGTCGAGACCACGGCAAGCTTCTCGTCGGCGTTCGGCGCCTTCAACACCGTCGGCGGGGCAAGCGCGGTCGCGGTCGGAAACAGCAACACCGCGAGCGGCGCGGGCTCAATCGCGGCCGGCAACGGCGCCGCGGCGCTAAACGACGATTCGATCGCGATGGGGACCGTCGCCCTCGCCGACGGGGATCGCAGCATCGCGATCGGCGCGGTCAGCACGGCCAGCGCCATCAATTCGATCGCGATCGGCACCAATTCGTCGACCGTCACCACAAACCCGGCCTCGGCCGGAGCGTCGGTCGCGATCGGCAACGAAGCGGACGCTTCGGACGAAGACGCCGTCGCGATCGGCGACCTCGCCACCGCCTCGGGCTTCCATTCGAGCGCGGTCGGCGGCGAATCGGAGGCGAGCGGAATTGGCGCTCAGGCGTTCGGCTGGCAATCGCTCGCCAGCGGCACCCGCTCGACCGCGATCGGCCGCCAGTCGCAGGCGACCAACACGGGCTCCGTCGCGCTCGGCGACAACAGCCAGGCGACCGCGGCGGCCGCGACCGCGCTCGGCAATCTCGCAATCGCATCGGCCGCCAACGCCACCGCCGTCGGCCAGGGCGCGACCGCCGCCTTCGCCGGCTCGACCGCGATCGGCAGCGGCGCTGCGACGACCGCGGCCAACCAGGTCTCGCTCGGCGGCACCGGCAGCTCGGTCCGGGTCGGCGACATCGCCGCAAGCACCGCGGCCCAGACCGGGACGCTGAGCTTCGTGACGGTCGACGCCAACGGCACGCTTGGCAGCGGCGTGGGACCCGATCTGAGCGGCATCGCCGCTTTGGCCGCGACCCAGGCGGCGCAGGGCACGCAGATCGCAGCCCAAGGCGTCCAGATCGACGCCTTGTTCGACCTGGCCGACGTCAATCGCCGCGATATCGACAGGGCGAACGAAGGCGTGGCAATGGCGCTGGCCATGGAATCGCCAAGCCTTCCCGCCGGAGCCACGTTCGCGGTCGGCGGCGGGTTCGGCTATTACAACCACCGCACCGCCGGCACGGCGTCCTTCTCCGCGCGGATCGGCACCATGTCGTCCTTCTCCGCGGGCGTCGGCATCGGCATCAACAGCGGCGAGGTCGGCGCCCGCGCCGGTTTCCAGCACGCATGGTGACAGGCGGACGCAGCAGGTTCGGGCCGGGGCGCGTTGCCCCGGCCCGCCTGATTCTGGCGGCTTTTGTCGTGGCGCTTCCGCAACAGGCGGCGCTTGGCCAGGCGCGGCCCGCCGCTCCGGCCCCGGCCGCTCGGGCGCCGGCCGCTCAGGCGCCGGCGCCCGACCCGCTGACCAGCCTGAAGATGCTGTGGAGCGTGATGGCGGCGGTCGACCATGCCAACCGGACCGGCAATTATTCGGTGCTTCGCGACCTCGGCACGGCCGCCTTCCAGTCGCGCAACAACCCGGCCAATCTCGCCGCGATCTTCGCCGCCCTGCGCGACGGGAATGTCGATCTTTCCGACACTTTGGTGGTGACTCCGGTGTGGGAGATCGCGCCGAACATGGTTCAGCCGCGCGTTCTTCGGATGCGCGGCAGCTTCCCGCTGCGCCCGGCGGCGATCGCCTTCGACCTGCTGTTCGCCTGGGACGGCGGCTGGCGGCTCGAGGGCATCGCCGTCCAGACCCAGCCCTTTCGGCGCTGACGGCCCAGCCCGATTTGGCCAGTGCGGATCCCGCAGGTCGCGGGGACTCGGTCGCTGAACCTGGCGGCGGGGATCGGGGTGGCGGAGGCGATGCGGTGGGCGTGACCGCCGACGGAGAGGTGCTCCCGTCGAACTCCGCCCGCGCATCCTCCCCCGTTCCGTGCTACACCCCGTCAGCAGCGGGAGGGGGTGCCCATGCCATATCCACGCGCCCATTATTACGTCCTGGCCGTGATGGCGGTGATCGTCGCCGGCTTCTGGCCGAGCTATTTCGGAATCTGGGGCAGCGTTCGCTGGCAGTTCCATGCCCATGGCGTCGCGGCCAGCATCTGGGTGGTCATGGTCGCGGCGCAGAGCTGGACCGCGCATCACCGGCAGCTGGCGCTTCACCGGGCGGTCGGCAAGTCGAGCCTGCTGCTCTTCCCCTTCCTGATCGGCGGGCTGGCCGCGATCATCGACGTGACCGGCAAGGGCTTCGCCGCCGGCGACGATCCGGTTCGGACGATGTTCGGCGGCTCGTTCCTGATCGGCCTGGCGCTCGCCGTCGCCGCCTATGTCACGGTCTATTACCGGGCGCTCAAATATCGGCGCAAGGTGTGGGTCCATTCCGGCTACATGCTGGCGACGCCGCTGATCCTGTTCGAATCGCCGTTCAGCCGGCTGCTCAACATGTTCGTTCCGGGCCTGGCGATACGAGGGCCGGGCGATTTGCACCTGATCATGCCGTCGATCCTGTGGGCGATGGCGATCGAGCTCGCGTTCGTCGCTGCGATCTGGCTCAGATATCGGGAGAAGGCGAAGCCGTTCCTGGTCGCGGCCGGCTTCATCGCCGCGCAGATGCTGACCATGGGCCTGATGGCGGAATTGGCGCTGCTGAGATCGCTGCTGGTCGTGATCGGCCAGGTGCCGAGCGCGGCCGTCGTGCTGGCGGGCTTCGCCATCGGCGCTCTGACCAGCTGGGCCGGATGGCGGGCGGGCAAGCGCCCCGCAATGCCGGTCTCGGCCGCCGCTCAGCCGGCCTGACTCGGCGCGGCTTGCAAATCGGGGCGGGCGGCGGCATCGGCTGAGGCGGAGGCCGCGATGATCGAGCTCGACGACCAGCAGCAGGCCGCGCGCGACTGGTTCGAAGCGCTGCGCGACCGGATCTGCGCCGCGTTCGAGGCGATCGAAGCGGAGGCGGGGAGCGACGCCCGCTTCGCCTATACGCCCTGGGACCGGGCCGACCCGGACGGCGCGCCCGGGCGGCGGCGGCGTGCGCGCGCTGATGAAGGGCAAGGTGTTCGAGAAGGTCGGGGTCAACGTCTCGACCGTCGGCGGCCGCTTCAGCCCCGAATTCGCCGCCACCATCCACGGCGCCGAAGAGGACCCGCATTTCTTCGCCACCGGCATCAGCCTGGTCGCCCACATGGCCAATCCGCACGTGCCGGCGGTCCATATGAACACCCGCTTCCTCGTCACCACGAGGCGCTGGTTCGGCGGCGGCGCCGACCTCAATCCGCCGATTCCCTATGAGGAGGACACGGCCGAGTTCCACGCCCGGCTGCGCGCCGCCTGCGCCGCCCACGATCCGACCTATTATCCGCGCTTCTCGAAATGGGCGGAGGATTATTTCTTCCTCCCCCACCGCGGCGTCCACCGCGGCGTCGGCGGCATCTTCTACGATCACCTGGAGGGCTTCTTCGACGAGAATTTCGCCTTCACCCGCGAGGTCGGCGAGGCCTTTCTCGACATCTATCCGAAGCTGGTGCGGCGGCGGATGGCGACGCCGTTCGACGAGGCCGACCGGCAGCGCCAGCTCGAATGGCGCGGCCGCTATGCCGAGTTCAACCTGATCTACGACCGCGGCACCTTGTTCGGCCTCAAGACCGGCGGCAATGTCGACGCGATCCTGATGAGCCTGCCGCCGCTGGCGACCTGGGAATGAGCGACGGCCTCGATCGCCCGTGCCGCCCGGCCATGTCGGCGCGGTGGTGACCTTCCTCGAGATGACCGAGCGCCCGGCCCCCGCCCCCGGCCCCGAATCGCCGCTTCGGCTGGAGCGCTGGGAGACGATCGATCCCGAGCGCTACCGGGCGCTGTTCGCGCCAGGTCGGCGCGCGCTGGCTGTGGTTCTCGCGGCTGGCGATGAACGATGCCGAGCTGCTCGCCAAGGTCGGCGAGGTCCACGAGGTGATCGACCGGACGGCGCCGAGGCCGGCATGGTCGAGCTCGATTTCCGCGAGCCCGGCGAGTGCCTGATCAGCTTCCTCGGCCTCGTCCCCGAGCTCGCCGGCCGCGGCCATGGCCGCTGGCTGTTCGCCGAGACGCTGCGCGCTGCGCCTGGGCGCCGGGCGTCGCGCGGGTCCAGGTCCACACCTGCTCGCTCGACCATCCGGCCGCCCTGCCCGCTTATCTGCGCGCCGGCTTCACCGCCCATGGCCGCGCCTTCGAAAGCTTCCCCGATCCCGCGCCTCGCCGGCCTCCTGCCGCGCGACTCGGCGCCGCAAATCCCGCTGATCGAGCCCTAGGCGAGCTGGGCGTAGATTCGCGCGACCAGGGTGGCGAGATAGACCGCAACCAAGGTGTTGACCGCCGCCAGCACGGCGATGATCGCAAGGGCGCTGACGCTGCCCGGCTCGGCCGGCCCGGCGGCGAGGATGAACAGGCTGCCGAGCACGCTCTCGATCGCCATTCGGAGCACGCTCATCAGGATCCCGACCAGGAGGATGAAGCCGACCAGCTTGAGGCCATGGCCCCGGGTCAGCCGCCAGCTTCGCGAGATGATCGTGAACGGCCCGCCGGGCTCGGCGACCGCAACCGGCGGCATCGCCATCAGCCGCGCCGAGCAATAGATCAGGATCGGCGCGATCAGCACCAGCATCAGCAGGCTGGCGCGCTGCATCGCCTCGTTCGGAACGCCGGCATCGGCCGCCGGCGCGCCGCCGGTGACGAAGAGGACGGTGAGGAAGGCGATCGCCATCAGCAGCGCGATGCCGGCGGCGATCAGCAGCAGCACGGCGCCGAGCACCGGCAGCAGGCGGCCGCGCGCGTGGCGAAGCGCCTCGGCGACCGACGTGCCGGCCTTCAGCGCGAGCTGGGTGAGCGCCAGATTGCCGGCCAGGCTGGCGAGCAAGGCGACCAGGGCGACGATCATCCAGGCGCCAGCCTCCGGGAGCTGGCCCGGCGCCGCGGGCGGCCTGATCGCCTCCATCAGCGCGACCGGCAGAGCGATCAGCATGAACGATAAGCGGGAAGAGCAGCCGCGCCTCGCGCTGGACGAAGCCGGCGGTTTCGTTCCAGGCGATCGTGATCGACAGCTTCGCCATTTGCTTTCCCTTTGATTTGCGCGCGCGTTATGCGCGAGCGCGATGGAGCGCGCAACGCAGCCCTCGACGAGCGACGCCGCCGCGGCGATCGAATGGCGGGTCTCGCCCGGGCCTGACGCCTTATGCCGAGGCGCTGGCGGCGATGGAGGCGCGCGCCGCGGCGATTCGCGCCGGCGAGGCGGACGAGCTCGTCTGGCTGCTCGAACATCCGCCGCTCTACACCGCCGGGACCAGCGCCGACCCGGCCGAATTGTTCAACCCCGAGGGCTTTCCGGTCTACGCGGCCGGGCGCGGCGGCCGCTACACCTATCACGGGCCGGGCCAGCGCGTCGGCTACGTCCTGATCGACCTCGACCGGCGCGGCCGCGACGTCCGCCGCTTCGTCCACGCGCTCGAAGGCTGGGTGATCGCCACGCTCGCCGACGCTCGGCGTCGCCGCGCGCCGGGCGCCCGGCCGAATCGGCATCTGGGTCGACCAGGACGGCGGCGAGGCCAAGGTCGGCGCGCTCGGCCTCCGGGTCCGCCGCTGGGTGACGATGCACGGCTTCTCGGTCAATCTGGCCCCGGAACTTTCGCACTTTTCAGGGATCGTGCCGTGCGGTATTGCCGATTTTCCGGTGACCAGCCTCGACGAGATGGGGATTGCCGACGTCGCAGCCCCGTTTCGATCTGGCACTGAGGCGACGGGTTCGACGAATTTCTGTTCTCACTCGAGGGGGAATGGCGAAGCGGGATGGGGAGGCTTGAGGGCCGCTCCCTTTCCGTCTAATGTGCAAAACTGATTTGGGCAAAAAGGGGCCTACCCGAACCAAATCGTCAATCTAGGGAGACCTTTTAATGCGTAAGATCCTCACTGCTATCGATGGTTGCCGGCGCGGCCCTGCTCGTCGCGGCGTGCGGCGGCAGCGACACCGCGGCCAACAACACCGCCACCACCGACCTCGGCAACGACGTGTCGATGGACGCGAACATGACCGACATGGGCATGGACACCAACATGACCATGGACGCCAACATGACCGACATGAACGCGACCACGGACATGAACGCGACCGCCGACATGAACGAGACCAACAGCCAGTAATCGGCTGCCCGGCTTCGGTTGGAAGGAGGCCGCCGGGCGACCGGCGGCCTTCTTTTTCGTGCGCCGCTTGCGCCGCTTGGGCTTCGGGCGGATAGAGGGCGCCCTGACGGGAGGATTTCGGACATGCGCACGCTTCCTTTGCGGACCGCCCTGATCGCCGGCGCGGCGCTCGCTCGCCACCGCCTGCGGCGGCGACGGGACGGTCGCGGCCAATGACGGCGGCGAGGCTCGACGCCAATCTGGCGCTCGACGCGCCGGGCAACGACGCCAGCGCGATGGAAAGCGCGGCCAACGTCGCCGAGGAGGCGCCGCCCGCCGAAAACATGGCGAACTCGGCCGACGCGGCCGAAGGCGAGACCAGCGGCGGCGACACCGGCGGCAACGTGATGGACAATATCGCCGGCATGTGAGGCCATTGACCGACGAAATGTGCCGCCGGCGCGACGGATGCACCGGCCGAATCTAGGGGATCGGCCGCGCCGTTGGTACGGCTGGCAGGATTGTTCCGCGGCGGAAGGGGTCAGATGAAGCTATCGCGTTTTTCCGGAGCGTCGGCAATGCTCGCCGCGCTCGCGTTGGCCGCGCCGGCGGCGGCGCCGGCCCAGCTCTTCCTCAACAACCCGGCCTTCCCGACCGGCCCGATCGAGCGGCAGCGATCCGCTGGTCGGCCTGCCGCTGCCCGGCGCGACGCCGGCCGAATATCGCGCCCATCTGCTCTGGAACCTGCGCGCCGGCCTCAACGTCGCCGCGCTGCAATGCCAGTTCTCGCCCTATCTGCGCACCGTCGCCAGCTACAATGCGCATCCTCGCCCATCATTCGCGCGAGCTGGCCACCGCCTACACCACGCTCGAAGGCTATTTCCGCCGGGTCAACGGCCGCACCGGGCCGCGCCAGTTCGACATCTATTCGACCCAGACCTACAACAATTTCTCGACGCTGCAGGCGCAGCTCGGCTTCTGCCAGACGGCGGCGCGGATCGGCAAGGAAGCGCTGGCGCACGCCGCAAGGGCGAGCTCGGCCAGCTCGCGGCGGCGCGGATGCGCGAGTTCCGCGAGCAGCCTGGTCCCGGCCTACGACGACCTACGCCTTCACCCGCCAGCCGATCCGGCTCGTCGCCGCTCAGCCTCGCGCCGCGCGACTGCTCGCGCCTGCCCCGCCGCGAGCGCCGCGAGTGCGAGGCCGCCGTAGATCCTCGTCATACCGGCGAAGCCGGTATCCAGGCAAGTCGGCGCGCCTCCACGGACGCCGGCCGTCCATCAAAGTAGACTCGAGCTTTCGCCGGAGTGACGACGGACCTAGGGCAGCCCGAGCAGCTTGTGGGTCTGCAGGCTGAGCCGCCAGCGCGGATTGCGCCAGCACAAGGCGATCGCCGCCGCCCGCGCCGCCTCGGCCTCGGCGCAGTCCATCGGCTGGATCAGGAAATGGCGGAAATCCCAGCCGGCGAGCGCCTCGGGATCGATCCCCGGCTGCGGCCAGACCAGCTTGAGCTCGTCGCCGCGAGCGCTGGACGATTTCGGTGCCCGCCTTGGGGCTGACGCAGATCCAGTCGATGCCCGGCGGCGCCGGCAGCGTGCCGTTGGTCTCGACCGCGATCTCGAAGCCGCGGCGCGTGGAGCGCGTCGATCAGCGCGCGCGTCGAGCTGGAGCATCGGCTCGCCGCCGGTGATCGACGACCAGAGCGGCCGCTCGCCCTCGCCCCACAGCGCCGCGACCTTGTCGGCCAGCGCGCCGGCCTCGTAGCGGCCGCCATTCTCGCCGTCCATGCCGACGAAATCGGTGTCGCAGAAGCTGCATTGCGGCGCTCGGCGCGGTCCTGCTCGCGCCCGCTCCACAGATTGCAGCCGGCGAAGCGCAGGAAGACGGCGCGGCGGCCCGCCTGCATCCCCTCCCCCTGCAGGGTCAGGAAGATCTCCTTGACCGCGTAGCTCATGGCGCTGCCGCGTAGCGCGGTCGGATCGGGGAGGCCCGCCTCGGCGAAGCCCCGCGCGCGCAGCCGGCAGCGAATCGCACAGGCCGCAATGGCGCCCGTCCGGCGCCGGATCGTAGCAGGACCAGCTCATCCCCGCGTCGAGGCCGAGCCGGGCCGCCTCGCGCGCGATGTCGGCCTTGGTCATCGCGATCAGCGGGGTGTGGACGGTGAAGCGCTCGCCCTCGACGCCGGCCTTGGTGGCGAGATTCGCCATCGCCTCGAAGGCGGCGATGAATTCGGGCCGGCAATCGGGATAGCCCGAATAATCGAGCGCGTTGACGCCGATGAAGAGGTCGCGCGCGCCCGCCGCCTCGGCCCAGCCGAGGCAGAGCGAGAGGAAGATGGTGTTGCGCGCCGGCACGTAGGTGACCGGGATGTCGTTGCCGACGCCCGCCTTTCGGCACGTCGATGTCGGCGGTCAGCGCCGAGCCGCCGAAGCGGCTGAGATCGAGCGGCAGGACGATATGGCGCTCGGCGCCGAGCCGGCGCGGCGATCGCCGCCGCCGCCTGCAGCTCGATCCGGTGGCGCTGGTTGTAGTCGATGGTGAGCGCGAGCAGGCGGAAGCCCGCCTCGCGCGCGAGCGCCGGCGGCGACCATCGAATCCAGGCCTCCGGAGAGGAGCACGACGGCGGCTTCGGTCATCGGCGCGCATATAACGAGGCGAAGCGGAAAAAGAATGGGCCGCCCTTCGAAGGAGCGGCCCAGTTCAGGCTCTCGAAGCCTGCTAGGGAGGAAAGCGTGCCGCTCGCGGCACAACCCCCCGATAGGCCCGCCATGGTAAACAGGGCGTTAACGCTGTCGGGGACACGTACTTTTTCGCGAAAAAGTACGTGTCCCCTTGCCGGCGTCAGCCCGCGCAGGCGCCGATCCGGCGCGCTTCGGCGCGAAGCGCGAAGGGCGCGCCGCGGTCGAGGCCCTGGCTGTCGATCTGGACCAGCCGCGGCGTTTCGAAGCGGATCGTGGTGCGGCCGCGGCCGACGCCCGGGCAGGCATAATTGACGGTCATGCTGAATTCGCGTCGGCGGCGATCACGTCGCGGCGTGCAATCGGCGGCGCCGTGCCGCGGCTGGGCGAGCAGGATCGGATTGCCGAGGCAGATCGTGCCGATCCGGCTGTTGCCGGCGCCGCGCAGCTCCCACCGGCCGCTTTCGAGCCGGCGCAGCATGGGATTCGGCTCCTGGGTCGCCGCCGGCCAGGCGAAGGCGAACAGGCTGGCGCCGAACAGGGCCGTCATTCCGAGACGCGTCACCACGCATACTCCCGCTCGCGGCCGCGCATCCGGCCGCATCCTCGCCCCTGCCCGACCAATGTAGCACAATTGCGGCGCCGGAACGACCCGCATGTGTCAGGCGTCGAGGTCGCCCAGCCTGATCGGGAAGACGCGCGAGCAGAATTCGCAGTCGACGCTGATGAAGCCGTCGTCGTCGACCATCGCCGCCCGCTCCTCGGCGGCGAAGCGGGCGATCACGCCGCGGACATGATCGTAATTGCAGCGGCAGCCCTTGGCGAGCGGCACGCCGGCGAGGAGGCGCACTCCTCCTCCTCGTGGAACAGCCGCCAGAGCAGGGTTTCGAGCGGCAGCTCCGGATCGGCGAGCTCGTCGGCGCGGATCGTCTCGGCCGAGGCGCGGACATGCTCCCATTCGGGATGGTCGAGCCGGGTGTGCAGCCGCTCGCGCCCCTCCTCGCCCTCGGGCAGGTGCTGGAGCAGGAGGCCGCCGGCGACATGGCCGCTCGTCGCCGACCGCGAGCCGGACCAGGCTCGGAATCTGCTCGGACTGGACGAAGAAATGCTCGACCGCCTCGGCGAGGCTGCCGCCCTCGAGCGGCACGATCCCCTGATAGCGCTCGCCGGTCAGCGCCTGATCGAAGGTGATCGCGAGATAGCCCTTGCCGAACAAGGCGAAGAGCGACGGCAGGCTCGGCTGCTCGGCGAGCCGCTCGGCATCGAAGCGGACATAGCCGCGCAGCTCGCCGCCGCGATAATCGGCGACGAGCAGGTCGACGACGCCGGCCTCGGTCTGCGCCTGCAAGCGTCAGCTGGCCGCCGGCGTCCTTGAGCGTCGCGCCGAGCAGGGCGGTCAGCACCAGCGCCTCGGCGAGCATGCGCGCGATCGGCGCCGGATAATCGTGCGCCGAGAGGATCTCGTCGAGCACCGGCCCGAGCCGCACCAGCCGCCCGCGCGCATGCCGCGCCGGCAGCGCGAAGCCGATCGCCGCGTCGAGATTGGCGGCGGCGGCCGAAGGTAGAGGTGAAGCCATGGCGCGGGATGTGGCGACGACGCCGGGCCCGGTCAATGTCCGGCTCTGCAGCCCTTTAGGTTCCGTAGCGATAGCGGCATTGCGCCACTTCCAGCGCCTGAGCCTCGCCCTTCCCGGTGACGCGATAGACCAGCCGATGCTCCTGGTCGATCCGCCGCGACCACCAGCCGCTCAGATTGCCGCCGAGCGCCTCCGGCTTGCCGATGCCGCGAACCGGATCGCGGCTGCATTCCTGGAGCAACGTGTTCAGCCGGGCCAGCAGCTTCGCGTCTTCGGCCTGCCAATAGAGATAGTCGTCCCAGGCGGTCGGCCAGAAAATGAGCTTCACGGCTCGATCAGCTCATGTTCCTCGCCTTCGCCCGCCTCCAGGCCCCGGATCGCATCGAGCAGCCGCTCTGCATTGGCGGGCGAGCGCAGCAGATAGAGCGTCTCCTCGATCGACGCCCAATCGCGTTCCGAAACCAACACCGCCCCCTCCCCGCGTTGGCGGGTGATCGCGATGGGAGCGCGGTCGGCAACGACCCGGTCGATCACCGATTTCAGATTCTCGCGCGCCTCGGAATAGCTGATCGCTTTCATCGTCTCTATATGGACAGAAGATTGTCCAATGTCAACGGCGCCGCGCCTTAGGCCGCCTGCGGCACCTCGTAGCGCCGCGCCGCCTCGGAGAGCCGCTCGACGAACTCGGTGATGTGCGCGTCCTCGATGACCAGCGGCGGCAGCACGCGCATGACGTTGTCGCCGGCGGCGACCGTCAGCAGGCCCTGCTCGCGCAGGTAAGTGACGAAGGCGCGGCTGTCGGTCTTCATCTTGACGCCGAGCATCAGCCCGAGCCCGCGCACGCTTTCGAACAGATGGTCGTGATTGGGGATCATCTGCTCGAGCGCGCCGCGCAGCCGCTCGCCCATGCGGGTGACATGGTCGAGGAATTCGTCATTGGCGACGACGTCGAGCACCGCCTGGCCCGCGGCCATGGCGAGCGGGTTGCCGCCATAGGTCGAGCCGTGGGTGCCGATCACCATCCCCGCCGCCGCCTTCTCGGTGGCGAGGCAGGCGCCCAAGCGGGAAGCCGCCGCCGATCCCCTTGGCGGTGGCGAGGATGTCGGGCTCGATCCCGTAATGCTCGTAGGCGTAGAGCTTGCCGGTGCGGCGCGACGCCGCACTGGACCTCGTCGTGGACCAGCATCAGATCGTGCTCGTCGGCGAGCGCGCGCAGGCCCCTTGAGGAAGGCCTGGCTGGCCGGGCGGATGCCGCCCTCGCCCTGGATCGGCTCGATCAGGAAGCCGGCGGTGTGCGGCCCCATCGCCGCCTCGACCGCGTCGAGATCGTCGAACTCGACGACGGTGAAGCCGGGCAGCAGCGGCGCGAAGCCGTCGCGCATCTTGGGCTGGTTGGTGGCGCTGATCGCGCCCAGCGTGCGGCCGTGAAAGGCGTTGGAGAAGGTGATCAGCTCGTGCTTCTCGGGGCGGCCGTGATGATGGTGGTAGCGGCGCGCGGTCTTGATCGCGCATTCGACCGCCTCGACGCCCGAATTGGTGAAGAAGACGGTGTCGGCGAAGGTCAGGTCGACAGAGCCGTTGCGCGAGCGCCTCGCCCTGCGGGCTGCCGTAGAGGTTGGAGACGTGGATCAGGGTCGCCGCCTGCTCCTGGATCGCCTTGGTCAGGTGCGGGATGGCCGTGGCCGAGCAGGTTGACCGCGATGCCGCTCGCGAAATCGAGATATTTCTCGCCCCCCTCGCCGTAGAGATAGACGCCCTCGCCGCGCACCGGCCGCACCGGCGAGCGCGGATAGACGGGCATGAGCGGCGTGATGGCCATGAACGGGCTCCAGGAGTGGCGAAGGATCGAGTGAAAAAGGCGACCCTTTCAGGCCGCCTTCCACTCCCCGCTATAGGGATTTCGGGGGCGCCGCGTCAATTCGCGGCGCCCCCGGTTTCACCTTTTAGTTGCGGCGGCCGTCGCGGTCGCGGCGCTCCATGCGGAGGCGCTGCTCGAGACGGTTGACCTGGACCCGAAGCCCGGCGAACTCGCGGCCGCTGATGCCGTTGCGGGCGCGCGGTTGAGCTGGACGCGGATCTGGTTGGCCTCGCGGCGCAGGCCGACCGCCTCGCGCCGCGAGATGATGCCGCGCTGCACCGAGCGCTCGATGCCGGCCTCGGCCCGGTTGAGGTCCCGCAACAGCTGGTTGATGGCCTGGCGGGTCGGCCCGCCGCGGTTCCATTCGGCGCGACCGCGGTCGCCGCGGTCGCCGCGGTCATGGTCGCCGCGATGCTGGGCCGCAGCCGGAACAGCCGTGGCGATCGTGGCGGTCGCAATGGCGACGGTGAAAAGCAACTTACGCATGTGAACTACTCCCTTGCTGCTGTATTGCAGTGCCGCTTCTACGGCCGGCGCGCTATGTGGCTCGCTGAACGGGCGCGACAGAATCCGTTCATAATTGTCGCAATTTGTATGAACGAAATTCCTCACGCCTCGAGCTTCCGGCCGCCGCGAAGCAGCCCGAGGCACAATGCGCGGAGCGCGGCTTCGATCCCGGGGGGAGCGACGTCCCTCCCGTCATTGCAGCGAAAGCCGGACTCCAATCGGCCCGATCCGCAGGCCGTATGCGCCGAACCCGTGGGCGGTCACGGGGCTTCGGGTCCGACCTTGCGGATTTCCTTGAGAAAGCGATGCGCCATGCGCGGGCCGGCGCCGCCGGGGCCCGGGAATCGGAAAGCGGAAAGCTGAGGCGGCCATATTCAGAGGATCGGCAGACAAAGCCGAGTGTCTCTTCGAGCTTCGGGGGGCGACATTGCCCTGCCATTCCGCACGATCTCTTATGCCGTGCAATAGAAGGACAGGATGTCTTGTCGTCATGTTTTTCATCCCCAGAATGAAAGCTGCCTGTTGGATGCATGAGCTCTGGACAAAGTGGTCGATTTGTTGGAGGATGATAGACATGCGGCGGGTTCCGATTCTCCTGTTCATGTTGTCGATCAGCACCCCTTCGGTGGCGCAGTGGAACTGCAGCAATCGTGACATTGCCGAGATACAGTGCGGCAACGATGGCTGTGAAATCAAACAGGACAGCTTCACGCCCATGGAGCTTTCGATCGATCCGGGCCGCGTCGAAATCTGCGCCTATAGTGGATGCTTTCCGGGGCGGATCAGAATCAGGCGGACAGCGGACGGGAATGTGCTTTTCCACGCCTCGGTTCGGATCGGCGGAGAGAATAGGCCAATGTCCGTGATCCTGGACACATCGACCGGCACCGCATTGATGCGCTGGGGCGGGTTGGCCAACGTCATGCGCTGTACGCGGAACTGAAGTCCCATTCTTCGGCCGAAGGAGCGACAATATGGCTTTCGATCCAGCACCCTTTTTTGCTTCCCTCCGCGCCGGGCTGCTCGGCCCCACCCTCTCCAAGAACGAAATCGGCGGCTGCAACGCGATACTTGCCGCGATGGCCGGTGCGCCGCTCGCCCATTGCGCCTACGCCCTGGGGACGGCCTATCACGAAACCGCGGCAACGATGCAGCCGGTGCGCGAGGCCTATTGGCTTTCCGAGGCCTGGAGGCGGGCGCATCTGCGATATTATCCCTGGTACGGCCGAGGCTATGTGCAGCTGACCTGGGACACGAACTACAAGCGCGCCGACAAGGAGCTGGGGCTTGGCGGCACTCTCGTCGCCAACCTCGATCTGGCCATGGACCCGGCAATCGCCGCGAAGATCATGCGCCGCGGCATGGATGAAGGCTGGTTCGCGGGCGACGCCAGCGGCAGGCACAATCTGAAGCGCCACCTGCCGAGCTCCGGCGAGGCCACGCTCGGCCAGTTCACAGCCGCTCGCCGGATCATCAACGGCCGGGACAAGGACACGTTGATCGCCCGCCACGCCATTCAATTCCAGAACGCGCTGAAAAACGGCAATTGGCCCTAGAGTCTGTCCCGGTCACATTGAACCGTCACCCCAGCGAAGGCTGGGGTCCATGCCGAGTTTGTGCCGATCGCCGGCGCCGCATGGATGCCAGCCTTCGCTGGCATGACGAGATTCAATCAAGTCAGGACGCACTCTAGCGGCAGACGCGGAAAGGCCGCTGAAGTCGTTCTCCGGGGTCGCGGCTGGGGTGAAGCCGGGGCCGGTCAGGCCTTCAGCTTCCACCCCGTCCGCAGCAGCCAGTAGCAGAGCGCGCCGAGCGCGACGTTGATCCCGAACAGCAGCGCCGCCCCGAGCAGCACCGGCGAATCGGCCACCCCGAGGAAGCCGTAGCGGAAGCCCGAGATGATGTAGAAGAAGGGGTTGGCGTGGCTGATCGCGGCGAAGGTCGGCGACAGTGAATCGACCGAATAGAAGGTGCCCGAGAGCAGCGACAAGGGCGCGACGACGAAATTGCCGACCGCCGCGGCATGATCGAACTTCTCCGCCCAGACCGAGGTGATCAGGCCCAGGAGGCTGAGCATCATGCTCCCCATCAGGCCGAACCAGAGGATCGCCCAGAGGTGCTGCGGCCGGACATGGACTCCCGGCCAGGCGAGCATCGCCAGCCACACCGCGAGGCCGACCAGGACGGCGCGCGTGACCGACGCGCCGAGCAGGCCGGCGATCAGCTCGCCGACCGACAAAGGCGGCATCAGATAGTCGACGATCGAGCCCTGGATCTTGCCGACCAGCAGCGAGAAGGAGGAATTGGCGAAGGCGTTCTGGATCATCCCCATGACGATCAGGCCGGGCGCGAGGAAATCGGCGAAGGGGACGCCCATCACGGTCCGCCCGGAGCGCCCCAGAGCGACGGTGAAGATGACCAGGAACAGCAAGGTGGTGAGCGCGGGCGCCCAGATCGTCTGCAGCTGGACCTTGAAGAAGCGCCGCACCTCCTTGAAATAGAGGGTGCGAAGGCCGCCCCAATTGACGTTGCGGATAACCGGCACGCCGGGGGCGGTCCGGACCCAATTCGACGGCTGGTCGCTCACCCGCCGTCGCTAGGGGTTGGGGCTGTCCTCCGCAACCCCGTTCCCCCGCCCGCGTCCGGCGGGCATGAGATCCCGCCTCATCGAGGCCCGCATCCGGGCGCTGCGCTGGTTGGCGGGGATGTTCCAATTGCCCGCATATAGGGACCTCAGGTAGGATTCGTCCCACGAGGTCATGCCAGCGAGCGTCACCCCGCCCGCCCGCTGGCCCTGGTTGAAAAGGGCCAGGATCGAAGGCGCGCCGACGTCCTCATGCTGCTGGCGGACGTTGCCCAGCATCACCATGGTCAGATAGTCGATCAGCAATCGCTTTGGGATGCCAGCCGTCTTCGAGGCATCGACGACCACGAATATCGACTGCAAATCCATGCGCGTGCCGGCCTGCAGGCGCGACGGCGTCGTCCTTACGCCCGGCGTCGGCCGCTCGACCCCGCCGCTCTTCGGATCGACATAGAAGCTGAACGGCATTTCGCCGTTGGCGCCGCGCAATTGCGCGAAAGACAGCCAGCGGACTGTCGCATCCGAGGCCGCGAACGCATCCCTCTCCACGCGCGGGATGCCGCCGAAAAAGGCGGGGCGCTCGCGCTCCAGCCGGTTGAGCAGCGCGCCCGGATCGCTGGTGAAGACCATGTAAGCGGAAGGTTCGCAGCGGCGGTGCGGGGCGATCCGCAAATTGAGCTCGGTCGCGACCTCCTCGATCCGGTCGACGATCGCGTCCCGATCGTGCCGGCTGAAGCCTTCGACGTTGACGCAAATCCGGTCGGCCCATCGCGCGACCCGATCGTTGCCGGTTTCCGCGAGGACCGCCTCGACGAACCGGCCGACCTCGGCGGGCGAGGTTTCCCGCCTGCCGGTCACCACGACGTCGCTCGACCCGCCTCGATCTTCGGCCGCGTCCGGATCGGCCGCCCTGTTCGGCTGGGCCCTGAGCGCGGGTATTGCCAGCATGCCGCCGACCGCGACGATCGCGGCCCAGCGGACCGCCCTGTTCCCCCAGGCGCCCCGATTCCCCATTTGTGCCCCCCTCTTCCCATTTATTAGTCTCACTTTCGAAACGAACAGTAAACTCCCTCTTCGTCCGGCCGGAGACTTGCCCTCATTCGCGGACGAGAAAGCTTGATTGCGGTGCGGCATGCGCGCTTTCGAATGCTTCGGTGAATTTTTCCAGCTCGGCGGTTCCGCTGATGTCCGCGAGTGCCGGAAAGGCCGCTGATCTGTCCGGCCGCCAGCCTTCCGCTCCCTGAGTCAGAAATGCGCAGAAAGGGGCGAGCAGCCGGATGTCCGGATTGATCTCCTCGAGCCAGAGGAACTGTCCGGCCGGGTTCACTTCGAGGAAGATGATGTCGCCCAACTCGTCGACGATGAAGTCGAAGCATCCGAAATTCAGGTCGAGCCGCTTCATCAATTTGGCGCAGGCCGAGCGAAGTCTTTCGTCCGCCGCCATCGGCTCGACCGGAAGCGCGCTTCCGCCGGCCCGCCAGTCGAGCGCGCTGAACGGGTTGGCCTGGCTGTCGAGCCTGGCGAACACGCCGAAGCCGCCGAACATCGTCACCCGCAGCTCATGGCTCTTGGCGATCTTGTGCTGGTAGATCGCCGGAGCATGAGAGAGAGCGGCATCGTCCTGGAGGACCTCCGCCGTCAGCTCGGCGGTCATTGCCGTCATGCTCCTGCCCGCTCCGTCGACCCACAAGGCCGGCGCGAACGACTTGAAGATCACTCCGCCCGGGCCGGCGCGGGCGACGAAGTCGCGGATTTCCGAAGGGTCGCAGGAGATCAGAGTCGGTGGGATCTTCATGCCGAGCTCGGCCGCCACCTTGAGCTGGGCGACCTTGCCGCTGGCGAACAGGCTGATCCAAGGATTGGCCCAAAAGCCGTTCGGCGCGACTAGGGAGAAGCAGCCGTCGATGAAGTAGCGGAACTCGCGTTGCGCGACCGCTCGGTCGGCGGGATGCATGTCGTCGGGCAGCTGGGCCGAGGCGTATTTCCGGAACAGGACAGTATCGAACGCGCCGAATTCGCGCCGATCGACGATCAGCCGGTTCGGTCGCCCGGTCTCCGCGCCGCCCAAATGGATCGACGCCCGCTCGAACAGAGGCATGTCGGCGGGACACCAGAACGAAGCGTCATAGCCATTCCGCCGCAAAGCAAAAAGCGCGAGCGCGGCGTGCTGGTCGTTGGGAGTGGATATGGCTAAGAGGCGCATCTTCTCCCACACAGACTCGCGGCTGCTGAAGACGTACCTTCCACGGCGACGATATTCTTGTCAACGCGAAACATCCGTAATGGTTTTTTCTTCGGCTGACACGTGGTCGCCTGTAGCGCATTCATAGTGCCCCCTATTTTTCTCGGACGTGATTGACACCTGCTCCTCATCAACTTAGCTTTACTTGTGCGCGAACAATCGAGTCCGTGCATAACGGGGAGGGCTATAATGACGAAATTGGCCGATTGCGCGGCCGCGCAGGGTACGCCACCGTCCAGAATCGCCTCTCGTCTGCTCGCGAAAGAGCTGACGATAGAAGATATGGGGCGGGTCGCCGGCAAACACTTCACGAAAGTGTGGGGGCTCGGCGAGATGGGCGACTGGTTCGAGCCCTAAATCGATCGCATAGTATCGCGGTATTGCGAGAATTCGCCATATTGGATTGATCGAAGGCGGCGCTGCCGCGCGCGGCGCCGCCGATCGAGCCTGACCTGCGCCGCCTCCGCCGCCGCGCCGCATTCCCCCTCCCCCTTGAAGAAACGTCCCATCTCCTTCACATAGGGGAAGGCCGCGCCGGCCGCCCGGATGACGGGCATGAAGGAGCGGTTCGAACCCAATTCGAAGGCTGGTCGTTGAAGAGGCCGTCGCACAGCGCGGACGCCGGGACCCGAGCCGTGAGAGCATGAGGATGAGACGATGTGGACCGACGAGCGGATCGAGCGCCTGAAGGAGATGTGGAGCCGCGGCATGACCGCGAGCCACATCGCCGACGATCTCGGCGGAGTCTCGCGCAACGCGGTGATCGGCAAGGCGCACCGGCTCGGCCTTCAATCGCGGCCATCGCCGGTCAAGCCCAACGAGCCCGCGCCCGCGCCGAGGGCCAGGGTCGCGGCCGCGGCGCCGCCCGAGGCGCTGTCGGTGGCCGAGGCGCCGTCGTCGCAGCCGGTGGTCCGGCCCGAGCCGCCGGCGCCGGCCGCCGGGGAGCCCGCTCCCGAGGCGCCGCGAGCGCCCGGGCCGCCGGAGCCGATCGTCCGTTCGATCGGCCCGGGCGGCTTCGTCCGCCAGGGGCCGAGCGACCAGCAGGCGCCGATCCCGCCGGCGCCGCCGCGCCGCCTCGTTCCCGCCAAGCCGAGCCCCGAAATCGCCGACAAGACCGGCCTGCTCGATTTGAACGAGAAGATCTGCAAATGGCCGATCGGCCATCCCGGCGAGCCCGATTTCCATTTCTGCGGCAACCAGGCGAACCCCGGCTTCCCTTATTGCGTCCAGCATTGCGGAGTCGCCTATCAGGCCCAGCTCCCGCGCCGCGACCGCAAGCCGCCGCCCCCCCTCCCCTTCGGCGGCCCGCGGGTGCGCTGAAGGGGACCGCCTGATCCGATATCGGGAGGAGCGCGGCCGAAGACGATGGAAGCGGGAATGAAGCGGTTCGCCTGCACGCGATGCGGCAAGTGCTGCAACCGTTCGCCGGAGGTCGAGCTGTCCGAGGCGGCGGCGCTCGCCGACGTCTTCGTCTTTAGGCTGATGTTCCGGCTCTACGCGCTGCCCGCCGCGCTCGGCGACTATCTGAAGCTTTGCCCGCCATCGGCCAATGCGAGCGAGATATTCTATCAGAAGAAGCGCCTGCTCACCGCCTGTGCCGCCCGGAAATATCCGAAGAAGGCGAGGCGCGACGGGAAAGCCGTCGATTATGTCCACTATCTCACCATCTCGGCGCTGACTCTCGATACCAGCCCCGGCGCCTGCGCCGCGCTCAGCGGCACGAGCTGCGGCATCCACGATCGGCGCCCCCTGGCCTGCCGCACCGTGCCCTTTCACTATTCGCGGGTCGAGGCTTCGGCCGAGAGCGACCTCGAGGCGTTCGTCGCGACTCCCGGCTATGGCTGCGAAACCGGCGCCGCCGCGGCGATCGTCCTCGAAGCGGGCCGGATCGTCGATCCGGCGACTCGCCAGGCGCGCGCGGACGCTTTGGCGCTGGCCGGGCGCGACCGGCCCTGGCAGAAAGCCATCATGCGCCGGATGAACGGCCCGAACAGCGCTTCGCTGCCGAGCCTGAGCGAGATCGAGGCCAATGCGGCGTTCGGAGCGACCACGATTTCGATGCGCGTCGCGTGGCAGATCGCCGCCGACTCGGGATTGATCGGCGCCGATCGATGCAAGGCACTGGTCGCCGCCCAGCTCGCCGCGATCGAACGCGAGCTTGCCGCCGCCAGATGCCCGCCGGACGCACGCCAGACGCTCGCCGACATGCGGGCGGAATATCTGAAGCATCGCTCCGCCGGCTGACGGCCAGGCCCGGCGCTCGAAGGGCCGCAGCCGGCCGCTGCCACGGGCAGCGTTCGTGCCATTGCGGACCTGCTGTCGATCGATATGTTCGCAATACCCACGGTTCTGGCTCGAAGGACCTTCGATGATCGCATCAGCCGCCGCCCTCGCCCTATTCGGACAACCGGCGCTGGCAGCGCCGCCGGCGCCGCCGGCGCCAAGGGCGGAGCAGATGGCCGCCGAATTGCGGCGCCTCTGCATGTCCGAGGAAGCGATCGCGATCGTTGTCGAGGACTGGGCCAGGAACCAGCAAGATGCCCGGGCGAGGCGACCCGAGGGCGATGCCATCCATCGCGAACTCGGCGAGGCCGCGCACACCCTGCCCATCGACGTCGATCGGCTCGAGCGCGCTGCCCAGGCCCGCAACGGCCATCAGGCCGCTCTACTCGCCGAAAACACGCGCCGGTCGATGGCGACGATGAGGCGGCTGCCGCCGCAGGACCGAGCGATCTACGCCCGTCGCTTCTCGATCCTGCAGACATTCGCTCCCGAGAGAAGCTGTCCCGCCCGGGACCGATAGGCCCGGTTCCTGAGCAACGCCCGACGGCCGGAACCGATTGGGGGAGTTGGGCGAGCGACTTAAAACAGTCAGAGCCTGGGATTGCGCATAACAGCTTCATGTGTCTCCGTCGGCGGGCACAGAATGCATGATGGGGCAATGCGGAGCGCCGCGCATCGATAAAGGTGCGCCGCGCCGGTTAACGCCGCCGCTCCCGTTGCTCGATATAGGCGGCGATGGCCGGCTCGTCGTAGGATTGTGATCCGCCGGTCGGCGGCGCATCGGGGGGCTCGATCATCAAATAGGAGCTGGCGCCCGTGCCCGGCGGGCCCGTGTTGCCGCCCCCGGTGACAATGCCCTGCCTTCCGTCGGACCAGATCGCAACGAGATAAAGGCGCTCGGCGATCGGCCCGAAGCTGCGAACCCGAACGATTCCGGACGGTGGAACGGCGACCCCGGCGGCCGGGGCGGTAAACGGCATTGCGCCGCCCTGCCACTCCAGCGCCCGGCTTGCCCGGGGATCCTCGAGCAGGATCACGACGGGCGCGTCGAACCCGGGTGGGATCGCGAGGCTCAGCCGGGGCGGCGGCCACAAGGTCGAACTCGTAGAAGGTCGCGGTCACCAGCAGCCAGCCGAAGCCGGCGCCGACGAGCGCCATCAGCAATGTGACCAGGCGGCGGCGCCGCGTCTCGAGCTTTCGCGTGAGCAGGCGGCCCGCAAGGGCGAGTAAGGCCGCCCCGCCGAGCACCATCAGCACCATGACGATCAGGATGACCAGCGCCAGTCCGTTCCCCTGGTCTCCGCCCATTTCCATCTCCCGCTCGCCCGCGACGAGGCATCGAATATCGCGCACAATCGGCGATCGTCCGCCGATCCGGGCTCGGGCGAGACAGCTGCTGCTTCATCCTCGCCGGCGCGATCTGCATATGCGGCAGCCCGGTCAACCGCAACGCGTCAACCTCCCCTTTCCACCCGTTTCGGACGTTGGCCGCCGGCCCTTCCGAGCGCAAATCCCGGCACAAACCCCCACCCATCTTGCCCCCGCGACTCCCCCGCCCCTATACCCCACCCATGTCCGACGATTTGTTCGCTTCCCCCGCCCGCGCCGGCGCCGATTACGACGCTCATTCGATCGAGGTGCTCGAAGGGCTGGAGCCCGTGCGGCGGCGGCCGGGCATGTATATCGGCGGCATCGACGAGCGCGCGCTTCACCATCTCGCCGCCGAGGTGCTCGACAACAGCATGGACGAGGCGGTCGCGGGCCATGCGACCCGGATCGAGGTGACTCTGGAGGCGCAGGCGGGAAGCGCGGGGCGGCTCACCATCGCCGACAACGGCCGCGGCATCCCGATCGACGAGCATCCCAAATATCCGGGCAAGTCGGCGCTCGAGGTGATCCTGACAATGCTCCATTCGGGCGGCAAGTTCAGCCACAAGGCCTATGCGACGTCGGGCGGCCTTCACGGCGTCGGCGTCAGCGTCGTCAACGCGCTGTCGAGCGAGACGATCGTCGAGGTGGCGCGCAACAAGCAGGTCTGGCGGCAGAGCTTCGCGCGCGGTGTGCCGATCTCCGCCCTCACCGAGATCGGCGCCACCCAGAATAGGCGCGGCACGACCTTGTCCTTCACTCCCGACGCGGAGATTTTCGGCCCGGAGGCGCGGTTCAAGCCGGCGCGGCTCTACCGGCTGGCCCGGTCCAAGGCGTATCTCTTCGCCGGAGTCGAGATTCGCTGGAAATGCGATCCCGAGCTGATCTCGGACGAGACTCCGGCCGAGGCGGTGTTCCAGTTCCCCGGCGGCCTCGCCGATCATCTGAAGGAGCAGCTCGGCGAGCGCGAGACCGCGACCGCCGCCCCTTTCACCGGCAAGCACGATTTCCCGAACGGGGCCGGCTCGGCCGAATGGGCGGTCGCCTGGCCGCTCTGGGGCGACGGCGCCGCATCCTATTATTGCAACACCATCCCGACCCCGGACGGCGGCACTCACGAGCAGGGGTTGAGGACGGCGCTGACCCGCGGCATCCGCGCCTTCGCCGAGCTGATCGGCCAGAAACGGGCCAAGGACATCCAGGCCGAGGACGTGACGACGGGCGCCGAGATCATGCTTTCGGTGTTCATCCGCGATCCCCAGTTCCAGAGCCAGACCAAGGACCGGCTGACCTCGCCCGACGCGGCGCGGCTGGTCGAGGGCGCGATGCGCGACCATTTCGACCATTATCTCGCCGACCATATGGAGCGCGGGCGCGCGCTTCTCGGCTTCGTTCTCGACCGGATGGACGAGCGGCTCAAGCGCCGCGCCGAGCGCGAGATCAAGCGCAAGACCGCGACCTCGGCGCGCAAGCTTCGCCTGCCCGGCAAGCTCACCGACTGCGCCAATAACGATCCGGCCGGGACCGAGCTGTTCATCGTCGAGGGCGACAGCGCCGGCGGCTCGGCCAAGCAGGCGCGCAACCGCAAGACCCAGGCGATCCTGCCGATCCGCGGCAAGATCCTGAACGTCGCCTCCGCGACCCAGGACAAGATCCGCGCCAACCAGGAGATCGCCGATCTCGTCCTGGCGCTCGGCTGCGGAGTGCGCGACAAATGCAATCCCGACGATCTGCGCTACGAACGGATCGTGATCATGACCGACGCCGACGTCGACGGCGCCCATATCGCGACCCTCCTGATGACCTTCTTCTTCAACGAAATGAAGGAATTGGTCCAGAAAGGTCATCTTTATCTGGCGCAGCCGCCGCTCTACCGCCTCGCCGCGGGCGGCACGATCGCCTATGCCAAGGACGACGCTCATCGCGCCGCGCTCGAATCCTCGACGTTCAAGGGCAAGAAGGTCGAGGTGTCCCGCTTCAAGGGCCTCGGCGAGATGAACCCGGCGCAATTGCGCGAGACGACGATGGACCCGACGACTCGCTCGATGATCCGCATCACTCTGCCGCAGGACTATGACGACCGAGCGGCGGTGCGCGATCTGGTCGACCGGCTGATGGGCCGCAATCCCGAGCACCGCTTCCACTTCATCCAGAGCCACGCCGCCGAGCTCGACGAGGAGGAGATCGACGCATGAGCGGAGGCGCCATTCCGCTGTTCGAGGTCAATCCGAAGCTCGACCGCAAGGCGCTCGCCAGGCGCTTCGCGCGCGACCGGCGGGTGCAGATTCGCGATGTCCTCACGGAAGCGACGGCGCGCGAGGTCCAGAAGGTGCTCTCGCGCCATACCAAATGGGGCGTCGCCTGGCAGGCCGGCGACGACGGGCCGAACCTGCTGATGCCCGAGCAGATGGCGAAGATGACGCCGCAGCAAAATGCCGAGATCGGGCAGAAGCTGATCGCCGCGATGCGCGGCGACGATTACGCGTTCACCTATGGCTGCTTCCCGATCCTGACCGCCTATCAGGAGAAGTGGGACGAGGGCTCGCCGCACGATTTGATCATCGAACATATCAATGCCGAGCCGTTCATGACGCTGGTCCGCGAGATCAGCGGCTTCGCCGGCCTGACCAAGGCCGACGCCCAGGGGACGCTCTACCGGCCCGGCCACTTCCTCGCGCTGCACGACGACAGCCATGTCGCCGAAGGCTGGCGAGTCGCCTATGTGCTCAACATGACGACCGAAGAATGGCGGCCGGAATATGGCGGCTATCTGATGTTCTACGACGAGGATGGCGACGTGGTCGGCGGCTTCAGGCCGCGCTTCAATTCGCTGAACCTGCTCGCCGTGCCGCAGCGGCACAACGTCACTTACGTTCCACCCTTCGCGCCGGTGGCGCGCTACGCGATCACCGGCTGGTTCCGGGACTGGTGATGCTGAGGGCATGGACCGTGCAGCGGGCGGCGATGGCCGGGGTCGCGGCGGGGCTCGGCGCGCTGCTGCTCGCCGCCTCGCCGGGAGCGTGGCCGGATTGGCTGCTCTATGCCTATGCCGGGCTGCTCGCCCTCACCTGCCTGTGCGGCCTGTCGATCCTCTGGATCACGATCATGGACATGCGCGCGCGCGGACGCGGCGGGCGGATGCGCCGATCCGCGCGTTCGACATCGCCATCGGCGTCGCCTTGCTGCTGCCCGCCGGCTACGCGTTCAACATGATCGCGCCCGCGCTCGGCCTATGAGGTCGCGGCCTCGGCTTCGGCCAGCGCCGCCTCGATCATCCGTTCCCAGATCGCGACGTCGCCGGCGCCCGCCATCGCCGCGTCGGGCTCGCGCAAGGTGCGAAGGACTGAAAGCGCATCCTCGCGATAGTCGCGCCAGGTGGCATCGACCCTGTCCGCCGCGGACGGATCGTCGCCCTCCGCATTGATGCTGAGCACCCGCCCCGCGATCACTCGTGCGATCCGCTCGACGACGTCCATGTTCGATACCGGCATGGCCTTACTCTCCCAATGTTCGATCCTGTAACGGTGGAGCGGCATGGAGGTTTCGCCGATGATGCGGCAACGGCGCGATGGCTCCTCGCTCTGCTGTTGGTCGGCCTCACGGCGCCCGCCGCCGCGCAGGCCCAGGCCAGCCCGGGCTTGCGCGCCGGCGCCGACAGGTCGTCGCCTTGCTGCGCGGCGAGGCGCAGCCCGCCGAGATCTTCACGCCCGCCTTCCTCGCCCAAGTGCCCGAGGCGCAGGTCCGCACCATCTCGCAGCAGCTCAGCGCCCAATATGGCGCGCCCCGCCGCGTCGCCGGGATCGAGGCCGCAATCGCGATACGATGGGCGTCATTCATATCGAGACCGAGCGGGCGACCTTGCACATGAATCTCGTGGTCGAGCCGGCTGCGCCTCACCTTATCGGCGGCCTGCTGCTCACCGGCACCGATCTGCGCGGCGATTCGATGGCGGCGGTCGCGGCCGAGCTTCGCGCCTTGCCCGGCGAGGTGTCGCTTCGCCATCGCCCGCCTCGGCGACGGCGCGCCGGCGATCGCCGCGGCCACGAGCCCGAGCGGCCGCTGGCGATCGGCTCGGCGTTCAAATTGTGGATCCTCGCCGAGCTCAGCCGGCAGGTACGCGCCGGGCAGCGGCGCTGGAGCGATACGTCGTCCGCTCGACCGGCGCTCCTTCGCGGGCGGCACGCTCCATGCGCTGGCCGCGCAGGCGCGCCGGTGACCCTGCACACGCTCGCCTCGCTGATGATCTCGATCAGCGACAATACGCGCGACCGACATGCTGCTGCATCTGCTCGGCCGCGAGAATGTCGAGCGGATGATGGCGACGATCGGAGTCGCCGCGGCGGCGCGCAACCGGCCGCTTCTCTCGACGCTCGAGCTGGCCGCGATCAAGACCGGCTCGGCGCCGCGGCTCAACCTCTGGCGGCGGCGGACGAGGCGGGGCGGCGGGCCCTGCTCGCCAATGACTATGCCGGCCTGACGCCCGCGGGCATCGACGTCAGCCGCTTCTCCGGCAATCCGCTCAACCTCGACGTCGAATGGTTCGCCAGCCCCGCGGATCTGGTGCGGACGATGGATTGGCTGCGCCGCAACGGCGACGAGGCAACGCGCGCGATCCTGGCGATCAGCTCCGGCCTGCCGGCCGGCCAGCGAGGCGGCTTCGCCTATCGTCGGCTATAAAGGGGGCTCGGAGCCCGGCGTGATCAACCTCACCTGGCTGGTCCGCAATCCGGCCGGCCGGCTGGCATGTCGTCACCGGCAGCTGGAACAATCGGGCGGCGCCGGTCGACGAGGCACGCTTCTCCGGCTTGATGGCGCGGGCGGTCCAGCTCGCGCGATAGCGGTCTTAACCTTATTTTTGCCTGGCTCCCCTAGCGTGCGGGCCATGACGGCGCGGACCTTCGGACGGCGAGGCGTGAGCGACGGCGGCATTTCCGCCCGGCGCGCGGCCCTGCTCGGCTCCGCCCCGGCGGCGCCGGCCCGCGAGGCGGACGAGGCGGCGGCGCGGCGCGCGGCGTTCGTCGCCGAGGAGCGCGCCCGGGCCGGGATCCCGGCGGCCGATGAGACGCTGGCGTTCGACGTCACTCCGGCCGCAATGTCGGAGGCGGTCTGGGGGACGCCGAAATCGCTCACCGTCGCTTATGCGCTTTGGCTGGTCCTCGGAATTGCCGGCGCGCACCGCTTCTATCTCGGCCGGCCGATGACGGGCGCGCTGCAGGCGCTGCTCGGCGTCGGCAGTTGGGCGCTGCTCGCGACGACCGAATATTATCCCGCCTTCGCCGGCATGGCCGTCGCCCTGCTGTGGATGTCGGCGGACGCCTATCTCATCCGCAACATGCACGCCCGGCCGCCGGGCCGCAGCTCCATCTTCGGCTAGGCTGCATTCAGCACGCGATCTCCTAGGGTCGATTCAGCTCAAGTTCGTCATGCCAGCGCAGGCTGGCATCCAGCGGCGTCGGCGATCCGCACGAACCCTGCATGGACCCCAGCCTGCGCTGGGGTGACGACATGAATCTAGCTCGTCACCGCCGGCGCGATCAGCGGGAAGCGCGGGATCTCGACCGGGAAGCTGGAGCCGTCCGCGGCGACCATGAAATAGCGCCCTTCCATCGCCCCGGTCGGCGTGGTCAGCGGGCAGCCCGAGACATAGTCGAACGAGCCGCCCGGCTCGAGCACCGGCTGCTCGCCGACCACGCCCTCGCCGCGCACCTCGTGGCGGGCGCCGCGGCCGTCGGTGATCATCCATTCGCGGCTGACCAGCTGCACCGCCTGGCCGCCGCCATTCTCGATCCGGACATGATAGGCCCAGAACCAGCGGCCCTTGCCCGGCTCCGACTGCTCGGGAAGGAAGCTGACCGAGACCCGGACGGTGATGTCGCGGGTGGTCGCGGCATGGGGGAAGAGCTCTTTCACGCGCCGCTTCCTGTGCCGCGCGCCCGCCCGGTCAACCGGCCATCCGCTTGAGCCGCTCGACCAGCCGCTCGCGCGCGGCGAGCACCTCGGCCCGGCGGTCGGTCAGGAGGTCGCGGGCGAGGCGGCCGCCGGTGAGCCTCAGGCCGGCGCGGATGGTCGTCGGGCAGCGCCGCCATCTCCGCCTCGTCGAGGCCGAAGCCGAGCTCGCCGAGCACGCAGCAATTCGTAGCGGACCAGAGCGGCGGCCCAGCCGCGCGCGCTCGGCGCCGCCTCGATCGCGTTCAGCAGGCCGTCGAGCCCGTCGATAGACGCGCGGATAAGGCTGACCCTCGGGCAAAGCGGCGGCGGTCAGCGCCGTCGCCCAGTCGATCCCGGCCGAGGCGAGCGGCTCGGAGAGGAGGAAGGCGCGGCTGTGGATCAGCTCGACCGCGAGATGGGCGAGCTGCTCGTCGGTGCGGGCGCGATAATCGGCCTGGACGAGGTTGCCGGGGACGAGCACCGGCCGCAGCCGCCGCGACTTGCCGCCGCGGACATAGCCGGGCTGGAGCCCGTCGCCGGAGTCAGCGCGCGGACGATCGCGCCATGCTCGCCATGCGGGCGGACCGCGACGATGATGGCGGGGGTGTCGATCCTCACCCTCCACCGCCCCTTCCCGTCATTCCCGCGAAAGCGGGAATCCAGCTTTGGGCAGGTCGGGAGAAGCTGGATCCCCGCTTTCGCGGGGATGACGAAAGAGGCCGGGACGATGGCGGAGGGGAGGCAGGCACGCTCATCCCCCCGGGTGGAAATAATCGTAGATGCCGCGCGCCGTCGTGCCGCGAGATGCCGGGCACCTTCTCGATATCCTCGAGCGCGGCGTTGCGCACCGCGCGCGCGGTGCCGAAATGCATCAGCAAGGCGCGCTTGCGGCCCGGGCCGATGCCGGGGACCTCGTCGAGCGGGCTGGCGGTGAAGCTCTTGGCGCGCTTCGCCCGGTGGGCGCCGATCGCGAAGCGGTGGGCCTCGTCGCGCAGCCGCTGGAGGTAGAAGAGCAAAGGCGAATTGGGCGGCAAGGTCGATCTCGCGCCCGCCCGGCAGATGGAAGGTCTCGCGCCCGGCATTGCGGTCCGGCCCCTTGGAGACCGCGACCACCGGCACGTCGTGGACGCCGGCATCCTCGAGCACCTCGCAGACCGCCGAGAGCTGGCCCTTGCCGCCGTCGATCAGCAGCAGATCCGGCCAGTCGCCCTTGGAGCGGTCCGGATCCTCCTTCTCGAGCCGGGCGAAGCGGCGGCCGAGCACCTCGCGCATCATCGCGAAATCGTCGCCGGGCGCGGTCTCGGGCCGCTTGATGTTGAACTTGCGATACTGGTTCTTGCGGAAGCCCTCGGGCCCGGCGACGATCATCGCGCCGACCGCGTTGGTGCCCATGACATGGCTGTTGTCGTAGACCTCGATCCGCTGCGGCGGCTCGGCCAGCTCGAACGTCTCGGCGATCTCGCGCAGGTTGCGGGCCTGGGTCGAGGTCTCGGCGAGGCGGCGGTCGAGCTCCTCCTCGGCGTTGCGCGCGGCCTGGCGGATCATCCGCGCCTGATCGCCGCGCTGCGGGGCCTTGAGCGTCACCTTGCGCTCGGCGCGCTCGCGAAAAGGCCTCGCAGAGCAGATCGGCCTCGGGCAGCGCGCGATCGGTCAGGATCAGCGCGCGGCGGCGGCACCTCCTCGTAGAACTGGACGAGGAAGCTCTGCAGCACCTCGGCTTCGGGCACGTCGTCGGTGTGCGCCGGGAAGAAGCTGCGATGGCCCCAATTCTGGCCGCCGCGGATGAAGAAGGCCTGGATGCACATCGTCCCGCCCTTGCAGGCCGAGCGCGAACAGATCGGCGTCGCCGAGCTTCTCGGCGTGGATCGCCTGGCTGCCCTGGACGTAGGTCAGCGCGCGCAGGCGGTCGCGATAGACCGCGGCCAGCTCGAAGTTCATCGCGTCGGACGCCTCGGTCATCAGCGCCTGCAGCTTCTGCTGGATCTTGGTCGAGCGGCCGCCGAGGAAATCCTTGGCGTCGCGGACCAGCTCGGCATAGCCGGCCTCGTCGATCCGGCCGACGCACGGCGCCGAGCAGCGGCGGATCTGGTAGAGCAGGCAGGGCCGCGTCGCGGTTGGCGAAGAAGCTGTCGGTGCAGCTCCTCAGCAGGAACAGTTTCTGCAGCGAGTTGAGCGTGTTGCGGACCGAGCCGGCGCTGGCGAACGGGCCGTAATATTGGCCCTTGTGGCGGCGCGCGCCGCGATGGAGCTGGACCCGCGGGAAATCGTGATCCTCGCGCAGCAGGATGAAGGGGAAGCTTTTGTCGTCGCGCAGCAGCACGTTGTAGGGCGGCCGGTAGCGCTTGATCAGCTGCGCCTCGAGCAGCAGCGCCTCGGCCTCGCTGTTGGTGGTGACGATCTGCATCGAGCGGGTCTGCGCGATCATGCGCAGCAGCCGCTTCGGTCTGCCGCGCGACCTGGGTGTAGGCGTTGACCCGGTTCTTCAGCGCCCGCGCCTTGCCGACATAGAGGACGTCGCCGCGCGCATCGAGCATCCGGTAGACGCCGGGCCGCACCGGCAGCGTCTTCACCACCGCCCGGATCGCCGCGACCCCCGCCTCGAGATCGGGCTCGTCCGAGCCGCGCACGCGTATAGGTCGCCTTCTCCTCGTTGAAGCGGTCGGGGGAATCCGGCGGCTGGGTCACGGGAGGGATTTAGGGATTTGGCGGCGCCACCGCCACCGTGATAGTCTGCGGCGATGGCCAGCGCGGACGATTTCCGGCGCATCGCCCTCTCCTTCCCCGGCGCCGAGGAGAACGCGCATATGGGCCATCCCGATTTCCGCGTCGGCGGGAAGATCTTCGCGACCCTTCACGCACCGGAAAGGAGCACCGGCGCGGTGATGCTGCTGCCCGAGCAGCAGGAGCTGGCGATGGCGGCCGAGCCGGCGGCGTTCAGCCCGGCGGCGGGCGCGTGGGGACGCGGCGGATCGACATTGGTGACGCTGGACGCGGTCAGCGACGAATGGCTCGAGCGGGCGCTCGAATGGGCCTGGCGGAAACGGGCGCCGGCCAAGCTGCAAGGCTAAGGGTGTCCCGGTGAAGGCCGGGACCCGGTCTGCTGCCTGTGCGGCTGGGCCCCGGCCTTCGCCGGGGAACGATCAGCGCCCTTTCCCCAGCCCCGCGATCGTCGCGTCGACCATCGGCTTGTCGGCGCCGGCGTCGAGCTTGTCGCGGATCAGGGCTCTCGGCGGCGGCGGCGGCGGCGCGTGGCGGCCTTGGCGCGGACCTCGTCGAGCGCGGCGCGCTCGGCGGCGGCGATCTTGTCCTCGGCCATGCGGGTGCGGCGCTCGACCAGGGCGGCGGCGTCGCTCTCGGCCTGGCGGACGATGCCGTCGGCCTCGGCGCGGGCGCGCTCGATCATGGTCGCGGCCTCGGCGTCGGCCTGGGCGGCCTTGGCCTCATATTCGGCCTTCAGCGCCTCGGCCTCGGCGCGCAGCTGCGCGGCCTCGTCGAGCTGCTCGCGGATGCCGGCGATCTTCTTGTCGAGCGCGGCGCCGATGGCCGCCGGCACCCGCTTCCAGATCAGAAGCGCGAAGACGACCACCATCGCCAGCGCACGATCCAGGCGCCGCCCAAGCCCAAGGCGGTCGGCTCGGGCGCGTGACCGCCACCATGGGCCTGCGTCCCGGCAACGGTCTCCGCATTCGCTTCAGCCACCGGCGCCGAATGCTCAGCCATGGCATCGCCGCCTTCACCGCGCGATTCGCCTCGGCCTCGCCGACCGAGACGCCGGCGAGCCGCGCCACCATGTCCTGCGCCGCCTCGGCGGCGACGCTCTCGATCTCGGCCAGCGCCGCGTCGGTGGCGGCGCGGATCCGCGCCTCGGCCGCCTCGACCTTCGCCCGGATCTCGGCATTGGCCGCGTCGCATCCGCGCCTCGGTCGCCTGGCGCGCTCGACGCCTTGGCCGCCGCGGCGACCTTGAGCGCCTCGGCCCGGCTCTCGTCGATCCGGGCGCGATAGGCCGCCTCGGTCTCGTCGGCCGCGGTCGCGCGCCGCCTGGGCGGCGGCGAGATCGTCGGCGATGCGCTTGTCGCGCGCGTCGACGGTCGACTGGATCTTCGGCAGCATCGCCCGGCCGATGCCGAAATAGATGAGCCGAGCACCAGCAGCAGCCAGAAGAACTGCGAATAGGCGACGAGCGCGAGCTGATTGAGCTGAGGCATTGTTCATCCTGCCCGGCACATGGGGACAGTTACGCGCGACCGTCCCCGTTCCAAGCTTAGACGACGAAGAGGATGATCATCGCGACGGCGAAGGCGATCAGGCCGAGCAGCTCGGCGGCCGCGAAGCCGATGAACAGCCGGCCCTGCTGGCCGTCGGCGGCCGCCGGGTTGCGGATCGCGCTCTCGAGGAACGAGCCGAAGACGTTGCCGACGCCGATGGCGGCGGCGCCGACGCCGATCGCCGCGAGGCCGGCGCCGATCACTTTTGCGGATGCGAGGTCCATGATTAATCTCCTTTGTGAAAGCGTTGAAATGACTAGTGAAGATTGACCGCGTCGTTGATGTAGAGCGAGGTCAGCAGCGCGAACACATAGGCCTGGATCGCGCAGACCAGCAGCTCCAGCGCCATCACGCCGACGATGAAGACGAAGCGAGAGCAGGCTGATCGCCGGGCCGATCGACGCCGCCGGCATTGAGGCCGCTGACGACGAAGCTGCCGAACACCTCGACCAGGATGTGGCCGGCGATCATCGCCACGAACAGTCGCAGCGCGAGGCTGAACGGGCGCACCATGAACGAGACGAACTCGATCGGAACGATCAGCGGCATGCAGCACCACGGGCGTGCCGTGCGGCACGAACAAGCGAGAAGAAGTGGAAGCCGTGCCGCCAGAAGCCGACGATCAGCACGATCGAGAAGCTGATGATCGCCATCACGCCGGTGATGGTGAACTGGCTGGTCGACGGTGAAGGGGTGGACGCCCGGAATGATCGCGAACGGCATCATGCCGAGCAGGTTCGCGAACAGGATGAACATGAAGACGGTGAACACCCAGGGGACGAATTTGCGCCCCTCGGGCCCGACATTGGTCGTCCAGCATCGATGGGGATGAAACCGGTGACGCCCTCGACCGCCACCTGCCAGCGGCCGGGCACGAGCTCGCGCTTCATGCCGCCGAGCATGAACAGCCAGATCAGCGCCGAGCGACGATCAGCATCCACAGCGCGCTGTTGGTGAAGGACGAACGGGCTCCCGTCCAGATCGCCGGCGAGCGGCTTGATCTGGAACTGGTGCATCGGATCGATTCTGCCTTCGGCCGCCACGCCGAACTTTCCCAGTCTAGCTTGCGCCCGAGCCGCTGCCCGGGGGCGTCTGCTGCGAAATCTTCCAACACTTCCCACATGGCGACGCCGAACCCGAGGAACAGCATCACCACCAGCAGCCCAGCTCCGTCCCAGCCAACCGGTCGATCACAAAGCCGATCACCGCGCTGCCGAGCGGATAGCTCCGACCAGGACCGACAGGATGCGCATGCCCTGGACCTGCCCATTGGCGTCAGCGCTTCTGCGCTCGCCGGTCCGCGCCGCCTCTTCCGCCTGCGCCTGCCGCAGCCGCTCGTCGAGCGAGGCCAGCCGCGCATCCTGGGGAGACTTCGGGTCCTGCCAGGGCTCGTCTTCCGCCATGCCGTCCTTCCCTGTGCAGCCGCCGCCGCGAAAGGCACTGCACCAAGGGCGTGGGACATGCCGGCGAACGAACCCGCCAAGGCGCGGTTCCTTTAGGAAGCGGCCGGAGCCAAGTCAACACGCTGCCGCAGTGCAGCATCGGTTCGTCTTGGCCTCGGCGCGCGGGCCGCTAGGATGGCCCGATGATCCTGCTCGCCGCTCTCCTGCTCCAGGCCGCCCCGCCCGGCGCTTTCGTGCACGAGGACGAGAGCGAGCATCTCCATTTCCATTATGGCTGGCCCGCCGCCGCGGAGGCGGTGCCGGCGCTGCGGGCCGAGCTTCGCGCCCGCATGGCGGCGGCAAAGGCGCGGGCGATGGCGATGGCGGCCGAGGGCCGCGCAATGGCGGCGGGCGAGGATTGGGAGATGCCGGCGCACTCCCACGAGCAGGATTGGAGCCTGGACGGCGGCACCGCCCAATTGACCAGCCTTTCCGCCGGCGTCGCCACCTATGCCGGCGGGGCGCACGGCAATCTCGCTTACGAGGCGCTGCTCTGGGACCGCGCGGACGACCGGCCGGTCGAGGCGGCGGCTTTGCTCGGGGCCGGGCTCGCGGCGATGAACGAACGCTATTGCCGCGATCTCGACCGGCAGCGCGAGGAAAAGAGGGGCGAACCGGTGCGCCGCGACCCCGACGATCCCCACACTTCCTGTCCGGCGCTCGGGGAGCGCGTGCTCGCTCCGGCCGACAGCGACGGCAACGGCCGGTTCGACCGGCTGAACGTGCTGATCCCGCCTTATGCCGCCGGGCCCTATGTCGAGGGCGACTATGTCGTCGAGCTCCCGTTCGAGCCCGCGGATCTGGCGGCGATTCCGGACCGCTACCGGCCCGCCTTCGAAACGGCCGGCCCGCGATAAATGGCGACAGTCCCTATTTAATTTCGAGCGGCCGGCCGATGCGGACCAGCACGCCGTCCGGGTCGCTGACCGCGAATTCGTACATCCCCCAGGGCTTCGCATGCGGCGCGCCGGGCTCGATGATCAGGTCGCGCACGCGATCCGCGACGGCATCGACATCCTCGGCATGGAGATAGAGCCCGAACGGATTGTCCGCGGGGATCGCCTCACCCAGCTCGATGGAGCGCAGATGCAAATGCCAGCCGCGCCCGTCGGCGAGGATTCGATAATGCCCATGATCGCGGCTCAGCGCGAACCCCAGCCGTTCATAGAAGGCCTGGCTCGCGGCAAGGTCGCTGCACGGCAGAATTGCCGCGACATGGTGCTCACCGGTCATGGTTCCTGCTCGTCTCCCCGATCGGATCGGCGTGGCGCCCCTCAGCCGCAGTGGCTCGGGCGCGGCACCGGCTCGTTGCCGTTGCGGCGGCGCCACCGCCGTCGGGCAGCAGATATTGCTGGTTCGGGCCGATCCGGGTCGCGAAGAGCTGGCAGGCGGTGGCGGCGGCGACCTCCTCGATCGTCGCGCCGCGCTGCGAGGCGAGCTGGGTGTAGGGGCGCGGCGCTGGATGTTGACCGCCTCCATCCGCGACGCGCAGGTCGGCCGGCGCGGCGCCGACCAGGCCGAGATAGCCGTCGAGCGCTCGCCGACCTGGCCGGTGGCGCGCAGCTCGCCGGCCGCGTCGGCCTGCAGCGCGTAGGCGGCGCTGGTCGCGACCATCGCAATGCCGAGCGCGGCGGCGATCAGCAATTTCATTCGGCGGGTCATCTCAGAATACTCCCGGGTTGTTCTGGATCAGCTCCTGCGCGTCGCGCTGGAGCCGGACCACCACCTCCTGGCGGATGGTGATGTTCAGATTGATCTCGATCGGCCGGTCGGGCGCGGCGACGCTGACGCAGCCGGAAAGCCCGGCGGCGGCGAAGCGAGCAGCGAGTCCCGATCCTCTCCATTCCATTCCGGCTCGCATCGCGGCCCTCGTTCGTCAAGTTGGGCGGAGTCATTGCACAGGCTCGCTTTCTTCATCCTGAACGGTGGTCTGGGTGGCGGTGGCGCCTTCGAGCAGCCCGCGGCAGCGACGCCCGGATGAGGTCGCTCGGATCCTCGAACGAGCGCGCGGTGGCGACGAGGGCGCGGAACGGCCCCTCGATGCGGATGTTGAAGCGGAACGGGATGCGGGCGAGCTGGCCGAGCACGCGGCCGACGACCATGCCGCTGATCCCGCCCGAAGGCTGGCGCGTGCCGGCCATGTCGCGGGCGATGCCGTCCATGTTGATCCGGGTCAGGAACTCGCCGTCGAGCGCGCCGTCGAGGGTGATTTCGAGCCGGCTGTAGCGCAGCGACTTCAGCGCGTCGAAGGCGAGTATGCCATAGGCGCCGAGGTCGCGGTCGCTGAGCTCGCCGACATAGGAAAGCGTGCCGCCCTCGGGCCGCGCGATCAGCCGGCCGTTGACGATGCGGCCGCCGCGGTCGGTGAACTGCATCGGGACGATGCCGTCATAGGTGCCGGTGGCGGCGATGTTGCTGAATTCCATCAGCTGCGATGAAGCGCGCCGCATCGAGCGCCTTCGACCCGGAAGGTGAGATATTTGGTCGATTCGCGGCTGAAATCGAGCATCGTCGGCTCGAGCGTCAGCATGCCGCCGGCGAGCGGCCAGCGCGCGCTTTCGACCGCGACATGGTAATTCGGGCGGAGCTGGTAGCGGACGATGCCGTCATGGACGTCGATGCCGGCGCGGACGAGGCGGACCCGCGCCTCCTGCGCCGGCGCGCTGGTCAGGCCGAGCAGGTCGGTGAATTGGATCTCGTGGCGAGCCCCTCGACCGGGCCGAACGGCGCGGCGAGGTCCATGTCGGCGGTCGCGAAGCGGCCGGAGCTGCGGCTGCCGCTGCGCGTCCCATTCGATCCGCCCCTGGCCGCTGACGGCTGCCGTCGACCAATGCGACGACGCCGATGGTGAGCGGGGTCAGCGCCTCGGGCTGGAAGCCCGGCGCGAAGCGAAGCTCGGCGACGTCGAGCACGGCGTCGCCGGCACCGGTGTCGAGATCGTGCTCGATCGTCGCCAGCGCGACCCGGGTGCCGCTCGCCGGATGGGCGAGCGTGCCGGTGGCGCGGATGCGGTTGTCGATCAGGGTGAGCCGGAAATCCTCGCGGCGAGCGGCGTGAAGCGCACCGGATCCTGCCGGTCGGCGATCGTCAGTCGGCCGTCGAGCGCGAGATCGCCGCCGGGCATCCGCCATGTCCCGCTGCCCTCGCTGACCAGCAAGGGCACGTTGGCGAGATCGCCGGAGAGGCCGGCGAAGCTGCCGCCGGCGCCGCGCGGGCCGAAGCGGCCGCTCAGCGCCGCGACGTCGAGCCGGTTGACGGCCGTGGCCGGGCCGAGCCGGACCGCGAGCGCGCGACGCGGCGAAGCCGGCCGAGATCGATCCGCAGCCGGTCCGACGGCCAGCGCGATCGGCGATGCTGCCGAGCCGGCCGGCGACGCGCGGCGCGCGCAACTCCGCGCGCGATCCGCCCGTCGGCGATCAGGGCCCGGCCGACCGGGCAGAGCGGCAGCCGCGACGGCCCGAGCCGCAGGGACTGGAATTGCAGCGAGCGGAAGCCGGCATTGACGCAGCCCTCGCCGAGCGCGAGGCCGCCGCGGCCGAAGCGGCCGCTCGAGCGGCAGCGTCAGCCCGACCACGCGGCCGCCGCTCGAACGGGCCGTCGATCGTCGCGACGGTTCGGAAGCGGGTCCCGCCGTCGGGCGCGGCGGTAAAGGCGATGTCGCCGAGCGCGAGCCGAGCGCCGCCCGCCGCGATCGGCGCGATCCGGCCGGCGCCGCTGATCGCCGCGCCGTCCCGGCGCAAAGCGAAGCGCGTCTCGGGAAAGCCGCCGCCGGACAGAGCGAGGCCGCCGTCGAGGCGCGAGGCCGCCGCATCGGCCAGCCGTAATTCAGCCCTCGCCGCCCGAGACGGTCAGCCGCGCGCCGCTGCGGCTTTCGAAGGCGAGGCCGCCGAGCCGCAGCATGCCGCGCCCCTCGCCGACGGCGAGGCGAAGCGCGGCGCGGGCTTCGCCGCCGCCGCGTCCGGCCCTCGTCACGGCATCGGCCAGAGCCTCGCCGATCGGCCCGACCGGCGTTTCCCGCGCGCCGCGCAGCACGCGCGCCACGGCCGCCACGGCCGCTTCGGTCGCGGCCACGTCCTGTGCCGCCAGCTCCCCGTCGAGCGCGAGATCGCCGCGGCTCGGCGCCAGGCGATAGCGGCCGGCGAAACGGATTTGCCGCGCCGCGCCGACCGCCTCCGTCGCCGCCGCCGCCGCGGCGAGATCGGCGGTGCCGAGCGTCTCGCCTGCGTCGCCGCCGAACGACACCCGCCCCTCGAGCCCGGCGAGGCGGTTCGCGCCGGTCCGCAGGCTGGCGATGCGCACGAGCGCGCCGCCGCGCCAGCCGTCGAGGCCCGGGCGCGAGCTGCGCATCGAGCATCGAACAGCGCCCGCTCGGCGACGAGGCCGCCGCCGCAGCGCAGGCCGCGCAACGCCAGCGGCCCGCTCAGCCGCGGCCGTTCGTCGCGGATGCGGACCGAGAGCCGGGCGATCGGACGTCGCGATCCGGCAGTCGCCGAGCCGCAGTTCGCGCGAGACCAAAGCGAGCCCGCCGCGGAAGCCGTCGGCCAGATTGCCGCGCCCGCTCAGCGCCAGCGACGACCGCGCCGGCCGGCGTCGCCAGGTCGATCGCGGCATTTTCGACGTCGATCCGCTGGTCGGGCAGGCGGAACGGCCGGCCCGAGGGCGGCGGCAGCAGCCGGTCGACCTGGCCGAGGCGAAGCCGGCCGTCCTCGACCCGCCCGCTCATTCGCACGCCGCGCGCGGTGATCAGGCCGACCCGCGGGCCGGTGAAGCCGAGCAGGATCTGCACCTCGACCCGGCGGGCGGTGAGATCCGGGCGGCGCGGATCGCCGATCACCAGATTCTCGAAGACCTGGCTGCCGAAGCCGATCCGCGTCACGTCGTAGCGGCGCGGCAACGCCGCGCCGCGCCAGCTCGCCGTCGATATAGCCGGTCGCCAGCTGCACCCGCATCGCCCAGAGCGATCGCGAAGGCGACAAGCAGAAGAAACAGCAAAACGGCAAGCGCGATTCGCAGCCACCGCGGAAGCCAGCGCCGCCTTGCCTTGATCACCTCGCCGTCCACGCAATCCTCAACCAACCCGTCGCTTCCGTCGTTCCCCGCTCCGTTTGCGTAACGGCATGGCCGGGCTTAATCCACGGCGATGGCCGACGGCGCGTCCCAGGACGGCAGCGGGCACCGCGCCCGCCTGCGCCAGCGCCTGTTCGAAGGCGGGCCGGACGCGCTGCTCGACCACGAGCTCGTCGAATATCTGCTCGCGTCTCGCCATCCCGCGCCGCGACACCAAGCCGCTCGCCAAGAAGCTGCTGCGCGAGTTCGGCGGCTTCGGCGGCCTGCTCTCCGCCGACGCCGCGACGATCGCTCGGATCGGCGAGATCAGCGAGGGCGCGGCGGCGGCGCTCAAGATCGCCCAGGCGGCGGCGCTGCGGCTGCTCGAGAAGGACGTCAGGGAGCGTCCCGTGCTCGGCTCGTGGCAGGCTCTGCTCGATTATCTGCACGCCGACATGGCGCACGTGCCGATCGAGCGGGTCCGCGTCCTCTTCCTCAACGCCAAGAACGTGCTGATCGCCAACGAGAAGATGTGGGAAGGCTCGGTCGACGAATCGGCGGTCTATATCCGCGAGATCATGCGCCGCGCGCTCGATCTCCACGCCACCGCGATCATCGTCGTCCACAACCATCCGAGCGGCGATCCGGCGCCGAGCCAGCAGGACATCCGCCTCACCCGCGACCTCGCCGAGGCCGGACGGCATCTGAAGGTCGCGCTCCACGACCATGTCATCGTCGGCGCGAGCGGCCATGCCAGCCTGCGCGCGATGGGGCTTATCTAGGCGGCGTCCGGCCGATCCGGACCATTCTCATTGTAGATGACCGCATAAGCGGCGGCGTCCGCTCCGCTTGGCGCCGCGCCGGCGATGGCCGGGGGGCAGAACCGCCATCGCCCGGATCGAGCTCAACAGCAGCAAGGAAGCGACAAGCGACATCGCAAGCTCCTTTCGCAGGCGGCTTGAACGATCAATCAAGTCAAAGTCAAGAGCGGTTCGGCGGGCCGCCACGTTGCGCGCCGGCCGCGCCGTTGCTAGGCGGCTTATGATCCCCCGCTACGCCCGCCCCGCCATGACCGCGATCTGGGAGCCGGAGAGCGCGCTTCCGCATCTGGTTCGAGATCGAGGCGCACGCGCTCGACGCGATGGCCGAGCTCGGCGCGGTGCCGCAAGGAGGCGGCCGAAGGCGGTGTGGGACTGGTGGGCGACCAAGCCCGCGATCGACGTCGCCGCGATCGACGCGATCGAGGCGGTGACCAAGCACGACGTCATCGCCTTCCTGACCTGGGTCGCCGAGCAGGTCGGCGCCCGAGGCGCGCTTCCTCCACCAGGGCATGACCAGCTCCGACGTGCTCGACACCTGCCTCGCGGTCCAGCTCAGCCAGGCCGCCGACATCCTGATCGCCGATCTCGACGAGCTGCTCGCGGTGCTGAAGCGCCGCGCCTTCGAGCACAAGCTGACCCCGACGATCGGCCGCAGCCACGGCATCCATGCCGAGCCGGTCACCTTCGGGCTGAAGCTGGCGCAGGCCTATGCCGAGTTCGCCCGCAACCGCGCCCGCCTCGTCGCCGCGCGCGCCGAGATCGCCACCTGCGCCATTTCGGGCGCGGTCGGCACCTTCGCCAATGTCGATCCCCGGGTCGAGGCGCATGTCGCGGAGAAGATGGGCCTGACGGTCGAGCCCGTCTCGACCCAGGTGATCCCGCGCGACCGCCACGCGATGTTCTTCGCGACGCTGGGCGTGATCGCCTCCTCGGTCGAGCGGCTGGCGACCGAGATCCGCCACCTGCAGCGCACCGAGGTGCTCGAGGCCGAGGAATATTTCGCGCCCGGCCAGAAGGGCAGCTCGGCGATGCCGCACAAGCGCAACCCGGTGCTGACCGAGAATCTGACCGGCCTCGCCCGCATGGTCCGCGCGGCGGTCGACGCCGGCGCTGGAGAATGTCGCGCTCTGGCACGAGCGCGACATCTCGCACTCCTCGGTCGAGCGCTATATCGGCCCCGACGCGACGATCACGCTCGATTTCGCCCTCGCCCGCCTCACCGGCGTGATCGACAAGTTGCTCGTCTATCCCGAGCGGATGCAGAAGAATCTCGACCGCATGGGCGGCCTCGTCCATTCGCAGCGCGTCCTGCTCGCGCTCACCCAGGCCGGCGCCAGCCGCGAGGACGCCTATCGCCTCGTCCAGCGCAACGCGATGAAGGTCTGGGAAGCGGACGGCGCGCTGTCGCTGCTGGACCTGCTCAAGGCCGACGCCGAGGTGACCGCCTTGCTGTCAGCCCGCCGAGATCGAGGCGCAGTTCGACCTCGACTATCATTTCAAGCATGTCGACACGATCTTCGCGCGGGTGTTCGGTCACTCCTCGCCGTCGGCGTGAGGCGGGTCATATTCGCCGCTGAGGCTGCGGTAGACCGTTTCGACGAAGGCGTCCGGCGAGATGAAGTCGGTGGGCCGGCCATAAGCCGTCGGCGAGGCGCTCCGCCTTGATCTGCTCGAGCGTGCGGCCCGCGGCGATGCCCTGCGCCGACCCGGCTGCGCAGATCGACCAGCATGTCGCGATAGCGGACGAGGTCGGCGCGGCGGGCGAGCGGGCCGTGGCCGGGGATGATCACCGTCTCCTCGTTGGCGATGCCGAGGCCGGTCTCGACGGCGGCGATGGCGCCGTCGATCGAGCCGCCCGAATCGAGGTCGATGAAGGGCAGCATGCCGTTGAAAAAGGTGTCGCCCATGTGGAGCACGTTGGCGCGCGTCCAGTAGACCAGCACGTCGCCGTCGGTATGGGCGTCGTCGACATGGACGACGCGGATGTCGTCGCCGTTGAGGTGGAAGGTGAGGTTCTCGCTGAAGGTGATCACCGGCAGCGCGCCCGCCGGGCGACGGCGGCACCGCGCTCGCCGCGCACCACCTGCTCCATCGACATGCGCGCGCGGACATTGTCGTGGGCGACGATGACCGTGCCGGCGCGGCCGAGATTCTCGTTCCCGCCGCTATGGTCGCCATGCCAGTGGGTGTTGATCACGAAGCGGATCGGATCGGGATCGAGCGCTGCGCACCGCCGCGACGACGCGCTCGGTCGCCGGCGCATATTGATCGTCGATCAGGATATTGCCGTCGGCGCCGTAGGAGAGGCCGATATTGCCGCCGCGGCCGAACAGGACGGCGACGCCGGGCGCGACCCGCTCGACGCGGATCTCGGCCGGCGGCGGCGGCTGGTGGGCGAGCGCGGGCGCGGCGGCGAGCAGAAGCGAGAGCGGTGAGAATGCGGCGCATGGCGGTCCCCTTTTGCGCGCTCGATAAAGCCCTATCTTGAGCCCCTGTCGAGGGAGAGCTTTCGATGGCCGATCTGTCCGCAATTTCCGATCACGCGCCGCTGGCCGGCCGCGCATCCCGACCGGCTCCAGCTCTATTCGGTGCCGACGCCCAACGGCGTGAAGGTCTCGATCATGCTCGAGGAGACCGGCCTGCCCTACGAGCCGCATTTCATCGCCATCGGCGAGAACGAGACCTGGACGCGCGAATTTCTCTCGCTCAACCCCAACGGCAAGATTCCCGGCGATCATCGATCCCGACGGGCCGGGCGGCGCGCCGCTCGGCCTGTTCGAATCGGGCGCGATCCTGATCTACCTCGCCGAGAAGACCGGGCTGCTGCTCGCCCGCCGATCCCGGCGCGCCGCTACCAGACGATCCAGTGGGTGATGTGGCAGATGGGCGCGATCGGGCCGATGTTCGGCCAGGTCGGCTTCTTCCACAAATTCGCCGGCCGCGACTGGGAGGACAAGCGCCCGCTGCAGCGCTACGTCGCGGAATCGAAGCGGCTGCTCGGCGTGCTGGAGACGCGGCTCGACGGGCGCGACTGGATCATGGACGATTATACGATCGCCGACGTCGCGACATTGGGCTGGGTCCGCAACCTGATCACCTTCTACGAGGCGCGCGAGCTGGTCGACTTTGACAGCCCTGACCAACGTCCCCGCCTGGCTGGAGCGCGGCCTCGCGCGGCCGGCGGTGCAGCGCGGGCTGACGATACCGGCACGCCTCTGAATTAACCCGTCAAATGGGTGCGTTGTCATGGGGTCGCAGAAGTGGGTAGCGGCAATCCGTGCGCGGTAAGCCATCTCCGCGCTCTCTCGTCCCCCAAGGCGGCGGCTCGGTTGATTTGAGCCAGTCCCTCCACTTGGCTGGGAACGAGTCCGGTCCCCCCCTCATACAGCAGTGTGCCGAGGTTATACATCGCAGCGAATAAACCGTGGTCGGCCGCCCGGCGGTACCAACCTAATGCCTCGGTAGAATTCGCGGGTACGCCCCATCCACCACGATAAAGATTGCCAATCTCATTCTCAGCAAGCGCTAGACCACCGCCCGCGGCACGGCGATACCATTCCATCGCACGGGCATAATCTATGGGTACACCACGACCATATCGATACAATCTGCCGACGAAGAATTCCCCATGAGCATCCCCCTGCTCTGCGGCGCGCGTATACCAAGCCATGGCTGCTGCGTAGTCAGTCGCGACGCCGTATCCGTTCTCATAAGCTAGCCCAATACGGATTTGAGCTTGCGACGCGCCCTGATCGGCGGCGCGGCGATACCAGGACAGGGCCTCAGTATAGCTTTGCGCAACGCCATTCCCTTCCTGGTAAAGGCTACCGAGACCCGTCTGTCCGATCGCATTTCCTTGTTGAGCTGAACGTGAGTACCAAATCCTGGCGGGTCCGTAGAACTCGATTAGCTACATATAAATAGGCAAGGCTAATTTGTCCGCGCGCGTTGCCATGGTCAGCTGACCTTTGCAGCCATCTCTGTGCTTCCACGGCGTTCCGAACTATGCCGACTCCATCATAATAGGCCTGTCCTACAACCCATTCTGCCACAGGATTTCCGCCTTCGGCCAAACTGAGATAGGCTGAGAACGGCGCCTCAGAGAGCAACTGCGGAATGAGAGTCAATCCAGGCGTCACGGACCAATCATGGAGAGTAATGCGCGCAATGGCGTAGCGCGCTGCTTCTAGTTCTCGAGCCAATCTGTTCGGAGAAACCGCGGCTTCTTGGGCTGGCGTGGTCGTCTCAGATGGATTTCGTCTGGAAGGGACGTCCCCCCCGGGAGTGGCCGAACATCCCGCCAAACAGATATCTTCCAGCGGGGCATTATTCATCCAAGGTATTTGCCCCGCCGAGGCTAGGACATCGCGACCTACATTGTTGAGCATTTGCAGGACCGTGTAGCCGGGTCGGAGCAGCCAGCGAAGAAGAGCTTCGGTATACGGGCTGTTGGAACCTTCAAGCTCCGCGCCGTCCGCCGCGACGTCTCCGGGAGAGGTGGAGTAGGCCACCAAAGTCCGCCCGAGCCGCGGCGCACGCTCCGCCAGACCGCGAGACGCTAGGCTTCGACTCCGGCCATACAGGCGCTGCTCCCAAGGATTGTCGCGACAGGAATCGAATATGACGAGGTTCAGGCCGCCGGCTTCCGGGTTTCTAAGTTGGGAAAATATCTCGTTCGCGGAGATAGCGTAGGTGCTGATGAACGAAGCCGCCCGCTGCGAGGGTAGCCTCGACATGTCCTGCTCGCGCGGAATCCGGGCTCCGGCGGGAATGAGATAGTTCTGTCCGTCGACCTGAATGGCGTGGCCGGAATAATAAATGACGACAATCGCGTTGGCCGATGCGGCATCGATCTGCGCGCCGAAGAGCGCGAGTTCGGTGCCCATCCGCTCACGATTGGCGTTCTCGATAAACGTGACTCGGAAGCCAAGGCGCGTAAGAGCTGCACCCATGGCTCGGCCGTCGTTTCGTGGATTGCGCAAATCATTCACGAAGCCCTGTAGAGTCGAGAAGGCGGGTGGAGTGTTCAAATTTCCGTCGAGATTGTAATCCGAATTGGCGATGATCAGAGCCAGCCGATCAGGACCGCCTTGTGCCCGCGCCGCTGACGCAAATAGAGCCGATGTCAGGATTAAGAGCCCGAATAAGTAACGCATCTCAGGACGGTCCTTTTGCCCAGACCTGCTATGCCTCAATTCACCTCCCTCGTCATCTTGCAGTCCATGTCTCCTGGCCGACCGGGGTTTGCCGCTCGGCGGTGCAGCGCGGGCTTGAGATTCCCGCGCGCCCCGGCGCATAACCGCCGCGGAGGGGCGCGATGGGCAGGACGACCGGCCGGGCCGTGCATGTGGCGACGATGTGGCTGCTGACGCTGCCGTTCATCCTCTTCTGGCTGCCTTTCCTTCGCGCGCTGTTCGACGGCGCCAGCTACGAATGGGGCAACACTCTGTTAGGCCGCGCTTTCCACGGCGCCGGCACAAGCGGGGATTTCTGGTTCCCGACCATCGGGACGCTCCTCGGCATCGTCCTTTTGTGGAGCGGCTGGCGCGGGCCAGACCGGATCTTCCGCCCGCCCGCCCTCGTCGTCGTCGGCCTCTGGTTCGCCGACGCGGTTCATACCATCGCGTCGGGCAACGACATCATGTTCGAAGGGGCGACTCTCGGCGTCTCGCTGTCGATCGGCAAGATCGCGCTCGCTTATTACGGAATCCTGCTGGCGCTGATCCTGTGGAGCTTCCGCCGCGCGGCCCGCGCCGGCCGCCCGCTCGGCGCCGTCAATCTTGCGCTGCTCGCGATCGTCCTGGTGCTGCTGCCGGTGCAATATGTCCTGCTCAGCTCGGCCGAGGGGCAGGAAGCGCGCGATCAGATCGGGGTGGTCATCACCATCTGCCAGTGGCTGCTGCTAAGCGCGGCCTTCGCCCTTGGCAGCCTGCGCCGGACCTAGGCCCTCGCCGAACCTTCCCAGGCGGTCTTCAGCTTCTGGAAGAAGCCCTTCGAGGCCGGGCATTCCTCGCCGGTCTCGGTGTCGCGGAACTGCTCCAGGATCTCGCGCTGCCTGGCGGTCAGCTTGGTCGGCGTCTCGACGTCGATCTGGATCACCATGTCGCCATGGCCGCGGCCGTTCATCGCCGGCATGCCGGCGCCGCGCTGGCGCAGCTGCTTGCCGGACTGGATGCCGGCCGGGATCCTGATCTCGTGCTTCTGCTTGTCGAGGCCGGGCACCTCGATCGTCGCCGCCCAGCGCGGCGGTGGTGAAGCTGACCGGGCAGCGCGCGAACAGGGTGGTGCCCTCGCGCTGGAAGATCGCGTGCCGGGCGAGGTGGACGAAGATGTAGAGATCGCCGGCCGGGCCGCCGCGCACGCCCGGCCTCGCCTTCGCCGGCGAGGCGGATGCGGGTGCCCTCGTCGACGCCGGCGGGGATGTTGACCGTCGAGCGACTTGCGCTTCTCGACCCGGCCCTCGCCGCGGCAGGACGGGCAGGGATCGGCGATCGTCTCGCCGACGCCGCGGCAGGTCGGGCAGGTCTGCTCGACGACGAAGAAGCCCTGGCGCGCGCGGACCTGGCCGCGGCCGCCGCACATCGCGCAGCTGCTGGCCGAGGTGCCCGCCTTGGCGCCCGAGCCGGCGCAGGGCTCGCACGGCGCGGTGGTATCGACCTGGAGCTCGACCTGGCGGCCGTGAAAGGCGTCCTCGAGCCTGATCTCGAGATCGTAGCGCAGGTCCGAGCCGCGGCGGACGTTGCCGCGGCCGCGGCCCTGCTGGGCGCCGCCCATGAACTCGCCGAAGATATTGTCGAAAATGTCGGCGAAGGAGCCGAAATCCTGCGCCCCGCCATTGCCGCCGCCGCCGCTGTTGCGGAAGGCGGCGTGGCCGAAGCGGTCGTAGGCGGCGCGCTTCTGCGGGTCCTTCAGGCACTCATAGGCTTCGCTGAGCGCCTTGAACTTCGCCTCGGCGTCGGTGCAGCCGCCATTGCGGTCCGGATGGCATTCCATCGCGAGCTTGCGATAGGCGGACTTGATCGTCGCCGGATCGGCGGTCCGCTCGACCTGCAGCAGCGTCGTAATAATCGGTTTCAACCATGACGGCCCAGCGATCCCCCTGACCCCTCTTCCGTCACCCTCGCGAAAGCGAGGGTCCAGCTTGTCTTGCCGCACCGGAAGAAAGCTGGATTCCCGGCTTTCGCCGGGAATGACGGTTAAGAGGCCCCATCTCTCAGCCCTTGTTGTTCTCGTCGACCTCGGAGAATTCGGCGTCGACGACCTCCTCGTCGCCGGCGCCGCGCCGGCGTCCTCGCCCGCCGGCGCTTCGGCGCCGGGCGAGGCGGCGGCCTGCTGGTCCTTCTCGTAGATCGCCTGGCCGAGCTTCATCGCGACCTGGGCGAGCGCCTCGGCCTTGGCCTTGATCGCGTCGGTGTCGCCGCCCTCGACCGCGGTCTTCGCCTCGGCGATCGCGGCCTCGATCTCGGTCTTGAGCGCCTCGTCGATCTTGTCGCCATGCTCCTTGAGCTGCTGCTCGGTCGAATGGATCAGGCTTTCGGCGCCGTTCTTCGCCTCGGCCGCCTCGCGGCGCTTCTTGTCCTCCTCGGCGAACTGCTCGGCTTCCTGGACCATCTTGTCGATGTCGGCGTCGGAAAGGCCGCCCGAGGCCTGGATGCGGATCTGCTGCTCCTTGCCGGTGCCCTTGTCCTTGGCGTGGACGTTGACGATGCCGTTGGCGTCGATGTCGAAGGTGACCTCGATCTGCGGCACGCCGCGCGGCGCCGGCGGGATGCCGACCAGATCGAACTGGCCGAGGATCTTGTTGTCCGCCGCCATTTCGCGCTCGCCCTGGAAGACGCGGATGGTGACCGCGTTCTGATTGTCCTCGGCGGTCGAATAGGTCTGCGTCTTCTTGGTCGGGATCGTCGTGTTGCGGTCGATCATCCGGGTGAAGACGCCGCCCAGCGTCTCGATGCCGAGCGACAGCGGCGTGACGTCGAGCAGCAGGACGTCCTTGACCTCGCCCTGCAGCACGCCGGCCTGGATCGCGGCGCCCATGGCGACGACCTCGTCCGGGTTGACGCCGGTGTGCGGCTCCTTGCCGAAGAAGTCCTTCACGCGTCGCGGACCTGCGGCATGCGGGTCATGCCGCCGACGAGGACGACCTCGTCGATGTCCGCCGCCTTGACGCCGGCATCGGCCAGCGCCTTCTTGCACGGCTCGAGCGTCCGCTTGATCAGGTCCTCGACCAGCTTCTCGAGATCGGCGCGGCTGATCGCCTTGACCAGATGCTTGGGCCCGTTCTGCGTCGGCGGTGATGAAGGGCAGGTTGACCTCGGTGGTCTGCGCCGAGGAGAGCTCGATCTTGGCCCGCTCGGCGGCTTCCTTGAGGCGCTGCAGCGCGAGCCGGTCGGTGCGAAGGTCGATCCCCTCCTGCTTCTTGAACTCGTCGGCCAGGAAGTCGACGATCTTGGCGTCGAAATCCTCGCCGCCGAGGAAGGTGTCGCCGTTGGTCGACTTCACCTCGAACACGCCGTCGCCGATCTCGAGGATCGAGATGTCGAACGTGCCGCCGCCGAGGTCGTAGACCGCGATCGTCTTGCCGTCCTGCTTCTCCATCCCGTAGGCGAGCGCGGCCGCGGTCGGCTCGTTGATGATGCGCAGCACTTCGAGGCCGGCGATCTGGCCGGCATCCTTGGTCGCCTGGCGCTGGGCGTCGTTGAAATAAGCCGGGACGGTGATCACCGCCTGGGTGACGGTCTCGCCGAGATAGGCCTCGGCGGTTTCCTTCATCTTCTGGAGGATGAAGGCCGAGATCTGCGACGGGCGAATAATCCTTGCCGCCGGCCTGGACCCAGGCGTCGCCATTGGCGCCCTTGACGATCTTGTAGGGGACGAGCTCGGTGTCCTTCTTGGTGATCGGATCGTCGAAGCGGCGGCCGATCAGGCGCTTGACCGCGAACACCGTATTGTCGGGATTGGTGACCGCCTGGCGCTTGGCCGGCTGGCCGATCAGCCGCTCGCCGTCCTTGGTGAAGGCGACGATCGACGGCGTCGTGCGCGCGCCTTCCGCATTCTCGATGACCTTGGGCTTGCCGCCCTCCATCACGGCGACCGCGCTGTTGGTGGTGCCGAGATCGATGCCGATCACTCTTGCCATGTTTCTACCTCTTGGCCCCAGAATAAAGCTGTGCTGCCCGCGCGGCCCTTTTTGAAGCGGCCGCGCAGGCGTTTCGCAGGCGATATAGGAGGCGTTTTTGTTGCGACAAGAAGCGCGCATGCCCTAAGCGCGCGCGCATGCGAACGACTGTCCCGATCCTGGCCGCCCTGCTCGCGCTCGCCGCCTGCGGCGGCGCCGAGCCCGCTCCGCGCCGGCGGCGCCGGTCGGCCGACCGTCCGCCTGCCCGCCGTGCCGGGCCGGCCGGCGGCCGGCTATTTCGAGCTACGGATCGACGGCGACCGCGGCGCCCTCCTGTCGGTCAGCCTCGCCCCAGGCCGGCCGGGTCGAGATGCACGAGACGATGAGCAGGGGCACGATGAGCTCGATGCGTCCGCTCGCGCGGATCCCGGTCCGCGACGGCGAGACGCTCGAGCTTCGCGCCCGGCGGCCGGCATCTGATGCTGTTCGACCTCGACCGGCGACGTCGCCGCCGGCGGCCGGATCGACCTCGTCCTCCATTTCGAGCGCGGCGACCCGGTGACCATCTCGCGGCACCTGGTGCCGACCGGCGGCGACGTCGACCGGTAAGCTGCATGACGCTCTGGATCGAGCCGCTGGCCACGGCCGGTATCTGTTCAAGACGACTTAGCCAGCCGGTTAAAAGCGTGATACCGAACGACGTAAAGGCGGAGGGGAGACAATCATGGACGAGCGGCTCGACACGTTCCGGTCATCGACTTTGGGCTGGCTGATCGGCACCGCCGCCGGGCTCGGGCACGATCCTGCTCGGCCTCGCCGGCATCGTCCTCGCCGCGATGGGCGTCGCCGATCTCGGCCTCTTCTGGCTGGCGCTGACCGTCGCCGCGCTCGCCCTCGTCGCTGGTGAAATGGGTCCAGAACCTCGCCGCCACCTACGAGATCACCGAGGAGCGGCTGATCATCCGCCGCGGCATCGTCTTCAAGAGCGTCGACGAGATCGAGCTCTACCGGATCAAGGACGTGCGCATCGATTTCTCGCTGCTCAACCAGATGGCGGGGATCGGCCGGATCACCGTCGCCTCGAGCGACGAGACGACGCGCGGCGGCGACCTCGTCATCCCCGAGATCCAGAAGGCGCAGGAGCGGCGCGAGCAGCTCCGCCGCCTCGTCGACACCGCCCGCCAGAAACGCCGCGTGCGCGAGATCGACATGGTCCACGAGGACATCTGAGCCGTGGTCCAATGATATAATGTAACAAAAGACTTGGCTGACGAGGCGTCGCTGGCCTAAGCTCGCGGCATTGCCGGCAGTAAGGTGGCGTCCGATGCGTATCCTCCCGTTCCTTCTCCTCCTGAGCGCTTTGCTCTCGCCGCACCAGCGCCGCAGCACAGGGCGCCAGCCCGGCGCTCACCGCCCGAATCGCCGGCGTCGACAGCGAGGCGACGCAGAGCCGCAAGCTGCGCATCGAGTCGCTCGACGTCGCGATGCGGATCCACGGCACGATCGCCGAGACGACGATCACCGCGCGCTTCGGCAATGCCGGCCAGCAGATATCTGGAGGGCGATTTCACGCTGGCGATGCCGGCGGGCTCGGTGGTGACCGGCTATGCGCTCGACGTCAACGGCCGGATGATCGACGGCGTGCTGGTCGACCAGCGCCAGGCCCGAATCGCCTATGAAGCGCGGGTCCGCGCAGCGGATCGATCCCGGCCTCGCCGAGGTCAGCCGAGACAATTTCTTCCGCACCCGCGTCTTCCCGATCCTCGCCCGGCTCCGGGCGGACGATCCGGCTGCAGCTTCACGACCCCGCTCGATCCGCGCACCGGCTATGTCCTGCCGCTCCGCGACACGGACGAGATCGGCGCCTTCTCGCTGGCGATCGAGGCCACGGGCATCGCGCGCGCGCCGGCGCTTCGCCTGCCAGGCGAGCGGCGACTCGCGCTGGACCGAAGAGGGCGGCGCCTACCGCTTCGCGCTGGCCCGGAGCGGCGCGCGACTCGACGGCGCCCTCGCGATCGAGCCGCTCCGGCCCGCCGGCACCATGCTGGTCAGCCGCCACGGCAATGGCGAGCGCTTCTTCGAGATCGCCGACGAGGCCGCGCCGGCCGGCGGCGAGGCGCGCGCCGGTGCGCAGCGTCGCTGTGCTCTGGGACCGCTCGCTGTCGCGCGCCGACGACGATCTCGACGCGCGAGATCGCGCTCGTTCGGCATTATCTGGAGCGGGTGCGGCCGCAGGCGATCGAGCTGATCCTGTTCGACAGCGGCGGCGCCGAGCGGGTGCGCGCCGCGCGACGCCGACGACGCTGGTCGCGCGGCTTCGCGCCGTGCGCTATCGCGGCGCGACCAGCCTCGCCGTCCTCGCCGGTCAGCGGCTGACCGGCGCCGACGCCTGCCTGTTGTTCAGCGACGGCCTGGTGACCATCGACCGCCGCGAGGCCTTCCGGCCCGATTGCCCGCTCTTCGTCCTGTCGAGCGCGCCCGACGCCGACCGCGCCTATCTCGGCGTCGCTCGCCCGCAGCTCGGGCGGCGAGGCCTTACGACCTCACCGTGCGCGAGCGCCGACGAGGTGCTGGTCCGGATGACCCGGCGCGTGCCGCGCGTCGCCGACGTGCGGGCCAGCGGCGGCGCCCGCATCGATTACACCCTGCTCGACGGCGGCGAGAATGGCTGGCGGATCGTCGGGCCGATGCCGGCGAGCGGCGACGTCGTCGTGCGGCTTTCCGGGCTCGGCTCGGGGCGCGGACGAGCGCGTCTATGCCCGCGCGGGGCGAGGCCGCCGGGACGAGCGGCGCCGGCGCCTTGTGGGCGGCCGACCGCGCCGCTTTGCTTGCCGCGAGCGACGAGCGCGACCGCGACGCCCTGGTCCGCTTCTCGCGCCGCTACTCGGTCGCCAGCCCCGACGTCTCCTTCGTCGTGCTGGAGACGGGCCGCGATTATGCGAAGTCGCGGATCGAGCCGCCCGCCGTCGCTGCCGGACGCGCTGCGCGAGGAATATCGCCTCGTCCGCGAGCAGCTGAAGGAGCAGGAGACAGGCGCGCACGGCCGCCGGCTCGAGACGGTGCTCGCCGGCTGGCGGGAGATGCGAACCTGGTGGTCGACCCGCTTCGATCCGGCGCGGGCGCCGAAGCGGGAGGATGAGGACGACGCGGATGAGGAGGCCGCCCGGCCGGCCGTACCGATGCCGGTGCTGATCTCGCCTCCGCCTCCGCCTCCCCCACCGCTGCCGCCGCCTCCCCCTCCTGCCGATTCTGCGCCGCCGCCGCCGGCCAGGGAGCCGGTTCCGGCCGGGGGATCGGAGGACGAGTCGATCGTCGTCACCGGCACCCGCATCGAGGGCCGCGCTGCCGACAGCGCCTCGCCCGTCACCAATATGGCCGGCGAGAGCGTCGCGGCCGACCAGAGCGCCGCCGCCGACGGCCAGGCCGCCCGCGGCAGCGATCGCGATCGAGCCCTGGGCGTCCGACCGGCCCTATGTCGCAGGCGCTCGAGGCCGCCTCGCCGGCGCAGCTCGAGCGCGGTCTTCGCCGAGCAGCAGCAGGCGCATGGCGCGCTGCCCGCTTTCTGGCTCGACGTCGCCGATTGGGCGCAGCGCAAGGGCCGCCGCGCCGAGGCCGTCGCAGCTCGTCCTGTCCGCGCTCGAGCTGCCGACCCGCAACAACCAGACGCTGGCGATCGTCGCCGACCGGCTGATGCGCTACGGCGAGGTGGATCGCGCCATCTGGCTCTCGAGCGCCTGCTCGCCGCCGAGGACGACCGGCCGCAGCCGCGCCGCACCCTCGCTCTGGCGCTGGCGAAGCGGGCGGAAGGCGCGCCGCGCGACCGGGCGCGGGCCGACCTCGCCCGCGCGATCTCGCTGCTCACCGAAGTGGTGATGACGCCCTGGGACGATGCCTATGACGGGATCGAGATGATCTCGCTGATCGAGGCGAACCGCCTCATCCCGCGCTACCGCGCGCTCGGCGGCGGCGAGCTCGGCGCTCGACCCGCGGCTGATCGCTCTGCTCGACGTCGATCTCAGGGTGGTGATCGAATGGCAGACCGAGGCGAGCGACGTCGACCTGTGGGTTGACGAGCCGAGCGGCGAGCGCGCCATCTATCACAATCCGCGCACCGCGATCGGCGGCCGTCTCTCCAACGACATGACCCAGGGCTACGGCCCCGAGGAATATCTGCTGCGCCGCGCGCCCGCGGGCGCCTATGAGATCCGCGCCAACGTCTTCGCCGCCGACCGGCATCAACCCCAACGGCGCGCAGCGGGTGACCGCGCGGATCATCCGCGACTTCGGCCGGCGCGACCGAGCGCGAGGAGATGGTCGATATCGAGCTCCTCCCCGACGACGAGAGCGCGAGCGCCGGATCGGCCGGGTGACGTTCGGACCTAGGCGGCCGGATCCAGGTCCGGCTCGGCCGTCGAGCGCGCGATAGAGGTCGGCCAGGTTCGACGTCGTTGAGCAGGCGGAGCAGATCCTCGAAGCTGTCGATGACGAAATAGGCCTGCTGGAAGGCGTCCGGAGCGGTAGCGGGTGCGCAGCACCTGCCGAAGATCGAAGCGCGGCCGGCGCGGCGCTGTCGCTCTCCAGCGCGAAACGGCTTTCGCCGAAGCTGGAGAGCAGGCCGGCGCCGTAGATGCGGGTCTCGCCGTCCTCGCGCGCCAGGCCGAACTCGACGCTGTACCAATAGAGCCGCGCCAGCCGGTGAAGCGCGCCGGCGTCGAGCGCCGCCAGCCCCTCGGCGCCCATCGCCTGCATGAAATCGGCGACCGCGGGCTGGGCGAGCAGCGGGACGTGGCCGAACACGTCGTGGAAGACGTCGGGCTGCTCGATATAATCGAGGCTGTCGGCGGCGCGGATGAAATTGCCGGCCGGGAAGCGGCGCTTGCTGAGATGCGTCGAAGAAGATGTCGTCGGGGACGAGGCCGGGCACCGAGACGATCGTCCAGCCGGTGCGCGCGAACAGCCGCTCGTTCAGCTCCTCGAAATCGGGGATGCCGGGCTTGGACAGGCTGCAGCACGTCGAGGCCGCGGAAGAAGTCGGCGACCGCCCTGCCCTTCAGCGCCTCCTGCTGGCGCGCGAACAGCGAGGTCCCAGACGCGATGCTCCGCGCGGCGTGAACCGCTCCCAATTCTGGGGGATCGTCCAGTCGCCGCCGCCGGTTTCGATGATGGTCTCGGTCAGCATGGGCTTTCTCCGCAAAGAAAAACCCCGCCCGGAGGTCCGGACGGGGTTCGAATTCTGAAACTCTTGGCTTGTTAAGCGCGCGTCAGATCGGTCCCGCCCGGGCGAGCCGATAATAATAGAGGGTCGGGGCGGCGATCCTGCGCATCGGACCCAAGGTCGGCCGGGCGCGCGGCTTTGTCAAGCCGGCGGCCCCTGGAACTGCAGATTGTCGAACTGGAAGTCGCCCGACGCGCAGCCGAGGACGATCGCGCTCGGTTCGAGGTCGCGCAACGGCACCCGCGATACGATCGCGCCGAGCCGGAAGACCGCCTCGCGGCCCGGGGTCACCTCGATCTCGAATGGAACGGCCTCGCCGGTGGGAACGCGGCCGACGATGTCCCTTTCGCGAAGCTCGTCATTGATCAGCCGGCGCAGCGTCACATAATAGCGCCGCGGCGAGGCGGGCTGAACCGAGAGCACCGCCGAAAGCTCCTCTTCGGGACGCTCTTCCTGCAGCAGGGAGATCATCGCGCGCGGCGCGAAATCGTCCGCCCGCCGCGGGCCGGCCGTGATCCGCCCGGAAAAGCGGAAGGCGGCGCCGGCGAAGCGGAGCCGCTCCGTGGTGACGTAATTGCCCGCGGCGCTGCAGTTCATCGGATCGAGACGCTGCGGCCCCGATGCGGGCACCGCGGCCGGCTGCAGCGTCGCGGCGGCGGCCATGATCAGCAAGAGCATGATGATATCCCTCCTAAATTGCTAGCATTCAGGCGAACCGGCGCCGCAGCCGCGCATGCCGCGGTCGGCCTGGTCGCGGCGGTACTGCTCCATATCGGCCTCGTAGATCCGCCATTCCTCGGCGGTCTTGCACACCCGCGTCCGCGTGATCCGCGAGCCCAATGTGGGACGCGACCGGCAGATCAACCGCTGGTCGCTCGGCGGCGGCGGCGTCGCTTCGGTCTGGCCGGCGGAGAAATCTGCGGCGGCCGAAGCGGCCAACATGAAAAGCGTCAAAGCAAGCATCGGTGAACCCTCCCTAAGAGACTCGGTTTTTACCAGTCACAGCGTTGCAACGCCATCCGTTTTCGCTAGGCGCGCAACAAGCGCAGGCTCCGCACGTGACCGAAGCCAACGGCGTCGGCACCGTCCTCGCCGACGACGAGGACAACGGCCGGCCGATCAAGGCCCGCGGCGTCTGGGACCGGATCACGCCGACCTCCCGCCGCTGGCACCAGGCGGTTACGCGCGACGGCGACGCGACCTGGGAGATGGGCGTGGACTCGGGTCTGGAGGTCCGGTGAGCTCCTCCCGTCCTCCCCGTCATTCCCGCGAACGCGGGAATCCATTTTTCTCCACGAAGGCCGGGTCGGAAGAAGCTGGATCCCCGCGTCCGCGGGGATGACGAGCAGAGCTCAGCGCTTCCGCGCCACCCCGACCAGCGCTGGCCTGAACGGCCGGTCATTGATCGAGCAGGCGGATCGAGTCGGGCTTTCAACCGACTTCGCTTGCTGCCCTTGCGCTCCTCTCCGCGAGCATTCGTTGCAATAGCCGGATCGCGGCGTCCGGGACGTCGGAAGGCGTCGGCGCTCTCTCCGCGAGTCCATAGAAAACCTCGATATCATGGTTGATTTCGACGCCCCCGAGAGTGAGCTGCGGATCGGCTTCGGCCTCCCGAAGGACGGACTTGACATGCCGATAGAGGTAGCTTGGCCCGTTGCTCTGGAGCGTGCTGTCGTCGACCGGGGCTCCGTCGGAGACCACCAGCAACAGCTTATTCGGCTCGGGCCGCGCCGCCAGTCGATCGCGTGCCCACAGGATCGCTTCTCCGTCGACATTCTCGCGCAGCAGATCGGGATGGACCATGACCTTGCGGGCCTCGACTCCGAAGCCGGCCTCGTTCGCGGATTTGTAAATGACGTGCATCAGCGCGCAAAGCCGACCGGGGCGCGCGGGCCGCCCGCCCTCCAGCCATTGTGGGCGCGCATGACCGCCGCGCCAGCCGGCTGTGGAAAAGCCGAGTATCTCGCTGCACGCGCCGAACGCCGTCAGCAAATCGGCAAGCAAGGTCGCGGCAACCGCGGCGGAAGCGATCGGCGATCCCTTCATCGAGCCGGACTGGTCGATCAGCAGCGCGACGGCGACGTCGCGCGGATCGATCGCCCCCGCCGCCTCGCGCAGCCGAGCCAGCGCCTCGTCGCGGCCGGCGGCGAATGCGGCGCGCCGCTCCGCCAGCAGAGCCTCCATTTCCGCCACCGCCCGCTCCCAGGCCGGCGCGCCGTCGAGGTGGCCCCGGCCCCCATCGGGGCTCGCCCCCGGCAAGCGGGCGACGACCTGGTCGGCCGACAGCACCATATCGTAGTCGCGGGTGTAGATGCGGTAGGGCTCGTCGGCAGGACCGTCAGCGATGCACCTGGTCTTCCTGGGCCGAAAGGACAGCCAGACCAGCAGCGCTACCAATGCGAGCGGCGCCACAATACGGGCGAGCGAATCCCCCCATTCGGGCACGATCACCCCTTCCTCGCCACTCCCACCAAAGCCGGGCGCAGCAGCCGGTCCTTGATCGTGTAGCCGGCCTGCATCTCCTGGACGATCGTGCCGGGCTCGGCCTCGTCGCTCGGCACTTCGATCATCGCCTGGTGGAGATGCGGGTCGAGCTTCTCGCCCATCGCCTCGATGCGGACGATGCCGTGGCGCTGGAAGGCGCTGTCGAGCTCGCGCCCCGTCGCCTCGATGCCGGCGACGAGGCCCTTCATCCGCTCGTCGCCGCGCAGCTCCTCGGGGATCGCGGCGAGCGCGCGCTCGAGATTGTCCTTCACGCTCAGCATGTCGCGGGCGAAGCCGGTGGCGGCATATTGCGGCGGCGCTGAGCTTCTCCTGCTCGAGCCGGCGGCGGACGTTCTGGGTCTCGGCCTGGGCGTAGAGGACGTGCTGGCGCACCTCCTCCAGCTCCTTTTCGAGCTCGCCGAGCCGGTCGAGGTTCATCTCGCCGCCGAAGTCGATCTCGCCGTCCTTCGATCTTCTCGCTTCTTCTTCGTTCATCCCAGCAATCTCGATAATGCCTTGGCGGTGAAATCCACCATGGGAACCACCCGCGCATAGTTCAACCGGGTCGGGCCGATCACGCCGACCACGCCGACCACCTTGCCGTCATGGCCGCGATAGGGCGCGGCAATAACCGACGAGCCCGACAACGCGAACAGCTCATTCTCCGATCCGATGAAAATCTTCATCGCCGCGCCGGCGCGCGCCTGATCGAGCAGCCGGGCGATCTCCTCCTTGCCCTCGAGCTCGTCGAGCAGCTGGCGGACGCGGTCGAGATCGGCGGCGGCGCTGCTCGTCGATCAGGTTGGCCTGGCCGCGCACGATCAGCACCGGCCGGCGCGCGCCGTCCTCCGACCAGATGGCGAGGCCGCGCGCGACCAGCGTCCGCGCCGCCTTGTCGAGCGCCGCCTGGCCGGCCCTGATCTCCTCGGCGAGCCGCGCCTGCGCTTCGCGAAGGGTCAGGCCGGAGAGCCGCGCGCTGACATAATTGCCGACCTCGGCGAGCGTCGAGGCGGTCACCCCCGGCGGCAGGTCGACCACCCGGTTCTCGACGCTGCCGTCGCTGCCGACCACCACCGCCACCGCCTGGCGCGGCGACAGCGGCACGAAGGCGAGCTGGCGCAGCACCGGCTCCTCCTTCGGCACCAGCACGATGCCGGCGCAGGCGGAGAGGCCGGACAGCGCGGCGGTGGCGTTGCTGATCGCTTCCTCGATCGGCCCGCCGCGGTCGATCAGCGCCTCGATCGCCGCGCGGTCCTCGGGGCGCGGCTCGGCGACCTGCATGATCCCGTCGACGAACAGGCGCAGGCCGCTCTCGGTCGGGATCCGCCCGGCCGAGGTGTGCGGCGCCGCGAGCAGCCCCGATTCCTCGAGGTCCTGCATGACGTTGCGGATCGAGGCGGGCGACAGGTTGAGGCTCGAGGTGCGCGAGATGGTCCGCGAGCCGACCGGATGGCCGCTCTCCAGATAGGCCTCGACCACCATCCGGAACACGTCCCGCGCGCGGTCGCTCATCTCGCCGATGCTGGTGGTCATGGCGGGGATGTAGTCAGCTGACCGCGGACAGCCCGCTACTTGCGCCGCGCATACCAGATCATCAGCGCGCCGCCGACGGCGAGCACCGCGCCGCGGATCGTCCAGTCGGAGACGCCGATCATGAAGCTCGATGCCGGCCAGCGGACCATGCCGGTCCCCTGCCCGATCCAGAGCAGTCCGATCAGCAGCGCCGAGCGACGCCGATCACGCAGCATGAGCAGCCTGACGATCGCCATTTCCTTCTCCTCCGCCGCCGGGCTAAAGCCCGCCGCCTTCACTTCAGGGAGTGATTATGCGTCCTTCAGGCCGCGCGCCAGACCAGATGCGCGCCATCACCATGGAGCCGGGCTTCACCCGCCACGCCGAAGGGAGCTGCCTGTGTCAGCTTCGGCGACACCCGGGTGCTGTGCACCGCCTCGGTCGAGACCAACCTCCCCTCCTGGCTGCGCGGCAAGGGGCGCGGCTGGGTGACGGCCGAATATGGCATGCTGCCGCGCGCGACCCACACCCGCGGCCGGCGCGAGGCGGCGGGCGGCAAGCAATCCGGCCGGACCCAGGAGATCCAGCGGCTGATCGGGCGGTCGCCTGCGCGCCGTCGTCGACCTCGAAGCGCTCGGCGAGCGCCAGATCACGCTCGATTGCGACGTCATCCAGGCCGACGGCGGCACCCGCACCGCCGCCATTTCCGGCGCCTGGGTGGCGCTGCGGCTCGCGGTCGACGGGCTGCTCGCGCAAGAAGCTGATCGAGGCCGACCCGATCCGCCAGAAGGTCGCGGCGGTGAGCTGCGGCATCCACGGCGGCAACGCGGTGCTCGACCTCGATTATGCCGAGGACAGCGCGGCCGGCTGCGACGGCAATTTCGTGCTGACCGACGACGGCAAGCTGGTCGAGGCGCAGATCACCGCGGAGGGCGAATGTTTCGACGAGGAAGGGCTGCTGCGGCTGCTGCGCCTGGCCCGGATCGGCTGCGCGGAGATTTTCGCGGCGCAGGACAAGGCGACCGGGCCGGTGAGGAAGCTCGAAGCCGGGCAGGCTGGTCATCGCCAGCCACAATGAGGGCAAGGTCCGCGAGATCCGCGAACTGCTCGGCCCCTATGGGATCGAGCCGGTCTCGGCGGCCGAGCTCGATCTGCCCGAGCCCGACGAGATCGGCACCACCTTCATCGACAATGCCGACCTGAAGGCGCGCGCCGCCGCCGACCTCACCGGCCTGCCCGCGCTCGCCGACGACAGCGGCCTCTGCGTCGAGGCGCTCGGCGACCGGCCCGGCATCTTCTCGGCGCGCTGGGCGCTGGCCGATCCGCAGCGTGCCGCCCGAGGCCGGCCCCGGCGAGGTCAGCCGGCGAGCGCGACTTCAACCTGCGCCATGGCGCGGGTCCAGGACGAGCTCGAGGCGCTCGGCCCCGACGCCAGCCGCAACGCCCATTTCGTCTGCGCGCTGGCTCTGTGCTGGCCCGACGGCCACAGCGAATGGTTCGAAGGCCGGGTCGACGGCACCCTGGTCTGGCCGCCGCGCGGCGACAACGGCTTCGGCTACGACCCGATCTTCGTCCCCGCCGGCCGCGAGCAGACGTTCGGCGAGATGGACCCGGCCGAAAAGCACGCGATCAGCCACCGCGCCGACGCCTTCCGCAAGCTGGTGGCGGCGCTTGCTGTGACCGAAGCGCTCGTCATTCCAGCGAAAGCTGGAATCCCGCTGCCTTCGACGACGGCCGAGAAGGACAGAGAGATTCCAGCTTGCGCTGGAATGACGGACAACGCGTCTGGCCCTCTACATCCACTGGCCGTTCTGCGTCTCCAAATGCCCCTATTGCGACTTCAACAGCCATGTCCGCGACGGCGGTCGACCAGGACGCAGTGGCGCGACGCGCTGCTCGCCGACCTCGCCCATGAGGCGCGCGCAGACGCCCGGCCGCCGGCTGACCTCGATCTTCTTCGGCGGCGGCACGCCCTCGCTGATGCCGCCGGCGACGGTCGCGGCGCTGATCGAGGCCGCCGAAGCGCCATTGGGGCTTCGCGCCCGACATCGAGATCACGCTCGAGGCCAATCCCTCCTCGGTCGAGGCCGCGCGCTTCGCCGATCTCGCCGCCGCCGGCGTCAACCGCGTCTCGCTCGGCCTGCAGTCGCTCGACGACGAGGCGCTGCACTTCCTCGGCCGCGCCCATGACGTGGCGGAAGGGCTGATGGCGCTCGGCACCGCGCAGTCGGCGTTCGATCGGGTCAGCTTCGACCTGATCTACGCTCTGCCCGGCCAGAGCGCCGAGCGCCTGGCAGGCCGAGCTGGCCCGCGCGCTCTCCTTCGGCACCGGCCATCTCTCGCTCTACCAGCTCACCATCGAGCCCGGCACGCGCTTCGCCGCGATGGCCGCGCAGCGGCGAGCTCGTCCCCGCCGATCCGGACGAGAGCGCCGCGCTCTACGAGCTGACCCAGGACGATGACCGCGGCGGCCGGCCTGCCCGCCTATGAAATCTCCAACCACGCCCGCCCCGGCGAGGAGAGCCGGCACAATCTCGCTTACTGGCGCTACCGCGCTTATGCCGGCATCGGCCCCGGCGCGCACGGCCGGCGCGGCGGCCACGCCGACGCAGCGCCACAGGAAGCCCGAAAACTGGCTCGCCGCGCTCGCCGCGCAACGGCCACGGCATCGCCGAGGAGACGGAGATCCCGCCGGCCGAAGCGCGGCGTCGAGGCGCTGCTCATGGGCCTGCGCCTCGCCGAGGGCATCGATCTGCGGCCGGCGGGACTGCCCTCGGATCGGGGCGCGGTCGCGCGCCTGTCGCGCGCAGGGCCTGCTGACCCGCGAGCGGCGAGCGCCTGCGCGCCACCCCGCGCGGCATGCTCCTGCTCGACGCGATCCTGGCCGAGATCGTCGGTCAGTTGAACCCGCGCGGCGCCGGCGAGACGACGTTGGTGCCCGGTCGCGGTCACCTCGCGCACCTCGAGCGCGCGGTCGGCGACGCCGTCGCGGCCGAAGCGGAAGGCGCCGTCGACGCCGGTGAAGCCGCTCGGCGTCGCGCAGCGCCCGCGCCGGGAAGCGGCCGGCCGACCGGCCAGTCCGCCGCGACCCGCACGGCCAGCAGCACCGCGTCATAGCCGAGGCTCGCCAGCCGGAAGGGGTGGCGTTGTAGCGGGCGCGGTAGCGGGTGCGGAACTGGTTGAACATGGCGTCCGAGGGCGCCGCGAACCAGGCGCCGCGCAGGCCGACATTGGCGCCGATATTGCTCTCGGTCGCCCACAGCTCGGTGCCGAGCAGGCGCGGCTGCGGCGAGCGCTGGCGGACGACCGGCACCGCCGGCAGCGCCGCCCGCGGCCCGTCGGCGATCAGCACCGCGTCGGTCGCGCCCTGGCCGTTGAGCCGGGTCGCCGCGGCGCGCGACGCCGGCCGCGCTCGCGTCGAAGGTCTGGACGCCGACCAGCCGGCCGCCCGCGCCCTCGACCGCCGGCGGTCATCGCCTGGCCGGCGCGCTCGCCATAGACGTTGGTCGGCACCAGCGCGCCGAAGCGGCTCGCGCCGCGCGCGCGCGCATAGGCGACGACCCGCTCGATCGACTGGCCGGGCGTGAAGCCCATCAGATAGACGCCGTCGCCGGCGACGCTGACATCGTTGGAGAAGGCGATGACCGGCACGTCGCTCGCGGCGCGCGATCGGCGCGACGGCGCGCACGTCCTCGGCGAGCAGCGGCCCGAGGATCAGGCCGTTGCCCTCGGCGAGCGCCTCGTTGGCCGCCGGCACGGCGCCGCGCGCCGTGTCGTAGGCGGTGATCCGGATCCGCTGCGCCGCCGGTGTCGAGCAGAGCGAGGTTGGCGGCGTTGAGGATCGACTGGCCGAGCGCGGCATTGCGCCCGGTCAGCGGCACCAGCACCGCGACCCGGTTGCGGGTCTCGTCGGCGGGCAGCCGCGAGGGACGCTCGGGCGCGCACCGGCCACCGGCACCGGCTCGGTCGGCAGCGGCGCCGGCCGGCGCGCGCGCGGCACGCAGCCGGCGATCGCGACCGCCATCACGGCGAGCATCGCCAGCTTCGACCAGCGACGCGCACGGCTTGCGGGCGAAGGGCTGCGATGCCATGACGATGCTCCCAATGGACGACACGCTCGAACCCGGCCTCTATATCGTCGCGACCCCGATCGGCAATCTCTCCGATCTGAGCCCGCGCGCCGCCGACGATGCTGGCGCGGGCGGACCTGATCGCGGTCGAGGACAGCCGGGTCACCGCCAAGCTGCTCGCCCATATCGGCGTCAAGCGGCCGATGACTTCCCTATCACGATCACAATGCCGACCGGGTCCGGCCCGGCCTGATCGAGCGGATGCGCGAGCGAGGCGGTCGCCCTGGTCTCCGACGCCGGCACGCCGCTCATCTCCGATCCCGGCTACAAGCTGGTCCGCGACGCCCGCGCGGCCGGGATCAGCGGTCACCACCATCCCGGGCCCGAGCGCGGTCGATCGCCGCGCTGACCCTCGCCGGCCTGCCGACCGACCGCTTCGCCTTCTTCGGCTTCCTGCCCGCCAAGGCCGGCGCCGCGCCGCCGCGATCGCCGAGGCCGCCGCCTTCAGGGGCACGCCTCGTCTTCTACGAAAGCGGCCCCCGGCTCGCCGCGACGCTCGCCGCCCTGCGCGACGGCCTCGGCGACCGCGACGCCGCCGTCGCGCGCGAGATCAGCAAGCGCTTCGAGGAGACCGTCACCGGCACCCTCGCCGACGCTCGCCGCCCGCTATGCCGAGGCGCCGCCCAAGGGCGAGATCGTGATCGTCGTCGGCGCCGCCCGGCGCGGCCGAAGCCGCCGAGCGAGGCGGAGGTGGACGCGGCGCTGCGCGAGGCCATGACCCGCCTCTCCCCCTCGCGCGCCGCCGCCGAGGTGGCGGCGCGGCTCGGCCTGCCCAGGCGCGCCGTCTACGAGCGCGCGCAGCGGCTCAAATGAAGCGGCGGCGGGCCGAGCGCGGCGGCCGCCGGGCCGAGACGCTCGCCGCCTGGTGGCTGCAGGCTCAAGGGCTGGCGATCCTCGCCCTCCGGGCGCGCACGCCGGTCGGCGAGGTCGACCTGGTCGCCCGGCGCGGCCGGATCACTCGCCTTCGTCGAGGTCAAGGCGCGCGCCACCGACGGCCGAGGCCGCGCTCGGCGCTCGACGACTATCGCCTGCGCCGGGTCGCCGCGCCGCCGAGGCACTGGCGCCTCGTTATGCCCGCGCCGGGCGACGACATCCGAATCGACGCCATGTTCATCGTCCCGTGGCGATTTCCGCGCCATCTCACCAATATTACGCAGGGATGACGGGCTTCAGTTGGAAATGGAAATCCAAGGGGAGATGATTTTCGGAATCCACTGACTAGCGCCAAGTTAACCCCGAAACGACTTTTCCATCCCCGCATAACGTGACAACAACGCTCATCCGGGATTCGCGCGATCGAAGCGCGAAAATTATGGGGAAAATGAAATGGTCGCTTCCACGCTCGCCGCCGGCGATATCGCCATCATTGCCTATGCCACCGATGCAGTGGGTCTCAGCGACGATGACGACGTCATCCGCCTTGTCCTGCTGAGGCCGATCGGATCCGGGACCCAGATCTTCTTCACCGACCGGGCATGGAACGGGAGCGCTTTCGCCAATGGCGCGGGCGACGGCACCTTTACCTACACCGCCGGCGCGGACATGGCCGCCGGAACGGTGATCACCATCACCTCGGCCCAGCTCGCCGCCGCCGGCATGAACCTTTCGGATCTGACCGGCGACACGATCTATGCCTATCAGGGAGCCGACGCCGACACGCCGACCAGCTTCCTCTACGCGGCCGACATCGCCGACGGCAACAATGTGTTCAACGGATCGCTGGCCAATACCGGGCTGACGGTCGGCACGACGGCGGTCGCGATCGGCTTCGACCAGGCTTCCTATGCCGGCCAGAGCACCCAGATCCAGGCGACCCAGCTCGCCGAGATCGGCGACAGCGCCCAATGGCACGGCAGCGATGCCAACGATAATCTCGGCACCATCTACGACGACCGCGCCGACGTGACTCTGAGCGGCCCGCTCAACAACCCGGACATGCAATTGTTCGCGGTCATGGCCGGCGGCGGCCAGTCCGACGCCGTCGTCCGCATGGACAATGACGAAGCCTCGAACGTCGCCACCAACCTGACCCGGCTGTTCCGCGACAATCCCGATTTCAACCACCTCACCGACCTCAGCTTCGACGTCGAGGACGGCGTCTTCTTCGCGGTCGATTCGGACGGCCTCACCACCCGCATCCTCAAGGGCAATATCGCCGATCTTGCCAGCGGCACCAGCACGCCGACGCTGACCGAGATCTACAGCAACCCGAACCCCGACCAGTTCATCGGCGGCATCGAGATCGACACCGCCAACGACAAGGTCTACTTCACCGAGGGCGACATTTTCGCCGGCCACAGCCTCAAGTCGGTCGACTATGTCGGCGGCGGCCTGACCGATTACGGCCCGGTCACGCTGGCCGTGGATTCGTCGTTCGGCTTCCTCGCCGGCGGCGTCTTCGATTTCACCCTCGATGCCGCGCACGACACCGCCTATCTGACCTACACCCTCGTCGACACCTTCTTCGGCCCGCCCAACGCGGCGATCAACTACATCGTCAAGGTCAACAGCCTCGCCAATCCCGGCGGCGGCTATTCGGTGGTGACGATCGTCGGCAGCGACGATCCCGATGGACCGGGCGGCAACCCCGACAATCATTTCCCGGAATCGGAAGGCTCGCTCGCCGGCATCGACATCGATATCGCCAACCAGACGCTCTATTTCGTCACCCAGCGGCTCGGCGCCGACGGCACCGCCGGTATCTTCAAGCTCGATCTCGCGACCGGAATCTACACCGAGATCTGGGAGCAGCCGTCCAACAACGCGTTCAACACGCTGCAGCCCTTCCCGACCACCCAGATGCAATATATCGAGGTCGACACGATCGGCGGCCGCTATTACGTCACCACCCTCAACAGCACCGACACCGCCATCGGCCATGACGGCACCGCGACCGACGAGGGCGGCTCGCGCATCTTCTCCGGCAGCCTGACGGCGGCCCCCGGCACCGCGCCGACCGTCTTCGCGACGGTCTTCGAGCCGACCGCCAACGGCGCCCCGTTCGGGATGGAGATCGACTATGCCCCGATCATCGCGCTGGGCAGCGGCGCCGGCTACACCGAAGGCGGCCCGCCGGGCGACGTCGCGACCAGCCTCGTCGTCACCGACCCCGACCAGGCGGTGATCAAGGGCGCGACCGTCGCCATCACCGCCGGCTTCACTGCCGGCGACACTTTGAGCTTCACGCCCAGCGGCGGCATCGCCGGCAGCTATGACGCGGCGACCGGCGTGCTCACCCTGACCGGCAATGCCAGCTTCGCCGCCTATCAGACGGTGCTCGATTCGGTGGCCCTGACCGCCGCCGGCGACAATCCGACCAATTATGGCGCCAACACGTCGCGCACCGTCAGCTTCACCGTCACCGACGGGCTGCTCAACAGCGATCCGGCGACCGCCACTGTCGCAGTCACCGCCGTCAACGACGCGCCGGTCAACACCGTGCCGGGCGCGATCGCGACCGGCGAGGATACGAGCGTCGCCGTCACCGGCCTCTCGGTCAGCGACGTCGACGCCGATCCGGCGGCCGACGTCATCACCGTCACCCTGTCGGTGAGCAACGGCACGATCAACGTGACCCCCGGCGCCGCTTTGCTGGCCGGCAACGGCAGCGCCAACGTCGTCATCACCGGCACCCAGAACGACATCAACGCCATGCTCGCGGCGCTGAACGGCGTCACCTACACGCCGAACGGCGATTATAACGGTTCGGATTCGCTGCAGATCGTCAGCAATGACGGCGGCAATAATGGAACGGGGGGCGCGCAAAGCGATAGCGACAGCGTGGCGATCACGATCGGCGCTGCCGCCGACATCGCCGACGACGTCGCATCCACCAACGAAGACACGGCGGTCGACATCGACGTCCTCGCCAACGACAGCTTCGAAGGCACGCCGGCGATCACCGGCACCACCAACGGCGCCAACGGCACCGTCACCGTCAACGACAACGGCACGCCCGGCGACACGAGCGACGACTATGTCGTCTACACGCCCAATGCCGATTTCAACGGCGCCGACAGCTTCACCTACACGGTGACCTCGGGCGGCGTCACCGAAACGGCGACGGTCAACGTCACCGTCGACCCGGTCGCGGATATCGCCGACGATAATGTCATCGTCGCCGAGGACAGCGTGGCCAACGCGCTCGACCTGCTCGCCAATGACAGCTTCGAGGATCCCGGCCGGTCGATCACGGCCGTGACCCAGGGCGTCAACGGCGGCACCGTCGCGATCGACGACAATGGCACGCCCGGCGACACCGCCGACGATTTCGTCACCTACACGCCGGCCCCCGATTATGCCGGTCCGGACAGCTTCACCTACACCGTGACCTCGGGCGGCGTCACCGAAACGGCGACGGTCAACGTCACCGTCACCGGCAGCAACGACGATCCGGTCAACGTCACCGGCGGCGCCGTCGCGGCCACCGAGGATGGTTCGGTCGCGGTCACCGGGCTTCAGGTCAGCGACATCGACTCGCCCTCGCTCAGCGTCACCCTCTCGGTCACGCGCGGCGCCCTCGCCGTCGACACCGGCGTGCCGGGCGGGGTCACCGCCGGCCAGGTGAGCGGCAACAATAGCGGCAGCGTGACGATCAGCGGCACCCAGGCCGAGATCAACGCCACGCTCGCGGCGGCGAACGGCCTCGTCTACACGCCGACGCCCAACGTCAACGGCGCCGGACACGCTGACCATGACGACCAGCGACGGCAGCGGCGGCAGCGACACCGACAATGGTCGCGATCAGCGTCGCCGCGGTCAACGACGCGCCGACGGTCGCCGGCGACGGCACCGAGGACGCGGCGCCGATCATCCAGGACATGCCGAGCCCGACCGGGCAGAGCGTCGCCACCCTGTTCGGCGGCCAATATTCGGACGCCACCGATCAGGTCGCCGGCGGCTCCTCGGCCGATGCCTTCGCCGGCGTCGCGGTCACCGCCAACGGCTCGAGCGCGCCACCGGCCAGTGGCAATATCATAACGGCGTCACCTGGGTGAATATCGGCCCGGCCTCGACCGGCGCGGCGGTGCTGCTCGGCGCCACCACGTCGGTCCGCTTCAACCCGGCCCGGGCTTCGTCGGCGCCGCGCCGACGCTGACCGTCCATCTCGTCGACGCCTCGGGCGGCGCGATCGTCAGCGGCACCATCGCCAACCTGTCGGTGACCGGCGGCACCACCCCCTACAGCACCGGCACCGTCACGCTCGGCCAGACGGTGATCGACGGCAACACGCCGCCGACCGGCGTCACCGGCACGCTGACCGTGCGTCGAGGACGCCAATAACGGCGCCACGGTCGGCACCGTCACCGCGACCGATCCGGACAGCTCGACCTTCACCTACACTCTGGTCAACGACGCCGGCGGCCGCTTCGACATCAGCACGGGCGGCGTGGTCACGGTCGAGAACGGGCTGCTGCTCGATTACGAGCAGAACAGCAGCCACACGATCCGGGTCCGGGTCGACGACAATGAGGGCGGCATCTCCGAATTCGACATGAACGTCGCGATCACCGACGATCATGGCGAGTTCGTCACCGGCGACGGCGCCAACCACACTTATTATGGCGGCGCCGAGACCGACTTCCTGTTCGGCGGCCACGGCTCCGACACGATCCGCGGCCAGGGCGGCATCGACTTCATCTTCGGCGGCGACGGCCTGTTCGATCCGACCGACGCCGGCGACAATCTCAACGGCGGCTCGGGCAGCGACGTGATCCTCGGCAATGGCGGCGACGACACCATCGCCGGCGGCACCGAATCGGACGTGCTGATCCGGCAACGAGGGCAACGACACCATCTACGGCGGCGAATCGGCCATCGACGCCGTCGATACCGGCAACGACATCATCAGCGGCGATGCCGGCAACGACATCCTCTACGGCAATGGCGGCAACGACCTCATCCTGCGGCGGCACCGACAACGACGAGCTGTTCGGCGGCGCCGGCAGCGACGATCTGTTCGGCGACGCCGGCGTCGACCGCCTCGCGGCGGCACCGGCGCCGATCGATCTGACCGGCGGCTCGGGCTTCGACGTCTTCATCTTCCGCAAGGGCCAGGCCAATGGCGACGTGATCGAGGATTTCGACGGCAACGGCATCGGCGCCGGCGACACGATCCGGCTCGAAGGCTATGCCGCCGGCACCACCTTCACCAAGCTTAGCGGCGACACCTGGCGGATCAACGATCACGGCTTCATCGAGTTCGTCACCATCCACGCCGACGGCAACGTCCATTCGACCGACTGGGGCTTCTTCCCCTGATCGGCCGCCATGGCCGCGGCGAATGCGGGGGACAGCTACGTAATCCTGTCCGGAAAGCAGGATTCGACTGTCGTCGCTGCGCACCTCGCAATGACGGACGGTGCACGGTGACAGCGCCGCGCGCGCTCGCCTAAGCGGAGCCGATGAGCCTCGACGTCGCCGTCCAGATGGATCCGCTGGAGAGCATCAACATCTCCGGCGATTCGACCTTCGCGATCATGCTCGGCGCGCAGGCGCGCGGGCACCGGCTCTATCATTATGCCGCCGAGGCGCTGAGCTGGCGCGACGGCCGGCTCTGGACGCATGGCCCATCCGGTCACCGTCCAGCGCGTCGCGGGCGACCATTTCCGCTTCGGCGAGCCGGAGATCCTCGATCTCGGCCGCGACGTCGACGTCGTGCTGATGCGCCAGGACCCGCCCTTCGACCTCGGCTACATCACCGCCACCCACCTGCTCGAGCGGATCCAGGGCGAGACGCTGGTCGTCAACGATCCCGCCCGCGTCCGCAACGCGCCCGAGAAGGTCTGGGTGCTCGATTTCGCCCGCTTCATGCCGCCGACCGTCGATCACCCGCTCGCTCGAGCGTCGCCCGCCAGTTCCTCGCCGAGCATGAGGAGATCGTCGTCAAGCCGCTGCACGGCAATGGCGGCAAGGCGGTGTTCAAGGTCGGCAGCGACGGCGCCAATCTCGCCTCGCTGATCGAGGTCTTCAACACCGCCTATCGCGAGCCGCACATGGTCCAGGCCTTCCTGCCCGGCGTCGCCGAGGGCGACAAGCGCATCGTCTTCGTCGACGGCGAGGTGGCGGGCGCGGTCAACCGAATCCCCGGCGAGGGCGAGATCCGCTCCAACCTCGCGGTCGGCGGCAAGGCGGCCAAGACCGAGCTGACGCCGCGCGAGGAGGAGATTTGCGCCGCGATCGGGCCGGAGCTCAAGGCGCGCGGCCTGCTCTTCGTCGGCATCGACGTGATCGGCGGCGAATGGCTGACCGAGATCAACGTCACCTCGCCGACCGGCATCGTCGCCATCGACCGCTTCAACGGCACCGACACGCCGGCGCGGATCTGGGACGCGATCGAGGCGAAGCTGCGTCCTGACTCGTCCGATCGATCCGAGCTGGGCCGTGACCGACTGGGTGATCCGGCTGATCGACTGGGGCGGCTATGCCGGCGTCTTCCTGCTGATGCTGCTCGAGACGATGTTCCCGCCGATCCCGTCCGAGGTGATCCTGCCGATCGCCGGCATGCGCGCCGCGCAACGGCGCCGCTCGACGCTGCCCGGCGTGATCGTCGCCAGCGGCACCGCCGGCGCGATGGCCGGCAACCTGATCTGGTATCTGGTCGCGCGCTCGATCGGCCTCGACCGCTTCCGCCGCTTCATCGACCGTTACGGGCGCTGGCTGACGCTCGACTGGTACGACGTCGAGAAGGTCCAGCGCCTGTTCGGCCGGTTCGGCGCCGGCATCGTCTTCGTCGGCCGGATGCTGCCGACGGTGCGCACCTTCATCTCGGTGCCCGGCCGGGCATCGCTCGGATGCGGCTCGTCGCGCTTCCTGATCTGGTCGACGATCGGCACCGCCGGTCTGGAGCGCCGCGCTCGCCGCCGCCGGCTATGCGCTCGGCGCGCGCTTCGACGCCGATCGACAAGGTCGCCGGGCCGGTCTCCTCGGCGGTCGTCGCCGCGATCCTCATCTGGTACTTCTGGCGCCAGCTCACCTGGCAGCCGCCAGGCATGCTGCTAGGCGCGCGGATGGGCGTGGCGGTAGACGTCCATCAGGTGGGCCGCGTCGACCGCGGTGTAGATCTGGGTCGAGGACAGGCTGGCATGGCCGAGCAGCTCCTGCAGCGCGCGCAGATCGGCGCCGCGGCCGAGCAGATGGGTGGCGAAGCTGTGGCGCAGCGCGTGCGGCGTGGTCCGCTCGGAGAGGCCGAGCGCGCGCCGCGCCTTCATCACCGCGCGGCGGACGATCTCGCCGCGCAGCGGCCCGCCGCGCGCGCCGCGGAACAGGGGCTCGTCCTTCGCCGCCGGCCAGGGGCAGAGCGCCAGATAGGCGTCGATCGCCTCGCGCACCGGCGCGAGCAGCGGCACGATCCGGGTCTTGTTGCGCTTGCCGGTGACGATCAGCGCCTCGCCGAGCGGCAGCGCGGCGCCGGTCAGCGCCAGCGCCTCGGCGACGCGCAGCCCCGAGCCGTAGAGCAGGAGCAGCACGGCGAGGTCGCGCGCCGCGATCCACGGCTGCGTTCGCATCGTCGGCCGCCTCCTCGGCGAGCGCCACCGCCTCGTCGGGCGAGATCGGCCGCGGCACGCCGCGCGGCTTCTTCGGCCCCTTGAGCCGGGGCAGCGCCGCCTCGCGCCCCGCCTCGGCCGCGGCGAAGGCGAGGAAGCCGCGCACCGCCGAAAGCTCGCGCGCCGCCGAGGCATTGCCGAGCCCCGCCGCGCGGCGAACGGTGAGGAAGGCGCGCAGATCGGCCGGCCGCAGCGCGGCCAGCGCGGCGTCGTCGACCGCCTCGCCGAGATGGCCGGCGAGGAAGTCGATCAGCCGGTGCGCGGTCGCGACATAGGCGCGGACGGTATGCTCGGAGCGGCGGCGCTCGCGGGTCAGATGATCGTGCCAGCGCGCCGCGATCGCGCCGCGCCGGATGGCTTGCTCAGGGGATCAGCCACCGGCCCATGCAGCGGGTCAGCACCCGGCCGAGGAAGATCAGCAGCTCCGAGCCGTGGCGGGTGTCGAAGCTTTGCGCGTTGCGCTGGCCGAGCGCGAGCAGCCCGCTCGGCAGCGGCGGCTCGCTGGTCAGCCGGATCAGCGCCTCGGCGCGGATCAGCTCGCAGGCCGGGCCGAACAAGGGATGGCCGCGCTCGACGCCGCGCAGCAGCACGCCCTCGAACTCGCCGACCGAGCGCTCGATCAGCCGCGGATCGACGAACTGCAGGCCGGAGGCGTCGGCGCGCACCCCCGTCTCGCCGGCGAACAAGGCGACGGCGACCGCGTCGAGGCCCAATATCTGCGGCCATTCCTGGGTGACGACGTGGAGCAGATGATCGAGCCCCTCGGCCTCGATCGCGGCGAGCACCGCGTCGTGGATCGAGGCGACCGCGCCCGAATGGCCGCGCGCGAAGGCGATGAGGTCCTGATTGGCCTCCTCCGCCGCCGCGACCCGCGCCCGCAGATTCGCCAGCGCATGGTCCTCGAAGCTGATCACCCTTCCCATGGCGCGGAAGACTAACCCGGATATGGTTAAGAAGCGATGGGCAAAAGGGAATCGGTTATTACCCGATGCTCTGGCCGGTCTTCTCCCAGTCGGCGAGGAAGGCCTTGATGCCGTTGTCGGTGAGCGGGTGCTTGAACAGCTGGCGGATCACCGCCGGCGGCGCGGTCATCACGTCGGCGCCGAGCTTGGCGGCGTCGTGGACGTGGATCGGATTGCGCACGCTGGCGACCAGGATCTCGGTGTCGGAAATCGTAATTGTCGTAGATCAGCCGGATGTCGGCGATCAGCTCCATGCCCGGATAGCCGACATCGTCGTGGCGGCCGACGAAGGGCGAGACGAAGGTCGCGCCGGCCTTGGCCGCGAGCAGAGCCTGGTTGGCCGAGAAGCAGAGCGTGACGTTGACCATCGTGCCGTCGGAGGTCAGCTTCTTGCAGGTCTTGAGGCCGTCGACGGTGAGCGGCACCTTGACCGCGATATTGTCGGCGATCTTCCGCAATATCTCGGCCTCGCGCATCATCCCGTCATGGTCGAGCGCGACGACCTCGGCCGAGACCGGCCCGTCGACGATCGCCGCAAATCTCCTTCACCACCTCGAGGAAATCGCGGCCGGCCTTGTGGATCAGCGACGGATTGGTGGTGACTCCGTCGAGCAGGCCGGTCTCGGCAAGGTCGCGGATTTCGGCGGTGTCGGCGGTGTCGACGAAGAATTTCATGAGCGGCCCTTGCGTGGGAGAGATTGACCCGATGCGTTTAGCCTGCGAGCCACCGGCTCGGCAATCGGCGGAGGGAAGAAACATGCGCTTGCTGATCCTGTCGCTGCTCGCGCTCGCCGCGCCCGCGGGCGCCGGGCCGCGCGACTGGGTCGAGGCCAATCGGCCTGCGATCCTGAGCGAATATCTGCCCTTGCTCGCCATCCCCAATGTCGCCTCGAACCGCGCCGACATCCGCCGCAACGCCGATCACATCATGGCGATGATGCAGCGCCGCGGCCTCGCCCCGCGCCTGCTCGAAAGCGAGGACGGAGCGGTGCCGCCGCTCGTCTACGGCGAATGGCTCGTTCCCGGCGCGGCGCGCACCCTGATCTTCTACGCCCATTATGACGGCCAGCCGGTGACGCCCGCCGCCTGGACGGTGACTCCGCCGTTCGAGCCGCGCCTCGTCGGCGAGGGCGACGAGGCGCGGCTCTACGGCCGCAGCGCCTCCGACGACAAAGCCGGCGTGATGGCGATCCTCGCCGCGGTCGACGCGCTCCGCGCCGAGGGCCGGACGCCCGCCTTCAACCTCAAGATCGTCTTCGAGGGCGAGGAGGAAGCGGGATCGCCGCATCTCGCCGGCCTGCTCCGCCGCCATCGCGAGACGCTGCGCTCCGACGGCTGGGTCATCGTCGACGGCCCCGCCCACCAGTCCGGCCCGCCGCAGCTCAGCCTCGGCGTGCGCGGCGACGTCAATATCGAAGTCAGCGTCCACGGCCCGGTCCGCCCGCTGCACAGCGGCCATTACGGCAATTGGGCGCCCAATCCGGCGATGATGCTCGCCGAATTGCTCGCCTCGATGAAGGACGAGACCGGCCGGGTGACGATCGCCGGCTTCTACGACGACGTCGTCCCGCTGACCGACGCCGAGCGCGCCGCGATCGCCGCGGCCCCGGCGCCGGACGGAGCATTGCGGCAAGAGCTCGGCCTCGGCCGGACCGAGGGCGGCGGCGCGCCGCTCACCGAGCTGATCAACCTGCCCTCGCTCAACGTCAACGGCATGAGCAGCGCCGACGTCGGCGACGGTGCCCGCAACGTCATCCCGACGATCGCCACCGCCGCGCTCGACCTGAGGCTCGTGCTCGGCAACGCTCCCGACCGGCAGATCGACCGCGTCGTCGCCCACATCCGCGCCCAGGGCTATGAGGTGCTCGACCGCGCGCCGACGATGGCCGAGCGCCGCCGCTTCGCGCGGATCGCGACGGTGACCCGCGAACATGGCTATCCGGCCGAACGGACGCCGCTCGATCACCCGCTCGCTCAGGGCCTCGCCCGAACGATGCGCGCCGAGGGCCGCGTCGTCCTCCTCCCCAGCCTCGGCGGCAGCCTGCCGCTCTACCTGATCCGCCGGGAGCTCGGCGCGCCGAGCGTCACCCTCGGCCTGTGGAACCACGACAACAACCAGCATGCCGAGGACGAGAATATCCGGCTCGGCAACCTGTGGCGCGGCATCGAGCGGATCGCGGCCTTGCTCACCGCCGGCTGAGCGCCTTGGCGTCCGCCCCGCCAGCGCCCGGCCTCCACCGCGCGATCTGGGCGATCGCCCTGCCGTCGATGCTGACCAACGTCGCCACCGCCTTGTTCGGCCTGGCCGATTTGTGGGTGATCGGCCGGCTCGGCGACGCCGACGCCCAGGCCGGGGTCGAGCTCGGCGCCAAGTTCATGCTGGGCCTGCTCGTCGCGTTCAACTTCCTGCGCACCGGCACGATCGCTCTGACCGCTCAGGCGAAAGGGCGCGGCGACGAGGCCGCGCAGGCGGCGACCCTGGCCCGCGCGCTCGGCCTGGCGCTGGTCACTGCCGCGCTCCTGCTCGCCGTCATGCCGCTGGCGATCCCGGCCGGGCTGGAGCTGCTCCACGCCCGCGGCGCGGTCGCCGAGCAGGCGGGCGTCTATGTCGGCATCCGCTATTGGGGCGGCCTGCTCTGGCTGCTCAACGCCGCCCTCGTCGGCTGGCTGATCGGCCGGCGGCGGGTGCGCGCCGTGCTCGCGGTCGAGGTCGCGGCGAACCTCGTCCATATCGCGCTCGACCTCGCCTTCGTGCTCGGCTTGGGCTGGGGCGTCGCCGGGGTCGCCTTCGCCACCTTGCTGTCCGAGGCCGGCAAGCTCGCCGCTCTGGCGCTGATCGCGGCGCGCGAGAAGCCGGCCCGGCTCGGCTTCCGCCTGGTCGGCCGGCGCTCCACCTGGGACCGGCTCTCGCTCGGCGCCCTGTTCCGGATCAACCGCGACCTGTTCTTCCGCACCCTGCTGCTCACCGGGGCGATTTTGATGATGGTCCGCGACGGCGCCTTCGAAGGCCCCGCGATCCTCGCCGCCAACGCCATCCTCTACCAATTCTTCATCCTCTCGGCGCTGATCCTCGACGGCTTCGAAAGCGCCGCTCAGGTGCTCTGCGGCGAAGCGGTCGGCGCCCGCGACCGCGCCCTGTTCGATCGGCTGGTGCGCGCATTGCTGATCTGGGGCGTCGCTCTCGGCGCGGCGATCAGCCTGGCCTATGCGGCGGCGGGCGCTCCGCTGGCGGCGAGCTTCAGCACCGATCCGGCGGTGGCCGCGACCGCAATCGCCCATCTGCCCTGGGCGGTGGCGCTGCCGCTCGCTCGGCGTCACCGCCTATGTCTTCGACGGCGTCTATATCGGCGCGACCTGGACCCGGGCCCTGCTCGTCACCATGGCCGCCGCCTTCGCGATCTATGGCGCGTTGCTGCTCGTCACCGGCCCGCTCGGCAATCACGGCCTGTGGCTCGCCTTCACCGTCTTCCTGATCGTCCGCGCCGCCGGCCAGGCGCTGCTATTGCCCCGCCTCGCGCGCGCAACCTTCGCCCCGTCCGGGAGTCATCCCGGCGAAATTGAACAGGCCCGTCATGTCCCCCGGACATGACTGCGGAGTGCGGGGCACTCCGCACCTGTTCAATGGGACCCATGAACGCCAACCCCAGCAAGATTGACCCCGGAGTCCGTGTTCATAGGTTCCGGCTTTCGCCGGAATGACTCTATTTTTGTGTCGGGCGGCGCGGCCTTTGCTTCGCCGAGACCGACTTGACGATCAGGCGCTGCGGCGCGCCGGGGTCGATCGGCGGCTCGGCCTGGGCCAGCGCCTCGGCGATCAGCGCGTCGACGCGGGGATCGTCGAGTCCTTCAGGCGTATGTAGCCGGACGTTGCGCACCCGGCTGCCTTCGCCCTTGAGCAGCTTGTGCGGATCGAAGAGGTGGACGCCCGAGAGGAAGACAGAGCGTCACCCAGCGCGGCATCACCGCCAGCGACAGGATCGCCTGCCCGGCCTTGTCGCTCGGCCCGAAGCCGATCGCGAGCGCGTTGTAATTGTCGTAGACCAGGATCGTCGCGCCGGGGATCCGCGCCTTCGCTTTGGCGAGAAGCGCGCGGGTGAGCGCCGCCACCTCCGGCGTGAACTTGTCGATGAAGGAGTCGAGCTGGGCCTGAGCGTCCACCCTCAGCCCTCGATCACCTGATAGTGGCGCACGGTGGTTTCAAGCTCGAGCAGATAGTCGGGGTCGAAATCGTAATATTTGGCGAGATTCATGTCCTCGCCCGCGAAGCGCCGGATCGCCGCTTCGCCCTCCCACAAAGTCAGCATCTCGACATGGACGACATCGCCTTCCGCCCGGTGCAGGCACATCGCCGAGACGTTGCCCGGGACGCCGCGATAGTCCGGCAGGGCGACCTCCGCCATCAGCTTGAGATAGTCGGCGATCAGGGCGGCGGGCACTCGGCCGTGCCAGTGGCGTGCGATCATCGGCACCTCCTGCGCTTCGGGAAGAGCGATATAGCAGTGCCGCGACCCTCTGTCGCGCCGCCCGGCAACTCCGCCCTGGGCCGGCGCCGGACCGGGGCCGGCACGGGTTGACTTGTTCCCGTCTTGTTCTATATTCTGCGGCTCCCCGAAACCAGAGTCGAAGCATGTCGAAGGCCCATCCCCGCCACCCGCTTGCTCGGACGGAGCGGCCCGTCCCGGCCATGGCCCCGCGCACGGCCGTCGGGCGTCGGCATATCTTCGTCAACTTCGCCCACTTCCAGCCTTCGGAGCCGCCTTCGCGTCCTTCGCGCCCTCGCGTGAAAAGAATCTGCATTGGATCTGCCCGGAACGTGACAGTTCGGAGCCGATTCACGCGATCCGGCGTCAAGTTTGTCACGTTTCGCCGGGGTCCGGGTGGAAGCGAATGGCAGGTGTCAAGGTTGTCAACTTCACCCCGTCAACTTCCGGCTTTCCGATGAGCCCGCTTGGCCTGTCCCCCCGACAGGGCCGCGCGCTCCCGGCAGCGGTTCCCACCTGTTCTTTTCGGGCAGCCCGTCTAGGGGCGAGACCAATGTCCCGCGCCCGCCTCATCATCCTCAACGCCGCCCTCGGCCCGCTCGATTATCGCGTGCCGCACGGCATGGCGGTCGAGCCGGGCTCGATCGTGGTCGCGCCGCTCGGGCCGCGCCAGCTGGTCGGCGTGGTCTGGGAGCCGGAGCGGCTGCCGACCGAGGAGGTCGGCGACAACCGGCTGCGGCCGCTGCTCCACGCCTACGATCTGCCGCCGCTCGCCGCGCCGCTGCGCCGGCTGATCGAATGGACCGCGGATTATTATCTCGCGCCGCTCGGCGCGGTGCTGCGCATGGCCCTGCCCTCGTCGGGCGCGCTGGAGGGCGCGCGCGTCGATCACCGAATATCGCGCCACCGGCCATGTCCCCGAGCGGCTGACGCCGCAGCGCGCGCAGGCGCTGGAGCGGATCGGCGAGCGGCAGGGGCTGGTCCGCGAGCTGGCGATCATCGGCGGCGTCTCCGACGGCGTGATCCGCGGCCTCGTCAAGGCCGGCGCGATCGAGGCGATCGAGGTGGCGATCGACGATCCCTTCCCGATCCCCGACCCGGACCACGATCCGCCCGCGCTCGAGCCCGCCCAGGCCGAGGCCGCCGCCGAGCTGCGCGCCGCGGTCGCCGCCGCCGAATTCGCGCCCTTCCTGCTCGACGGCGTCACCGGCTCGGGCAAGACCGAAGTCTATTTCGAGGCGATCGCCGAGGCGATCCGCGCAGGGCAGGCAGGCGCTCGTCCTGCTCCCCGAAATCGCGCTCACCGAGCCCTTCCTCAAGCGCTTCGCCGCCCGCTTCGGCTGCGATCCGGTGCGCCTGGCATTCGGGCCTCCGCCAGTCGCAGCGCCGCCGCGCCTGGCGCGCCATCGCGACCGGCGAGGCGCGGGTCGTCGTCGGCGCCCGCTCGGCCTGTTCCTGCCCTATCGCCAAGCTCGGCCTGATCGTCGTCGACGAGGCGCACGAGGCGAGCTTCAAGCAGGAGGACGGCGTCCAGTATCACGCCCGCGACGTCGCGGTGATGCGCGCCAAGCTCGAGGAGATCCCGGTCATCCTCGCCTCGGCGACGCCCGCGATCGAGAGCCGGCACATGGCCGAGATCGGCACCTATCGGGAGCTGCAAGCTGCCCGACCGCTACGGCGGCGCGCGCCTGCCCGACATGGCGGCGCTCGACCTGCTCCAGGACCCGCCGCCGCGCGGCCGCTGGCTCGCGCCCGCGCTGGTCCGCGCGCTCGAGGAGAATCTCGACGCGGGCGAGCAGAGCCTGCTCTTCCTCAACCGCCGCGGCTATGCGCCGCTCACCTTGTGCCGCCATTGCGGCTACCGCTTCCAATGCCCCAATTGCACCGCCTGGATGGTCGAGCACCGCTTCACCCGCCGCCTCGCCTGCCACCATTGCGGCCATGTCATGCCGGCGCCGCGCGCCTGCCCGGAATGCAAGGAGGAGGACAGCCTCGTCGCCTGCGGCCCCGGCGTCGAGCGGATCGCCGACGAGGTCGCCGCGCTGCTTCCCCGAGGCGCGCACCGTCATCGTCACCTCCGACACGATCTGGTCCCCCGCCAAGGCGGCCGAGTTCGTCGCGCGGATGGAGGCGGGCGAGATCGACATCGTCATCGGCACCCAGCTCGTCACCAAGGGCTATCATTTCCCCAACCTCACCCTGGTCGGCGTGGTCGACGCCGATCTCGGCCTCGCCGGCGGCGACCTGCGCGCCGCCGAGCGCAGCTTCCAGCAGATCCGCCAGGTCTCCGGCCGCGCCGGCCGCGGCGACAAGCCCGGCCGCGTCCTCGTCCAGACCCACGATCCCACCGCGCCGGTGATCCAGCGCCCTGGTCAGCGGCGACGCCGAGGGCTTCTACGCCGCCGAGACCGACGCCCGGCGCGAGGCCGCGATGCCGCCCTTCGGCCGCCTCGCCGCGATCATCGTCTCGTCCGAGGACCAGGCCGAGGCGACCGAGGCCGCGCGCATGATCGGCCGCGCCGCGCCGCGCGCACGAGAATATGGCGGTGTTCGGCCCCGCCCCCGCCCCGCTCGCCATGCTGCGCGGCCGCCACCGCCACCGCCTGCTCGTCCACGCCGCCCGCGCCGTGCCGGTCCAGGACATCATCCGCGACTGGCTCGGCGCCCTGAGCTGGCCGCGCAGGGTTCGCGTCAGCGTCGACGTCGATCCCTATTCCTTCCTCTAGACCGGCCCGCGCGCGCTCCATAGACTGGCGGCGATGACGCGCCTGCTCCTCCTCCTCTTGGCGCTGCTCGGCCTTCGCCGCGCCGGCGCGCGCCGACGACATCTCGGTCGCCGGCCGCTCGGTGGTGCGCGTCGTCGTGATCGCGTTCGAGGATGGCGAGGTGGCCGGCTTCGGCCATGGCAGCGGCTTCGCGGTCGCGCCGAACCGGGTCGTCACCAACGCCCATGTCGTCGCCATGGCGGCGGACGACAGCAAGACCGTCGCGATCGGCGTCGTGCCGTCCGAAGGCGCGCAGGCGACCCGCGCCCGGATCATCGCCATCGATCCGGCCCGCGACCTCGCCTTGCTCGAGATCGAGGAGGGATCGCTGACCCCGATCCCGCTCTATCATCGGCCCGCTCGACGACGGCGCGCCGGTCGCGGCCTTGGGCTATCCCGGCAATGTCGATCTCGCCACCGCGCGCTCGGCCGACGATTATATCACGCCGCTGCCGCCGACCCGCTCGGTCGGCATCTTCTCCAACGTGCGGCCGATCAACGGCATCACCACCCTGCTCCACACCGCCAACATCGCCCGCGGCCATTCGGGCGGGCCGCTGCTCGACCAGTGCGGCCGGGTGCTCGGCGTCAACACCTTGATCACCCGCAACCAGGACGGCGACGCGCCCTTCGCCTTCGCCGTCGCCAATCGCGAGCTCACCGCCTTCCTCCGCCAGGCGCGCCAGCCCTTCCAGGCGGTCGACCACCGAATGCGTCAGCATGGCCGACCGGCTGCGCCAGGACCAGGAGCGCGCCGCCAGCCGAGGAGCGCGCCCGCCCGGCCGCCGCGGCGCCGAGGCCGCGAAGGCGCGCGACACGCGCGAGCGCAGCCTCGCCGAGATCCAGGAGAGCCGCGAGAACCGGCTCGCCCTCGCCATCCTGCTGCTCGTCTTCGCCCTGCTCGCCTTCGGCGGCGCCGGCATCATGCTGGTCAAGGACCGGCAGAAGCCGGCGATCGCCGTCGCCGGCGGCGGCGCCGTCCTGCTGCTGCTCGCGATCATCGTCTTCCTCGTCCCGGCCGAGCCTGCGCCGACGGCCGAGGCGGCGCGCCGAAGGCGCCGGCGGCGCCCGCGGCGGCGCCCGAGCCGCTTCGCCGGCCGCAACTTCTGCCGCCTGGTGCCCGAGCGCAGCCGGGTCACCGTCTCCTCGGCCGACCGACGTCCCGCTCGACTGGTCCGAGACCGGCTGCGTCAACGCGCCGCACCCAATATGCGCGCAACGGCGAGGTCTGGACCCGGATCCTCGTCCCCGACGACGAGCAGGCGGTGTCGGTGCTCGAATTCCGCCCGGCGAGCGGCGAATATGTCGTCACCCGCTATCTGCTCGACGCCGCAGGCGATGGGCCGGGTGCGCGCGCTGCGCCGCGACGTCGAGCATCAAGGCCTGCACCGCCGATCCCGAGGCGCGCACCATCCTCGCCGACCAGCAGCGCGAGATCGGCGCGGTGCTGCCGCGCCTGCCCAACGAGCGGCTGGTCTACGCCTGCGAGAATCAGGGGCCGGCGGCGGCGGCGGCTCCGGCGCGGTAGGTTGGTCCCCAAACTCCGTTCGCCCTGAGCCTGTCGAAGGGCCTTCCTTTCGCGACCGAACAGGAAAGGAACGGGCTTCGACAGGCTCAGCCCGAACGGAAAACAGGGTCCCGTCCTAATCCGCTCAGCCCCGCCCCTCCTTCGCCAGCAGCTTCGCCTTGCGCTCCAGGCCGTAGGCATAGCCGCCCGGCGTGCCGTCGGTGCGGATGACGCGGTGGCAGGGGATCAGCACCGCGACATTGTTGGCGCCGTTGGCCGTGCCGGCGGCGCGCACCGCGGCGGGCCGGCCGACCGCGGCGGCGATCTGGGCGTAGGTCCGGGTCTCGCCGGCCGGGATCCGCTGCAGCTCGCGCCAGACCGCTTCCTGGAAGGCGGTGCCGTGGACGTCGAGCGGCAGATCGTGCGGCTTTTCCGGCGCGTTCACCGCCGCCACGGTGCGCCGCGACCAGATCGGCCATCTCCGCGCCGCCATGGGCGATCGCCGCCTTGGGGAAGCGCCGGCGCAGCGCCGCCTCGTCCTCGTCGAAGGACAGCCGGCAGATGCCCTTGGCGGTCGCGGCGACCAGCATCGTGCCGAGATCGGTCTGCGCCGTCGCCCAGCGGATCGTCTCGCCGCGGCCGCCGTCGCGCCAGGCGGAGGGGGTCATGCCGAGCCGCCTCTTGGCGTCGGCGTAGAAGCGCGCCGGCCCCGAATAGCCGGCATCGTAGATCGCGTCGGTGATCCGCTCATTGTCGGCCAGCGCCGTCTCGGCCCGCCGCGCCCGCAGGCTGCGATAATAAGCCGCCGGGCGTGACGCCGGTGGCGCGCTTGAACAGGCGGTGGAAATGGTGCGGCGAATAGCCGGCCGCGGCGGCGAGCTCGTCGAGCGACGGCGCCTCCTCGGCCGCGGCGAGCAGCCGGAACGCCTTGCCGAGCGCGGCCTCCTCGCGGCTGACCTCGTCGGGCAGGCAGCGCAGGCAGGCGCGGTAGCCGGCCGCGCGGGCCGCGGCCGGCGGTCGGCGAAGAATTCGACATTCTCGCGCTTCGGCCGCCGCGCCGGGCAGCTCGGCCGGCAATAGATGCCGGTCGTCCTGACCGCCGCCGACCATGCGGCCGTCCCAGCTCCGGTCGCGCCGCTCGAACGCGGCCCAGGCCTCGTCGTCGGAAATCGGGCTGCGGTCGTTCACGGCTTTCGGTCTATCGCGCGCGCGCTGTCGGTTGCAAGGCTGGCCATGGTCAATTCCTTTCGATTCGCGCCAGGAAGCAGCCATAGGCCGCATTGTGCGCGTGGATGGTGGCGATTTCGGGCCGCTCGAACAGCTCGCGGATCTTCGCATCGGCCTCGCCCGGCAAGGCGAGCAGCGCGCCGCGCAGCATGCCCTCGGCGTCGAAGCCGCGCAGGCCGAGCGTGCGCGTGTCGAGACAGGGCGGCGCCTCGTCGGCGAAGGCGCCGGCCTCGGCGCCCTTGCGGACATAGATGGCGTGGCTGGTGCGGAACGGGCCGTCGACCGTCGTGCGAGACATGATTGACGAGGATCAGCTCCTCGCCCGGCTCGGCCTCGGCGAGGCTGACCCGGCAGGGATAGCCGGGCCCGATCGGCGGTGACCCGCATCGCGCCGCGCGCGGCGAGCTCGCCGTCCATCATCCCGAACAGGCTCTCGAACGCCTCCGGCGCCAGCCCTTCGATCCTGTAGGCCATCGGTGAGTCTCCTTTCGATGGCCTTTTGCCGCGCTCGACGGCGCCGCGCGTCCCGGCCCTTGCTTTCAAAACCCGGTGGCGAAAATGCACCCAGCGGTTTAACCGGAGGCCATGCTTCTCGCCGCATTTCTTTTGAGCATGCAGGGCTGGACCGTCGATGCTCCGGCCTCCTCCGAGGAGCGCCGGACCGACCTCGTTTCTCACTATCGGCAGGCGCTGGAAGCCGCCGACCGCGACCATGACGGCAGATTGAGCCGTATCGAATGGGCGGCGATGGTCGATATGAGCTTTCCGGAGCAACCACGTCCCGGCGAAGCCACTGACAATTATGCCGAAGTCCGTGCCCAAATCGCCGACTTCCATCGCCGATGGGATAGCGATGGGGATGGATGGCTCACTCTCGACGAGTTGGTCCGCGAACCGCTGGCGAGCTTCGATTGCATGGATACGGACGGAAACCAGCGGCTTACCGACGAAGAGATCCAAGCCAGCATGGGGCGTTGCGCGACGACGGGCTAGGGAGGAATCAGCCTCGTCGCAGCCCCGCCAACGGACGGACATCCGCCTCGATGGCTGCGGTAGTTTTGCTCTCGAGACCCCCACCTTGCATCGCAGCAAAGCCCCTGCTAGGGCGCCCGCGACGCCAACGGGGCGCGCTCGCGCGCACCTCTCGCATGGGTCCAAATATCCGATCCAGGAGTTCAGACGCGCGTGGATATTTCCGGCGGCATTCAGGCAAGCTTGGCGGGGCGCTACGCGATCGCCTTGTTCGAGCTCGCCCGCGAGGAGAAGCAGCTCGAGGCGGTCGGCGACGAGCCTCGCCGCGGTGAAGCAGGCGCTCGCCGAATCGGACGGATTTCCGGGCGCTGACCACCAGCCCGCTGGTCGGCCGCGAGCGAGGCGGTGCGCGCCGATCGCCGCCGACCGCCGCGGCGATGAAGCTCGATCCGATCACCACCAACTTCCTCGGCGTGCTCGCCAGCAACCGCCGCCTCGCCCAGCTCGGCAACGTGATCCGCGCCTTCAACACGCTCGCCGCGCGCCACCGCGGCGAGATCACCGCCGAGGTCGACCTCCGCCCACCCGCTCGACGACGGCCAGGTCGACGCGATCAAGCAGAATCTCCGCACCCGCATCGGCCGCGACATCGCCGTCGATCTGAACGTCGATCCCGCCATCCTGGGCGGCCTCGTCGTCAAGATCGGCAGCCAGATGATCGACGGCTCGATCCGCACCAAACTCAACAATCTCGCTCAGGCAATGAAGGGCTGAGCCCCAAAGGGCTTCGATGAAAGGCTGAAAATGGACATCCGCGCCGCTGAAATTTCCAAGGTCATCAAGGACCAGATCGCCGAGCTTCGGCACCGACGCCCAGGTCTCGCGAGGTCGGCACCGTGCTGTCCGTCGGCGACGGCATCGCCCGCATCCACGGCCTCGACAACGTCCAGGCCGGCGAGATGGTCGAGTTCGACGGCGGCATCAAGGGCATGGCGCTGAACCTCGAGGCCGACAATGTCGGCGTCGTCATCTTCGGCTCGGATTCGACGATCAGCGAGGGCGACACCGTCCGCCGCACCGAGACGATCGTCGACGTGCCGGTCGGCAAGGGCCTGCTCGGCCGCGTCGTCGACGGCCTCGGCAACCCGATCGACGGCAAGGGCCCGATCGAGGCCGCCGAGCGCAAGCGCGTCGAGGTCAAGGCGCCCGGCATCATCCCGCGCAAATCGGTGCACGAGCCGGTGCAGACCGGCCTCAAGGCGCTCGACGCGCTCGTGCCCGATCGGCCGCGGCCAGCGCGAGCTGATCATCGGCGACCGCCAGACCGGCAAGACCGCGGTCGCGATCGACACCTTCATCAACCAGCGCGAGGCCAATCAGGGCGACGACGAGAGCCAGAAGCTCTATTGCATCTACGTCGCCATCGGCCAGAAGCGCTCGACGGTCGCCCAGATCGTCCGCGCGCTCGAAGAGAATGGCGCGATGGAATATACGATCGTCGTCGCCGCCACCGCGTCCGAGCCGGCCCCGCTCCAGTTCCTGGCGCCCTATACCGGCTGCACGATGGGCGAATATTTCCGCGACAACGGCATGCACGCCGTGATCGTCTATGACGATCTCTCCAAGCAGGCCGTCGCCTACCGCCAGATGTCGCTGCTGCTGCGCCGTCCGCCGGGCCGCGAGGCCTATCCGGGCGACGTCTTCTATCTCCACTCGCCGCCTGCTCGAGCGCGCCGCCAAGATGAACGACGCCAACGGCGACGGCTCGCTGACCGCGCTGCCGATCATCGAGACCCAGGCCGGCGACGTCTCGGCCTACATCCCGACCAACGTGATCTCGATCACCGACGGCCAGATCTTCCTCGAGACCGAATTGTTCTTCCAGGGCATCCGCCCGGCGATCAACGTCGGCCTCTCGGTCAGCCGCGTCGGCTCGGCCGCGCAGACCAAGGCGATGAAGAAGGTCGCCGGCTCGATCAAGCTGGAGCTCGCCCAGTATCGCGAGATGGCCGCCTTCGCCCAGTTCGGCTCGGACCTCGACGCCTCGACCCAGCGCCTGCTCGAACCGCGGCGCGCGGCTGACCGAGCTGCTCAAGCAGCCGCAATATCGCGCCGATGCCGGTCGAGGAGCAGGTCGTCTCGATCTTCGCCGGCGTGAACGGCTTCCTCGACACGGTGCCGACCGACGCGGTCACCCGCTTCGAGAGCGCGCTGCTCGAGCCACATGCGCAGCCGATCATGCCGACGTGCTCGGCGACGATCCGCGACACCAAGGCGCTCGACGACGACACCGCCGGCCAAGCTGAAGACGATCATCGGCGATTTCGTGAAGACGTTTGCGTAACACCTCGTCGCCCCGGCGAAGGCCGGGGCCTCGGGGAGAGTTCGCACTGAGATCCCGGCCTTCGCCGGGATGACGGAAGGATAGAATGGCCAGCCTCAAGGCGCTCAAGACGCGGATCACCTCGGTCAAGTCGACCCAGAAGATCACCAAGGCGATGAAGATGGTCGCCGCGGCGAAGCTGCGCCGGGCGCAGCTCGCCGCCGAGGCCGCGCGCCCCTATGCCGAGCGGATGGCGAGCGTCGTCGCCAGCGTCGTCTCCAAGGTCGACGATCGGCCCGGAGAGCCCGAAGCTGCTCGCCGGCACCGGCACGCGACCAGACGCCACCTGCTGATCGTCTGCACCTCCGACCGCGGCCTCGCCGGCGGCTTCAACTCGAACATCGTCCGCGCCGCCCGCCGCAAGGCCGACGCGCTGATCGCCGAGGGCAAGAGCGTCTATTTCTACCTGGTCGGCCGCAAGGGCCGGGCGGTGATCGGCCGGCTCTACCCCAAGCAGATCATCCACCAGCACGACACCAGCGCGATCAAGCAGGTCGGCTTCGCCGACGCCCAGGCGATCGCCGCGGACGTCGATCGACCGCTACCAGACCGACGGCATCGACGTCGTCCACCTCTTCTACGCCCGCTTCCGCTCGGCGCTGGTCCAGGAGCCGGTCGGCCAGCAGATCATCCCGGTGCCGCCGGTCGAGGCCGGCGCGGCGCCGCGCCGGCATCGCTCGCCGCGGTCGAATATGAGCCGGACCAGGACGAGATCCTCGCCGCGCTTGCTGCCGCGCAACGTCGCCGTCCAGATCTTCCGCGCTCTGCTCGAGAACGCCGCGTCGGAGCAGGGCAGCCGGATGACCGCGATGGACAATGCCACGCGCAACGCCGGCGACATGATCAACCGCCTGACCATCCAGTACAACCGCACCCGCCAGGCCGCGATCACCAAGGAGCTGATCGAAATCATCTCGGGCGCCGAAGCGCTCTAACCAATCGTACCCCGGCGAAGGCCGAGGCCCAGACACGAAGCAGACTGGACCCCGGCCTTCGCCGGGGAACAAGAAGGAAGCAAGCAGCCAAGCCGCCAGCCGGTCCGCGCGACCACCAACAATGTACGGCCGCGATCAGCCAGGTGATCGGCGCCGTCGTCGACGTGACGTTCGACGGCGAGCTGCCGGCGATCCTGTCGGCGCTCGAGACCGACAATGGCGGCAACCGCCTCGTCCTCGAGGTCGCCCAGCATCTCGGCGAGATCGACCGTCCGCACGATCGCGATGGACGCGACCGAGGGCCTGACCCGCGGCCAGGAGGTGACCGACACCGGCTCGCAGATCCGCATGCCGGTCGGCCCGATGACGCTCGGCCGGATCATGAACGTGATCGGCGAGCCGATCGACGAGCGCGGCCCGATCGGCCACACCGACACCGCCCCGATCCATGCCGAGGCGCCGCTCTTCGTCGACCAGTCGACCGAGACCTCGATCCTCGTCACCGGCATCAAGGTGATCGACCTGCTCGCGCCTTACGCCAAGGGCGGCAAGATCGGCCTGTTCGGCGGCGCCGGCGTCGGCAAGACCGTGCTGATCCAGGAGCTGATCAACAACATCGCCAAGGGCCATGGCGGCACCTCGGTGTTCGCCGGCGTCGGCGAGCGCACCCGCGAGGGCAACGATCTCTATCACGAGTTCCTCGACGCCGGCGTCATCGCCAAGGATGCCGACGGCAACCCGACGCCCGAAGGCTCCAAGGTCGCCCTGGTCTTCGGCCAGATGAACGAGCCGCCGGGCGCCCGCGCCCGCGTCGCCCTCTCGGGCCTCACCATCGCCGAATATTTCCGCGACCAGGAGGGCCAGGACGTGCTCTTCTTCGTCGACAACATCTTCCGCTTCACCCAGGCGGGCTCGGAAGTGTCGGCGCTGCTCGGCCGCATCCCCTCGGCGGTGGGCTACCAGCCGACGCTCGCCACCGACATGGGCGCGCTGCAGGAGCGGATCACCTCGACCAACAAGGGCTCGATCACCTCGGTGCAGGCGATCTACGTGCCCGCCGACGATCTCACCGATCCGGCGCCGGCCACCTCCTTCGCCCACCTCGACGCCACCACCGTGCTGTCGCGCGCGATCTCGGAGCTCGGCATCTACCCGGCCGTCGATCCGCTCGATTCGACCTCGCGCGTGCTCGACCGCCCGCACCGTCGGCCAGGAGCATTACGACACCGCCCGCCGCGTCCAGGAGACGCTGCAGCGCTACAAGTCGCTGCAGGACATCATCGCCATCCTCGGCATGGACGAGCTTTCCGAAGAGGATAAGCTCACCGTCAACCGCGCCCGCAAGCTGCAGCGCTTCCTCTCCCAGCCCTTCCACGTCGCCGAGGTGTTCACCGGCATCCCCGGCAAGTTCGTCCAGATCGAGGACACGGTCCGCATCGTTCAAGGCGGTGGTCGACGGCGAATATGACCATCTCCCCGAAGCCGCCTTCTACATGGTCGGCGGCATCGAGGAAGCGGTCGCCAAGGCCGAGAAGCTGGCCGAGGACGCGTAAATGGCCGACCTCCACTTCGAGCTCGTCACGCCGGAGAAGCTGCTCCGCTCCGAGGACGTCCACATGGTCGTCGTCCCCGGCAGCGAGGGCGATTTCGGCGTGCATGGCCGGCCACGCGCCCTATATGTCGACGATCCGCGACGGCGAGCTCGCCATCTACCGCGACCGCCGGCGGCGAGCCCGAGCGGATCGCGATCGAGGGCGGCTTCGCCGAGGTCAGCGAGAAGGGCCTCACCGTGCTCGCGGAGATGACGGACGGCTGAATCCGTCATTCCAGCGAAAGCTGGAATCCCTTCTCGCACAAGGCAATGGATCCCAGCTTCCGCTGGGATGACGGCAGGTCAATCCGGCGTCTCCGGCACCTCGCGGCGGCTTTTGCGAGCGCCACAGCCACAGCCCGCCGGCGATGATCAGGGCGGCGCCGCCGAGCATGGCGGCGTCGGGCGCGTTGCCGAACCAGGCCCAGCCCAGCGCCAGCGCGACGACCAGCTGGACATAGGTCATCGGCGCCACCACCGCCGCCGAGGCCCGCACCGTCGCCGAGATAGATGAGCAGATGGCCGATCGTCGCGCAGCACCGCGACCACGAGCGCATTTGAGCACCACCGCCGCGCCCGGCGCCGCGATCTGGAATTGCGGCGCGCCGGTCGCGTGGAGCAGCGCCGCGGCCGCGACGATCAGCGGCGCCGCCACCATCGCCAGCAGCAACTGCATCGCCAGCGCCGGCGCCGCCCCCGCCGCCTTGCGGTTGAAGATCATCAGCCAGGCCATGCCGAACGCCGCGCCCGAGCGGCCAGAAGCGCCGCCGGCCCCAGCGCCAGCACATTGGGCCGCAGCACGATCAGCACGCCGGCAAAGGCCAGAGCGCGGTCGCGCCCCAGACCGCCTTGCGGCGCCCGCTCGCCCAGCACCAGCGCCGACAGGATGCCGGTCAGCATCGGGCTGGTGAACTGGATCGCGGTCGCGTCGGCGAGCGGCATCGCCATCACCGCCCATGAAGAAGCAGATCGTCGCCAGCGCCACCGCCGCGCCGCGCCCGAATTGCAGCCGCGGCCTCGGCACGCGCGAAGCCCGCCGCGGCCGTGCACCAGCCGCGACCATCGACCGCCAGCGCCGAGCGCGCCGAAGCTGTAGCGCAGCGCCGCCACCGCCGTCCCCGGCCAGGCGCCGGCCATCGATCTTCACCACCGCGTCGCCGATCGACGAGCGACGCGAAAGCCGCACAAGCGCGAGGAGCAGGGCGGATCGGGCGTTGCTGCGGGCACGCCGCGCCATCGTCCGGTCGCGGTTAGGCAATTGTCAAAGTTTCCCGCTTATTCACCACTCCGACACGGGAAATCCGACGAGTGACATGGCGAGGTTCGCGAAGCGATGAGTGCATTTGGACGACGCAGCGGCGCGAACGGCGGCGGCGGCGGCCGGCCGAGCTTCGGCACCGCCCAGCCGATGAAGGGCCCGGCGCCGGCCCAGCCCGGCCGAGGGCGGCAGCCAGTTCCCGCCGATCGAGCCCGAGGCGCTCGACGTCGAGGACGACGGCTCGCCGCCGGCGCGTCGTCGACCGCGGCGACGCCATGGCGCGCCTCGCCGACCGCCAGGCGCAGTCGGGCGAGCAGGGCCAGTCGCAAGAACGAAGGCTTCGAGGCCTCGATCCACCGCATCAAGGAGCAGGTCCTCCCGCGCCTGCTCGAGCGCGTCGATCCCGAAGCCGCGGCCACCCTCTCCAAGGACGAGCTCGCCGAGGAATTCCGCCCGATCATCGGCGAGGTGCTCGCCGAGCTGAAGATCAACCTCAACCGCCGCGAGCAGTTCGCGCTCGAAAAGGTGCTGGTCGACGAGCTGCTCGGCCTCGGCCCGCTCGAGGAGCTGCTCAACGACCCCGACATCAGCGACATCATGGTCAACGGCCCGAAGCAGACCTACATCGAAAAGAAGGGCAAGCTCGAGCTCGCCCAGATCCAGTTCCGCGACGAGGAGCATCTGCTCCAGATCGCCCAGCGCATCGTCAACAAGGTCGGCCGCCGCGTCGACCAGACCACGCCGCTCGCCGACGCCCGCCTCCAGGACGGCAGCCGCGTCAACGTCATCATCCCGCCGCTCTCGCTGCGCGGCACCGCCATCTCGATCCGTAAATTCTCCGAAAAGCCGATCACCGTCGACATGATGCGCGGCTGGGGCTCGCTGTCGCGAGAAGATGGCGACGGTGCTCAAGATCGCCGGCGCGAGCCGGATGAACATCATCATCTCGGGCGGCACCGGCTCGGGCAAGACGACGATGCTCAACGCCCTGTCGAAGCTGATCGACCCGGGCGAGCGCGTGCTCACCATCGAGGACGCGGCCGAGCTTCGCCTGCAGCAGCCGCACTGGCTGCCGCTCGAAACCCGCCCGCCCAACCTCGAAGGCCAGGGCGCGATCACCATCCGCGACCTCGTCATCAACGCGCTGCGTATGCGCCCCGACCGGATCATCCTCGGCGAGATTCGCGGCAGCGAATGCTTCGACCTGCTCGCCGCGATGAACACCGGCCATGACGGCTCGATGGCGACGCTCCACTCCAACTCCCCGCGCGAATGCCTGGCGCGTATGGAGAACATGGTGATGATGTCGGACATCAAGGTGCCGAAGGAAGCGATCTCGCGCCAGATCGCCGATTCGGTCGACCTCATCGTCCAGGTCAAGCGCCTGCGCGACGGCTCGCGCCGCTGCACCAACATCACCGAGGTGATCGGCATGGAAGGCGACGTCATCGTCACCCAGGAATTGTTCAAGTTCGAATATCTGGACGAGACTGCCGACGGCAAGATCATCGGCGAGTATCGCTCGCATGGGCCTGCGCCCCTACACGCTCGAAAAGGCCAAGATGTTCGGCTTCGACCAGCCCTATCTCGAAGCGTGTCTCTAGCTCCTGAGCGTCTTGCCCGACTATCGGAAGGCCGTTATCGTCTGCCGATCGTCACTCTTACGGGGGCAAGAGAATGGGGATTCGCCAAGCGACCGCGCTGATCGCGATATCTTTAGGCATCAGTTCTGCCGGGATCGCGGCACAGAAGCCCGATTCGCCCGACGGAACGGCATATTCCGCTTCCGATGCGCTGCCGCCCGACTTCCGCGGCCGAATCAGCTATCGCGGGACACATGAAGGCCAGCTCAACCGCGCCGGCCCGCCATTGCGCAGCCTGCGCGCCAGGGACATCTTGCGGTCCATGAGCGGGGGCAATACGCGCGAATATGCGGGCGCCTACAACCTGGAACTGACGTTCGACGGCAACGCCCTTGCCGGCCGCTATTCGGGAACGGGCGGCATGAATTCAGGCACCGTATCCGGGACGCGCTCCGGCGCCCATTGCCGCCTCGTCGACGATCGCTACGGAACCGTCACCGAAGCCGAATGCACGCGCACCCGCTTTTCCGGCAGCGCGCGCGTTGAGCGCGGGCGCGACACCTCGACGATGCGGTTCGAAGCCGAAGCGACCCAGCTCGTGGATGCGAGGGTGGAGGAAGAGCAGCGGCGGATCGCCGCGGCGGAAGCGGCGGGGCGCACGCGGGCCGCCGCGGCCGCTTACGCTGCCTTGCCTAATGCGGGAGCGGCCTTGACGCGGCGGCTGGACGGATTCGTACAGACCGATTCCCGCGGCTGGGCGTTCAATCGCTACGATGTGGGCAGCATCGCCGACGTGAAGATAATCGAGGGTTCGATCAGATCCGGCAACTTCGTGATGCAGGGCTATTATAGCTATAATGGCGGCAGTCGAGGTTGGGTCATGGCGAAGATGGCCGCTGGAAGGCTCGAATGCATCCAATTCTGGGACTCGATGATCGGCTGCAGAGGGCTTCGAACGGCCGAACAGGGTCAAGCGATGCGCGATGCCGCAATGGGCGCGATTGCCGGTGGACTGAGCAATGGTCCATCGGGGCAGTCGAGGGAAATTTGCCGCAGCGGATACGGGACGGGCACTCCGGGAACCGAACAGCCATGCTAAGCGATCAACCCCTCTGAAGCGCCGGGCATAAGCGCAGGAACTGCGCAGAGTCGCCGGGCTACGAGAAGAGCTTCAAAGTCCTGAGCGGTCGAAGGGATCGGACGGCCTGCGCGGGGCGGTCGTAGCCGCGACCTAGCGTGAAATCTCCGAGCCAGCCCTATTTTCGAGGCCTGCCTCTGAGATTGACTCCGCGGTGGCGGGGCCTCACTTTCGCGACGGTAATTGCGGAGGCAGACATGGCCGGAAAAGCTTTCATTCTCATCGCCGTGACGGCCGCTTTGTCGGCCGCCGGCGCCCTCGCCGCCGATCCGCCGGCGCAATCCCGGGACGAGCGCCTGATCTGCCGCGGCGCGAGCCAAGCAGCTTGCGCAGCCGCATCCGCACCGCGCGCCGCTGCCTCACCGCCGAGCAATGGCAGGCGGAGGACGAGGCGAGAGGCCGCGTGCCGCTCTCGGCCCAGATCACCGCCGGCCAGAATGACGGACGCCAGAGCGCGACAGCCGCGCTAGCAGGCCTTCAGCGCCAGGATCGCGAACAGCAGGACCGCGAAGAAGCCCGCGACCTGGATGCCGCGCCACGGCACCCAGCCGGTCGCGTCGAGGTCGCGCCGCCGGCTGCCGCCGCGCCTCGGCGACGCCGGCGAGCACGACCAGCGCCAGCGCCGCGCCGTCCGCGCCCCACATCCATGCTTGCGTCGTCATCCCGCCTGCCCCATGAGCGCCTCGCAGAGCAGCCTATCTAGGGAGAGCGACGATGATCCGCCAGCCTCTGCGCCGAATTTTTGTCGCCGCCGCCGCCTTGCCATGCGTCGGCCTCGGCGCCGCCGCCTGCTCGATGGCCGCGCCGCCGGGCCTCGACCGCCGCCCATCACGACGCGCTCAAGGCGGCGATCGCCGCGCCGACGCGGACGCCCGCCAATCGTCCTGCGCGACCGCTACCGCCATCCCTACGAGACGCTCGCCTTCTTCGGCGTCCGGCCCGGCCGACACCGTCGTCGAGATCTGGCCCGGCGGCGGCTGGTATACCGAGATCCTCGCGCCCTACGTCGCTGCGCGGCGGCGGCACCTATTATGCCGCGGCGATGGGCGCGAACGGCATGGACGGCGTGCGCCGGCTGATGGCGCGCCAATGCCGCGCTCTACGGCGGCGATCCGGCTCGCCGCCTTCCCGACCTTCGACGCCGCCGAGACGCGCGTGCCGGACGGCAGCGCCGACGTCGTCCTCACCTTCCGCAACGTCCACAATTGGCAGATGGGCTATCAGCGCGAACCGCCAGCCTTATGCGAGGAGGCCTTCCGCCAGATCTTCGCGATGCTGCGCCCGGGCGGCACGCTCGGCGTCGTCGACCACCGCCTGCCCGAAAGCGCCGACGCGGAGCGCGAGCGGACCAGCGGCTACGTCAAGGTCTCGACCGTCCGCCGCCTCGCCGAGGCGGCCGGCTTCCGCTTCGTCGCCGCCTCCGAGGTCAACGCCAATCCGCGCGACACGGCCGACTGGCCCGACGGCGTCTGGACGCTGCCGCCCGCGCTGCGCCTCGGCGAGCGCGACCGCGAGCGCTATCTCGCCATCGGCGAGAGCGACCGCATGACGCTGAGGTTCGTGAAGCCGCGAATAAGCGCATTCCTCCCGTGCATTGCAGGAGCGGGACCGCCGAAGTGCGGTGGAGGCTCGCGCCGGAGGCCTCTCCACCATGCTCGCTGGCTCCTCCGCTCGAAATCGAGGCGAGGTCTAGTCGCTGAGCTTGTCGAGCTTCTGCTGGAGCTCGGCGAGCTGGGCCTTGAGCGCGGCGAGCTCGGCCTTGTTGTCTCGGCCGCGGCGCGGCTTGTCGGCCGCGGCCGGCTTGCCGCCGGCCGCGGCGGCGGTGAACATCTCCATGTTGCGCCGCGCGATCTCGGCGAACGGATTGGCGGCGAAGCGCGCCGGCCATCGCCTCGCGGAACTGGCTCTGGTTGCGCTGCAGCGCCTCGAGCGAGGCCTCGAGATATTGCGGCACCACCGACTGCATCTGATCGCCGTACATCGAGATGAGCTGGCGCAGGAAATTGACCGGCAGCATGGTCGCGCCGCGCGATTCCTCGTCCATGATGATCTGGGTCGAGGACGCCGCGGGTGAGGTCCTCGCCGCTCTTGGCGTCGACCACCTTGAACTCGCGCTTCTGGCGGACCATCTCGGCGAGCCGCTCGAGCGTGATGTAGGACGAGCTTTCGGTATCGTAGAGCCGCCGGTTCGCATATTTCTTGATGATGACCACATCATCCTCGGAACCGCGACGCCGCCATGGACAGCTCCTCGCACGCTGAAGACAAGCGCTCTAGCACCAAAGCTTGCCGCACCGCAACAACGGCCGCGGCCGCTCCCTCTGTTCCTCGAAATGCTGCGCAGCGAAACCGCAGCAAATCCGGCGCGGATGCAGGCGCGCTCTGGCCGGCCTGCGCAACTATCAGGAGGCCGAGCGGCGCGCCGCCGCCGGCGCCGATGCCGGCGCTGGCCGAGGCGCACGGCGCGGCGCTGCGCGATTATGGCGGCGAGGGCCCGCCGGTGCTGTTCGTGCCGTCGCTGATCAACCCGCCCAACGTGCTCGACATGGGCGATCGCTCGCTGCTGCGCTGGCTGCGCGGCCGCGGCCGGCGCGTGCTGCTGCTCGACTGGGGCTGGCCGGGCGACGGACCGGCGGGACCTGTCGGTCGCCGGCCATGTCGAGCAGATCCTGCTGCCGCTGATGGCGCGAGCTCGGCGAGCCGGTCGACCTGGTCGGCTATTGCCTCGGCGGCACGATGGCGCTCGCCGCCGCCCGGCCCGGCGCGCGCGCGCAGCGTCGCCACGATCGCCGCGCCCTGGCATTTCAACGGCTTCCCGGACGAGGCGCGCGCCGACCTCGCCAGGCTCTGGGCCGACGCCCAGCCGACCGTCGCGGCGCTCGGCCTGCTGCCGATGGAGGTGCTGCAATGCGCCTTCTGGAGCCTCGATCCGGCCCGCACCGTCGCCAAGTTCGAGGCCTTCGCCGGCGCTCGAGGGCGACGAGGCGCGCGACCTTCGTCATGCTCGAGGATTGGGCCAATGACGGCCCGCCCGTCGCCGAGGCCGCGGCGCGCGAGATGTTCGAGGGCCTGTTCGCCGCGCGACGTGAGCGGCACCGGGCGAATGGCGGGTCGGCGGCGCGATCGTCGATCCCGCGGCGCTCGCCTGCCCCTTGCTCAACATCGTCTCGACCACCGACCGGATCGTCCCCGCCGCCACCGCGCCGCGCGCCGGCGAGCGGCTCGATCTCGCGCTCGGCCATGTCGGCATGGTCGTCGGCTCGCCGCGCGCCGGAGATGCTTTGGGAGCCGCTGGCCGGCTGGCTTTCCCGCACTGCAGCAAGCTGCTAGAGGCGCGCGCGACCGAACCCTTCCGCGAAGGAAGCTTCGCACTCGCGAAGACTCAGGAGCTCGCCATGACCGACGTCGTCATCACCGCCGCCAAGCGCACCCCGGTCGGCGTCCTTCCTCGGCGCCTTCGCCGCCACCCCCGCCCACGAGCTCGGCCGGGTCGCGATCGAGGCGGCGCTCGCCCAGGCCGGCGTCGCGCCCGAGGACGTCTCCGAAGTGATCCTCGGCCAGGTGCTGACCGCCGCCCAGGGCCAGAATCCCGGCCCGCCAGGCCTCGATGGCCGCCGGCATCCCCAAGGAGGTGCCGGCCTGGGGCGTCAACCAGGTCTGCGGCTCGGGCCTGCGCGCGGTCGCGCTCGCCAGCCAGGCGATCCAGACCGGCGACGCGACGATCGTCGTCGCCGGCGGCCAGGAGAGCATGAGCCTCTCCACCCACGCCCAGCAATCTGCGCGGCGGCACCAAGATGGGCGATCGTCGCCCTCGTCGACACGATGATCAAGGACGGCCTCACCGACGTCTTCAACAGCTATCACATGGGCATCACCGCCGAGAATCTGGCCGAGCAATATCAGGTCACCCGCGACGACCAGGACGCCTTCGCCACCGCCATCGCAGAACAAGGCCGCGGCCGCCCGCGCCGCGGGCCGCTTCAGGGACGAGATCGCCGCCGGTCACGGTCAAGACCCGCAAGGGCGAGACGATCGTCGACAATGACGAATATATCCGCGACGGCGTCGAGCAGTCGACGGCGCTCTCCGGCCTGCGCCCCGCCTTCAAGAAGGACGGCACCGTCACCGCCGCCAACGCCTCGGGCCTCAACGACGGCGCCGCCGCGCTCGTGCTGATGAGCCGCGAGGAGGCGGAGCGCCGCGGCGCTCCGATCCTCGCCCGCGTGGCGAGCTGGGCCTCGGCCGGCGTCGATCCGTCGATCATGGGCATCGGCCCGGTCCCCGCCTCGAAGAAGGCGCTGGAGAAGGCCGGCTGGACGATCGCCGATCTCGACCTGATCGAGGCCAACGAGGCCTTCGCCGCGCAGGCGCTGGCGGTCGGCAAGGAGCTCGGCTGGGACGCCGCCAAGGTCAACGTCAACGGCGGCGCGATCGCCATCGGCCACCCGATCGGCGCCTCGGGCGCCCGCGTCCTCACCACCCTGATCTACGAAATGCAGAAGCGCGACGCCAAGAAGGGCCTCGCCACCCTGTGCATCGGCGGCGGCATGGGCATCGCGCTCTGCGTCGAGCGCGATTGAGCCGCTTGCGGGCGCTGCGAGGCGCTACCGAAGCGCGTGTGCGTCCATCAGCCGGCGGACGGTCGACCATAGGCGTAACCGTCCAGCGCCTGGCTTCCCGCCCCGAGACCCAGGAGGCCGGCGGCTTGCTGAACGGATTCGTCGGACGGAAAGTCGAGCGCGACCCGGGCAAGTCTTTGCCGCCAGCGCTCTGCTGCGCCCCTGTACCGCGCACGGCCCCGATAGCCGACGATTGCGTTATAGGCGGTGACGGCTTCGCACCGACGTACCTCCGGCTCGTCGGCGAAGCGCGGATCCTCCGCTAGGGCGACAACCCTCGCGCCCCATCGCTCGATCGGTTCAAGCTCATCCGCCACAGCGTAGCTGGTTACCGCCACAGAGGCGCCCCTGGCATCGAGCACCCCCATTCGGCGGCTGTCGGCGAGGGCCGGCTTTCCCGCCGCGGCCACGAGCCGGGCTCCCCATCGCTCGAGATGATCGAAAGCGCACCGCGACCCGTAAGCGCCCATGGCGCTTTCCGCTGCCGTCGCTTCCGCCTCCCAGACGGCGCAATTGGCGGCATGGCGCTCCTCATGAGCCAACGCCCCCAATCGGTGGCCCCAACGTTCGAGCGGCGTGAACAGGAGCTCGGACCCATAGGAGCTCACGGCCCCGACCATTCCGTGGGCCGCCGCTTCCGCTATGCCCGGATTTCCCACGAAACGCTGGTCTTCCAGCAGCTGGAGCAAGCGCGAACCCCACTGCTCGAGCGCTTCCCATTCGCCATATCTGCCGTGGTGGACCATCGCATTCGACAGGATGAGGCTCTCGTTATTCCTGATTTCCCAATCATCCGCAAAGCGGGGATCGGCGAGGAGCGCAAACAGCCGCGCCGCCCACCGGTCCCGCTCTTGAAACCGCCGAGCCTCGCCATAGGCAGCGCAGGCATTGTTTACCCCGGTCGCCTCGATCCGTCGAATTTCGAGATCGGCCGCGAGGTCGCCGTCCTCGACGACGGCAATCAGCCGCTCGCCCCATCGTTCCACCTGTCCGAACTGTCGGTTGGGGCCAAAGCCACCGATCGCCTCGGCATAGGCCGTGGCCTGACACCGCCTGATGAACAGGTTCGATCGAAATGGTTCTCTGCTGGATAGGGCGGACAAGCGAGCCGCCCACCCTTCGACGATCTCGGCTGCATCGAGAGGGGCACAGCAGGTAATGGCGACCATCGCCGTTATCGACTCGATCTCGGCTATCTCGTCATGGTCGGGAAACCGATCCGCGGCGGCCGCCAATCGCGCGCTCCAGCGTTCGAGCTCGATCAGATCGCCACTCTCGCCATAGGCCCTGACGGCCAGGCTGGCACCCCTTGCGTCGAACGCCCGGACGTCCGGATCGAAGGGCCGCGAACCGGAAAGAGCCGCCAAATCGTCCAAGCCGCTCGAGCCGTCCACCGGGATCGCCTCCTCATCGGCAATCACCTGCGCCGCCGCCGCCCGTGCCTGGGCGCGAGCATTCGCAACATAATCCGGATGGGCGTCATCGAAACGTTGCTGCAGCCAGCGGAGGTCGGCCGCCGCCCCCTCCCTTGCCTCCGCCGTGTCGAGGTCGGGGCGGGCGCGCCAGATCGTGCCGAGCCGCGCTTCAACCGCCGCCGGCATGTCTATGAGGAGGCGGTCGACCATGGCTTCGCGGCGGCGAAGGTCGAAGCGCGGCAGCAGTCGCAACAGCAGGGCGGCGGCCAGATCGTCGGGCGTCAGCGCCGGCAGCTGCCGCTCAAGCCCGGCCGCCGCGCTCTCCGGGTAGAAGCGCGCCAGCGCCGCAGCGTCCACGTCGCCGCACAATTCCCGGGCTAGGTCGGTGTCGACCGGTCCCGCTAGGGCGGCCAGGAATAGCGGCCCGGCCAGGGCGAGCGGCAGCGGCCATGCCGGATTGGCGAGGTCGGGCAAGAACCGGTCCGCCCATTCGTCAATCGCGCCGGCGTAGCTGGTCGCGCCGCCGGCATTGATCAGGATGAGGGCCGCGCGCGGAAGACCAGAGCTCTCGCGCACCACCAGTTCCACGTCGGCCGGTTGGCGCGGCGCGGCCGCGCACAGGGCGACGATGTCGGCATCTTCCAGCTCTCGCAGCCGCAGCGGCGGTCCGGCCTCGGCCGCCCTGACCAGTGCGCGGTCCTCGCCGGAGCGAATGTCCACGAAAGGCTGAAGCTGATCGACGACGAGCGCGCGAACCGGCCGCCGCGCCGTTCCCGATTTCGCCAGCGCCGTCAGCATATGGCCCAGCCTGCCTTCCCAGTCCTGCCCCGCCTCGTCGACGACCAAAGCGGTGGGCCGTCGCGCCTCCCACCCGCCAACCAGGGTGAAATCGACCGGGTCGACGATGCCGATGTCCCAGCCCTTCGCTTTAGCTTTCTCCAGCCATTCGATGGCGAGCCGGGACTTGCCGATGCCGCTGGGGCCGGTAAGCGCGCGCCAGGCGAAAAATTTGTCCGGTTCGCCGAGCAGACCCCCCAGTCCGGCCAACTCCGCCTCCCGTCCGACAAACGGCAGCGGCGGTCCCTCCAGCGAAATCATCCGTTCGCGCCGGCGCGCCTCGTCGAGGTCGCTGCGCGTGAAGGATGGCGGGTCCGGGAAGAAACGATCGAGGGCGGAGCGCCGGAACCATGGCACCGAGCCCGCCGCAAGGAACAGCATCCCGAACGCGACCGGACCCACGATCCACCCGCGAATCTCCGGATGGACGTCCAGCCATTGCCTGATGGGAGGAAACCACCCCGTCAGCGGCTGAACACTATTGAAGAATGCGTCGGCCGGTTCGAATTCAAACGCCAGCTTCAGCGCAAGGCCGAGCAGAATGCCGGCCAAGGTGAACCCGCCGATCTTCCACCTCTTGCGCCGCCTTAAAGTGGAACGGGTGCGGTCGTCCGCCATCGATTCCCCTTGCGGGAAACTAATGGCTGTCGACCGGGACAATCAATGCGAATTCGCCGGCCCCGGAACGGTCGGCCGCCTGCGCGGTTTCTCCGCTCGATGCGTTTCGGGGATCCCGGCATGAACGCTTTCGAGGCAGTGACCCGGCTGGGCTTCGCCGCGCGTGGGCTGATGTACGCGCTGATCGGCTATCTGGCGCTGCGCAGCGGCCGCACCGAGGATGCCGGCGGCGCGCTCGAACATCTCGCCAGCGGCGCCGGGTGGCTGATCGTCGCGGCGATGGCGGTCGGGTTCCTGAGCTACGGCGCCTGGCGCCTGCTCGAGGCGTGGTTCGATTCCGAGGGCCGCGGCGACGACGCCAGGGCGATCGGCGTGCGCCTGGCCGGCGCCGGATCGGGCCTGATCCATCTCGGCCTCGGCGGGCTCGCGATCCTCGCGGCGCTTCGCCTGAAGGGCGGCGGGGGCGGCGATTCGCCGGAGGCCGGCGCGGCCATGGCGCTGAGCGTTCCCGGCGGCGAATGGCTGCTCTACATCGCCGCGGCGATCCTCGCCGCGGTCGGCGTCCAGCAGTTCCGCAAGGCCTGGAAGCTGAAATTCCTGCGCCACCTGGAGCCCGAGGCCGCCAGCCGCGCCTGGGTCGCCTGGCTCGGCCGGACCGGCTTCGCCGCGCGCGGCATCGTCTTCCTGGTCATGGCCTGGCTGCTGCTTCAGGCGGCGCGGGCGCACAGCTCGGCCGCGGCCGGCGGCATCGACGAGGCGCTCGGATCGCTGCCGCGGACGATCCAGATCGCGGTCGCCGGCGGCGTCATCCTGTTCGGCCTGTTCAGCCTGACCGAGGCCTTCTACCGGCGCATTCCGGTCCCGCGCCCCTGAATCGGGGGCGGGGTCGTGCCATTCCGACACAGGCCGGCCCGACCAAGCACCCGGCCCTTTGTCCGCGGCGGCGCGCGGGTCTAATCTCTCCGCCTTCGAGGGGCAGGCGGATGATCGCGTTGATCTGGCGGTACGAGGTGCTGGAGGAAGCGCGGGCCGCGTTCGAGGCGACCTATGCGCCGACCGGCGCCTGGGCGCGGCTCTTCGCCCGCGGCGAGGGCTATCGCGGCACCGAATTGTTCAAGGCCGAGGACGGCTCCTATCTAACCCTCGACGTGTGGCGCTCCACAGCGGATTTCGACGCCTTCCTCGCCGCCCACCGCGCCGATTACGAGGCGCTCGACCGAAGCACCGAAGGCTGGACCAGCTGCGAGCACCGGATCGGCGAATATGAGGTGATGGACTGACGTTCGTCATTCCGGCGAACGCTGGAATCTCTTTTTCTGCAGGTCATGAAGCCGCGCATCGAGCGGGTCTGACGCGCTAGCCGGGCACGCCCTCGCCGATCATCGTCCGGGATCGCCATTGATCACCGTCATAGAGGAAGCGGACATGGCTGCCGCGATTGAAGGCGGCGCCGTCCCAGGCGATCACCTGCAGCTCGATGTCGTTGTTGCGGTGGGCGTGGATCCAGTTGAAGCTCTGCAGCTCGTTGTTGCGCAGACGCAGCGAGGTCGCAGTGCCCGCCTGGATGACGAGCGCGCCGCCGGCCCGCTCCACCATTTTGCGCGCCGCTTCGGCATAGGTGCGGTGGAAATGGCCGGCGAGCGCGATATGGACGCCGGCGCGGCAGACCGCGGTGACGGCGCGCTCGTGCCGTCCCACCGCTTCGGTGAGCTCCGCGCCCTGGCCGATCGGCATCGCGAAGAGCGGATGGTGGGTGACCAGGATGCGCGTCTTTTCGGGCGAAACGGCAGCGAACCGTTGCGCGATCAGCGCCATCTGGTCGCGGTTGATTCGGCCGTCCTTGAAGGTGAGCGATCGGGCCGTGTTGATGCCGAGCACGGCCACCTGCTCATTCTCGAACCAGGGGCACAGGTCGTTCGAGATATAGCGCCTGTAGCGGTGAAGCGGCGCGGTGAAGCGCGGTGACGATGTCGTAGAGCGGCACGTCGTGATTGCCGGGAACGGCGAGGATGATATGGCCGGCGGCGCGCAGGCGGTTGAGCCAGGCGGACGCCTCGCGGAATTGCGCGACTCGGGCCCGCTGCGTGAAATCGCCGCTGATCACGACCAGATCGGGCTGATGCTGCTGCAGCCAGGCCTCCGTTGCCGAAACGATCTCGGGATCGTTCGCGCCGAAATGGACGTCGGACAAGTGGGCGATGCGGGCGGGCATTGCCGCTTGAACGAGCCTCGACCGGGAAGGGTTCAGCGCCAAACGCGCTCGAAGCGCGCGCCCAGGATGGTGAGCAGCTCGTACTGGCTGAGCCCGGATTGAGCGGCGGCGCTCGGCAGATCGTAGTCGAGCTCGACCCAGTCGCCCTCCTCGAGGTCGCGGCGCCGCGTCGACGCGGATCGCGGTCAGATCCATCGACACGCGGCCGACGACCGGCGCGAAATCCTCGCCGATCCGCGCCCGGCCCGCTCCCCGAAAAGCCGCGCAGATAGCCGTCGGCATAGCCGATGTTGAGGATCGCCAGCTCGCACGGCTCGCTCGGCGGTGAAGGTGCGCGCCATAGCCGACGCTGCTCGCCCGGCCTCGATCCGGCGGCGCTGGACGATCTCGGCCTCGATCCTGGCGACCTGGCGGATATGCCCCTCCGCCTCGCGCCGCGGCACGCCGCCGTAGAGCGCGAGGCCGGGCCGGGTCAGGCCGAACGCATAATCGCGGCCGAGGCAGATGCCGGCGCTGTTGGCGAGGCTGAGCCGCTTCGCCTCGACCTTGCCCGCGAGCGCGGCGAACGCGCGCAGCTGCTTCTCGTTGTGCGGGATGGTCCTCGTCGGCGCAGGCGAGGTGGCTCATCAGCGTCTCGATGCTGCAGCCCGTCGAGCAGGCCGCCGGCGATCTCGGCCGGCGACAGGCCGAGCCGGTTGATGCCGGTATCGACCATCACGTCGCAGGGCCGGCCGGTCTCGCGCCAGCGCGCGACCTGCTCCGCGCTGTTCAGCACCGGCCGCGCCGCGAGTCTTGCGCGCCGCGACCATGTCGCGCGCCTGGACGCCGTGCAGCACCGACAGTTCGAGGTCGCTCGGCCAGGGCATCAGCGCCTCGGCCTCGGCCCAGGTGGCGACGAAGAAATCGCGGCAGCCGGCCGCCTGCAGCCGCTTCACCGCCTCGCGCGCGCCGAGCCCGTAGCCGTCGGCCTTGACCGCCGCGCCGCACTCGGCCGCGCCGCTCCTATGGGCGAGCCAGTGCCAGTTGGCGACCAGCGCGTCGCCGTCGAGAGTCAGCCGAAGCGGGACATGGACCATGACGCCGCGATAGGCGGCCCGGCCGCCGAAGGGCAAGGCGGTTGCTCGCGCTCGGCCTTCGCGCCGCGCCTGATCCTGCTGATCGCCTGGTACGCCTGGCTTTCGGCGGCCTAATCAGCCGGTTCCCCGATTCCGTCTGAACGACCCTGGTTCAGCTCCTTCCCCGCCGTCTCGGGCTGCTTCGAGCCCGTTGTGTCCGTTTGCAACGGCCACTACCCTACCAAAAAAGCTCATAGAGGCGTGGATGGCGGATCCGGTCCATCTTCATGGATACCGATACAGTGTCTACAACCGGATCGCCCGGTTGGTCCTGCTGTCGAAGGAAGTCGAGCACCGGACGATCGAGGTCGATCCGTTCGCCGAGCTCTCCGAAGAATATTTGAAGCTGCATCCATTCGGCCGGGTTCCCGTACTAACCCATGGAGCGTTCAAGCTTTTCGAAACGAGCGCAATCACGCGCTATATCGATCGGGCATTCAAAGGCCGCTCATTGCAACCCGAGGGTACAGCCGCCCTGGCCAGAATGGACCAGGTCATCGCGGTCATTGACGCCTACGCTTATTGGCCAATGGTAAGGCAAGTGTCTTCTCATGCCTTTTTCCGCCCTTCTGTCGGAGAGCGGTCGAGCCGTGAGGAGGTTGACGCAGGCCTGGAAGCATCGAGGAAAGTTCTGGCGTTTCTGGACGGCGTCGCGGGAGAGGGCGAAGTCCTGACCGGGCGCGGCATCACCCTTGCCGACTGTCATCTTGCGCCGATGATGGATTACTTCGTACGAGCCGAGGAGGGAAAGGCGGCACTTTCTCCTCACCTCGCTTTGCAGAGATGGTGGGATCAAGTGTCTGTCCTGGACGTTCTAAAGGCCACCGACCCATTTACAGTCCAAACGGCCTCCAGCTGACCGGCAGCTCCGTCCCGCAATGCGGACGGTCCCCGGAGGCCCGTGCGATGACCGCTTCCCACCCCTTGGCGGCCTTGGACCGCCGCTGCCCATAGCCCGGTGCAGCCCCGCCGAGCTCGCCCTGGGGTCCGTACCCAATTAGACGATCCGCAGATTGGGGGGATTTGCTGGCCACTTCAGAGTCATCCGGCGAAGGCCGGGACCCATGAACACCGATCGTCAAGCAAAGGCGACGCCGCCAAAGCCAGATTTCAGTGTCCGAGTTGATGGATCCCGGCCTTCGCCGGGATGACTAGCTTGATTGGCCGGCAGCGAGGCCCTTTTCTAATTGAGTCCGGACCCTAGTCCAAATTCTTCCCCGCCGTCTCGGGCAGCCAGAACAAGGTGACGACGAGCGCCATCGCGACCACCCCGATCGTGTACCAGAGCCCGGAAAAGGGATCGCCGGTCCGCGCCACGATATATTGGCTGATGAAGGGCAGGAAGCCGCCGAAATAGCCGGTGCCTATGTGATAGGGCACCGACATCGAGGTGTAGCGGATCCGCGCCGGGAACATCTCGACGAGCAAAGCCGCGACCGGGCCGTAGGTCATCCCCGAAAGCATGCCGATGACGGTGATCGCCAGCACCACCTGCACCGCGCGCCCGAAAGGCGGAATGCTCTTCTCGAGCCTGTAGCCCGCCGCCGCCAGGGCCGGCTCGAGCGCAGCGGGGTCCTCCGCGTCGACGATGCTCGGCCCGATCCGCACCTGATAGGTGTCGCCGCTCCAGCCCGGCGCGGGCACCAGCGTATAGGCGATGCCGCGGCGGGTCAGCGTGTCGAGCGCCCGCGCGCAGGGCGTCGCCTGCGGCCCCTGGGCGAAGGGGTTGAAGGCGCAGTTGGTGCCCTGGACGGTCACCGGGTTGCGCTCCATCGCCTGCGCCAGCTCCGGATTGGCGGCCGACGCCATCCAGTGGAACAGCGGGAACATCAGGACGATGGTCAGCATATAGCCGGTGACGATCGGCGTCTTGCGGCCGATCTTGTCCGAAAGCCAGCCGAACAGGATGAACCAGAAGACCGAGATCATCGCCGCGACTCCGATCATCAGGCGAGCCGCGGTGTCGTCGATCCTGAGCGTGCTCTGCAGGAAATAGAGCGCCTGGAACTGAGCCGTGTACCAGATCACGGTGAGCCCGGCGGCGACGCCGAACAAGGCGACCAGGATCAGCTTGACCTGGTGCCGGGTCCTGAAGCTCTCGCGCAGCGGGTGGCGCGCCGTCGTCCCGGCATCCTTCATCGCCTGGAAGACCGGGCTCTCCTTGAGCTTGAGCCGCACCCAGAGCGAGACGCGCGAGCAGCAGGATCGAGACCAGGAAGGGGATCCGCCAGGCCCATTCGGTGCGCGCCTCGACGCTGACCAAAGCGTTGGAGGCGAGCACCATGATCACGCTCAAGCAGGAAGCCGCCGATCACGCTCGCCTGGATGAAGCTGGTGTAGAAGCCGCGCTTGTTGCGCGGCGCATGCTCGGCGACGTAGATCGCCGCGCCGCCATATTCGCCGCCGAGCGCGAGCCCCTGCAGGAGGCGGCAGGTGACGAGCAGGATCGGCGCCGCGATGCCGATCTGGGCGTAGGTCGGCAGCAAGCCCACGGCGGCGGTGGCGAGGCCCATCAGCGTGATGGTGACGAGGAAGGTATATTTGCGCCCCAGCCTGTCGCCGAGGATGCCGAACAGGATCGCCCCGATCGGCCGCACCCCGAAGCCGGCGCCGAAGGTCGCCAGGGTCAGAAGCAGGGCCGCGGTGGGGTTCGCCGCCGGGAAGAAATGCATGGCGATGACCGGGGCGAGCGTGCCGTAGATGAAGAAATCATACCATTCGAACACGGTGCCGAGCGACGAGGCGACGATGACCAGCCGGTCGCGCTTGGCATCGACCACATGTTCGTCGCCAACCGGCTCAGGCGCCTCGCTCATCTTCCCCTCCCCCTTTTCCCACCAAGACTAGGGCGGCGGCGCGGGGCCGACAAGCCGGAGCGGCGTCTCAAGGCGCGGAACCCGCGTTCGCTCCCGGCCCCGGACCTCCGTAGACCGGCGGTTCCGGAGTCTCGCGTTTGACTGGAAGGCCGATAGGGCTTCTCCTCCAGCGCACATGAATCTCGCAAAAGGGGCAATGATGATTGCGATCCGTACGCGAATCCGCGTGAAGCTGAGGGACGGCAGCCCTTCGACCGCCGCGCCGGCGCTGCCGTCGCTCGGGCCGGGAATACCCGGGAGGAGAAGTGTCAACGCGATGAGGTATGTCCCTTGGCAACCCGATTGCTTCGAGAACGCCGAGCAGGCGGGACATAGCAATTCGTATGCGCAGGCTGCCGGAGAAGCTCTTCTCGCCAACGGGCGCTCTCCCGCTCGGCAGAGGTGACCCGGTCGAGTAAAGCCGAGCGCAGATCCTCCGGAACTCCTCCCATGAGAAGGTCCTCGCGCTCGGCGGGAGTCCGGTTTCCCGCCGGAAGACTAGCGAGGAGAATTTCCAGTGGGCGGCCTGCCAGGGCTGCGGTCCGTTCGACGTCCCAGACGCTGATCAGGCCGTCGTCGGCCTGAGTCATCAAGCGCTTGCCGTCACGGCTGAAGCCGAAAAAGGCGGCTTGGGCGCACCCATGATGCGCAACGTAGCGCGCAATCTCCAAACCAGTGAGGACATCCCAGATTCGCGCGGTCACGTCGCCCGACGCGGTGAAAACCCGCGTCCCGTCCAGGCTGATCATCGCATTGCTTATCCAGTCTTCATGCCCACGCAGGCAGACAAGCTCGCGACCTGTCGTCGGATCCCAAAGGCGGACAGTCTTGTCGAAGGCGCCGGTGACCGCCAGCGTCCCGTCGGGCGAGAATTGCGCGACATGCACCCACTCGCCGTGGCCGGAAAGGCAATGAAGCTGGCGGCCCGACGCAACATCCCAGATCCGTGCGGTGTTGTCGTGCGACGCGGTGATCAATCGGCATCCGTCCGGACTCAAGTCGACGGCGGTTACGGACTTTTTGTGGCCGCGCAGCACCGCTCGCAGCGCGCCATTGGCGGCATCCCAAATTCTTGCGGTGGAATCGCGGCCCCCGCCTATTGTCGCGCCCGAGCAAGTCGCGATTGTCGTGCCGTCTTTGCTTATTGCCGCATCCAGCACCTGATCACGATGCCCCCGAAGGCAGAGGAGCTCGGCGCCGTTCGCAGCATCCCACAGGCGCGCGGTGCGATCGCGCGATGCGGTCAGGACCACTTTCCCGTCCCGCCCAAATTTCGCGGCGATAACCTCATCGTCGTGACCGACCAGCTTGACCACTTCGTGACCCGAGGCAGAATCGAATATGATCGCCTCCTCGCCACAGGCGCAAAGGATGCCGGATTCGTCGGGGCTGAAGGCCACGCTCCAGGCTTTGGCGTGCCCGCCCAGCCTCGCATCCAGGCCTCGCAATGTCGCGAGGCGTTTTCCGCTGAGCGCATCCCAGACGTGGCCGGACCCTTGCAGTCCGGACGCCGAAACGATGCGCTGATTGTCCGCGCTGAACGTCGCGGCGTCGACCCAGCGCGAATGCCCCCGCAAGGTCGCGATCCGCCCGTTGGAAGAATCCCATATTCGCGCGGTGGCATCGGCCGAGGCGGTTACAATCTGCGTTCCGCACGGACTGAAGTCTGCCAGGTGGACTTCGGCCTCGTGGCCCGTCAGGCACAATAATTCCTTGCCGGATTCGGTCGCCCAGACACGGGCCGTGCCGTCCTCGGATGCCGTGACGAGCCGGTCATCGTCCCGGCTGAACCTTATCGATTTTACCGGCCCCCGATGTCCCTTCAGACTTGCCGCCAATCGGCCCGTCGCGGACTCCCACAACAGAATGCGATTGCCTTCATAGGCGCTGGCGACGACCGCTCCCGAATTGCTGAATCGAAGGCAGGTCCTGGCGCGCTGAGCATGTTTCAGCTCTCCCAGCTCGTGATAGTCCGACGCGTCCCAAAGGCGGGGCGGTCCGCCATAAGACGTCGTCACTATCCTGCGGCCGTCGGGACTGAATGCCGCGAATTGCTCATAATTGTTGCCCAACGTGGCGATGTGAGCGCCATCTCTCGAATTCCATACTTGCGCGGTGAAATCGTGCGAGGCGCTCACCACCCTTTCACCGTCCGGACTGAATGAGACGGTGAATACGGAGTTTCGGTGCTGGAATGAGGAAATCTCTTCACCGCTCGCGACGTCGAACAAGCATGCAAGATGACCATGAAACGCGACGGCGAGCTTGGAGCCATCGGCGCTGAAGCACATGTGGTTTATCTTCCGCATATATTCCTTTTTGAATTCTGCGATCCGCTTGCCGGTCGCTGTGTCCCATAGATACGCGTGAGCCGGAGAATTCCCGGCCGTGGCGATGCGCGCGCCGTCCGGGCTGAAGATCGTGATGTTCGCGGCGTGATCCGGCGATCGGATCTGCCGCACCCGACGCGCCGCGCGAGCGTCCCAGAGATGGACCGCTCCGTCGACGGCGGAGGTCAGCACCAGCGTCCCGTCTGGTGAGAAGGCAGCCACTTCGATGGAGGCTTCATTCCCCCACAAAACGGCGCGCGCGCTGTGACGGTGCAGGTCGTGCACTGCGCCGCGAATGCAGGGAATGAGCTCGGGCACAAGCTCGAGGTCATGATCATCGGCGAACAGAATTCCGGCCGCCGACCATCGTAGCGCGGCATAGGGTCGCCCCTCGCGCAGCGCCTGCTCGGCCGGCTTCACAAAGGCGCGCCCCGCTGTCCTGCGACGATCGACGGCGTCGGCCAACTCTCGGCGGCGGCTCGCTTCCAGGAACTCCAGCACCAGCGGTCCGGGGACCGGAGCATTCAGGGGCCGCCGAGTCGCCCATGCATCGATCTCGGCGATGGCTCCGGCGCGCAGCAGCTGTCCGTCGGGACGGCCATCGGCGGTCCACTGCCCGGCGACGCGCGTCAGTCGCGTCCCACGCCGGTGCCACTCGATGTCGATGGCGAGTTCGGCCTGGAGCGCTTCGAGTGCGACCTCGAAGGGGGTCGGACCCTCGGCGCGGAAATCGATCTTGACGTTCAGCGCTCGCAACTGCTCGGGGGCTGAGTTGAAATCAATATCGCGATATCGGATTGCGATTACGCGTTTGCCTAGATTGAAGGCATGATCGATCTCATCGCCGCATACCGGGCTCTTTGCGCTATCCGGCGACACGATGAACACCATGGTGTCGCAGGCGGCAATCATACTCGTGATCGCCGTCCACCACTTGTCCTGTCCCGTCAGGCGCAAGTCCGGATCATCGATCGGACGATCGGATTGATCGTAAACGGCGGTATAGCCGGCCGCGTCGAGCGCATTTGCAAGCCGTGTGCAAAATACAGCGTCCCTACGGCTGTAGGACAGAAAGATAGCTGCACTTTTCTCTTCGCGAGGCGCTGCGCCGGCCGCCATTACCTATCCCCAAACCCATTAGTATGGCGAGTGGCTGCCAACAATGAAAGTTGAATGCTTTCAGGAAATGGCCTGCCCACTTCTCGCCCTGCCCAAGGTGCCCGGCCACGACGAGGTCGCGCCGACGCGCAAGAACGATCCCGGCAGCTTGCTAGCCAACCAAGTGTAGCCGGCGATCATGAGACCGACGACCGTTGCCCAACGAACGAAAACCTCCGCGCCGGTGTCTGCCTGGGATAGCCACTTGAGCATCGGTCTAGCTTAGCCCGTCCCCTGCCGATTGCAAAGTCAGAACAACAAGCGTATCTCCGCCTCGCCGTTCGGGTTGTCGTACACTTGGGCGGTGCGCCCTTCGGGGGCGCCGAGCACGGTCCGCTCATGTCGGGCGGCCCGTTGAATACAATACCCTTCGGGGGAATAGACGGGGCGTGGTGCCACCGTGCTCCCACGTACGAACCACCCGGCACCAAGGCGGTGCCTCGGCGGAAGGTACGTCTGTGAGCCGTCTAACGCTTCGCCGGAGCCTTTCCAGCTATGTGCGGACCCGCGCCCAGAGGGTGCGAGTGCGGCGGCTCCCATACCTCACGCGCGGCGAGCTGCGAGACCAGCTTCGTCAACTGATCCGGGTCGCGCGGTCGCTGAGGAAGCTGTCTCGCAAGCGGGTGAACACGAGTTTGTCGCCGAGGATTAGGTTCTTCCGGTGACCGGGCCGGGCGGCACGTTGCCGCCCGGCCCGTTACCCAGCCGAATTTTCAAACTAGGACGCTACCGATTTCAAACTGACGCAGTGCCGGTGCGCCATTTCGGGTCGAGTTTCGCGGGATCGGGCGGCGTAAAAGAGCTATAGTGCCGGCAAGGGAGGGCAAGACGATGGCCAATGCCGACAGCGCCGACAACCGCGCCTACAAGACCTATGAGCTCAGCCGCTGGGTGGCGAGGGCCGGCTGGCTGATCCTCGTCGTCGCACTGTTCTTTCCCGCATGGCGGAACCAGGCCCTGCCGACGGCTCAGTTCGTCTTCCCCGCCATCTTGTGCCTCATGTATATCTGGATGGTCTGGGAGGGGCGCGTCGGCTTCGAGAAAAACGGTCTGAGAACCTTTTTCAAGCTCGACTATATCGGCGAGCTCTACACCAACAAAAGCGCGCTCAACGCGAGCTGGCTCCATTTCCTCGCCCTCGACCTGTTCGCCGGCGCCTGGATGGTTCGCGACGGGCTGGCGCTGGACATGCCGGACTGGCTGATCTTCCTCTGCCTGCCGTTCACCCTGATGCTCGGCCCGGTCGGAGTCCTGCTCTACATCGTGCTACGGTTCGCTTTGTTCGGCTTCGCCTGACGCGCGGTCCAGCGCCGCCTTCGCCGCCTCCCAGTCGCGGCCGTCGAAAGCCGTGGCGGTGACGGCGAGCCCGGAAACGTCGTCGAGCGCGTTGAGGTTCACGCTCCACGCCTCGGGGTGCGAGCGCGGCTGGTAGAAGCTCTTCACGCCGCAGGTGCGCGCAGAACAGATGGTTCGGCGGCGCCGGTGCCGAAGCGATAGCTGGTCAGCGCGTCCGCGCCGCGCGAGCAGCCGGAAATCGCCGTGCGGCACGATCAGGTGGCGAAAGCCGGTCTTCGCGCAGATCGAGCAATTGCAGTCGAGCACCTCGACCGCCGCGCGGCACCTCCGCCTCGAACCGCACCGCCCCGCAGTGACATCCGCCTTCGATTTTCATAGCAGGCGTTATGCATCACTGCTTCCCGCCCGTCACCCGGCCCGACACCCGCCTGCTCGTCCTCGGCAGCCTGCCCGGCGCGGTCTCGCTCGCGCCGGCAGCGTTATTACGCCCATCCGCAGAACCAGTTCTGGCGGCTGATCGGCGCGGTGATCGAGCGCGATCTCGCCGCGCTCGACTACGAGGCGCGGCTCGCGGCCCTGCTCGACGCCGGCATCGGCCTTTGGGACACGGTCGCCGCCGCGACCCGCGAGGGCAGCCTCGACGCCGACATCCGCCTGCACGAGGCGAGCGACCTCGCCGCGCTCGTCGCGACCCTGCCGCGAGCTGCGCGCGGTCGGCGTTCAACGGCGGCACCTCGGCGCGGATCGGCCGGCGCCAGCTCGCCGGCGTCGCCGGGCCTCGACCTCGTCGACCTGCCGTCGAGCAGCCCGGCTTATGCGAGCCTGCCCTTCGAGCGGAAGCGGGACGCCTGGCTGGCGCTGCGCGCCTATCTGTGACGGCAGAAAGCCGAGGACCCGCGCGGCCAGCTCGGGCCGGCGCGATGACGAGATCGGGGATCGAGGGTGTCGGCCCGGTTGTAGACGAGCGGCGACGCCGTCGAGCCGGCTGGCGTGGAGCCCGGCGCCGAGCGCGACCGCGGCCGGGCGCGCAATTGTCCCATTCGTGCTGGCCGCCGGCATGATAATAGAGGTCGGCCTCGCCGGCGACGACCGCCATCGCCTTGGCGCCGGCCGAGCCCATCGCCACCAGCTCCGCGCCGAGCAAGGCCGCGATCTCCGCCGGCTTCGGCCGGCGGCCGGGTCCGGCTGACCAGCATGATCGGCCGCGTCGCGTCCGGCGGGCGGCGGCGGCGTCGACCCGGTCCGAGCGGAACAGCCGCCCCTGCGCCGGCAGCGCCACCGCGCCGAGCCTGCGGCGCGCCGTCGACGGCGAGCGCGACATGGACCGCCCAGTCGTCGCGCCCTTCCGAATATTCGCGGGTGCCGTCGAGCGGGTCGATGATCCAGACCCGCGACCGGCCGAGCCGCGCCTTGTCGTCGGGGCTCTCCTCCGAAAGCACCGCGTCGCCCGGCCGCCACTCGGCGAGGCCGGTCAGGATGAAGGCGTTGGCGACCTTGTCGGCGACATGGCCGAGCGCCGCGCCTTCGAGCAAGGCGCCGGCGCGCTGCTCGACCAGCAGCCGCCCCGCTTCCTCGGCCAGATGCGCGGCCAGCTCCTCGTCGGTCAAATGCTGCTACCTCACCGCGCCGTTAAACAGGGTTAACGGCTTATTTACCATAGGCCGTATAACTACCGGCCTCACGGGAGCTTTTCCCGGGGGGACGAAACATGGTCATCATCCTGACGGCGCTTCTGGCAGGCTCCAAGGTCCTGCCCATGATCGACCGGGACGCGCTCGACCTGCAGGCCCGCGCCGAGGCGCTCCAGCCGCGCACGCACGCACAGCGCGCGCCGCGCCGCGCCGGCCGGCAGCCGCGCCGCGCCTCGGGCGGCAACCCGCTCGATCTCGCCCAGATCACCACCATCTGCCGCGCCGCCGGCGAGCAGGCGGACCCGGCCGCCTTCATCGGCCGGCTGAGCACCGCTTATTCGCTGAGCGTCCGACGACAGCGTCTCGCTGCGCTCCAGCTGCGCCGCCTATCTGGCCGGCCGGGCCGACGCGCGCCGCGCCGATGGCGGCAGCACCTATTAAGAGATCCAGCGCTTTCGGACTATTCGAAAAGCGGTGCTTGTGCTTAGCCTCTCACGCGAATGCGTGGGGGCGCGGCATGAAATTGCTGTCGATCTTCGGAACGCGGCCCGAAGCCGTGAAGATGGCGCCGGTCCTGCTCGCGCTCTGAACGCGAGCCGGCCATCGACTCGCTGGTCTGCGTGACCGGCCAGCACCGCGCGCTGCTCGACCAGGTGCTCGATTTCTTCTCGATCGTCCCCGATTTCGACCTCGACCTGATGGCGCCGGGCCAGGCGCTCAACCCGCTCGTCGCGCGGCGATCGAGCGGCTCGATCCGATCCTCGCCGCCGCTGCGCCCGACCGGGTGATCGTCCAGGGCGACACCAGCACCGCGCTCGCCGCCGCGCTGGCCGCCTTCCACCGCGGCATTCCGGTCGCCCATGTCGAGGCGGGCCTGCGCACCTATTGCGCCGAGCGCGCCCTTCCCCGAGGAAGCCAATCGGCGCGCGATCGCGCTCGATCGCCGACCTGCATTTCGCGCCGACCCCGGCCGCCCGCGACAATCTGGCCGCCGAGCGGCTGCGCGGCGAGGTCTTCGTCACCGGCAATAGCGGCATCGACGCGCTCCACCTCGTGCTCGCCGGCTCGACGCCGACGCCGGGCTCCGCCGCCGCATCGAAGCGGCCCTGCCCCGGGTCGCGCCCGGCCGGAAGCTGATCCTCGTCACCTGCCACCGCCGCGAGAGCTTCGGCGCGCCGTTCGCGTCGATCTGCGCCGCGCTCGACCGGCTCGCCGCGCGCGCCGACGTCGAGATCGTCTTCCCGCGCCACCCCAATCCCGCGCTCGGCGGCGCGCGCCGGCCGGCCTGCGCGCCCTGCCGCCGCTCGATCTGCCCGGCTTCGTTCGCTGATGCGCCGCGCCGACCTCGTCCTGACCGATTCGGGCGGCGTCCAGGAGGAGGCGGTGACGCTCGGCAAGCCGGTGATCGTGCTGCGCGACGCCACCGAGCGCGCCCGAGGGCGTCGGGCCGGCGCCGCGATCCTCGCCGGCACCGACGCCGACCGCATCGTCCGCGCCGCCGAAGCCCGGCTCGACGGCGAACGCCGGGCCCCAGCCGCTCAGCGACATCTATGGCGACGGCCGCGCCGCCGGCGCGGATCGTCGACGCCCTGCTCGGCCGCCCGGTCGAGGAATTCGCGCCGCGATTCGGCCGCGCGTGACCGGCTGCGCCAGATCGGCTAGCGCGCTGCGCTCATGGACGGCGCGGATTTCCTGATCATCGGCGGCGGCATCGCCGGCCTCTCGGCCGCGGCGCGGCTGGCGCGGCACGGCCGGGTCGTCGTGCTCGAGGCCGAGGAGGCGCTCGGCTATCACAGCTCGGGCCGCAGCGTCTCGTTCAGCCATTACGGCATCGGCGACGCCGCAGTGCGCGCGCTCACCGCCCACAGCCGGCCCTTCTTCGAGGCGCAGCCCGAGGGCTTTTGCGAGACGCCGATCAGCCGGACCTTCCCTCGCTCTATTTCGCCGACGAGGAGAGCCTGCCCGCGCTGGCCGACGCTCGCGGCGGCGATGGCGGCCTTCACCGACGCGATCCGCACCGGTCGGCGCGGCCGAGATGGCCGGCGCTCTGCCCGGTGCTGAAGGCCGCCCGCGGTCGCGGCCTGCTCGATCCGACCGGGCTCAAGCTCGACGCCGACGCCCTGCTCCAGTCGTTCGCGCCGCGCAGGTCCGCGCCGCGGGCGGCGAGATCCGCACCGGCCGGCGCATCGCCGCGATCGAGCGGCGCGGCGACGGCCTGGATCGTCAACGGCAGCCTCTCCGCCCCAATCCTGGTCAACGCCGCCGGCGCCTGGGCGGACGCGGTCGCCGCGCTCGCCGGCGTCGCGCCGCTCGGCCTGCGAGCCGAAGCGCCGCACGATCATCGCCGTCGATCCGCCCGCCGGGCGTCGACATCGCCGCCTGGCCGTTCGCCCACAGCGTCGCCGGCGATTTCTACATGCTGCCCGAGGCCGGGCCGGCTGCTGGTCTCGCCGGTCGACGAGGTCGCCAACGATCCCTGCGACGCCCAGCCCGAGGATTACGACATCGCCTTCGCCGCCGACCGGCTCGAACATTATACCGATCGCTCAAGGTCACCCGCATCGCCCATCGCTGGGCGGGCCTTCGCACCTTCACCGCCGACCGCGTCCCGACCGCCGGCTTCGCGCCCGGACGCGCCCGGCTTCTTCTGGCTCGCCGGCCAGGGCGGCTACGGCCTGCAGACCGCGCCGGCCATGGCGGAGATCGTCGAGGCGCTGGTGACCGGCGCCGCCTGGCCCGTGCCCGGCGTCCTGCCGGAGCAAATTCGGCCCGAGCGCCTTCTCGCCGCTTGATCATCGCCGCCGAAACATGCTGACAGAGACGCAATGGCCCTAGCCCCACCCGCCGCCGCCGACGCACCGCCCCAGCCGCCTCTGTCGCGCGTGCGGCTCGTCAAGCGGATCATCAAGATCGCGGCTTTGCTGTTCGCGCTCGCCATCCTCTGGCTGCTGTTCACCGCGCCGCTGTCGCGCTCGCTCGGGCCGATCGCGGCGCCGAGCCTCACCATCCTCTCCGCCGAGGGCGAGCCGATCGCCCGGCGCGGCGCGATCATCGGCGAGCCGGTCGACGTGATGGCCGCTGCCGCCCCATGTCGGCCAGGCCTTCGTCGCGATCGAGGACCGCCGCTTCTTCCGCCATGTCGGCATCGATCCCTGGGGGATCGGCCGGGCGATGGTCGCGCAACATCCGCGCCGGCCGGGTCCGCGAGGGCGGCAGCACGATCAGCCAGCAGCTCGCCAAGACCAGCTTCCTCTCGCCCGACCGCACCTACGTCCGCAAGGCGCAGGAGGCGCTGATCGCGCTCTGGCTGGAGGCGCGGCTGACCAAGGAGGAGATCCTCAGCCGCTATCTCTCCAACGTCTATTTCGGCGACAATGTCTACGGCCTGCGCGCCGCCGCCCGCCATTATTTCAACGTCGCGCCCGAGGAGCTGACCCTCTCCCAGGCGGCGATGCTGGCCGGCGTCGTCAACGCGCCGAGCCGGCTCGCGCCGACCCGCAACCTCGACGCGGCGCGCGGCGCGCGCGCCGGCTCGTGCTGCGCGCGATGGCCGAGAGTCGGCTATCATCACCGAGGCCGAGCGCGACGCGGTCCGGCCCGCCCGCGCTCCGCCGCGGCGCCGCGCGACGACGTCCCGACCGGCACCTATTTCGCCGATTGGGTGCTGCCCGCAGGCGACCGAGCTCACCGACGAAGGCTATGGCCAGCGCCTCGTCCGCACCACGCTCGAGGGCGACCTCCAGCGCGCTCGCGGTCCGCACCGTCCGCCGCGCCGGCCTCGGCCGCGCCCAGGCGGCTCTGGTCGCGATGCGGCTCGACGGCCGCGTCGTCGCGATGGTCGGCGGCCGGGATTATGCGCGCAAGCCCGTTCAACCGCGCCATCCAGGCCCGCCGCCAGCCCGGCTCGGCGTTCAAGCTGTTCGTCTATCTCGCCGCCTTCCGCGCCGGCCTGACCCCGGACACGCCGGTCAACGACGTGCCGATCCGGCTCGGCGACTGGCAGCCGCGCAATTACGGCGATTCCTATCGCGGCGCCGATCACGCTGCGCGAGGCGGTCGCCCATGTCGAGCAATTCGGTGGCGGTGCAGATTTCCGAGCGGGTCGGCCGCGACAACGTCATCCGCGCCGCGCGCGACCTCGGCGTCACCACGCCGCTGACGCCCGCGTCCGAGCCTGCCGCTCGGCGTCAACAACATCACCCTGCTCGAGCTGACCGCGGCCTATGCCGCGGTCGCCGTCGGGCCGCTACCCGATCCGCCCGCACGGCCTGCCGCTCGATCGCGGCGGCTGGTTCGGCTGGAGCGACGAGGACCGGCAGGTGAGCCGCGACCGCGCCTTCCCGATGCTGCGCGACGTGCTCTACGCGGTCGTCCAGCGCGGCACCGGCCGCGCCGCCGACCTTGCCGGTGCCGACCTTCGGCAAGACCGGCACCACCTCGGACTATCGCGACGCCTTGTTCGTCGGCTTCGCCGGCGATCTCGTCGTCGGCGTCTGGGTCGGCAATGACGACAACAGGCCGCTGCCCGGCACCGCCGGCGGCGGCCTGCCGGCGCGGATCTGGCGCGCCTTCATGGCCGAAGCGCTCGGCACCCGCGCCGCCGCCCCGGTCGCCGCCGTCCCGCTCTACCAGGCCGACCGCACCCCGGAGGCCAATGTCAGCACCAACGCCGGCGAGCCGGCCGAGCCGGCCACGCCCTTGCCCGAAAATCCAGTCATCCCAGAAATCGTCGCTCCGCCGCCGACCGCGCCCGAAGAGGAGCCCGAGCCGCAGGCTTAGCGCGGCTTCGTTCCAACGGCGTCGTGCTTCAACCTCAAGGTGACAGAACCCTAGGCTTGCGGTGGCGCCTCGGCTTCCGCCCGCCGGGCCCGGCGGCGGTCCCAGAGCTTCTTCGCGCCATAGGCGCCGAGCGCGGCGACCCCGAGCGGGGTAAAGGCGCGGCGCAGCAGCCAGGGCGCCGTCGCCCCGATCACAGCGCCCCTGAATCCCTCGTTCCGTCCGGCGAGCCGCCGTCCGATCTTCGCGCCGATCAACTTGCCAATCATGTAAGTCTCCGCAATGCGTTTCGTCGGCGGAACAGCGCGGCAAGCCGATGATTGTTCCGGGAAGGACGGAGGCGAGGATGAGCGGCGAGCCCATCGGGCACCGGATCTTCATCGAGCGGCTGGTGATCGCGGTGGTCGTGATCGGAGTCGCTTTATTGCTCTGGAACCTGCGCGGGCTGTTCCTGCTTATTTTCGGTTCGGTGCTGGTGGCGGCGATCCTGAACCTGATCGCCGGCCCGATCCGGGCGCGGCTCCGCTTCCCGCCGCCGCTGGCGCTGTTCGCCGCCGTCGTCATCGTCGCCGCTTCGATCGGCACCGCCTTGTGGATGTTCGGCGCCGAGGTCAGCCAGCAGGCGGCCACCATCCGCGCCCTGATCCCGCCCGCCTGGACGGCGCTCGAGGCCCGGCTCGACGCCTGGAGCCTCGGCCATCCGGTCCGCGAATGGACCGCCAGCCTGCAGGCGGGCGGCGGAGTCGTCGCCAATATCGGCAATATCGCCGTGTCGATCGGCAACGGCCTCGCCGATGCGCTGCTGGTGATCGTCGGCGGCATCTATCTCGCCGCCCAGCCCGAGCTCTACCGGGTCGGCATGATCAAGCTCGTCCCCGCCCGCGGCCGCGCCCTCGCCGCCCAGGCGATCGAGGCCAGCGGCCGCGCGCTTCGCCTGTGGCTGCTCGGCCGGATGGTGTCGATGGCGGTGGTCGGCCTGCTCACCTGGCTCGGGCTGATGATCATCGGCGTCCCTTCCGCGCTGACCCTCGCCCTGCTCGCCGCCCTGCTCGAATTCGTCCCCTTCATCGGCCCGATCGTCGCCGCGGTCCCCGCCGTCCTGCTCGGCTTCGCGGCCGGGCCGGACAAGGCGATCTGGGTCGCTTTCCTGTTCCTCGCCATCCAGCAGTTCGAAGGCAATATATTGGAACCGCTCGTCCAGCAGCGCGCCGTCGATCTGCCGCCGGCCCTGCTCCTCTTCGCGCTCGTCGCCGGCGGCCTCGTCTTCGGCATCGCCGGCATCCTGCTCGCCGCGCCGCTGACGGTGGTGCTCTACGTCCTGGTCAAGAAACTCTATGTCCAGGAAGCGCTCGACACCGCCACCCCGCTGCCGGGCGAGAAGAAATAGGCCGCCTATTCCTCGATCGAGATGACTCGCTCGACCTCGCCGGACTTGAACCCGATCGCCGAAGGGCGACGGACGCCGGGGAGGGTCACGACGTCGTAAAGCTCGCGCACCACGCCCTCGATTCGGACCCAATGGGCCATGTCGCCGCTGGCGAGGTCGATCACGGCGAGGCCGCAGCGCGGCTCGGCGTCGCGCGCGGCGAGGCCGGCGTCGAGCGCGAGGCCGGAGAAGGTCCGGTTCGCCCGCGCCAGCGACAGGCCGACGATCGCATATTCGCCGGCGAAAGCGAGGCCGCGCGCATAGCCGGGGCAGAAGGCGACCGGCTCGAACCGGCCCGCCGCCGGATCGACGAAGCCGAGCTCGCCGCTGCCCGAATTGAGCAGCCAGAGCCGGCCGCCGTGAAGCCGAGGCGAATGCGGCATCGACAGCCCGGCAACGACGATCTCGCCGCTCTCGACGTCGATCGCGACGCCGCCGTCCGAGCGCCGGTCGCGCCAGCCGTCGGCGACGTCCGAGCGCGAGACCGCCGTCGCGTAAAGCGGCCGCCCGTCCGCCATCGCCATGCCGTTCAGGTGACAGCGGTCCTCGGCCGCGAGCCGCGAGACGAAGGGCGGAGTCCATAACGGCCGGAAGCTGTGCCCGTCGCTGACCGCGGCGATGCACGAGAACAGGGTATTGACGAAGACCGGCCGGCCGTCCGCCCCGAAGCCGACGTCGTGAGCGTCGACGTCGCCGGTCACCCAGGCCGCGTGCGGCGCGTAGACGGCGTCGAAGCCCAACTCGTCGGCCTGCCCCGGCGGCAGGACGTTGTCGAAGCGGTGGATCTGGAATTGCGTCGCCAGCGCCAGGCTGCGCCCGTCGGCGCCGACTCCCAGCCCCATCGCGCGCGGGAAGCTGCGCTCGAACACCGACAGCCGGCCGTCGCCGCGGACTCCGAGCAGGAACAGCTTGCCGGCCTGATAGGTGGTGAAGGCGAGGCTGCCGCCGGTCCCGGCCAGCCAGGCGGGAAAGTGACGCGACGAGGTGAGCGCGAACTTCTCCTCAGGCGCCGCCGCGTCGGCCATTTTTCCCCTTTCTCTTGTCGGCGGCGCGAACCTACCAGAGCCGGGACGCCGGTAAAAGTCGCTCTAAGCATCTGAAGGAGATTAGTTTTTTCCGCTTGGCAAGTGTCCCGGGCTATGCGAACACTCGATTCACGGACGGGGGGTTCGGATCGTAGCGCGCGAGGCCGCGCCGCGGCCATGGGTTTTGCCTTCATCTGGGTCGGTTCAGCCCTGCCGGGGCTCAGTGGGAAATGCGAACATGCGCAAGGCAAAAGCCCTACCGATGGATCTGGCGTCGGAGCCGCAATGGGTGCGGCTCGACGGCGTCATCGCGGTCGGCGGTCCGATCGCGATCAACAATTTCGGGCCAAATTTCGTCTTCAACGAGGACGATCTCCCCACCGTGCTCGACGCCCACAAGGATGCCGTCGTCATCGACCCCGACAATGAGGGGTTCGAAGGCGGACATTTGCGGATCTCGATAACGTCGAGCGAAGCCTCGTCGGAGGATGTGCTGGGCATCCTCAATGACGCCGCGGTCACAGTCTCGGGGGTTGTTCCGGGCAGCGCCGTCGCGGTGAACGGGATCGTGATCGGGATCATCGAGGGCGGCGGCAGCGGCATCGGCGGCGAAGATCTGGTGATCGGCTTCAACGGCGACGCCAATGCGGCGAGGATCGGCAGCCTGCTGCGGGCGGTCAGCTATCTCAACACCAATCACGCCCACCCCCAGGGCAGCACGCGCGGCGTCACCGTCACCCTCGACAATGGCCGCGGCGGCCCCGGGGATTCCGTTTCGGCCACCACCAGCGGCACGCTCTGGCTGAACAACGACGCGCCGGCGCTCAGCGAGCCGAATACCGGCCTGGTCAATTATGCGGTGCAGGGCCCGCCGGTCCCGCTGTTCGCCGGCGTCACGCTCACCGATCCCGACAATCCGCCCAGCCTGGGGGGCGGCCAGCTGAATATCTACTACTTCGGCAGCGGCGGGGTGGTCCTCATCGGCCCGCGCTTCGTCGTGAATTTCTACGACGTCATCGACACGACCACCAATCAGAAGATCGGCACGAACGGCAGCGGCATGCCCGACAAAATCGGCCAGATCATCCTTGACCCTGCCGCAACGCCGGAGGCGGTCAACGCGCTGATCCAGTCCTTCGGCTTCGCCGAGGCCGGCGCAAACCCCTCCGCGACGCCGCGACAGATCTCGCTGGACTTCCTCGACGACCGCGGTTTCAGCGCCGGGCAGGACATGAACTCGAACATCGTCACCCAGACGGTCACGATCGGCGGCGAGGTCAACGTCAGGCCGCAAATCTATCTCGGCGGCTTCCTCCCGCAGTTCAGCGTCAACTATGACAGTTTCTACGTCGCGGGCTATCCCGGCGTCTCGCTCGCCATACCCGGCTTCGGCATCATCGAGCCCAACGAGGCGGCCGGCGACCGGATCGAGAGCGCGGCGCTGACGCTCATCAACGCCCAGGCCGGCGACCAGCTCGCCTACGGGACTCTTCCGCCCGGCATTTCGGCCGCGATCACCACTCCGGCCGGGCGGATCGTGCTGACCTTCACCGGCACGGCGACAACGGCGGTCTACGAGATGCTGATCGGGGACGTGCGGTTCTCGAACGGCAACGCCAATCCGTCGACCGTCACCCGGACCATCCAGATCGAGGCCAGCGACGGCCAGCTCAGCAGCTTCGCGGCGGAAGCAAGGGTCAACGTCTGGCTGCCGAACAACACGCCGATCGCTTGCGACGATCTCTTCTTCACCGGCGCCGAGACCGCGCTCGCCGGCGAAGTCTACCTCGACAACGGATCGGGCAGAGACACGGACAATGACGGGCCCACCATGTATGTCGGGGCAGTGAACGGCTCGGCCGCCGGCATCGGCCACCCAATCGTCCTTCCCTCGGGCGCATCGGTCACACTCCAGACCGACGGGCACTTCATCTACGATCCCAGCGGCGCGTTCACGGCCACGCCGGCGCCCGGCTCGGGCGCGTCGAACGCTCCCGCGATCGACAGCTTTACCTACACCCTCCTCGGCGGCGGCACCGCGACGGTGACGGTGGTCGTCTACGGCGTGGATTCGGACGGCGACATCCTGCTCGGCACGGCGGGCGCGGACAGGCTCGACGGCGGCATCGGCGCCGACCAGATGACCGGCTTCGGCGGCGACGACATCTATTTCGTCGACGATATCGGCGACACCGTCACCGAGCTCGCAGGCCAGGGCACCGACGAGATCCGCACCTCGCTCGCCGTCTTCTCCCTGGCGGGGACCAATTTCGAAAACCTTGCCGGCATCGGGAACGGCAATCAGGAACTTACCGGCAATGCCGGCGCGAATGCGATCGACGGCGGCGCCGGCGCCGATCGATTGGTCGGCGGCACGGGCAACGATCGCTACATCGTCGACAATCCCGGCGACGTCGTCGTCGAGACCGCGGGCCAGGGCTCCGATACGGTCTTCGCCTCGGTGACCTACCGGTTGGCCGGGGATGCCCATGTCGAGATCCTGGCGGCGCTCGTCCCGGCGGCGACCGGCGCTCTCAACCTCTTCGGCAACGGGTTCGCCAACACCCTGACCGGCAATGCCGGCGCGAACCAGCTCGACGGCGGCGGCGGCGTGGATGCGATGGCCGGCCTCGGCGGCAACGACACCTACCTCTTCGATCATGCCGGCGATACCGCGATCGAGGCGGCCGGCGGCGGCGCCGACATCGTCTACAGCGCGGTCAGCTACAGCCTCAACGACGGCTCGGAGGTCGAGAGCCTGTCGACGATCAGCTGGGAGGCGACGACGGCGCTCAACCTGACCGGCAACGGCCTCGCCAACACTCTCTTCGGCAATGCCGGGCAGAACCGGCTCGACGGCAAGGCCGGCGCCGACACGATGACCGGCCGCGAAGGCAACGACACCTATCTCGTCGACAATGCCGGCGACCGGGTGTTCGAATTTGCCGGCGGGGGCGCCGACGCCGTCTATGCGTCGGTCAGCTACGCGCTCATCGCCAATGGCGACGTCGAGACCCTGGCGACGGTCAGCTTCGAGGCGACGACGGCGATCAACCTGACCGGCAACGGCCTCGCCAATTACATGATCGGCAACGATGGCGCCAACCAGCTCGACGGCAAGGCCGGCGCCGACGTGATGATCGGCCGGGCCGGCAACGACAAATATTTCGTCGACAATGCCGGCGACAAGACGTTCGAGAGTGGAGGCGGCGGCACCGATTTGATCTACGCCTCGGTCAGCTTCGTTCTGACCGACGCCCAGGAGGTCGAGAGCCTGTCCACGGTCACCTGGGAATCGACCAACGCGCTCAACCTCACCGGCAACGGCCTCGCCAACCAGCTGTTCGGCAATGCCGGCGCCAACCGGCTCGACGGCAGGGGCGGCAACGACGTCCTCCACGGCAAAGGGGGCGCCGACATCTTCGCCTTCACGACCGTCTTGGGGGCGAACAATGTCGACGTCGTCCACGGCTTCAGCGCGGTGGACGACCTGATCATGCTCGAGAATAACGGCGTGTTCGTCGGCCTTTCGGGCGGCGCGCTCAACCCCAACGCGTTCGTGATCGGAACCGCCGCCCAGGACGCCACCGATCGGATCGTCTACCACCAGCCGACCGGCCGCCTCTTCTTCGACGCCGACGGCAGCGGCGGCAGCGCCCAAGTCCAGTTCGCGGTGCTGGCCGGCGCTCCGATCATCTCGGCGAGCGACTTCACCGTGATCTAAGGTCGGTTAATGAGATTGAATCGTCATTCCAGCGCAAGCTGGAATCTCACTTCTTCATGGCACTGAAAGGAAAAGAGATTCCAGCTTGCGCTGGAATGACGGTGTTTCAATCTCAACGAAACCGACTCTAAACTCGAACCCGATCAGCCTGAATCGTTCCCCGGCCCTTCGACTGCCTGCAAGGCAGGCGCTCAGGGTAAACTTCAGCCGAAGGCTGAAGGCCGGGGTCCAGGAGCCGAAGGCTTTCCAGGTTATGCGCCCGAGCCCGGCGATGGCCGGCCTGGACCCCGGCTTTCGCCGGGGAACGATTCCATCCGGACGAAACCGAGTCCAGAGTGCGTCCTGACTTGATTGAATCTCGTCATGCCGGCGAAGGCTGGCATCCATGCGGTGCCGGCGATCGGCACAAACTCGGCATGGACCCCAGCCTTCGCTGGGGTGACGGTTCAATGTGAACGGGACAGACTCCAGGCCCCCGGGCATGACGAGTCTCGATAGAATCCAACCGAGCGGATCGACCCCGCGAGCGTCTCTAACTGGCCGCGCGGCCTCGGTTTTTTCGCTTGGCAAGTGTCCCGCGCCATGCCACAGGCGGCCCCGGGGCGGGACGGCCTGCCGCCCTGCCTGAGTCGCGGCGGCGCGTCGTTCCTTGCATCGAGGTCGATTCAGCCCGGGGGGGTTTGATGACGGATTTCACGGGTACGCCGGACGGGGACACCTGGTTCGGCTCCAGCGACAACGAGACCGCGACCGGCAATGGCGGCAACGACACGCTGAGCGGCGGCGGCGGCAACGACACGATCGCCGGCGGCACGGGCGCCGATATCCTCAATGGCGAGGACGGCAACGACACGCTTTATTCGTTCGACATCTCACCGCCTTTCACCCGGCCTTATTACGGCAATCCCTGGAATCCGCCGCTCCTCGATACCGGCATCGAATTCGACGTGCTTTCGGGCGGGGTCGGTTCGGACTCTCTCTTCGCCGGCTATGGCGACTCGATCGACGGCGGGGCCGATTTCGATACCTTGTATATCAGCTTCCTCGGCGCGCCGTCCGGAGTGACGGCCGACTTCCGGCAGCTCCACAATAACGGCTCGATCACGATCGGGGGCGGCACGATCAGCAACATCGAGGTCCTCGGCTGGATCGAAGGCAGCGATTTCGACGACACGATCACGGACGGCGACAATTCGGCCAACTTCACGCCGATGTTCGGCCATGGCGGCAACGATCGCCTGAACGGCGGCTATTATACGGGCGACATCCACGGCGGCGACGGCGACGACATTATCGACCGGGGATCGAGCCCCTACGGATTCGAACATTTCGGCGAGGACGGAAACGATCTCCTCATCGGATCCTATAATGGCGAGACGCTGGACGGCGGCGACGGCGATGACGAATTGCGCGGCAATGGCGGATTCGACACCCTGCGCGGCGGCGACGGCGACGACCTGATCGACCCGGGTTCGGACTGGGACCATGCTTTCGGCGGAGCGGATGACGACACCTTCCGCCTCAGCACTTTGAGCTCGGGCTCGCTCGTCTCCACATTCGACGGGGAAGCGGGCTTCGACACGTTCGACTTCGCAATTGCCGCCTCCGCCCTCCTCTTCGAGACGAACGACAGCGAGCCGAACGTCTTTTACGTCGCCGACAATCGGGTGCAGGGCGTGGAAAAGGTCATCGGCGGCTCCGCCGGCGACATTTTCAGCTTCGTCTATTTCACCGACGCGATCGAGGCCCATGGCGGCGACGGCGACGACCGCTTCATCGGCGGCGCCGCTGGCGACATATTCGACGGCGGCGCGGCGAGCGACACCGTCGATTACGGCAACGCCGCCGCGGGGGTGACCGTCACCCTCGCCCTGCTCGCCGGGGGGACCGGCTCGGGCCCCGGCGGCGACCAGCTGAAGAACATCGAGAATATCGACGGATCCGGCCAGGACGATACGCTGAACGGCAGCGACGGCGCCAATTACATCCAGGGCATGGCCGGGAGCGACACGATCGGCGGCAAAGGCGGCAGCGACGTGCTCGACGGCGGCGCCGGCGTCGACATGCTCGACGGCGACGGCGGCGACGATTTCTTCTTCGCCAATGGCGACGGCGACACTTTCGATGGCGACTCGGGAATCGACATGATCGATTATCGTGAGGCGACGGGGGCGGTGACCGTAACCCTCGCTTTGGTTGCCGGGCAGATCGGCTCGGGGCCGGGCGGGGACCAGATCAGCAATATCGAGAACGTCAACGGCGGCACGAACGGCGACACTCTGAACGGCAGCGACGAGGCCAATTTCCTCGACGGCATGGGCGGCGGCGACTCGCTCGACGGCAAGGCCGGCAACGACAAGCTCTCCGGCGGCTCCGGCGAGGATGCGATGACCGGCGGGCTCGGCAACGACCAGTTCCTGGTCCACGATTCGGGCGACACGGTCTTCGAGGCCGCCGGCGAGGGGAATGACGAGCTGCTGGCGAGCGTGTCCTACGTCCTGGCGGCCGGCCAGCATGTCGAGCGGCTCGTTTTGTTGGGCAATCCCGCCGCGCTCGCCCTCACCGGCAACGAGCTTGCCAACGCCGTGGTCGGCAATGGCGCCGACAATGCGCTGGACGGCGGCGGCGGCAGCGATTCGCTGCAAGGCGGCGCCGGCCAGGACATGATGACCGGGGGGACCGGCGACGACGTTTATTTTGTCGACAATGGCGGCGACCGGGCGATCGAGGCGGCCGGCGGCGGCACCGACATCGTCTACAGCGCGGTGAGCTACAGCCTCAACGACGGCTCCGAGGTCGAGAATTTGTCGACGATCAGCTGGGAATCGACCGCGGCGCTCAACCTGACCGGCAACGGCCTCGCCAACCAGCTGTTCGGCAATGCCGGCGCCAACCGGCTCGACGGCAAAAGCGGCGCCGACACGATGACCGGCCGCGAAGGCAACGACACCTATCTCGTCGACAATGCCGGCGACCGGGTGTTCGAATTTGCCGGCGGCGGCGCGGACGTCGTCTATGCGTCGGTCAGCTACACGCTCACCGCCAACAGCGACGTCGAAACTCTGGCGACGATCAGCTTCGAGGCGACCAATACGATCAACCTGACCGGCAACGGCCTTGCCAATTACATGATCGGCAACGACGGCTCCAACCAGCTCGACGGCAAGGCCGGCGCCGATGTGATGATCGGCCGGGCCGGCAACGACAAATATTTCGTCGACAATGCCGGCGACAAGACGTTCGAGAATGCCGGCGGCGGCACCGATCTGGTCTACGCTTCGGTCAGCTTCGCCCTGACCGACGCCCAGGAGGTCGAGAGCCTGTCGACGATCACCTGGGAGCTGACCAACGCGATCGACCTGACCGGCAACGGATTGAACAACCAGCTGTTCGGCAATGCCGGCATGAACCGGCTCGACGGCAGGGGCGGCAACGACGTCCTTCACGGCAAGGGCGGCGCGGACATTTTCGCCTTCACCACCGTCCTCGGCGCGAACAATGTCGACGCCATCCACGGCTTCAGCGCGGTGGACGACCTGATCATGCTCGAGAATAACGGCGTGTTCGTCGGCCTTTCGGGCGGCGCTTTGCCGGCGAGCGCGTTCGTGATCGGCACTGCGGCGCAGGATTCCAGCGACCGGATCATCTACGACCAGGCGACCGGCCGCCTGTTCTTCGACGCCGACGGCAATGGCGCCGGCGCCCAGATCCAGTTCGCGGTGCTGAACGGCGCGCCGATCATCGCGGCGAGCGACTTCACGGTGATCTGATAATAGAGGCGGCTGTTTCCCGCCCGACATCGCCGCCTGATCTTCGGCCGGAAGGCGCGGGCCGAAGGGATCGGTTCGGTCCGCCACGCGATGTGCGGATCCCAACTGGAGCATGAAATGCCCTTATTGTTCGAAATCGACGACGCCGCCGACATCCTGCCCGACTTCCCCTTCGCGCCCACCGACGCCATGGTCGCGACGAAGCTGACCGACGGGCGCTTGCTGGTCGTCCTCCATGACGACAGCGTGAACGCCGTCAGATTCCTGTATCTGGACGAGTTCGGATACCTTGCGGGCCCATCCTTCATCGAACTGGCAAATCACGATCCGATCGATTCGGTCGTCGCCTTGAGCAATGGCGGCTTCGCGTTCGTTTACGACACGCTCGGCGGCGACCGCGAAATCTATATGGAGTTTTATACCGAGGCGGGCGTCGCGGTGGGGGCGCCGGTCCATGTCAACACGGTCACCACCTCCCACCAGGTGACGCCGCAGGCCACGACGCTCGGATCGGGCCGGATCCTCGTCACCTGGGCGGATCAAAGCGGCCTCGGCGGCGACGCCAGTCATTCGATCAAGGCCCGGATCTTCGAATTCGAGCGGAACGCCGGCCGGCGGCGAGTTCCTCGTCAACACGACCGTCGCGGGCAATCAGCTGCTCCCGGAAGTGCTGTCGCTCGCCGGCGGCGGCTTCGTCGTCGCGTGGCAGGATCCCGCTTCGCTCGGCAAGTTCCAGCTCTTCGATGCCGCCGGCAACCGGATCGGCGCCGAGATCAACGCGCCGATGACGAGCCTGGACGGCCTGTCGAACGGCAATTTCATCATCGGCCATAGCGGCAGCGGAACGGCCCGAATCTACAATCCGAACGGCAATCCGGTCATGACGGTCGCCGGCATCGGCGCCGTGATCGGCACCTTCGAGGGCGGCTTCCTGGCCAGCGGGGCGGACGGCCTCGAAACCTTCTATGACAATTTCGGCGCCCAGCAGGGCCTTGGTCTGAATCTCACCGCGACTCCCGCCAATTCGTCGGTCCTCGCCCTCGACAATGGCCGCTTCGCCTTTCTCAGCTTCGACGGGCTGCCGGGCATGTTGTTCATCGAGCCCGACGACGGCGTCCTGGCGATCAGGCCGCCGCTCAGCATTTCCGAGACCACGCCGCAGAACAATCTGGTCGGCACGATCGGGATATCCGGCACCGCGCTGAACAACAGCTACACCTTGTCGCTCGTCTCCGATTCGCTCGGCGGCGGCTTCCGAATCGAGGGCAACCGGCTCATCCTCGACGACATTGCCGGGCTCGATTACGAGACGGCGCAGACCGTCAGCGTCACGATCCGGGCGACCGACTTTTTCGGCGCGACCTGGACCCAGGTCCTGGAGATCGACGTCGTCGATCAGGCGCTCGAATATCCGATCACCGCCAGCCCGGCCATGGCGCACAGCATGGACACGACCGACCGGGGGCTGCTGGAGCTTCCTTCGGGCGGCCATGTCCTCGCCCGCACGGCCGCCGGCGTCGACGGCGACGGCAATGCGGTGACTGTGCAGGGCTTCGATGCGGCCGGCAACCCGACCAGCCCTCTCGTCCAGGTCAATACCAACACCGTCCTCAACCAGCAGGCCCCCGACATCGCGGCGCTCGACGGCGGCAAGCTCATGGTCGCCTGGTGGGACGAGAGCGGCGACGCCGCGGGCGGCGTCAAATACCGGCTGTTCGACGCGGCGCTGAACAAGATCGGGGCGGAGCTCGCCCTCAACACGACGAGCGCGGGCAGCCAGATCGACGTCGCTCTGCAACGGCTCGGCTCGGGCCGGGTGCTCGCCACCTGGACCGACTATAGCGGCGTCGGCGGCGACACCGCTTCCGGCGGCATCAAGGGGCGGCTGTTCGATTCGGCGGGCGTGCCGATCGGCGGCGAATTCCTCGTCAACGGCGTCACCGGCGGCGAGCAGCGCAGGAGCGACATCGTCGAGCTCGCCTCGGGCGAAGTGCTGGTCATCTGGGCGAGCTTCGACGCGGGCTCGTCCGGCACCTTCCGGGGCCAGCTGTTCGATGCGAACGGCGCCAAGGCCGGCGGCGAGATCGTGCTCGAATCGTTCAACCGCTTCGGCTCGGCCGCCACCTATGCGGGCCAGAATGCGGGCAGCTACGAGGCGGTGGCCCTCCCCTCCGGCGGCTTCGCCCTCGCCTGGACCACCCAGAACATCGGCGCGCCGGACGGGAGCAGCACCACCAGCGTCTGGGCGCGGCTGTTCGACGACGATGGCGCGCCGGTCAACGCCAGGTTCCTCGTCAACACCGTCCCCACCGGCAATCAGCGGATCGCGGGCATGACAATGCTGCCCGACGGCGAGCTCTACATCGCCTGGGAGAATGAGGGGTCGTCGTCGCAGGCGCGGATTTTCGATCTCACCGCCACCCGGACCGTCTGGTTCGACAACGACACATTGTCCGGGACGTCCGGCGCCGACGTGCTGGCGGCCGGCCGGGGCAACGACACCTATATCGTCAACCATTCGGGCGACATGGTCGTCGAACATGCCGGCGAAGGCGCCGACGTCGTCTACAGCGCGGTCAGCTACAGCCTCAACGACGGCTCCGAGGTCGAGAGCCTGTCGACGATCACCTGGGAAGCGACGACGGCGCTCAACCTGACCGGCAACGGCCTCGCCAACAATCTGATCGGCAATGCCGGACAGAACCGGCTCGACGGCAAGGCCGGCGCCGACGCCATGACCGGCCGCCAGGGCAACGACACCTATCTGGTCGACAATGTCGGCGACCGGGCGATCGAGGCGGCCGGCGGCGGCACCGACATCGTCTACAGCGCGGTGAGCTACAGCCTCAACGACAGCTTCGAGGTCGAGAACCTGTCGACGATCAGCTGGGAATCGACCGCGGCGATCAACCTGACCGGCAACGGCCTTGCCAATCAGCTGTTCGGCAATGCCGGGCACAACCGGCTCGACGGCAAAGGCGGCGCCGACACGATGACCGGCCGCGAAGGCAACGACACCTATCTCGTCGACAATGCCGGCGACCGGGTGTTCGAATTTGCCGGCGGCGGCGCCGACGCCGTCTATGCGTCGGTGAGCTACACGCTCACCGCCAACAGCGACGTCGAAACGCTGGCGACGGTCAGCTTCGAGGCGACGACGGCGATCAACCTGACCGGCAACAGCCTCGCCAATTACATGGTCGGCAATGACGGCGCCAACCAGCTCGACGGCAAGGCCGGCGCCGACACGATGATCGGCCGCGCCGGCAACGACAAATATTTCGTCGACAATGCCGGCGACAAGATTTTCGAGAATGGAGGCGGCGGCACCGATCTGGTTTATGCCTCGGTCAGCTTCGCTCTGACCGACGCCCAGGAGGTCGAAAGCCTGTCGACGATCAGCTGGGAGATGACCAACGCGATCGACCTGACCGGCAACGGATTGAACAACCAGCTGTTCGGCAATGCCGGCGCGAACCGGCTCGACGGAAGAGGCGGCAACGACGTTCTTCACGGCAAGGGGGGCGCCGACATTTTCGCCTTCACCACCGTCCTCGGGGCGAACAATGTCGACGCCATCCACGGCTTCAGCGCGGCGGACGATCTGATCGCGCTCGAGAATAACGGCGTGTTCGTCGGCCTTTCGGGCGGCGCGCTCAACCCCAATGCGTTCGTGATCGGCGCTGCGGCCCAGGACTCCAGCGACCGGATCGTCTACGACCAGCCGACCGGCCGCCTGTTCTTCGACGCCGACGGCAGCGGCGCCGGCGCCCAGATCCAGTTCGCGGTGCTGGCCGGCGCTCCGATCATCTCGGCGAACGACTTCACCGTGATCTAAGGTCGGTTAATGAGATTGAATCGTCATTCCAGCGCAAGCTGGAATCTCACTTCTTCATGGCACTGAAAGGAAAAGAGATTCCAGCTTGCGCTGGAATGACGGTGTTTCAATCTCAATGTAATCGTATCCTGGTTTTCCTTTGTTTAGCGCATCGAGAGCAGACGCAGCGGGCTTTCCAGGACCTTCTTCAGCTCCTGCATGAAGCTGGCCGCGTCCCAGCCGTCGACGACGCGGTGGTCGCAGGAGAGCGACAGGTTCATCATCTTGCGGATCTCGAGCTCGCCGTCGACGACGACCGGCATCTCCTTGACCTTGTTGACCGCGATGATCGCCACCTCCGGGCCGGTTGATCACCGGGGTCGAGACGATGCCGCCCATCGGGCCGAGGCTGGAGATGGTGATGGTCGAGCCGCGACAGCTCCTCGCGGCTCGCCTTGCCGGCGCGGGTCGCCTCGGCGAGGCGCACGATCTCGCGCGGCGAGGTCCCAGACGTCGCGGCCCTCGGCGTCGCGGATCACCGCCACCGAGAGGCCGCTGTCGGTCTGGGTCGCCATGCCCATATGGACCGCGCCCGAGCGGTGGATGACATTGGCCTCGTCGTCGTAGCGCGCGTTGAGCTGCGGATAATCGGGCAGCGTCCGGCACATGCGCGGTGATCAGGAAGGGCAGCATGGTGAGCTTGGGGTTGTCGCCGCGATCGGCGTTCATCATCGCCCGGGTCGCTCGAGCGCGGTGACGTCATCTTCCTCGACCAAGGTGAAATGCGGGATGCGGCGCTTCGCCTCCTGCATGTTCTCGGCGATCTTGCGCCTGAGGCCGACGACCTTGACGTCCTCGTCCTGGCGCCGCGGCGCCGGGCCCGCGCGCGACGCTGCCGCCATTGTAGAGCAGGTAGGCGTCGAGATCGGCGTGGCGGACGCGGTCGCCCGCGAACTTGACCTGGCCCAAGATCGATGCCGAGATCGCGGGCGCGGGCGCGGACGGCGGGAGAGGCCAGGATCGTCCCTCGGCGGATCGGGCTGCGGGTTGAAGCCGACCTCGGCGCCGGGGTCGGTGGACGGCCGGCCGCCGGTCCCTCCGCCCTCGGCTCCCTGGGAGCGCGCCATTCGCCTTCGCGGCGGTCGGCCTCGACCGGGGCCCGCTCCTGACGGCGCTCGCCGGCCCTGCGCCGCTCCTCGGCCTCGACGTCGGTGGTCGGCACCACGTCCTCGAGCGCCTCCGGCACCTCGGCCATGCCGTCGGCCATCGGTTCCTCGACCGCAGCCTCGCCTTCGGTCTCGATCACCACCAGCACCGAGCCGATCGCGATCATGTCGCCGACCTCGCCGGCCACTTCGAGCACCTTGCCGGCGACCGGCAATTCCATCTCGACCGTCGCCTTGTCGGTCATCATGTCGGCGAGCTGCTGGTCCTCGCCGACCATGTCGCCGACCTTGACGTGCCAGGCGACGATCTCCGCCTCGGCGATGCCTTCGCCGATGTCGGGCAGCTTGAATTCGTAGCGCGCCATGACGGTCAGTCCTCCAATGCCTTTTTGAGCGCCGGGCCAAGCCGCGCCGGGCCCGGGAAATAGGTCCATTCCATCGAATGCGGATAGGGCGTGTCGTAGCCGGTGACGCGCTGCACCGGCGCCTCGAGATGGTAGAAGCAGCGCTCCTGGACGAGCGCCGCCAGCTCGGCGCCGAAGCCCGCGGTGCGCGTCGCCTCGTGGAGGACGACGCAGCGGCCGGTCTTCTTCACCGATTCCTCGATCGTCTCGATGTCGACCGGGACGATGGTGCGCAGGTCGATCACCTCGGCGTCGATCCCTTCCGCCTCGGCGGTGGCGAGCGCGACATGGACCATCGTGCCGTAGGCGAGGATCGTCACCGCCTCGCCCGGCCCGCGCCACCGCCGCCTTGCCGAGCGGCACCGTATAATGGCCTTCCGGCACCTCGGCCGCCGGATGCTTCGCCCAGGGCGTCACCGGCCGCTCGTAAAAGCCGTCGAACGGGCCGTTATAGATGCGCTTGGGCTCGAAGAAGACGACCGGATCGGGATCCTCGATCGCGGCGATCAGCAGGCCCTTGGCGTCATAGGGGTTGGACGGGATGACGGTCTTGATCCCCGGCATGTGGGCGAAGAAGGCCTCGGGCGACTGGCTGTGGGTCTGGCCGCCGAAGATGCCGCCGCCATAGGGCGAGCGGATCACCATCGGCACCGACCATTCGCCGGCGGTGCGGTAGCGGATGCGGCCGGCCTCGGAGAAGATCTGGTCGAAGCCCGGGATAGATATAGTCGGCGAACTGGATCTCGGCGACGGGCTTGAGGCCGTAAAGCCGCCATGCCGATCGCGGCGGCGACGATGCCGCCCTCGGCGATCGGCGCGTCGAACACCCGGCTGCGCGCCATATTTCTTCTGCAGGCCCGCGGTGACCCGGAAGACGCCGCCGAAATAGCCGACATCCTCGCCGAAGCACGACGATGTCGCGGTCGCGCTCCATCATCACGTCGATGGGCGCTGTTGAGCGCCTCGATCATGTTCATCACGCTCATTTGCCGCGCGCCTTCTTCGGCCTTGGCGGCGTCGCGCTGCTCGGCGAGATGCCAGGGCAGATCGGCGAACACGTCGTCGAACATCGAAGTCGACGTCCTCGTAATGGCCGTTGCCGAGCGTGCCCTGCTTCTCGGCCTCCTTCTGCGCGGCGCGGACCTCGGCGCCCAGCTCCTCCTCCAGCGCCTTGTGCCGCTCCTCGTCCCATTCGCCGAGGCCGATCAGATGCGCCTTGAGCCGCGCGATCGGATCGCCGAGCGGCCAGTTCGCGCCGGCATCCTGCGGCCGGTAGGCGGTCGGATCGTCCGAGGTGCGAATGGCCCTCGACCCGATAGGTGAACAGTTCGATCAGGGTCGGCCCGAGGTTCGAGCGCGCCCGATCCGCCGCCCAGCGGGTCGCGGCATAGACGGCGAGCGCGTCGTTGCCGTCGACGCGCAGGCCGGCGATGCCGTAGCCGACCGCGCGCGCCGCGAAGGTGGTGAGCTCGCCGCCGGCGATGCCGGAGAAGGTCGAGATCGCCCACTGGTTGTTGACGACGTTGAGGATCACCGGCGCGCGATAGACGCCGGCGAAGGTCACCGCATTGTGGAAATCGCCCTCGGCGGTGGCGCCGTCGCCGATCCAGCCCGCCGCGATCCGGCTGTCGCCCTTGATCGCCGACGCCATCGCCCAGCCGACCGCCTGCGGATATTGGGTGGCGAGATTGCCCGAGATCGAGAAGAAGCCCTTCTCGCGGTCCGAATACATGATCGGCAGCTGGCGGCCTTTGAGCTTGTCGCCCTTGTTCGAGTAGATCTGGCACATCATCTCGACAGCGGATAATCGCGCGCGATCAGCAGGCCCTGCTGGCGATAGGTGGGGAAGCACATGTCCTCGCGGTCGAGCGCGTGCGCGGCGGCCACCGCCACCGCCTCCTCGCCGAGCGACTTCATGTAGAAGCTGGTCTTGCCCTGGCGCTGGGCGCGGAACATGCGCTCGTCGAAGATGCGGACCAGCGCCATGTCGCGCAGCATCCGGCGCAGCGTGTCGGGATCGAGCCGCGGGTCCCAGGGGCCGACCGCCTTGCCCTCGTCGTCGAGCACGCGGACCAGGGTGTAGCAGAGCGGATGGGTTTCGGCCGGGGCGGCGGCGATGTCGGGCCGCGGCGCGCTGCCGGCGGCGGGAATGACGATGCCGCTGAAATCGACCGCGTCGCCGGGGCGGGCGTCGGGCTCGGGAACATGGAGGGAGAGCGCCGGCCGGTTGCGGCGCTCGGTCTTGTCCTGGTCATCCTCTACCCTGTATTCCTTGCGGTCCGCGCTGCCGTTAGTCGATTTTTGGCGCCTGTGCACCCCTTGTGAAGGATCGATCGATGCGGCTGTCAGCCTTGCTTGTCATTGCCCTTTCCGCCCTCGCCGCCTGCGCGACGACGCCGCGCGCCGCGCCGCCGCCGACCTGGGTCATGCGCCACCTCAACACGCCGGCGGGCGAGCGGGATCCCGATCTGACGCCGGAGGGGCAGCGCACCGCCGCCCTGCTCGCCGGCTGGTTCCGGAGCGACGCGCCGAGGGCGATCTACGTCAGCGACTTCCGGCGCACCCGGCAGACCGCGGCGCCGCTCGCCGCCCGGCTCGGCCTCGACTCCGATCGTCTACGACCCCGCCGACACGCCGGGCCTGTCGCCCGAGTCCGCGCCGGCACCGGGCCCGGTGCTGATCGTCGGCCACAGCAACACCGTGCCCGACATCGTCGAGCAGCTCGGCGGGACCCGGCCGGCGCCCCTGGTCCATGAGGATTTCGGCGACATCTGGCGGATCGGGCCGGACGGAGCGACGACCCGGACCCGGATAGCGCCGCGCTGACCCCTTCGTCCAATATCCGAAAAAGCACGGCAATCCGGATCAAATAATTCGGCGATTCGCGGCAATCGCGCGCTCTCGCAACTGGACTCGCGGCCAGTATTGGCTCACCATCGCTGTTCAGGGGCGAAAGCTCGTCGAGTCAGGCGGAGGGGCCGACTTATGAGCGGGAACGAGATCGATCCGACTATTGTCACGCCGGTCAAGGGGCCGGGCTTTTTCGGCGGCCTGCTGTCGGGGCCCGCAATTCCCGGCTTCGCGGCCCGCATCGGCGCCCGCCTCGCTCGGCGCAAGGGCAAGCCGTTCCGCGTCGGCACGAAGGTGATCGCCGCCCGCCACGACCGACGTCCGCGAGCTGCTCGACCGCGACCTGGATTTCGGCATCGCCGCGGTCAACGCGGTCAAGATCGGCGAGGTCAATGATGGGCCGTTCGTGCTCGGCATGGACCGGTCGGCGGTGCTCGAGACCGAGCGCCGGGCGCTCTACGCCTCGCTCGCCGCGGTCGACATCGGCGCGCTTCAGCGCCGGGCCGAGGCCGAGATCGACCAGATCGCTCGACGCGGTGCCGCGCCGGCGGCGACGCTCGACGCGGTCGGCGGCTATGCGCGGCCGGTCGCGGCTCATACCGCGCAGCAGCTGTTCGGGATCACCGGCCCCAATGACGCGCATGTTCATGGAGGCGGTGCGCTCGGTCTTCGCCCACACCTTCCTCAACATCGGCAACGACGAAGACGATCCGCGAGCGCGCGATCAGGGCCGGCGAATATATGGGCGGCTGGCTGGCCGACGAGATCACCCGCCGCCGCGACGCCGGCGAAACCGGCGACGACATGATGGGCCAGCTGCTCAGCCAGGACATCGTCGACGACGACGGCGCTCGCCGCACTCTGGGCGGCATGCTGGTCGGCAGCATCGACACCACCGCCACCTGCGTCGCCAAGATCGTCTGACGCTCGTCGGGCGCGACCGCGAGCTCAGGGCCGGCATCGCGCCGCGATCTCGACGATCTCGACCGGCTCTACGGCTGGTGCAACGAGGCGCTGCGCCGCTGGCCGCACAATCCGATCGTGATCCGCAAGGCGAGCGTCGACTGCAGCCTCGCCGGCCTGCCGGTCAAGGCCGGCGACGACATCTACGCCTGGACTCAGGCGGCGATGCAGGACGAGAGCGTGTTTCCCGAGCCGGGCCGGCTGCGCCCCGACCGCGACCCCGCCGCCTATCTCCATCTGGGCGCCGGCGTCCATCCCTGCTCGGGCCGGCCGGTCAACCGCTTCCAGATCCCGCTGCTCGTCGCCGGCCTCGTCCGCCGCGACCTCGTCCGGGTCGGCGGCATCGGCTGGGCGGGACCGTTTCCGAACCGTTTGCCGGTGACTCTGGGGGAGGCTCGACGCTGATGGATTCGATGATCACCATCGTCGCGCCGATCCGGGCCGGCGACGTCGACGCGCTGAACGCCAAGATCGACGCGCTCGACAATCCGTGCTGCCCGTCCGTCAACGAGCGCGCTCGACCGGCTCGACGCGGACGGCGGCGGCACCCATTTCCTGAGCCTCCACGCCATCGTCAGCGCCGGCGGCGGCGACGCTCACCTCGTCTTCGAGATCACCGCCGACGGCGACGCCGCGGCCGCGATCAAGCGGATCGACGCGGCGATCGGCGCCGATCTGCTGCCGATCTTCTCCGCCGCGCGCGACTGGCGCGCCAATGTCGGCCTCGCCGCCTATCTCGACCGCCACCGGATCCAGGAAGGCTCGGGCTATTCCGATCCGCCCGGCCTGTGCTTCGCCGGCACGCCGCATATGAGCGTCAAGCGAATCCGCGACGAAGCCGCTTTGGCCAAGTTCGTCTCGCCGATCTCGTCGACGACGGCGGGTGCGACGTGCGGCCGATCGACCGGCTCGCCCAGGTGCGCCGCAGCGGTCGCCGCCAGCGCCGAGTTCGAATGGGCGCTGACTCCGCCGCCGCCGCCGGGGCGCGGGGCGGCGGACCGCGAGCACGCTCGGCCTGGTCTTCTCGCTCCTCGGCCCGTTCTTCCGCGCCTATCTGTGGCCGTTCATCTTCGTCCTGATCGCGGCGCTCGCGGTCGCGTGGATGCTGATCCGGCCCGATGTCGCGGCGACCTGGCTGGCGACGATCTGGGGCGTGATCAAGGTGCTTGCGCTCGGCATCGGCGCCACTCTCCTCCTCCTCGTCATCGTCGTCGCCTGCTTCTATTCCAAGCTGCGCAAGCAGGAAGAGAGCGACTGGCTCGACACCCGCGCGCCCGATCTCGCCACGCTGGCCGAAATCCGCAAGCGCGAGAATTTCTGCGCCCAGAACCACATGGTGTCGATCACCGAGCGCAAGCCGGGCTTGGTGCGCGCCTGACGCTGAGGCTCGCCTTCTGGATCATCGCCATGTTCGCGACCAAGGTCTATCGCGAAGGCTTCCTCGGCGGCATCTCGACGATCCACGCCGCTCGCTGGATCACCATCCCGGGCACCCGCACGCTGGTCTTCTTCTCCAATTTCGGCGGCAGCTGGGAGAGCTATCTCGAGGATTTCATCACCCGCGCTCATGAGGGGCTGACCGCGGTCTGGTCCAACTCGATCGGCTTCCCGCGCACCAAGAACCTGATCCAGGACGGCGCCACCGACGGCGAGCGCTTCAAGCGCTACGCCAGGGCGAGCATGCAGCCGACCCGGTTCTGGTACAGCGCCTATCCCAGCCTCACCACCGATCACGTCCGCTGCAACGCGGCGCTGCGCCGCGGCCTCGCCACCGCGCTGACCAACGACGAAGCGATCGCAGTGGCTGGCCCTGTTCGGCTCGGCGCAGCGCCCCGATGCCAAGCTCGAGACCAGCCAGATCCAGAGCCTCGTCTTCGGCGGGCTCGGCTTCATGAAGGACGGATCGGTCGTCCTCTACAATCTGCCCGAGGACCGCGCCAAGGCGCGGGCCTTCATGGCCGGCCTCTATCCCGCATGTCGGCTTCGGCGACGGCCGCAAGCTGCGCCACGACGCGATCGTCACCGTCGCGCTCGGGCCGAAGCGCGCTCGAGAAGCTCGGCCTGCCCGACGACTGCCTGAAAGGCTTCGCCGCGGCCTTCCTCGAAGGGATGAGCATCGAGGGCCGAACCCGAATCCTCGGCGACATCGGCAAGAACGCCCCGGAAAACTGGCGCTGGGGCCGCGATCCGTTCGATCTCGCCTGCTCGTCTACGGCCGCGATGAGGATTCCGTCGGCAAGCTCTGCAAGCGTCTCGCCGCGCTCGCCGACGAGAACGATGTGGGCGAGCCGCACCGGATTCCGCTGACGCGCACCAAGAAGCCGGCGATCGAGCCGTTCGGCTTCGTCGACGGCATCTCGCAGCCGGTCATCCGCGGCTCCTACCAGAGCTTCCGCAAGAACGACCCGATCCACCTCGTCGAGCCGGGCGAGTTCATCATCGGCTATCCGGACAATCGCAACAATTTCCCGCCCGAGCCGGAGCTGTCCTGCCTCGCCGATCCCGACAACCGGCTGCCGGTCGCCGACAAGAGCCGCGAGTTCGGCAATTCCATCGTCGAGGCGCCGCGCGCGGTCGGGCGCAACGGCACCTATCTCGTCATCCGCCAGCTCGAGCAGGACGTGGGGGGCTTTTGGAGTTATTGCCGGAGCGAAGCCCACCGGCTGGAGGGCCGGTTGCCGGCGCCCTACGACATGCGCCGCGCCTACATCGCCGCCAAGCTGGTCGGCCGCTGGCCCGACGGCTCGTCGCTGGTCCGCAACCCTTATTATCCCTTCCCGAAGGAGCATAAGGAACGAGTCAAGCGGCGCGCCAACCGCGAGAATGCGCAAGGCTATGACGACGTCACCGCCGTCTCCGCCTCGGGCGAGCCGGTCGGCTCGGAAACGGTGCGGCCGGAGAGCAACCCGGCCGAGGGCACCGCGATCACGGCGCCGCCGCTGAGCGGCGCCGGTGCCGCCACCGCGACTCCCGCGGCTGGTGAGGGGACGGACGCATCCGGCGCGGCGCAAAAGGCGGCGCCCGACGCCCAGAAGACCGCGCCGGCCGAGGCCGCGCCGGCGAAGGGCGAGCCGCCGGCCGAGAAGCAGGAGCCGGTCCGCTACAGCGACAACGATTTCCTGTTCGGGGTCGAGGATCCGGAAGCGATGCGCTGCCCGTTCGGCGCCCATATCCGCCGCGCCAATCCGCGCGACAGCCTGATGCCGGGATCGATGGACCAGGTGTCGATCTCGAACCGTCACCGGATGCTCCGCGTCGGCCGGCTCTACGAGCCCGAGCCGGGCCGCGATCCGGGCCTGCTCTTCATGTGCCTCAACGGCGACATCGAGCGGCAGTTCGAGTTCATCCAGCAGACCTGGCTGGTCAGCCCCTCCTTCCACGGCCTGGCCGGCGAGCAGGACCCGCTGACCAGCAATTGCGAAGGCACGGGCTACGTCGTCCCGACCCATGACGGGCCGGTGCGGCTGAAGCCGCTGCCGCAATTCGTGAAGACGCTCGGCGGCGGCTATTTCTTCATGCCGGGGCGGAGCCTGCTCGCTTATCTCGGGGGGCTATAAGCTCCTCTCCTGGAGGGCCTTTCCGAGTCCGTCGCAGGGGATTGCGAGGCTCCCGTTAACCGGCGAAGGCCGGGGTCCAGTCTTCGCTCTTCGTTCCTGGACCCCGGCTTTCGCCGGGGAACGCTTCTAGAGGTCGATGACCGCGGCGATCGTTTCGAGCTTGCGGACGCGTTCCTTGAGGTCCGCCACCTCGATCATGTCGCCGGCCGGGCTGCGCGCCTCGCGGCGGGCCGCTGCCGGCCAGCTCGAGCCGCTTGACCTCGAGCCAGCCCTGCCAGCCCCTGCAGCCCCGCGAAGGTGGCGATGCTGAGGCCGGCCAGGCTGAAGCTCGCCACGGTGATCATCGTCATTGCGTCGCTCATCTCTTCCTCCCTGGACAGATGAAGTCGTTGACGATTCTAGCGCAGCTCCTCGATCTCGCGGGCGAGGCGGCTGTTCGAGCTGGTCACATAGGTCTCGATCGCCTGCATCCTGCAGATCGAGGTTGCGGATCCGCTCGCGCGCTTCCTCGCGCGTCGCGGCGGCCGGGGCGGAGCGGACAGGGCATAGTCCGCGCGGCGCTGCCGCTTGCCGGCGAAATAGGCCGACGCCATAGGCGATCAGCGTCCACGGGAAGGCGCCCATGATCGTCACCAGCACCAGGCCGACCCGGATCGATGGTCGCGTCGATGCCGGTGTGGTTGGCGATGCCGGCGCAGACGCCGAGCAGCTTGCCGTTGTCCCGATCGATCTCGAACCTGCTTGCGCGCGCATGTTCATTCCTTCCTCCCTGAATCCCGGCCGTCCTCGGCCGGCGTCAAAATCCGTTGCTCCCCGCGCCGGCCGATCGCCGGGCGTTCGAGATGGTCGGCGAGCGCGCGTTCGAGCACGTCGAGCCGCACTTCCATCCGGTCGACCAGCCGCCACAGATCCTCGGCCTCGGCCGGGTCCATCTCGCGCGGCGGCGCGCGTTTGCGCTCGGCCTTGCGGCCCTGGCGGACGTGCCGCGGCGGCCGCACCAGCAGATAGAAGATCAAGGCGGCGACGAGCAGGCCAAGGATCGTTCCGGTCCAGACGCGACCTTCGATCGCCGCGCCGATATCCTGGGAGAGATCGATCGTCATGCCGCGATCCTCCGCGCCGCCTTCATCGCCTCCAGTTCGGCGTCGACCCGCTCGGCGACCTTCAATTCGGCGATCTCTTCCTCGAGCGTGCGCGGCGGGGCGGCGAGCATCAGCGCTTCGGCCTGGCCCTCGGCGAGGTCGGCCTCGCGCTCGAGCAGGTCGAAATTGGAGAAGGCCTCCTCGGTCCGGCCGCCGGCATACATCTCGCGCATCCGGACCTGGTTGTGGGCGGTCTCGAAGCGGGTGGTGACCGCGTTCTGGCGGACCCGCGCCTCGCGCAGCTTGGCCTGCAGCTTGGCGATGTCGCGCTTCGAGAGCGCGCAGCGACCGGTCGATTTCGGCGACCTCCTCGTTGAGCTCGTCGGCGAGGTCGGTCAGCTTCTCCTTCTCGACCAGAGCGAGGCGGGCGAGGTCGTCGCGGCCCTTGGACAGGGCCAGCTCGGCGCGCTCGGTCCAGCTGTCCTGCAGCTCGGCGAGCTGGGCGACCTGGCGGCGCTTCTCCTTCTGGTCGGCGATGCAGCGGGCCGCGGAGGCGCGCACCTCGACCAGCGTCTCCTCCATCTCCATGATGATCACGCGGATCGTCTTGGCCGGATCGTCCGACCGGTTGATCAGGTCGATGACGTTGGCGGCGATGATGTCGCGGGTGCGGGAAAAGATGCTCATTGCGGCGCTCCGGGTGCGGAAGGTTTGAGCGGCGGCCGGACAGCGAGCCTAGGGGGAGGCTGCTGTCCGGCCGGCCGCCGCGGTTCAGGCGTGGGCCTGAGCCGCAATCTGGACCTGGGCGACCTGCTGGTCGGCCCGGACGTTGGCGCCGGGGCCGACCGCCGCGCCGACGAACATCGTCGAGATGAGGACGGCGCCGATCGCGGCGGTGATGCTGTGGCTGTTGAAGTTGGTCATTGTCTGTCTCCCTGAACCGATTGTGAAACTCATGCCCACAAGGTTAGCAGGAGCCGTGCCAACTCGATTTTTCGGCGGATTTCCGCCATTTTTGGGAGAGGAAGTGAGGATGGCTGCTTTACCGCCGCGCCGCTAGTTGGCGATTTTCACCAAATTTTGGGCATCGCTCGGCCAATTGTCCAAGATGCTTTCTATGCCCTCTGGCGTGTGGTGATTGCCTCGGGGCAACTCGACGATTTGCGGAATACCCGGTCCGGTTGACGTGGTCGTGAGGAACCCACGACCGTCGAACGCATAAGCCCTAGGCGGCGGCTTCCTTGAAGACTGTTCGCCCCTCGGCAATGTTAATCAGATTCGGGAGCGCATAGATTGCGGGTGTTCTACCGGAGCCCATACGGAGCCGCGTAATGACGCCCTCCGCTTCAAGCTGGCGCAACATATTGTTGGCAGTCACGCGATTAGCAAAGCCCGACTTCTGCGCAAAGGTACTAGCTGAGATGATCGGCTGTGAGAACAGGGTGTCAACCGCACCCATTGCAAACTGAGAACGAGTGATCTCCACCACGCGACGTTTGGTTTCCTCATAAAGATCACGGATGTGACGGACTTTTTCTAGATTGGCCTCCGCTTGGATCACCATTGCGTTCAGGAAAAAGCTAATCCAGCCGTGCCAGTCGCCCTTTTCTGTCACGTAGAGCAGGCGGTCGTAATATTCTCCGCGGTGCCCCTCGAGATATTCCGACATATAAAACATGGGGCGAGAAAGCGCCTTGCGCTGGTAGAGAATCAGCGGAATGAGCATTCGACCAATTCGGCCATTCCCATCTTTAAAGGGATGTAAAATTTCGAACTGGGCGTGGGCGATCGCAGTTTGTAGGATCGGGTCTTCATCCTCGCGAGCGATATAACTCTCCCATCCTTCAAGCTCTGTCTTTAGAATAATAGGGTTGGGCGGCACGAAGCGCGCCTTTTCGATTGGATCCCCAAACCGGCCAATCCAATTCTGATCCTCTCGAAAGGCGCCGGATGTCTTATCTCGACCGCGAACTCCGCGCAGTAGCTGTTGGTGCACCGCCTTGATCATTGACAACGAAAGGGGGCGTTCGGCCAGAGCTGCCTCGGCATCTCTGACCGCGATTCGATAGTTTGTGATTTCCTCGATGTCGCCGCGCCGAGCCTCGGAGGTGATTAATCCCGCATCAGCCTCAAGAACCTCATCGAGGGTGGCCTGCGTACCTTCGATTTTTGACGACAGCACAGCCTCATTCGCGGTTATCGGTGATAAGAGCATACTGGGGTTGGGAAGGGTTTGGAGCATCCCATCATAACGAGCCAAGCAAGCATTCGCATGGCCGACAAGCGGGAGGATAGCGCGCCAATCTAGGCTCTCCAGCGGCAGCTTATCCGGTATGCAGGGTGTGGACATGGCCTCTCCTTTGAGACGCTCTTAGCGTAAAGGGATAGCCGCGTCTACTTATCACAAGTTTGTTTGTGTAAAACCTGCGTTGCGGGAGTTGCCTTTCGATTCCTGCGACTCGGCGGCGCGTTCCACAAACCAAACAGCGACAGGCCCACTTATCACAAATTTACCTGCGGAACGTCGTTCGAAATCCAGCTTCCACAAAAGCCAATGCTTGCCGGCGAATCCAGCGCTTCCCAGGCGTCCTGATCTGGCGGGCGTGTAGGTGATCTTAGGCGGCCAGAGCGCAAGGCCGCCGATAGGCTTCAGAGGCATGGTGATTAACGGCGACGATGCCGCGCCTGATCGAAAAGAAGCTGTCGACCCTATTGGTGTGCCAGCGCTCGCGCCCGATGCTCCCGTTCAGGCCTGTGGCACGAAGTCGCTCTTGCGCCGCTTGAGGCCGTTATCCTTGCGGGTGACCTCGAGCAGCCGGGCGCCGGCCATGAACACCGCGCCGGTGCAGGCGGTGAACATCAGCCAGCCGCCGAAGCCGGGATAGAATTCGAGATAGCGCATGCCGCGGTCGACCGCGCCGAGGCCGAGGGCGTAGATCACCGCCATGGCTTCCCAGCGGTTCTTGATGACGAACAGTCTCGCGATGCGCTTGATCATGCGCGAAACAGAGCAAGATGCGGGCCAATGGCGGATTTGCGCGGGCGGCGAAGGTTAACCGGTAAGGATTTGTAAACCATGCCGACATCCTCCCCTGCATTTGCAGGGGAGGGGGACCATGCGAAGCATGGTGGAGGGGCTTCTTTGGCTCAAGAGGCCCCTCCACCGCACTTCGTGCGGTCCCCCTCCCCCGGAAATCCGGGGGAGGATTTACTTATTCCAGCGCGAGCAGGGCGAAGGTCGCCAGCCAATGCTCGCCCATATAGTCGCCGGCGACGTGCGGCAGGCTGGCGTCGAGATGGGCGTCGGCGGTCGCCGCGGGCCAGCGCCGCGAGCTCGGGATCGAGCGCGTCGGCGATGCCGCGCCAGCACCAGGCGCGGCTCAGGTTGACGCCGTCGAGATGGGCGATCTTGCCGTCGCGTGCGGTCGGAGACGAAGGCGGGCGCGAACAGGCTCTCGGGCTCGCCCGGCGGCGAGATCGGGCAGGAAGGCGCCGAACCAGGCGCGGAAGTCGTCCGCGCGGCAGCACGCGGCGCATCAGCAGCGCCTCGGTCAGCGCCGAGCGAGAGGAATTCGTCGCCGCCCGGCTCCCAGCCTGGGCAGGCGCGGTCCGCCGCCGTAATAATGGCGCGCGCGCTCGCGGATCAGCGTCCGCCAGCGCCGGCGTCGTTCGCCTCGGCCCAGTCGAGCGCGAGGATCATCGCGAAGGCGGTGTTGAAATGGGTGCCGGTGCGGATCGGATAGGTGAGCTTGGGCAGATAGGCCTTGAACCGCTCGGCGAAGGCCGCGGCGAGCGGCGCCAGCTTGTCCGCCCAGTCCGCCTCGTGCCGCTGCGCCTCGGCGTGGAGCGCGAGCAGCCAGGCCCAGCCATAAGGCCGCTCGAACCCGCCCGTATAGGCGCGGTCGAGATAGGCGAGCTCGCCCGCGACCTTGTCCGGCGTCAGCATCTCGTCGAGCAGCGTCTCGGATCCGCGCCGCGACCGGCAGTCCGGGAAACAGCCGCCGCGTCCGCAGCAGCAGCCAATAGCCGTGGACGCAGCTGTGCCAGTCGAAGCTGCCGAAGAAGATCGGATGGAGCGCGCGCGGGCCGAGCACGTCCTCCGGCCCTTCCAGCACATGGTCGAGCTTGTGCGGATATTCCCGGGTGACGTGGCCGAGCGCGATCTCGGCGAAGCGGTCGGCGGTTTCGGGCGTGAGGCGGTGCTTCATCGGAACGCCAGGAAATAGATGAGCAGGATGTTGACCGCGAGCAGCGGCACGGCGGTGCCGATCTGCACCTTGATCACGCCGTTCCGGTCCTTGAGCTCGAGCAGCGCGGCGGGCACGATGTTGAAGTTGGCCGCCATCGGCGTCATCAGCGTCCCGCAAAAGCCGGCCAGCATGCCGATCGCGCCGACCACCGCGGGTCGCCGCCATAGGCCTGGATCAGGATCGGCACGCCGATCGCCGCCGCCATCACCGGGAAGGCGGCGAAGGCGTTGCCGATGATGATCGTGAACAGGGCCATGCCGAGCGCCGAAGACGAGCGACGGCGAGGAAGATGCTGCCCTTCGGGAATGACGGCCAGGATCAGGCTCGCCGATCGTCCGCGCCGACGCCGGTGTCGGCGAAGCACCACGCCCGAGCGCCGCGAGCATCATGCGGCAGCACCGCCGCCCAGCCGACCGCGTCGATCAGCCGCCGCCCTTCCTGCGAGCGGCGCCAGCGGCGGCGGCTTCAGCCAGGCGAAGATCAGGGCGAGCGCGAGCAGCACGCCGAGGCAGAGCAGGATGAAGGTCTCCCGCTTGCGCTCGAACAGGCCGGTCTGGTGAAGCGGCGTGTAGAGATAGAGCAGGGTGCCGGCGACGGCGGTCAGGAGCACGATCGAGGATCGGGCAGGAACAAGCCTGTTGCCGTGCCGCTCGCCGGCCGCTTCGCGCTCCGCCTCGCTGGTCGTCGCCGGCTCGCCGCGGCCGATCAGCTCGAAGCCGGCCAGCCCGGCCAGGCCGAGCACGAGCCGCCGTTGGCGAGATCGCCGAGCCGGATGCCCGGCGAGCAGGCTCGAGCGCGACCAGCCCCCAGAAAGCGGCATTGCCGAAGCGCTTCGGGTTGCTCCGGTCGAGCGCGGCTGAGCAAGGCAAGGCGGCGAACATCGCGCCGACGAGGCAGATAGACGTACTGCAGCGTGATCATGGCCGCTCCGCCTCGCGCCGGCCAGCGACCGGTCGAGCAGCAGCAGCCGCGTGCCGTGGATCAGGAAGGCGGCGATCGCGGTCGGGATCGCCCAGACCGCGAGCTCGAGCGGCGACAGCATGATGCCGTAGGCTTCGAGCGTCTGCTGGATCAGCACGATCGAGCCGATCGCGATGAAGATGTCCTCGCCGAAGAACAGGCCGACATTGTCGGTCGCGGCGGCATAGGCCTTGACCTTGTCGCTGGTCTCCTCGTCGAGCTCGGTCTGCTGCTCGGCGGCGGCGACCGCCATCGGCGCGACCAGCGGCCGCACCGTCTGCGGATGGCCGGCGGTCGAGATGCAGGCCGATCGCGGCGATGAGCTGGCGGTAGAGCAGATAGAGGATGAGCAGCCGCCCGACCGTCGCCGCCCTGAAGCCGGCGATCACCGCCGCGCGCGCGCTGCTGCAGGCCGTAGCGTTCGAGCAGGCCGATCACCGGCAGCACGATCCAGGCGATGATGATGATCCGGCTGTCGTTGAACGCCTTGCCGAGCTGCGAGATCACCTCGACGAGATCGAGCCCGGCGAGCAGCCCGGTCGCCAGCGCCGCGACCGGTCACGACCAGCATCGGATTGAACCGCAGCGCGAAGCCGAGGATGACGATCGAGGATGCCGAGCAGCGGGAGATATTGGTTCATCAGACATTCCTCCCCTGCATTTGCAGGGGAGGGGGACCGCAGGTCGCCGCCCCGGGCGTGGTCGGAGGGGTCGAACCTGCGATGCGAGCTGGCGAGGGCCTCACGGCAAGAAGCCCCTCCACCACACTTCGCGCGGTCCCCCTCCCCCGGAAATCCGGGGGAGGACTTCAGCGCTTACCATAACCCCCTCCCCCCGGCGTCTCGATCACGAACGCGTCGCCCGCCGCCATCTCGGCCGACGCGGTCGCGCTCAACAGCTCCTCGCCGCCGTCCGCGCGCACCACCTTGTTGACCCCCGCCTTCGCGTCGCCGCCGCCCTCGATCCCGCGCGGCGCCACCCGCCGGCGGTTGGAGAGGATGCCGGCCTGCATCGGCTCGCGGAAGCGGATGCGGCGCACCGACCCCGTCGCCGCCGCGGCTGCGCGCCCCGCCCCGCCCGAGCCGCGCCGGATCGCGAAGCGCTCGAGGATCACCGGGAAGCGCGTCTCCAATATTTCGGGGTCGGTCAGCCGGCTGTTGGTCATATGGGTCTGGACCGCGCTCGCCCCGTCGAAGCCGGGGCCGGCCCCGGCGCCGCCCGCGATCGTCTCATAATATTGATAGCGGGCGTTGCCGAAGGTGAAATTGTTCATCGTCCCCTGGCTCGGCGCCAGCGCGCCCGCCGCGGCGAACAGGCAATCGGTGATCACCTGGCTGGTCTCGACATTGCCGGCCACCACCGCGGCCGGGATAATGCGGGTTGAGCATCGAGCCTTCGGGCACGTTCGAGCGTGATCGGCCGCATGCAGCCGTCGTTCAGCGGGATCGGATCGTCGACCAGGGTGCGGAAGACGTAGAGCGTCGCCGCCCGGCAGATCGAATAAGGCGCGTTGAAATTGTTCGGCCTGCTGGCCGCTGGTGCCGGCGAAATCGACCACCGCCGATGCGCGCCTCCCGGTCGACGCGGATCGAGACCGAGACCTGGGCGCCATTGTCCATCTCATAGCTGAAGGCGCCGTCCTTCAGCCGCCCGATCAGCCGCCGCACCGCTTCCTCGGCATAGGCCATGACATGGCGCCATATAGGCGTCGATCGCGCTCGCGCCCATATTCGCCCGCCACCCGCCTCAGCTCGCCCGCGCCGCGCGCGCAGGCGGCGATCTGGGCCTTCAGATCGGCGATGTTGCGGTCCGGGTTGCGCGCCGGCCAGTCGCCCGCGGCGAGCAAGGCGCGCAGCTCGGCCTCGAGGAAGCGGCCCGCGTCGACGAGCAGGACATTGTCGATCAGCACGCCCTCCTCGTGGACCGTCCGGCTGTCCGGCGGCATCGATCCCGGCGCGATGCCGCCGATATCGGCATGGTGGCCGCGCGCCGCGACATACCAGGCGGGCTCCGCGTCGCCGTCCGACGAAGACCGGCATGATCACGGTGATGTCGGGCAGATGGGTGCCGCCGCGATAGGGCGCGTTGAGCACATAGACGTCGCCCGCGCTTCATGCCGCGCCCGTCCCGCCCTTCGCCGCGCGCCTCGATCATGGTGCGGATCGAATCGCCCATCGAGCCGAGATGGACCGGGATGTGCGGCGCATTGGCGATCAGGCTGCCGTCGCGGTCGAACAGGGCGCAGGAGAAATCGAGCCGTTCCTTGATGTTGACCGACGAGGCGGTGTTCTGCAGCGCGACCCCCATCTCCTCGGCGATCGCCATGAACAGGTTGGCCATGACCTCGAGCATGACCGGATCGACCTCGGCGCCCGGCGGCGGCGGCGGCGCGGGGATCGGCGCGGGTGAGGATGAGGTTGCCGAGCGCGTCGACCTCGCGCCTGCCAGCCGGGCTCGACGACGGTGGTGGCGGAGGGATCGATGATCAGGGCGGGGCCGGAGACGGTGTCGCCGGGGTGAGAGGTCGGCGCGGTCGATACAGATCCTCCCCGGCGAAGGCGAGGGGGACCGCAGTGCGCGGAGGGCCTCGCGGCTGCGGCCCCTCCACCAGCCTTCGGCCGGTCCCCCTCCCCGAATGCCGGGGAGGACCACCGCCTCGACGATCGCCGTTTCGACCACCACCGCCGTCTCCGGCGCGTCGAAGCCGAAGCGCAGCTTGTGCGCCGCCTCGAAATCCTCGCGCATATCGGTCCGACACCGCGACTTCGAGGCTCGAATCGCTGCCCTCGTAGCGCAAGCGCCGCGCGCCGCCGGATCTCCGGGCTCTCCACGCCCTGCGCCGCCAGCGCCGCCACCGCCTCGGCCTCCAGCTCCGCCAGCACCGCCTCCAGCTCCGCCCCGGCCAGCGTCCGCTGCCGCAGCTCGACCATGTCGGCCAGCCCCATGCCGTAGGCGCTGAGCACGCCGGCGAGCGGGTGGATCATCACCATGCTCGATGCCGAGCGCGTCGGCGACCAGGCAGGCATGCTGGCCGCCGGCGCCGCCGAAGCATTGCAGCGTGTAGCGGGTGACGTCGTGGCCGCGCGCGATCGAGATCTGCTTGATCGCATTGGCCATATTGTCGACCGCGATCCGGACGAAGCCCTCGGCCGCCTCGCGCGCGCTCATGCCCGCCGCGCCGGCGATCTCCTCGCACGAGCGCCAGCGACGCCGCGGCGTCGATCGGCTGGTCGCCGCCGGGGCCGAAGACGCGCGGGAAATGCTCGGGCCGGATCTTGCCGAGCACGACGTTGCAGTCGGTGACGGTGAGCGGCCCGCCGCGCCGGTAGCAGGCCGGGCCCGGCACCGCGCCGGCGCTGTCCGGGCCGACCCGGAAGCGGCTGGCCGTCATAGGCGCAGATCGAGCCGCCGCCGGCCGCGACGGTGTGGATTTCGAGCATCGGCGCGCGCACCCGGACGCCCGCCACCGCGCGCTCGCTGGTCCGCTCATAGGCGCCGGCGAAATGCGAGACGTCGGTCGAGGTGCCGCCCATGTCGAAGCCGATGACATGGTCGAAGCCCGCCTCGGCCGCGGTCTTCGCCATGCCGACGATGCCGCCCGCCGGCCCGGAGAGGATCGCGTCCTTGCCGCGGAACGCCGACGGCGTCGGTGAGGCCGCCGTTCGACTGCATGAAGAACAGGCGGCCCGCGCCGCCCAGCCCCGCCACCACCTTGTCGACATAGAGCCGCAGCACCGGCGACAGATAGGCGTCGACCACCGCGGTGTCGCCGCGGCCGATCAGCTTGATCAGCGGCTCGACCTCGTGGCTCGCCGAGACCTGGGTGAAGCCGATCTCCCGCGCCAGTCCGGCCAGCGCCGCCTCGTGCGCGGTCCAGCGCCAGCCGTGCATCAGCACGATGGCGAGCGCGCGATAGCCTCGGTCGAACGCCGCCTGGAGGCCCGGCCCGCGCCGCCGCCGCGTCGAGCGGGCGCAGCACCTCGCCCTCGGCGCGTCACCCGCTCGTCGATCTCGATCGACATGGCCGTAGAGCGGCTCGGGCAGGACGATCTGGCGCGCGAAGATGTCGGGCCGCGCCTGGTAGCCGATGCGGAGCGCGTCGCCGAAGCCCGGCGGTGATCGCCAGCGCGACCTTCTCGCCCTTGCGCTCGAGCAGGGCGTTGGTGGCGACCGTCGTCCCCATCTTGACCGCGCCGACCGCGCCGCCGCCCGCCTCGGCGAGGATCGCGCCGATGCCCGGCGACCGCCGCGTCGTCGTAGCGCTCGGGATTGTCGGAGAGCAATTTGCGGACGACGAGCCGCCCGTCGGGCGCGCGGGCGACGATGTCGGTGAAGGTGCCGCCGCGGTCGATCGAGAAGGTCCAGGCGGCCGTCATGGCCGGAACGGGTAGCACCGCGCGCGGAAGCGGAAAAGCGCGGCCGGGGCGGAACCTCGCCGGCCGCCGCGGCTTTTGCAGGCGATGGCCCGATCGCTCGAATGGAAACGGATCGTCGTCGACACCTGGAACGATGCCGGTGCCGACAATCTCTCGCTGCTCGCGGCCGGAGTCGCCTTCTACGCCTTCCTCGCTTTGGTGCCGATGCTGACCGCCCTCGTGCTGAGCTACGGCCTGGTCGCGGATCCGGCCTCGGTGGTCGGCCATATGCAGGGCCTGACCCGGATGATGCCCGCCGCGGCCGCCGGGATCATCGGCGATCAGCTGCGCGCGATGACCGAGACGAGCGACGCGAGAACCGGCTTCGCCCTGCTCCTCGCGCTCGCCATCGCCGTCTATGGCGCCAGCAAGGGCGCCGGCGCGATCACGACCGCGCTCAACATCGTCTACGAGGTCGAGGAGGACCGCGGCTTCATTCGGAGCACCCTGTTCGCCTTGGCGATGACCGCCGGCGCGGTGCTGGCGCTGTTCCTCGCCATCCTCGCCATCGCGGCCCTCCATTTCCTCGAGGCGCTGCTGCCCGATCTATGGCGGGCTGGTCCGTTTCGCCCTGAAGGCCGCCTTCTTCCTCCTCGCCGGAGCGGCCGTGGCCCTGCTGATCGCCCTCGTTTACCGCTACGGCCCCAACCGGCCCGACGCCGAATGGCGGTGGATCACGCCCGGATCGGCGCTTGCGACCCTGGTCTGGCTGGCGGCGACCTGGGGCTTCGGCGCCTATGTCGCCAATTTCAGCGACTATAACGCGACCTACGGATCGCTCGGCGCGGTGATCGTCTTCCTGACCTGGCTCTATCTCAGCTCCTATATCCTGCTGTTCGGCGCGGAGCTGAATTCGATCATCGAGACCCACGCGGCGAAGCGCCGGGCCGCTTGACCGCGCGCCGCTCAGGCGGCAGCGCTTGGCGATGGACGAGAAAAAAGACGAGTCGCCGCTCACCAGCGCCGATTTCCACACCATCGCGCAGAAGCAGATCATGAACGCGGTGTTCGCGGCGCTCGCCGAGACCAAGATGGACTGGAGCCTGATCGCGCCCTTCCTCGAAACCGCGCGCGAGGTCTGCGTCGGCGATTTCGAGGAGAATGGGCGGATCCGCCTGCACACGATGCGCGCCGAAGGCGAGGCCTGGGTCGAGGCCGAGGAGGCGTTTCTCGGCATTTCGGTCAGCCGACCGCGACGACGGGCGACGAATGGCTGTCGGAAACCTGGTGGCTGTCCGACATCGCGATCGCCGACGGCGATCCGCGAGCAGGTCAGCGCGATCGTCGCCGCGCTCGAACGGACCATCGCCAAGCTCAACGACTGGCTCGCAAGCCCGCCGGGAGACGCCGCCGCGACGGCGCCTCCCGGGCAGGGGACCGGGGCCTAGGCTGTATCGACATTCACGCGTCTTGGCTCCCTCTCCCATAGGGAGAGGGGTGAGGGGTTCGGATGTCTGGAATTACCCTCTAACACCCTAAACCCCCACCCTACCCTCCCCCTCAGGGGGAGGGATTCTGGGCCGAATGCCGATTCAGCCTAGAGGCCGGCGGTCTCGGCGTCCTCGGTCTCGCCGCTCGTGGCGTCGACCGTGCCGTCGCCGTTCATCGCGGTTTCGTCCGAGGCGCCGTCGACCGGCTCATAGGGGCCGCCCATCGCGGTCGTCGCGGTGCCGTCGGCGAGGCCGCCGGTCGGCTGGTTCCAGCTCGCCAGCGCCATCGCGCACGCCGGGCTCGTAGAGCTGGATGCAGCTGTCGTCGCCCGGGCCCGGGTCGCAGGCCGGGTAATTGCCCGCCGCCGGGCGGGTCGTCAGGTCGGCCGCGGCGATCTCGACCGGAGCGGCCGTCGTCTCGACGGTCGTCTCCGCGGTGGCTTCGAGCGGCGCCTCGTCGACCGGAGTCTCGGCGAGATCGAGGTCGGGATCGGCTTCGGCGGCCGGCTCGGGCTCCTGCCAGGTCACCGCCGAGGCCTTGACGAGGCCGCCTTCGCTCCAGTCGCCGGATTTGGCCGTGTCGGACCAGGTCGCGGCGCTGGCGGGCTGCGCCTCGGCGCCGGACTCGGCGAGCACGTCGAGAGTCGCGCCCTTCAACTGATGGGCGGTCTTCTCGGCGACCAGTTTGTCCTGTTCGGTCCAGCCCTGCTCCGCCCAGCTGTCGGGCGCATAGGCCAGAGCCGAGGTGCCGAGCAGCAGCGCGCCGGCGGCGACGATAACATGCTTCATGTCGATCTCCGTGTCTCCCGGCGGCGACGCTGCGCCGGCGGGGGGAAGCCCCCATCGCTCGCGCCCCCGAAGAGACGCCGTACGCCGCAAGAACGGCGCAGCTCGTCTTTTTCTCCCTCGCGTCCCTCGGCCGGTCAGAAGGAGCCGTCGAGTCGCCGCACATAGCCGCCCGCGCCGGCGGCGAAGCCGGCGGCGGCGAGCGCGGTCGCTGCGCGGCCGGGTCGGTCTGGCCGCACGACGAGATCGATCCGGTAGCGGCCGTCGGCGCGAAGCGACAGGTTGAGCTGCTCCGTCGCCGACTGGCCGGCGAGCGGCAGCAGCAGCGCGCCCTCGGCGCAGCGCGACGCTGCCGCGCAGGCCCGCCGACAGCAGCGATCCCGGCCACATCGCCCGACAGGGTCGGCGCGGACCTCGCCCTCGGCGCTTTCGCACAGGCCGCCGGCGAAACGGACGCGTGACGTCGTCGAGGTCGAGCGCGGCGAGCGGCAGCGGCGCGAACAGGGCGCCGAGGCGGAGCTGGCCGGTCAGATCGTCGATCCCGAAGCCGTGCCGCGACACGCTGACCGCGCCCTCGAAGCGCGCCGTCGGCCTCGTCGCGGGCGAAGCGACAGCCGCGCCCGGCCGAGGAAGAGCGGCAGCATGTTGAGCCGGGCGCTGACGTCGCCGAGCGGCACCGCGGCCGAACTGCGCCTCCTTGAGCGCGCCGAGCCAGAGGCTGCCCTCCGCCTCGCGCGCGGCGAGGCCGCGGCCGTCGAGGCCGAACCAGCCGGCCGCGACCCGCAGCGGCAGCAGCGCGACCAGCGCGAAAGCAAGAAGGCGGCGAGGAAGAAGACGGTGCGGCGCGAGCGGCAGGCGGATCCGCATCAGCGCCTCCCGCGCCCGGAACGCGATCTCGGCGGCGAGCGTGCGGTCGGCATTGGCCTGCGCGCGCAGCCGCTCGACGACGAGGCCGCGCCGCTCGAGCCGCGGCGACCCAGCCGAACAGGGCCTGCGGCCGGGCGGCGTCGAGCGCGACGCTGGCGCGCGCCGGCCCCGCGGCGGCGATCCGCGCGCCGGTGAAGCCCGCTTCGCCCGCGGTCCGGCCGATCAGGCTGTCGACCGGCAGCGCCGGCGGCGGCGCATCCGCGCGGCGCCGCCGCCGGCTTCGGCGCGCGCCCGCGCCTCGCCGAGCGCGACCACCGCCGCGCCGTGGCGGGTCTTGGCCGCGTCGAGCGCGTCGCGCGAGCGGCCGCACGACGCAGCAGCCAGCCGAGCACCAGCACGGCCAGCGCGACCATGACGATGAGCAGCCTCCGCTCGCGGGCCGTCCGCGCCGTGCCACCAGAGGATGAGCTCGCTCATGCCGGCCTCAGCACCAGCTCGGCGGTCGGCCGGCCGCCGGCATTGCTGAAGCGCGCCGCCCTCGACCGCGAGCCCGCTCGCCTCGGCGCGCTGGCGCAAGGCGGCGAGCGTCGCCGGGCTGTCGACCTTGACGGTCGCCGCAAGGCTGCCGTCGGGCCGGTAGTCGATCCGGGTCAGCTCGACATTGGGGGTGGCGCGGACCGCCTCGAACAGAGAGTCGCGACCAGCGCCGAAGCCGGGCCGCGCGCGCCGCGCCGGCGCCGCGCCGCCGAGCGCCGCCGCCTCGGCCTCGAGCCGGTCGGCGGCGAAGGCGTAGCGCAGGATCGTCGCGACCTGGACGACGAGCGTCGAGCGCGGCCAGCGCGAGCGCGAGCACAGGCGACCCGGCGCAGGCTGCGTCCTGTCGACCGTCCACTGCCGCCGCCGGGCGAAGGCGCCCTGGCGCAGGTTGAGCGCCGGCGTCGGCCAGCGCCGCGCCGAGCCCGGCCTCGAACGCCGTCCTCGTCGACCGGCCGCGACCGGCGCGTCGCCGACCAGCAAGGCGGCGAGCTCGGGCTCGACGCTGAACGCGGCCGCCTGGCCCCGATAATCGGGCACCGCGCCGCGCATCGCGCCGGACCAGCCCCTCGCTCCGGCGGCAGGCAGCAGGAAGGGCGAGGGCAGGATGATGTCGGGATCGGCGGCGACCCATCCGCCATCAGCGCGTTCGGCACGAGCGCCACCGGCGTCAGCCCGCGCTCCGGCCGCCCGACCGCGACATGCATGTCGGCGAGCGGCTCGGCGCTGGCGTCGGCGAGCATCAGCCGCGCCGCCGCCGCGGCCTGCGGCGGGCGTCAGGCCCTCGGCCAGGTCGAGCCAGTGGATCGCGACCTCGGTCGCCCGGCACGACGCAGCATCGCGCGTGCCGGCGCCGCCGCTCGGCGCGGACCATCGCCCAGTCGCGCGCCGTCGAACGCGGCCAGCAGCGTCGCCGAAGGCGGCCGGATCAGTTGGCGATGTCTGCATTCTCTCCCGATCCGCCTTCGCGGCCGTCGGCGCCCCAGGTCGCGATCGTGATAGGGCCGCCCGTCCCGCCCCGGCACGCGTAGCGATAGGGGTGGTTCCAGGGATCGTTGGGCAGGCGGCGGATGAATTCGCCGGCGACCAGCGCCTGCAGCCCCTCCTCGCCGGTCGGGTAGCGCCGGTTGTCGAGCCGGTACATCTCGATCGCCCTGCTCCAGCGTCGCGATGTCGGCCCGCGCCTTGGTCGCCGCGGCGCGGTCGGCGGCCGGCATGACGTTGATGATGACGATCGTGGCGAGCAGGCCGATGATGACGATGACGACCATCAGCTCGACCAGGGTGAAGCCGTTCTCCTCGATAAATCCTCCCCTGCTTTTGCAGGGGAGGACTGTTTCGGAGCGTATGCATCAAAAGCCACCAGCCAATGTATCGAGTTGCAGGATCGGGAGCAGGATCGACAGCACGATCAGCGCGACGATCGCGCCCATGACGATGATGATCGCCGGCTCGAGCAGCGACAAGGCGGTCGTCGTGAAGGCGTCGAACTCGCGGTCGAGATAGTCGGCGGCGCGCTCCAGCATCACGTCGAGCTTGCCCGAGGCCTCGCCCGAGGCGGCGAGATAGACGAGCAAAGGCGGGAAGATGCCGGCCCGCTTGCAGCGCGCCCGACAGGCTGCCGCCGGTGCGGATCGACTCGGCGATGTCGGCCGAGGCGGCGCGCAGCACGCGGTTGTGGACGGTGCCGGTGGTCAGCTTCAGCCCCTCGAGCAGCGGCAGCCGGCTCGCCACCATCGTCGAGAGCGTCCGCGCCATCCGCGCCGCGTGGAGATCGCGGATCAGCCGGCCGATCAGCGGCAGGCGGAGCAGCATGCGGTCGAACTTCATCCTGATCCCCTCGTCCTTGAGCGCCCGGCCGGCGAGGAGGATGGCGAGCGCGATCCGCGATCAGCAGCGCCCACCACCAGGCGGCGAGGAAGCTGGAGAGGCCGATCACGATCCGGGTCAGGCAGCGGCAGCGACTGGCCGACATCCTGGAACTGCTCGACCACCTTGGGCACGACGAAGATCATCAGCGCGAAGACGACGAAGGCGGCGACGATCGCGAGGATGATCGGATAAGCGAGCGTCGAGAGCACCTTGCCGCGCACCTGCGCCTGCCGCTCGAGCAGATTGGCGAGCCGCTCCAATATCTGCGGCAGCGTGCCCGAGCCCTCGCCCGCCGCGACCATCGCCCGGTAGAGCGGCGGGAAGCTCGCCGGCTCGCGCGCCATCGCGTCGGAGAGGCGGCGGCCCTCGACGACGCCGGCATGGACGTTGCCGAGGACGCGCCGCACCTCCTCGCGCTCGGCCTGGCGCGAGACGGTGCGCAGCGCCTCCTCGAGCGGGCTGACCGTGACCAGGGTGGCGAGCTGGCGGGTGAACAAGGTGAGCTGCTTGGCGCTCAATCTTCCTGCGCGCGAAGAGGCCGCGCGACAGCAAGGGCGGCGCCGCGCGCCTCGGCCGCCGGCTCGATCCGGACGACGTAGAGCTTGCGCGAGACGAGCTGGTCGCGCGCCGCCTCGCTGGTCTCGGCGCGCACCGAGCCGCGCCGCTCGCGCCCGGCGGTGTCGAGCCCGACATAGGCGAAATCAGGCATCGGCCGCCTCGCGGCGCGACACCCGCACCGCCTCCTCCGGGCTGGTCACGCCGTCGCGCACCAGCGCGCCGCGCCGCCGTCGGCGAGCGTGTCGCTGTCGCGGAAGGCATGCGCGGCGATCGCCGCCTCGTCGGCGCCCGCATTGATCAGCCGGCGGATCTCGTCGTCGACCCGCACCGCCTCGAACAGGCCGATCCGGCCCTTATAGCCGCTCTGGCCGCAGGCCGGGCAGCCCTTCGGCTCGTAGACGATCGTGCCCGGCGCGATGCCGAGCAGCGGCGGCGAGCGAGCCCGTCGCCTCGACCGGCTCGCGGCATTCCGGGCAGAGCCGCCGCACCAGCCGCTGCGCGATCACCGCGCGCACCGTCGAGGCGATCAGGAAGGGCTCGACCTTCATGTCGCGCAGCCGCGTGATCGCGCCGATCGCGTCGTTGGTGTGGACGGTCGAAAGGACGAGATGGCCGGTCAGCGCCGCCTGGACGGCGATGTCGGCGGTCTCGCGGTCGCGGATCTCGCCGACCATGACCACGTCGGGATCCTGCCGCAGGATCGCGCGCAGCCCGGCGGCGAAGGTCAGGCCGACCTGCGGGTTGATCTGGGTCTGGCCGACGCCGTCGACCGCATATTCGACCGGGTCCTCGACGGTGAGGATGTTGCGGCTGCCGTCGTTGAGCAGCTTCAGGCCCGGCATAGAGCGTCGTCGTCTTGCCCGATCCGGTCGGGCCGGTGACGAGGACGATGCCGTTGGGCTCGGCGAGCGCGTCGCGGAACAGCCGCTTCACCGCCTCGGTCATGCCGAGCATTTCGAGGTCGATGCCGGCATTCTCCTTGTCGAGGATGCGCAGCACCACCCGCTCGCCCGCCCGGCTCGGCAGCGTCGAGACGCGCACGTCGATCAGCTTGCCGCCGAGCGTCAGCCCGATCCGCCCGTCCTGCGGCAGCCGCCGCTCGGCGATGTCGAGCCGCGCCATCACCTTGACCCGGCTGACCACCACCGGCGCGACGTGCGGCCGGCATGCGCAAGCGTCTCGCGCAGCACGCCGTCCATCCGCATCCGGACGACGAGGCCGGTCTCATAGGGCTCGATATGGATGTCGGAGACGCCCTGGCGCGCGGCGTCGGCGATGATGCCGTTGATCAGGCGGATCGCGGGCGCGTCGTCGGACGTGTCGAGCAGATCCTCGGCGCTCGGCAGCGCCGCGGCGAGATGGCCGAGATCGTCGCCGAAGCCGAGCGAGCCGGCCGCGTCGGCCGCCGCCTCGGTGCCCGACGGATAGAGGTCGGAGAGCAGCCGGTCGAAGGCGGGCCCGTCGACCTGGTGCACGCGCGAACGGCCGGGCGAGGAAGCGGCGCAGCTCGATCAGCGCCTTCGGATCGGCGCCCTCGCGCATCGCGACGTCGAGCCGGCCGTCGCTCTCGCGCGGTCGGCAGCAGGCCGTGGCGCCGGGCGAAGGCGTAGGGCACGCGGACCGGGTCCGTCCCCTCGGAGACCGTCCCGCCGCTCCGCTTGCTCCTCGCCCCGTCCGATCCTCATTGCTGCGGGACCTCGCTCGGCGGCAGCTCGGTCGGCGTCACCACCTGGTCGGCCGGCTGCGGCCGCCTCGGGCGCGCCCGGCGGCACCGTGCCGAGATAGTCGCGGACCAGCTCGTCGAGGCGTCGGCTCGCGGTTCGGGTTGGCGATGAGCTGCTGGCCGCGGACATAATCGTAGCGCCGCGCGCTCATCGCCTGCGCGTCCTCGGCGGTGCGCAGGATGGTCGGCCGGATGAAGACCATGAGATTGGTCCGCGCCCGCGCCCGCCCGCGCGAGCGGAACAGATTGCCGATCACCGGAATGTCGCCGAGCAACGGGCACGCGGTCGAGCGTGCGCCGGTCATTGTCGTCGAGCAGGCCGCCGATGCCGACGATCTCGCCGTCGTCGACGGTGATCGTGTTCTCGATCTCGCGCTTGTTGAGGATCAGGTCCTGGAAGTCGTCGACGAGACCGGCCCGGCGATCGAGCTGACCTCGACGCGCAGGTCGAGCTTGATCGTGCCGCCGGCGTTGATCTGCGGCGGACCTCGAGCGTGATGCCGACATTCTGGCGCTGGACGGTGCGGAAGGTGTTGTCGAAATTGGGCGACAGCGCCTCGCCGGTGGTGATCGGGATCTCCTGGCCGACCAGGATATGCGCCTCCTGATTGTCGAGCGTCATGATCGACGGCGTCGACAGTATGTTCGACTGGTTGTCGGAGCGCACCGCGTTGATGATCGCGCCGAAGATCGCGTTGCCGCTGCTGGATCGCGACGCCGGCGAGGCCGCCGTTGATCCCGGCGAGCTGCGCCCGCCGCGGCCTCGATCAGGTCGGAGCCGGTGCCGGTCGTGGTCGTCGTCGTCGAGCCGGTGCCGGTGGTGACCGTGGTCGTGCGTGCCGCCCAGCTCGCGCGCCGCGATCGCGCCGGCGATGGTGCCGATATTGGGGGTGATGTTGGAATAATTGGTGATCGCGAACGGGATGTTCGAGCCGCGCAGGCCGGAGAGGAAGAGCTGGACGCCGAGCTGCTGCGCGGCGGTGTCGCGAAATCTCGACGATGATCGCCTCGACCAGCACCTGCTGGCGGCGGACGTCGAGCTGGCGGATCACCTCGCCCAAGGTGCGCTGGACGTCGGGCGTCGCCGAGATGACGATCGCATTGGCGCCCTCGAAGCGGGTGACCACCGCGTTGCGCGCGCCGACCGGCCGGGTCGCCGCCGGCCGCCGGGGCCGGCGCGGCGGCGGCCGCCGGCGGCGGCGCCGGCGCGCGGCGCGCGCCGGGCGCCGTCGCGTCGCCGCTCTGGCTCGCGCTGCTCCGCCGCGTGCGCTGCGGCGTCGGCCGCCTGGGTCGGCGCCTGGCCGAGCACCTGCTGCAGCACCGGCAGCAATTGCTCGGCATCGGCATGCTGGAGGAAGACGACCCGGATCTCGCTGCCGTTCGCGGCGCGCCGGTCGAGCTCCTGCGGCGATGCCGATCAGCTGCGCGACCGCGGCGCCGTCGCCGCGGAAGGCGATCGCGTTGGAGCTGTCGACCGGCACCACCGACACGCCCTCGGGCGCGAGCTCGGCCAAGCGCCGCGGCGATCTCGCGCGCGCCGGCATTGTCGAGGCCGACGACCCGGGTCACGCCGCTGTCGACGTCGATCCGGGCCAGCACCTGGCGGATCCGGGCGATATTGTCGGCGAAGTCGGAGACGACGATCGAGCTGCGGCTGGCGGTGATCGAGCCGTCGCGGCTGACCAGCGGCCGCAGCGTCTCGACCGCCGCCGCCGCCTCGATATGGCGGACCCGGAAGATCTCGGTGACGAAGCCGCTCGGCGCCGCGCGCCGGCCGCCGACCGGCGCGGTCGCGGCCGCGCCCGCGACCGGCTGGATGCGGAAGCGCGCCGCCCGCGATCGGCACCGCGACGAAGCCGTTGGCGCGCATCGTCGAGAGGAACAGTTCGAAATATTCGCCGGCGACAAGCGGCCGCTGCGGTCACCACCGAGACCCGGCCCTGCACGCGCGGGATCGATGATGAAGGTGCGCCCGGTCACCCGCGCCGCGTCCTGGATGAAGGCGCGGATGTCGGCGTCGCGCAGGTTGAGCACATGCTGCGCGCGGAGCGGCGACAAGCGGCGCGCAGAGCAAGCGCCAGGGCAAGCAATAGCTCGTTTCACGGGTTCAACCTCACCCGCAGCGGGACCGCGCGGCCGCCGCGATCGACCATGACATTGACCTCGCCGCCGCGCCTGGCCGATCGCCGCGCGCGCCTGCTCGAGCGAGGTGACGCGCTGGCCGTTGACCGCGACGATCACGTCGCCCGGCTGCGAAGCCGGCGGCGCGGAAGGCCTGGCCGCCGTCGCCGCCGGGGCTGACGATGATGCCGTTGACGCGGCCGCCGGCGACGCGCGGCTGGAAGTTGATCGCCTGGCCGGCGCCGGCGCGCGGCGGCACGGCGAGCGGCTGGCGGCTGCGGCTGGCCGGGAACCGGCGGCGCGGCCGGCGCCGCGCCGACCGCTCGGCGCCGGCGGCGACTGGTCGAGGAAGATCTGCTCGGCGCGCCGCCGCGGCTGATCGTGACGTTGTCGAAGCCGACCGCGGCCAGGGTCACGCCCGGCATGATCTCCTCGCCGACCGCGAAGCTCATCTGGCGGCCGTCGGGCAGGGCGATGATCGCCGAGCCGCGGCCCGGTCGCGCGGTCCTCGCGGACGCCGTAGAGCTTGAGGTTGAGCGAGGTGACCACGGCCGGGCCGGCGCCGCGCGCTGAGCCGGAAGAAGGGATCGAAGCCGGCGAGCACCGCGCCGTCGCCGGGCGCGGCGAGCGCGCTGCGCGGCCGCCAGTCGCCGACCGGCCCGACCGGCGCGGCCAGGATCCAGATCAGCCGCGCGGCCTGGACCGCGATCAGGACGAGCAGCAGCAGCTCGGCCGCCGAATAGACGGTGAGGCCGCGGCAGCCGCCGAGCAGCCGCCCGGTCGCGGGACGTCAAGGCGAGGCGCGATCGCGATATCTCGAATCCCTCCCCCGCACGGGCCATCCCGCCCCAGCTATGACCGGCCTGTGACTCAAATAAGACAGCGGCCGGCCGAATCGCGACGGCTCATCGTCTTGAACTGGATGGCGAAAACGCCTCCCCTTCCCCGGAAGAGTCGTACGGTGGGGACGTTCACAGCTTTTCCGGCGGCGCGCAAGCCGATTCCCGTAGCGGGACGGACGGGCTGCGACGGCGGGGAGAAAGGAGGCGGGCGACGCCTCTAGGGAAAGGCGCCGCCCTTAAGCCTCCGTCATAGCAGCACGAATCTGGACGGAGGCTGAATGACTTAGGTTAGCGCCGGGGCCGCGACGACCAGCCAGACCGGCCAGGCGGCGAGCGCCATCAAGCGTGCCGAGCGGCAGCCGGCTGGTCGCGCTCACCGCCTCGCCGCGCAGCCGCATCAGCCAGCACCGCGGCGAGCCCGAGCAGCCCGGCGCCGAGCAGGATCACGGGCAGCTGCCACGCCCCGACCCAGGCGCCGATCGCGCCGAGCAGCTTGGGATCGCCGCCGCCCATCCCCTCGCGGCCGCGCAAGCGCGCGGTAGAGCCAGGCGATCAGCGCCAGCACGGCCCAGCCGATCGCGGCGCCGGCGGCGCGCTCGGCGAGCGGCGGCCCGAAGCCGGCCCAGGCGGCGGCGAGGCCGAGCGGGATCAGCGGCAGGGTCAGCCGGTCGGGCAGCCATTGATGCTCGAGGTCGAGCGATCGCGATCAGCAGCAGCCACCAGCCGAGCAAGGCGGTGACCAGCGCCGAGCGGCAGCGGATGCGCGACCATCGCCACCAGGCCGATCGCCGCGCCGCGCCGCTCGAGCGCGAGATGGCGGCGGATCGATCGCGCGCGCCGCAATCGGCGGCAGCGGCCGCGCCGGGCCGCGAAGGAAAGGATCGGCACCAGCTCGAGCGGCCCGCAGCGCCGCGCCGCAGGCGTCGCAGCGCGAGCGGCCGGCGAGCACGCTTCGCCCTCGCGGCCAGCGGATCAGGACGGTGGCGAGGAAGCTGCCGACGACGGCGCCGAGCACGCGCCCAGCGCCGCGGTCGAGGAGACAGGATCCGCTCCGGTCATCCACTCGCCGCGGCGAGGATGCGCTGCGCCTGGACGAGGTGCGGCCGGTCGATCATCCGCCCGTCGAGCGACAGCGCGCCCGCCTCCGGATTGGCCTCGAACGCGGCGACCACCGCGCGGGCATGGGCGATCTCGGCCTCGCTCGGCGTGAAGGCGGCGTTGATCACCGCCACCTGGTCCGGATGGATCGCCATCATGCCGGCGAAGCCGTCGCGGCGGGCGCGGCGCGGCATAAGCGGCGAGGCCGTCGAGGTCGCGAAACGCCGGATAGACGGTCTCGATCGGCGCCACGCCCGGCCGCCGCCGCGCCGAACAGGCAGAGCGAGCGGGCGAGCTCGTAGGGCGGCGTGAAGCGCCCGTCCTCCTCGCGCGACGGTCGCCGCGCCGATCGCCGCCGGCAGATCCTCGGCGCCCCAGGTCAGGCCGGCGAGCCGCTTGCGCGCCGCCATAGCTGCCGAGCTGGAAGATCGCCGCCGGCGTCTCGGTGGCGATGGCGAGGATCTGGGCGGTGGCGTTGCCGCGCTCGGTCAGGCGCCGGGCGAGCTCGGCGACCGAGGCGCCGCCCTCGGCCTTGGGCAGCACGATCCCGTCCGGATGCGCGGGCAGGATCGCGGTCGAGGTCCTTCTCGATCTCGGCGCTGTCGAGCGGATTGACCCGGACCCAGAGCCGGGCCTGGCTGTTGGCGTCGAGGAAATCGCGCGACCGCCCGCCGCGCCTCGGCCTTGGCCGCCGGCGCCACCGCATCCTCGAGATCGAGGATCAGCGCGTCCGCGCCCGACGCCAGCGCCTTCTCCATCCGGTCCGGCCGGTCGCCGGGCACGAACAGGAGCGAGCGCAGCTTCATGCCCGCGCCTCTGCATCAAGCGCCGTCCGCTCCATCACGCAGACCAGCTCGTCGCTTCTGGTTGAACATGCGGTGCTCGAAGGTGACGATCCCCGCCTCGGGCCGCGAACTGGCTGTCCTTGAGGCCGACCACCTCGGTCTCGGCGCGCAGCGTGTCGCCGATGAAGACCGGCTTGGGCATCCGCACCTTGTCGTAGCCGAGATTGGCGACGAGCGTGCCCAGCGTCGTGTCGCCGACCGACAGGCCGACCAGCAGCGCGAAGGTGAAGGTGCCGTTGACGACGATCCGCCCGAACTCGGTCGCTTCGGCATAGGTCTCGTCGAGGTGGAGCGGCTGCGGATTGTGGGTCAGCGCCGAGATCAGGAGATTGTCGGTCTCGGTCACCGTCCGGTGCGGCTGGTGCCGGATCCGGTCGCCCAGCGTCCATTGCTCGTAAGAGCGGCCGGGCACGTCAGACATCCTCCGGCGGGAAAGAGTACCGTTCGGGCTGAGCTTGTCGAAGCCCATTCCTTTCCCTTCGCCCGCAGAGACGGAAAGCCCTTCGACGGGCTCAGGGCGAACGGCCTTGAGGTCTCTCATTCCCCTTCCCCCTTCTCGATCCGCGCCAGCAGCGCCCCTTCGCTCACCTGCGCGCCCTCGCTCGCGTCCAGCTCGGCGACAATGCCATCGAACGGGGCGGCAAGGCTATGCTCCATCTTCATCGCCTCGAGCGTGACCAGCTTCTGGCCCTTGGCCACCGCGTCGCCCTGCCGTCACCTCGACCGCGATGATCTTGCCCGGCATCGGCGAGACGATCGCGCCGTCGCGCGGCCGCGCCGCCGCCGCCGCGCTCCGTCCGAACGCTCGGCGCGATGCAGGTGAAGGCCTCGCCGTCCTCGAGCAAGACGATGCCGTCGCCTTCGCTCGACCCAGCGCGCGAAGCCGATCAAGTCGAACGGCGTCTCGACATCGATCGCGAGCTCGCGCTCGCTCGCCGTCGACCGTAAAGCGGACGCTGACGGCGCGGCTCGGCGTTGAGCCGGAAGCCGCGCAGCGCCGTGCCAGGCGATCGTCGCCGGACATCGCGCGAGATCGCAGCAGACGCATCGCCCTCGTCGCAGCGTCTCGAGGCTCGCGCTCGGCGGCGAGCCGGTCGGGCAGCGTGTCGAGCTGCGCGCGATGAAGCCGGTATCGACGTCGCCCGCGCGAAATCCTCGGTGATCGAGCAGCCGCGTCGAGGAAGCCGGCATTGGTCTTGACCGGCCACACTTCGACCGATGTGCACATGCGAGCGCAGATTGTCCGCGGCGAGTTCGCGGTCCTCCGCGCGGCACGACGAGCTTGGCGATCATCGGATCGTAATAAGGAGAGATCTCGTCGCCCTGCCTCGACGCCGGTTTCGATCCGGCTGTCATATTCGGGGCGGATGTGAAAATGGTCGAGCCGGCCGGTGCTAGGACAGGAAGCCCGTCGCCGGATCCTCGGCATAGAGCCGCGCCTCGATCGCCCAGCCGTCGATCGCCAGCTCGTCCTGCCGCTTCGGCAGCGTCTCCCCGCTCGCCACGCGCAGTTGCCACTCGACCAGATCCTGGCCGGTGATCTCCTCGGTCACCGGATGCTCGACCTGGAGCCGGGTGTTCATCTCCATGAACCAGATCCGGTCGGCGCGCAGGCCCTCGGACGCGTCGGCGATGAACTCGATCGTGCCCGCGCCGACATAATCGACCGCCTTCGCCGCCTTGACCGCCGCCTCGCAGACCGCGGCGCGGGTCGCCTCGTCCATGCCCGGCGCGGGCGCCTCCTCGATCACCTTCTGGTGGCGGCGCTGCAGCGAGCAGTCGCGCTCGAACAGGTGGACGACATTGCCGTGGGTGTCGCCGAACACCTGCACCTCGATATGGCGCGGGCGCTCGATATATTTCTCGATCAGCACCCGATCGTCGCCGAACGAGGACGCCGCCTCGCGCTTGCAGCTCAGCAGCATCTCGGCGAACTCGTCCGCCGCGTCGACCCGCCGCATCCCCTTGCCGCCGCCGCCCGCCACCGCCTTGATCAGCACCGGATAGCCGATCGCGTCGGCCTCGGCCTGGAGCCGCGCCGGGTCCTGATCCTCGCCGAGATAGCCCGGCGTGATCGGCACGCCCGCCTCGTCCATCAACTTCTTGGCCGCGTCCTTCAGCCCCATGGCGCGGATGCTGTCCGGCTTCGGCCCGACCCAGATCAGCCCCGCGTCGATCACCGCCTGCGCGAAGTCGGCATTCTCGGAGAGGAACCCGTAGCCCGGATGGATCGCCTCGGCGCCCGTCGCCTTGGCGGCGGCGATGATCTTCTCGCCGACCAGATAGCTCTCCCGCGCCGGCGATCGGCCCGATATGCACCGCCTCGTCCGCCTCGCGCACATGCAGCGCCTTGGCGTCGGCGTCCGAATAGACCGCGACCGTCCGCATCCCGAGCCGCCGCGCGGTGCGGATGATCCGGCAGGCGATCTCGCCGCGATTGGCGATGAGGAGGGAGGTCAACACCGGCGGGCCTCCCCTTCCTCGTCATGCTGAACTTGTTTCAGCATCCATTTCTCCGCCCGAACCGTGTTACGAGGATGGTCATGGCCAAGGACCCTTGCGTCTACATCCTCGCGAGCCAGCCTTACGGAACGCTTTACATCGGGGTGACCTCGGACCTGCTTGCACGACTGCACCAGCACCGCGAGGGGAAGATCCGGGGCTTCACCTCGCGCTACGGAGTGGTTCGTCTGATCCGCTTCGAACAATTCGCCGACATGGACGCGGCCATCACTCGCGAAAAGCAATTGAAGCGCTGGCATCGGCAATGGAAAATCAACCTTATCGAGCAAGACAACCCGCAGTGGATCGACCTGGCCATCGGTCTCGGCTTCGATCCCACGCCTCCGCGCGGCCGAAGGGATGGACCCTGAAACGAGTTCAGGGTGACGGTTCGTGTGTTCCACCCTCACCGTCACATCCTGAACACGCCGAACTTCGCCCGCTCCGGGATCGGCGCGTTCAGCGTCGCGGCGAAGGCCAGCCCGAGCACGTCCCGGGTCTGCGCCGGATCGACGATGCCGTCGTCCCACAGCCGCGCGGTGGCGTGATAGGGATTGCCTTCGTCCTCGTAGCGCTGGCGGATCGGGGCCTTGAAGGCTTCGGCCTCCTCCGCGCGTCCAGCGTCTCGGCGTCCTTGTGGACCGTCGCCAGCACGCTCGCCGCCTGCTCGCCGCCCATCACGCTGATCCGCGCATTGGGCCAGGTGAACAGGAAGCGCGGCGAATAGGCCCGGCCGCACATGCCGTAATTGCCGGCGCCGAAGCTGCCGCCGATCAGCACGGTGATCTTGGGCACGCTCGCCGTCGCCACCGCGGTGACCAATTTGGCGCCGTTCTTGGCGATCCCCTCGGCCTCATATTTGCCGCCGACCATGAAGCCGGAGATGTTCTGCAGGAACAGCAAGGGCGTGCGCCGCTGGCAGGCGAGCTCGATGAAATGGGCGCCCTTCACCGCGCTCTCGCTGAACAGGATGCCGTTATTGGCGAGGATCGCGACCGGCATCCCCCAGATCCGCGCGAAGCCGCAGACCAGGGTCGTGCCGTAGAGCGACTTGAACTCGTGGAATTCGGAGCCGTCGACGATCCGGCGCGATCACCTCGTGCACGTCATAGGGCGTGCGCACGTCGTCGGGGATCACGCCGTACAGCCCCTCCGGATCGAGCTTCGGCGGCACCGGCTCGGCGAGGTCGATATCGACCTGCCTTCACGCTGTTCAGCCGCGCGACGATGTCGCGGACGATGGTCAGCGCATGCTCGTCATTCTCGGCGAGATGGTCGACGACGCCGGACTTGCGCGCATGGAGATCGCCGCCGCCCAGATCCTCGGCGCTGATCACCTCGCCCGTCGCCGCCTTCACCAGCGGCGGGCCGGCGAGGAAGATCGTGCCCTGGTTCCGGACGATCACGCTCTCGTCGCTCATCGCCGGCACATAGGCGCCGCCCGCGGTGCAGCTCCCCATCACGCAGGCGATCTGGGCCAGCCCCTCGGCCGACATCTGCGCCTGGTTGTAGAAGATCCGCCCGAAATGGTCGCGGTCGGGGAAGACCTCGGCCTGGTGCGGCAGGTTGGCGCCGCCGCTGTCGACGAGATAGACGCACGGCAGCCGGTTCTGCAGCGCGATCTCCTGCGCGCGCAGATGCTTCTTCACCGTCATCGGATAATAAGTGCCGCCCTTCACCGTGGCGTCGTTGCAGACGATCATCGTCTCGCGGCCCGAGACGCGGCCGATGCCGGCGATCATCCCGGCGCCCGGCACCTCGCCTTTGTACATGTCGCAGGCGGCGAGCTGGCCGATCTCGAGGAAGGGCGAGCCGGGATCGAGCAGCCGCTCGACCCGCTCGCGGGGCAGCAGTTTGCCGCGCGAGACATGCCGCTCGCGATGCTTCTCCGGCCCGCCCAGCGCCGCCTCGGCGACCCGCGCGCGCAGCTCCTCGGCGAGCGCCGCGATTGTGCGCGGCATAGCGGCGGAAATCTCTGAGCCCTCGTCGATCTTGGTGGTCAGCACGCGTCACGCACGCCCCTCCTCGTCATTGCGAAGAGCGAAGTCGACGCCGCAATCCAGACGTCATCGAGGCTGGATTGCCACGCTGCGCTGGCATGACGGTGGACGCGCTCATGCCGCGCTCCGCGCTGCGGCGGCTTCTTGCGGATCAGATAGCGGTAGACGCCGATCAGGTTGATCACGAACAGGATCACGTTCTGGGCGCCGATCCCCTCCGCCTCCTCGCTCGAGGAAGCCCCAGAGGATCAAGGCGATCGAGGAGGTGACGAAGATCACGAACGCCCAGCCGGTCGGGCGCCGCCCGAGGTCGAGCGAGACGATCAGCGCCGCGATCGCGCCCGCGGCCGCGCCGTACTATTGCAGCACGTCGAGCAGGTCGTCGCTCATCGCTCTCCCCTTGTTCCTTGCAAGACCGGTTAGCCGCGTCGCCTGTCGATGGGAAGTGGGCCTCCGTCGAACGGGCTAGGCACCGGCGCCGGCGAGCCTTTAGGGCCGTCCTATTCGACCACCACAGCTCCGGACACAGCCATGCCCCGCTTCGTGCTCCTCGCCGCCACCGCCCTGCTCGCCGCCGCCGCCGCCGCCGTCGCCCAGCCTTCGGGCCCCGCCGGGGTCGGCGTCGACGTCGCCGGCATCGACAAGAGCCGCCGCGCCCGGCGACGGCTTCGATCATTACGCCAATGGCGGCTGGCGCGCCCGCACCGAGATCCCCGCCGACCGCTCCTCGATCGGCTCCTTCCTGACCGCCGCCTTGCTGGTCGAGCAGCGCAACGTCGAGATCATCGCCGGCGCCGGCGCGCGAGCGATCCCGCCGCCGGCACCGACGCGCGCCGGATCGCCGATTATTACGCCGCCTGGCTCGACCGCGCCGCGATCGACGCGCGCCGGCACCGCGCCGCTCCAGCCGCGTCCTCGCCCGGATCGACGCCATCGCCAGACCGCCGCGATCTCTCCGCCGCGCTCGGCGCCTCGATGCGCGCCGACGTCGATCCGCTCAACGCGACCAGCTTCTGGCACCGAGAATCTGTTCGGCGTCTTCGTCGCGCAGGGGCTGCAGGAGCCGAACCGCAACATGGCCTATCTGCTCCAGGGCGGCCTCGGCCTGCCGGACCGCGACTATTACCTCTCCGACACGCCGGCCATGGCCCGCGTCCGCGACGGCTACCGCGCCTATATCGGCCAGATGCTGACCCTGATGGGCCGTGCCCGACGCGGAAGGCCGCGCCGCGCGCATCTTCGATCTCGAGACGAAGATCGCCCGCGCCCATGCCGACGCGGTCGCCGCGCAGGACCCGCACCGCGTCCAGACCTGGGCGCCGCGCCGAATTCGCGACCCGCGCGCCCGGCATCGACTGGGACGCCTTCTTCACGCCGCCCGGCTCTCCGGCGAGGAGCGAGATCATCGCCTGGCATGCCGATCCGGTGCGCGGCATCTCCGCGCTCGTCGCCAGCGAGCCGCTCGAGGTCTGGAAGGACTGGCTCGCCTTCCACACCGCCAGCCGGATGGCCGCGGTGCTGCCGCAGGCCTATGACGATCTGCGCTTCAGCTTCTACGGCCGCACCCTCTCGGGCCAGCAGCAGCAGCGCCCGCGCGACCGCCGCGCCATCCAGGCGACCAGCAACGCGCTGATCGACGCGGTCGGCAAAATCTATGTCGAGCGCCATTTCCCGGCCTCGGCCAAGGCCGACGTCGACGCGATGGTGCAGCAACATCGTCCAGGCCTTCGACCGCCGCCTGCAGCGGCTCGACTGGATGGCGCCGGCGACGCTCGCCGAGGCGCGCCGCAAGGTCGAGACGGTCACCGTCGGCATCGGCTATCCCGATCATTGGCGCGATTATTCCGCGCTCGAGATCCGCCCGGGCGACGCCTTCGGCAATGCCTGGCGCGCGCAGGAGTTCGAATATCGCCACCAGCTCGCCAAACTGGGCCGGCCGGTCGACCGCGGCGAATGGTGGCTCGGCGCGCACACGGTCAACGCCGTCTTCCTGCCGCTGCAGAATGCGATGAACTTCCCGGCCGGCATCCTCGAGCCGCCTTTCTACGACCGCAACCGCCGACCCCGCCTACAATTACGGCGCGATCGGCTCGGTGATCGGCCACGAGATCAGCCACAGCTTCGACAATCTCGGCGCCGAGTTCGATTCCGAGGGGCGCCTGCGCAACTGGTGGACCGCCGAGGACAGCGCCCATTTCCGCGACCGCCAGCCAGGCCCTGGTCCGCCAGTACAATGCCTATCGCGCCTTCCCCGATCTGCACCCTCAACGGCGAGCTCACCTTGGGCGAGGACCTCTCCGACCTCGCCGGCCTCGCCGCGGCCTACGACGCCTGGCGCGCCTCGCTGAACGGGCGCGAGGCGCCGGTGATCGGCGGCCTGACCGGCGATCAGCGCTTCTTCCTGGGCTACGCGCAGAGCCGCCGCGAGCACACCCGCGAGGCGACGATGCGCAATCTGATCGCCACCGACGGCCACTCGCTCGGCCGCTGGCGCGCCGAAACCGTCCGCAACCTCGACGCCTGGTACAGCGCGTTCAACGTGCGGCCGGGCCAGCGGCTTTATCTGGCGCCGGCGGACCGCGTCAGGGTCTGGTAGGTTCGCTGCGTCATCCTGACGAAAGTCAGGACCCATGAACACGGACTGAGCGAACCCGCGCTCGCCATGTTCATGGGTCCCGCATCAAGTTCGGGATGACGTAGCGTTTGATTCACGCCCCGATCAGCTCCCGCCCGATCAGCATCCGCCTGATCTCGTTGGTCCCCGCGCCGATGTCGAGCAACTTGGCGTCGCGCAGGTAGCGCTCGACCGGCCAGTCCTTGGTGTAGCCGGCGCCGCCCAGCGCCTGGATCGCCTCGCGCGACACCTTGCACCGCATTCTCGCTCGCCAGCAGGATCGCGCCGGCGGCGTCGAAGCGGGTCGTCTTGCCGGCGTCGCAGGCCCGGGCGACCTGGTAGACATAGGCGCGCGCCGAATTGAGCGCGACATACATGTCGGCGACCTTGGCCTGGATCAGCTGGAAGCTGCCGATCGCCTTGCCGAACTGCTTCCTCTCGCGGACATAAGGCAGGACGACGTCGAGGCACGCCTGCATGATGCCGAGCTGGATGCCGGCGAGCACGGTCCGCTCGTAATCGAGCCCCGACATCAACACGCCGACGCCGCCGTTGACCGGCCCCATCACATTCTCTTCCGGAACCTCGCAATCGTCGAAGATCAGCTCCGCCGTCGGCGAGCCGCGCATCCCCATCTTGTCGAGCTTCTGGCCGATCGAGAAGCCCTTCATGTCCTTCTCGATCAGGAAGGTGGTGATGCCGCGCGAGCCCTCGCCGGTCTTGGCGTAGACGACGAGCGTGTCGGCATATGGCGCGTTGGTGATCCAGAATTTGGTGCCGTTGAGGACATAGCCGCCCTGCACCGCCTCGGCCTTCAGTTTCATCGAGACGACGTCGGAGCCCGCGCCCGCCTCCGACATGGCGAGGCTGCCGACATGCTCGCCGGAGATCAGTTTGGGCAGATATTTCGCCTTCTGCTCCGGGCTCGCCCAGCGCCTGATCTGGTTGACGCAGAGGTTCGAATGGGCGCCGTAGGAAAGGCCGATCGAGGCCGAGGCGCGCGCCACCTCCTCCTGCGCGACGACATGTTCGAGATAGCCGAGGCCAAGCCCGCCATCCTCCTCGGCGACCGTGATTCCGTGCAGGCCGAGCGCGCCCATTTCCGGCCACAGCTCCTTGGGGAACCAGTCCTCCGCGTCGATCCTGGCGGCGAGCGGCGCGATCCGGTCGGCGGCGAAGCGGCGGGTCGTGTCGCGGATCGCGTCGGCCATCTCGCCGAGTTCGAAGTCGAGGCCGAGTTCGGACATGTGCAGCGTCTCCTGTTCGGCAGCGGCCCTAGCAGAGCCCCGAGGATTTGAACAAGCGCGCGCCCGCGCCTATGTCGCGCTCCAAATCCTCCCCTGCCTTTGCAGGGGAGGGGGACCATGCGAAGCATGGTGGAGGGGCGACCTCCCGGAAGAGGCCCCTCCACCGCGCTGCGCGCGGTCCCCCTCCCCTCGAAAGCGAGGGGAGGACCTGAAGAAGGACCTCTCATGACCGCCCACGACCCGATCGTCATCCTCTCCTACGCCCGCACCCCGATGGGCAGCTTCCAGGGCGCGCTCGCCGGCGCCAGCGCGACCGAACTCGGCGCCGCCGCGGTCGCGCGCCGCGGTCGAGCGCGCCGGCGTCGCCGCACGACGCGATCGAGCAAGATCTACATGGGCTGCGTCCTGCCCGCCGGCCTCGGCCAGGCGCCGGCCCGCCAGGCGGCGCTCAAGGCCGGGCCTGCCGCACCCATGTCGAGGCGACCACGGTCAACAAGATGTGCGGCTCGGGCATGCAGGCCGCGATCATGGCCGCCGACACGCTCGCACGCCGGCTCGGCCGACATCGTCGTCGCCGGCGGCATGGAGAGCATGACCAACGCGCCCTATCTCCTCCCCAAGCACCGCGGCGGCGCCCGCATCGGCCACGACACGATCGTCGACCATATGTTCTTCGACGGCCTCGAGGACGCCTATGAGCAGGGCCGGCTGATGGGCAGCTTCGCCGAGGAGACGCGCGCGCGACTATCAGTTCACCCGCGAGGCGCAGGACGATTACGCCATCGCCTCGCTGACCCGCGCCCAGCAGGCGCAGAACAGCGGCGCCTTCGACCGCGAGATCGTCGCGGTCGAGATCGCCGGCCGCAAGGGCCCGATCGTCGGTCGACAAGGACGAGCAGCCCGCCAAGGGCGACGCCGTCCAAGATCCCGACGCCTGAAGCCCGCCTTCGCCAAGGACGGCACGATCACCGCCGCCAACGCCTCGTCGATCTCGCGACGGCGCCGCCGCCCTGGTCCTCACCCGCCAGAGCGTCGCCGACCGGCTCGGCCTCAAGCCCGTCGCCCGCATCGTCGGCCACGCCGCCCACGCCCACGAGCCCGCCAAGTTCACCACCGCCCCGGTCGGCGCGATGACCAAGGCGCTGAAGCAGGCCGGCTGGAACGTCGCCGACGTCGACCTCTACGAGGTCAACGAGGCCTTCGCCTGCGTCGCCATGATCGCGATGCGCGACCTCGGCATCCCCCACGACAAGATCAACGTCCACGGCGGCGCGACGCGCGCTGGGCCACCCGATCGGCGCCAGTCGGGCGCGCGGATCCTGGCGACCCTGCTCAGCGCGCTGGAAACGCACGGCGGCAAGCAAGGGCGTCGCCAGCCTCTGCATCGGCGGCGGCGAGGCGACGGCGATGGCGGTGGAGCTGGTGGATTGACAGATCCTCCCCGAAACGGGGGGGACCAGCCGGAGGCTGGTGGAGGGGTCGCCACTGCATTCGGAGACGGTTTTGGAGGCCTTAGTTTGACCCGTTCGTCTGAAAGCCCAGATCAAGCATGGCGTCGCCTTCTTCGAGGTGGCTTTGCATTCGGGACCGCACCTTTCGCCGCTCACCCCCTCGATGCGGCGCGGGCGCGCGAGATGTACTTCATGGCCCTTCGAGCCGGGGCTTCGCGACAACAGGTGCTCGACGAAGCAACGTCCTACCTGAATAAGGAAATCCCCTCGAACCCTAAAGAGGTGCAAAGGCTGGTGAAGTCCGTTGACCGGTTCATGAGGGGATTGGACCGCGCCACCCACAAGAAGGCAGCGTGGGTCGTCTTCTGGACGGGCCCAAACACGCAGCTCAATGCGGAATCGATCGTCGCGATCCTGGATCCTAGGAAGGCGCAGGAGAAGGTGTTCGATTTTGTCGAACAAGCCTATGTTGCGGCGTCCTGCTCGCTAACCGAGAAGATACGCCTCTCGACGAGCCGGAAGGACAATCCGTATCCGGCGCAAACCAATCTGGACAAAGAGCATCGACTGGTCAGCATCACCTGCGGTCATAACCCGTGGTTAGAGGCACGGTTCGTACGCAATCTCCGCATTCAGCGTGGGCCAGATGGGAAGGAACTGCTGACCTGGGATTAAAGGGGCCGAGCATTGCGGTGGCGCTCGGCGTTGGCGGACTTAGGCGGGAATTCGAGCCTTGAACGTTGCGTCAGGCAGCAACCTTGAGACCACTACCCATCGCTTGGAGGCGGAACAGCGCAGCCAAGGCCTTTCCAAAAACTGCCACGAGATCATCGGGGTCCATCGACTCGGCCGCGTCCGCGATCATAGATAGTTGAGCGGCCAATTCACTAGGTGGATATCTGAGCTTGTACACGTGCCGAGCCTCGGTGCTGAAGTCCGTGGCCGCCGTAGCGAAGATCACATCGAACGTGTCCGTCGTGGAGTTCCAGCGCACCTTGGAAACCTTCAGTTCCACCGTTTTTGCACCGTGATCAGCGCGCGCACCTTTCCGGATAATCTTCATGGCCGTTCTCCTCGGCATATCCATGCGCTCAAAGCAGGTCGCTAGGCAAGCGATTTGTAGATGTTCATTAACATTTTTTAGCAGCTGATTTAAAGCCGGGCAAGCCGACGCTCGCGGCGTAGGTAACGATCGATTTGAGCTGGCCGACGGCCTCGTCGGTCTAGACGATCCGGTCAAAAATCAGTCGCCGATGCGCGGACGCAGCAGCGGCTTGGCGCTTCCCCAGGATTGCAGCCAGCGCCGCACCGCCGAATGGCTGATCAGCCGGCCCTCCCGAACGTCTGCTTCGGCGCGCGCCTCGGACTTGGCCTCGGCTTCCGTGTCAGGAGAATCGAACAGGTTTTCGGGCATCTCGCCTTTTATAGCACTCCAGGAATGCGGGCAAAAGCGGCCCCGCCGCCCTCAGGCCGGCTCCGCCATCGCCGCCAGCGCCGCGGCCTTGTCGCGCACCTCGCGGCCGCGGTCGCGGTTGAGGCCGGTGATGCAGGCGGCGAGCAGCAGCATCGCGGCGGCGCCGGCCGCCGCGCGCAGCGGCTGGTCGGCGGCGAGGCCGGCGAGGAGGAGGTTGGCGGCGAGGCCGATGAACAAGGGGCCGAGCCAGAGCCACCACATCAGCCGGCGGATGCCGTGCTGGCGGGCGAGCTCGCGCTGGTAAAGAGCCCGCACCGCCGCGAAGCCGCTGCCTGAGCCGGCCGGCGGCGCCGCGCCGCGCGCCGCGAGATAGAGGATCAGGACCGCGAACAGGCCCATGAACGGCCAGGCGAACGGCGCCATCGGCGGATCGAAGCGAAGCAGGATCGCCGAGGAGAGGATGACGACGAGGCCGAGAGCGGCGATCTCGGCGCGGTTCCTGAGGCGCACCCGCCGCTCGAAGCGCAGATAATCCTGAATCACCGCCTCGTCCGGGCGGGACGCGGCCGGACGGGGGCTTTCGTCCTTGCCCTCGGCGGCGCCGAGGATGGCGAGCACGGGCAGCGCGAAGAAGCCGAGCCTGTAGAGCCCCCGCGGCAGCATCCAGTCCGGTCCGATCTGGCCCGCCGAGACCAGAGCCGCGAGCAATGCCTGCGACAGCAGCATCGCGACGGCCGCGGCGACGGCGTCGAGAAGGCCGCTCCGCAGCGGCGTCTCCTCGCCGCGATAGACGGCGCGCAGGATGAGCGCGAGCAACGCCGCCGCGGCCGGAATGCCGCCTTGCGCCCAGCTCGGCACGCTCTGGCTCGGCAGGTCCGGCAGGGTCACGCCCATGCAGGCGATAAGGACGAAGCTTTGCAGCCCGACGATCGCGATGCTGGAGGTGCGGCGGGCGCGGCTGGCGATGAGATAAGGCATGGTTCGAATCCCTTCCGACGCATATTGAACGGGCGAGCGGTAGCGCTCCTCGAGATCGCCCATCACGGCCTCGCGCGCCGGCGGCGGGATGAGCAGCCGAATGAGGGCGGCGAGGGGAGCGGGCGGTCCGCCTTTTCTCAACTCGGGTTCCATATTCCCTCTCCCCAGCTTTGTTGGACGGCATCGCAGATGCGCTTGGCGGTCAGCGCGGAGTCGCGCAGCGCCCGCTCGCCGGCGGGCTCGAGCCGGTAATGGCGCTTGGCCCGCCCGCCCCGCTCCGGCGTCGGATCGGAGAGCCACGATGCCACCAGCCGCTTGTCCTCCATCCGGTCGAGAGTCGCATAGACCGCGCCCAGCGCCGCCTTCTTCGGCGCCGCCAGCGCTTCCGCTTTGGCATGGATGGTGACGCCGTAGGCGTTGCCGCCGAGCGTCAATATGGCCGTGAGAACGAGCTGCTCGAACTGGCCGAGAGAGGACGAATCCGCCATTTGTCCTACATTGTATTAGAAATGGAGCGGCGTCAAGCGCGCCTTGCCGTTCAGCCTCTGAAACCTCCTCATGGTCTTGAGGCGGCGGAATCGGCACGGGTAAAGGGAGATTCCGGCTTTCGCTGGATTGACGGGTGAGACGAGAGCCTGCCGTCCCCGCCGCCGCTAGCGCTCCGGATCGGCGGGTTTGGTCTCGGCCGCCTTGGAGCGGTGCTTGCGGACCAGCCGCTCCGAATCCTCGGCCAGCGCGCGCGCCTGGACGATGCAGTTCCGGAGCGCGGCCTGGGTCTGCTCGATCTCAACGAAGCTGTCGTCCGTCACCTTCTTCGCCACTCGGCATCCCCTCTGCCCTCCTTAACCTGAATCAAGAACGCTTGGTTCCACGGCCCGTCGCATTCACGCCGGACAAGGGCCGCCGCGGCGGAGGCATTGCCTTCTTGTTGTCCGCTTTGTCCAGCTCAGGCGGAGGTCACGCCGTCCCAGATCACCACCCGGTCGCCGACCCGGACCGCGCGGTAGAGCAGTTCGGCGAACGCGGTCGGCAGGCCGACGCAGCCGCGAGTCGCCAGCGCATCCTCGAGCGTCGGCGAGCCGTGCACGGCGACTCCGTCCCAGGTCAGGCGCAGCATGTGCGGCATCGGCGCGTCGTAGAGGTTGGACCAATGGTCGGCGTCCTTCTCGAGGATCGGGAAGGTGCCCAAGGGCGTCGGCTTGTTGTCGGCGCCGTAGATCAGGCTCGACCGGCCGATCTCGACCCCGGCGCGGTAGACGGAGAGCACCCGCGCCCGGATGTTGACGACGACGATCGTCGGCCCCGCTGCCGGCGCGCCTTCGTCGTCCCAGACATATTGCCCCGGCTCAAGCCAATGCGGGACGGCGAGCTCGCGGGTGACCCGGATCGTCGAGAGGGTCGCGGTCGGCGCCGCCACCGAGGCCCTCGCGCGCGTCGGAGCGGAAGCCGGCGTGGAAGCGGGGACGGAAGCCGGCGCGGGCGCGGCGGCCGGCGCGTCGTCTCGCGCCGAGACCAGGGACGGCGCCGTCTGCAGCAGCGCCAGGACGGCGCCGGCGCCGATGGTCAGCCTCGCCAGCACTCCGATCGTCGCCCTGTTCGCCATCGCCCGCGCCTCGCTCGCCTGTCAGGCGCCGGCTTTCACGCCTTGAATCGCCCCGGTGCAAGCGCTCAGAATTGGCTGTGCCGCCGGGGGACAGGGCGCCGGCCATAGGTTTCGCGCTGGCGGAGGCGGAACAATCCCGGCCCTTGCTTCGCTTGCTTCATCTCCGGGACATGTCGGACCGGGCAGAACGCGTTTGCCACAGGGAGAAAACGATCATGAGAACCGGCTTATTCGCTTTGGCGCTCGTCGCGGCGAGCGCGCTTACCGCCCCCGCTTTGGCCCAGTCCCGCGCCGACGAGGCGCGCTGGGAGCAGGCGCAGCGCCGCTTCGAGGCCGAACGGGACATCTACGAACGCGAGCGCGAGCGCTACGAGGCGTCGACGCGCCGGCGCGGCGGCTACGGTTCTCGCGACCGCTATAATCGCGGCGGCTATGACGAGCGCTACGGCTGGCGCCGCGACGATTCGCGCGATTGGGAGCCGTCCCGCTATTATCGCGAGGACCCGCGCTACGAGGAGCGCCGGCTGAGCGCCGAGGACGAGGTCTATCGCGGTTCGGACGGGCGCTATTATTGCCGGCGCAGCGACGGCACGACCGGCCTCGTCATCGGCGCCGGCGCCGGCGCGCTGATCGGCCGCGGCATCGACAGCCGCGGCGAGCGCACCACCGGCACCGTCGTCGGCGGCGTGCTCGGCGCGCTGGTCGGCCGCGAGGTCGAGCGCAGCCAGGACATGCGCTGCCGCTAGCGGAATAGGGACACGTACTTTTTCGCGAAAAAGTACGTGTCCCTTTTCAGGCCGGGACGGTCGTCGCGGGCGCCGGCTCGGCCGCCGCCGTCTCGCCGGCCAGCGCGGCGACGAAGCCCTTGCGCCAGGCGACGACGTCCTCGCTGCGCACCGTCTCGACGAGCTTTTCCCAGCGCCGCACCCGCTCCGCCTTCGGCATGTCGAGCGCCTTGCGGATCGCGTCCGAAATCTCGTCCTTGCTGTACGGATTGACGAGCATCGCCTCGCCCATCTGGTGCGCCGCGCCGGCGAAGCGCGACAGGATCAGCACGCCGGGATCGTCGGGGTCCTGCGCGGCGACATATTCCTTGGCGACCAGGTTCATGCCGTCGCGCAGCGGCGTGACCAGGCCGACGTCGGCGGCGCGGTAGAAGCCGGCGAGGCCGGCGCGCGGATAGCCCTGGTTGACGTAGCGGATCGGCACCCAGTCGACATGGGCGAACTCGCCGTTGATCCGCCCGGAAAGCTCGTCGAGATGCTCGCGGATATGCTCGTAGGTGTGGACCTCGCCGCGCGAGGGCGGCGCGATCTGGAGCAGGGAGACCCGGCCGCGCCAGTCGTCATGCTCCTCGAGGAAGCGGCGATAGCCGAGGAAGCGCTCGGCCAGCCCCTTGGAATAATCGAGCCGGTCGACGCCGATGATCACCTTCTTGCCCTCGGCGCTGCGGCGCAGCGTCTCGATAGGCGTTGCGGGCGTCGTCGCTGGTCATCACGTTCTCGAACTCGGCGACGTCGATGCCGATCGGGAAGGCCGCGGTCCTGACCGTCGCGGTCGCCGACCCGGATGGTGCCGTCGGCCGCGACCGTGCCGCCGAGCTCGCGCTCGACATAATGGTGGAAGCTTTCGAGCCATTCCGCGGTCTGGAAGCCGATCAGATCGTAGGCCAGCATCGAGCGCACCAGCCGCTGGTGATAGGGCATCGACACCATCAGCCGGTGCGGCGGCCAGGGGATGTGGAGGAAGAAGCCGATCCGGTTCTTGAGGCCGCGCTGGCGCAGCTGCTGGCCGAGCGGGATCAGATGATAATCGTGGACCCAGACCAGGTCGTCGGGCTCGATCAGCGGCGCGACCGTCTCGGCGAAGCGCTCGTTGACCCGCTCGTAGCCGCTGCCGAAGCTGCGGTCATATTCGGCGAGGTCGATCCGATAGTGGAAGAGCGGCCACAAGGTGCGGTTGGCATAGCCGTTATAATATTCGTCGACGTCCTGCTCCTCGAGGTCGATCGTCGCGGTGGTGACGCCGTCGTGGCGCTGCAGGTTGATCTGGCCGGTGAATTCCTCGGTCTTCTCGCCCGACCAGCCGAACCAGATGCCGCGCGATTCCCTGAGCGCCGCCGCCGAGCGCGACCGCGAGCCCGCCCTGCGCGCCCTCGGCGCTGCGCGGCTTGGGCGCCGAGACGCGGTTGGAGATGACGATCAGCCGGCTCATCGGACCGAACTCCACGGACGGGACAGGAGCCCCGCGCAATTGATCAGTCCGACAAGCGAATAAGTCTGCGGATAGTTGCCCCACAGCTCGCCCGTTTCGAAGTCGGTATCCTCGGAGAGCAGGCCCGCCGGGGTCAGCCGTTCCAGCATCTTCTCGTAGAGCGCGCGCGCCTCCTCGCCGCGGCCGACGAGATGGAGCGCCTCGATCAGCCAGAAGGTGCAGAAGTTGAACGCGGTCTCGGGCAGGCCGAAATCGTCCTCGGCGGCGTAGCGCAGCATGTGCTCGCCGCGCCTCAGCCCCTTCTCGACCGCCTCGAAGGTGGCGAGGAAGCGCGGGATCGCCGGGCTCGAGGAAGCGCATGTCGAGCGAGCTGGAGCAGGCTGGCGTCGAGCTCGTCGCCGCCGAAGGTCGCGGCGAAGCGCTCGCTCGTCCTCGATGCCAGGCCTTCTCCTCGATCGTCGCGCGGACCTTGTCGGCGCGGCGCGCGCCAGATCGCGGCGCGCGCGCCGCAGGCCGAGCGCCTCGGCGATGTTGGCGAGCCGGTCGCAGGCCGCCCAGCTCATCACCGCGCTGTAGGTGTGGACGCGCGGTGCGGGTGCGGAATTCCCACAGGCCCGCATCGGGCTTGTCGTGCATCTTCCAGGCGCGCTCGCCGACCCGTCTCGAGCGACGCGAAATCCTCCGCGCGTCGCCGTGCCGGAACAGCCGCTCGTCGAAAAAGGCCTGGGCGTTGGAAAGGATGATCTGGCCGTAGGCGTCGTGCTGGACCTGGGTGAAGGCGGCGTTGCCGACCCGGACCGGGCCCATGCCGCGATAGCCGGCCAGCGCCTCGGCGCTCGCGCTCCTCGAGCCTCGGTCTCGCCCGACACCGCGTAGAGCGGCTGGATCTGGCCGCCCTTGGCCTGCGTCGACGATGTTGCGCAGATAGGAGAGATAGCCTTCGAGCACGTCGAGCGCGCCGAGCCGGTTCAGCGCCTGGACGGTGTAATAAGCGTCGCGGATCCAGCAGTAGCGATAGTCCCAGTTGCGGCCCGAATTCGGCGCGCTTCGGGGATCGAGGTGGTCATCGCCGCGACGATCGCGCCGGTCTCCTCGTGCTGGCACAGCTTCAGCGTGATCGCGGCGCGGATCACCTGCGTCTGCCATTCGAGCGGGATGGCGAGGCCGCGCACCCAGTCGCGCCAATGGTCGGACGGTCTGGTGCAGCATCGTCGCCAGCGTCTGGCCGACGTTGCCGACGAAGGGCTCGTCGGGCCCGAGGAAGAAATGGAGCGACTCCTCGAGCCGGAAGCTGCGGCCTTCGAGCAGGTGGAGGATCGGCGCGTCGGTGGTGAGCCGCAGCGGCTGCGGCTCGGAGCAGGAAGCGGATATGGTTGGTGCCGCTGGTCCGCTCGGCGTCGCGCGCGCCCCAGCCGGCGGCGGGGTTGAGCGCGACCCTGATCCGCGGCGCGCCGGCGAGCGGGCGGACGATGCGGATGAAGGCGACCGGCCGGTACATCCGCCCCGAGCCGCTCGAAGCGCGGGCAGAAATCGAAGACCTCGGCGACCGCCGCCGTCGGCGTCGGTGAGCCGGGTGACGAGGATCGGCGTGTTCTTGAGATAGCGCTGCTCGGCCGAGACCTGGTTCTCGAGCGCGATCCGCCATTCGCCGCGCGGCCGGGCTGTCGCCCTTCGGCTCGAGCAGCGCGCAGAACAGCGGGATCGCCGTCGACCCGCGGCTGGCAGGCCCAGACGAAGCCGGCCGCGTCGTCGACCAGCGCGCTGACCTGGCAATTGCCGATCGGCCAGAGGTCGAGGCTGCTCATGCCGCCGCTCCCAGCCAGTGCCGCCACCGCCGCCACCGAAGTCGAGCCGGTAGCGCGCCGCGGTCGCGCCGCGCCGGCCCGACCAGGATGCCCGCGCCGCCCAGCGCGGCGGCGGCCGCGAAGGCATGTTCGTCGGTCAGATCGTCGCCCACGAACAAAGGACGCGCGCCGGCGAACTCGGGTTCCGTCATGAACGCCTTCAGCGCATCGCCCTTGGTCGCGCCGATCGGGCCGCAGCTCGACCACCATGCGCCGCGCTGGACCGAAAAGCCGCGCTCGCTGCGCCAGCGCCGCCATGAAGGCGTCGGCGCGCGCCGGCCTGGTCGGGCGCCAGCCGATAATGGAGCGCGATCCCGGCCGGCTTCTCCTCGACGATCAGGCCCGTCGTCGCGCGCCGCGAACCTGCGACCCGGGCGCGGACGTCGTCGAGCCCGATCGGCACGCTCAACGGCAGCGCCGGTGCCGTCGGCGAGCCTGCAGCTCGAGCCCGTGCGAGCCCGAAAAGGCGATGCCGTGCAGCGGCAGATGCCGCTCGAGATCGGCGAGCGAGCGGCCGCTGACGATCGCCAGCCGCCCGTCGAGCCGGCGCGCGCAGCCGCTCGAGCAGCGGCGCCAGCGCCGGCGAGCACGCGGATCGAATCCGGCGTGTCGGCGAGCTCGACCAGGGTGCCGTCGAAATCGAGGAACAAGGCGGCGCCCGTCGAGCAGCGACGGGCGGCGGCGGCGGAGAGCTCGGCCATGGCGCTCCCGTTGGCAAGCGCGCGGCGAAAGCTCAAGCCGCAGTTTCATCGGGAGCGCGGCGGCGATCGGCATTCCTCCAAAATGGTGTTCCCTTCGGATCGCAATTGCTGTATAGCTCTTGCAACGGGCCCGGCACAATCGACGACGGCCAACGCCGACACGCCGCCAGGGGGAATGATTCATGGACAAGCCAGTCACGATTCTGTCCCGGCGCAATGATGCTTGTCGCCGGCGGCGCCGTCGCCGCCGCCGGCGCGCTCGTCGCCTCGCCGTTCCGCGTGCCGATCGCCAGCGAGACGCCGGGAGCTGCTCGCGAGCCAGCGCCTGGGCGCGCGGCCTGCTCTCGCTCGCCAACGCCGAGCTACGACGAATGGGCCGGCGCAGGTCGGCTCGGTCTTCAGCGCTCGGCGGCGGCACCCGCATGCGGCTGGCCGGAGTCCGCGCCTTCCCTCGCGGGCCGGTCGCGGCCGATGCGGCGTCGCGGCCGGAGCGCCTTCGTCGCCGTGTTCGACGTGGCCGGCGGCCAGACCCTGGCCGGCGACCTCATCTACACCGCCAACCATCCGCCAATATGGGCCGCTGCCGATCTTCCTGTCGGCGTCCGGCGATCCGCGCACGCCGGGGCGGATGCTCGCGGTCTTCAACTGAGCGCGATGCCGCCGCCGTTCGGGCCGCGGCCGCGCTCGGGCATCGCCTACCGGCGCGATGACCGACGAGGACCTGCCGTTCGTCGCCGCGCTCTACGCCTCGACCCGCGCCGACGAGGTCGCCGCCGACCGGCTGGCCGGCGCGAGCTGCAGCCGGCCTTTCTCGACCAGCAGCACCGGGCCCAGCAGCAGCATTACCGCGCCGCCTATCCGGACGCGGAATGGCTGATCGTCGAGCAGGCGGCGACGGCCGATCGGCCGCCTCTATCGTCGAGGAACGCGCGCAGAGCTTGCACCTGATCGACATCTCGCTCGTCCCGGAGCAGCGCGGCGCCGGGCGTCGGCGGCGCGCTCCTCGCCGACCTGATCGCCCATGCCGACGCGCCGGGCAAGGCGACCTCGCTCCACGTCGAGCAGGTCAATCCGGCGCGGCGCCTCTATCTGCGGCTCGGCTTCGCGCACGGTCGAGGACAACGGCCGCCTACGACTGCGATGGATGCGGCCGCGCGGCGGCGCCGGCAGCTAGAAGAAGACCGCCTCGTAGCGCGTGCCCTGCGTCGTCCGGCCGATCGGCACGATGAAGATGTCGAACCGCTCGCGCGCCGATCTGGAACGGGAAGATGCCCTGGCCGAGCATCGGGCTGAGCGGGCCGACGAATTCGAGCCGGAAGGAGCCGCCCGTCCGCCCCGAGGCCGGGCAGCTCCTGCAGCGGCCTCGAGGGCCAGCGGCAGCGCTGGCCGCCCGGACCTCGACCTCGAAGGCCTTGCCGACCCGGCCGGAGAAATCGTCAAGCGTGATCAGGCGCATGCGATCCCTCGTCAGCGTATCGTCTCGCTGGGATCGACGCCCCAGAGCTGGTCGATCCGGATGATAGCCGCCGCGGCCGCGGACGTCGAGATGGCACCAGCCGCCGGCGCAGCGCGAGACGCCGGCCGACCACGCCGGGCTCGGCGCGGAAGCGGACCGGCGAGGCCGCGTCGGGCGCCTCGTGCAGCGGCTGCGGCGCCGTCGCCGCGGACGATGGCGGTGCGCTGGTCGGAGAGCAGGTTGACCAGCATCCAGCCGGTGGTGCCGTCCGGATCCTGGATCTTGCGCCAGTTGCGGTAGATTTCGACCACCCGGATCGGCAGGTCGCGCCGGACGTAGAGCCAGGTGCCCGGATAATTCTGGCCCGGCCCGGTGCGCATCATCGCCCGGCCCGACGCGATCGAGGCCCAATAGGGCGTCTGCGCGCGGCCGCTGCGCCTCGGCCGCGGCCAGCGACAGCGCCGCGGCGAGCAGGATCAGCGGAGCGGCGATGCGCTTCATCACCCGAGCCCGGCCGGTCAGTCGCCGGTCTGGATGCGCTCGACGAGCTGCTTCACCGTCGGCACGAAGCCGTTCGAATAGAAGGGGTCCTTCTTGAAGCGGAAGGCGCTGTGGCCGGCGAACATCAGATTCTGCTCGGTCGGGCCGCCATGGGCGATGTCCTGCAGCGTCTTCTGGATGCAGAAGCTGCGCGGGTCGGCGAGCCGCCCGGTCGTGTTCTTCTCATTGTCCGCCCAGGACGAGAAGCCGCATTGCGACAGGCAGCCCATGCAATCGGACTGGTCCTTGCGGATGATGTGCTTCTCCTCGGGCGTGACGAAGACCAGGGTCTCGTCGGGCGTCTTCAGCGCCTCGGTATAGCCTTGCGCATACCATTCGCGGGCGTGCAGCAGATCGCCCTTGGTCACCCAGTAATTCTTCTTGCCCGCCGACGCCGACGTCGAGCTGGAAGGCATGGTCGCCGAGCGGCTCCTTGGTGAAGGCGATCTGGCGGTGCGAGCGCGCCTCGAGGTTCCTGCAGGAACGGGTTGCGCACCGCCGAGGAATAGAAGCCGGTCGGCGAGAAGCGGTGGAGCAGGATGTCGCCTTCCTCCAGCGTCATCAGCCGCGCCTTCCACTCCTCCGGGATCGGGCTTTCCTTGGTGAGCAGCGGCCGGGTGCCGAACTGGAAGGCGATCTGGCCGAGCTCGTCATTGTCGATCCAATGCTCCCATTCCTTCAGGTTCCAGACGCCGCCGGCCATGACGATCGGCACGTCGTCGGAAATGCCGCCGTCGCGCATCGTCTCGCGCAGCGCCTTGACCCGCGGATAGGGATCCTGCGGCGCGAGCGGGTCCTCGGCGTTGGAGAGGCCGTTATGGCCGCCGGCCAGCCAGGGATCCTCGTAGACCACCGCCGCCAGCCATTCCGCCGCCTTCGAATAGGCGCGCTTCCACAGCGCGCTGAAGGCGCGGGCCGAGCTGATGATCGGCAGATAGGAGACGCCGTAGGAGGCGGCGATCTCGGAGAGCTTGTAGGGCATGCCGGCGCCGCAGGTGACGCCCGAGACCAGCCCCTTGGTCCGCTCGAGCACGCCGTGGAGGACGCGCTGGGCGCCGCCCATCTCCCACAGCACGTTGATGTTGATCGCGCCGCGGCCCGCTGGCGATGTCATAGGCGCGCTGGACCTGCGCGACGGCGCCGTCGATCGCGTAGCGGATCAGCTCCTCGTGGCGCTCGCGCCGGGTCAGCGCGTGATAGATCTGCGGGATGATCCGGCCTTCGGGATCGTAGCTGTCGGCATTGACCGCGGAGACGGTGCCGATGCCGCCGGCCGCCGCCCAGGCGCCCGAGCTGAATGCCGTTGGTCGCCGAAACGCCCTTGCCGCCCTCGATCAGCGGCAGCACTTCGCGCCCCGCATAAAGGATCGGCTGATACCCTTGAACATCATTCCTCCGGAAGCCGTGTCGCCCGGCCTATAAGCGCAATGCACCGCGCACGCAAAAGCTCATGCGCGATGGCTGAACGCTCCGGGCGGCCGATGGCTTCACCGTAAAGCCGCGCATAAGCGCGCGATCATCGCCTTCTCATCATAGTCCGCCGCGGCCTTCTCGCGATTGGCCACGCCGATCGCCCTGCGCAGGTCGGGCCGGTCGGCGAGGCTGTCGAGCGCGGCGGCGAAGGCGGCCTCGTCGTCGGGCTCGACGATCAGCGGCTTGTTGTCCTCGGCGACGATCGCCGGCACGTCGCCGACCGCGGTCGCCACCGCCGGCAGGCCGGCCGCCATCGCCTCGACCAGCGAGATCGGGAATTGCTCGCGAGTCCGACGACAGAGCGAAGATGTCGAAATGGCCGATCCAGCGCGCCGGATCGTCGAGGAAGCCGGGCATCAGCAGCCGCGCCGCGACGCCGCGCGCCCGCGCCTCGGCGGCGATCCGCTCGCTCTCCGGCCCCTCGCCGACGATGACCAGCCGCGCCGCCTGGTGGGTCATGGCGGCGAAGGCGCGGACCAGCCGCGGCAGGTTCTTGACCGCGCGCAGCCCGGCGACGGTGCCGATCACGACCTCGCCCGGCCGGCGCTCGAAGCCCGGGATCGCGCCCTCCTCGGGCGGCCCGGCGAAGCGCGCGACCGGGACGCCGTTCGGGATCCGCACCGGCACCTGCCCCCAGGCCTTGCGCGCGATCCTCTCGAGCCGCTCGGACGGCACGACCAGCCGTAGGCCGCGCCGAGGCCGAGCCGCCGGTAGAGGTTGCGGCGCCGGTCGAGCGTCGCGGCCTCGTCCTCGTTGAAGCCGTCCTCATGATGGACGAGCGGCGGGCCGCCGAACAGCCGCCGCGCCATCACCGCGTCGAACGCCGCCCCAATTGTAGGTCAGCACCAGATCGAAGCCGCGCATGTAGCGCGCCAGCCGCCACAGCCGCGCCGGCGTCGGCGTGCCGGTCAGCGGCGGCGCGTCGGCCGGAAAGTCGACGCTCGACGCCGCGGTCGATCGCCGTCGCGCGCGCCGAGCCGGCCCGGCATCGCGCTCAGGACGACGTGCTCGGCCGCGTCGCCGAACGCGTTCATCAGCCGCACCGCGCGCGCCTCCTTGCCGCCGAGCGAGAAGGTCGAATGGCAATGGAGGATGCGGACCGCGGCCATGCGCCCTTATGGCGCAACCGGGGGCTGCGGCAAACTTGCCTCACTTCGCCCGGTCTCGCTCAAAACGGCGCTAACCTCGCTTGCCAGCCGCGCAAAACCGTTCCATTCCTACTGACAGGAATGAATATAGGCCCGGGGAGGGGATTAAGATGAAGGTTTCCAAGGGATTGCTGTGCGCCGCTCTGTCGCTGGCCGCGCTCGCAGCGGCGACGCCGGCCTCGGCTCAGCGGATCGATCGGATCGTCGCGTTCGGCGATTCCTACGCCGACGACGGCAATCTGTTCGAGCTGCTCGGCATCCCCCGCCCGGCCGTCTATCCCAACGGCCGCTTCTCGGACGGCACCAACTTCGTCGACACCATGTCGCAGCTGCTCAACGCCCCGGTCGACAATTTCGCGATCGGCGGCGCCTTCACCGGCAACGGCAACATCAACGGCCCCGGCATTCCCGGCTTCGTCACCGAATGGCAGTCGTTCCTCGCCGGCGGCGGCCCAGCCGCCTTCCCGCGCGTCGACGGCACGTTCGGCCCCAACGACCTCGTCGCCATCTCGATCGGCGGCAACGACGCCCGCGCCTACGAGCGCAGCCTCGGCCTCGCTCCCGACCGCGGCGCAGATTTCGGGCCTGATCGCCGGCGCCCCGGCGCAGGCGGCGCTCCGCGTCGCCGAGACGACGGCCGGCCTCAACGCCCTGGTCGGCGCCGGCGCGCGCAACATCACCTTCATCGCCGGCGACGTCGGCCGGCTGCCCGAAGTGGTCGGCCTGCCGGTGGCGGCGGTCGGCAGCGCTTATGCCACCGCCTACAATAACGGCATGCAGGCCCCGCTCGCCAACCTCGCCGCCCAGGGCGTGATCGTCAATTATGTCGATCTCAACCTGCTCGGCGACCGGGTCGCGGCCAACCTTTCCGCCTTCGGCCTGGTCAGCGCCGGCGCCTGCCCGATCGCCTGCGTCACCACCAATCCCGAGCATGCTTCGCGAATTTCTGTTCTACGTCGATCAGGTCCACCTGACCTCGGCCGGCTTCGCGATCGTCGGCCGCTACGCGGTTCGCCAGCTCGAAGCGCCGCTCCACTTCGAGGCCCAGGCCGAGGTCGGGCTGCAGCACGGCGAACGCGTTCGGCGACATGATGGCCGGCCGCCTCGATCTTCTCCGGCGCGGGCGCGTCCGCCCGGCCTCAGCTTCTACGTCAGCGGCAACGCACGCAGCGGCGACCGCTCGGCCTCGCTGCAGAGCCTCGGCTACGATCTCGACACGTTCGGCGCCAGCGTCGGCGCCGAATATGAATTGGCCGGCGGCGCTGATCGTCGGCGCGCGCGCTCAACCATTCGCGCGGCGAGGCCGATCTCGACACCGGCACCGGCCGCGCCGAGGCACGGGGCTGGCAGGTCGGCGTCTATGGCGGCTGGTCCGGCGGCGGCGCCTTCGTCGAAGGCTATGCCGGCTATGGCTGGCTCGATTACGAGATCGGCCGCACCGCGGTGATCGACGATATCGCCGCCGAGACCGACGGCACCGCGGTCACCGCCGGCGCCCAGGCCGGCTATCTGTTCGATCTCGGCGGCCTGCGCATCGGCCCGGTGGTCGCGCGTCCGCTACGCCAAGGTCGAGCTCGACGCCGTTCACCGAGACCGGCGATCCGGTGCTGACCCTCAACGTCGAGGACCAGGAGGCCGACAGCCTGGTCGGCAGCGCCGGCATCGAGCTGCGCGGCGATCTCGCCATGGGCGGCCTCGCCGTCCGGCCCTACGCCCAGGCCGCGGTCGAGCGCGAGTTCGCCGGCGACGCCCGCACGGTCCGCTACGCGCTCACCGCCGCGCCGACGATCGTCAACCAGTGGACGCTGCCGGACAGCGACGACGACGTCTACGGCCGGGTCACGGCCGGCGCGAATTTCGAGCTCACCGGCGCTCTCAGCCTTCAGCTCAACGGCTCAGCCACGATCGGCAACGACGGCGGCGAGGACGTCGCCGGCTCGCTCGCGCTGAAGCTTCGGCTGTAGCTACGCGATTCGCTCCAGCAGGCGGTCGATCGCCGTCGGCCGCCTCCGGCTCGTCGAGCGTCGGCGCGTGGCCGACGCGCGGGCACGGTGACGCTCTCCATCGTCCGGCACTTCGGCCTTCATCCGCGCCACCGTCTCGGCGCTGAGCAGGTCGGAAATCTCGCCGTGGACGACCAGCGACGGGATGCCGGCGAGCGCGCGGAAGGCCGGCCAGAGGTCGAAGCCGGCCTCGCCGCTCGGCAGCTTGAACGGCTCGGCGATGCGCATGTCGTAATCGAACACGATCCGCCCGCTCGGGGTCAGCTTGCACAGCCGCTTGGCGTAGACCAGCCACTGGTCGATCTCCCAGTCGGGATAGCGGTCGCCCTGCGCCTCGGCGAGGAAGCGGGCGGCGTGGAGCCAGGTCGGCCAGTCCCGCGAGCGGCCGACATAGGAGCGGATATGCTCGAGCCCGCGCGTCTCCATCGCCGGGCCGATGTCGTTGAGCAGAGCGCCGGCGATCCGCTCCTTGCCGCTCGCCGCGAGCAGCATGGTGATGAGCCCGCCCAGCGAGGTGCCGAACAGGATGAAGCGCTCGAGCTTCAGCTCGGCGATCAGCGCCTCCAGGTCCTGGAGATAGGTCGAGCGGCACATAGGTCATCGGGTCCTTGGCATAGGCGCTCTCGCCGCGCCCGCGCAGCTCGACGCAGATCAGCCGCCACTCGCCCGCCAGCCGCTCGGCAACCCCTTCGAAGTCGCGCGCGTTGCGGGTCAGGCCGGGGATGCAGAGGATCGGCGGCCGGCTCGCATCGCCGGCATAGTCGCGATAGTGGAGCTTCAGGCCATCGTTCGACCACCAATAGCCATCGGACCACTCGACCATGCACATGCCCCCTGACGCCCGCCTCCCTATCGACGGATGGCGACGCTTCCGCAACCCGGCCGCCCGTACCGCGCCCCGAAACCGCGATCCTCGACGCTCGGCGACGGATTTCTACGATCCGGTCGCGGCCGCCGATTTCCCGCAGACGATCCTGCGCTTCCGCAACGACCGCTGGGCGGCGGCGGTCGGCCTCGGCGGCGCTGAGCGACGAGGACTGGATCGCGCCATTTCGCCCGCTTCGCGCCGCTGCCCGGACAATCTCGCCGCAGCCGCTGGCGCTGCGCTATCACGGCCATCAGTTCCGCGTGTACAATCCCGACATCGGCGACGGCCGCGGCTTCCTGTTCGCGCAGCTGCGCGACGCGGCGGGCCGCCTGCTCGATCTCGGCACCAAGGGCTCGGGCCAGACGCCCTACAGCCGCTTCGGCGACGGCCGGCTGACGCTGAAGGGCGGCGATGCGCGAGATGCTCGCCACCGAGATGCTCGAGGCGCTCGGCGTCGAGACCTCGAAGACCTTCTCGCTGATCGAGACCGGCGAGGCGCTCGAGCGCAACGACGAGCCCTCGCCGACCCGCTCGGCGGTGCTCGTCCGCCTCCAGCACAGCCACATCCGCATCGGCACCTTCCAGCGCCTCGCGACGCTCGGCGAGACCGACAATATCCGCAAGCTCACCGCTTATTGCCTGCGCCATTATTACGCCGACGACGAGCGGCGACCCGGCCCGCCTGCTCGGCCATGTCGCCGGCGCCGACCGCGCGGCTCGCCGCCTCCTACATCGCCGCCGGCTTCGTCCACGGCGTGCTCAATTCGGACAATATCGCGATCACCGCGCAGAGCTTCGATTACGGCCCGTGGCGCTGGACGCCCTTTTGGGACGGCCATTTCACCGCCGCCTATTTCGACCATGCACGGCCTCTATTCCTTCGGCCGCCAGCCCGAGGCGATCCACTGGGACCTGGTCCAGCTCGCCTCGTCGCTGCGCGCCGATCGCCGAGGCCGACGCGCTGACCGCCGGCGCTCGAGACCTTCCCCGGCCGCTTCCAGCAGGCGCTGCGCGACGCCCTCTTCGCCCGGCTCGGCATCCGGCCCGCGCGACCTCGCCGAGCGACATGACGCTGGTCGTCGCGATCGAGGAGGCGCTGGCGCCAGCAGACGCGTCGACGATCGACCGCTTCTTCTTCGACTGGCGCGGCGGCCGGCCGCCCGACGGCTATGACGGGTTCGACGAGGTCGCGCGCCGCTGATCGCCGGCTATGAACCGGCGCCCGGCGCGCTCGACCATCCCTATTGGTCCGATCCCGAGCCCTGCTCGATGCATATCGACGAGGTCGAGGCGATCTGGTCGGCGATCGACGCGGCCGACGACTGGTCGCCGCTCCACGCCAAGATCGCCGCGGTCCGCCGGATGGGCGAGGCGCTCCACGCAAATGCTTGAAAAATCCCCGCATCCCGCCATGAGTGCGGCGATGGCCGCGACCCTGACCTCGATCGAACCCGCCACCGGCGCGACGCTCTGGACGGGCGAGCCGGGCGACGTCGACGCCGAGGTCGCCGCCGCCCGCGCCGCCTGGGCGGGCTGGGCGGCGCGCTCGCTTCGCCTTCCGGGTCGAGACGCTGCGCCGCTTCGCCAATATCGTGCGCGGCAAGCTGGAGCCGTTCGCCGACCTGATCGCGCGCGAGACCGGCAAGCCGCTCTGGGAAGCGCGCACCGAGGTCGAGGCGGTGGTCAACAAGGTCGACATCTCGGTCTCGGCCTATGCCGAGCGCACCGCGCAGCGCCGGCTCGAAGGCGCGATGGGCGCCCGCGTCGCCGTCCGCCACAAGCCGCACGGCGTGCTCGCGCGTGCTCGGCCCCTATAATTTCCCGGCCCATCTGCCCAACGGCCACATCGTCCCGGCCCTGCTCGCCGGCAACGCGATCGTCTTCAAGCCGAGCGAGAAGACGCCGGCGGTCGGCGAATATCTGGTCAGCGCTCTATCACGAGGCGGGCGTGCCCGAGGGCGTGGTCCGCTGCGTCCAGGGCGGGCCGGACATCGGCAAGGCGCTCGCCGCCCATGCCGGGCTCGACGGCCTGCTCTTCACCGGCTCGGCCCGCGCCGGCCTCGCGCTCACCGCCAGTTCGCCGAGACGCCGCACAAGATCCTCGCGCTCGAAATGGGCGGCAACAACCCGCTCGTCGTCTGGAACGCGCGCGACATCCACGCCGCCGCGGCGATCGCGGTCCAGTCGGCCTATCTGAGCGCCGGCCAGCGCTGCACCGCGGCGCGGCGGCTGATCGTCGAGGACGGCCAGCACGAGGAGCTGATCGACGACGATCGTCAAGCTGATCGACCGGCTGATCGTCGATCATCCCCACGCCAGCCCGGCGCCGTTCATGGGCCCGGTGATCGACAATGCGCGGCCGACCAGCTCCAGGAGGCCTTTCTCGACCTGATGGGCAAGGGCGGCCGCGCCATCCGCCGGCTCGACCGCAAGGCCGACGACCGCCCGTTCCTGACCCCGGCCCTGATCGACGTCACCGACGTCGCGCGGCGCCCCGACGCGGAGATGTTCGGGCCGGTCCTGCAGGTGATCCGGGTCCCCGATTTCGACGCCGCCTCGCCGAGGCCAACGCCACCCGCTACGGCCTCGCCGCCGTCCTGATCGGCGGCAGCCCCGAGCTTTACGACCGCTTCTGGGCCAATATCCGCGCCGGCGTGGTCAACTGGAACAAGCCGACCAACGGCGCCCCCTCCAACGCGCCGTTCGGCGGCATCGGCCTTTCCGGCAACCACCGCCCGAGCGCCTATTACGCCGCCGATTATTGCGCCTATCCGGTGACCAGCTCCGAAGCCGAAAGCGCCGCGCGCGACGATCGGCGTCGGCCTCGCCGATCCGGCCGCGGCGAACGCCGAGAATCTCGAAGGCTGATTAGCCCCGCATCTCCGGCAGATATTCCGCCTCGGCATGGTCGGAGAAGCGGGTGATCTTGGCGTCGAACTTCAGCTTCACCTTGCCGGTCGCGCCGTGGCGCTGCTTGGCGACGATCAGCTCGGCGAGCTGGTAGACGCGCTCCATGTCGCGCTTCCACTCGTCATAGGCGTCGAGGATCTTGGGGTCGTCGCCGTCGATCGGCCGCTTGGGCTCGCGCGAGGCGACATAATATTCCTCGCGATAGACGAACAGGACGATGTCGGCGTCCTGCTCGATCGAGCCCGATTCGCGCAGGTCGGAGAGCTGCGGCCGCTTGTCCTCGCGCTGCTCGACCGCGCGGCTGAGCTGCGACAGCGCCAGCACCGGCACGCTCGAGCTCCTTGGCGAGCGTCTTGAGGCCGCGCGAAATCTCCGAAATCTCCTGGACGCGATTGTCGTTCGAGTTCTGCCGGTGCCCTGCAGCAACTGGAGATAGTCGACGACGACCAGGCCGATGCCGCGCTGCCGCTTCATCCGCCGGGCGCGGGTGCGCAGCGCGGCGATGGTGAGGCCGGGCGTGTCGTCGATGTAGAGCGGCAGCGTCTCGAGCTCGCCGCGGCGCGGGCGAGGTTGCGGAAGTCCTGCTGGCTGATCTTGCCCATGCGCAGCGCTTCCGAGCTGATCCCGGACTGCTCGGCGAGGATGCGGGTGGCGAGCTGGTCGGCCGACATTTCGAGGCTGAAGAAGGCGACGCCGGCGCCGGCCGATTTCTCGGGCGCGATCCCGTCCTCCATGTCCTGCAGATAGCGCCGCGCGGCGTTGAAGGCGATGTTGGTGGCGAGCGCGGTCTTGCCCATGCCCGGCCGGCCGGCGAGGATGATGAGGTCGCGAATTGTGCAGGCCGCCGGTCTTGGCGTTGACCGTGTCGAGCCCGGTGGTGAGGCCGGAAAGGCCGCCGCCGGTGTTGAGCGCCTTCTCGGCCATCTGGACCGCCATCCGCGTCGCCACCGCGAAGCTCTTGACCGAGCCCTCGCCGCCGCCTTCCTCGGCGACCCGGTAGAGCGCCGCCTCGGCCTTCTCGATCTGGCCCTTGGGATCGACCTCGTCGCGACGTGTCGAGCGCCTGCTCGACCATCTCGCGGCCGACCCCGACCAGCGCGCGGAGCAGCGCCAGATCGTAGATCTGCTCGGCGAAATCGCGCGCGCCGATGATCGCCGCGCCGCTGCCGGTCAGCTGGGCGAGATAGGCCGGCCCGCCCAGCTCCTTCATCTCCTCGTCCGCCTCGAACAGCGGCCGCAGCGTCACCGGCGATGGCGATCATGTTCTTGTCGAGCAGCCGCAGGATCTGCTCGTAGATCCGCCCGTGCAGCGGCTCGAAGAAATGCTCGGGCCGCAGCTTGAGCTGGATGTCCTCGGCCAGCCGGTTGTCGATCATCAGCGCGCCGAGCAAGCGCCGCCTCGGCCTCGACATTGTGGGGCAGGGACTGGGCCGGCGGGCGGCGGTGTCGACGAGGGTAAGCGGCTGAACCATGGCCCATCCCTAACCCTTCCGGCCCGTCTCAACCGGCTCAGGCCGCCAGACAATCTCGTCGTGGATCGACTTGTGGATGAATCTGTATGATCGAACGCGCCAAGTCGCGGCTGGCGCACAAATGCTGCACCCGCTAACAGCCGGCCATGGCCGACCCGCGGATCATCGACATCGAGCTCGACGAGCGCTCGATCCTCCGGCGCAACGCCGATATCGAGCAGGAGCGGCGAATCGCCATCTTCGACCTGCTCGAGAAGCAATCAGCTTCGACGTCGCCGGCCATGACGGGCCCTATCCGCGTCCGGCTGCGCGTCGAGGAGGGCCGGCTCGCCATCGAGCTGCTCGACGACGCCGGCGCGCCGCTCGACACGATCCGCATCGGCCTCGCCCGCTTCCGCCGCCCGATCCGCGACTATTTCGCGATCTGCGATTCCTATTTCCGCGCCGTCCGCGGCGACGGCGCCAAGGGCATCGAGGCGATCGACATGGCCCGCCGCGCCCTGCACAACGAAGCCGCCGAGCTGCTCCGCGAATGCCTCGACGGCAAGGTCGAGATGGATTTCGACACCGCGCGCCGCCTGTTCACCCTGATCTGCGTCCTCCACATCAAGCAGCCGACGACGGCTGTTGACTCGCCGCTGTCCGGCCACGCATCGAGAGCGGGATGACCCGACTCCCTCTTCCTCCTGCCCTTGCTCCTGCTCGCCGCCTGCGCAACCTATTCCGAGCCCCTACGCGCCGGTGCGCGACGTCCGCTATTCGGCGATCGGCCACGACCCGTTCTGGATGGTGACGATCGGCGACGACCGCATCGTGCTGCGCCTCGGCCAGGACGGCGGCGAGGAAGCCGGCGAGCATGACGACATCGTCTGTCCGCGCACCCTGCCCCGCACCGTCGACGGCGTCCGCATCTGGCAATCGGGCGACGGCACCCAGGTCGTCACCATCGAGGCCCGGCCGGGCCCCTGCGGCAATCACGCGCATCGCTACGAAGACCATGTCCGCGTCCGCCTCTCGGGCCGCGAGCTGTCCGGCTGCGGCGGCCGTCTGCTCGGCCGGGCGCGTGAGCCGATGAGCATCCTCTCCGACCGCTGGATTCGCGAGCAGGCGCACGGCGACCGGCATGATCGAGCCGTTCGTCGAATCGCAGCGCCGCGACGGCTGCATCAGCTACGGCCTCTCCTCCTACGGCTATGACGCGCGCGTCGCCGACGAGTTCAAGATCTTCACCAACGTCGATTCGGCGATCGTCGACCCCAAGGATTTCGCCGCCAACAGCTTCGTCGACCGCAAGACCGACGTCTGCATCATCCCGCCGAACAGCTTCGCTCTCGCCCGCACCGTCGAATATTTCCGGGTGCCGCGCGACGTGCTCGTCATCTGCCTCGGCAAGTCGACCTATGCGCGCTGCGGCATCATCGTCAACGTGACCCCGCTGGAGCCCGGCTGGGAGGGCCATGTCACGCTCGAATTCTCCAACACGACGCCGCTGCCGGCCAAGGTCTACGCCAATGAAGGCGCCTGCCAGTTCCTGTTCCTCCAGGGCAACGAGCCCTGCGAGATCAGCTATGCCGACCGCGCCGGCAAATATATGGGCCAGAAAGGCGTGACTTTGCCCAAATTGTAGCATTTCAGCCGGCCGGGCGAACTCTCCGGCCGGAAAGTAACCGCAGCGCGGACCGGCTCTCCAACTCTGCTTGCTGGGTTCGGCTGTTCATAATAAGCTCCTTCGCTCGGGACTCGGCGAGGCCTGGCGCGCTGTCGAGGATTTCGACATTTCGGGTCTGGACGCGCCAGGTCTTGCAGGAACCGGAGCGGAGGCGGGACGATGGCGGTAAAGCTCGCGGCGGGAGTGATCGACGCGCTGCTGCTCGGAGTCGGAGGACGCCGGCGGGAGCTCCAGGACTTTCCGGTGCTCGGCGACGTCTGGCTGCGCTTCGCCGAAGAGCCGGTCGTCATGCGCGACGGCGTCGAATGCCCCAAGGGCCACGATCTGCTCATCAACCCGACCTGGGAAAGGCCGACCGGCGAGGTCGCCAAGCTGATCGCCATCAGCCCTCCGTCGGAGGATGAGAAGGCGGAGGCGGAGTATCACAGCGACCGCCGGGTCGCCTATCTCCAGGACATCGTCGTCGCCACCCTCACCCTCGACGAGCTGACCACCGTCGCCCTCCCCGCCACCAGCTGGTGGGACGGGATCATGGACAAGTGGGCGGAAGAGCTGGAGGACGGCGTCCCGGAGGAAGGCGAGGGCTATCCGACCAATCAGAATCTGAGGGACTGGATCGGCCTCGAGCTCAGCGCCGCGCTGCGCGACGAGATGACGACCGGACAGCTGACCGCCGGCCGGGTCGACGAACGTCTATGCGAAGCTTGAGACCGAGGACCGGCAGACGGCCAAGCTCGGCCTCCTCCTCGGCGTGCTGCGCGCGGCCCAGGCCGCCGCGCCGGTGGCGGGTGGGACGCCGCCCGCGACCCTGTGCGCGGCGCGGAAGCGTCTCGGCAGGCTCGCGATCGTGATCGCCGGCGCCGCCGCGATCCGGCACATCATCACCACCCACCGCGCACTCGTGAAGATCAATAAGAGGGAGGTCGCGGAGGAGCCGTGGAACGGCCTCATCTTCCAGGTCAGCCTCAACCGCGATTCGGCAGCCGGCGCTCGCCGGTCGGTCGGCGCGATCAAGGCCGATGCGGCGCGCTCGCTCTTCTCGATCAGCTGCAAGGACGTCGGCTGGGCGGTGCTCGACAGCGGCATCGACCAGAGCCATCGCGCCTTCTGGGACTATGAGGAAATCTGGGAAGCCGAAGAAAAGGCGGAGCGGATGAAAAAGCCGCCGCCGGGTATGACGGCAATGACAAGCCGTGGCCGCACCGGATCAAGGCGACCTACGATTTCCGCCGAATCCGCACGATCATGAGCGTCAGCCAGGTCGACCGCGATGCGCTGGTCAAGGAGATCGTCGAACGGAGCGGCGAGACGAAGGAGTTCGTCACCGAGCGGCTCATGGAGCTCGAGGCGGACCGCAAGGAAGGCAAGCGCGTGGACTGGCGCGCGTCCGCCGCTGATCGAGCTGGCGAAGCCGGATACGCCGCCTCACCCGCACGGCACCCATGTCGCCGGCATCATCGGCGCCCACTGGCTCGATTTCGCTCGCGACAAGAAGCCGGAGCGGACCGATCCGGTGAAGATGGACGGCGTCTGCCCCGACATCGACGCTGTTACGACTTCCGGGTGCTCGGCATCGACCCTCGGCGACAGCGAGTTCGCGGTGATCGCCGCGCTCCAGTTCATCCGCTTCCTCAACGATCAGAGCGGCTATTCGATGATCCACGGCGTCAATCATCAGCCTGGCGATCCCCCACAACGTCCGCAACTACGCCTGCGGCCGAACGCCGGTCTGCGTCGAGGCGGAAGCGGCGGCGGCGAACGGCGTGGTGATCGTGGCGGCGGCGGGCAATCGCGGCTTCCAGCAATATCGGCTCGCCGACAACAGCCTGTTCGAAAGCTATGCGGCCTCGAGCATCACCGATCCCGGCAATGCCGAGGGCGTGATCACCGTCGGCGCCACCCATCGCGCCTGGCCGCACACCTACGGCGTCAGCTTCTTTTCGAGCCGCGGGCCGACCGGCGACGGCCGGATGAAGCCCGATCTGCTCGCGCCCGGCGAGAAGATCACGAGCTGCGTCCCCGGCAGCAATGGCGGGCGCTCGGACCAGATGGACGGCACCAGCATGGCCGCGCCGCACGTCAGCGGCGCCGCCGCCTTGCTCATGGCCCGCCACGAGGAGCTCAAGGGCCAGCCGGCACGGATCAAGCAGATCCTCTGCGAGACCGCGACCGATCTCAACCGGGAGCGAAGTTTCCAGGGCCACGGCATGGTCGACGTGCTGCGCGCGATCCAATCGATCTGAAGGCCAATCGATCCGAAGGAGCAATGAGATGCGTTTCGAATTCCTGCCGGCCTACAAGGGCGACTGCTTCCTGATCCATGGCGGAACCGAGGACGAGCCGGTCCTGATCCTGGTCGACGGCGGACCCGGCGGCACCTACGAGGACCACCTCCGGCCGCGGCTGATGGAGCTGCGCGACGAGCGCGGGCTCGACGACCATGAGCCGCTGGTCATCGATCTCGTCATGGTCAGCCATGTCGACGACGACCATATCAACGGCATTCTCGACCTGTTCCGAGGAGATGCGCGATCGCGCCATGGCCGGCGATCCGCCGCTCTTCAAGGTGCGGGGCCTGTGGCACAACAGCTTCGACGAGATCATCGGCAACGACACGATCACCGCCGAGGCGGCGCAGCATGGCGCCGCGTCCTTCGGGCCGCTGATCGAGGAGACCGACGAGCCCGAGGCGTTCGACGCCGGGCTGATTCTCCAGAGCGTCGCGCAGGGGCACGAGCTGCGCTCGCTCGCCCTTTCCAGGGAGCTCGATATCCCGCTCAACGAGGGGTTTGACGACCTGATCCGGACAACCCAGGGCGAAGTCACGACGCGGGAGCTCGGCGGCATCAAGCTGACCATCGTCGGCCCCCGCCCGACCGAGCTCGCGGAGCTTCAGGAAGACGCATGACAAGTGGCTCAAGGACCAGCAGGAAAAGGGCAAGCCGATCACCGCGACCTCGATGCTCCAGTCGCTCACCGACGAATCGGTCGCGAATCTCTCCAGCATCGTCGTCCTCGCCGAGCGCGACGGCCGCACCGCGCTGCTCACCGGCGACGCGCGCAGCGACTTCGTCGTCAAGGGCCTCGAGGAGATCGGCCTGATGCCGGTGGGCGGCGACGCTGGAGGTCGACCTCGTCAAGATGCCGCATCACGGCAGCGACCGGAACGTCGACGAGGATTTCCTGAAGCGGGTGATCGCGCCGGCCTATCTGTTCACCGGCAATGGCGAGCACGGCAATCCCGAGCGGGAGACGTTCCGGATGCTGGCCGAGGCCCGGCCCGACGCCGAGATGATTCTCTATATCACCTATAAGGTCGCCGAGATCGATCCGGAGCGGAAGAAGGTCTACGATCACGAGCGCAAAAAAGAGCTGAAGAAGGAGAGCGAGGGCAAGCTCAAGCCGGGCAAATCGCCCCGCCCGGAATGGTCGGACGCCGATCAGGGGCTGGCGGCTTTGATCGCCGCCTTCCCCGCCAACATCAAGGTGGCGGAGCCCACCGGGCCGATCGTCGAGCTCTGAACCGGCGGGGCCGCCCGCCCCACTCGTCATTCCCGCGCAAGCGGGAATCCCGCTTCTTGTTCTCCGCGACTCCGCGTCTCCGCGCGCACCCGATTTTTTTTGCGCGCGGAGACGCGGAGAGCGCGGAGAAGGAAAGAAAAGGACGCTGGATTTCCGCTGTCGCGGGAATGACGGGAATGGGGAATGCGCTGGCGACTCACATCCCTTCCGGCTCAGGCTCCTTGTCCGGATCGGGCTCGTCCGCCTCGTCGCGCGGCTGCTCGCGCCGCGGCTCGTCCCGCGCCGGCGCCTCGTAGCGCGCCGGCGCCGGGCCCGGCCCGCGCTCGCGCAGCCGGGCGGCATAGGGCAGGGCGGCGCCGGCCGGCAGCCGGACCAGGTCGCCGATCTCGATCTTGTGCGGGTCGATGCCGGGATTGGCGGCGAGCAAGGCGGGCAGGCCGACCCGGGCCCAGCGGGCCAGCGAATAGAGCGTGTCGCTGCGCGCGAAGCGGTAGCCGGGCTGCTGTTGCGCGGCGGCGTGCCGGTGATGCCCGTGCCGCGGTGCGGCGGCCATGCGCTCGCCGTTCGGGATGGTCAGCCGCCGGCCGATCTCGATACGATCGGGATTGGCGACCCCGCTCGCCCGGGCGATCGCCATCACGCTGCTTCGGCAGCGCCGGGCGATGTGGGAGAGCGTGTCGCCCCGCACCACGAAATGGGTCTCGCCGCAGCGGCCGCGCGGCGGCGACAAGGCGGCGAGGGCGAGGCCGGCGGCGATCAGCCCGAGGGCGGCGGCAAGCGAGCGACTCATGGCCTTCTCCCGACGAAATATTAACCATGTTGCTTCGTTCGCCGCCGCTTTGCAATCCGCCCGTGCTGCGCGCCCCGTCCCCACATCCCGTCATGCTGAACTTGTTTCAGCATCCATGAACACGGCTTGCGGAAACCTGGCGCCTCCGCGTTCATGGGTCCCGACTTTCGTCGGGATGACGTTAGCGGCAAATCAGCGCGCCACCCGCTCCGCCCGCGCGCGGAGATAGGCGTGGAGCGCGCCGATCTCCTCGTCGGTCAGCTGCGAGAAGTCCTGCCGGGCGACCTCGCGCCATCAGCCCGAGATCGCGTCCGTCGGGCGGCCGGCCGGTGCGCATCAGGGTTCGGAACTGGGCGAGATCGTAGGCGCCGGCCGAAGCGAGATCGGGGGCGCTTGCGTCCGGCGTCGGCTGCCCGCCGGAAAGATCGGCGCCATGGCATTCGCTGCACGCGATGGCGGCGAGACGGCGGCCGGCCGCCTCACCGGCGCCGGTATCGTAAGGCTGGCTCACCCGGAACTCCTCGACCCGGTCGAGCGCGGAGGGGAGGCCGCCTTTGGCGAGCACGTAGCGGCCGATCGGCCCCCACTGGATCGGCGGGACCCGCTCGCCGGCGCGCGGCACGGCGCGCAGATAGGCGATCAGCGCCGCCGTCTCCTGGTCCGACAGCCGCGAATACATCGGCGAGGGCATGACGAACAGCGCCCGGCCGTCATGGCCGATGCCCTGGCGGATGCCTTGGGCGAGCTGCTGGTCGCTGGCCCGCGCGGCGAGCTCGGCGAGGTTGGGCGCCCAGACCGTCGCGAACGGCTGGCTCTCGAACATCATCCGGCCGCGCAGCCCCTCGCCGTGGCAGGAGAGGCAGCCGAGGATTCGCGCCTGGCGCGGCGCGTCGGCGAGCTGCGCCGCGCTCGGCGCCGCCAGCCGCTCGGGCCGCGCCTCGTGCACCCGGCTGGTGATCCGCCAGGAGGCGAACCACACCCAGGCCGCGAACAGCAAGGCCAGCATGACGACGATGCCGGCGCCGTAGCCGGCCCAGCGAAAGACGCGCTTCATCTGCTCCTCCCCCAAATCAAGGACGACGGCCGATGAATCGATCCTGCCGGAAATTCCCCTGTTCATCGACAAGCGCGGCAAAGCGGGCGACGAAGAGGCTCTATTTGCGGCCGCGGTGGCGGATATTCGGCGGCCGCCCGCGCCTGCCTTCGGGACGCTTGCCGCCGCGCGGCTCGCGCTCCCGCGGCGTCCGCCCCGCCCCGCGCGCCGCCTCGGGCAGCTCGAAGCGCAGGCCGCCGCTGACCGGATTGGCCTCGGCGAGCCGCAGCGTCGAGGCGCTGGCCGAGCGTGAAGGTCTCGCCGCTTTCGTCGCCGATCAGGCTCTGGCTCGCTTCGTCGTAGCGGAAATATTCCTGGCCCAGCGTCGCCGCCGGCACCAGCCCGTCGCCGCCCAGCTCCTCGACCGTGGCGAAGAAGCCGAACGGCTGGACGCCGGTGATCCGGCACTTGACCAGCGTCGCCGACCTGGTCGGCGAGATAGGCGGCGACATAGCGGTCCATCGTCTCGCGCTCGGCGACCATCGCCCGGCGCTCGAGGTTGGAGATGAGCTCGCCGGTCACCTCCATCGCCGCCGCTTCCTCGTCGGTCAGGCCGCCCTCGCCGAGCCTGGTAGGCGCGGACCAGCGCGCGGTGGACGACGAGATCGGCATAGCGGCGGATCGGCGAGGTGAAATGGGCGTAGGAGCCGAGCGCCAGCCCGAAATGGCCCTGATTCTGCGGGCGCGTAATAGGCCTGGGTCTGGGTGCGCAGGATCTGCTCCATGACCTGCGGCCGGAACTCGGCCTCGCCGATCCGCTCGATGATGCGGTTGAACGTCGCCGGCCGGACCACCTGGCCGAGCGCGAACTCGACCCCGAACGTCTTCAGATAATCCTTGAGCGCGACCAGTTTCTCGCGGCTCGGCGGCTCGTGGACGCGGTACATGACCGGCGCCTTCTTCGCCTCGAGCGCCTTGGCCGCGGCGACGTTGGCGGCGATCATATAATCCTCGATCAGCTTGTGCGCGTCGAGCCGCTCGCGCGGCGCGACCGAGAGGATCCGCCCCTTCTCGTCGAGCATCACCCGCCGCTCGGGCAGATCGAGCTCGAGCGGCGCCCGCTTCTCCCGCGCCGCGTAGAGCGCCCGCCAGCAGGCCCAGAGCGGCTGCAGCGTGGATTCGACCAGCGCCGGCGACCGGCGGATCTCCGGCATCGAGCAGGGCGAGGAGGCGACCTCGACCGCGCGTCCTCGCCGTCGATCGCCGCCTGCGCGTCCTCATAGGCGATGTTGGCCGCGATCCGGACGCGGGCGCGGGTGAAGCGCCAGGATTTGAGCGCGCCCGTCCTTGGTCACCTGGAGATGGCAGACCAGCGCCGCCCGATCCTCGCCTTCCTTCAGCGAGCAGATCTCGGCGCTCAGCGTCTCGGGCAGCATCGGCACCACCCGGTCGGGGAAATAGACGCTGTTGCCGCGCTTGCGCGCCTCCTTGTCGAGCGCCGAGCCGGGCCGGACGTAGAAGCTGACGTCGGCGATCGCGACGATCGCCTTCCAGCCGCCCTGATTGGCCGGATCGTCGTCCGCCGCCGCCCAGACCGCGTCGTCATGGTCGCGCGCGTCGGCCGGGTCGATCGCGACGATCGGGATATGGGTCAGATCCTCCCGCTCGCCGAGCTCCTGCCTCGCCACCCGCTCCGCCTCCTCGATCACGCCTTCCGGAAATTCGTGCGGGATGCCGTGCTTGTGGATCGCGATCAGGCTGAAGCTGCGCGGCGCGAACGGATCGCCGAGGATGGTGTCGACCCGCGCCGCCAGCCGCGGCGGCCGGCCGGTCTTCTCGGCCAGCACGAGGTCGCCCGGCTGCGCCTCGCCGAGATCGGCGATCGGCAGCTCGCGCCGCTCCTTCTTCTCGACCGGCTTCAGCCAGTGCCCGTCGCCCTCCTGGTGGACGACGCCGAGCACCAGCTCGCTGCCCTTGAGCAGCTTCTTCATCGGATGGGCGATCCAGCCGCTCGCGCCCTCCTCGGTGCGCGCGAGGATGCGGTCGCCGACGCCGAGCGCCGCGTCCCTGCCGCGCGCTCCATCACCCGCAGCCGCGGCGGCGGCCCTTCCGCCTCCCAGCGCTCGGGCACCGCCCAGGCGCGCCCGCTGTCGTCGACGTCGACGACGCGCAGCACCGTCACCTTCGGCACCCCGCCCATCTTGTGGAAGGCGCGGCCCGGCGCCGGCGTCGATCAGCCCCTCGTCGGCCATGTCGCGGAGCAGCGCCTTGAGCGCGATCTTCTCATTGCCCTTGAGCCCGAACGCGCGCGCGATCTCGCGCTTGCCCGCCGGCTCGTCGGACGACGGCGATGAAGTCGAGGATCTGCTGGCGGCTGGGGAGGCCGGCTGCGCGGGTTTCGCCATCGTCACCGCGTCATTCGAGCAGCGTAGCGGCGAAGCAATCCAGGACGGTCGAAGGTCCTGGATTGCTCGCTCGCTCGGATGACGGTCACTGCGCCGGCGGAGGCGGCGCGTAGGGCCTGAACGCGCCGCCCGGCACCGCGGATGCAACCGGGCTCTCCGATCCGTCCGCCGCCACCGAGGAGACGCCGAACACCCAATCGTCGACGCGGACGCCGCGCGAGCGTTGCACGTCGACGCGGCCCATAGCAGTCGGGCGCAGCGGCAACCCGGCAGCTGACGTCACGAGCGACGTGCGCGTTCCATGCCGACCCGCAGGCTATGTTCCCAATTCGCTGCGTCGGTCCGCCGCCAGCGGACGACGTAGGCGTCTGCGCCGGCGACCGGCCTGCCACACTCACGTCGTGTCGGTCGACACCGCCCCTTCGACCCGCGGCTCCGGCGGCATCGGCGCGCGCGCCAGCGCGGCCAGCGCCGCGACGTTGAGCTGGGTCACCCGCCGCAGATAGGGAAAATCCATCCGCTCGATCGTGTCGCCATAGACCGACGCCGTTCTCGGTCCTCAGATCCTGGTGCTGCCAGTTGTAATTCTCGACCGCGACCGAGAAGCGCACCGCCGGGAAGCCGGCGTTGAGGAATTCGGTATGGTCGCCGCCGCGGCCGAAGCGGTCGTTGCGCCAGATCTGGCGGACGTCGAGGCCGAGGCTGAGGTCGTCGGCGAGCGTGTCGAGGAAGCGCGACAGGTTGCGCGACGGCGAGTCGTTCTCGCCGCCCTGGCTGCGCTGACCAGCGGCCGCAGGTCCTCGCCGCCCTGCCAGCGCAGCCCTTCGGAGAAGACCCGGACATGGGCGTCGTCGCAGACCCCGTCCGAGCCGCAGCGAATTGCCGACGATGTCGTTGTTGAGATTGGCGACTCGACCCGCCAGCCCTGCGCCCGCGCATAATCGGCCAGGATCTTGCCGCCGATCAGCCCCTGCTCCTCGCCCGACAGCGCCGCATAGACGATCGTCGCCGGGAAGCGGTGGCGCGAGAGCACCCGCGCCGCCTCGATCACCGCCGCGGTGCCCGAGCCGTCGTCATTGGCGCCGGGCGCGTCGGCCGTCGCGTTCATCGGGTCGGTGACGCGGCTGTCGATATGGCCGGTGATGATGACCACCCGGTCGGGATCGGTCGTGCCGCGCTGGATGGCGATGACATTCTCGACCAGAGTCGGGTTGGGGATGCGCCGGCCGGTCACCGTGTCGGCCGGCCGCACGATCGTCAGGCAGCCGCCGCAGTCGCGCGAATAGCGGCGGAACTCGGCCTCGGTCCAGTTCAGCGCCGCGCCGATCCCGCGCGTCGGATGGTCGCGCGCCGACAAGGTGTGCCGCGTGCCGAAGCCGACCAGCCGCTCGACGATCGCCTGCAGCCGCTCCTCCGAGACCTCGTCGGCGATCGCGCGCAGCGGCGCCGGCGGGCGGGCGGGCTGGGCGAAAGCGGGGAAGGCGGCGGCGCCGAGCGCGGCGATCAGGAGCAGCTTCTTCATGGCCGCTCCGATGGACCCGTCGCGCGCCGATTCGCAAGCGGGCGGCGCTTGGTCGAGCCGGCGCCCGGCCTTGGTCGAACCGGCCCGCTGGCGCGCGGCGCCGACCGCCCGCGTCTACCGCGCCGGCATGCTCCGCTTCCTCGCCATGCTCGCCGCGCTCCTCCTCGCCGCGCCCGGCGCTCGCCCAGCCCCGCCAGGCCGAGCGTCGAGCGCTGCTCGCCGCCGACCGCGCCTTCTCCGCCGCCGCCGCCCAGCGCGCCGAGCGCCGCCGACGGCCTCGCGCCGATGTTCGACGCCGAGGTGGTGATGCCGGGGCCGGGCGGCCACGCCGTCGGCCGCGACGCCGTCGTCGCCGCCTTCCGCGACAGCCCCGCCTTCCGCCGAGGGCCGCCTCTCCTGGGCTCCGATCCGCGGCGGCATCTCCGCCGACGGCAGCGCACGGCTTCACCTACGGCTATCTCACCCTGTCCGGCGGCGATCCCGCGCGGCGCAACCGCAAATATCTCGCTTACTGGGTCCGCCGCCCCGAGGGCTGGCGGGTCGCCGCCTACCGCCAGCTGGCGCGCGAGCCGGGCGACGTCGCGCTCGCCATGCTGCCGCCGTCGCTGCCCGCTTTCGCCGACGCCGCCGGCCGACGACGCGGCCGCGATCGAGGCGCATCGCGCGCAGCCTCGCCGCCGCCGAAGCCGCTTTCTCCGACCGCGCCCAAAGCGTCGGTCTGCGCGCCGCCTTCCGCGAATATGGCCGCGCCGACGCGATGAACATGGGCGGCCCCGGCCCGATCCTCGTCGGCCTCGATGAGGTCACCGCCGGCTTCCCCGAAGGCGAGACGGCGAGCCCGGTGCGCTGGGGCACCGAGCGGAGCCTCGTCGCCTCGAGCGGCGATCTCGGCGTCAGCATCGGCACGATCCGCCCGAACGGCGCGGTGCCGGCCGGCCAGCCCGCCGCCTTCCCCTTCTTCACGATCTGGCGCCGCGACCGCCCCGCCGCCCCCTGGCGCTATATCGCCGAGTGAACGTCATCCTGACGAAAGTCAGGACCCATGAACACGGAGATTGCGGGTTCGCGCAGGCCGTGTTCATGGGTCCCGGATCAAGTCCGGGATGACGCAAGCTAGGCGGCCGCCACCTCCTGCTCGATCGCGCCGAAGATCGAATGGCCCTGCCCATCCTCCATCCAGATCCGGACCCGATCGCCGGCCTTGAGGAAGGGCGTCGCCGGCTTGCCGTCGAGGATGGTCTCGACCGTGCGCAGCTCGGCGAGGCAGGAATAGCCGTTGCCGCCGCGGTCGACCGGCTTGCCCGGGCCGCCGTCCGCGATCCGGTTGGAGACCGTGCCCGAGCCGATGATCGTGCCCGGCGCCGAGGTTGCGGGTCTTGGCGAGATGGGCGACGAGGGTGCCGAAATCGAAGGTCATGTCCTCGCCCGCGTCGGCGCGGCCGAACGGCTGGCCGTTGAGATCGACCTTGAGCACGCCGTGGAGCTTGCCGTCGCGCCCAGGCCTCGCCGAGCTCGTCGGGCGTGACGAGCACCGGCGACAGCGCCGAGGCGGGCTTGGACTGGACGAAGCCGAAGCCCTTGGCGAGCTCGGCCGGGATCAGGTTGCGCAAGCGAGACGTCGTTGACCAGGCCGACCAGCTTGATGTGGCCGAGCGCCTCCTCGCGCGAGACGCCGCGCGGCACGTCGTCGGTGACCACGACGATCTCGGCCTCGAGGTCGCAGCCCCAGGCTTCGTCGGCGAGCGGGATCGGGTCGCGCGGCGCCGAGCATCTCGTCGGAGCCGCCCTGATACATGAGCGGGTCGGTCCAGAAGCTCTCGGGCATCTCGGCGCCGCGCGCCTTCCGCACCAGCTCGACATGGTTCACATAGGCCGAGCCGTCCGCCCATTGATAGGCGCGCGGCAGCGGCGCGTCGGCTGCGCGCTCGTGGAAGCGGTCCTTGCGGGATGATGCCGTGCTCGAGGTCGGTGGCGAGCAGCTCGAGCTGCGGCGCGATCCGCTCCCAATCGTCGAGCGCCGCCTGCAGCGTCGGCGCGAGATGGCCGGCGTCCGCGCACCAGGCGAGGTCGCGGCTCACCACCACCAGCCGCCCGTCGCGGCCTCCCTTGAGCGATCCCAGCTTCATCATCTCTCCTCGTCATCCCGGCGAAGGCCGGGATCTCGTGGTGAAGAACCGTGACCTTTCGACCTGAGATCCCGGCCGGCGCCGGGATGACGGGTCACTGGCATTTCCCTGTCACCCTTGGCTAGGGGCGCCCTACATATTGCAGCAGCAGCACCGGCCGCGGCCGGGAGTTTCGAAATGGGCAAGCAGGAACCGATCTTCGCCAGCGACGAGGCCGCCGAGGCCGCCGCCGAGATCGCCGGCCTGATCGCGCGGGCGCGCGCGGCGCAGGCGCGAGATCGAGCATTACATCGCAGGAGCAGGTCGACGAGCTGATCCGCGCCATGGTCTGGTCGGTCGCCCGCCCCGGCGTCGCCGAGGAGATCGCCCGCCACACCGTCGAGGAGACCCAGCTCGGCAATTACGACGGCAAATATCTCAAGATCTTCCGCAAGACCCGCGCCGCCCTGATGGACATCATCGACGACAAGTCGGTCGGCGTCATCGAGGAATATCCCGAGCGCGAGATCGTCGTCTTCGCCAAGCCGGTCGGCGTGATCGGCGCGCTCTCGCCCTCGACCAACCCCGAGGCGACGCCGGTGATCAAGGCGATCAACGCGGTCAAGGGCCGCAACGCGATCGTCATCGCGCCGCATCCGCGCGCCAAGCTCACCAACAAGCTGGTCGTGCGACAAGATGCGCGCGGCGCTGGTCAAGATGGGCGCGCCGGCCGACCTCGTCATCGCGATCGAGACGCCGACGCTCGACAAGACCAACGAGCTGATGAAGCAGTGCGACCGCATCCTCGCCACCGGCGGCGGCGCCGATGGTCAAGGCGGCTTATGCGAGCGGCACGCCGGCGCTCGGCGTCGGCGCCGGCAATGCGGTGATCACGGTCGACGAGACCGCCGACCTCGACGACGCCGCCGAGAAGATCCGCATCTCCAAGACGCTCGACATGGCCGCCTCCTGCTCGTCGGACAACAGCGTCCTGCTGGTCGACGCGATCCACGACGAGATGCTCGCCAAGCTCGAAGGAGAAAGGCGGCCTCGTCCTCGACGAGGAGCAGAAGGCGAAGCTCCAGGCCGTGCTCTGGGTCGACGGCGCGCTCAACCCCAAGATCGTCGCCCAGCCGCCCGAGACGATCGCCGCCATGGCCGGCTTCGACATTCCCGAGGGCACCAAATTCTTCATCGTCCCCGAGACCGGCACCGGCCCGGATTATCCCTTCTCGGGCGAGAAGCTGACCGTCACCATGACGCTCTACCGGGTCGAAGGACATCGACGAGGCGATCGCGATGACCAACCGGATCCAGGCCTATCAGGGCCAGGGCCACAGCTGCGGCATCTATTCGCGCAGCGACGCCAACATCATGAAGCTCGCCGAGGCGACCCGGACCTGCCGGGTGATGGTCAACCAGCCCCAGGCCGCCTCGAACAGCGGCAATTTGTGGAACGGCATGCGCCAGACCTTCTCGCTCGGCTGCGGCTCGTGGGGCGGCACCGGCACCAGCAACAACATCAACTGGCGCGACCTGATCAACGAGACCTGGGTGTCGAAGCCGCTGGCGGTGCCGAAGACGCTGCCGAGCGACGAGGATTTGTTCGGCGATGTGATCGAGAAGCTGGGTTAGCGCTCTTATTCGGAAAGCGATGAGTCGAATTTGCACTTTAATCGGAAACGAGAACAGGCTATGGCCAACGGATGATCGCCCAGTTCGGCTTCGATACCCTTGCCTTCGTAAAGCGGCTTTCCGCCGCGGGCATGGATACAAATCAGGCCGAGGCTTTGGCTGAAGCGCTCACCGTGCATGCGTTCGACGAACTCGCGACCAAGGCCGATCTGAGGGAGCTGGCGAAAGAGCTGCGGTCCGAGATGAAGGAAATGGAGCTTCGGCTGCGGGCCGAGATCGAAGGAAATGGAGCTCCGCCTGACCAACAGCCTAACCGTCCGGATGGGCGCCATGTCACCGGCGCAACCATCGCGATCCTGGGCACGCTGATCACGCTTTCCTGAACGCGGCTCGTTGCGATTTTCCCCGGCTGCGCTAGAGCGCGCGCATGACCCATATCGACATCGCCGCGAGGGCGGCATGAAGGCCCTGGTCAAGAGGGAGGCGCGCCCGCGGCCTCTGGCTCGAGGACGTGCCCGAGCCGGAGCCCGGCATCAACGACGTCAAGATCAAGGTGAAGCGCACCGCGATCTGCGGCACCGACCTCCACATCTACAAATGGGACGAATGGGCGCAGAAGACGATTCCCGTGCCGATGGTGGTCGGCCACGAATTCGTCGGCGAGATCGTCGAGGTCGGCGACAACGTCAACGATTATGCGCCCGGCATGATCGTCTCCGGCGAAGGCCATATCGTCTGCGGCCGCTGCCGCAACTGCATGGCCGGCCGGCGCCATCTCTGCCCCTATACGAGCGGCGTCGGCGTCAACCGGCCGGGCGCCTTCGCCGAATATATCGTCATCCCCAACGCCAATGTCTGGCACCATGCCGACGGCATCGATCTCGACATCGCCTCGATCTTCGATCCGTTCGGCAACGCCGTCCACACCGCCTTGCAATGGGACTGGTCGGCGAGGACGTGCTGATCACCGGCGCCGGCCCGATCGGCGCGATGGCCGCCGCGGTCGTCCGCCATGCCGGCGCCCGCCACGTCGTCATCACCGACGTCAACGACTACCGCCTGTCGCTCGCCGCGCAGCTCGGCGCGACCCGCACCGTCAACGTCGCGCAAGGAGAAGCTCACCGACGTGCAGAAGGAGCTCGGCATGACCGAGGGCTTCGACGTCGCCCTCGAAATGTCCGGCAACCCGCAGGCGCTCCGCGACCTGCTCGACAACATGGCGCATGGCGGCAAGATCTCGATGCTCGGCATCCCGGAGGGCGAGGTCGCGATCGACTGGAACAAGATCATCTTCAACATGCTGACCTTGAAGGGCATTTACGGCCGCGAGATGTTCGAGACCTGGTACAAGATGACGGTGATGATCCAGTCCGGCCTCGACCTCTACGCCGATCATCACCCACCGCCTGCCCTATCAGGAGTTCGAGCAGGCTTCGAGGCGATGCTCCAGGGCGGCACCGGCAAGGTCGTGCTCAACTGGGAGTGAGTATCTCCCGTGCATTGCAGAGGAGCGAGCGATGCGAAGCATGGTGCAGGGCCGTCACCGCCGAAGAGGCCCCTGGACTGCTTCGAGCGTCCGCTCCCGCAATCCGAGGAGGAATGAGGAGGTCCGAATGTACGGCAAATTCCAGCAGCATCTCGCGGCCGAGCTCGACGCCATCCGCGAGGCCGGCTTCTACAAGAAGGAGCGGGTGATCACGACGCCGCAGGGCAGCCATGTCGAGGTCGCGACCGGCGAGGACGTGATCAACCTGTGCGCCAACAATTATCTCGGCCTCGCCCAGGACGAGCGGGTGAAGGCCGCGGCGCGCGAGGGGCTCGAACGCTGGGGCTACGGCATGGCCTCGGTCCGCTTCATCTGCGGCACGCAGTCGATCCACAAGCAGCTCGAGGACCAGCTCTCCGCCTGGCTCGGGATGGAGGACACGATCCTCTATCCCTCCTGCTTCGACGCCAATGGCGGCCTCTACGAGACGCTGCTCGGCCCCGAGGACGCGGTCATCTCCGACGAGCTCAACCACGCCTCGATCATCGACGGCGTCCGCCTCTGCAAGGCGCAGCGCTACCGCTACAGGAATGCCGACATGGCCGATCTCGAGGCGCAGCTCCAGGCGGCCGACGCCGCCGGCGCGCGCTTCAAGCTGATCGCGACCGACGGCGTCTTCTCGATGGACGGCTATATCGCCCCGCTCGCCCGGATCTGCGACCTCGCCGAGCGCTACGGCGCGCTCGTCCATGTCGACGACAGCCACGCCACCGGCGTGGTCGGCGCCGGCGGCCGCGGCACGCCCGAGCATTGCGGCGTCATCGACCGGATCGACATCGTCACCGGCACGCTCGGCAAGGCGCTCGGCGGCGCCAGCGGCGGCTTCACCAGCGCGAAGAAGGAGATCGTCGAGCTGCTCCGCCAGCGCTCGCGCCCCTATCTCTTCTCCAACACCGTCGCCCCCGCGATGGTCGCCGGCGCCGCCAAGGCGGTCGAGCTCGCCGCCGCCGGCGACGACCTGCGCGCCCAGCTGCGCGACAACATGCGCTTCTTCCGCGAGGGCCTGACCGACGCCGGCTTCGAACTGCTCCCCGGCGAGCATCCGATCATCCCGGTCATGCTCCACGACGCCCGCCGCGCCGCCGCGCTCGCCGAGGCGCTGCTGGCGAAAGGCGTCTACGTCATCGCCTTCTCCTACCCGGTCGTCCCCAAGGGCCGCGCCCGCATCCGCACCCAGATCTCCGCGACCCACACGCGCGACGAGCTGGAGCGCGCGGTGCGGCGTTTGCCGAGGCAAGACGAGATCGAGCTGCGTAACTGCGTCGCGACATGACGATTGCCGAGGACGACTGGCGCAACGATCGCAGTCGCGTACAAATGACGGCTCGACGCCCGATGCTGTCGCATCACGCTCGCACTGCCGCGCAGCGTCTGGTTCATCAGCGTCCAGGTATTGAACGAGTTCGCCAATGTCACGGTTCGCAAGCGTGGCCGTAGCTGGGCAGACGCGGCTTGGGGCGTCTCGCGCATCAGCAGCGTTGTTGGCAACATCCGCTCCATTGCCCCGTCCGACAATGCGCAAGCCCTGCGCATCGCGGAGCGCTATCGTCTATCATTCTATGATGCTCTGATGCTCGCTGTTGCTCTGGCGGGCGGGGCGCGGACGATCTACTCCGAGGACATGCAGCACGATCTCGTCATCGACGACACGCTTCGCATTGTCGATCCGTTCCGCTAACGCGCCGCCATGAGCCGGTTCGACCTCATTCCACGGTTGCTCGGCCCCGGCCTTTTGCTCGTCGGCATGCCGGTCTCCGCGCAGGACATTATGGGCCCCTATCCAGGCGTGACGGAGGTAAACGGCCCGACGGTGATTTGCGGCCACGGCTTCGCGATGCGTCTTGCCGAGGGCGAACGGGTCCGGCGGCAGGAAGGCCCCGATTTCTCGCTCTACTACGCGACGCGCGACGGCTCCGTCCTGCTCGAGGGCGGGCATCGCAGCCGGACGACGTCTCAGGATCGCACACTCGCCGTCGCGATCCACGACAATCGCAGCGCCGAGGCCAAGCCCGAGCGCGATGCGCGACCGGCTGCTGACCGGCGCCGACCTTCAGCGCAGCCTGCACCGCGAGCAAGGAAGCAGCGAGCTCGTGCGATCTCGAAATCGCGAGCGATGCCGGCTGAACGGCATCAGTGCCGATCGCTGACCCGGCATCGCGCCGAGTCCGGTGCTGATGCAGCCGCACCTCGGCCGACGTCTCGCCGATCGCAGATCGTCGCCGAGCCGCCGGCTGGCGAGGTGTCGACGCACGACGTCTGGCCATCGACGTGCTCGACCGACGATCCCGAGCATGTCGCCGGCACGTCCTGCGGATCGCGAACCGATCTGCGCCAGATCATCGCGACGCTGATGCCGACCGCACCGGCGCGGCTGACGCATCATCTCGCCGATTCGAGGCGTCTCGGCTGCCGATCGGCGAGCGATGAGCGCGACGCTGTCGCTCAGCATCGGCCGTCAGCCGGCATCGTCAATGCGCTGACGACCGCTCAGCGGCCGCGAGCTAGGCTCGCTGGAATGCGCTCAAGCGGTGTTGACATCGACGTTCGCGCGCGCGCCTGCGCTAAGGGCGCCGCCATGAGCCAGTTCGACCTCAATGACGAGCAGCGCCAGATCCAGGAGATGGCGCGGCAGTTCACCGCCGACGCGATCACGCCCCATGCCGCCGAGTGGGACGAGAAGCATATCTTCCCGCGCGACACGATCCGCCAGGCCGCCGAGCTCGGCTTCGGCCGCATCTACGTCTCGGAGGAAGCGGGCGGCATCGGCCTCGGCCGGCTCGAGGCGGCGCTGATCATGGAGGCGATGGCCTATGGCTGCCCCTCGACCTCGGCCTTCATCTCGATCCACAATATGGCGCGCCTGGATGATCGACCGCTTCGGCGTCGCAGGCGGTGAAGGACAAATATCTGCCCTCGATGGTGACGATGGAGCGGATCGGCTCCTATTGCCTGACCGAGCCCGGCTCGGGCTCCGACGCCGCGGCGCTGAAGACGCGCGCGGTCAAGGACGGCGACGATTATGTCGTCTCGGGCTCCAAGGCGTTCATCTCGGGCGGCGGCGAGAACGAGATCTACGTCACCATGGTCCGCACCGGCGTCGACGGGCCCAAGGGCATTTCCTGCCTGGTGATCGAGAAGGACATGGCGGGCGTCAGCTTCGGCGCGCAGGAGAAGAAGCTCGGCTGGCATTCGCAGCCGACCGCCCAGGTCAATTTCGACGAGGTCCGCGTGCCGGCCGAAAATCTGGTCGGCGGCGAGGGCGAGGGCTTCCGGATCGCGATGATGGGCCTGGACGGCGGCCGGCTCAACATCGGCGCCTGCTCGCTTGGGCGGCGCCCAGCGCTGCCTCGACGAGGCGGTCGCCTACACCAAGGAGCGCAAGCAGTTCGGCCAGCCGATCGCCGATTTCCAGAACACCCAGTTCATGCTCGCCGACATGGAGACCGAGCTGCAGGCCGCGCGCATGCTGCTCTACGCGGCGGCGGTGAAGGTGACCGAGAACGCGCCCGACAAGACCAAGTTCGCCGCCATGGCCAAGCGCCTCGCCACCGATTCCGGGCTCGCTCGATCGTCGACCGCGCGCTCCAGCTCCACGGCGGCTACGGCTATCTCCAGGATTATCCGATCGAGCGCTTCTGGCGCGACCTTCGCGTCCATTCGATCCTCGAAGGCACCAACCAGGTGATGCGGATGATCGTCGGCCGGGAGCTGACCCGGCAGTGACGCCGCCCGACTGTTCTCCGGCGCAGGCAGGAGCCCAGCCTTTTCTTCTTCGCGCCTGCGTCCCCGGCCTGTCGCCGGGGTACGCGGAGGCGAGTGACCAGACGTCGATCATCGCCCGCGTCGAAGGCCGCGCCGGCCGCCTCAGCCTCAACCGGCCCGAAGGCGATCCACGCGCTCGATCTCGACATGGTGCTGCGCGATGACCGCCTCGCTGCATCGAATGGCTGCACTGACCCGAGGTCGAAGCTGATCCTGATCGACCATGCCGACGGCCGCGGCTTCTGCGCCGGCGGCGACGTCGTCACGCATCGCCAGGAGCGCGCCAGGGCACTGGCGCGGCGGCGCAGCGCCTTCTTCTTCCAGGAATATCGGCTGAACCACCTCATGTTCACCTATCCCAAGCGCGGCGTGCGTGTTCATGGACGGGATCGTCGATGGGCGGCGGCGTCGGCATCTCCTGCCCCTGCAAATACCGGATCGCGACCGAGCGCACCCTCTTCGCCATGCCGGAGACCTCGATCGGCCTGTTCCCCGACGTCGGCGGCGGCCGGCTACCTCTCGCGCCTGCTCGGCCGGCTCGCCGCAGTTCCTGGCGCTGACCGGCGCGCGGCTCGACGGCGCCGAATGCTTCGCGCTCGGCCTCGCCACCCATTATATCCCCTCGGACGGCTCGAGCGAGGTGAAGGCCGACGATCGCCAGCGATCCCGAGCAGGTCGAGGCGATCCTCGCCCACGCGCCAGGCATCGCGCCGCCGCCGGCGCGGATCGTCGGCAATTCGCGACACGATCGACCGCTGCTTCGCCTCCGACACGGCTCGAGGACATCCTCGCCGCGCTCGAGGCGGACGGCTCGGATTGGGCGCTGAAGGAGCTGGCGACGCTGCGCGCGCAAATCGCCGACCGCCTGCAAGGTCTCGCTCCGCCTGCTCGTCGAGAGCCCGAGGCAATTCCATTTCGCTCGACGAGATGCGGCATGGAATATGCGTTGATCGTGCGCATGTCTCGCGCCATCCCGACTTCGTCGAAGGCGTCCGCGCCCTGCTGATCGACAAGGACAATGCGCCGCGCTGGCAGCCCGCCGACGCCCGAGGAGGTGACCGACGAGATGATCGACGCTTTGTTCGAGCCGCTGCCGCCCGAGGAGGCCTGGTCGCCGCTCTGGGAGCGCAACGCATGACCGACAACCGCGTCTGGAAGCTGCCCGAAAGCGCCCCCGATCCCGCCGAGCTCGCCGCCGCCTGGACGCAAGGTCGTCGAGAACGGCCTCGCCGCGATGAAGGCGGGCGCCGCGCCCGCCGGCGAGCCTCGCCTTCGATCCGACCGCGCCGGCGCGCGCCATGGCCGATTTCACCGTCCAGCTCTGGTCGAACCCGATGGCCGTGCTCCAGGCGAGCCAGGCCGCCGCGTCGGAATGGATGGAATTGTGGGGCGCCGCCGCCCGCCGCGCCGCCGGCCAGGCGGTCGAGCCGGTGATCGCGCCCGAGCGCGGCGACCGCCGCTTCGGCGACCCCGCCTGGAGCGAGGATCCGGTCTTCGACTATCTGAAGCAGGCCTATCTGCTCGCCAGCCGCCAGGCGACCGATCTGGTCGACGAGGCCGAGGGGATCGACGAGGCCACCCGCACCCGCGCCCAATTCTTCACCCAGGCCTATCTGAACGCGCTGTCGCCGGCCAATTTCGCCTTCACCAACCCCGAGGCGATCCGCCGCGCGATCGACACCGGCTCGATCAGCCTGCTCTCCGGCCTCGCCAACCTGCTCGCCGACGCCGCCACCGACGCGAAGCTGCCGGTGCGCCGCGCCTCGGCCGAATTCGAGCTCGGCAAGGACATCGCCGCCACGCCGGGCAGCGTCGTCTTCCAGAACGAACTGATGCAGCTCATCCAGTACGCGCCGGCGACCGAGACGGTGCACAAGCGGCCCCTGCTCTACGTGCCGCCGCTGGTGAACAAATATTATCTGCTCGATCTCCAGCCCAAATCCTCGCCTGATCCGCTGGCTGGTCGAGCAGGGCCACACGTCTGTTCGTCATCTCCTGGGTCAATCCCGGGCCCGAGCTCGCCGACAAGGGCCTCGACGATTATCTCGACCTCGGCCCCGCTCGCCGCGCTCGACGCGATCGAGAAAGCGACCGGCGAGACGCGAGGTCGACCTGTTCGGCTTCTGCATGGGCGGCACGCTCGCCGCCATGGCCGCGGCGCGCTCGCCGCGCCGCGGCGAGGGCGCCGCATCGCCTCGCTGACCACGATCGGCTCGATGTTCGATTTCGCCAACATGGGCCAGTGGGCGACCTTCACCGAGCCCGCGCAGCTCGAGGCGATGGAGCAGCCATCTCGAGGCCAAGGGCGTGATCGCCGCGCACGAGCTGCAGGCGCCTGTTCTGCGTGGTCCGCGCCAACGATCTGATCTGGTCCTCGGTGGTCAGCCACTATCTGCTCGACAAGGAGGCGCCGCCCTCCGACATCCTCCACTGGTTCGCCGACGGCGCCCATATCCCGAAGGCCTTCCTGCTCGACTGGACCAGGCACGATCCTCGTCGACAACGCGCTGACCGAGCCCGGCGCGCTGGCGATGTCGACGCGCCGGCCATGGTGATCTCGCTGAAGGACGACCATGTCTCCGCCTGGCAGGCGACCTATGACGGCGCGAAGCTGCTCGGCGGCGAGACGCGCTTCCTGCTCGGCGGCTCGGGCCACAATGCCGGCGTGATCAACCCGCCCAGCGCCAACAAGCACGGCTATTGGACCAACGAGACGATGCCGGACGACGGCCGAGCAATGGCTCGAGACCGCCACCCGCCACGAGGGCTCGCTGGTGGCCGGAATGGCAGGCCTGGCTGGTCCGCGACGGCGGCGAGCGGGTGAAGGCGCGCAAGCCGAAGAAGGAAATCGAACCCGCGCCCGGGCAGCTACGTGCGGATGCGCTAACCTCGTCACTCCCGCGAAAGCGGGAGTCCAGTTGCTCGGAGACGACAGATGACTGGATTCCTGCTTTCGCGGGAATGACGGAGATGGAGAATGGCCGACTACGAAACCATCCTGGTCGAGCAGCGCGGCGCGGTCACGCTCGTCACGCTCAACCGCCCGCAGGCGCTGAACGCGCTCAACTCGCCAGGTGCTCGCCGAGCTGATCGCCGCCTTCGCCGCCTACGACGCCGACGACAGCCAGCGCTGCCTCGTCCTCACCGGCTCGCGAAAAGGCCTTCGCCGCCGGCGCCGACATCAAGGAGATGTCGGACCAGGGCTTCGCCTCGATGTACGGCGCCAATTTCTTCGCCGGCTGGGAGAAGGTCACCGCGACCCGCAAGCCGTGGATCGCCGCGGTCGCCGGCTATGCGCTCGGCGGCGGCTGCGAGGTGGCGATGATGGCCGATTTCATCATCGCCGCCGACAGCGCCAAGTTCGGCCAGCCCGAGATCAAGCTCGGCGTCACCCCCGGCATGGGCGGCTCGCAGCGCCTGACCCGCGCGATCGGCAAGGCCAAGGCGATGGAGATGTGCCTGACCGGCCGGATGATGGGCGCCGAGGAGGCCGAGCGCTCCGGCCTGGTCGCCCGGTCGTCCCCGCCGCCGACCTGCTCGCCGAGGCGCTGAAGACCGCCGAGGCGATCGCCGGCATGGCCCCGCTCGCCGCCATCGCCACCAAGGAGATGGTCAACGCCGCCTTCGAGACCGGCCTCGCCCAGGGCATCATCTTCGAGCGCCGCCTGTTCCACGGCCTGTTCGGCACCGAGGACCAGAAGGAAGGCATGGCCGCGTTCGTCGAGAAGCGGGCGGCGGAGTGGAAGGGGCAATAGGCTCGCAATCCGTCATCCCGGCGAAAGCCGGGATCCATGAACACGAAGACTGCGGTTCGCGTCGACGCGCATGGATCCCGGCCTTCGCCGGGATGACGAGAGGAGGCAACAATGGCACGCATCGCCTTCATCGGCCTCGGCAATATGGGCGGCGGCATGGCCGCGAACCTCGCCAAGGCGGGCCATGACGTCGCTCGCCTTCGATCTCTCCGAGGACGCGCTCGCCCGCGCCGAGGCGCGCGGCTGCCAAGCGCGCCGCCTCCGCCGAGGAGGCGGTCGCGGACGCCGAGGCCGTCGATCACCATGCTCCCCGCCGGCAAGCACGTCCGCGACGTCTACGAATCCGCGGTGATCGGCAAGGCGCCCGCCAGCCGCGATCCTGATCGATTGCTCGACGATCGACGTCGCCACCGCCCGCGAGGAGATCGAGAAGGCGCGAGGCCGCCGGCTATGCGATGGTCGACGCCCCGGTCTCGGGCGGCATCGCCGCGGCCGAGGCGGGCAGCCTCACCTTCATGGTCGGCGGCACCGACGAGGCCTTCGCCCGCGCCGAGCCCTTTCTCGAGCATCATGGGCAAGGCGGTGATCCACGCCGGCGGCGCCCGGCGCCGGCCAGGCCGCCAAGATCTGCAACAACATGCTGCTCGGCGCCTCGATGGTCGCGACCTGCGAGACCTTCGTCATGGCGCAGAAGCTCGGCCTCGATCTGCAGACCTTCTTCGACATCTCCTCCAAGGCGTCGGGCCAATGCTGGTCGATGACCAGCTATTGCCCGGTCCCCGGCGTCGGCCCGGAGACGCCCGCCGACCGCGATTATGAAGGCGGCTTCGCGGCCGCGCTGATGCTCAAGGACCTGCGCCTCGCGATGGAGGCCGCGCAGAGCGTCGACGCCTACACGCCGATGGGCGCCGAGGCCGAGGAGCTCTACGCCCGCTTCGCCGACCTCGGCGGCGCCGGCAAGGATTTCTCCGCGATCATCAAGATGATCGACGACAGCTGGCCGCGCGCCGGACGCCGGCGACACGCCGCCGTCGCCGAACGTCGCGTCGGCGCCATTGCCGCTGGCAGCCGCCGCCGTCCGGCGCCGGCCGGGCCGAGCCGATCTGCCCGTCGATCCCGATCAGCCGCGCGTCGTGCGACGCTGCGGTCGAGGACGATGCAGCTCGCCGGAACCGCGGCCGGCGCGCAAATCTGCCAGCGGTCGCCGGGATGGACGGCGATCGCTGCGGATGCGTGCCAGTCGGTCGCGGCGATCGCGTCCGAGCTCGCCGGAATCGATCGTCGCCAGCGGATCGCCGTCGCGTCGATCGCGATCGGCCAGTCGTGCGTGACCGCGTCGGCTGAGCGTCCGACGGCCGCGATGCGCGGCCTGACGGCGAGCTCGCCATGGACGGTGTGCGGCGTGCCTGCCTTGGGCGCCGCGCCATGCTGCGTCGCCGCCAGCCGGCATGGCCGGCCAGCGCGGCCAGCGCGCAGCGCCAGCGTCATGATCTTCTTCATGTCCGAGCCCCTCTGCGTAGCAGGCGCAAGATCCTGACGGCCGAGCCCGCTGCCGGCAAGCCTCAGCCTGTTGCAAGCCCTTAGGCGTCAGCGCGAGCACCGCCGCCACCGCCTTCTCGCCACCCCGCCAGCCGCGCCGCGCGCACCTCCTCGGCCATCGCCGGCGCGAACCGCTCGCACCGCGCCGCGCATCGCCGCCGCCTCCTCCAGCGAGCCGAACAGGCCGGCGCCGACCCCGGCCAGCATCGCCGCGCCGAGCGCCGTGGTCTCGACGAAGTCCGGCCGCTCGACCGTCGAGGCCGAGCATGTCGGCCAGATCCTGCGCCAGCCAGTCGTTGGCCGCCATGCCGCCGTCGATCTTGAGGCACTCCCAGGCGCGCGCCGTCGCCGGCGAAGGCGGTCATCAGATCGTGGGTCTGGTGCGCCTCGCCTCCAGCGCGGCGCGCACGATATGGGCGCGGCCGGTGGCGAAGCTCAGGCCCGAGATCGCCGCCCGCGCCTCCGGCCGCCAGTGCGGCGCGCCGAGCCCGGCCAGCGCCGGCACCAGATAGACGCCGCCATTGTCGGGCACCGAGCGCGCCAGCGCCTCGCTCTCGGCCGCCGTCGCCGATCAGCCCGAGCGCGTCGCGCAGCCACTGGATCAGGCTGCCGGCGACGAACACCGAGCCTTCCAGCGCATAGCGCCGCTCGCCCGCCGAGCTGCCAGGCGATCGTGGTCAGCAGCCGGTTGCTGCGAGACCGGCGCCGCGTCGCCGGTATGGGTCAGCACGAAGGCGCCGGTGCCGTAGGTCGCCTTGGTCTCGCCCGGCGCGAGGCAGGCCTGGCCGATCGCCGCCGCCTGCTGGTCGCCGGCCATGCCGCAGATCGGGATCGGCGCGCCGAACAGGTCGGTCGGTCTCGCCGTAGCGCCCGGCGCAATCGACGATCTCGGGCAGCGCGCCGCGCGGCACGCCGAACAGGTCGAGCAGCTCCGTCGTCCCAGCCGCCCTTGTGGATGTCCATCAACGCGGTGCGCGAGGCGTTGGTCGCATCGGAGACGTGCAGGCCGCCGGTCAGCTTGAAGACCAGCCAGCTTTCGACCGTGCCGACGCACAGATCGTCGCCGGCCTCGCGCAGCGCCGGCCAGTTCGCCATCGCCCAGGCGATCTTGCTGCGCCGAGAAATAGGGATCGAGCAGCAGCCCGGTCTTCGCCTGCAGCGCCGGCTCGTGCCCCTCGCCTTCAGCGCCGCGCAGAGATCGGCGGTGCGCCGGTCCTGCCAGACGATCGCCCGCGCCAGCGGCTCGCCCGGTCCGCCGCGACCAGAAGCAGATCGTCTCGCGCTGGTTGGTGATGCCGATCGCCGGCGATCCGCTCCGCGCCGCCCGCCTTCTCGACCATCGCCCGCGCGCAGGCGAGGCGACGATTGCCAGATCTCCTCGGCGTCATGCTCGACCCAGCCCGGCCGCGGATAATGCTGCGCCAGCTCCCGCTGCTCGACGCCGAGGCACGCCCCGTCCGCCGCGAACAGCATCGCCCGCGTGCTCGTCGTGCCCGCATCGATGACGAGGATGGTTGTCGGCCATTCCCGATCTCCCTTCCCCGTCATTCCCAGCGAAAGCTGGGATCCAAGCTGTCTTCAGTGACGCCGAAGGCGGAACTGGATTCCCGCTTTCGCTGGAATGACGTACGGGGAGCCGCATGGACTCCTTCGACCTCCTCGATCGTCGGCGGCGGCATCAACGGCGCGGCGATCGCGCGCGACGCCGCCGGGCGCGGGCTCGACGTGCTGCTGGTCGAGAAGGACGATCTCGCCGCGCCACACCAGCTCGGCCTCGTCCAAGCTGATCCACGGCGGCCTGCGCTATCTCGAGCAATACGAGTTCCGCCTGGTCCGCGAATCGCTGCACGAGCGCGAGATCCTGCTGCGCACCGCGCCGCACATCGTCCGCCCGCTCGAATTCGTCCTGCCCGATCCGCCCGGCGGCCGGCCCTGCTGGATGATCCGCGCTCGGCCTCCTGCTCTACGATCTGCTCGCCGGCCGCGGCAGCCTGCCCCGCTCGCGCGGCGTCGGCAGCGAGCGACCGGCGCTCGCGCGCGCCGCTCAAGCCCGGCTTCCGCCTCGCCACCTATTGGGACGCCTGGGTCGACGATGCCCGCCTGGTCGTGCTCAACGCGCTCGACGCCGCCGAGCGCGGCGCCGAGATCGCCACCCGCACCGAATTGCTCTCCGCCCGCCGCGACGGCGAGGCCTGGACCGCCGAGCTCTCCGGCGGCCGCACCGTCGCGCGCGCGGATGATCGTCAACGCCGCCGGCCCCTGGGTCGCCGAGGTGCTGCACCGGCCGGCTCGGCGCCGAGGCCGAGAGCGCGCGTCCGCCTGATCAAGGGCAGCCACATCCTCGTCCCGCGCCTCTGGGAGGGCGACCACGCCTACATCCTCCAGCAGGCGGACGGCCGCGTCGTCTTCGCTCTTCCTTATGGCGACGCGCAGCCTGATCGGCACCACCGACGTGCCGGTCGCCGCGGCCCGAGGAGGCGGTGATCACGCCGGAGGAGATCGCCTATCTCTGCGCCGCCGCCAATGCCTATTTCGTCGCGGCAGATCGCGCCCGGCGGACGTGATCTGGTCCTATTCCGGCGTCCGCGCGCTCTACGACGACGGCGCCGCCAGAGGCCAAGGACGTCACCCGCGACTATCATCTCGAGCTCGATCACGGCGCCGGGCCCGAAATTGCTCTCCGTCTTCGGCGGCAAGATCACCACCGCCCGCGCGCTGGCGCTCGAGGCGCTCGACCTGCTCGGCATCGGCGGCCTCAAGTTCACCGCCACCTCGACCCTGCCCGGCGGCAATGTCGACGCCGCCTTCAACGCCTGCCTGGACGAGCTCGCCGCCTGGCTGCCCGCGCCGCTGCTCCAGCCGCCTCGCCCGCGCCTACGGCACCCGGCTCGACACGCCTGCTCGGCGGCGCCGACGTCGCTCGCGCGATCTCGGCCGCCATTTCGGCGCCGGCCTCTACGAGCGCGAGGTCCGCTATCTGATCGACGTCGAATTCGCCCGAACCGCCGAGGACATCCTCTGGCGCCGCACCAAGCTCGGCCTGGCGATGACCAGGCGCGAGCAAAAGGCGCTCGCCGAGTGGATAGATTCGAAGTCACCCCGGCGGAAGCCGGGGCCCATGAACGAAGGAGCGTGAGGGTCGGGCCCGGCGTTTTGCGGGGACGGCGATGTTCATGGATCCCGGCTGTCGCCGGGATGACTCCGCTTCTGCGCGGGGAACGGCGCCGCGCCTTTTCCGTTCTCCCGCCATGCCCAGCGCTCATGAAGCCGCCAGCCGCGCCGCCCCCGGCGACAGCGTGATCGGCTGGAAGCTCGATCCCGACGAGCGCGCCGCCTTGCTCGGCCGCTTCCCGCCGAAATACCCCAACGCCGTCGCCGACCACGTCACCCTGCAATCCAAAGTCGCCGCCGACGCGCCGCTGCCCGACGAAACCAGGGCCGAGATCGTCGGCCGCGCCGACGACGGCGAGGGCGTCGAGGCGTTGGTCGTCCGCCTCGCCGGCACCACCGCCCGCCCCGACGGCTCGACCTGGCACATCACTTGGTCGCTCGCCGAAGGCCGCCGCGCCCGCGAAAGCAACGACGTTATCGCGACCCACGGCTGGACCCCATTCGCCCTGCCCCTGCCGCTGATCCTCGCCCCCGCGCGTTGGCCCTGACCGACGGTAACGACGGTAACGGTGACCCTCCTTCCGTCACCCCAGCGAAGGCTGGGGTCCATGGGGCAGGAGAGACGGATAGGCGAAAGCGCTGGCATGACGGGGAACAGGGGACAGTCCCCTATTTTTGCGTTGCGGAAGAGGAGGGGACAGTCACCGGTGGGCGATTGTATAGTTTGCAAACACGCCTACGACGCTGACATCATCGCGTCTCCCACGACAACGAACACGCCGTAGCCAAGAAGAAGGAGTGCGGTCGCTGCCGCGATGCGACCGAAAACCCCCCGGAAGTACATGAATCCAGCGACTAGGGGGAGTATCGCCCAAGCCCACGCCATCTCACTGTATGCGCCGCCCTCAGCTGCAACTGTGGCGATCAGCATCACGGCGGCGAAGACAGTCCATAACACTGCGCGAGTCACGCGGCTGGAAAATTCGCCCTCGTTCCGCTTCATTTGACGTTCCGCTTCTCCTGCACCTTCTGTCGCGCCACCTTCCGCAGCCGCTCATCCCGATGCGCCTCGTCCTCGTCGCACTCCAGCTCGCGGGCCGCGTCCTTGAACTTTTCGCTCTGGCTCTGATCTTTCGCCATATCGCCCCCTATAGCACCGAATGGCCCCGCGTCCCACCGTCAGCGCGTCGAGACTGTAGGCGGCCACGTTAGCCCAGCCACATTGGACCGGAGTGCCGGGGACAGAAAGGTGTGTGTCCCCAAGCAAAAAGGGGGCCGCCCGCGGGCAGCCCCCTCTCCGTCCCTCGCCTCCGGCTCAGGCGATGATGATGTTGCTGCCGACGCCGCCGTCGAGCACGTCGAGCCCCGGCCCGCCGATCAGCACGTCGTCGCCGATGCCGCCGAGCAGCACGTCGTTGCCGGTGCCGCCGAGCAGCACGTCGTCGCCGGTGCCGCCGTCGCCGGTGAAGGCGAGCCCGACGTCGAGCCCCGACGCCTCGATCACGTCGTCGCCGCCGAGCGCGTTGACGATCAGCCGGTCGAGCGAGTCGAAGCCGCTGATCTCGACCACCGCCGCGAGGCCGAAGACCCGGACCACGCCGTCGTCGCCGGTGACGACCTGGATGACGTCGTCGCCGCCGGTGCCGTTCAGGGTCACCGTGTCGGGCTGGCCGTCGGCGCCGCCGAGGTTGAGCCTGATCACCGAGGCGTCGGTGCCGGAAAGGTCGCCGACGACGATCTGGTCGGCGCCGCCGAAGGCGTTGAAGACGATCTCCTCCATGTCGTTGAGGTCGATGACGACGTTGGCGATGTTGCGGGTGAAGGTCACCCGGTCGCCATTGGCGCCGATGTTGATGATCTCGCCGGCATTGGCGCCGTTGAACAGCAAGGAATCATGGCCGTCCTGGCCCTCGACGACGTCGTTGTCGTCGCCCGGATTCCAGACGAACATGTCGTCGCCGGCGCCCATCAGGGCGAGATCGTCGCCGTCGCCGCCATTGACGAGGTCGCCGCCTTCCGAGCCGATCAGAACGTCCTTGCCGAGGCCGCCGTTCATCGTCAGCCGGATGCCGTCAGCCTCGAGGCTCGACGCGTCGATCAAATCGCCGCCGCCGCCGCCGTTGACGACGAGGCGGTCATTGGCCTGCTCCTGGTCGAAGATGCCGATCTCGGCGGCGAGCCCGTAGACATTGATGCCGCCGGCATCGCCGGTGACGTCGATCGCGTCGGCGCCGTTGGTGCCGGAGACGGTGACCGTGTCGGCCGCGCCGTCGCCGCCGCCGTTCGGGCCGCGCAGGTCGATGGCGATCCCGGTCACCTCGGTGCCCGAAAGGTCGCCGACGACGATATTGTCGGCGCCGCCGAGCGCCCGGTATTCGATCCGCTCGACGTCGTTCATGTCCATCACGACGTTGGCGACGTCGCGCGTGAACAGGGTCCGGCCGCCATTGGCGAGGATGTTGACGGTCTCGCTCGCGTTCGAGCCGAAGAACAGCAGCTGGTCCTCGTCCGCGCCGCCTTCGATCACGTCGTTGCCGTCGCCCGGATCCCACTGGAAGACGTCGTCGCCGGCGCCGAGCAAAGCGGTGTCGTTGCCGTTGTCGCCGAACACGAAGTCGTCGCCGTCGCCGCCGAGGATCGTATCGGCGCCCTGGCTGCCGAGGATGGTGTCGTCGCCCGTGCCGCCGTCGAGAACCAGCTTGCCGGCTCCGGCGGGAAGCGTGGTGGCGGTGATCCCGTCATTGCCGCCGAGGCCGTTGATGACCAGCATATCGTTGGCGCCCTCGGAATTGGCGATGTTGACCCGGGCGGCGAGGCCGAGGACGGCGAGGCTGGCGCCGCTGCCGGAGACGTCGACGATGTCGCCGCCATTGGTCGCGTTGACCGTCACCGTATCGGCCGCGGCGTCGCCGGCCGTGCCGCCGAGAGTTCCGGCGAGGTCGACGTTGACCTCGGTCATATCGGTGCCCGAAAGGTCGTTGACGACGATCTGATCGGCGCCGCCGAGCGCTGCGATGTCGAGGCTCTCGACGTCGTTCAGGTCCATGACGATGTTGGCGACGTTGCGGGTGAAGAGCACCCGGCCGCCGTTGGCCGAGGCGGTCATGATCTCGCTCGCCGCCGAGCCGTTGAAGCGAAGCGTGTCGCTGCCGTCCTGGCCCTCGACGACGTCGTTGCCGTCGCCCGGGTCCCACTGGAAGACGTCGTCGCCGGCGCCGAGCAAGGCGGTGTCGTTGCCCTGCTGGCCGTCGATGAAATCGCTGCCCTCGCCGCCGATCAGCAGGTCCTGGCCGTTCGAGCCGAGGATCGTGTCGTCGCCGGCGCCGCCGTCGACCGTGACTCCGATCAGGGCGGCGAGGTTGCCGGTCGCCGAGAAGCTGTCATTGCCGCCGTTCATGTTGACGACGATCTTCTCCATCGTCCCCATGTCGAGCGCGAACGGCGCCGGATCGGTGCGGTCGAAGCGCGCCCGAGTGCCGTTGGCGGTGAGGGTGAAGATTTCCGCGCCGTTGCCGCCGTTGACCTCGGTCGTGTCGATGCCGGCGCCGCCTTCGTACATGTCGGTGTCGTCGCCGGGATTCCAGATGAAGCGGTCGTCGCCGCTTTCGCCAAAGACCTGGTCGTCGGCGTCGCCGCCGGTCAGAACGTCGTTGCCGGCGCCGCCGAACAGGAAGTCGAAGCCGCCCTTGCCGAGCAGCACGTCGTTGTCGGCCTGGCCGAACAATTGGTCGCCGCCCGAGCCGCCGGTCAGATGGTCGTTGCCGGCGCCGCCGAACATGTTGGTCCTGGGCAGCGCGCCCTGGGTCTCGCTGAGCGCAAGCGTATCGTCGCCGCCGAGCCCGAAGACCTGGATCAGGCTGGTATTGGCGACGGTCGCGGTGCCGCCGGTGACCGGAACTGCGCCGCCGTTGACGAGGATCTTGCCGGCCGCGTCGCGGCTGACCGCGATATTGTTGCCGAGATTGTCGCCGCTCACCGACAGGGTGCCGCGGAAGAAGGGCGCGGTCACCGCCTGGATTGTGAAGTCGGCGCCGGCGGCGATGAAGGCGTCGCCGGCGGCTGCGGCGGCGGGGGCCTGAGCGGCCGCGCTTTGCTTCTTGGTCTTGATGCTCATCTCGAAAAATCTCCTCTGCGCGCCGCGGGGGTGCGACGAAGCGAGGCGATTTGGCGATGAAGCGTTGCAGGGAGATGCCGCGCGATGTGGAAATTTGTGTCGATTGTGTCAGCGGGACGGGCGCCCGTTCCCCGGCGGAGGCCGGGGTCCAGGGGCGCGCGCGCCCACCTCCCGTCATGCTGAACTTGTTTCAGCATCCATGAACGCAGGCACAAGGGAGGCGACGCGATGGTCATGGATCCCGGATCGAGTCCCGGATGACGCGCGAATCCTAACGCAGCTTGGCGATGTTGAGCCCGTCCGCCTTGGCGCGGTCGCGGATCGATTCCTCGGAGCGCGTCATCGCCTTGGAGATCGCCTTCAGCGCCATGCCCTTTCTGGCCAGCAGTGCAGCTTCTGGATCTCGTCGCTGGTCCACGCCTGCCGGTGCCGTTCGAACCGCTCCGCCATCGTCATCATCCCCCAAAGGAAAAGGGCCGCCCCGGGGGCGACCCTTCTCTACCTTCAAAGCCCGGATCAAAGTACCACTTTGATCCGATAATCAGGCCGCCGCCAGCTCGTCCTCGTCGGCGCCCATCGACCGGGCCCGAATCCTGGCCCTTGGCGGCGGGGTCGCGGTCGACCAGCTCGATGATCGCCCATCGGCGCCGCGTCGGAGGCGCGGATGCCGGCCTTGATGACCCGCGTATAGCCGCCTTCGCGCTCCTGGTAGCGCTTGGCGAGCACGTCGAACAATTTGACCAGCTGGGCGTCGTCGAGCAGCCGGGCATGAGCGAGGCGGCGGTTGGAAAGGCCGCCTTTCTTGGCGAGCGTGATCAGCTTCTCGACATAGGGCCGAAGCTCCTTCGCCTTGGGCAGGGTGGTCGTGATCTGCTCGTGCTTGATCAGAGCGGCGGCCATGTTGCGGAACATGGCGGTGCGGTGGCTGGAGGTGCGGCCGAGCTTGCGGCCGCCGACGCGATGGCGCATGGTCTTCTTCCTTCGTTCGTCCGGACGCCGTTCGAGGTACGTCCGGCCAGGCGGTCGTGATGGGGGACCGCCCAGACCCCGAAACAAAAGAACGGAGCCGCGGCCCCGTCTCGTGCGCGCGCCCAAAGCGGATCGCGGCCGGAAAGTCAAGCTTCGCGGCGGTCGGGGAGCGGGTCGGTTTGAAATCTGGCGGGGTGGCGAACGATGTGATCGCTCTTGCGCTGGCGGTGAAATCAACACGCATTTGAACCTATGGGGAATCGGATTATGAGCATTTTCGCAGTCGTTCATGGCTGATGGCGAACGCGACTGCGAGGGGTGAGGGAGGCGCGCATGGCCGAGATCAAGACCAAGCCCACCGATGTGAGCGTCGACGCCTTCCTCGACGGCGTCGAGCACCCCGTGCGCCGCGCCGACGGCAAGGCGGTGCGCGCGATGATGGAGCGCGTCACCGGCGAGCCCGCGGTGATGTGGGGGCCCTCGATCGTCGGCTTCGGCAGCTATCATTATCGCTACGCCAGCGGGCACGAGGGCGACATGTGCCGCGTCGGCTTCTCGCCGCGCTCGGCCAATCTCGTGCTCTACGTCGGCGGCTTCCCCGAATATGAGGCGCTGCTCGCGAAGCTCGGCAAGCACAAGCGCTCCAAGGCCTGCCTCTATCTCAACAAGCTGGCCGACGTGGACCTGGGCGTGCTCGAGGAGATCGCCCGGCGGACCTATGCGGCGACCGAGGACGTCGACTACTGCCCGGTGTGCTGAGGCCCGGAAATGGGGACACGTACTTTTTAGCGAAAAAGTACGTGTCCCCCATTGTCCCGATTACGACTCATGCGGGGCTTCAGGCTCGCAAGGTCGGGCAGCGACATGCCATGCGACAGGATATGCTGGGTTTCGTTGTGTGTGAGCCGGGTGCAGTGCCACGCTAGGATCTCATGGGAGACGAGGATGCGCGTGAGGCCACTTACGATCTCGTCATATTCGTAAGGGGTCGCGAAAATCTGGTCGCCGTGCCAGTCGTCGAAAAGCGCGGCATGCTCAGCCAGATAGGCAGTGACATCGCTTGGCCAAGCGTGGGGTGCATCGTAATCGAGCAGCATCGCGCCCTCTACGCCGGCAAGGCTCGGGAGAGAAGGTGATACGCGCCGGGGACAAGAGATTTGCTCGAACCCCTCTGCGCCGATTGGGGGCAGGTACCGGTACATGTCCCCATTTGGCCGAAAGCCGCAAAGCCGCGAAGCCGCAAGGAGTCCAGGGTGTGGCTCGCCTGCTGGGCGACCTTCCACCGAAGCGACTAGTGTGCTGAATTTGAAGTTCGCCCTATTATCGGATCGCGCTCGGAGCGAACTTCAAATTCAAAAAGCACACTAGAATCATTAGTTAGCTAGTGTGGCTGGAGATTCGGAAATTCGCTCCGAGCCCTCCATCCGATCTGGCGAATTTCCAAATCGCCACACTAGGGTCCGGACTCAATTGGAAGACGGGTTTTGGCTCGGGTCACCAAGGGAGTCATCCCGGCGGAAGCCGGGACCCATGAACACCGAGCCTGAGAAGAGGCGCCGAGGCATCGTCAGTCCTCGCCTACTCGCGTCCATGGGTCCCGGCTTTCGCCGGGATGACTCTGAAATTGCACGTAAATCGGAAATGGCTAATTGAGTACGGACCCTATGGCGCCACGACCTTGACGTCGGACATTCGAGCGGCCGCCTTGGCCAGTTTGCGGTCGAAGCTCATGAAGGCCGTGCAGCCCTGGGCGCGGCCGAGGTGGAGAGCGTCCGCGAAGTCGAGGCCCTGTTCCGCCCAGTCGAGAGCGCGAGCAATGAGCGGCGGGTCTTCCAGCGTCACCCCGCGCAGGCCTGCAAGGCCCCGAAGCGCCTGGACGATCCGCTCCGTCGCGAAGCCGTATCCGCTGCGCAGCACCCATAACGTTTCCAGCAGAACGGAAGTCGCCACGAAGATGTCGCCGCTTTCGATCAGCTTGCGCGCCCTCGCGGCCTGCGCGGGGTCGTCGGCGGTCAGGAAGCGGACGAGGACGTTGGTATCAACCGCGCGCACGTCGGCGCGCCTCCGCCGCGATCGCCGCATCCATCTCCTCGATCGTCTTCGGCTTGCCGGCAAAACGCAGCGAGCCGAACACGGCGCCGATCTCGGTCGGGACGAACAGTGGGGCGGCCTTGAGCAACACGCCTTCGTCCGTATTCTCGACGGTCAGCCGCGTTCCCGCCTCCCACCTTTTCTGCTCGCGAACCGCCTTGGGCAGAATCACCTGCCCCTTGGTCGACATCGTCGTCGTCAGCCGCTCCGCTCGCGCCATGATATGCTCACTTTGTAAGACGCAGGTAAGATAACAACCTTTTGCCAATTCGGCAAGGACGCGCCGGGACCGTTCGGGAATTGCGTGCGACCGAGGACGTCGGCCAATGCCCGGTGTGCTGAGGCCAGTTGCGGACGGCAGCGGCCAGTAAACTGTCCCGCACTTGCCCTCTCCTCTCCGACAAAATAGCGGCAGGGCATGAATTAACGGCACGACATCGCTTGCGAGCGATGCTAATTCTTCCTGCGACAGCGCCTTCGCTCGGGAAAGGAGGTCCGGCCATGGCGGAAACCTTCGGCGACCTGGCCGGCACTGACGCCGGATGACTCCGCTTCTCCCGATTCTCGCCATCCTCGCCGCCGCGGCCCAGGCCGAGCCGGCGCCCGATCCGCCGGCGCAGGGCTGGCGGTTCACCCCGTCGGGGCGCGCCTGCTGGGCCCGAATCCTATTCCCGGGCGGCGCGGCGTTGAGCGTCGGCTATCATGTCGGCCACGGTTCGACCATTTTCCGGCTCTGGGATCCGGCCTGGCGCTCGGTCCGCGGCGGCCGCCAATATCGGGTCACGCTGCGCTTTTCGGCGGATTCGCACTTTTCCACCCCCAATGCGGTCGGCGCCCGCACCGAGGGCCCGACCCGCTCCGGAATCGCCATCCATGCCGCGGGCCGCGAGCTGATCGATCGCTTCGCGGCCGGGGGCGGGACGATGGACGTTCTGCTCGGTGACCGGCGGCTCGGGCTTTATGCCGTCCCCGACCCGAGCGGCGCGATGGCGCGGTTGCGGAGCTGTGCCGACCAGGCCCGCGCCGTCCCCGCGCCGCCGATCAACATCGCCTCCTTTTTCAGCCACGCCGATTATCCCAGGATCGCGCTCCGCAACCGCCAGCAGGGCACGGTCGGCTTCCGAATGACGATCGCCGCGAACGGCCGGATCAGCGACTGCACGATCACCTCGTCGAGCGGCTGGACCAGCCTCGACGAGGCGACCTGCCGGATCATCCGCCGGCGGGTCCGCTACGAACCGCTGCGCGACGCCGAAGGCAATCCCTTCACCGCCGAGGACGACGGGACGGTGACCTGGACTCTGCCTCGGCGCCGCCGATAGTGCGGCGGCCGGGTCTGAAACCTTCGCCCGCGCCGGGTGTTTAACCTGGAGCAGGACGCCACGGCCTAGGCGACGCGCGCGTCCGGCCGGGGTGGGGCGGCCGCGGCCGTCCCGCCCTACCGGCCCGGGACAGTCTCCTCAGAGCCTCTGGATTCGGGGCCCGTCGCCCCGCGGCCCGAGCATCAGCTCGGTCAGCGCCCAGACCATCGCGTCGGCGCGGTCGGGGCTGGGGCCTCGGCCGCCGGCCCCGGACCCCGATCCGGGGTGATAGCGGCCGTCCCAGGTCAGCCCGCACAATTGGTCCTCGAGCGCCGGGAAGCGGCCGGCGATCCTCACCCGCCGCCGTTCGAACAGCGCCGCGACCGGCGCCGCCCGCGCGACTTTGCCCTCGGCGGCGTGGACCAGCTTGACCGGCACCGCGACCTCGGCGCCGCGAAGCACCGCGGCGACCATCGCGCCGCCATTGTTCGCCTCGGCGATCACTAGCTCGGCGCGCCAAATTTCGGCCGCCGACGCGACCCGCCGCGCCCAGCCCTCGGGCGAGAGGCCGGCGACGCTGGCATCGGCGAGGACATAGCCGATGCCGCCCCGGTCGATGCCGCAGACGACGATCCCGCAGGTCCCGTCGACCGAGGCCGGCGGATCGACTCCGATCACGATCCGCTCCAGCTTCCTTTCCTCGTCCATCCTCTCCTCCTCCATCCTGCAATCGCCGATCAGCGCCGCGGTCCACAGCGCCCCTTCCGGATCCTCGATCAGCTTGCCGTCCAGCTCCTGCGGGCCGAGCCGGGTGTCGCGATATTCGCGCTCGCGCGCCGCGACGAAGCGCGCCGGCAGATGCGGGTTGTCGCGAGTGCCGCCGCCGCTTCGCGCCGTCTCGCCGCCGCCGATGATCGCCTTGAGCGCCGCGATCGGCCGCGGAGTCGTTGTCACCAGCGCGCGCGGGTTCGCCCCGATCCTGAGGCCGAACACCAGATTGTCCCAGGCGAGCTGCGCCTGCCGCCATTTCGCAAGCTCGTCGCACCAGGCATAATGATGGGCGGCGCCGCGCAGCGAATCGCCATGGGCGCCGGAATAGAGGAAGGCCTCGGCGCCGCTCGCGAAGCGAAGCTTGCGCCGGCCCGGCTGCCAGCGCATCTTTTCCGCCTCGGCGCCGGGCCGGGCGACCGCGATCAGCCCGGCCGGCCCCTCGACCATCACCTTGCGCGCCTCGTCGAGATTGGCGGCGACCAGGGCGATCCGGGCGCGGGGCTCGTCGCGGGCGAGCTGGCTGATCCATTCCGCCCCGGCCCGGGTCTTGCCGAAGCCGCGCCCGCCGAGCATCACCCAGATCGCCCAATCCTCGCCCGAGGGCGGCTCCTGCCCGGCATGAACCCAGGCCGGCCAGTCGGCCGCCAGGCGGCGGAGCGCCGCGGTGCCGATCTCGCGCACGATCCGTTCGGCCGCCTCGCGGGGCAGTTCGAGCAGACGCTCGAGCGCCTCCTTGCCCGGCTTCATGGCTCCTCCCCTTCGGGAGGAGGCGCTTTGTCGCCCCCGCCTTTCCGGTCGCGATGGCGGCGGATCGCGGCGATCCGCTTGACCACCTCGTCGCGCACCTCCTCGATGCTCGGCTCGGGCGGCCGGTAGCGATTGCCGCCCGTCCCGCCCGCCTCGCCGCCCCCGTTCAGCTTGGCGATCCTGATCGCCTGGTCGACGTTGACCGGCGGCAGCGCGCCGGCGATCTCGGGGTCGAGGCTTGCGATCGCCGCCGCCGCGAGCAGGCCGGGGATGGTCTCGCGGGCATGAGCCAGGTCGGCCGCCCAGTCCGCCGCGAAATCGGCATATTTGTCGCGCCGGTAATAGAGCGCGCTGGCCGAAAGGCCGCAGGCGTCGGCCGCCGCGCTGACATTGCCGGTTCGGCGCAGGGTCACGTGGACCGCCGCCTCGATCTCGGCGCTCCACCGCTCCGGCGCGGCGCGCACCCACTGGGCGCCCTTTTTGCCGATGCGAAGCACGAGCTCGGGGCCGCCGCCGCCCTTCGGCCGCTTCCGGCCGGCCGCCGCCCGCTTCTCGCCCTCGGCCGCCGCGATCACCCAGCGCGCCGCGAAGTCCGCATCCTTGATTCGCCGGTCATAGGCGGTGCCGACGTCCATCCCCGCGATCCGCGCCGCCAGCCGCGCGTTGCCGGTCCGCGCCAGCCCCTTGAGGAACGTGCCGAACTCCTTCGCCGTCTTCTTCCTGGCCACGATCCGACTCGCCCGATTGGTTTCACCGCGCTCCGTCATTTGACAGGAAGTTTCCTATATGGGAAGAGAAAAATCGAACGGAAGAAGAACGGATTGATCCGATTCGGAGCGGCGCTAGGGCGGGCAAGGGGGCTGATCGTCCGAGGTCCGATATGGAGGGATTCGGCGCCCGATCCCGCCCTGAACCATCCCCGTCCTCGCTCGTTATGCGCAAGTCCCTCAAAAACAAGGAATGTGCTCATGCTCAACGACCATGACATCGACGTGCTCAATTCGCTCATCACCACCACGATCGACAGCGCCAACGGCTTCGAGCGGTCCGCCGAGGATGCCGGGTCGGGCCGGTTCGCCGCCCTGTTCCGCGATTTCGGCGCCGAGCGCCGCCAGGTCGTCGCCCGCCTCCAGGAGACGGTTCGCTCGCTCGGCGGCACCGCCAATGACGACGGCTCGCTGAAGGGCGGCCTCCACCGCCGCTGGCTCGATCTGCGCGCCGCCCTGACCGGCGGCGGCGGCGGCAAGGCGGTGATCGAGGAGGTCGAGCGCGGCGAGGATTACCTCAAGGGCAAATATGATTCGGCCCTGGCCGACACCGAGCTCACCGCCGCCGCTTTGGCCGCGATCCGCGAAGCCTATCAATCGGTCCGCGCCGGCCACGACACGGCGAGCGCGCTCAAGCACCGCATGGCAGGCGCCTCGGCCTAACCCCGCGGCGATCTCCGCGCACGACACGGAAAAGGGCCTCCCGAGCGGAGGCCCTTTTTTTTGAGGCCGACTGCCCCTCCCCGGCCGCCGTGCCGGGCCCGGCTCGAACCGCCGTCTCCTTCCGCTTTGGGCTTCGCGTGATCGCCGTCACGCGCGGCGTCACGGCCGGTCCGCTAGAGTCGCGCTCACCGGCGGCGGTCCTTGCCCGAGCCCCGGCGACGAACGACACGGAAAGGCAGGTTCGCGATGAATACGGCGATCGATCTGGCCCCGGTGACGGGCGCCCTGATGCAATTGTTCGCGGCGGCGATCATGGGGGTCGGCACCTGGGCCGTCACGCGGCTCGTTCAGTGGCTCGGCCTGAAGAACGCGGCGCAGGCGACGGCGGCGTTCGACGACGTGCTTCAAAAAGCGGTGACCTATGGCCTTCAGCAGACCCAGAGCCTGATCAGCCGGAACGGCTGGGATCATATCGAAGTGCGCAACCAGGCGCTGGCCCACGCCGCGCCCTATCTGATCCAGCGTTTCCCCGATACGTTGCGGGCGGTCGGCGTCGATCTGTCCGATAGCGCGGGGACCGCGGCTGCGGTGACCGGCGCCCTCGATCGCGCTTTCCCGCATGCCGCGGCGCGGGCGGCGGCCTCGCCGGCGACCCCGCCAGCGACGGCGCCCAATCCGCCGACCACTCAGGAGCTGCCGGACCAGCCGGGCGCCGCGAGCGTGCGGGTCGACGAAGCCCAGGCCTAGACCGGGATCGTTCCAGGCTCAATCGGCCTGGAACGTGGATCGCGGCCGCAGACGGATCGAGAGCCCGGCCGATCGCAAAACGGCCGCCTCGCGGCGGCCCGCCCTTCGGCTTGAGACCGGACAGGCGCCGCAGCAACGCCTCCTTGACGCGCTGCTCCAAGCCAACATGGTCTCGACTGACGTACGTCACAGACGGCTGACCGCCGGGCGTGAATACCTGCTTAAGAAGAAATTGCTCCGACACTTTCCTGCCTTACCTCACGCTAGTTAGCAGTCGTCGGAGTTGGACGCCGCCTGTTTCGCATCTCCGCGCCGGGCCGGCCTTTAGCTCGATATAGAGACTGTCGGTTTCTGGATAATGGAGGAGCTTCATCGTCTCAGGCGACCATCCGCCGTGGCGGCGGCACCGCCCTGCCCATTTCCCGCGCCGCCTCGATCCAGCACCCGATCGCGTCGAGCACGTTTTCGAGCGCCTCCTGCTGTGTCTCGCCGTCCGACTTGCAGCCGGGGAGCTCCGACACGGTCGCCAGATAGCCACCACCCTCGTCCGCCGACAGGGGCCGGATGTGGATCTCATAATCCCGCGCGCTCATGCCCTTCCTTTCGCAATCACCGCATTCGCGAATTGGGGACATATGCCGTTGCGTCCCCCTAGCCTTCCCTTCAGGCCGCGCGGTGAAACTGCGGCTCGGGGATCGCCTGGCCCATCTTGCGGGCGCAGTAGATCCAGGTCGCGATCGCATCCTCGACGTTGGTCAGCGCCTCGGCGCGAGTCTCGCCGTCCGACATGCAGCCGGGAAGCTCCGGCACAGTCGCCAGGAAGCCGCCGCCGTCGTCCTCGGAGAGCGGCTCGATCACGACCTTGTAGGTTGCGCGCACGTCCGTCACGTCACCCATCCTCTCTCGCCGCGAGCACCGCATCGACGAAGCTCACCAGCCGTCTGATATATACGGGCTTGATCGGGCGCGCGAAAGGGACCGTCACATGACGCTCCTGCGTCGGATCGCTGACGCCGTAGTGCGAGCCGCCCGGAGGCGCGTCGAAATCGAGATCGAAAGCGCCGCATAAGGTCTTCACATCCTCGATCCGCCAGTCGCGCGGATTGGCGCGCATGCGTTCGAGGAGCTTTTCGCCGCGTGGCATTCCATTCGTCGATTAGCGCAATTTGTCTGCGAAGACTACGTGCTTTTCAGCGGGCCAAAGAAAAGGGCCGCCTCGCGGCGGCCCTTCCTTTTTGCAACTGGCTCGAAATGGCAGTGGCGCAACGTCCCCCGGACGTTGCTTTGGATCCGCTGCCATCACTTCGAGATGAAAGCTTTAGCCCAGCAATTCCTGCTCAAGCTTCTTCGCCATCTCCTTCTCGGGCGGCCACCCGGGGATAGCCATGGTCGGCACCTGGACCATCGTCGAAGTGGACGAGCGAGCGGACGGACCATGCCGGGGGCATGGTTCGTACGCGCAGCCTGGAGCTGGTCCTGCAACGTTCACGCCCGCGGCGCAGCCGCGGACGATCGGGTTCCCGAGATGGCAGATGACGAGAAAGCTTGTCCTGAGCCTGTCGAAGGGGGGTTCATCACCTCGATGTCGCCGGTCGTCGCGATCTGGCCGGCCCTGATGAGCGGGTGCGGACCGCCCCGCGGTCCGCAGCCATGCCGGGGGCATGGCGGGCTCGCTCATCGCCGGGGCCGGTGGCGGAGAGCTGGAGGCGCTTGGGCCCTTCGCCTTCCATCCAAAGCGACGGTGCACTGCTGCTTGCGCTAGCTGTCTAACATGATAATATTGCACCGCTCTCGGCAGGAGCATGCCGCCCGCGTGGCGAAGCCCTCACCGGCACTGTCCTACAAGCTGCTGGTCCATGCCTATCCGAGGCCGTGGGAAGCGTTAGCGGGCGACGTTTCCTCCATGGCCGACGGAGAAGGTCATGACCAAGCAGTTCGCCACCCTCGATGGATTGAAGCGCGCCGCCACCAGGCTGAAGCGCGTCACCGGACTCAGCCATAGCGCCGCGCTCGAGCAGGTCGCGCGGGAAGCCGGCTTCCCAGACTATCATTCCGCGGCGGCCAAACTGGCCAAGCCGGCCGCCACGCTGCGAAAGCAATATCCGGTCACCATCATCGAAGCCTGGAGGGATCGACCCAACAATAAGCATGGCAAGGAGTCGCGCACCTTCCTGATCGACGTTCCGCTCGAAACGCTCGTCAAGCCGCATCACCTCAAGGGCTATCTCAGCGGCTGCACGCTTGGCGAAGACAGCACGATCATCGGCTATGGTCACAAAGAAAGCCCGGACCAGGCGCGGTTCGAGATCTGCCGCGTCGCGCGCGCCCTCCAGTTCATGGCCGCGACCGGCCTGACGCCCACGCGCAGCCAGCGCTGCTATCCCAAAGGACGCTGGGACAATCGACCGCCCGGCGCGGATCACGACAATGCCTGGTACGACCCGAAGACGCGCAGCTACGTCCTCACCGAGGAGCCCTATCCGGGCCGGATGAAGAGCTATTCCGGCGAGCGGGCGAGCTGGGCGCTGAATCACGGTTGGCGAACCGTTCGCGTACGCTGGGAGAGCATCTACGGTCATGGCACCGAGCTCTATCTGAGCGCGCCGGCCAGCGGCGGCGTCAACCTCTCCGCGCTCGCGCGCCGGCTGGCGGCAATGGGCGCGGCCTACTCCGAGGCGGACTGGCCCGGAGACGGCTCACCCGGGCCCGCGCCGAGGGCCGCTCCGTCACCACAGACGTTCTGGGATTCGGAAGGGTTGATGGCGCCGGTCGAGATCATCGAGATGTCGCCGGAGCTGGCCGCGGCGCTCAAGCATCAGCGCGACCTCGACATCGCGGACGCCGGCCCGCAGGCGCCCGAACCGACCATAATTCACGAAGGCGTGGAGATTACGAGCCGCTGGTCGATCGCCCATGAACTGGACACCATGCGCGAGGTGGTCGACGCGCTGCCGGACGCGGTTCGCGCGCGCGTCCAGGCGATCTGGTGCGATTCCAACGCCCAGGCCTTCTACTCGGTCAAAATCCTCCCAGGCCGGTGGATCGAAGGGATCGAGCATCCCATTCGCGACGCCGTGCGCTCCGTTACGGACGGATATAACGGGATCATCGTCGAGGGCGACGGAAACGAAATCTGGCTGGACCCCGAATGGGCCGGCGACGACGACGAAACCAATTACGGGTAGGTCATACGAAACGACGGCAGACCGCCCGCTGTCCTAGCGGCAGCGCCGGCGGATACCTATCTCGGCGACTTGCGCGAAAGGCCTGCGAGGATTCCCCATGGGTGCACTTACAAGAGACAATCAGGCTGAAGAGCTGCCTTATGACCGCGTGGTCGTCCTGGCGATTGCGGTCGAAGAATATCAGAATGCTCCCAAGCGCCCGGAAATCAGGCGCGTTCGCTTTGCGCGCGCCGACGCAGAGGCTTTCGTCGAAACAATCGAGCAGATCTATGGCGGGCTTGCGGAAGTAGATGCGAATATCCTGATCGACAGTCACGCTTCGCTGAGCACGATCGCCGCCGACGCGAACTATATCATCTCCAATCTGGCACCGACCGATCTCTTCATTTTCTATTATGCCGGCCATGGCTGCCAGATCGAGGGATCTAACCGTCTCACCGCCTGCGACACCAACCCCCTGCAGCTGGGCGACACCACGATCGACCTCGACGAGGAGGTGATTGACCGGATCAAGGCGAGCGAGTGCGCGCGTGCGCTCCTGTTCATCGACGCCTGCGCCGAAGCGATGAGGGCGCTCGCGATCGGTACGCGGTCGCTGATCTTCGACCTCAGCGACGACGAGATCGAAGAGAAGCTGGAAGGCGACGACTATATGGGCGTCTATCTTTCCTGCTCGGACGGCGAGAAGTCCCACAGCTCCGATGCGCTCGGGCACGGCGTCTTTACTTGGCACCTGCTCCGCGCGCTCAGAGGCGAGGATTCACGCGCGCTGGAACGCGACCGCTGGATGACGGACATTAGCCTGCGGGACTGGCTCGAATCCGAGGTTCCTGCCTATCTCACCAACGTGATGACGGTCCGCAGCCGGCAAAGGCCTCGGGCGATCTTGAACGCGCCGCACACCTTCCGGATCAGGCACATCCCGCCGCCGCCCGCCCCGACCGCGACGACCTTGGCCGACCTCGGCCTCAGGAATTCGGAAGCCTATCTCGAGAGCGTCGAGACCGGGCAGATTCGCTCCCTCACGGGTTTCAAGCGCGGCTTCCACAGAGTTCCCACCGATCACAATGACGCCGCGGTCGCCTGGATCGGCCGGCTGGTTGAAGACCAGCTACAAGCCGAGCTGGACGATTTGTTCGAGGCGGCCAGGGAAACGCTGGGCTTCAAGCGGCGCCAGGGCGACGTCAACCTGGCCGGTGGCGAGGGCGGCGTGGACACGCCGATGTTCCGCTATTCGGTGCTCGCCGACCAGGACCCGGACGATCATACCGACTGGCGGATCCGGCGCAGGCTTGAGCTGCGGGACGGCTGGGAAGAGCAGCGCGACGATATCGAAGAAGCGATCATCGGCCTGGATCTAGACCGGTTCGTCGTCACGTTCGAGCCTCGGCGGTCGTCCTACGACGAGGTTGCCGATGCGCTGGAAGCCCTCGCCGAACGGGAGGGCACGTTCAGCGAGCGGCGCAGCGAACGGAAGCTTTTCTACAGCCGTGGTCCGATCTCGATAACCTTCGACTTCGCGGCCGGCGAGGTCGTGTTCACCGTGTCGGGCGAGAGCAATCTCGCGTTGGTGGAGACGACGCAAACGGTCTCGCTCGGCTGGGCGAGCCCGTCGCCGATGCTCGCGGCGCCGTCTTCTGCGGCCCTTCCCGACCTCAGAGCGCAAGCTGACAACGACATCGGGGAGCGGTCGGTCCAGCCCGCGCCCAAGCGCAAAAAAGCGCGTCGCTAGTCGGGATTTGCGGTGCCGCCAATCACTGTCCGTAAGTGAAGCGCCTGAGAAAGGTCCTCGAGGTGACCAAGACGAGGTGCAACCGGAAGGTCGAATGATCCTCGTCAGAAAGGCCCGGATGCGAGCCATGCGTGTGGAGCATCTTGAACAGCCCGTTGACGAAATTCTTCCCATCGGGCGACCATTCGCCCCGGTCCGCGGCGAGGAAGCCCTTCGTCCCCAATAGCTGCCGCCGGTTCTCGGCGGAGCCAGCGCTTGCGGCCGCATTGGCGTCGATCGCGAACGCGATCGCGTCGAATAGGCTTTCTACGAAGGTGCGGAGCTGCGCGTTGGCGGCCGCCCAGTCGCCGCGGGTGTGGGCCTCGATCGCCTGGTCAAGATGTCCGGCCGGCACCGCGAAGCCGTTCTGCCGGAGCAGCTGTCGGACTTCGTCGTCGGCTTCGGGAAGCGCAATCTCTTCGGGAAGCGCCACCCGCAGCCGGTGCGGGTTCCGTCCCTCGCCCGCCTCGACCACATAGCCGTCGCGGGCAAGGCCGCGCAGAAACGCCTCCTGGTCCGAGCTGACGAAGTGCGGGTTGAACAACGCGACCGCCTCGCGCACGATCACCTCCGCAAGCGTCACTTTGCCGTCCACGGTCTGAATCACCTCGCCGGCCCTCTGGAGCACGATCCGCGCGACGATGTTGCACTTCTTGGGCACGCTGAGCCCGGGACCGTCCGGCACCTCATTCTCAAGCGCCAGCCGGAGCACCATCGCGTCGAAGGCCGCCTGATTATGGCGGCCAACCATAGCAGCAGCGGCGACGATTGTCGGTCGGGTGAAGGGCATCTCTCGCATGGCAGCTGCTCCGCTGGGGCGGCCAAGCTGAGTGCTAGCGCCTCCCCCATCCAAGAATAGGTGAAGTGTAGGCCTCAGTAATCACTCCAGCTTTGGAGCGGTGCACGTCAAGCCAGTTACGCATTGCTCGACCCGCTCCGCCGACCTCGCTTCCCCCCAACGGGAAGGACGGCCCCATATCAACCCACCTCGGTGTTCAACACGAACAGAAAGGCCGCCTCGCGGCGGCCTTCCATTTGGTCGTTTCGGGGCCTGTCTATCCGAGGAGCTCCTGCTCCAGCTTCTTGGCCATCTCTTCGATATTCTCCGGCGGCCAGCCCGGGATATCCATCCCCAGCCGCAGCCCCATGCTCGCCAGCACTTCCTTGATCTCGTTCAAGCGACTTCCGCCCGAAGTTCGGCGTCCGCAGCATCTCCGCCTCGGTCTTCTGCACGAGGTCGCCGATATAGATGATGTTGTCGTTCTTCAGGCAGTTGGCGCTCCGCACCGACAGCTCCAGCTCGTCCACCTTCTTCAGCAGGTAGCGGTTGAGCTGGTTGGCGTCGGCCTCGGTCTCGGCCGCGCTCGGCGCGGCCATGCCGGCCATGGTCGGCACCTGGACCATGCCCTCGTCGAAGTGGACGAAGAGCTGGAGCTGGTCCTGGAGGATGCGCGCCGCATAGGCGATCGCGTCGTCCGGGCGAGATCGTGCCGTCGGTGTCGACCGTCAGCGTCAGCTTGTCGTAGTCGAGCTCCTGGCCGACGCGGGTGTTCTCGACCTTGTAGCTGACCTGGCGGACCGGCGAGTAGAGCGCGTCGACCGGGATCAGGCCGATCGGCGCGTCGGCCGGGCGGTTCGCGGCGGCCGGGACATAGCCCTTGCCGGTCTCGGCGGTCAGCTCCATGTTGAGCGTCGCGCCCTCGTCGAGGTGGCAGATGACGAGGTCGGGGTTCATCACCTCGATGTCGCCGGTGGTCGCGATCTGGCCGGCGGTGATCTCGCCGGGGCCGGTGGCGGAGAGCTGGAGGCGCTTGGGCCCCTCGCCTTCCATGCGGAGCGCGATCTGCTTGACGTTGAGGACGATGTCGGTGACGTCCTCGCGGACGCCCGCGAGGCGACGAGAATTCGTGCAGCACGCCCTCGATCTTGATCGCGGTGACCGCGGCGCCCTGCAGCGACGACAGGAGCACGCGGCGGAGCGAGTTGCCGAGCGTCAGGCCGAAGCCGCGCTCCAGCGGCTCGGCGACGAAGGTCGCCTTGCGCCGGCTGTCGCCGCCGACCTTGCTTCTCGAGCGCGTTGGGCTTCTTCATTTCCTGCCAGTTCTTTGCATTGACGGCCATGGATTTTCCCTTGGTCCGTTGGGGACGCGATGTGTCGGTCCCGGGGTAAAAACTTCACATTCTTGCCCGGCCGCGCCGTCAGGCGCTGACGAGATCGTCACACCCGGCGCCGCTTGGACGGGCGGACGCCGTTGTGCGGGATCGGGGTGACGTCGCGGATCGAGGTGATCTGGAAGCCGACCGCCTGCAGCGCCCGAAGCGCGCTCTCGCGGCCCGAGCCGGGGCCCTTGACCTCGACCTCGAGCGTGCGGACGCCATGTTCGGCGGCCTTCTTGCCGGCATCCTCGGCGGCGACCTGGGCCGCATAAGGGCGTCGACTTGCGGCTGCCCTTGAAGCCCATCATGCCCGCGCTCGACCAGGCGATGGCGTTGCCCTGCGCGTCGGTGATGGTGATCATCGTGTTGTTGAAGCTGGCGTTGACGTGCGCGACGCCGGCGGTGATGTTCTTGCGCTCGCGCCGCCTGAGGCGCTGAGGTTCGCGTGCCATATAATCTCTAATCCTATATCCTGAACCTGAGCTGCCGTGCGCCGTCGACGCGTCCGGCGGTCGAAGCCCGCGCGAGCTTACTTCTTCTTGCCGGCGATCGGCTTGGCCTTGCCCTTGCGGGTGCGCGCGTTGGTGTGGGTGCGCTGGCCGCGGACCGGAAGGCCCTTGCGGTGGCGGAGGCCGCGATAGCAGGCGAGGTCCATCAGCCGCTTGATGTTCATCGCCGTCTCGCGCCGCAGATCGCCTTCGACCTGGTGGTCGGCGTCGATCGTCTCGCGCAGATGGAGCACTTCCTGGTCGGTCAGGTCCTGGACGCGGCGCTCGGCCGGGATGCCGAGCTTGGCGGTGATCTGCCTGGCCTTGGTGCGGCCGATGCCGTGGATGTAGGTGAGCGCGATCTCGACGCGCTTGTTGGTCGGGATGTTGACGCCCGCAATACGTGCCATGGCTTATTTTCTCCTGCTCCACGGGCCGCCCGTGGCGAACGGCCCATCTCAGCGCTTCTGATGCCCCGGAAACAGGCAAAGCCGACGGGCGCACGAAGGCGCCGCCGGGTGACCGGTTAGCGGGATGAGGCGCATGTAGGATTTGGCGAGGGCGGTGTCAACAGGGGGAAAGCTCAATCTTCGAGCCTTCTGCGAAACGTTTCAGGGAGGAACACCAGCCCGACGGCCACCGTCAGCCCCCGCCACGGCGATCGGATACCAAAGGCCGTAATAGATGTCGCCCGTCGCGGCGACCATCGCGAAGGCGGTGGTGGGGAGGAAGCCGCCGAACCAGCCGTTGCCGATATGGTAAGGGCAGCGACATCGAGCTGTAGCGGATCCGGGTCGGGAAGAGCTCGACCAGCAGGGCCGCGATCGGGCCGTAGACCATCGTCACGTAGAGGACGAGGACGAACAGGATGAGGACTACGAGCGGCCTGTTGACGCGCGCCGGATCGGCGCGCTCGGGATAGCCGGCGGCGGTCAGGGCGGCGCGGGCCCCGACCTGGAAGGCGGCGATCGCTTCCGCCCCGCCCCGCGGCGCGGCGAGGGCCGCGCCGCCGATCTCGAGCCGGGCCGGCGTCCCCGGCGGCGCGACGACGTTGGCGTAGGAGACGCCGGAGCGGGCGAGGAAGACCTTGACGATGTCGCAGGAGCGCGCGTCGAACTTGTTGCGGCCGATCGGATCGAACTGGACCGAGCAGTCGGCCGGGTCGGCGACGACGCGCACCGGAGCGGAGGCCTGGGCGGCATGGAGCGCGGGGTTGGCGGCCTTCGAAAGCGCCTCGAACAGCGGGAAATAGGTCAAGGCGGCGAGCGCGCAGCCGGCGAGGATGATCGGCTTGCGCCCGATCCGGTCGGAGAGCCAGCCGAACAGGATGAAGAAGGGCGTCGCCAGCGCCAGCGCGATGGCGATCAGGATGTTGGCGGTGGCGCCGTCGACCCTGCAGCGTCCGCTCGAGGAAGAAAAGCGCGTAGAATTGCCCGGCATACCAGACCACCGCCTGGCCGGCGACCGCGCCGAACAGGGCGATCAGCACGAATTTGAGGTTGCGGCCAGCGGCGCGAAGGCTTCGGTCAGCGGCGCCTTCGAGCCCTTTCCTTCCGCTTTCATGCGGGCGAAGACCGGGCTCTCCTCGAGCTTCATCCGGATCCAGAGCGAGACGGCGAGCAGCAGGATCGAGAGCAGGAAGGGCAGCCGCCAGCCCCAGGCGGCGAACGCCTCCTCGCCCAGCCAGGTTCGGATGCCGATGACGACGAGCAACGCCGCGAACAGGCCCAAAGTCGCGGTGGTCTGGATGAAGCTGGTGTAGAAGCCGCGGCGGCCGGCCGGCGCGTGCTCGGCGACATAGGTGGCGGCGCCGCCATATTCGCCGCCCAAGGCGAGGCCCTGCAGCAGGCGGAGCGCGACGAGCAGCACCGGCGCGACCACCCCGGCGGCGGCGTAGCTGGGCAGGAGGCCGACCGCGAAGGTCGACAGGCCCATCAGCCCCATGGTGACGAGGAAGGTGTATTTGCGCCCGACCAGGTCGCCGATCCGGCCGAACAGGATCGCCCCGAACGGCCGCACCGCGAAGCCGGCGGCGAAGGCGGCGAGCGCGAAGATGAAACCGGTCGTCTCGTTGACGCCCGAGAAGAATTGCGCCGAGATGATCGCGGCAAGCAGGCCGTAAAGGTAGAAATCATACCATTCGAACACGGTGCCGAGCGACGAGGCGAGGATGACGAGGCGGTCGCTCTGTGGCGGCTGGGCGCGGTGAGGTTCGGCGGTCGCCATGCCCGCTCTTTTCCTCCGGTTGGCGGCGCAAGATCAAGGGCCGGCGCGCGCCGGCGCCGGCGTCGCTCCATGCCGGGACTAGAGCCGCAGGTCGCGCACCGAACTGACCTCGCGCGCAAAGTCGGCCGGGACGAGCAGCGCCTCCACCTCCCTGGGCACGATCGCCGCTTCGGGCCGCGACAGCACATCGGCTTCGGCATGCTCGCCGAAATCCAGCCCGGTGCGCGCCTCGAGGTCGGCGACGCGGACCTGGAAAAGCCGGAACGGGTCGAGATCGATCGCCTCGAGGTCCGAAAGAAGGCTCGCCTGGCTCAGCACGAAGGCCGCGATCCTGAGCTCGCTCCTGTCGCCGACATAGGCGACGAGCTTCCAATATTCGCGCGGAATCCGGGCACCGCGGTAGGCAAGGTCGTCGTCCGCGAAGAGCGGCCCGGCGAAGACCGAAATCCTGATGTCCTCGACCTCTACCTGCTCGAGGATGAGATTCTCCAGATTGCCCCACAGGCCCTTGCGGCTGGACTGGTTGTAGCGCTCGTGCTGCGGGGCGATGTTGGTGAAGAAGCTCGAATCGCTGTTCGCCTGCCGCGCTTCCTCGATCTCGCCCCAGACCAGGTCGGCGCGCCGCGCGATATGGCCGCGGTCGAGCTTGTTGTCGGCGTAGACGTCGTCGCCCAGCTGGCGCGCGGCCGGAATGCGGGGATCGAGCTGAAAATTGTCCCGACCGGTGCGCACGATCCGCGCGCCGTCGATGTTCCAGGCGACGTAGCGCGCCATGCGGCGACCTCTGCTGAGGCAGACCGAAAAATGGGTGTAGGGAATGAGCTTCTTGCCTTCGAAGGTGAGCGCGTCCCGCGCCACGGCCGCGCTCAACCCGGGGAGAGGGACGGGCACGCTGAGGAAGCCCGGATCGTAGCCGGCCCGCAGCGGCCCCGCGGCCTGCGGCGCTGCCGCTCCGGCCGGCGGTTCCAGGACGAAATCCAGCTTCTTCTGAACCGAGAGCGGATAGCAGGCCAGGGCGTGTTCGTCCGTGCTGCCGCCGGCTTCGCCGGCAAAGTGGAGGCCGGCGACGATATCCGTCGGCGCCCCGGCCCGCATGATTATCCATGACGAGCCGGAATCGCCGCCCATGCTAATCTCGCCGTCGCCCGGCGGGCGGGCCGGATCGACCCCGATCTCGAAGCCGCCGATCGCCTGCTCGCCCATTGGGGCCCCGTAATCGATCCTCGCGACCACGTCGGTGCGGCGGACAATCCCGTAGGTCGTTCCGGTGGTGCGGCCCGATTTTACGAGCAGATCGTCGAGCGCCACTTCCGCCATCCGGGCCGGGGTCACGCCGAGATCGTATATCGCCCGATTGAATCCGCGCCGCTCGATCCGGGCCAGCGCGCAGTCGCCGGCATTGCCGAGATGGCTGCGGAGCAGCTTGCCCGTGAAGTTTCCGGCGACATTGTTGTTGTCGAACGGCCCCGGCTGCACGATCTCGGCGCCTATCGCGCCGCCATTGCCATGGAGAACGTGCCAGTTCGAAAGGATGCAGGGTGCGCCGGTGGCGCGATCGAACACGATCAGCCCGATCGTGCCGGCGCCGCGACGGGCGTTGGAGATGCTGATACCGGGCTGGATCGGATCGCGCCGCACCCGCCGCGCGTCCAGGGTTTCGGGGGCGACCAGCCTGAACGAAGGCTTGTAGCTTCGCTCGATCACGTCGGTTGGGACGACGGTGCCGTCGGCGAGCGTGATCGACGCAGGTATCTCCTTGGTGTCCAGCGATTCCAGCGCGGCGGAGCCCTTTTCGCCGACCGTGAACTGGAGGCTTATCGGCCCGGTGCCGTTCTTGCGCCCGACCCCCACCGAGGTGATGTTCGAATCCCTGAGATAGTCGTTGCCTCGCGCCCGGACGTGGTCGCGCAGCGCCGCGAGCAGCGCATTCCGTTTGCCGCCTGCTTTGCCGCCCGCCTTCTTGCCCGATTTCGGTCCCGCCATGGCCCGGCTCTCCTCCAGCTGCCGCCATTCTGGCGCGGCTTCGGCGCTCCGCGCGTGACGGCGGTCACGCTCCGCGATTGGCAATGAGCGGGCACAATGCCATGGCCCCGGGATGAAGGCGGCGCCCACAGCCCATGACGCGATCGTCCTCGGCGCTGGCGGGGCGGGGTTGATGTGCGCCGCGGCGGCTGGGCAGCGTGGCCGTCGCGTGCTGCTGATCGACCATGCCGATCAGGCGGGGAAGAAGATCCTGATCTCCGGCGGCGGGCGGTGCAACTTCACCAACCTGAATACCGCGCCCGGACCGCTTCCTTTCCGCCAACCCTCATTTCGCCAAGTCGGCGCTGGGGCGCTACCGGCCCGAGGATTTCATCGCCCTCGTCGACAATTATCGGATCGCCTGGCACGAAAAGACGCTGGGCCAGCTCTTCTGCGACGGCTCGGCGCGACAGATCGTCCATATGCTGATGGAGGAATGCGCCAAGGGGCAGGTGCGGATTTCGCTGGGCAAGCCGATCGCGGACGTGAGCCATGCGGACGGGCGGTTCACGCGTCCGCTACGGCGACGAGGCGGCAACGGCGCCCGCGCTGGTGATCGCGACCGGCGGACCTTCGATCCCGAAAATGGGCGCGACCGGCTTCGCCTACGATCTGGCGCGGCGCTTCGGGCTCGCCGTGGTGGCAGCCGCGGCCGGCGCTGGTGCCGCTGACCCTGAGCGGCGAGGACGTGCTGTTCCGCGAACTTGTCGGGCGTGTCGGCCGAGGTGATCGCGCGCGCGGGCAAGGCGGCGTTCCGCGAGGCGGCGTTGTTCACCCATCGCGGGCTCTCGGGCCCCGCGATCCTGCAAATCTCCTCCTACTGGCGCGGCGGCGAGGAGATCGGCATCGACTTCCTGCCGGATGCGGGCCACGGACTGGGCGGTGGCGGCGAAGCGCGGCACGGCCGCGGACCCATTTCCATACTCTGCTCGGCGAATTACTGCCGGACCGGCTGGCCGAGGCGCTGGCGAAGAGGATCGGGCTCTGGGGCGAGCTCGCCAACCTGCCCGACGCGCGCTCTGCGGGCGGCGCAGCGGCGGCTCGCCGACTGGCGCTTCCGTCCCGACGGCAGCGAGGGCTTCGCCAAGGCCGAGGTCACGGCGGGCGGCATAAGCACCGACGGGCCTCTCCTCGCAGACCATGGCGGCGCGGCGCGTCCCGGGCCTCTACGCGATCGGCGAGGCGGTCGACGTGACCGGCTGGCTGGGCGGCTATAATTTCCAATGGGCCTGGGCGAGCGGATGGGCGGCCGGGCAGGTCCTCTAGGGTCCGTACCCAATACCGGCAATGGTCGGGATCGCCCGGAGAAGGCCGCCGGATAGGAGGGCGGTGCAGGGGCACCCCGCAAAGTAGTACTTTGCGGGGACCCCTAGGCCGGGCTGGTTGCCCGGACCAGCCGCTCGACGCAGCCGGCGGCCTTCTCCGGGCGACCGCGAAGCGGCGGGCGGCTTTTGGGCCAGGGCTTCGTCCCTCGTCGGTTGCGATGCGCCGCATCGCCCCCTCCTCGCTCCTTGCCCTGACCCAAAATCCGCTCCGTCACGACCGTTGCCGGTATCGGGTACGGACCCTAGCCCCAGGTTGAAAAGGCGCCCCTCCCTTTGGCCGCGGCCGCCTTGGCGGGCAGATATTCCCAGTGCCAGGCCTCGCTGCGGACGGTGCGCAGGAAGCCGTAGCTCGTCGCGTTCTTCGAGAGCCACAAATAGGCCGGATTGCTGCCGCCGCCGTTGACGTCGAGATCGAAGGCAATGCCGTTCTGATGGGGCGAATTGCCCGGCCGGTTGGCGGGGGCGAAGCCGGGCAGACCGCGCCGGCGCCCGTCGAACAGATATTTCTGCTCGGGGTAGGAGCGAAAGCCGCTGTTGATCCCGATCGTGATGCCGTCCTTGCGCGCCGCCTCGACCATGGCGAGGAATTTGTCACAGGTCGCCTCGGCGATATACTCGATCTCTTTGGCCGTGCCGACTACCCTGACCAGGGTCACCTGCCCCAGATAGGTGTCGTTCGCCCAGGCGGCGTTGGGGCCGAAGCGGTTCGCACCAGGCGGCGGCGGGATCGATCCGATCGTCTCCGAGAGCAGCCTGCCGGCAATGTTGGCGGATGAGGTCCAGCCGAAGACGGTCGCGCCGTCGGCCGAGAGCGCGTGGGCATAGACATTGACCGCCTTGGCCCCGGCGGGCGTGACTTCGACCGCGTCGATCGAGACCTTGGTGCCGTTGGGGATGGTGGCGAAGCTGCCGTCGGCCCCGGTGACGAACTGGTGGAGCGCGCCGGCGATGCGCAGCCGCGCGTCCGGATCGCTGACGATGAAGGTCTTGCCTCTGTAGCTTTCCGAATTCATCGGCCCCGCTCCCAATAAAGGCTGAAGATACCACCACAGGCCTGACGGCGAAAGCGCCGCATTCCGCGCGCCCACCAGCCGCTATAATTCCCGGCTCTTTTCGTTTAGGGGGTGCCGGACGGGCAGGCCTTCCAGCCGCGCAACCTTTGCGAAGCGGGCCGCCCTCCCCATCTGGACCCACTATGACATTCGAAACCCTTCCCGCCGCTTCTCGGCGAAGCGCTCGCCGCGCGCGGCTATGAACGCGCCGACCCCCGTCCAGGCCGCCGTGCTCGATGCCGAAGCCGAAGGGACGCGACCTGATCGTCTCCGCCCAGACCGGCTCGGGCAAGACGGTCGCGTTCGGCCTCGCCATCGCGCCGCAATTGCTCGATGCGGCGGGCGCCCTGCCCTACGCGCTGAAGCCGCAGGCGCTGGTGATCGCGCCGACGCGCGAGCTGGCGCTGCAGGTCAGCCGCGAGCTGGTCTGGCTCTACGGCAAGGCCGGGCGCGCGGATCGCGACCTGCGTCGGCGGCATGGATCCGTCGAAGGAGCGGCGCAACCTCTCGCACGGCGCCCATATCGTCGTCGGCACGCCGGGGCGGCTGCGCGACCATCTCGAGCGCGGCGCGCTCGACCTCTCCCAGCTCAAGGTCGCCGTGCTCGACGAGGCCGACGAGATGCTCGACATGGGCTTTCGCGAGGATCTCGAGGAGATCCTCGACGCGACCCCGCCGGAGCGGCGCACCCTGCTCTTCTCGGCGACCATGCCGAAGCCGATCGTCGCGCTCGCCAAGCGCTACCAGCGCGACGCGCTGCGCATCTCGACGGTCGGCGAGGAGCGCGGCCATGGCGACATCGCCTATCAGGCGATGACGGTCGCGCCGGCCGATATCGAGCATGCCGTGGTCAACCTGCTGCGGCTGCACGAGGCCGAATCCGCGCTCCTCTTCTGCGCGACCCGCGACAATGTCCGGCGGCTCCATTCGAGCCTGACCGAGCGCGGCTTCAACGCCGTCGCTCTCTCGGGCGAGCACAGCCAGAGCGAGCGCAACCAGGCGCTGCAGGCGCTGCGCGACGGCCGGGCGCGGGTGCTGGTCGCGACCGACGTCGCCGCGCGCGGCATCGACCTGCCCAACCTCTCCCTCGTCGTCCATGTCGAGCTGCCGCGCGACGCCGAGACCTTGCAGCACCGCTCGGGCCGGACCGGGCGCGCGGGCAAGAAGGGCATCGCCGTCCTCGTCGTCCCCTATCCGCGCCGCAAGCGGGTCGAATCGGTGCTGCGCGGGGCGCGGATCGAGGCGGAGTGGATCAAGCCGCCGACGCCCGAGGATATCCGCCGCAGCGACCACGAGCGGCTGCTCGCCGCCCTGCTCGCCCCCGCCGAGATCGAGGAGGAGGATCGCGCGCTGGCGCAGCGCGCTGCTCGAGCAAAGGACGCCCGAGGAGATCGCCGCGGCCCTGGTCCGGGTCCACCGCGCGCGCATGCCGGCGGCCGAGGAGCTGGCCGATGCCGGCGCCGCGCCGCGCGAGCGGCCGGAGGGGCCGCGCCCGGGCTTCGAGGACACGATCTGGTTCCGGATGGACATCGGCCGGCGGCACAATGCCGATCCGCGCTGGATCCTGCCTTTGCTCTGCCGGCGCGGCCACATCACCAAGAACGAGATCGGCGCGATCCGCATCGCCGCCGGCGAGACGTTGTTCGAAGTGCCGCGCGCCGTCGCCGGCAAGTTCGCGGCGGCGCTGAAGCGGACCGCGGGCGGCGACGCCGACGGCGAGGGCGGGATCTCGATCGAGGCGGTCGAGGGCAAGCCGCGCGACGCGGCGCGCGAGAACCGACGCAGCGGCCCGCCGCCGGTCCGGCACAAGGCGAAGCCGTTCCGCAAGGGACCGAAGCGGGGCCGCTGAGCGGCCTCAGCGCGGCGCAGGGTCGATCACCCGGCCGCGCAGGACGACGAGGCTGAGGCGCCGGAGGTTGGCGATGTCCGCCAGCGGGTCGGCCGCGACGACAATCAGCGAAGCCTCGCCGCCGGGCCGGATCGGGCCGGGACCGCGCCCGACCAGGCCGCGCGGGTTCACCGTCGCGGCGGCGAGCGCCTGGCGCGGCGTCAGCCCGGCCCGGACCAGCCGGTCGAGCTCGTCCAGCAACCCCTCGCCGCGCCGTTCGAGCAGATCGGTGCCGGCGAGGATCGGGACGCCGGCGCGAAACGCCCGGCCGATCAGCGGGCGCATACGCGCATAGAGGCGCTGCTTCAGCGCCCGGCGCTCGGGCGGGTCGTCGCGCCAGCTCGCTTCGTAGGCGACGAGGGTCGGGTCCCAGAAGGTGCCGTTGCGGGCGAGCGCGGCGAAGATCGCGTCACCCCGCGGCCCTTCCACGCGGTCCATCGCCTCCGTCACCGCGCGGATCGGTTCGGCGCCCTGCTCGACCTCATTTTCGAGGATCGTCTGGACATGCTCGATGGTGCGCATGCCGGCATCGGCGGCTTCGATCCAGTCGATCGCCAGCGGCACATGGCCGGCGAACGTCAGCCGCTCGGCGCGCGCCTGGTCGCTCACGCCGTAAAAGGCCTCGCGCGAGGTCTGGCGGTGGATCTTGATGAAGTCGACATCGCGCGCGCGCAATTCGCGTACGGCGGCTCGGGCCTCGGCGCCGTCGCGCACCGGGCGATGGAAGTCCGCTGCCTGCTCGCCGTTCAGCGTGGGGCCGGCGACCACCATTGTCGGGCCGATAAGCTCGCCGCGCGCGACGGCACCGCGCAGCGCCAGCACCTCGTCGACGCGGCCGCCCATGTCGCGGATGCCGAGCACGCCGTGGCGGACATAGTCCTCGAGCGCGTCGCCGGTCGGCCCGATCGCGGCGACATGGGCGTGCATGTCCCACAGGCCCGGCACCAGATAGCGGCCGGAAACGTCAATGCGGCGGGCGCTCGCGGGGATGCGAAGATGCCGCCCGACCGCGACGATCCGCTCGCCCCGGATCAGCACGTCGGCCCGCCGCGGCGGCGCCTGCGACGCCGGATCGACGATGAAGCCGCCGACCAGGGCCAGCGCCGGCCCGGTCCCTGCCTCGCCGCGCGGCGTCGCGCAGCCCGCGAGCAGGGCGCTCAGCAGCCAGAGCAGGAGCGCCCCCCATTTCGTCACCCCGGCGAAGGCCGGGGTCTCAACGGGAGCTCGCACTGAGATACCGGCCGTCGCCGGCATGACTTGGAAAGGAGGCGGACTGGGCCGATCCAGAGTCAAGCGCTCACACCACCCCGAACGCCAGCATCGCGTCGGCGACCTTCTTGAAGCCGGCGATGTTGGCGCCCTTCACATAGTCGATATAGCCGCCGCCGCGGTCGCCATATTCGAGGCAGCGCTGGTGGATGCCGTCCATGATGTCCTTGAGCAGCCGCTGCAGCTCGCTCCTCCTTCCACGAGATGCGGCGCTCGCAATTCTGGCTCATCTCGAGGCCCGAGACGGCGACGCCGCCGGCGTTCGAGGCCTTGCCCGGCGCGTAGAGCAATTTCGCGTCCCTGAAGACGTGGACGCCCTCGAGGTCGGTCGGCATGTTGGCGCCTTCCGAGACGCGCGATGCAGCCGTTCTCGACGAGCGTGCGGGCGTCCTCGCCGAGCAGCTCGTTCTGGGTCGCGCAGGGCAAGCGCGACGTCGCATTCGACGCCCCACGGCCGCTGGCCGGCGTGGAAGGTCGCGTTCTTATATTCGTCGGCATATTCGGAGATGCGGCCGCGGCGGCGGGTCTTGTGCGCCTTCACCCAGTCGATCTTCTCCTGGGTGATGCCGTCGGGATCGTGGACGAAGCCCTCGCTGTCCGACAGCGTCAGCACCTTGCCGCCCAGCTGGACGATCTTCTCGGCGGCGTGGGTGGCGACGTTGCCCGAGCCCGAGATGACGGCGCGCTTGCCGACCAGGTCCGAGCCCGCGCGTCTTCAGCATGTTCTCGAGGAAATAGACGGCGCCGTAGCCGGTCGCCTCGGGCGGATCAGCGAGCCGCCATATTCGAGGCCCTTGCCGGTCAGCACGCCGTCGAAGCTGTTGGTGATGCGCTTGTACTGGCCGAACATATAGCCGATCTCGCGCGCCGCCGACGCCGATGTCGCCGGCGGGCACGTCGACGTCGGCGCCGATATGGCGGTAGAGCTCGGTCATGAAGCTCTGGCAGAAGCGCATGATCTCGCCGTCGCTCTTGCCCTTCGGATTGAAGTTGGAGCCGCCCTTGCCGCCGCCCATCGGCAGGCCGGTCAGCGCGTTCTTGAAGGTCTGCTCGAAGGCGAGGAACTTGAGGATCGACTCGTTGACGCTGGGGTGGAAGCGGATGCCGCCCTTATAGGGGCCGATCGCATTGTTGTTCTGGACGCGGTAGCCGCGCTGGACGCGGATATTGTGATTGTCGTCCTCCCAGCAGACGCGGAACGAGACGACCCGGTCGGGCTCGGCGATGCGGCGCAGGATCTGCCAGCGGTGATAATCCTCCTGTCCTCGATGAACTCGAAAATGTCCTCGGCGACTTCGCTGGACCGCCTGGATGAACTCGGTCTGGCCCGGATTGCGGCGCTCGACGCCCGCCATGAAGCCTTCGAGATCGACATGCTCGGATTCGTCGCCCCTGCTCATTCATCGCCTCCCCTGAAAGATCGGCGCGGCTCCGCTGCCGGAGTCGCGAAGGCGAGGACCATAACAGGTTTTCAGGCCGAAGAACCCGCCCTGCGACGGGCACGGCGGACGCAGCGACCAAGGCTCGCCGGCGCTCAACGGACGAGGTGGGCGCGCAGCCGTTCGAACTGCTCGCGCAGCACCGTGTCGACGGGCGCGGCATAGGCGCCGGTGTCGCCACGGACATGGCCGCTGACCAGATAGCGCGAAACGATCTCCGTGCCGTCGGGCACGGCGCGCAGCGTCCAGGTCATCGTGCCGACGACCGCCTCCTCCTGCAGCGGGCCGAGGCCGCCCGAGAGGCGCAGCACCCGGCCCGGCAGCGCCTGGATCACCCGCATATGCTCGACCGTGCCGCCGTCGGGGAGGGTCTCGCAGAAGCAGCCGCCGGCCCACAGGTCGATGCGCATGTTGGCGGGATCGCCCGAATAGCTGTGCGCGCCGTCCCACCAGGCGCCGATGTCGCCGAGCGCCGCATAGGCTTCGGCCGGGGTGGCGGCGACGGTGACCCGGCTTTCGATGTCGAAATGGATGGGCGAGGAGGAGGTGACTTCTGCCGGCGCCGCCGCCGGGCCGGCGAGCCCCAGGACCAAGGCCAAAAGGCGAGTCTTCATGAGCCCCTCCCGGTCGCTCCCGCGAAAGCGGGAGTCCAAGCGGACTCATAGCGGGATTCCCGCTTTTGCGGGAATGATGAATTGGGTGGACCTCAGCGCCCGTCGAGAATGGCTTCGATAGCGGTGCTGGGGGCTACAGTCGGGTGAGGTCGCAGGACGTGGGCGCCGACGGAGCGATGGAGGGCATGTTGGTGCGCAGCTCCACCCGCTCGATCCGCAGCGAACCCATGGTTGAACGTATCCAGCCGATGACGCGCCGGTCGCAGGTCTCGGTCAAATCATAGGTGGCGTCCTCGCCCAGATTGGCTTCGACTAGGGCGGCCAATCGCATGAGCCCATCGACTTCCTGCGCCGAGTTTACTCCTACCGCGACGGTCACGTCGATATAGCCGTCGGCGTGGCTTCCGAAGAGCTGCAGCCAGATTTCCGGAGCGGCCATATTTCCGCAGGACCGTGTGCATCCGCCGAGATGGTAGATGCCGCTTTCCCCGACATTGTCGAGGAATTGCTCGATCGTCGTCTGCTCGGGTCGCCCGAGGCCGACGATATTATGAGCCATGTCACGCCACTCGAAGCTGCATGCCCCGGTGACGAGAAGCGAAAGGGCCTCGATCTGCTGCTCGGTTCCGAGCTCGATCTCCAGGTCGCACCCGTCGACCTGATAGTGGCGCCGGTTGCCGTGAACTTCCTGCGGTGGCCCGGAAATCTGCTCGAAATATTGGAGCTGGCGGCCGATCGTCCGTTCCGTCAGCAATCGCGGGAGACGGGCCGGAGGTGCAGGGGCCACCGGCTCCACTTGGATACGCACCGGCGGCAGTTCCTGCGGCGGGCCGGACGGCACGGCAGACATCTTCGTATATTCGAGCGCTGCGATGCCCAGTGACCCGACAGCGACGATAAGCCCGCCAATGGCCATCTTTTTCTCAAATGGTTTCACCCCCCGCCTCCTGGAAGGCAGGCTATACGACTGATCTTTCGCCGCCAATCGACAATAACCGTCCGCTTCACGGCTGAAGATGAAAGATCCGGCTTCGACCCGCGCTGCCCATGGCGAGCGGGGATTGCAGCAGCCGTCGAGAATGGCCGCGATGGCGCCGCTCACCGCCTCGACCGAGGCCATGCCGTCGACTCGGCGGACGATGCCCTGCGCCTCGTAATGGGGCAGGATCGGCGCGGTCTTGGCGCGATATTCGGCCATGCGGGTGCGCACCGCCTCTTCATTGTCGTCGGCGCGGCGCTTGAACTCGGTCTCGCCGCAGACGTCGCAGACGCCCGCCTTCGCGGGCAGCTTGTAGCGGTCGTGATAGGGGGTGTTGCATCGGGCGCAGGTGAAGCGGCCGGTGATCCGGTCGACCAGCGCGTCCTCGTCCACCTCGAGCTCGATGACGTGGTCGAGGTGCAAGCCCTTCTCGGTCAAGCAGCCGATCGAGCGAAGCGGCCTGGACCGCGGTGCGCGGATAGCCGTCGAGGATGAAGCCCTGGGCGATGTCGCGCTTCGTCCAGCCGGGCGGAGAGGATGCCGTCGACGATCTCGTCCGAGACCAGCTCGCCCGCCGCCATCACCGCCTTGGCCTTGAGGCCGATCTCGGTGCCGGCGGCGACCGCGGCGCGCAGCATGTCGCCGGTCGAGAGCTGGACCATGACGCGCCGCTCGACGAGCCGGCTGGCCTGGGTGCCCTTGCCGGCGCCCGGGGGTCCAAGCAGGATGATGTTCATCTGCCCCTCAGGCCGCCGCCCTTGAGCTTCGCCTTCTTGATCAGGTCGCCATATTGATGGGCGATGAGGTGGCTCTGGATCTGGGTCACCGTGTCCATCGTCACGTTGACGACGATGAGCAGGGACGTGCCGCCCAGATAGAAGGGGATGCCGGCCCGGGCGATCAGGAATTCGGGCACGAGGCAGATCACGGTCAGATAAGCGGCGCCGACCACGGTCACCCGGGTCAGCACGTAATCGAGATATTCCTCGGTGCGCTTGCCGGGGCGGATGCCGGGGATGAAGCCGCCATATTTCTTGAGGTTCTCCGCCGTCTCCTCGGGATTGAACACCACCGCGGTGTAGAAGAAGCAGAAGAAGACGATGCCGGCGCCGTAGAGCAACATGTAGAGCGGCGCGCCGTGCTGCAGCGCGGTGGTGACGGTGATCACGAAATCGCCCCAAGCGCTCTCGCCGGCGGTGCGGTTGCCGGCGAACTGGGCGATGGTGAGCGGCATCAGCAGCAGCGACGAGGCGAAGATCGGCGGGATCACGCCCGAGGTGTTGACCTTCAGCGGCAGATGCGAGCGCTCCTGCTGGATCTGACCGCGCGCCGTCTGCCGCTTGGGATATTGGATGAGGACTCGGCGCTGGGCGCGCTCCATGAAGCAGATGAACAGGATCAGCACGACCGCGAGCGCGAGGATCATCATGATCACGAACGGATCGAGGCTGCCGGTGCGGCCGCCTTCGAACATCTGCGCGAGCGCGGTCGGCAGCTGGGCGACGATGCCGGCCATGATGATCAGCGAGATGCCGTTGCCGATGCCGCGGCTGGTGATCTGCTCGCCGAGCCACATCAGGAACATGGTGCCGCCGACGAGGCTGACCACGGCGGTGACGCGGAACAGCATGCCGGGATCGACCACCGCCGACTGGCCCTCGCTCGCGCCCCAGGTTTCGAGGCCGACGGCCATGAAATAGCCCTGGATCGCGCACAGGAAGACGGTGCCGTAGCGGGTATATTGGTTGATCTTCTTGCGGCCGCTCTCGCCTTCTTTCTTGAGTGCGGCCGAGCTGCGGCGACATCGTGGTCGCGAGCTGCATGACGATCGAGGCGGTGATGTAGGGCATGACGCCCAGCGCGATCAGGCTCATCCGCTCGAGGCTGCCGCCCGAGAACATGTTGAAGAAGTCGAGCACGCCGCCCTGGGTCTGCTGGAAGAGCGTGCTCAGCGCGCGCGGGTCGATGCCCGGGATCGGCACGAAGCTCAGCAGGCGGAAGATGATCAGCGCGCCCAGGGTGAACCAGAGTCGCTTCTTGAGGTCGGTCGCCTTGGCGAAGCTCGCCAGGCTCATCGTGGATGCCATGTTTTCGGCGGTGGATGCCATGGAGCGTTCGACCTCGAGAAATTGAAAAGGCGGCGGGAGCGCCGATCAGCCTCCCCGCCGCCTCATATAGTGATCGGTTTCGGCTTGTCAGCCTCTACCGCGGCGGCGGGATCAGGCGGCCGCCGCGTCCTTGCGCTTCTTGACGCTGTTCTTCTTGGCGGCGGCCTTCTCGGCGGCCGGGACCACCTCGATCACCTCGACGGAGCCGCCGGCCTTCTCGATCGCCTCGCGCGCGCCCTTGGAGACGCCGGCGACCTTGAAGCTCAGCTTGGCGCTATAACTCGCCCTTGCCGAGGATGCGGACGCCGTCCTTGCCGCCGCGGCCGACGCCGGCCGCCTTCAGCGCATCATGGTCGATCACGCCTTTGGTATCGAGCTTCTTGGCGTCGACCAGCTTCTGGATCGCGCCAAGGTTCACCTCGGCATAATCCTTGGCGAAGATGTTGTTGAAGCCGCGCTTCGGGATTCGCATGTGGAGCGGCATCTGGCCTCCCTCGAAGCCGAAGACGGAGACGCCGGAGCGGCTCTTCTGGCCCTTCTGGCCGCGGCCGGCGGTCTTGCCGAGGCCGGAGCCGATGCCCCGCCCGACGCGCACCCGGGACTTGCGGGCGCCCTTGTTGTCGCGGATTTCGTTGAGTTTCATCACTTGCACTCGCTTTCGCTTTTGTCGCGCTGATTTTCCAACCCGTCACCCCGGCGAAGGCCGGGGTCTCAGGCCAACAAGGTCACGGCGGGTCTCGCCGAGATCCCGGCCTCCGCCGGGATGACGGATTACTCCGCCACCGACACCATATGCCGCACGTGGCGGATCATGCCGCGGACCTCGGGCGTGTCCTCGAGCTCGACGGTCCTGTGCATCTTGTTGAGGCCGAGGCCGATCAACGTCGCGCGCTGGTCTTCGGTGCGGCGGATCGGCGATCCGGTCTGGGTGATCTTGATCTTGGCCATCATGCTTACTCCGCCACCGCTTCCGCCTCGGCCGAAGCTTCGGCCTGGCCCGTGACGCCCTCGCGGCGCGACATCAGGTCGGCGATCTTCTTGCCGCGGCGCTGAGCGACGCTCTTCGGCGAAGTCTGCTCGCCGAGCGCCTCGAACGTCGCCCGGATCATGTTGTAGGGATTGGACGTGCCGATCGACTTGGTGACCACGTCGGCGACGCCAAGGCTCTCGAACACGGCGCGCATCGGGCCGCCGGCGATGATGCCGGTGCCGGCCGGGGCCGAGCGGACATAGACTCGGCCGGCGCCGAAATGGCCGAGCCCGTCATGATGAAGCGTGCGGCCGTCGCGAAGCGGCACGCGGACCATCGCCTTCTTGGCCGCCGCGGTCGCCTTGGAGATGGCCTCGGGCACCTCGCGCGCCTTGCCGTGGCCGAAGCCTGCGCGGCCCTTGCCGTCGCCGACGACGACGAGCGCGGCGAAGCCGAAGCGCTTACCGCCCTTCACCGTCTTGGAGACGCGATTGATGTGGACCAGCTTCTCGATATATTCCTCGCCGCCCTCGTCGTCGCCGCCGCGGCCACGGCCACGATCGTCGCGCCGGCCGCGATTGCCGCCGCCGCGATTGTCGCGGCCACCGCCGCCGCCGCGCCCGCCGCGGGCGCCGCGCTCTCGCCGGCCCTCGGGACGGTCGCTGCCGGCCGCGACCGGAGCTTCGGCCGCTGCCTCGGGGGCAGCCGGCTCGGGCGCCGCCGCCGGAGCGGGAGCCGCGTCGGCCGGGGTCTCGGCGTTCGGGTTGGTTTCGTCAGCCATCATTAGAACTCCAATCCGCCTTCGCGGGCGGCGTCGGCCAGCGCCTTGACGCGGCCGTGGAACAGGAAGCCGCCGCGGTCGAAGACCACGCGGGTGATGCCGGCAGCCTTGGCACGCTCGGCGAGCTTGCGGCCCACCTCCTGCGCGGAAGCGACGGTCGCGCCCGTCTTTGCCCGGGCGTCCTTCTCCACCGTCGAGGCAGCGGCCACGGTGCGACCCTCGCCGTCGAGGATGATCTGCGCATAGATGTGCCGGCCCGAGCGGTGGACGCTGAGCCTCGGCCGATCGCCGGCGCGGGCGCGCAGCGACGTGCGGACACGTTGGCGGCGCTTATCGAATGGGTTGAATCTCGCCATGGCCTATTTCTTCTTGCCTTCTTTGCGGAAGATATATTCGCCGCGATATTTGATCCCCTTGCCCTTGTAGGGCTCGGGCTTGCGCCAGCGGCGGATCTCGGCGGCGACCTGGCCGACCTGCTGGCGGTCGATGCCGGAAATCTCCACCGTGGTGGCGTCGGGCGTCTTGATCTCGATGCCTTCCGGCACCGCGACGTTGACGTCGTGGCTGTAGCCGAGCTGCAGCCTCAAATTCTTGCCCTGAGCGGCGGCCCGGTAGCCGACGCCGGTGATCTCGAGAACCTTGGTGAAGCCCTCGTTCACTCCGGTGACCAGGTTCTGCACCAGCGTGCGCTGCATCCCCCAGAAGGCGCGGGCCTCCTTGGTCGCGTTCGCCGGCTGGATGCTGATGCCGTCCTCGCCGATGTCGTAGCGGATCTCGTCGCGCATCTGCAGCTGCAGCGTGCCCTTCGGACCCTTGACCGACAGGATCTGGCCTTCGGTGGTCGCCGTCACCCCGGCGGGGAGCGCGACCGGCCGCTTACCGATACGGGACATCAGAACACCTCCGCGAGCACTTCGCCGCCGACGTTCTGCGAACGCGCCTCGGCGTCGGAAAGAACGCCCTTGGGCGTCGACACGATGGTGATGCCGAGGCCGTTGCGGACCCGGGGCAGCTCCTGCGCGCCCGAATAGACCCGGCGGCCGGGGCGGGAGACTCGGGAGACGTGCTGGATCGCGGGCTGGCCCTCGAAATATTTGAGCTCGATGCGCAGCCCGGCATGGACGCCGAGCGCCTCTTCGCGATAGCCGCGGATATAGCCTTCGCGCTGAAGCACGTCGAGCACGCGGGCGCGCAGCTTCGACGCCGGCGTCAGGACACTATCCTTGCGCGCCTGCTGGCCGTTGCGGATGCGGGTGAGCATATCACCCAGGGGATCGGTCAATGGCATAGCTCTACCTTACCAGCTCGACTTCGTGAGGCCGGGGATCAGGCCTTTGTTGCCCAGTTCCCTGAGCATGATCCGCGACAGCCGGAACTTGCGATAAACCGCGCGCGACCGGCCGGTCAGCTCGCAGCGGTTGCGGACGCGCGTCGGATTGCCGTTGCGCGGGATTTCGGCCATCTTCAGCCGCGCGATCAGCCGCTCGGTCTCGTCCTTGGACTCGTCGTTCGCGATCGCCTTGAGCTTCGCATATTGGCCGGCATATTTCTTCGCCAGCTTCTTGCGACGCTCGTTCTTGTTGATGGAACTCAGTTTCGCCATGACTTAAGCCGCCTCTTTCTGAGTTTCTTCCACCTTCGGGAACGGGAAGTTGAAGAGGCGCAGCAACTCGCGCGCCTCGTCGTCCGTCTTCGCGGTGGTGGTGACGATGATGTCCATGCCGCGCACCTTCTCGATGCGGTCATAGTTGATCTCGGGGAACACGAGCTGCTCCTTGAGGCCCATGGCGTAATTGCCGCGGCCGTCGAAGCTCTTCGGGTTCAGGCCGCGGAAATCGCGCACCCGGGGAAGTGCGATCGTCACCAGCCGGTCCAGGAACTCGTACATCCGCTCGCGGCGCAAGGTGACCTTGACGCCGATCGGCATGCCTTCGCGCAGCTTGAACTGGGCGATCGACTTCTTGGCCTTGGTGATCACCGGCTTCTGGCCCGCGATCAGCTCCATTTCCTGGGCCGCGGTCTCGACCTTCTTCTTGTCCTGGGTCGCCTCGCCGACGCCCATGTTGATGACGATCTTGTCGAGGCGCGGGACCTGAAGCCGGTTCTTGTAACCGAACTTCTCGATCATCGCCGGGACGATCTTCTCGTCATATTCGGCGCGCATGCGCGCAACATATTTGGCATCAGCCATTGATCAGCTCCCCGGACCGGGCCGCAACCCGGACCTTCTTTCCATCGCGCTCCTCGAAGCGCACCCGAGTCGGCTTGCCCGTCTTGGGATCCTCGATCGCGACCTTCGAAATATGCAGCGGCGCCTCGGCGCGGACGATGCCGCCCTGCGGACGCGCCTGGGTCGGCTTGGCGTGGCGCGCGTGGACGTTGACGCCGGAAACCAGCACCTTGCCGTCCTTCGGCATCACCTTGGTGACCTCGCCGTGGCGCCCCTTGTCCTTGCCACTGAGGACGACGACCTTGTCGCCCTTCTTGATCTTCGCGGCCATGGTTACAGCACCTCCGGCGCGAGGCTGATGATCTTCATATGCTTCTTCGCGCGCAATTCGCGGACGACCGGGCCGAAGATGCGGGTGCCGATCGGCTCCTGGTTGTTGTTGACGAGCACCGCCGCGTTCGAATCGAAGCGGATCGTCGATCCGTCCGGACGATGGATGTCCTTGGCGGTGCGCACGATCACGGCCTTGTGGACGTCGCCCTTCTTCACGCGGCCGCGCGGCGCTGCTTCCTTGACGGAGACGACGATGATGTCGCCAACGCCGGCGAAACGCCGCTTCGAACCGCCCAGCACCTTGATGCACTGGACGCGCTTGGCGCCGCTATTGTCGGCGACCTCAAGGTTGGACTGCATCTGGATCATCGATCCAATTCCTTCTCTTCACTTCAACCGGGATATCCCCGGCGATCAGTTGCAATTCGTCAGGCTTCCGCCGTCTCGGCCTCGGACGTCTCGGCCGGAGCCTCCTCGCCCTTCCTCGCCTTGGCCGGCTTCGCCTCGCCCTTTTCCGGCGCGGCGTGGCTGTCGACCCGGCCCTGGACCGTCCAGGTCTTCAGCTTCGAGATCGGCCGGCATTCCTCGATGCGGACGGTCTCGCCGGTCTTGAACTCGTTGCCCTCGTCATGGGCGTGATACTTTTTCGACCGCTTGATGATCTTGCCGTAGAGCGGGTGCTTCACCCGCCGCTCGACGCTCACCACCACGGTCTTGTCGGTCTTGTCGGACACCACGGTGCCGCTCAGGACGCGCTTGGGCATGCTCTAACTCCTTAAGCCTTCTGAGGGGCGCGCGAGCGCTCGCCCTGAAGCGTCCTGATCCGGGCGATGGTGCGGCGCACCTCGCGGACCCGCGACGGCTTCTCGATCTGGTTCGTGGCGGCCTGGAAGCGCAGGTTGAACTGCTCGCGCTTCAGCTCGCCCAATTGCTCGACGAGCTGATCGTCGGTCTTGGTCTTGAGGTCGTCGATCTGCGCCATCTTATTCGTCCTCGAGCAGGGATTCACCGAGGCGGGCGACCACCTTGGTCTTGATCGGAAGCTTCTCCGCGGCGCGCTCGAAAGCGGTCTTGGCGAGCGGGCCGGGGACTCCGTCCAGCTCGAACAGGATTCGGCCCGGCTTGACCCGGCAAACCCAATATTCGGGCGAGCCCTTGCCCGAACCCATGCGGACCTCGGCGGGCTTGGACGAGACCGGCACGTCCGGGAAGATTCGGATCCACAAACGCCCCTGGCGCTTGATGTGGCGCGTGATCGCGCGGCGGGCCGCCTCGATCTGGCGCGCGGTGATCCGCTCCGGAGCCATCGCCTTAAGGCCGTAGGCGCCGAAGTTGAGGCTGGTGCCGCCCTTCGCGTCGCCGTGGATGCGGCCCTTGTGCGCCTTGCGGAACTTGGTGCGCTTCGGTTGCAGCATGGTTTTTTTCCTGGTCCCTCTAAGCTCAGCGGGCCGGGCGGACGCCGGAAGTCTGCGCTTCCATCATCAGCCGGTCCTGGGCGAGCGGATCGTGGCCCAGGATCTCACCCTTGAAGATCCAGACCTTGACGCCGCAGACGCCATAAGCGGTGTGCGCGGTGGCCTCGGCATAATCGACGTTGCCGCGCAGCGTGTGCAGCGGCACCCGGCCCTCGCGATACCATTCGGTGCGCGCGATCTCGGCGCCGCCGAGCCTCCCCGAGCAGGTGATTCGGATGCCCTCGGCGCCGAGCCTGAGCGCCGACTGGACGGCGCGCTTCATCGCCCGGCGGAACGCGATCCGGCGCTCGAGCTGGTCGGCGACGCCCTGGGCAACGAGCTTGGAATCGATCTCGGGCTTGCGGATCTCGACGATGTTGAGGCTGACGTCCGACGAGGTCATCTCGCCGAGCTTCTTACGCAGCTTCTCGATGTCGGCGCCCTTCTTGCCGATGATCACGCCCGGGCGCGCGGCATAGATGGAGACCCGGCACAGCTTGGCCGGACGCTCGATCACCACCTTGGAAATCGCCGCCTGCGGCAGCTCCTTGATGATGAACTTGCGGATCCTGAGGTCCTCGAGGAGGAGCCGGCCATAGTCCGCGCCGTCGGCGTACCAGCGGCTGTCCCAAGTCCGGTTGATCTGCAGCCTGAGGCCGATCGGATTGCTCTTCTGACCCATGTTTACGCTTCCTGCTGCTCGCGGACGACGATGCGCACGCGGCTGAACGGTTTGACGATGCGGCTCGCCCGGCCGCGGGCGCGCGGCGAGAAGCGCTTCATCGAGATCGACTTGCCGACGCTGGCCTCGGCGACGACGAGCGCGTCGACGTCGAGATTGTGGTTGTTCTCGGCGTTGGCGATGGCGCTGGCGAGCACCTTGCGCACGTCCTTGGCCATCGCCTTGGGCGAGAAGCTCAATATGTTGAGCGCCTCGCCGGCCTTCTTGCCGCGGATCAGGCCGGCGACGAGATTGAGCTTCTGCGCGGAGCCGCGGATCTGGGTGCCGACCGACAGCGCCTCATTCTCGGCGACCCGGCGGGGAGCCTTCTGCTTGCCCATGACCTACCTCTTGCCCTTCTTGTCGGACGCGTGGCCGGGGAAGTAGCGCGTCGGCGCGAACTCGCCGAGCTTCATCCCGACCATGTCCTCGTTGACCGACACGGGCACGAACTTGCGGCCGTTATAGACGTTGAACGTGAGCCCGACGAACTGCGGCAGGATGGTGGAGCGGCGCGACCAGGTCTTGATCGGGGCGCGGCCGCCGGCCTCCTGCGCCGTCTCCGCCTTCTTCAGCAGCGACAGCTCGACGAACGGACCTTTCCAGATGGAGCGGGCCATGATTACCTCTTCTTCTTCGCGTGACGCGAGCGGATGATCATTTTGTCCGTCGCCTTGTTCGAACGGGTGCGGGCACCCTTGGTCGGCTTGCCCCACGGGGTGACCGGGTGACGGCCGCCCGAGGTGCGGCCCTCGCCGCCGCCGTGCGGGTGATCGACCGGGTTCTTGGCGACGCCGCGGGTCAGCGGGCGCTTGCCCATCCAGCGGGTGCGGCCGGCCTTGCCGAAATTCTGGTTCTGGTTGTCGGGGTTCGAAACCGCGCCCACCGTCCCCATGCAGTCGCTGCGAATGTAGCGCTGCTCGCCCGAATTGAGGCGCACGATCACCATGCCGCGGTCACGGCCGACGACCTGGACGTAGGTGCCGGCGGCGCGGGCGATCTGGCCGCCCTTGCCCGGCTTCATCTCGACATTGTGGACGATGGTTCCGACCGGCATCTGGCCGAGCTCCATCGCATTGCCGGGCTTCACGTCGGTCTTCCGGCCGGCGACGACGCTGTCGCCGACGGCGAGGCGCTGCGGCGCCAGGATATAGGCGAGCTCGCCGTCCTCATATTTCACCAAAGCGATGAAGGCGGTGCGGTTCGGATCGTATTCGAGCCGCTCGACAACGGCCGGCATGTCCCACTTGCGACGCTTGAAGTCGATATAGCGGTACTTCTGCTTATGGCCGCCGGCGATGCCGCGCGAGGTGACATGGCCCTTGTGGTTGCGGCCGCCGGTCTTGCGCTTGCCCTCGACCAGCGCCTTCACCGGCTTGCCCTTCCACAGGCTCGACTTGTCGACCAGGATCAGGCCGCGCTGCGACGGCGTGGTCGGATTATATTGCTTGAGTGCCATCTTATCGCGCCTCAGATACCGGTGGTGATGTCGATCGACTGGCCGTCCGCCAGCGTCACGACAGCCTTCTTGACGTCCGAGCGCGTGTAGGGGCGGCCCTTCCAGCGCTTGGTCTTGCCCTTGACGTTCATCGTGTTGACGTTCGTCACCGAAACGTTGAACAACGCCTCGACCGCCGCCTTGATCTGCGGCTTGGAGGCCGAGCCGGCGACCTTGAAGACGACCGCATTATGCTCGCTGAGCAGGGTCGACTTCTCGGTGATGTGCGGCGCGACGATGACGTCGTAATGACTGATGTCGACCTTGGCGGCCGCCTGCTTCTTCGCCTTAGCCATTGAAGCGGCCCTCCAGCTTCTCGACCGCGGCGCGGGTCAGCACCAGGGTCTCGTGATTCAGAATGTCGTAGACGTTGGCGCCGACGGCCGGCAGCAGGTCGATCTCCCTGAGGTTCGACGACGCCTTGGCGAAGCCGACGTTAAGAGCGTCGCCGTCGATCACCAAAGCGGTCTTGCCGAAGCCGAGCTTCGCGAGCTGCTCCTTCAGCTTGGCCGTCTTGGCTTCCTTGACGTCGAGGCTGTCGAGCACGACCAGATTGCCGCCCTTGGCCTTGGCAGAGAGCGCCATCCTGAGGCCGAGCGCGCGCACCTTCTTGTTCAGCGACGGATCGAAATCGCGGACCCGGGGCCCGTGCGCCTTGCCGCCGCCGACGAAGATCGGGGCGCGACGGTCGCCGTGACGGGCGGTGCCGCCGCCCTTCTGCCGGCCGAACTTCTTGCCGGTGCGGTTGACTTCCGAACGCTCGCGCGCCGCCCGGGCCGTGCCGCGGCGCTTCTCGAGCTGCCAGGTGACGACGCGGTGCAGGATGTCGGCGCGCGGCTCGACACCGAACACCTCGTCGTTGAGCTCGATGTCCGAGCCCTTGCCCTTGCCGTCGAGGCTTTGAACCTTGACCTTCATGATTAGCCTTCCTTGCTCTCGTCGGCGGCCGGAGCCTCCGGCTGAGCTTCCTCAGCGGCCTTGTCCTCGGCGGCGGCCGCTGCAGCGGCGCCCGCTTCCTGCTCGGCGGCGATGGCGGCGACCTCGTCGTCGCCCGGCAGCGCCGGAATTTCGTGCACGGCGGCCTCCTCGACCAGGCCGGCGGGCGCCTCCTCGGTCTCGATCGCCTTGCCCAGTTCCCGGAGGCCGGCCGGATAGGGCGCGGCCTCGATGCGCGGCACCTTGACTGCGTCCTTGACCAGCAGCCAGCTGCCCTTGTGGCCCGGGACCGAGCCCTTGACGAAGAGCAGGCCGCGGCCGGCGTCGGTGCGGACGATTTCGAGATTCTGCTGGGTGCGGTTGCGCGCGCCCATATGGCCCGCCATCTTCTTGTTCTTGAAGACTCGGCCCGGATCCTGGCGCTGGCCGGTCGAACCGTGCGAGCGGTGCGAGACCGAGACGCCGTGGGTGGCGCGCAGGCCCTTGAAGCCCCAGCGCTTCATCGCGCCGGCAAAGCCCTTGCCCTGGGTGACGCCCTGGACGTCGACCATCTGGCCGGCGACGAAATGGTCCGCAGTGAGCTCAGCGCCGACATCGAGCAGCGCATCCTCCGCGACTCGGAATTCGACGACCTTCGCCTTCGGCTCGACCTCGGCCTTGGCGAAATGGCCGCGCTGCGGCTTGGAAAGGTTCTTCGCCTTGGCCGAGCCGGCGCCGAGCTGGACGGCGGTATAGCCGTCGCGGCTTTCCTCGCGGCGGGCGACGACCTGCAAATCCTCGAGCGCCAGGACGGTGACGGGCACATGGCGGCCATCGTCCTGGAACAGGCGGGTCATCCCGACTTTTTTCGCGATCACGCCGGTGCGCATGACCAAACTCCTCATACAGAGGCCCCCGACCAACGCCGGGGGCGTGCCAGCCCAAAAACGATGCGTGCCCCGTCTGGGCTAATTCCCCGCCGGAGCGGGGAGGACGGGGGACGCAGACCACGGGAAAGTCCGTGCGGTATCCCTTTGTCTGTCCTGTGTCCCGGCGAAGGCCGGGACCCAGCCTGGACCCCGGCCTTGGGTCCCATCAAAGTACTACTTTGATGGGGTCCCTTTCGCCGGGGAACAGAGCGCGCCTAAGCGAGCTTAATTTCTACATCCACGCCGGCGGCGAGGTCGAGCTTCATCAGCGCGTCGACCGTCTGCGGCGTCGGCTGCACGATGTCGAGCAGCCTCTTGTAGGTCCGCACCTCGAACTGCTCGCGCGACTTCTTGTCGACGTGCGGCGAGCGGTTCACGGTGAACTTCTCGATTCGCGTCGGCAGCGGAATGGGGCCGCGAATGAGAGCACCCGTGCGCCGAGCGGTGTCGGCGATGTCCCCGGTGGCCTGATCGAGCACTCGATGGTCGAAAGCCTTCAGGCGAATGCGGATATTCTGCGTTTCCATGTCCACTACCGATGCGAAAGAGCCGCCCCGAAGGGCAAACCAAACAGAGCGTCTCCGGACCCTCGCGACCCCGGATCGGCCATAATCAAACTCTAGAAACCGAAGCCGCCCGAATCCGAGGGAGCCGGGCGGCTGCCGGCCCTATATTACTTCGTGATCGTTCCGACAACCCCCGCGCCGACGGTCCGGCCACCTTCGCGAATGGCGAAGCGCAGACCCTGGTCCATCGCGATCGGGGCGATCAGCTTCACGGCCAGGCTGACATTGTCGCCGGGCATGACCATCTCGGTGCCCTCCGGCAGCACCACTTCGCCCGTCACGTCGGTCGTGCGGAAGTAGAATTGCGGACGGTAATTGGCGAAGAACGGCGTGTGACGGCCGCCCTCGTCCTTCGAGAGCACGTAGACCTCGGCCGAGAAATCGGTGTGCGGCGTGATCGAGCCTGGCTTGGCCAGGACCTGGCCGCGCTCGACGCCGTCACGCGGCACGCCGCGGATCAGAGCGCCGATATTGTCGCCGGCCTGGCCCTGATCGAGCAGCTTGCGGAACATCTCGACGCCGGTGACGACGGTCTTGGTGGTGTCCTTGATGCCGACGATCTCGACTTCCTCGCCGACCTTGATGATCCCGGTCTCGACGCGGCCGGTGACGACCGTGCCGCGGCCCGAGATCGAGAACACGTCCTCGATCGGCATCAGGAACGGCTTGTCGAGCGGACGCTCGGGCTGCGGGATCCAGCTGTCGACGGCTTCCATCAGCTTCAGGATCGAGCCGCGTCCGGTTTCCTCGTTCGTATCCTCGAGCGCGGCCAACGCCGAACCCATGATGATCGGGATGTTGTCGCCGTCATAGTCGCGCTTGGAAAGCTCCTCGCGGATTTCGAGCTCGACCAGCTCGAGCAGCTCGGGATCGTCGACCTGGTCGACCTTGTTCAGGTAGACGACCATGTTCGGCACGCCGACCTGCTTGGCGAGCAGGATGTGCTCCTTGGTCTGCGGCATCGGGCCGTCGGCGGCCGAGACGACCAGGATCGCGCCGTCCATCTGGGCGGCGCCGGTGATCATGTTCTTCACATAATCGGCGTGGCCGGGGCAATCGACGTGCGCATAATGGCGCGCCGCGGTCTCATATTCGACGTGCGCGGTCGAGATGGTGATGCCGCGCTCGCGCTCCTCGGGAGCCTTGTCGATATTGGCGTAGCTCGTGTAGGTCGCGCCGCCGGTCTCGGCGAGCACCTTGGTGATCGCGGCCGTCAGCGACGTCTTGCCATGGTCGACGTGACCGATGGTGCCGATGTTGCAGTGCGGCTTCGTCCGCTCGAATTTAGCTTTGGCCATTTTGCCTTACCCTCGTTCTTGGTGTCTAAAGATCAATTTATTCAATAGGCTAGGCGAGCTTCGCCTTGACCTCTTCCGCGACGTTCGCCGGCACCTCGTCATAATGCGAGAATTGCATCGAATACTGGGCGCGCCCCTGGCTGAACGAGCGAAGCTCATTAACGTAGCCGAACATATTCGCAAGCGGCACCATCGCCTCGACGACCTGGGCGTTGCCGCGGCTGTCCGTACCCTGGATCTGGCCGCGGCGGCTGTTCAGGTCGCCGATCACGTCGCCCAGATAGTCCTCCGGGGTCACAACCTCAACCTTCATGATCGGCTCGAGCAGCTTGATGCCGGCCTTCTGGGCCGCTTCGCGCATCGCGCCACGGGCGCAGATCTCGAACGCCAGCGCCGACGAATCGACGTCGTGATACTTGCCGTCGATCAGCTCGACCGAGAAATCGATGATCGGGAAGCCGATCAGCGATCCGGTTTCCGCCGTCTCGCGCATGCCCTTTTCGACCGACGGGATATATTCCTTCGGGACGTTGCCGCCCTTGATCGAATCGACGAACACGAAGCCCGATCCGCGCTCGCCCGGCGTGACCTTGACCTTCACTTCGGCGAACTGGCCGGAACCGCCCGACTGCTTCTTGTGGGTGTAGGTCAGCTCGACGGGCCGGCCGAGATACTCGCGATACGCCACCTGCGGCGCGCCGACATTGGCCTCGACCTTGAACTCGCGCTTCATGCGGTCGACCAGGATCTCGAGATGGAGCTCGCCCATGCCCTTGATGATGGTCTGGCCGCTCTCGATGTCCGATGACACTCGGAACGACGGATCCTCGCGCGACAGGCGATTGAGCGCGATGCCCATCTTTTCCTGGTCGGCCTTGGTCTTCGGCTCCACGCTCAATTCGATCACCGGCTCGGGGAATTCCATCCGCTCGAGGATGATCGGCGCGCTGGAGGCGCAAAGCGTATCTCCGGTGGTGGTGTCCTTGAGGCCCGCCAGAGCGACGATGTCACCGGCATAGGCCACCTGGATGTCCTCGCGGTCGTTGGCATGCATCAGCAGCATGCGGCCGACCTTCTCCTTCTTGTCCTTGACCGAGTTGGTGACCTGGCTCGCGGTCTCCAGCTTGCCCGAATAGATGCGGGCGAAGGTCAGCGTGCCGACGAACGGATCGTTCATGATCTTGAACGCCAGGGCGGCGAACGGCGCACTGTCGTCGGCGGGACGCTCGTCGACGGTCACGCCGTCGAGCTTCAGGCCCTGGATGGCGGGCACGTCGAGCGGGCTCGGCAGATAATCGACGACCGCGTCGAGCAGGGGCTGGACGCCCTTGTTCTTGAACGCCGAGCCGCACAGCACCGGCACGAACGAGAAGTTCAGAGTGCCCTTGCGGATCAGCGCCTTCAGAGTCGCGACGTCGGGTTCGCCGCCGCCGAGATAGGCCTCCATCACGTCGTCGTCCTGCTCGACCGCCATCTCGATCAGCTCCATTCGGGCTGCGGCGGCGGCATCGGCGAGGTCGGCGGGGATGTCCTGATATTCGAACTTGGCGCCGAGCAATTCCTCGAGCCAGATGATCGCCCGGTTCTCGACGAGGTCGACGAGGCCCTTGAACTGGCTCTCGATGCCGATCGGCAGATAGAGGACGGCCGGGCGGGCGCCGAGGCGATCCTTGATCATGCCGACGCACATCTCGAAATTGGCGCCGGTGCGGTCGAGCTTGTTGACGAAGCACATCCGCGGCACGTTGTACTTCTCGGCCTGGCGCCAGACGGTCTCGGACTGCGGCTCGACGCCGGCGACGCCGTCGAAGCAGGCGACCGCGCCGTCGAGCACGCGCAGCGAGCGCTCGACCTCGATGGTGAAGTCGACGTGGCCCGGCGTGTCGATGATGTTGATCCGGTGGTCGTTCCAGAAGCAGGTGGTAGCCGCGGACGTTATCGTGATGCCGCGCTCCTGCTCCTGCTCCATCCAGTCCATGGTGGCGGTGCCCTCATGGACCTCGCCGATCTTGTAGGACTTGCCGGTATAATAAAGGATTCGCTCGGTCGTCGTCGTCTTGCCGGCGTCGATGTGCGCCATGATGCCGATGTTGCGATATTTGTCGAGCGGATGGCTGCGGGCCATTGTCTTAACTCCGTTGCCCTTGTCCGGGGCGTGATCCCCTGCGAAAGCAGGGGTCCAGTTTTCTTTCTCTAGGCTGGGCTCCCGCTTTCGCGGGAGCGCAATCCCGGTGGTTACCAGCGATAATGGCTGAAGGCGCGATTCGCTTCCGCCATGCGGTGCGTGTCCTCGCGCTTCTTGACCGCGTTGCCGCGATTGCTCGACGCGTCGAGCAGCTCGCCCGACAGCCGGCCGGCCATCGTCTTCTCGGAACGGGCGCGCGCCGCCGTGATCAGCCAGCGGATGGCGAGCGCCTGGGCGCGCTCGGTGCGCACCTCGACCGGCACCTGATAGGTGGCGCCGCCGACTCGGCGGCTCCTGACCTCGATGCCCGGCTTGACGTTGTTGAGCGCGTCGTGAAAAACGCCCAGCGGGTCCTTCTTGGCGCGGTTCTCGATATTCTCGAGGGCGCCGTAGACGATCCCTTCGGCGACGGACTTCTTGCCGTCGAGCATGATGTTGTTCATGAACTTGGAGAGGACGATGTCCCCGAACTTGGGATCGGGGAGGATTTCGCGCTTCTCGGGGCGGCGGCGGCGTGACATCTCTTATATCCTTCTTCTCTTCAGCCTGGTCCGGAACCCGTCCGGGGCTTACTCCTCATCATGTTTCCCGGCGAAGGCCGGGACCCAGGACCCCAGCCTTCGCCGGGGTGGCTCTACGCGGGCTTGCGCCCGCTCGGTCATTTCGGACGCTTGGCGCCGTATTTGGAACGGCTCTGGCGGCGGTCCTTGACACCCTGGGTGTCGAGAACGCCGCGCAGGACGTGGTAGCGGACGCCGGGAAGGTCACGGACGCGGCCTCCCCGGATCAACACCACGCTGTGCTCCTGAAGGTTATGGCCTTCGCCGGGGATGTAGGAGATGACCTCGCGCTGGTTCGTCAGGCGAACCTTGGCCACCTTGCGGAGCGCCGAGTTCGGCTTCTTCGGGGTGGTCGTGTAGACGCGGGTGCAGACGCCGCGCTTTTGCGGATTCTGCTCCATCGCAGGGACCTTGGATTTGGCCTTCTGCGGTTCGCGACCCTTGCGGATCAGCTGGTTGATCGTCGGCATTGGAACCCTTCACCTAAGTTACTCTACTGCCACGCAAAATGCGCAAGATTGCCGGGGCGGCCTTTTATCGGCCCCCCAGGCCCTTGCTTCACATGGCAGCAGTGTTCAGCTCAAAAACGCCCATGCGGACAGCGTCTGGCCTGTCAGCCACCACCAGCCCGCGAGCGACGCGGCCTATAACCGCAGGGCGCATATGGGTCAACAGGGGCCGTTTGTGAAGGGGGAAGAGCCATATTTCCCGCGCGCGGAATGGGGGCAATCATAATGACTGCCCCCATGCGGCGGCGCTCGGCTATCCCTGCGGCGGCGCGTCCGTCGGCAGGCCGCCGGTTGGCTGCTGAAGCGGGCATCGGGTGTTCAGCGTCGCCCGGACGAGCAGCCCGGTCGGGCCGCCGACATTGTTGACGACGATCGTCAGCGTATGAAGGCCAGGCGTGTTGAAGCCTGCCGGCAAGGTGACGGTGGGGATGCTTCCGGCGGTCCAGGTCGAGGCGGTGAAGCCCGTCCCGGTGAGGGTCGCGGTGTCGTCGGCCGCGAACTGCAGGGTGATGAACATATTCGCGGGAATCACGCACTCTGGGATGAAATATTGCAGCGTGTAGGTGTAGTTTCCGAGTGCCCGGGGCGCGCCGGGCGGGCTCACCCACTGAGCGGGGGACAGCGCGGCAGTCCAACCGAACAGGCTGGGGTTGGCGCCAACGACGAGTTGGGATGCGCCTCCCGACGGCCCGGTCACGCGCCACGGCGCGAACCCCGTGCTGAGATTCACCTGACGCGTGCTCCCATCGGCACACTGACAACATATGGTATTTATCACGCATGGGCAGCTGGGCGGGACCTGAGCTGGCGCGGAAAAGGACAAGGTGCCGAGCGTGAGCATCAGGCCGAGCAATCCGGCGCATCTGGATGACGTTTTCATCATTTTCTCCATCATGGAAACCAGGCTTGCCAAGACCCTGCTGAAATCACGCGGCGGACGACTGCATCCGACAAGTTAAACCTGGCGATGCTGTCGCTCTCGCTAGAAGAAAATGGCCCTTTGGGACGTGACCTGCGTCACGCTTACAGAATATTGGCCGAAAAAGGGGGCAGCCACACCGACTGCCCTCTTTTCAATACATGCCCTATTGGGCGCCCCCGGGCGCGGCGGTGCCCTGCTCCCGCTCGCGGGGGCAGGTGATGGCGACCTGGCCCTGCAGGATCATGCCGGTCGGGCCGCCGGAGTTGCGGACGATCACGCTGATCGTGTTCAGGCCCGGGATCAGCACGCCGGTAAAGGGCGTGATGCTGGCGGGCAGGAAGCCGTAATTGGGCGTGCCCTGCGAAGCCGCGATCTGGCTGGAATTGAGGAAGAGCCGGGCGCTGTTGTCGGCGCCGAACCGGCCGCTCATGACGACCCGCGCCCGGATCGTGCAGTGCGGCACGTAGAGCTGGAGGACATAGGTGTATTCGCCGACCGTGGTCGGGTTGCCCCGCGGGCCGACCCAGCCGGCCGGCGGCACGGGCGCCCAGGAAACGTTGCCGGCCGGAACCACGGGCTGGTTCGTGCTCGATCCCGGCCGCGACACCCGCCAGGGCGCGGTACGGGTGTTGAGGTTGATCGTCTGCCGGGTCCCGTCGAGGCAGCGGCAGCACGGCACCCGGATGGCACCGGCCGGTATGGCGGGCGATGGCTGCGCGGACAGCGGCGCGGATTGGATGCCGGCCAGGAGCATCAGCAGCCCGGCCAGGCGGCGAACGGAATGTACTTTCATCATCTGGATTCTCCCATCTTCGTTTGCGTCACGAACAGACCGATCGCGCCACTGAAGATCGTGGCGAGGGCGGTGGTCCTTGACATGACGACATCTTCAAGGAGCGTGATCCAGATCACGCTGGATGGGGCCGTTACTTTCCGGCGCGGCGGACCCGGGACAGTCCTCATTCGGGCTAAGTTTGGGACACGTACTTTTTCGCGAAAAAGTACGTGTCCCCGTTCAGCGGTCCGCGCTCGGCCGCCGCGGCGCGAAATCCTCGCGCGGGATGCCGTCGACGTGCGACAGGCGCTCGGTCGGCAGCTTGAGGACCAACCCGCTATGTTCGAGCCGGTGGTCGTAGATCGCGCCGAGCAGGCCGGCCATGCGGGTGCCGGTCACCCGCGCCCCGATCGAGTCGAAGCCGATCGCCAGCCCCTCGCCCATGCTTCCGGTCCAGCGGCCGACCTCGACCGTCACCGGGCCGCGATGCCGCTTGCCGGGGCGCGGCAGCACCTGCTCGACCCATTGCCGCGCGATCCCGGTCCGCCGCTGCTCGGCCGGCAAGGCGTGGGCCTGGTAGAAACGCGGCCGATCGACGAACCAGCCGAGGATGGCGCGGGCGACGATTGTGTTGCCGCCGCTCGGCGTGTCGGTGAGGTCGATCAGGATCGGCTGCCCCGGCCGCGCCGCGGCGATCGCGGCGTCGAAGGCGGCGACGGTCGCGTCGTCGCCGAGCGAATCGTTGAAGCGGATGCGCAGGCGCCGTCCCTCGCGCGCCACGCTCACCGGCGGCCGCTCCGCGCGCGGCAGCGCGTAGAGGCTGGGCAAATCGAGCGGGATCAGCGCCGCGCCGCGCCTGAAGGTCAGGCGGCGAAGCGCGTTGCGCCGGCCGGCGGCGAGGATCCGGGCGGCGAAGGCGGCGCGATCGCCCTCGGCCTCGAGCCCGAGATCGCTCCAGAAGGCCGCGACCGCCTCCGCCGCCGGCAGATCGCCGATCGCGTGCAGCGAGTCGCCCGCCCGCACGCCGGCCGTGGCGGCCGGCGAGCCGCGCCGCACCGCGGTGACGACGAAACGGTCGCCGCTCGTCTCGATCCAGAGGTCGGCATAGGTCGGCACCACCGCCCAGCTGTCGGGGAAGGAGGCGCCGGTGATCGCATGATGATCGGCCAGAGCGAGCAAGGCGCGCTCGGCGTGGCGGAGCAAGGCGCGGCGGTCGCCGACCGCCTCGGCCTCGCGCCGCAGCCGCTCCGAGCCGGGTACGGCGCCGCCGGGGAAGCGCTCCGGATAGGCGTAGACGTCGGCGATCAGCGGGGCGATCGAGAGCGCGTCGGCGCGATAGTCCGCGGCGGACGGCTCCTGCGCGGCGAGCGGGGCGGCGGCCAGCGCCAGCAGGGCCGCGAGCAGCCGCATCGGCCTATTCCGTCGTCCCGCCGTCCCAATGGTCGTTGTCATGGTCGCGCTCGGCATCCTCTTTGGTCCGATGGACGACGCCGTCGCGGTGCTCGGGCGGGCCGTAGATTGTGTAGAGCTTCAGAGGCCGGCCCCCCGCGATCACGTTGTGCCGCGCACCGGCGGGCACGATCACGGCGAAATCGTCTTCCACCTTATTGTCCACGCCGTCGATCCGGATCACGCCCTCGCCTTCCTCGATTCGGAAGAACTGGTCGCGGTCCTCGTGCACCTCCTCGCCGATGTCGCAGCCGGGGGGCAGAGTCATCAGCACCAGCTGGAGGTGCTCGCCGGTATAGAGGACTCGGCGGAAATCCTCGTTGGCGACGGTCGCCTCTTCGATATTGTCGACATAGCCCTTCATAAGTCTCGTTCCTTCAACGGGTCGTGGCCCCAGTTCATCAGGCTGTAGCGCCAGCGCGAGGTCACGACATTGTCCGGCCGCTGGGCGCGATGACGCGCGACATAGCCCGCCACCTTGCGCATGTGGAGATAATCCTCGTCGCTCAGTTCGTCCCGCCTGCTGCGCAGGATTGCGACGATCCGGCGCCCCGCGGCGTGGCCGACGCTCTCGCCGCCGTCCCGCTTCTGGCCGACCGCGCGGCTCTGCTCGGTCACCAGCCAGTCCTCGATCTCGGCCGGCGCCATGTTCACCGCCTTGTCGAACCTCATATGGATTTCGTCGCGATCGCGCTTGCCCATCGCCCCCGATAACCGCCAGAAGCGCGCCGGGTTCAACGGGAAACGCAAATGTCCGAAATCGATTCCGTCGCCCTTGCTGGCTGGAAGCTCCCCTGGGACGGCGGCTGCCGTTGCGCCGCGGTCCGCATCCGCGTCACCAAGCCGCCGTTGCTCGCTATGGCCTGCCACTGCACCGGCTGCCAGACGATGAGCGCCAGCGCCTTCTCGCTGTCGCTGGCCATCCCCGCCGACGGGTTCGCGGTGACCCAGGGCGAGCCGGTGCTCGGCGGGCTCAACCGCGACATGCACCATTTCTGCGGGAGCTGCATGAGTTGGCTGTTCACCCGGCCGCCGGGCCTCGACTGGTTCGTCAACCTTCGCCCTTCGACGCTCGACGACCATTGCTGGTTCGTGCCCTATGTCGAGACCTGGACTCGCGAGAAGCTGCCCTGGGCGACCACCCCGGCTCGGCACGGCTTCGAGACCGTCCCCGAACTGCCCGCGTTCGGGCCGCTGATCGCAGACTATGCCGAACGGGGCGCGCGCCCCGCTTAGGCGGAGATCCGGTCCGGCCTTTGCCTCTTGTCGTGCTTCGCGATCATCAGCCCGCCGAGCAGCGCGATGGCGGCGCCGGTCCAGAACAGGATCGTGCAGGCGCCGAGCGCCAGGAACCAGTCGAGCGCGCTCTGCCCCGCGGCCCAGCCGAGCCTCGGATAGGGGATGTGGAGCTCGGCGAGCATCCGGCTGAACGGATAAGGAGGCCAGATTCCGACCCGCAGCCATTCGTTGAAGGCGAAGGTCAGGAAGCCGACGGCGACGACGATCAGCGCCCCGCCGAGGCAGAGCAGCAGCGGGCCCGCAATGGCTGGTCTCGTCCCCTCCCCGTCCATGGCCGCCGTCTAGCACAAAGGCTGGGGACAGTCACTTTTCCGCACGACCGCTCCAGACGAGACGCCGCGGCGCCGAAAAGTGACTGTCCCCGTTCCCCGTTAGCGCCGGTCGGCGACGATCGCGCCTCCCTTGATCACCACATCGACATGTTCGAGCTGGCGAATGTCGGCGAGCGGATCGCCGGCGACCGCGACGATGTCGGCATAGCGGCCGGCGGCGATCGCGCCGACGTCGCGCTCGCGGCCGAGCGCCAGAGCGGCGTTGCGGGTGGCGGCCTGGATCGCCTCCATCGAAGTCATTCCATAGTCGACCATATAGCGGAACTGGCCGCCTTGCGTTCCGTGCGGCATCACCCCGGCGTCCGAGCCGAACGCCAGCCGCGCCCCGGCGCGGTGGGCGGCTCGGAAATTGTCGCGCTGGAGCTGGGCGATCTCGCGGTCCTTCCTGAGATTGTCCTCGAGGATGCCGTTCCGGGCCCCTTCGGCCTGGGTGTAGTCGGTGTTGAAGATGTCCATCACCAGCCAGGCGCCGCGCTCGCGGGCGAGGCGGATTCCTTCGGCGTCGATCAGCGAGGCATGCTCGATCGTGTCGACGCCGGCGCGGATCGCGGCGCTGATCCCGGCGGCGCCGTGGGCGTGGGCGGCGACCCTCAGGCCCCATTGATGAGCCTCCTCGGCGATCGCCCGAAGCTCGGCTTCGGACAGCTGCTGCTGGCCGGGCTCGGTGTTGCGCGAGAAGACGCCGCCGGTGGCGCAGACCTTGATCACCTGGGCGCCGCCCAGCCGTTGCTCGCGGACCCGGTCGCGCAGCGCCTGCGGCCCGTCGCCGACCCCGGGCGGGGCGACGTGATAGCGCGGCGGCAGGAAGGTCTCGTCGCAATGGCCGCCGGTCGCGCTCGAGCGCATGGGCGGCGGGGATGATCCGCGGCCCGGCGATCCGCCCCTCGTCGATCGCCTGCATGTAGGCGACGTCGGCATAATCGGACGAGCCGACGTTGCGCACCGTGGTGAAGCCGGCTTCCAGCGTGTCGCGGGCGTGGCCGGGCCCCATCACGGCCTGGAACAGATCGGCGAACTGAAGCGCCTGATAGGGGCCGTAATAGGGGCTCGAATCGAGATGGACGTGCAGGTCGATCAGGCCGGGCAGGATGGTCATCCCTGGCAGGTCGATCCGCCGCGCCCCGGCGGGGATGAGCGGCCGCGCCCCGCCGCGCCCGACCACCGAAACGATGCGGCCGTCGGTGATCACCACCACCGGCTCATCGACGATTCGGCCGGCGAGCACGTCGATCATCCGGCCGGCGGTGACGACCACCGATTCGGCCGAAGCGGCGGCGGGCGACAGCGCCAGCGCCAAAGCGAGGAAGAGCTTGCGCATGATGACCCCCTGTCCGTCATTCCGGCGAAATCCGGCATCTCCCTTCACCTTCGCAGCAAAGGAAACGGGATTCCAGCTTTCGCGGGACGTTTGCATAAAGGGTGTTCATTTCGTCGGTGCGATATTGGCGCGTGGGGACGGTGCGGTTGTAGGTTTGGGGGGGGCGGTTATGCCGGGCTGAGGGTTGGGCGGTCTTTTGGCGCCGGTTGGATTGCGATCGAGGCCGAGCTTCAGGCTATCCGGTCGGCGGCGCGGGCCAGGTTCCAGGCGATCAGGGTGATGAAGGTCGCGGCGGCGTTGCGGGCGAGGCCCATATAGCGCATCCGGGCAAGCCCATAGGATCGCTTGAGCGCGCCGAACGCGCCTTCGACGCGCCCCCTTATCCTGCCGATCAGGACGTTGCGGCGGATCTCGATCGATCTCAGCGGGCGGCCGCGCGCGGCGCGGCGCTGCACCCTGTCCCTGATCTTGCCGGCCTTGAGCCTCGCGCGCATCCGGGGCCCGACATAGGCCTTATCCGCCCTTCGACGCCGCCTGCGGCGTCGCTCAGGGTGAACTGCGACGGCGCGCTCGTCGCCCACCACCAGCTCGTGGCCAAGGCTCACCTCCTGGACATTGGCCGGTGTCACCCGCGCCCGGCGCACGATCCCCGAGCCATGGTCGATGGCGGCGTGCAGCTTGTAGCCGAACCGCGCCTTGCCCTTGCCATGCTTGATCCAGGCGGCGTCGGGATCGGCCTTGGAACGGCCGCCGCCCTTCTGGCGCGGCGGCTCGGCCGCCGCCGCATCGATCACCGTCGCGTCGATCAAAGTGCCCGCCTTGACCACCAGCCCCTTGCTCTCGATCTGCCGCGCCACCTGCGCGAACAGCCGCTCGGCCAGGCCGCGCCCGGCCAGCAAGCTACGGAACCGGCTGATCGTCGAATGATCCGGAACCGCCTCCTCCAGCCCCAACCCCACGAAGCGCCGGAACGACAGCCGGTCGCCAAGCGCCTCCTCCATCGCCGGGTCGCCCAGCCCATACCAGCCCTCAAGCAGCAAAACCTTCAAAAGCACCAGCGGCGGATAAGAGGGCGGCCCCGCGACGAGCCGTAAATCCCCTCGAGCAAGGCCTCGACCCGAACCCAGTCCACCAAAGCCGAAATCCGGTCCAGGCGACGGTTGCCGCCGCCCCGAACCAAAGCCTCCGCAAACGATCCCTGACCAACCTCGCGATGCATCGCTCAACCCTCCAGCTCCACGCCAAAGAGAATCACGTCACAACCAATTATGCAAACATCCCGCTTTCGCTGGAATGACGGTCGTCCATCGTGAATGGGGACAGTCACCCGGGACAGTCACCGGTGACTGTCCCAGGTGACTGTCCCCTCATTCCAGCCGGTCGGCCAGGTCCATGAAGTCGCGCGCCGCGTCGCGATCGGCCGAGTCCGCGAACGCCGCTTGGAGCTCCGGCGCGGCGCCGAGCATGTAAAGCAACGTCCACAAGGCGAAGCGGCGGCTGCGGTCCTTCTCCAGCCCGAGGTCGACCTGGATCCGCTCGATGCCGGCGGCGAGCGCCTCGGCCGGCAGGGCGGAAAGGTCGGTCGCGCCGAAATAGCGGCTCAGCTGGTCGTCATAGTCCATCGTCCGTCTCCGCATCGGGACGCTCGGTCATGGCAGAGCGGCCCGGCATCTGCTAGGCTGCCGGCGGCCACGGCTGGGAGCGACGATGTCGGACTTCATCTATAACGGAGCGGGCGGGGTCCAGGCGTTCAGGATCGGCGACTATCTCTACGACATGAGCGGCAAGGCGATCGGCCGGGTCTCGGCCGAGCGAGTCTACCGGCTCGACGGCTCCTATGTCGGCGAGATGTTCAGGAACATGGTCGTCGACAAGCCGGTCGGCGCTCGGCGCAGCCTGCCGCCGGTCAGCCGTCCGCGCGACGTGACGCCGCCGTCGGCCGACACCAGCCGCGGCGGCGGCAGCCTGGGCTTTCCGGACGTCTTCGATCGCCTGGTGGAGACGGTCCCAACCGATTGAATGGGGCTCACTCGCTGCGCGGGGCTTCCGCATCCTCGGTGATCAACCTCGCGCTGCGCTGGTTGCGGGCGTGGATCCAGAGCCAGTTCAGGGCGACGCCGAGCCGCGCGCGGACTCCGACCAGGAAGTAGATGTGGGCGATGCCCCACAGCCACCACGCGATCGCGCCGCGCAGGCGGATCCAGCCGAAATCGATCACCGCCTTGCTTTTGCCGATCTGCGCCAGGCTGCCGTCATGATGATAACGGAACGGGCCGGGCGCGGGCCGGCCGGCGAGACGGGCTCGGATGACCCGCGCGACATGGCGGCCGCCCTGCTTGGCGGCGGGCGCGATGCCCGGCACAGCCTCGCCGCCGGGGCCGGCGATCGTCACGGTATCGCCGATCGCGAAGATGTCCGGATGGCCGGGGACGCTGAGGTCCGGCGCGACGAGGATTCGGCCGGCCGGGTCGGCCGCGGCGCCGAGCCATTCGGCGGCGGGCGAAGCGCGAACGCCCGCGGCCCAGATGATCGTCTCCGACCGAACGGAGCGGCCGCCGAACCCGACATAGCCCGCGGCGATCTCGGTCACGGCCTCGCCAAGCGCGACTTCGACGCCGAGCTTTTCGAGCGCGCCGCGCGCATAGTCCGAGAGCGTGTCGGGATAGCCGGGCAGCACGCGCGGCCCCGCCTCGACCAGCAGCACGTTCGTCATCCGGGTGTCGATCGCCCGGAAATCGGCCGGCAGCGTGTCGCGCGCGAGATCGGCGATGGTGCCGGCGAGCTCGACCCCGGTCGGGCCGGCGCCGATGATGACGAAGGTCAGCAAAGCGGCGCGGCGGCGCGGGTCGCTTTCCCGCTCGGCCGCCTCGAACGCGGAGAGGATTCGGCTTCGGATCCGGGTGGCGTCCTCGATCGTCTTGAGGCCGGGCGCGAACTTCTCCCACGCGTCATGGCCGAAATAGGCGTGGCGCGCGCCGGTGGCGAGGATCAACGTGTCGTAGGGAATGGCGCCGCCGTCGCCCAGCCGGACCTGCCGGCCCGCCGCGTCCACGCCCGTCACCATGGCCAATAAGGTCGTGACCTCGGGCCGATGGCGGAGGATGGCGCGGATCGGCCAGGCGATCTCGGCCGGCGTGAGGGACGCGGTCGCCACCTGATAGAGGAGCGGCTGGAACAGGTGGTGGTTGCGCTGGTCGACGACAATGATTTCGGCCGCGACCCCCTTCAGCCGCTTGACCGCCTCGAGCCCGCCGAAGCCCGCGCCGACGATGACGATGCGATGGCGGGGAGGATTGCCGTCGTTGCTCATGCTGCTCGGGGACAGTTACTCGTAACCATTCCCATTTCTAGCCCCTGCGCGAGCTGCCTCGGGGACAGTTACTCGTAATTGTCCCCATTCCTGGCCCCTGCGCGAAAGGGGACAGTCGCCTGAATCCGGCGCGGGGTACTTTTCGTGAAAAGTACGTGTCCCCTCCCCTTTCATCCGACCATTCCCGTCAGCCGGCGCCCTTGCCGGGATCGTCGCCCTTCAGCTCCCGGTGGCGCCGGATCGCCCTGATCCGCCCGATGACCTCGTCCCGCACGTCCTCGATGCTGGGCTCCGGCCGCCTGTGATCCCGTCTCGTCTTGCCGCGCCCCGAGCGCTTCTCCTCGCGCCACTTCAGGAAGCGGAGCGCGAAATCGGGATCGAACGGGATTGGGGCACAGTGGCTCGCGTTCGTCCCGGGTCCCGCTTCCGCCCCGTTCCCGATCGACGCTATTCGGAACTCGATCCGCACCTCGGCCTCCTCGAGCACCTCCTCCATGCGCCGCGCGAAATCCGGCCAGGTCCGCCGCCGCTGCCAGACGCAGCTTTCGCTGAACCCCACCGCCCGCGCCGAGGCGGCGATGTTGCCGCACATTCCGAGCGTCGCGAAGAACCGTTCGTCGACCGCCTTGCACCAGCGCTTGGCGCCGGCGGCGACGAGCTGCAGCCGCCCGCCGCGTCCGCGCTTGATGACGTTCAGCTCCCGAGCGCCGATACAGTCGAACGGCCCGGCCGCACCGGAGAGCCGCCGGGTCGCCTGCTCCAGCGCCGCCTCCCACTGCCTGTCCAGCACCTTGTCGTATTTCCGCCTCTGGTCCATCAGCCGCGGCTCGACCCCGATCGCCTCGGCCGCCGCCCGCCGGTTGCCGGTCTGCCCCAGCACCTCCAGGAACCGGTCCTTCTGCGCCGCCGACAGCCGCAGATGCGGCGGCCCTGCCGGCGCCTTGTCCTCCTCGTCCATGCCTAGCACTCCGAATGCGCGTCTCGCGAACATTACCGGAACATTGGCCAGATGTCAAGAAAAACCATTGCAAATGAGTATCTTATAGGATTCCGAAAGAGCCAATTCCGCTCTCTTGCCAATCACTTGCCGGCCATTTCCTTTCCTATGCGGAAGGGGGGACTATCCCTGCTCACACCGCCTTCCAGCCCGTGTCGTAACGGTAGGTGGTTGCCGCCCGCGGCGCATAGTTGATGTCGGCCCGCGCCGCCGCCAGCTCGTCGGGCGCGATCGGGGTCCAGATAAAGGTCTCGTCGGAATAATCCCCCGTCGGGCCCCAGTCGGAAATCTCATAATGGGTGAAGAGGTAAAGGCATGAGCAACGGCGGCAGCGCTCGATCGTTCGGGTCGTGCTGCCGCCTTCCGTCAGCGTCTCCAGCCACTCGCGCTCGACCGCGTGCTCGGGCCCGTCCCCCAGGCACGTCCAGCCCGTCGTGCCGCTTATCCATGTCACGGCAGGGGGCGAGTCGCCCGGCTGCCCCCTTCCTTCGAAGGCCGCATGGACGGCCCCGATCCAGGCCTCGACCTCTCCCTCGCCCTCGACGAGCCCGTTGACCGCAAGGCCGCGCATCTTGCCGCGCCCCGCCGCGGGGATGATTTGGAGGATCGGCTGGCCGGCCGAGTGCCAGAGCTCGAGCCCGGCGATGTCGCCGGCCGCGTAGCGGCGGCTGCCGAACAGGGTGTTGATCGTCACGCCCTCCGCGTCGGCCCGAGCCGCCACCGGATCGGCGAAGGCGCGGCGCAGATAAAGCACCGCCAGCGCGACCGTCACCGCGGCAAGCGCCCAGCCGAGCGCCTGCACCCCCTCCGGCCCGAGCAGGCGGCCGATCCAGGCGCCCCGCCCGCGCCGTTCCTCGCCCGCCGCGATGCCGCCGGTCGCGATCCACAATGACACCGCGGTCGCGAAGAGCGAGAGCAAGCCGAGCCGGATCAGCTTGCCGCGGCTGTAATGGAGATCGAGCGGTTCCACGCCTGCCCCTTCGATGATGGACCGCCATCATGCGGCGCCCGGCCCCCGGGCGTCGAGCCCATCTCTTCGCTTCTCACAAGGGGACAGTCACTCGGGACAGTCACCGGTGGCTGTCCCGAGTGACTGTCCCTGGGCGCCCATTGCTCGGCCCGCTCGACAAGCCCGGCGCCGGGCCCCGGGAGTGCCTATCTAGCCGGATCCTGATCCGCCGGTTCGGCCGGGTCCTGATCCGCCGGTTCGGCCGGGTCCTGATCGGCCGGTTCGGCCGGGTCCTGATCCGCCGGTTCAACCGGGTCTGGAGCCGCTGGCGTTTCCTGGAACTTGAAGCCGAGATAGGTCCCGCCGGAGATGCCGGCGAGCAGCAGGAGGTTGGTGTCGAAGTCGGGGAAGGCGAAGGTCAGGATCACCGTCCAGACGAAAATCGCCCCGAGCACGACCGTCCAGGCGATGAGCTGGATGCGGTGGAGCGCGACGCCATTCTCGTCGCTCACGATGTCGAGCCAAAAATTGGGGCGCTTCTCCGGCGGACCGTCTGCGGAGCCCTCGATCAGCCGCGCCGCAACCCCCGTGGTCGCGGAGATGCCGAGCAAGGCCATCATCCCGCTGGTCACCACGCCCAGCCACTGTCCGCTGACCAGCCAGATGAACAGGAAGCCGCCGATGGTCAGGACGAGCCACCACGCCATCTGCACCCTCGCGAGACTGAACGGCGAGGTGGCGTTGCCGACCCGGAGCAGCCCGGTCTTCCACCCGCTCATCCCGATCCCCGTCGCCAGCAAGACCAGGCCGAGCCCGCCAACCAGGACCCAAGTCGGATCGTAGACGTGGAATATCGCGCGGTCCCTGATCAGGGCCCGCATCGCCGGAGCGCCCTCGGCGCCATCGCTCACCGCGACGCCGACGCGAACCCTGCGGGTTCCGTTTTCGTCCGATCCGCCGAGGATCGCGCGCCAATCCCGACCGGCATCGCTCGATGCATCCGCGGTGCTTCGCAGCGGGAACTGCACGAGAACCCACTCGCGCTCGCCGGCCGCCCCCGGCCGGACGGCGACGCTGCGGCCTTCCCCCGGCATCTTCACGTCGTCGAGGAAGACGAAAATCTTCCGCTCGGGCGGCAGCGCGTCGGTCGCAGGCCTGCCCCCCGCGGCCTCGGTGGCCGCGAGCTCGGTCCTCTCCCTGGCGAAGAACTGCGCCCGATCGAGCGCGAGGCAGAGCGTTCCGTTGAGCCGAATCTCGTTTCGGGTGAGATAGGCCGAAGGCGTCGCCGGCGTGGCGGCCTTGGGCTGAGGACATTCCGGCTCCGCTTGCGGCATCACCAATCCGCTGGACCAAGCTGCGAGCGCCAGCAGCACGGCGCCCGCGAAGGCCAGGACACGCCCGAGTGTTTGCATTTTCGCATCTCCCCCAATTCGCCGAAACGTAACAGAATCCGGGCGAAAAGGAAATTCCACCGAAGGGGAATGCCCCGGCGACGTAAGTCGCGCGCAGGTGCTCTTGTTCAGGCTATTGCGACTTGTCGTGGAACCCCATCCTCGCCCCCGTCGGCTTTGACTTTGGTCGCCAGCCTACGCATCCGCTCCAGGAAATCTCAGGTCTGCCCGGCTCAGGAGCTGCGAGGGTCGGTGGAAAGGTTGAGGTCGCGGCGGGCGATCAATAGAGGGGCTTTGATTTGGCCGAATCGGAAGACGGGCACGGAGCAGTGGGCCCTGTCCCGCTCCCCAAGCGCAAAGCTCAATAATGCAGCGCCCGTCCATAAGCGTCGAGCACGCTCTCGTGCATCATCTCGCTCAGCGTCGGATGCGGGAACACAGTCTCCATCAGCTCGGCTTCGGTGGTCTCGAGCTGGCGCGCCACCGCATAGCCCTGGATGAGCTCGGTGACCTCCGCGCCGACCATATGGGCGCCGAGCAGCTCGCCCGTCTTCGCGTCGAACACCGTCTTCACGAACCCCTCGGCCTCGCCCAAGGCGATCGCCTTGCCGTTGCCGATGAAGGGGAACTTGCCGACCTTGACCTCACGCCCCGCCGCCTTGGCCGCGGCCTCGGTCAGCCCGACGCTCGCCACCTGCGGCCGCGAATAGGTGCAGCCCGGAATGTTCCAGGTCTCGAATTCATGCGGCTTCTTGCCGGCGATCGCCTCGACGCAGACTACGCCTTCGTGGCTCGCCTTGTGCGCCAGCCAGGGCGGCCCGGTGACGTCGCCGATCGCGTAGACGCCCTCGACATTGGTGCGCGCATAGCCGTCGGTGACGATATGCCCCCGGTCCGTCTTCACGCCGAGCGCCTCGAGCCCGATCCCATCGCTGTTCGGCACGATGCCGATGGCGACGATGGCGTGGCTGAACTCCGCTTCGCCCGCACCCTTGATCGTGGCTTTGACGCCGCTCTTCGTAACCTCCAGCTTGTCGACGCCCGAGCCGACATGGAGCTTCATCCCCTGCTTGACGAGCGCCTTGTGGACGAAGGCCGAGACCTCCTCGTCCTCGACCGGCAGGATCCGATCGAGCATCTCGACGATCGTCACCTCGGCGCCCATGTCGGAATAGAAGCTGGCGAACTCGACCCCGATCGCGCCCGAGCCGATGACGAGCAATTTCGACGGCATCTCCCTGGGCACCATCGCGTGCCGGTAGGTCCAGATCTTGTCGCCGTCCGCCTTGGCGAAGGGCAGATCGCGGGCGCGGGCGCCGGTCGCGATGATGATATGCTTGGCCTTCAGCTCGGTTTTCGCCCCGTCCTTGGTGACACTCAGAATCCCCTTGCCGGTTATGACGCCCTCACCTTCGACGACCGTCACCTTGTTCTTCTTCATCAGCCCCTTGACGCCGGCGTTGAGCTGGCCGGCGACCTTGCGGCTGCGCTCGACGATCGCGGCGAGGTCGAAGCCCACCTTCTCCGCGCTCAGCCCATAGGCCGCGGCATGGGTCATGTAATGATGGATTTCGGACGTGCGGAGCAGCGCCTTGGTCGGGATGCACCCCCAGTTCAAACAGATCCCGCCCAATTTCTCGCGCTCGACGATCGCGGTCTTCAGCCCGAGCTGCGACGCCCGGATCGCCGCGACATAGCCGCCGGGCCCGGAGCCGAGGACGATGAGGTCGTAAGTGTCAGCCATTATCTCTCCTCATCGCTCCTGCAGCGCGCGATGCCGAACGCTGCCGATGGCGCTCATGTCGCCGCCTCCACATGCCTGACGTTGCGATTCGACCAGACCGGGACGCCGACGCCGAAGAAATCCTTGTCGTGGCTCCATATGCCGGCGCCGAGCGCCATCGCCGCCGCGAGCACCGGCCAGTCGGGCTGACCATGGGGTTCAAGACGCTCACGCGCCTCGGATTCCAAGCCTTCGAAGACGATCGGCTCCAAGGGATGGACGATCTCCAGCAACGCGGCCATGCGCGCGTCGATATCGGCCCTCTTGCGTCGAGTGAGAGTGTTGCGCGTTTCGGCCAGTTGCGGCAGCGGAGCGGTTAGAACGACACCGCGCGCGGCCTGATCCGCGAGGAGCGGAAGAGTCCGGCCCATCAGCGCCGAAGCCATGATGTTGGCATCAACCACCAACACGGTCATCGAGCGGCATTCCCCACGGATCGAGCCCCATCGCCGCGAGCTCCGCTTCCAGATCGACGCCCTTCGCCTTCATCTCTTCCTGCCAGCGCTGGATGGACGCGGCGGCGTGGCGAACCCGCTCGGGGTCCTTCGGGCGAAGCGGCGCGAACGTGCCGAGCACCTTGCCATGGTTGGTGATCACGATGGGCTCGCCTTGCTGAACCACCTCGCTGAGGCGCTCGCGAAACTCCTTGATCCCCATCCTCATGGCCGGCGCTCCAGAAAGTGCCACCCGGGGTTACACTTTTCCGCGCCCGTGCTCAAGCCCGCGCTCCTCAGCTAAAAGCCGCGAAGGCCGGCAGCGCCGCCAAACCGACCAGCGCGAGCGCCAACGCCCAAGGCCGCGCGCGCGCGGCGAAGGTCGCAACCAGCAGCATCGCCGCCGCGGCCAGGATCAGGATGGCCGAAGCATCGACGGCGATCCCCGTCGCCGCGCCCGGCGGGCCCGGAACGCCGTCGTCGAACGTCCCCATCGCGAACATCGTGCCGAACCAGAGCCAGCCCGCCGCGCCGGTCAGCGCCAGCGCGAGCAGGAAGAACGCCAGCGGGTGAAGCCGGACGATCGTTCGGATCGGCCTCACGCCATGGCCCCGGCGGCGGTCATCGGTCCGCCCAGGCCAGCATCGCCCAGGCGAACAGGGTGACGACGCAGAAGATCGGCCAGGACCAGGCGAAATGGACGCTCTCGAGGCGGACCTCGACGAGGCCGTAATGGAGCCACTGGACGAGCTGGCTGGTGCCGCCGCGCATCACCCAGGGGATGGCGAGGGCGGCGACCGTTCCGGCGGCGACGGCTTTGACCAGCGCCATGTCAGGCGAGCATCGCCAGCGGCGCTTCGATCAGCCGCTTGAAGGCCTGCATCAGCCGCGCCCCGTCGGCGCCGTCGATGGCGCGGTGGTCGAAGCTGCCGGTGGCGCTCATCACGGTCGCGATCTGCAGCGCATCGTCGATCACATAAGGCCGCTTCTCGCCAGCGCCGATCGCCATGATCATCCCCTGGGGCGGGTTGATCACCGCGTCGAACTGCTTGATTCCGAACATCCCCATGTTCGAAATCGACGCCGTCCCTCCCTGATATTCGTTTGGCTGCAGCTTGCCTTCCTTGGCGCGGCCGGCGAGCTCGGCCATCTCCCTGGAAATGACCGACAGGCTCTTGCTGTCGGCCGCGGCGATGATCGGGGTGATCAGGCCGCCCGGGATCGACACCGCGACCGAGATGTCGGCGCGGCTATATTTGAGCAGGTGGTCGCCCGAGATGGAGACGTTGCACTCCGGCACCTCGATGAGCGCCGCGGCAAGCGCCTTGATCAGCATGTCGTTGACCGAGAGCTTCACGCCGCGGCTTTCGAGCCCCTTGTTCAGGTCTCCGCGCAACTTCAGCAGGGTGTCGAGCCGGATATCGACGGTCAGATAAATGTGCGGGATGGTCTGCTTGGCCTCGGTAAGGCGCCGCGCGATGGTCTTGCGCATGTTGGAGAGCTTGATCTCGTCGTGCGGGATGTCGGTCTCGACCAGGGCCGGCGCGGGAGCGGCCGCCGCCGCCGGAGGCGCCGCAGCTCTGGCTGGCGCCGTGCCGGCCGCGCCTTCGACATCCGCCCTGACGATGCGGCCGCCGGGCCCCGAGCCGGTCAGCCCGGCGAGGTCGAGACCCTGCTGCCCGGCGAGGCGGCGGGCGAGCGGGCTTGCCTTGACGCGGTCGCCGCCGTTCGCGGCCTTCGGCGCGGGCGATGGCGCCAGGGCCGCGTCGGCCTTGGGCGCGTCCGCCTTGGGCGGTGCCGGGGGCGAGTCGGCCTTCGGCGCCGGAGCCGCCGGGGCAGCGGCGTCCTCACCCTCGCCGGCGATCAGCGCGATCACCGTCCCCACCTTCACTTCGTCACTGCCTTCGGGGACGAGGATCCTGGCGATCGTGCCTTCGTCGACCGCCTCGAACTCCATCACTGCCTTGTCGGTCTCGATTTCGGCGAGGATGTCGCCGGCGGCGACCGTGTCGCCTTCCTTGACCAGCCATTTGGCCAGCGTCCCCTCCTCCATGGTCGGGGACAAAGCGGGCATCTTGAGCTCGATGGGCATGGAAGCACGCTTTCCTTTCGCGAACGCCGCCTTCCCAAACAGCTAAGCCATGGCACAGGTCAAGGGCAAGGCTTGCCTGAACGCCCGATCTGGCGCACCTCTTCTGCGAAGAGAGCGTAAGTCGATGCGATCCTATCTGGTGGTGATGGACGAGACCGAGGAGGCGCAGACGGCGCTACGCTTCGCCGCGCGGCGAGCGGCGCGCTCGGGCGGCGGGGTCGAGATCCTCGCGCTCATCCCGCAGGCCGAATTCTCGCAATGGGGGGCGGTCCAGGCGGCGATCGAGGAGGAAGCGCGGCTGCGCGCCGAGGCGATGCTGGTCCAGGCATCGGGCGAGATCGCCGAGGAGGCGGGGATCAAGCCGTCGATCACGGTCAAGCAGGGCGACCCGGTGAAAGCGGTGGGCGAGCTACTCAAGGAGCGCGACGACATTTCCGCGCTGGTGCTGGGCGCCTCGGCCGAGGGCGGACCGGGTCCGCTTATCACCCATTTCGCGGGCGCCGCGGCGGCGGGCCTTCCCTGCCCGTTGATCATCGTCCCCGCCGGACTCGGCGACGAGGCGCTCACCCGAATGGGCTGAGCCCATCACTGCGACAAAAAAAAAGGGCGGACACCGAATGCCCGCCCCAGAAGAGACCCCGCTCAGGCGAGGGCCCGGAAGCTCAGCCGCGTTCGCCGGCGGGCGGCGGGCGACGGCGCGGGGCGGGTCGCGGCGCTGGGCGGACGGCGGCGGGCCGCGGCGCCGGGCAGGCACAGCGCGCACGGGCGCGGCGCCGCGGCCGGCGCACCTCGACATATTCCTCGACCACCTCCTCGGTGTAGGTCTGGCCCATGGTCACCGTCGTCTCGATGACGATCGGATAGGCATAGCCGTAGCCATAGGCGCCGTAACCGTAACCATGGCCGTAGCCCGGCATCGGCGCGCCGCCATAAACGCCGCCCGAGACCTGGCCGTACTCGCTATAGTCCCAGCCATCGCTGCGGTTGCTCGGCCCCTCGGAATCATGGCGCTCGGCCCAGGCATAATCCTCTTCGCCGGGCTGCCAGTCGCGGCTGCCGCGGTAGGCGGGGATGCCGTCCTCGACCTGCCACTCCTCGCCGTAGCGATCCCAATCCATGCCGTAGCGCTCGTCATGGACCCGGCCGTCGCGGCCGATCAGATAGGCATCGTCATAATAGCGGACCCAGCGCCGGTCCGACCCGGGATCGGCGAAGCCGTACATCTGCCAGTTGTTGACGTGGAATTGCGAGCCGAACCAGAACGGGTGGATGACGAAGCCGCGCTGCAGCCGGTGGTGGCGAAAGTTGCGGCCCGGATGCGCGAACCGGTGCCCGCCGCGGAAGCCGGTGCCGCCGTGGAAACGCTGGCCGCCGTGGCGGACCATGACGTTGGGCCGCTGGTGCCCCTGCATGCCGGTCATGCCCCCGCGCCAGCTGTGGCCGGACTGCGGCCGCGGGCCGGAACGATGGCCTTGCGCGAAGGCGGGGGCGGCCACGAGCACGACGCTCGCCGCGAGGATGGAAAGGCTCAACTTGCGCATAAAGGCATCCCCTGTTCGCAATACCGCCCCCTGAGCGAGGCGCGCAGGGACGAGTGACCCGTCCTTTTACGCTCCGACGGAGGCCTTTGCCATGGCGCCGAGCCGAGCCGCCAGAAGCTGTGCCAATTCGACACAGGCCGCTTCGTCTTCCGCGTCGAAGCGGCCGGGAATCGGGCTGTCGAGGTCGAGCACGGCGATCAGGCGGCCGTTCGCGACGATCGGCACGACCAGCTCCGAGCGCGAAGCCGAGTCGCAGGCGATATGGCCGGGGAAGGCATGGACGTCGTCGACGCGTTGCGGCTGGAGAGTCGCCGCCGCCGCGCCGCAGACGCCCCGGCCGAACGGGATGCGGATGCAGGCCGGGCGGCCCTGGAACGGCCCGAGCACCAGCTCAGCCCCGACATTCCTGTAGAAGCCCGCCCAGTTGAGGTCCGGCAGCGCCTCCCACAGCAGGGCGGCGACATTGGCCATGTTGGCGATCGGATCGGGCTCGCCGGCGGTCAGCGCGTCCGCCGCCCCGATCAGCTCCCGGTAGAGCGAGGGCTTGTCGGCGGCGTCGATCCTGAAATCGTACATTCCCGTTCCTTTATCCTACCCTCGTTTTCGAGGGGAGGGGGGCCATGCGCAGCATGGTGGAGGGGCCTCTTGCGGCGAAAGAAGCCCCTCCACCGCACTTCGTGCGGTCCCCCTCCCCTGCAAAAGCAAGGGAGGAATTCAGTCCAGGGTCACCTTGCCGCGTCCCTGCTTGACCGTGCCGCGCAGCTTCTTGGCGTCGACCCGTTTCGCCCTGGCGGCGCGGCTCGCCTTGGTCTTGATCCTTTTCACCGGCTTCACATGGGCCTTGGCGATCAGTTCCGCCAGCCTGCCCCGCGCATCCTCGCGATTGGCTTCCTGGGTGCGGTAGGAGCGCGCGGTGATGACGATCTCGCCGGCCGCGTTCATCCGGCTGCCGGCGAGCGACTTGAGCCGCTGATAGACATCCGGCGCCAGGCCGAGCCTGAACACATCGCACCGGAGCTGGCAGGCGGTCGCGACCTTGTTGACGTTCTGACCGCCAGGCCCGGACGCGGCGAGAAAGCGCTCCTCGAGCGCCTCTTCGGGCAGCTCAAACGACATCGCCGAAGCCGGCGCTGACGAAGGTCGGCGGCAAGGGCGCGGTCGCTTCGACCGGCGGCTTGGCGCCACGCGTCACCGTCAGCGACAGCGCGTGGAGCAGCATCGGCCCCTTGCCCAGGCCGTAGACCGGGTCGCCCGAAATCGGAATGCCAATCCCTTCGGCGGCGTGGACGCGGATCTGGTGGGTGCGCCCGGTCTCGGGGGTGAACACTAAAACCGCGCGCCCGTCGCGCACGCAGGCGACCCGCCAGTGAGTGATGGCGGGCCGGCCGGCGCGATCCGGGACCATCCGCCAGCCCTCCTCCGCGGTGGAGGTCTTGGCGAGCGCCATCTCGACGGTCCCGGCTTCCGCCTCGGGCACCGCCGTCCAGCACCGCGACATAGGTCTTGCCGACCCTCTTCTCCTCGAACGCGCGCTGGAAGGCCTTGTGCGCCTTGGGGTTGCGGGCGAGGAGGAGGCAGCCCGACGTGTCGCGGTCGAGCCGGTGGACGGGCAGCGGCAGCCGCCTGAATCCGAAACGAAGATGGTGAAGATAGTCTTCCAGGCTCTCGGGCGTCCGCGACCCGGGATGGACGGCGAGGCCGGCCGGCTTGTCGATCACGATCGCCTCGCCGTCGATGAAAAGGACCTTGTTTTCCCAGAAGTTCATCGCCCGCGGCCCTGCCACGTCCGTGGCCCCGGTGCAACGATGCAGGCTAATCCCCGGATTCCACGGTATTAATACCAAATTAACCTTTTGCCTTCACATCCCTAATGGTTAATGACGTCGCTGGGTGGCCGGCCCGCCGGAGCGCCGCGACAGGAGGGCATAAATTCATGCGCGTGCTGCTGATCGAAGACGAGCCGACGACCGCCAAGGCGATCGAGCTGATGCTCACCACCGAGGGCTTCAACGTCTACACGACCGATCTGGGCGAAGAGGGCCTCGATCTGGGCAAGCTCTACGATTACGACATCATCTGCCTCGACCTGAACCTGCCGGACATGCACGGCTACGACGTGCTGAAGAAGCTCCGCACGGCCAAGGTCGGCACCCCGGTTCTCATCCTCTCCGGCGTCGCCGAGATGGATTCGAAGGTCCGCGCCTTGGGCTTCGGCGCCGACGATTACGTCACCAAGCCGTTCCACCGCGACGAATTGGTCGCCCGCATCCATGCCATCGTCCGCCGCTCCAAGGGGCATTCGCAGTCGGTGATCAAGACCGGCAAGCTCGCGGTGAACCTCGACGCCAAGACGGTCGAGGTCGACGGCAGCCGCGTCCATCTGACCGGCAAGGAATATGCGATGCTGGAGCTGCTTTCGCTCCGCAAGGGCACGACGCTGACCAAGGAGATGTTCCTCAACCACCTTTACGGCGGCATGGACGAGCCCGAATTGAAGATCATCGACGTCTTCATCTGCAAGCTCAGGAAGAAGCTGAGCCTTGCCTGCGGCGGCGACAATTATATCGAGACCGTCTGGGGCCGCGGCTACGTGCTTCGCGAGCCCGAGGATCTGGAGGCCGCCAAGGTCGCCTGAACAAGCTACGAGTGGGGCGAAGAACCGGCGTCCGCGAGCATTCGCGGGCGCCGGTTTTCATTCGGGACAGTATATATTTATCAGGCACCGCGCTCGGTTACGCGTCGGCCGTGACGATAAATATATACTGTCCCGAATTACGCCGATCAGATCCGAAGCTGGCTGCCGAGCTCGATGACGCGGTTGGTCGGCAGCTTGAAGAACTCCATCGCGCTTTCGGAGCTCTTCATCATCCAGGCGAACAGCCGCTCCCGCCACAGCGCCATGCCGGGCTGCTCCCTGGTCGCGATCAGCTTCTGGCGGCCGAGGAAGAAGCTCGTGCTCATCATGTCGAACGCCGTCGCCGCACGACTCGATCCGCACCAGGTCGGCGGGCACATCGACCTCGTCCATGAAGCCGTAGTGCAGGATGACCCGATAGAAGCCCTTTGCGGCGCCATGGACCTCCAGCCGCTCCGCCGGCGGGACGTGCGGCACGTCCTCGACCTTCACGTTCAGGATCAGCACGCGCTCGTGCAGCACCTGGTTGTGCTTGAGATTGTGCAGCAACGCGGACGGCACGGTGTCCGGCGAGGTCGACAGGAAGACCGCGGTTCCGCGCACCCGGTGCACGGATGCCGCCGACTTGATGAAGACGTCGAGCGGAAGCGCGTCCTGTTCGAGCCGCTCGCGCATCAGCGCCCGGCCGGTCGCCCAGGTGGTGAGCACGGTGAAGATCACCGCGGCCACGACCAGCGGGAACCAGCCGCCGTCCGCCACCTTGGTGATGTTCGACGCGAAGAATGCGCCGTCGACGATCGCGAAGAGGCCGATCGTCAGCGTCGCGACGAGGCGGTTCCACTTCCACACCTGGAAGATCAGCACCGCGAGCATCATCGTCGTGATGATCATCGTGCCGCTGACCGCGATGCCATAGGCCGAGGCGAGGTTGGTCGACTCGCGGAAGCCGAGGACCAGCAGGACGACCATCACCAGCAAGCCCCAGTTGACGGCCGGGATGTAGATCTGCCCCGCGGCCTTCGCGCTGGTATGCTCGGTTCGAAGCCGCGGCAGGAAGCCGAGCTGGACCGCCTGGTGGGTGACCGAGAACGCGCCCGAGATCACCGCCTGGCTGGCGATGATCGTCGCCGCGGTGGCGATGAGCACCAGCGGCAGCCGCGCCCATTCCGGGCGCCATCAGGTAGAAGGGGTTCTCGACCGCCGAAGGCGTGCCGAGCAGCAGCGCGCCCTGGCCGAAATAGTTCAGCATCAGGCAGGGATAGACGAGCGCTCAGCCAGGAAAAGCCGATCGCCTTGCGCCCGAAATGGCCCATGTCGGCATAGAGCGTTTCGGCGCCGGTCACGGCGAGGAACACCGAGCCCATGGCGAGGAAGGCGAGCTTCGGATCATAAGCGAAGAATTCGACCGCCCAATGAGGGCTCAGCGCCGCCAGGATTTCGGGATGCCGCAGGATATTCCAGACGCCCAGCGTCGCGAGCGCGGCGAAATAGACGAGGACGACCGGCCCGAACATCGCGCCCACTTTCGCCGTCCCTCGGGATTGCACGAGGAACAGGCCGATCAGGATGACGATCGCGATCGGGACGACGAGCGGCTCCAGGCTCGCCTGCGACGATGGTCAGCCCCTCGACCGCCGAGAGGACCGAGATCGCGGGCGTGATCATCGCGTCGCCATAGAAGAGGGCGGCCGCGAGCACCCCCAGCATCACCAGGCCGGCCGTCCACCTTTTCTCGCCGAGGTTGCGCGAGATCAGCGCCAGCAAGGCGAAGGAGCCGCCCTCGCCCTTGTTGTCGGCGCGCATCGCGACCAGCACATATTTGACCGTGACGATCAGCATCAGCGACCAGAAGATCAGGCTGAGCACGCCGAAGATGTGCAGCGGATCGACCGCCAGCGGATGCGGCCCGATGAAGCTTTCCTTCATCGCGTAGAGCGGCGACGTGCCGATGTCGCCGTAGACGACGCCGATCGCGCCGAGCATCAGCGCGGGCAGCGAATGCTTGTGGATTTCGCCCGGGCGCATCGGCCGGGCGCGGCGGCAGGTTGGTGCGAGAGTGGCCATGGCGCCGCGATGTGCGGCTCCGGCGGCATAAAGATTCCATGTGGATTGCGCCGGCCAGCGTGAAGAAACAGCGATAATCGACCCGGACACTCGACGCACGCGTTCGTCCGGCGCAGTTAGCGCCCATGGCCGGCCTTTCCGCCAGCAAGCGTTCCGCCGCCGCGCAGCTTCGCGGCTATGCCGAAGCATCGCTGATGGTCGCGGTCGTCCACGCTCGTGGGCCTCGCCCTCGCTCCGCGATGGGGCAATTCGGCGGTCGACCTGCTTTACCTCCCGGCGGTCCTCGGCGCGGCGGTGCTTGCCGGTCTCGGCCCTGCGCTCTTCGCGGCGCTGGCCTCCGCCCTGGCCTATAATTTCTTCTTCACCGCGCCCCACCTCACCTTCCGCATCGAGAACCCGAACGACATCGTGACGGTCGTCGTGCTGTTCGCGGTGGCCGTGGTCACAAGCCAGCTCGCCGCATCGGTCCGCAGGCAGGCACGAATCGCGGAGGCGCATGCCGCTCGCAATGCGACCATCGCCGGCCTCGCGCGGCGGCTGCTGGCCTGCACGACGGAGCGGGAGATCGCACGAGGTAAGCACGCGCGAGCTGGGCGAGGTCTTCGAATGCAACGCCGTGCTGGTCGGCGGAATGCCCGAACCGCGCCTGCTTTCCAGCGCGCCGGCGCCGATGCATCTGACGCCGGGCGACATCGCCGTCGCCGCCCTGGTGCTCGACAGCGGCGAACGCGCCGGCCGAGGCGTCGACCGGGCGGTGCCCACGGAGTGGCAGTTCCATCCGGTGAGATCCGGCAGCGCCGTCATCGCCGCAATGGGACTTGGCGCGCGACGACGGCGCCCCGCCGGTTCGCCCGGACCAGCTGCCGCTGCTCGACAATCTGCTCGACCAGGTGGCGCTCGCCCTGGAGCGCGGCCGGCTCGAAAGCGAGGCGCGCGAGTTCGCCCGCGTCCGGGAACGCGATCAGGTGCGCTCGGTCCTGCTCTCGACGATCGGGCAGGATCTCGAGCCTCCGCTGAAGGCGATCACCGATGCCGTCGGCGCGTTGCGGCGCAGCGGATCGGGCGACAAGGCGCTCGTTTCGCTCGTCGGCTCCGAAGCCGCCAGGATCGAGCGCTACCTCATCCAACCTGCTGGACCTGGGTCCCGGAGTCCGATCAGCGGCCGCTCGAGGTCGCCGGTGTCACGATCGACCTCTTCCGGCGCGCGGTGTTCCGGGATGGGAACGAGGTCCATCTGACTCCGAAGGAATATGCCGTGCTCGCGGAGCTTGCGAAGCATCCGGGGCGGGTGCTGACGCACGCCCATCTGCTCCGAACCGTCATGGGGACCGGCGCAGGAAGGACAGATCGATTATCTCCGCGTCGCCGTTCGCGCGCTGCGGCAAAAGCTCGAACGCAATCCGTCCGAGCCGGAGCTCATCGTCAACGAGCCTGCGGTCGGCTATCGGCTCAAAGTGAGCTGATGCTCGCCGCCAGCGCCGGCCACAGAACCATGACGATCCCGACCAGGCTGACCAGCCAGGCGAGCGTGCGCAGATAAGGAATGCCGAGCGCGTAGAGGGGCAGATAAATCACCCGAGCGCCGAGCCAGAGCATCGCGCCGAGCGCGGTCTTTTCGTTGTTTAGCCCGGCCGCCGAGACGATCAGCACCGCCGCGATCATCACCGGAAAGGTCTCGAGGAAATTGGCCTCGGCCCGCGCCAGCCGGCCGACGATCGGCTTGGGCGGCGGCAACTCCTCGTCGCGCGCGCCCATGTTCCATTTGGTGCCATATTGCCGGGTCTTGACCTGCGCGGCGGCGAGGATGTGGACGAGCGCGAGGACGCGCCCCAGGCGAGCATCGTGAGTTCCGTTGTCATGCCGTAACGATAGCTCCGTGGCGCGTCGTGCGCAATTCGATTTGGCCCGTCATCGCGTTTCGTGCATTGTTAGGGAGCGGCGGCGCGAAGCCGCGCGATGAGCGAGGGGCGATGGCCGACGGCAAGCCGTTCGACGAGCTATGGGGCAACAGCCGCGAGCCGCAAGGCGCGCGCCGGCTTCGAGCCGCTCGCCCGCTGGCTCGACGGCATCCCCGCCGCCGAGCTCGACCGCCGCCAGCAGGCCGCCGAGACCGCCTTCCGCAGCCTCGGCATCACCTTCGCCGTCTATGGCGAGGACGAAGCGGCCGAGCGGATCATCCCGTTCGACATCGTCCCGCGCATCTTCTCGGCGCGCGAATGGGCGCGGCTGTCGGCCGGGCTCGAGCAGCGGGTGCGCGCGATCAACGCCTTCATCGACGACATCTACGGCGCGCGGCAAGATCCTCGCCGACGGCGTCGATCCCGGCCGACATCGTCCTCGCCAACCCGCAATATCTGCATCCCCGTCGCCGGCGCGCGGCCGCCGCACGGCGTCTACGCCCATATTTGCGGGATCGACCTGGTCCGCACCGGGCCGGACGAATTCTTCGTGCTCGAGGACAATGCCCGCACGCCGTCGGGCGTCTCCTACATGCTCGAGAATCGCGAGGCGATGCTGCGGCTCTGCCCGGAATTGTTCGACATCTTCCCGGTCCGGCCGGTCGATTCCTATCCCGGAGCTGCTGCGCGAGACGCTCTATTCGGTCGCGCCCGACGGCGCGCGCGAGCCGCGCTGCGTGCTGCTGACCCCCGGCCATTACAATTCGGCCTTCTACGAGCACAGCTTCCTCGCCGACAATATGGGGATCGAGCTGGTCGAGGGCACCGACCTCGAGGTCGACGACGACATCGTCTGGATGCGGACGATCGACGGCCGGGTCCGGGTCGACGTCATCTACCGCCGGATCGACGACGCCTTCCTCGATCCGCTCGTCTTCCGCGCCGATTCGCTGCTCGGCGTGCCCGGGCTGATGGCCGCCTATCTCGCCGGCAACGTCACCCTGGTGAACGCGCCCGGCACCGGCATCGCCGACGACAAGGCGATCTATTCCTACATGCCCGAGATCGTCCGTTATTATACCGGCGAGGAGGCGAAGCTGCCCAATGTCGAGACCTGGCGCTGCCGCGAGCCCGCAGGCGCTCCGCCACATGCTCGACCAATCTCGACAAGCTGGTGGTGAAGCTGGTCGACGGCTCGGGCGGCTACGGCATGCTGGTCGGCCCGACCGCGTCGCAAGACGGAGATCGAGACGTTCCGCGCCGCGCTGAAGGCCGAGCCCGAGCGCTACATCGCCCAGCCGACGCTGGCGCTGTCGACCGTGCCGACCCTCACCGAGGCGGGCCTCGCGCCGCGCCATGTCGATTTCCGCCCGTTCGTCCTGACCGGCGCCAACGGCGTCACGATCGTCCCGGGCGGCCTCACCCGGGTCGCGCTGCGCGAAGGCTCGCTGGTGGTCAATTCGAGCCAGGGCGGCGGCACCAAGGACAGCTTCGTGCTCGCCGCCGAACCGGAGACGGGCGCCTGATGCTGTCGCGCACCGCCTCCAATCTCTACTGGATCGGCCGCTACATGGAGCGCGCCGAGTTCACCACGCGTCTGGTCGAGGCGACGATCCGGCTCGCCGCGCTGGGCGACCACGCCGCAGGCGAGCAGGCCTGGCAGAGCGCGCTCGCGCGTGGTCGGCGCCGCCGCGGCCTTCGCCGCCGGCGGCGAGAGCTTCAGCGCCGCCGACGTCGCGCCGCTATCTGACCCTGTCGCGAGGACAATCCGAGCTCGATCCGCTCCTGCCTCGCGCGCCGCGCGCGACAATGCCCGCGCCGCGCGCACCGCGCTGACCCGCGAGGTCTGGGAGGCGATCAACCGCGCCTGGCTGATGATCCGCGACCGCACCAGCCCCGGCGGCGTCCAGGCGACCCTGAACCTGGTCGAGGAGCTCAAGGCCGAGACCCGCGGCTTCGAGGGCGCGCTCGCGCGGATGCTGCGCAGCGAAGGCTATTGGTTCATGCGGCTGGGCTCGGTGATCGAGCGCGGCGACAACACGGCGCGGCTGCTCGACGTCAAATATTATCTGCTGCTGCCGCCAGGGCCAGGAGGTCGGCGGCACGCTCGACCGCGACCAGTGGACGCACGATCCTCCAGATCGTCTCGGCCAAGACCGCCTATCGCCACCTCTATCGCGAGGCGCTGAAGCCCTGGCTGGTCGCCGACTTGCTGATCTTCCGCCGCGAGATGCCGCGCTCGCTCGCCGCGTCGGCCGAGGAGACGGTCGACCTGCTCTCCGACTTCGGCGGCCGCTCCGGCCGCCAGGGCCCCGCCGACCGGCTCGCCCGCCAGCGGCTCGCCCGGCTCGAGGAGCTCGACGATCGACACGATCTTCCGCGACGGCCTGCACGAATGGCTGCACGCCTATATCCGCGACAATGACGCGCTCGACCAGGCGATCGCCGCGCCAGTTCCGGTTCGGCTGATGCGGCTCGCGGTCCACCACGCCACCACCTACACCTATGCCGAGCCGGCGCGGCGGGTCATCCAGCTGCTGCGCGTGACGCCGTTGAGCTTCGCCGGCCAGACGGTGCTCGACTGGCGGATCGACGTCGATCGCGACGCCCGGCTGCGCGAAGGCCGCGACGGCTATGGCAACGTCACCCACATGCTCTATGTCGACAAGCCGGTTCGCAGCCTCGCGGTCTCGGTCACCGGCCGGGTGCTGACCGAGGATCGAGCCGGCATCGTCCAGGGCCTGCCGCACGATCTGCCGCCGCAGGTCTTCCTGCGCGCCGACGCCGCTCACCGCGCGCGGGCCCGGCGCTCGCCGCGCTCGCGCGAATCGGTGCGCGGCCGGCCCCGATCCGGCGCTCGACCGGCTGCACCGGCTCGACCGGCCGGCTCCACGAGACGATGCGCTTCGACACCGAGGCGACCGCGGATCGAGACCACCGCCGAGCAGGCCTGCGCCGCCGGCCACGGCGTCTGCCAGGATTTCACCCACATCTTCATCGCCGCCGCCCGCGTCGTCGGCATCCCGGCGCGCTACGTCTCCGGCCATCTGTTCCGCCGCGACGGCGCCCACGCCCAGGAGGCGGCGCACGCCTGGGCCGAGGCCTGGGTCGGCGATCTCGGCTGGGTCGCCTTCGATCCGACCAACGGGATCTGCACCGACGACGCCTATGTCCGCGTCGCCTGCGGCCTCGACTATCGCGACGCCGCGCCGGTCGCCGGCGCACGTTCGGGTGGCGGCGCCGAGGAACTGACGGTAGAGGTCGAGGTCAGCGAGATGCAGACCCAGTCGCAGGGCCAGTCGCAGAGCCCAGTCGCAGAATTGATGGGGGACGGATGACCTATTGCCTCGGCATGCTGCTCGACGCGGGGCTGATCATGATCGCCGACACCCGCACCAATGCCGGCGTCGACGACATCTCCTCCTTCCGCAAGCTGCACTGCCTGGCCGACAGCGACGACCGCTGCATCTACGCCGCCTCGGCCGGCAATCTTTCGACCACCCAGACGGTGATCAGCCTGCTGCGCGAAGGCGTGCCCGCCGGCGAGGACGAAGGCGCTGATGCGGACCATCGCCGAGCCGACCAGCATGTTCCGCGCCGCGCAGCTGGTCGGCGAGGCGGTGCAGCTCGCCAACGCAGACGGTCGGCAAGGCGCTCGCCTCGATCAAGATCAGCGGCGCCTCCTCGATCCTGCTCGGCGGCCGGATCGGCGACGCGCCGCCGTCCCTCTTCCTGATCTACTCGGCCGGCAATTTCATCGAGTGCAAGCCGGACATGCCCTTCTTCCAGATCGGCGAGACCAAATATGGCCGGCCGATGCTCGACCGCACGATCCATCCCGGCACGCCGCTGCGCCGAGGCGATGAAGATCGGCTTCCTCTCGTTCGACGCCTCGATCCGCTCCAACCTCGCGGTCGCCCGCCCGCTCGACCTGATGGTGATGCCGCCGCGCCCCGGGCTCGAAGGTCCTGACCCGCCGGGTCGGCGGCTGACGATCCCTATTTCGACGATCTTTCGGCGCGCTGGGGCGATCTGCTCCACGACGCCGCCGCGATCATCCCCGATCCGCCCTTCATGGCGGACCTCGCCGAGTGATGCCCGTTCGCAGGCCTTGCGCCGCCACGGCCTCGCCTTCCCGGAGGCGGTCGAGGATTTCCCCTGGGGCCACACCGCGCTCAAGGTGCGCGGCAAGACCTTCGTCTGGCTCGACGAGAGCGACGGCAAGCTCAGCCTCACCGTCAAGCTGCCGGTCAGCCGCGACTTCGCCGAGACGTTCGATTTCGCCGAGCCCGCCGGCTACGGCCTCGGCCGCTCGGGCTGGATCAGCTGCCGCTTCGGCGCCGGCGAGGAGCCCGATCTCGACCTGCTCAGGCGCTGGATCGCCGAAAGCTATCGCGCGGTCGCGCCGAAGAAGCTCGCCGCTCTGCTCCCGGAAGACATGACGCTGATCGTTGCGAATTCCGGCCCGACTGCTTATGCCGTAACCAATTCCAAGGAATCAGGAACCCCAATGTCGACCCATCACGATTTCTATCTGGAGCGCGCCGCCGAGGCGCGCCGCGACGCCGCAGCCACCCCTCTTCAGAACGTCCGCGACCGTTGCCTGCGCGCCGCCGAGGCGTGGGAGCAGATGGCCGCCCGCGTCGAGCGGACCGGCCGGATGCGCGCCGAGACCGAAGCGAAGAAAGCCGCCGCGCTCGCCGAAGCGCAATGACGGCTTCTCCGTTCAAATCACGGTAAAGTCGCTCGCCGAGATGATCGGCGCGCCGTTCAGCAGCGCGAACTGGACCTGGGCGCCGGCGCCATTGCCGTCGGCGTCGAAGAACAGGCGGCCGGTCGGCTGGTCGTAGACGATCCGGTCGCTGGCGTCCTGCGCCGCAGTGCCGATCACGAACGCGCTCGCCGGCAGGGCGCCGCCCGAAAGGCCGACGAACACGCCGTTATTCTCGAGCGCGATCAGGTCGTCCACCGCGCTGAAGCCGTGGACGACGTCGACATTGTTCGCTCCCAAGACGGTCGTGAAGGCGAAGATGTCGGCGCCCCCTTTGCCGTGGAGGACGTCGTTGCCGCCCCTGCCGTCGAGCCGGTTGGCGCCGGCATTGCCGAACAGCTGGTTGGCGAGGCCGTTGCCGGTGAGGTTGAGCGCGTTGGTCGATTCCCAGGTGACCGTGGACAGGCTCTCGACCTCCTGGGCGTCGGTCAGAACGAAGCTGACCGAGGCGTAGATCAAATCGGTGCCGCCGCCTCCACTCTCGAACGTCTTGTCGCCGGCATTGTCGACGAAATATTTGTCGTTGCCGGCCCGGCCGATCATCACGTCGGCGCCGGCCTTGCCGTCGAGCTGGTTGGCGCCGTCATTGCCGAAGAGATGGTTGGCGAGGCTGTTGCCGGTCAGGTTGATCGGGTCGGTCAGCTCCCAGGTGATCGTCGACAGGCTCTCGACCTCGGAGCCGTCGTTGAGGCTGTAGCTGACCGAGCTGTAGATGATGTCGGTGCCTTCGCCGGGAAGCTCGATCACCACGTCGGCATGATAATCGACGATGTATCTGTCGTCGCCCGGCCCGCCCTGCTGGGTGTCGCGGTCGAGCTCGCCGCTGATCGTATAGGGGCGCGCCAGGATCTCGAAATGACTGGCGTCTTCCCCTCCCTGCGAGTCCGGCCATACGACGACGAAATTGCCGTTCCGGTCGCCCGCAACGGCGGAATAGCCCTGGAGCCCGGCGACCGGCGCGTTGACCAGGAAGTCGCCGCCCAGCTTCGTGCCGTCATTGGCGAAGACCTGGCCGCGGATGTCGTCCAGGTCGCCATTCCCGCCGGCGTCGTCATACCAGGTCACCACGAAGCCGTAACCGGGCAGCGCCGACACGTCGGCGTGCCATTGGGTGCGCAGCGTGGTGGTGTTGACCAACATCTCGCCGCCGACCTTCGCTCCGGCGGCGTCGAACAGCTGGGCCTTGACGTCGCGGCTGCCCAAGTCGGTCCACACGACGACGAATCCGCCGGTGTCGAGCGCCGCCACGCCGTTGATCTCCTGATCCTCCGCCACAACGGTGTTGACCAGAAGCTGCGGGCCGAGCTTGGCGCCCGCCGCGCTGAACCTTTGCGCGACGATGGCCTTGCTGGTGCCGTCGACGTCGCGAAGGGCCTCTTCCCAGGCGACGACGAACTCGCCCGAGGTCAGCGTCGTGTTAACCGGCCGGCTTGCGTGGCCCCGCCCCTCGACGTTGAAAATGTCGCCGATCCGGTCGCCGCCGGCGTCGAACAGCTGCGCCTTGAGCACCCCCTGGAACCAGGAGATGACGAAGCCGCCCGAAGGCAAAGCTGTGACGTCGGGGCTGAATTTGTTGCCGGCGGGATCGGTGTTGACCTGGAATTCGAGTCCCACTTTTTGGGCGCTCGAGTCGAAGACCTGGGCGTAGATCTGGCTGGTGCCCGACGTCGGGCTCTCCCAGGTGGCGACGAAGCCGCCGCCGGCCAGCCCGATGACGCTGATGGCGTCCTGATGATCCGGCACCGTGCTGTTGACGGCGAATTCCCCGCCGATCGGCTCGCCGAGACGAGTGAACAGCTGGCCCTTCAGCTCGACCCCGATCGAGTTGTCGAAGACGTCACTGTAATCGGCCCACAGAACGACATAGTCGCCCGAAGCGAGGAAAGCGATGGCGGGGTCGTCCTGCTCGTCCTCGATCGACGTGTTGACGACGAACGGCTCGTAAGGCTTCGGTTCGGCAAGAATCGGCATGTCAGTTCCTCGGTCGGTTCTGGTGTCGGTGCGGAGCGGGCGTCTGGATCAATCCGAAGTCACCGGGCCCAACCGCCGACGGCCGTCTTCGCGATCCATCGCGCGCTCTTGAGCGGGACATTCGCCTGTAAGCGATCGGCTAAGCTTTTGGAAATAGTCAAATGAATCGGCCGCGCCGGCCTGCGCGCCGAGACCGAAGCGAAGAAAGCCGCCGCGCTCGCCGAAGCGCAATAACGGCTTCTCCGTTCAGATCACCGTGAAGTCGCTCGCCGAGATGATCGGAGCGCCGTTCAGCAGCGCGAACTGGACCTGGGCGCCGGAGCCGCTGCCGTCGGCGTCGAAGAACAGGCGGCCGGTCGGCTGGTCGTAGACGATCCGGTCGCCGGCATCCTGGGCCGCAGTGCCGATCACGAACGCGTTGGGATTGAGCGCGCCGCCCGAAAGGCCGACGAACACGCCGTTATTCTCGAGCATGATCGTGTCGTCCGCCGCGCTGAAGCCGTGGATGGCGTCGACATTGTTCGCCCCCAAGACGGTGGTGAAGGCGAAAATGTCCGCGCCACCCTTGCCGTGGAGGACGTCGTTGCCGCCCCTGCCGTCGAGCCGGTTGGCGCCGGCATTGCCGAACAGCTGGTTGGCGAGGCCGTTGCCGGTCAGGTCGATCGCGTTGGTCAGCTCCCAGGTGACCGTGGACAGGCTCTCGACCTCCTGGGCGTCGGTCAGGGCGAAGCTGACCGAGGCGTAGACCAGATCGGTGCCGCCGCCGGCGCTCTCGAACGTCTTGTCGCCGGCATTGTCGACGAAATATTTGTCGTTGCCGGCGCGGCCGATCATCACGTCGGCGCCGGCCTTGCCGTCGAGCTGGTTGGCGCCGTCATTGCCGATCATGTAATTGGCGAGGCCGTTGCCGGTCAGGTTGATCGTATTGGTCGCCTCGAAGCTGATCGTCGCCAGGGTTTCGACGTCGCTGTTGGCGGTGAGCGTGTAGCTCACCGACGCATAGACGGCGTCGGCGCCGCCGCCGGCATATTCGAACACCCGGTCGCCGGCATTGTCGACCAGATAGGTGTCGTTGCCTTCGCGGCCGGTCATCGTGTCGGCGCCGCCTTTGCCATCGAGCCGGTTGGCGCCGGCATTGCCGAACAGCTGGTTGGCGAGGCTGTTGCCGGTCAGGTTGAGCGCGGCCGTGCTCGCCCAGTCAATCGTCGACAGGTTCTCGACCTCGGAGCCGTCGTTGAGGCTGTAGCTGACCGAAGCGTAGACGATGTCGGTGCCGCCGCCCGCCGCCTCGATCGCCCGGTCGCCGGCATTGTCGACCAGATAGGTGTCGTTGCCCGCGCGGCCGATGAGCAGACCGGCGCTGCCGCGGCCGTCGACCATGTCGGCGCCCGCGGTGCCGGGGATCGCGACCGCGATCTCCCCCGGCTGGAAGTCGAGATTGAGCGCGGTCAACTGGGCGGCATCGACATTGTTCAGCCAGCCGAGCAAGGCGAAGGAATTGCCGCCGCCGTCGCGGTCGATCAGGATCACCGCGTCGGCGCCGCCCTGCGCGAGCTGCAGGTGACCGGTGGCGAACGGATTGGCGATCCCGTCCCAGCCGCTGAGCACGCCGAGCAGGAAGACGTTGTAATCGAGCAGGTCGCCGCCATTGCCAGGCGTGAAATCGAGAATCGTGAAGGCGGTGACCGATTCGGACAGCGCCAGATAGTCGAGCCGGACGATGTCGGAATGGCCGGCGTCGCTGCCGAGCGTGATCGAATAGCTGGCGGCGGTGAGGTCGATGGCGATGATTTCGGCGCCGTCGCCGCCGTCGATGGTGATCGCGCCGCCGCCATAGGCCCTGATCAAATCGTCGCCGGTGCCGCCAAGCAGGGTGACGGTGTCGGTCCGACCGACCCCTCCGATATAGGTCAGGCTGTCGTCGTCGCCGCCGCCGTCGAGCAGGATGGTGCCGGCCGGCGCCGGCGTCCATTGCCGCTCGACCGTCAGCCCGTCATTGCCCGCCTCGCCGAACAACTGGTCGCTGCCGTGGAGCGAGTCGTAGAGGCCGTCATGGCCGGCGCCGCCAAAGAGAAGATCATCGCCAACCTCGCCGGTCATGATATCGTGGCCGTCGCCGCCTTCGATCCGGTCGTTGCCGGCGCCGCCCAGCAGCCGGTCATCCTCGTCGAGGCCGAGCAGCAGATCGTCGCCCCCAGCGCCGGTCAGGACGTCGCGGGCGTCGGTGCCGGTCACGGTCAGGCCCAGGGTCGCCGAGCCGTCGGGAGCGAAGCCGATATTGCGGACGGTGAGGCTGCCGGCGGCGACATTCTCAAGCACCAGCAGGTCGACGAAAGCGTCGTGGAGTCCGGCGCTGCCATCCTCGTCGAACCGGATCACGGCGTCCGCGCCGCGCTGGATCAGCTCGAGATGACCGCTGGCAAAGGGATTGGCCGACTTGTTCCAGCCGTCCGCGACCAAGGTCAGATATTGGGTCAGCGCGAGCGCGTCCCCGGCGTCGCCCGGCGTGAAATCGCTGACCCCGATCCCGGCGGTGCCCTGTTCGAGATGCGTGATGCCGTGAAGATAGAGGATGTCCGATCCGCTACCGAGGACAATATCGTAGAGCGTGCCGAGATTGTCGATCAACACAAAGTCGGCGCCCGCGCCGGCGTCGATCTCGACTTGGCCGCCGGTCCGTGACTGGATCGTGTCGTTGCCATCGCCGCCGAGCAGCCGCGCCCGGTCCTGGAAACCGTAGGCGCCAAAGGACAGGAGGTCGTCGCCGTCCCCGCCGTCGAGCAGGCCGGTGACGAGCTCGTCCGAGAGGGCGGCGGAATAATGCAGCTCGTCGTCCCCCCCCTCGCCGTAAAGCTGGTCGTCGGCGCCGTTGGTCTCGAACAGCCAGTCCACGCCTTCGCCGCCATAGAGCAGATCGTCGCCGAGCCCGCCGACAATGTCGTCGCCGCCTTCGCCGCCCTCCAGCCAGTCGTCGCCGCCGAGGCCGTAAATATAGTCCTGCCCCCCCAGGCCCTGGATGACATCGTTCTCCTCGCTGCCGATGAGCTCGTCGTCCCCTTCGGAGCCGACGAGGTCGACCGCGGCGATCGACCGCGCGGCTTCGGCCTCGTCCCGGACGGAGGCCGCGCCGGGCAGGGCATGGTCACCGGGACCGCGGAATTTGAACCCGCGCGCGGCAAGGGCGCCGAGATTTACGATAGGCATGAACAGTCCCCGAATCGCCGCCCCCGGCGGCCGTGGCAGGGGCTATAGAGGGAAAAATCGTTTATAGAAAGCCATTTAGAACCTGCATAGTGGCTCCGCTCCGCCCCTGTCGCCCTCCTGGTCCGTTCAGAGCACCGTGAAGTCGCCGGCGGAGAGGCCGAGCCCGGGCTGGACCCTGGCGAAGAGGATCGCGGCGGCGGCGCCAGTGCCGTCGGCGTCGTAGAACAGCCGGCCGGTCGTCGCATCGTAGAGGATATGATCGTCGGCATCCTGCGCCGCTGCGCCGGTCACGAACGCACCGGGATCGAGCGCTCCCGGCGGCAGGGCGCCGAAGATCGCATCGTCGAGCGCGATCCTGTCCGCCCCGACTTCGAAATCGAAGATGAAGTCGACATTGTTCGCGCCCGGCGCGGTGGTGAAGGCGAACGTATCGGCACCTTCGCGGCCGTGAAGCACGTCTTTGCCGCCCTTGCCGTCGAGCACGTTCCCGCCGGCATTGCCGAACAGCTGGTTGTTGGCCGAATTGCCGCTGAGATCGATCGGGTCGGTCAATTCCCAGGTGATCGTCGAAAGCCCCTCCAGCTCTTGATCGTCGGTCAGCGCGAAGCTGACCGAGGCGTAGATCACGTCGGTGCCGCCGCCGGCATTCTCGAACGCCCCATCGCCGGCATTGTCGATAAAATATTTGTCGTTGCCGGCGCGGCCGACCATCACGTCGACGCCGCTTTTGCCGTCGAGCTGGTTGGCGCCGTCGTTGCCGGTCAGATTGTTGGCAAGGCCGTTGCCGGTCAGGTTGAGCGCGTTGGTCGCATCGGGGCCGATCGTCGCCAGCCCCTCGACGTCGCTATTGGCGGCGAGAGTGTAGCTGATCGACGCATAGACCGTGTCGACGCCCCCGCCCCCATATTCGAATATCCGGTCACCAATGTCGTCGATCAGATAGGTATCGTCGCCCTCCCGGCCGATCATGGTATCGGCGCCGCCTTTGCCGTCGAGCCGGTTGGGCCCGGCATTGCCGAAGAGATGATTGGCGAGAGCGTTGCCGGCAAGATCGAGCGAATCGCTCAGCTCCCAGGTGATCGTCGACAGGCTTTCCACCTCGGATGAGTCGCTCAGCGCATAGCTGACCGCGCTGAAAATGACGTCCGTGCCCGCCCCCGGCGTCTCCGCGGCGACATCGCCGGCGCTGTCCAGGATGTAGCGGTCGCCGCCCGGCCCACCCGTCATGATATCGGCGCCAGGCCCGCCGGAGAGGAAGTCGTCGCCGTCGAATCCCGTCACCTGATCGGCGCCGGCGCCGCCTTTGAGCGAATCGGGGCCGGGCGTGCCGAGCAGGATGTCGCCATCCGAATCGACGCCGGAAATCGTCACCGTGACAATGACCTCGTTGCCGTTCGCCAGCGTGTAGGTGAAGCTGTCGGTGCCGGAGAGGTTGGACGCGCCCGAGGCGGGGCCGGGCAGCGCGTTGAACCGGCCGTTGGGATCGTAGGTGAAGTCGCCGTCCATTTGGAGCGCCAGCAGCGCCCCCGAGGGGAGTGTGATTTGCGATCCCACGTCGCCGGCGACGCCGTTGACCGCGGCCACGCGGAGCGGTGGCCCGTCGATGTCGGCGTCATTGGCAAGCACCGAGCCGACGACGACGGAAACCTCGTCGGTCGCGACCGCGTCGGGCTCGGCGACCGCGGCATCGTCGACCGGCGCGACCATGATTTCGATCATGTCCGAATCGACCATCGCCCCGCCGGCCCCGTTATGGCCGGCGTCGGTCGTGATGACGCTCAGAATGCGCGGACCGTGGGCATTGGCGGGCGGCGCGTAGGTGAGCCCGTCCAGGGCGGCATTGATGGCGGCGATCGTCCCGGCGAGGATCATCGTGGCACCGCCATTGCCGGTGACGGCGAGATCGTCGGTCTGCGACAAAGCGAGCGCGCCGTCGGCGATCGCAAGCGTCATGATGATTTCGCCGTCGGCTGCATCGCGATCGGCGACGCTGATCGCGTTGCCGGTCCCGGTGCCGAAGGTGAGGATGCCGTCCTCGTCCAGGACCTGGGCGCCCGGCACATCATTGTCGGGGCCGTCATTGACCGCTCCGACGTTGAACGTGATGACATTGGCGGCCGGATCGGTGTCTCGGCCGCCAATGTCGGTGCCGCCGCTGTCGCGCAACCGGAAGCCGAGCGTCGCATAAGGCGCGCCATTTTCGTCGCCCTCCGGCCGGAAGACGAGCGATCCCGCAGCGATCTGGGCATCGGTCACGAACGTGTCGGCCAGCGTGATCGGCGCCCCTTCCAAGAGCAGGGCGCCATCGATCGGCAGCGCGGTGATCACCACGCCCGCAAAACCGTGACCTTCGATGTCGCTAAAGCCGAAATCGGCACTCACCAGCGTTCGCGCCATGTCCTCGTCGACAAGGATCGTCGAGTCCGCGCCCGACGGCGGATCGTTGACCGGCGCGACCGTGAGCGACACCGTGGCGGCATCGCCGTCTTCGGTGCCGTCATTGGCGCGATAGGTGAAGCTGTCCGTGCCGTGAAAATCGGGATCGGGCGCATAGCTGAAGCCGCCGTCCGGATGGAGAGTCAGTGTGCCGTGCGCAGGCCCGCCGAGAATGATCGCCGCAAGCGGATCGTCGTCGAGGTCGCTGTCATTGGCAAGCAAGCCGGCGGCTGCCGCGATCCCCAGTGGCGCATCTTCGATCACCGCATAGCCATCGTCGGCCGCGACCGGGGCGTCGTTGACCGGCGCGACGGACACGGTCGCAGTGGAGATGGCGCTGACGGCCGAGCCGTCATTGGCGCGATAGGTGAAGCTGTCGGTGCCGTGAAAATCGGGATCTGGCGTGTAGCTGAAGCCGCCGTCGGCTTCGAGCGTCAGCGTGCCGTGTGCCGGCCCGGCGACGAGCAGGGCGGAGAGCGCGGCGGAATCGATATCGAGGTCGTTGCCCAACACCCCCGTAGCGGCCGCGATCAGGAGCGCCGTATCTTCCGCCGTCGCATAGCCATCGTGGACCGCGACCGGCGCGTCGTTGACCGGCGCGACGACCACGGTCGCAATGGCCACGCCGCTGGCGGCCGAGCCGTCATCCGCGCGATAGGTGAAGCTGTCGGTGCCGTGGAAATCGGGATCGGGCGCGTAGCTGAAGCCGCCGTCGGCATCGAACGTCAGCGTGCCGTGTGCCGGCCCGGCGACGAGCAAGGCGGAGAGCGAGGCGGAATCGACGTCGAGGTCGTTGCTCAACAGCCCCGTCGCGGCCGCGATCGCGAGCACCGTATCTTCCGCCGCTGCATAGCCATCGTCGACCGCGACCGGCGCGTCGTTGAGCGGCGAGATGGCGAGGATCGCCGCGGCCTCGCTCTCGCTGCTGCCGTCATCGACGACGACGGTGACGGTGCGCTCAATGCGGCTGCCGTTCGCGGTCGGATCGTCGCTCGAGCTGGAGAAGCGGACGAGCGCCAGCGCCGTTTCCCAGTCGCTCGCCGACGCCGAACCGGTCAGGGTCAACAGCGCCCCGCCGGAATTGGCGGTAATCGCGGCGGGCAGCGCGCCGGCGATGGAGAGCGCATCGCCGGCGGCGGCGTCGATGATGGCGATCGCGACGCGCACGATCGGCCCGTTCGGCGCGGTGACGATGATCGCCGCGCCGACCGGGGCGCCGGGGCCGTTCTCGAGATAGGCGCCGGCAAAGTCCCGCCCGGCAGCCGCACCGTTGAGGTCGACGCCGGGCGGGCCGGGCGGGGGGCCGCCCGCTATTGGAGTGCCGAAGACGACATAGGCCGCGCCGGCGTTGCCGCCGTTGGTGCCGCCGTCGGGTGCGCCGACCAGGAGATCGCCGAAACCGTCGCCGTTGAGATCGCCCGCGCCGGCGACGCTCGCGCCGGCATGATCATAATCGGATCCGCCGTCGAGGCGGAAGCCGTCCGCGGCGGCAAGATTGGCGAGGTCGACGTCCGCAAGGCCCGTCGTGCGCCCGAACACTACATAAGCGGCGCCGGAATCCACGCCGCCGCCGTCGGCGAGAAACGCGCCCACCACCAGATCGTCGAAGCCGTCGCCGTTCACGTCGCCCGCGCCGGCGGCGCCGATGCCGGCGGCATCCCCGGCCGCGCCGCCCGCGATTTTGATGCCGTCGGCGGCGGCGAGACCGGCAAGGTCGATCGGACCGAAGCCCGCCTCTCTGCCGAAGATCAGATAGACCGCTCCGGCAGCCTCACCCTTCGAATCGTTGAAGGCGCCGAGGATGAGGTCGCCATAGCCGTCGGCATTGACGTCGCCGGCGCCGGCGACCTGCAATCCAAGCCGGTCGCCCGCCGCCTCGCCCTGGATCGAAAATCCGTCGGCGGGATCGAGATCGGCGAGGTCGACCGTCTCGAACCCGGTGTCCCGGCCGAAAATCACATGGACCATGCCGGCATCTAGGCCGCCGCCGTCATGGCCGTCGGCGCCGACCGCGATGTCGCCGAAGCCGTCGCCGTTGAGGTCGCCGGCGGCGGCCACGCGAATCCCCGCTTTCGCGCCCGCGGCCCCGCCGACGATCGCAAACCCGTCGGCCGGGTCGAGCGCGGCGAGATCGATCGCGCCGATATTGTCCGGGCGGCCGAAAACGAGATAGGCGACACCCTGATAGCCATCGCGGCCGTAGGCGCCGATGAGGATATCGTCGAAGCCGTCGCCGTCGACGTCCCCCGCCGACGAAACGCTGTAGCCCGCATAGTCGGAAGCCGCGATGCCGGCGATCCTGATCCCCTCGTCGGCGGCGAGGCTCGCCAGGTCGAGATCGCCTATGTCCGCCTGCCTGCCGAAAATCAGATAGGCGGCGCCGGCATTGGCCGCGCCGTGATCGTGGCCGGGCGCGCCGACGAGGAGGTCGTCGAAGCCGTCGCCGTCGATGTCGCCGGCCGCCGAGACGGAAAGGCCCGCGCGATCATAGGCGGCATCGCCGAGGATCTTGAACCCATCGGCCGGATCGAGGTCGGCGAGGTCGAGCGGGCCGATGCCGTCCGCCTTGCCGAAGATCACATAAGCCGCGCCGGCATTGTAGCCGCCCTCGCCATTGGCGGCGGCGCCGAGGATGAAATCGCTGAAGCCGTCGCCGTTGACGTCCCCGGCCGCTGACACACTGCCGCCGAGCCGGTCATAGGCCGCCTCGCCGACCAGGACGGCGCCGGCGGACCCGCCGAGGGACAGCGCGAGTGCCGGCTCGGCGACCCGCCGACCGGTCGGCGCGCCCAGCAGGATGCGGATGGCTTCGGCGATGTCGCTCTCCGCGAACCGCGTGGCGGCCATGTCGTCGGCAGCCACGCCGAAGACCCGCGATCCGGGTCGGATCCGGAAGTCGATGTAAGTGTCCGCAAATCGCCTGCGTTCGGGCGCAAAAGCGAGTGCGAGCGGCGAATCGGCCACGTCGTTCTCCCTGAAATGCAGAGGTCACGCCACACGACTCGGGCGCCGGCCGATGCCCGTATGATCAATGCTAATTGAACGAAAAGCAGTGAGTCAACTGCAATTTTCACTGAAAACGGAGCGGTACCCGCGGCTTCGGGTGGCGGGCCGCGGCGCCGCCCGTCAGGCGAGCGGCAGTTCGCGCTGTTCGGGATCGAAGCGCCGCCAGCCGCCGGGGCCGAGCCGTTCGAGCGGGCGGAAGCGGGACTTGTAGGCCATGCGCTTCGACTCCTCGACCCAATAGCCGAGATAGACATAGGGCAGGCCGGCCCGGCCGGCGCGGAGGATATGATCGAGGATGATGTAGGTGCCGAGGCCGGAGCGGCGCTCGTCGTCGGGCTCGAAGAAGCTGTAGATCATGCGAGAGGCCGTCGGCCTGCTGGTCGGTCAGGCAGGCACCGACCAGGCGGCCGGGCGACGCCGTCCGACGCTGGGCTCGCGATATTCGACGATATAGGTCTTGACCGGGCTCTGCTCGACCATGTCGCTGAAGTCGTGCTCGTCCATCTCGACCATGCCGCCGTCGGGATGGCGGGCGCGCAGATAGCGGCGGAGCAGCTCATATTGCTCCTCGGTCGCCCAGGGCTTGCAGGCGGTTACTTCGAGGTCGCGCGTTGCGGCGGATGACGCGGCGCTGGGTGGCATTGGGCTGGAATTCCTGGCGACGACGCGGACCGAGATGCAGGCGGCGCAATCGAGGCAGGAGGGGCGGTAGGCGACGTTCTGGCTGCGGCGGAAGCCGATCCGGCCGAGCGCGTCGTTCAGCTCGCCCGCATGAGGGCCGGCGAGCTCGGTGAACACCTTGCGCTCGGTCCTGCCCGGCAGATAGGGGCAGGGCGAGGGCGTCGTCACGAAGAAACGCGGAAAGCGGAAAGGTGCGCTCAATTCGACTCCACCGGACAGTCTGGTTGCCCCGATCTTTATGATCCGCGCGGACGCGGTTGGGAAGCCGGGTTCGCGCCCAAAACGGGCCGAAGCGCGAGCCGTTCCAGCGTGGGACGCTGCTCTGGTCGATTGCTACCGCGCGAGCCTCCCAGGCCATCTGGCGCAACGCGCGGACAAGCCCTATCGCCCGAGCGATGGCACGGATCGCTTTTCTCGGTCTCGGCGTGATGGGCGCGCCGATGGCGCGGCACCTCGCCGCGGCCGGGCACGACGCTCACCGTCTACAATCGCAGCCCGGACAAGGCCGCGGCCTGGGTGGCGGCGCACGGCGGCGCGGCGGCGCCAAGCGTCGCCGAGGCCGCCGCGGAGGCCGATGCGGTGATCGCCTGCGTCGGCAATGACGGCGACGTCGCGCGAGGTCGCCGACGGCCGCGTTCGGCGCGATGCGCGCGGGCGCCTTGTTCGTCGATCACACCACCGTTTCCGCCCGCCTCGCCCGCCGGCTCGCGCGAGGAGGCCGAAGCGCGCGGCCTGCTCTGCGTCGACGCGCCGGTCTCGGGCGGCCAGGCCGGCGCCGAGAGCGGCAAGCTCGCGATCATGTGCGGCGGCACCGACGCGGCGCTCGCGGCGGCGCGAGCCGCTGATGCAGGCCTATGCCGCGCGCATCGTCCATGTCGGGCCGGCCGGGCACGGCCAGCTCGACCAAGATGGTCAACCAGATCTGCATCGCCGGCGTGGTCCAGGGTCTCTCCGAAGCGGTCCATTTCACCCACCGGGCCGGGCTCGACGCCGACAAGGTCCTCGAAGCGGTGTCGGGCGGCGCGGCGATGAGCTGGCAGATGGTCAACCGCTGGCCGACCATGGACAAGGGCGAGTTCGATTTCGGCTTCGCGGTCGATTGGATGCGCAAGGATCTCGGCCTGACGCTCGAGGAGGCCCGCGCCAACGGCGCCCGGCTGCCGCTCACCGCGCTCGTCGACCAATTCTATGCCGACCTCCAGGCGATGGGCGCCGGGCGGCAGGACACCTCGTCCTGATCCGGAGGCTCGAGCCTTGAAGCGCATCATCCTGTTCCTCGCCGCTCTGCTGTTCGCGGCGGCTCCCGCGCTCGCCGACATCCTGGTCGAGAACGTCAACGGCTATACGCTGCGCGAGGACGGCCGCCTGCACCGCTTCAACGCGCATGTGGATCGGCGACGACGGCCGGGTGCAGCAGCTGTTCGAGCGCGGCGACCGCCGGCCGCAGCGGCCGCGCTACCTGCTCGACGGCCGCGGCCGGACCCTGATCCCCGGCCTGATCGACGCCCACGGCCATGTCATGGGCCTCGGCATGGGCGCGCTGCTCGCTCGACCTCAGCGACACCAATTCGCTCGCAGGAGGCGCAGGCAGCGGATCGCCGCTTATGCCGCCGCCAATCCGACCCCGCGCTGGATCGTCGGCCGCGGCTGGAACCAGGAGCGCTGGGGCCTCGGCCGCTTCCCGACCGCCGCCGATCTCGACGCCGTCGTCGGCGACCGGCCGGTCTGGCTCGAGCGGGTCGACGGCCATGCCGGCTGGGCCAACAGCGCGGCGATGCGCGAGGCCGGCATCACCGCCGCAGACCCAGGCGCCCGCGGGCGGCCGGATCGAGCGGACCGGCCGCAACCCGAACGGCATCTTCGTCGACGCGGCGATGGCGCTGGTCGAGCGCGCCGTCCCGCCGCCGCTGCCGGTCCAGCGCGACCGCGCGCTGGCGCGGGCGCAGGAGATCCTGCTTTCGAACGGCCTCACCACCGTCGCCGACATGGGGACGAGCGCCGAGGATTGGGCGGTGATGCGCCGCGCCGGCGATGCCGGCCGGCTCCACGTCCGCATCCTCTCCTACGCCTCGGGCATCGACAATCTGCTCGCCGTCGCCGGCACCGCGGCCGACGCCCTGGCTCTATGACGGGCGGCTGCGGATGGTCGGCGTGAAGCTCTATCTCGACGGCGCGCTCGGCTCGCGCGGCGCCTGGCTCAAGGCGCCCTATCGCGACGCGCCCGGCCAGCGCGGCCTGCCGCTGGTCACCGACACGGTGCTCAAGAATCTGATGAGCCGGGCGGCGATGGACAATTTCCAGGTCGCGGTCCACGCGATCGGCGACCAGGCCAATGCGCAGCTGCTCGACGCGATCGAGGAGCTCGCCGAGACCTATAAGGGCGACCGGCGCTGGCGGATCGAGCATGCCCAGATCGTCGATCCCGCCGACCTGCCGCGCTTCGCCCGCCACGGCACATCGCCTCGATGCAGCCGATCCACCAGACCACCGACCGGCTGATGGCCGAGGCGCGGATGGGGCTCGAGCGGCTGCAGGGCGCCTATGCCTGGCGCTCGATGCTCGACCAATCGCGTGCCGCTCGCCTTCGGCTCCGATTTCCCGGTCGAGAGCCCCAACCCCTTCCCCGGCCTCGCCGCCGCGATCAGCCGCGAGGATGCGCAGGGCCAGCCGCCCGGCGGCTGGCTGCCCGAGCAGCGGCTGTCGCATGGAGCAGGCCTTCGCCGCCTTCACCCGCGGCGCGCGCCTTTGCCGGCTTCGCCGAGGACCGGCTCGGCACGCTGGAGCCGGGCCGGATGGCCGACTTCATCTTCATCGACCGCGACATCTTCGCCGCTCGCCGACCAGCGCGCAGATCCGCGAGACGCAGGTGCTGGAGACCTATGTCGGCGGGCAGAAGGTCTGGGAGCGGCGCTAGCCGCCCGAGCGCCGTCGAGGCGCCCGGCCGTCAGCATCTGCGGCAGCACCTCGGCCTCGCGGCCCGGCGCGTAGTAGAGGTAGAGCGGCACGCCCGAGCGGCCGTGGCGTTCGAGGAAGCGGCCGATCGCCGGATCGCCGCGCGTCCAGTCGCCGACCAGCACCGTGATGCCGCGCGCGCGAAACGCCTCGGCGACCTCCGCGCTGCGCCATCGCGCCGCGCTCGTTGACCTTGCAGGTCAGGCACCAGTCGGCGGTGAAATAGAGGAAGACCGGCGTGCCCGCGGCGCGCAGCTCGGCGAGCCGCGCCTCGCTGAACGGCTCGGCGGCGAGCGGGCTTTCGGCCGGCGCGCGCCGCGGCGCGGCTCGGGATCGAGCAGCAGCAGCGGCGCCGCGGCCGCGATCAGGATCAGCGCCCAGGCGAACCAGCGGCCGCCGCTTGCCCGAGCCACCACAAGGCGAGGCCGAGCGCCAGCGCGCCGGCAAGGCCGAGCGCCATGCCGTCGACGCCGGTCTGGCGGCCGAGGATCCAGGCGAGGCCGAGCGCGGTCAGGAACATCGGCACCGAGAGGATGCGCTGGAAGCGTCGCCATCCACGGGCCGGGCCTGGGCAGGCGGCGGCGCAGGGCGGGGACGAAGCCGAGCAGCAGGAAGGGCAGCGCCAGGCCGAGGCCGAGCCCGGCGAACACCGCCAGCGCGCCGGCGGCGGGCAGGACCAGAGCCGCGCCCAGCGCCGCGCCCATGAACGGGCCGGTGCAGGGCGTGGCGACGAAGGCGGCGAGCGCGCCGGTGAAGAAGGCGCCGGCCGCGCCGCCGCGCCGGGCCAGGCCGTCGCCGCCGGCCAGCATCGGCAGCCGGAACAGGCCGGCGAGGTTGAGCGCGATCGCGGTGACCAGCAGCAGCAGGAGCAGGATCACCCGCGGGTCCTGGAGCTGGAACGCCCAGCCGACCATCGCGCCGCCGGCGCGCAGCGCGAGCAGCAGCCCGCCGAGCGCGAGGCAGGTCGAGGATCACGCCGGCCGCATAAGCCAGCGCCTCGCGCCGCGCCTCGCGCCTCGGTCTCGCCGGCGCGGGCGAGGCTCAGCGCCTTGAGGCTGAGGATCGGGAAGACGCAGGGCATGATGTTGAGGATCAGCCCGCCGAGCAGCGCGCCGAGCAAAGCGAGGAGGAGGCCGGGGCCGTCGCCCGCCGCGCGCCGCCGTCCGGTCCGGCGACCGGCGTCCCCGCCGCCGGCACCGTCGCCGGGCCGCGCGGTCAGCGCCAGGCCGTCGCCGGGCGCGATCTCGAGCACGCCCTCGATCGGCGTCGAGCCGTGCCGCGCCGCGGCCCCGCCGCCGTCTCGACGATCAGCATGTCGCCGTTGCGCGAGATCGTCTGCGGCGCCGAATGGCGGAGCGCGTCGATCGTCGCCGGGAAGAAATAGGGTTCGGCGAGCGCGGTCGCCGGCCGGCAGCGGGATGGCGAGGCGGAGCCGGCCGCCGGCGACCTCGAACCGCGCCCTCGCCGCCAGCGGCCGCGGCAGCGCCTGGCGCTAGCCGCGAAGGCGGGGTCGGCGCGCGCCGGGCGCGCCGGTGCGCAGCTCGACCGTGACCGTCGCGGTCTCGGGCACGCAGACCTCGTCGGTGCAGACCAGATAGTCGAGCCGCGCGTCGATCGGCAAGGCGACGCCCGGCTCCGCGCTCGGCCGGCACGCGGACGGTCGCGAGCAGGGCATAATCGCGCTCGAAGACATAGTTCATCAGCCCGGCGACGATCAGCCGGTCCGGCACCGGATAGTGGAGCGGCCCGGCGCGCCAGCCCTCGGGCAGCCGCCACGTCGACCCGCGGCTCGGCGCCGGCGTCGCCCGGATTGCGCCAATAGCCGTGCCAGCCCGGCTGCGGCCGCATCACGAAGGCGAGGGTGATCGTCGAGCCCGGCGCGACGGACGCCGTCTCGGCGACGAGGCGCACGTCCATGTGGCGCGCGCCGGGCTGCGCATGACTGCGGCGCCGGCGAGCAGCGCGGTCAGGATGAAGAAGAGAGCCGCCGAGCCAATTCATCGCCCGGCTATAGCCCGCCGTTCGGGCTTGCGGGAGGGGAGGCGTCAGCGCCGCTCGAAGCGGGCGATCTGGGGGTCGAGGCGGTTGTTGGCGATAGTGATCGCCTCGCCGCTCTCGTCGGCGACGAAGGCGGTGCGGCGCGGTGAGGCCGGGGACGAGGCCCGCGTCGTTGTCGGTGACGGCAAGGCCGGCCGAGCTGTGCTCGGCGCCTTCCGGCGCGACCATGATGAAGGCGCTGTAATTCTCCTTGTCGGCGCCCTGGACGAAGACGTTGCGGGCGATCGTGCCGGTGGCGCCGTTGGAGAGATCGATCATGTAATTGGTCGCGCGGCCCTGGCTGTCGTCGAAGCTCGAATCGGTGACCTCGATGCGCGCGCCGCGGCTCTTCAGATAATGGCCGCCGGTGCCGCGCTCGAAGCGGGTGCGGGGGACGATCAGGGCGCCAGTCGCCACTATTGTAGATGGAATGCGAGCAGCCGCCGTTTTCGGGGCACCGGCCAAGGCCCGAGAAGGTCGACTGCTCGACGCGGATCGTCCCGTCGATGGTCGTTGGCGACGAGGATGCCGTTCTCGCCGTCGCGGAACAGCGATTCGCGGACGATCAGGTCGCCCGCCTCGAGCCGGATGCCGGCGCCGTTGGCGTCGGCGACGCGGATGTTCTGGAAGACGATCCCTTCGACCCGCGCCGAGCGGCCGCCGAGCACCAGCGCCGCCTTGCCCTCGCAGGCGACGCCGTCGAAGATCACGCTGCCGGGCTCGCGCGCGACATAGGCGATCCGGCCGCCATTCTGGACCGCGCATTGCCGGTAGGTGCCGGGCGCGATCAGGATCGTGCCGCTGCCGCCGCCGATCGCGGCGACCGCCTCGGCGAGCGTGTCGATAGCCCTCGCCGCTCTCCTGCGACGGTGAACGGCGCCGCGGCGGTCTGCGCCGGCAACGGCGCCGCGGCGACGATGACGCAGGCGGCGGCCAGAAGGAAGAGGAGTTGCGGTCCATGCCGCGCGGCTTGACCGGGCCGGCGGCGGCTGTCGAGGCCGGAACGGGGTTAACAAAAGCGCTGGCCCGGAACGGGACGGCGGCGCGCCAAAGCTTGCCCGCGCGCGGAGCGGACGGGGTGGACTAAGCGGCTCGACAGGTTATGCTTTTCCGGCGAGGGAGGGGGGATGACGGTGGGCTCCGGTCAAATCCTGCTGGCGATGCGCTGGCGGCGGCCCAGGCCGCCGGCGCGGCGCCCGAGGCAGCGATCTGGTACACGATCGTCGCCGACGACGGCGACGTGCTCGGCTATGCCTCGCGCGAGATCGTGCCGGGCGCCGGACGGCCGCGAGATCGTCGACAGCAGCGAAATGCGCCTGCAGGAGCTGGGCGATCCCGCCCGGCGCGTCGTCGAGCGGACCGTCACCCGGCAGGACGCGACCGGGCCGGGCGGTCTCGATCGTCGAGCATATGCCAGATGGGCCCGGCCTGGTCGCGGGTCGAGGCGCGGATCGGCGCGGACGAAGTCGAGATCGTCTCGCCAGACCCCGTCGCGAACGGCGCTCGGCGCGAATCGCGCTTCCGGCCGCGGTGCGCTTCGACGCCGGCGAAGGGCTGCTGCGCCGGCTGGGACCCGGCCGCGACGCCGCGGCTCGAATTCGACAATTTCAACCTCGACGCGATGGTCGTCGAACAGGTCACGATCGAGGCGCGCGCCGGGCGCGGCGCCCGACGCCGGAGGGCAGGATCGCGGTCGCTGCGCAAGCGCTACGACGGCGGCCGAGCTGCAGGGCGGTGGCGCGGCTGCTGCTCGATCGCGAGCGCCGCGTCGTCGCCGTCACCCAGCCGATGTTCGGCACCAGCATCACGACCCGGACGACCGACCGCGAGACGGCGCTGCGGCCGCATCCGCCTCTATCGCTCGTTCTCGCAACGCGATGGTGCCGCTCGCCCTATCCGGATGTCCGGCGCGCGGCGCTGCAGGGCCATATCCGCTACCGCTTCACCTTCCGCGACGGGCATCGATTTCACGCTGCCGCAGACCGGCGAGCAGCGCGTGACGGCGCGGCCGGGCGGCGCTGGTGCTGGACATTTGCCCGACCTGCGGCCCCGGTCTTGCCGAGCGACCCGGCGAGCCTCGCCGACGCGCCGCGGCCGACCGCCTGGCTGCAGAGCGACCATCCGCAGCTGCGCGCCATCGCCGCGCCGGTGGCGCGCTCGCGCGTTCAGCGAGGCGCGCAAGATGGAGCTGCTGCTCGAGCGGGCGCGGCCCTATCTGCGCGAGGTCGATTTCGCCGGCCATTTCTCGGCGCTGGAGACGATCGACCGCCGCACCGGCGATTGCACCGAGGCCGCGGTGCTGCTCGCCGCTCTCGGCCGGGCGGCGGGCATCCCGACCCGGGTGGTCAGCGGGCTGGTCTATTCGCGCCAGCGCTATCACGGCGTCAGCAACGCCTTCATGCCGCACAGCTGGGTGCTCGCTTATGTCGACGGGCGCTGGCGCAGCTTCGATCTGGCGCTGGACCGGTTCGACAGCTACCCATATCGCGCTCACCGTCGGCGACGGCGACGCGCGCTCGATCATGGCCGCGAGCCAGCTCGCCAGCCTGCTGCGCTGGGAGCAGATGGCCGAAATCAGGGCCCGGCCGACGCCCTGAGGGCTCAGCCTTTCGGGCTGGGCGCCGCCTGGCCGCCGCTGCTCTCGGTCCCCGCGGGCGCGGCGTCGGCGTCCTCATAGACGACGGGCAGATCGGGAACCGACGCGTCGGCCGTTTCGGCCGGCTGCGGCGCCGCCTCCTCGCGGGCGCCGATCACCTGCACCCGCTGCTCGGGATCCTGCATCGCGCCGATCACCTGAACTCGCTGCTCCGGATCCTGCATCGCGCCGATGACATAGACCCGCTGCTCCGAATCCTGCATCGCGCCGATCACCTGGACGCGCTGCTCCGGATCCTGCATCGCGCCGATCACCTGGACGCGCTGCTCGGGGTCCTGCATCGCGCCGATCACCTGGACGCGCTGCTCCCGGTCCTGCGCGGTCGCGGCGGTGGGCGCGACGATCGCGGCCGCTGCGAGGAGGGCGAGCTTGTAGGAAGCGAAATTGGCCATGGCTGGTCCCCTTTCGCGACTCTGAATAACAGATTCGGCGCGAAAAGTCAGTCCAGATTCGGCCGCAGCCAGCGCTCCGCTTCCTCGAGCGGGACGCCGCGCCGCGCGGCATAATCTTCGAGCTGGTCGCGGCCGATGCGGGCGACTCCGAAATACTGGCTGTCGCGGTGGCCGAAATAGAAGCCCGAGACGGCCGAGGCCGGCAGCATCGCGAAGCTTTCGGTCAGCGTCACGCCGGCCGGCTCGCCGCCGAGCATCTCGAACAGGATCGGCTTCAGGCTGTGGTCCGGGCAGGCCGGATAGCCGGGCGCCGGGCGGATGCCGGCATAGGTTTCGCGGATCAGCTCGGCGTTGGTGAGATGCTCGGTGCCGGCATAGCCCCAGACGCTCTCGCGGACATGGCCGTGCAGGCGCTCGGCGAAGGCCTCGGCGAGGCGGTCGGCGAGCGCCTTCAGGAGGATGTCCGAATAATCGTCATTGTCGGCCTTGAAGCGGGCGAGGTGCGGCTCGATGCCGTGGACGGCGACCGCGAAGCCGCCGATCCAGTCCTCGCCCGCGGGATCGATGAAGTCGGCGAGGCACATGTTCGCCCGGCCCTCGCGCTTCTTCACCTGCTGGCGGAGCATCGGCAGCGCGGGTCTCGTCATTGCCGGCGAGGACGAGGACGTCGTCGCCCTCGCGGCGGCAGCGCCACAGGCCGACCGTGCCGCGCACCGGTCAGCCAATGCTCGGCGACGATCCTGTCGAGCATCGCCTGCGCGTCGGCGAACAGGCTCGACGCGCTTTCGCCGACCACCGGGTCGGTCGAGGATGGCGGGATAATTGCCGGCCAGCTCCCAGGCGCGGAAGAAGGGCGTCCAGTCGATGCCGTCGCGCAGCTCGCGCAGCGGCCAGTCGTTGAAGCTGTGGACGCCGGGCCGCTGCGGCGGCGGCGCCTTGCCGGCGGGATCGCAGGGGAAGGCGTTGGCGCGCGCCTCGGCGAGCGTGGCGAGCTCGCTCTGGCCGCGGCCGGCGCGGGTCTCGCGGATGTCGTGATAGTCGGCGCGCGGTCTTCTCGATCAGCGGCTCGCGCTGGGTGTCGGAGACGAGGACGGAGGCGACGCCGACCGCGCGGCTGGCGTCGAGGACGTGGATCACCGGCCCTTCATAGGCCGGGTCGATGCGGAGCGCGGTGTGGACCTTGCTGGTGGTCGCGCCGCCGATCAGCAGCGGCAGCGTCATCTCGCGCGCGCTGCATCTCGGTCGGCGACCGTCACCATCTCGTCGAGCGAGGGCGTGATCAGGCCGGAAAGGCCGATCATGTCGGCCTCGTTCTCGTTCGCGGCCTTGAGGATGTCCTGCCAGGGCACCATCACGCCGAGATCGATCACCTCGTAGCCGTTGCACTGGAGGACGACGCCGACGATGTTCTTGCCGATGTCGTGGACGTCGCCCTTGACCGTCGCCATCACGATCCGGCCCTTGGCGGTGGAGACGCCGCTCTTCTCCTTCTCGGCCTCGATATAGGGGATGAGGTGGGCGACCGCCTTCTTCATCACCCGCGCCGACTTGACCACCTGCGGCAGGAACATCTTGCCCGATCCGAACAGGTCGCCGACGACGTTCATGCCGTCCATCAGCGGGCCTTCGATCACCTCGATCGGGCGCGGCGGCTGACGAGCCGGCGCTTCCTCGGTATCCTCGACGACGAAGGCGTCGATGCCCTTGACCAGCGCATGCTCGAGCCTCTTCTGCGACCGCCCAGCCGCGCCATTCGGCCTCGGCCTTCTCGCGCACCGGATCGGTGCCGAGATATTTCTCGGCGAGCGTCACCAGCCGCTCGGTCGCGTCCCGTCGTCGGCGCCGGTCGAGGATGACGTCCTCGCAGGCCTCGCGCAGCTCCGGATCGATCGTGTCGTAGACGTCGAGCTGGCCGGCATTGACGATCGCCATGTCGAGCCCGGCCGGAATGGCGTGGTAGAGGAAGACCGAGTGCATCGCGCGGCGCACCGGCTCGTTGCCGCGGAACGAGAAGCTGAGGTTCGAGAGGCCGCCGGAAATATGGACGTGCGGGCAGCGCGCCTTGATCTCGCGGCACGCCTCGATGAAGTCGAGCGCGTAGCGGCGATGCTCGTCGATCCCGGTGGCGACCGCGAAGATGTTGGGATCGAAGATGATGTCCTCGGGCGGAAAGCCCTCGGCGACGAGCAGATCGTAGGCGCGCGCGCAGATCTCGACCTTGCGCTCCTTGGTGTCGGCCTGGCCGGTCTCGTCGAACGCCATGACGACGACCGCGGCGCCATAATCGCGGACCAGGCGGGCATGGGCGAGGAACTCCTCCTCGCCTTCCTTCATGCTGATCGAATTGACGATCGGCTTGCCCGAGACGCATTTGAGGCCGGCCTCGATCACGCTCCATTTCGAGCTGTCGATCATGAACGGCACGCGGGCGATGTCGGGCTCGGCGGCGATCAGCTTCAGGAAGGTGACCATCGCCGCCTCGGCGTCGAGCAGGCCCTCGTCCATGTTGACGTCGATGATCTGGGCGCCGTTCTCGACCTGCTGGCGCGCGACCTCGACCGCGGCGGCATAATCGTCGGCCATGACCAGCTTCTTGAAGCGGGCCGAGCCGGTGACGTTGGTGCGCTCGCCGATGTTGACGAAAGTGCTGCGCGAGCGTGGTCAACTCGGACGATGCTCATGATCAGGCGGCGAGGATCATCGGTTCGATGCCGGCGAGGCGGGTGCGGCGCTCGAGCGCGGGAATGGCGCGCGGCGCGAAGCCGCGCGACCGTCTCGCGCGATCGCGCGCGATGTGCGCCGGGCGTGGTGCCGCAGCAGCCGCCGACGATGTTGACGATGCCCTGCTCGGCCCATTCGCGGACCTGGCGCGGCGGTGGTCGCGGCGCATTCGTCATACTCGCCGAGATCGTTGGGCAGGCCGGCATTGGGATAGGCCATGATCAAGCGTGTCGGCGATCGCGCGACAGCGCGGCGATATGCGGCGCGCAGCTGGCCGGCGCCGAACGAGCAGTTGAGCCCGATCGACAGCGGCCGGGCGTGGCGGACCGAGGCCCAGAAGCTCTCGATCGAATGGCCCGAAAGGTTGCGCCCCGAAAGATCGGTGATCGTCATCGACAGCATGATCGGAAGATGCGGCTCGACGCGGCGGGCGGCGTGGATCGCGGCCTTGGCGTTCAGCGTGTCGAACACGGTCTCGATCAGGACGATGTCGACGCCGCCTTCGACCAGCGCCTCGATCTGCTCGACATAGACGTCCGAGACGGTGTCGAAATCGACCTCGCGATAGCCGGGATCGTTGACGTCGGGCGACAGCGACAGGGTCTTGTTGGTCGGCCCGAGCGCGCCCGCGACCCAGCGCTTGCGCCGTCCGCTCGGCGCGATCGGCGACCTCGCGGATGATCCGCGCCGCCGCGACGGTTGATCTCGCGGACCAGATGCTTCGGCGCCGTAATCGGCCTGGCTGATCCGGTTGGCGTTGAAGCTGTTGGTGGCGAGGATGTCGGCGCCGGCGTCGGCGAAGCTCTGCGCGATCTCGCGGACCAGCTCGGGCCGGGTCAGGTTCAGGAGGTCGTTATTGCCCTTCTGGTCGCGGCGCGAGATCGAGCGCGCCGCGATAATCGGCCTCGCGCGAGCCGGCGCGCCTGGATCTGGGTGCCGTAGGCGCCGTCCTTGATCAGGATGCGCTTGGCGGCCTCGGCCCTAAGCTGTTCGGCGGTGTTCACTGGTCTGTGTCCTTCGGCCTCAGGCCGAGCAGGTGGCAGATGGCGTAGCTGAGCTCGGCCCGGTTCAGCGTGTAGAAATGGAATTGGCGGACCCCGCCCGCATAGAGCTGGGCGCAGAGCTCGGCGGCGACGCGTGGCGGCGACGAGCTGGCGCGCGGCGGGCAGATCGTCGAGCCCCTCGAACAGCCGGTCGAGCCAGGGCGGGATGGTCGCGCCGCACATCGCCGCGAACTTGCGGGTCTGGGCGACGTTGGAGACGGGCAGGATGCCGGGCGTGATCTCGGCGCTCGATGCCGGCGGCGGCGACCTCGTCGCGGAACCTGAAGAAGCAGTCGGGCGAGAAGAAGAACTGGCTGATCGCGCGGTCGGCGCCGGCGTCGATCTTGCGCTTGAGATTGTCGAGATCGTGCGACCGCGCTCGGCGAATCCGGGATGGCATTCGGGATAGCAGGCGACCGAAATCTCGAACGGCGCGACCTTCTTCAGCCCGGCGACCAGCTCGGCGGCATTGGCATAGCCGTCGGGATGCGGCGCGAACGGCCTGCCCGGCTCGGGCGGATCGCCGCGCAGGGCGACGATGTGGCGGATGCCGGCGTCCCAATAGGCCCGCGCGATGTCGTCGATCTCGCCTCGGCTCGCCTCGACGCAGGTCAGGTGCGCGGCGGCGTGGAGCGCGGTCTCGCGCTGGATGCGGACGACGGTGGCGTGGGTGCGCTCGCGGGTCGAGCCGCCGGCGCCGTAGGTGACCGAGACGAAGCGCGGCGCGAGCGGCTCCAGCGTCTTCACCGACTCCCAGAGCGTCGCTTCCATCTTCTCGGTCTTCGGCGGGAAGAATTCGAAGCTGACCTCGATGTCGCCGGCCGCGTCCTCGAACAGCGGCTTGCCGGGCTGCGACAGGGCGGCGGCGAGCGGGCTCATGCGGCGCTCGCGGCGAAGCGGAGAGGGCAAGCGGCTTCAGGCATATTTGCGGATATAAAGATATCTTTATATCCGTCAAGTTAATGGCAATTATATACCTGACGTACCGGCCACTGTTTGATGGGCAAGCTAGGATAGGGGTAAAAAGGGCTAATGGCCCAGGGAGACGCCCCTGCGGACGATCGCCGTGACGAATGGCTCCGCCGCGCGCTCCGGCAACCCGCCGATCAGCAACGAGAAAATTGAGAGGCGGTCCAAAGCCTCTCGGCCCAAACGCTAGCCGCCTGTTGACTCTTGTTCCTTGCGCGGGAAGCAAGGTGGGATGTCCTTCGAGCTGCACGATCCAGAAAAGTTGCTCGCCTCGCTTTGTGCGCTGCCGCGAGAATCAAACTGGGCTGAATTCAAGGAAAACACCTTCAAGCCAGAAACCGTTGGCACGTACGTTTCAGCCCTCGCCAACGCGGCGATGCTGGAGCGGCAACAGGTCGCGTTCTTGGTCTGGGGGGTACGGAATGAGAGTCACGAGGTAGTGGGAACTGCCGTACGTATTGCTTCCGAAAAGGTCGGTGCGGAGTCGTTCATTCTGTGGCTGAACAAGTTTGTCCGCCCCAAGCTTGAGATTCATCACATCGTTTTTGATGCCGGTGGAAAGCATATTGAGATTCTCGCGATTGAGCCTGGCTATCAGCAGCCGGTCAGTTTTCAGGGGACAGAGTACACCCGCGTCGATTCCAGCATTCAGCCCCTTCGGAACTACCCCGAAAAGCTACGCGCCTTGTGGCAGATGACGTCTAGTTACTCATTCGAGAATGCTGTCATCGTTGGTCACATGACGGCGGAAACGATCTTTCAGCGCTTCCGCGTGGAAACGCTTCTACGTCTCATTGGGGCAGAGGGACGCACAACGACCAATGCGCTCGAGAATCTCGAGAGGCGCAATCTCATCCGTGACAACATGCAAGGCGGCTATGAGATTACTGCTCTATTCGCGATCTGCTGCGCGAGGGATCTGAACGAATTCCCGTTGTTGGAAAATCGGGGCGCGCGCGTCGTCACGTACAGGGGCACCGACAAGCTGAAGGCGGTTGATGACATTGAAGGGCAGCGTGGATATCTCGTCGGCTTTAAGGCCCTCCTTGCTCACATCATGGCGAGCATTCCCAGTGAGGAACAGCTTCTGCAAGGGGTGCGGACCAAGGTCTATAAGATACCCGAAGATGCCGTCCGCGAATTCCTGGCTAACGCACTTGTGCATCAGGATTTCACGCAAAAGGGCTCGCGACCGATGGTGGAAGTCTACAAGGATCGCGTTCGGTTCATTAACCCCGGCGTCCCTCTGATCGAGATTGACCGTTTCATAGACGCGCCACCTACGACCAGGAATCAAAACTTCGTACAGCTGATGCGGCACGCCGGTTTTTGCGAGGACAGAGGTAGCGGCGTTGATCGCGCCATACGTGAAATCGAACGGGCGGCGCTGCCTCCGCCGCTCTTCGCCACGATTGAAAACTCGACGATGGTCACCGCTTTCATGCCAAAGCACTTCGCGGATATGACGGCAGACGAGCGCATACGCGCCTGTTTCCAGCACGCGCAGCTGCTTCACGAGAAAAATGAGGCAATGAGCAACGGGTCGTTACGGCGGCGCTTCGGCCTTCGCGACACGCAAATGTCGCAGATTTCGAACGTGATCGGGGACTCCATCGCCGCAGGGAAGATCAAGCGCCTGAACGAGGATCAGGCTCCGCGGAATGCACGGTATGTTCCGGCCTACGCCTAGTTACATGTTTCGTTCGCCTCGTTTAAACGCAGTACCCCCATAAAACCCGAGATTTCCGCCGCTTTCCGCGTGTCAAATTACATGTTTCGTTCGTCCACAAAATTTCGATGCTCAGAACGAAACGAGCCTTGGTTGGCAAATTTGCCAACCAGCGTGACACAGTGTTCTCATAGCAAAAATACCCCGCGCGCGGCGGGATCCGGCCGCGCCCCCGCGCGCGGCGTCGCGACGGGGCCGGGTCGGCACGTCGCGACTCGGGCCCGAATTCGGGCGGGTGCCGACCCCGAGTCGCCCCGAGTTCGCGGGGCCGATTCGGCGCCAAATCCTATAAGAACAGAGCGGGTAAATAGGATTTGCCAAATCGTGCTCCCTATGTTCTTTTTCTGTTCTGACCGCGGCTTCCGGCCGCCCCGGAAGAGGAGGACGAAGATGACCCGGATCGAGAAGATCGCGTTCGCGCTCGCGGCGCTGGCGGCGGCCGGAATGGCGGCGGCGGCGGAGACGTTGAGCTTCAGCTACGACGCGCGCGGCCGGCTGGTGAAGGTCCAGCGCGCCGGATCGGTGAACAACAACGTCGCCACCAATTACAGCTACGACAAGGCCGACAACCGCATCCTGAAGAACACCACCGGCGTGCCGTAAGGCCCGAATGAGCCCCGCCCTCCCGCGAGCGGGAGGAGAGACGAGCGGCGCCGAACGCCGCGGATGAACTGGAGAAAAGACGATGACCACCACCCTGCTTCGGGCGGGCGCGCTTTCGTGCGCGCTGCTCGCCACCACCTGCCTGACCGCGCCGGCGGCGGCGCAGAGCGAATCGGACCTGCCGCCGCCCGAGCGCCACCAGATCGACGAGAACGGCGTCGACGTCGCCCGCGGCCGGCACTCTCTTTCGATCACCGACATCGCGATCGGCCCGGACGGCCCCGGCGGCCTCGCTTATGTGCGCCAGCTCGAGGGGCTCGGCGGCGGACGCAGCTCCTACGACATGGGCCTGTTCCAGAGTGGATCGACCTGGCGGGCGACCGTCGGGCTGCAATCCTATGCGTTCAGCCTGTCCGGCACGACCTACACGTCGACCGACGGCAGCGGCGCCACCCTGGTCAAGAGCGGCACCACCCATACGCTGACCACGGCGGAAGGCATCGTCGTCACCTACGATTACAACACGCTCGCGACCAGCGATGCGTCCCGCAAGTCGCGCGCCACCAGCATCGTCTACCCGACCGGCGAACGGATCACCCTGAGCTGGGCGTCCGCTTTCTATTGCAGCACCAATCTGGACGGCTGCACGCCGAGCCGGACGGCGGTCCGCCTGCAGGCGGTGTCGAGCTCGCTCGGCTATCAGCTCCACCTGAACTACACCATCGGTGACGCGTACATCCTCGCCGAATACAATGCCTGGAAACAGCTCAACAGCATCACCGCGATCAACACCACGGTCGACGCCTGCAACCCCGCGGCGCATGCCTGCACGCTGACCCAGACATGGCCGACGACGAGCTATTCGGGCAACGCCGTCACCGATCCGGCGAACCGGACCACCACCTATGTGACCGGCGCCACGTCGCTCGCCATCCGCCGTCCGTCCGGCACGAGCGACAATGTCGTCTACAATTACAGCGCCGGCCGAGTCTCGTCCGTCGTGCGCGACGGCCTCACCTGGGCCTACAATTACAGCACCAGCGGCAACGTCGCGACGATGGTGGTGACCGATCCCGGGAGTCACAGCCGAACGATCGTTTCCGATCTCGCCGTCGGCCTGCCGACCTCGGTCACCAACGCGCTCAGCCAGACCACCGCTTACACCTATACCGGCTCCGGGCAGCTGCAGCGGACCACGGCTCCGGAGGGGAATTACGTCGAGCTCAGCTATGACGGGCGCGGCAATGTCGAGGAGGTGCGGGCGGTGGCCAAGCCAGGCTCGGGATTCGCCGACATCGTGACCGCCGCGGACTTCCCCGACACCTGCGCCAACCCGCGGACCTGCAACCAGCCCGCGAGCACGACCGATTCGCGCGGCAACGTCACCGAATATAGTTATGACGGCACCCATGGCGGCGTGCTGACGGCGACCGCGCCGGCGCCGAGCAGCGGCGCGGTGCGGCCCCAGACGCGTTACACCTATTCCGGCCTGACCGCGCCGGGCGGCGGGACCGTCTATCGGCTCACCGCGACGTCGCAATGCCGGACGCTGGCGAGCTGCGCCGGCCAGGCCGACGAGGTCAAGACGACGATCGCCTATGCCCAGGCCAATCTGCTGCCGAGCAGCATCACCGCCGGCTCGGGCGATGGGGCGCTGACCGCCATCGTGATTCCGGGCTACGACCATATCGGCCGGCCGGTGACGATGGACGGCCCGCTTTCCGGCACCGCGGACACGAGCCGGATTCGATACAACCTCGCCGGCGACGTGATCGGCGCGGTGTCGCCCGATCCCGACGGCGCCGGCGCACTCAAGCATCGCGCCCGGCGGACGACCTACAATAGCGACGGGCAGGTCAGCAAAATCGAGACCGGCACGGTCAACAGCCAGTCCGACGGCGACTGGGCGGCGTTCGCGCCGCTGGAAACGGTCGACATCGCCTATGACAGCTCGGCCCGGCCGATCCGGCAGACGCTGACCGGATCGGACAGCGTCGTCCGAGCGCTGAGCCAGACCAGCTATGACGGCGAGGGTCGCCCGGCATGCGTCGCGCAGCGGATGAACCCGAGCGAGTTCGCGCCGGCTTCGCTCCCCGCCGACGCCTGCACGCCAGGAGACCAGCCAGGGCAGCTACGGCCCCGACCGGATCGCGCGGACGACCTACGACTCGATCGACCGGGCGACCAAGGTGGAGGCCGGGGTCGGCACCGGCGACGGCGCCGACGAGGTGGCGGCGACCTATACCGCAAACGGCCGGATCGCCACGGTGACCGACGGCAACAACAACAAGACGACCTTCGAATATGACGGCCAGGACCGGCTTCGCTACACGCGCTTCCCGCTGCCGGGCACGCCCGGGACGAGCGCGCCGACCAGCGGCGAGACCGCCGATTACGAGGCGCTGACCTACGAGCCGGCGCCGGGCGGGACCCGGACGACTCCGTTCGTGTCGAGCCGGCGGGCGCGCGACGGCGCCGTGATCACCTACTTCCACGACGCGCTCGGCCGGCTCGGCGTGATCAACCGGCCGACGATGAGCGGCTCCTCCTACGACCTGCTCGACAGCCATTTCGTCTACGACAATCTCGGCCGGATGATTGTGGCGGCGCACGAGAACACGGATGTGCCGGGGCGGGCGCCCTGGAACCTCTATTTCGACCATGACTCGCTCGGCCGGCTGGTCTCGCAGACCGATCCGATCGGCACCGTCGGCTATCAATACGACGCCGCCGGCCGGCGCACGCGGACGACCTATCCGGGCAGCGGGCTCTATGTCGAATACGACTATCTGGTCACCGGCGAGGTGACGAAGATCCGCGAAAACGGGGCGACCTCGGGGATCGGCGTGCTCGGCAGCTACGCCTATGACGACCGCGGCCGGCGCACCTCGCTGACCCGCGGCAACGGCACGATCACCTCCTACGGCTACGACGCGGCGTCGCGGCTCGACCAGATCGTCCAGAACCTCACCGGCACGAGCCACGACCTGACGCTCGACTTCGACCACAATCCGGCCGGCCAGATCACCCAGAACGTCCGTTCCAACACCGCGTTCAGCTTCACCGGCCACGCCAATCTCAACCGCACCGACAGCCATGACGGGCGCAACCGGATCCTGACCACGGGCGGAACGATCATCCAGCACGACGCGCGCGGCAACCTGACCTACGACGGCACGCGCTCGTTCGGCTACACGACCGAGAATGTCATGATCAGCCGCTGGCCGCACAGCCTTCGCTACGATCCGCTCGGCCGGCTGGTCCACACCGACACCGCGACCGGAATCGACCGGTTCGGCTACGACGGCGCCAGCCTGATCGCCGAATATGACGGCGCCGCCGGCAACGCCGTCGCCCGCCGCTACGTCCACGGCCCCGGCATCGACGAGCCGCTCGTCTGGTACGAGGGCTCGGGCACCGGCACGCGGCGCTGGTTCCACGCGGACGAGCGCGGCAGCGTGATCGCGGTCAGCGACGCCAGCGGCAACCTGGTCGGCGCCACGCCCAACCGCTACGACGAATATGGCGTGCCTCAAGGCACTCTGACCGGGCGGTTCGGCTATACCGGCCAGATGTGGCTGCCCAACGTCGGGCTCTATTACTACCGCGCCCGCATGTTCAATCCCGAGCTCGGCCGGTTCATGCAGACCGATCCGATCAGCTACGAGGGCGGCATGAACCTCTATGGCTATGTCGGCGGAGATCCGATGAACCGGAGCGATCCCAGTGGACTAGGCTACTTTCCGAGCCGGATAGAGCTGAAACAAAACGAGAATGGGACGAGGAGCTGGGGTTGGTCGAGCGGCGGCAGCTCGGGAGGCGGGCTGTTCGATAGCAATGGCAATATGCGTGTCGAGGTTGCCGCAAATGTTCTTTGGGAGCGGCAAGCCTGGTATTATCCAACTATCGATTGGCAAAGCCCTTGGGAATATACAGGAAGATACCAGGTTGTGAGCGGGGGAGTTGACTCCATGATGCTGGCCTCCGGCGCTTTCGGGGAAAGCGGTGAGCGCGGCAGCAGGAACACCTTACCTACAGGCGTCGGTGCCTTACAGATACTTCGGCAGACTGCTCGGCAGTGTCCAAATGGAGGGACGACGCGCAGGATGATGGCCACCGGATATGATAATTCGTTCAACAGCACAGGCAAGAATCCCGGGGACCCGGCCTATGGCATTACGGCTGATGGCAGCGTAGCGGGGCCTGGAACGATCGCTGCGCCCCGCAATTATTCGTTCGGGACGATGATGTATGTCCCGGGCTATGGCCTCGGTATCGTCCAAGATCGCGGTGGTGCTATCACCGGTGCGCACATCGATTTATGGTTTGGCACGGAACAGCAGGCGCTGGAGTGGGGGAACCCGACTGTGGATGTGGAGGTATGTAATGACTAGGTGGTGTTGGGTAATACTCGCCGGTATCTTTTGTGTTGCGCCGGGCGGCCAAGCTCGAGGTGACGGCACCTCTCAAAACTTAACGCTACGATACGAAAACGGCCAAAGTAGTCGTGATCGGATTCGGCTGGGAAGGGGCGCGTCTGGCCGGGACTACGAGCTTACCCTGTTTGCGGACCGCGACACCCATGGCGATGTTATCAACCTCACGATTGAGATGAGATGCGTGGAATGCCGAGATGATGCGATTAACGCTATGTATGGCGGACGGCCGTTGCATGGACTGCAACCCTTCATCTTTGCCGGCACCCGGTCTTCTGAACTCGCTGCTAGGAGGGAATTTGTTCTGTCGAATCTGGGATATCGCGTTGTTATCGAGGGGCAACGTTTTCAATTTTGCTCGGGCAATCGTACCAGGCAGATTTGTGAGGCCGCTGTTCCGATTACCTTGATTGCGTTGGGCCTTGAGGACGACTATCTGATTACACAACGATCAGGGAAACCGTGACAGCCACGGTTTTCCTTCGAATATGACGGCCAGGACCGGCTTCGCTACACGCGCTTCCCGCTGCCGGGCACGCCCGGGACGAGCGCGCCGACCAGCGGCGAGACCGCCGATTACGAGGCGCTGACCTACGAGCCGGCGCCGGGCGGGACCCGGACGACTCCGTTCGTGTCGAGCCGGCGGGCGCGCGACGGCGCCGTGATCACCTACTTCCACGACGCGCTCGGCCGGCTCGGCGTGATCAACCGGCCGACGATGAGCGGCTCCTCCTACGACCTGCTCGACAGCCATTTCGTCTACGACAATCTCGGCCGGATGATTGTGGCGGCGCACGAGAACACGGATGTGCCGGGGCGGGCGCCCTGGAACCTCTATTTCGACCATGATTCGCTCGGCCGGCTGGTCTCGCAGACCGATCCGATCGGCACCGTCGGCTATCAATACGACGCCGCCGGCCGGCGCACGCGGACGACCTATCCGGGCAGCGGGCTCTATGTCGAATACGACTATCTGGTCACCGGCGAGGTGACGAAGATCCGCGAAAACGGGGCGACCTCGGGGATCGGCGTGCTCGGCACCTACGCCTATGACGACCGCGGCCGGCGCACCTCGCTGACCCGCGGCAACGGCACGATCACCTCCTACGGCTACGACGCGGCGTCGCGGCTCGACCAGATCGTCCAGAACCTCACCGGCACGAGCCACGACCTGACGCTCGACTTCGACCACAATCCGGCCGGCCAGATCACCCAGAACGTCCGCTCCAACACCGCGTTCAGCTTCACCGGCCACGCCAATCTCAACCGGGCCGACAGCCATGACGGGCGCAACCGGATCCTGACCACGGGCGGCACCGGCATCCAGCACGACGCGCGCGGCAACCTGACCTACGACGGCACCCGCTCGTTCGGCTACACGACCGAGAATGTCATGATCAGCCGCTGGCCGCACAGCCTTCGCTACGATCCGCTCGGCCGCCTCGTCCACACCGACACCGCGACCGGAATCGACCGGTTCGGCTATGACGGGCAGAGCCTGATCGCCGAATATGACGGCGCCGCCGGCAATGCGGTGGCACGCCGCTACGTCCACGGCCCCGGCATCGACGAGCCCCTGGTCTGGTACGAGGGCTCCGGCACCTCGACCCGGCGCTGGTTCCACCAGGACGAGCGCGGCAGCGTGATCGCGATCAGCGACGCCTCGGGCAACCTGGTCGGTAGCACGCCCAACCGCTACGACGAATATGGCGTGCCTCAAGGCACTCTGACCGGGCGGTTCGGCTATACCGGCCAGATGTGGCTGCCCAACGTAGGGCTCTATTACTACCGCGCCCGCATGTTCAATCCCGAGCTCGGCCGGTTCATGCAGACCGATCCGATCAGCTACGAGGGCGGCATGAACCTCTATGGCTATGTCGGCGGCGATCCGGTTAATCAGACTGATCCCTCTGGTCTCCTCACCTTCCCGACCCGGATCGAATACAAACACAATGACAACGGGGATTATGTGATGGTGGGACTGTCGCAGACAGGCAGCATCACGGGAGGCATGGAATCCATGGCAGGTATCCCCGGGCTCAACAACGGTGGTGGTGTGGGGCTTACTGGAGGATATTTGAAGCGCGTTGGTCCTAATTCGCCTGGTGTCCAGCAGGGAGATGACATCACCGTCACCTCATCGCATGTGTGGGTGCCGTCTCTTCAAGGGGCCTTCGATCCCGGCTATGGTGGACGAGGAGAATTTTGTGATGCCGCTTGCCGGTATGATCAGCCCACTTGGCATGATAATGTGGGAACGGCGGCTTATGCGAAAGCTGGCGGGTGTGTTTTGGAAAGCATTTGCGGTCTCCCGCGGTACTCTTATCATAGCGAGGCTCAAGCCGACCGTACGCTTTTGTATCTCGCGGCCACAATAGCTGGCGGAATAATCGTCACGGAAACCGTAGCGTTTGAAGGCGCAGCCGTAGGCTACAGATTATACGGCCATGGCAGGCTGGCTCAAATTAGGTTTGGAGGTAATAAGCTTATCCTCAGGCTTGATGTAAAAGAACCTATCACGCATCTCAATATTCAAGGTCCGGGATTTCATTTCCATATCCCCAGGTTCTAACTATAGGGAAGGCTACGATGAGGTCGACAGTTTCTGCATTAATGGAGATAATCCAGTTGGAAGAACAAGAAGTTCCTGACTGGGATAAGGTGAGAGAAATATCTGACTCAGAGATAGAAAGAATCAATACAATTTACCCTAGAGTGACTATTGACCATGAAATTTATCAATTCTTAGAAGATTACGATGTGAGACGTAAAGATTATAGATATGGCAATTGGCAAAGAAATATAATAAGAGATAAAATTAGCAATATTAGTTCCGATTAATAGAGAAACTGTGACCGACGCAGCAGGCGCGCGACGGCGCCGTCGTCATCTACGGCTACGACAATATCGGCCGGCTCGGCGTGATCAACCGGCCGACGATGAGCGGCTCCTCCTACGACCTGCTCGACAGCCATTTCGTCTACGACAATCTCGGCCGGATGATTGTGGCGGCGCACGAGAACACGGATGTGCCGGGGCGGGCGCCCTGGAACCTCTATTTCGACCATGATTCGCTCGGCCGGCTGGTCTCGCAGACCGATCCGATCGGCACCGTCGGCTATCCAATATGACGCCGCCGGCCGGCGCACCCGGATCACCCATCCCGACGGCGTCTATTTCGACTATGCCCATGACGGGCTCGGCCGGATGACGACGATCAGGGACAATTCGGGCACGACGCTCGTCACCATCGCCTATGACGCGGCCGGCAACCGCGACACGGCGAGCTACGCCAACGGCGTCGTCACCAGCTACGATTTCGATGCCGTGGGACGGCTCGCCAGCCTCGCCCACAATTTCGCCGGGACGACGCAGGACGTGACCTTCGGCTATGCCTACAACCCGGCCTCGCAGATCCAGTCGCGAACCATCTCGAACGACCTCTATTCCTTCGCTCAGGCCAATTCGAGCACCGCCTACACCACCAACGGGCGCAACCAATATACGATGGTCGGCGGCGGCGGCGCGGTCCACGATTCCAACGGCAACCTCACCGCCGAGGGCGGCCGGACGCTCGGCTACGACAGCGGGAACCGGCTCGTCTCGGCCTCCTCGACGGCGCCGGGGACGACGCCGATTACCCTGGCCTACGATCCGCAGGGCCGGCTCCAGGCGCTCGGGCTTTTGTCGCTGACCGCGGTCTACGACATGGTCGGCGCCGACATGGTCGCGTTCCGCTATGGCGCGGCGGCGCCGTTCGAGCGCCACGTCTTCGGTCCCGGCGCCGACGAGCCGATGGTCACCTACAATCACACCCTCGGCACCCGCTCCTGACCGGGAAGCGTGACAGTCACGCCTTTTCCCGGCCGGCAAGGCGGCGCGCCTAGGCGACCACCTTCAGCCGGGCTTCGGGCCGTGTGCCGAGCCACAGGGTGACGGTCAATTCGCCGCCCTCGAGATGCTCGACGACTCGGCCGTCGAGGCCGGCTTCCTCGATAGGCTTGAGGATCGCCTCGTCGGCGAAGCCCAGGCGGACATGGGCGTCGCTGCCGCGCAGCTCCTCGCGCTCGTGGGCTGCGAAATCGACGATCAGCAGGCGGCCGCCGGGGCTGAGCAGCCGCGCCGCCTCGGCGACCGCTGCGGCCGGGTTCTGGGCATAATGGAGGACCTGGTGGATGATCACCGTGTCGGCCGAGCCCGACGGCAGAGCGAGCGAATACATGTCGCCCTGGCGAAGCTCGACCGAGCCCAGGCCCGCCTCGGCCAGCTTGACCCGGGCGAGGCGGAGCATTTCCGGGCTGCGATCGATGCCGGTGGCGTGATCGGCACGGGAGGCGAACAATTCGATCATCCGGCCGGTGCCGGTGCCGATGTCGACCAGCCGGCCGAGCGGCGCCCCCTGCGCGTCAACGCCAAGCGCGCGGGCGACCGCCGCCTCGACCTCGGTCTCGGCGACGTGGAGCGAGCGAAGCGCGTCCCAATCGGCGGCGTGGCCGGCGAAATAGCGCTCCGCCGCCGCCGCCCGGTCGGCGCGGACCGCGGCGAGCCGGGCCGCGTCGGCCGCGATCCAGGGATTGTCGCCGTCAAGGCCGGCCCAGCGATCGAGCAGCTGGAAGAGCGGCTCGACGCGGGCGCGCGGCGCCGAGGCTGAGGAACACCCAGCTGCCTTCCTTGCGGCGTTCGGCGAGGCCGGCGTCGATCAGGATGCGGACGTGGCGCGAGACCCGCGGCTGGCTCTGCCCGAGCACCTGCGCGATCTCGCCGACGCTCAATTCCATCGCGCGCAGCAGCATCAGGATGCGAAGCCGGGTCGGGTCGGCCAGAGCGGCGAAGATCTTGGGCGCGGCAGCCATGTTTGCGGATATAAAGATATCTTTATGTCCGGGTCAAGGCGAAGCGCGGCCAAGGGATAAGACACGCCTTATCCCCGGACTCGCGCAAGCCCGGCCAGGGCACCCACGAAAGTAGTACTTTCGTGGGAACCCCGGCGGGACGCGCGGCCCCTCGCCGCGCGAACCCGTCCGACGTCAGCCGCGGCTTTGCCGCGGCGGGCCATGCACAAGAAAGGAAGGAACGAGGCGCCGCGGCAAAGCCGCGTCGTCGGACGGGCTCGGCTGGGTTTTTCCCCAGCCGCCCCGCCGGCCGGTCCGCTGCTCATCCCCGCCCAAGCGCCGAATCGCTGCGCGCTTCGCCCCTTGGGCGAGGGCAGCCGGACCCTTCCCAACCCATTCGGTAGAGAAACGCTAGACTCGCGCATTCGACTCGCATAAGATCGCCCACTGCTGGAAGGCCGGAGGAGGGGCCTTGGTTGCCCGGTCGGCCGCCTTTCCAGCGCAACAGGGGTTCTCCTCGCAACCACTCGCAACCCTATTTGAAGGAAACATCCGTGAAGAAGATCGCTCTGACCCTGGTCGCCGTTTCCACCCTGGGCCTCGCGGCCTGCGGCGAAACCGCTTCGACCACCAACACGACCAACGTTTCGGAAGCCACCGACAACGCCATCGACGATCTCGAGAACGCCGCCGAAGCGGTCGAGAACACCGCCGAGAATCTCGGCGACGCCGCGGCCAATGTCGCCGACGCCGCCGGCGATGCGGCCGAGAATGCGGCCGATTCGGCCACCAACGAAGCCAAGTAAGCTCCTTTCCGGAGCTTGCCGGTCCGAAGGGCCGCGCGCCGCCAGGCGCGCGGCCCTTTTCCTTTGCGCCGGGTTCGGGCTAGTCTCGCGTGAAAACGGGAATGGAGCCAGAGACATGAAGACCAGCCTGAAGCTCGCCGGCCTCCCCGCGCTCGCCGCTTTCGTCCTGCTCGGCGGCTGCGGCGAGCAGCCCGGCGCGGGCGGCCTCACCGCGGAGGAGGAGCGAGCGCTCGACAATGCCGCCTCGATGCTCAATTCCCCGGACAATCTCGTCATCCCCGACGACAGCCTGGTCGCCAACGAAGAAGCGATCGCCGCCGAGGAGAATGCGGGCGCCGGCGCCGAGATCGGCGGCAACGGCCAGTGATCGACCCGGGAATGCCGGTGATCGCGCTCTGCGCGGACGGCTGGCGAACCCCGGAGAATTTCTATCAGGCGTTGCTGCCCAGGCTCGGCGCCCCCGACTGGCACGGCCATAATCTGGACGCGCTCCACAATTCCCTTTGCCCGAAGGAGGCAGTGATTTCCTTCAAACCTCCTCTCTAGGCTCCGGCACGTCGAGATTGACGCGCCGTTCCCCGGCGAAGGCCGGGGTCCAGTCCTGCCGTGTTCGTGTCGCCGGACCCCGGCCTTCGCCGGGGAGCGATCCATCTGAACGATACAGGCTCTGGCTGCGCTGGCGGGTGCAAAGAAAAGGGCCGGAGAGTTTCCTCCCCGGCCCCTTTCTGTGGGCAAAGGCGCGGGCAAAGCCCGCGCTGGCGTCGGACGGGTTCGTGCGGCTTTGGGCCGCACGCCCCGCCGGCCGTTCTGGTCCGAGTCCTGGGCCAGCGCGCGCTGGCCCAGGCCGGACTCAGAAGTCCATGCCGCCCATGCCGCCCATGCCGCCGCCCATGCCGCCGCCGGCCGAGGCCTTGTCCTCGGGCAGCTCGCTCACCGCCGCTTCGGTGGTGATCAAGAGGCCCGCGACGCTGGCCGCGTCCTGGAGCGCGGTGCGGACGACCTTGGTCGGATCGATGACGCCGGCCTTGACCAAATTCTCGTAGACCTCGGTCTGGGCGTTGAAGCCGAACTCCTCGTCCTTGCTCTCGCTCAGCTTGCCGGCGACGACGGCGCCGTCATGGCCCGCATTCTCGGCGATCTGCCGCACCGGCGACTGCATCGCGCGGCGGACGATGTCGATGCCGCGGGTCTGGTCGTCATTGACGCCGGACATGCCCTCGAGCGCCCTGGTGGCGTAGAGGAGAGCGACGCCGCCGCCCGGAACGATGCCTTCCTCGACCGCGGCGCGGGTCGCGTGGAGCGCGTCGTCGACGCGGTCCTTGCGCTCCTTGACCTCGATCTCGGACGAGCCGCCGACCTTGATCACGGCGACTCCGCCGGCGAGCTTGGCGAGACGCTCCTGCAGCTTCTCCTTGTCATAGTCCGAGTTGGTGTTCTCGATCTGCTGACGGATCGCCTCGACGCGGGCCTTGATCTTGTCGGACTCGCCGGCGCCGTCGACGATCGTGGTGTTGTCCTTGTCGATGGTGACGCGCTTGGCCTGGCCGAGCATCGCGACGGTGACGTTCTCGAGCTTGATGCCGAGATCCTCGGAGATCATCTCGCCGTCGGTCAGGACCGCGATGTCCTCGAGCATCGCCTTGCGGCGATCGCCGAAGCCGGGCGCCTTGACCGCAGCGACCTTGAGGCCGCCGCGCAGCTTGTTGACGACGAGGGTGGCGAGCGCCTCGCCCTCGATGTCCTCGGCGATGATCAGGAGCGGACGGCCCGACTGCACCACCGCCTCGAGGATCGGAAGCATCGCCTGGAGATTGGAGAGCTTCTTCTCGTGGATGAGGATGTAGGGGTCGGTCAATTCGACCGTCATCTTCTCGGCATTGGTGATGAAGTAAGGCGAAAGGTAGCCGCGGTCGAACTGCATGCCCTCGACGACGTCCAATTCGAACTCGAGGCCCTTGGCCTCCTCGACCGTGATCACGCCTTCCTTGCCGACCTTCTCCATCGCCTCGGCGATCTTCTCGCCGACGACGGTGTCGCCATTGGCGGCGATGCTGCCGACCTGGCCGATTTCGTTGGAGCCGGCGACCGGCTTCGAACGCGCCTTGAGGTTCTCGACCACCTTGATGACGGCGATGTCGATGCCGCGCTTCAGATCCATCGGGTTCATGCCGGCGGCGACCGATTTCATGCCCTCGCGGACGATCGACTGGGCGAGCACGGTGGCGGTGGTGGTGCCGTCGCCGGCGAGGTCGTTGGTCTTGGACGCGACCTCGCGCAGCATCTGCGCGCCCATATTCTCGAACTTGTCCTTGAGCTCGATCTCCTTGGCGACGGTGACGCCGTCCTTGGTGATCCGGGGAGCGCCGAAGCTCTTGTCGAGGACGACGTTGCGGCCCTTGGGGCCGAGCGTGACCTTAACCGCGTCGGCGAGGATGTCGACGCCGCGCATGATCCGCTCACGGGCGTCGCGCGAAAAGCGTACGTCTTTCGCTGCCATGTCTTTAATTCCTTATCTTGTGCCCCGGCGAAGGCCGGGGTCCAGCTAGAAGAAAAAAGCCTGGGCCCCGGCCTTCGCCGGGGAACAGTCCGCAATTTGAGGTCAGCCGACGATCCCGAGGATGTCGCTTTCCTTCATGATCAAGCAGGTCCTCGCCGTCGATCTTGACCTCGGTGCCCGACCATTTGCCGAACAGGATCTTGTCGCCGGCCTTGACGTCGAGCGGGGTGATCGTGCCGTCTTCGGCGCGAGCGCCGGAGCCGACCGAGACGACCTCGCCTTCCTGCGGCTTTTCCTTGGCGCTGTCGGGGATGATGATCCCGCCGGCCGTCTTCTCCTCGGCCTCCACGCGGCGGACGAGCACGCGATCGTGCAACGGACGAAACTTCATGCGCTGTGACCTTTCCTGAATCTGGGCTTGAAACCTGTTAGCACTCGCATCGAGCGAGTGCCAATGAAGGCTGATTTAGAGCGCATTCATCCAACGTCAAGGACCGGCCCCCTCCTTATTTTCGAGCCTATGGGCGCCATTTACAGCGGGGCGGGGGTCGGTTAGCCCGCGAGGCGAGGGAGCGTGAAGATGAAGTTCGCGGGAAAAGCGTGGAAGCTGCTGGTCGGCGTCAAGGACGCGCTCGTCCTGATCGTCATGCTGGCCTTTTTCGGCGGGCTCTATGCGGCGCTCTCGGCGAGCCCTTATCGCGACAGCGCGCGGAGCGGCGCGCTCAGGCTCGATCTTGGCGGCGCGATCGTCGAGCAGCCGTCGGCGCCGGACCCGCGCACGGTGCTGACCGGCGGCGCGGTCATCCGCGAATATCGGCTCGCGGCGGTGATCCGGGCGCTCGACGAGGCCGCGGCCGACGACCGGATCGAGGCGGTGGCGCTCGATCTCGACATCTTCACCGGCGGCGGCCAGAGCGCGATCGCCAATGTCGGCGAGGCGCTCGACCGGGTCCGCCGCGCCGGCAAGCGAGTCGTCGCCTATTCGACCGGCTATGGCGACGACGGCTATCAGCTCGCCGCCCATGCCGACGAAATCTGGCTCGATCCCTTGGGCGCGGTGGTGATTGCGGGGCCGGGCGGCGCCAACCTCTATTATGCCGGGCTGATGGAGCGGCTCGGAATCACCGCCAACGTCTACCGGGTCGGCACGTTCAAGTCGGCGGTCGAGCCTTATACGCGGAACGACATGTCGCCCGAGGCGCGCGAGGCGAACCAGGCGCTCGCCGATTCGCTCTGGGAGACCTGGCGGCAGGATGTCGGCCGGGCGCGGCCGCGGGCGCAGGTCGCGGCCTACGCCGCCGACCCCGCCCGCTTCATCGCGGCGGCGGGCGGCGATATGGCGCGGGCGGCGCGCGATGCGGGCCTCATCGACCGGATCGGCGATCGCAGTCGCGTTCGGCCGGCGAATGGCCGAGCTCGCCGGCGCTGGCGAGGCGAACGTGCCCGGCAGCTATCGCGCGGTCCATTACGAGGCCTGGGCGGACGAGCATCGGCCAAGCGACGACAACGGCCAGATCGGCATCCTCACCGTCGCCGGCGAGATCATCGACGGCCACGGCGCGCCCGGCACGGCCGGCGGCGAGACCATCGCCGGCAATCTCGAACGCGGGCTGGAGGACGGCCGGCTCAAGGCGCTGGTGGTGCGGGTCGATTCGCCGGGCGGGTCGGTGCTCGCTTCGGAACGGATCCGCCGCGCCATCCTCGCCGCCAAGGCGCGCGGCCTGCCCGTGGTCATCTCGATGGGCTCGGTCGCCGCCTCGGGCGGCTATTGGGTCGCCACCGCCGGCGACATCATCTTCGCCGAACCCTCGACGATCACCGGCTCGATCGGCGTGTTCGGCATCCTGCCGAGCTTCGAGGGGGCGCTCGAGCGGCTCGGGCTCGGCGCCGACGGCGTTCGGACGACGCCGCTGTCGGGCGAGCCCGATTTGCTGCGCGGGCCGTCGCCCGAGGCCGACCGGCTGCTGCAGATGGGCGTGGAGGCGACCTACAGCCGCTTCGTCGGCCTCGTCGCCCGAGCCCGGCGGCTGCCGCCGGCGCGGGTAAACGAGATCGCCCAGGGCCGGGTCTGGGCCGGCGGCACCGCCCGCCAGCTCGGCCTCGTCGACCGGTTCGGCTCGCTCGACGACGCCGTCGCCGAGGCGGCGCGGCGGGCGCGGATCGATCCCGACGACGCGCGCGCGGTCTATCTCGAGGAGGAGCCCGATTTCTGGGCCCAGCTGCTCACCGGCCTGGCCGGCGACGAGGCCCGGGCTGCGGCGCCGCGCGACGCCTTCGCCGGATTGGCGCGGCGCCCGGAAGCGATGATCGAACGGGCGCTTCACGACGCCCGGCGCCTGCTCGCCGGCCCGGCGATCCAGGCGCGCTGCCTGGAATGCCCGGCGACCGCGCCGATCCGGCGCGCCCGCGGCGACGCCGGGTCGCTCTGGAGCCTGCTGCTCGCGTCCCTCTGGCGATGAAGATCCGGCGCGCCACCGCGGACGATGCGGCGGCGCTCGCTTCGATCTACGCGCCTTATGTGGCGGGGAGCGCGGTTTCGTTCGAGACGGCGGCGCCGGACGAAGCGGAAATGCGCGCCCGGATCGCCGCGGCGGGCGATGGCCATCCCTGGCTGGCCGCCTGCGACTCCGACGGGGCCGTGGCCGGCTATGCCTATGCGGCCGCCTTCCGGACCCGCCCCGCCTATCGGTTCACCGTCGAGACGAGTGTCTATCTCGCCCGGGACGCGCATGGCCGCGGCGTCGGCACGACGCTTTATCGCGCGCTGCTGCCGGTGCTGGAGAGGCAGGGTTACACCCAGGCGATCGCCGCGATCACCCTGCCCAATCCGGTCAGCGTGGCGCTGCACGAGCGGCTCGGCTTCGCGAGGGCCGGCGTCTACGAGCGGGTCGGCTTCAAGCTCGGCGAATGGCTGAGCGTCGGCCTTTGGCAGCGCCCGCTGGCGCCGCTGGCCGCCGCTCCGCAGGAGCCCCGCCCCGTCTCGGCGGTCTGGACGGGCTAGCGCCGGTAGGCGGGCAGCGCCCAGCCGCGCATGATCGCGGCGGCGCGCAGCGCGAAGCCGGCCGCGGCCGCCGCCGGCCCGGCGATGCCGCCCGGCACGCCGGCCATGGTCAGGCCGACGAACAGGGCCGCCGACAAGGCCGCGACGGTGACGTAGAGCTCGGGGCGCATCAGGATCGAGGGCTCGCCGGCGAGCAGGTCGCGGATGATGCCGCCGAGGCAGCCGGTGAGAACGCCCATCGCGAAGGCGGGCAGCGGCGCGAGATCGAAGGCGAGCCCCTTGGCGGCGCCGAAAGTGGCGTAGGCGGCGAGGCCGGCGGCGTCGAGCCAGAGCAGGGTCTTGCCCTTCCACAGCCGCGCCGGCAGCAGCCAGACCGCGAAGGCGGCCCCGAAGCAGACCAGCAAAGTCAAATTCTCGTGCACCCAGAAGACCGGCGCGCCGATCAGGAGGTCGCGCACCGTGCCCCCGCCGACGCCGGTGACGACGGCGAAGAAGAGGAAGGTGACGAGCGTCTGCCGCTTGACCGCCGCGAGCAGCGCGCCGGAGAGCGCGAACACCGCGATCCCCGCCATGTCGAGGAACTCGAGCGCCGGGCCGAGCGCGGCGGGAAGCGTGGCAGGGGAGTCCACCAACCGCTCTTACGGCAGAGTCCAGGTCACGGAAACAATCGCCATAGCCTCGGCCGGATTTCCATTCGCGTCCCTTGCCGGTTCATATCGGGCCCGGCTTGAATGTATCTCGCAGGTCCGCTCATCGAGCCGCCTATGGCCGCTGCTCGCCACGACGACGCACTCGCCGACCGATCCATCGCCGCGGACTCGGAGCCGGGCGACCGTCTTGCCTTGCTCCCGCCCGAGGATCGATTCTCTCGGATAATCGAAGGCACGAAACCAGCTTGCGGCGCCGCCAACCGGGCTTGGGCGGGAGCGCAAAGCCCAATGACGCTCCGGATCGATGCCCCAGCGGGGGAGCTGATCGTCTATGCACCGGCGCAATATGGTGATGGCGGCCCGGGCTCCGGGCATTGGAATCGCAGCACGATTTTGGCCATTGCGTCTCACGCGCAGCACTGTCGCGGCGGCGATGTCGGCGAGATGACCGTCATCGATCGACTGGCTTCCGTAGACGACCTGGCGGCCGCTTCTGAATGGCGTCAAAACGCCCCTCAGAAGCACGACGCCCGCGGGTTCGACGCTCAACTCGACATTGGGAAGCGGGCGCGGCAGCCGCCCCAATCCGGCATCGAGGAGGCGGATCACGAAGCCGGGACTGCCCGGCGTGACGACGATTGCCGCGCGAGCGGTATGGCCGTCACTGGCCGTTCGGATCAGGCTGCATTCGGAATCGGCCCAGTCGACCACCCAGCGCGCGCCCGTCGCGCTCCCGGGCGACATTGCGGGCGCTTGCGCGATGGCCGATGCCGCCAGAGGCAGAATTTTCGCGATAAGCATCGGCCAACCCTAGGAAGCAGCGCGGCCCAAGTCCAACAGCCGTTCGGGGGTCAGACGTGGATCGGCTTGCCCGTCACCGCCATCGCCGCTTCCTTGACCGCCTCCGAATGGGTGGGGTGGGCGTGGCAGGTATAGGCGATGTCCTCGCTGGTCGCGCCGAACTCCATCGCCTGGGCGGCCTGGGCGATCATCGTTCCGGCGACCGAGGCGACCATCCAGACGCCGAGCACGCGATCCGATTTGGCGTCGGCGATCACCTTGACGAAGCCGTCGCCCTCGCGGTTGGTCTTGGCGCGCGAATTGGCCATCATCGGGAACTTGCCGGTCTTGACCTCATGCCCGGCCGCTTTGGCGTCCTCCTCGGTGAGGCCGACGCCGGCGATCTCGGGCATGGTGTAGACGACCGAGGGGATTACCTCGTGGTTCACGATGCCGGTCAGGCCGGCGATATTCTCGGCGACCGCGATCCCCTCGTCCTCGGCCTTGTGGGCGAGCATCGGCCCGGGGATGACGTCGCCGATCGCCCAGATGCCGGGGACCGGGGTGCGGAAGTCGTGACCGGTCTCGATCTGGCCCTGCTTGTTCACGTCGATCCCGGCTTTGCCGAGGTCGAGGCCTTCGGTGTTGGGCTTGCGGCCGATCGAGACGAGCACGACGTCGGCCTCGATCGTCTCCGAAGCTCCGCCGGCGGCGGGCTCGACGGTCAGCGTGACGCCTTTCTTGCCGGCCTTGGCGCCCGTCACCTTGGTCGAGGTGCGGATCTCGAAGCCCTGCTTCTTGAAGATCCTTGCCGCTTCCTTGCGCACCTCGCCGTCCATGCCGGGCAGGATCTGGTCGAGATATTCGACGACCGTCACCTTGGCTCCGAGCCGCCGCCAGACCGAGCCCAATTCGAGCCCGATCACGCCGCCGCCGATCACCACCATCGAGCCCGGCACCTTGGAAAGCTCGAGCGCGCTGGTCGAATCGAGGATCGCCTCATGGTCGATCTCGACGCCGGCCAGCGGCGTCACGCCGGAGCCGGTGGCGACGACGAAATTCTTCGCCCGATAAGCCTTGCCGGCGACCTCGATCGAGTCCTTGCCGGTGAATTTGGCGTGGCCCTTCAGCCAGGTGATCTTGTTCTTCTTGAACAGGAATTCGATGCCGCCGGTCAGCCCCTTGATCGCCTCGAGCCGGGCGCCGTGCATCGCGTCGAGATCGAGCCTCAGTCCCTCGGTCTTCACCCCCCATTTGGCGAGCGCGCCCGAATGCGCCTCTTCGTACAGCTCCGACGCATGGAGCAGCGCCTTCGAAGGGATGCAGCCGACGTTGAGGCAGGTCCCGCCGAGCGTCTCGCGGCTCTCCACGCACGCCGTCTTCAGCCCCAGCTGCGCCGCCCGGATCGCGGCGACATAGCCGCCCGGCCCGGCCCCGATCACGATCACGTCGAAGTCAAAGTCTGCCATTGCTCAACTCTTTTGCGGAAAGGGAGTGCGCCGATCATGCTCGGCACCGACGACGGTCATATGGCCTTTGAGCTGGTCGAAATCCAGCAGCGGGATGATGCGCGGGATAATGTCCAGCACGTCCTCCGGCTCGAAGCGCACATAGATGATCGCCGGCGGCGGCGTCGCTCCACCCTGAAAGACGAGCTCCCCGAAATCTCGGTCGCAGGTGATGAGCACACGTTCCTTCGCCACCGAATAGGCCAGAACCTCATCGTCCTTCGCACTCGGCGTCACGTGGATCGCCCGCACCACGTCGTGTCCCGCTGCGGCCAACGCACGGGCAATCCGGCTCCCGACGTTGGCGTCGCAGATCAGCTTCAAGCGGCGCGCGCCCGGCCGGCCGCGATATAGCTTTCGTCGCGCATCAACTCGGCGGCGAACAAAGCGGCCGCCCTGAGATGCTCCGGCAGAATGCCGGGATATTCGTCCGCGATCTTCTCATAGTCCCAGCCGGCGCCGACCAGCTTCAGGACGCGCTCGACAGTGTAGCGCGTGCCGATGAAGACCGGCCTACCGCCCATGGTTCCGTCCACCGAATGGATATGATCGCGCCAGTTCATGATCACAAGTCTATCAGAAGACGCGTCGGGTCTTCCAGCGCTTCCTTCATCCTGACCAGGAAGGTGACCGCCTCGCGGCCGTCGACCAGGCGGTGGTCGTAGGACAGCGCCAGGTACATCATCGGCCGGGCGACGATCTCGCCGTCCCTGACCACCGGCCGCTCCTCGATCCGGTGCATGCCGAGCACCGCCGATTGCGGCGGGTTGATGATCGGAGTCGACAGCAGCGAGCCGAACACGCCGCCGTTGGAGATGGTGAAGGTGCCGCCCTGCATCTCCTCGATCTTGAGACTGCCCTCCTTGGCGCGGCGGCCGAAATCGGCGATCGCCTTCTCGATCTCGGCGAAGCTCATGCTCTGGGCGTCGCGGATGACCGGGACGACCAGTCCCTGCGGCGCCGAGACCGCGACCGAGACGTCGAGATAGTCGTGATAGACGATCTCCTCGCCGTCGATCGAGGCATTGACCGCCGGGACGTCGTGTGCCGCGAGCGCCGCCGCCTTCACGAAGAAGCCCATGAAGCCCAGGCGGATGCCGTGCTTCTTCTCGAACAGGTCCTTGTAGCGGGCGCGCGCCGCCATCACCGCCGACATGTCGACGTCGTTGAACGTCGTCAGCAGCGCGGCCGTGTTCTGCGCCTCCTTCAGCCGCTTGGCGATGGTCTGCCTGAGACGGGTCATCCGCACCCGCTCCTCGCGCCGCTCGCCGGCCGGGCGCGGCGCGGCCGGGGCGGCCGGCGGCGGCGGCGGAGCCGGCGTGGGCGCGGGCGCCGGCGCGTCGCTCTTCTGGCCTTCGGCGGCGGCGAGGACGTCGTCCTTGGTCAGGCGGCCGTCCTTGCCGGTGCCCTTGATCCTGCTCGGATCGAGATGATGTTCGAGCACGATCCGGCGCACCGCCGGGGAGAGGGTCAGATGCGGCCCGTCCTCCTCGTCCTCGTGAATCGCTTCCTTCGGCTCGATATTCTCGCCCGCTCCCTGCGGGTTGACCGGGCTGGACTCGGGCAGCGCCGCCGCTTCGGCGCCGCTCGGGGCAGGCGCGGCGGCGGCGCCCCCCTCCTCGATCGCGGCGATCGTCGCGCCGACCGCGACCGTGTCGCCGACCGCGACCCGTTGCTCGCCCATCGTGCCGGCGACCGGCGCGTTGACCTCGATCGCGACCTTGTCGGTTTCGAGGCTGGCGATCGGCTCGTCCTGAGCGACCGAATCGCCCGGCTGCTTGAGCCAGGCGCCCAATGTCGCCTCGGTGATCGATTCGCCAAGCGTCGGAACCTTGACTTCGGTGGCCATGCTAACTCGCTTTCCTCTGCGCCGATGCCGCGCTGCTGCCCGTGGTGAGCGGCGTCGAACTGCCTGTAGTGAGCGGCGTCGAACTATGGCCGAGCGCGTCGGCGATCAAGGCCGCCTGCTCGGCCGCGTGGCGCTTGGCGAGCCCGGTGGCGGGCGAGGCGGCCGGCGGCCGGCCGGCATAGACAGGCCGCTTCGGCTTCAGGCCGGCCTCGATCAGACGGCGCTCGATGCGCGGCTCGACATGGGCCCAATAGCCCTGATTCTGCGGCTCTTCCTGCGCCCAGACCACCTCTTCGAGACCGGTCATGCGCTTCACGCGGGCCAGGAACGCCTCGCCCGGGAAGGGATAGAGCTGCTCGATGCGGACGATCGAGACATGGCCGTCGCCCGCTTTGTCGCGCGCCTCGATCAGCTCGTAGGCGAGCTTGCCGGTGCACAGGACCAGCCGCTTCACCGCCTCGTCCTTCGGCGGGCTGGGATCGGAGAGGATGCGCATGAAATGGCTCTCGCCGGTGAAGTCTGCGAGGCTGGAGACCGCGGCCTTGTGGCGGAGCAAAGATTTCGAAGTCATGATCACCAGCGGCTTCCTGAAGTCGCGGTGCATCTGGCGCCTGAGGATGTGGAAATAATTGGCCGGCGTGGTGCAGTTCGCGACCTGCATATTGTCTTCGGCGCAGAGCTGAAGGAAGCGCTCGGGCCGCGCCGAGCTGTGCTCGGGCCCCTGCCCTTCATAGCCGTGCGGCAGCAGCAGGACGAGGCCCGAGGCGCGCAGCCATTTCGCCTCGCCGGCGGCGACGAACTGGTCGATCATGACCTGGGCGCCGTTGGCGAAGTCGCCGAACTGCCCCTCCCAGAGCACGAGGGTCTGCGGATCGGCGGTCGACCAGCCATATTCGAAGCCCAGCACTCCGAATTCGGAGAGCGGGCTGTCGCGCACCTCGAAGCGGGCCGGGCCGATCTGGGTGAGCGGAATATATTTGACGCCCGCCTTCTGGCAGACCCAGACCGAGTGGCGCTGGCTGAAGGTGCCGCGGCCGCTGTCCTGGCCCGACAGGCGGACCGGATGGTTCTCGCGCAGCAGGGTGCCGAAAGCGAGCGCCTCGGCGGTCGCCCAGTCGAAGCCCTCGCCGCTCTCGAACATCGAGCGGCGCGCGTCGACGATCCGGGTCAGCGTCTTGTGGACGGCGACGTCCGGCGGGATCGTGGTCAGGATCTCGCCGACTTCCCTGATCGTCGCCTCTTCGACGCCGGTGGCGACATTGCGCCGCTCGGTGATCGCCTCGTCGGGGCGGCCGAGGCCCGACCAGGCGCCCTCGAACCAGTCGGCCTTGTTGGGGAGATAGGATTTGGCGGCCTCGAACTCGCTTTCGAGCAGGGTGGTGAAGGCGGCGATCTCGCCGTCGACCCAGCCTTTCTCGATCACCCCCTCCTTCTGCAGCCGCGCGGCGTAGAGCTCCGAGATCGGCGGGTGCTGGCGGATCTTCGCGTACATCAAAGGCTGGGTGAAGCTCGGCTCGTCGCCCTCATTGTGGCCGAAGCGGCGGTAGCACCACATGTCGATGACGATGTCGCGGTTGAAGCGCTGGCGATATTCGATGGCGAGCTTGCAGCAGAAGGTGACCGCCTCGGGATCGTCGCCGTTGACGTGAAGGATCGGCGCCTGGATCCCCTTGGCGACGTCCGACGGATAAGGCGAGGAACGGCCGAATTGCGGCGAGGTGGTGAAGCCGACCTGATTGTTGATGATGAAGTGGAGGCAGCCGCCGGTCGAATAGCCGGGGATTCCGGAAAAGCCCAGGCACTCGGCGACGATCCCCTGGCCGGCGAAGGCGGCGTCGCCGTGCAGCAGCACCGGCAGCACCTCGTCGCCCTCGATATCGCCGCGCGCGACCTGCTGCGCCTTGGCCTTGCCGAGGACGACCGGATCGACGGCTTCGAGATGGCTGGGATTGGGCACCAGGGAAAGGTGAACGCGGATGCCGTCGAACTCGCGGTCGGAGGAGGTGCCGAGATGATATTTGACGTCGCCCGAGCCGCCGACGTCCTCGGGATTGGCGGCGCCGCCGGCGAATTCGGAGAAGATGGCACGATAGGGCTTGCCCATGACGTTGGCGAGGACGTTGAGGCGGCCGCGATGGGCCATGCCGAGCACGATCGAAACGACCCGGTCGGCGCCGCCATATTTGATTACCGCCTCCAGCGCTGGAACCATCGATTCGCCGCCGTCGAGGCCGAAGCGCTTGGTGCCGACATATTTGCGGGCGAGGAACTTCTCCCACTGCTCGGCCTGGACGACCTTGGTGAGGATCGATCTCTTGCCCTCCGGAGTGAAGCGGATCTCGGCCTCGCGCCCTTCCATCCGGTCCTGGAGGAAGCGGCGCTCCTCGAGGTCGTTGATGTACATATATTCGAGGCCGACATGGCCGCAATAATTGCGCCTGAGGATGTCGACGATCTCGCGGACCGGCGCCGTTTCGAGGCCGAGCGCGCCGCCGAGCCAGACCGGGCGGTCGAGCGCGTCGCCGGCGAAGCCGTGGAATTCGGGGGTCAGATCGGCCGGCATCTCGCGCTTGACCAGGCCGAGCGGATCGAGATCGGCGGCGAGATGGCCGCGCACCCGATAGGTGCGGATCAGCATCATCGCGTTGATGCTGTCCTGGGCGGCGCGCGTGATCTCCTCACGCGACGCGCCGGACGCGGCGGCGGCTTCGCCCGCCTTCGCCGCGACCGTCTCGATCGTCATCCGGGTCGGGTCGAGCCCGGCATTGACCTCGTCGAGCTCGATCACCGGCCAATTGTCGCGCGCCCAGCTCGGGCCTTGCTCGTCAGTCATCGCCTCACCGTTCCCCGGCGAAGGCCGGGGCCCAGGCCCGGCATGAGCCGGGTTTAGGAAAGCGTCGGGTAAAGATCGTCCCACTCAAAGTTCGTTTCCTCGATCAATCTGATCTTCCAGGCCCCGGCCTTCGCCGGGGAACTAGCCTCCCAAAAGCGCCGCAAGCGTCTTGCCCAGCTCAGATGGGCTCGGGGAGACCGTTATTCCAGCCGCCTCCATGGCGGCGATCTTGTCCTCGGCGCCGCCCTGACCGCCCGAGACGATCGCGCCGGCATGGCCCATGCGGCGGCCCGGCGGCGCGGTGCGGCCGGCGATGAAGCCGACGACCGGCTTGCCGCGCCCCTTCTTCGCCTCGTCGGCGAGGAACTGCGCCGCCTCCTCCTCGGCCGAGCCGCCGATCTCGCCGATCATGATGATCGATTCGGTCGCCTCGTCGGCGAGGAACAGCTCGAGCACGTCGATGAAATTGGTGCCGTTGACCGGATCGCCGCCGATCCCGACGGCGGTGGTCTGGCCGAGGCCCGCGTTGCTGGTCTGGAACACGGCCTCGTAGGTCAAGGTGCCGGAGCGGCTGACGATGCCGACGCTGCCCTTCCTGAAGATCGAGCCCGGCATGATGCCGATCTTGCACTCCTCCGGAGTCAGCACGCCGGGGCAATTGGGCCCGATCAGCCGCGACTTCGAGCCAGACAGCGCCCGCTTGACCCGCACCATGTCGAGCACCGGAATGCCCTCGGTGATCGCGACGATCAGCGGCACCTCGGCGTCGATCGCCTCGAGGATCGAATCGGCGGCGAAGGGCGGCGGCACGTAGATCACGCTCGCGGCGGCGTTGGTCGCCGCCATTGCTTCGGCGACCGTGTCGAACACCGGCAGGCCGATATGGGACGTCCCGCCCTTGCCCGGCGTCACCCCGCCGACCATCTTCGTGCCGTAGGCGAGCGCCTGCTCGGTGTGGAAGGTCCCGGTCTCGCCGGTCATCCCCTGGGTGATGACCTTGGTGTCGGAATTGACCAGAATCGACATTCAAAAGCCTCCAATGGCCTGGGCGACGAGGATGTTGCCGCTGAGCCCGAAGCGCGCGACGATCGGGCTGCTCGCCGGCACATGGTTGATCTCGATGGTAACGCCGTCCCGCCAGCCCGGCTCCCAAAGATGCTTGCGGCCGCCGCCTTCGGGCAGCGCCTGCTCGCCGGTCGGCGGCCGGCCCATCCAGCCGTCCAGCGCGGCGCGCGGCAGCGCCCCGGCGGCGTCGAAATCGTAGAGCCGGCAGCCATTGCCCCAGAAGCCCGAGCGGTCTTCGTAACGGGAGACGATCAGGAAGACCGGCCGGCCCGCGAGCGTCCGGCGAAAGCTGGCGCCCCGCACCGTGCCGTCGTCGCCGACCGCCTCGCGGCCCATGCGGTTCAGCCGCCCGATCCTGGGATCGGCATCGTCGGCGACCTCCTCCCAGCCGGACCCGGCCGCGTCGGCCTTCATCGAATCGAACTGGTCGACGCGGTGACAGGCGGCGCGAAAGGCGTCGAGCAGGGCGCGGTCGGGCGAAGCTTCCGGCGCGCTCGCGACGAGCAGGGCGAGAAGGCCGGCGATCATCGCGCGCCGCGCCCCCACGCCAGGGCGAGCCACCAACCCAATATCATCGCAGGCGTCGTATAGAGAAGCAGCGCCAAGCCGTCGATGAACTGGTCATTGCCGATCCTCCTGACGATATAATAGATTGGCCAGGCGAGGATCAGAGCGCCGACGACGGTCGCGGCGACGCCGGCCCCGGCGATCCAGCGCAGCAGCGCCGTCGCCAGCCAGCTCACCGCGAACAGCGGCACCCCGAGCAGAAGCGCGAATGCGATCGTGTCGCCGTCCACGGGATTACTTCAAGCTCCCGTCTATTCCCTTGCAGGCCTCGATCAGCTCCCTGACCGCGTGGACCGAGACTTCGAAATTGGCCCTGGCCTCGTCGTTCAACTCGATCTCGACGATCTTCTCGACGCCGCCGGCGCCGAGGATGCAGGGGACGCCGACATAAAGGTCGTCGACACCGTACTGGCCGGTCAGGTGGACCGCGCAGGGCAGCAAGCGCTTCTTGTCCCTGAGAAAGGCTTCGGCCATCTCGATGCCGGCGGTTGCGGGGGCGTAATAAGCCGAGCCGGTCTTCAGGAGGGCGACGATCTCGCCGCCGCCGCCGCGGGTGCGCTTGACGATCGAATCGATCCGCTCCTTGGTCGACCAGCCCATCTTGATGAGATCGGGTATCGGGATGCCGGCGACGGTCGAATATTCGACCACCGGCACCATCGTGTCGCCATGGCCGCCGAGCACGAAGGCGGTGACGTCCTGGACCGAGACCTGGAATTCCTCGGCGAGGAAGGTGCGAAAGCGGGCGCTGTCGAGCACGCCCGCCATGCCGGCGACCATGTTGTGCGGAAGCTGCGAAAATTCGCGCAGCGCCCAGACCATCGCGTCGAGCGGGTTGGTGATGCAGATCACGAAGGCGCCGGGGGCGTGGCTCCTGATCCCCTCGCCGACCGCCTTCATCACCTTGAGGTTGATGCCGATGAGGTCGTCGCGGCTCATCCCCGGCTTGCGGGCGACTCCGGCGGTGACGATGATCACGTCGGCGCCGGCGATGTCGGCATAATCGTTCGAGCCCTTGAGGGCGACGTCATAGCCCTCGACCGGCCCGCATTGCGAAAGATCGAGCGCCTTGCCCTGCGGCACGCCCTCGATCACGTCGAACAGGACGATGTCGCCCAGTTCCTTCTGGGCGGCGAGGTGGGCCAGGGTGCCGCCGATATTGCCGGCGCCGATCAGCGCGATCTTGTTGCGAGCCATGGCGGCTTCTCACCCTTTCCCGTAGCAAAGCGAAGGGGCCGCAGGACGCGGCCGGCGCCCGCTTAGACCGGTCGCGGGAGAGGGGCAACCACCTTCCGCCGCCGCGGCTGAGGAAGGCGAAGGCGGCTAGACTCGCATTCGTTCAACGCCAATCGTTCCCCGGCGAAAGCCGGGGTCCAGTTGCTCCGCCTGTGCCGCTGGGCCCCGGCTTTCGCGGCGAACACTCCGCGCAAAGCTGATCGAATCCCAGCCCTAGCGGACCGCGGCGAGCGAGGGCCGCGAGACGAACCGGTAGCGGCCGAGGCTGGTGTCGAGCCTGACCGCATAGCCGCCTTTATAGCCGGGGACACCGCGCACATAATAAGCGATCGGCACCGCCTCGCCCTGGCGGAGCTCGACGTCGCGGCAGCCGCCGGACCAGTTGCCGCTCTCGGCATCGCCCGCGGCGAAGGCGGCGGCCGAGTCGACCCGGCGCCATCCCGATCCGTACCAGTTGAACGAGTCTACGCGGGCATCCTGCGGGCAAAGCCGGAGCGTCGCCGGGGCCGCCGCCCGGTTGACGAACTCGACCGCGACGCGGTTGTAGGCGCCGCGCGGCGTACGGCGCAGAGCGACGTCGGTGACACGGGCTTCGACCGGAGACGCGGCCAGACTTTGGGCGAGCAGGGCGGCGGCAAGCAGCATGGAACTTCCCCTTCATCGGACGGGCAGGACGCCCCATCCCAGGTGCATGACTGCGCTCGATTTCCTGTCTGCCGAATGAACGGGCCAATCAGTTTGCCCGGTGCAGGACATGGCGCGCGAATTCGCGCCTGCCGCCGTCCGCCCCTACGACCGAATCCACGACATCGAGATGGCCGTCTTCGGCGAGCCGGTAGATTGTGCGACCGCGTTCCGTCTCAGCAGAGCCCCAGTCGGCGGTCAGCGTTCGGCCCGCGACATCGGCCTCGATCGGGAAGGTCAGGCCGCGATTGTCGAACCAAGTCGCCCGCCAGCGGCCGTCGTCCTCCACGCGGTAGAAAGCCCGGCCCTCGAAGCCGCCGGCGCGGTAGCTCAACTCGAGGAAGCGGCCGCCGAGCGCCGGGCGGATGTCGAGCGCCGCTTCGCTGGCATTGCCGAACATCGTGCCCGCGCCGCGCCAGCTTCCCGTCAGCCAGGCAAGCGCGCCTGTATCCTGCGCCGCGGCGGGCGTCGCAACGAGGACGAGCAAGGCGACGAGCGCCCTAAGCGCTCTGATCATGGGCTTCGCTCAGATCCTGGTAGAACATCAAGGCATTGTCGTCGGGATCGAAGAAGGTGAGCAGCCGAACCATGGCCGGGATGTCGCGGATCGGCCCGTCCTGGCGGACGGCGTGGCGGTCCAGCTCGGCCTTGGCCGCCTCGATGTCCTCGACCCCGAAGGTCAGGGTGGCGCCGCCCTTGCCGCCCGCCTCCTCGCGAACGCCGAGGCCGAGATTGACCCGCGCCACGCCGGTCGAGAGCTCGCACCAGGCGATCTCCTCCATCCGGTAGAGCAGGCTGAAGCCGAGCACGTCCCGGTACCAGGCGATGCTCACGTCCAGGATGGTCACCCCCATCGAGCAGGTCAGCCCGCCATCATAGCCGATCGCCATCGCTACCTCCCCGAATCGCGCCCTGAGTTCTATTTTTATATCGCATATACTTTTTGACACTGGTAGCAAGGGCCATGATCGGCGAAACGGATCTGCGCACCCTCACGTCGGGCCGTTGGCTGGTGCCGCTTCTCGCCTGTGTCGGGACGGCGAACGGCGCCCGCTTCGCGGAGATGCTGGTCCGCCTTAGCCTGTCGCGCGGCACGCTGGCGGCGAGCCTCGCGGCGCTTCAGGAAGCGGGCTGGCTGCGCCGCAATCCCGGCCACGGCCACCCGTTGCGCCCCGAATATGTGTTGACCGAAGCCGGCGCGCCGATCGCCGCCTTCGCGATGCGCGTCATGGCGACGCGCGAACGGCTGGGGCTGGAGCCGGCGCAGATGCCGCGCTGGTCGCTGCCGATCATCGGCCGGCTGGATCGCGACCGCGCCCGCTTCTCCGCGCTCAGGACATCCCTCGTGCCGGTAACCCCGCGCGCGCTGTCGCTGACTCTGAAGCAGCTGCTCTCCGTCGGCCTCGTCGACCGCTCGCTCGAGGACGAATTCCCGCCGGCCGCGATCTACGGCCTCACCGGCCGCGGCGCCCGCCTCGCCCAAGCCATGCGCTGATCCATCATCGTCATCCCGGACTTGATCCGGGATCCATGAACACGGAAGTAGGGACTCTCGCGAACCCGTGTTCGTGGATGCTGACTTTCGTCAGCATGACGAAGGGCCCTTGCTAGGCGGCGCCGACGATGTTGAGGATGTTGCCGTCGGGGTCCTTGAACCAGGCGATCTTGCAGTCGTCGGCGACGTGGAGGTCGCCGTCGCGCTCCAGCTCCGGCATGTCGTAATGCTCGAAGGCGACGCCTTTGGCCTTGAGCGCGGCGACTTCGGCGTCGATATCGTCGACCTCCCAGGTCACCGCCGTGGCCTCGTTGGTGCCGGCAAAATCGGAGCGGTAGACGTTGACGACGCTGTCGCCGCTCTTGAGCACGATCAGCTCCTCGCCCTCCTGGTCGACCTCCTTCAGGCCGAGCGTCCCGGTGTAGAAGTTGCGGGCGCGATCGAGGTCGCTGACCGCGAGGTTGGCGACGGCGTTGCGGGTGCCGAGCATGACGAAATCTCCTGGGGACGTTTACTTTCAGCCGCCGGCGCGCTCAATTCGACGCCGGCGCGTGAAAGTAACTGTCCCACTCTGCGGAGGTTCCGGCGTTCGCCGCGCCTAGCGGGCGAGCCGCCGGATCAGATCGGTCCAATGGTCGATATCGTTGTAGAAGGCGCGGACCGGCAGCCGTTCGTCGCGGCCGTGGGCGCGCTCGTCGATCGGGATCACCGCCCACGAGCCGTCGACGCCGTAGACCGGCACGCCGCGGGCGCGGAAATAGAGGCCGTCGGTGGCGCCGGTGCTCATGTCGGGGACGATCGCGGCATTGGGATGGCGGGCGCGGACCGCGGCGGTGTAGGCGGCGACGACGTCCTCGCGCAGCGGCGAGGCGTCGGTCGGCCGCGGCGCCGTCGACCGGCTCGACGGCGACATTGTCGGGCGCGCCGAGCTCGCGCAAGGTCGCCAGCACGGTGGCCGGGTCGACGCCCGGGAAGATCCGGCAATTGACCGTCGCCCGGGCGAGCTGCGGCAGCGCATTGTCGGCATGGCCGCCCTCGAGCCGGGTGGCGACGCAGCGGGTGCGGGTCATGCCGACCTCGGTCGGCGAGGCCTCGATCGAGGTCGGCCGCCTCGCCGTCGCTCGGATCGGCGAGCCAGCGGCGGATCGCGGCGGCGAGCGGCGGCTCGGCGGTGCGCAGGCGATGGGTGAACATGGCGCGGGTGGTGTCGTTCAGCATCGGCTCGAAGCGGTGCCGTTCGACCCGCTCGAGCGTGTGGGCGAGCGCGTAGATCGCATTGTCGGGCCGCGGCCGCGAGCTGTGGCCGCCGGGATTGGTCGCGGTCAGGGTGAAGCTCTGATAGATTTTCTCGGCGGTCTGGATGCCGAAGCCGAGCAGCGCGCCATTCGGCGAGATAGGCGCCGCCGCCGCCGTCGGCGTTGAGCGCGAAATCGATCTCGGTCGTGTCGAGCCACTGGTTGGCGGCGAGATCGGCGCCGTTGCCCGTCGGTCTCCTCGTCGCCGGTGAACAGGACGATGATCTCGCGATTCGGCTGGAAGCCCTCGGCGCGCAGGCGCAGCAAGGCGGTGGTGACGGCGGTGACGCCCTGCTTGTCGTCGATCGTGCCGCGGCCGTAGAAATAGCCGTCCGCCTCGCCGAGCGTGAACGGATCGCGCGACCAATCCTCGCGCCGCGCCTCGACCACGTCCATATGCGCCATCAGCAGGATCGCCTTGCGCCCCGACGGGCGCGCCGCCGGCCAGCGCACGCACCAGAGCGGCGGTGTCGTCATGCGGCCTGGATGATACGTCCGTGAAGCCGCCGGCGCGGAACTGCTCGTGGAGATATTCGGCGAGCTCGGGCTCTGGTTGCGCCCCTGCACGGTCTGGAAGCTGATCGCCCGCCCGTAGATTTCGCGCGCCTTGGCGTGCCAGCGGTCGCTGGTTTGCATGTTCGTCTCAACGGGCGTCTGGGCGGCGGCGAGCGCGGCGGTGGAAAGCAAGGCGGCGGCGATGAGGGCAAGGCGCATGGACAGAGAACTCCTCCCGATTTCCCCCACCGTCACTCCCGCGAAAGCGGGAGTCCAGCTTCTTTTCCCACCGGCCTGGAGGAAGCTCGATTCCCGCAGTCTCGGGTCCCCTTTCCCGTCACTCTCGCGAAAGCGGGAGCCCAGCTCCCTTTTCTCTGCACCCCGAGAAGCTGGATCCCCGCTGTCGCGGGAATGACGGGAACCTGGCGCGGGAATGACGAAGGAAGGCGGTCAATCCTCGCCGTGGCCCCTGGCGAGATACTCCTCCGACTGCATCTCGATCAGCCGCGAGGCGGTGCGCGCGAACTCGAACGCGCCGTCGCCGGCGACGTAGAGCGCCTCGGGCAGCGCATCGGCGGCGGCGAGCAGCTTCACCTTATGCTCGTAGAGCGCGTCGATCAGGGTGACGAAGCGGGCGGCCTCGTTGCGGTTCTCCGGGCCCATGCGCGGGATGCCGACCAGGATGATCGTGTGGAAGTGGCGGGCGACGGTGAGATAATCGGCCGCGCCGCGCGCCTCGCCGCACAGGCGCCTGAACGAGAAGACGGCGACGCCCTTGAGGCTCTTGGGCACGTGCAGGGTGCGGCCGCCGGGGACCTGGAGCTCCTCGGTCGGCACGTGAGCGCGATCCTCGGGCGGGTAGTCGGTGAGGCGGAAGAAGGCGTCGGAGAGCGCCGCGGTCGCCTCCGGCCCGTTCGGCACGTACCAGGTCGGCATGCCGCCGAGCCGCTCCAGCCGGTAGTCGGTCGGCCCGTTGAGCGGCACGATGTCGAGCGCTCGCTCGACCAAAACGATGAAGGGCAGGAACAGCTCGCGGTTGAGCCCGCCGAGATAGAGGTCCGCTGGCGGGCGGTTCGAGGTGGTGATCACCGTCACTCCCGCCTCGAGCAATTGCGCGAACAGCCGCGACAGGATCATTGCGTCGGCGCTGTTGTTGATCACCATCTCGTCGAAGCAGAGCAATTTCGCCTCGGCGGCGATCGCCCGCGCCACCGGCGGGATCGGATCGCCGGCTTGCCTTTCCCGCTCGGTGCGAAGCCGCTCGTGAACCTCGAGCATGAATTCGTGGAAATGGACCCGGCGCTTGGGCCGATGATCGATCGTCTCGAAGGCGAGGTCCATCAACATCGATTTGCCTCGCCCGACCCCGCCCCACAGATAGGCGCCGGCCGGCGGCGGCTTCGGGCGGCCGAACAGGCCGAAGAAGCCGCGCTCGCGAGTCTCGCCGAGCCGCTCCGCCAGCCGGTCGAGCACCGCCACCGCTTGTTCCTGGTCCTGATCGGGGCGAAGCTCGCCAGCCGCCACCAGCGCCCGATACCGAGCCGAGACCGCCGTCATTCCTCTTTGCCGGCCTTGCGCAGCGCGCCCGAGAAGGACGCGACCAGCTCCCCCTCCTGAACCAGCCGCCCCGCCAGGAAGACCAGCCGCTTGGTCTCGCGCAGCAGCTCGACCTCGGCATCGAGCGGCACCCCGATCCGCCCGCGGCTCAGGAAACGCACACTGCAATCGAGCGTCACGGCGCGGACCACGTCCGCCCCGGCGAGCCGCCCGCCGGCGAAGAAGGCCATGTCGACGAAGGTCAGGATCGCCCCGCCATGGACCATGTCGCCGAGATTGGAATGGCGGCCTTCCGGAAACATCCGGCACACCGCCCGCCCCGGCCCGTCGGCGCGGACCAGCAATTTGCCGATCACGCTGTTGAATTTGGTGTCGTCGGGGAGATCCCAGCTCCACCAGCCGGGATGATCGGGATCGGGTTCGTGGCGGATGAGGGGGTGGACGTCCATGGGGGGCGTGAGTGGCGGGAAAAGTCGAGGCGGGCAAGCAATGCCTGACCGCGCCGCGCGGGGGCGAATAGCTCCGGCCTCGCCCGACGATATTGACCGGCCGCGCCGGGATTCGTCGCCTTCCTCGTTTTGCCCTGATTTATCCATGCTTTCCGATGTGGACACTTGCCGCGCCGCAAGTCACCTTGATCGTTCAAGCAGCGCCGGGGGGAACGAGTCGCATCGCGAAGAAGTCAGGGACGGGCACGCATTCGTTCCGCTTTTTCGGGTTCAATCGGTTCTGCAGAACAGGTTAGATCGGGAGCGGCCGCGCCAGCATCATAGCATTTTTGTTCAGCTCCGTTTTCGCGGAAATGCGGGTGTGCGCTGCGACTGATCGTCGAAGAGGGGAGAATTCGACATGACGACGAACACCGGAACCAACGGCAACGATACGATCAACGGCTCCGGTGGCGACGACGAGCTGTCGGGCGGCAACGGCAACGACACGATCTCCGGTGGTGACGGCGACGACGTGATCGGCGGCGGCAACGGCAATGACGACCTCGATGGTGGCGGCGGCGACGACGAGATCGATGGCGGCAACGGCAATGACGACCTCGACGGTGGTGGCGGCGACGACGAGCTCGACGGCGGTAACGGTGATGACGTCCTCGCCGGCGGCGCCGGCGACGATATCATTTACGGCGGCAACGGCGGCGATATCCTGGACGGCGGCACCGGCAATGACGAGCTCTACGGCCAGAATGGAAATGACCATCTCATCGGCGGCGCCGGCGATGACCTGATCGACGGCAATAACGGCTTCGACATCGTTTATTATTCCGGACTGATCAGCGAATATACCTTCCTCGCCAGCGCCGGCTATCTGCACATCCTGCATCTCGGCGGCGCCGGGGCGGACGGCCACGACCAGGTGATCCGGGTCGAGCGGCTGGTCTTCGCCGACCGGGTCATCAACCTCGGCAGCGGCCAAAACCGGCCGATCGCGCGCGACGACCTGCCTCGATCAACGAGGATGCCGGCACGTACAACAGCGGCGCGGCGGGCGTCCTGAGCAACGATTTCGATTTCGACGGCGACGCGATGACGGTGACCGCCGGCACCTTCACCGGCACCTACGGCACTCTGACGCTCGCTTCGAACGGCACCTACAGCTACGTCTTGTCGGCCTCGGCGCAGGCGCTCGCTCTGGGCGCGACCGCGCAGGACAGCTTCAACTATACCGTCACCGACAATGACGGCAGCGACACCGGCACTCTGACGATCACGATCGCCGGCCTCAACGACGCCCCGACCGCGAACCCCGATACCGCCACGACGACCGAGAATGCGGTCCTGCTGATCAACGTTCTCGCCAACGACACGGACGTCGACAATGGCGCGGTGCTGACCGTCACCTCCGCATCGGCCCCGGCCGGCAAGGGCGTAGCGACGGTGGTCGGCAACCAGGTCCAGTTCAATCCTGGCACGGCCTTCGACCATCTCGCCCAGGGTGCGAGCGAGGTCGTCGCCATCAGCTACTCGATCACCGACGAGCATGGCGCGACGTCGAGCTCGACGGCGAACGTCACCGTCACCGGAACCAATGACGGCCCGGTCGCCAATCCCGATACCGCGGCCGGCACCGAGAACCAGGTGCTCACCATCGACGCCCTCGCCAACGACACCGACGTGGACGACGGCGCCGTGAAGACGCTCGTCTCGGCCTCCGCGCCGGCCGGCAAGGGCACCGCCTCGATCGTCGGCAACCAGGTCCAGTTCAACCCGGGCACGGCCTTCGACAGGCTCCAGGTCGGCGATAGCGAAACGGTGGTGCTCACCTACGCCATGAAGGATGAGCACCTCGCGACCGCTACCTCGACGGTCACCGTCACCGTCACCGGCACCAATGACGGCCCGGTCGCCCATGCGGATGCGAAGACGACGAGCGAGACCTCAGCCGTCGTGGTCGACGTCCTCGCCAATGACGTCGACGTCGACCATGACGCGGTCCTCACCGTCGTCGCGGCCTCCGGCCCGGCCGGCCAGGGTACGGTCACGATCGTCGAAAACCAGGTCCGCTTCGATCCCGGCACCGATTTCGACTATCTCGCCAGCGGCCAGAGCGCGACCGTAACCCTCAACTACACCATCCAGGACGAGTTCGGAGTTCAGTCGTCCTCCACGATTACGATCACGGTCCAGGGCCGCGACGAAGGATCCACTAGCACCGGCACCGAAGGAGACGATACGCTGACCGGCACGCCTGGCGACGACACAATCAATGCGCTCGGCGGCGACGATACCGTCTTCGGCCTGGCCGGCGGCGATCTCATCGATGGCGGCAACGGCAACGACAATCTGAGCGGCGGCGACGACGACGACGTCATCCTGGGCGGCGACGGATTCGACCAGTTGTCCGGCGATGCCGGCAACGACGTTATCGAGGGCGGCAATAACGGCGACTCCCTGTTTGGCGGCGACGGCGACGACGAGCTGCTCGGCCAGGCCGGCGATGACGTCCTCGCTGGCGATAGTGGCAATGACCAGCTGTCGGGCGGGGACGGCAAGGACAGTCTCGAGGGCGGCGAGGGCGACGACTCGATCGACGGCGGCGCCGGCAGTGACAGCCTCGCTGGCGGCGAGGGCGACGATTCGGTCGACGGCGGCGACGGCGATGATTTCCTATTCGGCGGCCTTGGCACTGACGTGCTGACCGGCGGTGACGGCAACGACACGATCCGTCTCAATAACCGGTCCTTTGCGAGCACGATCACCACCGGCACCGGCAGCGACACGATTGAGATCGCTCATGCGGACCAGGGGACGGCGGCGATCACCGTCACCGACTTCACGCCCGGTGCCGGCGGCGACAAGTTCCGGCTCTCGGGCGACGACGGGGCGCTGCTCAGCCTGCTCTCGGGCTGGGACGGCTCCAACCCGTTCGGCTCGGGCTTCCTTCGGCTGGAGCAGGACGGCGCCGACACCTTGCTGCAATGGGATTCCGACGGCGGTGGGGACGACTGGGAGACTCTGGTCGTCTTCGAGAACACCGATGCCGGCGACTTCACCGACGCCAATTTCGTGCCCGCCTACCATCCGGACGGGTCCGCACCGGCGGGCCAGACCATCACCGGCACCGCTGACGCCGATATCCTGACCGGCACGATCGGCAACGACACGATCAATGCGCTCGGCGGCGACGACTCCGTCAACGGCGGCGACGGCCCCGACCAGATCAACGGCGGCGACGGCGTCGACTTTTTGAATGGCGGGACCGGCAACGACGTCATCGATGGGGGCAATGACGGCGACTTCCTGTCTGGCGGAAGCGGCGGCGACCAGTTGTCCGGCCAGGCCGGCAATGACGTCCTCTTCGGTGACAATGGCGACGACCAGCTGTCGGGCGGGGCCGACAATGACAGCGTCGAGGGCGGCGAGGGCGACGACGATCTCGACGGCGGCGACGGCGACGATTTCCTGTCCGACCTCGTCGGGACCAACAGCCTTACCGGCGGCCTCGGCCACGACCAGATCGTTGCCGGCTCCGCCGACGGGGCCCAGACGATCGACGGCGGCGACGGCAACGATACGATCCGCCATTATTACCGGTCCTCCGCGAGCACGATCGCCACCGGCAGCGGAAGCGACACGATCGAGCTCGCCCATGCGAATGTGGGAACGGCGGCGATCATCGTCACCGATTTCACGGCCGGTGCAGGCGGCGACGTGCTCCGCCTCTCCGGCGACGACGGCTCGCTGCTGAGCCTGCTTACCGGCTGGGACAGCAGCTCCAACCCGTTCGGCTCGGGCTTCCTTCGGCTTGAGCAGAGCGGCGTCGACACGCTGCTCCAATGGGACCAGGACGGCGCGAGCGGCGGTTCGAACTGGGAGACGCTCGCCGTCTTCCAGAACACCGATGCCGACGACTTCACCGACGCCAATTTCACGCCCGGCTACGATCCCGACGGGTCCGCGCCGGCAGGCCAGACGATCAACGGCACCGCGGGAGACGATATGCTGACCGGCACGATCGGCGACGACACGATCGATGCGCTTGGCGGCAACGATACCGTCTTCGGCCTTGCCGGCGCCGATATCATCAATGGCGGCGACGGCTTCGACGATTTGCACGGCGAGGCCGACAACGACGTCATCGACGGCGGCAATGACGACGATTTCCTGTGGGGCGGCGAGGGCAATGACGAGCTGTCCGGCCAGCTCGGCACCGACACCCTCTTCGGCGAGGATGGCAATGACCAGCTCGAGGGCGGTGGCGGCAATGACGGTCTCGACGGCGGCGATGGCGACGACACGATCGTCGGCGGCGACGGCGACGACTTCCTGTCCGGCGGCTCCGGCATCGACGTGCTGACCGGCGGTATCGGCAACGACCAGATCGTCGCCGGCTCCCCCGACGGGGCCCAGACGATCGACGGCGGCGACGGCAACGACACGATCCGCCACTATTATCGGCATCACGCAAGCACGATCGCCACCGGCAGCGGCAGCGACACGATCGAGCTGGCTTATGCGGACCAGGGGGCGGCGGCGATCCTCGTCACCGACTTCACGGCCGGTGCCGGCGGCGACATGGTCCGGCTCTCGGGCGACGACGGGGCGCTGCTGGGCCTGCTTGTCGGCTGGGACGGCAGCTCCAACCCGTTCGGCTCGGGCTTCCTTCGGCTTCAGCAGAGCGGCGACGACACCTTGCTCGAATGGGACCGGGACGGCGACACCGGCGGCTCGGACTGGGAGACGCTCGTCGTCTTCCAGAACGCCGATGCCGGCGACTTCACCGACGCCAATTTCGTGCCCGGCTACGATCCCGACGGGGCCGCACCGGCCGGCGAGACGATCACCGGCACCGCGGAAGACGATATGCTGACCGGCACGATCGGCGGCGACACGATCGATGCGCTCGGCGGCAGCGATACGGTCTTCGGCCTTGCCGGCGCCGATATCGTCAATGGCGGCGACGGCTTCGACCAGTTGCACGGCGGGGCCGACAACGACGTCATCGCCGGCGGCAACGACGACGACTTCCTGTGGGGCGGCGACGGCGACGACGAGCTGTCCGGCGAGGCCGGCAGCGACATCCTCTTCGGCGAGAATGGCGGCGATCAGCTGACAGGCGGCGACGGCGACGACAGTCTCGACGGCAGCGACGGCGACGACACGCTCGTTGGCGGCGTCGGCATTGACTTCCTGTCAGGCGGCTTCGGCTCCGATGTGATGACCGGCGGTGCCGATGCCGACCTTTTCGACTTCCAGTTCGCCTCCCATGGACCGGACGAGATCACCGACTTCGTCAGCGGAATCGACGAGATCCGAGTCTCGGCGAGCGGCTTCGGCGGCGGCCTTGTCGAGGGCGGCGCGGTTTCGCTGGTCTCGGGGACGGATCCGACCGCATCGGATGATGCCACGGGCCAATTCCTCTACGATACCGATGACGGGCGGCTGTTGTGGGACGTCGACGGAACGGGAAGCGGCGATGCGGTGCTCGTGGCGACGCTCAGCAACGTCCCGTCGCTCGAGGTTTCGGACTTCACCGTGATCTAGGGTCCTGAATCTGAAGTTCGGGTTGCCGCCGGGGCGGCGTTGCGCGTCAGCCCGCCCGCTCCAGCAGCATCTTCTTGGTCTCGGCGATCGCCTTGGCCGGGTTGAGGCCCTTGGGGCAGGCGTTGGCGCAGTTCATGATCGTGTGGCAGCGGTAGAGGCGGAACGGGTCTTCGAGCGCGTCGAGCCGCTCGCCGGCAAATTCGTCGCGGCTGTCGGCGAGCCAGCGATAGGCCTGGAGCAGGATCGCCGGCCCCAGGAACTTGTCCGAGTTCCACCAATAGCTCGGGCACGAGGTCGAGCAGCAGGCGCACAATATGCATTCGTAGAGGCCGTCCAATCTGGCCCGGTCCTGGGGCGATTGCAGCCTTTCCTTGCCCGATGGCGTCGGCGTCTTGGTCTTCAGCCAGGGCTCGATCGACGCATATTGGGCGTAGAAATGGGTGAAATCGGGGACGAGGTCCTTGATCACGTCCATTTGCGGCAACGGCGTGATCCTGATCTCGCCCTTGATGTCCTCGATCGCGGTCGTGCAGGCGAGGCCGTTCCGCCCGGCCATGTTCATCGAGCAGGAGCCGCAAATCCCCTCCCGGCACGAGCGGCGGAAGGTCAGGGTCGGGTCCTGCTCGCTCTTGATCTTGATCAGCGCGTCGAGGACCATCGGACCGCAGCTGTCGAGATCGACCTGGTAGGTGTCGTAGCGCGGATTCTCGCCGCTGTCGGGGTCGTAGCGGTAGATCCTGAACCCCTTGATCCGGCCGCCGGCCGCGGGCGGGGGATGGGCCTTGCCCTTCCTGATCTTGCTGTTCTTGGGTAGCGTGAATTCGGCCATGCGCTCTTACCTCGGCGCAGGGGATAGCCGCTTGCGCTGTTGGGCTCAACCTCAGGCGGCGCGTTTTTCCAACAGCAAAGCGGCGATCCGGTAGGTGCGCTCGTTGTCGACGTCGACCGCATGGGCGCCGTCGGCCAGGATGATTCTCGACCCCTCGACGCCGAACCTGCGGCCGGCCCGCCGCATCGCCTCTTTGGTGGTGATCAGGCCGAAGCGCATTAGAAAGAGGTTGAGGAACCCGAAGGCGCGCGCGATCCGCATCGGATTCTTGAAGAACTGGCCGCCGCTTCGGAACGCCTCGGCCGTCTTCAGCCCGCGCCGCGACAGGCCGTAGAGGTTGCAGTTGGAAAAGCCGCCGTCGCGGAACTTGTAGAAGTTGCGCTGCGCCTCCGGGTGGGCGGCGATGATGTCCGCCTTGCGCGCCAGCGCAACCACGACGTCGTCGCCCGCGAACAGGCGATCGGCCATCGCGCGCACGGCGCCGGGGGTCAGCAGCACATTGTCGGCGGTGGTGACCACCACCGGCCCCGCCGCCCCCTCGGCCGCGATATAGACGCTGTCGGCGATATTGGCGGCCGCTTCGGTGAAGCGGACCGGCAGGCCGGATGCCTCGGCGACGCCGCGCAACGCCTGTTCGGCGCCCGCCTCGACCGAGATTCGCACGCTCTCGACGCCCGCCACCCCCTTCAGCGCGGCGAGCACATGCGCCAGCAACGGCCGGCCGCCGATCGGCACCAGGCATTTGTGGCTGACCCCGGCCGCGGCGGCGAGCGGGTCGAGCCTGCCGTCGCGCTGGGCGGCGAGGATGACGATCGTCAGCGGCGGGTCAGCGGCCACCGGCGAACAGCCCCTGCCGCCGCATGCTTTCGCTGAGGATCGTCTCGAGCAGCGCGCCATGGTCGAGGCCGGCCGCGGCCGCCGCCTTCGCCATCACCTTTTCCGACCACAGGTTGCAGTTGAGGTTGATCTCGATGAAATTGACCTCGCTTTTGTCGCGATCGAGCCGGAACTCGATCCGGCCGTAATCGAACGGTTCGAATTCGCGCGCGATCTTGGGCCGAATGTTCGGCGATGATCGGCGCCCATTCGGGATCGTCGAACCGCTTCAGCGACGATTTCTCGTTGTTCTGGATGAGATCGCGCTTTTCGTAATAGGTCCACAGCCGCTGCGTGTCCTCGCGCTCGTAGATCAGCATCGGCAGCATCACCGGCCTCTCGACGGTGATGAAGGCGACCTGGACGTCGTAGCCGCCGAGATAGGGCTCGACGATCGCGTCATGGCCCTGGGCATGGATTCCCGCCACCGCGTTGGCGACTCCGGCCCAGTCGTTCGCGTCGGAGATCGCCCAGGAGGCGGAGGAGGCGTTGGGCTTGATCACCCAGCGCTCGGCGGGCGGCAGCGCGCCCTGATCGACCGGCGCGCCGCGGCGGTAGCAGGCCCATGGCGCGGTCGGCACCCCGGCGCGCTCGGCGACCAGCTTGGAAAGATGCTTGTCGTCGCCGAGGCCGCGCAGGATCGGGCTGCCGCCGATATAGGAGAGCTTGTGCTTGTTGCAGAGCAGGGGGATCATCATCTCGGAATTGAGGAAGCCGCCGCGATTGAGCAGCGGGAAGACGAAATCGACGTCCGGCTTCTCGAACAGCACGTCATAATGGTCGGCGAGCAGCAGGTTGAGATCGAGCTTCTCGAGCGCGGTGCGCACCTCGTGATGATAGATGGCGTGATTGCCGTCCTCGGGGTGCAGGCCCCCACCCCAGAGCGCATGCTTCGCCATGAACAGGATCTTGAGCCGCTGCCTCGCCTCCTCGGGGATTCGGCGCGGGGTGATGCCGCCCGCGGGGGGCGCTTCTGCCGGTCGGGCAGGCGGGAGATCGCTGGGCATTGGTCTTCTGCCGGGAATGGATGGCGCCAGATAGGAGCGTCGGGCGTCGGGCGCAACCTCAGAGAGTGGGCAATCCGGCCGGAGCGTGTGCGGGTCGGGTCGCTCAGGGTCTCAGCAGGCTTCGGATCAAGGCGGCGCCGAGGAGCACGAGCAGGGGCGCCGTGTAGAGGCCTGGAAAGTAGCCGCCGGCCGCGAGTGAGAGCGCGCCGTGGCCGAGGCCGTTGGCAACCTCCAATAGCCCCCAGAGCCGGGCGAAGCCGCGCCAGGAGCCGCGCCCCGGCCTTATCCGGGCGAAATAGCACCACAGGCCGAAACCGACCAAGGCCGCGTTCGCGATGGCGAAGCCCAGCGGTCGCTCGACGCCCAGAGCGTCGCTGACGGCGCGGGCTGGCGCCAGCACATCGTAGAGGCGGAAGGCATATTCCTCGACCGAATGAGCCGCTTGCGCCGCGATCAGCCCGGCAAAGATGTTGCGGATCGCGACGCCGGCCATGTCAGCGGCGGATCGGCCGCGTCGTCTCCAGCGCCGGCCGGCCCACGGGCTGGGTCGCCGTCGCCGGCATTCGCCGTTCGAGCGGCCCAAGCCAGCGCGCCGTCGCCCCGCCGAGGAAGATCTGCGGCTGCGAGGGAGGCTGGCGGACCTCGGCCTCCCAGGCCGAGACCAGGCCCGAGGCCTCGGCGAAGGCGGCGCCCAGCGACTGCGGCTTCCTCAGCGCCCGGTTGATCATGGCGTCGCCGAAGAAGGTCCAGTCATTCTCCGCCGCGCAGCCGAACGAGGTGCGGCCGCGCGACGCCGCGGTGACGATCGCCGTCGTCTCCGACTGCAGCCGAGGCACGAAGATGCCCGAAAAGCAGGCGCTGAGGATCAGCAGGCGGTTGCCGATGCGGAGTTCCTCCAGCATCGCCCGCAGCCGGTTCGGCGAGATCGCGCCGTAACCGCTGTCGCCATCATTGTAATAGAGGCCGAACGGCGCGCCGTGGCTGGTCGTGTAGAGGACGAGCACGTCCTCCTGCCGGTTGATCAGCTCGGCGATCCGGGCCAGCACGATGGCGAGCGTCGCCGGCGAGCCGCGCGGGAGAGCGCTCGGCGCGGCGCCGTCGCTGCCGGCGAGCACGATGGTGCGTCCCCGCGCGTCGTAGCGCCGCTGCAGCACCTCGCCGGCGGCCCGCGCCTCGCGCCCGAACACCGGGTCGCTGTCGAGCGCGATCGAAACGACATAGGCGTCGACCGTGCCGGCGCGCTGCGGCGCCAGCGCCCTCAGCGCCCGCTCCAGCTTGCGATGCTCGTCGAGCTCGGCGGCCGGCGACCTGCCGCGCTCGATCTGAGTCCCGGAATCGGCGCGGGCGACGATCTCGCCGGGCGGCACTCCGGTCAACAGCGGCGACGGAAGACTATGGCGCGGCGGCTGATAGGTCGGCGGCGCGGCCCCCAGAGGAAGGGTGAACGCCAGCGCCGCGATCAGCCCCATCCCGATACGCATCGCTCCGCTCCTTCCTTGCTCCCGATCACTCTCCCGTGCTCGACGGTCGAGTCAAGGCGGCGTGGCATCGCCCCGCGCCTTGCGCGAAGCGCGCGCGTGGGAGATGGCGATTGGGCGCGGCGGTGAAGGGGATGGAACGCCGCCGCTACCCCCGGCTGGAGCGTGCGCACGTCGACTGATAGGCAGCGGAATGCCGCAGAACATTGATTTCTACCTTCTCGCCATTCCCGCCGTGCTTCTGGTCGGTCTCGCCAAGGGCGGCTTTTCGGGCATGGGCGCGCTCGGCATGCCCCTGCTCGCGCTGGCGATGGATCCGGTGCGGGCGGCGGGCATCTTGCTGCCCATCCTGATCGCCCAGGACGTGGTCGGAGTCGCCGCGTTCCGGAAGAGCTGGGACGGCCATGTGCTGGCGGTGATGCTGCCGAGCGCGATCGTCGGCGTCGTCCTCGGCTGGTGGTTCGCCGCCTCGGTCTCGTCGAACGCGGTCCTTGTCGCGGTCGGCGCCATCTCGGTCCTGTTCGGCCTCTATCGGCTCTGGATCGAGCGCGGCGGCCGAATCGCTGCCTCGTCGCGGTCGCCGGGCTGGGTCGGCGCTCTGTTCGGCATCGCCACCGGCTTCACCAGCCAGATCGCCCACGCCGGCGGCCCGCCCTTCCAGATGTGGGTGATGCCGCGCCGGCTCGAGCGCGACGTGCTCGTCGGCACCACCGCCCTCTTCTTCGCGGCGCTGAACTGGATCAAGGTCCCCGCTTATGTCGCGCTCGGCCAGTTCACCTGGCCCAATGCGATGACGACCCTCACCCTTCTTCCCTTCGCCCTGATCGGCAGCATCGCCGGCGTGATCCTGGTCCGCCGAATCGCGATGGAGCGCTTCTACACGATGATCTACGTGCTGATGCTCGTGGCCGGGGCGAAGCTGCTCTGGGACGGGCTTGTCGCCGCAGCATGAAGTGGCGGAGAGGGAGAGAACCGAACTGTCCCCCTAACCTGATGGGACTGCGGCCATTTCAAGATTGATCGGCTTTGAGTGCCCCATGAAATGCGCCGGCGGGGAGTTATCCCTTGCCATGTTTTTGCCCGCCATTCGTACCGGCTTGACAGCCTGCTGCCTTGCGCGTGTAATCCTCCCCATGGGGCTCGCGATCGCCCCATGAGGCGACAGCCGAAGCATCGCGTCCTGCTCATGAAAGGGACGCCGCATGCCTGCCTTCACCACTATCTCCCACGATAAGCTGTTCCGCCTGATCGGGACGCCCGCCTGCCCGGCGATCATCGATGTCCGGGTGGACGAAGCTTTCGCTCTCGATCCCCGGCTCATCCCGGGCGCCTCGCGCCGGTCGCCCGGCGACCTTCCCCAATGGTCCGCGAAGCTCAGGGGCCGGTCAGCAGTCGTCACCTGCAGGAAGGGCGAGGAGTCGAGTCAGGGCGTCGCGGCGCTGCTTCGTGCCGAGGGCGTCGCTGCCGAGGCCCTGCAAGGCGGTGCGACGGGCTGGGCCGCCGCCGGCCTGCCGATGGTGCCGGCCGCTGTCCTCCCACCCCGCGATACGCAAAGCCGCACTGTCTGGGTGACGCGGGCGCGCCCCAAGGTGGACCGGATCGCCTGCCCTTGGCTGATTCGACGGTTCGTCGATCCCGAGGCCGTGTTCCTGTTCGTGCCGCCGTCCGATGTGCCAGGCGTCGCCGAGCGGTTTCAGGCGGCGCCCTTCGATATTGAGGGCGAAGGAGTGTTCTGGAGTCATCGAGGGGAAACGTGCACCTTCGACACCATGGTCGCCGAGTTCGGCCTGGGGGAGGTGAAGGCGCTCGAGCGGCTCGCGGTGATCGTGCGCGGCGCGGACACGGCGCGCCCAGAGCTTGCCCCGCAAGCGGCCGGACTGCTCGCCATCTCGCTCGGCCTCTCGCGCATGCATGCCGACGATATCGCCCAGCTCAACGCAGGCATGCTCGTTTACGACGCGCTCTATCGCTGGTGCCGGGACGCCGTGGACGAAACCCACGACTGGGTATCTCACCAGCCGCGCCAGACGGTGCGCGCGTGACCGCCGAGCGCGGCGCGGGCAGCGAACCAGGCAGCCTGATTCTCACCCGTACGGAGATTGCGGCCTTGATGCGCCCGGCGGATTGGCTGGCGGCCGCCGAGACGGCTTTCCGCGCGGCTGGCGAGGGCCGCGCCGATGCGCCGCCGCCGCTCGCCATCCACGGGACGGGAGGCGTGTTCCACGCGAAGGCGGCGGGCCTTCGTGGTGATCGTCACTATGCCGCCCTCAAGCTCAACGCCAACTTTCCGAGCAACCCTGAGCGGCTCGGCCTGCCGACAATCCAGGGTGCCATCCTGCTCTGCGACGGCGAGAGCGGCGCGGTCCTGGCGATCATGGACTCGATCGAGATCACCTTGCGGCGAACGGCAGCCGCAACCGCCCTTGCGGCGCGATACCTCGCCAGACGGGAGGCGCGGAGCATCCTGATCTGCGGCTGCGGGGCACAGGGCGCGGCGCAGCTCGAGGCCCTGAGGGAAGTGCTGCCGCTTACGCAGTGTTTGGTCTCGGACCGGAATCCGGCGCGAGCCGCCGCTTTTGCCGATGCGGCGCGAGCCGGCGGCCTGGAAGCCGAGGTGTCAATCGACCTGGCCGCGGCGGCTCCAGCGAGCGACGTCATTGTCACATGCACCACGTCGCGCGAGGCATTTCTCGACCTTGGCATGGTGCGGAGCGGAACGTTCGTCGCGGCCGTCGGAGCGGACAGTCCGGAAAAGAGCGAGATTGCGCCGGCGCTCATGGCGAGCGCCAGGGTCGTCGCCGATGTCCTGAGATCAGTGCGTCGCGATGGGCGATCTTCACCATGCCATCGCCGCAGGCGTCATGGCGCGTGAGTCGGTTCATGGTGAGCTGGCCGAGCTCGTCTGCGGTCTTCGGCCGGGCCGGACGACAGCGGACGAGACTTTCGTCTTCAATTCGACCGGCACCGGCCTGCAGGATGTGGCGGCTGCGGCGATCGTCTATGAGCGCGCCGCCGCTTCCGGACAGGGGCGGAGAGTCGCACTGGCGGCATGAGGATGGAAGAATGGTTCGAACCGCCGCCGCAGACCACGCTCCACATATTCTGGCGCTTCCTGCGCTTCGGATTTCTCGCCTGGGGCGGTCCGATCGCACAGATCGCCATGGTTCGCCGCGAGTTGGTGGACGAGGAGCATTGGGTGACGAGCGGGCGGTTCAATCGCCTGCTCGCGGTCTACCAGGGGCTCCCCGGACCGGAGGCGCACGAACTGTGCGTCCATCTCGGCATGGTCGCCGGCGGCAGGCGCGGCGGACTCGCGGCCGGCCTCGGCTTCATGCTTCCCGGCTTCCTGCTGATGTTGGCGCTGTCGTGGCTCTATTTCCGGCTCGACCTTACACAATCCGCGCTTGGCGCCGTTTTCCTGGGCGTTCAGGTCGGCGTGATCGCCCTCATCGTGCGCGCGGTGCACCGGATCGGCGGCCATGGGCTCACCGATCGCTGGCTTTGGGCGATCGGGATATGGGCCGGGATCGCCGCCTATGTCGGGGTCAGCTTCTGGATCGTCCTTCCGGCTGCAGGGCTTGCCTACCTGTCGCTGGCCGGACGCAGTTTCTGGCTCGCAGGCGGAGTCGCGATCCTTGCCATCGGGCTGGCCTATCTGACGTCTTCGCCAGTCGGCGATCCGACCGCGCCGGTCGCCGCAACGCCGCTGATAGCAGCGGGCTCCCTGCCTCCGACCGTGCTGTTCCTTTCGGGACTGAAAGCCGGTTTGCTCACCTTCGGCGGCGCCTACACTGTGCTTCCGTTCGTTCGCGGCGACGCCGTCGGACGCGGTTGGATGACCGATGCGCAGTTTCTCGACGGCGTCGCGCTCTCGGGCATTTTGCCGGCCCCGCTGATCATCTTCTCGACCTTCGTCGGCTATTATGCCGGCGGTCCGATCGGCGCTCTGGCGATGACAACCGGCATCTTCCTGCCCGCCTTCGCCTTCTCCCTCCTGTTCTACGATCGACTGGAGCAAGTGGTCGAAAATGAGCGGCTGAACAGCTTGCTCGAAGGCGTGGCGGCCGGTGTTGTCGGATTCATCGTGGCGACGACCATCCAACTTGCAACCGCGCTGGCAGGGCGGGTGCCGTCGGTTCCGCTGGCGCTGCTCATCTTCGCTGGGGCGTTGACGCTGCTCTATCTCTGGCGATCCAAGCTCAACCTTGCCGGGTCAATCCTGCTGTCCGCCTTGGCAGGCTATATGACCATGGCCTGAGGGGCGTCCGCTTCGGTAGAAAATGAACGCGCGGCCGAGCTTCGCGCTTTCTTGATCGGCGGTCGTATATCGCCCGCTTCACCGGACCGACCTACTTAATTTGAATTAGCGAGAAATAGCGCCGGGTCGGGGAATTCGCCCGGGACCGTCACGTTCTCGAATAGTCCTTCCAAAACAGGGGTTTCATTCTTGATGTTTTCAGCCGACGCCACGGCGCCGGGCAAGCCCGCTAACGCCCTTTCCCATCCGCAGACCCTGCAATGTCCTCGACGGGACCAGCAGCGGAAAAGCCCGCCGCCTCTACCGAATGGGCGATGCGATCGTGCTCGAGCCGCAGATGTTCCCGGACACGCCGAACCGGCCCGAATTCGGCTCGCTCAGGCTGGACCCCGGCCAGACCTACCGCAACATCGTCATCTGGCGCTTTTCCACGATCTGACCGGCGCTGGGAGCGGACGGGGGCACGTGCCACATCTCGCCGGGTTTAATGCTCGGTTTGGAATGTGGCGGAGAGGGAGGGATTCGAACCCTCGGAACGCTTGCGCGCTCAACGGTTTTCGAGACCGCCCCGATCGACCACTCCGGCACCTCTCCGCAAGGGGTTCGGCCCGCGCCAGAAGGCGGGCCCGGTCGATGAGCCGCGCGCTCTAGCCCAAGGCCGCCGCCTTGCCAAGCATGTCCGGGGCCTGTCGAGGGGCAGCCTTGCTTGCCGCGCGCACTTCGGCCCACTACATTGGGGGCGTGACCGGGCATAACGATATTTCGGGAGACCCCAAGGCGCCGGCGATCGCGACCGCCCGCTTCTCGATCGGCGAGGTGGTCAGGCACCGCCTGTTCGATTTCCGCGGCGTCGTCTTCGACATCGATCCGGTCTTCGCCAATTCGGAGGAATGGTACCAGGCGATCCCCGAGGAGATCAGGCCGGCCAAGGACCAGCCTTTCTACCATCTGCTCGCCGAGAATTCGGAGAGCAGCTACATCGCCTATGTCAGCCAGCAGAACCTGCTGCCCGACGGCGAAGGCGAGCCGGTCGACCATCCCGCCATCGCCGGCCTGTTCGAGGAGTTCGACAAGGGCCGCTACCAGCTGAAGCGCGAACGCCGCCACTGACGGCTCCGACAGGCCGTCACCCCGGCGCAGGCCGGGGTCTCGTGGAGACGCGCCGTGACTTCTCGTCCCGGGATCCCGGCCTTCACCGAGGAGCCGGGATTGGCGGGAGAGTTGGTTGACACCGCCGCCCCCGCTCTGTAGCAGCCCCTACTTCCCGCGCGGGGCGTGCTCCGCGCGTCAAGCATTTTGACTTATTGGATAGGCCCATGTTCGCAATCGTGCGCACGGGCGGCAAGCAGTATCGCGTCGCCGCCGGAGACAAGATCGTCGTCGAGAAGCTCGCCGGAGAGGCGGGCGATTCGATCACCCTGAGCGACGTCCTTTTGGCCGGCGACGGCGGCGAGCTCAAATCGACCGACGGCCTGATTGTCGCGGCCGAGATCGTCGCCCAGGCGAAGGCCGACAAGGTCACCGTCTTCAAGAAGAAGCGCCGCCACAATTACCGCCGCAAGCGCGGCCACCGCCAGCAGCACACGATCCTGAAGATCGTCAGCATCGGCGGCAAGAAGGCCCCCGAGAAGAAGGCGCCCGCCAAGGAAGAGGCGGCGCCCGCCGCCGAGGCCAAGGCCGCCAAGCCCGCCAAGGCCGCCAAGCCTGTCCCGAGCAAAGCCGAGGGGCCCAAGCCCGAGGCTCCGGCCAAGGGCGGTGCCGAGGCGGCGCCCGAAGCCAAGGCAGAGGCGCCGAAGAAGGCCGCCGCGACCAAGGCCGCCCCCAAGGCCGAGCCCAAGAAGTCGACAAAGAAGCCGGCCGCTGGTAAGGCCGAGTAAACCGATTCAGAGCTAGAGAAGAACGATGGCACATAAGAAAGCAGGCGGCTCGTCGCGTAACGGCCGCGATTCTCAATCGAAGCGCCTCGGCGTGAAGAAGTTCGGCGGCGAGAATGTCGTCGGCGGCAACATCATCGTGCGCCAGCGCGGCACCAAATATTATCCGGGCGCCGGCGTCGGCATCGGCAAGGACCATACCCTGTTCGCGCTTACCGCCGGCACCGTCGCGTTTCGCGACGGCAAGCTCGGCCGCAAGTTCGTCTGCGTCGACATGTGGCCGATTAGCGAAGCGAAATAGGGACAGCCGAGGAAGGGCTGTCCCGGGAGGGGCGGCCCAGGGTTCCTAGGACGGGACCAAGTGAGGGAGAGGTCGCCGCCTCTCCCTTTTAGTTTGTCTCCCTCACGCCAACCTGTCGTCAGTCCGTAACCCTCCGGGGGCACGGGCCGGTGCAGCGAGTGAAGGGAAAGACAGATGTTCGCGCGAACGGAAAGACTGTTGTTGAGACCCGGCTGGAGAGAGGACGCGCCGGCGCTCGTCCAGGCGATCGCCGACGAAGCGATCGTCCGCAACCTCGCCACCGCGCCCTGGCCGTACCGCTTCGCCGACGCCGAGACCTTCCTGATGCGCGAGCGGCCGCCGAGCGACGCCGCCTGCCTGATCTTCCTTCGCACCGAGAGCGCGCCGCGCCTGATCGGCGGCGTCGGCTTCGGCCGCATGCCTTCGGGCGAGCGGGAGTTCGGCTATTGGATCGCCAGGTCCGATTGGGGCCGCGGCTACGCCACCGAGGCGGGCCGGGCGCTGCTCGCCGGCGCCCGCGACACGCTCCGGCTCGCGCAGGCTCGCCGCCGGCCATTTCCTCGACAATCCCGCGTCCGGACGGGTGCTGGCCAAGCTCGGCTTCAGGCCGACCGGAGCGACGGTCCGCCGCCACAGCCTCGGCCGCGGCGGCGACGCCCCCTGCCGCCTGTTCGAGCTCGACCTCGCGGCCGCGGCGGCCGAGGCCGGCCCGTGCGCGATGGCGGCCTAGTCTAGATCCTCCCCCTCGATTTCGAGGGGAGGGGGACCGCACGAAGTGCGGTGGAGGGGCTTCTTGAACCGAAGAGGCCCCTCCACCATGCTTCGCATGGTCCCCCTCCCCTGCAAAAGCAGGGGAGGAATGACTTTCAGCCCATTAAATGCCGCGGCCCCGGCCCCTCGCCCGCCATCCGGTCCTCGGGATTGCGCAGCGGGCACTCGTCCACCGACAAACAGCCGCAGCCGATGCAGCCGTCGAGCCGGTCGCGAAGCCGGGTCAGAAGCGCGATCCGGCGGTCGAGCTCCTCCCGCCACTCCGCCGCCAGCCGCGCCCAGGCCGCCTTGCCCGTGCCGGGCATCGCCGCCAGCCGCGCCTTCACTTCGGCGAGCGGGATGCCGACCGCCTGGGCGACCTTGATGATCGCCACCCGGCGAAGCACGGCGCGCTCGTAGCGGCGCTGGTTGCCGCCGCTGCGCCAACCCTCGATCAGCCCCTCGCGCTCCCAGAAATGGAGCGCGGAGACCGAAACGCCGCTTCGCCGAGCGACCTCGCCGACGCTCAGCACTTTAGGCAGCGGCCCGGATCGATTCATCGCTTGACCTCAACTATGGTTGAGGTTGCATAGGATTCGGCGGAACCATTCGCAACCGGGGAATCTATGACCGCCGAAGCCGCCCTCGACCCGCTTTCCCCTTCAGGCTTCGCCGCCTGGCGGGACCTGCTCGGCGAGGGCCGAGCGCCGGCGCTGGCGCTGATCCTGCTCGGCTGCTGGGTGGTCGCCGCCAATTCGCTGGTCACCGCGACGATCATGCCGAGCGTCGGCGCGGACCTCGACGGCTTCGCCTGGTTCGGCTGGGCGGCGGCGGGCTTCATGACCGGGCTGGTCGTGGCGGGAGCCGCGGCCGGCTGGCTGGCCGAGCGGATCGGCCTTCGAGCGGCGATGATGCTGGCCGGCGCGGCCTTCGCGCTCGGCTGCGGCCTCAGCGCCGCGGCGCCGGACATATTGCTCTTCCTCGCCGGCCGCGTGCTGCAGGGCTGCGCGGCGGGCCTGATCTGCTGCCTGATCTACGTCGCCTTGGCCCTGCTCTTCCCGGGCCGCTTCCTGCCGCGCGTGTTCGCGCTGTGCACCAGCGTCTGGGGCATCGCCACCTTCGCCGGGCCTTTGCTCGGCGGGCTTTTCGCCGACGCCGGCCTGTGGCGCGGGGTCTTCTGGCTGTTCGCCGGCCAGGCCTTGCTGTTCATCGCCGCGAGCTTCGTGCTCATTCCGGCGCGCACCGGCCTCGACTCGCAGGGGCGCCTGCCGGCCCTCCCGCTCGTCCTGCTCGCCCTCGGCATCGCGGCCATCGCCACCGCGGGAGTCGTGGCCGGAGCGGGTCTCGCCATCCTGCTCGCCGTCTCGGGCGCTGCGCTGGCCGCTGCCGCGCTGATCGCGGATCGCAGGCGCGGCAACGGGCTGGTCCCGCGCCGGCGCGGCGCCTTTCCGCTCGGCACCGCCTATCTCACCTATTTCGCGACCACTGCGGCCGGCACCGCCTTCGCGCTCTACGCGCCCGCCATGCTCCAGCATCGCTGGGGCCTTTCCGCGCTCGAGGCCGGCTATCTGGTGGCGATCGAGGCGCTCGCCTGGACCGCCGCCTCGCTCACCGTCGCCGGCGCCGGCGAGGCCTGGCGGTCGCGGCTGATCGTCGCCGGGGCGGCCTCGATCCTGGCCGGCGTCGTCGGAGTCACGGCGCTGATGGATGGCGGCAGCCTCGCGGCGATCGGGATGTCCGGCGCGCTGCTCGGCGGCGGCTTCGGCCTTTCCTATTCCTTTCTCGGCCAGCGCGTCATCGGCTCCTTCTCCGAGGCCGAGCGGACGCGCGGCTCTTCGGCGATCGGCACGGTGCGCAATGCGGGCGGAGCGCTCGGCGCGGCGCTGGCGGGGATCGCCGCCAACGGCGCGGGCTTCGGCTCCGGGCTCGACGATGGCAATTTCTCAGCTGTCGCCTGGGGCGCGTTCGGCAGCTCCATTCCCTTCGCTCTGATCGGCCTTTGCGGCGCGGTCCGGCTGGTCTCCGCTCAGGCCAAGCGCGGCATCAGCGCGTCGGCATAGTCGCTCTCGGCTTTGCCGATCAGCGCCCGGTCGTCATGGTTCCAGGGGTGGAAGCCGGGCAGGAAGAGAGCGAACCAGGCGCCGAGGATCTTGCGCAGCATGCCCGGCCGCACCCAGGCGAACCACAGCATCCGCGCCCAGGCCCGGGGCCCGGTGATCCCGTCCTGGCGGAGCAGGGCGATCGTGCCGAGCGAGCGGTCGACGACGAAGTTGCGGGTGACGAACAGCATCACCTTGGCCTTGACCTTCCAGCGCTTCCACCGCGTCCAGCCCTTCGTCGCGTGAAGCCAGGTATCGTAGGCGACGCCCTTATGCTCGATCTCCTCGATCGAGTGCCAGCGCCACAGCGCCGCATTCTCCGCATCGGCCTTGGCGAGGTGGCGGGGATTGCCGAGCAGCTGGTTGGCGAGGATCGCGGTGAAATGTTCGAGGCACATGGTCGCCGCCAAGTTGACGATCGGCGGCCGCGCCCGGGTCAGCCCGAGCCGCCATTCGACCCGCGCCTCGAGCGCGCTCATGTCGTAGCCGGCGGCGAGCGCGCGCTTGTTGAACTGGACGTGCTCGCGGCTGTGCATCACCTCCTGGGTGACGAACGCCTTGATCTCTTGGGCGAGCTTGGCCGGCGCCCCTTCGCGGAACAGGCGAACGCTCTCGACGAAGAAGGCCTCGCCCTTGGGGAAGGTCGCGGAGAGCGCGTTGTAGAAGGCGGTCGCGACCGGATCGCCGCCGTTCCACCAGCGCTCCTGAATCATGCCGCGCCCGAAGCGCCGGTCGCGCGGCGTGATGGTGAGGTCCTGGGGTGTTTGCGCCATCGTTCGATCCCTAGCCGAGTCATCCCGACCAAAGTCGGGACCCATGAACACGGAGCCTGAGTCGTTTTCACTGGACTCTGTGTTCATAGGTGCCGGATCAAGTCCGGCATGACTCGTTTAGCCTCATACTTACACGCATGTCAATAACTCGCGAGCGCCTGACCCCCGAAGAAAGCCGCGCCGGCGCGCTCGAGGCGGCGCGCACCCTGCTGATCGAGCAGGGCCCGCAGGCGGTGACTCTGAAGGCGGTCGCGGCCGCGGTCGGCAAGACCCATGCCAATCTGCTCCACCATTTCGGCTCGGCGGCGGGGTTGCAGGCGGCGCTGGCCGGGATGATCGGGACGCGCGTCTCGGCCGGCATCGCCGAGGCGGTCGAGCGCGCCCGCGCCGGCGAGGCCGATCCGATCGAGATCGTCGACCGCACCTTCGACGCCTTCGGCCGCGAGGGCGCCGGAGCGCTCGCCGCCTGGATGATCCTTTCGGGCAATCGCGACGCGCTCGACCCGATCCTCGATTCGATCCACCAGCTCGTCGATCAATTGGGCGAAGGCCATGACGACCGGCCGGTGCACGAGAACACAATGTGGCTGGTGCTGGCGGCATTGGGCGATTCGCTGCTCGGCGCCGAGATGGCGGCGGCGCTCGGCCTCGAGCGCGGCAAGGCGCGCGAGTTGGCCCGGCGCCAGCTCATCGCCGCCCACAAACGGGCCCAGGAGCAGGCGGAAACAGAAGGAGAAGCGACATGATCAGCGGCGCCCATGCGATGATCTTCACGAAGGACGAGGCGGCCGACCGCATTTTCCTGCGCGACGTGCTCGAAATCCCGTGCATCGATTCGGGCGGCGGCTGGCTGATCTTCAGGCTCCCGCCGACCGAATTGGGCGTCCATTCGGGCGACAACGGCTTCCACCAGATCTACTTCATCTGCGACGACGTCGACGCTTTCGTCGCCGGGATGGCGGAAAAGGGCGTCGAAACGCTGCCGATCAGCGAAGAGGATTGGGGCCGAAGCACCGGCGTCATCCTGCCCGGCGGCGGCAAGCTCGGCATCTACCAGGCGACCCACGCGAGGCCGTAGAGTCGATCCTATTGTTCCCCGGCGAAAGCCGGGGTCCAGTTTCTGCCGTTCGTGTCGCTGGACCCCGGCTTGCGCCGGGGAACCGGTGCTTCACCCTAGCTCAGCGCGATCACGACAGCCCCGTCATAGCCGTCTCCGGCCCGGGCGACCTCAGCCGTCGGCACGTCGCCGCCCGCCCTTCTGAAGATGCCGTCGTCGCCGTTGCGCTGCCGCCGGCCGGAGCGGCCCGCATAGGGCCCTTGCGCATAGATCGAGTCGGACAAGGCGTCGGGGAAATAGAGCTGCGAGGTCAGCTCGCGGCCGTCGGGCAGCCAAGCCTTGACGTGGATGTGCGGCGCCCGGCCCTCGTACCAGCCGGGATAGAGGGTGGCGAATTCGGCCACCCCTTGCGCGTCGGCGAACTGGGTGCCGCGCAGCCAGCGCGCTCCGGCCGAACGTTCGCGGTCATAGCCCGAATAGATGCCCGCCGAGTCGCAATGCCAGATGTCGACCCGCGCCCGCCGCGACGGCGCGCAGGCCGCCGCGTCGACGATCTGCAGCCGAAGCCGGAGCGGCACGCCGGCCTTGCCCTCGGCAATGTCGCGCCGGACCAGCGCGGGATCGAAATAGAACGGCCCCTCGGTCTGCTCGGGCGTCACCGGGCAAATCGTACCGGCGATCAGCCGCGCGCTGGTCGCGGCCGGCTGGGCCGGCGCCCGGGCGCAGCCGAGCGCGGCAAGGCCGAGCGCGCCGGCGCCGCTCAGCAGCGCGCGGCGATGGAGCAAGGCAGGCGAACGATCCGCTGTCATGGTCTCTCCTCCTGGCCCACGCGGCTCATGGTGGCGCCGCCCTGTCGCTGGAGTTTACCGGAGCGCGGCGAATTTGTCGCGGAGTGTCGCGGTTTCATTCCGCGCCGCTTGTCCCTAAATGCGCCCGATGCATTTCCTCGACCAGGCCAAGATCTTCATCCGCTCCGGCGCCGGCGGCTCCGGCGCGGTCAGCTTCCGGCGCGAGAAATATATCGAATATGGCGGCCCCGACGGCGGCAATGGCGGCAAGGGCGGCGACATCGTCTTCGAGGCGGTCGAGGGCCTCAACACGTTGATCGACTTCCGCTACACCCAGCATTTCAAGGCGCCGCGCGGCAAGGGCGGCGCCGGCCGCGACCAGACCGGCGCCGGCGGCAGGGACCTCGTCGTCAGGGTCCCGGTCGGCACCCAGATCCTCGACGACGACAAGGAGAATGTCCTCGCCGACTTCACCGCGGTCGGCCAGCACGATCGTCCTCCTCAAGGGCGGCGACGGCGGCCGCGGCAATGCCAGCTACAAGAGCTCGACCAACCGCGCCCCGCGCCAGCACGGCACCGGCTGGCCCGGCGAGGAGATGTGGGTCTGGCTGCGCCTCAAGCTGATCGCCGACGCCGGGCTGGTCGGCCTGCCCAATGCCGGCAAGTCGACCTTCTTGAACGCCGTCTCCAACGCCAAGGCCAAGGTCGGCGACTATCCGTTCACCACCTTGCACCCCAAGCTCGGCGTCGTCCGCCACAAGGGCGTCGATTTCGTCCTCGCCGACATTCCCGGCCTGATCGAGGGCGCGGCCGAGGGCGCCGGCGTCGGCGACCGCTTCCTCGGCCATGTCGAGCGCACCCGCGTCCTCCTCCACCTCGTCGACGCCAATCTCGAGGATGTCGCCGTCGCCTAGCGAACGGTCCGCGACGAGCTCGACGCTTATGGCGCCGGCCTGACCGACAAGCTCGAGGTGATCGCGCTCAACAAATGCGACCTGATCGACGACGAGCTGTCCGAGGCGCTCGCCGCCGAGCTCGCCGCGGAATCGGGCGCGCCGGTCTTCACCGTCTCGGGCGCGACCGGCGCCGGGGTCGATGCGGTGCTCGACGCCCTGGTCGAGCGGATCGGCAAGGCGGCGGCCGCCGTCCCCGCGGAGGAGCCGGGCTGGTCGCCTTTATGACCCCCAAGCTCGTCGGATCGGGGCGGCGGTGACCGGGCCACTCACCCTCGCCGTCACCGGCGGCACCGGCTTCGTCGGCGGCCATCTGCTCCGCGCTCGCCGCGCGACGCCGGCTACGAGGTCCGCGCGCTGACCCGCGGCTGGCGCCCGCCCGAGCCCGGGATCGACTGGATCGAAGGCGCGCTCGACCGCCCGACAGCCCTCGCCGCGCTCTGCGCCGGCGCCGACGCGATCGTCCACATCGCCGGCCTGATCAACGCCGCCGGCCGCGCCGGCTTCGAGGCGGTCAATGTCGGCGGCACCGCCGCGATGGTCGATGCCGCGCGCCACGCCGGCGTGCGCCGCTTCGTCCACATCTCCTCGCTCGCCGCGCGCGAGCCCGGACCTCTCCGATTACGGCTGGTCCAAGGCCAAGGCCGAGCGCATCGTCGCCGCCTCCGGCCTCGACTGGACGATCCTGCGCCCGCCCGCCGTCTACGGCCCCGGCGACCGCGAGACGTTCGAATTGTTCAAGATGGCCCGGCGCGGCCTGGTCGCGCTGCCGCCCAAGGGCCGCTTCTCGGTCCTCCATGTCGAGGATCTCTGCCGGCTGATCCTCGCCTTGCTCGACGCGCCCGACACGATCGGCGAGACCTACGAGCCCGACGACGGCCGCGAGGAGGGCTGGGACCACCGCCATTTCGCGCGCACCCTGGGCCGCGTCTTCGGCAAGCGCGCCGCCACCGTCGCGATGCCGAAGGTCGTGATGCAGGGCGCCGTCGCGGCTCGACCGCCTGGTCCGCCGCGACAAGGCCAAGCTGACCCCCGACCGGGTCCGCTATTTCTGCCACCCCGACTGGGTCGCCGCCGCCGAGGCGCGCCCGCCCGAGACGCTGTGGACGCCCGCAGATCCGCACCCCCACCGGCCTCAAGGCGACCGCCGACTGGTACCGCGCCCAGGGCTGGCTGCAATAGACCGGTCAGACCAGATATGCTGCGACCACGTAGGCGGCGCAGCTCGCCACCAGCCCGACCAGGAAGATCCGATAGGCATAAGCGAGCATCCGGTATTTCTTGCCCTGGAGCACCATGCCCGTTCTGGTAGATGTCGCGCGCCATCGTCCGGTAGATGCCGTCCTCGGTCCGCGCCCGCGCCGTCACCGCGTCGATGAACTCCTCCTCGCCCATCTGGGTGAAGACGCCGAAGAACAGGATGTTGCTCGTCCCGGTCCGCTTCGGCCGGCCGACCTTGGGCAGCACCGCGAGCACCGCGAAGATCGCCGAGAAGAAGGCGGCGCCGCCGAGGATCAGCAGCGGCAGCGGCGCGCGCCCTCGCCGCGCGCCTGGCCGATGGTGATGGTGAAGATGACGAAGGTCGCGCCCATCAGTATGCTCGCCTTGTTGTCGGCCATCGCCGAAAGCTGGAGCTGGGCGAGCTGGGCGGTGCGCATCAGGTGCGCGGCGTTGACCGGATAGGTCGGGCGGCTCCGTCTCGTCGGTCACAAATGAGTCCCCCTGTCGTCCCGCGCCGTCATGGCACGGGCCGCTCCCGCTTGCCAAGCGGGCGCCGCTTTCCGGCCCTATTCCCTTGGCACAAGGGGTGCCGCGAACCTAAAGGGCAGGCCATGACCGACAGAGACGAGACCTTCGACAAGGTCGCCAAGCTGATCGCGCCGTTCAACAAGAAGGGCGTCGCCGCTCACCGAGAGCCACCACCTTCGCCGGCGATCTCGAATGGGACAGCCTGGTGGTGATGGATTTCGTCGCCAACGTCGAGGACGAGTTCGACATCCTGATCACGATGAACATGCAGGCCGAGATCGAGACCGTCGGCCAGCTCGTCGACGCGGTCGAGAGCCTGAGGACCGAGGGATGAAGTGCCCGACAGCCGCTCGCATCCCGCAACGCCAGCTCTCCCGCCGGACGAATGCCGCCGCTCGCGATCGTCGGGCGCGCTGCGACCTCTTCTCCAAGTTCGACGCCGCTGATCGCCGAGCGCCAGGCCTTGCTCGACACCGGCGTCAAGGATCCGTTCGGGCTGGTCATGGAGAAGGTGCTCTCGCCGACCCGCGCGATCTGCAACGGCAAGGAGACGATCCTGCTCGGCACCTACAATTATATGGGCATGACCTTCGATCCCGACGTCATCGCCGCCGGCAAGAAGGCGCTCGACGAGTTCGGCTCGGGCACCACCGGCAGCCGCGTCCTCAACGGCACCTATGTCGGCCACAAGGCGGTCGAGGAGGCGCTGAAGGACTTTTACGCGCATGGACCATGCCATGGTCTTCTCGACCGGCTACCAGGCCAATCTCGGCATCATCTCGACGATCGCCGGCAAGGAGCGATTACGTCGTCCTCGACATCGACAGCCACGCCTCGATCTACGACGGCTGCGCGATGGGCAATGCCCAGATCGTCCCCTTCCGCCACAACGACGTCTCCGCGCTCGAAAAGCGCCTCGCCCGGATCCCCGCCGAGGCCGGCAAGCTGGTCGTGCTCGAAGGCGTCTATTCGATGCTCGGCGACGTCGCGCCGCTGAAGGAGATGGTCGCGGTCTCGAAGGCGGCCGGCGCGATGGTGCTGGTCGACGAGGCCCATTCGATGGGCTTCATCGGCGCCAACGGCCGCGGCGTCGCCGAGGAGCAGGGCGTGCTCGACGACGTCGATTTCGTGATCGGCACCTTCTCCAAGAGCGTCGGCACGGTCGGCGGCTTCTGCGTCTCCAACCATCCCAAGTTCGAGATCCTCCGCCTGGTCTGCCGCCCCTACGTCTTCACCGCCTCGCTGCCGCCGAGCGTCGTCGCCACCGCCGCGACCTCGATCCGCAAGCTGATGCACGGCAACAACAAGCGCGCCCACCTCTGGGAGAATTCGCAAGCGCCTCCACGCCGGCCTCAAGGCGCCTCGGCTTCCAGCTCGGCACCGAAGAGCCGCAATCGGCGATCATCGCGGTGATCATGCCCGATCTCGAAAAGGGCGCCGCGATGTGGGAGGCGCTCCTCGCCGAAGGCCTCTACGTCAACCTCGCCCGCCCGCCCGCGACCCCCGCCGAACATGACCCTGCTGCGCTGCTCGCTCTGCGCCGAGCATAGCGACGCGGAGGTCGGCGAGATCCTCGCCATGTTCGAACGCGCCGGCAAGGCGATGGGCGTGATCGGCTAGCAGATCCGAACAACGGCGTACGTTCAGCTGCCGCGAACCGATGCTTCGCACGAGTCGCGCAAGACTGAGCTGTCCGCCGCTGCCGCACGAACCGGCGACAGTGCTCGCCTGGGTCCCGATCGCCAGCTGCGCCCATGCGCCCTCTGACCAACTCGGTTAACTGCGGCGAACCGCCCCTTCCGACGCGGCCAAATGCCGCAACCGCGCTTTGCAAGCTGCGCCGCGATGCCGTAATCTCCCGCATATGGCGGAGGCGGCGATTGGAGGTCGGGGCCGAGGAGAACGGCGCCTCATCGGGGCGTGCCTTGTGGGTCAGCGCGGGCGCGCTGCTGGCGACGCTCGCCCTGATCGCGCTGATCGTCATGATCACCCTGTCGAACCGCGCCCGCGACGACGCGCTGGGCTGGGAGCGGCGCACCTATGAGGTGATGCTGCTGACCCGCACGATCGACGCCACCATCGCCCGCTCCGAAGCGGCGCTCGGCCGCTACGTGCTCGACGAGAACGACGCACCGGCACCGCATATTACAACGAATGGCGCTCGGCCGGCTGGCAGATCGGCCAGCTCCAGCGCCTGGTCCGCGACGACCCGGCCCAGGCACGGCGGATCGCCGAGCTTCGCGCCCTGTTCGAGCGGCGCGGCGCCGAGCTCGCCCCCGCCGCCACCGCCGCCCAGCGCGGCGAGGGCACCGGCGGGCTCAGCCTGCTCTACGCCGCCGGCACTTCGCGCGACCCTGCCGGCGCTTCGCGCCAAGCTCGAGGAGATCGCCGACGCCGAGCGCGCCAATCTCGACCCGGCGGATGGAGGAGACGCAGGGCCTCGTCGCCCGCGCCGACGCCTATACCGAATGGCTCGGCTGGCTCGCCATTCTGATCGGGCTCGGCGCGATCGGGCCTCGCCATCCTCGCCTGGCGCGCCTTCGTCGAGGGCGTGCAGGCGCGGCGCGAGGCCGAGGCGCAGGCGCTGGCGCGCGCTCGACCTCGAACAGGCGGTCCAGGCGCGCACCCGCGAGCTCTCCGACGCCAATGAACGGCTCAAGGCCGAGGCGGCCGAGCGCGCCGCCGCCGAGGCGCAGCTCCGCCAGGTCCAGAAGATGGAGGCGGTCGGCCAGCTGACCGGCGGCATCGCCCACGATTTCAACAACATGCTCGCGGTCGTCGTCGGCGGCCTCGATCTCGCCCGGCGCAAGCTGCACGGCTCGCGCCGCGAGGTCGAGTTCCACCTCGACAATGCGATGGAGGGCGCGACCCGCGCCGCCGCGCTCACCCGCCGCCTGCTCGCCTTCGCCCGCGCCGAGCCGCTGCTGCCCGAGGCGGTGGCGCCGGCCGAGCTGGTCGAGAACATGCTCGAGCTGGTCGACCGCGCGATCGGCGAGCGGATCACCGTCCACACCCGCTTCGCCGAGCCGGCCTGGCACGTCTGGGCCGATCCGACCCAGCTCGAAAACGCCGTCCTCAACCTCGCCGTCAACGCCCGCGACGCGATGGACGGCAGCGGCGACCTCATCGATCCAGGTCGACAATGTCGCGCTCGCCGAGGCCGAGGTCGACAACCTTCCGGCCGGCGATTATGTCCGCATCCGCGTCCGCGACACCGGCGCCGGCATCGCGCCCGAGCATCTCGACCGGGTGTTCGAGCCCTTCTTCACCACCAAGGCGGTCGGCAAGGGCACCGGCCTCGGCCTCTCCCAGATCTTCGGCTTCGCCCGCCAGTCGGGCGGCGACGTCGCGATCGCCTCGGCGCTCGGCCAGGGCACCACCGTCTCGCTCTATCTGCCCCGCTCCGCCGCCGCCGCCGAGCAGGCGCGGTCCCGCGCCGCGCCCGCCGATCCGCTACGCCGAGCCGGCGCCCGCGGCGGCCACGGCGCCGCGATCCTGGTCGTCGAGGACGATCCCCGGGTCAGCCGCTCGACCGTCGCCGCGCTCGAGGAGCTCGGCTACCGCCCGCACCCCTGCGCCAGCGGCCGCGAGGCGCTCGACATCCTCGCCCGCGACCCCGACATCGCGCTCGTCGTCACCGACGTGATGATGCCCGAAATGACCGGCACCGAGCTCGCCGCCGAGGTCAGGCGCCTCTATCCCGGCGATGCGCATCCTGTTCGTCACCGGCTATGTCGGCGAGGCGGGCGAGGCCGGCGACCTCGCCGGCCACGAGCTGCTGCGCAAGCCGTTCACCGTCAACGCCCTCGCCGGCGCGGTCGCCGCCGCTTTGGCCGCGCCGCTCAGCGGATCGCGCCCCGCCTCAACAGACGAGGCAGCAGCGTGAGCGCGCCCAGGATCGGCCAGCGCCGCTGCCACGGCCTGACCTCGATCCGCGTCCCGGCGTGGCGGTTGATCTTCCAGGCGAGATAGTCGACGCCGCCGGCATAGGTCGTCGTCGCCTTGGCGAGCCGGACCAGGGTCAGCAGCTTGCCCCGCCGCCGGAACCGCCGCCACTTGCCCGGCGCCGCCCCTCGCCGGCTCGGCCAGCGGCAGCGCCGCCTCGCCGAACCGCCGGTAGCGCTCGGGATCGGCGTCGACGATCGAACCGGACCGCCCGCTGCCGCTCGGCGCGCAGCTCGCTGCCATAGGTGAGCGCGAAGCCGCGCCGCCAGCATGTCGAGCAGGTCGCCCTCCCGCCATCGGCAGCGCGTAACCGAGCAAGGTCGGCGCCGCCCGCGCCACCGCCGCGACCGCCTCGTCCCGCGCCGCCTCGTCCTTCGCCCAGACCAGCCGCGACGGCTGCGCGAACCGCGCCCAGACCGAGACGTCGCCGGCCTCCGGCCCGTTGAGCCTGCGCGAAATCCGCCTCGCTCAGCACCGCATATTTGGCGGCGAGCCCGTCATGCTCGAACGGAAAGACGTTGGGCGGAATCAGCCGATTGGCAAAGGCGAACCAGCCGCGCCCGTAGGCCGCGCGATAATCGGAGACGATCAGGTAGAAATCGAGCATCAGCCCGTCGAGCTCGCGCTCGCGCAGGCACGACCCGTAGAACAACACCGCCCGCGCCGCGCTCGGATAGTGCCCGCGATCGCCGCGGCCATCGCCGCGACGCGCGGCTCGACCGGCTCGGCCAGCTCGGCGGCGACGAGGGAGCGAAGCGACGTCATCGCCGGCTCATATCCTCCCCGCGCCGTCATGGGGAGGGGGTTCGCGGGTCGCTACGGAAAAGCGGGACAGCTTCTTGGCAATCGCATCCTTAGGCGTCAGCCGCATATTTCCACCATCCGTCGCTCCTCCATCCGACAGACGGCGCGATAGTCGAGCGCACAGCTATGTCCTCCGCCGAGCCGTCTGCACCGCGGCACGGCTCTGGAAATCTCGACGCGGATCAGCCTTTCATGTTCGTCGACCGGCCGGCAGCCCAGCTGCCCGGCGTCCTCCGCCACGCGATCGCGTGCGTCGGCCGCCGCGGCCGCCTCGTCGGAAAGCGGCGATGATTGGCGCGAGACGAAGCCGGTTGTCTCGCGCCGGAGCGGCGTCCACGCGTTCGACCGCTCGAACCGCACGGCCATCAGCCGCCGGTCCGCTTCCGAGTCGAAGACACCCCCCGGGAACCGTTCCTTATAAGTCCTGAGCGCCCCGCAGTCGCCCGGCCGGACCGCCGCCCATGCCAGACGTTCCGCGCGGACCGGCACGCCGGGCACGGCAAGAGCGCCGCAGCTGTCCGCGAGCCGGGGCTGGCCGAGCGGCATCTCGCAGAACGTCCTCGCCTGCCTGGCGACGGTGTCCGGAAAGGCGAGCGCGGCCGAGAGCGCCGCAATGACGATTCCGCCGAGCGCCAGCCGACGGCGCAGGCGGCCGGCGGGGCCGCCTTTGGGCTTGCGCCAGTCCCGTCGCGCCCGATTCAGCCGCAGCCGGAGCCAGCGCCGCCATGCTTCGAACGCGCGCGTCAACGCCCGTTCCTCGCTCTTGCGCGCAGCGCGGCCAGCCGTTGCTCGATGATGGCGAGGTCGCTGACGAAGTCGCTGCGGTCGGGCCATTGCCGAACGAGCAGGCGGGCGAGGACCAGGCTCTCCTCATAGGCGCGTGCCGCTTCCGCCAAATCTCCCCGGCGCACCTCGAGATCGCCGATTCGTTCGAGGCTCACGGAAAGATTCCGCCGCGCATCGGCGCTGGTCGCTTCGGCGCGCACCAGCGCGCGAGCGATATCCCGTGACTCGCGGTAGCTGGCGAGCGCTCCCGCGACGTCGCCCCGGGAGGTCATGGTCTCGCCCAGGGCGAAGAGGGCGATGAAAAGGTCGCCTTGAGCCTCGAGGTTCTGCGAGCTTCGGTCCATATTGCGGCGGATTTCCGACGCTTCACGATAGCTCGCCAATGCCCGGGCGAGTTCGCCCCTCGAAACCAGCGCGTCCCCCATTCGCTCGAGGCCGCTGGCAAGATCGCGCCGCGCCGTGCCGCTGGTAGGGTCGAGGCGGAGCAAGGCACGAGCGATGTCCAGCGCCTCGTCATAGCTTGCCAGGGCGCCTGCGGGATCTCCCCCGCGCGTTAACAAGTCTCCGAGACTGAAAAGGTCGGCCATCAACACGACCCGCGCCATGGCGTTGGTCGGGTCGGCGGCGGCGAGCGCGCGGGCGATGTCGCGAGCCTCCCGGTAGCCCGCGAGAGCGCGTTCGACATCGCCCTGAGCCGCCAGCACCCTGCTCAGCCTGTGCAGCCGGTACGCGACATCCAGCCGCGCGGTGGCGTTGGTCGGATCGGCACGGACCAAAGCGCGTGCAATATCCAAAGCCTCGCGATACCCGGCCAGCGCCCCGGCGAGATCCCGTTGGGAGAACAGGATGTCGCCGACCATCATCAGCCCGACCGAGACGTCGCGCCGTGCCTCGGCGTTCGTCGGATCGGCGCGCAGCAGGGCGCGCGCAATATCCAGGGCTTCGCGATGAGCCGCGAGGGCGCCGCGATGATCGCCCTGCCGCTCCAGCGTGCTCCCGACTCGCTCCAGGCTGATCGAAAGATGACGCCGCTCCACGGCGCTCTCGGGATCGTCGCGAACCAGCGACCGCGCCACGTCGAGTGCCTCGCGATAGACCGTCAGCGCGCCGGCCTGGTCGGCCTGATAGGCCAGCACGTCGCCCATTCTGATGAGGTTGCCAAAAAGGCCGAGCCGCGCGCCGGCGGCACCCGCCTCCGCCCGGACGCGACCGCGCGCCATGTCCAGGCTTGCCCGGTAGCTTGCGAGCGCGGCGGCCGGCTGGCCCTGCGACAACTGCACGACGCCGAGCGCATTCAGAGCCATCGCTCGCTCGAATGCGCTGCGCGCCACCGATTGCGCGCGTTCGGCGGCGATGCGGGCTCGCGGCAGGTCGCCGAGACTTCGCGCCAGCTCCATGATCGCGATTTAAGTCCAAAAATCGGCAGGGTCGAGCAGGTTCGCCTGCTCCCACAAGGCGAGCGCATCGGCCGCGGTCGCCTCGCCGTTGGCGCGCATGATTTCGCGCAGCTCCGCCTGTTGGCGGACCCTGGCGGCCATTCGTACCCCGGCGGCGGACATGCCCGCGCGGACTTCGGCCTGGGTGAGCTCCGCGATGATCGGATAGGCGCCCACCCGGTCGCCGTCGGCGAAGCGCTCAAGCGCCGCGAGCTTCGCTGGGCTGGCCTGCGCCACCAGCTGCTGAGTCTCGGCGCGAAAGGCTTCGCGTTCGACGGACCACTGGGCGTCGCGCCGCGCGAGATCGGCGGCGAGGCTGGCGAATTCGGTTCGCGCCGTGGTCAGCTCGGTTTCCACGATCGCCCGGCGGCGGCGCTCCCGCGCGCCTTCGCTCCGCGCAGCCCTCGCCTGCGCCTCGAAGCGGAGCCGCTCGCCGCTCAGCCGGCGAATGCGCGCTTCATGATCGTCGATGAGGGCGAGCTGGCGATCGTCGGCGAGGCGTCGCTCGCGCACCATTGCCGCGTCGCGCTGGGCGAGCAAAGCGCCGATCAGCCTGACGTGCTGGGCCTCGGCCGCGGTCTGCGCCTGCGCCTGCGCCTGCGCCTGCGCGGGGAATCCGTTGGCGGCCACGAGCAGCAAGGCCATGAATTTGGCGAAGTGACGCCTGCCCATTCGCACGCCCTTCAGGTCCCGGAGCGCGAACGTTACGGTCGATGGCGCCGCCTGGCAACGACGGCGGTGCCGGAAAAGCGTGTTACGCCGCTCGCGGACGAAGCGGCCAATGTCGCGTGTGGGAGGGCGCACGGGCCGGACGGGCCGGGATCAGGGCCAACATCACCCGGCCCTAACCGCGGGAGCGGCTGGCCGCCGCTTTACCCGAAACGCGCGGGCGGCATCAGATGGGGATAATACGATGCCTGACCCGGCTCGAAGTACCGCTTCGAGACGATAATCAGGCCGCCAGCCCGAGGGAACGGCACCGGCGCCGTCGGCCTCTCGTCGCGGGGTCCTACGCTGCTTTCTCCGCCACCGCTTTCGCCACCAGCTCCGGCTCCGCGTCGATCACCCTCAGATAGGCGCGCACCGCCGGCGGCGGCATGTGCCGGCCGATCTCGTACTGGCGGATGTTGGCGAGCGGGATGCCGTAGGTCCGCGCGAACGCCTCCTGGCTCAGGCCGAGCCGGTTGCGCAGCCGCCTGATCCGCCGCCCCATATGCGCCCGCTCCAGGCCCGCCACGCTGACGTCGCGATCCTCCGGGTCATTGGGATCGGCCGGGATTGCGATCATAGTCTCTTTGTTCACCCGCATTGCTCCTTCGCACCGAAATCATCCGCACCGTCTCGCCGCGCCAGACGTGGACGGCGGTCCACAGCTTCCCGTCCACCATGCCCACCGCCTTGAACCGTTCTTCCTCGTCGCCGAGGCGTATCGTCGGCAGGATCGCCGCTTCCGGATCTTCGAACACCCGCGCGCCGAACGCGAGCGGGCCACCGTGCTTGTCGCGGTTCGCCTCGTCCTTCGCCGGATCGAAATCGACGATCATGGCGCCTCTATATGTGATTCACATAGAAGGCAACCCGCCGCCCGCCTGCCCTTCTGCCGATGCGCGATGAGCATGACTCGTCGTTTAGCGCAACTTACGCGGTATTTCTATTCATATCCGGTGGATCGACGTTGAGCTTCCGGCTCGAAGTATCACTTCGAGACGATCAGGCCGCCAGCCGCAGGAACGGCACCGGCGCGGTCGGCCTGAGCACGATCGGCCGGTCGTCATTGGCCTCGAACATCTCGCCGTCGAGGATGACGTTCGATCGGTGCCCCTCGATCCGGATCTCGTCGCCGCGCCGGGCTTGGTCAACGGGCGGCTTCCTCCGCAGAACTGATTTGCTCATCCAGCAACCGCGAGAGCAGACCATGAAGCTCGTGAAGATCCAGGCTGCCCGCGTTCAATGTGTCGTCAGTGGCGCGGAGAATTTGGATGTATTCATCCCGGTTTCGACGGAGCAGCTCCGGAAGGATCGGGTCTCCCGGGAGCCAAGCCCCCGACTTCAGGCACAGGATGAAGTAGGATACCGCTCTTGCCGTCCGCCCGTTTCCGTTGATGAAAGGGTGGATGTGGTTCAGTTTCCAAAGGGCGAAGGCCGTTAGGAGCACGGGATCGGCCTTCTCCCACGCCCGGTTCACTTCATCGACGAGCATGTCCATGAGGGCGGGAACTTGATAATGTGGCGCGGGCTCGAAATCGCCCACCGAGACTTTGCATGGCCTCAGCTCTCCCGCCGTGGCGTGGAGGCAGGAAATCGCGTGATAATTTAGCGCCCGGATCACCTCCAGCGAAAGCACGTCTCGCTTGAGGTCGAGCGAGGCCAGGACGATCGATCGCAGAAAGTCGTATTGCCGGTTTAGGTTTTCGATCTCGAGGTTCTGATAGGTACCGTTCGCTTCATCGCCCCCGACTAGATCGAAGACGTGCATCGCTTACACCGGGTCGCCGCCGATCGTGGCCAATCGAGATTTGATCTGGTCGCGCGTGATGGTGCTGTCCTTCGGCAGATTGCCGTAGATGAACGACACGCGTTGGGATGTGAGCTGGGCCTTGGTGATCGGCAGCTTCGAAGCTTCCCGAAGCCGGTTCAAGAGGCGGGGGTCGGTGCGAATTTCCGTCGCCATGATCTTATCCCTTCAGCCATCCCGATACGCTCACAGGCTTCCGCCTGCGTTAACGCACGAGTGGAAATATGGTTTTCAACGCGGGGCCCCTTCCGCGAATCGCTTGGAGTCGCGAGGATAGCACGGGACGATTCGCGCGTGAATCGCGGTCATGAAAATTTCTCCTCGCCCTCCCTCCAGTCTCGTGAATCGCAAAGCTCCCAAATCATGTTCGCTATATGTTCTGTTGAATCAAGTCTGTCAAGGGTCGCCCCGGATCGGCTCGATGATCAGGCCGCCAGCCGCAGGAACGGCACCGGCGCCGTCGGCCGCAGCACGATCGGGCGGTCGTCATTGGCCTCGAACATCTCGCCGTCGAGGATGACGTTCGAGCGGTGCCCGTCGATCCGGATCTCGTCGCCGCGCTCGAGGTGGACGCCGCGGATCCGGCTGCAGGCCGAGCCGGCCGCGGACCGCGGCGAAGAGGGCGCCGAGGATCGAGACCAGGTTGCGCTCGATGACGAGCAATTGCATCGCCCCGGCGCGCGGCCCGGCGCCGGTCATGTTGCTGTTGAGGAGCAGCCGCTCGAGCGTCGTCACCATGACGAAGGCGAACTTGCCCTGCATCTCGCCGCTCCTGGTGACGCGAGACCTTGATCGGCGCCCATTTCGCCGGCAGCAGCCGCGAGCGCCGGCCGACGATCACCGAGATGAGGCCGATCAGGAAGGTCAGCCCGTGCGCCGCCCAGTTGGGCAGGCCGAGCGGATAGATTTTGTGCCGGCAGTAGAGGATCGTGTCGGCGAGCCCGGCGCCGCCGAGGAACATGCCGAGCACCGGCCGGCCGTCGTCGGCCCGGCCGCCGCCGGTCAGCGCGATCAGCTCGCGCGAGACGATGTGCGGGACCAGGTCGGTGCGGACCAGAGTCGAGCACCCGCTCCAGCGCCTCGATCGGGTCGCCGCTGGCGCCGAGATCGTGGGCGATGAGGTTGGTCTTGCCGTTGGGCAGCACCGCCACCGGCGGCGGCGTCGTCGCCGAAATGGCCGCCATGGTACAATTCGGTCAGCGCCGCCTGCACGGTGCCGTCGCCGCCGTTGATGACGAGCACCCTCGGCCTGACCCGGGCGATCGACCTCAGCGCCTCGCCGATCTGGTCGACATGCTCGACCTCGTAGTGGAAGATGTCGCGTGTGCGCGGCGCAAAAGCGCGCGCACCGCGCGGCAGCATCGACTGGTTGCCGGTCGATCGCGGGTTGGAGAGGAGCGCGACCGACGCCATGCGCCTAGCTCCGCACCGGGCGGATGGAGAGGCCGAAGCGGTAGTTCAGCACGACGTTGACGCCGAGCACGCCCGCGCCGACATTGATCGCGACATTGTCGTAGCGCGGCCGGAGGCTGGTCAGCGAGATGTCGCGGGTTGCGCGAGAAGCCGCCGCCGTCGCTCCAGCCCGAGCGGCCGTCGCCGTCGACGTCGTGGCGGACCGCGACCGCGTAGCGGCCGGCGTCGGGCACCGCGACGCAGATCCGCATCGGCCCGGCCGCGGGTCACCGGCAGGTTGATCTTGCGCAGCGTCTGGCCGCGCTCGAGGAAGCGTGCGCGGATTGCTGCCGTAGAGCGCGACGCGGATGTTGCCGGTGCGCTCGCTGAAGCCGTCGACGGTGACGAGGATCGCCGGCTGGCCGGCCGGTGCGGCAGGCCGCCGCGTCCGGGCCCATCTGTCGCCTGGGCCGCGCCCGGCACGCCGGCGAAGCGCCAGCAGCCGCCGCCCCGCCCTTGCGCAAAAGTCTTCACCATGACCGCTCTTCTCCTGAAGCTCGTGGCCGCGCCCGCGCCCGGCGCGGCCGATCAAGGCCCCCATGCAGCCAGATCGCCTCCGCTTGCGGCCAAAATGTGGTCAAGACGCGTCGAAAGGAGGAAATCGACAGCCGGGGACGGTCACTTTCACGCGCCGGCGCCTCCCGGGATTCGCCGTCGTGCCGAAAGTGACCGTCCCCATCCCTCGCCATCCCTGCCCTCAGAGCCCCACGAGCCGCGGCCCCCGCGGCCGGGAATCGATCAGCTCGGTCATCGCCCAGACCATCGCGTCGGCGCGGTCGGGCGATGACCCCGGCCCCTGATAGGCGCCGCCGGTGGTGAGCCCGGCCAGCTCGTCCTCGAGCGCCGGGAAGCGGCCGGCGAATTTCGCTTCCTCATTCTCGAACAAGGCGGCGATCGGCTCCGCCCGCGCCGCCTTGCCGCGGCTGGCGTGGACGAGCCTGAGCGGCAGTTCCGGCGCCGCCGCCTTCAGCACCTCCTTCACCATGTCGCCGCCATGATTGGCCTCGGCCACCACCCGGTCCGCGCCCCAGCGCTCCGCCGCCCGGGCCACCGCCCGCGCCCAGCCGGCGGGGCTCAACCCGCTTTCGCTGGCGTCGGCCAGCACGTAGCGGACCCCGTCCTCGCCGAGCCCGCACACCGAAATGCCGCACGTCCCGGCCGCCGAACCCGGCGGATCGACTCCGATCACGATCCGGCGCAGGCGACAGTCGCCCGAGGCCGCCTCCTCCGGCGCGACCGCCGCCGCCCGCCAATCCTCGATCATGTCCCGCGGCCACAAGGCGCCCTCGATATCGTCGATCAGCTCGCCGTCGAGCTCCTGGCGGCCGATCCTGAGGCCGCCATAGGACGAGTCCATCGCGGCCAGGAAATCGGCGCAGAGATGGACGTTGTCGACGCTCCGCCCGCCGGTCTCGGCGACCCGCTCGAGCGCCCGGATGCGGCGGAGCAGCGGCACCGGCCGCGGCGTGGTCGTGACCAGCGCCCGCGGCCGCTCGCCGCGCCTCAGGCCGAGCATGAGATTGTCCCAGGTCGAATCGGCATTGCGCCACTTGGCGAGCTCGTCGCACCAGGCGAAATCGTGCTCGGGTCCGCGCAACGCCTCGGGCCGCTCGGCCGAATAGGCATGGGCCTCGGCCCCGCCGGGCAGGCGAAGCAGCCGGTCGGACTGCACCCAGATCGGGCGCTCGTCCGATCCGGCGGTGGCGATCAGCCCGCTCGGGCCCTTGATCATCACCTTGAACACCTCGGCGAGCTTGCCGCCGACCAGGGCGATCTGGGCGCCGGGCAGCTCGCGCGCCCGGGCCCAGATCCATTCCGCCCCGGCCCTCGTCTTGCCGAAGCCGCGCCCGGCCATGTTCAGCCAGATCCGCCAGTCGCCCTTGGGCTCGCGCTGGCCGCCATGCGCCTGCCAGAACCAGTGCTCGGCGATCCTGCGCAGCGCCGGCGGCGCCAGGTCGATCAGCGCCAGCCGCCGCTTTTCGGGCGGCATCCGGAGCAGCAGTTCGAGCAGCGCCCAGGCCTCTTTTTCAGTCATCGTCGGGCGCCTTTTCGCCGCGTTCGATCCTCAGCCCGAACGCCCGAAGCCTCTTCTCGAGCGCCTCGAACGCGTCGTCGAAGCTCCATTTGGCGAGCGGCGGCCCGGCCCGGCCGCGCCGGCAAGGCCCCTCTTGTGCTCGCGAAGCAGGTGCATGACCCGCTCGAACTCGGCCGCCGCCTCGCAATCGGGCGCCGCCAGCGTCTTGCCGAGCCGGACCTTGAGCGCCTTCATCGCCGCGATCCGCTGCGCCACCGCCTCGGCCTCGAGCCGGGCATAGCCCTGCTCAAGCGCCTCCTGCCAGCCGGCCGCGAAGGCGGGGTCGCTTCGCCGGTGGTTGTAGACGGTCGATTCGCTGACCCCGGCGACGGCCGCCGAGGCGGTGACGTCGCAGGTCGCCGCGAAATGTTCGAGGAACTTTTCCTTGCGCTCCGGGGTGAAGTGGGTGCGCCTCATCCGCTGCGCCTGCCAGCGCCGGCCGCCGCGCGGCGCCACCAGCCTCGGCCGGGCGCTCTCCTCGACGGCGGCAGCCCAGGCGGCCCGGAACAGCTCGTCCCGCGCGCGGCTGCGGTAGAGGGTCTGGGTCGCGAAGCCGGCCTTTTTCGCCGCCGCCGCGACTCTCGCCCCGTCGCTCAGCGCCGCCACCGCGGCCGCCTGGTCGGCCGGGCCGAACCGCCTCGCCCCCCGTCCCGGCCGGCTCCCGTTGTTTTTCCCGCTCATATCCCTTGCCACCTCCGACCTTGACTATACGGCGTCTGCGCCGTAAGCCCCGTACACTTATACGGCGTAGCACGAGTCGGGCGAAAAGGGAACAAAAAATGAACTCGAAATCGGAGCGGTTCGAAATGCGCCTCGATCCCGCCTCGCTGGCGCGGATCGATTCCTGGCGGGAGGAGCGCGATCCGGTGCCGTCGCGCGCCGAGGCGGTGCGGCGCCTGATCGAGGACGGGCTCGAGCGCTCCGGCCAGCCGGTGCTTCGCGACGGCGACAAGCTGATCATCGCCATGCTCTGCGATCTCCTGCGCCAGCGCGGCGTCCGTTCCGAATTCGATCCCGACTTCATCATGGAGGCGGTGACCGGCGGCCATCTCTGGGCGCTGGGCCGCCGCTATGGCGGCCTGTTCGACATCCCCCCGCGCCACGACGCGACGGTGATGGAGGTGATCGACGTCCTCGAAATGTGGCGCTTCCTCGAAGACGGCCACGCCGCTCTGCCGGCTGCGGGCAAGGCGGCGCTCGCCAAGGAAAGAGGCCGCGACTCAGTCCGCTTCCCGGGCTTCGACGGCAATCACGAGACCGGCCACATGAGCATCGCCCTCTTCATGGTCGATCGGATGGAATATTTCCCGGGCTTCGCCGGCCGCGATTTCAATTCGCACTGGCCGATGCTCGATGGCTACCGCCGGATGCTCGCCGTCTTCCAGCCGATGCGCACCGGCCTGATCGGCCGCGAGATGAACGCGCGCGAGATCCTCGCCGTGCTCGCCGCCGGCTCGCTCTGACGGGACAGACCGGGGACGGCTGCGCGCGGCTGTCCCCGTTCGCTCACGGCCGCTGCGCCGGCGCCGCCGCCGGCGGGCATTGCCGCCGGACATAGCGCCAGCTGACCGCGGTGAGCGGCACGCCCTGGTTGCACGACGTCACCTCCGCCCCGGTAAAGCCGGTGCCGGCGATCCAGCGGTCGAGTCGCGGCCGCGGCCGGGCCGTGCTGACGTTGAACATCGCCGCGCCGGAATGGACGATCCGGCAGCCGGGCGCGACCCCCGCCCTGACGCAGCCGTCGAAGCGCACCTGGCGCGGCTGCGCTTCAGCGGCCGCCGCGCAGGCCAGCGCGACGAGGGCCGGAACGACGAAGATTGGAGAAGCCTTTGCCATGATCCCTTCCCTTCCGAGTCGCGAGGCGGCGATCATGGCACAATAGGAGCGAAATGGACATCGTGCGGCCACAGGACAGTCACCGGGGACAGCTACTCGTCGCTGTCCCATTCCTCCCCGTTCCTCCCGATCCGCCTCGGCGCGCGCTCGCCGTCAGCGTCGCTGGACCCATTAGCCGCCCGCAAGAAGCGCCGCCATTCAACTTTGCCTTGCCTTGCGGTCGCTTCTGCTGATCATTGCCCGGTGGTTACACCCGAAGCCAAAGCGCGCGCGCTGATCGACGGGCAGCTCGGTGCTGCCGGCTGGGTCGTTCAGGATCGCGGCCAGCTCGACCGCAACGCGTCGCTCGGTGTCGCCGTACGCGAATATCCGCTGGCCTCGGGCCCAGCCGACTATCTGCTTCTCGTCGACGGCAAAGCCTGCGGCGTGGTCGAAGCGAAGAAAGAGGGCTTCACCTTGTCGGGCGTGGCGGATCAGGCGTGTGACCGGGGACAGTTATGCGTAACTGTCCCCATTCCCCCCGCGCTTTCATCCCTTCTTTAGACCGCGAGTTGCGAAAACCGACTATTCGAAAATGTCATATTTCGCTAAGCGTGGACCATGGCTGGCGGGGCATGGGATGAGGTTCGCTCGGGCAATGGCGGCGGACGGCCGCCTCCGGTGAGCCTGAACGAGATCAGCCGGGTGCTCGAAGAGACCGCCCGGCTGGTGCGCCAGCACGCCCACGCCACCGGGGAGGCCGAGGGACCGGCGGAGGAGCCGCCCGCCCTGGCCGCGCGCCGGGTGCGCGCGATCATCGCCGCGCGCCGAATGCGCCGCATTTATCTCGGTCTCGACCCGGCCGACGCTCCCTGGAGCATCATGCTGGAGCTCTACGCCTCGCGGCTGGAGGGCCGCCGAGTAAGCCAGACCGACCTTTACGTCTCCGCCGCCGTCCCGCAGACGACCGCGTTGCGCGCCACCGTCCGTATGATTGAAACCGGCCTTCTCACCCGCCGCGCCGATCCCGACGACAAGAGGCTCGTCCTCATCGCCCTCTCCGACGCCGCCGCCGACCGAATGCGCGCCTATCTCGCCGCCACTCACCCGATGGCGGCGCTGGCCGTCTAGCTCCGCGGCTCCTTCCTTAGCCCCCGACCGCTCATCCTGAGTAAGGGCTGAGCCCGGCGAAGACCTGTATCGAAGGACCAGCTCTTCCCTTTCCATCCGAAATTATGACAAATTCGAATAGAGTGCAGCCCTGCCTAGGGCTTGCACATGCACGAAGACGAGCGGGATCGGCTGACGCGGCGCCTGCGCGAGGTGATGGTCGAAGCGCGCAAGGCAAAGGGCCTCAACCAGACCCAACTGGCGGCCGCGCTCAAGCGGACTCAGACGTTCGTCTCGAACTACGAGCGTGGCGAGCGGCGGCTCGGGCTGGTGGATTTCGTCCTGATCGCGCGGACGCTTGGACTGGAGCCGACCGAGCTTCTGAAAAGGCTGGACTAGCCGCACTAAGTCTGAGCTGTTGGGTTGAACGCCACGGCTACCTCGGAGCCGGCTTCCATCTCATCAGCTGCGGTTGCCAGTCCCTCCTCGCCTTCCAGCCCGGCTTCAACAGGCACCGGAGTCGGCGGATTAATCGTGATGATGCGAGCCTTCTTACGTCCTGGCTCATTGATAGCGAAACCAAGTTCCGTTGGTTCTGTAAGTGAGACCTTAGGATGATCAATTCCTTCGATCTGAAGGCTCATGATACTTCGGGCCATGCAATACTCGTCACCGCACAGGTAGATAATGTCTCCGACTGTGAAGGCGCCGGTGACCTCGCTGATCAGCACTCGATTTGATTTGATACATTCGCTGACTTTGCCCCGCGGTTCAGCGGCGCCGCTATCAATCAGGCATTCCAAACCAATCAGCTGGGCACGCTCGGAAAGCGCCTCACACACGGCGCTGATGAAGTCACAGAACTCGAAGAGATAGTCCAAGCCTGGTAGGTCGTCGATGTTGATGCTGCCATGGGCCGCGTCGTTGCGGTACTCAATCAGCTCTACCATCTCATGCTCAGCGGACGCTCCGAGCCGCCGATCTTTGTCGAAAAATGCTCTTATGCACCGATGTTTTTCAATCCAGCTGTCCACATCAGCAATGCCACACCCTGTGAAGATTCGCTTCAACTCTGGCAGCCGCAGATTCTGCTCCTGCATGAGCATAGCAAGGGGTTCCAGCAAATAGGGCTTACCCTGCAGTGCGCGATCGTACTGCCCTATTAGATCTGACAGATTGAGGTGTCCATATCGCGGCCCGTCCTTCTTTTCGAGTATTTCGGCAAGTCCTCTTCGGTACGAAGACTTAAGGCCGTCAGGCAGATCAGCGAAGCTGACATGCGTTTGCAGTAGGCTCAGATGCTCTCGAACCATCTCCTGAGCGAATTGCTCATAGATAGCGTAGATACGTGTCACCGCCGCGCAGTGATCGATGACGCGCCACTCAAGTCGCTCAGGCGCAGCCTCCGCTGACAGTAGAGGTTGGTTGAAGCAACGCGTCTCACCTTTGCAGATAAGCTCGCCTTCATGGATGGCGGAGCGCACCGCCTCCGACGTTGCAATATGCCGCTTCAGCGCCTCTATGCTTCGCTGCGTTCTCTCAAGAAACGCCGCGTACATTAATGACTCAGAACCGTCGCCAGCATGGCCCGATACAGTCCGATTCGATCTAGAATGTCTTGCTTCGTATTGCCCCGACCCGTAAATGTTCCATCGGGATTTTCTTTAAATAGTGCTTTGGTAGCTTTGACAATGTCCATCGAACGGTGCTGCAACTCTTCCGCGTCATTCAGTCGCTCCGAAAGGCCAATCATCACAGCATCTTGGAATGCCTTATGAGGCTTGCCGTCCCATGTGTCGGCCGTGCGGCCGAACGGCTGGAATACCCGTTCCTTGTATATTGCTCGTGCGAGAGACAACGTTCGCCGATATAGGTCACGAAGTATTTCGATATCCGCCTCGGAGAAGCGCGTGGCCTTTCTCATATATATATCGAGGAATCCTTGCATGCCGCGCCGATAAACTAAAGCATGACGAAGAGCAAAGAAACGTAGAACAACTTCGGCGTCGCCCATCTTCGAGAATAGGGGGTTTTCCAAGAGTTGGCAATTCGTCTGTATCTCATTCTCGACCCAACGAGGCATGCCCCATACATCTCGAAACTCATCCCACCTCGTGATCTCATCCAACAATTCATTGAATGGACTGCGGTACAACGCGTTCCGAATCTCTTGCCTCTCCAATTTAATACCGCCGGTGTTGAGCCGTTCAAAAACGGTTTCTCGTAGCAGCGACGCTTCCTCTTCGTTCTCCGTGGATTCTTTCATGAGAACAATGGAGGTGATAGACCTGCGGTCGATACCAGCCTTGATTTTATCAGGCAGGGTTTTGTAACTGCGCCCATTCAGCTCCGGCCACATTTCCAGCCCCCTTAATTTGAAGCTGTTGGCGTAGAAGTCGCGGATCGCAGTGATGCGTTGCTGGCCATCCATGACCTCGTAGGAGTTGAAGTCCCTTTCATATAGAAAGACGGGGGGGACCGGGATGTTCATGATAAAGGACTCGATCAGCAGACTCTGTTGCCGTATATCCCAGCGCGGTCGCCGTTGGTAAAATGGGCGCAACTCCATGTAGCCTGGGATATGGAGCTGGTTAACAAACCCAGGAAGCTTCTCCCTGTTAGTCTCAATTACAATGCGGCCTTCGCCACGGACATAGCGCTCATTTATCGCTCTGTCGTCTAGCCGCTCGGGCTTTTCCCCGGCGTCGTTGTTCCACATTGTGAGTTCGGTCGGGGAGAGTGGCATAGAGCGCCTTGCCTCACTTGATCACATTGAACTTGAGCGCGGTACGAGCTCTGTGCCGCCGACGGCGTTGGCCTTCGATCATAGCCGTGATCCCGCTAACCGAATAGCCCGCTACGGGCGCGCCCACGCCAGAGCCGCACAATCAACATTGGGGACCCCTGGGGACAGATACGTACCTGTCCCCCAGCCCGGCCCCGCGGGTCCTTAGCGGTGAACCGCCTGCCCGGATCAAAGTACCGCTTTGATCCGATTTCCCGCCCCGTCTATACCCCCCCGATGGGCGCGCAGCAGGACAGCGGCAGGTGAGATTCCCGACCCGGATAGACCGCGCCTCCCGCGCCTCTCGCGCTTCTGCTGGACTGTCCTGCCCGGATCAAAGTACCACTTTGATCCGATGACTCAGATCGACCGCTATCTCGCGAAGCTGATCTTCGTGCCGCTGCTCGGCACGCTCTGCCTCGCCGCGATGCTGCTGCTGCTGGACCGCATGCTGCGCCTGTTCGATTTCGTCGGTCGCGAGGGCGGGCCGGTCAGCGATCGTCTGGCGGATGCTGGCCAATCTGATCCCCGAATATCTCGGCCTCGCCATTCCGGTCGGGCTGACGCTCGGCGTGCTGCTCGCCTTCCGCAAGCTCGCGCTCTCCTCCGAGCTCGATACGCTGCGCGCGGTCGGGCTCGAGCTACGGGCGGCTGCTGCGCGTGCCCTATCTCTACGCGCTCGTCCTGCTCGGCGCTCAATTTCTCATCGTCGGCTTCGTCCAGCCGAAGGCCCAATATGAATATCAGAGCCTGCGCTTCGAGCTGCGCTCGGGCGCGCTCGGCGCCTCGATCAAGGTCGGCGAGTTCACCAATCTCGGGCGGCGGATGACCTTGCGGGTCGAGCGCAGCGAGAATCGCGGCACCGATCTGCACGGCGTCTTCGTCCGCGCTCGACCAGCGCGCGACGGGCGCAGCCTCGCCGTCGACCGCCGATCGCGGCACCTTCCTCGCCACCGACGATCCCGACACGATCCTGTTCCGCCTGTCGAACGGCCGGCTGGTCCACAACGCGCCCGAGCTACCGCACGCCGCGCGTGCTGAGCTTCGTCCAGCACGATCTGCCGATCGACCTGCCGACGATCGAGGCCTTCCGCGGGCGCGGCGACGGCACCAAGGAGCTGACCATCCCCGAGCTGGTCCGGATCGGCGGCGACGCGCGCGCGCCCGCAGGCGCGGCGCAACGCGGCGCGCGCCAATTTCCACTTCCGCATGGTCGAGGTGGCGATGATGCTGCTCGTGCCGATGCTCGCGGTGGCGCTCGCGGTGCCGCCCAAGCGGAGCACGCTCGGGGCTCGGCATCTTCGTCTCGATCGTCTTCGTCGTCACCTATCACAAGGTCAACCAATATGCCGAGCAGATGGGGGCGCTCGGCCGGATCGATCCGCTGATCGCGCTGTGGGCGCCCGTTCCTCGTCTTCGCCGGCCTGATCCTGTGGATGTACTGGACGCTCGCCCACAAGCCCGGCGGCCAGCCGATCGGCGCGCTCGAGCGGCTGTTCGCCCGGATCGCCAAGCGCGATCGGCCGGCTGTTCCGCCGCCGGCGGCGCGCGGAGCCGGCGCCGCCGCATGATCAACCTGCAATTCTTCCCGTCGCAGCGGATCGCGCTCTACATGGCGCGGCTGTTCGTGACCCGCAGCCTCGCCGTGCTGGTCGCCCTGGTCGGCATCTTGATGATGCTCGATCTGCTCGGCAACAGCGGCAAGATCCTCGCCCATCCCGGCAATGGCGACGCCGAGTTGTGGCGCTATGTCGGCCTGCGCATCCCGCAGCTCATCGCCCGCTTCCTGCCCTTCTCGGTGCTGCTCGGCACGCTGATCACCCTGGCCGGGCTCAACCAGAATAGCGAGATCATCTCGATGAAGGCGGCGGGCATCTCGGCCCACCAGATCATCGCGCCGCTGATCCTCGCCGCGGCCTGATCGTCGCGATCGTCCATTTCGTCTTCACCGAGCGGGTGGTGACCCGCGCCAACGCCGCGCTCGCCGCCTGGGAGGCGGTCGATTACGGCCCGGTCCCGCCCGACAGCGACATCCGCACCAACGTCGCGCATCGCCCATGGCGACGATCTCATCTTCGTCGCAGCCAGGTCAGCGGCCGCGGCGACGCGCGTCCGCCTCGCCGGCATCACGATCTACGACCGCGCCGGCGGCACGCTGCAGCGGATCCTGACCGCCGAGCAGCGGCCGCCGCGCGCCCGGCGGCGGCTGGCAGCTCGACCGACGCGACCCTGTTCGACGTCGACAGCGGCCGGCTCCAGCGCATGGCCGCGGGTCCGCGCTCGGCCGCGACATCGACCCCGACGCAGTTCACCCTCGCCCAGGTCGATCCCGACGAGCAGAATTTCTGGCGCCTGCGCGAGCACGATCGCCGAGCTGCGCGCCGCCGACCGCGCCACCGCGACGCTCGAATCCAACCTCTGGCACAAGATTCGCCGGCCCCTTCTCGACCATCCTGATGCCGCTGCTCGCCGCGATCGCCGCCTTCGGCCTCGCCCGCTCGGGCCAGCTCTTCGTCCGCGCGGTGATCGGCATGGCGCTCGGCTTCGCTTATTTCGTCGCCGACAATTTCGCTCTCGCGATGGGCAATCTCGGCGCCTACCCGCCCTTCCTCGCCGCCTGGGGCCCGTTCCTCTTGTTCCTGCTGGTCGGCGAGGCGGTGCTGATCCGGACGGAGGAATAGCGTGCCGGGCTGAACGTCGGGGATTCGAGGGGTGTGCGACGCGGCATCTCTCGTTGGCGTTCGTGCGCTTACCCACTACCACTTCGCCGCGATGCAGGACGACCCCGCCCCCATCGCCGCCGTCACCCGCGGCGACGTCGCGCGCGGCGCCGGGCTCGCCGGCCTGTCGCGCGCCGGGGCGCTGATCGAGGCGCTGGCGCAGCCGCTCTACACCTGGCTGTTCGGGATCGCGACCTACGGCTCTATGTCGTGCTCTGGGGCGCGGTGAGCCTGATCACCAACATCGTCGATCTTTCGATGACCAGCGCGCTGCAGCGGGTGGTGCCGACCCGGGACAGCGAGGAGGACGCCCACGGCGCGGTCAAGCTCGCGCTGCTCGTCTCGGTCGGCCCCGCCGCGCTGATCGCCGCTGCTCATCACGCTCAACGCCGCGCGGTCGCCGCGCATCTTCTCGGCCGCGCCCGAGGATGCCGCCCGCCTGCCCGCCGCCATCGCCTTGTTCGCCTGGGCCCTGCCTTTGTGGACCTTCGTCGAGGTCGCGACCTCCGCCGCCCGCGCCCGGCGCGCCTTCGGGCCCGAGATTCGCCTGCGCATCTTCTGGGAGCAGATCGCGCGGATCGTCTTCGCGATCGGCTTCTTCCTGCTCGGCTTCCACAGCATCGGCCTGATGCTCGCCCATCTCGCTCGCTGGCGCTGACCGCCTTGCTCTGCATTCCCCTGCTCGGCCGCTATTACGCCTGAGGCTGCTCCTGCGCGCGCCCGATCCCGCGCGGCCTCGCCCGCAATCTGCTCGTCTCCGGCCTCGGCCTGCTTCCCTCCAACCTCGCCCGCCGCGCTCCTGATCGACGCGCCGCCGGTCGTCCTCAACCTGATGCATTCCGGGCGCGCGCGGCGCCGCCGCCGCCGGCCTGTTCGAGATCGCGCGCAAGCTCTCGACCGTGCCCCTACATCGTCCGCCAGGCCTTCCAATATGTGCTCGGGCCGCTCTCCTCGGCCCAGGCCCATGCCGACCGCGCCAGGTCGCGCCGCTCTATCATTTCGCCAGCCGGGTCTCGACCGCGCTCGTCGTGCCGCTCGCCGGCCTGCTCGTCTTCGCCGGCGTCGACATCCTCTCGCGTCTACCGGCCGCGAGGCGATGGCGGCGCTGCCGATGCTCTGCATCCTGGTCGCCGCGCGCGGCATCGAGGCGATCGTCGGGCCGGCCTCGACCATCGTCGAGATGATCGGCCATCGCGCCCTGCCTTTGCTCAACAGCTTCATCGCGATCGCGCTCTGGATCGGCCTCGCCCTGTGGCTGATGCCCGGCCATGGCGCGCTCGGCATGGCGATCGCCGTCGCGGTCGCGGTCGTCGCTTCGACCTACGCCGCGACGCTCGAGCTCCAGATCGCCGACGGCCTGTCGCCCGTTCGACCGCAAGCTCTTCCAGGGTCTCGCCATCGCGCTGGCCGGCGTCGCCCTGATGGCGGCCGGCGAATGGCTGTTCGACGGCCCCGCCCGCTTCGCCGCTTGTAACGATCGCTCTGGGCGATCACCTCCTGGCTGACCCTGCGCTACGGCCTCACCCGCGAGGACCGCGAGGCTCTGGGCGGCCTGTCGCGGCGGCTGCGGCTGGTCTAGAACGCCCCGCATGAAATATGCCGTGGCCGCCATTCTCATGCTCTACGGGCTGGTCTGCCTGGTCTGGCCGGCGCAGGTCTTTCGCGGCTTCCAGGGCGGCTTCTCGGCGAGGGTTTCGCCCGGCTATGTCCGCGGCAGCGGCCTCGTCATCCGCCTGATCGGCCTCGCCATGCTGATCGGCACGCCGCTCCTCTTCCTGCTCGGGCTGGACCGGTGAGCGAGGCCAATCCCGTCTCGGCCTACGGCGCCTGGCTCGCCGAGACGCCGGCCGACTGGCCCGAGCCGCCTGGGAGGCCGCGCACCGCGCCTTCATCGACATCATCGCGGTCACCATCCCCGGCGCCGCCGAGCCGGTGACGCGGCGGGTGTTCGAGACGGTGAGAGGCTGGGGCGCCGGCCCCGCCACCGCGATCGGCCAGGGCGCGCGCCTGCGCCGCGCCCTGGGCCGCTCTGGTCAACGGCACCGCCGCCCACGCGCTCGACTTCGACGACAATTTCGATCCCGCCAAGGCGCACGCCACCGCCGTCCTCGCCCCGGCCATCCTCGCGCTCGGCCGAGCAGGAGGGCGCGTCCGGCCGCGCCTGCCTCGACGCCTATATCGCCGGCCTGCAGATCCTCGGCCGCGTCGGCCAGGGCGTGAATCCCGGCGCACCGCAACCGCGGCTGGCACGCCACCGCCACCGTCGGCGCGATCGGCGCCGCCGCCGCCTGCGCGCGCCTGCTCGGGCTCGACGCGCGACAGGCCGCTCATGCCGTCTCGATCGCGACCAGCATGGCGGCGCGGCTTCATGTCGCAGTTCGGCACCATGACCAAGCCGCTCCACGCCGGCCTCGCCGCCAAATCGGGCGTGCTCGCCGCGAGCCTCGCCCGCGCCGGCATCGACGCCGGCCTCGCCACGCTCGACGGCCCGACCGGCATGAACCGGCTGATGGTCGGCCCCGATTACGAGCAGCTGCGCGACACGCTCACCCATGTCGAGCACGGCCAGAATCTGCGCTTCGAGACGGAGCAGGTCGGCGAGCCGCTGCTGATCCTGTCGAGCGGCCTCAAGCTGAAGCGCTTCCCCAATTGCGGCAGCGCCCACCGCGCCATGGACGGCCTGCTCGCGCTCAGCGACGCGCACGGCTTCGCCGCCGGACGAGGTCGCGGCGATCCATGTCCGCGCCCCGTCACCCATCTCAACAATCTGATGTACACGCGCCCGAGGACGCGCTGCAGGCCAAGTTCAGCCTCGAATATGCGCTCGCCTGCATCGCCGTTGACCGGCAATTGCACGCTCGCCGACTTCACCGACGAGGCCGCCGACGCGCCCCGAGATCCGCGCGCTCTATCCCGCGCATCCACCGCCATCCGGTCGACAAGGCCGAGGGCGAGTTTCCGACCGAGGTCGAGGTCGCGCTGAAGGACGGCCGCCGCCTCGAGACCGCGGTGCCATGGCCCGCCGGCAGCCTCGCCGCGCCGTTCACCGCCCGCCCAGCTCTGGGCCAAGTTCGACGGCTGCACCGCCCGGCCCTGCTCGCCGACGATCGCGCAGCCGCCCTGCGCGCCGCGCTCGAGGACCTGCCCCATCTCCGCTCCATTGCGCCCGCTGATGGCGCCGCTTTACGAAGCACAGCCATGACCGGACCCGCGCTATACCGCGCTCGTGCTGGCGGCGAGCCGCGGCAATCTCGATCCGCTGGCCCAGGCCGGCGGCGTCTCCCACAAATGCTTCATCGACATCGCCGGCCAGCCGATGCTCCGCCGCGTCGTCGAGGCGGTGATGGACGAGCGGCCGCGTCGGGCGCACCATCGTCGCGATCGAGCCCGAGATCGATGGAGGAGGCGCAAGGCGATCCTCGCCTCTCTCCCCGGCGCCGAGGCGATCGACTATGTCGCCTCCCGCGAGACATATCGGCACCAGCGTCGCCGCGGTCGCCGCGCCGAGGACATGCTCCCGCTCATCATCACCACCGGCGACAATGCGCTCCACACCGCCGAGATGGTCACCTTCTTCTGCGACGCGCTCGACGGCGTGACCGAGGACGCGCGCGCTCGGCCTCACCCCGGCCTCCTACGTCCTCGACAAATATCCGGAAGGGAACCGCGCCTTCCACCGCTTCCGCGACGGCGCCTTCTCCTCGCTGCAACCTCTACGCGATCCTCACCCGCGCACGGCCTCGACGCCGCCCGGGTGTTCAACACCGGCGGCCAGTTCGGCAAGAAGCCGCAGGCGGCTGATCGGCGCCTTCGGCCTCTTCGCCTTCCTGCTCTACAAGAGCCGGCTGTTCACGCTGCGCACCGTGCTCAGGACTCTCTCGCGCGGCGATCGGCGTCAGCACCGCGCCGGTGCTGATGCCCTTCGCCGAAGGCCCGATCGACGTCGACCGCCAGGTCGATTGGGACCTCGCCAACCGCATCGTCGCCGCGCGCGAAGCCGGCCGCTGAGCCGCCTGCCCGCCCAAAAACCGCCTTATTGCAAATTCATACGCCGCCCACATATCGGAGCGCAAAGACGCTCCCCTTCGCGGCGCCGAGCGCGCTACAAGGACATCGGAAACCGTCGTGAAGACCGCCCAGAGCCCCAATCCCCTCTGCGCCCGTCCTTCTGGAGACGCGAGCATCATCTCGACAAGATGACGCTTCCGCGAGCTCGTCGTCGCCTATTTCCAATATCCGGCGATCATCGCCTATCTCGCGCTCGCGCGTCGTCTCGATCGGCGCTCTGCGCCTGGCGGCCGGCGCCGCTCGCGCCGACCCTGCTCGCGTCGCCGCGGCGAGCCTCGCCTACCCGCTCTTCTGGTACCTGATCCACCGCTACGTCCTGCACAGCCGCTGGATGTGGCGCCACGACTGGGCCGCGCCGACCTGGAAGCGGATCCATTACGACCACCACCAGGACCCCAACCATCTCGAAGTCCTGTTCGGCGCGCTCCACACCACGCTGCCGACGATCGCGCTCGGCGTCATCCCCTTCGGCTATGCGATCGGCAGCTTCTGGGGCGCGCGGCCCTCGGCGGCGGCCTGCGCCGCGCTCGCCACCGGCCTGCTCACGACCTGCGTCTACGAATTCGTCCACTGCATCCAGCACCTCGCCTACAAGCCCAAGAACAAGGCGCTGGCCGACATGAAGCGCCGCCACATGGCCCACCATTTCCACGACGAGAACGGCAATTACGGCATCACCACCTTCTTCTGGGACAAGGTCTTCGGGACCTATTACGACCGCCCCGAGCGGCCGGAGAAGAGCCCGACGGTGTTCAACCTCGGCTATACGCCGGAGGTGGCGGAGGTCTATCCGTGGGTGGCGGAGCTGAGCGGCGGCGTCGCCACCGGGCATCCGCGGCAGCGGGATAAGGGCTGACTCCAGACGTCTTCTGCTTGGCTACCGCTGCTTCCACGGTATACCCCTCTTCATGAGAGAGGGAGTGCCTTGGACCGATGGCGAACTGCGCGTTGCAGTCGAGACTTACCGGTTCCTCCTCCGGCTCGAACATGGCGGACATGTTTGTTCCGAGAATGAAGTGGCAGGTCTGCTGAGAGGAGGCCTCCTCGCCGGCCGCAATCAGGCGTCCCTGCGATACCGACTGAGAAATATCTCAGCGATCCTTGCCGACCGCGATCGCCCGACACTCAGGGCCTACTCCCCGGCACCGCGCGCCGGCGCCGGAGTTCGAGCCCGGCTGGAGGCTATGCTGTTCAATGAAACCCCCGGTCATTTCCTCCCGGATGGTCCACCCGGCGATTCTCAGAATGAACTCACTCCGGAACAGGTGCTGGCCCGCGCTGAGACCGCCTTGAGAGTCGCTCTGGAGAAATTCGAACGCCAAGACATTCAGAGTGCCCCGATCGGTCATAACCAGCCGCCGGAACCGATTGATGGATTGACTGCCGACGATTTCCGTGAGGCGATTGCGGTCTTGAAGGCATCTCGCGAAGAGCTGGCTGCCAATCGACTGAGCACGGAGACTGCGGCAGCGAGGGCCGGCCTCCTGACCAGGTTCGGGATTCGTGCCGCGGGCTGGGCGGGCGAACGGTTTACCAAGGCAACGGATGCAGGACTCGAGGCTGGCGCCCGCCTTGCTGCCCGTCTGTGCGTGCTGGCGGTTTTTGCGGCGCTGCCGCCGGTTGCAAAGGCCATCGAAACCTTAGTCCAAATTGCTGCAGGTTGACGGCGGAGTGGCAACGGTTCCCTTCATTGATATATTTGCGGGCCCTGGCGGGCTGAGTGAAGGTTTTTCACGCTTTGCGGCTTTCGCTGGCGGCCAGACCAGCTTTGAAAGCCGCCTAGCGATTGAGAAGGACCCCGTCGCCGCACGGACGCTTGAGCTGCGCTCATTCTACAGGGCCTTTCCCGACGGTGAAGCTCCCAACGACTATTACCAGGTCATCCGTGGCAGGAAATCGGCTGCGTCACTGGCGCTGCACCCAGAGTGGGATGAGGCTCGGCAACACGTCTGGAACGCCGAGCTTGGTGTCGAACCCGAAGCCAGCCTCCATCACCGAATTGCGACTGCCCTCGATGGCGAGCGAAACTGGATCCTCCTGGGTGGCCCCCCATGTCAGGCCTACTCCCTCATGGGTCGGGCCCGTATGACCGGAATCGGTGCCGCAGCACGGGCAGACGGCGAGAATCTCGACAAGCTCCGGAAGCTTAAGCAGGACAAATTCGCCACGGATAAGCGACATGTCCTTTATCGGGAATATCTCCGCATCGTTGCGGTCCACCAGCCCGCCATCTTCGTAATGGAAAATGTCAAAGGGATACTGTCGTCGCGCCTGTCCGGAGCGGATGGAGAAGATGCTGGTCGGGTGTTCGAGCAAATCAGAGCTGACCTCAGCGACCCCAAGGCGGCCCTTGCGAGCGATCCCGAGACTGAATTGCTGGTGGCTACGAGGACGGAGAGATCGCACCGTTATCGTCTCTATTCCCTCGTCGTTGGCGGACAGCGGCGGAGTGAACAGGTGACGGATGGGGAGTTTCTCATCCACTCGGAGGATTATGGAATTCCCCAGAAGCGCCATCGGGTTATCCTGCTTGGCATACGCGACGATGTGCTGACCCGGCCGAGGTCGCTGCTTCGATCCTCCAAGGCTACCGTGCGGGACGCGATTGGCGAGTTCCCACCGCTGCGCAGTGGCCTATCCAAAGGGGACAGGGACTGGACCGCCTGGACCCGCGGCATCCGGGACGCGTTCAAGGGGTATGGCGGCTTTCCGGGGTCTCAAGCAGTGCAGGAAGTCATCTGCGACTTCCTGTACAATGGTACCGAGGGAGCGGACCGAGGTGCCCCCTTCATTCGTCACGCGATCCGGCACCATAACACAGATCTGGGACGCTGGTATCACGACCCCAGGCTCGGGGGCGTGATCCAGCATGAGGCCCGGTCACACATGACCTCTGATCTTGCGCGCTACCTCTATGCTGCTGCTGTGGCCCAGATCACGGGCATCAGCCCTAAGCTGGAGGAATGGCCGTCTCAGCTCCTGCCCAGCCACCGGAACGTGCAGCACAACCAGATTACTGGCAAAGTCACAGCCGAGGGGTTCAGCGACCGCTTCAAGGTACAGGTGTGGGACGAGCCCGCATCAACCGTGACGTCGCATATCGCAAAAGACGGACACTATTTTATCCACCCGGATCCGATGCAGTGCCGCAGCCTGACAGTGCGCGAGGCGGCTCGCCTGCAAACTTTCCCCGACAACTACTTTTTCTCGGGAAACAGGACTCAGCAATATCATCAGGTCGGCAATGCCGTGCCACCATATCTTGCCTGTCAGATTGCAGGAGTGGTCGCAAAACTCATCGAGGATGCTCGCCTCGTGGAGGCACATGGCTGACGTTCACACGCCGGCGCAGAGAAGCTTCAACATGTCTCGAATCCGGGGCAAGGATACCAAGCCGGAAAGGCTACTCCGCTCTCTGCTCCATCGAGCAGGGTTCCGATTCCGAAAGCACGTAAGCAGCCTGCCCGGCAAGCCGGACATCGTACTTCCTAAACATCGGGCCGCCGTGCTGGTCCATGGCTGCTTCTGGCATCGCCATTCCGGCTGCCGATATACCACCACGCCGGTCACAAACGCTTCATTCTGGGCCAAAAAGTTCGCCGGTACGGTTGAAAGGGATCGGAAAGCGAAACACTCTTTGCTGGAGCAGGGCTGGCGAGTTTTTACCGTTTGGGAATGTCAGCTGCGAAGTGATCCATCGCAGGCTGCTGATGAGGTAAGGCAGAAAATATTGGAGCTTATCTAACAATATTTCAGAAATGTGTTGCACATACCGCAGGTACGGGTTACGCCCTGCACCAGGAGAAGATATTATGTCTCAGAAGCGGGATAATTTTGTGCGACTGGCGGAGGCTAGGGTCAATCGTGCGCTGAGGGAGATTCGATTAATCGGAAATCTGTCGAACCGCAGCGCCTACGAGTTCGAGGATGCGGATATCCGGAAAGTCTTTGGAACGCTTCAGAAAGGGCTGGACGCCGCGAAGAGCCGCTTTGCTGACGCCGAGAATGGTTCAGCCAGCACCTTTAAGTTATAGAGAGAGCCATGGTAATCAGCCTTCAGTTTCTTAGAAACGATGCCGGCGAAGAGGAAGGCCTGGGGGACGCCGGCATTGAACTCTTTAAAGATGCCCCATACGCGAGTTGCGCTAGGGAGGCGGGGCAGAACTCGAGAGACGCCGCAGCTGACACGCCCGTGACAATGAGGTTCGATGTCATCGACATACCTCATGCCGCTCTTCCCCTTCACGCCGAACTCGTCGCAGCTGTTAGCGCCTGCCGCAAGAATGCGACTCAGGAAAAAGACGTCGATTTCTTCAGTGAAGCGCTCAAGCTTTTGAACGCGCCAGCCGTTAAGGTACTTCGCATTAGTGACTACAATACGAAAGGTCTAATAGGTCCACCTGAGCAATCTGGGACGCCGTTTCATTCGCTCCTCAAGGCGTCGGGCGTCAGCAACAAGGAAAGCGATACATCGGGAGGGTCATTCGGAATCGGAAAGAATGCTTCTTTTGCTGTAACCGATCTACAGACCGTACTTTACTCCACCAGATACGTCGATGAGACATCCGGAGCTGCAAAGTTCGCGGCTCAAGGAAAGGTGAAACTAGTTTCCCATCAGGACAGTGAAGACGTGCCGCGGCGAGCGACGGGCTACTGGGGAAATCCAAATGGCTTCCTCGCTATCACCGATCCGGACCAAGTCCCGCCGTGGATGCGACGCAGCGAAGTTGGGACCTCTATCTTTTGTGTTGGCTTTCGAGAATCGCCTGATTGGGCTCACCGAATTGGCTACTCGTTGATTACAAATTTCTTCACGGCGATTCATCGGGACGAGATGGCATTTCAGGTAAATGGGGGACTGAAGCTTAATCGCAACACTGTCGGTGCACTTTTCTCTAATTCCCAGATTAGAGATGCAGCTGAAGAAGCTAGTCACTTGGGCGATCTCGTGTTCTCACAACAACTGTATCACTGCCTGACTTCCCCTGAAACTGTGATAACGGACCTTGACATAACAGGTCTAGGGATCGTGCGGATTCATATCCTAGTCGAAGAAGGGCTTCCCAAAAGAGTCGGCATTGTCCGCAACGGAATGCTGATTACAACCAGCCTAGAGCATTTCGGATCAAAACTGGAACGTTTTCCCGGATCCCGCGAATTCATAGCGCTCGTGGAACCCATTTCAACCGACGCTGGGAAGATACTGAAGACTCTTCGAGAATCCCGCTCACAACGGCTTTTCGGCGCATCGCGTTGCGGAGCCAGGCAAACGGGCCGGCGCTGAAAAGGCCATGAAGCAGCTCGCGAAGGAGCTGCGGGATGCCATAAGGGAAGCGACTGCCATATCCCACGATGACGAGGTCACGCTCGATGATCTCAGTCGCTATTTCGCCGAGGAAGGATCGGGCGACAGGCCACCCGATCCAAAAGCGCAGGATGACCCGGAGAAACATATCTACAAGCCTCCCCCTCCCACGCGTACCCGTCGAAGGGCAGCAGGGGCGAGGGGCACGCTGGGCGGACGCGGTCCGGGCGGCGGGGGTGGCGGAACCCAACCAGGCACAGGGAGCGAAAGCGGTTCTGGCGTTGGCGGAAAGGGCCAAAGCGGCCGAAATCGCCCCGTTCTGCTCCACGACCTGAGAAACCTAGTTAATCCGGACACCGCCCTTAGCCGAAAGATATACTTCACACCTGCCGAATCGGGCCGCCTCGCATTTGGTCTTGAGGCCACCGGTGTGAATGGGGCCGAACAGTTGAACATCGTCTCTAGCAGTGTGGGCACGCCTAAGGACGGCGTCGTTTGGCTAGATGTTCAGGAGAACGAACGGGTTGTATTAGAGGTGGAGTTTGACGACCCATACTTTGGTCCGGTTGAAGCGGCGGCTGCGACTACAGAAGCGGAAGCGCCCTTATGAAGTTCTCCGACGACATGAGATTTCCTCACCCGGTTCTCGCACCGGAAACTGGTGATTTCGGTACAGAGGAATTCGAGGTGGGCTTCGTCATCAGCGAGATTCTTGACACTGGGCAGGTGACGCTTGCCCATGAGATAAGTCTTACTCAAGCTGACCTTGCAGAGCTGATTATGGGTGGGAAGGCGAGAGCAGGTATCTTCGTTCGGTGCCAAGACACCTATTTCAGCGATCTTCGCGAGATTGGGTGGCCAAACGGAAAGGTGGAGTTTGGCGCTGGAAAACTCCTCAATCGAGTAACAATTCGTCCAATAGTGTGGCTGTCAACCAGCATTCAAGACTGGACTCCCGCCAATGTGCATCCAGAATTCGATCTCCCACTCGCGCTCGCACGAGGCGACATCATCGCGATCGGGGGGGAAACCGTGATTCACGTTGGCAAAGCAAAACTGGCGCCTCTCGAAAGCATCTTTGCCCTTCAACGCTCCGACGAGGTGCCGACAGGACAGCTGAAAGTGGATCTGGAGCCGAACAAAATTACGATTATCGCACACTCGGAGACCTTCAACGTTATCGAAGAACTGCGTTCAAATCCCAAAGGACGGGCTGTTACGCTAAATTCGGTCTACCTGCCCGTCGTGATGGAGGTGCTCGACAGCCTCCGCGGTGGCATTGCAGCCCACGAGCATAAGCGCTGGGCGCAGCCGTTCCTCGCGCGCTGTGTGGCTAAAGGCGTAGTGCTCGAGAACCCCGAGCTGCTAGCGGATGCGCAAGCGCTTCTTGAACTGCCAGCAACGGCTCTCAGGACTCTGATTTTGGAGCCCGCACCGTGAACGTTTCCAAGTTAAAGTTTATTTCCGAAGGTGTGCTTGATCAGTTGCGCGAGCAAATTCCTCAGAACATCAGTCGCTATACGACAGGTGATTTTCTGGATCTCGAGAAGGAAAACGGATGGGCGATCGAGACAAAGACGGTTGAGATAGATGGAGCTGAATTAGCCGCACTGGAGCATGGGGGCACGTCCGCGGACGTCGAAGTTCGGAATTCTCTCAGGGTCTATCGAGCGTTGAAAGGGATGACCCCAAGCCTGGCACGGGAGGAAAGGATTTGGACGCGCCTCACACACATAGAATGCTTGGAATATAGCCGCTCAAGGTGGCTAGATGGCGAGAAGCCCGACGAAATCCCTGCGCTTATTAGCAAGCATTTCTTCAGTCGGACGCTCACAGAAACACGCGATGACAATGCGCTGGGGCGCCTTTGGTGGAACGGGCATATCGCAATGATCGCTTCGCCGGAGAATCCCGAGCGCGGGCTGCGCTTGGTCCTCAAGACTGCTGATATCCGTTCGAACCTTGTTGAGCGGACCCGGATGGTGAGCCGACCGATCCTCGCCCAAGCTCTCTTGAGGACGATGGAGGCCGAGCCTTGGATCACCTCGGTGGAAGCTCATTTCAGAGAGTTCATGAAGGTCGTAAATCGAAACGGAGGCGGAATTCTCTTTGAAGTTCTAGACCTAAGCGACACGCAGAGCTTCCTTGAGACCTGTGCGCTGCAAGCGATGGAACACATCGAGGCCAAGTCCTAAGCGGTCACCGGGCGGCCAGTAGAAATTTCAGCTCGCGTAAAACGCGAATCCTATAAGAAATTCAGCGATCCCCTTGAATTCTCACCCAGAACAAAGCATGAAAATAGGATTCGCTTTGGAGGGGCGGATTTGAGATAATCCTCGGTCCTGGAAACGACTCGAAGAGACGGACGGTGGATGCAAGAGGCCCCTCCACCGGGCTTCGCCCGGTCCAGTGACGGATCGACCGAGCCCCCGGCTCGGCCTCGGATTGCCGAGGGCAATCCGGCCCGCCACTCCCCTCGAAATCGAGGGGCCCTTCGACAGGCTCAGGATGAGCGGAGAAGATAAGATGGCGCGGTACAGCAAGACTTTGACCCCCGCGGCGACGGCGGCGTTCGTGGCGGCGCTCGAAGGCGGGGCGCTGGTCGAGGCGGCGGCGGCCGAGGCCGGGGTGGCGCTGTCGACGCTCTATTGGCGGCGCGGGCGCGACGCGCGCCTCGCGGCGGCGTGGGGGGAGGCGGTGGCGAAGAGCCGCTATTGGTTGCGGGCGGCGCCCGGGCAGGCGGCGCGGCTGGCGAAGCGGCGGCGGATCCCGTTCGACGCCCGCCGCCGAGCGATCTTCCTCGAATGGCTCGAGCGGACCTGCCACACCACCGAGGCCGCCGAGGCGGCGGGCGTGCACCGGTCGGCCGTCTACCGCCGGATCGCCCGCGACCCCGATTTCGCGCGCGGCTGCCGGGCGGCGCTCCAGCGCGGCTATGCGCGGCTCGGCCGGCTGCTCGCGCAGGAGCGGGAGGAGGCGAGAGCGCGGCCGCCGAGGCCGATCGTCGCGACCGGCACGCCGACCGAGGATTTCGACGAGGCGATCAGGCTGATGGCGCGCTGGGAGCGGCCCAAGCGGCGGCCGGGGCGGGACGGGATCGAGTGGCGGCCGAGGCCGAGCTTCGACGAGGGGCTGGCGGCGCTCGAGCGGAAGCTTCGCTTCATGGATATGCCGGGGGCGGCGGAGGACGGCTGAGCGGCGCCCGGAGAGAAGCGCCCGCGCTGCTCGAAATCGCTTTGGGCGGGCCGCTCCTCCCGGCGGGGCTGAAGCGGAATCCGTCTCTATCGAGCCGGATTCCGTTCCAATTTTTCTTGTTTGCCGCGATTTCCGAGTTGCCGGCTCAAGTCCAGCCGGCTCGAAATCGCTCTAGGCGGCCGGATCGCCCGGATCGGTCGGCTCGCCCGGGCCTTCGGGGGTGAACTCGTTGTTCGGCTCGGACGCCGTCGGGTCCTTGGGATCGGTCGGCTGGCCGCCCGGGTCTTCCGGGTTGAATTCGTTCGAGACGTCGAACGTGCTGCTGAACAATTTGGCCATGTTGTTGTCCTCCTGTCCTTTGTGGGCTCTTATCCCTCCCTGAACGCTTATTCCTCGCGAAGGCTCCGGCTCATCGCGTCGCTGAACGGCGCGAGGAGATAATCGGCGAGGGTGCGGCGCCTGGTCTCGATCTGGACCGAGGCCGGGAACTCCGGGCTGGAGCGGAACCCCGGCGCGGGCCGCGGCGGCGGCGTCGTCGAGCGCGATCTGGGCCCGGAAATAGGGCGCGGGGCCGTCGCCGAGGCGGGTCGGCGACAAGGTCGCGACCCGGCCCGGGAAGGACGAGCGGCCGTGCGGGTTGACGGTCGGGAAGCGGATCGTGGCGGGCTGGCCGACGCGGACGTCGTCGGCATCCTCGGGGCGGACGCGGGCCTCGACGATCAAAGCGCGGCCGACGGGCACGATCTCCATCAGGGTTCGGCCGGCGCCGACCACCGTCCCCGGCCCGACCCGGGCGATGCCGGCGACCCGGCCGGCGACGGGGGCGCGCAGCAGATCGCGATCGGCGGCGTAGCGGGTCAGGTCGAGCTCGGGATCGGCCTGAGCGAGCCGCTCCTGGACGCGGGCGAGCGCGTCGACGATGGCGACCTGCTGGCCGTCGCCGGTGCGGCTGCGGTTCATCTCAGCCTCGGTGATCGCGGCGGCGCCGCCGGCGACGTCGGCGCGGAGCTGGGCGGCGCTCCGCTCAAGCGCGAGCATCGTCGTCTTGCGGGCGTAGCCGCGGCGGTAAAGGCCGCGGATGTCGGCGAGCTCCTCCTCGATCAGAGCGAGCTGGCGAAGGCTTGCGGCGCGGCGCGCCTCGGCCGCCATCAGCCGGGCGTCGGTGATCGTCCGGTCGGCGGCGAGCAGCGGCCGGCGGCGCTCGAACAAGGCGGCCTGGGCGCTCATCGCCGCCGCCGCCGCCGGATCGGCGGAGCGCGACGCCAGATCGGCGGGGAAGATGAGGCGCGGCGCGCCGTCGCGCTCGGCGATCAGCCGCGCCTCGAGCGCGCGCAGGGCGTCGCGCCGCGCCTGCGCCTGGCGGAGGCGGGCGCCGGCGCGCATCCCGTTGAGCCTGACCAGCGGCTGGCCGGGGCGGACGAGCTGACCTTCGCGGACAAGGATCTCGGAGACGAGGCCGGTGCCTTCGGGCTGGACGAGGAGGCGGCTGCCGGCGACGCTGACCTCGCCCTCGGCGATCGCGGCGCCGGAGATCGGGGCAAGAATCGCGAACAGGACGAACAGGGCGACGAACAGGCCGGCGGCGATCAGGCCGGTGCGGATCGTCCGGCTCGCGTCGTCGAGCGGGCGCACCTCGAGCCGGCGCATGCGCCGGTCGATCCAGCGCCGCGGCAGCTGAGCGCCGCCGCCGAAGGGGAGGAAATCGAGCTTCATGCCTCGGCCCCGATCGGCTCGGCCGCGACCGAGCGGACGAGCTCGGTCCTGACCTTGCGGAACACGCGCTCGCGCGGCCCGTCGAGCTGGAGCTCGCCCTTGCAAATGAGGACGACGCGGTCGACGAACTGGATCGGATCGAGCCGGTGGGCGATCAGGACGATGGTCGAGCCCTCGTTCTTCAAAGTCGCCAGCGCCGTCGCGAGCGCCGCCTCGCCGTCGGCGTCGAGATGGGCGTTGGGCTCGTCGAGGACGAGCAGCCTGGGCGAGCCGAACATCGCCCGGGCGAGGCCGATGCGCTGGCGCTGGCCGCCGGACAGGCCGCTGCCGCCCTCCTCGATGCTGGTCTCATAGCCTTCGGGCAGATCGAGGATCATGTCGTGGACGTTGGCGCGGCGGGCGGCCTTCACCACCTCCTCGTCCGCGGCGCTGGTGAAGCGGGCGATATTGTCGCGGATCGTGCCGGGAAAGAGGCCGACCGATTGCGGCAGATAGCCGACGTAGCGGGCGAGGTCCTCGGCCGTCCACAGCCGAGCGTCGACCCCGCCGATGGTGAGCCGGCCCGAGCTCGGCGCGGTCACCGAGGTGATCAGCCGCGCCAGACACGACTTGCCGGCGCCGCTCGGCCCGACGATGCCGACCGCTTCGCCGGCGCGGATGTGGAGGTCGATGTCCTTGAGCGCGGGCCCGGCCGCGCCGGGCGGAACGAAGCCGACGCCCTTCGCCTCGATCTCGACGTCGCGGTCGGGCAGCTTGACCCGGGGGCCGCGCGCCGGCGCCATGAACAAAGCGCGCTGGACGCGCCGGCCGGCCTCGATCGCGCTCAAGATCTGGCGCCAGCCGCCGACCGCGACCTCGAGCGGGGCGAGCGCGCGGCTGAGCAGCAGGCTGGCGGCGAAGATGCTGGCCGGGAGAAGCTCGCCCTTGATCGCGAGCCAGCCGCCGACCCCGATCATCGCCGCCTGGAGCCCGAGCCGGAGCACCCGGATCAGAGCCGCCGCGCCGGCGTTGCGGTCGCTGCCCTCGCCCTGGCGGCGGACCATCGTGTCGCGATCGCCGTGCCAGCGCAAGGCGAGCGCGTCCTCCATGCCCATCGCGCGGACCGGGCCGGCATGGCGGGCGATGGCGTCGGTGAACTGGTAGCCGCGATTGGCGGCGGCGACCGCGGTCTCGGCGCTGTCGCGGGTGGCGCGGTCGTTCCAGAAAGCGAGCGCGAGCAAGAGGCCGGCGCCGGCCAGGGCGACCAGGCCGAGCAGCGGATGGATGATGAACAGGACGATCAGGAACAGCGGCATCCACGGCACGTCGAAGAAGAATTGAGCGCCCTGCCCGGCCAAAGCGGTGCGGAACTGATCGAGGTCGCGAAGCGCCTGGGCGTTGCGGAACGAGGCGCCGTTGCGCGGCGCGAGATCGACGATCGCCTGGAAGACTCGATGGGCGAGGATCCGGTCGAGCCGGGCGGCGGCGCGGACCAGGATGCGGCCGCGAACGCCGTCGAACACCGCCATCACGGCGAGCGCGATGACGAGGCCGACCGAGAGGCTGACCAGGGTCTCGACGCTGCCGCTCGGGATCACCCTTGTATAGACCTGGATCAGATAGATGGGCGAGGCGAGGAAGAGCAAATTGACTCCGCCGCTGAACAGGGCCGCCGCCCAGAGCAGCCGGCTGCACTGGCGAAGCGCCGAGGCGAATTCGTCGCCATGTTCGAGATCGGCCGAGCGGGCGGCGCTGTCGATGGCGATGATCTCGGCGGCCGCCTCGTTCATCGCCGCCTTGGCTTCGCGGATCGCGCCGGGCTTGATCCGCGCGCCCATGTCAGCCGCGCCTGTGCGGGATGGCGCGGCAGGCCCGGCCCAGGCCGGCCGCGTCCGCTTCGCACACATCCGGGAGAGCGATCGACATGGGGGCAAAACCGATTGGAGGGGCGCGCGTTCCCTGCCTCGGCGCGGCGGCGGTCATGGGCTGGAGAAGATGTCATTCCACCTCTTTGGACGGCAAGCTTCAGTGGGTCGGGTCCGGCGCGTCCGCATAGAGGACAAAGGGGTCATAGACCCCCTTCGGGCGCCAATTCTTGTCCCGTATCTCGCGGACGGGGGCAGCTGCCACGTAATGCCGGCCGCGCTTCTCACCCTTCGCTTCGAGCAGTCCGGCGTCTACCAATTGCTTCAGGTCCCTGCTGGCTAGGTTATTCGATACATCCGTGCTGACGCGGTACGACGCGTTCCTGACGCGTGCGCCAAAGGCGGCCTCCAGCAAGCCGAGCGCCGTGCGGTCAGATAGCCTCTTCTCTTTCACCAGTCTTTCCAGATCGGCGAAAACCAATCCATATTCAAAATTGCGGCGCAACAGGGTTTGAAGCTGCCGGTAATGGCCGGTCAGGCAATACCGTATCCAAGCCTTGCAGCCACGCTTGGGATTGAAGCCGCCCCCGCCCGCCTCAGCCAGCACCTCATAATATTCCCGTTGATTGTGGCCGATATACTCTTCGATGCTGGAATAGGTCTGCGCCGCAATGCCCTCGTTCGCGAGCACGGCTGTCTGGAGACAGCGGGCCGTCCTTCCATTTCCGTCCGTGAACGGGTGAAGAAGCGTCAGATTGAGGTGGGCCAGAGCCGCTTTGATTATCGGGTGGGTCTGCGAGGTCGCATTCAGGAAATCGACAAGCTCATTCATCAGAGGCGTGAGGCGATCCCGGTCAACGCCTTCGTGCACCACTTCGTTCGTCCGCGTGTTCCTGACGCCGACCCATCCCCGCCGAAAATTGCCCGGGTTGGCGTCGAGGTCGCTCTGCGAAATCATGAAGTGAATGGCCAGGATGGCATCCAGACTGAACTGGAAATCATGATCGCGGCATCGCTGCAGAATGTAGGTCATGGCCTGCTGGTATCCGACGACCGCGCGCCACGTTGCGCGGTCGGTTTCTGCGGGATCCTCGCCATCGACAGCTGCGACGGCATCCTCGTGAGAGACGTTGATGTTCTCGATGCTGTTCGAAGCGCGCAACGCGCGCGCACGAGTCATCCGCGCCAGAATGCCAGTCCAACGCTTCGGGTTTTGAACGACCCAATGCCTCAGGTCGCGCTGGAGCTCATCAATGCGATCCAGCACGCGACGTTCGGCGTCATCCAGCTTGGCATATGCGTACAGCATGCATGATATTCACATTCCAACTGATGTTGAAGCGGATATAAACTGACCAACGGTCAGTTGCAATATGTATATGTGGCTTTATCCGCATTACCACATGGAGAGCGGCGTACGCTGTCCGGCCAATGGAACCAACGGCTTGCTAGAGTCGGCATTGAGCCCTTCTAATTGTCTCCTTGGCGCAGTCGGCGCAGTAACCGGCTCTTTTGTCTACGTGGCGTATTACGGGAACCGGCGGTGCCCGTAATACGCGAGACGAGCCAGCACCGGACGTCCCTGCCGTCATCATGCTTCTGATTTATTTCGCGAGCGCCTCCCTTAGCAGCCGCCGGATCGCCTCCGGCTTCGAGGGCTTCGGGTCCGGCTGCTGCGCTACCCAAGCGTCGAGCGCCGACTCCAGATCCGGATGGACGCGCACCCCGATTGTCCGCCCCCTGCCCGTCCGCGGGCGCCCCATCTTCTTTTTTTCGCGCTCGGCTATTGCAACGGTCCTGACTTTTGGCTAGCCTAATGTCGAACCGGGGCAAGGCGGCGACCTTGCGCCCGGCTCTGACCACGAAACGCCCCACGCAAGGAGGCGAACGATGGCTGCTGCGCAGCATAGAGCGTCGCGGCGCGCGCTGCTAGGCGCGGCTGTCGCCCTGCCGGTGGTGAGCGTCCTCGACGGTCCGCTGCTGGCCGGTTCAGCGCCGGACCCCCTCCACCGCCCTTCGGTCGGTCCCCCTCCCCCTCCCCGTCCCGGAGAGGATCGGTGGCGGCGGGCGCTGGCCGTGTTCGAGCAGGCCGAGGCCGCGTTGCGCGCGTTCGAGCGGCGGACGGCGGGGGCGCCGTGGGAAGAACAGGAGGCGGTCGAGCAGGGCATGGATGCGCATCTCGACGTCCTCTATCCCGCGCTGCGCCGCCTCCTGCGCATCCCGGCGCCCGACCTTCTCGCGCTTGCGACGAAGATCGCGCTGATCGTCGACCACGAGGTCGGAACGGACTGCGGCGAGACCAGCCTCGCCCTGCTCAAGCGCGATGCGTGGCGGCTGGCCGGGGGCATATAAGGGGCACCTCAGGCCGGATCCGGCGGCGAGGGGGCGGGCGGGAATTCGAAGGTGAACGATCCTGTCGAGCACATCAGCTGCCGTCCGAGCGGCGCGGCGTTCAGCAGCCGGACCGTGCTGCTCCGGCCTTCCGCCGCGACCGTCATCAGCCCGCCCTCGTCCAGCGAGACCGTCGCCTCGGCCGGCGCGCCGCGCGGGACCGAGGCGAGGATCGTCGGGCGCGTGCGGCTCGACGGGGTCAGCACGCCGATCATCAGCCGGTCGGGCCGATCGGCGTCGATGAAGACCTGCACGCCCGCCCGCCGCCGCCGGCCGCGAAGCACGAACCAGAAGCCCGCGGCCGGGGCCCAGCGGCGATGCCGGTAACCCTCTTCGAGGCGGATCTGGACGGTCATCCGATTGCCGGCCGACGGCAGATCCTGGGTTTCATAGTCGCCGGCAGCCGCCCGGCACCGCCACGCGCCGGCCCCATCCAACGGCGCGAACTGCGCCGTCGCCGCCTGCGCAACGAAGAGCGCGACAATCAGCAGGGCGAACTTTCCGGTCATGGCGCGCAAAACTATCGAGTCTTGCTCCGCGCCCCAACCGCCTTTCTTCGCGGTCGTGTCACCGCCGGAAAACGGGGATAGCCCCCTATTTCCTCGGGGCGAAAATGGGGACTGTTTGCGACGGCAGCTTCCTTCTTCGCGATCTTCGCGCCTTTGCGTGCGTGAACCAACCTCTTTTTCTCACGCGAAGGCGCGAAGGTCGCGAAGGAATTGGGAAGGGGAAGGGGACGTCGGCACGAGAATCAACGCCCACCGCATATACTCCTTCTGCTCGGCTACATGCCGAGGTCTAGCTGCGCGTCCTCGCCTCGCCGGAGCAGGATTGTGTAAGGGTCTTCCGCCCGGCGCGTATCACGGCACTTCGCCGAAATTTCGCGGAGCATTGGGGAACCGATATAATATCTGCCCCCGCTTCTCTCCGACAGGCACCAAATAGCCAAGGTCGGACAGTTTGCTAGCGTTCCGGCGTCCCGGCAGGACTCGGCCTGGGCGCGCCCTCGACCCGCTCCGCCTCGGCTTCGAACTCGGCGGCGAGCATCCGAAGGTTCGCCGCCGTCCCGTCATCCGCGTCGGCGGCCAGCGCGCGGCACTGTTGCGCCTGCTCGCGCAAATGGGCGGCGTCGGTCATACAGCCTAAGCGCGCCGCGGCGGCGATGGGTCCATAGGGGACAGTCACCTGGGACAGTCACCGGTGGCTGTCCCAGGTGACTGTCCCCCGCCGCGCCGGTTGACCCCCTGCCGCGAATGCGGGAGGGGGAGGGATGAGCGTCACCGTCCGCCCCGTCGCTTCGAAGGCCGACCGAGAGGCCTTCGTCGAGCTCGCCTACCGGCTCAACCTGGCCGATCCCAATTGGGTGCCGCCGCTGAAGGACGAGGTCCGCGGGCTGATCACGCCGGGCAAGAATCCCTGGTTCGAGCATGCCGAGGCCGCCTTCTTCCTCGCCTTCCGGCGCGGGCGCCGCGACAGCCGGTCGGGCGGATCTCGGCGCAGGTCGACCGCTCGTGCTCGAGCATATGGGCGCGGGGCTCGGCCAGTGGGGGATGTTCGAGGCCGAGGACGAGGAGACGGCGCGGGCGCTGCTCGCCGCGGCCGAGGACTGGCTGCGCGGCAAGGGGATGACGCGCTCGATGGGGCCCTTCTCGCTCGGCATCTGGGACGAGCCGGGGCTGCTGATCGAGGGCCACGATCATCCGCCGATGGTGATGATGGGCCACAACAAGCGCCGAATATCAGGGCTGGATCGAGGGCGCGGGCTATGCCGGCGTCAAGGACCTCTACACCTACGACGTGCCGACGTCGACCGGCCGCTTCCCGCCGCTCGTCCGAGCGGATCATCGCCTCGGGCGAGAAGAACGCGCGGATCCGCATCCGCCAGGTCGACAAGAGCCGCTTCGACGAGGAGGCGGCGCTGATCCTCGTCGATCCTCAACGAGGCCTGGTCGGACAATTGGGGCTTCATCCCGCTGACCGACGCCGAGATCGCCTATGCCGGCAAGAAGCTGAAGCCGATCGTGCTCGAGGACATGATCCTGGTCGCCGAATATGACGGCGAGCCGGTCGCGTTCATGATGGCGCTGCCCGACATCAACGAGTTCATCATGGACCTGAAGGGCGAGCTCTTCCCGTTCGGCTGGGTCAAATTGCTGTGGCGGCTGAAGCGGATGCGGCCGAAGGGCGGGCGGGTGCCGCTGATGGGGGTGCTCAAGAAGCTGCACGCGACCCGCCTCGCCAGCCAGCTCGCCTTCATGATGATCGAATATATCCGCCGCGCCGGCTACGGCCATTACGGCATCGGCCGCGCCGAGGTCGGCTGGATCCTCGACGACAACGCGCCGATGATCTCGATCGCCGACGCGATCGAGAGCCGGCGCAACCGCACCTACCGGATCTACGAAAAGCCGTTGTAGAGTCGGTTCGTGCGGTCCGAAACAACGATTTGATTTCACGCGAACCGTCTCCGGGCCGCGCGGCGCTTTTCCCGGCTTTCGCTCGGCGCCGCCGCCGCGTTATGCTCGCCGCTTTCGGGACGGCCAGAGGGGGCTGGAGCGATGAAGGCGATGGCGATTCTGGCCGCGGCGGCGGCGTTGATGGCGCTGACCGGCTGCGACCAGCTCGGCCTCGGCAACAGCGCGCGGCGCCGGCAACGCGGCGGCGGGCAACGAGGCCGCGGCCAACGCTTCGGCCGACAAGCCGGCGGACGGCGGCAACGCGCTTGCGGCCGGCCCGGGCGCCGGCCTCGGCGGCAAGGATCCGGTCGCCGCCACCCAGGCCGCCGCCCGGCGGCAATGTCGGCGCTCGACCGCGCCTATGTCGATCGGCCGCTGGACCGACGACGGCGATTGCGGCAACGCGGTCGAGTTCCTCGCCGACGGCCGCTTCGTCGCCTCGAACGGGCGGCGAAGGGCTGTGGAACCTCGCCGGCGACCGGCTGACCCTGACCGGTCGACGCGACGATTACGCTGCAGGTCGTGCCGATCGATCAGAATGCGATGAACGTGGTCAATCCCGACGGCTCGCTCGGCCGCTCGACCCGCTGCTAAGGTCCAGCCCGGCCGGCGACGCCGGACCTCGCCGCCCCTTGGCCGAGGCGGCGGGCCCGGTCGCCCGTCTCCGGCCGATCTGAGGGGGGATCGGCCGCGAGGAAACCCGGAGCGGGGCGGGGGCGCCCCGGCCGCTCACCACGCAAATAATGTCGCCACTACAAGGAGAAGGATCGCTAAATAGAGATACCACGTCGAAGTATTCATGCCCTCGCCTCCTCCCGGTTACATCTCTATACTTGAAAAGGCGAGTTTGTCTTACCTTATTTGCCCCGAAGCGGTGCAATATCGGCAGATGCGGGCGGGACCCTTTGGCCGCCGCCCAACCCGCCGAGCCGGGGCTTAGCCGCGACCGGCGCAGCGCCGGCGCTTACCCCGTGCGCCGCATCGTGCTATCTGAAGAATCGGCGCGCGCGACACGGTAAATCTTGCCGCCGTAGCACGGGTTCGGCCCTCAGGCCGTCCGATGCGCTCGTGGGGAAAGCAAGTCCCACCGCGCGCCAATTCCCCGCCCTATTTATGCTCGGTTGGCGGTTCGGCGTGGGTCTTGTTGACCTGCGCGAAGGTCAGGATCGACAGCGAGACGATGATCCAGCCGGCGATCGCGTAAAGCGCCTTCATCCACCACCAGAAGCGATGGTCGTTGAGCGGCAGATCGGGGACCCGGGCCCACATCTGCCAGATGCTGAGTGCGTTTGGATCGACAACGGGACGAAGCTGCCGGGGCGGCTCACGATGTTCGGCGACCCGGCGAACCTCGCAGCGGCGTTCCTCGCCTAGATCGATGATCGGCACGAGGACATCGAGCGCGTATAGCGGCTCGCTAAGGACCGCCGCACAAGAGATTTCCCGCGCAACGTCCTCTTCAGAGAGTTCTCGCCGACTTCCCGCCAGTTCGACAGGTCCGGTCGCATCGTGGTCGTCAGGATAGCGCGCGTGCGAGTCCGTACCGACGACGGTCGCGATCGGTTCGGCATTCACGACCAGCATGTTGCGGACGTTCGCGGCATGAACACCCCACCAGCCGATCAGAAAGACAAAGATCAGGGTAACGATGGCACGCACGGGCCGGCGCAAATAGCCGAATCCGAAGCGCATGGCCCCGTGCGCCAGCACCCCCGTGAATCTCAAGGTTAGGAATATCAGGAACGCGACAATGAACTGGAATGGCTCGTTCCACCAGCGCGTGTGCACGATCAGGAGGAGCACGGGCAGGAAGAAGATCATCCACGTCAGAACCTGGGAAAATGGCCCGGGGTTAAGGCCCAGCCGGCATAGGCCGGAATGAACCGATGAGGCGCGTACCATGAGCGTCAGCGTCACACCCAGAGCAAGGATCGTCCAGCCGAACAGCCACCAATCGAAGGAGCCGTCCGCACGCGGCGGCTGATGGAGGATGAGCCAGAGCGTGCCGAGGGCAATCCCCGCAAATCCCAACCACCAGCGCACAAGGCGATTGAAGAAGCCCCATTCGATGCGTTGCTTGAGCATTTCGAAATGAGTCGCGAAATCCTCCCGGCCCTCGGCGCGGGCGACTCGAACCGCTTGTTCGAGCGGTTGCGGATGATAGTCACGCTCGCGGAAAGCGTGACGGGCGATGCTCACGGGATCCCGCTTTCGCATCTTGGATTGCTGATGAATCCAGTTGCGGCGAAGCTGCCACGGCGCCCAATAATCGTCTTTACGCAAGCGTGGTATTCTCGGCAGCCACGCGAAAGGCCAATGGCCTTCAGCCCATTTCGCCAACAGCCAACTGCCGAGCATTTTGTGACTTGGCCGCCTCTCTTCCTCCTCGTCCTCCTGCAACCACCCCGTCCGCCGGTAGATGAACTGGTTCATCTGAAGCCGTACGCTCTTTCCCCAACGTTGACCGATCTCATCGTCGAGCGTGTCGCAGGTGAGACCCGTCAAGTCCACGGTTCCACTCGCTTGGAAGCGGTGACCGGCATCCTTGTCGCCCGGCGCCAACCGAAGAGCCCGCCCAATCCTGCCGTCCTTCAACACCAGTGCCATTATCGGCTTCTTCGGCGAAGATCTGTCCTTCGGGTCGGAGGGTTGGCTCGTGACCGGCGGCCCGATCTGAAGATCGGAGATATCCAGCGATCCACCGACCGTGACATGCTCGAGGTTGATCTTCCCCCTCACGCAGGCGTGGAGAAAGAGATCATCGCGGACGGTGAGGTCGGGAGCCCTGAGATCGCCTTCCAGCATTGCCTTCTGGACGCTCAGGCTACGCCCCACCTCGACTCCCGTAAGGTCGATGCTGCCCTGGCAGCGGAAGACGTCGCGATTGCTGTCATCGCGCGGACGCATCGAAAGGAAGCCGCCGATCCTGGCACCCTGCAGAAAGAGCGCCGGCTTGCCGGGGTTTTCGAGCTTGGCGCTGTCCAACCAAAAGTCCCCATGGATTTGGGTGCCGCGGAGCTTGAGGCAGCCCTCCGCGCTGCTCCCCTCGTCGAAACTGAGGTCGCCCCGGATTTCGGCGAGAGTCAGATCGAGGGCCGCCTCGGCCCGACCCGCGCCTTCTTCCGGGGAGGAACTCGGTGCGCGGAGCCGGCATCCCGACCACTCGATCCCGCCTCCCACGCAGAGGCCGGGCGCGCGAATCCAGAGGAGGTCGTGACCGGCTTTCGGTTTCACTTCACGCATGTCGAGTTGCCGGTCAAGCTTGGCGCCTGAAAGATCGATTGTCGGGAGGGGGCGTTGCGAGTCCGGATCGAGCACCGTGCCGTCGTCCACAAAAAAGCAGCCCTTGAAACTCAACCGGCTGAAATGCGAATGCACGCCTGAAAAACCGCCAAGGAAGGTGCAGCCTTGAAATTCGAGTGGAATGATCGGACCGCGATTGGAGCTCGCGATGTGATCGAGATCAACTCGGCCGTCGATCGTCACGCCTCTAAGCACGATTCCGGCTGGAGTTGGCGTGCATTGCGTCGCGTCACCGATCGGCAGCGAAAGGGCCAGACGCCGGATCGTCCCGGCGCTGATGATGCCGCCGGCGTGGGGCCCGCCATCCTCGACATTCTTGCACAATCTCGCGGCTTCAACGCTGTCATCTGTCATGCCGGCCCATCCCCGCCAAAAAGCACTGAAAAAGCAGACAAAGAGACTAAACGTCTTTTATATGCCTCGGAGCTGCGACTTAGACGAGTAGATTCTTTCTAGAAGACAGCAAGACGTCCCAAAGAGGAACTGTTCCGGACAGCGCTGATTCAGTCGACAGAACCTATTTATTCGATCTCCACCCAGGTCGGCGCGTGGTCGCTGGCCTTCTCCCGGCCGCGATATTCCTTGTCGACGCCGGCGTCGCGCAGGCGGTCGGCGGCCTGGGCGCTGAGCAGGAGATGGTCGATGCGGAAGCCGGCGTCGCGCTGCCAGCAGCCGGCGGTATAATCCCAGAAGGTGTAGACCGCGCCTTCCGGATAGCGGGCGCGGATCGCGTCGGTGAAGCCGAGGTTGAGGATGCGGCGGAAGGCCTGGCGGCTTTCGGGCTGCATCAGCGCGTCCGAGCGCCATCGCCTTGGCCGAGAAGACGTCGTCGGGATCGTCGGTCGGGATCACGTTCCAGTCGCCGGCGAGCACGGTCGGCCGCTCCTCGGCGAGCAGCTCCGCGGCATGGACGCGCAGCCGCTCCATCCAGGCGAGCTTGTAGGCGAACTTCTCGGTGCCGACCGGATTGCCGTTGGGCAGATAGATCGAGGCGATGGTGACGCCGCCGAGCTCGGCCTCGATATAGCGGCTGTGGCTGTCGTCCGGGATCGCCGGGCAGGCCGGCGCGGCGCAGCGCGAGCGGCGTCGCCGGCGGGGGCGAGGATGGCGACGCCGTTGAAGCCCTTCTGGCCGTGCCAGACGCCGTCATAGCCGGCGGCGCGGATGTCCACGATCGGGAAGGCATCGTCGTCGCACTTGATCTCCTGCAGGCAGAGCGCGTCGGGCTTCTGCTCGGCGAGATATTCGATCAGGCGGGGCAGGCGGGCGCGGATGCCGTTGAGGTTGTAGGAGACGATCTTCATCGGCGACCCTTAGCCTCTCCCGTCATTCCCGCGAAAGCGGGAATCAGGCGCGCCCGCGCAGGCCGCTGGATTCCCGCTTTCGCGGGAATGACGAATGGCGTTTAGCCAGCCTTTAACCCGCGTCGCGCTATGGCGCGCTCATGGCGACGCGGGTCCTGCTGACGATCGACACCGAGCTCACCTGGCGGCATTTCGCGCAGGGGCGGCGGCTGGCGCGACAATCTCGCGCTCGAGCTACGAGCCGGCCGGGCGTCGGCGTGCCCTATCAGCTCGACTCTGCTCGGCCGGCACGGGCTCAAGGCCTGCTTCTTCGTCGATCCGATGCCGGCGCTGGTCTACGGGCTCGAGCCGATCCGCCGCGATGGTCGAGCCGATCCTCGCCGCCGGGCAGGAGGTGCAGCTCCATCTGCACAGCTTCTGGCACGATCTGGCGCTCGGCCGGCGCGACGATGCGCGCTTCGAGCTGACCGACTTCGACGCTGATCGAGCAGCGCGGCGCTGATCGACGACGCGCGCGCGACCTGCTCATCGCCGCCGGCGCGCCGCCGCCGATCGCCTTCCGCTCGGGCAGCTATGCCGCCAATGCCGACACGCTCGCCGCGCTGCGCGAGCTCGGCTTCGCTTACGACAGCAGCCATAACGGCGCCGAGCATCCCTGGCCGAGCGCGCTGCCGCTCGCTCCGGCGCTGATCGATCCGGTCCGCGTGCGGCGGCGTCACCGAAATCCCGGTGACCCAGATCAGCCGCGGCGACGGCGGCCTGCGCCCGTTCCAGATCTGCGCGCTCTCCAGCCAGGAGATCGAGGCCGCGCTCGCGCCATGCCGCCGGCCAACCGGCCATCCGCTCGCCACGATCGTCAGCCACAGCTTCGAGCTCGCCACCCGCGACGGCAAGCGGGTCAACCAGCTGGTACGCGGGCGCTTCGACCGGCTCTGCGCCTTCCTCGACGGCCAATCGCGCGACCATGCCGACCGCCACGCTTCGCCGCGCTCGACCGCGCCGCCGCCGGCGCGCCCATCGAAGCCGCTGCCCGCGCGGCTCGCTGCGCACCGCGCGCCGGATGGCCGAGCAGGCCTGGGGCACGGCCCGCTACGAGAAGCCCGCGGTCGGCGCGGCGATCGGTCGCGGTGCCGCCGCTCGCCGCGTTCGAGGAGCTCGTCGCCCTTGCCGGCCTCTGAAACCTCTCTGCCGCTGCGCATCGGCGCGCGCACGCTGTTCACGCTGCGGCGCCGGCTGGTGCGCCGCCGGCTGTCGCTCGAGGAGGCGCTGGCGGGCGGCCTGCCCGCGCTGCCGGCGCTGGCCGCGGGCGAGCACGGCTATCTGATCACCGCTCTGCCGGCGGCGCTGCGCCGGGCCGCTGACCGCGCGCCATCGCCGGGCCTGAAAGCCGTTCGTCCGCCAGCGCTACCGGCGCAGCTACGCCCGGCTCGACGGCGACTTCGAGGCCTATCTCGGCCGGCTTCTCGGCCAAGAGCCGATCGACCTGCCGCCGCAAGCTCAGGAAGCTGGCCGAACGCTCGGGCGGGACGCTCGACCTCCGCTGCTACCGGAGCGAGGACGGAGATCGGCGAATTCCACGCTGACGCCCGCGCCCTCTCGGCGCGGACCTATCAGGAGCGGCTGCTCGACGCCGGCCTGCCGGACGGGCGCCGACGCGCTGGCGCGCGATGCGCGCGCTCGCCCGCGCCGACCGGGCGCGCGGCTGGCTGCTCTTCCTCGACGGCGCGCCGATCGCCTATCTCTGGGCGCCGGCCGAAGGCGTCACCCTGATCTACGCCCATCTCGGCCACGATCCCGATTTCGCCGAATATTCGCCGGGGACGGTGCTCCAGCTCGAAGCGATGCGGCAGCTGATGGACGAGAGGCCGCTTCCGCCTGTTCGATTTCACCGAGGGCGAGGGTCAGCATAAAAGGCTGTTCGCGACCGGCGGGATCGACTGCGTCGACCTGCTGCTGATGCGGCCGACGGCCGGCAATCTGCTCGCCGGCCATGCGCTCGGCGCGTTCGACGGCGCGGTGGCGCTGGCCAAGCGGGCGGCCGGCAGCGCTCGGCCTCGCCCGAGCGCTCCGCCGGCTGCGGCGCTGACATGACCTTCGAAGCCCCGGTCCGCGCCGCGCCGGCGCCGGTCGTTCGGCTCGAGCCCGGCCTGCCGCCGGAGATCGACTCGATCGCGAGCGACCCGGGCCGCGCCTTTCTCGCGCCGCGCCTGGTTCGCCGCGGCGGGCGGCGCGGCGCCCGCGACGCTGGTCGCGACCGGGCCCGGCGGGCGGGCGCTCGCCGCGCTGCCGATGGTCGCGGCCGGACCAGGCGGGCTGCTTCGCGCCGTGCCGGGCTGCTACTGGCCGTTCCGCGGCATCGCGCTCGCCGCCGATGCCGGCGAAGACGCGCTGGCCGCGCTGCTCGCCGCGGTTCCGGCGCGAATCTGGCGGCTGGGTCCGGCGCTGGACACCGACCCCGCATTGGCGCTGCTGATCCGGGTCGCGCCGCGCTCCGGCTATCGGGTGCTGATTCGGCGCGTCGCGACCTCGCTCGCCCTCGACATCGAAGCGGCGCGCGCCGAAGGGCCCTGGCCGAAGCCGTCGACGACCCGCAACCTTCACAAGCATGAGAAGAAGCTCGCCCGGCTCGGCGCGCTCGATTTCCGCTTCCTGACCGGGGCGGACTGGGATTGCGGCCTGCTCGATTCGCTCGCCGCGGTCGAGCGCGAACGCCTGGGTCGGCGGCGACGCCGGGGCCGACCGTAAGTTCGCCGACCCGAGGATGCGCCGCGGCTGGGAGGAGGTGCTCGAGCGACCCGGCCTTGGCCGGAATGCTGAGCGTCGGCCTGCTCAAAGTCGGCGGCGCGCCAGCCGCGTTCAGCTTCGGGCTCGATTGCGGGCGCACGCGCTATTGCATCGCGACCAGCTACGACGCCCGCTTCGCCCGCCACAGCCCCGGCTATCTGGTCGGTTACCGGACCTATATCGAAGCGGCCGGACGCGGCGTCACCAGGCTCAGCCTCGGCGCCGGCGACACCGAGGAGAAGCGAAGCATCGGCGCGGTGCCGGAAGCCGACCTCGTCGACTGCCTGTTCGTTCGCGGCGCCGCGACGGCCGCGCTGCTGCGCCCGTTCTGGCGCTCCCGACGCTGAGGCCGGTGCCGCGGCCGGAAGCGGACCGGGCCGTTCAGGGAATCGCGATCGGCGGATCGAATTCGACACGGCCCGGCAGGCGGCCCTTCGCAAGCACGCAGGGCTCGTGCAGCGGCCGCCCGCCGAGAGCGAGCACAGCGGCGACTTCGCACCCGCCGAGCTCCGCCGCCCGGATCGCGCCGTCACGGATGGTGAGGGTCGCCGCCTCGAAGCTCGCCGTCACGGTATAGCCGAACGCCATGGGCGGCGCTTCGAGAGGCCCGATGCGAATCACAAGCTGCGGCTCCGCCTTGAGCTCGAACTCGGTTCTTGCCCAGCTGATATTGCTCGTCCTTGTCGCGCGGATGCTTCGATTCGTCCTTATAATCCCGCAATTCCTGGAGCTTCGCCCAGGCGCTGCCGAACCCCCTGACGACATCGAAGGAGAGCTTGTCGCGGATCGCCTGCAGCGCCCTGCCGCCCGCCGCCGCCCAGCCGACGCGGCCGCCCGCCCCGCATTGCTCGGCAAAATGCCGGCGCATGTCGTCGCCGAGATCGTCCAGCGCGGGGGGGAACAGCTCCCTCACCTCGATCGATGCAGAGCCGGCCATGCTCAGGCCTCCTTTTCCTCGGCAACGCCCACCTCGCCACGCCACGCTTTCGCAGTGGGCGGATCGACCTGGACGTCCAGTGCGAAAGCCGGCGGATCGCCCCAATCGACGCTGCCATGCGGAGATCCAGCCCAGCGAACCTCCAGTTTCGGGCGTCGCCAGAATGCGAGCTTGACGGCCGCGACGGCGGCAATCAAGGCGACGACGAGCAGCGCGAGAAGGCCGGGACGCTCTCCGTTGAGCAGGCTGGCGATCAGATCGCGCCGGGGGGACGGGCCGAGGCTGAGGAAATAGCGGACAATTGTGCCGCGCCGGACCCGCGCACCGGCGGGCGGGTCGGATCTGGTCACTTGCCCTGCCGGCAGGAGCGACTCTTCGGGCCGATCCTCAACCGGCCTCAGGCCGACCCGCTCCAGGCGGGCGATCGTTTCGCCTTCCTCAAACCCTTCGAGGGCCGGGACCTCGACCGGTTCCGATCCGTCGCCGCCCGGCCCGCGGCTGAGCCAATAGGCGACGCTCGAGCCGTGCGGCACCTGCGCGCCCGCGCGCGGCTCGGACTCGACCACCTGTCCTGCCAACAATGACGATTCCCGACGCTCGCTTTGCTCGGGGATCAAGCCGACCCGCCGCAGCAACTCGGTCGCTTCGGCTTCGCTCCGTCCCCTCAGGGCTGGGACCTCGACCAGGACCGGGGGTGCCGGACCGCTACTCAGGACATAGCGAACGCGCGAGCGGGGCTGTACCCGTTCACCGGCAGGGGGCTGGGTCTCGATCACCTGCCCTGCCGGCAAGGGCGATTCCCGAAGCCCGCCGGGCTCGGGAACCAAACCGATCCGCCGCAGCGATGCGCTCGCCTCGGCTTCGCTCCGTCCCACCAGATCTGGCACGGCAACAAGGACCGGCGCCGGGCCGCGGCTGAGCCAATAAGCGACCGTCGAGCCGCGCTCGACCCGTCGGCCGGCCGGCGGACTGGATCTGGCCACCCGTCCGGCCGGCAGGTCCGAATGCTCGGACCCGCCCACCGCCGGGGCCAGTCCGACCCGCCGCAGCGATGCGCTCGCCTCGGCTTCGCTCCGTCCCACCAGGTCTGGCACGGCAACAAGGACCGGCGCCGGGCCGCGGCTGAGCCAATAAGCGACCGTCGAGCCGCGCTCGACCCGTCGGCCGGCCGGCGGGCTGGATCTGGCCACCCGTCCGGCCGGCAGGTCCGAATGTTCGGACCCGCCCACCGCCGGGGCCAGTCCGACCCGCCGCAGCGATGCGCTCGCCTCGGCTTCGCTCCGTCCGGTCAGGGCTGGGACCAAGACCGAACGGGGCGGGCTCTGGCGGGCCGAATCCGGCTGCTGGGCCGGGGTGGGGACGCTCAAGCTCAGCACCGCGACGACGCCCGCCAAGAGGAACGCCGCGAGCTGCAGCGCCTTCCGACCGCGCGTGGCGCAACCAACGATTCGGATCATGCCGGTCCCCCCGGCAACAGAGCCCGTTCATCCTACGCCTGAAGCGGCCGATGCTCAAGCCGCGGTCCCCGCCGGGCGGCTGGCGGCGAACGGAAGCCGACCGGCAACGCGGCGCGCGGCTAGTGTGGCGATTCGGAAATTCGCCAGATCGGATGGAGGGCTCGGAGCGAATTTCCGAATCTCCAGCCACACTAGCAAACTAATGATTCTAGTGTGCTTTTTGAATTTGAAGTTCGCTCCGAGCGCGATCCGATAATAGGGCGAACTTCAAATTCAGCACACTAGACGCTGAAGCTGGTGCCGCAGCCGCAGCCCGAGGCGGCGTTGGGGTTGGTGACCTGGAAGGCGGCGCCGCCCAGGCTCTCGACGAAATCGACGGTCGCGCCGCGCACGAGATCGAGCGAGACCGGATCGACGACCAGAGTGACTCCGTCTTCCCTGGCGACCGCATCGTCCTCGGCGATCGCCTCGGCCAGCTCGAACTTATACTGGAAGCCGGCGCAGCCGCCGCCGTCGATCGACAGGCGCAGGATCGCCGGCTTCGCCTGCCGCGCCGCGATCGCCGCGACGCGCGCGGCGGCCGAAGGGGAAAGGGCGATCTCGCTCATACCGCAAAGATAGGCACTGTGCCTGCCCGAAACCAGTCCACAAGCGGATCGGATTATGCGATTGTTCCGCCGGCGGCATGAAACGCCGAGGGGGAGGATATCGCATGTCGGAGCAAATGAGAGCGTTCGCCTTGTTCGTGCTGGGGGCCGTGCTTTTCGTGGTGGCCCTGGAAGGAGATTGGTTCGCGCGGAATTTGGCGCAATCCGACCGGATGATGCTCTGCAGCGCCTTCTTCGGCCTGCCTTACCTGTTCTGGGAATTCACCCGCAAGATCAACTGGTGGGTGGTGCTCTACCTCGCGGTGCTGGTGCCGCTCTATTTCTACCTCGCCGATCTGGCGAGCACGGGGGTCGGCGCGCAGATGAACGAGTCCAACGACTCGATGCCCGCCGCCGTCGCGGGCGGGCTGGTCGGCGGCGCGCTGTCGCTGTTCACTCTGAAGCTTCGCGGCCTTGCCGGGGCGGGGGCGACGACCCGCAACGCGCTGATCGGAACCGCGGCGCTGACCGTGCTCGGCGGGCTCGGCGGGTTCCTGATCGAGGCGGGGGTCGGCGGCGAGCTGTCCGCCGCGCTCTGCCTGTTCCTGCCCTGGCAGATCGCGCTCGGCTGGTTCATCTCGCGGATGATGCGGATATCGCCGCCGCGCGGCGGCGCGGCCGCCGCCTGACGGGAGCTTGCGGGACGAGGGCCTTGCCGCCATAGGGACGGCGATGAAGGTCCGCGTCCACGTCACTCTGAAGAACGGCGTCCTCGACCCGCAGGGCAAGGCGATCCATCACGCGCTCGAAGGGCTCGGCTTCGCCGGCGTCAACGACGTCCGCGCCGGCAAGCTGATCGAGCTCGATCTCGCCGACGGCACGGATGAGGCCGAGATCGAGGAGATGTGCCGCAAGCTGCTCGCCAACACCGTGATCGAGAATTACCGGATCGAGCGCTGGGAGAGCGCGGCGTGAACAGCGCCGTCATCGTCTTCCCCGGCTCCAATTGCGATCGCGACCTGGCCGAGGCGCTGCGGCTGGTGACGGGACGCGCGCCGGCGATGGTCTGGCACCGCGAGACGCGAACTTCCGGACCGGCTCGATCTGATCGCGGTGCCGGGCGGCTTCTCCTATGGCGATTATCTGCGCTCCGGCGCGATGGCGGCGCAATCGCCGGTGATGCGCGCGGTCGCGCGAAGCGGCGGAGCGCGGCATCGATGGTGCTCGGCATCTGCAACGGCTTCCAGGTGCTGACCGAGGCGCGGCTTCTGCCCGGCGCGCTGATGCGCAACGCCGGCATCCGCTTCGTCTGCCGCGACGTGCCGCTGAGGGTCGAGAACAGCCAGTCGGCCTTCACCGCCCGCTACGAGGCCGGCGAGGAGATCGTCGTGCCCGTCGCCCATCATGACGGCAATTACCAGGCCGACGAAGCGACGCTCGACCGGCTCGAGGGCGAAGGGCGGGTCGTCTTCCGCTATGTCGACGAGGTCAACGGCTCGGCGCGCGGCATCGCCGGCATCTTGAACGAGGCCGGCAACGTGCTCGGCATGATGCCCCACCCCGAACGGATGGTGGAAGCCGGCCCATGGCGGCACCGACGGCCGGCGCCTGTTCGAAGGGCTGCTGGAGACGGTCGGCCAGCCGGCCTGAACCGCGGACGGATTCAGTCGCGCAACTGACTGAGCAGCAACGTGATGAGCGGGACGAACGGGATGATCAGGCTCAGGCCGCTGAGCAGGACTGTTCGATACGATCCCCCGCTCGCCGCCTCCGCGTGCAACGCCCGAAGCTCCGCAAGCCGCTTGCGTTCGCCGGCAGTGATCGATCCCTGGTTCTGGAGGCGGCGGGCTTCAGCCTCGATCGCTCTGAGCGTGACGGCCGACGCACCCTGGACCGCATCCCGCAGCCTCGCTTCGTTCCGCAGGAAGATGAAGCTCCCGACCCCTATCGAGAAGAACGCCGTGCCGAGAAGATGGGCGATCACGAAGCGGAGATCGTAAATGCCCGCGCCGGGGGCGGCATCCGCTGCGATCAGCTGGACGACGCAAAGGCCGAACGGCAGGATCAGGGCAATCGAGATCGCGATCGCGAACCAGAACAACAACATCCGCTTGGCCACCAATGCAATGCCCGCGATCACGGTCGAGGCGGCCGGATTCGGCCGGAAGAGCTCCTGATTGTGCCGCGCGAGGGCGGCTGCGAATATTTCGTAGAAGCGCGAGACGTTCACGACCTTGGCGGCGGTCGTGTAAAGGAGCGTCCATCCCAGCGACCACCATATGATCTGGCCGACAGCGGGCCTGAACGCCGCGGGCAAATCCCGGTAGACGAGAATGCCGGCGATCGCCGCGGCCCCCGCCCCGAGCAACCAGGAGATGCCGAACAGCCGCCATCGGGCCGTTCCGCCGGGATAGCGGCGGTGGAGCGCCTCGCTTATATCGGCGACGGCGGGCGCGGAGAGCGCGGGGATCACATCTCGCTCGATCACGCCCGTGATCGAGGCGCTGGCGAGGCGGGTGCTCGTTGTCGCCCAGCCCGACCAGATCGCGCCATAGAGCTGCAGCACCATGAGCGGCCATACGGAAGGAGGCACCTCCCCCCACAGCCGAAACACAAACCAGGGCAGAGCTCCGAACAACAGAAAATAGAGGGCCGCCATCTGCGTCCCGGCAACGAGGGGGCCGAGAGACAGGAAAAACCGGCTCGTAATTTCTCCCAGCCCGGGCAGGCGCGGATAGATGTTGAGGCCGAGAGAAGATTCCAGCAGGCCGTGCAGCTGCCGCTTCAGCTCTTCCTTGCCGTCGGTGCTTTTCGGCGCGGGAGCCATGCCCGCAGTCTATGCGGCAAACGGCCCCGGCGACAAGATTGCCCGGCCCGAAAGATGATCGACCGGCGCCCACTGTCTCTCCGCGCGGTCTGTCGAGAACGGGTTTTGAGGGTGCGCAATATTGTTCGGGACTCGGCTGGAAACGCGCCTTGCCTTGATCGGGCGCTGGTGTCATCTTGAACGACTGGCACCAGCTTGAACGGTCATTGTCCGCGTCTTGCGCGAAGCTTGGGGGAGCGGTCGGATGGAGGACATAAGCGCGACCGGCACGGGCACTGCCGAGGACCCCATCCCAACCGCCGAGGACGGCGCGGGCGCGGCGGCCGACCCTGCCGCTCCGCAGCCGGAGGTCGTGAAGCGGCGCAGCCGCGATCCCAAGGTGTTCGTCCTGCTGCGCGAGCTCAGCGAAGTCCATCTCCTGCTCGACAATCTCTCAGCCAACCCGACCACGACCGTCTCCGAGCTGGCGTCGGACGAACGGCTCGCCGCGCACAAGCTCAAGCCGGACTGGATCGAGGAGGTCTGCAAGATCAGCTGGCCGCCGGACGGCTCGAACGAGGAGAAATCGGAAGACGCCGCTCTGCTGATCCGGGCCAAGGATTTCCTCAATCGCCTGTCCCACCCGGCGAGCGGATCGACGATCGCCTTCACCTTGCTGGTGACCCAGGAAGACGCGGCCGAGTCGAAAAGATGGTGGCAATGGTGGCGCCGGAAGGAGAGCGACGCGGCGGCGGCGGCGGCGGACCGGCCGAAACCGCCCGGGCCGGCGGTCAAGCCGCCCGAACCGACGCGCAGCTCGCTGGCGCGGACCGCTTATCCGGACCTGGTCGGCAAGGCGCTCGGCTTCCGGCGCGGGATGCAGTCGATCAGCATCGGCCTGGTGGCGGCGCTGTTCGTGACCTGCGCCCTTTCCTGGTACGTCGCCTATGGCAATGCGGCGCTGGCCGAGCTGGCGACGGCGCGGGCGAAACTCTCGCCGAGGCGCAAACCCGGGTGAACAGCGCCGAGACCGCCGAGTGGACTCAGACCGACGGCGGCCCGGCCGGGAACGCGCCGGCGACCGGGAATCAGGCGCAGCCGGCGCCGGCGCAGACTACTGCCGCCGCCGCACCGCCACGCGTCTTCGTCCCCTATTGCGGGCCGGCGCCTTATGCCAACCCGACCGAGTCGCAATTGTGCAACGCGCGGGGCAGCGCCGAACGCAACCGGGACGCGATCGAGCAGCGCCTCGCCAACTGGCTGTGCTGGGATTGGATCCGCGATTGCACCAACGATCCGAAAGCCCGCGACGCGCCTTCGCGCGCCGCCGCCTTCGCCAACATATTGGGCTCGGCGGTGCTGCCCTTCCTCTACGGGCTGCTCGGCGCCGGCGCCGCCATCATCCGTTCGCTGTCGCGCAAGATCAGGGAGAGCCGGCTCAGCCCGCGCGATCTCGTCTTGTCGTTCCAGCAGCTCGCTCTCGGCGCGGTGGTCGGCGCCTGCATCGGCCTGTTCGTCGTCGCGCCCGGCGCCGACGCGACCGGCGAGAGCCTGCTCGGGCCGGTGGCGCTTTCGGCCTCGGCGATCTCGTTCGTCGCCGGCTTCGGGGTCGAATCGGTGTTCCAGGCGCTCGAAGCGCTGATCAGCCGGATCTTCAACATCTCGCCGGCCCCGGCGCCGAGCCGCGGCGAACGCCAACCGGGCAGCTGACTAACGGAACATCGCCACGAATGCGGCGTGGCGATCGACCCATAATGGGCCTCGGCTCCGCCAGCGTCTTGAGAAGGGGCGCTATGTCGCAAGGCCAATCAAGTAATCGGGAAGATACCAGGCCCTTGCAAAGTTGTTGCGCGGCCGCTTTTTCTAATTACAGTGAACCATGTACTCACGGGGGGCCAGAGTACTTCAGTTCATTTCCGTATGGCTGAGTTCCGCGGATTCGGACGTTCTTATGCTCCTCACGGTTGTTGAGATCAGATGAGGGGGCGCGATGAACGAGGCCGTATCTTGGCCGGAAGAGGACGGCTTTCACAGAGAATATCCGCTCATCCTGTCGAGCGCCCACCGGCGTCGCCTGACGCCGCTTGGCGCCCCCGCTCTCGTTCGCCATCTCGCCTTCTGGAATGCGACGCCGCCGGACATCCAGCGCGACGCCAGCAAGGGAAATGGATCGACTCCGATGGGAGAAGATCCTTTGAATGTTCACCTTCGAGCGCTCGCGGCCGATCATTGCGTCGCTCAAGTCTATCGTCGTTTGCTTGATCGGGAATTGGGGGGTCGGGCAGCTACCGTTTCCGGCCTGACTACGCCGAACGCGATAAGAAATTGGGTCGTGCTGTTTGCCGGAATCATCGACCGGGAAAGTGGCGAGTTTGGCAACCTCGAGGGTGAGAAGGTCCTCACCGATTCCTATCGGGCGATAAAATTCCGGTTCGTCTGGCATGGGATTGAGACCAAGCTCAGCTTCGAGCTCCACAGCGAGTATCTGACCCTGACGGCTATCCTCGACCTGTCAACGCCAACGCTAAAATCGGAACGCGATCGTAGCGAGCTATTCGCCGATATTCACGAAACCATGATAGAAGTATGCAATGCTTCGAAGGCGAGGGCGGAGCGCCGCGCCCGATATTGGCGCACAAAGCTCTATGATGGGGTTTGGGACGAATTCTCCAAAGACATATTAAGCTGTCTCAAAAACTCCAATTCATTACTCGGCGAGGCGTTCGTGGATTTTCGGGGACTGGTTGTCCGCCCCCGGCCGTGGAAGCGCTTCCTGCTTCCATTTCGAGCCGCCGGTGGATCGGGCGGCCCTTCCGCGAACATCGAGTTCGAGATGCTGTCCCACCCATCTCGCTCGGGTGTGGCCATTGATTGGCAGCTTTGGTGACGACAGCACGGAATTTACCGTCAGCCAATTCCTCAAGAACAGGGCAATTTATGCGACAGCCCTTGGAAATCAAGCCAGTCTTCTGACTGAAATTCCTCCCGTCCCGTTACATTATTTTCTTTATGAGGACACGCTGAGCAATTGGCAGCTTGGACGACTGGTCTATCGCATTCACCGTGCTGGCACAGCCCGCCTGGCGGCATTGATGCATTTCGGAAAGCTCAGAACGGCCAACCAGATCCTTGGCGAGATCGAAAGCACGCTGGAGGAAGATGCCGTTCGCGTTTCCGAGGATGGCAATCATGATAGATTAAGACACAATCTAGGAACTCAATTCCGAGAGATCGATAAAAAACTCGTTCAGATTGCGGACCTGAAACTCGAGCCGTCACTTGAGGACCGGGTGGAACGGTCTCGTTATTATGTCAATCAATTCAATATGACCGTGAAGGCATTGAGAATCGACCGAGTCGAAGGATACCAGACCTACCAAGAATTTGTCGAACACAGGCTTGGGCCGATGTTCGATTATATCGACCGGCTCGGTCGAAAGATGGTGCGGATACAGCAGGATCGGTTGCTTATGAGCAGTCGCATCCAATCATTGGAGATGGCCCACGAAACATACCTCATCTCCACTGCGCAACGGCTCGCTGATATCGGCTTGTCGTGCGTGCTCGGCCCTTATTACGTGGGCTATATTCTTTCCCACGCATTCTCCGGGGCTGTGTCGGATCGAATAATATGGCTCTGGGCGGCGGCGTTCGGTTGCATGATGTGGGGCGCGATTTCCTTGCGCGACGGTGCCCTCGAGCGCGAGAAAAAGGCCGTGCCGGGTGAGGTTGACCAGATCGGGGGGCCTGCTTCCGCACTACCGGCTTTGAAAGGCGGGCTGCTTCGCTTCGCCAAGCGCCGCTGGCGGCTGTTCGGCGCAATCATCCTCATCGCCCTCCCGATCGGGATAGGAGGCCACTTCCTGCTCTCGGGGCTTGGCTTCGAGCCGACGGAGGAGAAGGCGATCACGATATCCTACCCGGAGCAAGCGCCGACCCCGGAAGCGAACAAGCAGCGACCGCCAAGCCACCTGCCGCCGGCGCCTGCGGCCAAGTCGGGTTTATCCAAGGCCGAACCGAATGCGAGTTCCTCGCGCCCGGCCCGCCCGCCGTCGGCGCCTCGGCCTCAGCCTGCTCCAACGAATCAGCCTCCAGGACCCTGATCGGCGACCGGGCTGAAAAAAAAAGGAAAAAGGCGCGTTCCGGGATTGAAACGCGCCCTCCCCACCTCGATTGGCCGTCCGAGGGTGAGGTCCGTCTAGCTGGGCACCGGAACCGAAACGAGATCGGGATTCTACGGTGCCGCGGCCGATGTCTCATCGCGGGACTGGAGCCGGATCCCCGCCTTGACGTCCGTCGACGCCAGCCGCCGTCCGTCGATGGCGCCTTGCGTCGCCGAGCTCGGGATGGAAGCAAGGCGGCGCACGAATCGGGAAGGGCAAATCATGGACAGACGGACTTTCATCGCGTCGCTCGGCGCGACCTCGGCTCTCGCTTTCGCCGGCCTGCCCGCCGCCGCGCTCGGCCAGGGCGGCGCCATTTCCGACGCCGATTCGCCGCTGGCCAGGCTGATGGACCGGATGTTCTTCGGCTTCATGGAAAACTCGCCCGAATTCGCGACCGCGCTCGGGCTCGACACCGGCCCGCGCGCGGCGCTGAAATCCAGGCTGACCGATTATTCGCCGGCGGCGCAGCCGCGCCAGCTCGCCGCGTTCCGCGGCTATCAGGGCGAGCTGAGCGCGATGGACCGCGCCGCTTTGCCGGAAACGAGCAAGCTCCATTACGACACCGTCTCCTATCTGGTCGACAGCGCGGTCGAGGGGCTGGGCGGCTTCCCCTACGGCAATAACGGCTTCGGCTATTCGCCTTATGTGATCAGCCAGCAGGACGGCGCCTATCAGGCCATCCCCGATTTCCTCGATCAGCAGCACCGGGTCGCCAACGCCGCCGAGGCCGACGCCTATCTCGCCCGGCTCGAGGCGTTCGCGACCGCGCTCGACCAGAACAGCGAGAAGCAAAGCCAGGACGCGGCGCGCGGCGTGTTCGCGCCCAATTTCGCGCTCGATACCACCAAAACCCAGCTGCGCGCGCTGCGCGACGTGCCGGCCGGCGAGACCATCCTCGCCAGCTCGATCGCCCGCAAGGCGCAAGCGGCGAACCTCGGCGCCGATTATGCCCGCCGCGCCGAGACGCTGGTGGCTGAGAAGGTGTTTCCGGCGCTCGACCGGCAGATCGCCCTGGTCGACTCCCTGCGCGCCCGCGCCACCGACGAGGCGGGCGTGTGGCGGCTGCCCGAGGGCGCCGATTATTATGCCGCGGCGGTGCGCAACGCGACGACGACGAGGATGTCGCCGCAGGAGGTCCACGACCTCGGCCTCGCTCAGGTCGCCGAGATCAGCGCCCGGATCGGCGAGCTGCTCGACGCGCAAGGCATGACCGGCGGCGAGGTCGGCGCCCGGCTGACCGCGCTCAACGCCGATCCCGCCCAGCTCTACCCCAACACCGACGCCGGGCGGACCGAGCTGATCGCCGACCTCAACCGGCAGATCGCTGCGGTCGACGCGCTGCTGCCGCGCGCCTTCGCGACCCGGGTACGGGCCCGGATCGAGGTCGTTCGGGTGCCCGAGTTCATCCAGGACGGCGCGCCCAACGGCTATTACAATCTGGCGCCGTTCGACGGCTCGCGGCCGGCGCTCTACTACATCAACCTCAAGGACACCCACGATTGGCCGAAATACGGCCTGCCGTCGCTCACCTATCACGAGGCGATGCCGGGCCATCACCTCCAGATCAGCCTTGCCCAGGAGAGCCGCGACACGCCGATGCTGCTCAAGCTGAGCCCGTTTGGCGCCTATACCGAAGGCTGGGCGCTCTACGCCGAATTGCTCGCCGACGAGCTCGGCGTCTACGAGGGCAACCCGCTCGGCCGGGTCGGCATGCTCCAGTCGCTGCTGTTCCGCGCCGTCCGGCTCGTCGTCGACACCGGCATCCACCACAAGCGGTGGAGCCGCGCCCAGGCGACCGATTACATGGTCGGCACCACCGGCTTCCCGCGGCCGCGCACCCAGCGCGAGATCGACCGCTATTGCGTCGCTCCGGGCCAGGCGTGCAGCTACAAGGTCGGCCACACCGTCTGGACCCGGCTGAGGGGCGAGGCGCAGACCGCGCTCGGCGACCGCTTCGACCTTCGCCAGTTCCACCAGATCCTGCTCAAGGGCGCTCTGCCGCTGACCATATTGGAGCAGGAGATCGGCCGCTGGACCGCCGCTCAGCGGGCTTAGCTACCAGCCCGCCTGGTCCTCGGTCTCGGTCAGCAAGGCCAGGATCTCGGCCCGATCCGCAAAGTAGCGGCGCAGGAAGATCTCCTCGCCGCGCAGGGTCGCGCAGCCGAGGTCGCGGACGGCACGCGCGATCTCGCGCCGCCGCTCGGCGTCATAGGGCTCCTCGCCGCCCCAATGGTTGCAATTGGCGCGGCGGACGATGAAGTCGCGGATCGCCGCCGGCTGCGCTTCGACCCGGGCGCGCAATGCCGCTTCGTCCCCTTGCTGCGCGAGAAGGAAAACGGCCAGCGCCAGCATCAATTATGCTTCGCGATCCACTCCTCGACGACGGGCGCGATCCGGTTGCGCCATTTGCTGCCGTGGAAGATGCCGTAATGGCCGACACCTTTGGCGAGATGGTAGCGCTTCATGCTTCGCCGGCAGGCCGGTCGAGATGTCGAGCGCGGCCTTGGTCTGGCCGACGCCGCAGATGTCGTCGCGCTCGCCCTCGATGGCGAGCAGGGCGACGTCGCGCGATCGCGGCCGGATCGACCCGGCGGCCGCGGTGCATCAGCTCGCCTTTGGGCAGCAAATGGCGCTGGAAGACGACGTCGACCGTCTGCAGGTAGAATTCGGCGGTCATGTCGCAGACCGCGCGATATTCGTCGTAGAAATCCTTGCTCGCCTCGGCGCTCTCGCCGTCGCCCTGGACGAGATGCTTGAACATCTCCCAATGGCTGGTGAGATGATCGCCGAGGTTCATCGCCATGAAGCCGGCGAGCTGGAGGAAGCCCGGATAGACCGGCCGGCCGCGCGCCCGGATAGATGATAGGGCACGGTCGCGATCACATTGCTGCTCGAACCAGGCGAAGGGGCGCTGGGTGGCGACGGTGTTGACCTCGGTCGGCGCCTTGCGGGTGTCGATCGGCCCGCCCATCATGGTCAGCGTCTTCGGCCGGCACGGATGCTTGTCCGCGCTCATCAGCGCCGCGGCGGCATAAGCGGGCACCGACGGCTGGCAGACCGCGAGCATGTGCGCGCCGGGGCCGATATGCTCGAGGAAGGCGATCAGATAGTCGATATAATCGTCGAGATCGAAGCGGCCGTCGTCGAGCGGCACCAGCTTCGCGTCGCGCCAGTCGGTGATGTAGACGTCGTGGCCCGGCAGCATCCGCTCGACCGTGCCGCGCAGCAGGGTCGCATAATGGCCCGACATCGGCGCGACGATCAGCAGCTTCGGCCCGCCGTCGACGCCCTCCTTGCGGAAATGCTTGAGCTGGCCGAACGGCTTGCGCAGCACGATCTCCTCGGTGACCGGCGACCGTCCTGCCGTCGACGACGATCGCTGTCGAGGCCGAATTCCGGCTTGCCGCGCGGCGCCGAGGCATGGGCGAAGACGTCGAGCGCCGAGGCGACGATCGGCCCCATCTGCGAATAAGCGAAGCGGATTGGCGGGGTTGTTGAGCCAGCCGGCGCCGATATTGGCGAGGGTGCTGGCACCGGCGAGCAGCGAGCGCTGCATTTCATACGCGTCGTATAGCATTCAATCTCCGCCCCCGGTTCGCGCGCCTTATGGGCGGTCGCGGAGTCATAGGTCCATACGGGAATAACCGACCGGTCGGTCAAAGGTGCCGCGCGCGATCCGCGCGACGCCGGCGCCATTGAGCGCTCGCCCGCGCCGCTGCTAGGCCCGCGCGCCATGGCACGCGCGCAGCTCGACGACGCGCCGCCAGGGCAAGATCGGCAATCTGCTGCATGATCTGGCGCTATGCGCTGCGCTACAAGGGCACGATCGCCGGCGCCGGCGCTCGCCCTGCTGATCGCCGCCGGCGCGACGCTCGCCATCCCCGACGGCTTCCGCCGGGTGATCGACCGGGGCTTCGCCGCCGGCGGCGGCAAGATCGCGCCGCAGTTCAACTATCTGCTCGCGATGGTCGTGCGTGCTCGCGATCGCGACCGCCTTCCGCTTCTATTTCGTGTCGATGCTCGGCGAGCGGGTCGTCGCCGACATCCGCGCCGCGGTGCACGACAATCTGCTGCGGCTCGAGCCGCGCTTCTTCGAGGAGAACCGGCCGTCCGAGATCGCCTCGCGGATCACCGCCGACACCGCGGTGATCGAGATGGTGGTCGGCTCGACCGTCTCGGTGGCGCTGCGCAACCTCGTGCATGGGCATCGGCGGCATCATCTATCTGTTCACGCTGGCGCCGATGCTGACCGCTCGGGCTGCTGCTCGGCATCCCGCTGATCGTGCGTGCCGGTCGTGCTGCTCGGCCGCCGGGTGCGCAACATCTCGCGCACGAGCCAGGACCGGATCGCCGATCTCGGCTCGATCGTCGCCGAGACGCTGGGCGCGATGAAGATCGTCCAGGCCTTCGGCCAGGAGGCGCGCGAGAGCAGCCGCTTCCGCGACGCCGTCGCGCGCGCGTTCGCCACCGCGCGGCGGCGGATCGTGCTGCGCGCGTTCCTGACCGCGATCGTCATCACCATGCTGTTCGGCTCGATCACCCTGCTGATGCGCCAGGCGGCGATCGACGTCTCGCGAGGGCGCGCTCAGCGGCGGCACCGTCGCCGCCTTCGTCATCACCGGCGCCATCGTCGCCGGCGCGTTCGGCGCGCTGACCGAGGTCTATGGCGAGCTGCTGCGCGGCGCCGGCGCGGCCGGGCGGATCGCCGAGCTGATGGCCGAGGTGCCGCAGATCAAGGCGCCGGCCGACCCGGTGCCGCTGCCCGAGCCGGCGCGCGGCGCGCTCGCCTTCGACCACGTCACCTTCCGCTATCCGACCCGGCCCGGACGTCAGCGCGCTCCACGATTTCAGCCTCGCGGTCGCGCCGGGCGAGACGCTGGCCGTGGTCGGCCCGTCGGGCGCCGGCAAGACGACCCTGTTCCAGCTCGCCCAGCGCTTCTACGATCCCGAAGGCGGCGCCGTCCGGCTCGACGGCGTCGACCTGCGCGACGCCGATCCGGCCGACGATCCGCGCGCGGATCGCGATCGTGCCGCAGGAGACGGTGATCTTCGCCGCCTCGGCGCGCGACAATCTGCGCTACGGCCACTGGGAGGCGAGCGACGACGAGCTCTGGGAGGCGGCCGAGGCCGCCAATGCCGCCGAGTTCCTGCGCCGGCTGCCCGAGGGGCTCGACACCTATCTCGGCGAAGGCGGCGCGCGGCTTTCGGGCGGCCAGCGCCAGCGCATCGCCATCGCCCGCGCGCTTGCTGCGCGATGCGCCGCTGCTGCTGCTCGACGAGGCGACCTCGGCGCTCGACGCCGAATCGGAGCGGCTGGTCCAGGGCTCGCTCGAGCGGCTGTTCGAGGGGCGCACGACGATCGTCATCGCCCACCGCCTCGCCACCGTCCGCGCCGCCGACCGGATCGTCGTCATGGACCATGGCCGGATCGTCGAGGAAGGCGACCACGACGCTCACCGCCCGCGGCGGCCTCTACGCGCGCCTCGCCCGGCTCCAGTTCGAGGGCATCGCCGCCTAGAGCCTCCCCGTCATTCCAGCGAAAGCTGGAATCTCATTTCCTTATCGCAGGCAGCGAAGAACAAGAGGGATTCCAGCTTTCGCTGGAATGACGGCCAAGGCCCGGGGAGAGTCCCAGGCGACTGTCCCCATTCGCGCACGGGCCGCAAGCGCAACGGGCTTCGCGAATAATCATCGCGTGACGCTAGCAGGTCGGGCGCAAGGAAAAAGGGCGGCCCGGCAGGACCGCCCTCGATCTCGATCCGCGGCGGCGGCGATCACCAGCTCGTATAGGCCTCGTTGCCGACGAAGCCCATCGCGGTGACGTTGGCGCGCTTGGTGACCGCGAGCACCTCGTCGACCAGCTCGTAGCGCGCCTCCGGATGCGGCTGCAGGTGCAGCTCGGGCATCGGCGCGCATCGTCGTGGTGATGTCGAGATACTGGCGCAGCGTGACCAGGTCGACCGGCGTGCCGTTCCACAGCACCGCGCCGTCGGGCATGATCACGATCTTGTTCTTGACCGGCTCGATCGGCGGCGGCGGCTGGTTCGGCTGGTCCTGCGGCAGATCGAGCTTCACCGCGTGGGTCTGGATCGGGATGGTGATGATGAACATGATCAGGAGCACCAGCATGACGTCGATGAGCGGCGTCGTGTTGATGTCCATCATCGGTTCGGTCGATTCGGGATTGAGGACCGTTGCACTCATTTCAATTCACTCCTGGGTCGCGCGGTCACATCCGGATCCCGCCGCTGGGCGGCGGCTCGGAAATGAAGCCGATCCGGGCAAAGCCGGCGCGCTGCATGGCGAAGATCGCGCCGCCGACGCAGCGATAGGGCGTGTTGATGTCGCCGCGGATATGCGCCTCGGGCATATTCTCCTCGGTGACGTTCTCGATCGCCGCCGAGCGCGCTCGATCTGCGGCCTCGAGCTCGCGGACCGCCCGGCTCGAGCAGCTGCTCCGCAGTTGACCCGGGTGAGGTCCCAATAGACCTCGCACTGGCCGTTCACCGCGCGCACCGACAGGTTGACGTTCTCCGGCTTGGTGATGGTCGGCTCGAAACGCGACCTTGGGCAGCTCGCACCGGCACGGACTGCAGCACGACCGGGCACGGTGATGAGGAAGATGATCAGCAGCACCAGCATGACGTCCACGAGCGGCGTCGTGTTGATGTCGGACATCGGTGTGTCTTCTTCGCCGCCTGCTTCGCCGACCTGCATTGACATAGTTCACTTCCTATTCTGCTTCGCGCCGCCTCGGCCGGCGGCGCCGGAAAGACGCGGCGGGCCGGGCCCCGCCGCATCCTCCCTTACGGCTTCGGCGGTGCTGGTCGCCGCGCCGCCGGTGCCGGCCGCGCCGGCGCCGGCGGCCGGCCGCGCGCGGCGGCGCGCGGCGGCGCCGGACGCGGCGGCGCGGCCGGACGGACCGCGCCGCCGGACATCATGTAGCCGTGGACGTCGTTGGCGAAGCGGGCGAGCTCCTCGCCGATCGCCTTGTTGCGGCGCATCAGCCAGTTGTACTGCATGACCGCCGGCACCGCGACGGCGAGGCCGAGCGCGGTCATGATCAGCGCCTCGCCGACCGGGCCGGCGACCGCGTCGATCGACGCCTGGCCGGACGCGCCGATCTTGATCAGCGCGCGATAGATGCCGACGACGGTGCCGAACAGGCCGACGAACGGCGCGGTCGAACCGACGGTGGCGAGGAAGGCGAGGCCGCGGCGACAGCTTGGCGGTGATCGCGCCCTGGCTGCGCGCCAGCGAGTTCGCCATCCAGTCGTGCTGGTCGATCGGGTCGGTCAGCTTGTCGTGCTGCTCCTGGGCGATCAGGCCGTCCTCGACGATCTGGCGATAGGCGCCGTTCTTGTCGAGCTTGTTCGCGCCCTCGCGCAGATTGGCCGATTGCCAGAAGACGGTGCGCGCGCGCGCGGCCTTCCTTGATGATCTTCTGCTGCTCGAACAGCTTCACGAAGAAGATGTACCAGGAGCCGACCGACATGATGACCAGGATGCCGAACGTGATCTGGGCGATGATGCCGCCCTGCTCGAGCGCGGCCATGATGCCATAAGGATTGTCGCCATGTCCGGCGGCGGGTGCTGCTGTTGCTGCCATTGGATCAATTCCCTCTCATGTCTAAACGGATTAAAAAGTCGAACTCTTACCGCGGCCGTCATTCCGCCGGCAGCCGCCAGGTGACGCTGCCGCTGATCGGTGCCGCGACGTCGGATTGCCGCTGCTGTCGCGGGCCGGCGTGTAGCGGGCGCGGCTGCGCAGGATCCGGCAGGTCGCCTGATCGAGCGCCGCCGAGCCGCTCGACGCGGTGACCGAGCAGTCCGTCACCCGGCCGTCGGGGCCGACGGTGAGCCGGAAGCCGGTCGTGCCCTCGGTCCTCGGCGCGCAGAGCGCCGACGCCGGATAATCGTCGGCCGAGAAATAGGAGCCGAGATTGGCCCGGGCGCGCTGCGGCGCGACCGACGCGGCGGCGGCGGCGGCGGCGGCGGCGGCGGCGGCCGGCGGCGGTCGGCGGCGGCGGCGGCGGCGTCGGCTGCGGTCTGCATCGGCGGCGCCGGCGCTCGGCATCCGCACCAGCGGCGGCGGCGCCACGACCGGCGGCGGCTGCACCTCGGCCTGCTCGGGCGGCGGCGGCGGCTCCTCCTCGGGGGGCGGCGGCTCCTCCTCGACGTCGAACGTCTTGAGGTCCTCCGGCACGTTCTTGACGAATTTGTAGGCGAGGCCGGTGACGAACGCATAAGCGAGGAGCGCATGCAGGATCGCGACGACGACGATCGCGTACACCCTGCCCCGGGTCATTCCCTGATCAACGTATGACATTAACCAGCCAGCGCTCCCTCTCGTCTCGGTCCGGACCAACCTCGCTGTAACGCAGCGGCCCGCGTTCGGTTCATCCGTGTAACGGACTGTGCCAAGGCCGTGGTCTCTATCGCGACGGTTTGCCCGACGCAATCCTTCTGTGACTCTGTTACGTGACGGTGACGGGTCGGCGGATTTCCGCCGCAATCCACGGTTAATGCGGCCGCCGCTAGCAGCGCGATCGAGGTTTTCGGGGAGTGATAATGCGAATCAAACTCTTCGCCGCGCTTGCGATCCTCGCGCTCGGCCGCGCCGCAAGCCCGTTGAATCGCAAACCCTTCCTGCCGCATCCGGCGCTGACCTATGCCGACCTCGCCGATCTCGCGCTGGCGCGCCGGTCGCCGCGCATCTGCGGGTCGCGCGAGCGCCGAGCGCTCGGCGCGCGAACTGGCGCCGAACGTCCCGGCCGGGCACCGGCGCTTCCTGATCGAGGCCGACGTCGTCGCGCTGATTCGCGGCGCCGGCGGCCTGCCGGCGCGGGTCAGCTACCTCGTCGACCTGCCGAACGATTCGCGCGGCCGGCCGGCCCGGCTGCGGCGCCGCGCCGAGCTGCTGGTCCTCGCCCACCGGGTGCCGAATCGCCCGGCCGAGCTGCGGCTGGCCGCGCCCGACGCCCAGCTCGCCCTACACGCCCGAGACCGCCGAGCGGCTGCGCGCGATCCTGCGCGAATCGAGCGGCCGCCGACGCGCCGCCGCGAATCACCGGCATCGGCCGCGCCTTCCACGTCCCCGGCTCGCTGCCCGGCGAGAGCGAGACCCAGATCTTCCTGCAGACCGCCGACGACCGGCCGATCTCGCTGACCGTGCTGCGCCGGCCCGGCGAGCAGCCGCGCTGGTCGGTCGCGCTGACCGAGATCGTCGACGAGGCGGCCGCGCCGCCGGCGCCGCGACACCTTGCTCTGGTACCGGCTCGCCTGCACCCTGCCGCCGCGCCTGCCGCGCCGACGCGCTGCGCGAGGCCGGCGCCGACGAGGCGCGCGCGATCCAGGCCGATTATCGGCTGGTGATGGAGGGCCTCGGCCCCTGCGCGCGCACCGCGCGCGCGCTGAACGGCGACAGTCACTTTTGCCGTCGCGCAGCGAGACCTGATCGCCGGCTGCGGCATGGTGACTGTCTAGAAGCTCGCCAGCTCGACGCCGACGCCGGCGCAGTCGGGATAGATGTCGGGCTTGCGGGTCGAGACGCGCAGCGCGGTGACGCCGCGCCGCGCCGCGACCAGATCGTAGATCTCGCGCACGAACGTCTCCTGGAGGTTGAAGCGGCGGCCCGTCGGCGAGCGCGCCGATCTCGGTGCGCAGGAAATCATAATCCCAGGCGCTGGCCGCGCTCGTCGGAGGCGGCGAAGCTGCGCTCGTCGACCCAGACCTCGACCGTGACCAGCAGCCGCTGCGGCTTGCCGACCTCGAAATCGTGGAAGCCGATGTCGACCGGCAAGATCATAGTCCTCGAGCACGATCTTGCGCGTCTTGGGCGCGAGCCGGTCGGGGACGAGGCCGTCCAGGTGGGCGATGTTCTGCGTCATTCGGGCTCCAGGAACTGCACGTCGCGCGGCAGGGAGAGGAAACGCTGGCCGCCGTCAAGCAGGATCGTCTGGCCGGTGAGGCTCGGCGTGGCGATGATGAAGCGCAAGGCGGCGACGATCTCGTCGACGTCGACGCCGCGGCCGAGCGCGTTGAGGCCGTGCACCTTGTCGAAATTGGCGCGGCTCTGCGGGCCCGAGACCATGGTCACCGACGGCGCGATCCCGCAGACGCGGATGCCCGGCGCGAAGGCGCGGGCGCAAAGCTCGGTGAGCCCGGCGAGACCGATCTTGGAGATGGTGTAGCTGAAGAAATCGGGATTGGGCGCGGCGAGCTTGGCGTCGAGCAGGTTGACGATCAGCCCGTGCGCCGGCCCGCGCCGCGAAGGCCCGCGACAGCAAAGCCGGCGCGCGCAGGTTGACGTCGAGATGGGCGGCCCAGCTTTCGGGCGTGAAATCGCCGATGTCGTCATGGGCGAAGAGCGAGGCATTGTTGACCAGCAGCCGCGGCGGCGGCAGGCCGTCCAGCGCCGCGATGATCGTCGTCGGCCGCGTCGCGGATCGGCAAGCTCCGCCTGGACCACCGAGGCGTTGCCGAGCTCGGCCGCCAGCGCCTCGGCCTCGGCCCGCGAGCGATTGTAATGGATCAGCACGTGCCAGCCGTCGGCGGCGAGCGCGCGCGCGATCTCGGCGCCGATCCGCTTCGCGCCGCCGGTGACGATCGCGGTTGCCATGGCCCCGCGAATAGCGGCGCGCTTTGCGCAAGGCCAGCCGCACGGCTACAGCGCGGTCATGCCAATGGCCCCCGCCCCCGACGACCTCGCCAGCCTCAGCCTCGCCGACATCGCCCGGCTGGCCGAGGAGCGGAAGCTGCCGCCGGTCGAGAAATGGAACCCGACCCATTGCGGCGACAGCGAGATGCGGATCGCGCGCGACGGCACCTGGTATCACGAGGGCAGCGCCGATCGGCCGCCCGGCGATGGTGCGGCTGTTCTCGACCATCCTGCGCCGCGAGCCGGACGGCGGCTTCGTGCTGGTCACGCCGGTCGAGAAGCTCGACATCGAGGTCGAGGACGCGCCGTTCGTCGCGGTCGAGCTGAAGAGCGAAGGCGAAGGCGAGAGCCGCACGCCTCGCCTTCCGCCTCAACACCGGCGATCTCGTCGTCGCCGGCGCCGCGACCATCGCCTGCGCTTCGAGGCCGGGGCCGCACCCCTATCTCGAGGTGCGCGACGGGCCTCGACGCGCTGGTCGCCCGCCCGGTCTATTACGAGCTGGCCGAGATCGCGCTGGCCGAAGGCGCCGCGCCGCCCGGGCGTGTGGAGCGACGGCGCCTTCTTCCCGCTGGAGCCGGCGCGCATGAGCCTCGCCGACACGCCTGCGCGAGGCGCTCGAGCTCGGCCACCGCGCGCAGCCCCGAGCTGATCGGCGGCGACGTGCTCGACGAGGAGGTCGACGGCGACGGCATCACCCCCGCCGCGGTGCTGGTCGCGGTCGTCGACCGGCCCGATCCGACGCGTGATCCTGACGCTGCGGCCCGAGACGATGCGCAAGCATCCGGGCCAGGTCAGCTTCCCCGGCGGCCGGATCGATCCCGGCGACGACGGCCCGATCGCCGCCGCCCTGCGCGAGGCCGAGGAGGAGATCGGCCTGCCGCCGGCCGCGGTCGAGGTCGATCGGCATCGCCGACCGCTACCGCACCGTCACCGGCTTCGAGGTGACGCCGGTGCTCGGCATCGTCCCGCCCGACCTGCCGCTGACGCCCGCATCCGGGCGAGGTCGCGGCCATGTTCGAGGCGCCGCTCGCACTACCTGCTCGATCCCGGCCCACCAGCATGTCCGCACGCGCGGTCTGGCGCGGGCGGGAGCGGACCTATTATGAGATCGAATGGGAGGAGCGGCGGATCTGGGGGGCGACCGCGGCGATGATCGTCAATCTCGGCCGCCGGCTGGCGCTGGTCGACATGAAGCTGCCCGACGCCGCCCTGGCGGCACCGCGCCCGGCATGGACCGGCTGCTCGCACGCGCTCGGCGCGGACGAGGGCGAGACCCGCTTCGTCGGCGGCTGCGTGCGCGACACCCTGCTCGGCCTGCCGGTCAGCGACGTCGATCTCGCCACCCGGCTCGCGCCCGAGGAGGTGATGCGCCGGCTCGAGGCGGCGCGGATCAAGGCGGTGCCGACCGGCCTCGCCCACGGCACCGTCACCGCGGTGATCGGCGGCGCGCCGGTCGAGGTCACGACCTGCGCCGCGACGTCGCCACCGACGGCCGCCGCGCCACCATCGCCTATCACCGACGACTGGCGCGAGGACGCGGCGCGGCGCGACTTCACGATCAACGCGCTCTCCGCCGATCCGCGCGAGCGGCGAGATCTTCGACTATTTCGGCGGCGCTCGCCGATCTCGAGGCGCGGCCGCGTCCGCTTCATCGGCGATCCGCTGCAGCGCATCGCCGAGGATCATCTGCGCATCCTGCGCTTCTTCCGCTTCCACGCCCGCTTCGGCGCCGGCGCGCCCGACCCGGCGGCGCTCGACGCCTGCGCCGCGCGCGCCAACGATCTGATGGCGCTGTCCCGCGAGCGGATCGCCGACGAACTGCTGAAGCTGCTCGGCCTCCCCGATCCGGCGCCGACGGTGCGCGCTGATGATCGCGCGCGGCATCTTCCGGCCGGTCCTGCCCGAGATCGACTCGCGCCGACCGGCTCGCCGCTCTGGTCGCGGCCGAGCGCGGCGGCCGGGATCGCGCCCGGAGGCGATCCGCCGGCTCGCGGCGCTTGCTGCCGGCCGATCCGCGACGTCGCGGCCTCGGTCGCGGCGCGGCTGCGCCTGTCGAAGCGGCTCGCCGAAGCGGCTGGTCTCGGCCGCCGACACCGCGCTCGATGCGCCCGAGCCGCTCGCCTACCGGATCGGCACCGCCGCAGGCGATCGACCGGATCCTGCTGCACGGCGCGCCGGGCGCCGGACCTCGCGGCGCTGGAGGGCTGGCAGCGGCCGCGGCTGCCGGTCGGCGGCGGCGATCTGATCGCGATGGGGCTGGAGGCGGGCCCGATCGTCGCGCGCGACGCTGCAGGCGATCGAGGCGGAATGGATCGCGGCCGGCTTTCCCGCCGACAAGGCAGCGGTCGCGCGCGATGGCCGCGGCGCCATGTCGATCAGGCGCTGCGCTCGAGCCAGTAGGCGAGCGCGTCGTCGGCCGGCAGCGCCTCGGAATAGAAGAAGCCCTGGCCGTAGGTGCAGCCCAGCTCGGTCAGCATCTCGGCCAGCTCCTCGCTCTCGATCCCCTCGGCGGTCGTCTCCATGCCGAGCGCGCGGGCGAGGCTGAGGATGGCGCGGACGATCGCGGTCGAATCGCCGTCGTCGAGCATGCCGGAGACGAAGCTGCTGGTCGATCTTCAGCATGTCGATCGGCAGCAGTCTGCAGCGAGGCCAGCGAGGTGATAGCCGGTGCCGAAATCGTCCATCGCGATCTTGACGTCGAAGCGCTGCAGCGCCTTCAGCGCCTTGGCGACGCGCTCCGGATCCTGGATGATCGCGCCTTCGGTCAGCTCGAGCGTCAGCCGGTCGCCGTCGATGCCGCTCGCCGACGAGCGCGCCCGAGACCGCGGCGGCGACGTCGTCGCGGCTGATCTGGACCGGCGAGAGGTTGACGTTGACGCTGATCGGCAGCCGCGTCGCCGGTCTTGCGGTCCCAGTCGGCCAGCGTCTGCGTCGCGGTGTCGAGCGCCCAGCGGCCGAGCTGGACGATCAGGCCCGATTCCTCGGCGACCGGGATGAACTCGCCCGGCGCGATCGGATCGCCCTCATGCTCCCAGCGCGCCAGCGCCTCGAAGCCGGCGACCGGCCGGTGGCGAGCTCGATCAGCGGCTGATAGGCGAGCGTGAGGTCGCCCGCCTCGATCGCGCAGCGCAGCTCGGTCTCGATGCTGAAGCGGCGGCGGACGGCCTGCGCCTGGGTCGGCTCGTAGACCTGGGTGGTGCCGGTCTTCTTGGCGCGCTTCAGCGCGAACTGGGCGTTGCGCAGCACCTCGTCGGCGCTGTTGACGCTGCTGGTTCAGGATCGCGCAGCCGATCGCGCAATCGACCCGGATCTCGAGCTCGGAGAGGCGGAACGGCAGGGTCAGCACCGCCTTGATGCGCTCGGCGGCGCGCAGCGCGTCGGCCGAGGCCGCGGTCGAGCCGGAGCAGGACGCCGAACTCGTCGCCCGAGATGCGCGCGAGCATGTCGCTCGGGCGCAGCGCCGAGACGAGGCGGCGGGCGAAGGTGATCAGCAATTCGTCGCCGGCGATCGCGCCCATGCATTCGTTGACCCGGCTGAAGCGGGTCATGTCGACCGCGAGCACGGCATGGCTGCCGTCGCGCGAAGGCCGGGATCGGCGAGCACCGCCTCGACCTTCTCGTTGAAGGCGAAGCGGTTGGGCAGGCCGGTCAGCGTGTCGCGCAGCATCTCGGAGCGCAGGCTGCGCTCGGTCTCGACCTGGGCGGTCTTGTCGATCAGCGAGATCAGGCAGCGGTCGGGCTGGCCGGGCAGGACGGTGAGGCGCGCGAAGCGGACCGTGAAATGGCGGCCGCCGATGCTGCGGCCGTCGGCGGTGTCGAACTGGAAGGCCGGATCGTCCTTCTTGAGGAAGGCGGCGAGCCTGGTGCCGATCGGGCCGGAGCGGAGCATCGGCACCTGGGCGATGCGGCGCTCGCCGAGCCGTTCGTCCCATTCGGCGAGGAAGCGGAACTGGTCGTTGGCGCAGTCGATGACGCTGTCGTCGCCGAGACGGTGACGATCGCCGCGGCGATCGGCAGGGCGTCGAGATAGCGCTGGCGGACGGTCTCGAGGACATGCTGGAATTGCGGCGCGAGCTCGGCCGGCACGCCGTCGTGCGGCGGGTGATCCCCGGCCGCGGCTTTCACCCGCCCGCGCGTCTTTGCAGCCTGCATACCGGCGGGATAGGCAAACAGGGTTAACGCATCGTTGAGGAATGCGCCCGGCAAACGCGGTAACCATCGGCCGTTTCGGCGAAAGTCGATCAGCCGAAGCGGTTGTCGCGCGGGAAGCCGTTCGGCGGCACCCGGCCGGCGGCGCCGCGCGCGGTGCGCCACAGGTCCATCGCCTCGGTGCGGGTGCGGCCGCCCTCGCCGCCCATCGGCCAGCTGAGGCCCTTCGGCGAAGCGTGAAGCCGGTCGCGTCGGCGAGGCCGCCGTCGCGGTAGCGCTGGAGCTGGACGCCCTGGCCGCGGCCCATTTCGGGCAGCTCGGCGAGCGGATAGACGACCATCTTGCGGTTCTCGCCGATCACCGCGACATAATCGTCGCCCGGCTTCGAGCGGCCGCACCACCTTGCAGCCGCGCGCCGGGCCGCAGGTTGACGATCTGCTTGCCCTTGCGGGTCTCGGCGACCGCGCCCGCCGCCGCGGTGACGAAGCCGCGCCCGTCCGACGAGGCGAGCAGCAGTTTCTCCGCCGCGCCGGCGCGGCAGCAGGGCGACGACATTGCCCTCGCCTTCGATGTCGACCATCAGCCTTGACCGGCTCGCCGAAGCCGCGCCCGCCGGGCAGCTTGTCGGCGGCGAGCGTGTAGAAGCGGCCGTCCGACGAGGCGAGCAGCAATCTTGTCGGTGGTGTGGGCGTGGAGCAGCGGGAAAGCGAGGCTCGTCGCCTTCCTTGAACTTCAGCGCCTCGGCGTTGGTCAGCTCGACATGGCCCTTCATCGCCCGGATCCAGCCGCGCTTCGACAGGATCACGGTGATCGGCTCGCGCTCGATCATCGCCTCGAGCGGGATTTCGCGCGCCGGCGCCGCTTCCTCGATCAGGGTGCGGCGGCGGCCGAGCGCGGTCTCCGGGCCGTAGCGCGCGCGCAGCGCGGCGAGGTCCTTCTTGAGCCGCGTGCGCTGGCGGCGCCGGCCAGTCGATCAGCTTGCTGCAGGCCCTCGCGCTCCTTGACGAGGTCGTCGCGCTCGCTGCTTGAGCTGCATCTCCTCGAGCTTGCGCAAGCGACCGCAGGCGCATGTTGAGGATCGCCTCGGCCTGGCGGTCGGTGAGGCCGAATTCGGCGATCATCACCGGCTTGGGCTCGTCCTCGGTGCGGATGATCTCGATCACCCGGTCGAGGTTGAGGAAGGCGATCGAGATAGCCTTCGAGCAGCTCGAGCCGGTCGTCGATCTTCGCGACCCGATGCTCGGCGCGGTTGACCAGCACCTCGATCTGGAAGCCGAGCCATTCGGCCAGCACCTGCCTGCAGGCCCATCACCCGCGGCGTGCGGCTTCGCGTCGAGCACGTTGAGGTTGAGCGGCACGCGCGTTTCGAGGTCGGTCAGCCGGAACAGGCTGTCCATCAGCACGTCGGGCATCGACGGTGCGGCTGCGCGGCTCGATCACGATCCGGATCGCCTCGTCCGATTCGTCGCGCACGTCGGCGAGGATCGGCAGCTTCTTGTCGGCGATCAGGCCGGCGATCTGCTCGATCAGCTTGCCCTTGGGCACCTGATAGGGGATTTCGGTGACCACCGCGGTCCAGCGTGCCCTGCGGCCCCTTCTCGATCGTCCAGCGCGCGCGCACCCGGAAGCGCGCCGCGCCCGGTCGCATAAGCGAGCGCGATCGCCTCGGCGCTGTCGACGAGCACGCCGCCGGTCGGGAAATCGGGGCCCGTGACGACTCGTCCATCAGCGCCGCGTCGTCGGCCTCGGGCTCGTCGATCAGCATGGATCGGCGGCGTCGATCAGCTCGGCGACATTGTGCGGCGGGATCGAGGTCGCCATGCCGACCGCGATGCCGCTGGCGCCGTTGGCGAGCAGGTTCGGGAACAGGCCCGGAAAGACCTCGGGCTCCTCCTCCTCGCCATTGTAGGTCGGGCGGAAGTCGACCGTGCCCTCGTCGAGCCCGGCCATCAGCTCGCCCGCCGCCGCGGTCAGCCGCGCCTCGGTGTAGCGCATCGCCGCGGCATTATCGCCGTCGACATTGCCGAAATTGCCCTGGCCGTCGACGAGCGGGTAGCGCAGCGAGAAATCCTGGGCGAGCCGGACCATCGCGTCGTAGACCGACTGGTCGCCGTGCGGATGATATTTGCCGATCACGTCGCCGACCACGCGCGCGCATTTCTTGTAGCCCGACGCCGGATCGAGCCTGAGCAGCCGCATCGCCCACAGCAGGCGGCGGTGGACCGGCTTCAGCCCGTCGCGCAGGTCCGGCAGCGAGCGCGCGGTGATCGTCGAGAGGGCGTAGACGAGGTAGCGCTGGGACAAGGCGTCGTCGAAACGGCTGCGTCGACGACCTGATCGAATTCGTCACTCATGGCGATGCGTTAGCAGCCGGGATTCGGCGATGCGAGCGGCTTGTTATGCGTAATGATATATAGTATCATTCCTTTCTATAAGGAGGCGGACGATGCGAATCGACTTCCCTCGCCTGAAGGCGATCGCGCTGTGCGGGCTGCTCATCGCTCTGCTCGGCTTCGTCTATTTCGCCGCGCGCGACACCGGTCCCCGGATAGCGCCGCAGGATCTGAGCCTGTCCGACGTCGCAGCGGATCCCGGGCTGCCGGGCCTGGTGGCCGAGGAGCCGGCCTTCATGCACGAGCCGCCGGCCGAGCCCGCCGCGCGCGGTCCCATCGCCGTCGCAATCCCGCGCATCGCTTATATTTACGGTTACACCTTCCGGCTCGCCGCCGGCGACGTCGCCGCCGTCCAGGAGCGCCATCTCGGTCTGTGCCGCCGGCTCGGAGCGGCGCGCTGCCGGGTGGTGAGCATGCGCCGCGGCGGCCAGGCCGAAGGACAGCCGACGGCCGAGCTTGAGCTGGCGGTCGCCGCGCCCCTCGCCGACGCGTTCGGCCGCCGGCTCGTCTCCACCGCGGCCGGCGCGACGACCGTCGACCGCGCGATCGCGGCCGAGGACCTGACCCGGCAGATGATCGACAGCGACGCCAGGATCCGCACCCGCGAGACTTTGATCCGGCGGCTCACCGGCCTGCTCGAGACTCGCAGCGGCAACATCCAGCAGGCGGTCGAGGCCGAGCGAGCGATCAACAATGCGCAGGAAGAATTGGAAGCCGCCCGCGCTTTGCTCGAAGAAATGCGCGCGCGAGTGGCGATGTCCACGGTCGAGATCCGCTATCAGGCCGAGGCCACACCCGCCGCGCCTGCCGGCAATCCGGCCGCCGACGCATTCGCTCAGCTCGGCCGGCTCGCCGCCGCCAGCCTCGGCGTGCTGATCCTGGTCGCCGGCATCGCCTTGCCCTGGCTGCTCGCCGGCGCCCTCGTCTTCGTCGTCATGCGCGTGCTACGCCGCCGCCGGGACCCGATTTTAGAAGAGGGTTAGAATAGGGCTTGCCAATCTCTACTCGTTTAGTAGAGTAATAAAAAAGAGGGGAGACTGATCGTGCGCTCGATTCCCGTCCTCGTCCTGCTTCTCGCCACCGCCTCCTGCGGCGCGCCCCAGAGCGACACCCCATCCGAAAGCACGGCCAGCGACCAGGCCGCGCCGCAAATGCGCTACGAATCGCCTCCTGCTGCCGTTGCGCCTGAATCCATGACAGCCAGCCGCGCCGGCGGCCCCAATGTCGGCCCCACCGCCGCGCCCGGCGTCGCCTTCAACTATCGCTATTCCTTCCGGCTCGCGGCGCCGCGCATCGCCGCGGTTCAGGAGCAGCACGCCCAGCTCTGCGAGCGGCTCACCGTCGCCCGCTGCCGGATCACCGGCTTGCGCTACCGAGTCGTCAACGAGCGCGACATCGAGGCGATGCTCGCCTTCAAGCTCGATCCCGCCGTCGCCCGCCATTTCGGCCGTTCCGGCGTCGAGGCGGTGGTCCGCGCCGAAGGCATGCTGACCGAGAGCGAGATCACCGGCGTCGACGCCGCCACCGACATCCGCCAGGCCGGCCGCTCGATCGCCCAGATGAGCGAGGAATTGCGTCGCATCGAAGCGCGGCTCGCAGGCCGCCTCCCCGCCGACGAGCGCGCCAACTTGGAAAACGAGGCCCAGCTTCTGCGCCAGTCGATCCGCGCCGCCGAGGCGGGCCGCGAGCAGGCAGCAGGAGTCGCTCGCCACCACGCCGATGGTGTTCAACTACGGCTCGGGCGAGCTCGTCCCCGGCTTCGCCAACGACCTCACCTTGAGCAAGGCCTGGCAGCGCGCGCTCGACAATCTGAGCGCGGCCGGCCTCGGGCTGATGATCATCCTCGTCACCCTCGGGCCCTGGATCCTGCTCGCCTTGCTGATCGCCTGGGCGATCATTCGAATCCGCCGCCGCTGGTTCCCGAAGGCGGCGGCGGCCGAGCCCAGCCCCACGGCATAAGGAGAAAAAGGGGTTTGGCCTCGAAGCATTCTGCGGTTCAATTGTCTACTGTTTCAGTTGAGTAACAAAAAGAGAGAGGAGACTGAAATGCGCCGTTCGCTTCCCTTGCTTGCTCTGCTTCTCGCCACCGCCGCCGCCTGCGGCCGGGTCGAGGACAACGGCGCCACCGCTCCCGGCGGTGCGCCCGCCGACCAGACGACGAATGCGACCGAGGCGGCCGATTCCGAATCGCTGAGCGCGATCCCGCCCGAGCTGCCCGCGCCCCGCGCCCGGCCGAGCCGCGAAACCGGGCCCGATCTCGATCCGGCGGCGGCGCCCGGCGTCGCCTTCGATTACAGCTACGCCTTCCGGCTCGAAGCCGACCGGGTCGCCGAGGCGCAGCAGGAGCACCAGCGGCTATGCGCCCGCTACGGGCCGCGCTGCCGGATCACCGGCATGGATTATCGCGCCGCCAACGAGGACGATGTCGAGGCGATGCTCTCCTTCCTGGTCGATCCGGAGATCGCCGGCCAGTTCGGCCGCGAGAGCGTCCGCGCGGTCGACGCCGCCGGCGGCGAGCTCGCCGGCAGCGAGATCAGCGGCATCGAGATCGGCACCGCGATCAAGGCCAATACCGGCAATATCGAGGCGCTCGAGGCGGAGCTGGAGCGGGTCGAGGCCCGGCTCGCCCGGCCCCGCCTTCGCTGGCGCGAGCGCGAGCGGCTCGACGAGGAGCGGCGCGGCCTTCGCCAGCAGATCGCCGAGCTGCGTTCGACCACCGCGGCGCAGGAGCGGCAGCTGGCGACGGTGCCGATGCTGTTCCGCTACGGCTCGGGCGCGTTCGCGCCGGGACCGGCGCCGCGGGCGAGCGTCGGCGAGGCGGCCGAGCGCGCCGCCGACACCTTCCTTGGCGGGCTCAACATGCTTCTGATCGTCTTCGTCACGCTGTCGCCCTGGTTGCTGACCGCGCTTCTGATCTGGGGCGCGATCCGCTTCGCCCGGCGCCGGCTGGTCCGGCCGCCGCTGACGGGCGAGGCCGAGGGAGCATGATGCTTCTCCCCTCCCTCGCGAGGGAGGGGAAGGGGGCGGGTGCGATCGAGCGCGCGCTTGATTCTCGCCAGGCGCCGCCGCGCCGCGCACCCGCCCCACCCGAAAATAGGGGACAGTCCCTATTCTTCGGGTTCGACGAAGATTTCCGCCGGCTCACGCCCCTTTTCCGCCTCGGCCTCGGCGAGGATCCAGTCGCGGAAGGCGGCGATCTTGGGCTGGTTGCGCCGCCCTTCCGGATAGACCAGCCAGTGGCTGCGGTCGGTGACGTGGACATGCGCGAAGGGCTGGACCAGCCGGCCCGCGGCCAGCTCGCCGCGCCAGAACATCGGCGTCATCATCGCGATGCCGGCGCCGGCGAGGGCGGCGTTCGCCTCCATCACCTGATTGTCGAGGACGAGGCCCGGCCCGGCCTCTGCCTCGCGCGCCGCGACGCCCATCTCGGCGAACCAGTCCGCCCACCAATCGTCGGCGGGGCTGAGCCGCGGCAGATCGAGCAATTGCTCGGGCCGCTCGAGCCGGTGACGCGCGGCGAATTCGGCGCTGCAGATCGGGCTGAAGTGGAGGCGGAACAGGAAATGGCATTTGAGCCCGGGCCAGCCGCCCCGGCCGACCCGGATCGCGGCGTGGAACTCGCCGGTCGAAAAATCGATCAGCCGGTTGTCGGTGTTGAGCCGCACCGCGAGATCGGGATGGCGGACCTGGAAAGCGCCGAGCCGCGGCGCCAGCCAGGTGGTGGCGAAGGTCTGCGCGGTGCTGATCGAAAGCAGGGCCTGATCCTCGGCGACCAGGCCCGAAAAGGCATCCTCCAGCGTCTCGAAGGCGGAGGCGACCAGGGGCGCGATCCGCCGCCCGGCCTCGGTCAGCGACACCCGTCCCTTGATGCGCGCGAACAGCGGCACGCCGAGCCGCTCCTCCAACAAGCGGATTTGATAGCTGACCGCCGCCTGCGTCATCCCGAGCTCGGCCGCGGCCTGGGTGAAATTCTGCCGGCGCGCGGCGGCCTCGAAGACGCGGACGGCGCGAGGGGCGGCAGGCGGCGCATGCCACGATCATAAGCGCAGCTTATACCTATTGTCGAGACTTTCGTTGGCGCCGGAGCGCCCGGCGATGCCATTTCCCGGACATCGCAGAGCGCCGCTTCGGCACCGCCAGGGAAGGGAATTTCGAGATGCGCGACGAACTCGACGGCCGCCTGTGGGTCGACCACCACGAGCAGTTCTCCCGCGACCTGGATCGACGCGCTTCGCCGCGTTGCGCGCGGCGCTCGCCCGCCTCGCCGGTCTGGGACGGCACCACCGCACCAGCTGCTCGCTTTGGTCGCCGCGTTCGCGATCACCGGGCTCACCTTCAACACCACCGCTGCCTGAGGAAGGACCAAGACATGACCAGCCTGACCACATCGCGCGGCGCGCTCGGGCGCGTCCTCGAGACGATCCGCGTCTCGCTTGTGCAAGCTCAACCAGATCCAGTTCAACGCCCCCTGGAACCCGCGCCGCCGCGGCACCTGCGGCTAGGGTCCGTCCCGCCCCGAACCTTGGGGCTTTGAACTTAAGGCGCATGGCGTCTATCCGCTGGCCTGCCCCCGCCCGGAAAGACCGCCATGCGCCTTTTGACGAAACCGCTTGCTCTGCTCTCCGGCGCCGCGTTAGCCGCTTGCGCGGTGAGCGAGACGCCGAACTCCCCGGGCAGCGGCCCCGACGGCCTGATGGCCTGGCCGGATCTGCTCGAGCGGCCGCGCCCGCAGCCGACCGCGACCATCGCTTATGGCGACGACCCGCTCCAGGTCGTCGACCTCTGGCTGCCCGCGGGGCACCGGGCCCGCATCCGATCGTGCTCATGGTCCATGGCGGCTGCTGGCAGACCGAGATCGCCGACCGCACGATCATGAACTGGATCGCCGACGATCTGCGCGCGGCGCGGCATCGCGGTCTGGAACATCGACTATCGCGGCGTCGACCGGCCCGGCGGCGGCTATCCCGGCACCTTCCAGGACGCCGCGGCGGCCGCCGACGCGCTGCGCGCCCATGCCGCGCGCCACAATCTCGATCTCTCGCGCCTCGTCGCCATCGGCCACAGCGCCGGCGGCCATCTCGCGCTCTGGCTGGCGGCGCGGCCCGCCTGCCGCCGGGTTCGCCGCTGCGCACGCGCCAATCCGCTCCCGATCCATCGCGGTCGTCAGCCTCGGCGGCCTGCCCGATCTCGAGGAAGCGGCGCGGCCGCCGGGCAACGGCTGCGGCATCGAGGTGATCGCGCCGGCTGACCGGCGGCCGCTTCGCCGACACCTCGGTGCCCCGCCTCGCCCCGCTCGGCCTGCCGCCAGGTGCTGATCAACGGCCTCCAGGACCGGATCATCCCGACCGCTTATGCCGAAGGCTATGCCCGCGCCGATGCGCGCCGCCGGCGACGACGTCCGCGTCCGGATGATCGACCGCACCGGCCATGTCGAGCTGATCGCCCCCGAAACCGCCGCCTGGGCCGCCGCGGCCGAGGAGATCGAACGGGCGCTGGGCCGATGAGCTTCACCCTCGCCGAGGCGCAGGCCGCCGACGCCGCCGATCCGCTGCGGCCGCTGCGCGACCGCTTCCATCTGCCCGAGGGCCTGATCTATCTCGACGGCAATTCGCTCGGGCCGCTGCCCAAGGCGGCGGCGGCGCGCCAGCGCAGGTGGTCGACCGAGGAATGGGGCGAGGAGCTGATCCGCAGCTGGAACAGCCGCGACTGGATCGGCGCGCCGCAGCGGATCGGCGCCAAGATCGCGCCGCTGATCGGCGCCAAGCCGCACGAGGTGATCGTCGCCGATTCGACCTCGGTGAACCTGTTCAAATTGCTGGTCGCCGCGGCCCGCCTGTCGGAGCGCAGGACCCTGCTCTCCGAAAGCGGCAATTTCCACACCGACCTCCATATCGCCGAGCGGCGTCGCCGAGCTGCTGGGCCTGACGCTCGACATCGCGCCGCGCGCCGAGGTCGAGGGCCGGATCGGGCCGGACACCAACCTGCTCCTCCTCACCCACGTCCACTACAAGACCGCCGAGCGGTTCGACATGGCGCGGATCACCGCCCAGGCGAAGGCCGCCGGCGCGACGACGGTCTGGGATCTGAGCCACAGCGCCGGCGCGGTGCCGCTCCACCTCAACGAGGCCGGCGCCGAGCTCGCCGTCGGCTGCGGCTACAAATATCTCAACGGCGGCCCGGGCGCGCCGGCCTTCCTCTACGTCGCCGAGCATCTGCAGGAGCGGCTGGTCAGCCCTTGCGCGGCTGGATGGGCCATGCCGAGCCGTTCGCCTTCACCGACGATTACCGCCCGGCCGCCGGCATCGACCGCTTCCTCGCCGGCACCCCGCCGATCCTCAGCCTCGCCGCGCTGGAATGCGGCCTCGACGCCTTCGAGGGCGTGACGATGGAGCGGCTGTGGACCAAGTCGCGCGCCTTGTTCGACGTCTTCCACGCCCTGATCGAGCAACGCTGCCCCGAGCTCGTCTGCATCTCGCCGCGCGGCGAGGAGCCAGCGCGGCAGCCACATCTCCTTCCGCGCACCCCCACGCCTTCGAAATCTGCCAGGCGCTGATCGCCGCCAAGGTGATCGGCGATTTCCGCGCCCCCGACGTGATCCGCTTCGGCCTGACCCCGCTCTATCTCGGCTTCGAGGATATCTGGACGGGCGTCGACCGGCTCGCCGCGATCATGGACGAGGAGAGCTGGCGCGACCCGAGGTTCGCGGTCCGCGGCAAGGTCACCTAGAGGGACAGTCACTTTTCGACCGCCGTGCGCCATCGGCTCGATCTGCCGCGCGCAAAAGTGACTGTCCCCATCGCCGCGCCCCGCTCCCCTATAGAGCCGCTTCCCTCGCCACCCCCCGAATCCGGAGGCTCCCAGCCCGATGTCCCGCCGCCGCATGATCTACGAGGGCAAGGCCAAGATCCTCTACGAAGGGCCCGAGCCGGGCACGCTGATCCAGTATTTCAAGGACGACGCGACCGCGTTCAACGCGCAGAAGAAGGGCACGATCTCCGGCAAGGGCGTGCTCAACAACCGCATCTCCGAGCATATCTACACCCTGCTCGGCACGATCGGCATCCCGACCCATTTCATCCGCCGCCTCAACATGCGCGAGCAATTGATCCGCCAGGTCGAGATCGTGCCGATCGAGGTCGTCGTCCGCAACGTCGCCGCCGGCACGCTCTCGACCGCGGCTCGGCATCGAGGAGGGCACCCAGCTGCCGCGCACGATCATCGAATATTATTACAAGGACGACGCCTCGGGCGACCCGATGATCGCCGACGAGCATATCGCCGCCTTCGGCTGGGCCAGCCAGGACGAGATGAACGACATCGCCGACATGGCGATCAGGGTGAACGATTTCCTGTGCGGCCTGTTCGCCGGCATCGGCATCCGCCTGGTCGACTTCAAGCTCGAATTCGGCCGGCTCTGGGAGAACGACTTCGCCCGGATCATCCTCGCCGACGAGATCAGCCCCGACGGCTGCCGGCTGTGGGACATGACCATCGAGCGAGAAGCTCGACAAGGACCGCTTCCGCCGCGACCTCGGCGGCGAGGCCGAAGCCTATCAGGAGGTCGCCCGCCGCCTCGGCCTGCTGCCCGAAGGCGAGGCGTCGAGCGTCCTCGACCTCGACCAGCACCGGCAGAAGCGCGGCAAATAGGCGCGGCGAAGGCGGCATCGGGCATATGAAAACTCCCGCGATCGGCTATCGCCCCGAAGTCGACGGCCTTCGCGCCATCGCCGTCCTCGCGGTGATCATCTTCCATGCCGGCTACGAGCAGATGGCCGGCGGCTTTCTCGGCGTCGACATCTTCTTCGTGATCAGCGGCTATCTGATCACGACGATCCTCTATAACGACCTCGATCGCGGTTCCTTCTCGATCCTCAAATTCTACGAGCGGCGGATCCGGCGGATCGTCCCGGCGCTGCTGCTCACCATCCTGCTGGCGATGCCGGCGGCCTATCTGCTGATGCTGCCCGAGGCGCTTGAGAATTTCGGCCAGTCGGTGGTTGCCACCATCGCCTTCGCCAACAACGTCCTGCTGCTGCTGAAAACCGATTATTTCGCGCCCGACATCGCCTTCGACCCGATGATGCACACCTGGAGCCTCGGCGTCGAAGAGCAATATTATATCGCCATCCCGATCCTGATGTACGTCGCCTACAAGGCCGGCCGGCGGCGGGCCACGGCGATCGGCATCGCCGCGATCACGCTGGCCAGCTTCCTCTTCTGCCTGTGGGCCTCCCGCCATGCGCCGGCCGCCAATTTCTACCTGATCTTCTCGCGCGCCTGGCAGCTCGGCGCCGGCTCGCTGGTGGCGATGGCCGAGCCCGCGTTGAAGCGCCGCTTCGGGGACGCGACAGGGCTCAACCAGGCGCTCGCGCTGGCCGGCCTGGCGATGACGATCGTGCCGCTCTTCCTGCTCGACGAAAGCGGCGCACCGCCCAATTTCTGGACGACGATCCCGGTGCTCGGCGTCTGCCTGCTGCTGCTCAATGCCGGCCCGGCGACGATCGCCGGCCGGATCCTCGCCTGGCGGCCGCTCGTCGCGATCGGCCTGATCAGCTACAGCGCCTATCTCTTCCACCAGCCGGTCTTCGCCTTCACCCGGATCGCCAGCCTCGAGGAGCCGGACCGGCTGCTGCTGACCGCCCTGATCCCGCTGATCCTCATCCTCGCCTATCTCTCCTGGCGCTTCGTCGAATGCCCGTTCCGCAACCGCCGGCTCCGCTTCCGCTGGGTGGCATTGAGCTGCGGAGTCACGGCGGCGCTCGCGTTCGCGACCGGAATCACGATGCACCTCACCCAGGGTTTCTATCGCAACTGGCCGGAGCTGGCCGTGGGCGACGGCGATTTCGGCGCTCGGCAGAATCGCGACTACAATCTGGAGCCGCGCCGCCTCCAGGATGCTCCGCTGCCGGCGGAACGCGGCGGGCGGACCAACGTCCTCGTGCTCGGAAATTCCTTCGCCCGCGATTTCATCAACATGGGCTTCGCGGCCGGCCAGTTCGATCGGCATCGGATCAGCTATTCGGAATTCGACGATTGCGGGCCGATGACGCCGGCGGCGCGCGCCAATGCCGCCCATGCCGATTTCGTCGTCCTCGGCTCGGGAATCGACGCTCGGCTGCTCGGCTGCGCGATCCGGCGGATGCGCGAGCTGCGCGCCATAACCGACGCCCGGCTTATCGTCCTCGGCCTCAAGAATTTCGGCTGGCACAACGATGCGGTGATGCTGTTCTCCCCCGAACGCCGCTACGCCTATCGAGCGATGCCGATCGCTTACGACCGCGAGGGGAACGCGATCGGCCGGGCGGCCCTCCCGCCCGACCTCTATGTCGACATCCTCGCCATGCTGTCCGACGCCGAGGGCCGGGTTCCGGTCTTCACCCCGGACCGCAAGCTCATCAGCCAGGACAATCGCCACGTCACCCGCGCCGGGGCGCGCTATGTCGGCTCGATCATCTTCCAGCACCCCGTTTTGCGCGCTCTCCACGAGGGACGGACCGGACGCTAGCGCCGCCGCTCCTTCTCGATTAGTCGTGGAACCGCATAGCCATTCGAGTGCCGACGCGGAGCCGCTCTTGTCCCATAACCATTCGCATGGCGGGCATCACCACGGGCCGGGCGGGCATCACCACGGCGCCCATCCGGCCGACTTCTCGGCCGCCTTCGCCGCCGGCATCGTCCTCAACCTCGCCTTCGTCGCGGTCGAGGCGGCCTACGGCTGGTACGCCAATTCGATGGCCCTGCTCGCCGACGCCGGCCACAATCTGTCCGACGTGCTCAGCCTCGCCACCGCCTGGGGCGCGGCGATCCTTGCCAAGCGGCCGCCCAGCCGCCGCTTCAGCTACGGCCTCCGGGGCGCCACCATCCTCGCCGCTCTCGCCAACGCCGTGCTGCTGCTGATCGCGGTCGCCTTCATCGTCTATCACGCCGTCGTCCGGCTGATCATTCCCGATGTCGTCGCCGGCAAGACCGTGATGATCGTCGCCGCGGTCGGCATCCTGATCAACGGCGCCACCGCCTTGATGTTCGCCCGCGGCCGGCGCAGCGACCTCAACGTGCGCGGCGCCTATCTGCACATGGTCGCGGACGCGCTCGTCTCCGCCGGCGTGGTGGTGGCGGGCTTCGGCATCGCGACCACCGGCTGGGTCTGGATCGATCCGGTGGCGGGCCTGATCGTCGCCGGCCTGATCTTCATCGTCACCGCGGACCTGCTGCGCGATTCGGTCACCATGGCGCTGGCCGGAGTGCCGCGCGGCATCGATCCCGACGGGGTCGAGGCGCATCTGCTCGCGCTGCCCGGCGTCGTCCGCATCCACGATCTCCACATCTGGCCGATGAGCACGACCGAATTCGCGCTGACCGCCCATCTGGTGATGCCCGACGGTTTTCCGGGCGACCCTTTCCTCGCCGATTGCGCCCACGGCGTCGCCCAGGCCTTCGGCATCACCCACGCCACCTTCCAGATCGAGGTCGGCGGCGATTGCCAGCTGCTGCCGATCGAGCGGGTCTAGAGTCTGTCCCGTTCACATTGAACCGTCACCCCAGCGAAGGCTGGGGTCCATGCCGAGTTTGTGCCGATCGCCGGCACCGCATGGATGCCAGCCTTCGCTGGCATGACGAGATTCAATCAAGTCAGGACGCACTCTAGGCCCTGTCCTGCTCACAATAAACCCGTCACCCCAGCGAAGGCTGGGGTCCATTCCGATTCCGCATGGACCCCAGCCTGCGCTGGGGTGACGAGATTCAATCGAGTTGGGATCGAGTTCTGGAATCCCGGACGCCAAAAAGGAAAAGGCCCCGCCGTTTCCAGCGAGGCCCTCGGCCTTTGCGGCCTCTCCCTAGACGATCGAAACCTGCTTAGCGGCGGCCGGTGGCGGGGCCGCCGGTCGGGCCGCCGATCGCGGCCGGGGTGCCGATGTCGTTGCGGCGCTGCAGAGCGACCAGCGCATTGGCCTGCTGCATGAAGGGGATCGGGATTGACGGCGCGGCCGTCGATGCGGACCTCGTAATGGAGGTGGCTGCCGGTCGAGCGGCCGGTCGAGCCCATATAGCCGATCAGCTCGCCGCGGCGGACGCGCTGGCCCGGCCGGGTCGCGAAGCGCGACAGGTGGCCGTAGCGGGTCTGGATGCCCTGGCCGTGATTGATCTCGACGAGGTTGCCGTAGCCGCCATTATTATATTCGGCGCGGCCGACGATGCCGTCGGCGGTGGCGTAGATCGGAGTGCCGAGCGGGCCGGCGAGGTCGATGCCGGCATGCATTGCGGCACGGCCGCGGAACGGATCGGAGCGCACGCCATAGCCGCTGGTGAACGCGATCGAATCGTGGATCGGGTGGGCGGACGGGATGGCGGCGACCCCCTGCTCGAGCTGGTCGAGCTGGCGCCAGGTGGTGAACAGCTCGCGGAAGCGCGGATCGGCGTTGCCGGCCTGCTGGACCTCCTCGAACGGCCCGCCGACGGCGCCCTGGCCGGCGCGCAGGAACTGGCGCGGGTTGAGGCCCATGGTGCGGATCGCGCGCGCGGTCTCGCGAGACGCGCTGGCGGGTCATGTCGCGGGCGCGCTCGGCGAACGCCAGCTGCATGCCGTCGACCCGGGCATAAGGCGCGGCGACCGCCTGCGGCGCCGCGGCCTCCTGCGGGATCAGAGCGGCGAGCTCGTCGGCGTCGGCTTCGTGCGAGAGCATCGCGGCGAGGAATTGCTGGCGGCGCTCGAGCAGAGCGGCGTGCTGGCGGGTCTGGACCCGCAGCTGGGCGACGTCGGCCTGCATCTGGGCGACCTGCCGCTCCATTCGGGCGACGTCGCCGTCCATCGCGTCGATCGCGCGGAAGGTGGCGAAAGCGGACCAGGCCAGCAAAACAAAGGCGGCCAGCACGGCCGCCATCTGGATTCGCGCGCCGATCGTGAAGCGGCGCAGGCTCTTGCCGTCGTGCAGAAAAATATCGCGGGGCTTGAAGATGTTGCGGAACTTCGCAGTAAAGCTAGCGTTGGCCGTCTGTACGTTGCTCGTCATCATTGTCCCCGCTCGGCCCCACCGGACCGATGCGGTCACGCTTGGCGACCGCTTTAAGATCTGGAGCAACTGCCCCGGCAAAGATCGTCGGAAAGCCCCCCGACGGCGTGGCCGGACAGTGTTAAACATATGTTGGCGCGGCAACCCCCTGATAGAAATCGCGGGACAAACCGGCTTCGTCGCGGGCTGAGTTGTTGAACGGCGGCTTCAGGCTCCCCCGGAAATGGGTTCGAACCAGCGCCCGCCAGTGCGGAACGGCGGCGAGGCCGAGGGATTCGCAACCCGCCTTGAACCAGCGCGTGCCCGCCGCGACGTGGCGGATTTCGTCGCGATAGATTCGCCCCAGGATCGCCGCCGAGCGCGCGTCGCCGGCGCGTTCGAAGGCGGCGACGGTGGCCGGGGTAACGTCGAGGCCGCGCGCCTCAAGCACCATCGGCACCACCGCCAGCCGGGCGAGCGGATCGTGAGCGGTTGCCGCCGCCGCTTCCCACAGCCCGTCATGCGCCGGCAGCGCGCCGTAGCCCGATCCGAGGGTCCGCAGCCGCCGGTCGAGCAAGGCGAAGTGAATCGCCTCGTCCGCGCCCCACCGATAGCCAGTCGTCGACGAAGGCCCGCGGCAGCGCCGCGCCGAACCGCCCGGCCATGTCGAAGGCAAGGTCGATCGCGCCGAATTCGATATGGGCGAGCGCATGGAGCAGCGCGATCCGGCCGCGCTCCGAACCGCCCTTGCGGCGCTTGGGCATGCGGTTCGCCGGCAGCAGTTCGGGCCGGTCCGGCCGCGCCGGCCGCTCCGGCATGGCGACGTCGAACTGGTGCGCGAGCGCGCCCCGCCGCCACGCCCGCGCCGCCGCCCGCGCCGCCTTCACCTTGTCGCGCGGCGCCGCGGCGAGCAGCACGAAACGGCAGGCCCCGGCGATAGTGGTGGTACCGGACGGCAACTGCGCAAACCCGTTCGGGCTGAGCTTGTCGAAGCCCTCTACTTCTGTTCTTTGCGGTCCCATGAGCTTCTGGGCCTACATGCTCCATTGCGCAGACCGCAAATTCTATATCGGCCATACCGAAGACCTGGCGGTCGCATCGGACAGCATGAAGAGGTGAGATTGCGGGTTTCACATCAAGTCGCCTCCCCGTGAAATTGGTCTGGTGTGAGGAATTCCCGAGCCGCTACGAGGCATTGTCGGCGGAGCGGCAGATCAAGGGTTGGAGCCGGGCGAAGAAGCTGGCTTTGATGAGGGGCGATTGGTCTCCGATCAGCGCTCTTGCAAGGAACAACGAAGAGAAGAAAAGGGCTTCGACAGGCTCAGCCCGAACGGAGGAGTTACAGAAGTGACTTCTTCCCAACGCCCCACGAGCTTGACGGCCGAGGCCCGCCCATGACCTTCACCGCCAGAATCCTCCTGCTCGGCTCGGGCGAGCTCGGGCGCGAGTTCGTCATCTCCGCGAAGCGGCTCGGCGCCTATGTGATCGCCTGCGATTCCTATGCCGACGCGCCGGCGATGCAGATGGCGGATGCGAGCGAAATCTTTTCGATGCTCGACGGCGCCGCGCTTCGCGCGGCGGTCGAGAAGCACCGGCCCGATCATATCGTGCCCGAGATCGAGGCGATCCGCACCGAGGAGCTGGCCCTGCTCGAGGCCGAGGGCTGGCGGATCGTCCCTTCCGCCCGCGCCGCGCAGATGACGATGAACCGCGACGCGATCCGCTCCCTCGCCGCCGAGGAGCTGGGCCTGCGCACCTCGCGCTACGGCTTCGCGGAGAGCCTCGACGAGGTTCGCGCCGCCGCCGCCCGAACCGGCCTGCCCTGCGTCGTCAAGCCGGTCATGTCCTCGTCGGGCAAGGGCCAGAGCATTGTCCGCGACGAAGCGGGGCTCGGCCCGGCCTGGGATCATGCCGTCGCCAACATGCGCGGCGATCGGCCGCGGGTGATCGTCGAGGAGTTCGTCGCCTTCGATTATGAGATCACCCTGCTCACCGTGCGCGGCGCGGACGGCATCCGCTTCTGCCCGCCGATCGGCCACCGCCAGGAGCAGGGCGACTATCGCGAGAGCTGGCAGCCGATGGCGATGTCGGCGCGCGCCCTCGCCGAGGCGCAGGACATGGCCCGGCGAGTCGTCGACAATCTCGGCGGCCACGGCCTGTTCGGAGTCGAGTTCTTCGTCGCCGGCGACTCGGCGATCTTCTCCGAGCTGAGCCCACGCCCGCACGACACCGGCATGGTCACCTCGATCTCGCAGGATCTGAGCGAGTTCGATCTCCACGCCCGCGCCGTGCTCGGCCTGCCGATCCCCGAAATCCGCCTGCGCGGCCCCTCCGCCTCGGCGGTGATCCTCGCCGACCGCGACGCTTCGGATTTCGCTTACGAAGGCGTCGCCGAGGCGCTCGCGCCCGGCGGCGGCGACGTCGACTTGCGCCTGTTCGGCAAGCCGGTGACCCGGCCGAACCGGCGGATGGGCGTCGCGCTGGCGAGAGCGGACAGCGTCGAGGCGGCCCGCGCCCTCGCCGCGGACGCCGCCGGCCGGGTTCGGATCATTTATTCCTCGTAGATCTTGTCGGGTTGCGCCGGCGTCTCGACCTCGGCCGCCGCCACCGCCGGCTTCTCCTCGATCGGATAGTCGGCGTAGCGAAGCACATTACGATCGGGCTGGGCGGAGACCTCGCCCGGCTGCCAGGGCTCGGGCTCGGTGACCGGCGTCGGATCGCGCCAATTCTCGCCGGCGAGGCGAGTCGCCGGCGCGCTCTCCACCCAGGCATAGCTCTGAGTCGCCGGATAGCCGCAATCGGCGCATTCACGGCGCCGGGCCTCGTTGCCCGCGTCCCAGCCATAGGCTTCGTAATAGCTGGCCTGCCGCGCCGGCGGGATCGTCGCCGGATCGACCGCCGCGCCGCGGTCGCGCGGGTGGACGGCGGCGCCCTGGAAATGGACCGGGTTGATGCCCGCGATCACGCTCTCGCCGAGCTGGACGCCGACGATCGCCGCGACGACGAAGGCGAGGCCGAAGCTGACCACCGCATAAGGGCTACGCCGGAACATGCCGGCAAAACGAAGCCGGCGGCGGCCCGTTCCGCGCCTCGCTCGCGCCGCGCCGGACGCGAGGATCCTCATGGCAATTCGCGAGCCGCGGCCAGCACTTCCTCGGCATGGCCGGGCACCTTCACCTTGCGCCAGATGCGGAAGATGGTGCCGTCGCGGTCGATCAGGAAGGTCGCGCGCTCGATCCCCATATATTTGCGGCCGTACATCGATTTCTCGCCCCAGGTGCCGAATGCTTCGCAAGCGCTGCCGTCCTCGTCGGAGGCGAGCTTGACCTCGAGCCCGTATTTGTTCGCGAATTTCGCGTGGCTCGCCGGGCTGTCCTTGGAAATGCCGAGGATCCACGTCCCCGCTTTCTCGAACTGCTCGGCCAAAGCGGTGAAGTCCTTCGCTTCGCGGGTGCAGCCGGACGTATCGTCCTTGGGATAGAAATAGAGGACCAGCTTGTGGCCCTTGAAGTCGGCCGGGCTGACCGGCGCGCCGTCCATGCCGGCCAGCGTCACATCGGGTACGGGATCGCCTTCGGTCAGCATGTCACTCTCCAGGCCCTGCCCCCGGAAACCATCTGCCGGGCGAAAGGCTTCACCGCAAGCGCCAACGCGAAAATAGGGGACTGTCCCCTTGTTTAGCGGCTCGGCGCGATGCGGACTCGGCGGTTCGCCTGGTCGACGGTGACGGCCATCGCCTGCAGCGCGAGCGAGCCGATATTGCCCGCCGCCGCGACCGCCGGAAAGGCGACTGCGGTCACCGGCAGGACGGTGGCGCCGGCGCGGACCGGCGCGGCGAGGTCGATCTCCTGGAGCGGCACCTCCCGGCTGACGGTGCGCGCCACGCCGATGCCGCGCGCCTCGCCGCGCGTCGGCAGGGCCGGGATCGCCGCCGCCGGCATGAAGAAGGGGTGCCGGGTGTTGCCGGTGTCGAGATGGACCCGGTGGACCTGGTCGCCGATCCGGAGCGGGATGGTGATCAGGCCGCGCTCGACGGTGAAATCGAGCACGTCGGCGGCGTTCGCGGCGGGAAGCGCGCCCGGGCCGGCAGCGAGCCGCCCGCGCGGATAATCGATCGTCAGCAGCAGCTGCTCGAAGAAGCCGATGCCGATGATCCCGTCCACCCCGGCGAGCGGCCCGCCCAGCGTGATCGACGTGGTGCTCACCCCGGCATAGCCGAGGCCGCCGAAGGCGAGATTGTCGACACGATAGATGGGGATGGGGAGGGGATTGCCGCCCGACGGATCACTGGCCAGCGCCTGGCCGACGGGCTGCAAGGCGAGCGCGGCAGCGAGGGCGGGCGTCACCCGAAGGTAGCCGGACGCGCCGGTGTCGACTCCGAACCGGTAGGGCCCGCGCCCGTTCACCGTCGCTTCGATCGTCGGCATGCCATTGACGAGGCGCATCTCGACGTCGGCGCGCTCGCCGGTCCGCTGCGGCGGCGGCGACGGCGCCCGCCGCACCATCCGCGGCCCGCTCCCCTGCGGCGGCTGCGCGGCCAACGGTGCGGCGAGCAGAACGATGGCAATGCAGGCAACGGCTTTCCTCACGATATCCTCCCTTTCAGCCGATCGGCGATCGGCCAGCGCTCAGCCACCGCCTCGAACCGCTCGATCGCGGCGAACAGATCGATCCCCGCTTCGTCGAACATCGCGTCGAAGGTGCGGGCGACGTCGCCGAGCAACCCTTGCGCGAGCGCGGTCTGGGCGGCGCCCTTTTCGGTCAGCGCGATCAGCCGGCGGCGATGGTCGGCGGGATCCGCCTCGTCGCGGACCAGGCCTGCCGCTTCGAGAGTCCGAGCGAGCTTGATGATCATCGGATGGCTGAGCCGCAGCCGGAAGCCGATCTCCGTAACCGCCATCGCGCCGTTCTCGCGGAGCAGCAGAAGCATCGACACCGACCGCGCCGGCCCTTCGAAGCCGGTCCGGCGCAGCGCCTCGCCGGTACCCTCGACGATCGTATCGGAAGCGCGGCGCAGCCGGTGCGCGAGGAAGGCGAGACCGAGGCTGCGCACGAAATCGTCGGACAATGGGAGCACCCCGATACGTTACCGGTTACGTAACTTGCGGAGGTAGCCTGAATAGCGAATGAACGGGCGGTCAGCCGTTCCCGGCGACCTCGCCCCAAAAGGCCCGCACCAGCGCCCGCGCCTCGTCATGCGCGGCGAGCAGCGCGTCCCAGCTTTCCAGGCCGCAGGCGCGGGCGACCAGGGTGCGGCTCGGCTCGGGCGGTGCCGTCGAGCTCGGCGAGACCAGGCGAAGGATGACGAGGATTCGGGTCAGCAGGCGAAGCGCGGGATCGATGCCGGCGCCGACCAGCCCGGCGGCGGCGAGCTCGGCGAGCGCGTTTTCGAGATGCGGGTGGAGGCCGATCCGGTGCTCGAGCTGGAGCACATGGACGGCGAATTCGAGGTCGACCAGCCCGCCCGGCCCGAGCTTGATGTCATAGGGGCCGCTCGGCGGCTTGTGGCGGTTCATGTCGTGGCGCATGCGCACCGCGTCGGCGACCAGCTTGGCGGGGTCGCGCTGCTGGCGAAGCGCGGCATCGACCACCGCCCGCAATTCCGCCCGCCCCGCCGCCGAGCCGTAGACCGGCCGCGCCCGGGTCAACGCCATATGTTCGTAGGTCCAGGCCGAATTGCTCTGATAGGCGGCGAAGCTTTCGACGCTGATCGCGAGCAGCCCGTCATTGCCCGGACGGCCGAAGCCTTGTATCGACATCGTAGAGCGGCCCGGCCGCGGTCGGCACGCTGAGCGCGGCGGTGACGCGCGGCGCCAGCCGGTTGAAATAATCGGTGGCGCGGAGCGGCTTCGGCCCGTCCGATTCGGCTTCGTGGCTGCCGCTGAACAGATAGACGAGATCGAGGTCGGAGGCATGGGTCAGCGCCTCGCCGCCGAGCCGGCCGAGGCCGAGGATCAACAGCTCCGATCCCGGCACCTTGCCGTGGCGCGCTTCGAACTCGGCGACGGCGGCGTCGGCGAGCACGCCGATCGCCGCCTCCGCCACCCGCGAATAGCCTTCGGTGACGTCGAGCGGATCGGTGTGCGCCGCGACCAGCTGGACGCCGAGCGCGAAGCGGCGCTCGTTGACCCGCCGCCGCACCCGATCGAGCAGCATCTGATAATCCTCGTCGGCCCGGTCCGGCCGGCCGAAATCGCCGATCAGCTCAGCCACCGGCGGCACCGCCGCGAACGCGCTCGCGTCAATCAGGCCGTCGAGCAGCTCCGGCCGGCGGCTCAATTGCTCGGCCAGCGCCGGCGCGTGGCTCAGGATCGCGGCAAGATGCTCGATCAGCGCCGGTCGAGCCTCGAGCAGCCGGTAGAAATTGACTCCGGTCGGCAGCTTCAGGATCAGATCCTCGAAGCGGTTCAGAGCGCGCGCCGGATCGGGCGAGGCGCCGAACGCGGCGATCAGCACCGGCAGCATCGCCTCGAACGGCTCGCGCGCCGCGCTGGTGCGAAGCGAGTGCACCTTGCCCGAGCGCCAGCCTTCGACCCGCGCCCGCGCCGCTTCCGGCTCCGCGAACCCCGCTTCAGCCAGCGCCCGCTCGAGCGCCGGCCCGTTTTCCGGCAGCCGCTCGCTCTCGCCGGCCGCGAGCGTATCGTAGATCGAGGCCACCCGCTCGACATCGGGACGGAGCAGAGCGAGCAGCGCCTCGCCGTCCTCGAGGCCGTGCAGGCGCGCCGCCGCCGCGAGCGAGTCCGGCTCGGCGGGCAGGCTGTGGGTCTGCCGGTCGTCGATCATCTGCAGGCGGTGCTCGATCGTGCGCAGCAGCCGGTAGCCGCGGGCGAGGTCGGCCGCCTCCGCCGCGCCGATCCGGCCGGCTTCGCCCAGCGCCGCCAGCGCATCGAGTGTCGCCGGAGCGCGCAGGGCCGGCTCGCGGCCGCCATGGATGAGCTGGTGGATCTGGGCGAAGAACTCGACCTCGCGAATGCCGCCGCGGCCGCGCTTGACGTCGTAGCCCGGGCCGAATGCCTGGCCTTGCGCATAATGGTCGCGGATCCGCCGGCTGATCGACCTGATCTCGCCGATCGCCCCGAAATCGAGCGAGCGCCGCCAGACGAACGGATGGATCGCGTCGAGGAAATAGCGGCCGAGCGCGGCATCGCCGGCCGCCGACCGCGCCCGGATGAACGCCGCCCGCTCCCAGGGCAAAGCCGAGGATTCGTAATAGGAGATCGCCGCGTCGACCGGAAGCACGATCGGAGTCACCTCGGGCGACGGCCTGAGGCGCAGATCGACCCGGAAGGCGTAGCCGTCCTCGGTTCGGGTCTGGAGGAGGTCGGTGACTCGCTGGCCGATGCGCAGCGCCGCTTGCCCCGGTTCCTCGCGCTCCTTCCTCGGCAGGATCGCCGGATCGTAGAGCAGGAGGAGATCGACGTCGGACGAATAATTGAGCTCGCGGCCGCCCAATTTGCCGAGCGCGACGATGGCGAAGCCGCGCGGTTCCGCCGCCGGCGTCCGCTCGGCGATCGCCGCGGCGAGCGCCCGGGCGAGGGCGCGGTCGGCGAGGTCGGAGAGGCTGGCGGTGACCTCCTCCAGCGTCAGCAGGCCGGCGAGGTCGCCGATCCCGAGCGCAAGCGCGAAGCCGCTCCGCTCGCGCCGCACCGACGCCGCCACGTCGTCGACTTCGCCCTCGCGCCGGGCGGCCTCGATCGCCGCCGCGATGTCGCCCGCGGCCAGCGCCGCGGCGACCGCCGGCAGCCGTTCGAGCTGGAAGGCGAGGAACGGCGAATCGGCCCGGGCGCGGGCGAGCGCATGGTTAATAGCCGCTTCACGCTCTGTCGCATTCATACCACAACGCCGTCCCCGATCCGTTGCCGCAGCGCAACATTTGCAACTGGACGCGCCAACGTACGTTAAACTCGCCGTGAAGGAATGGAATTCGAGAATGAAGGCGATGGCCGACAATTCATCCCGACGGTTCGTGAAGGTGGCTCCGCCTACGGTTCACGCCGGCATCGGCGATGCCTTGCGCCAGGCGTTCCGGCTCAACGGCGAGTTCCGTTGCAACGACCGCTTCGACGACCTGCTGGAGCGGCTCAACTAGTAGCGAGATTCACCCGCGGACGGACCCTGTCTTATCCTCCCAACGCGTTCGGCGACGGCGAGGACTGCAGCCGGAACGCGGTCTATTCGCTGCCCTGCGGGCCGGGATCGCGGTCGCGGCTGAGGTCGTCGACCTCCTTCATGATCGTCTGCAGCGCGGTCTGGTGCTCGGGGTTGCTGTGCGAGCGCCGCGACGGCAATTTGCCTTCGTTGAGCAGGCTTTCGAGCGCGACCCGGCCGCGCGCGACCCGGCTCTTGATCGTGCCGACCGCGCAGCCGCAAATCTCGGCCGCCTCCTCGTAGGCGAAGCCGCCCGCGCCGACCAGGATCAGCGCCTCGCGCTGCGGCTGCGGCAAATGGAGCAGCGCTCGCTGCATGTCGCCCAATTCGATGTGCCGGTCCTGGCTTGCCGGGGCGGCGAGCAGTTTGGACGCGGTCAGCTCGTCCCATTCGCCCTTGAAGCGGGCGCGCCGCATCTGGCGAGAGGAACAGGTTCCTGAGGATGATGAAGGTCCAGGCGCGCATGTTGGTGCCGGCCTGGAAGCGCTTGCGCGCCGCCCAGGCCTTGAGCAAAGTCTCCTGGACGAGATCGTCGGCGAGGTCGCGGCTGCCCGACAGCGAGCGGCCGAAGGCGCGCAGATGGGGGATGACCTGGGCGAGCTGGTCCTTGAACTCGTCGTCGGGCAGCGGCGCCCATTCGCCCCCGCCTGCCGCGCCGTCCCCAGTCTGTGCCGGCTGTTCGCCCGCCATCAAGCTGCCCCTAAATGCGATTGTCGCGGCAATGGCGCCGGCCGGCGCCGCCGCTGCCTAGGAAATAGGACCTATTGCCAGATTAACAACACCACGACGAAGGCGATCACGACCAGCGCCAGCCCCCAGCTCAGAACGTAGCGAGTCATGTGCGGAGTCGAGCCGGCCCGCGCCTCCGTCGTGCTGATATGCTGCTCCGGATCCTGATCCATGCCTGCCGCCGCTCCTCGCGCGAGTTCCATTCGTTTCAGGCCAGCAACGCGCTCTCGCCGCGCCAGTTCCCCGAACGGGAGCCCCTGAATGGGGACAGTCACTTTGACGCGAATCGCCGCGACGTCTGACGAGGGCGTGCGAAAAGTGCCTGTCCCAGCCTAAGCGGGCACGGTCGCGGTGTCGAAGAACAAGGCCTGGGCGATCGCCGCCTTGACCGTCGAGCGCTGGAACGGCTTGGTGATCAGGAAGGTGGGCTCGGGCCGCTCGCCGGTGAGCAGGCGCTCGGGGAAGGCGGTGATGAAGATGACCGGGCACCGCGAACTGCTTCAAGATGTCCTTCACCGCGTCGATTCCCGAGCTGTCGTCGGCGAGCTGGATGTCGGCGAGGACGAGGCCCGGCCGCTTGGCCAGCGCCTGGCTCACCGCTTCGTCGCGGGTCACCGCCACGCCGGTGACGTTGTGGCCGAGATCGCGGACGATGGTTTCGATGTCCATCGCGATGATCGGCTCGTCCTCGATGATCAGCACGTCGGCGCGGGTCTGGCGCTCGATCTCGGCGAGCGCCTCGGCGACCAGGGCGTCGACCTCGTCGGCGACGGCGCCGATCAGATAGCCGGCATCCTCGGGCGTGAAGCCTTCCATCGCGGTCAGCAGCAGCGCCTGGCGCGACAGCGGCGTGATCCGCGATAGCCGCGCCCGAGCGATTCCCTCGGCGCCGTCCGGATCGGCATGACCCGGCTCCTCCTCGACATTGGCCGACGACCAGATGGCGTGGAAGGTGCGGTAGAGGCCGAGCCGCGGGTCGACGTCGCGCGGGAAATCGTCCGGCGCCGCGACGATCGCTTCCAGCGTCGCCCGGACGAAGGCGTCGCCATGGGCCTGGGTGCCGGTCAGCGCGCGGGCGTAGCGGCGGAGAAAGGGAAGATGCGGCGCGAGTTCCTGGCCAAGCGACATGGTGGGTACGACTCCTTCAAACCTTCCGGGCCTATTGGGTGGGCGCGATCACGGAATGCAAGCCATGACGGTCGCGCAACAAGCACGGTAAGGCGGCCCGGCCCCGTCCTCGCGCGTAGCTGGAACAATCGTCGGACTTTTTTGTTTCCAAGGCCGCGCGGTCCCATTATCCGGGGCCGCCATGATCATGGGCGTCTGTTCAGCGGGGCGGCTGCTGGCCTGGCAGACATGAGAGCAGGAAAGGTGCGGCGCCGAGCGCGGGCCGCCGAGGGGTAGGCTCGTTGACATCGAAATCGGACGCAAAAAAGCAGAACAAAGCCCGTCCCGAGCGCCGCGGGCGCAAGCGCGCTCCCGCGAACGAGCTCGGCGATGCGCTGCGCTCGGTCTACGACCGCGCCGTGGCCGAGGACATTCCTCCCGAAATGCTCGATCTGCTCGGGAAGCTGGGATAGCCGCCCCCCGGCGATGAGGGAGCGGACCTCTTGAACGGCAAGGTGCCAGGCTGGATCGCCGCCCGCTGGGAGCGGCTCTCCACCGGGCTCAAGATGTGGATCATCCTCAGCCTCGGCCTGCTTCCGCTCGGCATCATCGCGGTCATGGCCTCGATCGACAATGTCCGGCAGAAGCGCGACCAGGAGTCGGTCGAGGCGCAGGCCCTGCTCGCCGTGCATGTCCAGCGCTTCACCCTGGCGCTGTCGCGCAACGCCTATCGCGATCAGGGCGGCGCGCGACGCGATCGTCGATGCCGGCGATCCGGCGGCGATGTGCCGCCGAACCCTCGCCCGGCTCGCCCGCTTCCCCAACACGCCCGGCCGCTTCGCCCTCTACGGCGACGGGCCGGTGCCGCGCTGCCTGTCGCCGGGCTTCGCACCGCCGCCGGCGCCGGAAGCGCGCGGCGCGGTCGGCCGCGCGGTCATCCTGCCGGGCAACGAGACCCTCGAAATCTTCCTCTACGATCCGGACGGCGCGGTCGCGGGCGTCGCCGATTATCGCCGCGACGTCCTCGTCGGCGCCATCGATCGGCCACGGCAAGACGGCGATTTCGCGCTCGATCTCGTCCAGGGCGACCGGGTCATGCCGCTGCGCGCCCGCGACGCCGGCGGCGGCAGAGGCGAGGTGACGGCGGAATTCCCGTTCGCCTACAATCAATATACGCTTCGCATCCGGCGCGCCGGCTCGCCGATGTCGCTGAGCGAGATCCTGGTCATCCTGACGCCGGTGCTGATGTGGGTGTGGGCCTCGCTGGTCGGCTGGATCATCGTCCAGCGGCTGCTGCTGCGCCCGCTCGGCCGGATCCAGAACGTCATCTCCGCCTATCGGCCCGGCGATCGCGGCGTCGACCTGCCCCAGGTCAGCAGCCCGGCGCTCGAGATCGCCGCCTTGGGCCGCGCCTTCGATCAGGTCACCCGCACCGTCGCCCGCCACGAGGCCGAGCTCGAGGCCGCGGTCGAGCGCCAGACCCGGCTCGTCCGCGAGGTCCATCACCGCGTCAAGAACAACCTCCAGGTCGTGGCCTCGCTGCTCAACCTCCATTCGCGCGGCGCCGCCAGCGAGGAAGTCGCCGCCGCTTATGCCTCGATCCAGCGCCGGGTCGACGCGCTCGCCGTCGTCCACCGCAACCATTATGCCGAGCTCGAGGAGAATCGCGGCGTCGCGCTGAAGCCGCTCATCTCCGAGCTCGCCGCCAATCTGCGCGCCACCGCCCCGGCCGCCGCCGCCGGGATGCAGATCCGGCTCGACGTGGCGCCGCTCCACGCCACCCAGGACGTCGCCGTCTCGGTCGCCTTCCTGATCACCGAGATCGTCGAGTTCGGCATGCTCTGCGGCGCCGCGATGATTTCGGTGGTGCTCGAGCGCGGATCGGCCGGCGTCGCCCGCCTGTCGGTCGACGGTCGACAGCCTGGCCGGCGCGGTCGATTGCGACGAGGCGCTGGCCGACCGCTTCGACCGGATCGTCACCGGCCTCGCCCGCCAGCTCCGCTCGGCGCTCGACCGCGATCCCGACCAAGGCCGTTATGCGGTCGACATCGTCGTCACCGACGCGGCCGCGGTCTCGACCGCCCGCTTGCGCTGACTATTCGCCCCCCGGCGCCGCGGCTTGACCGGCAGGATCGCAGCGCCAGTTGAAATTGCCGACGTCGCCGCTTTCGCGGGTCGCGGTGCAATCGAGCCGGACCTGGGGGCCGCCGGCGTCGCGGGCGAGCACGAAGCCGGTCATATTGTCCTCGTCCCGCTTCTGCATCTGGACTTGGTCGACCGTGCCGCGCTGCGAGATGTCGGCGCGGATGCTGGCCTCCATCTCGCGCAGCAACGCGTCGTCGATCGCCGGCACGCAACGCCAGTTGAAATAGGACGTCGCCCTTGCTGGCGTCGCGGTCGGCGGTGCAGTTGAGCCGGCCTTCGCGCCCGTTCGCCTGCCGGATGCGGGCGAAGCCGGTCAGCCGGTCCTCGCTCGCCTTGGTCATCTCGATTTCCTGGACGTTGCCCTTTTCGGCCAGCGTCTCGCGCATCGCATTTTCGAGCCGGTCCTCCTCGCTCGAGCAGCCGGCCAGCGCGAGCGCGCAGCCGAGATAGATCGCAGTCCGTTTCATCATTCCCCCCTTGCCCCGTCGTCCGGGAATCGATTGGAAGCCGAACCTCTCCGGAATCGGCGATTCGCGCAAGAGCGGCCTGCAATGCTTCAGCGCGAGCGATCGTCGGCGCCCGCCTCGTGGGAATGGCCGGGCTTCGCCGCCGCTTCCTTGCGGGCGAGATCGAGGTTGCCGGCATCCTCGCCCGCGGCCAAGGCGGCGTCGGTGTTGCGCTTCTCATCCTCGTGAACACCGTCGAGGTCGGAATGGGGCGGCGTCGGCGGCGGCTTGGCCATGATCTTCTCCTCGCCGTTTCAACCGCCCGCGCCCGCCGCGGTTTCCGCGAAACGGCCGCAGCCGCTCCAAAAAAATTTCGCCGACCGGTGGAACTCCCCGCCCTCCTCCTCGTTGAGCGGTTCGGATAGTGACCTTTTGCCCCCCCGCTCTCGCTATCCAGAACATGGGCCCGGACGCGCTAACCTCCCCCCCCCGGTAGCGCTTCCGGGCTCAACTTTTGATCTGGGCCTGTCCCACTGTCCCCATTTCTTCCCGCTTCCCTCTCCTCCGCCGCAACGGCCGCGCGTTTCGTCACGGGCGCGGAACCGAAGCGGACGGCGGGCATTGACCCGTCATCCCGGCCCGGCGCGTTTCTGCCGGGGCGGCGGTTCAGGAGACGGTCGATGAAGAAGCTTTTCGCAATCGTGGCGCTGTCGAGCAGCCTGCTGTTCGCCACTGCCTGCAACACCGTCCGCGGCGCCGGACAGGACGTCGAATCCGCCGCGAATGCGGTCGACGACGAGACCTGAGGCACACGCCGCCCGCCGCGGGCGGAGCGATCGGAGGAGCTGGGCGCCCTGCGGGGCGCCCTTTTTTCAGGCCGCCTTTGCGGCGGCCTTGCGCCCGCTTCCTCTCGGTGAACCAGATCGCGATCAGCGAGAATTCGTAGAGGAGCGACCAGCGGGATGGCGAGCAGCAGCTGCGAGATCACGTCGGGCGGGGTCAGCACCGCGGCGATGACGAAGGCGACGACGATCGCGTAGCGCCGGCCGCGCTTGAGCTGCTCGCGGGTGACGATGCCCGGCCCGCTCGAGCAGCATCAGCAGCACCGGCAGCAGGAAGGCGACGCCGAAGCCGAAGATGAAGCGCGTCGACGAAGATCGAGATAATTGCCGATGCCGGGCAGCGCCGTCTGCTGGACGCCGCCGAGATTGCCCTCGAAGCCGAGCAGAAAGTGGAGCGCGAGCGGCATCGCGACGATAATAAGCGAGCGCCGCGCCGGCCGCGAACAGGAACGGCGTCATCAGCAGGAAGGGCAGGAAGGCGCGCTTCTCCTTGCGGTAGAGGCCGGGCGCGACGAACAGCCAGATCTGGTTGGCGATGATCGGGAAGGCGAGCATCAGCGCGCGCGAAGAAGGCGACCTTGATCTCGGACGAAGAACGCCTCGAACACCTCGGTGTAGATCAGCTGGCCCTGCCCCGCGGCGAGCAGCGGCTGGACCAGGAACGCCGAAGATCGGCCGCGCGAAATAGAGGCAGACGCCGAACGCCGACCGCGAGCGCGGCGAACGCACCACAGCAGCCGCCGCCGCAGTTCGATCAGATGGTCGAGCAGCGGCGCCTTGCTCTTGTCGAGCTCGCTCTCCTCCTCGACGCCGGCGGTCGTGCGGTCGAGGTCGCTCATGCCGGCTCATCCCCGGCCGGCGCGGCCGGCCCGGCGGGAAGCGGCGGCGCCTCAGCCGCGCCGCGGCGGCGCCCGGGGCCCGGTCTTGCGCGGCGCCGGCTTGCGCTTGGGCGGCACGTCGTCGCCGGCCACCGGCGCGGCCCAGCCGGCCTCGGCCGCGGGCGCCGGCTCGGGCTCGGCCACGGGATGCTCGCGCATGATCCGCTCATTGTCGGCCTGCCACTTCTTCTCCATCTCCTCGAGCTCGGCCTCGCGGATCATCGTGTCGACGCCCGAGCGGAAATGGCGCGCCATGCCGCGCGCCCGGCCGACCCACTGGCCGACGGTGCGCATCACCCGCGGCAGATCCTTCGGGCCGATCACCACCAGGGCGACGACCGCGATGACCAGCAGTTCGCTGGAATCGATCCCGAACATGGCGCCCTTTCCGGCGGCTTCGCGCTTAGGCCTGGCGGTCGGCGTCGGGGGCGCGGCGCCGCGACCGGCTCGGCCGGCGCGGCGGGCGGACCGGCTGCGCCTCGACGGTGCGCTCGGCGGTCAGCCGGCGCCGCTGCTCGGCCTCCTCGTCCTCGGTCATGCCCTTCTTGAAGCTCTTCAGGCCCTTGGCGACGTCGCCCATCATGTCCGAAAAGCGGCCCTTGCCGAACAGGAGCAGGATGACGAGGCCGACGATCAGCCAATGCCAGAGGCTGAAACCACCCATTTCGAAAATCTCCTCAGTGCCGAGCCCGAATCTAGGCCTCTTCGGCGTCAGTTTCCAGTTCGGCGTCGCTCAACGCGTCTTCGTCGCCGCCGTCCAGGCCCGAGCCGCTCGAGCGCGACATCGACCGGATCGAGCAGCCCGGCCGCCTTGAGATCGTCGATCCCCGGCAGGTCGCGCCGGCTCTCTAGCCCGAAATGGGTAAGGAAGTCCTGCGTCGTCGCATAAGTGAGCGGCCGCCCCGGCACCTCGCGCCGGCCCGCCGGCCGCACCCAGCCCGCCTCCATCAGCACGTCGAGCGTGCCCTTGGAGATCTGCACGCCGCGGATCGCCTCGATCTCGGCGCGGCTGACCGGCTCGTGATAGGCGATGATCGCCAGCGTCTCGACCGCGGCGCGGCTCAGCTTGCGGCTCTCCTCGCGCTCGCGCCGCAGGATGTGGGCGAGGTCGGCCGCGGTCTGGAAATGCCAGCGCCCGCCGCGCTCGACCAGTTCGATCCCGCGCCCGGCATAATGGTCCTGCAAGCTCGGCCAGCGCCGCCGCGACGTCGACGCCGCTCGCCGACATGGAGCGCGATGTCGGCGCGCGCTCAGCGGCTCCTCGGCGGCGAACAGGGTCGCCTCGACCGCGCGCACGCGTCGTCGGAAAGCTCGCGCATCATGCCGCCCTCACGTAGAGCGGCGCGAAGGTCGCTTCCTGCCGCAGCGCGACCTTGCCCAGCCGCGCCAGCTCGAGCGTCGCGACGAAGCTCGAGGCCAGCGCCGAGCGGCGGAACTCGGCATCCTGCGTCTCGGGCAGGAACGCCTCGAGCGCGGTCCAGTCGATCCGCGCGCCGATCATCCGCTCGAGCCGGTGGATCGCCTCGTCGAGCGTCATCACCGGCCGCCGCGCGATGATGTGGACCGACCGGCTCGGTCCGCGCCCGGACGATGCCGTAGGCGGCGATGAGATCGTAGAGATCGGCCTGCCAGGCCGAGCGGCGCACCACCTTCAGCCCCTCGGGCGCGCGCGCGCAGCGAAGACGTCGCGGCCGATCCGGTCGCGGCCGATCAGCCGCGCGCCGGCCTCGCGCATCGCCTGCAGCCGCTGCAGCCGGAGCTGCAGCCGCATCGCCAGCTCCTCGGGGCTGGGATCGGCGCTCGGCTCCTTGGGCAGCAGCAGGCAGGATTTGAGATAGGCGAGCCAGGCCGCCATCACGAGATAGTCGGCGGCGATCTCGAGCCGCAGCTTCTTGGCGTCGGCGATGAAGGCGAGATATTGCTCGACCAGCGCCAGGATCGAGATTTTCGCGAGATCGACCTTCTGCGTCGCGCGCCAGCGTCAGCAGCAGGTCGAGCGGCCCTTCCCAGCCGTCGAGGTCGAGCGTCAGCCGCTCGGCCGCGCGCGGGCGCGCGCTCCAGCTCGAAATCGTCGTCGAAATCGCTCACCCGCCGAGACTAGAGCCAAGGTGCGGCGAAGTCGAAGGCGAAAGCGCAGTTTTCCACAGCGCCGTTCAGCCTCCGGCCATCCGCCGCGCGCCATCGGAGGGGACAGTCACTTTCACGCGCCACCGCATCCAATCTCCCACCGCCGTTTGAAAAGTGACTGTCCCCATCGTCCCGCGACAAGGGAGTCCCGCGATGAAGCTGCTGCCGCTTTTCCTGATCGCCGCCGCGCTGGGCGCCTCGGCGGCCGAAGCCCGTCGCGGCCGGCCCGCCCGCGGCGGCGAGCCCGTCCCCGCCGACTGCGCGCTGACGATCGCCTTCGCGAGCTACGCGATGGGCATCGACAGGCCGGCCTACCGCGCCGTCCAGCAGCTGCTGAGCGCCGACCGGGCCGTACGCGCCGTCTCGGAGCATCGCTGGGGCCGCGAGGGCGAGGTTACGCTCTGCGCCCGCGCCCGCTCGCGCGCCGACGCCGAGCGCCTGTTCCACGCCGCCCGCCGCCTCGTCCCCGCGCGCCCGCGCGGCCCGGTCGCGCTGCGCACCCACAGCGGCCTCAGCTTCGAGGCTCCGGGGCGCTGACCGGGGGATCTTAGGCATAAGCGAGCAGCGCGTCCCGCTTCGCCGCCAGCTCGGCATAGCTCTGCGCCGAGGTCTTGCCGGCCACGCCCGCCATCGCGCGTTCCAGCCGCGCCGCCGCCGCTTCGCTCATCGCTCCCAGCGCGCCGGCGATCGCTTCATTCTCCTCCAGCACGCCCGAGCAGTGCAGCGCCAGGTCGCAGCCCGCCGCGATCGACCGCCTCGGCGCGCTCGGCGATCGTGCCGGTCAGCGCCTTCATGGCGAGGTCGTCGGACATCAGCAGGCCGTCGAAGCCGATCTCGCCGCGGATCACCTCGCGCGATCACGATCGGCGAGAGGGTCGCGGCGCGCGCTCGGCGTCCCAGGCCGGGTAGAGGATGTGCGCGGTCATCGCCATCGGCGCGTCGCTGAGCGCGCGGAACGGGGCGAGGTCGCTCTGCCAGCTCCTCCGCGCTCGGCGTCGACCACCGGCAGCTCGCTCATGGCTGTCGGCGCGCGGCGCGGCCGTGGCCGGGCATGTGCTTGACCACGCCGACGACGCCGCCCGCCGCGAGCCCGTCGAGCACCGCCCGGCCCGAGCGCGGCGACCCGCATCGGCTCGTCGCCCAGCGCGCGGTCGCCGATGATGTCGTGCGCGCCGGCCTGGCGCACGTCGAGCAACGGCAGGCAATCGACGTTGATCCCCGACCTCGGCGAGCATCGACCGCGATCGCCTGGGCATTGACCCGCGCCGCCTCGATCGCGCTGATCGGCGCCTTCTCGTAGAGCGCGGCGAAGCGCCGCTGCGGCCGGGAATTCGGGCCATTCGGGCGGCTGCAGCCGCGCCACCCGGCCGCCCTCCTGGTCGATCAGGATCGGCACGTCGGCCCGCCCGCGAAAGCTCGCGCAAGCGAGTCGGTCAGCGCGCGAAGCTGTCCGCGATCGCCGCAATTGCGCGCGAACAGGATGAAGCCGGCCGGATCGGCGTCGCGGAAGAAAGCGCGCTCGTCGGCCGTCAGAGCGGGGCCGGCCAGGCCCAGTATCGCGGAAAGCATCGGCCCCTATAGCACAGCTCAGCTGACGACCGAGCATTCCTCCCCGGCGACCCGCAGCCGCCGGCAGACGTCGGCGGCGTCGGCGCCGCTGGCGCGCAGCCGGTAGAGGGTGCGGCCGCCGACCTGCGCCGGCGACGACGCTGTGGCCGAGCGGCGCGAGATAGCGGAAGCGGCCCGACAAGCGCCCGTCCAGGCGCTGTTCGGCGCCGGCCTGGCTGGAGAAGGCGCCGAGCTGGATGGTCGGGCCGGCGCCGCCGGCGGCGGGCGCCGGGCGCGGGCGCGGCGCCGGGCGCGGGGCCGGCGGCGGGCGCCGGCGCGCGGCTGCGGCGGCGCGGCGCGGCGCGGCGCCGGCGTGACCGGCGCCTCGGGCGACGCGCGTCGACGTTGAGCTTGCCCTGCGGCTGCGGCGCCCTCGCTGGCGGCGAAGCGGTGTCGCCCTCGCCCGCGACGTTCATCCCGCCGCGGATCGGCCGGCGCCGACCTTGTAATCGCCCGTCCGGCGCCGCGATCAGCTCGTCGCCGCTGCCGCCGGCGCGCCGCGGTTGCCGAGCCAGAACAGGCCGCCGACGATGACGCCGATCGCGACCAGGCCGATGACGATCGCCGCGACCAGCTTGGCGACCGACGGGCCGCTGTCGCCCTCATCCTCCTCGACCGCCTCGAGCCAGGGCAGCCGGTCCTCGTCGGCCAGCTCCGATCTCGTCGCGCGTCGGCTCATCGCGCTCCGGTCGTCGGCGTCCTGTCGTCGCGTCATCACAGCATCTCCTCGGCCGCGGCCACGCCCATGACGCCGAGGCCGTTGCGGACAATCTTGCCCGATCGCGTCGGCCAATTCCAGCCGCGCGCGTGTCAAATCGGGATTCTGTGCCAGGAGGAAACGCTTTTCGGGGTCGTCATTACCCTTGTTCCACAGGGCGTGGAACGCGGCGGCGAGGTCGCCGAGGTAGAAGGCGATGCGGTGCGGCTCGTGCGCCGCGGCCGCGCTCTCGACGATGCGCGGGAACTGGGCGGCGAGCCTGACCAGCGCCAGCTCCTCCTCGTCGAGCAGCGACGAGATCGGCCGCGGCCGGGCAGGTCGATCCCCGCCTCCGCCGCGCGCCGGTGCAGCGAGCAGATCCGGGCATGGGCATATTGGACGTAGAAGACCGGATTGTCCTTCGACGCCTCGACCACCTTGGCGAAGTCGAAATCCATCTGCGCGTCGTTCTTGCGGGTCAGCATGGTGAAGCGGACCACGTCCTTGCCGACCTCGTCGACCACTTCGGCCAGGGTGACGAAATTGCCCGAGCGCTTCGACATCTTGACCAGCTCGCCGCCGCGCAGCAGCCGCACCATCTGGACGAGCTTGACGTCGAGCGCCGGCGCGGCCGGCCAGCGCCTCGACCGCCGCCTGGGTCCGCTTGACCGTGCCGGTATGGTCGGCGCCCCAGATGTTGATCAGCTCGTCGGACGTTTCGAGCTTCTGCATGTGATAGGCGGTGTCGGCGGCGAAATAGGTCCAGCTGCCGTCCGACTTCCTGATCGGCCGGTCCTGGTCGTCGCCGAACTGCGGTCGAGCGGAACAGGAGCAGCTCGACCGGCTCCCAATCCTCGGCGCGTCTTGCCCTTGGGCGGCGGCAGCGCGCCCTCGTAGACCAGCCCCTTCTCGTCGAGCCAGCGCGAGCGCGCGGTCGACCGCGCCCGCCTCCTGCACCTCCGCCTCGGAGGCGAACAGATCGTGATGGATGCCGAGCAGCGGCGAGATCGGCCTTGATCAGCTCGATCATCGCCGCGACCGTCCGGCGGCGGAAGATCTCCAGCCATTCGCTCTCGGGCGCGTCGGCATAGAGCGTCGCCGAATTCGGCGGCGAGCGCCTCGCCGACCGGCTTCAGATAGTCGCCGGGATAGAGGCCTTCCGGGATCTCGCCGATCTGCCGGCCGAGCGCCTCGCGGTAGCGCAGGTGCGCCGAGCGGGCGAGCACGTCGACCTGCGCGCCGGCGTCGTTGACATAATATTCGCGGATCACCTTGTGGCCGGCATATTCGAGCAAGGCTGGCGAGCGCGTCGCCGACCACCGCGCCGCGGCAATGGCCCATGTGCATCGGCCCGGTCGGGTTGGCCGAGACATATTCGACGTTGACCGTCCGGCCCCGCGCCCATCGTCCGAGCGGCCATAAGCCGTCGCCCTCGGCGAGGATCGCGCGCAGCTCCTCCTCCCAGACCGCGCGGTCGAGCCGGATGTTGATGAAGCCCGGCCCGGCCACCTCGGCGCTCGCCACCTCGTCGAGCGCCGCCGAGCCTCGGCGCGATCGCCTCGGCCAGCGCGCGCGGATTGGTGCCGGCGCGCTTGGCCAGCACCATCGCCGCGTTGGTGGCGAGATCGCCATGCGCCGGATCGCGCGGCGGCTCGACCGCGACCGCGCCGCGGTCGACGCCGGGCGCGCAGCGCGCCCTCGGCCTCGAGCGCGTCGAGCACGGCGTCGAGATGCGCGGCGAAGCGGGCGTAGAGGGTCACGGTCTCTCCAGGGCGGCGGGAGGCGCGGCTCTAGCCGAGGAGGGCCGAGATGAACAAGCCTGCGGCCGTGAGCTCCACGCCCGCCTGCCAATGACCGCGGCGAGCCAAGCAGGATATTTGCTTGATAGCGCCCTGCATCCGCGTCATTCCTCTGGTGGATTTGATGATGTTCAATCCCGGCGGGGGACAGCCATGAGTGGAGGGGATGGGCCTGCGCGCCGGCCCGCCGGAGCCGGCGGCGACAAGGCCGCGACGGACCGGCAATTGGCGTTCGAGCGCGAAAAGTGGGCGGCCGAGATGGAGCTGCGGCGGAGGGATCTCGACATCAGGGATGCCGAGCTGAGGCGCTCGCAATGGAGCAGCCCGCTGATTATCGCCATCTTCACGGCCGCCGCGGCGGCGGTTGGAAACCTGGGTGTGACGCTGGCGAACGGGCGTAGCGCGGCAAGCCTTGAGACGATCAAGGCTGAACAGGCGCTGGTCCTTGAATCGATCAAGGCGGACAGCGCCGAACGCGTTGCCATCAATCTCGGCTTTCTCGTGGATACCGGGCTGATTTCAAACGAAACCAGAGCCGCGGCCATCCGGCGCTACCTTTCCGGGCGTTCGCCCGCGCAGCTGCCGTTCCTGCCAAGTGCGGGCACAGCGGGCATCGAATTGAGGTCGGAGGACAGCTGCAACCAATTCGCGAGAGAAGGCTTCCGGGTCGCCAGGGCGCAGGCAACCCCGGCCGACTTCAACGAAATCGCCGCGGAGGCCGCAATCGAGCCGGCCGCGCTTCGTGCGGTGTGGACGGTGGCTGGCGTCCGGCGACCGATGGCGGATGGCAGGGTGCCTATCCTGTTCGAACGCCACATCTTCAGCCGGCTGACGGAGGGCCGCTACGATGCTGAGCATCCCGACATCTCGTCGCGAGCGCCGGGCGCATATGGAAGCATGGGCGGACAATATGACAGGCTGAGCAGAGCCGCGCGCCTGAACTGTGCAGCCGCGCTCGCCGCAACCAGCTGGGGAACATTCCAGATCCTGGGGCGCAATTACCGCGCCGCGGGCTATGAGGCGGTCGACGAATTCGTCCGCGCCTCCCTCGGCTCCGAGCGCAAGGACATCGAAGCCGTGGTTGCGCTGGTTCGGTCGACGGGAGCCCTCGACGCACTCCGCGCCAAGGATTGGCCACGCTTCGCGCGCGCCTATCACGGTCCGGGCTATCGGCAGGCGCGCTATGACGAGAAATATGCGCAAGCCTATGAAGCGGCCCGCCAAAGCCGGTAACGGCCCTCGCAGTCAGGCCCGAATCCCGCCCGCGACCAGCCGTCGGGTCCTGCCCGGGTGGGCGGCATCAGCGCGGGAAGGCGGCGGAAAGAGGGGCGGGCGCTCAAACGCCGCGGAGCAGGCGCGCCGGGCCGATCAGCTCCTCGTAGCGGCGCACCGCATAGCGGTCGGTCATGCCGGCGATGAAGTCGCCGACCGCGCGCGCGACCGCCACCGGATCGGCCGACGCGCGGCCGCCATTCCTCCGGCAGCCAGGCCGGGATCGTCGCGATAGGCGTCGAACAAGGCGGCGAGGATCGCGCTGCGCCTCCGCGCGCACCGCCTGGACCGCCGGCGCGTCGTACATGCGCGCGTGGAGGAAGGCCTTGAGCGCCCGCTCCTCCGCCGCCATCGCCGTCGGAAAAGCCGGCCAGCGGCCGGCCGGCGGCGCGCACCTCCTCGACCGATGCCGAGCCCTTCGGCCGCGCGCGCCGCGTCTCGGCGAGCACGTCGTTGACCATCGCGCCGATCAGGTCGCGCACCAGCTCGGGCACCAGCCGCGCCTCGGCGACGTCGGGATAGCGCGCCGCGCACCGCCGCCCAGCCGCGCGCGACCAGCGGCACCTCGAGCAGCTCGTCGAGCGTGAACAGGCCGGCGCGCAGGCCGTCGTCGATGTCGTGATTGTCGTAGGCGATGTCGTCGGCGATCGCCGCGACCTGCGCCTCGAGGCCCGGCCAGGCTGCCGAGCTCGAGCGGGAATTCCGCATCCGCCTCGGCCAGCGCCCAGGACGGCTCGCGCGACCGGGCCGTTATGCTTGGCGAGGCCCTCCAGCGTCTCCCAGCTGAGGTTGAGGCCCGGCAAAGCGCGGATAGGGGCTCTCGAGCCGGGTCAGCAGCCGGATCGTATGGGCATTGTGATCGAAGCCGCCGGCGCCGGCCATCGCCGCCTGCAGCGCGTCCTCGCCGGCATGGCCGAAGGGCGGATGGCCGATATCGTGGGCGAGGCAGAGCGCCTCGGTCAGATCCTCGTTGAGGCCGAGCGCGCGCGCCATCGTCCGGCCGATCTGGGCGACTTCGAGGCTGTGGGTCAGCCGCACCCGGAAATGATCGCCGTCGGGCGCGACGAAGACCTGGGTCTTGTGCCGCAGCCGCCGGAACGGGATCGAATGGATGATCCGGTCGCGGTCGCGCTGGAAGGCGTCGCGCGGCCCCCGATTGGCGCGTTCGTCTTCCGCGTGCAGCCGGCCTCTGCTCCGGTTCGGGTCGGCTGCGAGTGGAGCGAGGTTCATTGGCGATCCGGAGGCGGTCTATCTCCTGGCCGGCGGGGCTTGTCCAGGCGAAGGCCGCGATGTCGCCTGTCGGCGAGCTGGTTGACGAAGGCCTGCGCCGCCGCGGCTGCTGTCGAACGGGCCCGACCAGCAGCCGGTTGGTCTGGTTGAGCGGCGTCGTATAGGGCGCGCGGCTCGCCAGCAGGGCGGGCGCTCGCTCGCGCAGCCGGGCGAAGGTCGCCGGCAGCCCCGCCCGGTTGGCGCCGCCCGCGACCTGCACCCAGTGGCGGCTCGGATTGCGGGCGGCGCCGGCCGCCTCGTCGTCTCGCGCCGCGGCGCCGGGCGCGGTGTGGCGGCCGGAGCTGACGCTGCGCGGTGCGGGCCGGCGCCGTCGCCGCCGGGTCCGGCAGCTCGTCGAGGACGGAGGCGAGATCGCCGAGGCCCGCGGCGCGGCTCTGTTGCGCCGCGACCCGAGCGCGGCGCCGGCCCCATTCGGGGCTGCTCGCCCGGCCGGAGCCAGGGTGAAGCCCGGTCCGGTTTCGCTCAATGCCGGCGCGATCTCGACAGACTGCACGACGGGCGCCGACGGCGGCGGCGTAGCGGCGGGCTCCGGTTCGGGCGAGGCCGCCTGCGGCTCAGGCTTGGGCGGGGGCGCCTCCGGCTCGGGCTCGGGCGGCGTCGATTCATATACGGGCTCGGGCGGCGGCGGCTCGGCCCGGGCGATCTCGACCGGGCGGCGGACCGGCGGCGCGACCGTGCCGCGCGGGCGGCGGACCACCGAGCCGGTATCGCGCGGCCTGCCGCCGGGCCGTCGCCGCGTTTCGCGCGCCTCCGTCCACGGGCTCGCGCGGGCGCGGCATTGCAGCCGGCGCGCCGCCCTGCGCCAGCGCGAGCGCACCGGGATCGGCGCCGGTATCGACGCCGGTGCCCGCGATCGCTCGGCCGTCGCTCGGGAAGCGGCCGAAATGGACCGCCATCGCCTTCTGCGCCGGGCTGAGCGCGGCGAGCCGGGCGAAGAACGGCGCCATCGACCGGCGGCGCCGGCCGGCATCATCCGGCTGCGCGGTGTCGGTCGGCGCCGGCGCGCATCGCCGGTCAGCGCCAGGACGAAGGCCTGGGTGCGCCAGGCGGCGCGGTCGTGGCGGCGCAGCTGGTCGTCGATCATCCTGCAGCGCCGCCTCGCGCTGGCCGCTGATCGCCAGCGACAGCGCCATCCGCCGCCTGAGCTCGGGATCGTCGCCGCGCCGCAGCGCCAGCGCATAATCGTGCTGCGCGCGCCTGGGATCGCCGAGTCATGTCGTAGGCGAGGCCGCGGTCGCGCGGCGATCTCGGCCTCGGGCGCGCCGAGCGCCACCGCCTCGGCGAACAGGGTCAAAGCGCGTCTCGCGCGCGCTCCATCAGGACCAGCGCCGAGGCCATGCCGGCCTTGACCCGCGCGTCGCGCGGCGTCACTTCGTCGGCGCGGGCGAAGAAGGACAAGGCCGCCTCGCCGTCGCCCATGGCGAGCGCGGCCCGGCCGGCGCCGATCAGAGCCGACGAGGCTGCGCGGATTGTCGGCGAGCGTGGTGAGGTTGCGGCGAAGCTCGGCGCCCGGCCCGGTGTCGAGCGGCTGGACGACGGCGCCCGGCGGCAGCGCCGAGCGGTCCTGCGCCGCGGCCGTCCCCGCCAAGATGATCCCACCCGCCAGCAGCCAAAGGCCGCGGCGAGCCCCCCGCATCGCCGATGAAGTCATGCGGCGAGCTAGACAGGCGCTTCGCCTGTACCGGCAATGACTCGCGCGACGCGCTGCGGCCAATCGGTGCCGGGAGGCGATGAACGGCCTCAGGTCCGTACCCAATACCCGCAACGGTCGTGACGGAGCGGATTTTGGGTAAGGGCAAGGAGCGAGGAGGGGGCGATGCGGGGCATCGCAACCGACGAGGGACGCAGCCCTGGCCCAAAAGCCGCCCGCCGCTTCGCGGTCGCCCGACCATTGTGGGTATTGGGTACGAACCCTAAGCCAGCAGCCAGGCGAGCAGCTCGTCCATTTGCACGGCCGTCTGCGCGAAGGCGTGACCGGCGCCCTGGTAGACGCGCGTCTCCAGGTGCTGGCCGCGGCGCCATCCCAGCGCCTCCAGTTGGCGCGCGATCCCGATCTGATGCGGCGCCATGCCCGCGTCCATCATCTCCGTGCCATGGTCCAGCCACAGCCGCCGCCCGGCCGGGGCGCCGAGCCGCGCGAAATATTCGGGCCAGATCGAAAGCAGCTGCGGATGCTCGATAAAGCGTTCGTCGTAGATCGGCCAATTCGGCGACATGCAGGCGCCTCGGCCGAAAGCCTGCTGTGCCTCAACGAACACGGCACCTGCCATCACACCGGCCATGCTCGCTCCGAAGATCGCAGTGTCGAGGCGGCCCGCCAACGTCCGGTAGCGCGCGTCGATGAACGGTTTCAGCCGCGTGGTGAGGAATTGGATGAATTGCGCGGAGACGAGCGGCCGTCCGGCGAGCCGGGCCGCCTCGCGGTCGACGACGGCGCGCAAGCCGCTCTCCGCCTGCTCATAAATCGTCTGCGGCATATATTGCAGGAAGCGATCATCTTCGAGGTTATCGATCGCCACGATCAGCGTCGGCTGGATGCTGCCGGCTGCGGCGAGCCGCGTGACGCGGCGATCGGCTGCGAAATTCTGTCCTTCAGCGTCGTTCGCAAAGACGAATTGTCCATCGAGCATGTAGAGCGTGCGGTAGGAGCGGGCGCCGTCATCATAGCCTGGCGGCAGCCAGACCCGAACGCGCAGAGGGGGATCGCCGTCGGACCCGAGCGGCGCAAGCGTCTCGATCCGGCCTTGCGGCGCGTCTTGCATGGCGAGCGCGGGCGCAGCCGCCGCCGCGGCAACAAGCGTCACGAACGTCCGGCGATCGATCAGCGGCGCGGATCGGCGCCTCATTCCTAAGCGGCCTCCGGACTTATTGGTTGTTCTGCCGGTTGAGGAAGCGCGGGATGTCGAGCGGGTCGCGGGTGCCGGCGCGCATCCGCGGCGTTTCCTCTTCCGTTCTCCTCGCCGACCTGCGCCTTGGCGCGCGCCGCGGGCGATGCTCGACATGCGCTCGAACAGGGTGCCGCCTTCGCGCGCCGGCTTCGGCCTCGGGCTCGGCCGGCGTCTCGTCGCGGGTCAGCCAGCTGCGCGTGCCGGTCGGCGGCAGCTCGGCGGTCTCGCTCGGTCGGCGTCCTCCGTCGGCCATCTCGGCGCTGTCGAGCAGCAGCTCGTCGTCCTCGCCGTCGTCGGTCTCGGCCATCGTCTCGTCGAGCGTCATCTCGGTCTCGTCCGTCGGCTTCCGTCTCCGTCGTCGATCGGTCTCGGCCGTCGGTCGTCGATCTCCTCGGGCGGGGTCAGGGTGAGCGGCGCCGGCTCGGCGCGCGACGTCTCGGTGCGCGGCGTGCTCGGCGTGGCGCGCGCGGCCGGGAAGGCGAAGACCTTGGCCGGCTGCGGCATCGGCACGATCTCCTCGGCGCCGATGCCGGTCGCGACCACCGAGACGCGGATCTTGCCGTCGAGATCGTTGTTGAACGCCGAGCCCCAGATGATGTTGGCGTCGGGATCGACCAGCTCGCGGATATGGTTGGCGGCCTCGTCGACCTCCATCAGCCGCATGTCCTCGCCGCCGGTGATCGAGATGATCACGCCCTTGGCGCCCTTCATCGAGACGCCGTCGAGCAGCGGATTGGCGATCGCCTGCTCGGCCGCCTCGATCGCGCGATTGTCGCCGCTCGGCCTCGCCGGTGCCCATCATCGCCTTGCCCATCTCGCTCATCACCGAGCGGACGTCGGCGAAGTCGAGGTTGATCAGGCCGGGCATGACCATCAGGTCGGTGATGCCGCGCACGCCCTGCTGCAGCACCTCGTCGGCCATCTGAACGCTTCCTTGAAGGTCGTGTTCGGATTGGCGATGCGGAACAGATTCTGGTTCGGGATGACGATCAGCGTGTCGACATGCTGCTGCAGCTCGTCGATGCCGGCCTCGGCCGACGCGGCCGCGGCGAGCGCCTTCGAAGCTGAACGGCTTGGTGACGACGCCGACGGTCAGGATGCCCCGGTCGCGCGCCGCCTTGGCGATGACCGGCGCGGCGCCGGTGCCGGTGCCGCCGCCCATGCCGGCGGCGATGAAGCACATATGGGCGCCGTCGAGCGCCTGCTCGATCTCGGTCGATCGCCTCTTCGGCGGCGGCCTTGCCGATCTCGGGCCGCGAGCCGGCGCCGAGGCCCTGGGTGATCTTGAGGCCGAGCTGGATCTTGCGGTCGGCGAGGCTGTGGTTGAGCGCCTGCGCGTCGGTGTTGGCGACGATGAAATCGACGCCCTGCACGTCGGCGTGGATCATGTTGGCGATGGCGTTGCCGCCCGCGCCGCCGACGCCGATCACGCTGATCCGCGGGCGGAGCTCCTCCACTTCCGGACGGATGAAATCGATGCTCATGCGCTGTCTCCCCTATGGCCTCGCGACGTGCGGCGCACCATGCGCTAAATGCTTTTGCACGATGCGATTCTGCGGTGCGAGAAAAAATTAACGTTCTTGTCATGTTTTCCCCAGATTTCCTCAATACTGAGTCCGAAATGCCGCAATCAGGCGCTGCAACCAGTTGCCGCGACGGCCTTGTCGCCGCTGTCCTCGGGCCGCGAAACCGACGCGCAGGTCGAGCTCGTCCGACGCGGCGAACAGGGCGAGGCCGGCCAGCGTCGAGAAAGCGGGGCCGCTATGCGCCTCGGGCAGGCCCGGCATCGTCGGGCCGGCCGATCCGCACCGCGCGGCCGAGCACGCCCTGCGCATAATCGGCGATGCCCTTCAGTTCGGCGCCGCCGCCGGTCAGCACGACCTGCCGGCCGAACGGGCCGGCGAAGCCCAGTTCCTTCAGCGCCTCCTCGATCTGCGCGGTCAGATGCTCGAGCCGCTGGCGGATCACCGCGACCAGCTGCGCGCGGGTGATCCGCGCGCGCCTCGATCGCCTTCCTGGCCGCCGGCGATCGGCGCCAGCTCGATCATGTCGTGATTGTCGCGCGGGCTGGTCATCGCCGAGCCGTAGAAGCATTTGATCCGCTCGGCCTCGGCGCGGCGCGTGCCGAAGGCGGCGGCGATGTCGTCGGTGATGTCGCCGCCGCCGATCGGCAGCGACTTGAGGCCGACCAGCATGCCGCCGGCGAACACCGAGACGTTGGTGACGCCGCCGCCGAGCTCGACCAGCGCGACGCCCAGCTCGCGCTCCTCCTCGCTCAGACAGGCCTTGCCCGCCGCGACCGGCGAGGCGACGATCGCTTCAACGCCGAGATGGGCGGAGCGGACGCACAGGTCGAGATTCTTGCACCGGCGACGGATCGGCGGCGATGACATGGATGTCGACGCCGAGCTTGTCGGCATGGAGGCCGCGCGGCTGCTTGACGCCGTCGACGCCGTCGATCGTGTAGAAGCGCCGGCATGGCGTGGAGGATCATCCGGCCCTCCGGATCGATCGACTCCCGGCCCGCGTCGAGCAGGGCGTCGATATCGTCGTCGGTGATGCGGCGGCCGCCGATCGCGACCTCGACGCTGGCGACGTTGCTGACCAGCCCGCCGGCCGAGAAGCCGACGAACACCTGGTCGATATTGGTGCCGGCGATCCGCTCGGCCTGCTCGACCGCCTCGCGGATCGCGATCTCGCTCTTCTCCATGTCGGCGATGAAGCCGCGCTTGACGCCGCGGCTCTCGCGCTGGCCGGTGCCGAGGATCTTGCAGCTCGCCCGTCCTCGCCCGGCTCGGCGATCAGCGCGCAGACCTTCGACGAGCCGACGTCGAGCGCGGCGACCAGGTTGCGGGCCGGGGGCTGCGGCGGGCGGCGCACCATCAGATCGTCTCGGCCAGGTCGTGCGGCGACCGGCCCCGGATCGGGCGGCGCCAGCGTCGGGCACGCGCGCGCCGGGCTCGCGCGAGACGCGGACATAAGCGCGCCGGCGGATCGCGCATGTCGAAGCGGACGAAGCCGCGGCCGAGCAGCTGGCTCGCGCTGGTCCATCCGCGCGAAGCGCGACGAGCGCGCGGCGCGCCGCCTCCTCGCCCTCGGGCAGCGCCAGCGTCTCGCCGCGTCTGGAAGCGCAGGTCCCAGCGGCGCTCGCCGACCCAGGTCGCGCCGGCGATCATGCGGCTGCAGCCGCGGCGCGGCGTCGAGCAGCGCGGTCGAGCGCGGCGACCTGGCGGTTGGCGCCGGGGCCGATCAGCCAGCGGCAGATCGGGCATCGCCTCGACCCGCACCGGCTCGAGCACGACGCCGTCGGCGTCGATCAGGCTCAGCTGCTCGCTGATTCTGCCAGATCGCCGCCGGCTGCGCGCTCGACGATGTCGACGACCAGCGTGTCGGGCAGCCGGCGCGAGACCCGCGCCTCGCGGATCCAGCCGAACTGCGAGCAGCCGCGCGCGGGTGCGCGTCGAGGTCGACCAGCGGCATCGCCATCGAATCCTGGTCGAAGGCGACGTTGTAGATCGTCGAGCGTCGAGACCCGGTCGATTGCCGCGTGATCTCGACCCGGCGCAGGGTGAAGCCGGCGCCGCCGACGCCCTCGCCGATCGCGATGCCGGCGAGCTGCGGCAGGCGGAAGGCGAGCACCGCGGCGACGACCACCGCCACGGTCATCGCCGGCCAGCAGTCCAGTTGCCGATCCGCCGCGCCGCAGCCGGGCGCGAAGCCGAGCGATTCGAGCAGCGCCCTGCTTCTTCGGCTTGCGCGTGCCGGTGCCGCGCGGCTGCCGGCCGCGCGCCTGCGGCGCGGCCGCGCGCCGGCCCGCCGCGGGCGATCCGCGCCGCTCATAACGCCGCCTCCACGATCCGCTCGACCAGCTCGGCATAGTCGATGCCCCGCGTGCCGCGCCTGCTCGGGCACCAGGCTGAGCGGCGTCATGCCCGGCTGGGTGTTGACCTCGAGCAGATAGAGCCCGGCCTCGCCCTGCTCGTCGTCCCAGCGGAAGTCGGAGCGCGACGCGCCCTTGCAGCCGAGCAGGCGGTGCGCGTCCAGCGCCATCGCGCAGCGCCGCGTCGCGATCTCGTCGGGGATGTCGGCCGGGCAGACATGCTCGGTCATCCCGTCGGTATATTTGGCGTCATAATCGTAGAAGCCCGATTTGGGCCGCAGCTCGGTCACCGCCAGCGCCTCGTCGCCGAGCACCGCGACGGTCAGCTCGCGCCCCGGATGAAGGGCTCGGCGAGCAGCCGCTCGAACTCCTGCCACGGCCCCTCGGCGTCGCGCGCGATCGGATCGCCGTAATTGCCGCCGTCGCGTGACGATCGCGACGCCGACCGACGAGCCTTCGTTGACCGGCTTCAGCACATAGGGCCGCGGCAGCGGATCGCCCTCGTAGAGGCTCTCGCTCTCGACGATCCTGCCCGCCGGCATGCGGATGCCGTGCGGCACGAGCACCATCTTGGTCAGCTCCTTGTCGATCGCGATCACCGAGGTCTCGAGGCCGCTATGGGTGTATCTGCAGGCCCATCAGGTCCATCATGCCCTGCACCGTGCCGTCCTCGCCGGGCGTGCCGTGGAGCGCGTTGAACACGACGTCGGGCGCGGCCTCGGCGAGCCGCTGCGGCGACGTCGCGGTCCATGTCGATCCGGGTGACCCGGTGGCCGCGGCTCTCGAGCGCGTCGGCGACGCCGTCGCCGGTGATCAGCGAGACCTCGCGCTCGGCCGACCAGCCGCCCATCAGCACCGCGACGTGGAGCTTGCGCTCACGCCGCCACCCCCACCCGCTGGATTTCCCATTCGAGCGTCGACGCCCGACTGTCGCCTTCACCCGCCGGCGGACCTCCTCGCCCAGCGCCTCGATCTCGGCCGAGCTCGGCGCCGCCGAGGTTGAGCAGGAAGTTGCAATGCTTCTCCGAGACCTGCGCGTCGCCGATCGCGCAGGCCGCGGCAGCCGGCCGCGTCGATCAGCTGCCAGGCCTTGGTGCCCGGGCGGGTTCTTGAAGGTCGAGCCGCCGGTGCGGCTGCGCAGCGGCTGCGACGCCTCGCGCTCGGCGGCGATCCGGTCCATCTCGGCCTGGATCGCCGCGGGATCGCCGGGCATGCCCTCGGAACAGCGCGCTCGACGACGACCGCGCCCTCGGGCAGTTCGCTGTGGCGATAGGTGTAGCCGAGCTCGCGCGCAGGCCAGCGTCTCGACGCTCGCCCGTCGCGCAGCACGACCGTCGCACTCGACCAGGATGTCCGTCGACCTCGCGGCCATAGGCGCCGCCGTTCATCCGCACGAAGCCGCCGACCGTGCCCGGGATGCCGCGCAGGAATTCGAGGCCGGCGATCCCCGCGTCGCGCGCGGTGCGACGAAACGAGGATGCCGCTCGCCCCGCCGCCGCAGCGCAGCGTCGCCGGCATCGACCGCTCGACCTTGGCGAAGGCCTTGCCGCAGCCGCACCACCACGCCCGGCACGCCGCCGTCGCGCACGATCAGGTTGGAGCCGAGGCCGAGCGCCATCACCGGCACCGTCGGGATCGAGCTCGCGCGAGGAAGCCGGCGAGATCGTCGACGTCCTTCGGCTCGAACAGCCATTCGGCCGGGCCGCCCGACTTGAACCAGACGAGCGGCGCCAGCGGCGCGTCGGCGGTCAGCCTGCCCGCGCACCGTGGCGAGGGTCGACGACGCCGCTCATGCCGGCCGCGCCTCGCCTTGCGATGCCGTCGGCGAAGCCCGCCGCCCATTTGGTGATGTCGCCGGCGCCGAGGCAGATGACCATGTCGCCCGGCGCGGCGAGCTCGGCGAGCTGCGCGGCCGAGCGTCGTCGGCGTCCGGCGACGCGTGCGCGCCGACGATGGCCGCGCTGCTTCAGCCCCTCGACCAGCGCCTCGTGCGTCGACGCCTTCGATCGGCGCCTCGCCCGCCGCATAGACCGGCGCGACCAGCACGATGTCGGCGTCGTTGAACGCGCCCTGGAACTCGTCCATCAGATCGCGGAGCCGCGTGTAGCGGTGCGGCTGGACGACCGCGATCACCCGCCCCGTCGCGCCCTCGCGCGCCGCCGACGAGCACCGCGCGCGATCTCGACCGGATGATGGCCGTAATCGTCGATGATCGTGACGCCGTCGACCTCGCCGACCTTGGTGAAGCGCCGCTTGACGCCGCCGAAGCGTGGCGAAGCCGTGCGCGATCACCTCGTCGGCGATGCCCAGCTCGGCCGCGACGCCGATCGCGGCCAGCGCGTTCTGGACATTGTGCCGGCCCGGCATCGGCAGCTCGATGCCCGCGATCGTGCGCACCTCGCCGTGCGCGGTCGCGGAGCGACACGTCGAAGCGGTTGCCGCCCGGGCACCGGCGCGACATTCTCGCCGCGCACGTCGGCCTGGGCGGCGAAGCCGTAGGTGACGACGCGCCGGTCGCGCAGCGCGCGGGATGATCGCCTGCACCTCGGGATGGTCGACGCAGAGCAGAGCGGCGCCGTAGAAGGGCACGTTCTCGACGAACTCGACGAACGCGTCCTTGACCGCGTCGAAGCCGCCATAATGATCGAGATGCTCGGGATCGATGTTGGTGACCACCGCGATCGTGCCGTCGAGCCGCAGGAAGCTGCCGTCGCTCTCGTCGGCCTCGACCACCATCCAGTCGCGAGCTGCCGAGCCGCGCGTTCGAGCCGTAGGCGTTGATGATGCCGCCGTTGATCACGGTCGGATCGATCCCGCCGGCGTCGAGCAGCGCCGCGATCATCGAGGTGGTCGTCGTCTTGCCGTGCGTGCCCGCGACCGCGACGGTCGAGCTTGAGCCGCATCAGCTCGGCCAGCATCTCGGCGCGCCGCACCACCGGGATGCGCCGCTCATAGGCGGCCTCGACCTCGGGATTGTCGCTTCTTGATCGCGGTCGAGATCACCACCACCGCGGCGTCGCCGAGATTGTCGGCGCTGTGGCCGATCGCGACCGGGATGCCGCGCTCGCGCAGCCCCTCGACGACATAGCCCTCGGCGACGTCCGAGCCCTGCACCTTGTAGCCGAGGATGTGCATCACCTCGGCGATGCCCGACATGCCGATGCCGCCGATGCCGACGAAATGGATCGTGCCGATGTCGGTGCCGACGCCCTTCATGCCGGCACCCCGCCCGGCATCGGCCGCAGCACATGGTCGCGCACGAACAGCGGATCGGCGCCCGGATCGCGCGCCGGTCCGCTCGACCAGGTCGGCGAGGTCGCGCGCCGCGTCGGGCCGGCCGACCGCTCCTGCGCGCGCTCCGCCGCCTTGGCCAGCGCGTCGGGCTCGAGGCCGAGCTTCTGCATCTGCTTGGCGAGCTCGACCGGCGTGAACTGCGCCTGCGCGATCATCCGCGCGCCGCCGGCCTTGGCCATCTCGCGCGCGTTGACGGTCTGGTGGTCGTCGGTCGCGCTCGGCAGCGGCACCAGGATCGCCGGCCGGCCGGCCGCGGTCAGCTCGGCGATGGTCGAGGCGCCGGCGCGGGCGATGACGAGATGCGCCCAGGCGAGCCGCTCGGGCAGGTCGGGCAGATAGGTGGCGAGATCGGCCGGGATGCCGAGCGCGGCATAGCGCGCGCGCACCTGCTCGATATCCTCGGCCCGGCATTGCTGGGTCACCTGCAGCCGGCGCCGGAAATGCTCGGGCAGCAGCGCCAGCCCCTCGGGCACGACCTCGGAGAGGATCGACGCGCCCTGGCTGCCGCCGGTGACGAGCACGCGGAAGATGCCGTCCTCGGTCAGCGGCGGGAAGGGCTGGTCGCGCAGCGCCAGCACCTCGTCGCGCACCGGATTGCCGACCAGATGGACCTTGCCGCGCCGCTTGGCCGGCAGCCGCTCGACCTCGTCGATAGGCGGTGGCGATCGCGTCGACCTTGCCGGCCATCAGCCGGTTGACCCGGCCGAGCACCGCATTCTGCTCGTGGATCAGGGTCGGGATCCGGTCGCGCCGCGCCGCCAGCAGGGCGGGCAGCGCCGGATAGCCGCCGAAGCCGATCACCGCCGAGGGCAGGAAGGTCTCGTAGAGCCGCGAGCGCCATCGCCCGGCCGGTGAGGATCGCTCGCGCCGCCCGCAACCAGCCGATCGGCCCGCCGCTGCAGCCGCCCGGCGGGCAGGACATGGACCTGCGACGTTGTCGAACAGGCCGGGGATGCGCGCGCCGCGCTCGTCGGTGATCAGCGCGACCCGATGGCCGCGCGCCAGCAGCTCCTCGGCCAGCGCATGGGCCGGGATCATATGCCCGCCGGTGCCGCCCGCGGCGAGCACGTAGTGGCGCGAGATCAGGCTCATTTGAACCCGCCTCTTCACGACATAGGGCGAGCTGTGGAGATGCGGGTTGCGGCGGGTGAAGGCGAGCAGCAGGCCGAAGCCCGATGCGACAGCGCGATCATCGACGAGCCGCCATAGGAGATGAACGGCAGGGTCATGCCCTTGGACGGCGCGATATGGACGTTGACCGCCATGTTGATCAGCGCCTGCAGCCCGAACTGGGCGACCAGGCCGGCCGCGGCGAGCACGAGGAACTTGTCCTCCTCGTCGAGCAGCCGGACCAGCACGCGCGACGACGATCGTCATGTAGAGGATGGCGATGGCGAGGCAGGCGATGATGCCGAATTCCTCGCCGATCACCGAGAAGATGTAGTCGGTGTGCGGCTCGGGCAGCGAGAATTTGCGGATCCCGGCGCCCGGCCCGGCGCCGAACAGGCCGCCGGCGGTCAGCGTGCGCAGCGCCGATTCGACCTGATACTGTGTCGCCCTTCGGCGAACAGGAAGCCGTCGATGCGCTGCGGTCGCCACGTCGTAGAAGAGATAGGCGAGCACGACGCGCCGCGACGCCGGCCGCGCCGAGCGCGTAGAGGATCCGCATCGACGCGCCCGACAGGGCGATCAGCAGCACCCAGGCGGCGACGAAGATGATCGTCTCGCCGAAATTGGGCTGCGCATCAGCAGCAGCCGCGACCACGCCGGTCAGCACCGCCGGTGAGCGGCACCACCGGCAGCGACTGGTCCTTCTCCTTCAGCGACAGCAGCCAGGCGATGGTGACGATGAACAGCGGCTTGAGGAATTCGGACGGCTGGAACTGGGTGACGCCGACGTCGAGCCAGCGCCGCGCGCCGTTCACCTCGACGCCGAAGATCGGCACCAGGAACAGCAGCACCAGTGAAGACCGCCGCGCCGAGGATCGACAGCCGCCGCGCCGTCGTCTTGGCGAGCATCGAGACGCGCGATCATCACCGGCACGGCGAGCGCGATCCAGACCAGCTGGCGGTAGAAATAATAAAGCGGCGGCGACGCTGATCGCCGCCGCCCGAATAACGCTGCGCCGCGGCCGGCGAGGCGGCGGCGACCGCGATCAGGCCGATCGCGATCAGCACCGCGACCAGGACCAGCAGGACCTTGTCGATCTCCCAGAACCAGCGCGCCGACCGCGCTCCGGTCCGCGACCGGCCGAGCCAGCGACGCCTTCTGCCTTGCGGACGGGCTGGACGCGCGCTCATGCCAGCGCCTCCACCGCGGCGCGGAAGGCGTCGCCGCGCGCCTCGTAGTCGCGGAACTGGTCGAACGAGGCGCAGGCCGGCGACAGCAGCACGACCTCGCCCGGCGCGGCCGCCTCGGCCGCGTCGCCGACCGCCGTCGACCAGCAGCTCGCATTCGCGGACCGGCACCTGTGCCCTCGAGCAGCTCGGCGAACATCGGCCCGGCCTCGCCGATCGTGTAGGCGGCGCGGACATGGCCGAGCTGGTCCGCGCAGGCGCCCGAGATCGTCGGTCTTGGCGAGCCCGCCGACAATCCAGTGGATCGCCGGGAAGGCGGCGAGCGCCGGCGCGGTCGAATTCGGGATTGGTCGCCTTGCTGTCGTTGACGAAGAGGACGCCGTCCTGCTCGGCGACCCGCTCCATCCGGTGCGGCAGGCCGCGGATAGGTTTCGAGCGCCGCGTGCGATCGACCTCGTCGGCGACGCCGAGCGCGCGCGCGACCGCGATCGCCGCCGCGCGCGTTCTGCGCGTTGTGCGGCCCCTGCAGCGCCGGCCAGCGCGACTGGTCCTTCACGTCCGGCCGACGAGACCAGATAGCGCCGGCTCCGGATCCGCTCGGCGATCGCCCTGCTGTGGTCGTCCTCGATCGCGATCACCGCGTCGTGGCCGGCCGACTGCATCGCGAACAGCCGCGCCTTCGACGCCGCATAGGCCTCGAAGCCGTCATAGCGGTCGAGATGGTCGGGCGTGACGTTGAGCAGCACCGCGACGTCGCAATCGAGGCTGTGGGTCAGGTCGATCTGGTAGCTCGACAGCTCGAGCACATAGACGCCGCCCTCGGGCAGCGGCTCCTGGCCGAGGATCGGCAGGCCGATATTGCCGCCCATCGCGCGCCGGCACGCCGGCGGTCTTCGAGGATGTGGTGGACCAGCGCGGTCGTCGTCGACTTGCCGTTGGTGCCGGTGATGCCGACCACCTTGTGCGGCGGCAGCGTCGCGCGCGCCAGGGCGAACAATTCGATGTCGCCGATCAGCGGCACGCCGGCCTCGCGCGCCTTGGCGGCGATCGGGTGGCGGTTGAGCGGCACGCCGGGCGAGACGACGACGCCGTCAAAGCCGGCGAGGTCGATCGCCAGCGGATCGGCCGAGCGTCGCAGCGGCCCTGCCGCCGCTCTGGCCGGCGCGACATCGTCGCCGCGCGCCTCCTCGCTCTTGTCCCAGGCCGTCACCTCGGCGCCGCTCGCGACCAGCGCCTCGACCGTCGCCAGCCCCGACCGGGCGAGGCCGAGCACCGCGTAGCGCTTTGCCGGCGAAGGCGGGGCTGGTGATCATCTCAGCTTCAACGTCGACAGGCCGGCCAGCGCCAGCACGAAGGCGATGATCCAGAAGCGGATCACGACGGTCGGCTCGGACCAGCCGAGCTGCTCGAAATGGTGGTGGATCGGCGCCATCCGGAAGACGCGCTTGCCGGTGCGCTTGTAGACGAAGACCTGGATGATGACGCTCATCGCCTCGACCACGAACAGGCCGCCGATGATGCCGAGCACGATCTCGTGCCGGGTCGCGACCGCGATCGCGCCCAGCGCGCCGCCGAGCGCGAGGCTGCCGGTATCGCCCATGAAGACCGCCGCCGGCGGCGCGTTGAACCAGAGGAAGGCGAGCCCGGCGCCGACGATCGCCGAGCACAGCACGGTGAGGTCGCCGGCGCCGAGCACGTGCGGGATGCCGAGATAGGCGGCGAAGATGGCGTTGCCGACCAGATAGGAGATGAGGATGAAGGCGAGGCTGGCGATGATCACCGGCATCGTCGCCAGCCCGTCGAGCCCGTCGGTCAGGTTCACCGCATTGCCGAACGCGACCACGACGAAGGCGGCGAACAATATGTAGAACGGGCCGAGATCGACCACCGGCCCGTTGTAGAAGGGGATGTAGAGCTCGGTCGCCGCCGCCGCAGAGTGATGAGCCAGCAGCCGAGCGCCGGCGACGACGAATTCGGCGAGCAGCCGCACCCGCCCGGAGACGCCCTTGTGGTGGCGCTTCTTCACCTTGTCGTAATCGTCGAGGAAGCCGATCGCGCCGAAGCCGACGGTGATCAGCAGGCACGCCCACAAATAGCGGTTGGAGAAGTCCATCCAGAGCAGCATCGCCACCGTCAGCGAGGTCAGGATCATCAGCCCGCCCATGGTCGGCGTGCCGCGCTTGGCGAGGTGGGACAGCGGCCCGTCGTCGCGGATCGGCTGGCCCTTGCCCTGGCGGACGCGCAGCCAGCCGATGAACTTGGGCCCGATCAACAGGCCGAGGAACGAGCGCGGTCGCGGTCGCGCGCGCCGGCGCGGAAGCGTGATGTAGCGGAAGAGGTTGAGCACCCCCGGATAGCCAAGCTGTTCCGCGATCCAGAGAAACATCAGTCTTTCCCGCCCGCCAGCGCCTCGACGAGGGCGGCAAGTCCGATGGAGTTCGATCCCTTGACGAGCATCGCGTCGCCCGGCCCGATCGCCTCGCGGGCGATGGGAATGGCCGCCGCCGCGTCGGGCACATGCGCCATTTTGACTTGCCCGCCAAGCGCTTTCGCGAGCGCTGCCCATCTCCTCGCCGACCAGGATGGCAAGTCGACTTGCGCCGTCCTCGAGCGGGTCGGCGAGCGCGGCGTGGAAGTCGGCGCTGTCGGCGCCGAGCTCGCGCATCGCGCCGAGCACCGCGATCCGGCGCCCGGCACCTGCTCCTCGCCGAGCACCTTCAGGGTCGCCGCCATCGAGGCGGGATTGGCGTTGTAGCTCTCGTCGATCAGCAGCGCCTCGCCGCCGCCGACCGCGACCCGGTGCCGCTCGCCCCGGCCCTTGAGTCCGCCGAGCTCGGCGAGCGCGAGGCCGGCCAGCGCGAGGTCGCCGCCCACCGCCTCGACCGCCGCCAGCACCGCCAGCGCGTTGGTCACCCAATGCGCGCCGGGCTGGCTGATCGTGAAGCTCAGCTGCCCGCCGGGCAGCTGCGCGGTGACCATCGATCCGCCGCGCGGGCCGCGCACGACATAGGTGGCGCGCACGTCGGCGCGCCTCGCCGAGGCCGAAGGTCAGGATCCGCCCGGCATGGGGCCGCGCCGCCGCCGATCAGCCGCGTCCGGTGCGGGCTGTCATACGGGATGATCGCGGTGCCGCCGGGCTCCAGCCCTTCGAAGATCTCCCCCTTGGCGTCGGCGATCGTCGGCGTCGCTGGCGAAATATTCGCGATGCGCCGGCGCGATGGCGGTGACGATGGCGACGTGCGGCCGAACCAGCCGGGTCAGCGCGGCCAGCTCGCCTGCATGGTTCATCCCCATCTCGAACACGCCGAAGCGCGCCTCGCGCGGCATCCGGGCCAGGCTCAGCGGAACGCCGGTATGGTTGTTGTAGCTCTTCACCGAGCGGTGCGCGCTCGCCCGGCGCCGAGCGCTCCAGCGCCGCGAACAAGCGCCTCCTTGGTGCCGGTCTTGCCGACCGAGCCGGTGACTCCGATCACCTTCGCCCGCGCCGCGCGCCGCGCGACGCCCGGCCGAGATCGTTCAGCGCCCGACACGTATCGGCGACCGAACATGCGAGGCCCGTCGACCTCCGCGCTCACCAGCGCGCCGCCGCGCCCGCGCTCGAACGCCTGCTCGACGAACCGATGCCCGTCGGTCGCCTCGCCCTTCAGCGCGATGAACAGATCCCCCGGCCCGACTTCGCGCGAATCGAAGGTGACCCCGGTCGCCGCGAACTCGCGTTGCGCGACACCTTCGACAACATCCGCGATCTCCTGTGCGGTCCACAGCGGGCTCATGCCGCCTCCTCCCGCGCCACGGTGACGTCGTCGAACGGCAGCACCCGCACGTCCTTGCCGGCGCCGAATATCTGGCCCTGCTCGTGGCCCTTGCCGGCGAGGAGGACGATGTCGCCGGCGCCGGCCTCGTCGATCGCGGCGCGGATCGCCTCGCGCCGCCCGGCCACCTCCTCGGCGCCGGCGGCGCCGGCCAAGATGTCGCGCCGGATCGCCGCCGGATCCTCGCTCCGCGGATTGTCGTCGGTGACGATCACCTTGTCCGCCAGCCGCGCCGCGACCGCGCCCATTTCGGCGCGCTTGCCCCGGTCGCGGTCGCCGCCGGCGCCGAGGACGATGATCAGCCGGTCGCTGGCATGCGGCCGAAGCGCCTCGATCGCCGATTCGATCGCATCGGGCGTATGCGCATAATCGACATAGACCGGCGCCCCCGTCGCGCGTGATCACCGCCCGCTCGAGCCGCCCGCGCACCGGATGGACGCGGGCGAGGTTGGCGAGCGTCTGCCTGCGACCTCGCCGCCGGTCGCGATCACCAGCCCGGCGGCGGTCAGCACGTTGGCGGCCTGATAGGCGCCGATCAGAGCGAGGTCGACGACATGCACCCTGCCCTCGGCCTCGATGGTCAGCTTCTGCCCGAGCTGGGTCGTCTCGCGCTTCAGCAATTTCGAGCGTCTCGCCCTTGCGCGCCGACGGTCAGCACCTCGAGCCCGCGTCGCTCGGCAGCGCGCGATCACCTCGTCCGATTTGGCGTCGTCGGCCCAGACCACCGCGGCGCGCGCCGGGCTCGAGCACATCTTCGAACAGCCGCATCTTGGCCTCGAAATAGGCCTCCATCGTGCCATGATAGTCGAGATGGTCGCGGCTGAAATTGGTGAAGGCGGCGGCCGCGCACCGGCAGCCCCTCGGTCCGGTATTGCGGCGAGACCGTGGCTCGACGCCTCGAACGCGGCATGGCTGATCCCCATCCGCTCGAGGCCGGCCATGTTGGAGAGGAAGGTGACGATGTCGGGCGTGGTGAGCCCGGTCGTCACCTGGTCGTCCGAGGTGGTGACGCCGAGCGTGCCGATGCTCGCCGACGGGTGGCCCGCCATCCGCCAGAGCTGGCGAACCAGCTCGACGTTCGAGGTCTTGCCGTTGGTCCCGGTGACCGCGACCAGGGTCTCGGGAAAGGGCTGGAAGAAGTTGGCGGCGAGCCGGGCGAAGGCGCGGCGCGGCTCCTCGGCGGCGATATGGACGGCGCCCTCGACCCGCGCCTCGGGCCGCGACACCACCGCCACCGCGCCCGACGACACCGCCTCGGCGATGAAATCCTCGCCGTTGAACCGTGCGCCCCTGAACGCGCCGAACACGGTGCCGGGCGCCACCTTGCGGTGGTCGATGGCGAAGCCGGTGACGGGCGCCGTTTCGCCGCTGCCGGTCAGCGCGCCCAGGTTCATCAGTGCCCCGGCGGATCGGCCGGTGGCATCAGATCGGACGTGTCGATGTCGCGGCTGTCGTCGGGGATGATGCCGAGCAGCGGTCCGGTGCGCGCGATGACTCGCGAGACGATCGGAGCGGCCGTATAGGCGGCGGTGGTGACGAAGCTGTTCGCTTCGGTCGGGCGGGGGGCGTCGACCATGACCAGCACCACATAGCGCGGATCGTCCATCGGGAAAGCCGCCGCGAAGGTGGAAACGTTCGATTCGGTTCGAATAGCCGCCCGCGCCGGCTTTCTCGGCCGTGCCGGTCTTGCCGCCGACGCGGAAGCCGGGCGCTTCGGCGCGCCGGCCGGTGCCGTGGGTGACGACGAGCCGGAGCAATTGCCGCATCCGCTGGCTGGTCTGCGCCGAATAGACCCGCCGGCCCGCGCGCCGCCCGGCCGGGCTCGACCCGCATCAGGGTCGCCGGCCGCCAGATGCCGCCATTGACCAGGGCCGCATAGGCGCTGGCGAGGTGGAGCGGAGTGATCGCGACGCCGTGGCCGAAGCCCGAGGTCAGCACCGTCGCCCGGCCCCAGTCGCGCGGCCAGCAGGGGCCGGGTGCGCTCGTTGAGCTCGATATGGGCCGGCTCGTCGAAGCCCAGCGCCCGGAACGCCGCCTGCATCCGCTCGGGCCCCATCTGGTCGGCGACGCGGGCGGTGGCGATGTTGGATGAATGGACCATCAGCTCGGCGACGCTGATGCAGCGGCCGAGCGGATGATCGTCGCTGATCCGGAAGCGGCCGACCGCGACCGGCGAGGAGGCGTCCCATCTCTGGTGAAGCGAGGTGACCACGCCCGCCTCCATCGCCGCGGCGATGGTGATCGGCTTGAAGGTCGAGCCGAGCTCGTAGACGCCCATCGTCGCCCGGTTGTAGAGCGCATTGTCGTCGGAGCGGCTGGCGGCGTTGGGATTGAAGGTCGGCGCCGAGGCCATGGCGACGACCTCGCCGGTGCGCACGTCGAGGACGATGCCGGTGCCGCCCTCGGCCTGCATCGCGGTGACCGCGGTGGCGAGCTCGGCTTCCATCATCGCCTGGACCCGGCTGTCGATCGACAGCGCGACCGGCTCGCCGCGCTGCGCCGGATCGATCAGCCGGTCCTCGAGCACCCGCTCCATGCCGGCGACGCCATGCCCCTCGCGGTCGGTCCAGCCGAGCACGTGCCCGGCCATCGCGGTCTGCGGATAGAGCCGCTCGGGCTCGCGGCTGAAGACGAGCCCCGGCTCGCCGAGCGCGTTGACCGCCGCCACCATCTCGGGGACGGCGCGGCGGGCGATATAGGTGAAGCCGACATCGGCGCCGAGCAACCGCCGATACTGGGCGACGCTGCGCTCGGGCATCAGGACGTGGAGCCGCTGGGCGAGCTCGCGCCGGTCGCCGATGATCGCGCGCGGCTGGACGCCGATCGTCCAGGCGTCGATCGTCCGCGCCAGCGGCACGCCGTTGCGGTCGACGATGTCGCCGCGCGGCGGCAGCAGCGGATTGCCGAGCTCGGCCGCGGCGGATCGGTCGCTGAACAGCTGGAGATAGCCGAGCCGGAGCACGATGATCGCGGTCACGCCGACGAACAGCAGCATCACCAGCATCAGCCGATGATAGGTCAGGGCGAGCCCGTGCGCCGGTTCGGCGGGCGGGCTCGCTCTTCGTGCTGGCGCGGCGAGCGTCGCCATCAGTTGCGGGTTCCGCCGCCGCGCTCGGCGCGCGCGGCCGAGCCGAGGTCGCGGAGCGTTCGCTCGTCGAGCAAAGAGGCCTGGGCCGCCGAACGGGCACGGGCCGGCGCGGCGGCCGCCGGGCGGGCGCGCTGGGCGGCGGCGCGTGCCCGCGGCTCGGCGGGCGCGGGCTCGGCGCTCGCCGTACGCGTCCGGGCGGGCTGGACCGGCGGGCGGGCGGCAGCGGCGGGACTCGGCGGCTCGGCGCGGGCGGCGGCCGGAGCCGGTGCGGGCGCGACCGTCAGGCTGGCGCGGTGGATCATGGCCGGCTGCCGAAGCGGAGCGGCCGGGGCAGGCGCCGCCGCGACGGCGCGCTGCGGCTGGACGGCAACCGCCGCAGCGGGCGCGGAGTGCGGCCGGAACCTCAGCCGAAGCCATCCGCACCTCGGCCTGGTCGGCGAGCACGGGCTGGCGGGTTTCGAAGCGGGCGAGGCTGACTCCGCCCGCCAGATACTGGCCCGAGACCGGCGCCACCAGCGCCAGCACCTCGTCATTCCACAGCTGGAGCTGCTGGACCCGGCCGCGGGTGCCCAATTCGGTCTGAGCGCCCGGATCTGCTGCTGGGTCGCGACGATCCGGCGCTCGAGGCCGGCGAGATCGGCGCGCTCGGCGGCGACCCGGAGCGAGAGCATGTAGCAGCCCAGAGCGGCGGAGCCGATTGCGGCGACCCAGATGACCGGCTTGAAGCCCTTGGCGATCATCGCTGCGTTCCTTCTTCTGCTTTTGCATTGTCCCAGGCGGGGGCGGCGGTGCGGCGCGCGGCGCGGAGCGTCGCGGAGCGGGCGCGGGGATTGGCGGCGAGCTCGGCCGCGCCGGGGCGGACCGGCCTGGCGACCGCCTCGAAGGTCGGCATCGGACGATCCGCCTCGTTGGCGGCGGGACGGTGGCGCGAGCCGCGCCGGCATCGCTCCGCTGCGGTCCTTCAGGAAGCGCTTGACGATCCGGTCCTCGAGGCTGTGGAAGGTGACGACGGCGAGGCGGCCGCCGGGCGCGAGCACCTGCTCGGCCGCCGCCAGCCCGCCCTCGAGCTCCTTCAATTCCTCGTTGACGTGGATCCGGAGCGCCTGGAAGGTCCGGGTCGCCGGATCCTTCTTCATGCCCGGGATGATGGCCCAATGCCTTGCGCACCACCTGGGCGAGCTCGCCGGTCCGCTCGATCGGCCGCGCCGCGACGATCGCCCGCGCCACGCGGCGCGATTTCGGCTCCTCGCCATAATGGAAGAGGACGTCGGCGATCTCGGCCTCGTCGGCCTGGTTGACGAAGTCGGCGGCGCTCGGCCCGGCCTTGCGCCATCCGCATGTCGAGCGGCCCGTCGGCCTGGAAGGAGAAGCCGCGCTCCGCCTGGTCGAGCTGCATCGAGGAGACGCCGATGTCGAGCGTGACTCCGTCCACCCGATCGACGCCACGGCCGGCAAGCGCCTGACGCATCCGGGAGAAACGCTCCGGCACAAGCGTCAGGCGCTCCCCGCTCGCGGCCAGCGCTTCGCCATACCGGATCGCGTCGGGATCGCGATCGAAAGCGAAGACGCGGGCCGCCCCTTTGTCGAGCATGGCTCTGCGTATAGCCGCCCGCGCCGAACGTGCCGTCGACATGGGTCTCGCCGGGGGCGACGGCGAGCGCATGGACGACTTCCTCGACGAGGACGGGAATGTGGGCGGCGGCCGACGCGGTCATGGCATCAGCCCCTTTTCCTCGAGCGCCTCGGCGGCGATCTGGCGGATTTCGGGATCCTCGCTCTCCAGCGCGAGGTGGGGGTTCCAAAGCTCGAACGTCGCCGACATGCCGACGAACAGGGCGAGAGTCTCGATCCGGACCCGCTTGCGCAGCTTGGCCGGCAGGATGATTCGGCCGCTCGAATCGTAGGGGACCTCCTCGGCGCCGCCGAACAGCCGCCGGCCGCGCGAATAATGGGCGAGCGGGGCTCGGTCCTCCTCGGCCAGCCGCCGGCGCTCATTCTCGATATGGAGATATTTCAGATAGTTGACGTCGAAGCCGGAGAGGCAGGGCTCGACCTCGTGGCTGGCGAGCATGATCGCGTGGACGTTGGAGCGGCGCTCGACCTTCTGGCGAATCCCGGCGGGCACGGAAAGACGCCCCTTGGCGTCCACCGATGTGAGCGCGCTCCCAGTGAAGAAATGCTCGAGCTCGTCCACCCAGGTCCGTCCCCAAATCAGACAGGCCTTCCCCGTTCGCGGACACGCGCCTTCGCGCGCCCACGTTCACCTCGCGGCTCGATAGGAAATGCCCCTAATTACCGCGCAGTGGATAACAGGATGCAGATGCCATTGAAAGGGGATTTCATGCCTTTTTTAGGGATTTCGTGCCACCACTCGTAGAAATCCTACCTCTATTCTTGTTCCGTACGGCGCGCGTTCTTGCTGCGTTCCGGCTTTTTCCGCCTGTGGATAAGTAAGTGGAAGGCTCATTGCGGCGCGGCGGCCGATTCCGGCGGGCCCGCGTTCGATTCGGCATTGCCGGGCGCCACTCCGAGCTCGGCGAGCGGCTCGCTCGGCTGCGCCTGCCGGCGCGGGCGCGCCGGTCCGCTGCCGCTCGACCGAATTGGGGGTGATCGGCGCCTCGTCGGCGCTCTGCCCGGTGAAGATCGCGGCGAGCAGCACCGCCAGGAAGACGAAGGCAAGACCGGTGAGGCCGATCCGAACCCGCTGCATGCGCCGCTTCTTCCTCCCGATCCCGTCGACCGAGGCAAATTAGGCGCCGCGCGGCTTTTTGTCGAACCCCCTCGGCGTTTCGTCGAAAAGCGGGCCGACGCGCCGGAACATCTTGAAACAAATTCCCGCTTGACGTCATATGTCGCGCTCGCGAAGGGGGCCTTATGCAGAAGAATCCAATTCTCGCCGCCGCGGCCAGCGCGGCGCTCCTGTCTCTCCCGGCCTGCAACCAAGAGCCGGAAACCGTCAACACCTACGATGCGCAGGCTGCCGCGCTCGCCAATGCGGCGCCGGTCGAGCTGCCGCCGGCGATCACCGCCAGCAAGACCTATCGCTGCAGCGACAACAGCCTGTACTACGTCGATTTCTACAACAACAATACGGCGATGATCCGCCGCGGCAGCCGCGAGGCGACGCCGACCATGCTCACCGCCGAGGGCGGCAATCCGCCTTATGCCGGCGAGGGCAACAGCGTCAGCGGCACCGGCGACAACGTCACCGTCAACGGCCAGTCCTGCCACACCTGACCGCCGACCATCGATAAGGCGAAGGGCCGGTCCGGAAATCTGCCGGCCGGCCTTTTTCTTCAGGCGGCCTGGTCGACGGCCTGGCGTTCCATCCATTCCGCCATTCGCTGCTCGATCTCCTCCGGGCTGACCTCCTCCTTCTGGGTGGCGATCGTCCAGCGGTGGCCGAACGGATCGACCAGCGTTCCCGCCCGGTCGCCCCAGAACTGGTCCTCGACGGCGCGCTCCTGGGCGGCGCCCTGCTCGAGCGCCCGCGCGAAGGCCGAAGTCGACGTCCCTGACATAGACCATGAAGCTCGCGGTCGCGCCGCCGCGCTTTTTGGGTCCGAGCAGGCCCATGTCGGGGAATTCGTCGGCGAGCATGATGTGGCTGTCGCCGATCTTCACCTCGGCATGGCCGATCCTGTCGCCCATGGGGAGCCGAAGCACCTCCTGCGCGCCGAACGCGCGCGCATAGAAATCGATCGCCGCCGCGGCGTCGTCGACGATCAGATAGGGGGTGACGCTGTGATAGCCTTTGGGGCGATGGCTGAGCGGCATTGACTCGATTCCTTCGGCTGGGCGCGCCCGCTCCAGGCCTTTGCCGGGCGCGCCGCCACACTCTCCCCCGGCCGCTTTAACGCGGATTTAAGCGCAATTGGTCCAAGCGCATGAGCAACGAACAGGGGATCGACACAGTGGCGGAACCTATTTTTCTTCGCGTGCGGCGCGTGCTCTCGGCGAGCGCCGAGGATGGCGTCGACGCGCTCGAGCGCGCCAGCGGCGGCAGCGTGCTGCGCGAGGCGATCCGGCAGGTCGATCGAGCGCTCGACGAGGTCCGGGTCGAGCAGGAGGCGGCGGTCGATCGCGGCGCCCACGCCAAAAGGCGGCAGGAGAGGATCCGCGAGCGCCTCGCCGATCTCGACGAGAAAGCGCGCTTCGCGCTGAGCAAGGGCCGCGACGACCTCGCCGAAGCGGCTTTGGCGAGCCAGCTCGACCTCGAGGCTGAGCTCGCCCGGCTCGATTCGGCGCAGGCCGACGCGGCCGAGCAGAAAGGCCGCCTCGACTCCTGCGTCGCCGAGCTCGCCGCGCGCAAGCAGCAGATGGAAAAAGAGCTCGCCGCCTTCGAGGCCGCGCGGCGGGACGCCCGCTTCGCCGAGGACGGGACCGGCGGCGAGGATCGCCGTATCCAGCGCAAGGTCGATCGCGCCCAGCAGACGTTCGACCGGGTGCTGGCGAGCGCCGGCGCCGCCGGCGCCGGCCGCCCCGACGACAAGGAGGCCGAGATCGACGCCCTGCGCCGCGAGGCCGCCGTCGCCGACCGCCTCGCCGCGCTCCGCGCCGCCGCCGCCAAGCGCCGCCCGGCCAAAAGCCCGCCCGCCCGCTAGTGTGCTGAATTTGAAGTTCGCCCTATTATCGGATCGCGCTCGGAGCGAACTTCAAATTCAAAAAGCACACTAGAATCATTAGTTTGCTAGTGTGGCGTGGAGATTCGGAAATTCGCTCCGAGCCCTCCATCCGATCTGGCGAATTTCCGAATCGCCACACTAGGCTGCATCGAGATCCAGGTTCACGTCATTCCCGCGAAATGAATGGCCGCCCGTCCCCGGACGGGGCTTAGGCAGAATCGACATTCAGCCGATGCCGTCTGTGCAGAGTGAGTTTTCCCTTTTCCGTCACCCCCGCGGAAGCGGGGGTCCAGCTTTTCTTAGGCTGAAGAAGCTGGATTCCCGCTTTCGCGGGAATGACGTGAACCTGAATGTCGATACAGCTTAGGGTCCCATTCATGGAATCCCGCTTCTCCCGGCCCTGAAAGAGAAGGAGAGTCCGGCTTGCGCTGGAATGACGGTTCAGGAGCGGTTCGCTCCGCTCAGGCCTCGGCGGGCTTGCTCTGCAGCTGGATGTAGTTTTGCAGGCCCATTCGGTCGATCATCTCGAACTGGGTCTCGAGGAAGTCGACATGGCTTTCCTCGCTTGCCAGGATCGAGGCGAACAATTCGCGGCTGACGAAATCGCGGACCTGCTCGCAATGGACGATCGCGCCGCGCAATTGCTCGATCGCCTCGCGCTCGAGCTCGAGATCGGCCTTGAGGATCTCCTCGACCGTCTCGCCGATCCGCAGGCGCCCGAGCATCTGGAAATTGGGCAGGCCTTCGAGGAACAGGATTCGCTCGCTGAGGCGATCGGCATGCTTCATCTCGTCGATCGATTCGTGGCGCTCATGTTCGGCGAGCCGCCTCACTCCCCAATTGTCGAGCATTCGATAGTGGAGCCAATATTGGTTGATCGCGGTGAGCTCGTTCTTGAGCGTCTCGTTGAGAAGCTCGATCACCCTTGACGTCGCCCATCATCGCGGCTCTCCTTTTCGCGCCCAGTCATAGCGCGCCGGGCGCTCAAAAGCATTGAAAAAATGGCGGAAAACCGCGAAAAATCGGGTGAAACTGCTAGGCAGTCGCAATCGGACCGGCGGCCAGCTCAAACGCAAATGCGAATCATCTCGCGATGGCGGAAAACCCTATTTCCAACCGCGGAAAATAGCGACCGTCGCTGGTTTCAGACGGTGGCGCGCTCGGCGGCGATGATCTCGCGCGCGAAGGAGAAGCATTGGCCGCAGCGCGGCTTGCAGCCGCGGCTGCGATAGGCCGTGGTCGGGCACGAGGCGCCGGCGCGGGCCGCGGCGCGCACCTCGGTCTCGCGAATCGCATTACAGACGCAGACGATCATGGTGATCGGATTTAGCGATAATGCGAGGCGTTCGCAATAGTATTCCTCCCTATTTGCAGGGGAGGGGGGCCATGCGGCGAAGCCGCGTGGTGGAGGGGCGGGTAGGAGGCCCCAAGAAGCCCCAAGAAATCCCAAGAAGCCCCTCCACCAGCCTACGAACTCTCCAGAGGCCCCAAGAAGCCCCTCCACCAGCCTACGGCTGGTCCCCCTCCCCTGCAAATGCAGGGGAGGAATGGTTCGTTTTGACGAACGGTTTTTCCGACCGCACATTGCCCGCATGGACAAGGATCTCATCGCGGTGCTTCGCGCCTATCCGCAAATCTACCTCGCCTGCCATGTCGAGCATCGCACCCGCGCCTCCTCCCCAAGCGGGTTGACCTCGCGCGATTCGGCGCTGCTCGCCCATGTCGACGATCCGGGCGGGAGCAGCCCGGCGGCGCTGGCGCGGCATCTGGGGGTGGCGCCCTCGACCTTGTCGGCGGCGCTGACGCGGCTCGGCGGGCAAAGGCTGCTGACTCTCGACGAGGACGAAGCGGACGCGCGGCGGCGGCTGGTTCGGCTCACCGCGGCCGGGCGCTCGGCGCTGGCCGAGAATTCGGTGCTCGATCCGGAGCGGCTGGCGGCGGTCATGGCGGGGATGGGAGCGGACGAGCGGCGCAAGGCGGTGGCCGGGCTGACGCTGCTCGCGGCGGCGGCGCGTGCGTACCGGGAAGGAGGCTGCTGATGGCGTGGAAATGGGTGTTGGGGATCGCGGCGCTGCCGTTCGCGGCGGCGGCGCTCGTCTACGGGGTCGGCGCGCTGCTGCCGCGGGCGCATGTCGCGCCGCGCCGAGGCGGTGATGCCGGCGCCGCCGGCGGCGGTCGCAGCTCTGGTCCGCGACGTCGCCGCCCAGCCGCGCTGGCGCGGCGGCGTCACCGCGATCGAGGTGATCGAGCGGCACGAGGGCGGCCTGCGCTATATCGAGCGGCAGAGCGGCGAGGCGATCCTGTTCGATTTCGTCGAGGAGGCGCCGGGGACCCGCTTCCGAAGCACGATCGCCGATCCCGATCTCCCGTTCGGCGGCGCCTGGACGATCGCGCTGGCGCCGGAAGGGGCCGGGACCCGGGTCCGGATCGAGGAGCGAGGCGAGGTAAGCGACCCGCTCTACCGCTTCTTCGCGGCCCTGGTGTTCGGCCATGACGGGACGATGAAGGCCTATCTCGCCGACATGGCGCGGGCGCTCTCCCCCTAGCGCCGCTTGCTCGGGAGAGTCATCCCGGCGGAAGCCGGGACCCATGAACCGAAGCTTGGGAATGTGGACGCGAAGGTTTTCGCAGGTTCTCGAGCGACGGTGTTCATGGGTCCCGGCTTTCGCCGGGATGACTCCATTGGATCGCGGCCGTCAGCGGCACTCCTTCCGGATCATCAGCTTGAGGCCCGACCAGGTCGCGTCGATCGCGCAGACCTTGACGTCGACCAGGTCGGTGTCGGGCAGGATCGACCTCGCGGATCCCGTCCTCGGTGATGTCGGTCGGCGACCTTGGACGCCTTCTTCGGCCAGGACACCCAGATGAAGCCGGCGGGCGCGAGCAAGGGGCGGAGGCGGGCGAGCCGCGCCTCCATGTCGGCGCGAGCGGTGACGAAGATATGGGCGGCCTCGATCGGCGCCTCGGGCGCGGCGAGATGGTCGAGGGCGAGGCCTTCGCGCTCGATCTCGTCGCGGACCGCGTCGGGCATGTCCTCCCACCAGGTGCGCAGGCCGTCCTTGAGCGACAGCTTGCTCGCCAGCGGGGTGCCTGAATAGCCGGCGGTCATTCGCCCTTTCTCCGTCATTCCCGCGAACGCGGGAATCCAGCTTAGCAAGCGTGCCTGACGAGAAGAAGCTGGATCCCCGCATTCGCGGGGATGACGGACGGAGGGGCGGGGATGACCGACGGAGGGTCGGGGATGACGGGCGAGGGATCAGGAAGGGGCTGCGCCGGCGGAAATGGCGCGCGGCGATCAGGGCGATCGGGATGCCGACCAGGACGATGTGGCAGAAGAGCTGGGTCGCGACCGAGACGCGAGCTGGGCGGGAAGGCGGCCGGCCAGCGCAAGCGGGACGACGATCAGGTTCATCACGACATAGGTGGCAAGGCCGTAGAGCGACGCCCCAGCGCAGCGGCCTGAGCCGGAGCGGGGGCAGGCGCTCGGCCGCGACGACGAACAGCGGCCGCCATCGCCGCCATGATCGCGAAATGGACGGCGAGGCCGAGCGCGGCGCCGCCCGCGCCCCATTCGGTCGCCGCCGGGAACGGGCCCGAGGCGACGGTGCGCAGCATGTTCGCCGGCTCGCGGCCGTAGATCAGGGTGAGGCCGACCGCGGCGAGGATGTCGAGCGTGCCGGCGACGAGGGTGGCGGCGAGGATCGGGCGCAGCGAGGCTCATTGCTTCTTCTCCCTTTGGAAGACGGCCCGAGCCCGGGGCTATGAAGCGGCGAGGCTATCACCCATCAGCGCCGGGAAGAAGCCCTCATGCGCGGCGCGCAGGTCGGCGAGAGCGACCGCATGGTCGCCGTCGGGCAGCTCGAAGATCAGGCGGCTGCCCTTGGTCCGGCCGATCGCCTCGACCTCGACGCCGGCGGCGTGGGCGCGCGCTGAGGAAGGTCAGCAGGCAATTGTCGGCGACGGTGGCGACGTAGACGCCCTGATCCTCGGCGAAATAGCCGGCATGGCCGAACGGCGCCGGGCCGTTGATCAGCGCGCCGATATTGCCGGCCAGCGCCATTTCGGCGAGCGCGACGGCGAGGCCGCCGTCGGAGACGTCGTGGCAGGCGGTGATCGCGCCGCCGGCGATCGCGGCGCGGACGAAGTCGCCGGCGGCGCGCTCGTCGTGCAGGTCGACCGGCGGCGGCGGGCCGGCGTCGGGCCCTCGCGGCCGTGCATCTCGCGCAGCCAGAGCGACTGGCCGAGATGGCCGTGGCGGTCGCCGATCGTGACGATGACGTCGCCGGTGCCCTTGAAGGCGATGCCGACCGCCTTCGTCCAGTCCTCGATCAGGCCGACGCCGCCGATCGCCGGCGTCGGGAGGATGGCCTGGCTCGAGCTGCCGTCCTCGGCCTTGGTCTCGTTGTAGAGCGAGACGTTGCCGGAGACGATCGGGAAGTCGAGCGCGCGGCAGGCTTCGGCCATGCCCGTCGATGCAGCCGACGAACTGGCCCATGATCTCGGGCCGCTGCGGGTTGCCGAAATTCATGCAGTCGGTGGCGGCGAGCGGCCGGGCGCCGACCGCGCAGAGGTTGCGCCAGGCCTCGGCGATCGCCTGCTTGCCGCCTTCATGCGGGTCGGCCTTGCAGTAGCGCGGCGTGCAATCGGTGGTGATCGCGAGCGCCTTTTGCGTGCCGTGGACGCGGACCAGAGCGGCGTCGCCGCCCGGCGGCTGGAGCGTGTCGGCGCCGACCTTCTGGTCATATTGCTCGCCAGATCCAGCGCCGGCTGGCGAGATCGGGCGAGGCCATCAGCCTGAGCAGGTCGGCGGCGATGTCGGCGCATTCGGGCACGTCGGCGAGCGGCGGCGGGGGCTCGGTCCTGGTCCAGGGGCGGTCGTAGCAGGGCGCGTCGTCGGCGAGCGGCGCGAGCGGGATGTCGGCGGCGATCTCGCCGTTCCAGGTCAGCACCATATGGCCGGTGTCGGTGACCTGGCCGATCACCGCGAAATCGAGCTCCCATTTGCGGAAGATCGCCTCGGCCTCGGCCTCGCGGCCGGGCTTCAGCACCATCAGCATCCGCTCCTGCGATTCCGAGAGCATCATCTCGTAGGGCGTCATCCCCTCCTCGCGGCAGGGGACGGCGTTCATGTCGAGCTCGATGCCGACGCCGCCCTTGCGACGCCATCTCGACGCTCGACGAGGTGAGGCCGGCGGCGCCCATGTCCTGGATGGCGACGATCGCGTCCGAGGCCATCAGCTCGAGGCAGGCCTCGATCAGCAATTTCTCGGTGAACGGGTCGCCGACCTGGACGGTCGGGCGCTTCTCCTCGCTGTCCTGCGCGAAATCGGCCGAGGCCATGGTCGCGCCGTGGATGCCGTCGCGGCCGGTCTTCGAGCCGACATAGACGATCGGATTGCCGACGCCCGACGCGGCCGAATAGAAGATCCTGGTCGGTGCTCGGCGACGCCGACGGTCATCGCGTTGACCAGGATGTTGCCGTCATAGGCGGCGTGGAAATTGACCTCGCCGCCGACCGTCGGCACGCCGACGCAATTGCCGTAGCCGCCGATGCCGGCGACGACGCCGGCGATCAGATGGCGCATCCTGGGATGATCGGGGCGGCCGAAGCGCAGCGCGTTGAGGTTGGCGACCGGGCGCGCGCCCATCGTGAAGACGTCGCGCAGGATGCCGCCGACGCCGGTCGCCGCGCCCTGATAGGGCTCGATATAGGAGGGGTGGTTGTGGCTCTCCATCTTGAAGATCGCGGCCTGCCCGTCGCCGATGTCGATCACGCCGGCATTCTCGCCCGGGCCGCAGATCACCCAGGGCGCGGTCGGTCGGCAGCTTCTTCAGGTGGATGCGCGACGATTTGTAGGAGCAATGCTCCGACCACATGACCGAGAAGATGCCGAGCTCGGTGAGGTTGGGCGCGCGGCCCATGGCGTGGAGGACGCGCTCATATTCCTCGGGGCTGAGGCCGTGCTCGGCGACGATTTCCGGGGTGATCGGGGATTCGGCCATGGCGCGGTCCCTAGCCGGGCGCGGCGCGGCCGCCTAGCCCGGCCGGCGGCGGCGCCCCGCATCCGCGTTGGAAGAGGCGCGGGTTTCGGATATCGGGGATTTCGGAAAGATCTGGCGAGGGGGATGCCGAATGAGCACTGCCGCCGCACCCGCAGCGCCCACCGGCCGCATCGCCACGCTCGACATCGTCCGCGGCGTCGCCGTGATGGGCATATTGGCGATGAACATCGTCGCCTTCGCCATGCCGTTCCAGGCCTATATGAACCCGATCGCCTACGGCCTCGAAAGCGACGCCGATCTCGCCTCCTGGGTCGTTCAGCTTCGTCCTCATCGACGGCAAGATGCGCGGCCTCTTCTCCTTCCTGTTCGGCGCGAGCACCCTGCTGGTGATCGAGCGCGCCGCGGCGGCGGGCGACTCGCCGGCCGCGGTCCATTACCGGCGCATGTTCTGGCTGCTCCTGTTCGGCCTCGTCCATTTCTACTTCATCTGGTTCGGCGACATCCTCACCCTCTACGCGCTGATCGGCCTGATCCTGTTCTTCGTTCCGCAACCTCTCGGTGCGGGCGCTGGTCACTGGGGAATCGCCCTCGTCCTCGTCCAGACCCTGCTGTTCGCGAGCTTCGGCGCCGGCGCCTTCTCAGCTCAGCCAGGCCGCCGCGGCCGCCAATCCCGACCCGGCCATGGTCGAGCAATGGCGCGGCATGCAGGAAGGCTTCGCGCCGCTGACCGGCCAGCCGCTCGCCGACAAGCTCGCTCTGTATCGCGGCGCCTATGGCGGGCCTCGTCGACCAGCGGCTGGTCCAGCACACGCTCGAGCCGCTCGTCAGCGCATTCCTGTTCGCCGCGGAGACGCTCGCCTACATGCTGTTCGGCATGGCCGCGCTGAAATCGGGCTTCTTCCGCGGCGACTGGCCGGCTGGCGCGCTACCGCAAATGGGCGCTGACCGGCTTCGCGATCGGCATCCCGGCTTATGCCGCGCTCGCCTTCCTCCTGATCCGCGACGATTTCTCGGTGCCGATGCTGTTCGCCTTGTGGATGGCGCGCGGCGACGCCGTTCCGGCCGGTGATGGTGGTCGCGATCGCCGCCCTGATCATCCTCCTGACCCGCCGCGGCGGCGCGCTCGTCGACCGGATCGCCGCCGCCGGCCGCGCCGCCTTCACCAATTATCTCGGCACCTCGATCCTGATGACGACCTTCTTCTACGGCTACGGCCTCGGCTTTTACGGCACGATGAGCCGGATCGAGCTGTGGCTGCCGGTGGTCGCGATGTGGGCGCTGATGCTGCTCTGGTCGAAGCCCTGGCTCGACCGCTTCCGCTACGGCCCGTTCGAATGGCTCTGGCGCAGCCTCGCCCGCGGCCGGCTCGAGCCGATGCGCAAAAGCGCCTCGCCTCACGGGAGTCATCCCGGCGAAAGCCGGGACCCATGAACACCGCGGTTCGAGAATGAAGCGAAAAGGCCCGTACGGGATTTGCCATCGCTTCGGTTCATGGGCCCCGGCTTTCGCCGGGGTGACTCGGGCTCTTCAGCTTTCCGGCGTCGCCGGCGCCGGGGCTTGGCGCCAGACCACCAGCCGGTCGATCGGCGCCGCCGGCACGATCGTCGCGACATCGTCGTCGGTCATCTCGGGAAGCAGCCGGCCGTCGGGCAGGAAGACGCGGCTGCGATAGCCGCGCGCCGAATCGCCGTCGGAGCGGACGCAGATCTCCTGGCCTTCCAGCGCCAGGATCAGCGCCCGGAACAGCAGCGGGACGATCGCGTCGTCTTCTCGCGCCGGCGCGTCCGGGACTTCGTAGAGCAAGGCGTTGGTGATGCCCTCGCTGCAGTCGACGCCGCCGCGCCGCTCGAACTGGGCGCGGATGGCGACGACGTAGCGCGGCGACAAAGCGGCGAAATCGACCTGCGGGCTGGCGAGCGGCGTCGCCGACGAGCCGTAGCTGTCGACCACGCGCCAGCCGGCCGGCGCCAGCGCGGCGATCGGCCGTCGACGTCAGGATCGCGACGCTGTCGCCATCCTCGCCGCTCGACAGCAGATAATAACGATCGGCGCCGCGCGCCCGCAGGTCGGCATCGGGGTCGGCGCCGCCGACGATTCCAGTTCGAAACCCGCTCGCCCGGCCGAAGCAGGGTCGCGCGCAGCTCGCTTACCATCGTCCGGAATTGATCGAGCGCCGACTGGTTTTGCGGCGCGTCCGGCTGGTCGGCCGAGGCCATCGAAGCCGGCAGCAGGCTCGCCGCCGCGATCGCCGTCCACCACTGCAATCCGAGCATGCCGGGGCCTCCTTGCACGCCGATCCTAGGCGCGGGCGCCAGCGGCAGGCAAAGGAAATCAGCGGCTTTTCAGAGCCGCCCGAATTCCTGGTTGCTCGGGCCGCGGCCGCAGGCGGGCCGGCGGGCGACGAGCGGATTGGTCTCTTCCTCGAGCAGGTCGATCGTCTGCGCGTAGAGCGGCCGCAGCTGCGCGACCTGCGGCAGGATGTCGTCCGGGAAGAAGCGCGCTTCGACGCGCGCGGCGGCCGCCTCCTCGATCTGCTCGGCGAGCTCGGCGACCGGCTCGGCGCCGAACTGGCGCGCCTCGGCCTTCAGCGTGTGGGCGGGCAGGACGAGCGCGGCGGCGTCGCGGCGGTGCATCGCCTGTTCGATCTTGGCGACCGCTTTCTCGCCGTCCTCGCGGAAATAGCCGAGGATGCGCACGAAGCTGGCGCCCGAGCTCGCGTGCGCATCTGCGCGAATTTCGCCCAGTCGACGATGGGTGGCGTCGTCACGCTCGTTCCCCTTGCCCAGTCGCGCCATCTTACGCGCGGCGGTAAACAGGTGTTGACGGCCGGCGACGGAAGAACACCGTAAACCGGGCGCGCTAGCGGCATTGCCGGCGCGCGTTAAGCCTTTGGCCCGCTCGCCGAAGGGGTTCCTCGAGGCGCGGGCCTGGAGCCGCACCGGCACCGCGCCGAAGCCGAGCTCCTTGCGGATGCCGTTGATCAGATAGCGCAAATAGGTATCCGGCAGCTGGTCGACCCGCGTGCCGAACAGGACGAAGCTCGGCGGCCGGGTGTTGACCTGGGTGATGTAGCTGAGCTTGATCCTCTTGCCGCCCGGCGCCGGCGGCGGGTTCTTCTCGACCGCCTCCTCGAACCAGCGGTTGAGCTGGCCGGTCGTGACCCGCTTCGACCAGGTCTCGCGCACCTCGAAGGCGGCGGCGAGCAACTGGTCGATGCCCTTGCCGGTCTTGCCCGAGACGGTGAGCAGCGGCACGCCGCGCGCCTGGCTGAGGCCCTCGTCGAGCGCCGCCTTGATGCCGTTGAACAGGCTCGCTCGGCACCTTCGGCCACGTCCCATTTGTTGATCGCGATGATCAGCGCCCGGCCCTCCTGGAGGACATGGTCGGCGATCTTCAGGTCCTGGACCTCGAGCCCGCGCGTGCCGTCGAGCAGCAGCACGACCACCTCGGCGAAATCGACCGCGCGGCGGGCGTCGGCGACCGAGAGCTTCTCGAGCTTGTCCTCGACCTTGGCCTTCTTGCGCATCCCCGCGGTGTCGATCAGCCGCACCGGCCGCACCTCGCCGTCCGGCGCCTGCCATTCCCAGTCGATCGCGATCGAATCGCGGGTGATCCCGGCTTCCGGCCCGGTGATCAGCCGTTCCTGCTCGATGATCCGGTTGATCAGGGTCGATTTGCCGGCATTGGGCCGGCCGACGATGGCGAGCTTGAGCGTCGGATCGCCCTCCTCGTCCGGGCCGGCCTCGGCCTCGTCGCGCTCGACATGCGGCCGCAGATGCTCGAACAGGTCGACCACGCCCTCGCCATGCTCGGCGCTCATCGCGATCGGCTCGCCGAGACCGAGCGACCAGGCTTCGAGGATGCCGGCCTCGCCGGACGCGGCCCTCGGCCTTGTTGGCGGCGAGGATGACCGGCGTCGCCTCCGACGCGCAGCCAGCGGCCGATCTCCTCGTCCAGCGGCGTCACCCCGGCGCGGGCGTCGATCAGGAACAAGGCGACGTCGGCGTCGCGCACCGCGGCGCTGGTCTGCGCCCGCATCCGCCCGGGCAGCGTCGCCGGGTCCTCGTCCTCATAGCCGGCGGTGTCGATCACCCGGAAATCGAGTCCGAGCAGATGCGCCTCGCCCTCGCGCCGGTCGCGGGTCACCCCCGGCCGGTCGTCGACCAGCGCCAGCTTGCGGCCGACCAGCCGGTTGAACAAGGTGGATTTGCCGACATTCGGCCGGCCGACGATGGCGACGGTGGGCAGCTTGGCCATGAGGCCGCCGCCCTGCCGGTTCGCAAGGGGAGGGTCAAGCGGCGCCGCTCACGGAGCAAAGGCGTTTGCGAATGGTGGCTTGAGCCACCTTGCGGCTTATGGGCTGCGACGCTCGATTTCCTTCGCAATATAGTCGATCAGCTCCCGCACTGTGAGATCTGCATTGGGGGGGCCGTGTTTTCTGCCTCGCAGACGGTCGAACCAATTGGGAGGCAGAAAAGTCGTGTGCGCTTGAATCAGTGGATCGAGATCGATTTTGTATATTTCTTCAAGTTCATTTGCTATCTCTACTCCGTCGCCGCCATAAATTCCAACATCGCGGGCGATCATCTGATCCAGTTCGACGGTCCGCCTGCCAGAATACCGCTTCAAGATAGAGATGATCTCTTCTTCCAAGCTTTTGGCATCTTCTACTGGCATCTTTGCAACGCTCCTGCGAAAGTACCTATGCTCCAACCGGCGGCGGCTGCGCCACCTGCTGCCGACACCTTGGATAATCCCCGCCCCACGGCCCCACCAACATTACCTGTGCCAAAAATCCGTCCTTCCAGGGGTGCGCTGCCAAGAGAACCTCTTGATGCGGCGGATATGAGCGAGGTACCTCGCCCGCCGCCACCAAAGCCCGATCTCGGATATCCCAGGAAGGCACCGCCGGCACCAACGCTTGCCGCCCCGACAACGAATAATCCGGGCGACATACCCGATATGCGAGAAACGCAGTCGCCAAAGCTCTCGTCCTCTTGTCGAGGCGCCGGCGGCTCGAGCCATTCAGCCAAGTGTCCCAATCCCCACACCAGCGGTCTGATAATGTAGGATCTCCATGGACGAGACCGCGGAATTCGCCCAGTCACGATAGCGTTATCGCAGGCGCTGCCGCTGCATTCGGGTGCCGCAAACGGGCCTTGCAGACGCTCGGCAGCGTATTCGGCGGCTCCGCTCCCAGTGCCGGCCGCTGGATTCCCGAAGCCCATGGGACTTGGAATCCGAGTGGCATCGTCATTCACTTTGCCCCCATGCGCCGTAACGCATATGTCCTCACAGGGTATAAATCCCGTGGGATCGGTGAGATTCACCGGATCGTTTCCCGCATAGCCATAGAGGTTCATGCCCCCGCCGTAGCCGATCGGATCGGCCTGCATGAACCGGCCATAGCAGAAAGCCGGGACCGGGCCGGCGGAGATGGGCGCCGGGCCGGTGTCGTCCCGATGCGCGGGCAGGTTCATCAACATGGGCTTTCCTCCGGATGGTTGCAGGTGGGCTGAGCCTGCCTTGCGAAACCTGGTGATTGCGGCGGCGGCTCGAAATCCCCGTCCGGCTCCCAGCCGAGCGCCTCGGCCGCCGCGAACAAAGCGTTGTTGCGCTGCTGAAGCAGCCAGTATTGGGGCCGAAGCGGCTCCGGGATCAGGATCGGCAGTCGATAGCGCTCCGCGAAGCGAGCCCGGATCAGGCCGCCATAGGCGCTCGCCTGAGCCACCATCACCTGGCCGTCGCTCGGGTTGTGCTCGAGGATGACGTCCGCGACCGCGATCGCCTCGTCGTAGCGCCGCGCGACGAGCAGATGCTCGAGCAAGGTGGTGGCCATCAGCGCGACGCCCTCGCGCCGGCTCAGCGTGCGCATGTAGAGGCCGCTCGCCAGCGCGCGGTCGCTCATCGGAAAGTTGCGGCGATACCATATGTCCCGCGCCGGACGGCCCCCGCTGGTCGCCTCGATGTTGATCGTGCGTCCGTCCGGCGCGAGGTAGCGAAGGAACATGTGATGCGGCGCGCTCGCCAGCCGGAGCGCGACTCCGAGCTTCTCGGCGAGGATCAGGAACAGGATCGGCATCGACACGCAATTGCCGAGCCGGCGCTCGAGATAGTTGGCGATCAGCTTGCCGAGGATGGCGGTGCCGAGCGGGTCGCCATGATCGTAGCCGAACGGGCGATGGCCGTTCCACGGGCCACTGTCGTAGATCAGCCTGCGGACCGCGCCGAGCCTCGCGCCTTCGGGCGCGCCGGCGCCGGCCAGTCGCCGCGCCTCGTCCGCCATCCGGTCAAGCTCGACCATGGTCGCCGCGGCGTCGAGCGACGGATCGACGAGCGCATCGAGCGCGAGCTTGGCGTGGCCATGATTGAGCTCTCCATCCGCCACCGACAGGATGGTGCCCACTGCGGCGGCAATGTCCCGCTCATCGCTGTTCGTGTGGGCTCCACGGCGTAGCACGCTTGGTCTCCATGATCCCGCTTCGATATCACAAGAACATTAGAAGAACATAGGGCATTTTGCGAATCCTATTTTTGCGCTCTGAAATATAGGATTCGGGGATTCGATCGCGCTCGGCCCGGTCGCGACTCGGAAAGATGTCGCGGCCGAGTCGCGGGAACGGTCGTCCTCTCCCGAGCCTTACCTCCAGGCGGTCAACCGGCCCTGGTCGTCGAGGACGTAGAGCGTGTTGTTCGCCACCACCGGCGGCAGCGAGATCGGCGTGCGGTGCTCGACGGTCGTGCAGGATCGCGCCGTCGATCGGCGAGACGAACGACGATCTGGCCGGTCGAGCTGGTCAGCACCAGCCGGTTGCCGGCGAGCACCGGGCCGCGCCAGAAGATCGGATCCTGGCCCGGCCGGACCCTGACTTCTCCGGTCCTGCGGTCGGGCTCGCCGCGCCGTTCCGGTCGGCGAAAGGCGGGGAGCTGCGAAATCCAGCGGATCTGGCCCGAGGCGCGCGCGACCGCGAGCAATTGCGCCCGGTCGGTGACCACGAACACCCAGTCGCCCGCCACCCAGGGCGTCGAGATGCCGGCGATGTTCGATCTCCCAGGCGCGCTGGCCGGTGATCAGCTCGACCGCGACCATGCGCCCGCCCTGGCCGATCGCGAAGACGCGGCCATTGTCGATCACCGGATCGGCGTCGATGTCGGAAAGCGTGCCGACGACGGTCGAGATGCCGGTCCGCGCCAGCGCGTCCTGCCAGACCACCTGGCCGTTCTCGTAGCGATAGGCGGTGAGCTCGCCCGACGAATAGCCGGCGACCAGCGTGCTCTGCGCGAAGGCCGGCGCGGCGCTGCCGAACACGCCGGCGAGCTCGAACGAGCCCGCGCCGGTCCAGCGCGTCTCGCCGTTCGGCGGCGTTGAGCGCGTAGAGCTGGCTGTCCTGGCTGAAGCGCGTAGACGGTGTCGTTGGCGATCGGTCGGCGCGCCGCGCAGCGGGCCGCCCGGCTTCACCATCCAGAGCTGGTTGCCGGTCGCCGCGTCGAGCGCCGCCGCGTCGCCGGCGCCGTTGGTGGCGTAGATGCGGCCGCCGTCATAGCTGACGCCGCCGCCGAACAGGGTCTCGCTCGGGCTGTTCTCGCCGCGCACCTGGTGCTCCCAGATCATGCGCGCCGGTCTCGGCGTTGAACGCGCGCACCCGCGCCAGCGTGTCGATCGTGTAGACCCGGCCGTCGGCGACGACCGGCTCGGCGACGAGGCGGGTGCGGTTGCTGTTGCCGGCGCCGATGCTGACGCTCCACGCCTGCGCGCGGCGCATCGCCGAGCGCGACATGGCCCATCGACTTGGCGGCGTTGCCGCCGGGCTGCGCCCAATCGGTGTTGGCGATCGGCGCCGGGAACGGTGACCGGCGACGTCGGCGAGCAGCGGATCGACCTCGACCTGGCTTTCGGTGCCGAGCACCGGGATGCGCTGGCCCACGGTCGGCGTGGTCGGGCGGTCGCGGCCGCCGAGGATGCCGCAGCCGCCGAGCAGGCTGACCGCGGCCAGAGCGAGAACGAGACGCTTCATTCGGCTTTTTCCCTTGTTGCGGCCGGTGCGGCCGGCGCGGCCGGGCGCCGGCCGGCCGGGCCGGCCGCAGTGCGCGCGGCCGGCTCGGCGTCGACGTCGACGCCGAGCGAGCCCGCCATCTGAACGGCGCGCGCCCGGATCGAGCCGGGCACGTTCTCGTCGCGCGCGATCCGGCGCGAAGATCGGGCCGGCGAGATCGGGCCGGCGCATCTTCAGATAGGCGATGCCGACCATCTCGCCGGCGCTGCCGAGCCAGGCGCTGCCGGCGCGCGCCAGCGGGCCGAGCCGGCGGACCACCTCCTGCGGCTGCAGCGTGTCGAATTCGAGCGCGGTCTGGCGGACCAGCGCGGCCTGGCGGTAGGTCTCGTCGAGCTCCTGATTGCCGGCGATCCCGCGCAGCGTGGCGATCGCGGCCGGCGCGTTGCCCGCCGCGGTCTCGGCATTGGCGCGGGCGAACAAGGCGGCGGCGCGATAGCCGTCGATGTCGCTCTGCGGCGAGCTCGGCGATCTTGGGCGCGGCGGCGCTGCGGTTGCCCGCCTCGATCGCTGTCGAGCGCCTCGATCAGGGCCTCGCCCTCGGCGCCGGCGGCGGCCTCGCTGGCGCGCCTGCCACCAGAGCCAGCCGCCGACCGCGCCGAGGAACGAGCACGATCGCGCCGAGCGATCCACCAGCCGTAGCGCGTGACGAAGTGGTTGATCTGCTCCTTGCGGAGCTCCTCGTCCACTTCCCGCAGGAACGTCTCACCGTCGTTCGGCTTGAGCGCCAAAATCTATTCTCCACATTCGGGAAGACTGCGCCGCAGGGCCGCCCTTCAACACACAGTCGCGCGCGCCCGCCGGCGCACGGCGGGCGCGCGCCCCAGGCGCTCCTTAGCCACGCGCTCGCGCGAAACGGAAGGTCTTACTTCTTGCCGCGGTAGATCTGCTCTTCGGTCGGGAAGGCGCGGCTCTTGACGTCCTCGGCATAGGCGGCGGCGGCGGCGCCGATCTCGCCGGCGAGATCGCCGAACCGCTTCACGAAGCGCGGCGTGCGCTCGAACATCCCCATCATGTCCTCGGTGACCAGGATCTGGCCGTCGCACGGGCCGAGGCGCCGATGCCGATCGTCGGGCAGGCGACCGCCTTGGTCGCCTCGGCCGCGATCTCCTCCATCACCCCTTCGAGCACCAGCGCGAAGCAGCCCGCCTCGGCGACCGCCTTGGCGTCGGCGAGCACCTTCTTCGCCTCGGCGTCGTCGCGGCCGCGCGCGCGATAGCCGCCGAGCGCGTTCACCGCCTGCGGGGTCAGCCCGACATGGCCGATCACCGGAATGCCGCGCCGCGACGAGGAAGGCGACGGTCTCGGCCATCGCCTCGCCGCCCTCGAGCTTGACCGCCGCCGCGCCGGTCTCCTTGAGCACCCGCGCCGCGTTGCGGAACGCCTGCGCCGGGCTTTCCTCATAGGAGCCGAACGGCATGTCGACCGCGACCAGCGCGTGCCACGAGCCGCGCACCACCGCCGCGCCGTGCGCGCACATCATCTCGAGGCTGACCGGGATGGTCGAGGGCAGGCCGTAAATCACCTGGCCGAGGCTGTCGCCGACCAGCAGCAGGTCGCAATGCGGATCGAGCAATTGCGCCATCCGCATCGTGTAGGCGGTGAGCGCGACGATCGGCTCCTTGCCCTTGCGCGCCATGATCGCCGGCGCGGTGAGCCGCTTGCTCGGCGCGGGCGTCGGCGTGGCGCGGCTGGTCGCGGTGTCGATCGTGTAGGTGGACATGGCCGGCGTTTAGCCGATTGCCGCGCCGCAGCAAATCCTCCCCTGCTTTGCAGGGGAGGGCGACTGTCCATCGGTCATGGTGGAGAGGCCTCCCAGGTCCGTGCTCAAACCCGGAAATGGTCGGGATCGCCCGGGCCGTCGGTCCAGGCGAGTGCCTATTGCCGCAAGAAGTCCTCCAAAAGGGCGGACACATAGCGTCGCGCGTCGAAATTGTCGCGAACATGGCGGCGCCCCGCATCGCCAAGCCGCCGAGCCAGTTGCGGGCGGGAGATCAAACCGGCGAGCCGATCTGCGAGCGCGTCGGCGTTTCCTACCGGCACGATGTATCCGGTCACTCCATCGATCACCGTCTCCGGAATGCCTCCCGAACAAGACGCGACCACCGGGCGTCCACAGCTCATGGCCTCGACGGGTACCAAGCCATAGGGCTCCTCGCCAAGTGTCGGATATACGACTATATCCGCTTCTTCATAGAGGCGCGGCATGTCGGCATAGGACGCCTGTACGAACCGAACATGAGGCCCGAGCTGCAGTTCCCCGATCAGAGCCATGATTTTGGATCGATAAGCGGCCAGCTCGTCCTTCCAGTCCGCGATCCTCTGCGTATCCGTGATCCAAAGGACGGCCGTAAAACCTCGATCAAACAGTAACCTGAGCGCGCGGACGCTAAGCTCCACGCCCTTCCAGGGCAGCAGGCGAGCCGGATGCAGGATTACCGGTACCGGGTTCGAATTAAAGCATTTTACATTCGTCCGGAACAGGCTCGTGTCCACGCCGAGATGGGCGAGCCTCGGCGTAAATCCAAAAATCTCCGTGCATTCACGCTGCACGTGACGGGATACTGCGTAGTTTTCGTTCCATAAGTGATAGACCGGCTCCTCGCTCAGAACATCCGGCCAAGTCTCGTGAAATGTATGAAAGACACCCAGCTGACACTGCCGACGTATCGCCTCGACGGCGATTGCCGGAGCAGGATTAAAGTGATGTAAATTGTGGCCATGAACTATCCGGATCGCAAATCGCCGTACCAAATCGAGTAAAAGTTCCCGCAACCGGGACACCATGACCGTCTTCGACATCCGGCTTTTTTTGATGGACTCCAGGTTAAGCAAGCTTGTGCATATCACCTTGTAGCGGCCGCAACACTTTGGAGCATCCTCTCCGGTGAGCACGACGACGCGATGCCCCCCTTCCCCCAGCGCTCGCGCGAGATCCGAAATATGAGATTCTACGCCGCCAGTTGTGGGGGGGAAGCTCCAATGAATCTGCAAAATGCCCTGGGATAATCCGGCATTCGATTTCGAGCTCATCGCCGCGATTTGCTCGTGTCATCCGGACCCGGCCAGTCCTTCGTCCAGATCCATCCGAAAAGGATGGACATCGAATACCCGCCAAAAATCGATATCAACACAGCGCCCGTTGCCGTCAGGACATAGAACAATGGGTCCCGATCCAACGAGACGGTCCAGGCCAGAACCAGAGCAGAAGCCGGCAATATAGCGAATAGGAGAAGCATCGGTGCAATAAGGAGCAGGAGCCGCTTGCCCCTGTCGCGTTCGAAATTCCTGATCCATATCTCGTAATCCGGCAAGTCTCTTTTTAGAGTGGCCCGGAGAAGAGGCATGATGGAGTGCTGAATGAACCGGCCGAGATTTCCGATATTAATCGCGTGGTCCGACCAGATAATTCCAAGCATGGGAGACAAAAGCGGGATCATGAGGAGAACTAAGGGGGTTGCATCGGATGCGAAGTAATACCCAGCAAGGACTCCCGTTGCCGTTATATTAAGGTTGAGTATGGCGGCTTGATTTGAGGAGCGGGCTTGGATTTCCGAGCGGCAGGCATCGAACTGGGCCAGCAAGATACCAATGAGCTGCTTGTCAGCCTCGAGCGTGCTTTGTGAGAGAGAGGGCTCCGGGCTACTCATCAAGGTCCCCTGAGTTCGGCTCCACGATGACACTCACGCCAAGCATTTGCAACAGGCTCGCCCGCGGCCTGCGCCCGTGCGAGCCGGGGACTCGCGAGTTCGCTGGCCGCCGGCGCCACCCCGCCTCGGTCGATCGGGAGAGGCGTTCGGTCCGCCCTAAGCGTCGAGGGCATCGCCTCCGCCAGCGGCGCGATCCGGGCGATACGCACGGCCGCTCGCCTCCGGTTTGGCGAAAAACGGACCGGCGCCGCAGCCCGTTCCGGTGGCGCGCGTTGAGCCGGGATGTCCCAGGCACAGCTCAGCTTCCTCGATCCGTCGAAAATTCCTGCGGGCCTGCTATGGCAAGCCGGCTTCCTGTCGGCAAAGGAAGAAGCCGCGCTGATCGCGCATCTGCAGGGCCTGCCGTTTCGGCCGTTCGAATTCCAGGGCTTCCTCGGGCGTCGCGAGACGGTGTCGTTCGGCTGGTCCTACCGGTTCGACGGCAGCGGCCTCGCCGAGGCCGAGCCGATCCCGGCCTGGCTGCTGCCGCTGAGGGACCGCGCCGCCGCCTTTGCCGGGCTCGCGCCGGACGCGCTCGAGCACGCATTGCTGATTCGCTACGGCGAAGGCGCCGGCCTCGGCTGGCATCGCGACCGGCCGGTGTTCGGCGACGTGCTCGGCATCTCGCTGCTGTCGCCGGCCCCGTTGCGCCTCCGCCGCAGGCAGGGCGCGAAGTGGCAGCGCTTCACGCTGACCGCCGAACCGCGTTCGATCTACCTGCTGCGCGGCCCCGCCCGATCCGAATGGGAGCACAGCCTCCCGCCGGTCGCGAGCCTGCGCTACTCGATCACCTTGCGGACGCTGAAAGCGCGGCCTTAGCTGTAGAAGATGTGGAGCCCGATCCGGGTGTTGCGCTCCAGCCGCCGGCCCCAGCCCGGCGAGACGTAATTGGCATGGTACCAGAGCACGTTGGCGGGCAGCAGCCGGGTCTCGCGCTGGGCGGCGATGCGCGAGATTGCGACCGCGCGGCGCCAGGCTTCGGAGGCGCGGTCCGCGCGCGGGATGATTCCGCGGCGGACGAAGGAGAATTGGGCGGGCTGGACGACGACGCCGCAGATCGTCGCCGGATAGCGGCCCGAGGCGGCGCGGTTCAGAACCACTTCGGCGACCGCGAGCTGCCCTTCGAGCGGCTCGCCGCGCGCCTCGAAATAGACCGCGTTGGCGAGGCAATCCTCCTCCGCGCCGCGAGTCTCGACCGCGGCATAAGAAGCGACGAGCGCGCCAAGATCGCGCGCGTCGGGGAAGGCGAAATCGGCCACCGCCGCCATATGGTCGTTGAATGCCTGCACCGAGCCGCTCCCCGCCGGGGCGGCTTCATCCTCGTTGAGGCCAAGATCGCCGAGCGCCGCGGGGGCGGCGGCATGGTCGAGATAATGGCTGGCGAGCGGCGCGACGTCGCCGTCCCAGGCCTGCACCGGACCGCCCCACAGCGCGCTCGCGGCGAAGGCAAAGGCAGCCGCGGCGAAAGCCGCGGCGCGAACCGTAGAGATCATCGATAACTTGCTTCATAGCGGCGCGGCATCCGGGCCGGCGCACCGCGCGCCGCCAATCTCCAGCCGTTCCGTCTTGCTCCGACCGCCGGCTTTAGAAAGCTCTGGCGGCACCCGCTCTTAAACTCAGCCGGAGACCTGAAGGCTATGGGTCAACGAATCAACACTTTTGCTGCAGTGCAGCGATGAAGCGCGCGACGACCGGGACGAGCCGTGGAACCGGGCGCTAATCGGCGGCCGGCGCGGGCACGGCGGGTAGTGGATCCGCCGCGCCGGTGAGCAACCGCACCCGCGCGCTCGGCACCCAGCCGGCCTTGCAGGGGCCGTCATAATCGCGCCGCGCCGGTGCGGGCGCGGCGACCCCGCATCGTTCCGCCGCCGCCCCGCTGTCGTCGTAGACGATTCCGAACCAGCGCTGATCGTGGCTTCGCGAGCACAGCGAGAAGGAGGCGCCCGGCGCCAGCCGGTCGATCTCGGCCGCCGGCTCGTAGGGCGCGGCGCGGACCGGCACCGGCCCTCCCCCGCCCCGCTCGCGAACCGCGCCGCGGCGCGCTGCAGGCGGCGAAATTGGGTCCGAGCTCGCCGATCCGGACCGGCGTCCGCTCGCCCGCCATCGGCTCGCCGGCCTCGGCACGGACATAAGGCGGGGTGGTCGATCCGCCCGCGCCCTGCTCGGGCGCCCGCTCGCCGCAGCCGGCGATGAGGAACGGCAGGACGAGGACGAGGCTGCGCACTTTCACGCCGCTGGATTTAGCCCTAGCGTCCGCCCTTTGGAAGGACCCGCGCACATGGCCAGATGGCTGATGAAATCGGAGCCCCATGTCTACAGCTGGGACGACCTCGTCCGTGACGGCGCCACCGACTGGGACGGAGTCCGCAACAACGCCGCCCGCCTCCATTTGCGCGCGATGAAGACGGGCGACGAGGCCTTCTTCTACCATAGCGGCGAGGAGCGCGCCGTGGTCGGCATCATGCGCATCGCCGGCGAGGGCAAGCCGGACGGCGAGGACGGGGCGTGGGTCAAGGTGCCGGTCGAGCCGGTCAAGGCCATCGGCCCGGTGACGCTGAAGGACATCAAGGCCGAGCCGAAGCTCACCGCGATGGAGCTGATCCGCCAGTCGCGGCTGTCGGTCAGCCCGGTGCGCGACGAGGAATGGACGCTGGTCCTGAAGATGGCCGGCTAGCGGCCGACGGCGCCGGCGCCCGGGTCCCGGACGCGCGGCGCCGCCGTCCTCAGAGGATGAAGTCGGACGAGACCAGGCTGATCGTTCCGCTGAGCTGGATCTGGAGGTCGGCGACGCCGTCGCCGTTGACGTCCCCCGAGACGATCGTGTTGCCGCCCGAGCTCTGGTACCGCAACTGGCCGGCGACGTTCGAGAAGGCCGACGCGCCGATGAAGGCGAAGGCCTGATTGCCGCTGGCGGCGCTGTTGGCGTCGATCGCGCTGAGCGAGATGCGGTCGCCCTGCGAGCGGACGAAATCGGTGATCACGTCGGGCGCCGCGGCGGTCGAATTCGGCGACGAGCGTGTAGACGAACTGGTCCGAGCCGGTGCCGCCGGTCAGCCGGTCCGCGCCCGCGCCGCCGGTCAGTACGTCGTTGCCGGCCTCGCCATAGAGATAGTCCTCGCCGCCGAGGCCCTGGACCGTGTCGTTGCCCTCCCGGGCATAGACCGTGTCCTCCTCGTTGGAGGTGCGGCGCGACGGGTGACTGGTTCCGTTGATCGTCTCGCTCGCGCTCGTGCCCGTGACATTGTTGCCGTCCCGCACGTTGGCGACGGTCACTGTCAGCGTCTGGAGATCCGAATGCTGCCCGGAGGTGGCGCGAACGGTCACGCCATAGACGTTGTCGCCATTGGCATCGCCGGGCAATTCATGGTCCGGCGCGCTGACGAAATAGAGCAGGCCGGTCTGCGAATTGATCGCGAAGCGCGACGCGTCGCCGCCCGAGACGATCGAATAATTAACCGGCGCGCCCTCCGGATCTGCGGCGGCGACGGTGGTGACGGTGTTGCTGTTCTCGACGACCGATACCGAAGCGCTGCTGCCGCCGCCGTTCGAGCTGATCGCGACCGGCTCGTTCACATTCATGATCTGGATCTCGAAGACCTGGGTGTCGCTGAATGCCCCCGAGGCGGCGGCGACCGCTACCTGGTAGCGATTGTCGCCGTCGGCGTCGGCCGGAGCCTCGTAATTGGGCGCGGCGACGAAGCTCAACGCGCCCGTGGCCGCGTCGACCGCGAACAGCGCCGCGTCGGCGCCCCCCGAGATCGTGTAGGCGACCGGATCGCCATCCTCGTCCACCGCCTCGATTTGGCCGACCGCCAGGCTGTTCTCCCATAGCCCCACCCAGAGGGTGTCGGCACCGCCGCCCGAGACGATCTCCACCCCTTCATCGACATTGCCGACGGCGACGGACACGAGTTGGTAGGCGCTGCTCGTGCCGTCATTGGCCCTGACGACGATGTCGTAGACATTGTCGCCGCCCCAATCCGCGGGCAGCTCGAAATCGGGTGCGTCCCTCAGGCTCAGCGCGCCGGTGAGCGCGTCGATGGTGAAGCGGTTGGCGTCGGCGCCGCCGGAGATCGAATAATAGACCGAGGCGCCTGGTTCGCCCGTTGCCAGCACGGTGCCGGCCGTAGTCGCATTCTCGTCGAGCGAGAAGGCATAAGGCGAAGCGGGGAAGAACAGCCCTTCATAGACATTGCCGACGGTGACGAAGACCGTCTGGTAATCGAAGGTCTCGCCGTCGGTCGCGCCGAGCACGACCTCATAGACATTGTCGCCGTCGGCATCGTCCGGCGTCTCGAAATCGGGCAGGTCGATGAAACGGAGCGTGTTCGAGAAGCTGTCGAGCGCGAACAGGGCCGCGTCGGCGCCGCCGGCGATTCCGTAGAGCGGCGTCGTCCCGTCGGGATCGACCGCGAGCACGGGAAGGACCCAGCCCTCATTCTCGTCCATCGAGACCGCGGCTTGATCGCCGCCGCCGCCCGAGACGAAGGAGACCGCCTCGTTCACATTGGTCACGGTGACCGACAGCTGCCGATCGTCGGACAATTCGCCGTCGCTCGCCCGGACCATGACCTCATAGACATTGTCGCCGTCGGCATCGCCGGGCGCCTCGAAGTCGGGCGCGGCGGTGAAGCTCAGCGCGCCGGTCGCGGCGTCGATCTCGAATTGGGCTGCGTCGGCGCCGCCGGCGATCGAGAAGGCGACCGCATCGCCGTCCTCGTCGACCGCGGTGACGACGGTCACGGCGGTGCCGTTCTCGCCGAGCGACGCCGCCGCGCCGGAGGTGATCGTGACGCCTTCGTTGACGTCGCGGACCAGGATCTGGATCGACTGCCAGCTGGTGAGCTCGCCGTCGCTCGCGCCGACCTGCACGGTGTAGAAATTGGCGTCCGCCTGGTCGGACGGCGCCTCGTAATCGGGCGCGTCGACGAAGCTCAGCACACCGGTCGCCGAATCGATCGTGAAGCGCGCCGCATCGGGGCCGCCGAGGATCGAATAAACGGGGGCGGTGCCGTCGGGGTCGTCCGCGACGACGGTCGTGACGTGGCTCACGCCCTCGTCCACGGAGAGCGCGGCGCTGGTGCCGCCGCCGTTCGAGGTGATGAAGATCCCCTCATTTTCATTGGCGATCGTGACCGCGAAGGCCTGCGTGGCGCTGAAAACGCCCGCACCGGCGGCAACCTCGACCTCGTAGAGACTGTCGCCGTCGGCGTCGGCGGGGGCCTCGAAGTCGGGCGCGGCGACGAAGCTCAGCGCGCCGGTGGCCGCGTCGACCGCGAACAGCGCCGCGTCGGCGCCCCCGCTGATCGCATAAGCGACCGGATCGCCTTCCTCGTCCACCGCCTCGATTTGACCGACCGCCAGGCCGTTCTCCGACAGCTCCAGCGAGACGCTGCCCTCGCCGCCATAAGAGACGATCTGAAGCCCCTCATCGACATTGCCGACGGTGACGGACACGAACTGGTAGGCGCTGCTCGTTCCGTCGTAAGCGGTGACGATGAGGTCGTAGACATTGTCGCCGTCCCAATCCGCGGGAAGCTCGAAGTCGGGCGTTTCGGCCAGGCGCAGCGTGCCGTCATACCCGTCGATGGTGAAGCGGCCGGCGTCGGCGCCGCCGGAAATCGCGTAGTAGATCGTGGTCCGTTCTTCGCCGGTCGCCAGCACCGCGCCGACCGCGACCATATTCTCGTCGATCGAGAAGGCATAAGGCGAAGCCGGGAAGAAGACCCCTTCATAGACATTGCCGACCGTGACGAAGACAATCTGGTAATCGGAAGTCTGGCCGTCGGTCGCGCCGACCACGACCTCGTAGACATTGTCGCCGTCGGCGTCGACGGGCGTCTCGTAATCCGGAAGGTCGACGAAACGGAGCGTGTTCGAATGGGCATCGAGCGCGAACAGGGCGGCATCGGCTCCCCCGGCGATCCCGTAAGTCAGCGTCGCCCCGGCGGGGCCTGTCGCAAGCACGGGGACGACCCAGCCCGTATTCTCGTCGACCGAGACCGCGGCTTCGTCGCCGCCGCCGCCGGAGACGATCATGACGTCCTCGGCAAGGTCGGCCACGGAGACCTCGATCGCCTGGCTGTCGACGAAATGGCCGTCGCTCGCGGCGACGACCACCGAATAGACGCCGTCGCCGTCGGCATCGGCGGGCGCCTCATGGTCGGGCGCGGCGGCGAAGGCCAGCGCGCCCGTCGTCGCATCGATGACGAAGCGTTCCGCATCGGCGCCGCCCGCGATCGAATAGACCGGCGCATCGCCGTCCAGGTCGAGCGCGGCGACCGTCGCCACTACGAGCTCGTTCTCGTCCACGGCCAACGAGGCCGTGGCGCCGCCGCCGAGCGAGGTGATCGCCAGGCCTTCGTTGACGTTGCCGATATGGATGGTGATTCCGACCGAATCGCCGAGCGCGCCGTCGCTCGTGCTCAGAGTCACGTGGTAGCTGTTGGTGCCCTGGCCGCTGCCCGGCGATTCATAGTCGGGCGTGAAGTTGAAGCGGAGCCAGCCGGTCGCGGCGTCGAAGGTGAAAAGCGCCGCATCCTCTCCCGACAGAGTCCAGCCGAGCAAGTCGCCGTCCGGATCGACGGCGGTGAATGGGTGACAATCGGCCCAACCCTCGGGCATCGCGCTGATGATCGTCTCGCTCACCGGATAATTGTAGAAGATGATCACCGGCGCTTCGTTGACGTCGCCGACGCTGATCGCCAGCGCCTGGCTGTCGGCGAGCTGGCCGTCGCTCGCCCGAACGATCACTTCATAGACGTTGTCGCCATTGGCGTCGGTGGGCGCCTCATGATTGGGGGCGGCGGCGAAGGCGAGCACGCCGCTGGCCGCATCGATGGTGAAGCGCGCCGCGTCGGCGCCGCCGGCGATCGAATAGAGAATGGGATCGTCGTCGCCGTCCGTAGCGGCCACCGTGGTGACGTAGGTCGCGCCCTCGGCGACGCCGAGCGCCGCGCTGTCGCCGCCGCCGTCCGAGACGATGACGACGGCCTGGTTCGCCGCTTCGATAGCGACAGCGAGCGCCTGCTCGTCGAACCGCTCGCCGTCGCTGGCGCGGACCACGACCTCATAGACATTGTCGCCGTCGGCGTCCGCGGGGACCTCGAAGTCCGGCGCGACCGCGAAGGTCAGCGCGCCGCTCGCGGCGTCGATCGCGAACAAGGCGGCATCGGCCCCGCCGGCGATCGAATAGGCGATCGAAGGGCTGTCGATGTCGGACGCCTGGACCGTCGTCACGGCGGTCATATTCTCGGCGATGAGCAAAGCGGCGGTGTCGCCGCCGCCGTTCGACTGGATTACCGGCGCCGATCCCGAGCTGAAGATCTGCGCCCTGATGTTGAAGTCCCAGGCCGGGGCGCTGCTCCCGGTCCAGCCGATCGCGAAGGCGCCGTTGCCGAGATCCACGACGACGGGATCGCTCTCGAGGCTGGCGGCGGCGCTGTTGACTCGGAATTCGCCGCCGACCTTCGCGCCGGCGGCATCGAAGACCTGCGCCTTGATCGCTCCCGAAGCGTCGTCGGCACTCTGGTCGTCGGTCCGCCAGGCGATCACGAAATCGCCGTTCGAAAGGCCCGCGACCGAGGGCGTCTTCTGCGCGGCCGCGCCGGCGGTATTGACGAGGATCTCGCCGCCGACCTTGGCGCCGGCCGCGTCGAAGACCTGCGCCTTGATCGCATTCCCGCTGCCGTCCTGGGCGGTATCGAAGGTCGTCCAGCTGATCACGAAGCCGCCATTGGCGAGGTTGGCGACGCTGACCTCGGTCTGGCTCTCGGCGGTGTGGGTGTTGACGAAAATCTCGCCGCCGAGCTTGGCGCCGGCCGAATTGAAGACCTGAGCGCGCACGTCGAGCTTGCCGCTTATGTTGATCAGCCAGGTGACGATGAAGCGGCCGTCCGTGAGGGTCGAGATGTCGCAGTTCATCTGATCGCTCGCGGTCACCGTGTTGACGAGGAACTCGCCGCCCGTCTTCGCGCCCGCGGCGTCGTAGAGCTGCGCCTTGATCGCCCGGCCGCTGCCGTCCTGAGCGCTGTCATAGGTCTCCCAGGCGATGACGAAGCCGCCATTGTCGAGCGCCGCGGCCGAAGAGATCCACTGGATGTTGTTCGTGTTGGTGTTGACGAGAAATTCGGCGCCGACCTTGACGCCGGCGGCGTCAAAACGCTGGGCCTTGATCGAGTCGTAGCTGCCGTCCTGCACGGCGTCGCGAGTCGTCCAGGTGACGACGAAGCCGCCGCCGGCGAGGCCGGCCACGCTGGCATAGGTCTGGGCATTGGCGGTGGCGGTGTTGATCAGGAATTCGGGGCCGACCGGCGTTCCGTTCGCGGCCATCACCCGGCCCTTGATCCCGCCCGAGCTACTATCCTGCTGGGCGTCGGTCGATTCCCAGACCGCGACGAAGCTGCCGTTGGCAAGCCTGGCGAAATCGGCGCGCGACTGGGTGTAGAGCGTTACGTTGTTGACGGTGAATTCCGCGCCCGACGGCTCATAGCCGCCGGCGTCCAGATTGTTCGCGATGAAATAGCTGACCGCGAACTCGTCCGCGACATTCGACCGTTCGACCTTCATTCCCGCCTCCCCCCGTGATTGCCCGGCATGGATAGGAGGCGCGGGTTTACGGCCGGTAAATGCCTGACGGGAGCGGGAGAATCGGGCCGAAGCGAAGTCTCGCGCGGCGCGGAAGTTTCGTAAGTTCCGGCTTCCCTGGAGCGCAAAAACTTCGGGGCCGGGGACGGGCGAGAAGCGCAAGCGGCACGACCGGCGCGACTGGCACGAGAGTCATACGGAATCGCGGGGGGTCTCCCGCCGCGGACGGCGCAACGGCCCGTCGACAAGCTCGGGAAGGGCCCTTCGACGCTGCTCAGAACAGGCATGGCGGTCTCCTTCGATTCGCGGCCGATCGACCAGCTTATGCCTCAGGGGTGGGGGCGAAGGGAAGCATTTTGTTCGTGCTATGTTCTAATGTTCTCCCGATAGTGCGATACGACCTAAAACGAACCTCGAACCCACCCGCCAATGAGGAAGGTCGCCATCGGGGCAATGGCCACGGCAGCGGCGAGGATCCAGAACCGGGCGCTCGCGTGGAACATTGCGATCGAGGCCAGCATGCCGATGTCCAGCGCGAGATAGATCAGGACGATGGCGCCGACCCGATCCGACGCGCCCGGATCGCTCAAGGTGGACCCTGCGGCCGCGAGCGTCACAAAGCCCGCGGGCAGCATCGCCAGCAGCAGCAAGGCGATGACGATGCGGGTCAGCATGGCCGCCGCACCAGCCTCATTTCGCGGCGCGCCCCGATCGGCCCGCTTCAACTCCACGGAGACGCGCCGGCCGGCCTTTGCTCCCCCGCCGCCTTCCGGAACAGCCAGGCCGCGAGCAGCCACAAGCCGGCCATCATGCCGCTGAGAACGGCCCCGCGCGGGTCGGCGGGCAGGCCGCCGGCGGCGATCAGGCCCTGCGCGGTCGCCGCGGCGGCCATGGCGCGGGCCATTCCCGCCGGCCGGAAGCGCGCGAGCGCGGCGCCGATCAGGGCCACGGCGATCACGCCGCCGAACAGCAGATTGTAGGGATTGCCTTCCGAGCCGATCATGCCGACGGCGAGCTTGATCCAGACGATCAGCAACGAGGCGGCCACCGCGACCGCGGCACCGGCGCGGCAGGCCCGGCTGCCGGTCGCCCGCGCCGCCAGATCGAACGCGCCGGCAGCGGTGAACAGGAGGATGGCCGTGACGATGAAGTCGGCCGGGCCCCACTTCACCTCGCCGGTGAACCGCATCGCGACCGCGGGCAGGAGCAGCAGCAGGATTGGAACGCCCCAGAGCGCGATCCGCCACCGGCCCCCGCGCCGCCCGCTGCCGATGTCCGCCTGTCCCGTCATCGCCCCGCCTTTGCCGGTGGTGTCGGCCTCGCTTGTGCCGCAACGTCTTGCAGCCCCGATGCCGGCGACAAGGAGAAATTGTGCAGGCGGCGGGCAGCGGCGTTAACCTGAAACACAGCCCGCTCCCCTAGACGGTCATGGAACGTCGGGAGACAAAGACATGAAGTTCGTTTTGCTCAAGTCGCGCGGCGGCGATTATCTGATCGTCGCGGAAAATGTCGCCTGGCTCCGCGCCCACGAGAACGGCCAGACCAAGGTCGGCGTCGTCGGCGGCGATTCGCTGCTCGTCGCGGGCAGCATCGAGGAGACGGCCGCCGCGATCCTGGCGGGGTAGATCCCGCCCGCGGCTACCAGATCCGCTCGACTCCGAAGGCATCGAACAGCGTCTCGTTGGAGACGATCGGCACGCGCTCGATCCGCGCCTGGGCGATCAGCAGCCGATCGAAAGGATCCTTGTGCGGGATGTCGAGCGAGCCTGCCAACGCGGCATGATCGAAGCTGATGTCCAAAGGGGTGCAATCCAGTTCGGCCAGCACGCCTCTGAAGTCTTTCGCGAGCGCCGCCGCCTGGGGCAGCCTGCCTTTGCGATACTTTACCAGAATCTCCATAGCGGACGCGCCGCTGACCAGCTTCTCCGCTTCCGGGTCGGCCAGAACCGCGCGCGCCGCGCGGCCAAGCGCCGGGTCGTCGCCCAAGGCCCAGATCAAGGCATGGGAATCGAGGAGGACCCTCAATCGCCCTCGCCGTTCCAGAGCGCCAGTTCATCGTCCGGAAGGGGATCGAAAAAGCTGTCGTCCAGTTTGATTTTCCCCTTGAGCGCGCCCAGCAGCGGCTTCTTCTTCGGCGGCGCCTCGCGGATCATCCGGACCACCGGCTCCTTGTTGCGCGCGATCACCACCTCTTCCCCAGCCAGAACCTTCTCGATCAGCCGCGATAGGTGAGTTTTCGCTTCGTGGACGCTGACGGTCGTCATGAAAGTCTACTTAGTCTATCGGTTGACTAAGTTCAAGCCGCTTCGGCCGGCGCTCACCACTCGTTGACGATCATCTGGTGAAAGCGCGCCGTATAGCCGCGCTGGGTCATTTCGGCCTGGCGACGACGCGATTCGTCGAGCTCATATTCGACGCGGCCGTCGGAATAGGTGATCGCCCATTCCGAATAGGTCTGCATGTTGCATTCGCTGTTGGAGCGGCTCGGATGATCGACCCAGCAGACCTGGTAGCGGCGTTCGCGCCGGCCGGTGGCGTAGGCGCCGTTGTCGCCGCCGTTGTTGGCGCCGGTGCTCCCGCAGCGCCGGCCGCTGCCGGACGGATCGGAGGGATCGCTGTCGCTGCAGCCTTGGGCGCCCGCCGTGCAATTGCGTCCGGCGCCGCCGGGATCGCTCGGGTCGCCGTCGCTGCAGCCGGTGCGTGGCCGCCCTTGGCAGTGCCGCCCCTGACCGCCGGGATCGCCGCCGCTCGAAATCGGATCGGCATCGGTGCAGCCGCTCTGGAGAGCCGCGGCCTCGTCGCTCACCAGCAGCAGCGAGCCGGCCGCGGCGCCCCCCGCGACGCTGCCCAGAAACGAACGGCGGCTGACCTTGCGAACCCTGCGCATCTTTCCCCCCTCCAAGGTACGTCCGCCGCCGCCGAGAACGCGCGACGAGGGCGGCATTGCTCAGTCGATAACAGGAGGCACCGGGACACGCCCGCAACCGCAGCCGCGCAAAACAGGGCGGAACGCGATTCGCCCGGACCAATGCAACGAAGCACCGTAACGCATGCGCTGGCGGGCCGCCAGCGGCGGAGAGGAGGTCTTCGCGGGGCGAGGCTTAAGCCCGCCTCAGCCTCGTGAGCCATCACGGGACCATTGTCCCGTGACGTCAGTCCTGTCCGCTCTGCGGCAGGCTGGCCGGCGGAAGCCGTCTCTTCGCGCTGCTTCGGCGGCGTTTCACGCCGGCGGCGCTGCGCTCGGCGGCTACGCGGCCTCAGCCTTGCGGCTTTGCCGCTTCCGCTCATGCGGATCCAGATAGCGCTTGCGGATCCGGATCACCTTGGGCGTCACCTCGACCAGCTCGTCGTCCTGGATGTAGGCGATCGCCTGCTCGAGCGTCATCCGCTTGGGCGGGGTCAGGCGGATGCTGTCGTCCTTGGGGCCGGAGGCGCGGAAGTTGGTGAGCTGCTTGGCCTTGAGCGGGTTGACCTCGAGGTCCTGCGGCTTGGCGTTCTCGCCGATCACCATGCCTTCGTAGAGCTTGTCGCCGGGCGCGATGAACAGGATGCCGCGCTCCTCGAGCATGTTGAGCGCGTAGGCGACCGCCTCGCCTTGCTCCATCGAGATCAGGACGCCGTTCTGCCGGCCCTGGATCGGGCCCTTGTAGGGGCCGTATTTCTCGAACAGGCGGTTCATGATGCCGGTGCCGCGGGTGTCGGAGAGGAACTCGCCATGATAGCCGATCAGGCCGCGCGACGGGCGCCGAGAAGGTCAGCCGGGTCTTGCCGCCGCCCGACGGGCGCATGTCGGTCATCTCGCCCTTGCGCTGCGCCATCTTCTCGACGACCGTGCCCGCTATGCTCGTCGTCGACGTCGATGACGACCGGTCTCATAGGGCTCCTCGCGGCCGTTCGGGCCGTCGCGGAAGAGGACGCGCGGGCGGCTGATCGAGAGCTCGAAGCCCTCGCGCCGCATCGTCTCGATCAGCACGCCGAGCTGGAGCTCGCCGCGGCCGGCGACCTCGAACGCGTCCTTCTCGCGCGCTTTCGGTGAGCCGGATCGCGACATTGCCCTCGGCCTCGCGCTCGAGCCGGTCGCGGATGACGCGGCTCTGCACCTTGTCGCCGTCGCGGCCCGCATAGGGGCTGTCGTTGACCGCGAAGCTCATCGCCAGCGTCGGCGGGTCGATCTGGCTGGGCGTGCGAGCGGCTCGGTCGACCGCGGGCTCGACGATGGTGTTGGAGACGGTCGCCTTGGTCAGGCCGGCGATGGCGACGATGTCGCCCGCCTTGGCCTCCTCGACCGGCACCCGCTCGAGGCCGCGAAAGGCGATGATCTTGGTCGCGCGGCCCTCCTCGACGACATTGCCCTCGTCGTCGATCGCCTTGATCGGCATGTTGACGTCGAGCTTGCCGCTCTCGATCCGGCCGGTCAGGATGCGGCCGAGGAACGGGTCGCGGTCGAGCAGGGTGACGAGCATCTTGAACGGGCCGTCCGGATCGGCAGTCGGGCGGCGGGACGTGGGCGACGATGGTCTCGAACATCGGCGTCAGGTCGCCCGAGCGGACGTCGTCGGTGAGGCCCGGCATAGCCGGCGCGGCCGCTGGCGTAGAGGGTCGGGAAATCGAGCTGCTCGTCACTGGCGTCGAGGCTCAGGAACAGCTCGAACACCTCGTCGAGCACTTCGGCCGGGCGCGCGTCGGGCCGGTCGATCTTGTTGACGACGACGATCGGCCTGCAGGCCGAGCGCCAGCGCCTTGCCGGTGACGAACTTGGTCTGCGGCATCGGCCCTTCGGCGGCGTCGACGAGCAGGATGACGCCGTCGACCATCGAGAGGATGCGCTCGACCTCGGCGCCGAAATCGGCGTGGCCGGGCGTGTCGACGATGTTGATGTGGGTGGTGGTGCCGTCATGCTCCCATTCGACCGAGGTGCATTTGGCGAGGATGGTGATCCCGCGCTCCTTTTCGAGGTCGTTCGAATCCATCGCCCGCTCCTCCACGCGCTGGTTGTCGCGGAAGGTGCCGGACTGGCGGAACAGCTGGTCGACAAGGGTCGTCTTGCCGTGATCGACGTGGGCGATGATCGCCACGTTGCGAAGGCTCATCTCGATTAAACTCTCGGGTTCGGGAAAATGTCCGCGCCGATATAGCGGTTATGCTGCACTGCAACAAGAGCGCAGCCTGCCGCCGGCCCGAACGGTCGACGACCCATGGACGAAGACTTGGCAAAGCTCAACCGCGACTCGCCTGTCGATGAGGTGAACCGCCTGTGCGCGTGGCGTCATCCGCTTGGCGCGTTTCAACCCGGATCCAAGCCGCGGACGGCCAAGCTGTCGCCGATCAGCTATCCTGACCTGGTTCACAGCGGGGCGGCGTGGTGATCGGCGGTGTGCAAATGTTGCTAGTCTGTTCTTGAGTTGCGGCGTCGACTCGGATAGAAGTCGGCGCGCCAGCGACAGTGCCGGCGCGCCGCCCGCACCTGCTTATGGCGTCGGCATTGCTGTTCCGGATTTCGTGACCAAGTCCCGGCTCTTTCTCAGCCCGTCCAGCCCCCTCCGATCCGGAACCCCGGGGCCGATTTCTCGTCCCGGACTTCCTTTGCGGCCGGCGACACGAGCCCGCGCGTCGTCATGGAACGCAGCCACTGAAAACAAAGCATTTTTTCGCCGATTCCCCGTGCCGCGCGTGACTTTCGGCCAGGCCCCTCTTTTACCCCCTATCGCGTCCACTTCGTCCACTTTGGCTGTCCTGCGCCCCGCCAAGCTGGAGACGACCGAGGCCGGGATCTTGTCCCGAGCGACGTCGAGCGAAGACAGCCGGAGGTGAGAAGCCCGTCCCCTGAACGAGCCTGTCCCACGCCCGGCGGGGCAGCCGCCCTACGGGGCCGCGCCGCCGGAAACCGCGATCTTCAAGACCGCGACGGCGGCCAGCGTGCCGCAGAGGATGGCGGCGAACTTGACCATCGTCGCCCAGAACATGCGTCCGCCCTCGTCGTGGACATAATCCTCGATCACCACGATCAGCCCCATCTGCAGATGCCAGAAGGCGGTGAAGACGAGCAGCAGCATCGGTGCCGCGGCGAGCGGCGAGCGAAGCCATTCGGCGAGCGTCGCCTGGTCGAGCGCCGGCAGCCGCGCCAGCGAGACGATGAACCAGATGATGAGCAGGAAGGCGGCGAGCGCGCTCATCCTTTCGTGCCACCAATGCCCCGCCCCGGCCTGAGCCGAGCCGGCGCCGCGCACCCGCGCCAACGGAGTCGCCATCGTCCCCGCCGGGCCGCGATCGCCCTCGTCCGTCGCGCTCATCCGGCCCTCCCCATCACGATCCACGCCCAGAACAGGGCGGTGAGCAGAAGCGCGCCGATCATCGTCGCCACCGCCCATCTCTTGTTGCTCCGAAGCTCGTAGCCGGCGCCGATGTCCATGACGAAATGCCTGAGGCCCGAGAGCGTGTGCTGGAAGAAGGCCCAGGTCAGGCCGATTCCGATCGCCAGCCCGAACGCATATTTGATCCAGCCCCAGGCGTCCCTGTCCGCCTCGTAACCGGTGCCGGTGATCCAGCCGAGCCAGGCCGAAAAGCCGGCATAGGCCTCGGGTCCGGTCGCCAAAGCGACCAGCCACCAGGTGAACAGGCCGGCGCCGAGGGTGGCGAGGCCGACGCCGGTGATCCGGTGGAGGATCGAGACCGCCATGTGCGGCCCCCATTTCCAGATCGTGAGATGGGGCGACATCGGTCGGGCGGGATTGCGGGTCATTCGGCTTAAGGCCCCTTATTCGGCGCTCCCCGCGCGGCGCGGCGCGGGGAGGCTAGGTCTGCCGGTGCTTTTACGCCCGGCGCGGGAGGTTGCAAGGGCGCCGGCGCGCCAGCTCCATTCCCCGGGCCGCGCGGCGTCAGCGTGCGGGGCGCGCCCGGAACGGCGGCGGCAACGGGTTCAGAACGCCATAGACATGGCTCACCGCAACGCTCGACGGCGCGGTCGTGTTGGATTGCTGGTGGCAGGAGAAGCAGCTCGTTCCGGTCGTCGCCGTCGGCCCCTGGACGAAGGTCTCCATCGTCGCATTGGCGAGCTGGGTCGTGCCGACCAGGTTGGCGGGGTTGCTGGTCGGGGCCGGAGGCACGCCGCCGTCGGTCCAGACCGCGCCGAGCTGGAAATAGTTGCGCCTGACGTCGCCGGGCGCGAGCTGGCCGATCCGGCTGTTGTTGACCGAGATGATGTTGGTGTTCATCGCCGCCGAAATCGCGCCGAGCATGCTGCCCCACGGCGCCAGCCGAAGCACCGGCGAGAAGGCGACCGGCGAGCCGGCGGGCAGCCCGTTGATGTTCGGCGGCGCCGAGACCGCGTTCTGAGGGTTGAACGGGCCCTGCGACCCGTTCGGCGTGAACAGCCAGGTGCCGGTCGTGTCCTGGCCGACGGTCACCGTCCCGTTCGCATTGTCGTAGCTGTAGGCGACGTTCGGCGCGTTGCCGAAATGCTCGAAGCTCGCCCACACCATCTCGCCATGGCCGGCGGTGCTGCCGACGACGTGAAGGCCAACCATGACCAGGGCCACATTCTGCTCGCCGTTCTGAACCCATTGATTGGGATTCGATTTGTCGAAGGTCGGGACGACGGCCTGGATCTGCACATAATCTTCCGGGTTCGGCACCGTGCTCGCTTCGACCCAGCTGCTCTTGGTCTCGATCGCCAGCGCCTGCGGATCGAGGATCGGCGGGAAGCCGGCCGAGGCCGCATAAGCGATCACCGCCTCGACGTCGGCCACGCTCTGCGGGAAGGTGATGCTGGTCGGATCGGTGATCGGCGCCGGCCCCTGCATCGTCCGGTGGTAAGCGTAGACGTCGTTGACCGCGATCAGATAATAGACCAGCGAGCCGGGCTGCGAAGGCTGGGCGAGGTTCTGCCCGATCAGCACGCCGCCGGTGCCGGCCTGGCCCTCCTCGACGTCGATCACGTCGTTGTTGCGATCGAGATAGACCGAGACTCCGTCGAAGGTGAACCGGCGGACCCGGATCGCCTGGTGCGCCGCGGCGGCATCGACGACGCCGAGCCGCTCCCCGCCGGCCAGCTGCACCGTCGACCGTCTCAGCCGGGGTAGCGCGGCCCTTCGCACCTGGAGCGGGCGGCCGCGCGTGTCGAAGAAGCGGACCGTGTCGCCGATGGTGCGGCGGACGCTGCCGAGGCGGGCCGTATTGCCGCTCCGCAGCCGGACGGTCGGTGCCGCCGCGGCGCCGGCGGGCGCGGGCGCGACCTCGACGAGCTGGCCGGTTCGCGCCCGAAGCAGAGGCAGCATCAGCGGCGGCTTGATCGTGCGCAGCATCATCCGGACCGGCACGTTCGGGGCGTTGCGGACGAAGCTTCGGCGACCGTTCGAACCCTCCGGGCTGACCGTGTAGAAGGCCGGCGAGAACATGGTCAGCGGCGGGTTGCCGCGGCCCGATGCATATTGGGTGGCCGGCGAGGTCAGCCACAGATACATCTGGTCGCTCCACAGGAAGAACGGGCAGGGAAGGCCCGATGCGCCCGGGTTGACCGTGCTGTCGGCCGGCTCGACGGCGCCGTTCAGGGTCACGGCTCCGCTTACGAACATCGCCGCGAACGCCGCCGCGTTGAACACGCAGGCCGGCTGCGCATCGGCAGGCAGGTCCTGTGCGTCGGCCGGGCGCAGAACGAGCGCTGCGGCGAGCGCCGTCATCCCGAGACCAAGACCGTGTCTAGCCCCCGACAGCGCCATCTCCGCCTCCATCTGTTGAACGGGAAAACTTCTCCCGATCGATCTACGCCGCGCCATTGGTCGCGCCAAGCCGTTTCCCCGCCGTTATGGTGCGAACCGCAACAGATTCGGGGCGATTTCGGCGGGCCTCCCGTCGGCTCATGAACAGGATAGTTTTCGCTCGGAGTCATCGGGGGAGGTATTTCCGCTCTTCTCGGCCGAATTCTTCCAGCGGCCGTGAAAACGGGACGATCGCGCCGCGGATCGGGAGCGCGGGCGGCGGCCGAACGAACGCATTCGCCCAACCGCGGTGTCCCCGTCCCGCAAATGATCTTGACCGCTGCGGCGACTTGGTCGGGGAAGCGAGCGTCTTCCGCGTGAATATTCCGGATATCGGTATGTTCGAATGTCGGACCGAGGCGATCGCGCGCCGCCGGCTTGCCGCGGCGGTCAGGCTGGCTAGCGCGGCGGCACCGCGGCGCCGGCATAGGGATCGGGGTTGGCGGGCGGCGGCGGCGGCAAGGAGGGAGGCGCCGTCGCCAGCGTCGGCGGCGGCGCGGCGGGTGCCGCCCCCTGGCCCGCGCCGGCCAGCGAGGCCTGGATGCCGGCCGCGATCGTCGCCGCGCCGAACAGGATGAAGCTGCCGGCGATCACCGTCAGGCCGTGCCGGATGTTGACTCGGCCCGCCAGCATCATCAGCCCGACCGCCGAAACCGCGATCACCGCGACGCTCGTAGCGACCGTGCCGAGCAACGTCCCCTCAAGCCACACCACCGCCGCGACCAGCACGCTCGACCCGGTCGGATCGGCGAGCGAACCGGAGGCGGAAAAGCTGGCAAGGAAGTGCGGCATGGGCGCTCCCGCGATGGCATGCGAACGTGCCACGAAGCGCGCGGCCGGTCAAAAGCGGCGGCCCGCGCCGTCCGCGGCGATTGGCTAACGCCTCCTTAACCAATTGCGCCCTACCTGCGTCTCAGGAATTTGGTGCAACAGGAAGCGAGTGGCATGGCTGGCGAACGGCAGGACGAGGTGGATCTGGCGCGGCGAATCCGGATGTTCGATGGCGACGGCCGGCTCGAGGCGAGCTGCCGCGAGATCTGGGCGTTGATCGCGCCCGAGAAACGGGCGATCGCGCGCGCCTATTGGCTTCGCTACGCTTTGTCCGACGAGGTCGTGCGGGCGATCCCGGCCGAGAAGATCGAGGAGCTGACCGACCGAATCGTCCCCCATATCGAGGCCAAGCACGGCGCCCTTTCCGACCCCAAATGGTTCGACATGACTCGCGGCTATGTCGAATCGGCAACCCGGGCCAACATCTCGCTGACCACTCTCTTTTCCGGAATCACCGCCTGCGGCCAGGCGGTGCAGGAGGCGCTCGAACGGGCGCTGCCGAAGGATCCGGCGAAGCTGGCGCGGCTCAGCCACGCGGTGATCGCTCTGACCGCGCTCGAGATCGACGTCTTCGCCGCCCATTACGACGTGCTCAGGACTCGCGGCGAGCGCGAGCGGCGCAGCGCCCAGGGCTCGGAGTTCAACAAGGAGATCGTCAGCGTCGTCGAGCATACCGCCTCGGGCAGCCGCAAGGTCCGCGCCCAGGCCGCCGACGCGAGCCAGGCGGCGCGCGGCATGCTCGGCAAGACCAGCGAGGTCGCCGCCGCCGCCGAGCAGAGCGCTGTCGCGATGCGCGAAGCGGCGCAGACCGCGGCTGGGCTGATCATGGCGATCGAGGAAGCGAGGAACGAGGTCGAGGTCGCGGCCGCGGTCGCGGTGCGGGCCGGCGAGCAGGCGGCGAAGGCGGTCGACGTCAGCAAGGCCTTGAGCGGCCATGTCGAGGCGATCGAATCGATCCTCGGCCTGATCCGCGACATTGCCGGCCAGACCAATTTGCTTGCCCTCAACGCCACCATCGAGGCGGCACGGGCCGGCGATGCCGGGCGCGGCTTCGCCGTCGTCGCGCAGGAAGTGAAGTCGCTCGCCTCGCAGACCGCGCGCGCCACCGACGACATCACCACCAAGATCGCCGCCATCCAGTCCGCCACCAAGCAGACCGTCTCCGCCAACGATTCGATCCAGGGCACGGTCGAAGAGGTGCAGACCAGCGCCGACCGGATCCGCAAGGCGATGGAGATGCAGGCGCAGACCGTGACGATGATCACCGCCGCCGTCGACGAGACCGCGCTCGCCGCCGATTCGATGTCCTCAACGATCGCCGCGATCCGCGCCGACACCGAAAACGTCGCCAGCGAAATCGACGAGGTCGAGAAGAATTTCGGCGAGATCGACGAGCAGATGGCGCGGTTCAAGGTCAGCGCCGGCCGCTTCGTCCAGAATTTCGCGGCCTGAACTTTCTCCGCGCGCGTGTCGGCGGGACACTCTACTTGCCCACACTATTGTGCGCACGCTTATACTGCGCATAAGGTGAGCACCGCATGGACGCCGATCGCCTCGCCAGGCTGACCGAACAGCAGCGCGCCTGCCTGCGCCTCGTCTCGGCGAACATGACGTCGAAGGAAATCGCGCCCTATTTGGGTATCGAGCCGGGCTCGGTCGACCAGCATTTGAAGGCGGCGATGCGAATTCTTGGAGTCGGCGACCGCCGCGCCGCGGCGCGACTGCTGGCCGAACATGAGGGACGGCTCCTCTTCCAGCCATTGGTATACCAATCGCCGGAACTTGAATTGGCGCCTCATCCGGCGACACTGGCCGGGTCGAGCGAAAGCGCGGAATGGCGCGGTCCACTGGGCGGGGCGATGCAGGAAGAGCAAGCGGACTTCGAGGCAATCGCATCCCCGTCCCGGTCCAACCGGTTCCGGCCGCCGCTCCCGATCCGGGGAGGAAAGCCAAGTGACCTAAGCGCCTTGCAAAGGCTCGGCTGGATCTTCGCGATCATGCTGGCAATCGCTTTCTCGTTCGGCGTCTTTCTCGCCGGCCTCGAGGCGCTGTCCAGGCTTGGCCGAAGCGGGTCCTGAACATTGAAATTGGTTCGCGGGAAGGGCGCCGGTCAGGCCGGCGCCGGGAGGAGGCTCGTGTCCGGATTGCGCCAGATCATCGGCAAGTCGCTCGCCGGCCGCTTCCTCGGCGGCGGCGGGAACGGCAGTGGCGGCAACGGCGGCGGCGAGGAAGTGGCGGCGGACCCGCCTGTCGCCGAGGCGCTGACGCCATCGCCGCAACCGGAGCGCCGGCCGCTCGCTCATTCGACGACGACGCTGGCCGAAGTCAGCCGCGAGCTCGCCGCCTGGGTGCCGATCCTGCGCCGGCTCGCCGAGGCCGAGGCGCTGCGCGATCTCGCGCTCGGCCACTGCGCCGAGATCACCGCGCCGGCGGTTCGCACGATCATCGCGGCGCGGCGGCTTCGCGACCAATATTTCTGGCCGGCGATGAACGAGACCGCCTGGACCTTGCTGCTCGAGCTGTTCACCAGCCGGCTCGAGGGCCGCCGACTCGACGTCGCGGCGCTGAGCGCGGCGACCGACATCCCGTTCGCGACCTCGCTTCACTGGATCGACTGGCTGTCCGGCCGCGGCGTCGTGCGCCGCAACGAGAAGGCAGAGGAAGGCGGAGCCGTCGACCTGACCGACGCCGGCGCCGACGAGATGCGCGCCTATCTGCTGGCCTCGCTCAGGCTCTCGCCCTGGGTGCAATAGCGCCGCGCGATCCGCCGCTGATGGTTCAGCGTGCCGAGCGCGATGAGGGCGATGATCGGATAGCTCCAGATCGCGATGCTGAACGCATAGGCCCAGCGGTCCACGGCCGGACCCGAAATCCATTTCCCCAAATGGCCAAGCGCCCCGACGCCGACCAGCGCGCTCGCCCAGATCGGCCAGAACCGGTCGGCCCGGAGCGCGAGAACCACGTAGATGATGAAGCACAGGATATCGACGACGACAACCGCGACCTCCACCGACCGAAACCGAAGAGGTGGAGCCGACATCAGGACGACGGTCAGGACGGAGCCGATCGCGAGAGTCGCCGCGCCGGTCCGCTCCGGGCCTCCACCCGCCGCGAAGGCATAGGCGCAGCAGGCCGCCAGGAGCGCGAGATAGTAATAATTCATGGCTTAACTTGTCCCTGGCTGCGGCCGCAGGCCAATCGCAGCACTGCCCGCCGTTGATAGCTCAGCGTGCCGATCGCGGTCAGGACCAGGATCGGATAGCTCCAGAGGACGATGCCCACGTAATAGGCTCGCGGCGTCACGTCCGTCCCGGCATACCATCGCGCCAGATGGCCGAGCACGCCCATAGCGGCGAAGGCCGCTGCCCAGATCGGCCAGAACCGGTCGGCGCGCAGCGCGAGGACGGCGAACGCCAGGAACGCCGCCGCATCGACGATCAGGATGCCGATTTCGACCGACGCGAAGTGATAGGGAGGGCCGGAGGAGGCGGCCAAGGTCAGCGCCGAACCGACCAGCATGATCGTCGTCCCGATCCGTTCGGGCACGCCCCCGCTGAACAGGGCGTAGATCCAGCACAGGACCAGCAGCGCGAGATAGACCGGATATGGCAGCATCGCCGGGAGCGGACCATTCCGTCGGCGTTCGGTCAAGTCCGTATGGTGTCCCGCTTTTCCGACATTAACCATTTCTTCGGAACGGCTCCGGAGCTATCTTGCGCTTCCGATGGAACGTCGTGTCGCCAGATTGAGCGAAGGCCAGCGCGAATGCCTGCGCATGGTCTATCGCCATATGGAGACCAAGGAGATCGCCCGCTCGCTCGGCATCAGCCCCGACGGAGTCACGCAGCGCATCAAGACCGCGATGCGGATCCTCGGCGTCCATCGGCGCAAGGACGCCGCCCGCCTTTTGGCCGAGGTCGAAGGGACCGCGCCCTACCCGCCATTGGTACACCCGCCGCGGGATATTGCCATCGATCCCGATCCGGCGACATTGGCCGCATCGACTGAGGGCGGGCGGCACAGCGGGTCTTCGGGCGGGGCGATGAGGGAAGAGCAGGCCGAATATTGGCCGACCCCTCTTGCCCGATCCCCGCTGCTGCCGCTGCCGATAGCGGGAGCGAGGCCAGATGACGTAGGGATGATGCAACGGCTGGCGTGGATCGCCGGCATTGTGATTGGGGTCGCGCTCGCATTCGGCGCCCTGATCGCGGGAGTGGAAGCGCTGACCAGGCTCCTCTGGACTTAGGTCGGCAAAAAAAAGCGAACAATCCAGGCCAATGGACCGCGCGGCTATCGCTGCGCGGAAGAGGGGAAGTCACATGCTAAAGGACCGTCGTACTGCCGCAATCAAGGTGGCGGAAAGCCTTTGGGCCACCGAAGCCGCTATTGATGCCGCGCTGGCGCGCGCCGCCGAGCTCAATGGTAATATGGTTACTGCCCGGACCGACGCGAATCTATCGGCGCTCGTGGGTCAGGATGCGTTCGAGGTATCTGCTGCGGCCTTTGCCGCGCTAGCCCGGGCCCGCTGCGACATTGTCGAGACCCATAAGCGTCTGAGCGAGGCCAAAATACAGATCGGATTGCGCACCGTTTCGGTCGGCGATGGTCCGGAAAAGCCGTACGTCTTCGAAGAGGCACGTAAAGAGCGTCACCTAAAGGCCGTAATATAATTCGGCCGCGAATGGGACAGTCGGTCGCTACATTGGAAGGATCAATATTGTGCTGGAAGGTTGGGGATATGTGGTGCTGGAGGTCGCCCAACGCGTCTTTTCGATTGACCGACAGGGCAGCCGCCGATTGGAGACGGAGGCGGAGGCGGGCTTGACCGGATCGCGGAGGCGTGGTCCGATTAAGCCATGTTCCAGTCCAGACTCTACTACGTACTCTTGGTCTCTTGCTGGCTGTACGCGCACCTCAAAGGAGGCCTTCCCGAGCGTGCGGGGGCGACAATCCTTGCGATCGGTTCGACCCTCACAATGGTGGCAGTGTCCAGCTTCGATCGCCGCTACGTTTCGCTCGAGTTCGGTGTGTTCCTGGTCGATGTGGCGACGCTGCTTGCCTTCCTCATGCTGGCTCTGCGCGCTGAAAGGTATTGGCCATTATGGGTAGCAGCGTTTCAAGTAATCGGCCTCGCGGGCCACGGCGTCAAACTGATGGATCCGGATGTGATCCGCAGGGCTTACGCCTTCGCCATGCAGTTCTGGGGCTATCCGATGCTACTGCTAATAACGCTGGGGACATGGCGTCACCAGCAGCGGCTGGCTCGCTTCGGGGCCGACAGATCCTGGTCGAGCTCCTCCAGCCGTTCGGACCCGCCGCCCGGGCCTGGGCCAGCCGGCTGATCAAGGAGTTCGGCTCGGTCGCGGCGGTGCTCTCGGCCGGCCCGACCGCCCAGGCCCGCATCCTCGGCCCCGACAATCCGGCGATCCGCCATCTCGGCATGGTCCGCGAGGTGATGCTCCATGTGCTGCGCACCGAGGCGTTCAACGCGCCGGTCATCACCGATTCCCAGGTGCTGATCGATTATCTGCTGACCGACATGGCGCATCTGCCGGCCGAGCGGCTGCGCGTCCTCTTCCTCAATTCGAGGAACCGGCTGCTCTGCGACGAAGTGATGGGCCAAGGTTCGATCAACGAGACTCCGATCTATCCGCGCGAGATCATGCGCCGAGCGCTCGAGGTCGGCGCGACCGCCCTGATCCTCGCCCACAACCATCCCTCGGGCGATCCGCAGCCGAGCAAGGGCGACATCTGCGCCACCAGCCGGATCGTCGAAGCGGGCAACGCGCTCGAGATCAAGGTCCACGATCACGTCATCCTCGCCGCCGGCGGCTGGACCAGCTTCCGGACGATGGGGCTGCTGTAGGCCCGGGCCGAGTGGGGCTTTCCCTTGGCGCGAGCCGCCTCTATCGGCCGTCCATGACCCAGCCTCTGCATATCCTCGTCACCGGCGCCAGCCGGGGAATCGGCGAATCGATCCTCGCCGCCTTCCATGGCCAGCGCGCCCTCGGCCATTCCAGCGCGGGCGGCGGCGGGCGGATCGCCGCCGACCTCGGCGCGCGCGAGGGCGCGGCGGCGCTGTGGCGCGACGCGCTGGCGGCGCTCGACGGGCGGATCGACGTGCTGGTCAACAATGCCGGCGTGTTCGAGGCGGCGCCGGTCGATTCGGCCGACGCCGAGTGGGAGGCGGCCTGGGAGCGGACGCTGAGGATAAACCTGCGCGCCGCCGCCGATCTCAGCCGGCTCGCAGTCCGCCACTTCCGCGAGCGCGGCACCGGGGGCCGGATCGTCAACGTCGCCAGCCGAGCCGCCTATCGCGGCGACAGCCCCGATCACTGGCATTATGCCGCGTCCAAGGCCGGCATGGTCGCGATGACCAAGACCGTCGCCCGCGCCTATGCGGGCGAAGGCATCTACGCCTTCATCGTCGCCCCGGGCTTCACCGTCACCGGCATGGTCGAAGAGTATATCGAAAGCCGCGGCGGCCTCGCCGCGCTCGGCGACCTGCCGATCGGACGGCCCGCGACCACGGACGAAGTGGCCGAGACGGTGCGCTGGCTCGCGCTCGACGCGCCGCCTTCGGCGACCGGAGCGGCGATCGACGTCAACGGAGCGAGCTTTGTCCGGTAACGCGATCCTCCCCTGCCTTTGCAGGGGAGGGGGACCAGCCGCAGGCTGGTGGAGGGGCCTCTTTGGCTCAAGAAACCCCTCCACCGCACTTCGTGCGGTCCCCCTCCCCTCGAAATCGAGGGGAGGATTTAGTGGCTGAGAGCTGGAAGGTCACCCTGCCCTGCACCAAAGCGGAGGCCGAGGCGCTGACCGGGGACATCGCCGCCTTGGCCGAGCTCGACTCGCCGCCGGTGCTGATGACCAGCGAGGCGGACGGCGAGGCGTGGCGGATGGACGCCTATTTCGAGGCCGAGCCGAGCCGCGCCGATATCGACCTGCTGCTCGCTCTCGTGCCGAGCGCGGCCGGGACCGAGCCGGCGGTCGAGAAACTCGGCGACGAGGATTGGGTGACGTTGAGCCAGGCCGGCCTCGAGCCGATCCGCGCCGGCCGCTTCTTCGTCCACACGCCCGGCGCACCGCGACCGGGTCCCGCCCGGAGCGGTTGCCTTCGAGATCGACGCCGGCCGCGCCTTCGGCACCGGCCAGCACGAGACCACGACCGGGTGCCTCGTCGCTCTCGACCGGCTCAAGGCGACCGGAGCCATGTCGCCAACCTCGCTGACATCGGCACCGGCACCGGCCTGCTCGCCTTCGCCGCGATTCGGCTGTGGCCGGCGGCGAAGGCGGTGGCATCGGACGTGGATGCGGTCGCGGTCGCGGTCGCTGCCGAGAATGCCGCGGTCAACGGAGTCCGGCTCGGCCGCGCCCGCGGCCAGCTCGAATTGATCGTCGCTCCGGGCCTCGACCATCCGAGGCTGCAGGCGCGAGCGCCCTACGACCTGATCGTCGCCAACATCCTCGCCGGGCCGCTGATCGACCTCGCGCCCGACCTCGTCGGCGGCGCTCGCGCCCAGGCGGCCGGCTGATCCTCGCCGGCCTGCTCCACGGCCAGGCCGAAGCGGTCGCCCTCGCCTATCGCCGCCAGGGGCTGATGGCCGCCGCCCGGATCGAGCGCGGCGACTGGCCGACCCTGGTGATGCGCAAGCGCAGGAGCACCCGCTGGCGCTAACGCCTCAGGCGTTGAGGCCGATCGAATCGAAGGTCGGGGTTGAAAACAGCTTGCGCTCGGCGGCGTCGGGGAGAAGCGCGCGGCGAACCTCGTTCCAGCGGTCGACATTGCTGCCGTAGCTGGCCGCCATGCGCGCCGGATTCAGCTCGAACGACTTGCCCCAATGCTGCGCATAAGGAAGGCCGGCGGCGTCGAGGCGCTTGCGCAGGTCCGCCATCACGGCGCGAGTCGCCGCGGTGTCGACGCCGTCCAGGTCCATCATGCAGCTCGGGTCGAATCGAGTCCATCCGAGCAGAGCGGGGGATTTCTGGGCATAGCGGCAGGCGAAGGCCAGAGGCGCGCCCGGATTGGCGCGGAAGGCTTCGCGCCCGAGCGCGAGCGCCTGGCTGACATGGGCGACGGGCATCGCCAGCGAGGCGCCGATCACGCCCGGCCGCGAGCTGGTGTAGGTATAGGTCTCCGAGGGCGTGCCGAGCTTGTCGGCGAACTCGCCGAGCTGCGACTTGATCAGCAGCGGCGCCAGCGCCGGCCGAAGCCCCGGCGCGACGTCGAGCAGCTGGCCGATCAGGCCGGGCAGATCGTTGCCGAGCTCGTAGCCGCTCTTGAGGCTGCCGTCGGGCACGTAATCGGGCGGGCACAGCTCCTTGTAGCGGACCAGGACATAGGCATCGGCGGGCGTGGAAGGCTCGACGACGGCCTGGAAGAAATAGGGCCGCCCGCCCGGGCCGGGCAGATGTCGTGCCGGCGAAATCGAGGCTGTTCATCGCGCGCTCGACGTCGGCGAAATCCATCCGCTTCTGCCACGACCTCAGCCGATAGCGGCCGGTGGTGCGAATCAGAACGGCGTGGACGATGCCAAGCATGCCGAGGCTGACCAGGGCCGCCCTGAACAATTGTTCGTCGCGGACCAGCTCCGCGCCCAGGCGGGCGGCGAAATCCTTGTTGAGCACCGGATCGCCGGGCCGCTCCACCCAGAGGTTCCGGCCGGCGGTGAGCAACTGGAGGCCGGCGACCTGGCTTTCGAGACGCGCCGACGTCGATCGCCGAGCCGTGGGTGCCGGTGCCGAGCGCGCCGGCGATGGTCTGGCCGTTGCTCGCCCCCTGGGTGCGGAACGCGCGGCGGCGCTCGGGCGCCTCGAGCTTGCGGCCTGATTTCGGCGAGCGAGGCGCCGCATTGGGCGAGGAACAGCTCCTCGCTGGTGCCGGTATAAGCGGGATCGAGGCTGCCCGAGCCGATTGCGAAGGTCAGGTTGAGATTGTCGGTTCCGACCGCCCATCCGTCCTCGGCCGCAGCGACCTGCGAGAAGGACCAGCGCGAGCCGACCGTGCGCAGCCGGACGCCTTCCTTGAGCGCGGCGCGGATCAGCCCCTGGAGCCGCCCGGCGGTCTCCCGCATCACCGACATCTTCGGCTCGCTGGAGCTGTTCATCACGGTCCACGAGGCGCGGACCTTGACCGTTACCGTGCCGTGGAAATTGGTCCACGTCTTCGCTTTGTTGCGGACCAGGAAAGGATCGGCGGCCATGTCCCGGTCACTCGTCCGTCGAGCCGACGGCCGTCGGCACCTTGGCGCAGCGATATTCGATCCGCGCCGGCATCCACAGGCCGAGGGTCAGGACAGTCGCCAGCGCCTGGCCGAGATTCTGGTGGACGCGGACCTCGTCGAGCAGGTTGGTCGGGCAATCGGCCACGGTTCGGCGCTCGACCGCGCCAAAGCCGAAGGCGCTGCTTGCGACCGTGATCGGCTCCCCGGTCGGGTTCGGATGAGCGACGACCAGCCGGTGCTGGGCGCAGCCGCCGAGCAGCAGCGCCAATGCGACGGGCAGAACGGATAGACGACTCATCGCAGCCTCCCCGGTGATCGGAGGAACCTATCAGATAAGGGGCGAAAGCGCCAAATCGCCATCCAGTCTCTTCCAGCTAAAGTGAAGTCGAGTGGAAAGCCCGCGCAGATGGCCGGCTTTACGAGGACTGCGAAGCGCGCACGATCTCCAGCCATTGCGCTCTCGTCGATCACCTCGATGCCGAGCTCGGCCGCCTTCTTGAGCTTCGAGCCCGCGCCCGGCCCCGCAACGACCAGATCGGTCTTGGCCGAGACCGAGCCCGCCGTCTTGGCGCCGAGCGCCTCGGCCTGAGCCTTGGCCTCGTCGCGCGAGACGGCCTCGAGGCTGCCGGTGAAGACGATGGTCTTGCCGGTGACCGGCGAGTCGCGCACCTCATGGACGACATCGGCGATCGCCACCCCGGCCGCGAAGATCGCGGCGAGCGCCTCGCGATTATGCTCCTCCTCGAAGAAATCGAGCAGCGCATTGGCGACCTCGGGGCCGATATTCTGAGTGCCGACCGCCTCGACCACGGCCTTGTTGCGGCGCTGGAGGAATTTGCGCTCCTCCTCGCCCTCCTCGCGCCCGAGGTCGCGGCGCAGTGCCAGCGTGCCCTCGATCATCGCCTCGAACGCCGCCCAGCTCCGGTAGCGGCGGGCGAGGTCGCGCGCGGTGACCTCGCCGACATGGCGGATGCCGAGCGCGTAGAGGAAGCGGTCGAGCGGCGGGTTTCGCTTGGCGTCGATCGCGTCGATCAGGTTCCGCGCCGAGATTTCCGCCCAGCGCTCGCGGGCGAGCAACTGCTCGCCGGTCAGCGTGAAGATGTCGGCAGGCGATTGCAGCAGGCCGTCGCGGAAGAAGCTTTCGATATGGGTGATTCCGAGCCCTTCGATGTCGAGCGCGTGGCGGCTGACGAAATGGCGAAGCCGCTCGACCCGCTGGGCGGGGCAGATCAGGCCGCCGGTGCAGCGGATATCGACCTCGCCCTCCTCGCGCACCGCATCCGAATCGCATTCAGGGCATTTGTCCGGGAAGTCGAAGGCGGGCCGATCCTCGTCCGGCGTCAGATTCTCAAGCACCTGCGGGATGACGTCGCCGGCGCGCTGGATCAGGACCCGGTCGCCGACTCGCACGCCCAAGCGGGCGATCTCGTCGGCATTGTGCAAAGTCGCATTGGTCACGGTGACTCCGCCGACGCCGACCGGCCTCAGCCGGGCGACCGGAGTCAGCTTGCCGGTGCGGCCGACCTGGATGTCGATCGCCTCAAGCACGGTCTCGGCCTTCTCGGCCGGGAATTTGTGGGCGAGCGCCCAGCGCGGGGCGCGGGCGACCTGGCCGAGGCGCCGCTGCCAATCGAGCCGGTCGACCTTGTAGACGACGCCGTCGATGTCGAAGGGAAGGTCGGCGCGCGTGGCGCTCGATCTTCTCGTAATGAGCGATCAGGCCGGCGAGATCGCCGACGCAGGCGAGGTCCCGCGCGACCGGGACGCCCCAGCCTTCGATCGCGCGCATCACGCCGAGCTGGGTGTCGGCGGGCAGTGTCGAGACCTCGCCCCAGCCATGGGCGTAGAAGCGCAGCGGCCGCGACGGGTGACCGCCGCATCCTTTTGGCGGAGCGAGCCGGCGGCGGCGTTGCGCGGATTGGCGAACTGGCGCACCTTTTCGGGGTCTTCGGCCTCGGCGAGCAGGCGGGCGTTCAGCGCGGCGAAATCCGCTTTGGACATATAGACCTCGCCGCGGATCTCGAAGACGTCCGGCGCGCTCGCCCGGCAGCCGCTGCGGGATATCGGCGATCGTGCGGACGTTCGGGGTGACGTCCTCGCCGGTGGTCCCGTCGCCGCGGGTGGCGGCGAGGACCAAGGCGCCCTTCTCGTAGCGAAGCGAGCAGGACAGGCCGTCGATCTTGGGCTCGGCGGTCAGCGCGACCGGGACGTCGTCGGCCAGCCTCAGGAAGCGGCGGACCCGGGCGATGAAATCGGCGACCTCCTCTTCGCTGAAGGCGTTGTCGAGGCTGAGCATCGGCAGCGCGTGCCGCACCTTGGCGAGGTGGGCGGCCGGCGCCGCGCCGACCTGCCGCGACGGACTGTCGTCACGCACCAGATGCGGGAATTGCGTCTCCAGCTCGGCGTTGCGCCGCACCAGCGCATCGTAATCCGCGTCCGAAATCTCCGGCGCGTCCTCGGTATGATAGAGCCGGTTGTGCCGCGCGATCTCCCCCGCGAGCCGCTCCAGCTCGGCGGCGGCCTCATCTTCTGCGGGCGGGGACGCGGGCATGAAGCCGGAGTACGAACCGTCCGCGGCGCGATCAAGAGCGTCGCTGCCGAACGCGACGAAGCGCCAAAATCACTTGCGGTCGGCGCTGCCTCAGGGCGTATGTTGCAATTCGGGGGTGACGCATGGGCTGGAAGCGAAAAACGGGAATCGGCTGCGGCACTGTCGTCGTGCTGCTCGCCGCGGCGGCCGGGACGATCTACTACCTCAAGCCCTGGGTGCCGGCGATCCACGTCGCCGAGCCGGGCCCGAGCGGACGCCGGGTGACCGAAGACGGGCTGCTCGCCAATTATTATCCCGGCCGCGGCGCGGGACGCCGGCCGGCGGTGCTGATCCTCGGCGGCTCGGAAGGGGGGATCGGCGAATCGTCGCGGCGTAACGCGCTTGCCTTGCAGGCCGAGGGCTTTTCCGTACTCAACCTTTCCTATTACCGCGCGCCGGGACAGCCGCCCGATCTGGAGCTGATCCCGCTCGAGACCTTCGCGACCGCGCTCGCCTGGCTGCGCCGTCAGGCGGAGGTCGATCCCGCGCGCGTCGGCATCGTCGGCGGCTCGAAGGGAGCCGAAGCGGCCTTGCTCGTCGCCACCCGCGATTCGGGGATCAGGGCCGTTGTCGCCGGCATGCCGTCGAGCGTGGTCTGGCAGGGGTTCAGCTGGGAGCGGGGCGGCGAATTCGGCTCGTCCTGGTCCGAACGCGGCCGCCCGGTCGCCTATCTCCCGTTCGGCGGCTGGCAATGGACGACCGACGTCAGCGCGATCTACACCGCCGCGCTGGAGAATCTGCCGCGTCATCCCGGCGCCGTCATTCCGATCGAGCGGAGCGCGGCGCGGGTGCTGCTCATCTGCGGCGAGGCGGACAGCCTTTGGCCATCCTGCCCGATGGCGCGACAGGTGGAGCGCCGGGCGCGCGAGCGGGGAAGGCCCAACGTCACCCTGCTCGCTTATCCCGATGCCGGGCACGCGGTGTTCGGGCAGCCCTGGCGGGAAAGCGATCCGGCTTATACCCGGCTCGACGGCCTCGGCGGCACCGACACGGGCAACAATCGCGCGCGAATCCATGGTTGGCCGCGTATCGTCGCCTTCCTCAAGTCCGCTTTGGGGAGCCAGGGAAATCTCGACGTCACCCCGGCGCAGGCCGGGGTCCCGGGCCGCGAAGAGTCAAGATGGGTCTCGCCGAGATCCCGGCCTTCGCCGGGATGACGAAGGCAGCTACGCCGCCTCCAGCAGCCTCGACGCCTGCGCCCGCGCCTCATCGGTCACCTGCGCGCCGGAGAGCATTCGGGCGATCTCCTCGCGGCGGCGGCCCTCGTCGAGCAACTGGACGCCGGTTCGGGTGACGAGGCCGTCATGGCTCTTCTCGATCAGCAAATGGCTGGCGCCGCGGGCGGCGACCTGGGGCGAGTGAGTGACGACGAGGACCTGGCCGCTCGCGGCCAGCCGGTGAAGCCGCTCGCCGACCGCGCTGGCGACCGCGCCGCCGACGCCTCGGTCGATCTCGTCGAAGATCATCGTCGTCGCCTTGCCCTCCTCGGCGAGAGCGACCTTGAGGGCGAGGATGAAGCGCGACAATTCGCCGCCCGAGGCGATCCTGACCAGCGGCCCGAACGGCGCGCCGGGATTGGTCGAGACCTCGAATTCGACCCGGTCGCGCCCCGACGCGCCCGGATCGGCGGCCGCGATCGCGGTCCGGAAGCGGGCGAGATCGAGCTTGAGCGGCGCCAGCTCGGCCGCCACCGCTTCGTCGAGCCGAGCCGCCGCCGCGCGTCGCGCCGCGGTCAGCGCCGCCGCCGCTTCGTCATAGGCGGCGCAGGCCTCGGCCAGCTCGGCGCCGATCGCTGCGATCCGGTCGGCGCCGGCGTCGACGGCGGCGAGCCGCTCGCGCAACTCGTCGAGCAGACCGGGCAGCGCGTCGGCCTCGACCCGGTGCTTGCGCGCGAGCGCCCTGATCTCGAACAGCCGCGCTTCGGCGTCCTCCAGCCGGGCCGGATCGAAGGCGAGCGCCTCGGCGGCGCGGCCGAGCGAGTCCTCGCCCTCCCCGGCCTCGATCGCCGCTCGGTCGAGCGCGGCCAGCGCCTCGGCCAGCAACGGATGCTCGCCGGCGATCCGGTCGAGCCGGCGCGCCGCCAGACGGAGCTGGGCGAGCCCGCCCTCGGAGCCGAGCAGCAGGCCTGAGATCGTGCCAAGCTCGTCGCCGAGCCGGGCGCCGGCCTGCATCGCGGCGCGAACGTCCGCCAGCTCCTGCTCCTCGCCGGGCCGGGGGTCGAGCCGGGCCAGCTCCGCGACCGAATGGTCGAGCCATTCGCGATCGCGCTCGGCGCTGTCGGCCGTCGAGCGCGCCGCGGCGAGCGAGTCCTCGAGCATCCGCAGCCGCTGCCAGCCGCTCTCCGCCGGGCGAGCGTCGATCTTGCCGTAGCCGTCGAGCAGGGCGCGATGGCCGCGCGGGTTGAGCAGGCCGCGGTCGTCATGCTGGCCGTGGATCTCGACGAGCAGCCCGCCGAGCTCGCGAAGCAGCGCCGCCGAGACCGCCTGGTCGTTGACGAAGGCGCGGCTGCCGCCATCCGCCTTGGCGACCCGGCGGATGACCAAAGGCTCGCCGGGTTCGCCGGCGAGGCCGTTCTCGGCGAGCAGGGCCAGCGCCGGATGATCGGGAGCGACGTCGAAGGCGACTCCGACCACCGCCTGCTTCTGACCGCCGCGCACCAACGCGCTGTCGGCGCGCATGCCGAGCGCGAGGCCGAGCGCGTCGAGCAGGATCGACTTGCCGGCACCGGTCTCGCCGGTGAGCACGCCGAGCCCGGCGCCGAATTCGAGGTCGAGCGAGTCGATCAGCACGACGTCGCGAATCGAGAGTGCGGTCAGCATGAGGGACCGCGCAGTCCGTCGCCCCGGCGAAGGCCGGGGTCTCGGTTCGCCTGCCGTGGCCTATCCGTCACGAGATCCCGGCCTGCGCCGGGATGACGGGAGAGCATCTTATGTCGCCGGGGTCGCCGGCACCGCCGCCTGCGGCGCGTGGCGGTTCACCAGATCGTAGGCGCGCTGATACCAGCGCGTGCTCGGATAATTGGCTCCGAGCACCGCCGCCGAGCGCCGCGCCTCTTCGGGAATGCCGAGCGCGAGATAGGATTCTGTGAGCCGCATCAGCGCTTCTGGGGCGTGGCTGGTGGTCTGGTAATCGTCGACGACGGTGCGGAAGCGGATGACCGCCGCCAGCCACTGGCGCCGGCGCTGGTAGAAGCGGCCGATCTCCATCTCCTTGCCGGCGAGATGGTCGCGGACGAGGTCGAGCTTCAGTCGCGCGTCGTCAGCATAGGGCGTGTCGGGATAGCGGCGGACGACCTCGCCCAGCGAATCCATCGCCTGGCGGGTGATCGCCTGGTCGCGGGTGACGTCGCGGATCTGCTCGTAATAATTGAGCGCGATCAGATAGAGCGCGTAGGGCGCGTCGCGATTGCCCGGGTGGATCGAGAGGAAGCGCCGCGCCGAATTCGACCGATTTGGTGTGGTTGCGCGCCGCATAATAGCTGAACGCGCTCATCAGCTGCGCCCGCCGCGCCCAGATCGAATAGGGATGCTGGCGTTCGACCTCGTCGAAGATCAAAGCGGACTGCGGATAGGCGCCGCGCCTCATCTTTTCCCAGCCGGCATTGTAGAGCGTGTTGACGTCGCGGGCGACGTAGCGTGTGTCGGCCTTGGTGCGGCCGCCGCCCAGCGTCCCGCAGGCGGCCAGCGGGATCAAGGCGAGGGCGAGGGCGAGCAGGGCAGCCTGGCGGGAAATATTATGCATGGCGGGCTTCTTAGCTGAGGGTTTGGCGGAGGCCAAGCGGCGTAACGCATCAGAGTGCGGCGGCGATGAACCGTGCTTTAATGAGCGGCGCGATTAACCTTGCCACAGCGCATTTTCTGCTAAGGGCGCGCGATGCTTCGCGTGCTCACTTTGTCGACGCTCTTCCCCAGCGCCGCGCAGCCCACCTTCGGCCTGTTCGTCGAGCGGCAGACGCTCGGCTTGGCGGCGCGCCCCGACGTCGCGCTGCAGGTGGTGAGCCCGCTCAGGCTGCCGGTCTGGCCGCTGGTCCTTCACCCGCGCTACCGGAACCGCGCCGGCGTGCCGGAGCGCGAGGCCTGGAAGGGCGTCACCGTTCACCGGCCACGCTTCCCCGGCCTGCCTAATATCGGCGCGGGCGCGATGCCGAAGACGATGGCGCGGACGCTGCTGCCGCTGCTCCGGGCGATCCGCGAGGACTTCCCGTTCGACGTGATCGACGCCGAATTCTTCTGGCCGGACGGGCCGGCGGCAATGCGGCTGGCGGCGGCGCTCGGCATCCCTTTCTCGATCAAGGCGCGCGGCGCCGACATCGACTTCTGGGCCGGCAAGCCGGCGATGAGGGCGCAAATCGCCGCCGCAGGCAAGGCGGCGGGCGGGCTGCTCGCGGTCAGCGCCGAGCTCAAGGCGCACATGGTGGCGCTCGGCATCCCGCCCGACAAGATCCGCCTTCACCATACCGGCATCGATCGGGACCGGTTCCGCCCCGCCGACCGCGCCGCCGCCAAGGCGCGCCTCGGCGTCGAAGGCCCGCTCCTGGTCAGCATCGGCCATCTTATCGAGCGCAAGGGCCAGCGCATCGTCGTTGACGCGCTGGCGGCGCTGCCCGGCGCAACCCTGATCCTGGTCGGCGAGGGCGAGGACCGCCTCATGCTCGAGCGAAGGGCGCGCAAGCTCGGGCTCGCCGACCGGGTCCGCTTCCTCGGCGCCCGACCGCACGACGAGCTGCCCGGACTGCTCCACGCCGCCGACGCGATGGTTCTCGCCTCCGCTTCGGAAGGGATCGCCAACGCCTGGGTCGAGGCGGTCGCCTGCGGCACCCCGGTCGTCACCACCGACGTCGGCGGCGCCCGCGACGTCATCGACCGGCCGGCGGCGGGCCGGCTGGTCGAGCGCACGCCCGAAGCCATCGCCGCGGCGGTGCTCGACATCCTCGCCGATCCCCCGGCCCCGGTGGAGGTCGCGAAGGCGGCGGAGAAGTTCAGCTGGGAAAAGAACAGCGCAGAGCTGTTCGACCATCTGAGCGGTCTGGTCCGCTAGAGCGGCATCAAAGCCGCGGCGATCCAGCGGCCCTCGCCGCGCAGCAGGCCCCAAAGGCGGGCGGCGGCGCGGCTGTCCATCGCCTCGACGCCGACGCCCCGCGCCTCGAGGCCGGCGACGAAGGCGCGCGGCGGGAAGGCCATGAAGGGGCCGGTGCCGAGGATCAGGAATTCGGACGGCGGATCGAGGCCGAGCAGCGGCTCGACATCGGCCGGATCGAGCTCGGCGAGCGCCGGAGCCGTCCACGGCTCCGCCCGCTCCGGAGTCAGCAGCACGCCGTCGTAAACGACGCCGTCGATCAGCAGGCCGCGGCCCGCAAAGCCCCTGATCAGTGGCCCGGCCGCCTTGGGCGAGGGCTCAAACCTTGGCGCCGTCATAGCTTTCGTTGCGCCCGCTGATCCGCTCGGCGCGGCCGATCGGGTCCTTGGGCATGAAGCTCGCCGTCGTCACCCTGAGCCACACCAGGATCGGCGAGGAGATGTAGATCGACGAATAGGTGCCGACGAAGATGCCGACGAAGATGGCGATGGTGAGGCCGAAGATCACGTCCGGCCCGAGGATCAGCAAAGCGGCGAGCGCGAGCAGGATCGACGTGCTGGTGACGAGCGTCCGCGACAGCGTCTCGTTGAGCGACAGATTGAGCAGCGGCACGATCTCCATCTTGCGATATTTGCGCAGATTCTCGCGGATTCGGTCGTAGATGACGACGGTGTCGTTCAGCGAATAGCCGACGATGGTGAGGATCGCGGCGATGACGTTGAGGTTGAACTCGAGCTGGGTCAGCGAGAAGAACCCCAGAGTCATCCAGACGTCGTGGAACAGGGTGACGAGCGCGCCGACGCCGAATTGCCATTCGAAGCGTATCCAGATGTAGAGGGCGATGCCGAGCATCGCCAGCCCGACCGCGAGCGAGCCCGACCTGAACAATTCCTCCGAGACCTTGCCCGACACCGTCTCGACCGCATCGAAGCGCGCGTCGGGACGGGTCTCGCTGATCGCTGCGCGGAGCCGGCTCGCTGTCCGGCTGGCGGCATCCTCGCCGCCCTCGGGCAGCGGCGTTCGGATCGAGATGACGTTGGGCGCGCCGAATTCCTGAAGCGACGCGCCGCCGCCGACGATGCCGTTCACCCGGTCGCGCAGCTGATCGAGATCGGGCTGCTGGCTGAAGGTGACCTTCATCTCCTGCCCGCCGACGAAATCGATGCCGAGGTTGAGGCCGCGAGTGAAGACGAGCGCGATCGCCGCCGCGGTGACGAGGACCGACAGGATCAGAGCGACGTTGCGCCAGCGCATGAAATCGATGTTGGTGTTGTCCGGGATGAGCTTCAGCAGGCGCATGGAACATCTCCACAATCCGTCACCCCAGCGTAGGCTGGGGTCCATGCAGACTCCGTATGGATGCCAGCCTTCGCTGGCATGACGGGAAAGGGGGCCGGCATGACGGAAGGAGGCCGCGGCACGAACGGGGTCATATGTGCAGCTCCTTGGGCCGGGCCCGGCGGACCCACAAGGCGACCAGCATCCGGGTCACGTTGACCGCGGTGAAGACCGAGGTGATGATGCCGATCATCAACACCACGGCGAAGCCGCGGATCGGGCCCGAGCCGAAATAATACATCAAAACGGCCGCGATCACGTTGGTGATGTTGGCGTCGAAGATCGCCGTCGAGGCCTCGCGATAGCCCGATTCGAGCGCGTCGAGCAGCTTGCGCCCGCGCCTCTGCTCCTCGCGGATGCGCTCGTTGATCAGCACGTTGGCGTCGACGGCGGCGCCGATGGTGAGCACGAAGCCGGCGATGCCCGGCAGCGTCAGGCTGGAGTTGAAGAACGCCAGCAGGCCGAGGATCATCAGCGCGTTCAGGATCAGGCCGATCGTCGTGTAGACCCCGAACCGGCCGTAGGTGATCAGCATGAAGACGATCACCACCAAAGTCGCGACGGCGCTGGCGATCGCGCCCCTGATGATCGAATCGCGCCCGAGGTCGGGGCCGACGGTGCGCTCCTCGATGACGTGGAGCTCGACCGGAAGCCGGCCCGAACGCAGCGAGATGGCGAGATCGTTGGCGGTCTGGACGGTGAAGCTGCCCGAAATCTGAGCGCTGCCGCCGAGGATCGGCTCGCGGATGTTGGGCGCGGAGAGGACGACATTGTCGAGGATGATCGCGAACGGCCGGTTGACATTCTCCTGAGTCACCCGCGCGAAACGCTGGCTGCCGGCATTGTCGAAGCGGATGGTGACCGCCGGGGCGCCGTTTTCGTCGAAGTCCTGCATCGCGTCCGAAATCCGGTCGCCGGTGATGATCGCGCGGCGCTGAACGGCGATTCGGCTGGCGCCCTCGCCCTCGGCCATCGGCAGGATCTGGCTGCCGACCGGGGCGCGGCCCGATTGCAATTGCTCCGGCGTCACATTGGTGTCGACGAGCTTGAATTCGAGCCGCGCGGTGCGGCCGATCAGCGCCTTCAGCGCTTCGGGGTCCTGCATGCCCGGCACCTGGACCACGATCCGGCTGCTGCCCTGGCGAATGATGGTCGGCTCGAGCGTGCCGCTCGCGTTGATCCGGCGGTCGATGACGTCGCGCGCCACCTCCATCGCCTGATCGATGGCCTGGTTGATGCCGGCCTGGGTCTGGCGCATCGCGACCCGGCCGCCGTCGGCGCTCCGCACCGTCCAGTCGGACTGCGCGGTGAGGCCGACGAGCTGGGTCTGGGCCCGCGCCGCCTCGGCGGCGGCGTCGGCCTGGGCCGGGTTGCGGACCGAAAAGCTGAGCTCGCCGCCGCTGGTCGAAAGGTCGCGGATCGGGATTTCGCGGGTCCGCATCTCGCGGCGGATCACCTCCTCCATCGCTTCGAGCCGCTGGCGGGCGACGTCGGCGGTCTCGGCTTCGAGCAGCAAATGGCTGCCGCCGGCGAGATCGAGGCCGAGATTGATCCGCGCGTCCTGCGCCCAGGCGGGCAGCTGCGTGGTCACGCTCGGCGGCAGCAGGCTCGGCACGGCGAGGAGGACGCCGACCAGGCAGAGCAGCGAGATGCCCCAGACCTTCCAGCGGGGGAAGTATAACATTTAGGGCCTGCCCCCGCAGCTAGAGGTGGTCGTGATCGACCGGAGGAGCCGGCTGGGCAGGAGAGCGGCGAAGGCCGGGCCAGGCAGCCCGGCCGAGGCGCTCGACGCCCCCAGCCGGCTCCTCCGGTCGACCGCGAAGCGGCGGGCTGTCCTTTGCCGCCCGGACGGCGTCGCAGCGTCGGTCACGATGCATTGAGCATCGCTCCCTCCTCGCTCCTTGCCGGACAACAAATGCCAACCCGTCACGGCCGCCTCTAGCTGCGGGGGCAGACCCTCAGTCATTCGCCGCCTTGGTGCCGTGGGCGCGGACGTCGCTCAGCATCGATTTGACGATTCGGACCCGGACGCCCTGAGCGACTTCGAGCTCGATTTCGTCCTCGTCGACCTTGGTGACCTTGCCGATCAGGCCGCCGGTGGTGACCGCGGTGTCGCGCGGCTTGACCGCCATGATCATCGTCTGGTGCTGCTTCATCCGGCGCTGCTGCGGGCGGATCAGCAGGAAATAGAAGATGATGAAGATGAGGATGAGCGGGAAGATCGAGACGAAGAAGCCGGCCGTTCCTCCGGCTGCGGCGCCGCCCGTCGCGGCAAAGGCTGGGGATTCGAACATCTGTTCCTACCTGGAAAGGGGCCGGCGCGAAGGCGCTCGCCTTTGGAAGCGCGGTGCGCCTATCATGGGGATGGACGATTGCCAAGGCAAGGAGAGGGGCATGATCATCGTCAAGGGCGAAGTCAGGTTCGGCGAGGGAGAGATCGAGCGGCTGCGGCCGGCCTTCGCCGGGAACATCGCGGCGACGCGGGCCGAGGATGGCTGCGAAGCCTATGCCTATGCGGTCGACATCCAGGATCCAAACCTGCTCCACGTCGTCGAGCAATGGCGCGACGAGGCGGCGGTCGAGGCGCATATGGGCGCGCCGCACATGGGGGAGCTGATGGCCGCGCTCGGCACGGCGAAGATCGAGGCGATGAAGATCGACGCCTATGAAGCGCACTTCCTGAAGACGATCCTGGGGGATAGAATCGCCGCGTTTGGATGGACTCGTCGCCCCGGCGGAGGCCGGGGTCTCGTGGCGACGCGCCGAGACTTCTTGTCCCGAGATACCGGCCTTCACCGGTATGACGGCGCTAGCGCGGCGGCAGGATGATCAGCGTCGAGGTGCCGTGGGCGAGCAGCTTGCCTTCGGCGGAGCGCAGGAACGCTTCGGACGTCGCGATCTGGCGGCCGCGGCTCAGCACCCGGCCCTCGCAGCGCACCTTGCCCTCGGGGATCGGGCGGGTGAAGTTCACCTTGGTCTCGACCGTCGTATAGCCGATTCCCGCGTCGAGCTCGGTATGGACCGCGCAGCCGCAGGCGCTGTCGATCAGGGTCAGCGCCCAGCCGCCGTGGATCGCGCCAAGCGGGTTGCGCAGATGCGGCCCGGCCTCGCCCTCGAAAACGGCGCGGCCCTTCTCGACCTCGGCCAGCCAAAAGCCCATCGGCTCGGCGATCGGCGCCGCCGGCAGCGCGCCGGCGATCATCGCGCGGAGCATCTCCAGGCCGGTCATGTGCCCGATCTGATCCAGCGAGCTGACGCCGTAGGTGATAATCCGATCCAATTCTATAATCAGTTTTGAAACGAAACTAACGATGCCGGCCGCCGAGTCAACCGCAGCTTGCCTTCACACCGGGCGCCGCTTAAATGCCGCGCCTTGGTCGGGGCGTAGCGCAGCCTGGTAGCGCATCACACTGGGGGTGTGGGGGTCGCTGGTTCGAATCCAGTCGCCCCGACCAGCTACAGCCCGGGCAGGCCGAGGCCCGGCCGCTCATTGTCCCAGATCATCTCCATGATTCGCCAGCCGGCGTCCGGGTCCATGAACAGCTGTATCGAATTGATACCGCGGCGCTCGGGCGCTTCGTCGCCGAGGGCGTTCCGCGCCTCGTATGCGCTCCAGACGTGGGCGATATTGCCGAACAGGTCGATCCTACGGCCGATCTCGACTTCGTAGAAGTCGTTCTCGGCGAAGTAGGGCGCGGTGTCGCGCGCATAATCGTCGACGCTCATGATCTTGCAGGCCGGTCGGCCGTCGGCGTCGAGCCAGGTCCGGATCTGGCGCGCTTGCGCGTGGAAGCAATTGGCCTGCCGCGACCAGTCGCGCGGCCCCTTCGGCCCCGAGATCATCGCGTACATCTCGTCGACGGCGGCGCCGATCGCCGCCCGGTCGTCTTTCATGTTCCCGCCCTTTCCGCCCGAAGCACCGGGCCATAGAAGCGCCCGATCGCGATCAGGGCGATGCCGAGCAACAAGGAAGGAGAGGATGCGAAGCACGCCTTCGAGCTCGGACGCGTCGATCAGGAACACCTTGACGATGGTCGCGGTGAGCAGGAGCAGGCCGGCGAGCCTCAGCGCCTTGTCCGGCAGCCGTATGCCGGCGAAGATGAGGCCGATGGCGACCGCGAGGCCGGCCGCCGAATAGCCGTAAAATTCAGCGGTCGGCAGTTCGGGACCGGTGAGGATCGCGCCCTGGAAGCCCTGCCGGACGAGCAGGCCGACGCCGAGCGACCAGAGCGGCGAGGAAGGCGGCGAGCCAGAAGCCCGAGCGGGTCGCCGCATCCGCCCGCCGCCGCGCCAGATAGAGCCAGAAGGCGCTGAGCAGATAGGCCGGCAGGATCAGGTTCAGCACCGGCAGCGCGCCGACATATTGCTCCTCCCAGATCGGATTGAGCACGAACATGTCGAACCAGATCAGCCGCGCCGCGGCGAGCGCGGTGAGCGCGGTGCCGGCGAGCCGGGCGAAATCGGGCTCGATCCGCGGCAGCCGGACGATGCCCGCGCCGAGCAGCCAGCCGGCGACGAACAGCGCCTGGGTGATGATGGTCCGCTCGATCAGCCCGCGGGCGGCGAAATCGGCTTCGTCGGCGAGCCCGAAGCCTGCTTGAACCAGGACGTAGGCGGCGGCGACCGCGAACAGGCCGGCGACCGCCGGCAGGACGCGCCGCGCGCCGACCGGAAGCGGCGGCAGGGCGTAGCGCAGCGCCGCCAGCAGCAGCGCCGGCAGCGCCAGCGCGGTCAGCGCCGCCCGAGCGGCGGGCAGATCGGCGGCGAGGACCGGCTCGCCGACCAGCCCGGTCAGCGCCGCGACCGACAGCTCCGGCACCATCCACAAAGCGCGCAGCACGCCGACCATCGCCGTCGCCAGCGCCACCGTGGCGAGCGCGAGGTCGCCGAGCCGCCGCGCCGCCAGGGCGACGCCTACCGCCACCGCCAGCCAGCCCGCCGCGACCAGATCGGCCGGCGCCAGGTCCCAGACCGCCGCGCCCGCCAGCACCGCCGCGGCGGCCGCCCGCGAGCGAGCAAAGCGAGGTCGGCCGGCGTCTCGACCGAGGCGCGCCGGCGATGCGCCCAGACGAGCAGGCCGGCGCCGATCGCGAGCAGCGCCATCGAGCACGCCCCAGGCGGGCCGGTCGAGCAGCTCGGGCCGGGCGGCGCGGACGATCAGCGCCGGCCCGGCCAGGCCCGCGCAGGCGATCGCCGTCCAGAGCAGGCGCCGGCTGCCACAGCGCCAGCGCCAGCCCGCCGCCGCCGAACAGGAGGGTGATCCCCGCCGCCGCCCAGGGCACGAGCGGGTCCTGCCCGGTCGCCGCCTTGGCAAGCGAGCAGGACCAGCGCGAAGCGCCAGCGCCAGCGGCGGCGCCGGCCAGATATTCGCGGCGCAGCAGCGCCAGCGCGATGGCCGCCGCGCTCAGCGCGCCGAACAGGCCCCAGGCCTCGGCGCCGAGATCGGTCCGCGCGACCAGCACGGCGAGCTGGACGATGCCGAGCGCGAGCGGCTGGATCAGGCGCAAGCTGCCGCCCCTCGCCCGGCCGGACCAAAGAGGCGGCCACCGCCAGCGCGATCACGAAGACGCCCGCCGCCAGCGCGTCCGCGGGCGGCCGCGACAGCAGATAGCCGGTCCAGACGAAGCTCAACGCCACCGCCACCGCCGCCAGCCAGGTCCAGCCGCGCCGCCAGGCGATGACGAACACCGCCATGTCGAGCAAGGCGAGATAGGCGAGCAGAGGCACCGCGCCCGAATCGCTGTCGCCGACCAGCAGCGGCGTCAGGAAGCCGCCGATCAGCCCCATCACCGCGGTCGGCGCGCCGTGGCGGAGCGACAGGACCAAAGCGGCGGCGGTCACCGCGACCATCGCCGCCGCCGCCTCGCCGGTGCCGATCAGGCCGTAGAGGATGTGGCTGCCATAAGCGGTGGCGTAGAGCACGGCGAGGCCGGCGCCGACCAGAGCCTGGGCGATGCGCGGGTCGTCGGCGAGCCGCCCGGCGCGGGCATATTCGCCGACGCGCGAGCAGGACGAAGCCGAACAGGGCGGCGCCGATCATCCGCGCCGCCGGCGTCACCAGCCCGACCTCGATCGAATAGCGGATCAGGAACACCGCGGCGAGCACCAACGCGATCCCGCCCAGCCAGATCAGCAGCCGCCCCGCGACCAGCCGCTCGAACAGGCCGCCGAGCGATTCGGAGCGCGCCGCTTCCTCCTCGACACCGTCGCCGAGGTCGAAATGGATCTCCCTCGGCGCTGCCGCCAGCGCGGCCTCTGGCGCGACAGGCGGCGCGGGGACAGGCATCACCGCCTCAGCCGCCGGCTCTCGCTCCGCAGCCTCGCGCGCCGGCCGCCAAGCCAGCTGGTCGAGCCGTTCCTCGAGCCGGCCGATCCGCGCCTTGAGCGCGGCATTCTGGACGAGCAGATAGAGCGGCACGCCGAAGATGAAGAAGAGCGGCAGCAGGATAATGAGCAGGAATTCCATCGCCCGCCCTTGCTAGACCCGCGCGCCGACCCTGTCAGCGTGAAACGGCGCGATTCAGATCCTGGACAGCGGCACCTCGGTCACGTCGCCGGCCCAGCCAGCGCGGGCGCGCGCCAGGCTGCGCGTCGGCCTCGGCGCCGCGGCCGAGCGCGCGCTCGGCCAGCGACAGGGCGTAGAGCGCGAGCGGATCGTTGGGCCAGCGCCGCAGCGAGGCGCGCAGCTGCGTCGCGGGCGCTCGCTGGCATCGCCGCCGGCGAGCTCGGCGGCGGCGAGGCTGCGCCGCACCGAATACCAGAAGAGCGGCGGATCGAAGCCGAAGTCGGCGGCGAGCTGGCGGTTCATCGCCGCGCGATAGGCCGCTTTGGCGGCGCGATGGTCGCCGGCCAGCATCGCCGCCCGCCCTTCGAGCACGCGCTGGAAGATTTCGGCGAGCTGGCGCGCCGCGCCGCCGAGCGCCGGCGCGCGCGGTGCCGGCGCGCAGCGCCGCGATCGCCGCCGCCTCGGCGCGCACCGCCGCCGCGTCGCCGCGCCGCGCCAGCGCCTCGCCGCGCGCATAATGATGCATCGCCTTGTCGAAGACATGGTCGGGCTCGGCGCGCGAGCACCGCGCGCGACATCGCCATGAAGGCCGCGCGCATAATAGGTCGCCGAGCCGAGCAGCCGCGACGCCGCGTCGACCTCGCCGGCCAGATATTCGTCGCGATACTGGCCCGACACGGCGAGCGCGGTGACGCCGTCGCCTCGCGCCAGCGCGCTTTCGATCGCGAACTGCATGTTGTGGCGGTTGAGACAGTAGCGATAGTCCGAGCGCGGCGGCCGCACCGCGCCGAGATAGGCACGGTCGGCGGCGATCGCCGCGACGTTGACCGCGGCCGCGTCGCCGATAGCGACCGATGCCGTAGATAGGTGTGCGACGGCATGTGGACGAGGTGGCTCGCCGCCGGCGCGATCCGGCCGAGCCGCTCGGCATAAGGCTCGGCCAGCCTCTGCTCGTCGATCCAGTCGGTCAGGTGGATGTAGAAATGGATCGCGCCGCTATGGTCCGGATTGCGCGCCAGCACCCGTTCGAGCAGCCGCTGGGCGCAGCGTCCCCGGCCGCACCCGCCGGTCGCCCCAGGTCACCATCCGCGCGTCCGCCGCCATCATCGCGAGCGATGTCGTCGTCGGGCATGCGCTCGCGCCGCGCGTTCCATGAAATCGGCATAAGCGGCGTTGCTGAACGATGCGCCGGCGCGGGTGCGCAGCGCCATGCCTCGATCAGCACCCGGTCGCGCGCGCTCAGGCCGTCCGCCAGTGCGGCGGCGCGCGCCATGGCGGCGCGGGCGGCGGCCAGCTCGTCGGTGCGCGGCTGCAGGTTGATCGTCGGCCCGCGCGCCCAGGCCTCGCCGAAGATGGCACAGCGCGCAATCCGGGTCGGCGCGCTGCGCCTGCTGGAAGGCGCGGATCGCCTCGACCTCGTCGAACGCCCAGATCAGCCGCACCCCCTGCGCGAACCAGGCGCGGCGTCGGCATCGTCGCTGTCCGCCTCGATCCCGGCAAAACCGAGCCCGTCGATCAGCACCGGCGGCGGCGCGGCCGCCTCGGCCGGCGGCGGCGTCCCGCCGGCGGGAACGACGCAATAAGAAGCGGGCAGCACCGGCGCCTGCAAGGCTCCGTCGGCGACGCCTTCCGCGGGCAGCGCCGCGGCAGCGAAGGTTGCCGTCGCCAACAGGGCCGTTCTTAATCATGATCCTGCGCATCGCCGGAACCTAGCGTAGCCGGCGTTGCGCCGGAAGCCCCGCTCACCCACATAGCGGCAAATCGAGAGCGGGAGCGCGACATGGAAGTGTGGCACGGCACGACGATCATCGGCGTGCGCAAGAACGGTAAGGCGGTGATCGCCGGCGACGGCCAGGTGTCGCTGCAATCGACCGTGATCAAGCCCAATGCGAAGAAGGTGCGCCGGCTCGGCGACGGCAGCGTGATCGGCGGCTTCGCCGGCGCCACCGCCGACGCCTTCACTTTGTTCGAGCGGCTCGAGCGCAAGCTCGAGCAGCATAACGGCCAGCTGATGCGCGCCGCGGTCGAGCTCGCCAAGGACTGGCGGACCGACAAATATCTCCGCAACCTCGAGGCGATGATGATCGTCGCCGACAAGGACATCACCTTGATCCTCACCGGCAATGGCGACGTGCTGGAGCCGGCCGGCGGAGTCGCCGCGATCGGCTCGGGCGGCAATTTCGCCCTCGCCGCGGCGACCGCGATCTTCGACTATGAGGAGGATGCCGAGACCGTCGCCCGCAAGGCGATGAAGATCGCCGCCGACATCTGCGTCTACACCAACGACCAGCTGACCATCGAGACGATCGAGGACGCGGCCGGTTAGCCGATCCTTCAGCGAACATCGTCGTTCCCGCGCAGACGGGAGTCCGGTGCCTTGGCGACCTCGCCCGGCACGATTTCTCGATCCTCCCGCCTCCGACGCCCTGCGGCGAGCCAACCGCAGTCTCGATGTCGCTTTGATGCAACAATCGGGCGGATTCGCTGCGGTTCCTGTCGCGGAATGCACATTCGCACTCGCCAAGCCCCGCTCGTTCTGCGCATGGGTACCGCGTCACACTCGGCAGGGTCTGGCTTACAACAGGGGGACATCGCAATGGGCCTCATCGGTCGCCGCCGCTGGCAGGGCGCCAGTCTCGCCTGCATGATCATTGCCGGCTCCGCGCAGCCCGCGCTGGCCCAGGAGGACCAAACAAGCGCAGCCGAAAGCGACGACCCAGCTCAACACTGTCCTCGTCACCGCCAATCGCCGCGAGGAGAATCTCCAGGACGTCGCCCTCTCGGCTGCGACGCTCGAATCCGAGCAGGTGCAGAGCATCTTCGATGCCGGCGGCGACACGACCGCGCTGGCGGCGCGCGTGCCCGGCCTGTTCGTCGAAAGCTCCAACGGCCGAGTTGCGCCGCAATTCTATATCCGCGGCCTCGGCAACACCGATTTCGACCTCGCCGCCTCGCAGCCGGTCTCGGTGGTGATGGACGAGGTCGTGCTGGAGAATGTCACGCTCAAGAGCTTCCCGATCTTCGATGTCGAGCGGATCGAAGTGCTGCGCGGTCCGCAGGGAACTTTGTTCGGCCGCAACACCCCCGCCGGCATCGTCAAGATCGACACGGTCCGACCGACCACCCGATTCGACGCGCGCGGCTCGATCAGCGCCGGCAGCCACGGGACGGTGGCGATCGATGCCGGCGTCGGCGGGCCGATCGCGGAAGGGCTCTCCGGCCGCCTCTCGGTGTTGCTGCAGCGGCGCAGCGACTTCATCGACAACGGCTTCACCGGCGAGGAAGATGTCTATGGCGGGTACACCGACTTCGCCGCCCGCGCCCAGCTGCTGTTCACGCCGACCGACCGCTTGAGCATCCTGGCGCTGGGCCAGTACCGCAAGCTCGACGGCCAGAGCACCTTGTTCCGTGCCAACATCTTGGGGCCCGGCAACAACGAGCTGAACGCGAATTACGATCGCGACACGGTGTTCTACGATGCCGGCGGCGGGAACCCCGCCGAATATGAAGTGTGGGGCGGCTCGCTGCAGGTCCGAGTATGAATTCGGCGGCGCAACCCTGACCTCGATCACCGCGCATTACGAGAGCGAGGGCCTCAGCCGAGGCGACATTGACGGCGGCAACGCGGTGTTCCTGCCGGACCCGGGCTTCATCCCGTTCCCGTCCGACACGCAGGATTCGATCGACCTCTCTCAGACGACGCAGGAAATCCGCCTCGCCTCCCGTGGCGGCGGGCCGTTCACCTGGCAGGTCGGCGCCTTCTATTTCGACAGCGACTTCACCGTGCTGACGGAAGGGTTCACCTTCCCGCCGCCCGTCGCCGTGCGCCATACCAACGAGAGCTGGGCGGTCTTCGGCCAGATCGGCATGGAGGTGACGGAGGGCGTCACGCTGACGGCAGGCCTGCGCTACACCGAGGACGACAAGGATTTCGAAGTCGTGTCGGGCGCGGGGCCGAACGACCGCAGCGTCGGGGACGAGCGCCTGAGCTGGGACCTTGCCGGCGATCGCCGAGGTGGCGCCCGACATCAGATTGTACGCCCGCGTCGCCAGCGGCTTTCGCGCGCCGACCATCCAGGGCCGCGACGTGGCCTTCTTCAGCCCGCCCTCGGTGGCGACCTCGGAGAAGATCATGTCCTATGAGGTGGGCTTCAAGACCGAGCTCGCCGGCCGCCGGGTGCGGCTGAACGGCGCGCTGTTCCACTACCGGGTGGACGACCCGCAATTCACCGCCGTGGGCGGGGCCGGCAACCTCGTCCAGCTGGTCAACGCCGATGAGGGACGGGCCTGGGGCTTCGAGCTGGAGGGCGCATTCCGGGCCAGCGAGCATTTCCTGCTGACCGCGGGGATGAGCTACAACGACACCGAGATCAACGATGCCGCGCTGGCCGTCGGCATCTGTGCCCAGTGCACGGTGACCGATCCGATCGTCGTCATCGGCGGCGCCAACCGTGCTCTCGTCGACGGCAACCCGTTCCCGAACGCCCCGAACTGGATCTTCGACGTGACCGCCCGCTGGGGCATGCCGGTGACCAACGACGGCGAGATCTTCGTCTTCACCGACTGGGCCTACCAGGGCAGGACGAATTTCTTCCTCTACGAATCGGAGGAGTTCGTCACCGACGGCCAGATCGAGGGCGGGCTGCGGATCGGCTATGCGGCGCTCGACGGCCGCTGGGAGGTCGCCGTCTTTGCCAGGAACATCACCGATGAGGACAATGTGAGAGGCGGCATCGACTTCAACAACAACACCGGGTTCGTGAACGAGCCGCGGACCTTCGGCATCTCGGCGCGGTTCAACTATTGAGGTCGGCCGCGGACCTGCTTCCGACGCGCCCCCGCAGCTGGATACCCGCTTTCGCGGGAATGACGAACGTCGTTCAGTCCTCGGCAGCCGCCAGAATCCACGACCGGAACGCCGCCATCGCCGGCGTCGCCTTGCGCGACTTGAGGCTGGTCAGCCAGTAGCCGCCGAGGCTCACCTCGAGCCGGAACGGCCGCGCCGCCCTCCCCTCCGCCAGTTCCCGCTCGAACATCCGCGCCGGCCCCAGCGCAACGCCGTGGCCGGCGAGCGCCGCCGCCACCATCGACGCCGCGCTGTCGAAGATCGGGCCGGTCAGCGGCGGCGTCGGCACGCCGGCCGCCTCGAGCCAGGCCGGCCATTCGCCGACCCGGTAGGAGCGAAGCAGGGTCTCCGCGGCGAGATCGGCGGGATCGCTCAGCCGAGCCGCGGTCTCCGGCGCGCAGAGCGGGGTCAGGGGCGCGTCGAACAGCAGGGTCGCGTCCGTGCCGTGCCAGGCGCCGTCGCCGAAGCGGATCGCGAAATCGAGCCCTTCTTCGGCGATGTCGACCCGGTTGTTGTTGGTGGTGAGGCGGAGGTCGACGAACGGGTGGGCGGCCTCGAACCGGGCGAGCCGCGGCAGCAGCCAGCCGAGCGCGAACGTGCCGACCGCGCCGACGACGAGCACTTCGCGCCCCTTGCCGCCGTCGAACTCGTCGAGCAGGGCCGCCATCCGGTCGAAGGAGTCGCGCAGCACCGGCAGCAGCGCCTGGCCCTCGTCGGTCAGCGCCAGGCCGCGCGGCCGGCGGCGGAACAGGGGGACGCCGAGCCTTTCCTCGAGCGCCTTGACCTGATGGCTGAGCGCCGCCGGAGTCACGCACAGTTCGATCGCCGCCTTGGTGAAGCTCGAATGGCGCGCCGCGGCCTCGAAGGCGCGGAGGCCGTTGAGCGGCAGATAGGGGCGGATCATCCGCACCTTCTAGCCGCACCGAGTGCAGGCGGAAGATGAAGAAAAGTACGGGCTGCCGCTAGCAATCCTCGTTTGCGCCCCGACCGGCGGCTGGCGACAAAGAGCGAAAAGAGGAGCGCGCAATGATCGGTTCCGGGTTGCTGGGGCGCCGCGAGGCGCTTGGCGCCTTCCTGTCCTCCTTTCTTCTCGTCGCGCTGGCGCGGGAGGCCCGGGCGGTCGTGCCGCCCGGCGAGGCGGGCGTGCGGCGCTGGATCGGGGCGCAGCAGGAGATCGCCGAGGAGCTGGCCGGCGGGCGGCTCGGCGGCCGGCAATGGGCGCTGGAGGTGGAGCGGCTGGCGGGCGAGATCGACGTCGCCGCATTGATGGCGGTGGTAAACCGCTCGCAGCTGCGCTCGGCCGGCGCCCCGTTCCACAACGATCCGCACAAGCGCTTCGTCCGCTTCCTCGACGAGACCGGGGCGCCGCGCCGCCTCGCTTATGGCGCCGCCTTGTTCGATTTCGCCCCGCACAATGTCGTCACCCCGCACGGCCACCGTCACATGGTTTCGGCCCATCTCGTCGTCGCCGGCCGCTTCCGGGTGCGCAATTTCGACCGGCTCGGGGACGTCGACGGCGCGATGCGGCTCAGGCCGACGCGCGACTATGTCGCTGCGCCGGGCCGGGTCTCGACGATGTGCGGCGAGCGCGACAACATCCACTGGTTCGTGCCGCAGGGCGGGCCCGCCACGACCTTCGACATCGTTATGTCCGGCCTCGATTCGGGCGCGCCCGACCACCTCATCCAGGCCGTCGATCCGTTGCGCGCGCGACGGGCCGAGGACGACAGCCTGATCGCACCGATCATCGGCTTCGCCGAATCGTCGCGGCTCTACACCGCGGCGATATGAATCCTCGCCCGGCGGCGCGGCGACGATTAGGCTAGAAGCGATGGACCGCCGCCTCTTCCTCGGCTCCGCCGCCGCGAGCCTCGCCTTGCCGGGCTGCGTCACGACGAGCGGGCGGACCGCCGTCCGGAGCGGCTGCCTGCCGCCGGTCCACGTCGCCGCCAACCGAGTCATCCGCGCCGTCGCCGGCCTTCGCCCCTATCGCGCCGCCGGCTTCGTCGTCCGCGCCGAACCGCTCGGCGACAAAAACCTCGTCCACAATTACGGCCATGGCGGCGCCGGAATCACCCTGTCATGGGGCACGTCGAAGCTCGCCACTCTGCTCGGCCTGCCCGGCCATCGCGGCCCGGTCGCGGTGATCGGCGCCGGAGTGATGGGCCTCACCCTTGCCCGCATCGTCCAGGAAGCGGGCTTCCCGGTGACGATCTACGCCAAGGCGCTGACGCCCAACACCACGTCCAACATCGCCGGCGGCCAGTGGAGCCCGTTCGGCCATTATCAGGACAACATGGTGACGCCCGAATGGCGCGCCCAGTTCGCCGCCGCGCTCGATTATAGCTGGCGCCGCTTCCAGATCATGGTCGGCGACGATTACGGCATATACTGGCTGCCGACTTACACCGAGACCGGCGGCGGGCCGCCCGCCCCCTCCCCGCTCGACGCCTATCACCCCGCCCTCCGCCGGCTGACGCCTGACGAGCATCCGTTCCCGCTCGCCGAGGTCACCCGCTTCGACACCATGTATGTCGAGACCGGCCGCTTCCTCAGGCAGCTGACCCGCGACGTCCAGCTCGCCGGCGGCGCGATCCGGATCCGCGATTTCGCCGCGCCCGCCGAGCTCGCCGCATTGCCCGAGCGGCTGATCTTCAACTGCACCGGCCTTGGCTCGCGCGCCTTGTTCGGCGACACCGGGCTCGAGCCGGTGCGCGGCCAGCTCGCCATCCTGCTGCCCCAGCCCGAGGTCCGTTATGCCTTCACCGGCCAGGCCGGCTACATGTTCCCGCGCGCCGACGGCATCATCCTCGGCGGCACCTTCGAACGCGGAATCTGGGACGCGGTGCCTGAGCCCGAAGCGATTGCAGGCATCGTCGAGTCGCACCGGCGCTTGTTCGCCGGCTTTCGCTGCACCGCTTGAACCGGGGCGGCGCGCCTCCATCTAGCAAGCGATGACCTATCAGCCTAATTTCCCCGCCGGCGGCGGGGCCCCCGAGCAAGCCTCGGCCTCTTCTCCGAGAGCAGCAGGAAGCATGAACGAGAAACTCACCCCCAAGGCGGTGGTCGCCGCCCTGGACGCCCACATTATCGGCCAGCACGAGGCCAAGCGCGCGGTCGCGGTCGCGTTGCGCAACCGCTGGCGCCGCCAGCAGCTCGACGAGAGCCTGCGCGAGGAGGTGACGCCGAAGAACATATTGATGATCGGCCCGACCGGCTGCGGCAAGACCGAGATCAGCCGGCGGCTGGCCAAGCTCGCCGACGCGCCGTTCGTCAAGGTCGAGGCGACCAAGTTCACCGAAGTGGGCTATGTCGGCCGCGACGTCGAGCAGATCGCCCGCGACCTCGTCGAGGAGGCGGTTCGGCTCGAGAAGGAGCGCCGCCGCGAGGCGGTCAGGGAGGCGGCCAGCCAGGCCGCGACCGAGCGCCTGATCGACGCGCTGACCGGCAAGGACGCCAGCGCCGCCACCCGCGAAAGCTTCCTCCGCATGCTCCACGAGGGCCATCTCGAACGTCGCGCGAGGTCGAGATCGACGTAATCGATCAGCCTTCGACTCCGTTCGAGATTCCCGGCATGGGCGGCCAGGTCGGAATGATCAACCTCAGCGACCTGATGGGCAAGGCGATGGGCCAGCAGCCGCGCAAGAAGCGCAAGATGGCGGTCCGCGAAGCGCTCGACAAGCTGGTCGAGGAGGAATCGGACAAAAGGCTCGATCCCGACGACGTCAACCGCGCCGCGCTCCGCGACGCCGAGGCCAACGGCATCGTCTTCCTCGACGAGATCGACAAGATCGCGGTCAGCGACGTGCGCGGCGGCTCGGTCAGCCGCGAGGGCGTCCAGCGCGACCTTCTGCCGCTGATCGAAGGCACCACGGTCGCCACCAAATACGGCCCGATGAAGACCGACCATATCCTGTTCATCGCGTCGGGCGCCTTCCACGTCGCCAAGCCTTCGGACCTGCTCCCCGAGCTCCAGGGCCGGCTGCCGATCCGGGTCGAGCTGAAGGCGCTGACCGAAGCGGATTTCGTCCGCATCCTCTCCGACACCAAGGCGAGCCTGACCGAGCAATATCGGGCGCTGCTCGCCACCGAGGGCGTCGAGATCAACTTCGCCGAGGACGGCATCCGCGCCCTCGCCCGAATCGCCGCCGAGGTGAATTCGCGGGTCGAGAATATCGGCGCCCGCCGCCTCCAGACCGTGCTCGAGAAACTGCTCGAAGACGTCAGCTTCGAGGCCGAGGAGCGCCGCGGCGACAGCGTCACCGTCGACGCCGCTTATGTCGAACGCCAGCTCGCCGAGATCGCCAGGAACACCGACCTGAGCAAATACGTGCTCTAGAAACTCAAGTTATAGTCTGGCTAAAATTCACCATTTTCAATTCGAGAGCAGTTTCACGCCAACTAGCGCACCTTCTGCCAACTCTTGGCGTTCCAAGGCCTCGAAGTATCGATTTCCGTCGGGTATGCCAAAGCCGTAGCCACGCTTCACGTCGTGATCGCCGTCCGCAAGGAGAACGAGCGCTCGTGCAAATCGAAGCTGGCCGATCTCCGGACCCCACCATTGGTCAAACAGCAGTTTGCGGATTATCCCGCCGAACCGTTGATTTATGTCTATCGAATCCGCATTCGGTGGCCGCGAGATCAGCGGCACCAAACACGACGACGGGAAGGGCCACTAGCCGATCCGGCGGGAAGCGCTCCTCAAGGCTCCGACCGCGTTTCCAGAATGCCATTGCTCTCAGGCCGCCTCACGCAGCGTGGGAATCTTCGCGACCTCGCCCGCCATCTCCTGTTCCGCGATCTTCATGTCGTAGCGGTTCTGGAGCCTGAACCAAATCTCATGGCCGTTGCCGCACAGCTTGCCGATGCGCATCGCCATCTGGGCCGTGATCGGCTGCCTCTCCGCCAGGATATCGTAGAGCGTCTGCCGCGAAATTCCGAGCAGACGCGCAATCTCCGTTTTGGACTTACCGAGCGCCGGCAACACGTCCTCGCGCAGAATCTCTCCAGGATGCACGGGGCGGAGACCGCAAAGCAACGAATTGGCCATCAGTGATAATCCTCCAAGTCGACGTCGATGGCGTCTTCTCCATCCCATGCAAATGTGATGCGCCAATTACCGCTAATATCCACCGCATAGCGGCCCTTCATAGCCCCTTTGAGCGCGTGGAAACGCCATCCCGGGACATTCATTTCATCGGGCCGAACGGCCTCGTCCAATGTCGTCAATATCGTATCCAGGCGCTGGAAATTGGTCACGCTTAACTTCGAGGCGTCCCTGCGTTCAAAGTAGCGGCGCAATGCCTTGCTTCGAAACGACCCTATCACCTATGTAAGTTAGCGCCTGACATATTGGCTGTCAACCACTGCCTTACACCACGACAATCCGGTTCTTTATATGTTCGCCCAATGGAGCTAAACTCCTGCAACTCACCGAGGGAGGGGCGCATGCTCGAAGGCGGCTGTCATTGCGGCGCGATCCGCTACCGGGTGGAAGGCGAGCCGGTTCATGCCGCGCTCTGCCACTGCGCCGATTGCCGGCGTCATGCCGGGGCGCCGATGGTCGGCTGGACCCTGTTTCCCAACGACCGCTTCGCGATCCTCAAGGGTAGGGCGAAAGTTTATGCATCGTCCGAGCATGGCCGCCGGCATTTCTGCCCCGATTGCGGGACCGGCCTGTTCTACACGAGCGACGCCGTCTTCCCCGGCCAGACCGACGTTCAGGCGGCGACGCTCGACGATCCCGACGCGCTACCGATGCAGGCGCAGATCCAGGTCGCCGACCGGATCGGCTGGATGAAGGACCTTGCCGGTCTGCCCGAATTCGAGCGCTATCCCGGCCCCTGATCGCCGGAACGATCCGCGCTTCATCGTCCGACTCCAACGGCCCGTCTTGCGCCCCTGAACTTTGCCCCCCCGCGCCTGTTAGTCCTTCAAACCCATTGGAGGAACGAAATGAACATCCGCCCGCAACTGCTCGTCGCCGCCGCGGCGATCATCCTTCCGGTCGCGCTGAACGCGCAAACCTCGCCGCCGGCCGATCCGACGCCGCCGGTGGGCGGCAATATCGAGACCGGAGTCCAGGCCACCGCGCCGGCGCCCGAGGCCACCACCCCGCCGCCTGAAGCCGTCGAGACGCCGACGCCGACGCCGGGACCCGCTCAGCAGCCGACCGAGGCGACCGAGACGATGACCCAGCCGCCGGCCGACACCAGCCAGACCGCCACCGAGCAGGCCGCCGAAGCGATGGCGGACGACACCGCCGACCAGGTCGAGGCCGAGGCGCAGGCCGAGGCACAGGCTCAGACCACGCCGCCGGCGCCGCCGGCGACCGCCCCGGTTGCCGCTCAGACCCAGCCGCCGGCGACAGCCCCTGTTGCCGCTCAGACCCCGCCGCCGGCGACCGCACCGGCGACCGCCCCGACTCAGCCGGCGGCGACCGCGACCGCCACGCCTCCGGCCGCCGCCCCGGCGCAGCCGGCCGGCCAGGTCACCGCGGCGACGGCCGCCGACGTCACCACCGGCGCCACCGTCCGCGACCGCGAGGGCGGAGTCGTCGGGACGATCGAATCGGTCGACGCCCAGGGCGCGATCGTCAGCACCGGCACCGCCCGGGCGCGGGTGCCGATCACGAGCTTCGGCCGCAACAGCCAGGGCCTCGTCTTCGCCATGACCAAGGCCCAGTTCGAAGCCGCGATCCAGGCCCAGGGCCAGTCGCCCAGCGGCTGATCGCATCCCTTCCAGAAGCCGCGCCGGTCTTTCCCCTCGCCGGCGCGGCTTTTTGTTATAAGCGGGGATCGTGATCGCCGCCGCCGCCTTCGCCCTGCTCGCCGCCCAGACCGATGGTGCAGCGCAGGAGGACATCCGAACCGACATCGTCGTCACCGGCCGCGGCCTCGCCGACGCGCCGGGCGAGGCCGGCTATGACGTGACCGAGATCGGCCGCGAGCGGCTCGAACATTCGGCGTCGGGCCGGCTCGAGGACATCCTCCGCGACATCCCCGGCTTCCAGCAATTCCGCCGCTCCGACGCGCGCTCGGCCAACCCGACCAGCCAGGGCGCGACCTTCCGGGCGCTCGGCGGCAATGCATCGAGCCGGGCGCTGCTGCTGCTCGACGGCGTGCCCCAGGCCGATCCGTTCGGGGGCTGGATTTCCTGGCCGGCTTTCGATCCGCGCCGGCTCGACCGAATCCGGGTGACTCGCGGCGGCGGCAGCGGCGCCAACGGCGCGGGGGCGCTGGCCGGAACGATCGAGATGGAAAGCGCCGGGCCGGAAGAGCTTGCGGGCCTTGCCGCCGGCTTCGCTTATGGGAGCCGCGACGGCGTCGACGCTCATGCCGGCTATGGCGCCTGGCTCGGCGCCGGCTTCGCGACCGTCTCGGCCGCATTCGCGCGCGGCGCCGGCTTCGTGCCCGTGGTCGAGGAGCAGCGCGGGCCCGCCGATCGCCCGTCGCCCTACCGCCAGGCGAGCCTCGCCTTGCGAGCGGCGACGCCGCTCGGCGCGACGGCGGAGCTGCAGGCCAATCTCACCGCCTTCACCGACGAGCGCGAGCGCGGCACCCAATTCAGCGACATCCTCAGCGAAGGCGCCGATGCCTCGCTTCGCCTCGTCGGCCAGGGCCGGCTGCCCTTCGCCGCGCTCGCCTACGTCCAGGTCCGCGACTTCGCCAACAGCTTCGCCGCGGTGGGCGCCGGCCGCGCCGCCGCCACCCGGACGCTCGATCAGGTCTCGGTGCCCTCGACCGGGCTCGGCGCGCGGATCGAGGCGCGGCCGGCGTTCGGCGCGGCCGCGCTTCGCCTCGGCGCCGACTGGCGCGAGACCGAAGGCCGAACCCGCGAGCTGTTCCAGTTCGTCGTCGGCAGCGCCACGCGCGGCCGGACCGCCGGCGGCCGCACCCGGACGATCGGCGCCTTCGCCGAGCTCGGCTGGGAGCGGGCCGGCCTCGCCTTGACCGCCGGCGGCCGAATCGACCGCTGGTTGATCGCTGACGGGCAGTTGCGCGAACGAGCGATCGCCACCGGCGCCGCGCTGACCGACTCGCTCTTCCCGGACCGCGGCGGCTGGGAGCCGACCGGGCGGGCGGCGGCGTCGTGGCGCGCCGCGCCGCGAGCTACATTGCGCGCCGCCGCCTATCGCGGCTGGCGCCTGCCCACGCTCAACGAGCTCTACCGACCGTTCCGGCTCGGCGCCGACGCCACCGCCGCCAACGCCGCGCTGACGCCGGAACGGCTGGTGGGCGCCGAGGCCGGCATCGAGCTCAGGCCGGCCCGGGGCGCGCGGATCGGCATCACCCTGTTCGCCAACCGGCTCGAACAGGCGATCGCCAACGTCACCCTCGGCCAGGGACCGGGCGTCTTCCCAGGCGTCGGCTTCGTCGCCGCCGGCGGCCAGTTCCGCCAGCGCCGCAACCTGGCGGCGATCGTCAGCCGCGGAGCCGAGATCGACGCGAGCCTCGCGCTCGGCCGGTTCCGGCTCGCCGCCGGCTACAGCTTCGCCGCCGCCGAGGTCAGCGCCGGCGGCGTCGCGCTGCCGCTCGACGGGCTGCGCCCGGCCCAGGCGCCGCGCCACCATGGGTCGGCGACTCTGTCCTGGCAGGGCGACCGCGGGGCGACCGCCGCGCTCACCGCCCGTTATGTGGGCAGCCAGTTCGAGGACGATTTCAACCGCCAGCTCATCCCCGACGCCTTCACTCTCGACGCGTTCGCATTGCTGCCGCTGACCGCCGGCCTCGCTCTGGAGGCGCGCGCCGAGAACCTCGCCGACGCTCGAATCGTCGCCGGCATTTCCGGCGCCGGAATCGTCGAGCGGGCGACACCGCGGACGCTCTGGATCGGCCTCCGATGGAGAAATGGCCCCGGTTTTTCAGTCAATTAACCGGAATCGGCCGCAATATTCGGTTGTGCGGCGCACAATAAAAGGGACGCTTTCAGAGCGTCGGATATAAGTTTTTTTGAAACATGCGGTTTCAGTCGCTCCAAACGGAAGAAACCGCTTTTGTATCGGCACTTGTTCACATAACATTCGCCGCAATCCGGGGGGCAACTCGGGGGCCGAGCGCGTCGCCGGAGAGGATGAAGGGGATTTCCGATGCAATTTTTGTCGAACTCGTAACGCGCTGCTCAGCGCCACCGCCACTGCCAGCTTGATGATGTTCTCCGGCCCGGCGCTGGCGCAAACCTCCGCGGGCTCGGACGGCCTCGGCTCCACCCTGCAGATCATCGCCAATCACGAAGTCCCGCAGGGGCCCGCCAACGTCCTGCCCGGCGTCAATGCGCCAAACAACGGCTCCGTCTGGTCCAACTCGCCGCAGGTGGTCGACGCGGCAGGCTCGATCACCGGGGTCGGCCAGCAGATCGCCTTCATCCAGACCAGCCCCACCGCCGCCGGCCTCAGCCTGTGCAGCGGCTCATTGATCAACCCCCGCACCGTGATCACCGCGGCGCACTGCGTCTACAACAATCCCGCGCACCGCTACGGCAGCGCCACCGGCACCGGCGGCGGCGTGAACGGGAATTTCGGAACGGGCGGGGCGCCGCTGAGCTCGGTTGGCATTCCCCTGAGCTTCGGCTTCGCGTCGCTGAACCGCAACTGCTTCAACGCGCAAGGCCTGCCCTTCACCTGCCCGGCCGGGCAGAAGGGGCCGTACGAGACGTGGCGCGACGCCAACTTCCAGACCCAGGTCGGGCGGCAGATCTACAATGCAAACCAGGTCTGGTACGGCACCGGCGCCCAGCCGATCGCGCTCGGCGGCCTCGGCGAGTTCGCCAACCAGGACATCGCGCTGGTGACGTTCGACACCCATGTCGACGACATCCCGACCTGGACGATGCTCTTCTCGCCGCTGGAGGGCCCGGCACACACCGTCATCACCGGTTACGGCACCGCCGGCGCCGGTCACAGCGGCTTCGGCAACCTCGCCGGCATCGACTATCGCCGCCGCTCGGCAGAGAATATGGTCGACGCGCTGATGTCGACCAACGACTTCGTCAGGTCGCCCGCGATCGGCGGTCCGGACGATGCGAGCTTCGCCACCCACCTTCACTCCATCTACTGGATGGACTTCGACGATCCCGATCACGATCCGAACAATCTGCCGTCGAATTTCGCCTTCCAGAATCCGGCGCCGGCGCTGCCCGCCCGCCAGCAATATTGGGACTTCAACGGCCTCGGCGGCGACACCCTGGTGAACGAAGGCACCACCGGCGGCGGCGATTCCGGCGGCCCGCTGATCGTCGACCAGGAGTTCGACCGTCCGGTCGTGATCGGCGTCCTCACCGGCAGCTTCTCGTTCAACGGCGGCATCGGCCTCTACGGCCAGTTCAACGTCTATCCGCCGCTGTTCAAGTTCTGGGAGGATATCGTCCAGAACAATCCCTACGTCTATGCCTCCGCCCTAGCCGGCAACGGCAGCTGGATGGATCCGGCGCATTGGGTTCAGGACATGGATCCGAATTATGCGATCATCGTGCAGGGCGATCTGGAGAACAGCCTGCCCGACACGCACCAGGGCGGCGCCGACGGCGCGGCCGATCGGTTCGGGGAGGTCTGTTTCCTCGAGCAGAGCTGCCAGACGATGGACGGCCCGGCAACGCCGATCGGCAACGGCCAGTACATCATCACGGCGCGTGGCCCCGGCACCGTCAATTTCGTGCCGAACAACATCAACCCGGTGAACAGCGCCACGCCCGGCGCCACCATTCGGGCCACTTATTATGACGTGACGTTGCGCAATGCGGGCACCACGACGCTCGGCGGCGCGGCGGCGCAGACCGCGACCATCGACGAGCTGACGGTAAACGGCGCCAGCGCCAAGCTCGACATCCGTCCCAACGGCACGCTCAACGTGTGGAGCGACTTTACCCAATGGACCGGCTGGACCAACGTCGACGGCATCCTCAATGCCCGCGAAGGCCTGGTTGCCACCGGCCTTCTGACCGGACGCGGGACGATCAACCCGACCTTCCTGACGCTGGGCGCGGCGGTCGTCGCGCCGGGCAACGCGGGCGTCGGAACGCTCACCGCCCAGGGCGACGTGATCTTCAGCTCGGCCACGACGCTCCTGATCGAGCTCGGACGCACCACGGGCGACCGCCTGACCGTCACCGGCGACGCCCAGAATACCGGCATCGCCGCGCTCGACGGCAACCTGATCCTCACGCCGGCCACCGACCGCCCGCGCGACGGCACCACCTACACGATCGTCTCGGCCGCCGGCGGCCGCGTCGGCACGTTCGACCATGTCGGCAATCAGCTGTTCCTGCTGCGTCCTACGCTCACTTATGGCGCGAACACGGTCACGGTGAAGCTCAAGGCGGGATCGGTCGCCGCCTTCGTCTCCGGGCAGGGCGCGAACGCCCAAGCCTTCGCCCGCGCTCTGGATGCGTTGCGTAGCGGCCATTATTGGACGCTCTCGGGCCTCTATGGCCAGATCGACCTGATGGATCCGGTCACGCTCGCCGCGACGCTTGACGGCCTCACCCCGACCATCACCAGCGAGACCCGTTCGCTCCAGGACCGGCAGAGCCAGGTCATGCTGAACAACGTCGCCGACCGCCTGTCCATGCTGGGCACCGGGCCGACCGGCGTGATCACCATGAACGGATCGACCGAGATGGTGGGCGCGCTCGCCAATGGCAGGTCGTCGCCGTCGCTGAGCTTCAGCGGCCTGGTGCCGGCCGGTCAGGCGATGACGGCTCTGCCCGAAGGCATGACCGGCTTCGTCAGCAGCGGCTATATCGCCAACGGCTCCAGCACCGGCAGCAACCGGCTCGGCGCCGCCGGCGGCCAGCAGCTCGCTTATGGCAATATGGGCCTGGAGATCGAGGCCGCGCCCAACCTCACCGTCGGCACCGCCTTCGGCTATGCCTATGGCTTCAGCGCCCCCGGCGAGACCGGCAGGACCGAATCGCGGACGACCCAGGTCGCCGCTTACGGCTCGTATCGGCTCGGCGGCGGCGCCTATGTCGCCGGCCTGGCTTCGGCGGAAATCGGCAGCATGACGACGGAGCGCCGGGCGGCCGCCGGAAGCATGGCCTACAATCTGTACGGCGCGACCGATACAAGCCGCTACGGGGCGACGATCGAGACCGGCATCAACCTCGGCATCGGCCGCGGCCTGACGCTGACGCCGCGCGCGGCGCTCGCTTATTCGTCCTACCAGCTCGGCGGCTTCGAGGAGCGGGGCGGCGAGACCAACCTGCGCTTGGACGATATGCGTGTGCAGCGGCTGGAGACCCGGTTCGGCGCCCGCCTTGCCGGCACGATGCGGATGGGCGCCTGGTCGCTGCAGCCGCAGATCCAGGCCGATTTCGTCCACACCCTCTCGGGTTCGAACGACGGCATGAGCGTCCGCTTCGCCGACATTCCCGACTTCGCCTTCACCCTGCCCTACGCCAATGGCGACACGAGCTGGGGCGAGGTGCGCGGCGGGCTGACGCTGGCCAGCGGCCGCGTCTCCTTCGGGACCGGCGTCGAGACCAGCATCGGCCGTCAGGGCGTGCGCGACGACCGGGCGGTGGCGGACTTCACTTTCCGCTTCTGACCCGAACCCTTTTGGGGGAAGGAACCCGCGGCCGGCATATCCGGCCGCGGGTTTCTTTTTGCCTGAACGGAGTCTCGCTGAGGGGATTCGGTTTTTCGCCGTTCGGGCTGAGCCTGTCGAAGCCCTCCCCTGTTGTCTTCAGGCAACAGGAAAGCCTTTTGACAAACTCGGGGCGAACGGACGGGTTCAGCCCGGCCGACGCGCTCTAGAAATGGCGCTCCATCCAGCCGGCGCCAAAGGCGACGATGTCGGCGGCCTCGATCAGCTCGGCTCGGCGCATTCCCGACCAGACCCTCGCGATGGCGGCCCTGCTTCAGATAGGCTTCGAGGATCGCAGCGAAATAATCCTCGCCCCGGCCAATCGACGATGCCGTCGAGATCGTCGAGGCAATCGACCCAGACATGGCACGGCGTGCCGTCCTCGCCGGCCAGGACATAATCCCAGCGCACCCTCTTCTTGTCCGCCAGGTCGGCCAGATATTCGGCGTAATGGAGCGCGGTGACGGTGTCCGGGTTCGCGCCCAGGCGCAGGATCCGTCCGCCCCACCGGCACAGCTTGTCGAGCGGCGAGCCGGGCCCGTAATAATCGTGCCAGGGCTGGTCCGCCATCAGCGCCTCGGCGCGCGCGCCCGCGCGCGCCGAACCGGCCGCTCGGATTGTCGCTGACCAGCGTTCCCGGCCGCCGCCGGAACGCCTCGGCGAGCCAGCCGACCTCGGGCAGGACCGGCGCGGTCGGATAATCGAAGGCCGGCGCGCCGGCGAGCAGGGCCGCCCGCGCCTCGGGCGGATGCTCGTACACCCAGTCCATCGGATAGTCGGTGCCGAGCACCATCATCAACGTGCCCGCGGGCCCCACCGCGGCCTCGAGCGCGTCGAGCAGGAGATCGGCCCCGCCCTCACCGAAATCGGCGCGGGCGAGGCCGATCCTGCGCAGCGACGCGTGGAGCATGAGAGGTCGCCGGCCTTCACGCCCAGCGCCTTCAGGTCGCGAACCAACTCTTCCTTCGTCATGGCAACACCCTTGCTCAGAAAACAAAAACCACCCGGCCCGGCATCACCGGGCGGGTGGCTCTCGCTGTCTGACGCCGGGCGTTCGCCGGCGAAAATTCTAGCTCAGATGACGCGACAGATGCTTGTTCATCTCGAACATGGAGCAGCTATCCTTGCCGAAGATCTTCTTCAGCTTGTCGTCGGCCAATATCTCGCGCTTGTTCTGCGGATTCTGCAGGTTGTTCTTGCGGATATGATCCCAGACCTTGCTGACGACCTGGCTGCGCGGCAACGGATCGGGACCCGTGATCGCGGCGAGATCGGCCGAAGGCGTCACCGGACGCTGCAACCCGCTCTGCCTACCTTGTGCCATACTTCCCTCCCTGTGAAATGAACTGCTGATGAACTGGGCCGATAGAGAGCGCAATTCATCGCCCTTGGCAATGGGGTGAGAGGGCGGAAATCGCCGCTTTTGCCTCCTCTCGCCGCCTTTTCTGTGGATAGTCGAGCCTAAGGGCGTCCGCTCAGACCGCAGGCCGAACGGCACCACCTTGTTGGCCGAATCGTGGCCGATGTCGGCGCGGCCGAGATAGGGGATGCAAGCGGCGGCGCACCAGCGGCGTGACGATCGCCTCCTCATCCTCGCCGAAATCGGGATCGTTGGGGAGAACGTCGCTGACCCGGCCGAGCCGGATGCCGGCAACGCGGCGCACGATTGGCGCTGGCGCTGATGTGGAACATGGCGCGATCGAAAGCATAGAGATGCTCGGACACCTCCTCGAGCAGCAGGATATGGCCGGCGAGATCCGGTTCGAGCGGCGTTCCGAGCAGGTGGCCGAGCACGGTGATGTTGAACGCGGCGTGCGGCCGGCCCGGCGCCAGGCCGGCTTCCAGCGCCGTCCGTCGCGTCGGCGGCAAGCCAGGCCAGCGCGCGCTCGATCGCCGCCTCGCCGCCCTCGCGCATGACGTCCTGCGGCATCGGGCCGTGCGCGAGGTTCGAAAAGCCGGCGCGGTAGATCCCGGCGAGCAGGAAGCCCGCGTCGCTATAGCCGAGCCAGGCCTTGGCCCGCGCCGGGCCGCGCGCCAGTCGCGCCGATCGCCGTCTCCGCGATCCGGCACGAGCCGTAGCCGCCGCGCGCGAACCAGACCACATCGAAGCCGGGATCGTTCGCCACCCGACCAGCACGGCCTCACGGCGGCGTCGCGTCGCCGGCGAAATGATTGTGGGCGAGGAAGCATTGCGGGTGGAAGACGAGCTCCGACCGCGGGATGCGACCGCGCCGCGATCGCGGTCACCCGCCCGGCGGCTTCCTCGCTGAACCGGGAGCTCGGCGCCACCACCGCGATCCGCATGTCCTCATCCCCGTTTGAAATGGCCCGCGCTTGCCAATAGGGCGAGGCGATGGGCGACGCCAAATCCTATTTCTTCTGCGGCATCGGCGGCAGCGGCATGCTGCCTCTGGCGCTGATCGTCCAAGGGCGCGGGGCACAAGGTGACGGGCTCGGACCGCACGCTCGACCAGGGCCGGCTCGCCGCCAAAGTTCGAATTCCTGCGCGAGCGCGGCATCGCCCTCTTCCCGCAGGACGGCAGCGGCGTCACCAGCGCGCGATCAGATCGTGGTCGCCTCGGCGGCGATCGAGGAGACGGTCCCCGACCTCGTCAAGGCGAACGAGATCGGCGCCGGCGCGGACTCGCCCGCCCCGAACTGCTCGCCGAGCTGTTCAACGCCGCGGAGACCGGCATCGCGGTCGGCGGCACCAGCGGCAAATCGACCGTGACCGGCATGATCGGCTGGATCCTGCACGCGCTCGGGCGCGACCCGACGGTGATGAACGGCGCGGTGATGAAGAATTTCGTCGGCGCCGACGCGCCCTTCGCCAGCGCCCTGGTCGGCGGCGGCGACGCCTTCGTCAGCGAGGTCGACGAGAGCGACGGCTCGATCGCGCTCTACCGGCCGAAGGTCGCGGTGCTCAACAACATCACCCTCGATCACAAGTCGCTGGACGAGCTCCGCCACCTGTTCCGCGACTTCGCCGCCAAGGCGGAAACGGTGGTGCTCAACCTCGACGACGACGAGACCCGCCTGCTCGCCGCGATCCTGCCGCCGGAGCGTCTGGTCACCTATTCGTTCCGCGACGATTCGGCCGACCTGTTCGGCATCGGACCTCGTCGAAGCGCCGTTCGCAATCGCCTTCAAGGCCGGCGGCGCGCGACGTCCGCCTCCAGGTCCCCGGCCGCCACAATGCCGAAAACGCGCTCGCCGCGATCGCCGCCTGCGCGGCGATCGGCATGCCGCTCGGCGGAAGCGGCGGCGGCGCTCGCCGGCTTCACCGGCCTGCGGCGCCGCTTCGAGAAGGTCGGCGAAGCGAACGGAGTCACGGTGATCGACGATTTCGGGCACAATCCCGACAAGATCGCCGCCACCTTGCGCACCCTCCACGCCTTCCCCGGCCGACTGCTGCTCTTCTTCCAGCCGCACGGCTACGGCCCGCTCAGGGCGATGAAGGACGAACTGATCGCCACCTTCGCCGCCGGAATGACGGCCGGAGGACGTGCTGATCATGCCCGATCCGGTCTATTATGGCGGCACCACCGAGCGCAGCGTCGGCAGCGCCGACATCGTCGCCGGCAGTCGCCGATCGCGGCCGCCGGGCCGAGCATATCCCGGACCGCGCCGATTGCGCCGACGCGCCTCGCCGCGCTCGCCCGGCCCGGCGACCGAATCGTCGTGATGGGCGCGCGCGACGACACTTTGACCGCCTTCGCCGAAGAGATCGTGACGACGCTCGGGGTATGAAGCTGCTTCTGCTGCTCGCGTTGGCCGTGCCGCCCACCCTCGCCGCCGGCAGCCGGCTGCCGGCCCGGATCGTCAATCCGGGCTTCGAGCAGGGTCTGCGAGGCTGGACTGCGGCGGGCCATAGGGGCTTTCGCGCGGGCGGGATGCGCGCGCTGGGCTACAGCGCCGATCGGGCCGCGGAGGGCCGCGGCTGGATGACCGCCGGCTGGGCCGCCCGCAGCCGCGCCCCGGAGGACGCCGCTTATCGGATCGCCACCCTGGTCGACGCCCGCCGCTATCGCGGCCGGCGGATGCGGCTTTCGGCGATGACCCGGGCGCCGGCATTCGCCGATGGCTCGTCCCGCCTCACCGCCCGCACCTTCGCCGCCGGCGGCACGGCCGAGGCCGAGACCGGCATCCATGCCAGCGAGACCTGGCGCCGCCACGATCTCGTCTTCTCCGTCCCCCGCGACGCCCGAGCGATCGAACTGGGCTTTCACATCGAGCGCACCTCGGGCCAGCTCGACGCCGATGCCGTGCGGTTCGAAATCCTGCCCTGAGGCGCAAAAAAAAGGCGGGCCCGGAGGCCCGCCACTAGGGAGAAGGCAAGGGGAAAGTCAGCCGACGACGGTCGTGTCGACCTTCTCGACCCATTCGGGGAAGAAGACGGGCTCGCGGTTCGACCAGCCGGGCGCGGTCGCCGCGGCCTCGCTGATCGACTGGAGCAGGGTCCGGCGCCGGTCGGGGTGGAGATGCGGCAGCGCCGCGGCGGCGCAGAACGCGCCCGGCAGCCACGGCCGCACCGCGGCGCCGATCAGCCGCTCGTAGAGGAAACCGGTAGGAGGCGAAGCAGGGCAGCCGGTCCTGGCCGAGATCGAAGGCGGTCATCGTGACCAGCGGCGCCATCAGCGGCTCCATCGCGTCGAGGCCGCTGTCGTCGGGGACGTAGGAGCGGATATGGTCGAGGCGAGCGTAGATTCGCTCCTGGGCGCGGATGCCGGCGGCTTCGGCCGGGTCGCGCGACCAGCGCTTGACCGCGTCGCGGCGGTCGAGGCCGACGTCGAGCGAACGGCGGATGTAGCGCTGGGTGCCTTTGCCGAACCCCGCGAACTCCCGCATCTCTGCCAGCGCCGCCGCTCCATTGGCGGGCCGAGTCCTGGTACTCATGGTCCCACTCCTTTTGCCCTGAGAAGGATCATGCATCGGAACGGCTTACCAGTCCGTTAACCAAGACCCCACTCCCCGTTCAGAATTGAATCAGAGTTCGATTCCCCCGGCAATCGCAAAACTACGGCATTCGTCGCACCGGCCCGGCGGTGTCGCAGAACGGCAACAGCGACCGGCGCATGAATCCAGCGTAATGGCCGCTTCTTTCGGCCATGGAACGACCGCGCCCCGTATAATCCGCGGACGAGCGCACGTCCGCGCTGACAGGCGCGCGAATCCCCATGCTATGGCCGGATTCGTGGGCAAGGATCGGGACGCGGGATGGCGGCGGCGAGGCCGCCGAGGGCGATGCTCGGCGAGGCCGATTCGCTCGGCTACCGCCGCCGTTGCGCGGCTTTTCGACCAACGCCCGCGCTCGCTTCTGCGAACGACCCGGCGCGGCAAGGCATTTCCGACGCGGCTGGGCTAACAGAGCGCATGGACAGGACCCTCCCGGAAAGCGAGGGGCGCCGGCTGCCGGATCTCGGCATCGCGCTCAAGTCGATCCTCGCCTTCTGGCTGCTCTACATGGCGCTGATCACGCTTCGCGCCGTGCTCTCCGAATTCCCCGATTTCTGGCAGATGTTCGCGCGCCGCGGCGCCGCCGCTTTGGTCGGCTCGGCGCTGACCTTCCTCGTCTATCTCGCCATGCGGCCGGTCGCGACGAAGAGCCTGACCGTCAAGGCGACCGTCGCCGCCTTGCTCTGCATTCCGGGCTCGATCCTGTTCTCGGGCTTCAACATCTGGATCTTCTACGTCTATGCGCCGCTCGAAGCGGCCCGCAACGACCCCAGCATGAAGGACATCCACGAGTGGCTGGTCTTCTGGGAATATGCCGCAGAAGCGGCGCTCTCGTGGTATTTCGTGTTCGCCGCCTGGGCGGCCTTCTACGTGGCGATGAGCTATGCCAAGCAGCTGCGCGCCGCCGATCAGCACGCCGCGATGCTCGCCCGCGAGGCGCAGGAGGCGCAGCTCCGGGCGCTGCGCTACCAGATCAACCCGCACTTCCTGTTCAACACCCTCAACTCCCTCTCCTCGCTGATCCTCTCGCAGAAGACCGACGACGGCCGAGCGGATGCTGATGAACCTTTCCACCTTCTTCCGCGCCACCCTCTCCGCCGATCCGACCGCCGACGTCAGCCTGGAGGAGGAGATCAAGCTCCAGCGCCTCTATCTCGACATCGAGCAGATCCGCTTTCCCGACCGGCTGACGGTCGAGATCGACGTGCCGGACGCCTTGCTCGCCGCGCGCGTGCCGGTGCTGATCCTTCAGCCGGTGGTCGAGAATGCGGTCAAATATGGCGTCGCCAAGTCGCGCAAGCCGGTCACGGTGCGCATCTCCGTCTATGAGGAAGCGGGGCGGCTGCACATCAAGGTCCGCGACGACGGCGAGGCCTCGCCCGCCGATCTCGACGGCGGCGCCGGCACCGGCGTCGGCCTCAAGAACGTCTGCGACCGGCTGACCGCGCGCTACGGCGCCCGCGCCGGCTGCCTCAACGGCGCCGATCCCGACGGCGGCTATACCGTCCATCTCTATCTGCCGGTGGTGCAGGAATGGCTGAGCCCGCGCCGCTGCGGGTCATGGTGGTCGACGACGAGCCGCTCGCGGTCGAGCGGCTGCAATTGCTGCTCGCCCGGATCGACGAACGTCACCGTCGTCGGCACCGCCAATGACGGCGAGGCGGCGCTCCGGATCGCCGAGGCGGTGGCGCCGGACCTCGTGCTGCTCGACATCGCCATGCCCGGCATGGACGGCATCGACGTCGCCCGGGCGCTGTCCGCAATCCGCGGTCGACCCGGTGGTGGTGTTCGTCACCGCCTTCGACAATTTCGCGGTCGCGGCGTTCGACGTCGCCGCGATCGACTATCTGATGAAGCCGGTCCAGCCCGAGCGGCTGGCGCGCGCGCTCGATCGGGTGCGCGACCATGTCTCGACCGGCGGCCGCACGCCGCGGCGCGGCCCGTCTCCGCCCATGTCGAGGAATTCTGGGTGCCCGACCATAGCGGCCTGGTCCGCATCGCCGCCTCGGACATCCACCGGATCACCGCCGAGCGCGACTATATGCGGCTCCACGTCGGCGCGCGCTCCTGGCTGATCCACCGCACCATCGCCAAGCTCGAGGAGGATCTCGACCCGGCCCTGTTCCTGCGCGTCCACCGCTCGGTGATCCTCGGCGCGACACCATCACCGGCCTCTATCGCGACGAGGCCGGCCACTGGACCGCGCGCCTCTCCGACGGCGGCGAGCAGCGCATCGGCCGCTCCTATGTCGACGACGTGAAGAGGTTCGCCGGCCGCTGAATCCTCCCCTTGTTTTCGAGGGGAGGGGGACCGCACGAAGTGCGGTGGAGGGGCCTCTTCGGGAAAAGGAAGCCCCTCCACCTCGCATGGTCCCCCTCCCCTGCAAATGCAGGGGAGGATTATAAAAAGGGAGGCGGCGGTTGGGGCACCGCCGCCTCCCAATGGAGCCTTGCTGCTCTGGTGGGCTCAATAAGCAGCGCGGCTCACACGAAGGCTGGCGAGGCGGGTGGCGCCAGGCGACCCGGGCCGAGGCGATCACCTCGACTCGGCAGGCGCGGCTCATTTCGGCCCATTTCAGCTCGGTGATCAGGAATTGTCCGCAGACCTGGCGCGCCGCGGCGGCGATGCGGCGGTCGAGCACGGCGCGGCCGGCCGGGTTGGCGAGGTTGAGGTCGGCGTAGGAGACGGCGACGCCGTCGGCGCCGTTCGCCATCGCCGGGCTGAGCGCGGCGCTGGTGTTGACATAGGCCGCGGCCAGAGCGGCGACGGCGAAGAGGGGCTTGCGAAGGTTCATGGTCTTGGCTCCTGCCTGGCCGGGGGTCGGCCTGGTTGGGTGCGGCCCGCCTGACGGAGCGGGGGAGGTCCGCCGTTGCGGGCCGCTGAGCCATTGATCGCGCCATCGCGTCCATTTCGCCTCCGTGTTTCGACCATCATGCACGGCCGTTCGGCGAAAGCCGCGCGCGCTTCGACGAAGCGCCGCCGCGGCCTCGACCAAGGCCAGGCCGGGACCGCGACGCGGTCGCGGGGGCCGGCTCGCCCTTCGCATCAACCTTTCCTGCACCTCTGTCCTCTATTGGGACGCCCCGAAATGAGGGGGCGCGGCGCATGAGCGGGGAGGCTATGCGACGCTCTGGGACGCTTCATCCCGGGTGGAAGCAGGCATGGCGTTGGGCGTACGGACAAAGGCAAAAGCCGGGCATGGCAAAGCGCGCGACGCGCGTCCGCCTGGGCCTGGCTCGCCCTGATCGTGCCGAGCGCGTCCTGCGTCCCCGCCAGCCTCACCGCCGCGCCCGACTTCTCGCTCGGCGCCGTCGCGCCGCCGCGTTCGCATCCCCCGGACCGGCCGCAGCGGCGCCCGGACCGGCCCGCCGCCGCCGGTCTCGCCGCCTTGTTCGACAATCCCGCTTATGCCGCCAACGCCGCGATCCCGGTCGCCGCCGGCATCAATCCCGCCGCGCCTTCCTTCGTCTTCCGCGCCGGCACCCCGCTCGATCGGCTGCGCTCGCTCGATTGCCTCGCCCAGGCGATCTATTACGAGGCGCGCTCGGAAAGCGAGGACGGCCAGCGCGCCGTCGCCCAGGTCGTGCTCAACCGGGTCCGCCACCCGGCCTGGCCGAACAGCGTCTGCGGCGTCGTCTATCAGGGGCCGATGCGCGCCGGCGGCGGCTGCCAGTTCACCTTCACCTGCGACGGCTCGCTCGCCTATCGGCCCGACGGCATCGGCTGGGCGCGGGCGCAGGCGCTCGCCGCCGAGGCGCTCGCCGGCCGCACTCTATGCCGGCGTCGGCCTGTCGACCCATTACCATACCAGCGCCGTCTTCCCGGCCTGGGCGCCGCGCCTGGTCAAGACCGCGGTGATCGGCGCTCACAATTTCTACCGCCTGCCCGGCCTCGGCGGCGCCCCGGGCGCCTTCGCCGCCGCTTATACCGGCAGCGAGCCGCTGCCCCGCCCGGCGATGACGCTGGTCGCGCGCGGCGCCGGCGCTGCTCGATCTCGGCGCGCTGGCCCCGGCCACGCCGGCCGAGATCCGCGCCGCCGCGATCATGCCGTCGGACATTGCCGCAAGACGCGCGCTGGACCGCCGGCAACCTGCCCGAATCGACCATCCGCGAGGAATATCGCCAGTCCGGTCAATGGCGTGACGACGCCCCCGCCACGGTGACCGGCGCCCGCTGAGCGCGGACGGGAAACCAAAGCCGATAACCAAGCGAGTCATCCCGGCGAAAGCCGGGACCCATGAACGCATGAGAGCGAGGATTGACGAGGCCCGGCACCTCTTCCTGGCGCGGTGTTCATGGGTCCCGGCGTCCGCCGGGATGACTCCGAAAAGTACACATATCAGCAATGCCAATAGCGTAACCGTCCCTAGGAAATCCGGGTCAGCCGCGCCGCCGCCTTGGCCAGTCCCGGTACGCCGGCCAGGCTCATCATCAGCCTTCGCCGGAGCGGATGCTCGGCCATGCCGCGCAGCAGCTCGGCGATCGCCAGCGGGCGCCGCGCACGTCGCGCGAAATCGCGCTGATAGGCGCGGGCGCCGGCCCCGTCGCCGTGCAGGCAGGCCTGGGCCGCCGCCGCGCCGCTGGCGAGCGCGACCGCGATGCCGTCGCCGGCGAGGCTCGCGATCACCGCCGCCTGGTCGCCGATCCGGTAGCGGCCCGGCTCGGTCGCGCGCGCGCGCCAGCCATAAGGCACGCCGGCCACCGCCTCCCAGTCCTGCGGCCCGGCGCCGCCGATCCGCTCCGCCAGCAAAGGCGCTTCCCTCAGCAGCTCGGCGAGCAGCGCTTCCGCGCCCATCCGTCATTCGCTCGCGCGCGACGCTGAGGCAGAGATTGGCGGCGCCGTCCTCCTGAAGCAGCAGGCCGGCATAGCCGCCGTCATAGAGATGAAGCTCGATCGTGCCGGCCAGCGCCCGGGCGAGCGCCGGCGAGGCCGGCAGCGCCGCGCGCAGCCCGACCGAGACCGGCCGGCCGCCGATCTCGCGCGCGGCGCCGCGCAGTTCGTGCTTGCCGGTGGCGAGGAACAGCGCGTCGGCCTCGATCTCCTCGCCGTCGTCGAGCCGCACGCAGCGGCCGTCGAGCGCGCGCGCCGCGCGGCCGCGAAGCACCGCCGCGCCCGCTTCCTCGGCGATGCGCAGCAAGGTCGAATCGAGCCGGCGGCGCGACAGGCCGGCCGCGGCCTTGGGCAGGGCCGCTTCGACCGTGCGCGTCCCCGCCGCCAGCCGCAGCCGATGGATCGGACGAGCGCCGAGCGCCGCCGGATCGAGCCCGAGCCGCTTCAGCGCCGCCAGCGAGTCCCAGCCGAGAAAGCCGCCGCAGACCGAGGTCGCGTTCGCCCGCGCAGCGCTCGATCAGCACCGGCATCGCCCCGCCGCGGGCGAGCGCGATCGCCGCCGCCGCGCCGGCCGGTCCGCCGCCGACGATCAGCGCAGACGTTCGACGCACAGCCGGAAGGCGAGCCGCCGAACGATCCGCGGCGCCGCCGGCATCGATCCCCGATTCATCGATCAGCTTGCGCCAGTCGGCCCTGCGAAAGCCGCGGGCGATCGACAGCCGCCCGTCCTCGCGCACGATCCGGTGCCAGCGCATCAACCGGGCGAGCAGCGGAAAGCCGTAATAAGCGAAGGCGCCGCGGTGGATGTCGTTGACCATCCAGCCGCTCACCGCCCGCTCCTCCATGAACGCGGAGGAAGGCGTGGATCTCGGCGTCGCTCATATGGTGGGTGACCGCGCTCGAGACGATGAAGTCGATCGGGCCGGCGACGTCGCGATAGTCGCCGGTGCGATATTCGATCGGCCAATGGATCGGAGTCGCCGCGCGCGCGATCGCCGGCGCTGTTCGGATTGAGGTCGACGCCGATCAGGTCGACCGCGATCCCCTTGCGCCGCGCCCAGCGCGCGATCCGGCGCAGCATGTCGCCATGGCCGAAGCCGACGTCGAGCAGTCGGAAGGCGGGCATGCCCTTCGTGCCCCGCGCCAGGAAGCCGATCGTCGGCCGGGCGGCCAGCGTCCAGGCGTTGACCCGGGAAAGATCGTGAAGCACCTTCTCGTAAACAGCCGGATCGAGCCCGGGATCGTCCATCTGCTCCTCTTGCCGGGAGCGGACGGACAGACCCGTCATTCGGCCCGCTCCTTGCCGCCGGGGAACCGCTCGAAATGGAAGCCCTCTGCGGCGAGGCCCGGCCCGAAGGCCAGCGCCACGCCCTTGCCCGTGTCCGGCCGCCCGATCAGCTCGGCGAGGACGAACATCAAAGTGGACGACGACATGTTGCCGTAGCGGGCGAGCACGTCGCGCGACGCGAACAAGGCGCCCTGCGGAAGTTCCAGCCCCTTTTCGACCGCGTCGAGGATCGAGCGGCCGCCGGCATGGACCGCCCAGCTGTCGATCTCACCCGGCCCCCAGCCATTGTAGAGCGTCGTGCGAACGCCCTCGTCGGCGAGCGCGTGCTGGATCCGCCCCGGCACCTCGCCGGAAAGTGTCATCTCGAAGCCGGTGTCGCCGATCGTCCACTGGATCAACTCGGCCGAATCCTCGAGCGCGCAGGAGAAGAGGTGGCTCATCTCGAGCCCACCCGGCTCCGCGCTGACCAAGGCCGCCGCCGCGCCGTCGCTGAACTGGAGCATGGCGAGCAAGGGCTCGAGCGCCTGAGTCTCCTGCAGGTGAAGCGAGCAGAGCTCGACCGTCACCGTCAGCACCCGCGCCTCGGGCTCCGAGCGGACGATATGATAAGCGGTCCTGAGCGCCGACACCGCCGCGTAGCAGCCCATGAAGCCGACCAGGGTGCGCTCCACCTCGTCGAGACCGAGCCGGCGGGCGATGATCTGGTCGATGCCGGGCGCGACGAAGCCGGTGCAGCTCGCCACGACGAGATGGGTGACGCCCTCGAGCTCGACCTGCTCCTTGAGCCTCGCGATCGCCTTCAGCGCAAGCTCCGGCGCTTCGGCGGCATAGGTCCGCATCCGGGTCGAGGTCGGCGGCATCGCGCCGTGATAGAAGCCGCCCGGCTCGTTGTGCGGCCGCCCGCCCGGCGCCGGCGGCAGCACGGACCAGCGATGCTCGATCCCCGATCGCTCGGCCATGCGCAGGAACAATTTGCGCAGCCGCGGATCCTCGATCTGGCCTTCGGCCCAGTCGATGAACAGCCGGTGGACGTCATGTTCGGGAACCACACCGGCCAGGGCGTTTATATAGGCGCGCTTGTCACTCACGCAGCGTCCTTTCGGGTCGACGCCCCCATTTGCTGCAAAACCGCTACGCCTTTCGAAGGGTCCGTGGCAATAAGCGACTTATCCGTAATAGCTAACGCGAAATGGCGAGCGGCCTGCACGCCGCCCGCCATTCCCTAAAGCCAGCTGGGGGTTGCCGGATCAGTCGCTGGCGTCGTCGCGCATGTCGCGGGCGGCCTCGCGCATGCCCTGCGCGCCCTCGCGCATGCCTTCGGCGCCTTCGCGCAGGCCCTCGGCGGCCTCGAGCAGCTCCTCGTGGGTGACCGTCTCGCCGCGCGCCCGGGCGCGGGCGATCTGCCGCTCGCGATAGTCGCGATCCTGAAGCCGCCGCGCTTCTGCGTCCATGTTCCGAGCGCCGCGCTCCATGCCGACGGCGCCGCGCTCCATGCCGGTGGCGCTGCGCGCCATCGCGATCGCGACCGTGCGCGGCACCGCCTGGACGGCGCGCTGGGCCTCGGCCACGGCGCGCGCGATTTCGGCGCGGTCGACGGTGGCGAGCTGGATTCGGGCGCGGGCCATGGCGCGGGCGGCCTCGCGGTGGGCCTCGCGCATCTCGGCGCGCGCCTCGCGGCTGAGGTGCGGCCTGGCCGCGCGCAACGCTTCGGCGGTGATCCGCTCGACCTCGGCGGGGTCGATCGCTGCGGTGGCGGAAGCGACGATCTGCGGGATTTGCGGCAGCACCTCGGCCAGCGCCTCGTTCACCGCCGGCCCGATGTCGGAAAGGTCGCCGTCATCAAGCGCCATCGGCCCGCGCGGTGCATCGGGCGCCGCCGGCGCGCCCGGCGCGGCCGGTGCCGCAGGCGCGCCGGGCGCTTCGGGGGCGGCGGGCGAAGCCGGCGCCTGCGGCGCCTCCTCGGCCCGGGCGGCCTCGACCAGCTGCATCGCCGCGATCGGCGCGGCGATGGCGACGCAGAGCACCGCGGCGAAGGCGGTCCAGGGCGAGCCCGCCGGCCGCTCGCGCAGCCCCCGGTCGAGGATCGCCTTGACCCGGCGCGACAGCGCGCTGCCCGCCGGCGCGATGCTGTTGGCCGGGACCATGCCGCCATTGGCCTGCGCCCAGCTCAAGAGGGTGCGGGCGTAGCGGGCCGGCTCGACGCAGCGGGCGGCCTCGCGATCGGCGGCCTCCTCGGCCTGCTGAACGACCTCGCGCTCGAGCAGCCAGACCAGGGGGTTGAACCAGAACAGGGTCGCCGCGACTCGGGTCAGCATCAGCACCGGCCAGTCGCGGCGCTCAATATGAGCGACCTCGTGGGCGAGGATGGCGGCGGCTTCCTCGGGCTCGTCGAGCGTGTCAGGATCGATCAGGATCACCGGATTGCGCCACCCCCAGCTCAACGGCGAGGGCACCGAGTCCGACACCATCAGCCGGGGCCGCTTGGCCACGCCCGCGCGCGCCTCATCGAACGCCGCCAGCCATTCGGGGCATAGGATTGGGCGCGCCTGCCGGGTCCAGCGGCCGAGCAGGACGAGGCCGGCGATCAGCCGGCCGCCCGCCATCAACAGCCCGCCGAGATAGGCGAGCAGGACCAGCGGCGTCGGATCGTCCCAGATCGTCGGTTCCCCCGCCGGCAGACCGGCCGCCGCCAGATAAGCCAATGCGGCCTCGGGCGGCAGATAAGCGAGCGGCGCCGCCGGCTCGGGCGCCGCCCAGGCCTCGATCTGAAGCGCCGGCAGCGCCAGCGCGATGAAGGGGAGCAGAAGCAGCATGGCGACTCCGAGCCTGAGCACCAGCGCCCGGTCCGCCGCCGCGCGCGAGCGAAGCACGTAAGCGAGCGCCAGCGCCGCACCGCTGATCAGCGCCGACTTCCACGCCATTTCGCCGAAGAAGGACAGATCCATCACTCGCGCTCCTCTGCTTCGCGGATCGCCTTCAACAAGGCGTCCGCTTCGTCGGGGGACAGGCTCTTGGTGAGGCCCAGAAGGGCGGTCGCGGCATTGGCCGCCGAGCCGTCGAAGAAGGTCTTCACCATCTGCTTGAGCGCCGATTCGCGGACCTTTGCCGGCTGCCGGACGCTCGCATAGATATAGACCTGCGCGGCGACCCGGTGCTTGACCACGCCGCGCGCCTCGAGCCGCGACAGCAAGGTCCGCACCGCCGAATAAGAGGGCGGATCCTTCATCGCTCCCCGGATCTCGGCCGCCGTCGCCTCGCCGGCGCTGCACAGCAATTCGAAGATCTCGCGTTCGCGTCTGGGTAGGGAATCGATCATGCCACCTCGCCTGCTACTTCCGTAGCATGCCACATTTGTAGCAGGATGCAAGTCGTTTTGTCGCGGAAGCCTTTCGTTTCGGCTCCGCAAGCTGAAGCGGAGATGAACGACGCTTCCTCATCCCCCGAACCTCCCCGTCATTCCCGCGAAAGCGGGAATCCATACCCAGTCATCGCGGGCGCCCGGCGCGGCTTGGACTCCCGCTTTAGCGGGAGTGACGAACGAGGGGATCAGGCGCCGTCGGGATATTTCTCGCGCATGTAGGCGAGCGATTCGACGCACAACTCCTCGAGCACCGCCTCGTCCACGTCGGAGAGGCGCTTGATGTAGAGGCACGACTTGCCGGTCTTGAACTTGCCGAGCCGGTCCATCAGCGCCTGATGCCGCGGGAAGCCGACGGCCAAATAGAGGACCAGCTCCCTGGCCCGCGGCGAAAAGCCGAGCCGCGCCATGTCGCCCTCGTGGCCGCTGTCATATTTGTAATGATATTGGCCGAAGCCGACGATGCTCGACCCCCACATCGCCGCCGGCTCGCCCGACAGCCGCTCCATCATCGCGCGCACCCTCGTCGCGTCGTCGCGTCGCTGCGGATCGGCGACCTGATCGAGGAATTGATCGACCGCCACTCCGGTCGGCTTCGTCTTCAGCTCCGCCATGCCGCCTCCGTTTCATGCAAGAGCGTCCGGCAGGCTAGTCCTCAACCGCCGGCGGCGCAACTTGCTCCGCCGGTGCAGCCTGCGCCCCGGCCTCTGCACCGGGCTGTCCCTTAGCCGTCACGGAGGTGGCCATTCCCTCAGCATGGCCTTCGCAAATCTCGCGCAGCGGAATGATCGCCTTTGTCTCATAGCCGAGCTGGGCGTCGGGCGTCATACGGATCTTCACGAGGACCCGTATGAACGGATACTCGCAGCTAACCGGCATCTCGAAATAGCCGTCGTCGGGTTCGCTTGGCTCGAGCGTCAACGGCGCCCAGGCATAAAGCGGCCTGACGCTGTTGCGCGGCAGCCGCTTCCGATCTTCCTCGCTCCTAAGGCACTGCGTATCGAATCTGCGCGGAAAGGGAATTTGGTCCGGGAACGGCTCCAGCATCATTTCCTCCGCCGCCCCGGGATTGCGAGTGAGTGCGGCACCGATCCGGGGGCGAAACATATCGAGCGTGACGCACTTCAGCTCGATTTGCCGATTGCCATTGTTGGTCACGAGCACCCGGATTCCGACGAGCACGCTGGGCCGGCCGGAACGCTGCGCGAGAACGGCTCGGGTCGCGGTGATGTCGAATTCGATCCTCGGCCGGTCCTTTCGCTCGAGAAAATAGATGTGGGCGGCAACGCCGAATGCGACGATCGCGCTGATCGCGGCCAATCCCTGGGCGGTATCGCCAAATCCCTGCGCGCGCTTGAACACCGGGCCCGAGGCGCACATGACGAGGAGGGTAAGCGCCGCGATGATGGCAATGCAAAGCGATATCGCCGAGAGAAACGTAAGCGGTTGCGCGAGAAGATAGCGGACGATCAGAGCGTCTAAAATCAGGGCGATGACAATCAAGGCACCGAATAAAATCGAGCGCTTCCCCCAGGCCATTCCAGCCCCCTGATCCGAGTCGAGGGAATTATAGCATGTGGAGCCGCAGCGACTGCTGTTGATTGACCGAACTCAATTTATTGCATCGTTTCGTTCCGGCGGGGTCATTGCCTCCGGAAAATCCAGGTCATCGCATTCGATCCGTCAATTGCCGAGACGGTTGCGGTCATAATCTCGCCGTCGCGCCGGTAGCGGATTCGCTGCGGGAAATCATGGTCCGGATTTTCGAAGGTCGCGCTGCTGCCGTCGCGGGCGGTCAGTCGGAACGGCACCGGCGCCCGGCCGCCGGGCTGGGCGAGATAGACCGGAACGCCGTCCGCGCCGGCCTGGAGCCGGATGAACTCGAACTCGCGCACCGTTTCGCCCTGCCCCGACCGGCTATAGCCGATCATCATCCCCGCCCGCGGCTCGGACCAGACCTCCTCGGTCCAGCGCTCGCCCTCCCGCGTCTCCCAGCGCCCGCTCATCCAGCCGAGATCGGCGACCCCGCTTTGGGCCGCCAGCAATGCGGCGAAGGCGAGGAGCGCCGAGCCCATCAGCGCGCCGGCCGCCTGAACCGGTAGACGAAGCGGTCGGTGCGGCCGCGGATCGACGGGTCGAACACGTTCTTGCTGCGGTCGTCCTCGGGATTGCGCAGCATCTCCGACGAGCCGGCGAACTCGAAGCCCGCGCGCTCGAAATCGGCGCGCACCGTCTCCGGCAGGATCCGGTGAGTCGCCTCAACCTCGGCGCGGGTCTCGCGCCCGGGAGCGGCGATATGGTCGATCACGGCGACGGTGCCGCCGGGCTTCACCGCCTGGAACAGGGCGGCCGTCACCGTGTTCGGATCGATCCGCGGCAGGCCGAACTGGGCGCTCTCCCAATAAGCGTCGTGATAGACGAGGTGGAGCAGAACGAAATCATAAGCGCTCGGCGCGAAGGACAGCGCCGTGGTCGGGGTGAAATAGAAGCTCGTATTGGGCGAACGCTCATGGATGCCGGCGAGCGCGGTCCGGACCCGCTCGTTGCGGCCGAAGCCCGGCGCGTTCCAGCCGGTGACCGAGCCTTCGGGCCCGACCGCGCGGGCCATGATCTCGGCATAATAGCCGGTGCCGGTGAAGTAATCGAGCACCCGGTCGCCGCGCTCGAGGCCGAGCCAGGTCAGCACCTCGGCGGGCTTGCGGACCGCGTCGAGCGCGACCGCCTCGGCGGGCCGGCCGGGCGCCGAGACGGCGGCGGCGACGTCGGCCGGCGCGGCGGACGCGGGCATCGGCAAAGCGAGAGCGGCGGCGAGGAGCAGGGCGCGCTTCAGCATCGGAAAATCCCCTTTCGTTGAGCGCGCGGAACATATCAGCCGCGCTGATCCGGCCCAAGCCGTTTCGACCGGGCGCGCCCCGGCTTCGACCAATCAGGCCGCCGCGCGCCGCTCCGCCGCCTGCGCCGCCATCGCCCGCATCGCCTCGTGGGCGGAGAGCGCCGCTCCTTCCTGCCAGAAGACGACGTAGGAGAGATGCTCGCCGGCGAAGAAGATCGGGCCTTCGGGCCGCATCAGCTCGGCATAGCGGGCGCCGCGCGGATTGCCGAACCAGTCGGGCGAGACCGGCCCAACTCCTTCCGACCAGGGCGTCAGCCCCCAGGCGACGGTCAGCTCGCGGGCGAGCAGCCGCGCCTTGCCGGGGTGCATCCGCTCGACCACCTCGCGGCAGATTCGGATAGCGGTCGGCGTGGCTCATCGCGGTGAACTCCTGCGGGTGGTTCTGCCCGGTCCAGCCCGCGACATAAGCGGCGACCAGCACGCCCTTGTCCGAATGCCAGCCGGCCGGACGGATAGAGCAGATTCTCGTTAGGCTGGTCGGTCCAGCCGAGCCCGCCGTAAATCCCCTCTTCCTCCCAGAAGCGCGGGGCTTGGAAGGCGACCTTGACGCTCGGCAGATAGGGCACGTCGCTTATCGCCGCCTGCTTGGCCGGCGAGAAGTCGCCCGGGATTCGCTGCAGCAGGTTCAAGGGCAAGGTGCACAGGCAATAATCGGCGTCGAGCGCCTCGCGGCCGGGCCCGTGCTCGATCCTCACCCCTTCGCCGCGCCGCCGGATCGCGGTCACCGGCCGGTTCAGGCGGACCGCCGGCCGCACCTGCTCGTAAAGCGCGTGCGCGATCCGGTCCATGCCGCCGACCGGCTGGAACATCGGCGCCTGCTGGTCGAAAAATTCCTCGAAGACGAGCGGCAGGCCGGCGGCCGGATTGCGCATCAGATCGGCGAGCGTCAGCGCCTCGGCGGGCCGCCCGCCATGGCCGTAGCCGCCCGGCAGCTCGGCATAACCCGATTGGCCGCCGGGCGTGTAGTCGCCGCTCTGGCTGAGCTCGCCGTAGAAAGCCAGGAAGCCGCGCAGCGCCGCCTTGTCGCCGGCGCTCAATTCACGGTCGAGCGCGCCCCGGTCGATCGCCTTGGCGAGCAATTCGGCGAAGCGCCCGCGCGCGCCGTTCCTGATCTGGCGGTCGGTGATAGACGCGGCCGCCGAAATCCCATTTCGCGGCGCGGTTGGAATTGACCATCACCTCGATCGGCACGCCGAGCCGCTTCGCATAGCCGAGGATGATATGGTGGACATGCGGGATCCGCGCCGCGCCGGCGTTGAAATAGAGGCCGTCGTCGAAGCCGCAGAGCTGGTCCGGGCGCCCGGTCTGGACGATTCGGTCGCCGCCGCGCACCGTCCAAACCCGCCCGCCGATCCGGTCGCGGGCTTCGAGCACGGTCACGTCCCAGCCCGCGCGCTTGAGCTCATAGGCGGCGACGAGGCCGGCGATTCCGGCGCCGAGGATGACGACCTTGCGCCCGTTCGAGCGCGGCAGCTCGAACGGTTCCGCCGCTGCGGGGGCGTTCAACAGGCCCATCGCCTCCATGCCGAGATAGACGGCCGAATAGCCGCCGACCGCCCCGAGCCGCTCGAGGAACCCGCGCCGGGTCAAAGCCATCTACATCTCCCCCAGAAGGAGTCATCCCGGCGGAAGCCGGGACCCATGAACACGGCGGTCGAAGATGAAGCGAAACCGGCGTCGCCCCGAATGCTTGCCACGGTGTTCATGGGTCCCGGCTTTCGCCGGGATGACTCATATATCGGCTCATCGTTGCGCCATCGCCGGCGTCGCCGCAGTCACCTCGATCTCGACCAGCCAGCCCGGATCGACCAGCCCCGCGACCTGCATCGTCGAGCGCGCCGGCCGCATCGGCTGAGCCTCGGTGCCGAAATACTCGCGATAGGCGGTCATCATTCCGGCGAAATCCATCCGCGCCTGGCCCGGCGGCGCGACCAGGAAGACCCGCATCATCACCACGTCGCCGAGGTCGAGCCCGTGCTCGCCGAGCTGGCGCTCGATCTTGCGCAGCACCGATCGGGTCTGGGTCGCGGTGTCGCCGTAGCGCTGAATCGAGCCGGCGGGTGAGTTGGCGTCGGCCGGATCGGGGACCGTGCCGCTGACATAGACGAGCCGGCTCCACTGCGGCAGCTCGACCGAGGCGGAAATCGGCGAATCGGGCGCCCCGGTCCGCCGCGCCTCCTGGGCCGAGGCGCCGCTGCCGAACGCGGCGGCGGCAAGCAGAAGCAACAGGCGCATCGGCGAATCCCCCAGTCTTTTTTGCGAGGCTATCGGGATTTTCGAAGGCCGTCATCGGTCGAATCTGCGAAAGCCGGATTCGCTTCGACCAGGGCCGCGGCGCGGCGTCCCGCTTCGTCGCCGGGCCGGTTCCGTCCATTCCGGATCGCCCTTTCTCCATTTCAGTTCAGCTTGGCCTTCGTCCGACTGGCTTCGCAGTTAATCTGCGTCGCGCGACTCGATGTCGCTGCAGGAGACGAAAGATGCTCAAGAAAACGCCAGTAAAGGCCGTCCGGCCCAGCAAGCTCAAGGATCCCGGCATCCAATTCTACATGGTGGCCGTCCGCGAGACGATCGCCCGCGGCGACGTGGCGTCGATCAAGACGCTGCTCGCCAATGTGGAGGCGGTTCAGAAGGCGGGCGGCCTCGAGCCGATGATCGCCGATCTGCGGAACGCGCTCGACCGCGCGAAATAGGACGTGAGCGACCTTCCCGTCCGATATGCGGGGGTCGAGGATAGCGCCAACCGGGTCCCGGTCAGCATTGTCTGGGAGATCACGCTCGCCTGCGATCTCGCCTGCCAGCATTGCGGATCGCGGGCCGGCCGGCGCCGCCGCGACGAGCTCAGCACCGCCGAAGCGCTCGATCTGGTCGGGCAGATGGCGGAGCTGGGCACGCGCGAGGTTGGCCTGATCGGCGGCGAGGCCTATCTCAGGAAGGACTGGCTCGAGATCGTCGCCGCGGTCCGCGCCGCCGGCATGGAATGCGGCCTGCAGAGCGGCGGCCGCAACCTCAGCGACGAGCGAATCGCCAAGGCCGCGGCGGCCGGGCTGCAGGGCGTCGGCCTGTCGATCGACGGCCTCCGCGAGGTCCATGACGAGCTGCGCGGCGTCCCCGGCTCGTACGAGCTCGCTCTGGCCGCGCTTCGCCGGGTCACCGCTCACGGCATGGTCGCCTCGGTCAACACCCAGATCAACACCCGTTCGATGCCGCAGCTGCGCGAGCTGATGGACGTCATCATCGACGCCGGCGCGACCAACTGGCAGCTCGCCATCACGGTCGCGATGGGCAACGCCGCCGACCATCCCGAGCTGCTGCTCCAGCCCTGGCAGCTGCTCGAGCTGATGCCTTTGCTCGCCGAGCTCTCGCTCGAGGCCCGCGAGCGCGGCCTGTTCATCCATCCGGCCAATAATATCGGCTATTTCGGTCCTCACGAATCGACCATCCGCAACGTCATCGAGGACGAGATCCACTGGCACGGCTGCACCGCCGGCGACACCGTCATCGGGATCGAGGCGGACGGCACGATCAAGTCCTGCCCGGGCCTGCCCAGCCCTTATGCCGGCGGCAACATCCGCGACCGGCGGCTCAAGGACATCTGGGAGAATAGCGAACCGATGGCCTTCACCCGCCGGCGTACGGTCGACGACCTCTGGGGCTTCTGCCGGACCTGCTATTATGCCGAAATCTGCATGGCCGGCTGCACCTGGACCGCCCACGCTCTGTTCGGCCGGCCGGGCAACAATCCGATGTGCCACTACCGCGCCCTGGAGATGGACAAGCAGGGCCTGCGCGAGCGCCTTGTCAAAGTGAAGGACGCGCCCGGCCACTCCTTCGACCATGGCGAGTTCGCGCTCCTCGTCGAGCCGGCCGTCCCGGCGCCGGTGCCGGGCCGGATCCCCGACCGCATCCTGGTCGATGGCTGAGCAGGGCCGGATCGCGCCTCAGCTTCGGCTGTGCCGGGGCTGCCGGCAGTTCGTCCGCTACGACCATGACGATTGCCCTTTCTGCGGCGGCGACCTCGACTCGCTCGAGGCCGAGCACGCGGCGCGCCGCGCCGAGCTTCACCGCGCCGCGGACGCGTTGCGCGCGGCCTTGGCCGAACGGGGGATCGAGCTCTAGCCGGCGCCGGACACGACCTTCACAGAGTCGCGGAACGGGTGCGATCGCAATTGCCAAACCGGCTCAACTCCGGAAGATCCTCAACCGCGGCATATCTTCTGAACATAAGGCCTCATTCGCGACATTTGATCAGCCATCGCTCTTTAGCTCGTTCGCCAGGCTGATTATTTCGCTTAATCCCTCGTTACTAGCATAATTCGCCGGGTTATCTGTGGGATATTTGTCAGGAATGGCGATAACCTGTTTCCTGACACGCTCTATTAGCTCATCTTTACTTCGGCATGAGATGAAATCATCAAGCTCATGCTTACCGATATTTCCTGCGACAAACCTCCTCAAAAGATCTGCCGCAGCTAATCTCTCTTCGTTGATCATCGCCTTTCTCAATTATTATGTGCCAGGGGAAAGGGGGCATTTATAGAAAAACCGTCCCTGTCACGGTTTTCTAGACCTAAAGTATATCGCTCTCGGAAGTTCTGATATCAGAAACTAGCATTTTCAAGTCACGCCTTCTTGCTTTCAAAATGAATTTCCCCTCTTCGGTCTCATTTATCGAAATCCAGTCAGATTTGAACAACCAAGACCTCTTTAGTGCCGGAGCCCAGACGCGATCCTTGATCGGGGAGACGAAGCGCTCACTGGCCAAAAGAGCCGAGATGGGGCCTATCTCGTCCTCCTGAATCTCAATTTCGTCCGGCGCCAATCCCCTCAGCAATGAATTGATGACTATACTGACATATGCTATAATACCCATATACACTGTCAAAAGGGCATCGATGAAGATTGCGCCCAAGGCGAGAATTATCAATAAAATTAGTATGAGAATAGCCTCTCCCCAATTAAAAATGGGAAACAAAATACTTCCAATTTTCATCCTAGGCCCCTGCAAATCTGATTAATCCTAGCCTGTTCTTCGGCCCGATAAGTGCCATATCCCATGATCGCGCCTATGATTAATCCGACCGCCATCCCCGGAGTTCCAACTGCCCTGCCGACCCGGGCGCCACGGCCTGCGCCGCCCGCCAGCGCCCAGGCGATCTCGAAGTAACTCATGATGCCCGCAACAATTCCGGTCGAAATGCCCATCACGGCTGCCGCGCAGTTACGTCTTTGCTCTTGAGTTAACGGGGGGTGCGGCTGCTGAGTAACACTAGGTCCACTTTCAAGTGAATTCATGCTATCGTGTTCATTCGAACCCGATGCGAAATTAGTTGCTAGTTGAATAGGCACCGTCTGGTAGATCGGGCCCGTGACGACAAGGCTGTTGTTCGGTCCGGCCTGCGCGGGCGTTCCACAGTTGGTGCAGACGGTGTGACCTCCGAACAGCGGGATGCCGCCGCCGCCGCCGCCGCCGCCCATCGGTATGAAGCCGCCACTCATTGTAGAGCTAAACCGGCTGCCGTCGGCATCGCGCGTGCCGCCTTGGGCGGTAGGGCCGCCTCCTAAACCGACGCCGGAATAAGCACCGGCGTCATTACGCTTATATTCGATCCGGCTCGGCCACCAGCCGAGACCCGCCGGATCGCTACGATTCACTGGATCGTTGCCGACATAGGCATAAAGGTTCATGCCGTCTCCATAGCCGATCGGATCGGTCTGCAGGAACCGGCCATAGAAGAAAGCCTGCGGCGTGATGGGGAAAGGCGCCCTCGCCGGTCCGGTTTCAGGTCGATTTTCGAGCAGGTTCATCAACATGGGCTTTCCTCCGGATGGTTGCAGGCGGGCTGAGCCTGCCTTGCGAAACCTGGTGATTGCGGCGGCGGCTCGAAATCCCCGTCCGGCTCCCAGCCGAGCGCCTCGGCCGCCGCGAACAAAGCGTTGTTGCGCTGCTGAAGCAGCCAGTAGCCCGGCCGCAACGCCTCCGGGATCAGGATCGGCATCGGGTAGCGGGCGGCGAAGCGGGTTCGGATCAGGCCGGCATAGGCGCTCGCCTGAGCCACCATCACCTGGCCGTCGCGCGGGTTGTGCTCGAGGATGACGGTCGCGACCGCGATCGCCTCCTCGTAGCGCCGCGAGACGAGCAGATGCTCGAGCACGGTGGTCGCCATCAAAGCGAGGCCCTCGCGCCGGCTCAATGTGCGCATGTAGAGGCCGCTCGCCAGCGCGCGGTCGCTCATCGGAAAGTTGCGGCGATACCAGATGTCGCGCGCCGGATGGCCGCCGCTGGTCGCCTCGATGTTGATCACGGTTCCGTCCGGCGCGAGGTAGCGAAGGAACATGTGATGCGGCGCGCTCGCCAGCCGGAGCGCGACTCCGAGCTTCTCGGCGAGGATCAGGAACAGGACCGGCATCGACACGCAATTGCCGAGCCGGCGCTCGAGATAGTTGGCGATCAGCTTGCCCGGGATGGCGGTGCCGAGCGGGTCGCCATGATCGTAGCCGAACGGGCGATGGCCGTTCCACGGGCCGCTGTCGTAGATCAGCCTGCGGACCGCGCCGAGCCTCGCGCCCTCCGCGGCGCCGGGGCCGGCCAGATCGCGCGCGCGATCCGCCATCCGGTCGAGATCCGCCATGGCCGCCCCGCTGTCGAGCGACGGATCGACGAGCGCGTCGAGGGCGAGCTTGGCGCTGCCATGGTCAATGTCCCGCTCCGGCACCGCCAGGATCGCCCGGACCGAGCGCGCAATGCCCGCCTCCAACGCGACCGATGTCTGCACCATGCCCTTCCTCCGATTGCTGAGAACATTAGAAGAACATAAGCCATTTGGCGAATCCTATATGCCCCCCTGAAATATAGGATTTCGGGGCCTGCGGCGCACCGCGACTCGGGCGCGACCCGGGCGCGACGCCAGCCGCCGCGACTCGGCTCAGCCGGCGCCGAAGACGAACTTCACATGGTCGCGGAACAGCCGCATGTGGCGGCCCATCAGCCCGCGGTCGCCAAGCGCCTTGGACAGGATGATCGCGCCCTCGACGATCACCGTGACGTTGTCGGCGAGCGCGGTGAGATCGACCGGCGTTCGCGGCGGATGCCGGGCGACGATCTCGTCGAGCCAGTTGGCGAAGCGAAGCCGGAGCGCGATCACGCTCTCGGCGTTCATCTCGCGCACCGCGCGGTCGAACATCTGCTCCTGATAGGTGATCGTCGCGACCAGGCAGCCGGGGTGGAGCTCGGGCATCTCGTCCATCACTTCGGCGTAGAGGTTCAAGAAGATCAGGAAGCTCTGCAGCGGATCGTCGGCGAGCGCCCGCGCCCGTCTCTCCAGCGTGTCGAGGATCTGATTGTCCTCGGCGAGGAAGCGCTCGAGCAAGTGCCGGGCGAGGTCGTTCTTGTCCTTGAAATGGTAGAAGAAGCCGCTTTTCGTGATCCCCGCGGCCTCGACCAGCTCCTCGATCGAGGTCGCCGCGAAACCCTTGTGGACGATGGAATCATAGGCGACGTCGAGAATGCGCGTCCGCGTCCTCTCGCCCTTGGTCGGCGGCGCCCCGCTCTGCAACCGTACCGCGGGTGCGGTTTTTTCGATGACCCTGTCGACCATATTGTCCGCCCTGCCCCGCTCGCCGAGCCAACCTACCACGAACGCTCGCTTTTCTCCACGGCGTGAAAAGCGACCGCAAAGCTGCTAGAGTCCCGCTCGCCCGAAGGGCTAATTCGCGCTCCTGTTCAGCCAGGTTCAGGAAGTCATTTCATGCTCGGCCTCTATCATCTCATCGCGCTCGGCCTGTTCGCCGCCTTCGCCGCGGTCGACCTCGTCGCCCGCACCCATCCCTTCCCCGCCGTCCGCCATTGGAAGCTGAAGGGCATCGCCTTCACCTTGCTCTATTTCGCTGCGGCCACCTTCGCGCCTTTGATGTGGGACAGCTTGCTCGGCCGGTATCAGCTGATCGACGGCAGCACGCTGCCGCTCTGGGCCCAGGTCCTGGGCGGCTTCTTCGCCCTCGAATTCGGCGTCTATGCCTGGCACCGGACGATGCACAATGTCGATTTCTTGTGGCGCTGGTTCCACCAGATGCACCACAGCGCCGAGCGGGTCGACATCTGGGGCGCCTTCTATTTCCATCCCTTCGACATGCTCGGCTGGGCCTTCATCGGCAGCCTCGCGCTCGTGCTCGGCTTCGGCATCACCGCCGAAGCGGCGATCATGATCAACGTCGCCGCGACCTTCATGGGCATGTTCCAGCACGCCAATGTGAGGACGCCGCGCTGGCTCGGCTACCTGATCCAGCGCCCGGAAAGCCATTCGCACCACCACGAACGCGGCGTCCATGCCCGCAATTACGGCGACCTGCCCTTGTTCGACATGCTCTTCGGCACCTTCCACAACCCGCCGGACTTCGCGAAGGAATGCGGCTTCCACGAGGGCGGATCGGAGCGGATCGGCGCGATGCTGATCGGACGCAAGATCGCCTGAACCGATCGCCGCCGCTTCGGCGCCGCGGTCAGACCTCCGAATCCATGCGCTGCTGGGCCGAGGCGGGATCGTCGATGAAGCCCTGGACATGCGCCACCTCGTGCGGCGCGAGCCCCAGGGCCGCCCGGTTGTCGACCTGGAGCTGCCAGCACGCGATTTCGGCCTTGTCGCCGGTGGCCTTCTTGCCTTCGCGGTGGAGCAGGACGTGGTTGGCGTCGTGGACGATGTTGGAGGCCGCATAGGCCGTGCTGATCCGGTTGGTCGCGTCGATCCTGAACTCGTCGATGTCGTAGAAGAAGCTCGCGTTCGGGACGTTGGCGAAGGACCGTTTCGGCGATGCGGCGAAGACCACCGCATGGAGCGCCCCCAGCGCGGCCTTCCCGCGCGCGTCGAGGGTCGGAAAGGCGTCCGCCAGGGTCTGGGCGACATCGCGGATGAAGCCCCATTCGACCGATCCGGGCGCGGCGGCGTCGTGATCGATCACGAACAGGATGTTGCGGCCGCCGACGTCGAGAAAGGTGCCGCAGGTCTTCTTGAGCCTGATCCTCTTCTTGGGCGACATGAAGCTGCGGTCCTCGACCTTGCCCGGAAAGGCCGGCTGGCCCCGACCCGGCACCATCGTCGAAAAATGGTGGTAGGTCCGGTTGCGGACTTTGATCGGCGCGAGCATCCTCATTCTCCCAAAGAGAAGTTTCCGATTCGGCTTCCTTTCGGTGCGTTCATTCTAGCACGGATCCGTTCGTCCTGTCGGCCCCGCACCTCAAGCCGCTATAGCGCCTTCAGGAACGGCAGGCTCGGCGCGAAGAAATATTCCCCGCCCTTCAGCATCACCGCCGCCTCGAAGTTGAACTTCTTGCGGCCCGCATTCGGATCGCCCCATGTCTTGGGCCAGCGCTGCTTCTCGTTCGCGTCCTGGCCGATCAGCGGATCGTCGCCGGTATCGTCCTCGAACGGCAGGTTGAAGACGTTGTCGGGGAAGTTCGGATTGTCGACCCAGGTGCGCTGGATGAACTCGAACTGCTTCTCGACATTGGCCTGGAAGCAAAGGAACAAGAGGCCGCGCTCGGCGGCCGGATCGGGATCGGTCTCGACCGAGTCGCAAATGTCCGGCATCGGCTTGCCGTAGGGGATGCCGCGCCGCGCGATCCGCCGCTTGCGCTCGGCGGCGAGCGACGTGCTCGGCGTGGTGCCGCGCGGGTTGACCTTGCGAACATGGGCGTGGGCCGGGCATTTGAAGCCCTTGGCGTCGAGCGCCTTGAACACGAAATCGTTGGTGTAATTGGCGGTCGGCTGGTCGAAATCGACCACCGGCGTACCGTCCTGGAACCGGCCCACCGCCATCGCGCCGGCCAGCGCCTCGCCATCGCCGATCGCGGCCGCGCAGGCGGTGACCCGGCCGGCCCATTGCCCGAAATTCTGGTAGAGCTTGCGATAGACGAGGTAGCTGCCAAAGGCGTCTTCCTCGGCGGTGAACGGATCGTCGGCGAGCACCAGGTCGAGGCTCGCGCCCGGATCCCACATGCCGGGGGCGTCGGTGCCCTTGCCGTCCTGATAATAATGTTCGAGATCCTCGGCGGTGAACAATGGCTGGCTGATGCCGTCGAAATAGCCGAAATGCTCGATCGGCTCGACCCGCTCGGTCGGCTGGCCCTTGTCGACCGTTCGGCGAAGCGCCCGGCCGGTCTCGATCGCGACGGGGTCGGCGATCCCGGCCAGCTCAGCCTGCAGCGAGGCGAGCGCGGCGTCGAGGCGGCTCTCGTCCTCCTCGTCGTCGCCGAGCTGGACCATGGCGTGGACCGTCTCGCGGTAGCCGCCCTCCCAGCGGACCGGCTTGGGATCCTTGTTGCCGGTGCTGAAGAAGTCGGCGATCAGGCCGTCGCCCTGGTCCTTCATGCCCTTGCGGAACGCCTTGCTGTCGAAATGCTTCGGGTTGAAGCCGAGATAGCGATAGCCCTCGGCTGAAAGATGGAAGAGAGTCACGCAGCCGCCGTCGAAACTCGAATTCTCGCGCCGCTTGCGGGCCTGGTCATATTGCTCCGCCGCGGTCAGCACCCTGGCGGCGATCTTGTCGCGGATCCAGGCCCGCACCGCCGCCGGCGCGCCGGTGAATTTGAGGAAGACGTGCTTCTCGACGTTGCGTCCGTGCGGCTTCAGGACATTGCCCTGCAGCTTCTCGAACAGGGGACGGTAGGCGGAGGTCGGCTCCACGCTCACATCCTCGGGGGGCCTGGTCAGATCGATCGCCATTGTCGTCTTCTCCCTGAATTCAGAAGATCATGTCAAATAACGGGTTTGCGCAATGAGAGATTTGGCGCCCGGTTACGACCAGAGTTAAACTGGGCTGCGACCGGGCTCGCAGCAATTCTCCCCATTTGCTTGCACGCATTCTTTGCATGATTCCCGTCATCGCGGGTTTTTCTTGAAGACGCGCGTGACGGCCGTCACGCGGCATAAGCCGAATCGGATCGGCGGAGGATGCCGTCTGCTCGACGGGCGCAGCCCTGCTGCGACGGCAGCCCCGGGCGCTCGTTCGCTCGGCCGCCGGCCGCGCCGGGCGACCCGTGGCGAGGATCAGATCCCGAAGAAGTCGCTCACGGTCAGGGCCAGCCCGGGGGTGATGGACGCGAACTGGACCGCCTTCATCGCGCCGTTGCCGTCGACGTCGAAGAAGAGCGCCCCGGTGGCGCGGTTGTAGATGATCCGGTCGTCGCCGTCATGGGCGGCGGTGCCGGTCAGGAACAGCGCGTTGGGATTGAGCGCGCCCGTGCCGAGGCCGAACACGGCGTGGCCCAGCGCGATCTTGTCGGTGCCCGGCGCGAAATCCGTGATCCGGTCGATATTGCCGCCGCCGGGCGCCGACGTGAAGGCGAAGCTGTCGAGGCCTCCGAAGCCGCTCAGGACGTCGGCGCCGCCCTTGCCGTCGAGCCGGTTCGGCGCGGAATTGCCGGCGATCGCGTCGTTGAACGCCGATCCGTCGACATTCTCGATCGACATCAGGGTGTCGAAGCCGTCGCCGCGCGTGTTCTGGTCCTCGAGCAAGGCGAGGGCGATGTCGACGCGCGAGGGCGCCGCCGTATAGACCACGGTATCGCTGCCGGCGCCGCCGTCGATCGTGTCGTTGCCCGCGCCGCCGTCGAGCATATCGTCGCCGGCCCCGCCCCAGAGGCTGTCATTGCCGATGCCGCCCCAGAGCACGTCATGACCGCCGCCGCCCGACAGCAGGTCGGCGCCACCGTTGCCGATCAGGAAATTGGCGCCCGCACTGCCGATCAGCCTGTCGTCGCCGATCGAACCGATGACATTTTCGATCGAGACGAACGTGTCGGTTCCGGCGCCGCGCGTATTCTGGCGGCCGACGATCGACAAATCGATCTCGACCCGCGACGGGGCCAGCGAGTAGAGAACCGTGTCGGTCCCGTCGCCGCCTTCCATCGTATCGTCGCCCGCCCCGCCATCGAACTGGTCGTTGCCGGCCCCTCCTTCGAGCCTGTCATGGCTCTCGCGGCCGAAGAGCGTGTCGGAGCCGTCGCCGCCGATCATCCAGTTCGCCACCGCATTGCCCGACAGCCGGTCGGCGAAGCGGGATCCGGTCAGGCGCTCGATCGAGACCAGGGTGTCGGCGCCCTGGCCGGTATTCTGGGGACCCGAAACCGCCAGATCGACGGTGACGGCCGATTGGGCATCGTCATAGGAAGCCGTGTCGTCGCCGTCGCCGCCGTTGATGAGATCGTCGCCGGCGCCGCCGCGGGCAAGGTCGTAGCCGGCCTCGCCGAACAGCCGGTCGTTCCCCGCGCCGCCGTTCAGCGTGTCGTTTTCGGTGAAGCCCCACATCTGGTCGTTGCCGGCACCCCCTTCGAGCAGGTCGTGGCCGGCGTCGCCGAACAGCTGATCGCTGTCGTCGCCGCCGAGCAGCCGGTCATTGCCGTCCCAGCCGTAGAGGATGTCGTCGCCCGCCTCGCCATGGACGAGGTCGTCGCCGGCATCGCCGCCGAGCTTGTCCTTGCCGGCGCCGCCGAAGATACGGTCGTTGCCCGCGCCGCCATAGACCAGGTCGGCGCCGCCGCCGCCTTCGAGCAGATCGTTGCCGTTGTTGCCGAAAATATGATCGTTGCCCGAATCGCCGCGGAGCGAGTCGTTCGCGTTGCCGCCATAAAGCGGGAAGGCCTCGCCGAAGTGCAGGGTGACTCCGTTGAAGACGAAAATTTCGACGTTGGCGACATCGATCTTGATGCCGGATCCGGCCTGGCTGAGCACGACGGCCCGGACGCTCCGGTCGGTCACCTGGGCGAGGAAGGCGCCGCGGTCCCCGGCCAGGACGAGGGTGTCGGTGCCGGCGCCGCCGTCGACGTTCTGGATCGGCGCCGCGCCGGCATGGATCGTGTCGTCGCCGCCGCGGGCGATCGCCCGCTTGGCGGGGCCGTCGAGATAGATGGTGTCGCCGGCGGCCGCCGATCCGATCGTCTCGAAGCCGAGGACGCTGCCGCGCAATGTCGTTGCGTCGTGGAAGCCGCGCGCATCCGCCTCCAGATATTGCTGCAGGATGGTGACCGCGATCGGAGCGTCGCTGGCCATCAGCGCGTCCAGACGGGTCGGATCCTGGCGATAATCGTTGGCGAAGCGCGCGAGGCCGATGATGTTCTGGAGGCCGAGCAGGGCCCCGGTTTCGAAATAGGCGAGGCCCGAGCTGCTCGTCGCGGCGACGTCCGCCTTCCACAGGTCGTAGGCCTGGGCGATGATCGGATGGCCGAGGTGGAAGTTCATATGGCTGAGGACGACGCCGATCGTCTCCTTGACCACATGTTCGGCGCTTCTGTTGTAGCTGAGCTTGTTGTTCTCGCTCGGATAGATGTAGGTGGCGAACGACTCGTTGAAATGCTTCTTGCCCCACGCGAACATGATCCGATCGAAATGCGGATCGAACGAGGCGGGCTCGCCGATGAAGTCGATGATCGTGTTTATCTCGTTCTGGAACGCCTCCATTGTCGATTTGACGGCCAGGCGAAGCTCATCGCTGCCATCCTTCGAATATGCGTATCCGCTCCAATGGTACTCATTGGCCGCCACGTCGAAGACGGTCTCGTAGAAGGCTTGGGGGCTGTCGTTCCGGATCCAATCGAGGATGCTGTCGATGAGATCGGAGATCGCTCCGTCGAACAGGTCGTCGATCAGCTCGAACACCACCGAACCGACGACCGCGCCGAGGCCGGCGCCGAGCAGGGAGCCGAGCCCGTTGAAGATGGTGGAGCCGATCGCGTTCGCCGTCGCCTGGCCGAAGATCTGGCCGACCGCGTCCATCGTGAACGCGCCGATCGCATCGCCCAGGGCGGCGGAGCCGATCGTCGAGCCGAGGTCGCTCAGCAGCGCTTCGGGGAGGCTGTCGATGTCGATGAACAGCTCCGCCAGGTCGGTCGGGCTGTAGTGGCCGAGGAAGTTCGCCAGAAGTCCGGCAATATCGAACTGGCCGATGAAATCGGTGAAGAAGGTGTCCAGATCGAACGCGCCGAAGTCGCCGCCGAGGAAGTCGATGGCGTCGACGAACTTGTCCTGGACGAATTCCCTGATGCCGCCGCTCAGGAGCGTGCCGATCTGGGTTTCGATCCAGTTGCTGCCATCGAGCCCCAGGACGTCGTCTATGAACTCCTTGTCAATCGCTTCGAAGTCGACAAGGAGGCCGGCAAGGGCGTCGCCGAGCTTTTCGGTGAAATTGACGTTGTCGAACACCCCAATCGGGGTCGTGCCCTCGTCGGCGAAATAATTGGTGACGATATTGTCCAGCACCTGGCCGAGGGCTCCGTTGCCCAGGCTGTTGACCGCCTGCGCCCATTCCGGACTCAGGTCGCTGGTCGCCATGGTCAGGATCTGGGCCAGGCCCATTTTCGCATAGGTTTTCGCGACATCGGGCACGAAGGCCTTGAAATAGTCGGAGCCCAGAGCGTCGAAAGTGCCGCCGAGAATCCTGGCGATATCGGCGCGCGCCGGAAGGTCCAGGTCGAGAAGGCTTTCCGATAGCAGCTTGGACAGCGGCGACACCATCTCGCTGGCAAGAAGCTTCTTGAGCGCCTCGGCGGCGGCGACGGCGACGGCGCGTTCCGCGCCGTCTATGCCGGCGGTCCGCTGATCGATGAACTCGGTGACGAATTCGTCGAGCTCGTCCTTGATCTTCTCCTGCAGCTCGAACGTATAGCTGTGGTCGCGCGTCAGCCGGGCGGGATCGACCTCGAACCACAGGATCCTGGAAGGCAATGCCTCGATCACGGCGGTCGGCCAGGCGCCCGGGCCGTATTTGAGCTCGATCGCGATCAGGCCGGCCTTCGTTCCCGGTGTCGCGACAACCTCGACGAGCTTGTTGCTGCGGTCGAACCCAAGGATGTCGTCGAGCAGAAAGTTGATGGTGTCCGTGAGGTCGCTCGTTTCCACCGCATCGGAGGCGGCGGCGTTCGCCGCGGCGGCGGCCGAGGAGTTTCCACCGGGATTGGACAGCTGGATCGCGCCGGCGGGGCGGATCGCCACGGGGTCCGGGGGCGGCGTCGCCGACCCGGGCCGAGCTGAGGTCACGCCATTATCGACGATCGCGAAATCGGAGACCCCCGCCAGGATGTCCGGCCCGCCGTTTCTCGGGAGATCCGTGCCGCCAACCCCCAACCTGGCACCCAACATCATGTTGAGCAGGGGCTCGGGCTCGCCCCCTAACTTACGGTCTAGTGGCGATTTCATGGATCTGCTGACCGTAAGCTGCATGATTTCTTGTTCCTGCTCTTCGTTAACGGACAATTCGAGAATTAAGTTTAGGTCTTTTGGGAAACGAAGCTAGGCAGCATTTTGTCGACCCGCGGTTTACTTGCTCCGGAACGGATGATTTCTTGATCCACTACGCTTATCGCCGATGCCGACGCGGTTCGGCGCCGATCCACCCGTCCCGGCCGCAAGGAGGGCGTCGACGGGCCTCGCTCCGGTCCTCAGGCACGGGACCAGCGCTGACCGCTTTCGAAGCGGGGGCCGGCGAGGCTGACCCAAATCGGGCCGCTGATCGGATCGACGTCGGCCGGCGGAGTCACCGGCACCTCATGAACCTTGATTACGATGCTCTTCGCCGCGCCTTCCACCTGCGGCGCTTCCACATGGATTCGTTTCATGATGGCCATGCCGTCCCCCCTCGCCGAAGCGGCGTTCCTACGCCTGCCGCCCGGCTCTGCCGCGTGACGGCCGTCACATCGGCGCTGCCGCCGGCCTTGCCTCGGCGCCCCAATGCCCCCATCTCGCCCAAACCCGCGTTGACGCCCGTCGCGACACCGACTAACAATAGAACATATCTGGAACATCATCGGCCATGCTGACTCACCTTTCCGTCCGCGGCGCGCGCGAGCACAATTTGAAGGATATCGACATCGATATCCCCCGCGAGACTCTGACGGTGATCACCGGCCTCTCCGGCTCGGGCAAATCCAGCCTCGCCTTTGACACCATCTATGCCGAGGGGCAGCGCCGCTACGTCGAGAGCTTGAGCGCCTATGCGCGCCAGTTCCTCGAGATGATGCAGAAGCCCGACGTCGACCATATCGAAGGCCTCTCCCCGGCCATCTCGATCGAGCAGAAGACCACGTCCAGGAACCCGCGCTCGACGGTCGCCACGGTCACCGAAATCTACGATTATATGCGCCTCTTATGGGCCCGGGTCGGCGTGCCTTATTCGCCCGCCACCGGCCTGCCGATCGCCGCCCAGACCGTCTCGCAGATGGTCGACCGCACCATGGCGCTGCCCGAAGGCACGAGGCTCTATCTGCTCGCCCCGGTCGTCCGCGGCCGCAAGGGCGAATATCGCAAGGAGCTGGCCGAGTGGCAGAAAGCGGGCTTCACCCGGGTCCGAATCGACGGCCAATTTTACGAGATCGAGGACTCCCCGGCGCTCGACAAGAAATACAAGCACGACATCGAGGTCGTCGTCGACCGGCTCGTCGTCCGCCCCGGCATCGAGACCCGGCTCGCCGACTCGCTCGAACAGGCGCTGAAGCTCGCCGACGGCCTCGTCTATCTCGATCCGGCCGATGCGCCTCCCCCTCTCCCCTCCGGGGAGAGGGTCGGGGAGAGGGGGAGTCAAAGCGACCCCACCGACGTCGGACAGGCGGACACTTCGTCCCCTCTCCCTACCCTCTCCCCTGAAGGGGAGAGGGGGGTATTGCAGGACAACGCGCCCGAAGGCCGAATCACCTTCTCCGAGAAGTTCGCCTGCCCGGTCTCGGGCTTCACCATCGCCGAGATCGAGCCGCGCCTGTTCAGCTTCAACGCGCCGCAGGGCGCCTGCCCCGGCTGCGACGGCCTCGGCGAGAAGCAATTGTTCGATGCCGAATTGATCGTCCCCAACGAGGCGCTCAGCATCAAGAAGGGCGCGGTCGTCCCTTGGGCGCGCTCCAACCCGCCCAGCCCCTATTACATGCAGGTGCTCGGCTCCCTCGCCGCCGAGTTCGGCTTCAGCCTCGAAACGCCGTGGCAGGACCTGCCGCCCGAAATCCACGACATCGTCCTCAACGGCACCCAGGGCCGCCCGGTCACGCTTCGCTTCATCGACGGCCGCAAGTCCTACGAGGTCAGGAAGCCCTTCGACGGCGTGATCGGCAACCTCAACCGCCGGATGCTCCAGACCGAAAGCGCCTGGATGCGCGAGGAGCTCAGCAAGTACCAGAGCGCCGCCCCGTGCGAGATCTGCCACGGCGCCCGCCTCCGCCCCGAGCCGCTCGCCGTCAGGATCGCCGGCGAGCATATTTCGCAGGCCACCGCCCGCTCGGTCCGCCACGCTCTCGCCTGGTTCTCAACCCTGTCGGAGAAGCTCAATCCGACCCAGAACGAGATCGCCCGGGCAATCCTCAAGGAGATCAACGAGCGGCTCGGCTTCCTCGACAATGTCGGGCTCGACTATCTCGACCTCAACCGCACCTCGGGCACGCTCTCCGGCGGCGAGAGCCAGCGCATCCGCCTCGCCTCGCAGATCGGCTCGGGCCTCAGCGGCGTGCTCTACGTCCTCGACGAGCCCTCGATCGGCCTCCACCAGCGCGACAATGAGCGCCTCCTCGTCACCCTCAACCGCCTCCGCGACCTCGGCAACACCGTGCTCGTCGTCGAGCATGACGAGGACGCGATCCGCCACGCCGATTACGTCATCGACATGGGGCCGGGCGCCGGCCTCCATGGCGGCCACATCGTCGCCCACGGCAGTTTGGAAGACGTGCTCGCCTGCGAAGGCTCGCTGACCGCCGATTATCTGACCGGCCGCCGCGCCGTCCCGGTCCCGGCCAGGCGCCGCAAGGGCACCGGCAGGAAGCTGACCCTCTCCGGTGCCGCCGCCAACAACCTCAAGAGCGTCACTGCGGCGATCCCGCTCGGCACGTTCACCTGCGTCACCGGAGTCTCCGGCTCGGGCAAGTCGAGCTTCACCATCGACACGCTCTACGCCGCCGCCGCCCGCCACTTGAACGGCGCCCGGATCCAGGCCGGCCGCCACGACCGGCTGACCGGCCTCGAATATCTCGACAAGGTGATCGACATCGACCAGTCGCCGATCGGCCGAACCCCGCGCTCCAACCCGGCCACCTATACCGGCGCCTTCACCCAGATCCGCGACTGGTTCGCCGGCCTGCCCGAAAGCCAGGCGCGCGGCTACAAGCCGGGCCGCTTCTCGTTCAACGTCAAGGGCGGCCGCTGCGAGGCGTGCAAGGGCGACGGCCTGATCAAGATCGAGATGCACTTCCTCCCCGACGTCTACGTCACCTGCGACGTCTGCCACGGCCAGCGCTACAACCGCGAGACGCTGGAAGTGAAGTTCAAGGGCCACTCGATCGCCGAGATCCTCGACATGACGGTGGAGGCCGCGGCCGAATTGTTCAAGGCGGTGCCGCCGATCCGGGACAAGATGCGGATGCTGGAGGAGGTCGGGCTCGGCTACATCAAGGTCGGCCAGCAGGCGACGACCTTGAGCGGCGGCGAGGCCCAGCGGGTGAAGCTGGCCAAGGAGCTGTCGAGGCGGGCGACGGGGCAGACGCTGTACATATTGGACGAGCCGACGACGGGGCTTCATTTCGAGGACGTGCGGAAATTGCTGGAGGTGCTCCACGCTCTGGTGGAGCAGGGGAATACGGTGGTGGTCATCGAGCATAACCTCGAGGTCATCAAGACCGCGGACTGGGTCCTGGATCTGGGTCCGGAGGGCGGGGATAAAGGCGGTGAGATGGTCGCCGAAGGCACCCCCGAACAGGTCGCGAAAGAGCCCCGCTCCTATACCGGCGGCTATCTTGCCCCACTCCTGTCCAAATCCGTTCGCGCTGAGCCTGTCGAAGCGCCCCTTTTCGCTGCCAAGAAGCGCCGCCAGCGAGAGCCGGCGGAATGAGCCCGCCCGCTTGCCGCGGCGGCGCCGGAGGCGTATCTTTCCACGCATGAACGCGCGCACCAAAGTCTCGTCGAAGGGCGATGTCGCTATCCCCAGGGACGTGCGCGAACGGCTGGCGTGGGAGCCGGGCACGCCGCTGGAGCTGGTCGAGACGCCGGACGGCATCAGCCTCAGGCGGCCGGCGGAAAAATCGCCCTTCCCGCCCAAGACGATCGACGATTTGCGCGCGCTGCCGAAATACAAGGGCCCGCCGCAGCCGATCGAGGCGATCAGCCGGCTGTCCGACGAGGACATCCGCCGCCTGCTCAAGTGAAGGCGGTCGATACCAACATCCTGGTCCGCCTCGTCACGCGCGACGACGAAAGGCAGGCCGCCGCTGCGGAGGCGCTGGTCGAGGCCGGCAATGTGCTGATCCTGCCGACGGTGGTGCTCGAAACCGAATGGGTCCTGCGCTCGCGTTATGGGCTGTCACGCCGGCGGATCGCGGACGGCCTCACCACCTTGCTCGGGCAGCCGGAAATCGCCGTGGCATCCGGCAAAGCGGTGGCCGGGGCACTGGCCGCCTATGCCGAAGGCGGCGACTTCGCCGACCACCTCCATTTCGCCCTGGCCGCCGAGCAGGGCGCCGCCGCCTTCGTCACCTTCGACGGGGATTTCGTCGCGGTCGCCGGGGCCGGTCCGCAACTGGAGATCCTGCCGTGACTTTTGGCAAGCCCGGCTCCGAGACGGTGAAGTTCGAGGATTTCGCCACCGACATCGCGCGCCGGCGCGAAGCGGCCGGCAATCCCGAAATGCCCCGCAACGGCGGCAACCGCCGCACCGCGAGCAAGCGGGCGCTGTTGAAGGCGATCGAGGACGCGGGCGGGGAATGGTGACACGGCCCTGCTTTTTCGCCTTCCGACCATCCTGAGCTCATCGAAGAACCTTGGGCCTGAGGGGGGTGATAAAGGCGGGGAGGTCGTTGCCAGGCGACGCCGGAGGACGTGGCGACAAAGTCGCGTTCCTATACAGACCGTATTTAGCCGAAACGCTCGCCAAATCAGATCGGGCGGTCACGGGTCCGGTGATGACATTCGGTAAGGCGCGCTCCTCCGCCTCAAAACGCGCGCGGTAAGCGGCGGAATAAGCCTGTTTGCTCTCGCCGGCGTGTCGGCGCGAGCGCGCCAGCGGAATGAGGCGGCTATGGCGCCCGGCCTCCTTATTGTAGCGCGACCCCGGTCACAATAAGAGAAAATGTCTACTCTAAGCGTAGAGATATATCGGGTTTTCTATGAGAGAAACCGACTATAACGGAGATGAAATTCAGCGCTCGTCAGCATATTTCTCATCGCTTGATTCGTTGCTTTTCTCGCTATTTTCTCCTAAAAGGAAGATCAAGGTGGGCGCAAGATCCACCCTTTCAAGGCCCCAAGGAGAAGGATCATGACTAATATCAGCAGGCAGCAGCACAATCATGATAACGGGCACGGCCACGATAACGGGCATGGCCACGATAACGACCATAATCACAGCCATGACCAACGGCACGACGGTGGACGGGATCAAGATCACGGGCACGGCCACCGACAAGAGGATGGAGACGAGGGCGAGCATCACGGCGACCATCATCCCGAGCATCGCCATGGTCGCGGCGAGGGGACCCGGATCCTTTCCCTGCTCTTCTCGCTGATCATGACCACGTCGCTGTTCAGTCTCACGATCGCATCTTTTGCCAATGTTACAAGGATGTCGCTGGTTTGAGTTCGGCTCGTTTGAGATTTCGCTCTCCCTGCCCTTAAGTGGGCGGGGAGAACGCTTTTTGAAGGAACGCATCGATGAGCAACGCTTATGACGAGCTTTCCCAATCGGTCGACAGATCGCAGGTCGCAGCGGCCGTCCGGGAAATCGTCAAATCGCTGATGGAAGAGCGCGAAATTACCTACAAGAAGCTAGCGCGGCGCGTCTCGAACATCGTGAATCTCGAGATCACCGACGGCTCGATCAGGCTGTTCTTGGCGGATGAACAGCGAAGCCGTGTCAATGCCGGCAACACGACGCTCCGGGCTCTTTACAACTTCATCGTGGACGATCATCACCATTTCCCGGGAGCGACGAATGCGCGCTTCTTCGAGCTCCGGGAAAAGCTTGGGCTTCTCGCCCCGCCTGCGGTCGACGACGCCGTGTTCGCCATTGGCACGCACCGCTGGGTCCATGCATCGAAGACGGATGTGGCGAGACTACATCCTAAGCTGGAGGGAAGGTTCGTCGTAATCCGGCGGTCCACCGTCAATGCGAAATATATCAAATCCCTGCTGCAAATCAAATTCGTGCGGTCCTCCGACCATCGCCACGTCAATCATTATTTGAAGGCGGAGCACCACCATTTCGACAGGAGTCAGAAGCTTAGAATCGCGGCCGGCTTCGCCTTCCCCGTCGTTCGCAACATCTACATGGCCATGCAGGTCGAAGGACACGAAGGGCTCGAGATAATCGTGGTGCGGGATCCGGTCCAAAATCAGCCGGACTTTTTCATGGGTTTCATGCTCGGCCTTAATGGGAACAGAAACATCTACAATTCGTCCGTGCTTATCGAGCGCCTTTCCTCGAAAAATCAGCACATCTGGGACAAGATATCTAACCGTTTCTCGGGGGATCATCCGAGGCTGAAGGATCTCGGAAAGGACTTCTCACACAGGTTGAAACAAGTCATCAGCGAGTCGAGATCCCAACTCCTCTCGCGCTTCGACGACGACGACGATCCCGACGAAAGATGAATTCCGCGATTGCGACGGACCGCCCGGGGGGCAGTTCAGCCGCCGCCGGCGACTTTCGTGTTGGGGACCGGGGAATTCCGGGGGACATAATCCCTAATTAGTTTTGCAGCCCCTTCTCGATCAGCCGCCGGATCGCTTCGGAGCGGGAGGGTTTAGGATCGGACTGACGTTCGATCCAGGCAGTGAGCTTCGCCTCCAGTTCGATAGGGATGCGCACGCCCTTGGTGGGGGATTGGCCGGTCCGCGGGCGGCCGCGGGGTCTTTTTTGCTGATCGGCTATTGACCCGCCCCTATTTTTCGTGCACGAAAACCCAGAGGCCGACGAATCGGCCCGACCCACCAACCCGCCTCGAAGGGGCGAGTCATGGCTGCCCGTGAGCATAGAGTCTCGCGCCGCGCCTTGCTAGGCGCTGCGTGCGCGCTTCCGCTTGGCTGTCTTCCCGGGCCTGATCCGGGATCCTCCCTCCTTTCTCCGGCGTCCGAAAGAAGATGGCCCCCGGATCAAATCCGGCAAGACGAAGCCTGGCGGCGAAACCTCGCCCGCCTCCGCCGCGACGAGGCCAGGCTGAGGGCCCTCGAGGGCGATCCCGACGAAGACCGGTTCGGCGACGCGCTCGTCGTCTTCAACCACAGCCTCAAGAAGCTGTTGCGCACGCCGGCGCCCGCTCTCCCCGCGCTCCTGCTCAAGATCGAACTCGCCGTCGATCACGAGGTGGCCGATCTCATCGGCGGCAAGGCCTGCCTCGCCGTCCTCAAGCAGGACGCCCGCCGCTTGCGCCGATCCGCTCATCCTGAGCCTGTCGAAGACCGCCTCTGTGCCAATGCCTGAAAAATTTCAGCCCGCCGCCCCACGACAAACCGGGTATCCGCGCAAAGCGGCATTACGGTCGGCAAGCGGGCCTACTTCCTGGTTGCCGTGGCCCAGGGATTGCCGGATTGGCCGCGACGGCACCGAAGATCAAGCCGCGCCTCCCGCCCGCCGTCCCCCCTCGAAGGCCCCTTAAGCCCGGCGCCGGGCGAGGCGGAGATCGACCTCGAACCCGTCGACCAGATCGGCCACGTCGGCCGCATCGAGCGAGGAATCGCCATAGACGATCAGCCGCTGCTCGTTCGCTCTGTCCACCGCGACCCGCTCGAAGCCCGATCGGCTCGCGAGCAGGTCGATCAGCTGGCCCGCGGCCTCCGCCTGCCGTTTCCCGCCCTTGCCATCCTCCGTCCGGATCGCCGTCTCCAGCGCCTGCTCGGCCCGGCTGGTCGTCCGGCCGGCGGGATCGGCGGCGCTCGCGCCCGGCGCCCGGCCCTCGAGCGCCTCGACCCGCGACAGCAGGCGGTCATAGGCCGAGGTTGCGTTCCTGATATCCTCGGAACTCAGATGATCGAGGCCGTCGGTGACTGGGTTCGAGACCCGCCTCGCCCGGCGCAGGCCTTCTTCCGCCCGGCCGACGTGCGCGCTCGCCTTGCGGTGGCTGACCGGGTTCTTCAGGTCGACGAAGATGGTCCAGAATTGGGCCAGGTCGAACGGCAGGTCGGTTTCGACGGCGGCGATCTGGATCACCGGCTTGGCCAGCGCATGGGCCACGCCCAGCTCGTACATGACGTTGGGGTTGAGCCCGGTGAGATCGCAGACGATGAGATCGGCCCGGTCGATGTCGCGGATCATTTGCGGGCTCATCAGCCGCGGCACCGCGTCCTCGTCCGCGCGCTTGATCCGATAGCGTCGGCCGAGCGCCGGGCGGACGACATAGTCCAGCGCCATGTCGGATTGCATTCGGGCGTCGGAGCCTTCGCGGCCGATCGGAGCGATGAAGAAGCAGGCCTTCTTGCTCCGCGCCATCAGCCTTCCGCTTCGGCGAACTCCCGCCCGGTGTCGAGCGGGAGATTGCGGCTGTTGAGGAAGGCAACCACCTTCGCCACCGAGGTGAGCAGGCTGTAGCCGCTGTTCTTGACCATTCGCCGGACCGATTTTTCGGTGAGGCCGGTTCCCTTGACGACTTCGTTCATCGCGATGCCATTCCGTTCCAGCATCGCCTCGAGCCGGGGGAAATAGCCGCTGCGGCGGGACGCCATCGCCAATCTCCTGTCGTCGAAACGCGGGAAGCGACAGGGTGCCGGTATTTACTGAGCACCATCCCGGTAATTACCATGGAGTCTCGAAGCGGCACAAGCGGCGGAACGCGCCGCGGCAGCGATGAAACGAGGGGCGACGGGCTGGCCTGATCGTCTTATGGATACCTTATGAATTGCGTTTGTTCCAGCTGGGCGATTCGGCTGGGCGGGCCGGAACCGCCGTCATCCCGTTGGTATCGCGACGGATTTTTCACCTGCCGGACGAAGCCGGGCGAGAGGGCGGCCGCTGCTGCGGCGCGGTGCCGATTTATCCCCGTTATCCTCGTTATCCACAGGCTAAATCCCGGTATCTTCACGGAATCGCCGCTCTCGCAGCGGTACTTACCGGTCCCCCGCGGTCGAAACGCCCTCGTTCCGGGCTTGCCTGCCCGCCGGCGCGCACGTCGGCGCTCCGCCTGATCGACCTCGCCGTCGACCACGAGATCGCCACCCATCACCGGCGGCGACCGCTGCCTCGCCGTCCTCGATCAAGACGCCCGCCGCCTCGCCGGATAGAGTAGTTGATTTCACGCGAGGGCGCGAAAGCGCGAAGAAAGACGCGAAGCGCTTCAAGTCTCCCAGCCACCTAGCTCGCCACCGGTGCCCGAAAGAGCCCTCCGCCAGGAAAAGCCCAACTCCTTCGCGCTCTTCGCGCCTTTGCGTGATGGGGTGGACGCCCCCCGACGGCATCGATGTGCCAGGATGGTGGTGTCGAACGACCATCTGAGGGAGGCGTCCATGGGCGAGGTTACTACGATTGGGCTCGATCTGGCAAAGCAGGTTTTTCATGTGCACGGCGCGGATGCTTCGGGCTCTGCGCTGTTCAGCAGGAGGCTGACGCGCTCGAAGGTGATTGCCTTCTTCGCCGCGCAGCCGCGCTGTCTGGTGGCGATGGAGGCGTGCGGCGGCGCGCATCACTGGGGCCGCGAGCTCGAGCGGCTGGGTCATGATGTGCGGCTGATCCCGCCGGCCTATGTGAAGCCGTTCGTGAAGCGGCAGAAGAGCGACGCGAAGGATGCCGAGGCGATTTGCGAGGCGGCGCAGCGGCCGGGCATGCAATTCGTGGCGGTGAAGGAGGAGGCACAGCAGGCGAGCGCGGCTTTGTTCCGGGCGCGCGACCTGCTGGTCCGCCAGCGCACGCAGCTTATCAACGCGTTGCGCGGCCTTCTCGCCGAGCATGGCTGGGTGGCGCCGCAGGGTCGGTTCAAGATGGCGCAGCTGATGGCCGATATCGAGGATCCCGGCTGTGCGCTGCCCGCCGCGGCGCGAAGCGCGTTCCTGGTGATGATAAGCTGCATCAGGGCGCTCGACGAGCGTATCGACGGCTTCGAACGCGAGCTCGCGAGGCGGGCGAAGGAAGACCAGGATGCCAGGCGCCTGGTGACGATCCCCGGCGTCGGTCCGATCATCGCCACCGCGACCCTGGCGCTGGCTCCGCCGGCCGAGGCGTTCCGCTGCGGCCGCGACTTCGCCGCCTGGCTGGGGCTGACGCCGCGACAGCGATCGACCGGCGGCAAGGAGCGGCTCGGCAGCATCACCAAAGCCGGCGAGCGAACGCTGAGAAGGCTGCTGATCATCGGCGCCTCCGCGCTCGTTCGCCAAGCCAGCAGGCAGGGCGCGCCGGAAGGGTCGTGGCTGGCGAAGATGCTGGCGAGAAAGCCGCGGATGCTGGTCACCGTCGCGCTGGCCAACAAGACCGCGCGGATCATCTGGGCGCTGCTCGCAAAGGGCGGTGTCTACAAGGCTCCGGACGCGGCCGCCTGAAGGGGGCCGCGCCGCGAGGCCGTCGAAGCGCAAGAGAGCGAAGGAGAGCATGGCACAACAGTCGGCGAGACGGGATCGGAAGAACCAGTTGGTGTTCACCGTGCCTCGAGCACGCTCGCGTGATCTGGATCCGGTCCGCGAACTCCCATGCAGGCCCGCAGCCCTGGCGCTGCATCAAGAGGCCGGACAGATGGCAGCAACCGACAAAGTGCCGAGATCTCCCAAACCCCCTTGCGCTGAAGGGGGCGTCCACAGATGAACCCAAGCCTTCTTCTCCATCATTTCCGCACGACCAACAGGTCGGCTTCCAGGTCCGCCTCAACGCGTCAGACCGCTGAAATCGGAACCCGCCGCGTCGCCGCTTGTTCTTCCTACACAGCGCGCCGCTTTGCGCCTCCCCTTGTCGTGCCCGGCGCGCGCGTCACAGAGGAGCTTCGCCATGACCCTTCGCCTCGCACTGCCGATCGCCGCCGTCGCCGCGCTGCTGGCCGGAACCGCCATCGCCCAGCAGGGCGAGGGCGGGCGGCCCTACACCGTCGCCATGACCGGCGCCGCCGAGCGGCCCGGCCCGGGCGATCCAGACGGCAGCGGCACCGCCGAGTTCCGGGTCAATGCCGGCCAGGGCCGGGTCTGCTACACGCTGACCGTCGCCAACATCGAGCCGGCGACCGCGGCCCATATCCACCGCGCGCCGCCGACCGCGGCCGGCCCGGTCGTCGTCGGCCTTGCCGCCCCGACCGGCGGCACCAGCGCCGGCTGCGCCGACGTCGAGCGGGCGCTGGCCCAGGAGCTGATCCGCAATCCGGGCGCTTTCTACGTCAACGTCCACAATGCGCCCTTCCCCGGCGGCGCGGTCCGCGGCCAGCTCGGGCGCTAGGAAAGCCGGTTCTTCAACGCCGCACTGAGGCGGCTGGTCCGAACCCCGGCGCCCGGCCTCCCCGCCCTCGCCCTCGCCCTCAAGTTCGACCCCTTCGCGTCCTTCGCGCCTTCGTGTGAACCAATCTCCCTCCCCGCTCATCCTGAGCGAGCGTCGAGCCAGCCTGCCCCGGCGAAAGCCGGGGAGACGCGGAGTCGAAGGACGGCCTTGCAATTTCGTACTTCTTATGTTCTACTTCGCGGCATGCAGCACGAGTCGGAATCCTCGCCGCTCGACGGCACTGGCGAGATGCACCGCTGGCGGCAGGCGACGGTCGGGGAGTCGCCTCGCGCACCGGAAGACCCCCCGCGATTCCGTGTGCCTTTCGTGCCAGTTGCGCCGGTCGTGCCAATCATGCCGATCGCCCTGCGGCGTCGCGTCGCCGCGAACGTGACACTTTGGACCCGAAATCCCGCATCCGGCGTAAAGATTGTCACGTTCCAGCGGCCGGCCGGGCGCGTATGGCAAGTGTCAACCTGTCAACTTGATCCCCGGCCGGATCGGCCCGGCGGGGAAGACTTCCCCCCTGGACGTGCCGTCAACTTCGTCAACTTCCGCCCTGCGGGGTCCCCACAAAGTGGTACTTTGTGGGGTGCCCCTGCCCCGGCCCGAAGCGCCGCCTTGGGCGGCCTAATTCTCCCCCTCCACGACCGGCGCCTCTTCCACATAGACCGGCGTCTCGGGCGCGCGCAGGTGGTAGAGGGTCACCGCCCCGGCCAGCGCCAGCCCCGCCTCCCAGCGTATGAAGGCCAGCGCCGCCGCCGCGACCATCGAAGCGGTGATGATTTCATATTTGCGGGTGAGGCGGGCGACATAAGCGGGTTCCAGCCGGTCGTCGACGTCGCAGGTCCAGCAGCCCGTCTTCCACTTGATCAGCCAGGTCAGCGCGATCGCGGCGAGCGCGCAGACGTAGAAGATCGCGCCGGCCTCGCGCGCCGCCGGCTCGTGAAGGTGCTCGGCGAAGGCGCGGGTCGGGAAGGCGATGAAGCCGATCGTCATCAGGAAGAGCATGGTGGCGAGCAGGAAATGGTGCCCCGTCGTCCGATAGATCGCGCCCGAAAAATGGTGATGGACCCAATAGAGGCCGATCACCAGAGTGGAGAGCAGGTAGCCGAGATAAGCGGGCCAGAGCGCGATCAGCTCGGCGCCGAAGTCCGGCCCGGCCTCGGGCATGGGCAGCTCGACCAGCGGCAAGGTGAAGGCGATCGCGAACACCGCGTCGGCGAAGATCTCCATCCGCTGGGTGCCGCGCACCGCGCCTTCGCCCGGATGCTCGTCGAGCCGCGGCGGGTCTTGGGGGTCGTTTCGCTTGGCCATGGGCTTGCGCTCAACCGGCGTCGGCACGGCTTCGTTCCACCGGCGAAACCGGCCGCTCCCGATCCGCGGCGCCCCCCTCCATTTGCTATTCCACCGCCATGCGCCTATCGCCGCTTTGCTACGGTCGCAATTGACGGTCTTCGGTGCTTTGCGGCTCCTTCTTCCTTCTTCCGCTACCCCGGCAGCACGGGCGCGCCAATTCCGGCCCGCCCACAGACAAGGAAGACGGTCATGCCCATCGGCAAGGTCAAATTTTTCAACGCCCAGAAGGGTTACGGCTTCATCGCCCCCGAGGACGGCGGCAACGACGCCTTCGTCCATATCAGCGCGGTCGAGAAGGCCGGGATGAACACGCTCAACCAGGACCAGCGAGTCTCCTACGAGCTCGAGCAGGACCAGCGCGGCAAGACCAGCGCCGTCAACCTGCAGAGCGCCTGAGCCCATTCCTCCCTCCCGGCCCGGCCGGGAGGGAGCCGGCCGCCGGCCGGATCCGGTTCGCCGGGCTCTGCAGCCCATCCCGCGCCGCCGCGAGGCGGGGCCACCCGAAAGGCGACGTGAATGACGCTCACCCAGCAATATTATCGCGATCGCGCCGCCGAGGCCCGCCGCGACGCCGCCGCCACCCCGCTCGCCAATGTCCGCGAGCGCTGGCTGTGCGCCGCCGCCGCGTGGGACGCGATGGCCGCCCGCCTTGCCCGCACCGAGCGGATGCGCGCCGACACCGCCGCCAAGAAAGCGGCCGAAGCCCTCGAGACCGCTTTGTCCTGACCGGCGGCCGGCGGCGCCCGGCCCTTTTCGGGGAAAGCATGCGCATCCTCCTCGCCGTCCTCGCGCTCGCCGCGCTCGTCGCCGCCAAGCCGGACCCGCCGGACGATGGCGGCGCCGAATCGGCGGCGCCCTCGGAGGCCGCCGCCACGGACAAGCCGGTGACCGGTCCGCCCGCCGATCTGCCCGCTCGTCCCCGGCCGGGCCTTCGCGAGCCCGTGGGAGAGGCCCTGGCCTGGTTCGATCGAACCGGCATCCCGCGCTGGGCCTTGGCGCCGCTCCTCATCCTCGTCCTGGCGTTCCTTCGGCTCATCTTCGGCGGCCGCCGGCGCGGCGACGATTTGATCGGCCCGCCGCCGTCGCTGCGCCGCACGAGCTCGCCGCGGCCGCGCCGACGCACTCAATAGACGCGGCGGCCGACGACATTGCCCGCCGGCGCGTAGCGGCAGACGAGGAAGAGATTTCCTCCGCCAAGCGCCGCGCCGCAGCCGATGCTCGTCGTCCCGTGCCAGATCATCGCCGTATAATGGCCGACCGCTCGCCAATCGCCGCTCCGGCTGACCTGCGGGAAGGGCCCGTTGGCGAACAGCCGCTTTTCCGCGACCCAGAGCTCGGTCAGACTGTCCACACCATGATAGCCTTGGGTCCCCATCGCCAGATTCTCGCCGGCGCCGGGCCGGGTTGCGGCCGGCGAATGTTCGAGGCGGCCGAGCCGGGCCAGCATGGCGGCATAGGCCGCCGCGTCGCTCGCGAGGCGGGCGCTCCACCCGAGCGGCGGCACCCCGAGCCGGGCGCGCTCGCGATTGTGGATGGCGAGGATTCGCTCGCCCGGCCGGGCCGGCGGCGCGGCGGCGGCCTGCATAGACAAAGCGAGGAGCAATGAGGCGACCATGGCGGCCTCTCCGTTTGCGCCCAATCTATCCGCGCGCGCTCGATCCGCGTCAACTCGCTCCCGCCGGCCCGCGCCGCGGGGGGAATGGACCTCGACCCGCGCCGGCGCGTTAGGCCGCCATGATCCCCCAGCGAGGAAGAAACGGATGAGCGTTCTGACGATGATCAACGATGCCGTGCGCGCCGCCGCCGCTCAGGCGCAGTCCCAGGCCGCCCAGGTCCAGGCCCAACAGCCGGTCGACGTCGCGGCGGCGCTCGCGGCGAAGCAGCGCGCCAAGGGCGGAGCGGAGCTCAACTGGAAGAGCTCGATCGTCGATCTGATGAAGCTGCTCGACCTCGATTCCAGCCTCGACAACCGCAAGGCGCTCGCCACCGAATTGGGCTATACCGGCGCCAAGGACGGCAGCGCCGAAATGAACATCTGGCTTCATCGCCGGGTGATGGAGGAGCTCGCCAAGAACGGCGCCCGGGTCCCCGCGTCGCTGCAGGCCTGAGACCCGCCCTTCGCCTCCGCCGCCGCTTCTGCTATCCTGCCGCTTCAATCGGGGAGAGGCAGGATGGCCGGCAACAACCCCAATGTGGCCGCGCTCGAACGGGCCTATAAAAGGTGGAGCGAGACCAAGGGCGGCTCGGCGGACGACGTCCTCGCCCTGTTCGACGAGCGGGTCGAGATGCGCTCGGTGCTCGGCGACGAGCTGCCGAGCGGGATCGCCGGCTCGCACCTCAGCCGCGACCAGGCGGCGGACTATTTCGCCGCCCTCGGCCGCGACTGGGAGATGATCTATTTCGACGTCTACCAGTTCGTCGCCGACGGCGACGATGTGGTCATGATCGGCCGTTGCGCCTGGCGCAACCGCGAGACCGGCGCCGAGGTCGACACCCCCAAGGTCGATATCTGGCATTTCGAGAACGGCCGGGCGACCCGCTTCTTCGAATTGTTCGACAGCCTCGCCTTCGCCCGCGCCGTCGGCGCCGTCTGAGACAGGAGACCCGCTTATGCCGCGCTACATCGTCGAACGAAGCTTTCCCGACGGCTTTCACCTCCCGGTCGACGCCGACGGCGCCGGCGCGCTGTCCCGAGTCGTCGCGACCAATGCCGGCGAAGGGGTGTGTCCCGGTCGGCTCGATCCACGAGGTCAGCGTCCTCGACCCCTATTTCTATCATTAGGAGCAAGCGGGCGCCGCGCACGCGGACTTATCCTCGATATCCCCGTTATCCACAGGCCGACTCCCCCAGATTCCGCTTGGCGCGACTCGGAACGCCGAGCAATATGGCCCTTCGCGATGAGGAGCGGATTTCCGGAAACGGAGAGAAGTTCCGATCCGCGGCCACCGCGGAAGCGGGCGGCGTCCTTCGGGACGCAAGCCACTGAAGCGATGGTTGGGCGGTCGAAGAAGAAGCGTGAGGCTTAGGCCGATCCCACTTTCTTCGAAGGTCCAGTGGAAACCGGAGCCTTCGGGCTAACGGGCCGCGAAAGGGAAACCGCCGGGGTTCGCCTCGACGGGGACCCGGATCGGATCCCTTCGGGGATCTGATTGGGAACCGACCGGGGTCGTCAGACCCCGGCCGGAACCCGATAGGGCCCCGTCGGAGCTTGCTTCGATGGATGCCCGACCCGCCCAGGAAAGACGCCAAGCCCTCACCGGCGCGGCCGTTGGACCTGGGACAAGTGGGGGCTGGTGGCAACACCAGCTCCCATTTTGATTCTGGGGCCCTGGCGTCCTCCGCTCTCTCCCCCCTGGGCCGCGTCCTCGTGCGCGCCGACATCGTCCCGTACAGCGCCACGTCCGGTTGGATCGGAATCGCTTCTGTCCGTTCGGGCTGAGCCCTTGCCCGTTCGGGCTGAGCCTTTGTCTGTTCGGACTGAACCCTGTCCGTTCGGGCTGAGCCTGTCGAAGCCCCTTCCTTTACGTCCTCCCCAAGAAGGAAAGCCCTTCGACAAGCTCAGGGCGAACGGGAGAGGGACTGGCCTCCCTGAGACCAGCTATCCCCGAAGTCGGTCCGCCTGGGGGTTCGCCTGTTCGCCGCCGCAGCGGTAGCGCAGGAACACGCACTCCTTCGCGATCGGCCGCGCCTCGACGAGCGTCAGCGCGATCCGCCGCGCCATCGGCCGGAAGAAGGGGATGCCGGCGCCGAGCAGCAGCGGGTGGACGTTGAGGCCGATCTCGTCGACCGCGCCGCCTTCGATCAGCGCCGAGCCGAGCTCGCCGCCGCCCAGGACGATGATGTCGCCGCCGGGTTCCGCCTTGAGCGCCGCGACGAAGCCGACCGCGTCGTCGCGGACCAACTCGGCGCCGGCCGGCGCTTCGGCCATCGTCCGCGAGAAGATGAAGGTCCTGATCTTCCCCGCGCCGCCGCCGCCGCCGCGCGCCGCGAACTCGTAGGTCTTGCGGCCCATCAGCAGGGTATCGACGCCCTTCCAGCTCGCGCTGCTGATCGCCTTGGCGTCGTCGCTCCACCGCAGCCAGTCGATCGCCTCGTCCGGCCCGGTGATATAGCCGTCGAGGCTGACCGCCGCGCCATAGGTCACCTTGCGCATCGCGCTTCCGGTCATTCGGCGCTCTCGACGACGATCTCGCACTTGAGACTATTGGCGATGAAGCAGCGTTCGTGCGCCTCATGGTGGAGCCGCTCGAGCTCGGCGGCGTCGGGCGCTCGGCCGGCAAAGGCGATCCGCGGCCGAAGCGCGATCCGCACGATCGCCATCCGCCCCGGCGCGATCCGGCCCATCTCGCCCTCGGCGCGGTCGCGATAGCTGGCGACGTCGAGCCCGGCGGCCTGCGCCAGCGACAGGAACCAGAGCATGTGGCAGGCGGCGGCCGACGCGACCAGCGTCTCCTCGGGATCGACTCCGGCCGGGTCCGACAGCGGCTCGGGAACCAGCGTAGGCGAGGAGGAGCCGGCGACGACGGCGCCGCCGTCGAAGCGAAGCTCGTGCCGGCGGCTGTAGCGGCCGCTGCCGAATTCGCCGTCGGACCGCCAGAGGATCTCGGCGCCGTGCCTGCTCATCGGCTCAGTTGGCGGCGCCAGGATCGGGCAAGGTGAAGAGGCCCCGGCTGTCGGTCCCGCCGCCCTTGCCGGCCGGCGAGAAGGAGACCGGGGTGGCGATCAAGGCCGGCGCCTCGTCGCCGAGGCCGAGCGCCGAGCGCCGGCCGAGCCGGCCCTCGATCTGAGCGCCCGCCTCGATGCTGATCGTTTCGTAGGCGACGTCGCCGAGGATCCGCGCCGAGGCCTCGACGATCAGCATCCCGGCCGAGACCGTGCCTTCGACGGTGCCCGCTAGCCGCGCCTCGGCCGCCTGGATGTTGCCGGCGATGACCCCTTCGCCGCCCTGGATGAGCTGGCCGCAGCGGACGTCGCCGTCGATCCGGCCGTCGACATGGAGCTGGGCCGCGGTGACGAGATCGCCGCTGACCAGGGTCTCGGGGCCGATGAAGGACAGGCCGGGCGAGCCGGGCCGGCCCGGTCTGGCTTTGGGCGGGGCCGCGGGCGTGCTTCGTGAGAACATGTGCGGCGCCTCCCCCGCGCCCGGGCGCAACTATCGCGGCGCCCGGCGCCGAGATCAAGCCGGCTGCCGCGAAGCGGGGCGACGGCGCGACGACCGGCTGGGCGGACGGTCCGACGTCGCGGCGAAATGCCGGCGCCTCGCCTTCGCGGTCATCCGCACAATGGGGGGTCCGGCTCGCGCCGGAATGACGGCCGACGCGGGCCCGAACGGTAATGGGGGCCGGCGTTGCCGCCGGCCCCCACTGTCCCGTCACGTCGAACCCGGCCTGGGAGGCGAGGCGTTCCGCGCTGGGCGGTTTCGAAGTCGCGGCGCCTGAACCGGGGGTTCCTGCGCCGCTTCCTCCGGGGTCCGTTCACGGGCGAAGCCGCTTCAGGTTTCCCCGCGGGCTCCCCGTCAGGGCCGAAGCCCTGGCGGTTCGCCGCTCGGCGGATTTGGAACTTGCGTCCCTCTTCCCGCTTTGGCGGATCTTCGGCCGAAGCCGGAAGTTCCGCGTCCGGCGGGATCCTCGGCCGAAGCCTCGGTTCCGCCAGGCAGGCCATGGACCGAAATCCTGGGTCCTGCCGGGTTTCGCAGCTCCCGGGCCGAAGCCCGGTCCTGCCCGGCAAGTCCGAGCCGAAGCTCTTCCCCGCCGGTGGCGGCGCGCGGACCGAAATCCCGCTTTCCGCCGGACGGGTCCTGAACCCGAAGGTCCGGTGTCCCGCCTGCCGGCTCCTTCCGGCCCGAAGGCCTTCCGGAACCGATGGGCGCTTCACGAAGCCTGCCGCTTTCGCATCCGCTGAAGGGCAAGCCCGCCATCGTCCGCCTGGCGGCGGCTTCGTCAGCCGCCCTGCCGTCCGCTTCCGCCTGGCCTGCCGCCCGAAGGCGACGGGCCCGGCTTTAAGCCTGGGCTGTGGCTGGGAAGGCTTTCCCCCGTTGCCGGGAGATCGTCTCGGCCACATCCGGTAGCTGTCACGAAAAATGAGTCAAACCAAGCGGATTCCGCCTGTGGATAACGAGGATAACGGGAATAAGTCGAAGCCCGCGAATCGCGCCGGCCGCCGCCGATGGCGCGGTTCCGGCGCGCGCCTGCCGCCGTCACGGCGCGGCTTGCGGCGGACGCGCCGCCCGCATAAAGGGAGCCCCATTCCAACCCGTTTACCGCCCGGCCTCGTCACGGCCGCGCATCCTCGAAAGGTTCCTGGGCAAGATGGACGGTCGCTTCAACACGATTGCGGGATGGGTGCTTGGTGCGGGTATCGTCCTGCTCGGCGCGACCCTGGTCACCGAGGAGCTCTTCAAAGCCGAGCGGCCCGAGACGATGGGCTATCCGATCGCCGGCGTCGTGGAAGAAGGCGAGGACGGCGCCGCCGCCGAGCAGCCGATCGCCCATTTCCTGCAGACCGCCGACGCCGCCCGCGGCGAGGCGGTGTTCCGCAAATGCTCGGCCTGCCACAATGCCGATCAGGGCGGCGCCAACGGCACCGGCCCCAATTTGTGGGCGTCGATGGGCGCTCCGCACGCCCATATCGCCGGCTTCGCTTATTCCGAAGCGCTGCGCTCGAAGGGCGGCACCTGGGGCTGGGAGGAAATGAGCCAGTGGCTGCGCTCGCCGCGCACCTACGCGCCGGGCACGAAGATGACCTTCGCCGGGCTCAGCGACCCGCAGGACCGCGCCGACGTGATGCTGTTCCTCAACCAGCGCGGCGGCTCGCTTCAGATCCCGCCGCCGCCCGCCGCCGCCCCGGCCGAGGCCAATGCGGCGGAAGGCAATGCGGTCGAGGGCAATGCCGCCGAAGGCGACGTCGGCGGCCCGGCCGCCAACCAGGCCGCGCCCGCCCCCGCCCCTGCCGCCCATTAGAGCTCAGCAGTCCGGAGCGTCGCCGCCGGCATAATGGCGGCAGACGCAGTCCCACGCCTCCGCCGCGGTCTCGCAGAAGGTGAAGAGCTTGAGATCGTCGTGAGCGATCACGCCTTCGTCGGCGAGCGCCTCGAAATCGATCACCCGCTCCCAGAATTCCCGCCCGAAGAACAGGATCGGGATCGGCTTCACCTTGCCGGTCTGGATCAGGGTGAGCAATTCGAACGCCTCGTCGAACGTGCCGAAGCCGCCCGGGAACACCGCGACGGCGCGGGCGCGCAGCAGGAAGTGCATCTTCCTGAGCGCGAAATAGTGGAACTGGAAGCTCAGCTTGGGAGTCACATGGGGGTTGGGCAATTGCTCGTGCGGCAGCACGATGTTGAGCCCGATCGATTCCCTGCCCTCGTCCTCGGCGCCCCGGTTCGCCGCCTCCATGATCGACGGGCCGCCGCCCGAGCAGACGACGAAATGGCGCTGGCCCCTGTCGTCCGGTTCGGCGCGGCTGGCGAGCCGGGCGAGCTGGCGCGACACGTCATAATATTTGCTGTTGGCCTTGAGCCGCTCGGCGATGGCGCGCTGGCGATCGGTCGCCGCCGCCGCGATCAGCGCGTCGGCCTTGTCGGGTTCCGGGATTCGCGCCGAGCCGTAGAAGACGAAGGTCGAGGCGATATTGGCCTCGTCGAGCAGCAATTCGGGCTTCAGCAGCTCGAGCTGGAAGCGGACCGGCCGAAGATCCTCCCTGAGCAGGAAATCCATGTCCTGGAAGGCGAGCCGGTAGGCGGGATCGATCGTCTGCGGGCTCTGCGTCGTCTGGGCGGCGGTCTCGGCCTCTTCGCGCGCGGGCTGGAAGACGCGCTCGGGGGGAACGGGGTCGGTCATCGGCTGCGTGTAGAGCGGATTTCGACCTTAGTCATCCCGGCGGACGAATGACGGTCAGCGGCAATAAGGGCCGCGCCCCATGTCGAAATGCATGTGGTTGTAGTGATAGGCGTCGGAATCGGGGCTGAGGCCGATGTTGAAGCGCCGGCAGCCGCCCTGATGGACTGAGCGCAGGAAGCGCCGCACCCGTTCGTCGCCGCCGTTCCACCCCTCCTGCACCGTCACCCGCCGGCCGTCGCTTAGGATGAAGCCCGAGACGTCGACGGCATTGGCAAAACCATGCTCGCTGAGCCGGGCGCCGGGCCGGCTGTTGACCGGGCGGCAGGAATAGGTGCCGAAGGTCTCGACCCGCTGAACGCGGGTGCCGAACCACTGGTCCGCCGCCGGCTGCACCGATTCGCGGACCCAGCGCGCGAACTGGCGGGCGAGCGGGCAGGTCATCGCCCGCAAATTGGCGGCCGGCGTGCCCATGTCGAGCAGCTGCACCGCGCCGAGCGCCGAGCAGCCGCCCGAAAAGCGCTGGTCGGGCAGAGCGCGGAACCGGATCCGCTCGCGGGCGAGGTCGATATGGCATTGCAGCGTCTCGGGGCTGTTGCGCTCGGCCCGCGCCGGAGTTTCGGCCCGCGGCGGCGCGCGCCGTTCCTCGCCGCGCGGGATGCACGCGCTCAGGGCCAATACCGCCAGGACGATCCCCCACCGCACGCGACTTTGGTGAGTCATGACGGCGACAAGGTCAAGGAGGAGTCGAAGCGTGGACGCCTTGCGGCGGGCGGCTTCCGCGTCTAGTCCCGTCGACGGGCCACGCCGTCCCAACGCGGCGCGCGCTCTCTGCGAGGAGAGTTTGACAGTGACGAATCCCCGACCGGACGTGCGCCCTGCACGTCCCTTCTTCTCTTCCGGCCCCTGCGCGAAGCCGCCGGGCTGGTCCCCGCAAAAGCTCGCCACCGGCTCGCTCGGGCGCTCGCACCGCTCGAAGCTCGGCAAGGCGCGCCTCGGCCATGCCATCGAGGCGACCCGGCACGTGCTTCACGTCCCCGCCTCGCACCGGATCGGAATCGTCCCCGCTTCCGATACCGGCGCGGTCGAGATGGCCCTGTGGAACCTGCTCGGCGCGCGCCCGGTCACCCTGCTCGCCTGGGAAAGCTTCGGCGAGGGCTGGGTGACGGACGTGGCGAAGCAATTGAAGCTCGATGCGGCGGTCGTTCGCGCGCCCTACGGCGCGCTGCCCGATCTCGGTACCGTCGACAGCGACGGCGACGTCGTCTTCACCTGGAACGGCACCACGTCGGGCGTCCGGGTCCCCGACGGCGGCTGGATTGCCGACGATCGCGCCGGCCTCACCATCTGCGACGCCACCTCGGCCGTCTTCGCGGTCGACCTCCCTTGGGACAAGCTCGATGTCGTCACCTTCTCCTGGCAGAAGGTGCTCGGCGGCGAGGGCGCGCACGGCATGCTGATCCTGTCGCCGCGCGCCGTCGAGCGGCTGGAGACTTATTCGCCCCCCTGGCCGCTCCCCAAGATCTTCCGGCTGACCAAAGGGGGGAAGCTGATCGAAGGCGTCTTCAAGGGGGAGACGATCAACACGCCTTCGATGCTGGCGGTCGAGGATTATATCTGGGCGCTGGAATGGGCCCAGCTTCACGGCGGCCTTTACGAGCTGATCGCCCGCGCCGACGCCAACGCCGCCGCCCTCTCCGCCTGGGTCGAGCGCACCCCCTGGATCGAGCATCTCGCGGCCGATCCGGCGACGCGGAGCAACACCAGCGTCTGCCTCGCCTTCGCCGACGCGGCCGTCGCCGGCCTCGACGACGACGCGAAACGCGCGCTGGCAAAGGAGATCGCCGCTTTGCTCGAGCTCGAGGGCGCTGCCTACGACGTCGCTTCCTATCGCGACGCCCCGCCTGGCCTTCGCATCTGGTGCGGCGCCACCGTCGACACCGCGGACATCGAAGCGCTCGGCCCGTGGCTCGACTGGGCCTTTCACGAAGTAACCAATCAATAGTCATCCCGGCGAAAGCCGGGACCCATGAACACCAGGCTCAGAGAACGACCTCCGACTCCGTGTTCATAGGTTCCGGCTTTCGCCGGAATGACTCCCCAGGGAGTAAAATATGCCCAAAGTCCTGATTTCCGATCCGATGGATCCCAAGGCCGCCGAGATCTTCCGCGCCAACGGCGTCGAGGTCGACGAGCGGCCCGGCCTTGCGAAGGACGCGCTCAAGGCGATCATCGGCGATTATGACGGCCTCGCCATCCGCTCGGCGACCAGGGTCACCGCCGACCTGCTCGATTCGGCGCCGAACCTCAAGGTGATCGGCCGCGCCGGCGTCGGCGTCGACAATGTCGACGTGCCCGCCGCCACGGCTCGCGGCGTCGTCGTCATGAACACGCCGTTCGGCAATTCGATCACCACTGCCGAGCATGCCGTCGCCTTGATGTTCGCGCTCGCCCGCGAGCTGCCCGCCGCCGACATTTCGACCCAGGCCGGCCGGTGGGAGAAGAACCGCTTCATGGGCGTCGAGCTGACCTCGAAGACTCTCGGCCTGATCGGCTGCGGCAATATCGGTTCGATCGTCGCCGACCGCGCCCTCGGCCTCAGGATGAAGGTGATCGCCTACGATCCCTTCCTGACCCCGGAGCGCGCGATCGAGCTTGGCGTCGAGAAGGTCGAGCTCGACCAGCTCCTCGCCCGCGCCGACTTCATCACCCTGCACACGCCGCTGACCGATCAGACCCGCAACATCCTGAGCCGCGACAACCTCGCCAGGACCAAGGCGGGGGTGCGAATCGTCAATTGCGCCCGCGGCGGCCTGATCGACGAGGGTGCGCTCAGGGAGGCGCTCGACAGCGGCCACGTCGCCGGCGCCGCGCTCGACGTGTTCGCGATGGAGCCGGCGACCGACAACCCGCTGTTCGGCGCGCCCGGCCTCGTCGCCACCCCCCATCTCGGCGCCTCGACCACCGAGGCGCAGGTCAACGTCGCGATCCAGGTCGCCGAGCAGATGTCGGACCTCTTGATGCGCGGCGGAGTCACCAACGCGCTCAACATGCCCTCGCTCTCGGCCGAGGAGGCGCCGCGCCTCAGGCCCTATATGGAGCTCGCCGAAAAGCTCGGCAGCCTCGTCGGCCAGGTCGAGGGCCGCCATATCACGGGCGTCTCGGTCGAGGTCGAGGGCGCCGCCGCCCAGCTGAGCCAGAAGCCGATCACCGGCGCCGTCCTCGCCGGCCTGATGCGGGTCTATTCCGACACCGTGAACATGGTGAACGCGCCCTTCCTGGCGAAGGAGCGCGGCCTCGACCTGCGCGAGATCCGCCACGACCGCGAGGGCGACTACCACACCCTGCTTCGAGTCAGCGTGACCACGCCCAAGGGGGAGCGCTCGGTCGCCGGCACTTTGTTCGGCAATGCCGCGCCGCGGCTGGTCGACATGTTCGGCATCGCCGTCGAGGCCGATCTGGGCGGCGACATGATCTACATCGTCAACGAGGACGCGCCCGGCTTCATCGGCCGGCTCGGCACCACCCTGGGCGAAGCCGGGGTCAACATCGCCACCTTCCACCTCGGCCGGCGCGAGGCCGGCGGGGAGGCGGTCGCCCTGGTCTCGGTCGACGGCCAATCGCGCCCGAAGTGGTTCAGGCGGTGGAGGCGATCCCCGGCGTCAAACGGGTGAAGCCGCTGCGCTTCTAGAGCGCTGAAGGATCAGTTTGAATCACCCCCTCCGTTCGCCCTGAGCCTGTCGAAGGGCCTTTCTTCTTGTTCTCACAGGGAAAAGTAGAGGGCTTCGACAAGCTCAGCCCGAACGGAAAAGGGTAGAACTAAGCACCCAATGCTCTAGCGCCCAGCCGGTCCGGCGAGCCGGCGGAGGTCGGCGCGCAGCTCTTCGGTCTGCGGATGCTGCGGCGCGCCGAGATAGGTGCCGCGCGCGTCGCGCAATGTCCGCGGCAGCAGCCGCAGCTCGGCTCGGCCGCCCGCACTCCGCACGGCGGCGGCCAGGGCTTCCGCTTGCGCAATGAAATCCGGCGCGCCGCGCACGACGTGGAACAGGAAGGCGGGGCTGTTCGGGAGCGCGAGATGCGACACCGGCGAAAGGGCGGCCTGCGCCGCACGGTCCGTCCCGAAGACGCGCTCATATTGCCGTGCCCTGTGCCGGTCGGAGGTGGCGATACGTCCCGGGATGTCGAAGCCGTCGCCATTGACGATGAAGACGCCGCGCACGGACTCGAACGGCACGCCGGCTTGCTCGAGATGGCGCGGATCGGTGCCCAGCAGAGCCGCGAAATGACCGCCCGGGCCCTCTCCCATCAGGACGATTCGTTCGACGTCGACGCGCTCGCGATCGATCTCGCGCACGATCTGGGCGATCGCCGCGGCATTGTCGCGGGCGATCGCCTCGGCATCCTCCGCGTCGCGGCGCGGAATCCATATCGTGGCGAACGCATAGCCGTTCTGATCGAACAGATGGGGCAGCCAGAGCGTCGAGTAATTGGTGGCGTCGCGCGCGAAATCGCCGCCCGCCAGCCGAACGATGATCGGCGCGCCCCGGCCGGTGCGCGGCACGGTCAGGTCAAGGGTGCGGCCGTCCGGCCCATAGCGCATGGGTTCGGAACGAACCGGCGGCGGCTGGACCACCTCGTAGAGCGGAACCGCGTCGCGCGCCGGCTGGGCCGCGGCCGCTACCGCCAGTGGAAGCGCCAGCACCGGGCCGAACGGAACCAATTTGCGCATGCGCACGTCTCCTAACCTGCCATGCGATGCGCGATTCGGAGGGTTGCGGTCAACCGGCCGGCCCGTGCTAGAATCGGGCGCGCCTGGCCCGGGAGGATTTCGCCGATGCGTCGCCTGCTGTTCGCCGTGATGGCCCTGTCGCTCGCCGCGCCCGCCGCCGCTCAGCGCGAGCCGGAATGGCGGGCCGCGCCCGAGGCGCCGATCCTGCTCCGCGCCTTCGCCTATGAGCCCGAGACGATCCGGCTCGAGGCCGGCCGGCCGGTGAGGCTCCATTTCGTCAACAACAGCCGCACGACCTTGAGCGTCAGCGCGCCCGCTTTCTTCCGCGCCGCTCGGATCCGGGGCCGCGACTCGCGCGCCCTCGCCCGCGGCCATTTCCGGCTGGCGCCCGGCGAGCGCCGCACCGTCGCGCTCGTCCCCGCCGCCGGCCGCTATCGCGCCCGAAGCGCCAATCTCGCCCACCGCGCGCTCGGCATGAGCGCTCTCATCCTCGTCGAATGAGCCCTTGCACGCCGCCCAGTGTGTTATTATATTAATACACAGGAGGACGGAAGATGGTCAAAATTCCCAAGCGGGTCGGGGCGGTGAAGCTGCCCAAAAAGGTCCGCAAGAAAGCGAAGAAGGCGATCAAGGCGGCGGCGAGCCCGTTCGTCCGCGATTTCGCGACCGCGGCGATGGCCGCCGCCGGCCGGGTCCGGGCGGAGCGCTCCGCCGGAAGCCGCGAGCAGGAAGGGAGGCCCTATCGCATGTGCACCGAGACTCGAATCGACGTCGACGGATCGAAGGTCGCCGAGGCGTTCCGAACCGCCGCGATCGACGGCTTCCGCCGCTTCCTCGAAGGCTTCGAGGAAGGCCTGCGCAACGCCCAGGCCGAGCGCGCCGCGGCGAAGGACGATCCGCAGCCCGAGCCCCAGGCCGAATCCGAACCGGAGGCCTCGGCCGAGCCGGCCGCCCCCGCCCGGAAGGCGAAGCCCGCAAAGCCCCCGAAGCCTGCGAAGCCTCCCAGGCCCCGGACGCCGCGCGCTAGCCGCCCTGGCCCGGCGCAGGCATAGCCAGCCGGCCCCTGAGCTGACCGCGGATCGCTCCGGCCGGATGCGGCTGGGTGTGGACGTTCAAATAGAAATCGTGGCCGCGAGTCGCGATCTCGCGCGCGAGGCCGGGGTCGATCGTCGCGCAGCCTTCGCTTCGCCCGGCCGAATCGGGCGTGGTCAGGGTCACCACCGGCGGCCCCGCGCTGCCGGCCGCGCCGCGGTGGATATGGGCGGCCGTGGCTGCGTCGATGCCGCGCGCGTAGACGCTCCAGCACAGCTGGCCCTCGCCCGGAGCGACTCGTATCTCGGCGGTGCCGTTGCCGTCGGCGTCGCCCGGCCCCGGCACCTCCTGGATCCCGGTCATCGACACGTTCAGCACCGCGCGCCGGTCGGCCGGGTTGCCGACGCAGCCGCCGAGCGCGATCAGCGCCGCGGCGCCCGCCAGCAGATATGAGCTCTTCATCCCGGCCTCCTCATGAACGTTCCTCTATCCAGCGCGTCAGCAGCGTGTTGGCAATGGCAAAAGGCGGCGGCGCCAGGAAGGGCGCGCCCGGATCGCCGGCGAGCGCCGCCTCGGCCTCGCCCCGGGTCACCCAGATCGCATCCTCGAGCTCCGCCGTGTCGAGCCTGATCGCCTTGCTTTCCGCCTTGGCGAGGCAGGCGATCATCAGCGAGCCCGGAAACGGCCAGGGCTGGCTCGCCATGTAGCGGACGTCGGTCGCCGCGACGCCCGCTTCCTCCATCAGCTCGCGCGCCACCGCTTCCTCGATCGATTCGCCAGGCTCGACGAATCCGGCCAGGGCTGAGTAGCGCCCCGGCGGATATTGGCGCTGGCGGGCGATCAGCGCCTTGCCGCGATGCTCGGCGAGCATGATCACCACCGGATCGACGCGCGGAAAATGCTCGGCGCCGCAGCCGGCGCATTTGCGGCCCCAGCCGGCTCGGAACGACTCCGTCCCGGTCCCGCAAATGCCGCAGAAACGGTGCCTGTTGTGCCATTCGTTGACGCTTCGCGCCGCGCCCCAGATCGCCGCGTCCCTCGCGCTCATCAGCGCGAGCAGCCGGAACACGCTCCATGCCCGCTGGCCGAGCGCCGCGCTGCGCACCAGCGGCGCGAACAAGGGCGCGCCGCCGTCGAGCCCGAGGAACAGATGCTCGCCCTCAGCGCCGGCGAACGGCCCCCAGGCGAGCCGCCCCTCCTCGTCGAGCACCGGATCGAGCTCGGCGAGCCTGAGCAGCCGAGCGTCGCCATCGGCCATCATTGCCGCCATTCGCTCGGCGTCGAGCCTGAGATGATCGGCCCGGTCCAGCCCGGCGCCGGTGAAGCCGGGCGCGGTCATGCCGCTTGCCGCCACTCTGCCCCGCGCGCGGCGAGCTTGGCGAACAGGGTGGGCAGGCCCGCTTCGGCGACTCGCTCGACCGGCCACCAGATGCCCTCGGGCCGCTCCCTCGCCTCCGCGCATCTGAGCCGCATGGTGAGCGCGAAATGGGTGAAGACATGGTCGACCGCGCCGGCCTCGCTCCACTCCGCCTCGACCGGCTGCTCGGTCGGCAGCGCAAGCATGCCGCCGAGCAGGCCCTTTGTCGAGCGGCGCACGAGCAGCACCTGTCCGTCATGCTCGAGCCAATAGGCGGTGCCGGTGCGATGCGGGCGCGCCGCTTTCGGCGCCTTCACCGGATAAAGCGTCGGCTCGCCCGCGCGACTGGCGGCGCAATGCTCGCGCAGCGGACAGCGCCCGCAATCGGGATTGCGCGGCGTGCAGATCGTCGCTCCGAGGTCCATCATCGCCTGGGCGAAATCGCCGGCGTTCTTCGCGGGGGTCATCGCTTCGGCCAACGCCCTGATCCGCGGCCGGGCGCTCGGCAGCGGCTCTGCGATCGCGTGCAGCCGCGAAATCACCCGCTCGACATTGCCGTCGACGACCACGGCGCGCCTGCCGAAGGCGATCGCGGCGATCGCGGCGGCGGTATAGGCGCCGATGCCCGGCAGCGCTCGAAGCGCCGCCTCTTCTTCCGGGAAGCGGCCGCCATGCTCGTTCGCCACCGTGCGGGCGCAGGCGAGCAGGTTGCGCGCCCGGGCGTAATAACCGAGCCCCGCCCAGGCGGCCATGACCTCGCCGTCGTCGGCCGCCGCAAGCGCCTCGACCTCCGGCCAGCGCTCGGTGAACGCGACGAAATAGGGCTTCACCGCGGCGACCGTGGTCTGCTGAAGCATCACCTCGGAAAGCCAGACTCGATAGGGATCGGGCCTGATGCCGCCCTCGGCGCGCCACGGCAGCCGGCGCTTATCCACAACATACCAACACAAAAGAGCCTGGGCGGCATCGACGACCATGGTGCGCCTATGCCATGCTCGCCCCCGCGAGTGAAAAGCAAAGTGAAAAAGAGCGGCGGGACCAGAGGCAGAGGGACGGTGGAGCCGGCGCGTTCGAAGCGGGCGCGAGCGGTCTCCGAGCTGCTGCCGCAAGCCGGCGGCGCCGCCTTTCGCCGCTTCGGCTTCGTCCAGTCCTCGATCGTCAGCCGCTGGCGGGAGATCGTCGGCGTCCGCTATGCCGCCGTCTCCTCGCCCGAATCGATCCGCTTCCCGCAGGGCAAAAGGAGCTGCGGAGTGCTCACCCTCGTCGTCGAGGGGGCGCACGCGCCGCTGCTCCAGCACGTCGCGCCGACGATCGTCGAGCGGGTCAACCGCTTCTTCGGCTATCCGGCGGTCGAGCGGGTCTCCTTCCGCCAGGGCATCGTCCAGGCGGCCGCCGCGAGGGCCCGGCCGGCGCCGCCGTCGCTCCGGCCGATCGCCGCCGAATTGGGAGAATCTTTACGCGAAGTCGCCGATCCCGAGCTGCGCGCCTGTCTGGAATCGCTTGCGCGCGGACTTTCCTCCGGCGATGGGGCGCCGGTGGTGACGACGATACCGGTCGTCGGCAGAATTGGTGGAGACAGAAAGCGATGAAAGCACAGCTCAGCACCGGCGCGCTCGCGCTCGGCCTCCTTCTCGCCGGCTGCGGCGGCGGCGGCGGCAACGCCGTCGCGACCGGCAACGCGGCCGGCCCGCTCGAGCAGATTCCGGCGCCCAATGGCGGCAATTGGGCCGAAACGGTGGCCCAGACGCCCGAGGGCGGCTTCCGCCTCGGCAATCCCGATGCGCCGGTGAAGCTGGTCGAATATGCTTCGATGACCTGCCCGCATTGCAAGGCCTTCTCCGATGAAGCCTCGGCCGCGCTCCGCGACACTTATATCCGCTCGGGCCAAGTCAGCTGGGAGTTCCGCAACTTCCTGCTCGGCGGGCCGGACCTCGCCCTGTCGCTGCTGTCGCGCTGCCAGCCGCCGGCCGCCTATTTCGGCACGATCGAGCAGGTGTTCGCCCAGCAGACCGAATTCCTGATGGCGATCGACGAGAATGAGGCCCGGACGCTCAACGCGCTGCCGCCCGAGCAGCAGATCGCCCCGCTCGCGCGGGCGATGGACGCCGACACCTTCTTCGCCCGCCGCGGCATGCCCGAAGCGCGGTTCAACCAATGCCTCGCCGATCAGCAGGCGATCCAGGGCCTGACCGAGCGGACCCGGCGCGCGTCGACCGAGGAAGGGGTCAGCGGCACGCCGACCTTCTTCATCAATGGCGAGCAGCAGCAGGCCCCCGGCTGGGCGACGCTCGAGCCGCTGTTGCGCGCCGCGATCGGCAACTGAGATGAAGCGGCGCGCCTTCCTCGCCGCCCTGGCCGCCGGCGCGACGCTGGCGCTGGCCGGGGCCGACGGCCTCGCCCAGCGCCGCGCGGCGCCGGCGCAGCGCGATTGGACTCAGACCGTCGTCGCCACGCCAGAGGGCGGTTTCCGGATGGGCAATCCGGCCGCGCCGGTGAAGGTGATCGAGTTCCTCTCGCTCGCCTGCCCGCACTGCGCCTCGTTCCATACCGAGAGCGAAGGCCGGCTATTCCCGAATCATGTCCGCTCCGGCCGGGTCAGCATAGAATATCGCAACATCCTGATCAGCGCTCCCGACGCCGCGGCGACGGCGCTCGCTCGTTGCGCCAGACCGGCCCAATATTTCCGAATGAGCCACGAGCTGCTTCGCACCCAGCCGCAATGGCTCGCCCGGGCCGACGCGCTGACCCAGACTCAGCGCAACCAGCTCAACGCCTTGCCGCCCTTGCAGCAGGTCCAGCGCCTCGCCGCGCTGCTCGGCCTCGATCGCGTCGCCGCCCGCCACGGCCTCGCGCCTGCGGCGCAGCGCGCCTGCCTTTCCAGCCCGGCCAATTTCGATCGGATCGAGGCGGTTCAGAACGCCGCCAACCGGCAATACGGAGTCACCGGCACGCCGACCTTCGTCGTCAACGGCCGGACGATTACCGACACCAACACCTGGGCGGGGATCGAGCCGCTGCTGCGCGGCCGGTAGCGACGGGAAGGGGGCTGGACGAAACGTGCGGGTAAAGCGGCTCAAACTGACCGGCTTCAAGAGCTTCGTCGAGCCCGCCGAGCTGCGCGTCGAGGACGGCCTGACCGGCATTGTCGGCCCGAACGGCTGCGGCAAATCGAACGTGCTCGAGGCGATACGCTGGGTGATGGGCGAAGCCTCGCCCAAGTCGATGCGCGGCGCCGGCATGGACGACGTCATCTTTGCCGGCACCGCGCTCCGCCCGGCGCGCGACTTCGCCGAGGTCACGATGCTCGTCGAGCGCGACAGCGGCGATGTCGGCGGCGACGCCGCGATCGCTCCGGGCGAGGTCGAAATCACCCGCCGCATCGAGCGCGGCGCGGGCAGCGCCTATCGAGTCAACGGCCGCGACGTCCGCCAGAAGGACGTCGCCCTGCTCTTCGCCGACGCGGCGACCGGCGCCCATTCGCCGGCCCTGGTCAGCCAGGGCAAGATCAGCGCGGTGATCGCCGCCAAGCCGGTCGAGCGGCGGCTGATGCTCGAGGAGGCGGCCGGCATTGCGGGCTTGCATGTCCGCCGCAAGGACGCCGAGCAGAAGCTTCGCGCCACCGAGGCGAACCTGGTCCGGCTCGACGAGATCCTCGCCGACATGGAGCTTCGGGCGCTCGCCTTGCGCCGCCAGGCTCGCGCCGCCGAACGCTACCGCAAGCTCACCGACCAGATCCGGATCGCCGAAGCCCGCCTGATCTTCGCCCGCTGGCGCGAAGCCGCGCGCGCGGCGGAAGCCGCGCGCAACGACGCCGAGACGGCCGAAGCCGCGGTCGCCCGCGCCGCCGAGGCGCAGCGCGCAGCGGCCGCCTGGCAGACCGAGGCTGCGGCCGGCCTCGCCGAGCGCCGCAAGGCGGCCGAGGCAGCGCGCGAACGCGCCTCCGGGCTCGGCCACCAGCTCGCCGCCTTGCGCGCCGAGCGCGACGGCGTCCGCCGCCGGATCGCCGAGCTCGACGAGCGCCGCCGCACCCTCGCCGCCGACCGCGGCCGCGAGGAATCGCTTCGCCTCGATGCCGCCTCTGCAATCGCCCGGCTCGACGAGGAGCTGGCAGCGATCGCCACCCGCCTCGCCGACGCCGAAGCCAGCCGAGGCACGATCGACGTCCGGACCGTCGAGCATGAGGACGAGGCGCGCGCCGCCGAAACCGCACTCGGCAAGGCCCGCGCCGTCCAAGCCGCCGAGCAGGCCGAAGCGCGGGTCGCTCTCGCCGCGCTCGACTCCGCCCGCCAGAAGCTGGCCCGCGCCGAAGCCGAGGCCGCCCGGATCGCCGGGCAGATGGCCGGCCTCGGCGGCGATTCGGATCTCCTCGAAACCCTCCGGGCGGCCCGCGCCGGGCGCGAGCGGGCCGAGGCCGCGCTCGCCGCGGCCGGCGAGGCGATCGCGTCCGCCGAGGCGAGGCGCCAGCGCGCCGCCGCCGCCCGCGACTCCGCCGAAAGCGAGGCCGCCGCCGTCCGCGCCGCCTTGTCCGCCCTCCAATCCGAGGCGCAGGCGCTGCTCAAGGCGGTCGAGACCTCGGGCGGCGACCGGGCGATCGCCCATATCAAGGCGCAACCCGGCTACGAACGCGCCCTCGCCGCCGCTTTGGGCGAGGATCTCGACGCCAGCCTGACCGACGGCCCGCGCCGCTGGGCCGGCGCCGATCCCCAGCCGGGCGATCCCGCCCTCCCCCCCGGAACGGCCGCGCTCGGCGACCATGTCGAGGCGCCCCCGGCTTTGCTCCGCCGCCTTCGCCAGATCGGAGTGGCCGAAACCGATTCGGGCGTGCCGCTCGCCGTCGGCCAGCGCCTCGTCACCTTGGACGGCCGCCTTCGCCGCTGGGACGGCTATCACGCCACCGGCCTCGGTGCCGCCGCCGCCGAGCGGCTGATCCGGGTCAACCGCCTCGCCGAGATCGAGTCCGCTTTGCCCGCCGCTTCGGCCGCGGCCGAAGCCGCCGGGCGCGACGCCGCCGAGGCCCGCGCCGAGATGCAGTCCGCCCGCGAGGCGGCCGATTCCGGCCGCCGCGCCGAGGCCGAAGCAAGCGCCGCGATCCGCGATGCCGGCCGGGCCGAGGACAGCGCCCAGGTCGAGATCGAACGGCTCGAGCTCAGGCGCACCGGCCTCGCCGAACGCGCCGCTCTGGCCGACGCCGATCTGGGCGAGGCCCGGCGCGCCTCGGCCGAGGCCGAAGGGATTACCGCCGGCCTTCCCGACGCCGAGGCGACCGAAGTCCGGGTCGCCGAGCTTCGCTCATCCGCCGAGCGCGCCCAGGCGGCGCTCGCCGAGGTCCGCGCCGAGGCCGCCACCCATGCCCGAGCGGTCAGCGCCGACAAGCAGCGCGCCGAGGCCGCGGCCAGGGAGCGTGCCGATTGGCAGGCGCGCGCCGCCGAGGCCGACAAGCGCCACGCCGAATTCGGCCGCCGGGTCGCCGAGGCCGACGAGGAGGCCCGCCGCCTCGCTGAAGCGCCTCGGGATCTCGACCGCCGGATCGACGCTCTCACCGCCGAATCGGCCGCCGCCGCCGAAGCCGCTCTGGCCGCCGCCGCCCACGAGCGCGCCGGCGAGGAGGCGCTGAGCGCCACCGAAGCGAAGCTCGCCGAGGCCGGCGAGGCCCAGGCCGCCGCCCGCGAGGCCCGCGCCGGCGCCGCCGCCCGCGCCGAGGCGCAGGATTCGCGCCGCGAGGAGATGGCGCGGATTTCGGGCGAGAAGTTCGAATGCCCGCCGCCGCTCCTCCCCGAGACGGCGGACTTCAGGGAAGAGTTGATCGCCGACGTCTCCATCGAATCCGGCCGGCTCGAGCGCCAGACCCAGGAGCGCGAGCGGATCGGCCCGGTCAATCTCGTCGCCGAGAGCGAGCTTAACGAGCTCGAGGAAGGCCGCCTGGCCTCCCAGGCCGAGCGCGAGGAGCTGGGCGTCGCCATCCACCGCCTGCGCGGCTCGATCGGCAGCCTGAACCGCGAGGGGCGGGTCCGGCTGCTCGCCGCCTTCCAGGATGTCGACCGCCATTTCCGAAGCCTGTTCACCACCCTGTTCGAAGGCGGCCAGGCCCATCTCGAACTGGTCGAATCGGACGATCCGCTCGAAGCCGGGCTCGAGATCATGGCCCAGCCCCCCGGCAAGCGCCTCGCCACCCTCACTTTGCTCTCGGGCGGCGAGCAGGCGCTGACCGCCATCGCCCTCATTTTCGCGCTCTTCCTCACCAACCCCGCCCCGATCTGCGTTCTCGACGAAGTTGACGCCCCCTTGGACGACGCCAATATCGAGCGCTTCTGCGACCTCTTGGACCGGATGACCGGCGAGACCGACACCCGCTACCTGATCGTCACCCACAATGCGGTGACGATGAGCCGGATGCACCGCCTGTTCGGCGTCACCATGATCGAAAAAGGCGTCTCCCGCCTGGTCAGCGTCGATCTCGGCGGCGCCGAACGCCTGCTGGCGGCGGAATAGCTTCTCCTGGCCGCGGAATAGCTTTCTCCCGTCGTTCCCGCGGAAGCGGGAATCCAGCTTCTTGTCCCCGCCAACGCAAAAGGACGCTGGACTCCCGCTTTCGCGGGAGTGACGATGAAGGTCGATGGACGCCATCACGACCACGCCCCGCTTCGTCCCGCCGCATCCGCCGCGCGGCTCCGGTCCGGTGCCGGTCTGGCGCGGCTTTTTCGGCGAGCGGGCGAGGAACGCCGTCTACGGCTGGTCGCAGGTCGCCTTCCGGCAGCCCTACATGCAGCGCAGGGTGGCGGGCTTCAACGTCCACATCCCGCTCCAGCCCGAGCTCGTTCAGCGCGTCCTGCTCGACAATGCCGCCAATTATGAAAAGCCGAGGATCGTCAAAGGCCTGCTCGCCCCGGTGATCGGGCGCGGGCTGCTCACCTCCGACTCGGAGCTCTGGCGCGGCCAGCGGCGGATCGTCGCCGCCAGCTTCGTGCCGCCGGCCGTGGACGCCGTGATCCCGGTTTTCGTTCGCGCGGCCGAGGCGGCCATGGCGCGATGGGACCAGGGGGGGCCGATCGACCTGGCCGCCCATGCCACCGCGACGACGATGCGGATCATTTCGGAGAGCCTGTTCGCCGGCGACCCGCGCCTCACCAGCGACGCGGCGACGGCGCATATCGCCGCCGCTCTCGAAGCGTTTAGCGGCCGCCGGCTGCAGGCGCTGCTCGGCCTGCCCCAGATCCACTGGACGGCGAAGGCGCGCGCGGGCTGGCGCGGCCAGCTCTATCTGCGCGAGACTCTGGCCGAGGTGGTTCGCGATCGCCTGCGCGCCGGCGGCGCCGACGACTTCCTCGGCACCCTGATCGGGGCGCTCGGCGAACGCTTCGATCCGGCCGAAGCCGAAGCGCTGGCGATCGACAATGCCGCCACCTTCTACCTGGCCGGCCACGAGACGACCGCGAACGCCATGGCCTGGACTCTATTCCTGCTGTCCGAGCAGCGGGCGTTGCAGGACGAGGCCGCGGCCGAGGCCCGGGCCGCGCTCGCCGCGGGGACCGACGATTCGGGCCTCCCCGACCGCCTGCCGCTGCTCCGGCGGGTGCTTGAAGAATCGCTTCGGCTCTATCCGCCGGCGCCGCGCCTCGATCGGCAGGCCGTCGCCGCCGACCGGCTCGGCGGCCATGACGTCGCGCCCGGCGACATCGTTTCGATCTGGCCCTGGCTGTTGCACCGGCACGAGGCGCTCTGGGACGATCCGGACTCGTTCGATCCGGGGCGTTTCACTCCCGAGCGCAAGGCGGCTCGGCATCGCTTCCAATATATCCCGTTCGGCGGCGGCCCGCGCCTTTGCGTCGGCATGCGCTTCGCGACGGTCGAGGCGCTGACCGTTCTCGCGCACTGGCTCGGCGCATGGTCGTTCGCGCCGATGCCCGGCCGCGAGGTGCGCCCCTCCGGCATGGTCACCCTTCGCCCCGCCGGCGGCCTGCCGCTGCTCCTGGCGCGGCGGCCCTAATCCTCCCCTGCATTTGCAGGGGAGGGGGACCGCACGAAGTGCGGTGGAGGGGCCTCTTCCGGCAGAAGAAGCCCCTCCACCAGCCTGCGGCTGGTCCCCCTCCCCTCGAAACCGAGGGGAGGATTTATTTCTTGCCGATATCGTAGCCCGCGATCTTCCGCCCCGCCGCGCTGTCCGCGATCAGGGTCGCCAGCCGCCGCGCCCGGGTCTCGGGCTTCTTGGCGCTGTTCACCCAGTGAAGCACGACCTTGCGGTAGCCGGGCGGGCGCCGCTCCCAATCGGCCCAGGCCGCCTTGTTCTTCCGGAACTCGGCGGTTTCGGCTTCGCTCAATTCCCTCTGCGCATTCTCATAGGCGTAGACGCCGCTCCGCCCCTTATTCTCCTCATAGGCGCGCTCGCCCGCCTCGGTCATTTGCCCGGCCGCCTTCAGCGCCGCGTAGCGGGCGACGTTGACCTTCGACCAGATGCTGCCCTTGCGCCGCGGCGTGAAGCGGATCGTGTAGCTGTCGTCGCCGAGCGACCGGCGGACGCCGTCGATCCAGCCGAAGCAGAGCGCCTGGTCGCGCGCCTGCGGCCAATCGATCGAGGCCCGCCCCGTCGCCTTCTTCCGGAAGCCGACGAGCAGCTCCGCCGCGCTGCCATGATTGGCCGCCAGCCAGCGCCGGAAATCCGTCTCGGTGTCGAAGAAGGTGGGGTCAGGCATAGCGCCAGCCTAACCATCCCGTCATTCCCGCGAAAGCGGGGATCCAGCTTCTGTTCTGCCACCGCCTCTTCCAAGAAAAAGCGGGATTCCCGCATTCGCGGGAATGACGAAGAGAGGTCTATTCCGCCGGCTGCGGCGTCAGCCTGCCCTTGCGCCTGGCGTCGAGCTTCGCCCGCCAGCCGCGGCTCCTCAGCCACATCACGATTCCGGTCACCGCAAGCGCGGCCGGGATGATGCCGCCGACGAAGATGATTATCTGCCAGACGAGGCCCATGCCGTTGCCGTCGTGCCAGCGCCGCATCGTCCGCGCGAGAGTTTCGGGCCGCGGCGGCCGCGGCGGCGTCACCTCGCCTGACTCATCCTCGATCTCGACCTCGGCCGGGCCGCCCTGGCGGGCGAACGCCACCTTCCACTCCGGCGACTGATCGGTCGGCCAGGTGACGGTGGCCAGCGGGCCGGTGGCGTGGGGCTGCGCCGCGGCGAGCGCGGCGTCGGCGCTCATTGCGGTCTCAGCGAGCGGCCGCGCCCGCATCGCCCTCGCCCGGTCCGGGGGACCGCCGCCCTTGGCCTTGGGCTGGCTCGCCTCGAAAGTGCTGAACAGGCTCGGGAAGGAGATCCAGAAGCCGGTGAAGCTCAGCATCGCCAGCGGCACCAGGATCCAGAAGCCCATCTGGTGGTGGAGATTGGCGTTGGTCGAATTCTGCCGCTTCCAGCGGAAGCCGCGCTTCACGCTCCCGGTCACCGGCCACCACAGCCAGATGCCGGTCAGGCAGGAGACGAACATGAAGACGCCGACCCAGCCGACGATCGTCCGCCCCCAGCCCGGCACCATCAGGCTGCCGTGCAATACGTGGAACACGCGGACCAGCCCGGCGTCGCTCGACGCCTTGTCGAGCACCCGCCCGTCGGCGGGATCGAGCCAGACGTTGGTCCGCGCCGGCCGCGTCGCGCCGGGCTTCGGCACGCCCGCGGCGACGGCCGTCACCGGCCCGCCGTCATGCTCGGGATAGCGGATCGACAAGACCTGCTCGCCGGGAGCGAGCGCGGTCCGCGCGGCCTCGGCATAGGCGGCGGGGGTCAGCGCCGCCTCGCCCGACACGGCGTAACGCTGCGGGTTGAGCGTCTCGTCGAGCCAGTCGTGCCAGACCAAAGCCGAGCCGGTCAGCGAGATCGGGATGATCAGCACGGCGAGCAGCAGGCCGGTCCATTTGTGGATCGAAAGCCAGAGGGCGCGAAGGCGCATATTCGTCGTCTGGGCCACGTGATTCTCCCTGCCGTGCCGGCCCACGTTAAAAGCTAATGAGAATGGATTGCAACAACTGACTGTTTTCTTCCGTCATGCCAGCGAAGGCTGGCATCCATTCGGCCGGGGGACACTTCGGCTGCATGGACCCCAGCCTTCGCTGGGGCAACGTGCGAGGTCAGCTGTCGGCCCAGCGCCTGAGCAAATTGTGATAGACTCCGGCGAGCCGGATCACTTCGCCGTCCCCCTGGCCGCGCTCGGCGGCGATCGCCTGGATCGAGCGGTCGAGATCGAACAGGATCGAGCGCGCGCCGTCGTCGCGGACCATCGACTGGACCCAGAAGAAGCTCGCGACCCGCGCGCCTTCCGTCACCGGCTCGACCCGGTGCAGGCTTGAGGCGGGGTAGAGCAGCAGGTGCCCGGCCGGCAGCTTCACCGCATTGGCGCCGAGATTGTCCTCGACCACCAGCTCGCCGCCCCGATAGGCGTCCGGATCCTCGAGGAAGAGCGTCGCCGAAAGGTCGGTGCGCACCCGGAACTCGCTGGCGCGGTGGATTCGCACCGCATTGTCGATATGGGTGCCGAACGCCTCGCCGCCCTGATAGCGGTTGAACAAAGGCGGGAAGATCTTGAGCGGCAGCGCCGCCGCGATGAACAAGGCCGAGCGCCCGAGCGCGTCGAGCACGATCCTGCCCGCCTCCTTCGCCGCGGCGCTGTCCTCGGGCAGCTGCTCGTTGCGTTTCGCGAGCGCCGACTGATGGCCCGACGTGGCATTGCCGTCCTGCCACGCGCCGGCGTCGACGATCGCCCGGATGCGCGCCACCCCCTCCTTGTCGAGCAGATCGGGAATGGCGAGCATCATGGCTGGTTTGGCCTCCCAGATTCGACCCATAATCCGTTCGGCCTGAGCTTGTCGAAGGCCATTCCTTCCCTTGGGAAGAAGGGACGGGCTTCGACTGGCCCAGCCCGAACGGGTGCGGGTGTCAATTCCCGCGCGAATCCTCAGAACGAGTAGAACAGGCTCAGCACCGCCGACCGGTCCTCGCCGGGCGTCGCCCAGCCGCCGGTGACCGCGCCGGTCGCTGCGTTGGCGTTGTTGCGGACGTTGGTGAAATAGCGGGTGTTGGCGAGGTTCTGGACGTTGAGCTGCGCCGTCAGCCCCGCGGTGATCGGGTAGGAGACGAAGGCGCGGTGGGTCATCCAGTCGTCGGTGACGAACTGGGTGCGCTGGAGAAGGTTGCGCTGATAGGTCGCGAAGCCGCTCTGATAGTTGAAGCCGTAGCCGATCTCGAGCCCGAACCCGAAGCGGTAGGAGGTGAACAGGCTCGCCGAATGCTTGGGCGTCTGGATCAGCCGGTCGCCGGCCTGCGGGTCGGCGATGACGACCGAGCCCGAGGCGTTGCGGTTGCCGCAGGCGACGCTCGGATTGGCGAGGCAGAAGTCCGACACGCTCTGCAGCACCTCGCCGTCGAGATAGGTGTAATTGGCGAAGATCGTCCATTGGGGCGTGATGCTGCCGCTCGCGCCGAGCGCGATGCCGTCGACCCGCGAGCGGCCGTCCACCACCTGCAGGGTCGTCTGCACGGGGTCGTTCGAAGCCACCCGGAAGTTACTGCGCTCGTTGCGGAACAGGGCGGCGGTGAGCAGCAGCCGGCGGCCGAACAGCTCGATCTTGCCGCCGATCTCGTAGTTGCGCGCGGTTTCGGGCGCGGCGGCGCAGAAATTGACGAACGTCGCGCCGGACCCGCTGGTGCAGCCGAGGCGGACCGTGGCCGATGAAGGCGTGCGCGCATTGCCGTAGGCGACGTACAGGCTGGTTTCCGGCGTCGGTTTGAACACCGCTCCGAAGCGGTAGGAGAAAAGCGTCTCCTCGCTGACCTGCGGCGCCAGTTCGGCCGCGCTCGGCACCGCCGTCCCGGGCGGATAGACGGCAAGCGGCACCGCCTGGAATCTGCCCTCGGCCCGCTCGAGCCGGATACCCCCGTTCAGTTCGAACATCCGGCCAATTTCGAGCGTGTCGAACAGATAGACGGCCTTGTTCTCGGTCTCGCCGCGCGATCGGGCGGTGACCGTATAGTTGATCGGCCCGGTATAGATGCCCGACGGGTTGGAGATGCTTTCCAGCGGCAGGACGACCGGCGCGCCGGCGGCGTTGCGCGCCAGCGACGCCGACTCGATCGAATAATCCTCCCAGGCGAAGGAGAAGCCGACGACCATCGTGTTCCTGAAGCGGCCGGCCTCGCCCGCCGTCCAGTGCAGGTCGGTCTGGTTGTAGAGCAGCTCGTTGGATTGGTCGCGGACCAGGCCGCGTGGGCCCGAGGGCTGCCAGAAGCCGGGCGGCACGTTGACGACCACGGTCCCGATCGCCGGGCCGGCCCCCATCGCGACGTTGGTGAGGGTCGCGGTGCAGGGCGACCCGGTCGCATCGTCCGGGCCGGCGGAGACCGGCTGGCGGCCGGTGCCGGCGAGGCAGAAGGTGCCTTGGGGCGCGCTGGTCTGGCTGTACTGGTCGACCTGCTGCCAGCGGGTCAGGTTGCGGATCGAGATGTCGTCGCCGAACTCGTGGCGGAGAGTCATCGTGATCCGGTCGACACTGATGTCCTGGCCGTCGAGATTGCGATAGCCGAAATAGTCGCTGTCGTCGGCCTCGGGCAGCGGCCCGTCGTTGAGCTGGTTGAGAAAGAAGGGGACGCCGTAGACCGGCGTGTTGCTGTCCTCCTGGTGGAGGATTGCGATGGTCAGGCTGGTCGGCCGGCCGATGCCGAAGGTGATCGAAGGCGCCACGCCCCAGCGCTCATATTCCTCGACGTCGCGCCCGGGCACGTCGTTGCGATGGACCATGGCGTTGAGCCGGACCGCGATCCAATCGCTGACCCGGTGGTTGGTGTCGACCGTCGCCCGGTAATAATGGTCGGTGCCGATCGCGGCCGACAGGATGGTGAGGTCGTCCGCCTGCGGGATCTTGGAGACGAGGTTGATCGTGCCGCCGACCGACCCTGAGCCGTTGAACACCGAATTGGCGCCGTTGTAGATTTCGATCTGCTGCAGGTTGAACGGGTCGGAGCGGGTATATTGAGCGCTGTCGCGAACGCCGTCGACGGTGATGTCGTTGCTTGCCGAATAGCCGCGCAGGTTGATGTTGTCGCCATAGCCGCCGCCGCCTTCGCCGGCGCCGAAGGTGATTCCGGGCACTGTGGTCAGGGCGTCGCGCAGGGTGAGCAGATTCTGCCGGCGCAGCACTTGGTCGCTGATCACGGTGACCGTCTGCGGGGTGTCGACGAGCGGAGCGGTCGCCTTGGGCGATTCGAGCTCGTTCTCCGGTCGCTCGCCGGTGACGACGATGTCCTGTTCCGAACGGACGTCGCTCTGGCCGTCGTCGTTGCGGTCCGCGGCGAGCGCGGGCGAGGACAGGAAGCCGACACAGCCCAGCGCCAGGAACAAGGGCGACTTGGCGGCAGTGCCGGCGGAAACACGGTTGGTCACGCGATGAGCCCTTCGACGCGCCGGCTCTACCGGTCGCTAAGAGGCTATTGCAATTCATTCGCAATAGTGTCAACACAATTGCGAACGGATCGCAACTGGCGGGCTTCCCTCCCCAGAGACCCCGCCGGCGCCGGCGTGACAGCAGCCGTCACGCCGGCGCCCCATCCAGCGCTGACTGATCGCTGAAGTCACGTCATACTGACGAAAGTCAGGACCCATGAACACGGATTGCGAGACGATCCGCCCCGTGTTCATGGGTCCCGGATCAAGTCCGGGATGACGTGGAATCAGCGCTTGGGCCGCGCCGCCGCCCCCCTTCAGCGCCCCGCTTCGAGGAAGGCTCGCAGCTCGCGCTGGAAGGCCTCGGGCTGGTCGAACATGATGAAATGCGCCGAATCCGGAATGCGGCGGACGTCGCGCGTCGGTGCGCCGCGATAGGCCATGGCATAATATTGATCGAGCTGAGCCTCGCTGAGCGGCGCCCCGGTCGGCTGCACGTAGAGCACGGTCAGCGGCACGGCGATATTGGCGAGGTCGGGCGTCAGATCGGTGACGATCAGATCGTAAAAGCCCTGCGACGACACCGCCGGATCGCTGGCCAGCGACTGCTCGACCACTGCGGGGCGCAGGCTCTCGGTGCGGATCATGCCGGCGATCATCGGCTCGATGATCGCCCGCCGCGCCGCGCCGGTCGAGGCCCTCATTCCCTGCCGCATCTGCTCGGCGACCGGACGCACGCTCTCCGCCGTGGCGCCCGGGCCGCCGAATATCGCACCCATGAACGGCATCATGTCGACGACCATCGCCCGCCGGACCAGCTGCGGATGGCGGCCGGCGACGATCATCGCCCAGCTGCCGCCCATCGAATGGCCGACGATCGCCGGCCGCTCCAGCCGCTTTTCCCTGATATAGCGAGCGATCTCCTCGCCGACCGGCGCCAGCACCGGGCCGGCCGCATTGGCGCCGGCCGGCTTGCCCGCGAAGCCGGCGACGTGGACGACATGATAGCGATAGCCGGGCACGGCCGCGATCGTGCTGTCCCAGACCCGCGGTGACGAGCTCAGACCCGGGATCAGCACCACGTCCGGCCCTTCCCCATGGACCTCGACGCTGATTCGTTCGCTGGTGAAGGCGGGCTCGGCCGGCCCGGTCGTGGCGCAGGCGGCGGCGAGCGGCACCAGCAGCAGAAAAGCGAGCAAGCGAAGCATGGCAGTCTCCCCGTTGGTCGGGAGACCCTAGCCCACATCGCACACCCTCGTCACCCCAGCGAAGGCTGGGGTCCAAGCGGACTCAGCATGGATGCCAGCCTTCGCTGGCATGACGCGGGTAGAGTTCAAATCCCCTGCGTGAACTCCGCGCAGGCCGCCGCGGTGCCGCCGCGATAGCCGCGCATCAGCGCCTCCTGCCGCTGCGCCGCGCTACCATGGGTAAAGCTCTCCGGCACCACCCGGCCCTGGCCGGCGCGCTGCAGGGTGTCGTCGCCGATCGCGGCCGCCGCCGCCATGCCTTCCTCGAGGTCGCCGGGCTCCATCGCGCCGCGCTCCTGCGCCGCCCAGACGCCGGCGAGGCAATCGGCCTGAAGCTCCATCCGCACCTGAAGCGCATTGGCCTCGCCCTCGCGGACCGCCGATTGCGCCTGCCGGATCCGGTCGGACGTGCCGAGCAGGGCCTGGACGTGGTGGCCGACCTCGTGAGCGATCACATAGGCCTGGGCGAAATCGCCCGGCGCGCCGTAGCGCCGCGCCAGCTCCTCGAAGAAGGCGGTGTCGAGATAGATGCCCCGGTCGGCCGGGCAGTAGAACGGCCCCATCGCCGAATCCGCGGCGCCGCAGCCCGAGCGGCCGCCGCCGGCATAGACGACCATCTTCGGCGGATCGTAGCTGAGCCGCTGGGCGGCGAACAGACGCTGCCAATGAGCCTCGGTCGAGGCGAGCACCTGGCAGGAGAATCGAGTCGTCGCGTCCGACGCGCAGATCTCCGCGGCGCTCGCGCCGGCCTGGCCCGGCCCGGCCGGCGAAACCGCCTGCTGGCCGCCGCCGGTGAGATTGCCGAGCCCGCCGAACAGCATTATGCCGATCAGAACGACGATGACGCCGCCGATCCCGAATCGGCTGGCGACCAGCCCGAGCAGCATGCCCGCGCCGCCGCCCAGCCCGCCGCCGCCGAAGCTCTGCCCGCGCTGGCTCTCCACATTGTCGCTGGTCCCGCGTCCGCCGAAGCGCATGGCCTCACTCCTTCCGCTGCGAGGGCTGAACCGCCGAGCCGCCGCCGGGTTGCATTCGCGCGCGCGCACGGCGAAAGGGCGTCCTCTCACTCGTCACCCCAGCGAAGGCTGGGGTCCATGCGGAGTGAGCATGGATTCCAGCCTTCGCTGGAATGACGGCATCGGAAGGCGGTTCATGTTCCTCACCGGCAAGCATGCGCTCGTCACCGGCTCCACCTCGGGCATCGGCCTGGCAATAGCCCGCGCGCTCGCCGCCGAGGGCGCGCGGATCACGCTCAACGGCTTCGGCGATCCCGGCGAGATCGCGACGCTCCGCGCCGAGCTCGACGCCGGCTATAGCGACGCCGACCTCACCCGCCCCGAGGCGATCGAGGCGATGATCGCCGAAGCGGGCCCGCTCGACATCCTGGTCAACAATGCCGGCACCCAGCATGTCGCCCCGATCGACCAATTCCCGCCCGACAAATGGGACCTGATCCTGGCCCTCAACCTTTCCGCCGCCTTCCACACCATCCGCCTCGCCTTGCCGGCGATGAAGGCGAAGGGCTGGGGCCGGATCGTCAACACCGCCTCGGCCCACAGCCTGGTCGCGTCGCCCAACAAATCGGCCTATGTCGCCGCCAAGCACGGCATTGCCGGCCTCACCAAGACGGTCGCGCTCGAGGCCGCGACGTTCGGAGTCACCGTCAACTGCATCAGCCCCGGCTACGTCTGGACTCATCTGGTCGAAAATCAGATCCCGGATACGATGAAGGCGCGCGGCCTTTCGCGTGAGCAGGTGATGAACGACGTCCTCCTCGCCGCCCAGCCGACCAAGACCTTCGTCACCGTCGATCAGGTCGCCGCGCTCGCTTTGTTCCTGTGCCGCGACGAAGCCGGCGCGATCACCGGCGCCAACCTGTCGATGGACGGCGGCTGGACCGCCCAGTAAGCTCCTTCGCATGCGCATGCTCGCCATCTTTCTGCTGCCCGCGCTGCCCGCCGCCGCAAGCGCCCAGGAGATCATCCGGGCCGCCCCCGATATCGGTTGGCGGAGCGTCGCCACGGACGACGACCGCGGCCGCCTCAGGAACTGGCGCGACGCCTGGAGAGACGCGTTGCGCGACGTCGGCGACGGCGACAACCAAGGCGAGATCGCCCGCGGCGGCGCCTTGTTCGAGCCCGACACCGCCCTTCCCAATGTCGCGCCGCCGCCCGGCGACTATGATTGCCGGACGATCAAGCTCGGCGCGGCCCAGCGCGATTTGCTCGATTATATCGCCTACCCCGCCTTCCGCTGCCGAATCCGCCGCGAGGGCGGCCGGCTGCGCTTGACCAAATTGACCGGCTCGCAGCGCCCGGTCGGCCTGCTCTTCCCGGACAACAGCCGGCGCATGGTCTTCCTCGGAACGCTGATGCTCGGCGACGAGACCCAGGCGCTGCGCTACGGCCGCGACCGCGAGCGCAACCTCGCCGGCCTGCTCGAGCGGGTCGGCCCGAACCGCTGGCGGATCGCCTTCCCCTACCCCCATTTCGAATCCCTGCTCGACGTCATCGAGCTCATTCCGCGCGGACGCTGACTCTTGTCCGCTTCCCCTCCCTCCGTCATTCCAGCGAAAGCTGGAATCCCCCTTTTCGTGTCCCTGTCGCCGGAAAAGGCAGTGAGATTCCAGCTTGCGCCGGAATGACGGGGCGGGAACAGGTGCGCCAGACAGTGGAAAGGCCGAATCCCTTATGCGCCGCAAGATCCTCGCCGCCTTGCTGCTGGCGTCAGCCATGCTGAGCCCCGCCGCCGCCCAGGAGCTCAACCAGGCGATCGGCCGCGACATGCCCGAATTGATGGCGCTCTACCGCGAGCTCCACGCCAATCCCGAATTGAGCATGCAGGAGACGCGCAGCGCCGCCCGAATGGCCGCCGAGGCGCGCCGGCTCGGCTTTACGATCACCACCGGAGTCGGCGGCACCGGCGTGGTCGCGGTGATGGAGAACGGCCCCGGCCCGGTGCTTCTGCTTCGCGCCGACATGGACGCGCTGCCGGTCGAGGAACGAACCGGCCTGCCCTTCGCCAGCCGGGTGCGCGGCACGACCCGCGAGGGCCTCGAAACCGGAATCATGCACGCCTGCGCCCACGATACCCACATGACCGCCTGGGTCGGCGCCGCCCGCCGTCTCGCCGCGATGCGCTCGTCCTGGTCGGGCACGCTCGTCATGATCGCCCAGCCCGGCGAGGAGACCAGCCAGGGCGCCAGGGCGATGCTCGAGGACGGCCTGTTCACCCGCTTCCCCAAGCCGACCCATGCCATCGCCTTCCACAACAGCGCGACCCTGCCGGCCGGAATCATCGGCTATTCGGACGGGCCGGCGCTGGCCAATGTCGACAGCGTCGACATGGTCGTGCGCGGCGTCGGCGGCCACGGCGCCGCGCCGCACACCACCCGCGATCCGATCGTGCTCGCCAGCCGAATCGTCACGAGCTTGCAGACCCTGGTCAGCCGCGAGCTCGATCCGCTGGACAGCGCCGTCGTCACCGTCGGCAGCTTCCAGGCCGGCACCAAGCACAACATCATCTCGGACGAGGCGCGCCTCCTGATCACGGTGCGCAGCTACACGCCCGAGGTGCGCCGCATGCTCCTCGACGGCATCGCCCGGATCGCCCGCGGCGAGGCCATTGCGGCGGGGGTTCCCGAGGATCGGATGCCGACGGTCACCGTCCGCGAGGCCGAATCGACCCCGGCGACGATCAACAGCGACGCCCTGACCACCGCCACCGCCGAGCGCTTCCGCGCCCATTTCGGCGCCGATCGGGTGCGCTCGGTGCGCCCGGTCATGGCCGGCGAGGATTTCGGCCGCTTCCGCATCGCCGAGCCCGGCCTCGAAAGCCTGATCTTCTGGGTCGGCGGAGTCCCCCAGGCGCGCTGGGACGCCGCCAATGGCGACACCGCCCGCCTGCCCTCGCTCCATTCGCCCTTCTGGGCCCCCGACGCCGAACCGACCATTGCCACCGCGACCGAAGCGATGACGGTGGCGGCGCTGGGCGTATTGGCGCGGCGATAATTTAACGTCGTCATTCCAGCGCAAGCCGGAAATCTCACTTCACCTTCGCCGCAGCCGTAAGACACAGAGAGATTCCCGCCTGCGCTGGAATATTTGAGGCCAGCACATGTTCATCTAGAAAAGCGCCGCTGCACAGGCACGGGGCTTGCGGATAGCGGCCATTTAAATGCTCGGCCGGTACCATGTCTCATATATGAGACATAAGAGCCCTTATGTGTTATATATAAGACAGGCTTATTGACATTCATATCGGATTGTCTCATATATAGAACGTAAAAGCCCTTACGTGTCATATACGGGACAACCGATGCAAAGCCCCTTCCGCCGCAGCCATTCGCGCTACAGCCGCCAGGCGATCACGCTTCTGGGGCGCCTGATCCGTGCGGGCCGTATCGAGCGAAAGCTGAGCGCCGGGGAACTTGCCACACGCGCCGGCATTTCGCGCTCACTCCTCTACCGGATCGAAGGAGGTGATCCCTCCTGCTCGATCGGCTCCGTCTTTGAGACGGCAGCCATCGTCGGCGTGCCGCTGTTTGAAGAAGACAGGCCCACGCTGAAGGCACGCCTGGCGGATACGGAGAGCCGTCTGGTGCTTCTTCCGAAATCCATCCGGAGCCGTCAGCCCGAGGTCAAGGATGACTTCTGACAGCCGCTACGCGGAAGCCTATGTCTGGGTCTGGCTGCCGGGCGCGACGGATGCGGTTGTGGCCGGCCGCTTGGCGCCCGACGGGGACCGGCTCCTATTCCACTACGGCCAGAGCTACCTCGACCGCCCTGAGGCCATCCCGCTCTATCTGCCGGAACTGCCCCTGCAGCCCGGCATGCTCCCGCTTATCCCGGGCCTCTCAATGCCCGGTTGCATCCGTGACAGCGCCCCCGACGCCTGGGGACGGCGGATCATTAGCAATCGCCGGTTCGGCCATAAGCGGAAACAGATCGACACCAGCCAACTCGACGAGCTGACCTATCTGCTGGAATCCGGCTCCGACCGCATCGGCGCGCTCGACTTTCAGCAATCGCGGACCGACTACGTCCCGCGCGAACCGCAGACTGCGACGCTTTCGGAGCTGATCAGCGGCGCAGAGCGCGTCGAGAAGGGCATCCCGCTCACGCCGGCGCTGGCGCAGGCCCTGCTGCACGGCAGCTCGCTCGGCGGCGCCCGGCCGAAGGCGATGATCATCGAAGACGACCGGAAATACATCGCCAAGTTTTCCTCGCAGACGGACGTCACCAACGTCGTGAAGGGCGAGTTCATCGCCATGCGCCTTGCGGCCGAAATCGGCCTCAACGTCGCCCCCGTGCGCCTCGTAAAGGTCGCGCATCGTGATGTGCTGCTCATTGAACGGTTCGACCGCGCCCGTGTGAACGACGGCTGGACGCGCCGCGCCATGGTGTCCGCGCTGACGCTTCTTGAGCTGGACGAAATGATGGCGCGCTATGCCAGCTATGAAGATCTCGCCGAGATCATCCGGCACCGCTTCGCCGAACCTGTCGCGGCCCTGCGCGAGCTCTTCGGGCGGCTCGTGTTCAACATCCTCTGCGGCAACACCGACGACCATGCGCGCAATCATGCGGCTTTCTGGGACGGCGCCACGCTGACGCTGACCCCGGGCTACGACATATGCCCGCAGGCGCGCACTGGAGGGGAAGCCACCCAGGCGATGCTCATTGTCGGGGACAGCCGGATGAGCCGGCTTGACGTGTGCCTGGAGGCCGCCCCGGCATTTCTCCTGGGGCCGGGAGAGGCGGAGGCGATCATTCGGGCACAGGTGAAGGCGGTCCACGAACATTGGGATTCGGTCTGCCACGAGGCGCGGCTCTCCAAGGTCGACCGCAATGCAATGTGGCAGCGCCAGTTCCTGAATCCTTATGCGTTTCTGGACGCTGAATTCCTTGGAGATGAAGCTCTGGTTTGATCGCCGGTTGCGACCCGGCGGCCCGGCCGCCGGCCGGCTCCAGAGCACAGCCCTGAGCCCACAGGGAGCGGTTTCCGCCGATACGGGTGACGAACGAGGGGCCGCGATCTAATGCGCCGCCCCTTGCGCCCCCCACACCGCCCGTATCCGCGCGTCCTTGCCGCAGCCCTGCCGGTAGCGGCCGTAATGGCCGGGGTTCCGCCGCGCATAATCCTGGTGATAGGCTTCGGCCGGATAGAAGCGCGCCGCCCCGCGCACCGGCGTCGCCACGCGGCCGCGCAACAGCCGGTTCGCCTCGGCCCGCGCCGCCTCGGCGGCGCGGCGCTGGCCCGGGTTCAGAGCGAAGATCGCGGTTCGATAGGAGTCGCCGCGGTCGCAGAACTGGCCGCCGCCGTCGGTCGGATCGATCGTCCGAAAGAACCGCCGGGCGAGCTCGCCATAGCTGATCCGCGCCGGATCGAAAATCACCTGCACCGCCTCGACGTGGCCGGTCCCGCCCGCCGTCACCCGCTCGTAGCTCGGATCGGCGACGGTGCCGCCGGCAAAGCCCGACACCGCCTCAATGACGCCCGGCACCGCCTCGATGTCCCGCTCGGCCGACCAGAAGCAGCCGCCGGCGAACAGCGCAGTCTGCGCGTTCGCGGGCCGCGCCGGCCGCTGCGCGTCGGCGGTATCCGCGCTGGACTGTCCGCAGGCGCTGAGAAGTAGGGCGGCGAGGAGCAAGCGGCGCTTCATTGCTCCGGTATATAGGAAGCCGCGCTCAACCGTTCCACCTGCGCCGCCGTCAGCTCCAGGGTCAGCATCCCGAGCAATTCCTCGAGCTGGGCGATGCCGGTCGCGCTGGCGATCGGCGCCGCGACGCCGGGCTGGGCGGCGAGCCAGGCGAGCGCCACCTGGGCCTGGGTCGCGCCCGCTTCCGCCGCCACCTCGTCGAGCGCCGCAAGCACCCGGCGGCCGCGGTCGTTGAGGAACGCCGCCATCCGGCCGCCGCGCACGCTCTTGCCGAAATCGGCCTCGCTCCGATATTTGCCGGTGAGGAAGCCCGAGGCGAGGCCGTAATAAGGCAGAACGCCGACGTTACGTTCGATGCAGAGCTCCTGCAGCGCGCCTTCGAACCCGTCGCGCCCCATCAGATGATATTCGGGCTGAAGCACCGCGTAGCGCGCCAGCCCGTCGCGCTCCGAAATGTCGAGCGCCTCAGCCAGCCGCGCCGCGCTGTAGTTGGAGGCGCCGATCGCGCGCACCTTGCCCGCCTTCACCAGCGCGTCAAACCCGGCCAAAGTCTCTTCGAGCGGAGTCGCTTCGTCGTCCTTATGGGCATAATAAAGGTCGATCGCCTCGGTCCCGAGCCGGCGCAGCGACTCCTCGGCCGCCCGCGCGATATGCGCCGCCGAAAGCCCCCCCTCATAGCCGACCTTGGTCGCGATCAGGATCTCGCCTTTGCCGCCGCGCCGCTTCAGCCATTCGCCGAGCAGGGTTTCCGATTCGCCGCCGCGATGGCTCGGCACCCAGCTCGAATAGACGTCGGCGGTGTCGATCATTGTTCCGCCCGCCGCAGCGAACCGGTCGAGCACTCGAAACGCCTCCTCGCCGGTCAGAGTCCAGCCGAAAACGTTGCCGCCGAGCACCAGCCGGGGGGTCGACAATCCGCTGTTCCCGATCGGCCTCACAACCATTGCTCCTTGCCTTCCCTGCCGAGCCGCTCGACGGCGTCCCTGACCCGCTGGCTGTCGCGGCGCGGCACCACCAGCACCGAATCCGCCGTCGCCACGACGACCAGGTCCTCGACCCCGATCGCCGCCACCAGCGGCCCGTCGCTTCGGATCAGGCAGCCGCGCGCATCGAGCGCCAGGCCCGGCCCGGCGACGACATTGCCGTCCGAATCCTTGTCGGAGACCTCGTACAAGGCGTCGAAGCTGCCGACATCCGACCAGCCCGCCGCCACCGGTACGACCGCGACCCGGTCGGTTTTCTCCATCACCGCATAGTCGATCGCCTGGGCCGGCGAGGCGCGGAAGGCGGCGGCGTCGGGATGGAGCCGCGCGCCCTCGGAACGCGCCCCCGCCATCGCTGCCTCGGCGGCGTTGAGGATGGCCGGCGCGTGCCGGCCGAGCGCCGCGACATAGCTGCCGGCCGCCATCAGGAAGATGCCGCCGTTCCAGTCATAGCCGCCGTCGGCGACATAAAAAGCGGCGGCCGCTTCATCCGGCTTCTCGACGAACCGCAGCGCCGCATGGACGCCGTCGCCGAGCGCCGCGCCGCGCTGGACATAGCCGTAACCGGTCTCGGCCCGCTCGGCCTTCATCCCGAAGGTCACGATCCACCCCGCTTTCGCGAAAGGGGCCGCCCGCTCTATCGCCTCGATCAAAGCGGCGGGATCGCGAATGAGCTGGTCGCTCGGCAGCACCAGCAGCAGCGCGTCGGGCGGCGTCGTCAGCGCCGCCAGAGCGATCGCCGGCGCGGTGTTGCGCGCCGCCGGCTCGAGGATCAGCCGGCCGAGCCCCGGCAGCTCCGCTTCGACCGCCTCGGCCTGGTCGGCCGCCGCGACGACGACGGGCGCTTCGAACAGGCTCGAATCCGCGACCCGAGCGGCGGTCAGCGCCAGCATCGATCCGCCGCCGCCAAGGTCGAGCATCTGCTTGGGCCGCGCCCGGCGCGACAGCGGCCACAGCCGGGTCCCGGCGCCGCCGCACAGGATGACGGGAATGATCTTGTCGCCGCTCATCGCCGGACCCTAGCCCGGACGCGCGCCACCGTTCAATCGCTGGCTTGGCGCCGTTCGCCGGCCCGAAGCAGGAACCAGTCGACCCGGCCCAGCACGAAGCGGTTCTTCGCGGCTCGCTCCCAGAGCGGCGTGTGATGATCGCCGACGATCAAGATGTCGGTCGGCGGCAGAGCAGGGTCGGCGGCGATCGCCGCGACCTCCTCCGTCACCTCCCGCCAATATTCGCTCAAGCGGCAGACGGTGCGGTTGCCGAACGGCGGCGCGGCGCTCCCGCAGCCGAGCCGGCCGCTCGGATGGGGGACGAACGGGATATGGCTGTTCAGGGTCAGCCAGTAGACGAATTTCGGCCGCTCCGACGGCGCCTTGAGCTCGCGGCCGACGACCCGCGCCAGCTCGCCGTCGCAAAGGCCGCGGAACACGCTGCCGCAGCGCGACGGCACCAGCGCTTCATGGTCGCGCTCGATCTCCGGGCGGAAGTTCATCCGGGTGAAGCCGATATTGGGATACCAATGGCCGCGGTGGAACATCGCGGCGTCGAAGCCGTGATAGGAGATCGTCTCATAGCCGCGCTCTGCAAGCCGCCGCGGCAGGCAGGAATAAGCGCGCGCCGGCAGATAATCGACATAATCGCCCCAGCGTCCGCACAGCTCGCGCGATTCCGCGCCCGTCGTCGATCCCGAATAAGCCGAGCTGCCGCTCGTGAACCGGTAGCCGGCCTGAGCCGCGGCCGCGCGCAGCGGCGCCGAGATGAGGGCGCGATCCTCGGCCGAGGCGAAGGCGCCCATCCCCTCGACCATGACAATGAGAACGTTGTTGCCGCGCGCCGCGACCGCTTCGGCGTCCATGCCGCTCGCCGTCACCGCGCTCTCGAACGGCAGGTCGCGGCGGTTCGCCTCGATGAACGGCAAATTGGCGTGCCAGTCGAGCAGCATCAGGAGAAGGGCGGCGAGAGCGGCCGGAGTCGGCGAGGCGGCGCGCACGGTCATGCGGAAGCGCTCGATCAGCCAGGCGGCGAGCAGGGCGGTCGCCAGCATCGTCACGACCAGGGCGACGTAAAAGGCGGACGCCGTCGGATCGATCTCGGCGAGGAAGCGAAGCGAGTTGAGCGCGGTGGTCAGCTTCAAATGGAAGGCGGTCATCACGATCAGGCCGAAGTCCGCCGCCGCCGCCAGCGGCAGCAGCACATAGGCCGAGCGCCGCGGCAGGATCAGCGACGCCATCCCGGCGACCAGGTAAAGCACCGGCGCGAGCAGCCGCTCGGCGATGTAGAAGGGCATGACGACGAGGAAGAAGAGGTTCGGCACCCCGACCAGGATCGCCGCCAGCAGCAGCGATTCGCGGGTCACCGGCCGGAATTCCCGCCGCGCCTTCGGCCGCTCTTCGATCAATGTGGCCATGCCATCCCCGCCCGCGAAGCGCCGTGGCTAGCGCGACTTGGTTAACGGAGCGCGAAGATCGGCGTCGCCGAATCCGGCCTTGCGGCTTTGCAAACGGCCCCGCTACAGGGCGGGCGACTCACCGGGATACGATGCGATGGCCGATCATGATTCGCCCTGGCACGCCCATATCTATTATTCGGTCGGCCAGCGCGCCGCCGCGGAGGCGCTGCGCGACTCGTTCGTCGGCCGGGCGAAGGCCGGCGACGACCCGCCGATCCTGTTCGTCGGCCGGATGATGGACGAAGGCGTCGGCCCCCACCCGATCCCGCAATATGAAGTCCACTTTCGCGAACGATCGCTCGCCGAAATCGTCGCGGCGATCGAGGAGTCGGGCTTGCGGGCGCTCGTCCATCCGCTCACCGACGACGATCTCGCCGATCACACGAGCCTCGCCCGCTGGATCGGCGAGCCGGTGGCGCTCGACCTCGCCGCCCTCGATCCCCCCGGGCGGAACCAGGGCGTCGCCCGCTTCGCCAGGAGGGATTTCTAGGGACCGTGGGGACATGTCCTTTTCGTGAAAAAGGACATGTCCCCAACCGCCCTAAAATGTTTCGCCCCCAATCCGCCGACTCGCATTTCTACGGAATTTCCACCGCCCCGCCCGGAGCTTAGACGGGGGCCGGCTTTAGGGGGCTCGAATGACCAGCAAGATTAACGGCGGCGGCGCGGCCGCCGGCAGCGCCAACTCACGCGAAGATGGAAGCGTCAACCTCAGGCGCGCCCGGGAAGAGCGCGCCAAGGCCGCACGGGCGGATTGCGAGATCGAACGCCGCTGGCGCCTCGAGATCGCGGCGATCTTCGCCAGACGCGCAGAGGGCGCGGCGACAGTGCATTAAGGTCTGTCCGGCCATATTGGGCAGCGTGGGGACACGTACTCTTTCGCGAAAAGTACGTGTCCCCCAACCGCCCCGCCTTCGCGTCCTTTGCGTCTTTGCGTGATGGGGTGGACGCCCCCCGACGGCATCGATGTGCCAGGATGGTGGTGTCGAACGACCATCTGAGGGAGGCGTCCATGGGCGAGGTTACTACGATTGGGCTCGATCTGGCAAAGCAGGTTTTTCATGTGCACGGCGCGGATGCTTCGGGCTCTGCGCTGTTCAGCAGGAGGCTGACGCGCTCGAAGGTGATTGCCTTCTTCGCCGCGCAGCCGCGCTGTCTGGTGGCGATGGAGGCGTGCGGCGGCGCGCATCACTGGGCCCGCGAGCTCGAGCGGCTGGGTCATGATGTGCGGCTGATCCCGCCGGCCTATGTGAAGCCGTTCGTGAAGCGGCAGAAGAGCGACGCGAAGGATGCCGAGGCGATTTGCGAGGCGGCGCAGCGGCCGGGCATGCAATTCGTGGCGGTGAAGGAGGAGGCACAGCAGGCGAGCGCGGCTTTGTTCCGGGCGCGCGACCTGCTGGTCCGCCAGCGCACGCAGCTTATCAACGCGTTGCGCGGCCTTCTCGCCGAGCATGGCTGGGTGGCGCCGCAGGGTCGGTTCAAGATGGCGCAGCTGATGGCCGATATCGAGATCCCGGCTGTGCGCTGCCCGCCGCGGCGCGAAGCGCGTTCCTGGTGATGATAAGCTGCATCAGGGCGCTCGACGAGCGTATCGACGGCTTCGAACGCGAGCTCGCGAGGCGGGCGAAGGAAGACCAGGATGCCAGGCGCCTGGTGACGATCCCCGGCGTCGGTCCGATCATCGCCACCGCGACCCTGGCGCTGGCTCGCCGGCCGAGGCGTTCCGCTGCGGCCGCGACTTCGCCGCCTGGCTGGGGCTGACGCCGCGACAGCGATCGACCGGCGGCAAGGAGCGGCTCGGCAGCATCACCAAAGCCGGCGAGCGAACGCTGAGAAGGCTGCTGATCATCGGCGCCTCCGCGCTCGTTCGCCAAGCCAGCAGGCAGGGCGCGCCGGAAGGGTCGTGGCTGGCGAAGATGCTGGCGAGAAAGCCGCGGATGCTGGTCACCGTCGCGCTGGCCAACAAGACCGCGCGGATCATCTGGGCGCTGCTCGCAAAGGGCGGTGTCTACAAGGCTCCGGACGCGGCCGCCTGAAGGGCCGCGCCGCGAGGCCGTCGAAGCGCAAGAGAGCGAAGGAGAGCATGGCACAACAGTCGGCGAGACGGGATCGGAAGAACCAGTTGGTGTTCACCGTGCCTCGAGCACGCTCGCCTGATCTGGATCCGGTCCGCGAACTCCCATGCAGGCCCGCAGCCCTGTCGCTGCATCAAGAGGCCGGACAGATGGCAGCAACCGACAAAGTGCCGAGATCTCCCAAACCCCCCTTGCGCTGAAGGGGGCGTCCACAGATGAACCCCTCTTCCCTCGTCCGCCCGCGCCCGCGCCGCGGGAAAGCGGGCGAGCGCGCCTTCTTTACCGAAACTTTGTCAATTTATCCGACACTGCGCCCATGTCGGAGTCGCCTTACACTCACACGAGCGCGGGCCGGAGGCGCGGGTCGTGATCCGCGTCTTCAAGCATTACGTGCCTTATGCCGTGCTGCTGCTCGGCGCGATCGACTTCGTCCTGCTGATGCTCGCCGCCGAGGCCGGCTGGACGCTGAGGCTGTGGCAGCTCGGCGGGCGAATTCGATCCCGGACGAGCGCGGCTGCCCAACATGCTCGCCTTCGCGCTGACGCTGCAGACGGCGATGGTCGCGGTCGGAGTCTACGGGGTCGAGGCGCTTCATTCGGTGCGCTTCGCGGTCGCCCGCCTCTTGGTCGCGGTCGGCGCTCGGCATCGTCCTTCTTCAGCCTCGTCTTCTTCGTCTTTCCGCCGGTCAGCTTCTGGCGGTCGAGCCTGCTCTACGCGATGTGGTTCGGCCTGATCGCGATGGTCGGCGCCCGGATCGCGCTCACGGCCTGCTCGACGGCGAGCGGCTTCAAGCGGCGGATCCTCGTGCTCGGCGCCGGCGCGCGGGCGACACGGATCGAGGCGCTGGCGCTGCGCAGCGGCGCCAATTTCCAGGTCGTCGGCTTCGTCGGAATGAACGACGGCGCGCCCGCGGTCGCCACCGCGGTCAACCGCGACGACATCGTCAGCCTGCCCGCCCACCTGCTCCGCCTCGGCGCCGGCGAGGTCGTGCTCGCGCTCGAGGAAAGGCGCAACGCGCTGCCGCTCGGCGATCTGCTCCGGATCAAGACGACCGGAGTCGCGGTCCACGATTTCTCCTCCTTCCTCGAGCGCGAGACCGGCCGGGTCGATCTCGACAGCCTCAATCCCTCCTGGCTGATCTTCTCCGACGGCTTTTCGGCCGGGCGGCGGCTGTCGGGCTGGGCGCAAGCGGCTGTTCGACGTCGCGGTCAGCGTCCTGATCCTGATCCTGACCGCGCCCCTGATCGCTCTCACCGCGCTCGCGGTGAAGCTCGAGAGCAGCGGCCCCGCTTTCTACCGGCAGCGCCGGGTCGGCCGCTACGGGCTGCCGTTCGACGTCGTCAAATTGCGCTCGATGCGGACCGACGCCGAGGTCGGCGGCAAGGCGGTGTGGGCGCAGAAGGACGATCCGCGGGTGACCCGGGTCGGCCGGATCATCCGCAAGTTGAGGATCGACGAGCTGCCCCAGGCCTGGTCGGTGCTGAAGGGCGAGATGAGCTTCGTCGGGCCGCGACCCGAGCGCCCCCAGTTCGTCGCCGATCTGGAGGCGCGGCTGCCTTATTATGCCGAGCGCCACGTCGTGAAGCCCGGCATCACCGGCTGGGCGCAGATCAACTATCCCTACGGCGCGTCGATCGAGGACGCCCGCGAGAAGCTCGAGTTCGACCTTTACTATGCCAAGAATTACACCCCGTTCTTGGACATCCTGATCCTCCTCCAGACCGCCCGGGTCGTGATCTGGCCGGAGGGCGCGCGATGACCGGCTTCATCGCCTTGTGGAGCCATTTGCTCGCCGCGGCGCTCTATGGCGCGCTCGCGGTGTTCCAGCTGCGCCGCTGGAACGGCGACCCGAGCAACCGGCCGCTGATCACCGCCTTCGCCGCGATGTCGGTCTGGGCGATCTTCCTCGGCCTCATCGGCCCCTACACCTTGCTCACCCAGTTCGCCGAAAGCGGCCGCAACCTCGCCTTCCTCGCTTTCATGTACGGGCTGATGACCGGCGCGGAGGGCGCGCCGCAGCGAGCGATCAAGGCGGTGTTCGCCGCGGTCGGCGGAGTCGTCGGGCTTCAGATCGTGGTCGGCGGCGTGATGTCCGAATTCCAGCATGTGCCGATCGTGCTCGCGATGCTCGCCTCGACCAGCCAGATCATCGGCCTCAACATCGCCGCCGGCGCGCTCATCCTCGTCCACAATCTCTACGGCCAGGCCGCGCCGAGCTCGCGCTCCGCGCTCAGGTTCCCGATGCTGGCGCTGGCGATGATGTGGGCCTACGATCTCCACCTCTACACCGTCGCCTATTTCAGCGGTGCGCCGAGCGAAGATCTGTTCGCGCTTCGAGGCCTCGTCCTCGCCGCGATCGCCGCTTTGTTCGCCGCGGGGCTGCGCACCGCCGACTGGAAGATCCAGCTCTCCCGCGCCGCGACCTTCCAGTCGGTCTCGGTGATCGCCATCCTCTTCTACCTGATCGCGATGATGTCGGCGGCGCGCGCGATGGAGATCGTCGGCGGCGATTGGGCGCGGGTCGGCCAGGTCGCGATCGTCTTCGCGATGACCCTGGCCGCCCTGGTGCTGCTGCCCTCGGGCAAGCTTCGCGCCTGGCTGCGGGTCGTGCTCAGCAAGCATCTGTTCGAGCATCGCTACGATTATCGCCAGGAATGGCTTCGCTTCACCGACACGGTCGGCCGGGCCGGGGATTCGTCGCTCGAGGAGCGGGTGGTGAAGGCGCTCGCCGACATCGGCGGCGCGCCGGGCGGCCTGCTCCTCATCGCCGACGACGGCTATAGGCTCGCCCCGGCGGGCCGCTGGAACTGGCCGGCGCCGGTCCAGGCCGGCGACGGCGCGGAGGCGCTTCTTCGCCATGTCGAGGCGACCGGCTTCGTCCTCGATTTCGCCGCCATCCGCCAGGGCTGGCTGGTCCATGGCGAGACCCGGCTGCCGGTGCCGCTCTGGCTGGCCGCCCTCGAAAACGCCTGGGCCGGCATTCCGCTCGTCCATGGCGGCCGGCTCGCCGGCCTCGTCATCCTCGATCACCCCGCCTTCCGCCGCCCGCTCGACTGGGAGGATTTCGACCTGTTCCGGACCGCCGGCATCCAGGCCGCCTCCTATATCGCCGAGGCGCGCAGCCAGCAGGCGCTCGCCGACGCCCAGCGCTTCGACGAGTTCAACCGCCGCTTCGCCTTCATCATGCACGACATCAAGAACCTGGTCAGCCAATTGAGCCTCGTCGCGCGCAACGCCGAGCGCCATGCCGACAATCCCGAATTCCGCGCCGACATGATCGCGACCCTGCAAAGCTCGGTCCGCAAGATGAACGATCTGCTCGCCCGCCTCTCGCCCGGCGCGGCGCGCGGCGCCGAGCCGGCGCGCCCGATCGAGGTGCGGCCGCTGCTGGACGCGCTCGCCGCAGCGAAGCGCCGCGCCCATCCGGTCCGGGTCGCCGGCGAGGCCAATCTCGTCGCCAGAGCGGATCCGGCCGGCCTCGAACAGGCGCTCGGCCATCTCGTCCAGAACGCGATCGACGCCAGCCCACCGGACATGCCGGTCGAGCTGCGCTGCTTCGAAAGCGGCGGCGACGTCGCTCTCGAGGTGGTCGACCGCGGCGCCGGCATGTCCGCCGCCTTCGTCCGCGACCGGCTGTTCCAGCCCTTCGTCTCGACCAAGGAATCGGGCTTCGGCATCGGCGCCTATGAGGCGCGCTCGCTGGTCCTCGCCATGGGCGGCCGCCTCGACGTCGAAAGCGCCGAAGGGGAAGGCACGAGATTCACCCTCTATCTGCCCGGCGAGGCGATCCTCGCCGCGCCCTTTTACGAACGGAAGCGCGCATGAACGCCCCCGCCAACCTTAAGGTCGTCAAACCGAGGCTCCTGATCGTCGAGGACGACGAGGGGCTGCAGCGCCAGCTGCGCTGGGCCTATGACGATTACGAGGTGCTGGTCGCCTCCGATCGCAACGCCGCGGTCGATCTCGTCCGCGCCGCCGAGCCGGCGGTGGTGACATTGGATCTCGGCCTGCCGCCCGATCCGGACGGAGTCACCGAGGGCTTCGCGACGCTGGAGACGATCCTGACCTTGAAGCCGGAGACCAAGGTCATCGTCGCCTCGGGCCACGGCGCCCGCGAAAGCGCGCTCCGCGCGATCGCGTCCGGCGCCTATGATTTCTACCAGAAGCCGGTCGACATCGACCAGCTCGGCCTGATCGTCCGCCGCGCCTTCCAGCTCCACGGCATCGAAAGCGAGAACAAGCGTCTCGAGGAGCAGGTCGGCGACGACCGCACCGTGCTCGGCACGATGGTCACCGCCGCTCCGGAAATGTCCAAGGTCGCCCGCACCATCGAGCGGGTCGCCAATACCGACGTCTCGGTGATGCTGCTCGGCGCGTCGGGGACCGGCAAGGAATTGCTCGCCAAGGGCGTCCACAAGGCCAGTCGGCGCCGAGCCGGCGGCTTCGTCGCGATCAACTGCGCCGCGATCCCCGAGAATTTGCTCGAAGCGGAATTGTTCGGCTACGAAAAGGGCGCCTTCACCGGCGCGATCAAGACCACCGAGGGCAAGATCGAGCTCGCCCATGGCGGCACCCTGTTCCTCGACGAGGTCGGCGACATCCCGCTCCCCTTGCAGGTCAAATTGCTTCGCTTCCTTCAGGAAAGGGTGATCGAGCGGATCGGCGGCCGCCGTCCGATCGCGGTCGACACCCGCATCGTCTGCGCCACCCACCAGAATCTGGAAGAGATGATCGCCGCCGGCAGCTTCCGCGAGGACCTCTATTACCGCCTCGCCGAGATCGTCGTCCGAATCCCCTCGCTGGCCGAGCGCCACGGCGACGCCGCCTTGCTCGCCAAGCATTTCCTCGCCCGCTTCGCCCGCGAAATGAACCCCAGCGTCAAGGGCTTCGCGCCGGGCGCGCTCGCCGCGATCGAAACCTGGCACTGGCCGGGCAATGTCCGCGAGCTCGAGAACCGGCTGAAGCGCGCGGTGATCATGGCCGACGGCAAGCTGATCACCGCCGAGGATCTCGATCTCGCCGCGCCCGCCGGCGACAATCTCCCGGTCAACCTCAAGGCCGCGCGCGAGGCCGCCGATCGCTGCGTGATCCGCAAGGCGCTCGCCCAGACCGACGGCAATATTTCGGGCGCCGCCAAGCTGCTCGGCATCAGCCGGCCCACCCTCTACGACCTGTTGAAGCATTACGGCCTGCACGCGTGAGAGTGCGCCTGCGTCTTTTCCGTTACCACGAGTCATCCCGGCGAAAGCCGGGACCCATGAACACGGCTTCCGTCCCGGTATCGACCGCGTTTTCGCATTTTCAGCAAAGGCGGTGTCCATGGGTCCCGACTTGCGTCGGGATGACTCCGATGGTGATGGCCCTGGCGCTGCTCGCCGCCTGCTCCGGCCCCGCGGGCACGCCTTATGAGCGCGGCCTCGCCGCCTTCGCCGACGGCGACGTCCGCACCGCCCGGGTCGAGTTCCTCAACGCGCTCCAGACCGATCCCGCCGACAAGGCGGCTCGGGTCATGCAGGTGCGGGTCCACCTCGCTTTGGGCGACGGAGTCGCCGCCGAATCGGAGATCGTGCGCGCCCGCCGGGCCGGCGTGTCCGCGGCCGAGACCGCCCATCTCCTCGCCCATGCCGAATTGCTCCAGGGCGACGCCCGCGCCGCGCTCGCGGAAGCCGCCGGCGCCGCCGCCGGGCACGAAGCCTATGCCGCCCGAATCCGCGGCCGCGCTTATATGGCGCTCGGCGAGACCGGCGATGCGCTCGCCGCCCTCAATCGCGCCCTCGCCCTCGCTCCGCGCGACAGCGACGTCTGGACCGACGTCGCCCGCTTCCGCCGCGCCAACGGCGACCTCGCCGGCGCCCTCGAAGCGGTCGACCGCGCCGTCGCCGCCCGCCCGAGCAACGCCGAGGCGCTGGTCCTGCGCGGCGAATTGAGCCGCGGCCAATATGGCCTGACCGCCGCCCTCCCCTGGTTCGACCGCGCGCTCGAGGTCGATCCCGGCAACGTCGTCGCTCTGCTCGAACGGGCGATCACTTATGGCGACATCGGCCGGATGAGCGACATGCTCGCCGACGCCCGCGAGGTCCACCGCCTCACCGGCGGCCATCGCACCGCTTACTATCTGCAGGCGATGCTCGCCGCCCGGGCGCGCAACTTCAACCTCGCGCGAAGCCTCTGGGAGCGCACCCGCGGCGCCTTCGACGACACGCCGGCGGGACGCCTTTTGCTCTCCGCGATCGACTTCGAGACCGGCAATGAGGAGCAGGCGTCGCGCCGCCTCGCTTTGCTCGTCGCCGATCAGCCCGGCAACCGCCGCGCCCGCCGCCTGCTCGCCGCCGCCCGCTGGCGGATGGGCGATTCCGCCGGCACGGTCGAGGCGCTCCGCCCGCTCGCCGATTTGCCCGACGCCGACAGCTACAGCCTGGCGCTGATCGGCCGAGCGCTTGCCCGCCAGGGCGACGGCGCGGCCGCCTCGCTCTACCTCGCCCGAGCCGCCCGGCCGCAGCCCGGCGCACTGACCTCGCTCGACCCCTTGAGCGAAGGCGAATTCGCCGCCGTCCGCCGCGCCGCCGACGAGAATCCCGGCGACGGCCCGGTCCAGGTCCGCCTGATCTCGGCCCTGCTCGCCCGCGGCCTCGGCGACGAGGCGCTCGCCCGCGCCCGCCGACTCCAGGCCGACAATCCGGGCGCGCCCGAAGTCCATATCCTGGTCGGCGACTCGCTCGGCGTCGGCGGCGATTTCGCCGCCGCCGCCGATCAATATCGCCGCGCCGCCAACCTCGCCTTCACCGAAGGCGTGGCGATGCGCCTGATCGAGGCTCTTCAGCGCTCGGGCCGGGCCGACGCCGCCGACGGCGTGCTCCGCCTGTTCGTTCAGCAGAACCCGCGCAACGTCCCGGCGCTCGTCCTCTTCGCCGGCCGCGAGATGCAGCGCGGCAACTGGCCGACGGCGATCGCGGTCTATGAGGGGCTTCGCCGCCGCATCGGCAATAACGACGCGACCATCCTCAACAACCTCGCCTGGGCCTATTCCGAAAGCGGCGACCTCGATCGCGCCCTCCCGCTCGCCCGGCGCGCCTGGGCGCTCGACCGCGACAACCCGGCGACCGCCGACACTCTGGGCTGGCTCCTGTTCAAGAGCGGCCGCCGCGCCGAGGGCCTCGCCCTGCTCGAACGGGCCGCCCGCGGCGCCCCCAGCGATGCCGACATCAGGCGGAGATTGGCGCAGGCCCGCAGCGGCTAACCCATTTCGTCACCCCAGCGAAGGCTGGGGTCGATGCGGACTCAGCATGGATGCCAGCCTTCGCTGGCATGACGGAGGGTTAGGAAGCCAAAGCCTCGGCCTGCTCGGCGAGCTCCAGCCAGCGATGCTCGGCGGCGTCGCGTTCCGCCTTGGCCGCCGCGACCGAGTCGCTCAACGCCGCGAACAGCCGCGGGTCGCGCCGGTAGAGATCGTGGTCCGACAGCGCCGCCTCGTCGCGGGCGATCGCCGCCTCCAGCTCCTCGATCCGGGCCGGCAGCAATTGATAGTCGCGCTGGTCCTTGTAGCTGAGCTTCCTGGGCCTGTTCCCCGGCGAAGGGGCACCCCGCGAAGTAATACTTCGCGGGGACCCGAAGGCCGGGGCCCAGCTTCGGACTCCGCGCCGGGCCCCGGCCTTCGCCGGAGAACGGAGGGCTGCGCGCGCTTCCGCTCCCAATCCTCATAGCCGCCGGCGACGATGTCGACCCGGCCCGATCCGTCCAGCCCCAAGGTGATCGTCACCGTTCGGTCGAGGAAGTCGCGGTCGTGGCTGACGATCAGCACCGTGCCCTCATAATCGGCGATCACCTCCTGCAGCAGGTCGAGAGTCTCCATGTCGAGATCGTTGGTCGGCTCGTCGAGCACGAGCAGGTTGGAGCGCCGCGCGAACTCGCGCGCGAGGAGCAGCCGCGACCGCTCGCCGCCCGAAAGGCTGGCGATCTTCGCGTCGACCAGGGTCGGCTCGAACAAAAATTCCTTGAGATAGCCCTGGACGTGCTTCTTGTGGCCGCGCACCTCGATCCAGTCGCCGCCGTCGGCGAGCACGTCGCGCACCCTTTTCTCGGGATCGAGCAGCCGGCGCTGCTGGTCGATCATCACCCCGGACAGGGTCCTGGCCCGGGTCACCTTGCCCTCGTCCGGCGCGATCTCGCCGGTCAGCAGCCGGAGCAAGGTGGTCTTGCCGGTGCCGTTGGCGCCGACCACGCCGATCCGGTCGCCGCGCTGGATGCGCAGCGAGAAGTCCCTGACGATCGTCCGCTCGCCATAATGTTTGGCGACGCCGTCGGCCTCGATCACCATCTTGGTCTTCACTTCGTCGTTCTGAAGCGCGAGCTTGGCCGTTCCCGCCGGCCCGAGCATCGCGGCGCGGACCGCGCGCATCTCGTGAAGCTTGGTCAGCCGCCCCTGGTTGCGCCGCCGCCGCGCCGTCACCCCGCGCTGAAGCCAGTGAAGCTCGAGCTTCAATTTGGCGTCGAGCTTGTCCGCCGCCCGCGCCTCCTCCTCGTAGACCCGTTCGGTCCAGGCCTCGAACCCGCCATAGCCGACCTCGGCGCGGCGAAGCGTGCCGCGGTCGAGCCACAGCGACGATCGGGTCAGCCGCTTCAAAAAGGTCCGGTCGTGGCTGATGGCGATGAACGCGCCGGTATAGCGGCCGAGCCAGTCCTCGAGCCATTCGATGCCGGCGAGGTCGAGATGGTTGGTCGGCTCGTCGAGCAGAAGCACGTCGGGCTCCTGGGCGATCGCCCGGGCGATCGCCGCCCGCCGCCGTTCGCCGCCGCTCGCGGTCTCGGCCGGGCGATCGAGATCGAGCCCGATCTGGCTGGCGACCGCCTCCACCGCATGCGCCGCCGGCGCGCCCGGCCCGGCCAGCGCGAACGCGCGCAAGGTCGCGAAATCGGTCACCGCCGGATCCTGCTCGAGCAGCACCACCTTGGTCCCCGGCTGGATCGTCCGCCGCCCCTCGTCGGTCTCGATCAGGTCGGCGAGGCATTTGAGCAAGGTGGTCTTGCCCGCCCCGTTGCGGCCGATCAGGGCGAGCCGGTCGCGCTCGCCGACGAACAAATCGAGGCCGCGGAACAGCCAGCCGGAGCCCTGGACCAGGCCGAGATCTTCATAAGCGAGGACGGGTGCCGCCATGGCGGGGCAGATAGGGGCTCGATCGCCGCCCGTCACCCCGTCAGTCGAAGCCGGGCCTTCGCTGCGCGCCGCCGGCGCGCTAATGTGCCGGCGGAGGGGAGGCGCGTGCTTCTGCAGACGATCAGCCCCTGGGCGGCGAGAGCGGTCGTCGCGGCGGCCGCGCTGGCCCTCGTCGCGATCCCCGCTTTCGTCCATCGCGGCGCGGGCAAGACGGTGGTTCGAAGCGGCAAGGGGCGGGCGGAACGCGCGCTGCTCGCCCTCGTCGCCGTCGCTTTCCTCGGCGCTCTGGTCTGGGTTGCGACGCCGCTGCTCGGGTTCGCCGATTATCCGCTTCGCCTCGTCGCCTTCGTGCCCGGCCTGGCCTTCCTGCTGCTCGGCCTCGGGCTGCTCTACCGCTCGCACTCGGATCTCGGCGCCAATTGGTCGGTCACGCTCGAGGTCCGCGACGGCCACCGGCTCGTCGCCGGCGGCGTCTACCGCCGCCTTCGCCACCCGATGTACCTGGCCCTGCTCCTCTACGGGCTGGGCCAGGCGCTGGTGCTGCCCAATTGGCTCGCCGGCCCCGCCTATCTCGCCGCCTTCATCTTGCTGGTCGCCTGCCGGCTCGGGCCGGAGGAACGGCTGATGGCGGAGACGTTCGGCGCCGATTACCGGGCCTATCGGGCGCGGACCAGGCGCCTGATCCCCGGGCTTTGGTAGCCCCTCGTCGGCTTCTCCGCGTTAAGGGGGCGTTCACCGCGCGGGGCCCCACCTCTCTCGATCCGAATGCGCGCGGGGAGGACGGGATGAAGCGGTTTCTCTGGGTCGTCCTGCTGGTCGTTCTGCCGGTGACGGCGCTTCAGGCGATGACTGTCGCGGTCTTCCTCGACAAGGCCGATTCGCTCGAGCGCCGCGGCATGATGGCGATGTTCTCGAGCGACGCGAGGGCGCTCAAGGCCGAGATGAAGAGCGCCGGCGACTCGCTCAAGGCGGAACGCCAGCGCTGGCGCGCCGCCGGCCAGCGCCCGGCTTATTGCCCGCCCGAGCGAATCCCGGTCAAATCGAGCGACCTGCTCGTCCACCTCCGCGCCATCCCGCCGGCCCAGCGCCAGCGCATGGAGTTCCGCGACGCGCTCCGCCTGATGCTGGTGCGCAGATACCCCTGCCCGGCCTGATCCTCGGCCCGGCGCTGGCCGGCGGCGGCCCGGCCCGGCTTTAACCTCTTGTTAACCCTTTCGGCCAAGGCTCGACGCGCCCGGTTTCGCGGGGGAGGTGTGGCTTTGGCCGATCGTCGTCATATCGCAAGGCGGGGCGCATGGCTCTGGGCGGCGACGGCCGCGCTTCAGGCCTGTCAGCTTCCGTCAGTCGCCGAACCGCTCGAAGTCGAAATGCCGGCGGACGAGGCGCCGTCCGGCTGGCGGGCCGTGGCGCTGGCCGAGGACCGGGACCGGCTCGATCGCCTGCCCGAGACCTGGGCGGCGGCGCGCTCGGCGGCGCTGCGCGGCTATGCCCGCCGCCTCGCGGCCGAAGGCGAATTGCTCGATCCGGATTCGGCGCTGCCCCGCGCCGAGCCGAGCCCCGGCCCCTATCGCTGCCGGATTGTTCGGCTGCGCGCGGCGGCGCGGCGCCCGTTCACCGCCTTCCCGCCTTTCTTCTGCCATGTCGTCGACGAAGGCGAGCAGCTCAGCCTGACCAAGGAGGCCGGCGGCGAGAGGCCGGGCGGCTATCTCTGGCCCGACGGCGAGCGCCGCCTCGTCTTCCTCGGCGCCTTCGCCCGCGGCCGCGAGCCGTTGCCGCCCGCTTATGGCGACGAACCGGACCGCAACCTCGCCGGCGTCCTGGAGCGGGTCGGCATCTTCCGCTGGCGCCTGGTCATCCCACTGCCGGCGGAGGAGGGAGCGGTCGACGTGCTGGAGCTGATCCCGGCCGTCCCGGAACACTAGATTCACCGTCATACCGGCGAAGGCCGGTATCTCATGACAAGAAGTCTCGGCGGGTCTCGACGAGACCCCGGCCTTCGCCGGGGTGACGACTAGGGCCGACTTGGAAATAGGGGGCAGTCTCCCATTTTATCTAACTGAACGAACGAGGCGGCCCGGCGCGACGGGCGCGGCCGAGCCTGAATCCCCAATAGACGATCGGCACCCAGATCAGGGTCGCCAGAAGCACGATGCCGAAGCCGATGTCGACGAAGGCATAGCGTTCGTCGCCCGTGCGGATCGCCAGCCCGACCAGCGCCGCGCAATAAGCGAGCAGGATCAGGAACGGCGCGATCGACAGCGCGAAAACCAGCCGCCCGACCCAAAGCCCCGCTTTCCACGCGAGCCCGAAGTTCAGCGCGCCGACCGCGATCGCGGCCAGCGCCGCCAGCACCAGCAGCCATCCGAAACCCATCAGCGCCTCATCCCGCTCACCGCGGCACCCGCCCGGTCCGCACATAGGTCTCCTGATCGGCGGCGAAGATTCGCCGGCCGTTGGCGATGTTGCCTTCCACCTCGGCGACCGCCTGCTCGCGCGTCCGCCCCTGCTCGATCGCGACCTTGACCGCCTCCTCCCTGAACCGCGCCTCCTCGGGCTGGCAGGATCGCGCGAACCCCTGGCGGAAGACGGCGGGGTCCATATGGGTCATCATGCCCATCTGCACGGTCGCCCTGAGCCAGCCGGCATAAGCCGCCACGGCGTGGTCGAACGGCGTGGCCTGGGCGAGCAGCGCGAGGGCAAGGACAAGGGTCATGACGGCCTTCTTTCTGGGAGCACCGGTCTAGTCCCCAATTCCCTGCGAAATTGCGAACAATGAGCCGATCCCGGGCCGGGCGCACATCATTACGCGTCACCTTCGGCTTTCTTGTAGCCCAGGCAAATCTTCTGGGCGACCCGATCGAGCTCCTTCATGAATTCCATCGCGAAATCCTCCCCCAGGATTCGCTGAGCAGCAAAGATATGCGGATTCATGACGGATGCGCGCAAAACCACGAACCCATGTTTCTTGTAATCCACCTCGGCATTTCGAAAGCGGCATTCTTTCTTCGCAAAATGGGAAAGGGTTTCGAAAGGATAATTCGGTTCTTCAAACTCTGTCTTCGATAGGAAAAATGATTGGGTGTAGATGGATTCTTCTTCTCCCTTTTCCTTCTGTATCGAGAATTTTTCGTAAACCGCTCTCGTGCATTCATTAAGGTCTTTGATAAAGCGGGATGTTCTTGGCATGACGCCAAAGACGACGATGTTGGTATCCGGAGGGTGCCGAACAAAGTGCACAAGCTTGTAGGCAGTGCTCTCGGGCAGCCGGGATTTTATCCACTCCCATTTGTCGATTAGCTCATAAAGGTATTGGGCCGCCAACACGGACGACCTCACGATCAGGCCGTGATTCTCCCTGTCGAAGGGCAGGGTCTTGGAGGCCATCCATAGCGAGCATGCGGGCCCGCTCGGTCGCGACCCTTCGAGGGTGAACGGCGCGAACGCTTGCGTTGCCGACTTGACCTTATCGAGAGTCGCGGTTCGGTCGATCGCGCGCCGGATCGGATGGTGCGCTAGCGCTTCCGTCTTTGCCAGCGTGACGTAGGCGGCCTTTTGCTGGATGAAATGCCGGATCCGGTCGTTGCGGAATGCGACGGCCCCGCTTGGATAAACCTGATAACCCATCTTGTGCGGATCGATCGTGATCGAATCGGCCTTGCCGAAGGCGAGGAAGGCCCGAGCCACATCGTCATCGATCGGCCAGGAGAGGTGGAAGGGCCGCTCCTCAACCGAATAGTCGGCGGTCAGCGTGTCCTCGGTAAACGCCCTCGCCACGCGCAGTCGATCTGCCTCCAGGATCTCGAACTGCTCGGCATGCTCCGAGGATAGGCGCGAAGCAAATTCGTGTAGGCCCTTGAGGGCCGCGTTGTAATTGCCCTCGGCATTGGCCTGATCGAACCATGCTTCGACGAGGTCCTTCGAACTCTTTCGGTTCCTCGGTTTCCCGTCCCGAGTCCGCGTGCGCTTTCGGATCGCCCCGACGGCTTCGATGATCCAAGCCTTCGGGTCCGATGCCGGATCGCAGTCCAAGCTTATATTATATGGAGCCGCTTCCAAAAATTTGGAAAGACGCTGGATGCTTTCGACGAACTCGGCCTTACCATTGCCCGCGCCGACGAAGATGGTCTTGAAGAAACCGCCCCACGCCGCGTCCGCATGCACCCAGAAGCTTTGACCATAGGTTTGCTCGACCTCTCTTCTGACTTCCAGGATCTTGTGCAGGGGGTCGACGGCCCCTTCCTCCGTCGTTCCCACCGTCGCTATCACCGCGATGATGCACTCCTTGGCCTCGATCGCCGTCTTGACGACCCTGCGGAGATCGTCGACATCCATCCGAAAATCGTCGAGCATGCCTATAGGCCGAATTGCGCTCCGACCCAGCCCCAAGATATCGACGGTCTTCTTGACACTGTAATGCGCGGCACCCGTAACCAAGATGCAGGGCGCAAAATCCTTATAGGCTATCCATGGCTGTTTGGCCGGAGAATAATCGGACGCCTCCAATTCGCTCCAGGCATCTGAAGATGCGCTGTTCACATTGAGGTTGTTCTTGTTCATGAGCGCCCGCACAAAGGCAGGGAGCAACGCAATACTCGCCGAGGGCTTGAGGCCCAGCATCTCCCACCGACTCGCGTCGCCAATGTCCTTTTTCGTGCCGTCGGCCAGTTCGACTTCGAGCGGGATTTTCTTTTGGTCGCAAACGTCCCAGACCGCGAGCGGGAAGTATTTGATGGTTCTTGCAACCCAGAGCGCCTCGATGTTGGCGACGGTTCCGCCGGATGTCAGGTGGCACCAGCTGAAGTCGGACTTCAGCCGTTCCTCATAGGCCTTGTCTTCGTTGACGTCTTCGGGCGGGTCGGGCGGGCTCCGGTATCCCAGCATGGTTGCGAGCGCGTTACACGCTTCGATCTCGAGGTCGACGCTGACGAGCCCCGCCTCGGGGGTCACGTTATTCGCGTTATACAATGCGCCGGCGATGGCTCCCACGACGGAGGCGATCATGGTGTCCGACAATTGATGCCCGATGTAGCGCGGGCTGTAAATTGGGAAGCTTCCCTTAAGATGGGCGAGAAGACTCTCTAGACCGGTGTGGATTTTGTTTCTGTCGTCCCGGAAGTGACTCTGAATGCCAAGCGATTTGTCGTGACGTTGATAGTTCTTCCGCCAGTTTACGTACTCCACCACGACGCGCTCGACCAATTCGGCGAGCAGCTTTTCGTTCTCTCCCTTTGGCCCCAGGAAGTGAGCCAGATAACGCAGCGTGTCGTCGAGATCTTCCACGTCGCCCCCTTTTCCTTTGTGAGCAAGGCCCGATAGGAATGCCGTTTGCCCCCACCCGTCAGACCGTGGTTCCATAACGTCGACTAATCGAGCGTCAGTCAAGTTGGATATCACCTGCGGTGGCCATCGGGATGACCTTGGCCTGAATCCGAACGTCCTGCGGAACGGCAAATATGTCCGGAGTGTCCATTCTGGATCAAAAGGGGCTTCGACTTTCTGTTCTATATATGTTCTAAATAATCTCGTGAATGGGCGGAGAATTCCCTACGCTGGCCAAGAGCCCCCTTCCGCTCCGGATTTCGATCCGGTCCCCGTCCGTGCGCGCCGCGACGGCTGGACGCCCGAGCGGCAGCGCGCCTTCATCGCGTGGCTCGCCAGGGCCTTCGCCCCGGCCGCGCCGGCGAGCGAGTCGGGATGAGCCGCAAGTCGGCTTATGCGCTTCGCTCGCGGCCCGGCGGCGAGGGGTTCGCGGCGGCCTGGGACGCGGCCGTCGCCGGCGCTTCGCGCCGCCGTGCCGGGGCGCGCGCGCCGGGCGATTGGACGCGCGCGGTCGAAGGCGTGCTTCACCCGGTCCGCCATCGCGGCCGGATCCTCGCCTGGGACCGCCGCTTCGACGATCGCGCCCTCGTCCGCCTGCTGCGCCGGACCCAGCGGCTCCTCGAAAACCAGTGAGTCGCAAGCATGACTATTTTTCGCTCATGGCCGCCGAACCTTTGTCACCTTCCACCGAAACTTCCCGATTCCGGCCGCGCGCCCGGCCGCGCTTTGGTCCAGTGCTGCCTTTTCTGGCAGCCTCCCGTCATGGCGAGGACGGTCATCCTCTACGCGCTGGCATTGGCGGTCGCGGCGGCGGCGCTCGAATGGCTTCGCTTCCGCCATGTCGCGCGGCTCATGCCCACCGATCTCTATGTCGGCCTGCTCGCACTCGGCTTCGTCGCGCTCGGCCTGTGGGCCGGGCACCGGCTGACGCCGCGGCCGGCGCCCGCCCAGTTCCAGCGCAACGACGCCGCGATCCGCTCGCTCGGCCTCTCGCGGCGCGAATGCGAGATATTGGCGCTGCTCGCCACCGGCGGATCGAACAAGGAGATGGCGCGCGCGCTCGGCATCTCGCCCAACACCGTCAAGACCCATGTCGCCCGAATCTACGAGAAGCTCGGCGTCGACCGCCGGATCCAGGCGGTCGAGACGGCGCGGCGGCTCGCCTTGATCCCGTGAGAAATACGGGCGATCGGCCGGAAATCACCCATCCGGGCGATATCGCGCGACGCTGCTTTGGCCTTATGCCCGGCCCACGCACCAAGCGGGGAGAAACATCATGAAATATGCGCTCGTCTACGGCCTGCTCTCGGGCCTCGTCGTCGCCGCCACCATCCTGGTCGTCAGCTTCGGCCTCGCCGAGCGCCAGGGCTTCTTCGCCTCGGAATATTTCGGCTATCTGGTCATGCTGGTGGCGCTCACCTTCATCTTCGTCGGCGTGAAGCGCTATCGCGACGTGGAGAAAGGCGGCGTGATCAAATTCCTGCCGGCGTTCGGCATCGGGCTCGCCATCGCCGGAATCGCCGCGCTCGCTTATTGCCTGGTCTGGGAAATCTATCTCGCCTCGACCGGCTATCGCTTCATGGACGACTATATCGCCGCGATCGCCGAGGCGCGCCGGGCCGAGGGCGCCTCGCCGGCGGCGGTCGCCGAAGAGGTCGCGAGCTGGGAGAGCATCAGGCGGAATTACGGCAATCCTTTGTTCCGGATCCCGGTCACCTTCATCGAGATCTTCCCGGTCGGGCTGCTCGTCGCTTTGGTCTCGGCGGCCCTGCTCAGGAATCCGCGGCTGCTGCCGGCGAAGCGATGACCGGCCAGAGCGCCGCGACTGCGGCTTCGGCCGCCAGCCCGATCGCGACTCCGGCGCCGACGTCGGTGGGATAATGGGCGCAGCGCGGGATCTGGGCCAAAGCGATCAGCCCGGCGCCGCCGAGCGCCGCGGCCCGGTGCTCGGGATAGTCGCGGACGAAGGCGCGGGCGACCGCGACCGCTCCGGCGCTGTGGCCGGAGGGGAAGCTGGTCTTTTCCTTGGCCTCGCTTCGCCCGGGCTTCATCTTGTGGCCGTCCTTGCCGCCGGCGCTGCGCGGCCGGGTGCGGTCGATCCGGTGCTTGACGAAATTCTTGGCCGCGGTGGCGAGCAAGTGGGCCGCGATCATCCGCGCGCCGGCCCGCGCCATCCGCGCATCGCCGCGCACCAGGCCGAGCGCGAGCATGCTCCCGGAAAGGCCGAGCAGCTGGGGCTGGTCGCCGAGCTCGCTCGCCCGGGACAAGGCCCGGACCGGCAAGGTCCGCCGATAGGGCGCCGCCGCGTCGACCGCCGCTTTGTCGGCTTTCATCAGCGCCCTGCCGGGCTTGGCGCGCTTCTTCCTAGTCATCGCCGGTGGACAACCCGCGACGCCCGGCTTGGTGCCAACGTCTTCGGAAGATATGTATCTTGATATGAGACTGGAGTCTCGCTACGACTCGGCGCCGTCATTTCGAAGGGAAAGGATGATGGCGCTGACCCGCGCGCAGATGGACGCCAAGCTCGACGAGCATTTCGGCTTCGAAGCGGCCGACGACGTCGCGGGCGTGCTCGCCACGCTCGCCGACGACGTCGAGCATGACATCGTCGGCTGGCCGGCCGGCCCGGTGCGCGGCCACGACTCGGTCCGGCCCTTTTACGAGACGCTCTTCGCCGATCTCGCCGACGGCAGGGTCAGCTCGACCCGCCGCCTCTACGGCGCCAATTTCATGGTCGACGACAGCGTCTGGCGCGGCACCGCTCCGGGCCGCCCGTTCGGAATCGAGGGCAACGGCCGGCCGCTCGAATTCCGCCTGCTCCACGTCCTCGAATTCAGCGAGGCCGGCGAGATCGCCCGCGAGAACGTCTGGATCGACCTCGCCGCCATCCAGAGCCAACTCGCCTGATGGCGGACGCCGGCCGGCCCAACCAGAAGAGCCGCACCCGCAAGGACCTGCTTCGCGCGGCGGCGCGGCTGATGCAGGCGGGCAGGAGCCCGACTCTCGAGGAGGTGGCCGCCGAAGCGATCGTCTCGCGCGCCACCGCCTACCGCTATTTCCCCGGCGTCGAGGCGCTGCTCACCGAGGCGGCGCTCGACGTCGCCATGCCCGACGCCGACACCCTCTTCGCCGACGACGGCGCGGCCGAGCCGATCGAGCGGCTGCTCCGCGCCGACGCCGCGGTCGCCGACATGGTCCGCGCCAACGAACCGGCGCTCCGCGCGATGCTGGTCCACAGCCTTCAGCAGGGGCTCGGCGGCGCCGGCGTGCCGGTCCGCCAGAACCGGCGCACGCCCTTGATCGAGGCCGCGCTCGCCCCGGCCCGCGCCATGCTCTCGCCCTGGGTCCACGACCGGCTGGTCAAGGCGCTCGCTTTGGTGATCGGCACCGAATCGATGCTCGCCTTCAAGGACGTGCTCGGCCTTCCCGACGACGAGGCCGGCGCAGTCCGCCGCTGGATGATCCGCGCTTTGGTCGAGGCGGCGCGCAAGGCATAGCGGTGATCGGCGCCAGCCCGCCGGGGTAGGGGACGGCCCCTGTTTTCGCCGCCCCGGCGCCGGCGCGGCGGCGCTCGAGGAACAGTGCCTTCACCTCTCCCGCGCCATGAGCTAGACCGCCGCCGATGAGTGCCGATCAAGCCGCCGGGCGGATCACCCTTCGCCGTCATACCGGCCCCATGAGCCGGGCCGGCGCCGCGCTGCGCGGCGCCTGGCGGCGGCGCTGGGTGAGATGGCTGGCGATCCTGCTCGCCTTGCCCTTCGTCGCTTATGCGATCCTCTGGCTGATCTTCGCCCGCAACCTCCCCTCCGCCGAATCGCTGCTCAATTACGAGCCGGTGCTGCCCACCTATGTCCGCGACATAGACGGCGCGCCGGTGCAGAGCTTCGCCCGCGAGCGGCGAGTCCAGCTCACCTATGACGAATTCCCGCCGCACCTGATCCACGCCTTCCTCGCCGCCGAGGACCGGACCTTCTTCAGCCATCCCGGCATCGACATCCCGGGCATCGTCAGCGCCCTGTTCACCAACCTGACCAGCTCCGGCCGCCCGGTCGGAGCCTCGACAATCACCCAGCAGGTCGCCAAGAACCTGCTCCTGACCAACGAGGTCACCTACACCCGCAAGATCCGCGAGCTCTTTCTCGCCCGCCGAATCGAATCGGTGCTCGAGAAGGAGCAGATCCTCGAACTCTACCTCAACCAGATCTTCCTCGGCCGGAACGCCTATGGCGTCCAGGCCGCGTCGCGCGCCTATTTCAACAAGGACGTCCAGGACCTCAGTATCGCCGAAGCGGCCTATCTCGCCGTGCTGCCCAAGGCGCCGAGCAATTACGATCCGGTGCGCCGCGCCCCGGCCGCGATCGCCCGGCGCAACTGGGTGCTCGGCGAGATGGCGCGCAACGGCTTCATCACCGCCGCTCAGCGCGAGGCGGCGGCGCGCGAGCCGCTCGGCACGGTGCGCGGCGGCGGCGAGATCAGCCGCAATGTCGGCGGCTATTTCATGGAGGAGGTGCGCCGCAACCTGATCGGGCGCTTCGGCGCGACCCAGGCGAACGGCCCGAACAGCGTCTATGCCGGCGGCCTGTGGGTGCGAACCTCCTACAATCCGGCGATGCAGCGCGCCGCCGAGACGGCGCTTCGCGACGGGCTCACCCGCTACGAGCGCGGCCGCGGCTGGCGCGATCCCGGCCTCAGCGTCGACGTCGCGGGCGACTGGCGCGGCCAGCTCGCCGCGGCCCAGTTCGGCCCCGGCTATCCGGACTGGCGGGCGGCGGCGGTGCTTGCGAAGGAGGGCGGCGAGGCCAGGCTCGGCTTCGCCGACGGCAGCACCGGCACCCTGCCCGCCTCGCTGGCCTCGATGCCGCGGCGCGGCACCGGCGGATCGGCGTTCGACTCTCTCCGCCCGGGCGCGATCGTCGCGGTCGAGCGCGAGGGCGAGAGCGGCGGCCTCTGGGCGCTTCGCTCGATCCCGGAAGTCTCCGGCGGCATGGTCGTCGAGGAGGTCGCGACCGGGCGAATCCTCGCCATGCAGGGGGGCTTCGACGTGCGCGGCGCCGATTTCAACCGCGCCACCCAGGCGATGCGCCAGCCCGGCTCGACCTTCAAGCCGATCGTCTATGCCGCCGCGCTCGATAACGGCATGACCCCGGCCTCGATCATCATCGACGGCCCGTTCTGCGCCAATCAGGGCACGCCGTCCCAGAAATGCTTCCGCAATTTCGGCGGCAGCGCCGGCGCCGGCCCGCAGACGATGCGCTGGGGCCTCGAACAGTCGCGCAACCTGATGACGGTTCGCGCCGCCAATCAGGTCGGCATGGACCGGGTCACCCGGATGGCCCGCCAGATGGGCGTCGGCGACTATCGCAACTATCTCGCCATCTCGCTTGGCGCCGGCGACACGACGGTGCTCAAGATCACCAACGCCTTCGCGATGTTCGCCAATCAGGGCCGGGCGCTGACCCCGAGCCTGATCGATTATATCCAGGACCGCCGCGGCCGAGTCATCTGGCGCGCCGACACCCGGCCCTGCGAAGGCTGCAACGGGCCCGATTGGGACGGCCGGCCGATGCCGCGCCCGCCCCTGCGCACCCGCCAGATCGTCGATCCGATGACCGCCTATCAGGTCGTCCACATGCTCGAAGGAGTCGTCCAGCGCGGCACCGCGACCATCTTGCGCGATCTCGGCCGGCCCTTGTTCGGCAAGACCGGCACCTCGACCGGCCCGACCAACGTCTGGTTCATCGGCGGCTCGGCCGACATCGTCGCCGGAGTCTATATCGGCTTCGATCAGCCGCGCAGCCTCGGCGGCTACGCCCAGGGCGGCACCGTCGCGGCGCCGATCTTCCGCCAGTTCGCCCGCGAGGCGTTCGAAGGCATGCCGGTCCTCCCCTTCCGGGCGCCAACGGGCATCCGAATGGTCGCGATCGACCGGCGCTCGGGCCATCGCGCCTTCGGCGCCTGGCCCGGCGGCGACCCGCGCGCGGCGGTGATCTGGGAAGCGTTCAAGCCGGAAAGCGAGCCGCGGCGGACCACCGGCCGCGAGCAGATCGATCCCAACGCGCAGCGTCAGGTGCGCCGGACCGTGCAGAGCACCGACCGGCGCGACAGCGACTTCTTGCAAAAAGAGGGCGGCATCTATTAGGCCGGCCGGTAGTTCGTCACCCCAGCGAAGGCTGGGGTCCAAGCAGAGTCAGCATGGATGCCATTGACATGGTGCGAAGTGCCCCGCACTTCGCAGTCACGCCCGGGGGGCGTGACGTGCCAGGTCAATTCCGCTGGCATGACGTGTAAGACGGAGTTTCCAGATGCGCGCCGAAGCGCAAGCCTCCATCGACCAGATCCGGTCGGCCCTCGATCTTCTTCGCCGCTTCCTCGACTGGGATCGCGCGCTGAAGCGGCTCGACGAGCTGAACGCCAGGGTCGAGGACCCGACGCTCTGGGACGACCCCAAGGCAGCGCAGGTGGTGATGCGCGAGCGTCGCCGCCTCGACGAGGCGATCGGCGCCACCCGAACGATCGAGAAGGAGCTCGCCGACACCGCCGAGCTGATGGAGATGGCCGAGATCGAAGGCGATGACGGCATGGTCGACGACGCCGTCGGCGCTCTCGCCGAGCTCGCCGAGCGCACCGAGAAGGACAAGGTCGCCGCCTTGCTCGCCGGCGAGGCCGACGCCAACGACACCTATATCGAGGTCAATGCCGGCGCCGGCGGCACCGAGAGCCAGGATTGGGCGGAGATGCTTCAGCGCATGTACACCCGCTGGGCCGAGCGGCGCGGCTACAAGGTCGAGCTGATCGACCATCATGCCGGCGAGCAGGCCGGGATCAAATCGGCGACTTTGATGGTCAAGGGCGAGAATGCCTATGGCTATGCCAAGACCGAAAGCGGCGTTCACCGGCTGGTGCGGATCAGCCCCTATGATTCGAACGCGCGGCGCCACACCAGCTTCTCGAGCGTCTGGGTTTATCCGGTGGTCGACGAGAATATCGACATCGAGATCAACGAGAGCGAATTGAGGATCGACACCTATCGCGCCTCGGGCGCCGGCGGCCAGCATATCAACACCACCGATTCGGCGGTTCGGATCACCCATTTGCCGACCGGCATCGTCGTCCAGTGCCAGAACCAGCGCTCGCAGCACAAGAACCGCGCCGAGGCGATGAACCAGCTCAAGGCGAAGCTTTACGAGGCCGAGCTGCAGAAGCGCGAGGCGGAGGCCAACGCCACCGCGGCCAGCAAGACCGACATCGGCTGGGGCCACCAGATCCGCTCCTACGTGCTCCAGCCCTATCAGCTGGTGAAGGACCTCAGGACCGGAATTACCTCGACCGCGCCCTCGGACGTGCTCGACGGCGATCTCGACCGCTTCATGGCCGCGGCCTTGTCGCAGCGAGTCACCGGCGAGAAGGTCGACGTGGAAGATGTCGATTAGAGCCGTCCTCCTCGCGCTGCTCGCGCTGGCCGCAGCCGGCTGCCGCGAGCAGGAGAAGGCGTCGCTTTTTCCCGAGCCGCACCGGCCGGTCGCTCCGATCGTCTCCTCGCGCTATCTGAACGAGGACGCCCGCGACAGCGTCGGCGAGTTCGAGACGGTGACCCGCCTCGCCGAGGTCCGGCCGCTGATGTCGGTCGCCGACATCGGCGCCGGCGAGGGCTATTACACGGTGCGCCTGTCGCCGATGGTCGGGCCCAAGGGCCGGGTCCTCGCCGAGGACATCGTCCCGGCGACGATCAACGCCCTCGCCCGGCGAGTCCAGCGCGAGCGGCTCGACAATGTCGCGATCAAGCTGGGCTTGCCCAACGATCCGCAGCTGCCGCCCGGCTCGTTCGACCGAATCTTCATGATCCACATGTACCATGAGATCGCCAAGCCGGCCGAGTTCCTCTGGAACCTTCGCGCCGCGCTCAAGAGCGACGGCCGGGTGATCGTCGTCGACGCCAACCGGCCGACCGCGCGGCACGGCACGCCGCTGCCCTTGCTGGTCTGCGAGTTCAGCGCGGTCGGCTATGCGCTCACCCGCTTCGATCGGCTGCCCGACAGCGAATCCTATTTCGCCCAGTTCGAGGCGCGCGGCGCCCGCCCCGAGCCGAGCGACATCCCGGTCTGCAACCCCTGAATCAAATCCTCCCCTGCATTTGCAGGGGAGGGGGACCAGCCGTAGGCTGGTGGAGGGGCTTCTTCTGGCTTAAAAAGCCCCTCCACCATGCTTCGCATGGTCCCCCTCCCCTCGAAAACGAGGGGAGGATTTTAAAGCAGCGCCAGCTCCCGGAAGCTGAGGCATTCGCCGCCGGCGAAGATCAGGTGATCGTGCAGGCGGATGTCGAGCGCGGCCGCGGCCCGGGCGAGCCGCCGGGTCGCCTCGATGTCGGCCGCGCTCGGCTGCGGGTCGCCGCTCGGATGGTTGTGCGCGATCACCAGCCCGAAGGCGTCGCACTTCAGCGCCGCGGTGAAAATCTCGCGCATCGGCAGATCGACTCCGTGCCGGTCGCCCGCCGGCCATTGGTCGAGCGCGATCAGCCGCTGCTCCGCGTCGAGATGGAGCACCGCGAGCCGCTCCTCCTCGGTGTCGGCGAAGACCGGGGCGAGCAGGTCGGCCGCGGCGCGGGCGGTGCCGATGAGCATCGGGCGCTTTTGCCATATTGCACCGAAATGGGGTCCGAAACACAGTCCGTTTCGGCATCCGTTTCGGAGGAATCGGGTGGCGCCTGCCGGTCCGGGCCGCCATAAGCTCGTGCGATGCAGGCCTATCTCGACCTTCTCCGGCGCATCCTCGACGAGGGCGTCGAGCAGCACGACCGGACCGGAGTCGGCACGCTGTCGCTGTTCGGCCACCAGATGCGCTTCGATCTCTCGAAGGGCTTCCCACTGCTCACCACCAAGAAGCTCCATCTGCGCTCGATCCTGATCGAATTGCTCTGGTTCCTGCGCGGCGACACCAACGTCCGCTGGCTCCAGGAGAACAGGGTCAGCATCTGGGACGAATGGGCCGACGAGGGCGGCGATCTCGGCCCGGTCTACGGCAAGCAGTGGCGGCGCTGGCAGGCGGAGGGCGGGCGCGAGATCGACCAGATCGCCGAACTGATCGCGCTGATCAGGCGCGACCCCGGCTCGCGCCGCCAGATCGTCAGCGCCTGGAATCCCGGCGACATCGGCAAAATGGCGCTGCCGCCCTGCCATCTCCTCTTCCAGACCTATGTCGCGAACGGCCGCCTCAGCCTCCAACTCTACCAGCGCAGCGCCGACGCCTTTCTCGGAGTCCCGTTCAACATCGCCAGCTACGCCCTCCTGACCCACATGCTCGCCCAGCAATGCGGCCTCGAGCCCGGCGACTTCGTCTGGACCGGCGGCGACTGCCACCTCTATTCCAACCATCTCGACCAGGCCCGCGAGCAATTGAGCCGCGACCCCCGCCCGCTGCCGAAGCTCACCCTGCTCCGCCGCCCCGCCGACATCGGCGGCTACGCTTTCGAGGATTTCGAGATTTCCGGCTACGACCCCCACCCCCACATCAAGGCCGAGGTGGCGGTTTGACCCTGCCCGCCGCGACCCTCCCCGTCATGCCAGCGAAGGCTGGCATCCATGCTGACTCGGAATGGACCCCAGCCTTCGCTTGGGTGACGAAAGAGATATGACCCCTATAACCCTGGTCGTCGCCCGCGCCGAAAATGGCGTGATCGGCAAAGACGGGGGGCTGCCCTGGCACATCTCCGACGACCTGAAGCGCTTCAAGCGGCTCACCATGGGCTCGGTCCTGATCATGGGCCGCCGGACCTTCGAGAGCCTGCCCGGGCTCCTCCCCGGCCGCCGCCATATCGTGCTGACCCGCGACCCCGCCTGGTCCGCCGCGGGGGTCGAAACCGCCCGGTCCGCCGACGAGGCGCTCGCTCTGGCCGGCGACGCTCAAGTCTCGGTGATCGGCGGCGCCGAGATCTTCGCCTTGTTCGAGCCCGGCGCCGGCGCGGTCGAGCTGACCGAGGTCCATGGCGCGCCCGCCGGCGACACCGTCCTTGCGCCCTTCGATCCGGCCCGCTGGCGCGAGGCGGCGCGCGAGGACCATGACGGCCACAGCTTCGTCAGGCTCGAACGGGCTTCGCGCTAGGCATCGGGCCGCCCGCTTCCTATAGCAGCCCCATGCAGCGCCTGGACGGGGGCTCGGCGGTTCCGGATGCGTTACGCGGCGGCATCGTCGCGCTCGGCAATTTCGACGGCTTCCACAAGGGCCACCAGACGGTGGTGGGCCGCGCCGTCGGCCGCGCCCGCGCCGAAGGGCGGCCGGTGCTGGTCGCGACCTTCGACCCTCATCCGGTCCGCTTCTTCAGGCCCGACACGCCGCCCTTCCGCCTGACCAGCCTCAACCAGCGCGAGCGGCTGTTCGCCGAGGCCGGCGCCGACGCGATGCTCGTCTTCCATTTCGGGGCCGAGCTCGCCCAAGTGACCGCGCCCGATTTCGTCACCGATTATCTGGTCAGCCGGATCGGCGCGGCAGGCGTGGTGACCGGCGAGGATTTCACCTTCGGCAAGGGGCGCGGCGGCAATGTCGAGGTGCTGAAGCTGCTCGGCCAGGCCAACCGGCTGTCGGTCGACGCGGTCGCGCCGGTCGCCGAGGACGGCGATGCGGTCTCCTCGTCCCGGGTCCGCGACGCGCTCGAGGCCGGCGATTGCGAGACCGCAGCGCGCCTCCTGACCCGCCCGTTCGCGATCGAGGGCGTCGTCGAGCATGGCGACAAGAGAGGCCGCGAACTGGGCTATCCCACCGCCAACATCGCGCTCGGCCCGTACCTCCGCCCGCGCTTCGGAGTCTATGCGGTGCGCGGCCGGCTCGCCGGGGGGCGAGTCCTGGACGGAGTCGCCAATCTCGGCACAAGGCCGATGTTCGATCCGCCCAGGGAGCTGCTCGAGCCCTGGTTCTTCGATTTCGACGAAGATCTTTACGATCAGACCCTGGAGGTCGAGCTCATCTCCTTCATCCGCGACGAGGCGGAGTTCGAGGACCTGGACTCGCTCAAGGCGCGGATCGCCGCCGACGCCGAGGAGGCGCGCAATATCCTCCAATCGTCATCCCGGACTTGATCCGGGACCCATGAACACCGTGTCGGAGATGCTTCGCAGGCCGTGTTCATGGATGCTGAATCAAGTTCAGCATGACGGAGGTGTTTCCATCGACCCCCTTCCCCGCTAAGCCCCGCGCCGATGTCCGACAGACCCGATTACCGCTCGACCGTCTTCCTGCCGAAGACGGACTTCCCGATGAAGGCCGGGCTCGCGAGCAAGGAGCCGGCCATCCTCGCCCGCTGGGCCGAGGAAAAGCTCTATCAGCAGCTCCGCACCGCCCGCGCCGGGCGCGAGCGCTTCATCCTCCACGACGGCCCGCCCTACGCCAATGGCGATCTCCACATGGGCCACGCGATGAACAAGATCCTCAAGGACATCGTCGTCCGCTCGCGCTCGCTGCTCGGCCTCGATGCGCCCTACATCCCCGGCTGGGACTGCCACGGCCTGCCGATCGAATGGAAGGTCGAGGAGCAATATCGCAAGAAGAAGCTCGACAAGGACGAGGTGCCGACCGCCCAGTTCCGCGCCGAATGCCGCGCCTATGCCGAAAAATGGGTCGCCATCCAGTCCGACCAGTTCCAGCGCCTCGGCGTGATGGGCGAGTGGGACGATCCCTATCTCACCATGAAGTACGAGGCCGAGGCCAAGATCGTCGAGGAGCTCTTGAAGTTCGCCGAAAGCGGCCAGCTCTACCGCGGCGCCAAGCCGGTGATGTGGTCGCCGGTCGAGAAGACCGCGCTCGCCGAGGCCGAGGTCGAGTATGAGGACGTGGTCTCGACCCAGATCGACGTCGCCTTCGAGATCGTCGAAAGCCCGATCCCCGAGCTGGTCGGCGCCCACGCGGTGGTGTGGACGACGACGCCCTGGACGATCCCGGTCAACCAGGGGATCGCTTACGGGCCGGATGTGGACTACCTCCTGGTCGAAGCCGGAGGCAGGCGCCTGCTGATCGCTGAAGCGCTCGCCGGTCAAACCCTCTCCCGTCATTCCCGCGAAAGCGGGAATCCCGCTTCTTCTTCCGGACAAACGGAAAAGCTGGATTCCCGCTTTCGCGGGAATGACGGGGTGAAGCTGAAGGGCTCCGACCTCGCCGGCACCATCGCCCGCCACCCGATGCACGCGCTCGGCGCCTTCTTCGCCCGCCCGCGCCCGTTCCTGCCGGCCGACCACGTCACCACCGAGGCCGGCACCGGCCTCGTCCATATGGCGCCCGATCATGGCGTGGAGGATTTCCTGGTCTGCAAGGCGGCGGGCATCGATCCCGTCTTCGCGGTCGACGACGCCGGCTTCTACCGGCCGGATTGGGAATGGCTGGGCGGCCTCGGCAGCGTGATCAACACCAAGTTCAACGCGCCCGACGGCCCGATCTGCTCGGGCCTGCGCGACGCCGGCGCGCTGCTCGCCGCCAGCGCCGATTTCCAGCACAGCTACCCGCATTCGTGGCGCTCCAAGGCCAAGGTCATCTACCGCTGCACCCCGCAATGGTTCATCCCGATGGACCGGAGCGCGAACAGCGACCTGCCGGGGGCAGGTCGCAGCGCGGAGGTGGGCTCGCAGAGCGAGCCCGGGAGGGGAAGTGGAGACACGCTCAGACAGACCGCCCTCGCCGCGATCGACGACACCCGCTGGGTCCCCGAAAAATCGAAGAACCGGATCCGCGCCATGGTCGAGGGCCGCCCGGACTGGGTGATCAGCCGCCAGCGCGCCTGGGGCGTGCCGATCGCGCTCTACGTCGACCGCAGGACCGGCGACTATCTGAAGGACGCCGCGGTCAACTCGCGAATCATCCGCGCCTTCCACGAAGGCGGCGCCGACGCCTGGTTCGCGGCCGACCACCAGGCCCTGCTCGGCAACGGCTACCGGCTCGAGGATTATGAGCCGCAGACCGACATCCTCGACGTCTGGTTCGATTCGGGCTCGACCCACGCTTATGTGATCGAGGCGCGCTACGGCGAGGGGGTGCGCGCCGACCTCTATCTCGAAGGCTCGGACCAGCATCGCGGCTGGTTCCAATCCTCTTTGCTCGAAAGCTGCGGCACCCGCGGCCGGGCGCCCTTCAAAGGCGTGCTGACCCACGGCTTCGCGCTCGACGGCCAGGGCAAGAAGATGGCCAAATCGGTCGGCAACGTCGTCGATCCGCTCGCCGTCATCCGCGACAACGGCGCCGACATCCTTCGCCTCTGGGTCGCCTCGACCGACTATTTCGAGGACGTCAGGATCGGCAGGGAGGTGCTCGCCACCACCACCGACGCCTATCGCAAGCTCAGGAACAGCTTCCGCTACCTGCTCGGCGCGCTCGACGGCTTCGGCGACGACGAGAAGGTGCCCGCCGCCGAGATGCCCGAGCTGGAGCGCTGGATTCTCCACCGGCTGGCGACACTGGACGCCGAGCTCAAGCAGGCCGCCGGGGATTATGAGTTCAACCGCTACGCACGGCTGCTCATGGCCTTCGCCAATGACGATCTCTCGGCCTTCTTCTTCGACATCCGCAAGGACAGCCTCTATTGCGACGCGCCGTCCTCGCTTAAGCGCCGCGCCTACCGGACCGTGCTCGACACCGTCTTCCAGGCGCTGGTGCGCTGGCTGAGCCCGGTCCTCTGCTTCACTTGCGAGGAGGTCTGGCAGACCCGCTATCCGGACTGCGGCTCGGTCCACCTGCTCGAATGGCCCGCGATCGACGCCGCCTGGGCGGACGAGGCGCTCGGCGCGAAATGGGACCTGATCCGCTCGACCCGCGAGCGAGTCACCGAGAGCATCGAGCCGCTCAGGCGCGAGAAGGTGATCGGCTCCAGCCTCGAGGCGAAAATCCTCTATCCCGATCTGGAACTCGACCTCACCGATGAGGACTTGGCCGATCTTGCCGAAATCTACATCGTGTCCGAAGTGGCTCCCGGCGAGAATGAGGGGATCGAGGTGACTCGGACCGAATATCTGAAATGCGGCCGCTGCTGGCGGCATCTGCCCGAGGTCGCCGGGGATGGGGCCTTGTGCGCGCGCTGCGAGGATGTCGTGAATGGCTGAAGCCTCCCGCGCCCGCGCGCCGCTGCCCGACGCGTTGCGCCTCAAGCGCAACCGAACCGCCTCGCTCACCCTCGCTTTCCTGATCTTCGCCTTCGATCAGGCGACCAAATGGGTGGTCACCTATCCGCTCGACCTCCGCTTCCGCCGCGAGATCGAGATCTTCTCCTTCTTCGATCTGCGCTGGGTCGAAAATACCGGAGTGTCGCTCGGCCTGCTCTCGGCCGGAAGCGCCGTCGGCCGCTGGCTGCTGGTCGCGATGACCGCGGCGATCGCGACCTTCATCGCGGTCTGGCTGTGGCGCGAGAAGAGGCGCGACGATTCGGCGGCCCTCGCCCTCATCCTCGGCGGCGCGCTCGGCAACATCGTCGATCGGGTCCGCTTCGGCTATGTCGTCGACTTCGCCGACCTCCATTTCGGGGCGTGGCGGCCGTTTTTGGTCTTCAATGTCGGCGACGCGGCGATTACCATCGGCGTGCTGCTTTTGCTTGTCCGAGCGCTCCTGATGCGCGATGGCAAGGCGAAGAAGAAGGAAGTCTGACCATGCGTACCGCCTCCCTCGCCCTGGCCGGCTCGGCCGCGCTGCTGCTCTCCGCCTGCGGCGGCGGCGGCCCGTTCAACCGCGACCGTCCCGACGAGTTCGCGGTCGGGCGCAACGCGCCGCTGGTCGTCCCGCCCGACTTCGCCTTGACCCCGCCCCGCCCGGGCGAGGCCGACGCGAGCGGCACCGATCCGCGCGGCCAGGCGCTGCAGGCCATTTTCGGCGGCCCGCAGCCGCGCAGCGCGGTCGAAACCAGCCTGCTCCAGTCGCTCAACGCCGATCGCGCCGCCTTGGGCGCCCGCTCGGTCGCCGGCGACCCGCAGACCGCCGTGGTCAGCCGCGGCACTCTCGCCCAGACCATCCTCCAGCTCCCCCAGGGCGACGGCCAGGAAGCCTCCGTCACCGTCCCGCAATAACCCCGGAAAATAGTGACAGCCACGTTTTTCCATTAAATCGTGGCTGTCACGGTTTTCCTTATAGCGCCTAGCACGACCGGAACGACAGGATGGGTGAAACCTGCCATCGGGCTAGGTCGTGGACTCATAAGCTCTGAGCCAGAGTCTGGTTGAGGCGAGGAGGACGGCGGCGAGGTAGTTTCTCGCGAGCTTGTCGAATCGGGTGGCGACGCGGCGGAAGTGTTTGAGCTTGCAGAAGAAGCGCTCGACGAGGTTGCGCTGTCGGTAGAGTTTTGGATCGATCGAGCGCTGCACTTTGCGGTCCCGCTGGGTCGGGATGTGGGCGCGGCCGCCTCGGGCAGCGACGAGATCGATAACGGCCTGCGCGTCGTAACCGCGATCGGCGACCAGCGCCCGGGCGGGCGGAAGGCCCTCGATCAGTGCTTCGACGGCGGCCTTGTCCGATGCCTGGCCGGCCGAGAGCACGATCCTCAAGGGCAGGCCGTCCTGGTCGACCAGTGCGTTGATCTTGGTGCTCAGTCCGCCACGAGAACGGCCGATGGCGTTATCCGGACCCCCTTTTTACCACCGGCCGCATGCTGATGGGCGCGGATGATCGAGCTGTCGATCAGGTGCAGCGATCCCGGCGATCCCGCCGCCAGCGCCTCGAACACCCTGAGCCACACACCCCCCTTCGCCCAGCGATTATAGCGGTTGTAGACCGTCGTCGGCGGACCATAACGGCTCGGCAGGTCCCGCCACGGCGAGCCTGTCCGCAGCACATAGAAGATGCCGTTGATCACTCGCCGGTCGTCAACCCGCGCAACCCCGCGCGGCTTGTTCGGAAGCAACGGCGCGATCAACCGCCACTCCGCCTCGCTCAAATCATATCGCGCCATCACCAAAGCTCCCTTCCAGAGCCTTGAATCAACAGCACCCACAATCCGCAAGCTTTATGAGTTCAGAACCTAGCCTTCCACAACGTCGACTGTTGGCCGGAAGCGGTATGGCGCCTTCCGGGTGTGATGATCGCGATAAGCAGCCGCGATCTGCGACTCAGACTTGCGGTTCCCTGCCGACTTGGCTCTGATGCTGGGCGGGAGAGGACTCATGAGCTTCAGCAAGGCGGCGCTGCCGAGCGACTGGCACATGCCGGCGGCAGTCGAGCGTATCTTCCGCTTCCACCAATGCCATTCCTGTGGCCATCGTCTGCCGGATTTCCCGTTTCGCAACCTGTTCGGCCCATGGGACCCCGAGGAGCTGGCCCTGGCCGTCCAAGGCAAGGTCAACATGGTGACCTGCGAGACGTGCGACGCGCACTGTTCCTTCCAAGCCGCAATCCTAATCCACTCGCCCGAACATCAGCGGCAGTTGTTCGTCGCTGGAAACTCCATGACAATCCCGGAGCTGAATCGCCTTCGTACCCAAATAGATGTGCTGATGCGCGCAGAGCTGGCCCGCCACGGGGTGCTGTCCGATCTGCCGACGCAAGACGTGCGAACGATCGAGCGGCTCGAAGAAGCGCTGCAGATTCCCCCTGAGAGTATGGCGAATGAGCAGCGCGCCGCGCGGTGGCGCAGGGAGAGACTGCGCCTTGGGCCAAAGAAACGTGTCCAGGCGTTGCTGGAGCAGTTTGGGCAGGACGCCGACCAAGCTTTTCTCCGGCACGAGCAAGGCATCGAGAAGCACGAAGGCGATATCAACCTAACGGTCGATATCGCCTACTACGCGACCTATTACGAACAGTCTAAAGCCGGCTGGGAAACGCTGCGCTCTGGCCTGCTCGCCTTCACCCCGAGCGGCGAGGAGCAGCGCGACCTTCGACCCCTCTGCACAAACTTCGTGGAGAATTTTGGGGAGAACGCTCGGCTACGCATCGAGGAGGACCCGCGCGCCCAACACGATCTCAGCGACGCTTATTTCGAGGCGCTCGACGGCCTGCCCGATCTGAGCAGCGTCACGCTGGACGATATGGATGCCTATCGGGAGCTACGCGGGAAGTGGCTGTACCTGACGCGTCTCGCAAGCGTGTCGCGCAATCCGGCTTTCGCGCTTGATCTCGCGGAATATTGGGTGCGTCACATCGACCTCGATCGGGTGACCCGCATGGACGTGGAGATCCTGCTCTGCTTCGGTGCGCTGTTGCTGCGTGTGCAGAACCGGCGTGATGAGGAGGCCTTGCCCTACGTTCACATGGCGGCGCAGCTCTTCGACGATACCCGAACGTCGCTTGACGGCCATGGCAAGATGCTCAGGGCGGCAGCGCACGAACAGGCCGGCCGTGCGCGCGTCGAGCGCGGTGATCTTTGCGAGGCGCTGGATCATTTCCTGACGGCGATTCCCTTGTGGAGGGAGATCGAGCGTCCCGACGGCGTCCAAACGGGGATCTCCATGGCCTACTCGGTCGCCGAAACGCTTCAGGATTCCGAGGTGATCGCCGCCCTGATGGCAATGCCGGAGTTTGACGACGCGATGGGCGCGGGACATCTCCCGCGCGAGATTCAATTGGGCCGCGTTTCCCAAGACCGTGCCCAAGAGACCGGAACCCCGCAGATTACTCGCGCGACCATCGTGCTGGTGGAAAATCTGGACGGAGTGAAGCTAGGTCGTGCGGGCATTGTCATCAGGCCGCTGAACTATGATCCGAACGCGGGCGAACCACCGATCGACGCCGTCGTCGAGGTAGAAAGTCAAATCCCGTACGAAGAAGTCGCGTGGCGGCGCCTCTGCGCCGACAATTCCTCCTTTGCTGCGCCGATCGTGGTGATCCGACGCGCTCAAGCGAGCGGCGACATCCTTACCGTCGTCGAAGAGCATATCCAGCGCCATCCCTTCCTCGACTGGATCGATGAGATGCGTGGCACACCCCATTTCCCCGCCCGCCAGGAGATCGGCACGAACCTGCTATGGAAATGGGCCGCGGAACATGACTGTCAGCAATGGTTGACGCAGGAACACGAGCGAGTCGTCCTCGAGCACGGGGAGTCGGTCGGCGCATGGCCCGCGGCTGTGCGGATTGGATTTTCTGCAGCGTGCGAACAGGTGGCGCTGCACCGACCCGGCCTGCCGGATTTGGTTCGGGAGAAGTTCGCCAGATGGGGAATCGAAATGCTCGCCGACCTGCTCGGGCCGACGAAATTCTTCTCGGTGCCGATGCGCATTTCACCGCTGGAGAGCTTCCGCAATCGGTCTCGCCTAGGCAGACTACTGGAGTTCACCGGCCAGATCGGTTTGGCAAAGCTGACCTACGAGAACAACCTGTGGCAAGGGTTCCGCATCCGGCAGGCCGATGAGACCAAGGAGCACCGGGAGGCGATTCAGGACCTAATCGGCGCCGAGGCCGAGCGCCTCAATCGAAGCCGACTGCGCCAAGTGGGCAGGCCGGATCCCGCGCTTTGCGAGAAGATCTTCGACACCATCGAGATGGTGCGCGCGCGCCTGCTGACCGACCGTCTTGAAGAGGCCTCCGGCGAAAAAGCGCCGATGCTCATAGACGCGGCCTCGGCGCCTGCAATTCATTATACGCAGCTCTCGCTGCTGCAAGGCGTCGGTGAATATCTGGGCTGCTGGGTCGCGGCGACGGCTTCGGGCGATCAGCCCATTCAGCTTAATCAACTGTCCTGGCACGAACCCTATCGCCTTTCGAACGCGCTGCAGCGCGTTTTCCAGGGAAGGACAGAAGCGCCCGATCCTGAAAACGACGATCTGTCGCTCGACACACCGATGATCTGCATGTCGGCGCTGGCGCGATGGGTCGCGTCCGCACAACTCCTGAACACAAATCCCGAGGCAGCGCCGAATGGCGAGGCACTGAATCTCGTCTCGCCCAGCCTGTACCTCCACGGCTACCCTTGGTCGTTCCTGGGCGCCGCGTGGCCGGAGTTGATGGGCGGCACCGACCGCTGCCCTCCGGTTGCTGCTGCCTTCTCGCGCAAGTCTGCCCTGCTCGCGCACCTCGCGCCAAAGGCGGACGCGGCGCCGATCACAATATTTCTCGACCCTCTCGGGGACTTGCCCCAGCTTACCGCGCTGGACAGCAACTGGGCCGCACGTGCCACAGTGCACCGAGGACTTCGCGCGACGGCGGCCGGGTTTCGACAAGCCGTGACGCAAGCGTCGGTGCTCGCCTTTGTCGGGCACGGTCTGCACGGCGCCGACGATACGACGCCTCGGCTGCTTTTTTCATTGGGGCAAGCCCTGACCGCGGAGACACTGGCGCAAACGCCCGGCACTCCTTCAGGAACGGTCCGCGTGGCGGTCATCCTGTCCTGTTGGGCCGGACGGACCCAAGCCAGCGAACAGGTCGGAGCATGGGAGCCGGCCGGACTTGTGTATGCGCTGAAGCAGAACGGCTTTACCCATGTGATCAGTGCGCTCTGGCCGATCACCCCTCGCGCCGCGGCGCTGTTCCTCGATCCGTTCCTAGAGGGTCTCACCGCCGGTATCCGTGTCGAACATGCCTTCGCGGAGGCTTATCGCCAAGTGATCGACACGCTCGGCCTAGAGTTGGCGGTCGTTGAAGGCGGCTGCATTCAGCTCTTCGTCTAGCGCGCCCGATTGGTCACGCCGTTCCCCGCTTGTTGCCGCGCACGGCCTCCCGTAGGTTCCCGGAAGAGTTGAGGGGGATTGCATCATGACCGTTGAGGAACTGGCCGATCGGACCGCGCGTGCGATCGCGCCCGAGGGGCAAGGTGAGGAAGTCGCCACCGAAGCCGTACGCATCGCCCAAGGCAATGCCGCCTCGGGGCATCTCGTAGCGGCGGAAATGATCGCCCTGGCCGGCCTGACGGTGCAGGTCTGCGTGATCGTGGTCGAGAGCGCCAAGCTGGTGCATGGCTATTTCGAGCGGAATCGAAACGACCAGCTGCTTCTGGTACTGGAGAAGCTAGCCGAACAAAGTGGCGATCCTACGGTGTCGACCGACCCCACCATCGTCAAGGTGGCCCGCGCAGCCTGCGACGCACTCGGCGAATCCAAGGTCGACTGAGCTAAGCCGTCACAGTATTCGGCACAGCATCAGCGGGGGCGTTGCGGGGCGAAGCGCCAACCGACGGAGTAGCGCAAGAATGGGCGCAAAGCGGACATCCGGTCAAGGCCGCAAGGGGTTGCGAGCGGACGCGGCCGCTCCCTCAGACCGGGTCAGAACCCGATCCGCACCGTCAGCAGCACGGTCCCGTCCTGCCCGGCGGCCGACGGCAGGCTCGTATCGACGTAGCGCAGGCCGACCTCGGTATTGGGTATCCCCTCGATCTGGACGTGATAGTCGCCGCCCAGCGACCAGGTCCAGTAGCTGCCATAGCGCCCCCAGTCCTGGCGCCCGGCCTGGACGCTGAAGCTCCACGGCCTGAACGGCACGGTGAGGTCGACCTGGCTGAACAGATAGAGCATGTCGTGATCGCCCGTACCCGCCTGCGCCGGCGCATATTTGGCGCCCGCGGTCGCGTAGACCGGCCCGATCAGGTAGGAGAGCGAGGCATAGGGCTCGACATGGTCGGTGTCGCCGTCGCCGCCGGCGAAGAGGTAGTACATGACACCCGCATCGGCCTCGAAGCCGCCGCCGAGGTCGCGGCCGTAGCCGGCATAGAGATCGAGCTGGACGTCGCCGAAATCGCGGAAGGCCGGATCGCGGCGACGGAAGCCGTCGCGCCCGCTTAAGCTGGTGGCGCGGGCGCCGGCATGGAAACCGCTGCCGTGCCGAGCCGTCGGCCCCGCTTGCGCCGCCGGATCCTCGCCGGAGCGCGAGACGCCGCGGAAGCGGTAATCGGACATCAGATTGATTTCGGCGCTTATCTCGAACCCGCTCGTCGCGCCGAGCGGATCGCCTTCCTCGATCGGCGGCTCCTCGGCGGGAGCCTCTTGCGCCGCGACCGGGGCGGCGGCGATCAACAAGGTGGCGAAGGCGACGGACCTCGACATCGCTTCGGCCTGCCCCAGCAGCGTTTGCCGCGCAATGGCGTTAGCGCTTCGTTAGCGCCGCTTCGCTAGCTTGACGCGCCATGACCCATCAGGCGCCTCCTGCCGCCCCGCCACCCGGCGCCGACCCCGGCCGCCAGCTCGCCCAGTTGCGCGAGGCGCTGCGGCTGGTCGAGCGGGTCGCCGGGCGTCCGGCCGCGGCCGACGATGACGGCCGGCTCGACGAGGCGGCGCGGATCAGCATCGCCTATGCGCGCGCTTTGCCGATCGCCCAGCGCCGGTTCGAGGCGCTCGCCGCCGAGATCGCGCTCTGGGCCGCCGCCGGGGTCGAGGCGCTGCTCGCCGGCGGCGCGCCGTCGCGCGCCGCGGCCGAACGCCTCGCCTGCCGGCTCGACGCCGCGCTCGGCGAGCTGGCGGCGATTCTCCGTCCCCACTGAGTCACCCCGGCGAAAGCCGGGGCCTATGAACCGAAGAGCTCGAAGGCAGGAACGTGCACCGTCGCGCACTTCTTGCGGCGGTGTTCATGGGTCCCGGCTTTCGCCGGGATGACTATTATTGGGGAGAGCCTCGCCCTTTGGCCATTCCCTGACCCGCACGTCGCGCTGCGGGAAAGGCACCTCGATCCCGTTCTCCGCGAACAGCTCCCGCAGCCGGCCGAGTATCTCCGAGCGGACGCTGCCGATGCCGGCCTCGGGATCGAGGATCCAGACTCGGATCTCGTGGTCGAGCGCATTTTCGCCGAACGCGGTCATCCAGACCGCGGGCTGCGGGCTGTCGAGCACGCGCGGCGACGCGTTGGCCGCCTCGATCATCAGCTTCTGGGCAAGCTTGACGTCGCAATCATAAGCGATGCTGACCGGGATGCTGATCCTGACGTCGCGGGTCGAATAGGACCAGTTGACCACCTCCTGGGTCATCAGGAGCTCGTTGGGGATCAGATATTCCTTGCCGTCGCGGGTGACGATCGAGACGGCGCGCACACCGATCTTGTTGACCGAGCCGAAGCTCTCCCCGACCGAGATCACGTCGCCGGGCTTGATCGACCGGTCCATCAACAGGATGATCCCGGCGATCAGATTGCCGAACGTCTTCTGCAGGCCGAAGCCGACCGCGAGCCCGAGCGCCCCGGAGAACACCGCCAGCGCCGTCAGGTCGATCCCCGCAAGGTCGATGCCGATGAAGAAGGCGATGGCGATGATGGCGAGCGCCGCGAGCTTCTGGGCGAGCAATTGCTGGGTGGGGTCGAAGCCCCGGTTGCGCTTGATCGACTGGCTGGCGATTCGGATCGCGAAGCGCACCAGGGCGTAGAGCGCGAGCAGGCCGATCACGATCTGGACCAGAGCGAGCAGGGTGAAGCGGCGGCTGCCGAGCGTGAACCCGGCCGAATCGAGCGCCGCGGTCAGCGGCGCCAGCCCGCCGACCGCCTTGGCGAGCAGGGCGGCGAAGGTCGCCGCGGCGAGCAGCCAGGCGATCCAGCGCGACAGGCCGAGGCCGCGCACGATCGCCTTGACCAGCAGCGAAGCGGCGCCGGCGCCGGCGACGCCGAGCAGCCACACCGCGAGCGGCGGCCAGGAATAGACGGCGAGCGCCACCGCCATCCCCAGCGCCAGCACCAGATAGCGGAGCATCGCGCAGATCCGTGGGCGGATGCCTTCGCCTCGCGTGCCGACCTTCCGCTCCCAGAGATCGGCGAGGCGGGGGCCGAGATAGCGCCCGCCGAGCCAGGCCAGAGCGCCGAGGCCGGCGACCGTCGCCGCGGCCGCGGCGAGGACCGCGGTCTCGGGCAGCGCCGGCAGCGCGAGGCCGAGAGTCGCGGCGAGCGACGTCATAGCCGCGCCAGCCCGGCTTCGAGATCGGCGATCAGATCGTCGGGGCTTTCCAGCCCGACGTGAAGCCGGACCAGCGGCCCGCCATATTCCGCCCTGGTCGCGGTGCGGGCCGGATCGGCGGGGACGACGAGGCTCTCATAGCCGCCCCAGCTATAGCCGATGCCGAACAAAGCGAGCCCGTCGATCAGCCGGGTCCGCGCCTTATCGTCGCCGTCGAGCACGAACGAGAACAGCCCGGTCGCGCCGGCGAAGTCGCGCCGCCAATATTCGTGCCCAGGGCAATCGGGCAAAGCGGGATGGAGCACGCGCACGACCCGCGGCTGCGCCTTGAGCCAATTCGCGACCTTGAGCCCATTCTCCTCGTGCCGCCTCAGCCGCACGTCGAGCGTTCGCAGGCCCCTCAGCGCGAGCCAGGCATCGTCGGGCCCGGCGGTCTGGCCGAGCACGCGCCGGGTCCGCTCCAGCCGGTCCGCCACCGCCTCTGTCGCGGTCACCGAGCCGAGCATGAGATCGGCATGGCCGCCGATATATTTGGTGCAGGCGAGGATCGACAGATCGACGCCGGCCGCCGCGCTTTGGAAGAAGAGCGGCGTCGCCCAGGTGTTGTCGAGCAGGGTGACGAGGCCCTTCGCCTTCGCCGCGGCGCAGATCGCGGGCACGTCCTGCACCTCGAAGCTGTGCGTGCCCGGGCTTTCCATGAAGACCGCTCGGGTCCTGTCGCCGATCAGCGCGGCGATGCCGCCGCCGACCAGCGGGTCGTAATAGCGCGTGGTGACTCCGAACCGGCTGAGCACGCCGTCGCACAGCGCCCGGGTCGGCCCGTAGGCGCTGTCGACCATCAGCAATTCGTCGCCCGCCGCCAGCACCGACAGCAGCGCCCCGGCCACCGCTCCCGACCCGGACGGATAGAGCCGGGTCATCGCCGCGCCCGGCTCGAGCTCGGTCAGCGCCTCGCACAAGGCCCAGATCGTCGGCGTGCCGTTGCGGCCGTAGTGGAGCGTACCCTGCTCCGGCGGATTGGCCGCCGCCATCTCGGCGACGCTGTCGAACAGGATGGTCGAGGCGCGCCAGACCGCCGGGTTGACGATCCCTCCAGTCCATTCCTTGCGCCGCCCGGCTTCGACGAGCCGGGTCTCGGGCTTGTGGCGCCGGCTCACTCGACCGCGCCCCGCGCCTTCGGGGTCGCTGGATCGGCGCCCCATTCGGACCAGCTGCCGTCATAGACCCGCACATCCTCCTTGCCGAGCAGGTGAGCGCCGAACAGCGGGACGCAGGCGGTCACCCCCGAGCCGCAGGTCGTCACCATCGGCTTGGCGAGATCCACCCCCGCCGCATCGAACACGGCGCGCAGCGCGTCGCCGCGCTTCCAGCTGTTGTCGGGGTTGAAGAAGTCGCCCTGCGGCGCGCTGCGCGAGCCCGGGATATGGCCCGCGGCGAGCCCGGCGCGAGGCTCGGCCTCGGCGCCGGCGAAGCGCTCGGCGGCGCGCGCGTCGACGATCTCATGGCCCCCGGCGCCGACCAGCGCCAGCACCTCGGCCTTGTCCGCCACCGCCTTGTCGTCGCGGAAAGCGGTGAAATGGCCGTGGCGGTGGGCCTCGCGCCCAGCCGCGAGCGGCCGCCCCTCCGCCTTCCACTTCTGCAAGCCCCCGTCGAGCAAGGCGACATAATGGGCGCCGTATTGCTTGAGCATCCACCAGGCCCGAGCCGCGGTGTGCAGCGGGCTGTTGTCGTAGACGACGAAGCGATTGCCGTCGCCGAGCCCCAATGACTGCATCCGGCTGGCGAACTTGTGCTCGGGCGGCAGCATGTGCGGCAGCGGATCGTCGAGGTCGGCGATCTCTTTTATGTCGAAAAAGACCGCGCCCGGAATATGCTCCGCCTCATGTTCGGCGGCGGCGTCGCGGCCCATGGCGGGCAGGAACAGGGTCGAAATCGATCACGCGCAGGTCCGGCGCGCCGAGCTCGGCCTCCAGCCACTCCGTCGAAACCAGCGAGTCCACGGCGCTCTCCGTCCAATCCCAGACCGTTCGCCCTGAGCTTGTCGAAGGGCCCTCCTTCTCTTCCGAAAGAAAGGGGAGGGCTTCGACAGCCCCAATCAAGTCCGGGGCCGAACGGACGATGGTCCAGGCAATTGACCGTCTCTACCCCGCCCTCAGCCGAAGGTGAAGGCGAAGGCCTCGACGCCGGGATCGAGATACTCGATCTCGAACAGCCGCTCAGACACCTCGCCGCGCTGCCGGACCAGCTGATAGAGCCGCTGGCCCGCGATCCGGCCCTCGCCGCGCGAGTCGACGTCGAGCCCGCCCGCTTGGCCCGGCGGCCGGCCGTCGATCGTGACCCGGAAGCGCGCCGGCCGGCCGCTGCCGCTGCCCATGACGAGGTGGAGGTCGCGGGCGTGGAAACGGATTGCGATCCTGCCGCCGGCGCGGTTGAGCCGGCTATGCTGCCGCCGCATCGTCCAATTTCCGGTCAGCGACCATTGGTTGAGCGCCATCCGCCCGGCCAGATATTCACTGGGCCGGTCGCGGACCATGCCGCCCGGCGAGACGAAATTCGCCGCCCGCCCATAGCCGAGATAGGTTTCCGGCGAGCGCAAAGTGTCGCGCGCCGCCTGCGCCCCGACGCCCTCGACCGCGACCCGCGCCGCGGCGCCGGACGGTGCCCGGCCCGCTTCCGCGAGCAGCTGCCGGATCACCCGCTCCGATTGCTCGTAATTGCCCTCGCCGAAATGGTGGTAGCGGACCCGGCCGAGGTGATCGATGAAGTAATGAGCGGGCCAGAAGCGGTTGTCGAACGCCCGCCACAGCGCATAAGCATTGTCGACCGCGACCGGATAAAGGATGCCGAGATCGGCGACCGCGCCGCGGACGTTGCCGAGGTCGCGCTCGAACGCGAATTCGGGCGCGTGGACTCCGATCACGACCAGCCCGTCGCCCCGATAGCGTTCGTCCCAGGCGCGGACGTAGGGGATCGAGCGCAGGCAGTTGATGCAGCTATAGGTCCAGAAATCGATCAGCACGACCTTGCCACGGAGGCTTTCGCGGGTCAGCGGCGGCGAGTTGAGCCAGTCGGTGATGCCGTCGAGCGGCGGCAGCCGGCCCTCGACCGGCAGGTTCAGCCGCCCCCCCGGCCCCTCGGAAGTCTCGGTCGTGCCGGGCATGTCCATTCCGAGCCGGCGCGCCAGGCCGTGCTCGATCGCCTCGGTCTGCGCCGACGAGAGCCGCGCCAGATAGGTGGTGTCGAGCCCGAGCGCGATCGCGCCGACCCCCGCCAGCACCAGCAGGCCGAGCCCGCGCCTGACCCACTCGCCCGCCCCGAGCGAGCGCTTCATCGCCGCGAACAGCCGGCCGCCGACGAGCAAGGCCAGCGCCAGCGAGCTCGCCGCACCGAGCGCGTAGGCGAGCAACAACACCGAGGTCGCGACGCTCGCGCCGTTGAGCGCCGCCCCGGTCAGGATCAGGCCGAGGATCGGCCCGGCGCAGGGCGCCCAGAGGAGGCCGGTGGCGACTCCGAGCAGCAGCGAGGAGCCGATCCGCTCCTGTCCCTGGTCGGCCTTGCTCGACAGCCGAGCGCCCAATCGCACCAGGGGCTGCATCGCCCGGTCGGCGAGCCTGGGCAGAAGCAAGGTCAGGCCGAAGAAGGCGAGCAGGACCATCGCCGCCCACCGCCCGGCCTGGTTGGCCTGAACCGCCCAGCCGCCGCCCACCGCCGCCAAGGTCGCCACCCCGGCGAAGGTCGCCGCCATTCCGATCAGCAGCGGCAGCGAGCTCCGCAGGAACGACCGGTTCGCCCGAGCGAACACGAACGGGAGAACCGGCAGGATGCAGGGGCTGAGGATGGTCAGCACCCCACCGAGATAGGCGATGAGGAAGAGGAGCATGGCTGAGCGTCATAGCCGCGCGAGACCCCATAAGTCATCCCGGCGAACGCCGGGACCCATGAACCGAGGCATCAGCGGATGACGCACGGACGTTTTCGCGCGCCCACCGACTACGGTGTTCATGGGTCCCGGCTTTCGCCGGGATGACTCCGAGGTGGGTTTATCTCCCGCGAATGAAGGCGCGCACGTCCCGGCTCAGCTTGGTGCGGTCGTCGTCGCGCACGTACATCATGTGGCCCGATCCGTAATATTCGTAGTGGATGCGTTCGCGCGGGATGCCGGTCCGCGACAGCGCATATTCGGCGGCGAAGAAGGGCGTCGCGAAATCGTAATAGCCCTGGCCGACGAAGATCCTGAGGCCGCTATTCTCCCTGAGCGCGCGGCCGATATAGGGCGCGACGTTCATGTAGACGTCGTTGTCGCGGCCGCCGCCCAATCGCCAGTCCCACGGCCCGACGCTGCCGATCGTGACGTAGGAGCGGTCGCTGCGGAAGCCCAAAGTCTCGCGCAGATGCTGGTTGACCGCGGCGGTATAGCCGGCGTCGATGCCGAAGAAGCTTGGATCGTTGTCCGGCTCCTCGCCGGCATTGTCATAGTCGCGGCCGGTGTAACGCGCGTCGAGGCGGCCGATGGTGAGGCCGCGGTCGCGAAGCAATTCCTTGTAGAAGCGCGACGGCGTGACTCGAAGGTCGGCCTGCTCGAGATAGGCTTCGGAAAGGCCGGTGAAGCGGGCGAGCTCGCGCCGCACCGCCGCCCGCTCCTCAGCGCCGAGCGCGCTGCCCTGAAGAAGCGCATGGGCATAGGGGCCGGTCGCCCAGCGCCGTGCCTCTTCGACGAATGCCTCGACCGACGGCGCCTGCGCCTTGCCGTGATAGAGCGCGGTCGCGGCCATCGACGGCAGGTTGAGGATATGGGTCATCTCGTTGCCGGGCGTGTCCGCGCCGGCTCCGAAATCGAGCACCGTCGAGATCAGGATGACTCCGTTCAGGGCGACGTCGTTATAGGCGCCTTCGAGCTGGTTGAGCACCGCCGCGCTGCGCGTCGTGCCGTAGCTCTCGCCGCCGAGATATTTGGGCGAGTTCCAGCGCCCGTTCTCGTTGAGCCAGAGGCGGATGAACTGGGCGATCGACTGCGCGTCCTTGGTGACGCCGTAGAAATCGGCCGGCGGCGTCTGCCCGAGCGCATGGCTGAAGCCGGTGCCGACCGGGTCGATGAAGACGATGTCGGTGACGTCGAGCAGGCTGTCGGGATTGTCGACGATCGGGAAAGGCGGCGCGCCGTCGTCGGTGCCGTCGGAGGGGATTGCGACCCGGCGCGGCCCGAACGCGCCCATGTGCAGCCAGACCGAGCCCGAGCCCGGGCCGCCGTTGAACAGGAAGGTGACCGGCCGGTTCGGGTCGCGCGGCTCGCGCACATAGGCGACCGAGAAGATCGCCGCGCGCGCCGTGCCGTCCTCGGCGCGCAGGAAGGTCTCGCCGGCGGTCGCGCTATAGGCGATGCGCTGGCCGCCGAAGACGCCGCTGTGGCGGGTCACCGAGACGATTGGCTCGCGATCGGCCGGCGGCCCCGCCGGAGGGGCGGGGCTCTGCGCTGGCTGGGCGAGCGCGCCGCCGCCGCAGGCAAGAGCGGCGGCGAGAAGCAGGTGTTTGCGTTTGATCATCGATCGTCCCTTTGCACGACTTCGATCACGCCGAGCCGGGCCAGCGTGTCAAGATATTCGCCCACTTCCTCGAGCGGCGCCGGCCCCACGGTCGCCGCAAGCTCGTCCCTGATCTCGCCGACGCTTCGCCGGCCGTCGACCAGGTTCAGCGCTTCGTAGCCGAAGCTCGGCCCCGGCCCCGCCTCGCGCGACAGCAGCCGCGGCCGAGTCAGTCCGGCGCGGGCGAGGCGGTCGTCATACCAGCTGTAGCCGAAGCCGTTCATCGGCCCTTCGCGGCGGATTCGGCGGTAGACCGGTCCGGTCGGCACGGCGCGATCCGCGGCGGCGACAGGTTCCGCTGCGGCCTCGAACGAGGCGGCCGAAGCCAGGTGCCAGCCCGCGCCGGCGGCGATGAAGATGGCGCGGCGCATCTTGGTCGGATCGAGATTGCCGGGCAGGTCGCGCTGGGTGTGGATATAGCGGTCGGGCCAGTCGGCGATGTAGATGACCGGGATCCGCCAGCTCCCTTCCGCCCAGACCTGATGGTCGCTGCCCTGCGTTGAAGCCGCCGATTTCGGCCTGAAGCGCGCGCCGGTCGCCGTCGGGCTCGACCAGCGGGAAATCGGCGCGCGCCGGTATCGGCGAAGAGCAGGGATTGCGCGTTGACGAAGCGGGCGAAGGCGAAGCCGATCGTCGGAGACGAAGCTCGGCAGGCTCGGCGGCGAGCCGTGGACGCGCAGCACCGATTTGGTGATCTCGCTATTGCCGCCGATCATGTCGAGATGGATCGTCGCCAGCGTCCGTCGCGCAAATTCGGGCCGGGCGTTGAGCAGGGCGATCGTGCCCTCGATCTCGGCCGGCCAGATGAAGCGGATCGTCCGCTCGGGCCGCGGCAGCGCGCCGCTGCGGATCAGGCGGCTCGAGCGTGCGCGCCACTTCGAGGATGCCGGCGCAGCCCGATGCATTGTCGTTGGCGCCGGGATTGGGATGGTCGAGATGGCAGGAATAGACGATCTCCCGGTCGCGCCGCCGGCCCGGGATGATCGCGGTCGGGATCAGATAGGCGCTCGGGGCTCTGCCCGGCGTCGACCTCGGCGCGCAGCCGCACCGTCTCGCCGCGCCGCAGCCGCTCCTGCCAGCCGCGCGCCCGCGCCGGCGAGACCATGAAGGCGAAGGTCGGGTGCTCGGAGAAAGTCTCGAGATGGCCCCAGCGGACCAGGCTCTCATCCTCGCCCCACCAGGCGGTGCGCTGGTTCTGCGCCCAGGAGACGATGCCGGCGGCGCCGAAGCCGTCCGACGGCGAGATCCTGGACCGCACCCGGCTGCGAGGAGGTGAGGACGAGTCGGCCGCGCACCTCCCTGCCCTGATAATCGGCCTCGCTCGTGCCGGCGCCGATGTCGACCAGCTCGGCCTCGGCGCGTCCCGAGACGCTGTCCTGGGCGAGGCTGATCGGCTGCTCGGCCCAGGAGGCGATGCGCTGCCGCGCCCTCCCACAAGTCGGCCGAGCGCGCGTTCCAGCCCGGGCGCGAGCGCTGGGTGCCGTAGAAGATCGTGCCGTCGGCGGGGAGCGAGATGATCTCGACCTCCTCGAGGCCGTATTCGCGCAGCCGGTCGCGGATCGCTTCGGCGGCGGCGCGATAGCCGTCGGAGCCGCGCATCCGGTGGTGGCTCCGAAAGGACGCGCACCGTCGCCATCGCCCGCGGCCCGGACACCTCGGCGGCGATCGCCTCCCCCTGCGCCGGCGGCAGCAAAGGCGGCGCGGTCGGCTGACCGAGTGCCGCGCTCGCGGCCAGCAGCGGAAGGACGATCAGCCGGCTTACCCCCATTCCATCCCCCCTCAATTGCGCGCGAAGCGGCGGAAGAAGCTGTCTTCGTTCCAGCGCGGCCGCGCCTCTTCATCGGCGACGCGCAGCGCCAGTGCGGCAATGAAGTCGTGCAGCCGAATCTCGTCGGCGCGGAACATGGGCTGGCTGCCGTCGTCGGAAGGGGCGTGATAGTGGGTCGCCCGCCAGGCGCGCTCGGTCTCCGCTTCGGGCGTGCCGGCGGCGAAGCCGAACTTGAAGGCGACCGCTGGGATGCCGGCCTCGATGAACGCATATTGGTCCGAGCGGATGAAGGAGTTGCGGTCGGGGAAGGCGTCCGGGACGAGCGGCAGGCCCATCGCCGCGCCGACCGCGCGGGCGTCCGCGCCGAGGCTGCTTTCCTCCGCGCCGAGCACGGTGACGCAGTCAGCGGGAAGAGCGGCAGCGCCATGTCGTAATTCAGATCGGCGACGATCGAGGCGCTCGGCACGGTCGGCCGCTGCGCGAACCAGCGCGCGCCGAGCAGGCCGCGCTCCTCGGCGGTGACGAAGACGAACAGCAGCGAGCGCCGCGGCCGCGCGCGCTGGCGCTGCCGAAGCTGCGCTGCGATGTCGAGCAGGGCCGCGACGCCGGCGGCATTGTCGAGCGCGCCGTTGTAGATCGAATCGCCGGCGACCGGGGCGCCGATGCCGAGCCCGTCGAGATGAGCGGTGAGCACGACATGCTCGGCGGCGAGGCGCCGGTCGCGCCCCGGCAGCCGAGCGACGACGTTGCGCGTCGCGACCGGCCGGCTTTCGCTCGCCACGGTCGCGGTCAGCCGCGGCCGCAGCGCGAAGCCCGGCACCGGCCGCGAGGCGTCGGCGGCCGCGGCAATTTCGCCGAAGCTGTGCTCCGACTCCGCGAACAGCCGCTCGGCCGCCGCATGGTTGAAGAAGGCGTTGAGGAACGGCGTTCGCACCCGGCGCAGCGCCGGATCGGCCGGATACATGCCCGGCGTCGCGGCGAGGCGGGATTGGCTTGCCCAGGGCTGCTCGCTCTGCCGCGGCGTGTCGAGCTGGATCAGGCCGACCGCGCCGCGGGCCGCGAGCTGGCGCGCCCGCTCGGCCCGGGCATGCGATTTGAGCGCGCCCGGCAGCGAAGCCGGCCCGCCCGCGATGACGACCGCGATCCTGCCGCGCAAGTCCATTCCGGCGAAATCGTCATGCCCCGCATCCGGCAGATGCAGGCCGTAGCCGATGAAGACGAGCTCGGCGTCCACCAGGTCCGGCGGCGGCCCGCCCGTCACTCGGAAATAGATGTCGCCGGGAAAGGCGAGCGCCGCGCCGCCGAGCGTGGCACGAGTGCCCTCGGCCAGGATCCGGCGCTCCTCCAGCGTCACCGCCTGGAAATAGGTCCCATTCTCTCCGGCCGGCTCCAGCCCATAGCGGGCGAGCCGCTCGGCGACATAGTCCGCCGCGCGGCGATGCCCGTCGCTGCCCGCCGCGCGCCCCTCCATATCGTCGGCGGCCAGCGTCTCGACATGCCCCCACCACGTCGCCTCCCGGTCGGCGGCGGGAGCGGCGGCGAACAGAAAAGGGGCAAGCAGCAACAGCAGAGGACGCATGGACTAGGCTCGCTCGTCGCGGCGCAGCGGCCGCTTCAGGTAGAATTCGCTGTAGAAGGCGGAAAAGAAGGCCGCCGCCGGCGTCGCCACGATCGCGCCGAGCAGGCCGAAGGCGAGCGCGAAGGCGAGGGTGAAGAAGATCAGCAGCACCGGATGGAGCTGCATCGTCGCGCCGCGGATCTTCGGCGCCACCACGCTGCCCAATATCTCGGTGCTGGCGAGGTAGAAAAGCGCAACCCAGACCGCCGTCATCGGCCCGAGGCTCAGCGACAGCACGACCGGCGGGAAGGCCATGACATAGCCGCCGATGCGCGGGATGAAGTCGGCGAAGAAGGCGAGCGCCGCCCAGACCAGGGCACCCGGCACCTCCATGATGCTGAGGAAGGTGAACGCCGCGACCGCCTGGATCGCGCCGATGACGAGGCTCGCCTTGGTCCAGCCGATCACCGCCCGAGCGGCGCGGCGATAGGCGCGCATGCCGGCGGGGACGTAGGCGCGCGGCAGGCTGCCGAGATAGGCTTTGAGGATCGGCCGCGGATCGAGCACGACATAGGCGACCGTCGAGAAGAAGATGATCGTCAGCGCCAGCCCGCCGAGCAGCGACAGCGAGAAGCCGCTCAGCCCCCTCAGCAGCACGTCGGTGTCCGGCACCACCGCGGCGCTGGCGCCGCCGTCGCCGGCGAAGACGTCTTGCAGGTCCGGATAGCGTTCAAGCAGGGAGACGAACTGGCGGTCGATTCGGGCGAGGAAGTCGGGCAGCTGGTTGACGAGCAGCACGATCTGCCCGGCGAGCTGCGGAATGACCAGCCAGCCGACCAGGCCGATCGCGGCGAAGAACAGGATCAGCGTCAGCACACCCGCCCAACGGCGCGACAGGCCGCGGCGCACGAACCAGGCGACCGGCGCCGACAGGGCGATCCCAACCACCAGGGCGAAGAACAGCAGCAGGATCGCGCCGACGATCTTCTGCAGGAACCAGAGCGCGACCACCGCGGCGGCGGCGGCGAGCACGAAGCCCATCCACGAGCCGAAAATGCCCGGCCCTCGCTGCGGCGTCGGCGGATCCATCACCATGGCGCCTCCTAGCGCCAAGTCGGACGAGCGGCTAGAGAGCGGCGATGGACCCGACCCATCTCGGCCGCGCCAGCACGCTCCCGGCTTCGCCCGAGGAGGCGGTGCTCGATTATGTGCCGAATCCGCGGCCCGGGCGCGCTCTATCTGGTCCGCTTCGCCGCGCCCGAATTCACCTCGCTCTGCCCGGTCACCGGCCAGCCCGATTTCGCCCATCTCGTCATCGATTATGCGCCCGGCGAGACCATCGTCGAATCGAAGTCGCTCAAGCTGTTCCTCTCCTCCTTCCGCAATCACGCCGGCTTCCACGAGGACGTCACCGTCGGCATCGCAGAGCGCCTCGCCGAAGAGATGAAGCCGCTCTGGCTGCAGGATCGGCGGCTATTGGTATCCGCGCGGCGGCATTCCGATCGACGTCTTCTGGCAATCGGGCGCGCCGCCCGCCGACCTGTGGATTCCGGATCAGGGCGTGCCGCCCTACCGCGGGCGGGGCTGACCCGCAATCGTCGTCCACGGCGCCGGCTCGATCGGCTGCTATGTCGGCGGCGCCTGGCTCGCCGCCGGGCTCGACGTCTCCTTCCTCGGCCGCGAGCGGGTGAAGGACGAGATCGCCGAGCACGGCCTCGTCCTCAGCGACACGGACGGGTGGAACGTGCGGTTCGAGCCGGACCGGATTGCCTTCGACACCCGCCAGACGGCGCTTCGGCGAGGCGGACATCGTCGCGCTCTGCGTCAAGAGCACCGGCACGGAGGCGGCGGCGAAGGAGATCGGCCGCCACGCCCGCAAGGGCGGCGCGGTGATCAGCTTCCAGAACGGCGTCAGCAATGCCGAGACTCTGCGCCGGCTGCTGCCGAAGCACCGGATCATCCAGGGCATGGTGCCCTATCAACGTCGTCCATCGCGGCCCCGGCCGCTGGCATCGCGCCACCTGGGGCGATCTCACCGCCGAGGACGATCCGGTCACCCGCGACCTCGCCGCGCGCATCGGCGACCGGCCGGGGCGGCTGCGCCTTTCCGACGCACATGAAGGACGTCGCCTGGGGCAAATTGCTCTACAACCTGAACAATGCGATCAACGCTTTGTCGGGGCTGACCATCCTCGAGGAGCTAAAGCAGCGCGACTATCGGCGGGTGTTCGCGGCGGCGATCGTCGAGGCGCTGGAGCTGCTCGACCTGGTCGGCATCGAACCGGCCAAGATCGGCCTGATCGGCCCGCGCCAGCTCCCGCACGTGCTCGGCTCGCCCGACCTCATCTTCAAGAACCTGTTCCTCAAGGTGCAGAAGATCGACCCGGCCGCACGCGGCTCGATGGCCGACGATTTCGCCGCCGGCCGGCCGACCGAGATCGACTATCTCAACGGCGAGGTGGTCAAGCTCGCGGCGTCGCTCGGCCGCGAGGCGCCGGTCAACGCGGCGATCGTCGAGCTGGTCAAGCAGGCCGAAGCGGGGGTCGAGCGGCTATGGAGCGCCGCCGAGCTTCGCGCCCACGTCCTCGGCCGCCACCGCGGCGCCGCCGGCTTCGGCTACTGACCCCGAGAGGATGGATCGCCATGCCCATGCGCCGATTCGCCCTCGTCTCCGCCGTCGCCCTTGCCGTGTCGCTTGCGCTCGCCGGCTGCGCGACGACGCAAAGCGCGCCGCAAACGGCCGCGCCGACGGCAGCCGAAGTGCCGAGCCAGCTGCCGCGCAACGTCCGCCCGCTTCATTATTCGATCTCCGCCGTCCCCGACGCCGCCAATCTGCGCTTCGCCGCGTCGGTGCTGATCGACATCGAGGTGATCGAGCCGACCGATACGATCATTCTCAACGCCGCCGAGCTCGATTTCGAGCGCGCCGCGATCGTCGGCGGCGCCGAGGCCCGGGTTTCGACCGACGCCGACGCCCAGACCGCTACGTTGCGCTTCCCCAGCCGCCTCGCGCCCGGCCGCCACCGCCTCGCGATCGACTATTCGGGCAGGATCAACACCCAGGCCGCCGGCCTGTTCGCGCTCGATTACACCACCGACGAGGGAGCCAAGCGCGCCCTCTTCACCCAGTTCGAGGCGCCCGACGCGCGCCGCTTCTTCCCGGGCTGGGACGAGCCCAATTTCCGCACCCCCTACGACCTTCGAGTCGCGATCCCCGCCGGCCAGCAGGCGGTCAGCAACATGCCCGAGGCGGGGCGCGAGGCGCGTCCCGACGGCCGCTCCATAATCACCTTCCGCACCACCCCTGCCATGTCGAGCTACCTGCTCTTCCTCGCCGTCGGCGAGCTCGACCGGATCACGACCAGCGCGGCCGGGACCGAGATCGGAGTCGTCATGCGCCGCGGCGCCGGCGCGCAGGGCCGCTGGGCGCTCGACAGCTCGGCGCGGATCCTGCCCTGGTACAACGATTATTTCGGCACCCCCTATCCGCTCCCCAAGCTCGACAACATCGCCGGCCCGGGCTCGAGCCAGTTCTTCGGCGCGATGGAGAATTGGGGCGCGATCTTCTCGTTCGAATCGATCCTCCTCGTCGATCCTTCGATCACCACCGAGGCGCGCCGCCAGTCGATCTTCGAGGTCGCCGCTCACGAGATCGCCCACCAATGGTTCGGCAATCTCGTCACCATGTCCTGGTGGGACGATCTCTGGCTCAACGAGGGCTTCGCCTCGTGGATGGGGACCAAGGCCACCGCCGCGCTCCATCCGGAATGGGAGCCGTTGCTCGGCCGGGTCGACGGCCGCGAATCGGCGATCCAGCTCGATTCGCTCGGCACCACCCATCCGGTCGTCCAGCGCCTGACCACGGTCGAGCAGATCAGCCAGGCCTTCGATTCGATCACTTACGAAAAGGGCGAAGCGGTCATCACCATGCTCGAAGACTATGTCGGCGAGGATGCGTGGCGGCGCGGGGTGCGCGGCTACATCGAGCGCCACCGGCTCGGCAACACGCGGAGCGACGACCTCTGGCGCGCGATCGAGCAGGCGGCCGCCGTGCCGGTCACCGCCATCGCCCACGATTTCACCCTTCAGCCCGGCGTGCCGCTGATCCGGGTCGAGAGCGCTTCATGCGTCGGCGGCCGTACTCGGGTCGCGCTTCGCCAGGGCCAGTTCAGCCGCGACAATCCCGACGCGCAGCCGCTGGCGTGGCGCGTACCCGTCATCGCCTCGGCCGGCGGCCGCGAGCTTCGCACCCTGATCGAAGGCGGCGCCGCGCAGGCGGCGGTGCCGGGCTGCGGCCCGCTCGTCGTCAATTACGGCCAGGCCGGCTATTACCGGACGCTCTACGCGCCGCCCTTGCTCGCCCGGCTCACCGAATATTACGCGCGGCTGCGCCCGCTCGACCAGATCGGCCTGCTCGCCGACAATTGGGAGCTGGGCCTCGCCGGCTATCAATCGCCCGCCGCCGCGCTCGACCTCGTCGAGGCGGTGCCGGCCGACGCCAACAGCCGCCTCATGCTCCGGGTCGCCTCGATCCTGATCGAGATCTACCGAATGCACGAGGGCGACACCGCGCGTCAGGCGACGATCCTCCGCCTCGCCGCCGACAAGCTCGGCCCGGCGATGCGCCGGCTCGGCTGGAGCGCTCGGCCGGGCGAGTCCCCCAACCACGCGGTGCTGAGAGCGGCGCTGATCCAGAGGCTCGGCGACATGAGCGATCCGGGCGTGGTCGGCGAGGCCCGCCGCCGCTTCGCCGCCGGCGACCCGTCGGTTGCCGCCGGCCCGTTGCGCGAAACCATCCTCGGCGCCGTCGCCTACAATGCCGACGCCGCGACCTGGGAGCGGCTGCGCGCGATGGCGCGCGACGAGCGCAACCCTTTGGTCAAGGGCCAGCTCTATCAATTGCTCGGCTTCGTCCGCGACGAGGCGCTGGCCAGGGCCGCGCTCGATCTCGCTTTGACCGACGAGCCCGGCGCGACCAATGCCAGCCAGCTCATCTCGTCGGTGGCCGAGGCCCATCCCGACCTCGCCTTCGATTTCGCGCTGGCGAACCGCGAGCGGGTCGAGGCGCTGGTCGACGTCTCGTCGCGCTCGCGCTACCTCGCCGGCCTCGCCGCCGGCTCGTCCGACCCGGCGATGGTCGCCAAGCTCGGCGACTATGCCGAGCGCCACCTGACGCCGCAGTCGCGAGGGTCCGCCGACCGCGCCATCGCCGCGATCCGCGACCGGGTAAGGGTGCGCGAGCAGCGCCGGCCGGAGATCAGCCGCTGGCTGGAGGCGCGGCGAGGCTGACCTTCCGACCCGTCATACCGGCGAAGGCCGGTATCCCGGGACGAGAAGTCTCGGCGGGGCGCCACGAGACCCCGGCCTTCGCCGGGGTGACGATTGAGGGCTGGCTCTTCCCGAATTTGTTTGGCCTCTATCCCTTGCGACAAATGGGCCCCCTCCTCGCCGCCACAGCGGCCCCTCGTTAACCGAGGCGCTGTCCGGCAGGGCACCAAATATATTCGGCTCAGGAACCCGCGTAGCGACCTGACGCCCATCCGATCAGCAGTCCGCCGATGAGGCCGCTTGCCAGGATCGGTCCATAGGCCTTGGTTATGACCGCGTCGGGGATGCTGATCAGCACGCCGACAACAGCCCCCGCCGCCCATGACGGGATCGGCATCCTGACGAGCGGGATCAGGAAGCCGATCGCAAACCGGCTGAAGAAGGCCGCGAGCAGCGCCGTCTTCTTGTCCGGGAACTCCATCGGCAGCATCAGCGCCACATCGACGGCGCCGAACACGAGGCCGGCGATCAAGCCGAAGATCACAGGGTTCATAGGATGCCCTCCTGCCGCGATGTCGGCCCGCGGCGCTCGCTGAGTCAACGGGCGGCTGCCAGGTCTTTTCGGAGCAGCAAGAAGGAAACGGGGACAGCCCCCCTTTTTCCGCGCCTTCGCGCCGCGCGCCTCATCGAAAAAGAGGGACTGTCCTCTATTTCGAGGCTGCACCCACCTCGTCATACCGGCGAAGGCCGGTATCCCAGGACGAGAAGTCCCGGCGGGGCACCATCAGACCCCGGCCTTCGCCGGGGTGACGATTCGGGCCTAGGCCGGGTCGAGGCTGGCGGCGGAGCGGGCCGTGTAGCGGTAGAGCCAGGCGACCAGAAAGACGAAGATGACGAGGCCGGCGGCGAGCGCCCAGGGCGCGAAATCGGGGCCGGCCAAAGCGATCGCGGCCGGGCTGCCGGTGGCGGCGACGATTCCGGCGAAGGCGACGTTGAGCAGGCTGTCGCCGACGATCAGGCCGGTCGCGAGCAGCACGCCCATGCGCTTCGCGAACTTCGGGTAGACCGCGCGTTCGGCGCGGCGGTCGTAGAGCTTGCCGAGCACCGCGCCGACGATCACCGGCAAAGTCACCGCCATCGGCAGATAGATGCCGATGCCGACCGCGAGCGGCGGCAGGCGAAGCAATTTCGCCCGCCCGAGCAGCTCATCGACGATGACGACGAGAACGCCGACGCCGGCGCCGATGCCGATCATCCGCCAGTTGAGGTCGCCGCCGAGCACTCCGGTCGCCAGAGCGGAGATCAGGGCGGCCTGCGGCGCCGGAAGCGCATCGGGCCCGGCTCCGGGCGCGCCGGCGAAGCCGTAGGCGGTGTTGAGCATGTCCATCACCGGCGGGATGACGATCGCGCCGAAGATGACTCCGTAGACGAGCGCCAGCTGCTGGCGCCAGGGAGTCGCGCCGACCAATTGCCCGGTCTTGAGGTCCTGGAGATTGTCGTTCGAGATGGTCGCGATGCCGAACACGATCCCGGTCGTGAACAGGGCGTAGGCGACGAGCGCCGCGATCTCGGCCTCGCTGCCGGCGCCGCCATACCAGAAAGCGAGCAGCAGCGAGGCGGACAGGATGGCGAGGATGCCGATGCCCGAGATCGGGCTGTTCGAGGCGCCGATCAGGCCCGCCATATAGCCGCAGACCGAAGCGATCACGACGCCCGCGATCAGAACGAAGACGAGCGTGCCGGCGATCAGCGGCACCGCGTCCGCGGCCAGCGGCCCGCCGGCGATGAACAGCCAGAGCAGGATCGCGATCGGCACCAGCGAGCCGAGGATGACCAAAGCGACGGTGCCGATCGGGATGTCGCGCTCGACCAGCGGCAGGGCGCCGGCGCCGGTGGCGCGCAGCTTCGAGGCGGCGAGCGCCGATCTGATGCCGCCGACGATCGGGCCGAGGATCCTGAGCAGGGTCCAGATCGCGGCGACTCCGATCACTCCGGCGCCGAAGAAGCGGACGTCGGAGCCGAACACGCGCCCCGCCACCTCCTCGGCCGCGCCGGGCACGCCGGCGGTGAGGATCGGAAGCAAGACGTACCAGCCGGCGACGAGGCCGACGAGCATCGCCATGCCGACCGAGAGGCCGACCAGATGGCCGGCGCCGATCAGGGCGAAGGAGAGGCCGCCCGAAATCCCCGTCGCGGAGGAGCCGACATTGAAATAATGAGCCGCTTCCTCGGCGAGCAGGCGGGTCTTGGCGACGAGGGTGAAGGCGGCAGCGGCGAGAGCGCCGACGATGATCAGCCGAAGCCCCTTGCGATTCTCCTCGTCGCCTTCCTCGGCGGCGCCGCATTTCAGCACTTCGGCCGCGGCCACCCCTTCCGGATAGGGCAAAGGGGTATCGACGACGAGCGCGCGGCGCAGCGGCACCGAGAACATCACCCCCAATATCCCGCCGACCGCGGTCGCCGAAGCGGTCATCCAATAGGGAAAGCCGCTCCACCAGCCGATCATCACCAGCCCCGGCAGAACGAAGATGATCGCCGCCAGCGTGCCCGCCGCCGAGGCGACGGTCTGGACGATATTGTTTTCGAGGATAGTGCCGCCCGCGAACATCCTGAGCACTGCCATCGAGATCACCGCGGCCGGGATCGAGGTGGCGAAGGTCAGGCCGACGCGAAGGCCGAGATAGACGTTGGCGGCGGTGAAGACGAGGGTGATGGCGCCGCCGAGGATGACGGCGCGAAGCGTCAGCTCGCGCATCGACCCGCCCGGAGCGGCGCCGTTGGCGGTGATCGTCGCCACCCGATCAGCGCCTGGCCAGCTCGACTCCCACATAAGCGGGCGGCGTGTTGCCGCGGCGGATCTGGAGCAGCACCGTGTTGCGGTTCGCCCGCCGCGCCGCCTCGACCGCCGCCGCCGCGGCCTCCGGGGTCGGCGTGTCGGTCTGGTTGATCGACAGGATCACGTCGCCGGCCTGGATGCCCTTCTGGCCGGCGTCGCTGTTCGGATCGACGCTGGCGACGACCAGGCCGCGGGCGGCGCCGGCGATCTGCATCTGCCGGGCGAGCGCCGGGGTCAGCGCCTGGACCGAGAGGCCGAGGCTCTGCCGGGTCGAGCGCTGGCCGGCCGACTGCTCGTCGGTCGGCTTGCCGGTCGGATCGGCGGCCGGCGGCGTCTGTTCGTCGCCGCCGCCGAGGCGCGCCAGCTCCTCCTCGCTCGGCCGCTCGGCGACCGCGACGCTGACGTTGCGGCGCTGGCCCTGGCGGATGATCTCGAGCGGGATTCGCGCGCCGACCGGCTGCTGAGCGACCAGGTAAGCGAGCGACTGATCGGGCGTGACCGGCTGGCCGGCGACGCTGATCACGACGTCGCCCTGGCGGACTCCGCCGCGGTCGGCCGGGCCGCCCGGGGTCACCGAGCGGATCAGAACGCCGCGGTTGCGATCGATGCCGAGCGCCGCGGCGACGCCCTCGTCGACGTCCTGCATGGCGACTCCGATATAGCCGCGCTGCACGCGCTGGCCGCGGCGCAGCGCCTCGATCACCGGCCGCGCCTGCTCGGCCGGGATGCCGAAGCCGATGCCGACATTGCCGCCGGTCGGCGAGAACAGAGCGGTGGCGATGCCGACGACGTTGCCGTTCAAATCGAACATCGGCCCGCCGGAATTGCCCGAATTGATCGAGGCGTCGGTCTGGATGAAGCGGTCGTAGAGGCCGGCGCCGATATTGCGGTGAAGCGCCGAGACGATGCCGGCGGTGACCGTGCCGCCGAGGCCGAACGGATTGCCGATCGCGACCACCCAGTCGCCGACCCTGACCCGCGTCGAATCGGCGAAGCGGACGAAGGGCAATGGCCGGCGCGGCGTGATCTTGAGCAAGGCGAGATCGGAGGCGGCGTCGCGGCCGACCACCTCGGCCTCATATTCGGTTCGGTCGGTGAGCGTCACCGTGATCTGCTCGACGACGGCGTCGGCGCGGGCCGGGGCGACGACATGGTTGTTGGTGACGATATAGCCGTCGGCCGAGATGATGAAGCCCGATCCGAGCGAGCCGCCGCGCTGGGTGACCGGGCCTTCGCCTTGGCCCTGCGGCGCCTCGCCGCCGAAGCGGCGGAAGAATTCCTCGAAGCCGGGCGGGAGCTGGCGGCGCTGGATCTGGACGCTCTGCCTGGTCGAGATGTTGACCACGGCCGGCTGAAGCCGCTCGGCGAGGTTGGCGAAGCTCATCGGCGCGCCGCCCGGCGCGACCGCGGCGACCGCGCCCGGCTCGTTCTGAGCGACCTGCGCCCCGGCCGGGTTGAGGGTCAAAGTGGCGGCGGCGCCGCCGAGGAGAATGGCGCCGGTGATTCCGTAAACGTAACGCACTGTGACGATCCTTCCTATTCCTACGCGGCGAGCCCGGCGGCCCGGCACGCTATAATTGCAGGCTGAACGGGGATTGAATGATGCGCCTTGCGCTCATCGATTGCCCCGGAACTGCCGCAGATATTCGTTGTTGGGCGAAAGGATGATGTTGGTCCGCCCGCGCTGGGCCTCGCCGGCCTGGGGCGCGCTCAGGAAGCTCGCCTCGTAGGACTGCATCGCCCGGTAGAAATCGTAGAATTCCGGATCCTGGTTGAACGCGCCGGCATAGGTCGCGGCGGCCTCGGCGTCGGCCTCGGCGCGGATGATCTGCGCCTGCTTGAAGCCTTGCGCCTCGATCGAGCGCGCCTCCTGCTGGCGCGCCGTCTGCATCCGCTGATAGGCGGAATCGAGCGGCGTGCCGTTGGGCAAATCGGCGCGCTTGATCCGCACGTCGACGATCTGCGCTCCATATTGGAGGGCGACCCGGTTGAGCGCGTTCTGGATATTGTCCATCATCTGGCCGCGCTCGGGGCTGAGCAGGGCGGCGAACGGCCGGCGGCCGAGCTCGTTCCTCAGCGCCGAGCCGAGGATCGGCCGCAATTGCTCGCTGACCCGCTCTTCGGTGCCCGCCGCGACATACATCCGCAACGGGTCGACGATCCGGTAGCGGGCGAAGGCGTCGACCTGGAGCCGGAGCTGGTCGGTCGAGAGCACCTGCTGGTTCTCCATGTCGATCGATTGGATTCGCTTGTCGATCCAGACGATCTGCTCGAGGAACGGAATGCGCGCCGCGAGGCCGGCGCCGGTGCGCCCGAAGAGCTCGCCCTGCCGGTATCTGTTGAGGATGCGCTGCGGCTCGCCGAAGCGGACGATCACCGCCTGCTTGGTCTCCGGCACGATCGAAAAGGTGCTGGCGACGAGGATCAGGAGCAGGATCGCGACGATGCCGAGCACGATCGGGTTTCTGAGCGTCACGTTCATCGCGCCTGTCCTCCTTGGGGCTGCGGCTGCGGCTGGGCCGAAGGCAGCTGGCGGCGCTGGATTTCCGGCAGCGGCAGATAGGGGGTGATTCCGGGCGCCTCGACGATGGTCGTGTCGACCCGGGCGAGGATCCGCTCCATCGTCTCGTAATACATGCGCCGCCGGGTCACTTCGGGAGCGGCGCGATATTCGGCATAGACCTTCTCGAAAGCGGTCGCCTCGCCCTGGGCGCGGGCGGTCTGCTGGAGCGCATAGGAGCGGGCGTTGTTCATCGCGCTCTGCGCGCGCTGCTGCGCCGCCGAGACTTCGAGGAAGGCCTCGTTGACCGCCTCGGGCGGCGCCGACTGGGTGATCGCGACGCCCTGGACCTGGACGCCGGCCCGGTAATCGTCGAGCAATTGCTGCATATTCTGCTGGACGTCCTGCTCGATGTCGGAGCGGCCGGCGCCGATCGCGTCGTCGAGGCTGACTCGGGCGACTGCGGCGCGCATCGCGCTCTCCGCGACCTCACGGATCGTATCCTCCGGATTGGCGATCTGGAACAGATGGAACTCCGGGTTCTTGATGTTCCAGCGCACAGAATAAGCCAGGTCGATGACATTCTGGTCGCCGGTGAGGATCAAATTCTCGCCGTCGCGGCCCGGAATGTTGATCTCGCGGATCTGCTCGACGTTCATCTTGGTCACGCTTGAGATGGGCGAGGGCCAGGAAAGGCCGATGCCGGGGCCCATGGTGCGGGTATAATAACCGACCGTCGTGACCACGCCGCGCTCCTGCGGGCCGATCCGGTGGACGCTGGTGAACAGGATCCAGAGCGCGACGAAGGCGATCAGGCCGTAGAGCCAATAGGGCCGCCCGTCGCGGGGCAGGCGGCCGCCGAAGCGGTCGCGGCTCTTCTTCAGGAATTCGTCGAACGGGTTCGCCCCGCCATTGCCGGCCGGACCGGGCTTGCGCCGGCGCGGGCCCCACGGACTGCGCGGGCCGCCGCCATCGCCGCCGCCATCGTCGCCGCCGCCGGGCCCCCATGGGCCGCCCCGATTGTCGCTCAACACCGCGCCGAGGCGTCTGCCCCACCCGAAAATCCATCTCATGGCCCTCTTATAGGAACCGGTCTTGCGGAAAAACAGTGCCAAGCCGCGATCCTTTGCCTATCGGCGACGCGATGAGCGAGGAACTGGAAGCGGCGCTGGCGGCGGTCGAGGGCCTCGAGGGCCGCGTCGCCATGGCGCGGATCAGGGACGGCGTCGCGACGATCATGCTCGACGCGACCGGCCTCTCTGCCGAGCAGCGCGCCGGACTGGAACGGCGGGTGCGCGCCGCGACCGTGGCGATGCCCGGCATCGCCGACACCAGGATCGCGATGACCGCCGAGAAGGCCCGGCGCACGATCGTCGCGATCGGCAGCGGCAAGGGCGGCGTCGGCAAGTCGACCGTCGCCGCCAATGTCGCCGTGGCGCTCGGCCGGATGGGCCGGAAGGTCGGCCTGGTCGACGCCGACATTTACGGCCCCTCCCAGCCCCGGATCATGGGCAATGCCAGCCGCCCCGAGCTCGCCGACGAGCAGATCGTGCCGGTCCCCGCTTACGGCGTGCGCATGCTTTCGATCGGCCAGCTGATCGAGCCCGGCACCGCGGTGGCGTGGCGGGGCCCGATGACGGCGAGCGCGCTGACCAGCCTGATGGAGGGCGATTGGGGCGATTGCGAGCTCATGATCGTCGATCTGCCGCCCGGCACCGGCGACGTCCAGATGACTTTGATCCAGAAATGGAAGCCGGCCGGCGCGGTCATCGTCTCCACTCCGCAGGATCTCTCTCTGATGGATGCGACGCGGGCGATCGACATGTTCCGCAAGATGGACGTCGCGGTGATCGGCCTGATCGAGAACATGGCCGGCTATCGCTGCCCGCATTGCGGCGAGGAGAGCGACCCGTTCGGCAGCGGCGGCGCCGAGGCGGCGGCGGGCGTGATGAACATCCCCTTCCTCGGCCGAATCCCGCTCCGCACCGCGATCCGCAAGGCCTCCGACGCCGGCACCCCGCCGGCCGCGGGCGAAGGCGAGGAGGCGGAAATGTTTTGGGCGCTGGCGGAGAGGCTGCTGGAGCAATTGGGCAAATAGGCCACATTGCCGACATTCAAACAAACGCCTATTGCTTGGAAATGGCAGAATCTGGATCCACGAATCAACGAAAGCAATCATCTCGTGATGCGGTACCGAGCATGGGCTGGCGGGATTTCGGCATGATCGCGATGACGGTCGGGTTCGGCGCCGCGATCACCGGGCTGTTCGGGCTCGGCGAAGGCGTGATGACGGGACGGCAGAGCGCCTTTGAGCAGCGCTGTTCGGTCGCTCAGCAAATTGTGATAGACGAATCTCCAAACCTCGCGTTGAGCGAGCAACAGAAGCGACGGACGGCGGCGCTGGCAATGCAGGCACTCGAACTGTGCCTGGGAGAAGAGGCATGACGACATTCTGGCTTGGTCTCATCTTTTTCGGAGTCATGCTGATGACCGCCGGCTGGTTCATGATGCGCGGCCAGCCTCGGCGCTAGGGTCGACGATGCCTCTCACCAGCGACGAAGATATTTACGCCCTGCTCGCAGAGACCCGGACGATCGCGATGATCGGCGCTTCGGACCGGCCGGACCGGCCGAGCCACGGCGTCATGGCCTATCTGCAGAGCCGCGGCTATCGGGTCCTGCCGGTCAACCCGCAGATCACCGGCGAGCATGTCCATGGCGAATATGTCTGGCGCGACCTCGCCCAGATCGGCGAGCCGATCGACATGGTCGACATCTTCCGCCGCCCGCTCGCCGCCGGCGAGGCGGTCGACGAGGCGATCGCCGCCGGCGCCAAATCGGTCTGGCTGCAGCTCGGCGTGATCAACGAGGACGCCGCCGCCCGCGCCGAGGCGGCCGGCCTCAAGGTGGTGATGGACCGCTGCCCGAAGATCGAGATCCCGCGGCTCGGCGTGCCGAAGGTGGCTTGAACCCTCGGCGGCGGAGGGCGCTGGAGTCGATCTCGTTGGATGGAAGGGTGCTTCAATCCCGGTGCAACCGACCTAGCTCGCGATCCGGCTTCCCCGCTGTCCGCCCGCCACCCGCGTCTCCGGCGATTGCTGCGAGGATTCGGGGAGCAGCATTCGGACCCGGCGGTTGGCGAAGTCGATCGACACCCGGTCGAACAGGCGAAGAGCGTCCATGCCGAGCAAAAGCGCCGGCCGGTCCATCAGCCCGAGCTGGCGGAACGGATGGACGTCGGCGAAGGCGATCGGCAGGTCGCGAATGTCGATCCCGCCGATCCTGATCTCGCGGGCGACGCCGACCTCGGCGTCGATCTCGCCGCCGGTGATGCTGGTCAGCCGGATCGGGAAGGTCTGGCCGAGCCGGCCGCGCCGGGCGAGCCGCGCGCGAAGCGCCGAATTGGCGACCGACACCTGCGAACCGCTGTCGACGATCACCCAGACCCGGGTGCCTTCGACCTCGGCGTCGACCAGCACCAGCCGGCCGAACAGGCGGCGGCCGGTGACGACGATCGAGCCTTGCGGCCAATGGCCTTCCGAGCGCCGCGAAGGAGAGATCGTCATTTCCTGCCGCTCGAAATCGAAGACGACTCGCTGCGAGCGCAGGCTGTCGACGCCGAGCATGCCCGACGCGCCGAGATTGCCCTCGGCCAGCGCCGGCGCGTGGATGCCGCTGACGGTTCGGCGGCCGATCCTGAGGCCGGGAATCACGACCGTAGGGATCCGGCTCACCTCGGTCATGCTGTGGACGGTCGCGGTCCGGCCCGGCTGGAGCGCGAGCTCGCTCGCCAGCTCGCGCGAGATCACGGTCCGCTCGGCGCCGGTATCGACGACGAAGCGATAGGGACCCTGGCCCTGAATCGCCACCGGCACGGTCATCCGGTCGGTGAGGTCGCGCCGGTAGGCGAGCGTCTCGGCCTGCTGCTGGTCGGGAATCAGCCGGGTGCCGGTCGGCGCGGGCTGGTCCTGCCCGTTGACGGGCGACGCCAGCGCCAGCGCGGCGATGCCCGCATAGAAGAGCGACGGCCTGTGCTTCATCCCACCATCTCCATAGGTCGGAACGAAGATAGACCTTTCCGCCGCGGAAGGAACACCCGTTTCGACGAACGCCGTCCCGGCTTAGACGACCGCCATCGCCCGCGCGCGCAACCGCTCGACCGCGGCGGCGTGGATGCCGGGCGTCGCGACCAGCACGCCGAACGCCTCGCCCGAGGCGGTGTTGAAGGCGAGCGGCTGGCCGAGCGCGCCGCTCACCGTCGCTCCCGCCTCCTCGGCGACCAAAGCGGCGGCGGCGATGTCCCATTCGAAGCCCCATTTGAGAGTCGCCACCAGATCCGCCTCGCCGGCCGCGACCAGAGCGATTCGCAAGGCGATCGAATTGGGCTTGGCGACGGCGACGAGATCCGAATCGACCCGGGGCAGCTGATCGGCGGGAACTCGAGCGCCGGCGAGCTCGGCGCGCGGGCTGACCCGAAGCGCCACCCCGTTGCGCCGGCTCCCCTGGCCGCGCGCCGCGGTCCACAGCTCGCCGCGCAGCGGCGCCGCCAGAGCGCCGAGCACCGGCACCCGATCCTCGACCAGGGCCACCGAAACGCACCAGCCGGGCCGGTCGCGCAGATAATCGCGGGTGCCGTCGATCGGATCGACGACCCAGAGCCGCGGCCGCTCGATCCGGTCGGAATCGTCGCGAGTCTCCTCGGACAGCCAGCCCGCCTCGGGATCGAGCGCGCCGAGCTCCGCCTTCAGAAAGGCGTCGACCTCGAGGTCGATCTCGCAGACCGGATGGCCGGGCTCCTTCTCCCACCTCCGATAGGCGGTGCCGCACCGCCCCGCGGCGATCCGGCCCGCCTCCTCGGTGATGCTGGCGAGCCTCTCAAGCACCGGCGACCATCATCCCTTCGACGCGCAGGGTGGGAACGTTCACCGACCGGCGATGCTCCAGATCGTCGGCGGCGGTCAGCGTCCGGAACATGTCGAGGATGTTGCCGGCGATGGTGATCTCGGCGACCGGCGCCGCGATCGCGCCACGATCGATGATGAAGCCCGAAGCACCGCGGCTGTAATCGCCGGTCACCGGGTTCAGCCCCTGGCCGATCATCTCGGTCACGTAGAGGCCGCGCCCGATGTCGGCGATCAGCGCGGCCGGGCCGAGGCCGCCCGGCTCGAGATGGACATTGGTCGCGCCGGCGCCGGGCGCGGCGCCGCTGCCGCGCGTGGCATGACCCGTCGTCTCGAGGCCCAATTGCCGCGCCGAGGCGCTGTTCAGCAGCCAGCCGGTCAGCCGCCCGCTTTCGACCAGCCGGCGCGGCCGGGTCGCCACCCCCTCGCCGTCGAACGGCTTGGAGCGAAGTCCGCGCACCCGGTGCGGATCGTCGACGATGACGATCCCGGCCGCGAACAGCTCCTCCTCCTCGCGGCCGAGCAGGAAGCTGGTCTTGCGCGCGATGGCGGGCCCGGTCATCGCGCTCAGCAGATGGCCGACGAGGCTGCCGCCGACCCGCGGATCGAAGACGATCGGCATCACTCCGCTCGCCAGCTTGCCGGGATCGAGCCTTTTCACCGCCCGCTCGCCCGCCAGCCGGCCGATCGCCGCGGGCCCGTCGAGATCGGCATAATGGCGGACGCTGTGGCTGGCATGGTCGCGCTGCATGTTGCCGCCGGTGCCGGCGATGACGCTGGCCGAGGCGCTGTAGCCGCTGGTCGTGTAGCCGCGCGCGAAGCCGTGGCTGGTGGCGAGAGCGATCACCGTCCGGCCGGCGCTGACTCCCGCCCCTTCGCTGTTGGTGATGCCGGAGACGGCGCGGGCCTCGTCCTCGATCGCGAGCGCTCGCTCCTTCAGCGCGGCCGGCGGGGGATCGGCGCCGTCGTCGGCCTGGAGATCGGGCGCCTCGCCGCTCAGCAGCCGGTCCTCCGGCGCGAGCCCGGCATAGGGGTCCTCCGGCGCGGCGCGCGCCATCGCCGCCGCCCGCTCGACGAGCGCCGCGAGCGCATCGGCCGACAGATCCGACGAGGACACGCTCGCCGATCGGCTGCCGGCGAAGAAACGCAGGCCGATCTCCTCGCCTTCCGAGCGGGCCACGTCCTCCAGCGCGCCGAGCCGGACCTGCACCTCGGTCGCTGCATCGCCGATATAGAGGACGTCGGCGGCATCGGCCCCGGCCCTGCGGGCGGCCTCGATCAGGGCGGCGGCGCGCCCTTCCGCTTCACTTACGCTGAGCATCGGGGCGAGGTAGAGCCTCGGCGCGCAAAAGCAACCACCAGGGATGGATCGACATGCAGCCGATGCCCCTCTGTGTGGAGGGGATTTTCGCCCCTTCCGTCACTCCCGCGAAAGCGGGGGTCCAGCTTTCCTTGCTATCTTAAGCTTTTGGAGAAGCTGGATTCCATTGAACAGGCTCGTCATGCCCCCCCGGGCATGACTGCCGAGTGCGGGGCACTCCGCACCTGTTCAATTTCGCGGGAATGACGTGAGATTGAATGCCGATTCAGCCTACGCCGTGCCGACCACGAAGCAGGCGGCGAACATGAGGAGGCCGGCGAAGCGGTTCGAGCGGAATTTGGCGAGCGCGTCGGCGCCGTCGTCGGGCTTCAGCGCCGCGACCTGCCACAGCAGGTGGGCCGCCACCGGCAGCAAGGCGAGCAAGGCATACCATTCGCTGCGGACGAGGTGAATGGCGAGCGCCCACAGCCCGAGCGCGGCCAAATAACAGACCGCCACGCCGAGCCGCGCGTGCTCACCCAGCGCCAGCGCCGAGGATTTGACCCCGACCAGCGCATCGTCCTCCTTGTCCTGAAGCGCGTAGATCGTGTCGTAGCCGATCACCCAGAACATCGTGCCGGCCCAGAGCAGCAGCGCCGGCGGCGCGATCGCCCCGGTCACCGCCGGCCAGCCGACCAGCGCGCCCCACGAGAAGACCAGCCCGAGCCAGGCCTGGGGCCACCAGGTGATCCGCTTCATGAACGGGTAGGCGGCGACAAGCGCCAGGCTCGCCAGGGCGACGATCTGAGCGGTCCGGTCGAGCCGGAACAGCACGGCGAGCCCGATCAGGCTCATCGCGGCCAAGAGCGCCCAGGCGGCCTTGAGCGTCACTCGCCCGCGCGCCAGCGGCCGAAGCCGGGTCCGTTCCACCCGCCGGTCGAGATCCTTGTCGACGATGTCGTTATAGACGCAGCCCGCGCCGCGCATCGCCCAGGCGCCGAGCGCGAGCCAGGCGATCAGCACCCAGCCGCCCTCGCCCATCCCGGCCAGCGCCACGCTCCACGCGCACGGCCAGAACAGCAGCCACGCCCCGATCGGCCGGTCGAGCCGGATCAGCGAGGCATAGGGACGGAGCGGCGCCGGCAGCGCGCCGATCAGCCCGCGCCGCTCGCTGTCGGGGACGATGAACAGATCGCCATGTCCCCCGGACATGGCTTCGCAGCGCGGGGCACTGCGAATCTGTTCATCGGTCTCGGGCGCCAGGCTCATTCATCCGCAATACCGCTCGGCCTGAGCTTGTCGAAGGCCATTTCTTGTCCGGGGACGGACCGAGCGGCTTGCGCTAGTGCAACTATTGCACTAAAGCGCCGCCATGCCTCGGCTCGAGCGATTCTCCTCCACCGAGATCGCGATGTTCTTGCCGATCACAATCCACCCCACTTTCATGTGTTGGGGCGCGAGGGTGCGGCACAGGTAAGGATCGACACGCTCGAGGTGATTCAAACGAGCGGCAGAATCGATTTGGTTGAGGCGCTGGAATGGGCGGCGGAGAATCGCGCCTTCCTTGCGGAAAAGTGGACCGAGTATAGCGGAGACGGCCAATGAGCATCGGCAGGATCGAAAGCGCAGCAACCCCGGCCGACGCCATACTGGCCGTGGCCTGGGATGACGGCCGCCGCGCCGAGATCGACCTTTCGCCCATTATCGCCGCCCGCAAAGTCCTGGCCCCGCTCGCCGAGCCCGATGTCTTTCACCGGCTACACATCGCCGATGATGGCTGGTCGATCGAATGGCCGAAATGCGGGATCGATCTCGGCGCCGCGCAACTCCGCCGGTGGGCAGACGAGCAGGCCGGGGAAGCAATGCCGGCGGCCGCTTTTCGCGGCTGGATGGAACGGCACGGCCTGACCCACGACCGCGCCGCCGAGGCGCTTGGTTTGTCGCGGCGGACCATTGCTTATTATCTCAGCGGCGAACAGCCGATCCCCAAAACCGTGATGCTTGCCACCGAAGGCTATGACAAGCGGCAGGCCGCCTGACGCGTCATGGTCGCAACCCCCGCCTGGCCGCCGGCGAGCCTGCCGCGCCTGTTCGTCGACCGGGCGCTGGCGGAAGGAATGAGCGTCACGGTCGACGGCCCCTATCTCGGCGCGGTGCTCCGCCACGCCCCGATCGGCCGGTCGAGCCGGATCAGCGACGCATAAGGGCGGACGGGCGCCGGCAGCGCGCCGATCAGCCCGCGCCGCTCGCTGTCGGGGACGATGTCGGACGGCACATTCTCCATGACTCGTCCCTGCCCGCTCGGGCTGAGCCTGTCGAAGCCCTCACCTCAGCAGCCCGGGGGAAAGAAAGGGCCTTCGACAAGCTCAGGCCGAACGGTAAGGGAGGCCATGCCCGCCACCCCCGCCTGGCCGCCGCTGAGCCTGCCGCGCCTGTTCGTCGATCGGGCATTGGCGGAAGGGATGAGCGTCGCGGTCGACGGCCCCTATCTCGGCGCGGTGCTCCGCCTCGGCCCGGGCGACCGGGTCAAATTGTTCGACGACCGCACCGGCGAATGGCTCGCCGAGATCGTCGAGGCGGGGAAGAAGCGCGTCGCCCTCATCGTCGGCGAGCGGCTGCGCGGGCGCGAGACCGTGCCCGACCTTTGGCTGCTGTTCGCGCCGATCAAGCGCGGCCGGATCGACTGGCTGATCGAGAAGGCGACGGAGCTCGGCGTCGCCCGCCTCGTCCCGGTCCTCACCCGCCGCACGATCGTCGACCGGCTCAACCTCGAGCGCCTCCGCGCCCACGCGATCGAGGCCGCCGAGCAATGCGAGCGGACCGCGCTGCCCGAGCTGGCCGAGCCGCGGAAGCTCGCCGCGCTGCTCGCCTCCTGGCCCGCCGAGCGCGCGCTCTATTTCGCCGACGAGGGCGGCGGCGCGCCGTTCGCCCCCGCCCCCGGCCCCGCCGCGATCCTGATCGGCCCCGAAGGCGGCTTCACCGGCGAGGAGCGCGCCGCGATCCGCGCCCTTGGCCAGGCCCGTCCGATCTCGCTCGGCCCGCGCATCCTGCGCGCCGACACCGCCGCTCTCGCCGCGATCGGCCTCTGGATGGCGGCCGCCGGAGATTGGTACGCCCGCTGACGCGGGCGCGGCTTGCCCTCATTCCGGCTGGTCCTTCCTGATCCACCACGGCGGCTTCCACCTGTTGCGCCGTTCGAACCCGCGCATCTGCGAGGCAGCAAAATAGCTGGTCGCGAATTTGTCGATGGTCTCCTGAGTCCCGCAGGCGGCGAGGCGGAACCAGCATCTGCGGCCGGCCGGCTTGTCCTCGTCGAGCACGATCTTATGCACGGCATGAGCCGGGCCCAGCAGGGGATTGGCCTGCGCCGTCTTGAGCGCCTCCCACAGCGCGCCCGCTTCCTGCTCGTCCGGCAAGAGATAGTAGAGCTTGAACTGGGTGCCGAGCTTGCGATGGACGGGCAGGTTGAGGATCATGGGGTCGGGCTTGATCTCGACGACCCGGTTGAGCAGCCGCCCCTGGTAGCGTTCCTGTTCCGAGGCCACGTTGGTGCGATACGCGTCGGTGCCGAACCGGACCACCAGGCAATAGAGGGTTCCCGCCGGGATTGTCCCGGGCATCGCTGCGATCGCGTCCCGGAGCCACTTCAGCTCGATCTCGACGATCACCTGGTTGATGCGGGATCGGCTCCACCGGCTGGTAGCGACGGCGGCCGCCCAGGCCAGCCCACCCAGAAAGGTACAGAGCGCGACGAAAAGCGGCGCGACGACGAGCGGCCACCACAGCCACGTGTCCACCAGGGGCGCGATCGTGAGGGTCATTCTCGTCTCGCATCCGCCTCGAGGAGAGGCGGGCATATCCTATCATTCCCGGGCCGGGATGGCACGAAGGCATGAGTCGGCGTTGCGTGCCCATAGAAAGCCGCTGGCGGGGCCTTCCGCCCGCCGCTAGAGGGCGCCGATGACCACGCGTACCGAGACCGGCGGCAAGGACGAGCGCCCGATCGAAAGCCGGGACGACCTGCTCGCCACCTTCGCAAAGGGCGAAAAGCCGCCCGAACTCTGGTCGATCGGCACCGAGCATGAGAAGTTCGTGTTCCGCTGCTCCGACCATGGCGCCCCCTCCTATGACGAGCCCGGCGGCATCCGCGATCTCCTCGCCGCGATGACCGAGTTCGGCTGGTCGCCGGTGGTCGAGGGCGGCCATGTCATCGCCCTGACCGGCCCCGACGGCGCGGTCAGCCTCGAGCCCGCCGGCCAGCTCGAGCTTTCCGGCGCTCAGCGCGGGCATCTCCACCAGACCTGCGCCGAGGCCGGCCGCCACCTCGCCCAGTGCAAGGCGGTCGGCGACAAGCTCGGCCTCTGCTTCCTCGGCCTCGGCATGTGGCCCGACAAGAGGCGCTCGGACCTGCCGGTCATGCCCAAGGGCCGCTACGCGATCATGCTCGATTACATGCCGAAGGTCGGCGGCCTCGGCCTCGACATGATGCTCCGCACCTGCACCATCCAGGTCAATCTCGATTATCGGTCGGAAGCGGACATGGCGCGCAAGTTCCAGGTCGGCCTCGCTCTCCAGCCGCTCGCCACCGCTCTGTTCGCCAATTCGCCGTTCACCGAGAGCAGGCCGAACGGCTTCCTCTCCTTCCGAAGCCATATCTGGTCCGACACCGACCCCGACCGGACCGGCATGCTGCCGTTCGTGTTCGAGGACGGTTTCGGCTACGAGCGCTATCTCGATTACGCGCTCGACGTGCCGATGTACTTCGTGTTCCGCGACGGCCGCTATATCGACGTCGCCGGCCAGTCGTTCCGCGATTTCCTCGCCGGCAGGCTGCCCGAGCTGCCCGGCGAGAAGCCGCGCGTCTCCGATTTCACCGACCATCTCTCGACCATCTTTCCCGAGGTGCGCCTCAAATCCTTCCTCGAGATGCGCGGCGCCGACGGCGGCCCGTGGAGCAAGATCTGCGCCCTTCCCGCCCTCTGGGTCGGCCTGCTCTACGACCGAGGCGCGCTCGACGCCGCCTGGGACGAGGTCAAGGGCTGGAGCCTCGCCGAGCGCCAGGCGCTGCGCGACTCGGTGCCGAAGCTCGGCCTGAAGGCCGAGACTCCGCGCGGCGAGACGCTCCAGCAATTGGGTCAGCGCATCCTCGCCATCGCCGAGACCGGTCTCAACGCCCGGGCCAGGCTGAACAGCTCCGGCGACAATGAATCGGGCTTCCTCGACCCGCTCCGCGAGGTGCTGGCCTCGGGCAAGACCCCGGCCGAGCGCCTGCTCGAACGCTATCAGGGCGAATGGGCGGGCGACATCTCCCGCATCTACGCGGAGGAGAGCTATTGATGGCCGGTATCGACACATCCGAGCGCCGCACGCTCTATCCGCCGATCGAGCCCTACGAGCACGGCCGGCTCGACGTCGGCGACGGCCATGAGCTCTATTGGGAGCGCTGCGGCACGCCCGGCGGCAAGCCGGCGGTGATGCTTCACGGCGGCCCCGGCGCCGGTTGCAGCCCCGATCATCGCCGCCAGTTCGATCCCGACCGCTACGACGTCCTGCTGTTCGACCAGCGCGGCTGCGGCCGCTCGACCCCGCACGCCTCGCTGGACGCGAACACGACCTGGCATCTGGTCGAGGATATCGAACGGCTGCGCGCTCTGGCCGGGCACGAACGCTGGATGGCGTTCGGCGGCTCGTGGGGCTCGACCCTCGCTTTGGCTTACGCCCAGGCCCATCCGGACCGGGTCACCGAGCTCGTCCTCCGGGGCATCTTCACCTTCCGCCAGACGGAATTGGACTGGCTCTATCAGTACGGCGCCTCGGAAATCTTTCCGGACAAGTGGCGCGAATTCCTCGCGCCGATCCCGGAGGCGGAGCGCGGCGACCTGGTCGCGGCCTATCACCGGCGGCTCACCGGCGACGATCCGGCCGAGCGCCTCGCCGCCGCCAAGGCGTGGAGCAAGTGGGAGGCGGAGACCGTCACCCTGCTCCCCAATCCGGACGTCATCGAGGAGCATAGCAGCGACGATTTCGCGATCGCCATCGCCCGCATCGAAAATCACTATATGCTCAACCGGGGCTGGCTCGACGAAGGCCAGCTGATCCGCGGCGCCGGGAAGCTGCGCGCCATCCCCGGAGTCATCGTCCAGGGCCGCTACGATTGCTGCACCCCGCCCGTCGGCCGCCTGGGACCTGCATCTGGCCTGGCCCGAAGCGGAGCTCAACATCGTGCCGGACGGCGGCCATCTGTTCAGCGAGCCCGGCATCCTCGACGGCCTGATCCGAGCCACCGATCGCTTTGCCGCCGATTAATGCTCGGTTCACCGCTCTAATTGCACGGCCTGTCGTCAACCACTCTCGGGAGCCACTCACATGCGTCCAGCCTTCGCCGCCGCCTCCTTCGCCGCCCTCGCTCTGGCCATGCCGGCCGCGCCCGCCGCCGCGCAGGAACCCTGGGCGCACAATGGCGAGCTCACCGACAGCGACAGCCAGACCGGCGACGAGCATCACCGCTACGACGACCACCCGATCCGCCTCGAAGCCGGCCACCGCTACCGCCTGTCGGTCGCTTCGGAAGCCTTCGATCCGGTCGCTCGCCTTTACCGCGCCGGCGAGGACGAGCCGGTCGCCGAGAATGACGACAGCGGCGAAAGCCTGAATTCGCGGATCAGCTACGCGCCGCCGGCGAGCGGCGACTATGTGCTGCGCGTGACCGGCTTCGCCGCCGACGCGCGCGGCGCCTACGCCGCCGAGGTCGCGCCGCTGCCGCCCTTGCCCGCGCCGGTCTCCGATCCGGGCATTCCGACCACCGTCACCGGCACCTGGTCGCTCTGGGAGGGCCAACTCGCCGACACCGACGCAGAGCGCGATGGCAAGCATTATCGCGACTACCTGATCCGCCTCGCCGCCGCCCAGACCCGCTACATCACCCTCGACGCGCAGGGTTTCGACGGCCTCATCCAAGTGCTCCGCCCCGCCGACCGCGACAGCGAGCCGCTGCAGACGATAGACGGCGACGACGATACCGGCCCGGGGACCAATCCGCTGCTCGGCTTCCAGGCCGACGAGGCCGGCGATTATATCGTCCGCGTCACCTCGTTCAGCGAAGGCGCGACCGGCAGCTACCGGCTCTGGATCAGCCAGTAAAACCGGTAATGGGAGTCATCCCGGCGAAGGCCGGGACCCATGAACGTTGGCGTCGGCAGGTAAATCCGGCTGCTTTCGCGCGCTTTCGAGCCGAGGAGTTCATGGGTCCCGGCTTCCGCCGGCATGACTCTGCTTATTCCGCGGCGACCGGCGCCGGCGGGCGGCCCCAGCGCGGCTTGAGCCGGCTGATCAGGCGCGGGATGGGGCCGTTGCGCTCCATCCAGGCCGCATAATCGACATAGGCCGGATCGGCCGAGAGATGCCGTTCCTCGGTCCGGGCGCGCCAGTAATAGACTCCGCTCACCATGGCGAGCACGGCGGTGTTGCGGATCGTGTCGACCAGCGATCCGGTCGTCGCGAGGAAGGGCATCACGGCGAACCACCAGATAGAGGTTCTTCGCGACATAGGCCGGATGCTTGGTCCAGGCGTAGGGCCCGTGGGTCAGGATGCCGCGATCGGTGAGGTTGGAGAAGCGAAGGCCGAATGCCACCGTCGCCCAGGCATAGACCGCGGTCAGCAAGACGAGCCAGGCGCCGCAGAGCATGGCGAGCAGCGGATAATCGGCCAGCCAATAGGTCCATTCGCTCGAGCCGCTATGATAATCGAGCGGCCCGTTCTGGCCCATCAGGATGAAGGGCGGGTAGCAGATCAGCGCCGCGGTCCAGCCCGCCGCATAGGGATTGGCGGTGCGGATATGGGCATCGAGCGGCTTCAGAGTCAGCACGTAGCCGACCGTGGCGAAGGTGACGTCGACCATGAACATGACCGCGATCAGCCAGTGGGCGAGATTGATCGGATCGGCCGCGATCCAGGCTGAATCGGCGCTCATCGCCTCCCACCAATTGCCCGGCACGATCGAGATCATGAAGGCGAGGAAGAAGCCCTTGACCGCCCAGGCGCGGAAGAAATGGTGGAGCTCGTCGCGGTCGACGAGGTCGCCGCGGCCGATCAGCAGCTGGCCGAAATGCCAGGCGCCGTCCCTGGGCTCCCTGAGCCGCCGGTCGAGCCACAGCACATAGGGCACGGAAAGGACGAGAAGCGGCACCACCGCCGCGCCGAGCACGTACATCGAGAAGAGATAGGGTCCGTCCCAATACCAGCGGCCGAGGCAGTAGAGCGACCCGATCGCCGCCCAGATTCCCCACAGGCCGGCGATCTTGGCGACACTGACGTCGACCGTCTCCTTCAGCGGCCGCGGCGGAGCCTCCCAGTCGATCCCGGTGGTCGGGTTGCGATGCACCTTGTCGACGAACAGCGACCACAGCACCATCGGCACGCCGCAGGCGGCGAGCGCGGTCAGCGCCGCCAGCGGCCCGGCCATGCCGAACTGCCGCGCCATCGCGGTCCAGCCGATCAGCCCGGCGAGGCCGACCAGGCCGACCATCGTGCTCACCGCCGATTTCGGGCGGGGATCGTAAGGGGCGGCGTTGGCGATGATCTCGGGTTTCAGCGGCGCGTTCATGGCGCAAGCGCTTAACCGCAAGTCGTAAGCATAGGGTGAACAGGGCGCCCGGCGCCGGTCGGCAATGCATGGCGCGGCCCACGATTTCGACGCGCCCGACTGGTAAATCAAGCGGTGAACGCGGCGGCTCCATTCGCTGCGGTTAAATCGGTGTCGCGAGTAAGCACTTCTTAAATCCCTTTCCGGGCACAATGGTCGAAACGGAAAGAATCCGCCTGTAGTGGGGAAGGTCGATGTTGTTTGACGACAAGGTCCAGGACACCGGCTTTTCGTTTTCGAGCCTGGTCCCCGGGCCGCCGGAGCGCCGCCGCGAGGAGCGTCATCTCAAGATATTGCGGGTCGGCACGCTGATCGCCGACGGCCGGCGCGAGCTCTGCCTGATCCGCAACATCTCGGCCGGCGGCGTGCTGGCCCATGTCTATTCGAAGCTCGTCTCGGGCCAGCGCGTCGCGATCGAGTTCAAGGCCCACCAGCCCGTCGACGGCCGAGTCATCTGGATACACGAGGCCAATGCCGGCATCCAGTTCGACTCGGTGATGGACGTCGCCGAGCTGCTCGCCAATCCGCAGGTGCTCGACAATGGCTGGCGACCGCGCACGCCCCGGGTCGAGATCGACCGCATGGCGACGTTGCGGGTCGGCGCCGCCACCAATTGGGTCCATGCCCGCGACATCTCGCAGAGCGGCGTCAAGATCGAGACCGACCAGCCGATCGAGCCGGACACCGAGGTGGTGCTGACGCTGGAGGACTTCCGCCCGCTGCACGGCACGGTGCGCTGGAGCTGCGGCGGCCATTGCGGGCTCGCCTTCAACCAGCTGATCCCGTTCGGCGAGCTGATCGCCTGGCTGAAACGGGGCGGCTGAGCGCGGCTGGAGCGGGTAGCGGGAATCGAACCCGCGTCACAAGCTTGGAAGGCTAGTGCTCTACCATTGAGCTATACCCGCACGGCCGCTTCCCCTGCCATCGGATGCGCCCCGCCGTCAACCGCGGCCGGGCGTTCATCTTCCTGCCGCCGCTGGCCGGGATCGAGACAGTTTCCGGCGCCCGGCGACAAGCCCGCGACTTCCGTCCCGATTGCGCTATAATCGCCGACGGGGAAAGGCGGCGGCAGCCGTTCAGGCGCGGAGAACGCGAGGATGGGGGCAGACGGCCACGGCGGCAATGGCGGCATCCCGCCGTTCGACCGGATCGTCGCCGATTATGGCGCGCTCATCTCGCGCATCGCCATGTCCTACGAAGCCGATCCGACTCTGCGCGAGGACCTCACCCAGCAGATTTTCCTGGCGGTCTGGCAGGCCCTGCCTTCCTATCGGGCGGACGCGTCGCTGAAGACCTTCATCGCCCGGGTCGCCCAGAACCGGTCGATTTCGTTCGTCACCAAGCAGATCCGCCAGCCGCCGGTCGCCGAATTGCCGGAAAAGCTGGAAGCCGCCGACCCCAATCCCGAAGAAAGCGCGATCTATTCCAACGAGCGGCGCATGCTCCTCGAGGCGACCCGCCGATTGCCTTTGCCGCAGCGCGAAGTGATCATCCTCGTCCTGGAGGGATTCGACTATTCGGAAATCGCCGAAATGCTGAACATTGCGCCGAACGCGTTAGCGCTTAGACTTTCACGCGCGAAGACGGCGCTGAAGAAGATGCTGGAGCACCGGGCATGAACGACTTCGATTTCGACCATCTCGGCGACGTCTGGCGCCAGCCGCCGGACCGGGCGGAGCTCGAGGCGCTGATGCGCTCGGCCGAAGCGGTCCGCCATCGGGCGCGCTGGGGGAATCTGATCGACGTCGCCTCGGCGCTGGTCGTCGCCGGGGTAGTACTGTTCCTGGCGCTGCTCAATCCGGAGCAGGACACGCTCGTCGTCGGCGGCGGCGCGATCCTGATCCTCACCTACAGCCAATACCGGCAGCGGCGCCTGCGCCAGGAGGAATTGCGGAGCCTGACCGGGACGGTGGAGGAGATGCTCGACCAGTCGATCGCGCGCATCGAGGCGAGGGTGCGGCGAACTCGCTTCAGCCTCGGCGCGCTCCCCGCCGGGTTCATCATCGGGCTTATCTTCTCCTATTCCGCCGACAATCCAGTCTCCGGCGACCTCGTGCGACGGCTCAGCGCCGAGTCCGGTTTCGGCGCGGTCATTCTCGGCGTTACCACTCTGGTGGTGATCGTCGCCGCCTTCTCGCTGATGCGGGCGATCCGGCGCGCCACGAACGAGCTCGTTCGGCTGAACAGCCTTCGCGACGCCTATCGCGCGGAGCGCGCGCAAGAATAGAAGCCAATATTCGCGCCGTCCTCGCTTTCAGCAATTTTAAATCATTCGATGCGATAAGCGCCGGCCTCGGAAGCTTAGAAATTCTGGGGAAGGTAAGAAAATGATCAAGGGTCAAAAAACGATCCGGCTCGACGTGGAGCAGCTCCCGGAACTGTCGACGGAAGTCGCCATTTCGGGTTTCGCGAAGCAGCAGGAAGTCGGCGGCGGCATGTGCCTGGGCATTGCGGCGGGAATCGCCGTCTATTACTCCTGGGCCGTCTAATCGAATTGCGAGCATGCGTGCGGCCCGGCCCGGAGGAGTTTTCGCCTCTCCGCGCCGGGCCGCATCGCGACTGAGACAGGGCGCGGTGGGACATGATCGTCGGTGAAGAGCTCGAGCGCTGGACCGGGGACCGGGACGCGCAGCGGCGCACGCGAGCCGCGGTCGACGCCTTCGCCGGCGCCTGGAACCAGGGCCCGGTCCACGCCAGGTTCGATGCCGTCATGGGCAATATCGCCGATCGCTGCGCCGACAGCGTCGCCGCCGCGGTCGCCATCCTGTTCGCCGACGACGCCTGGGTCGACGCCCTGATCGCCGGCCTCGCCGATGCGATGCTGCAGGATCCCTATTTCGAACCGCCGTTCCGCCACCTCAACAGCGACATCCACAGCGGCCTGCTGGTCTTCGAGGACGATGCCGTCTCGATCGGCGCCGGCGTCAGCCGGGCGGGGCAGCTGGCGGCGCAAGAAGAGCGGCGCGCGCGGTCCGCTGTCGGTCTCCTTTTCGGGGCAGCTGACGTTGTTCAAGTTCGTCAGGGCGGGCGGAGCTCGGCTGTCGTTCTGGGAAGCGCCGCCGATCACCGCCGGCTTCACCGCCGCCACTGCCGGCCGCTGCGTCCGCACCGGCGACCCGCGCCGTCGCCGACGGCGAGATCCTCGTCGTCGACGGCCGCCATCACAGCTTCGTCATCGAGCATGCGGCGCGCAACCTCGTCATCCTGCAGGCGACGGTGAAGCCGGGCCGGGCGCCGCTCAGCGTCGAATATGACGCCGCGACCGGCGCCTATGTCGGCTGCAGCGCCGCCGACGACAGCGCTTCGCGAATCCAGATGATCACGACTTTGCTGCGCAAGCTCGGCCACGACGCGGCCTTCCCGGCCATCGCCGGCTTTCTCGACCATGACGATTTCTTCGTTCGCTGGCACGTCATGCGCGAGCTGCTCGGCCTCGACGCCGCCGCCGCCTTGCCGCATCTGCGGCGCATGGCGGCGCGCGACCCGCATCCGGAAACGCGCGTCGCGCGCCCGCGCCGTGCTCGACCGGGCCGAGAGCGCGGTCGGCGACAGGAAGGCCGCCTGATGGCCGCGAATCATCCCCTGCGCCGACGACAGGGTGCTCGCGCTCGGCGACCTCGTCCAGGCGCTGAACGACGACCGCTTCGACCCGGCCGACGAGGAGAGCTTCGCCGCCGCCGGCGCCGCTGCTCAAGGGCCTCGCCAACAATCGCGACTTCCTCGCCGAGATCGCCGTCGCCGAGCTCAAGGACCGCTGCGGGCGGCAGAGCCTGGAGAATCGCTATTCGAGCCAGGTGATCATGCTTCACCGCGCTTCCGAGAAATATTTCATCCGCGCCAATTTCTGGCCGTCCGAGCGCGACAGCGTACTGAAGGCGAGCGGCACTTCGCCCTTCTTCTACCATGTGCCGCACGACCATAATTTCTCGTTCCTCACCGTCGGCTATCTCGGCCCGGGCTATTGGAGCGAATATTACGAATACGATTATGCCGGGGTGGTCGGCGTGCCCGGCGAGAAGGTCGATCTGAGGTTCATCGAGAAGACCAGGCTCGAGCGCGGCAAGGTCATGCTCTACCGAGCCCATCGCGACGTCCACAATCAGCTGCCGGCCGACGACATGTCGATCTCGATCAACATCATGGAAGCCTCGAACAAGCTGCCTTTCCTCAGCCAGTATCAGTTCGACGTGAAGAAATGCGAAGTTGCCGGCATCCTCACCCGCACGGCAAGCGAGGCGCTGCTCGCGCTCGCCGCCAATCACGGCGGCAACGGCCGTGACCTGGTCGAGAGCTTCGCCGCCTCCCATCCCTGCGACCGAATCCAGTTCGCCGCGCTGCGCGAGCTCGCGGCCGCCGAAGTCGACGTGGATTGCGGGCTTGCGGTCCTGGCCCGCGGCGCGGGCTCGGCCGACCGTTTCGTCGCGGCGATGAGCGCGCGCGAAATGGCCCGGATCGAAGCGACCCGGGGCTGGATCGAAAGCGGCCCCGCATAGGGTCCGTAGTCGGACCCTTAGTTCCTGAGCCGCCGCGGTTCGGCGTTTTCGGGTTTCTGTTCCTCGATCCGGCCGGGGACGATCCAGCGGATTCCTTCCGGCAGCGCCTCATCGACCACCGCCTGCTTGGCGCGGGCGGCATCGTGCGTGGCTTCGTTGATTGTGTCGCGCCACGGCCCAGTGAGGGCCGCGGTACGGTAGCGATATCGTCGCACTGCACTGTCCTCCCGAGGAGGATAGTCTCCCGTTAACCGCAAATCTTTCGGGCGCTCGTTAACTTTTATCAGGCCGCCGGCCCGGCGCGGGATTCCCATCGCCGGGTTGCGTGGCTAGAGCGCTCGCAGCAAAGGGGAAAGCCGATGTCGGCAGAGATCCGCCGGGGCGGCGCCGATTCCGCGCTGCGCCCGTTTCTCGCGAGCGAGGCGGCCGGCGGCCTGCTGCTGATCGCCGCGGCGGCGCTCGCGCTCGGCTTGGCGAACAGCGGCCTGGCGGGCGCCTATCGCGACCTGCTCGACGCGGAAATCGGGCCGGCCCTGAGCGCCGGGCTCGGACCGATGACCGTCCATCTGTGGATCAACGACGCCCTGATGGCGGTCTTCTTCCTGCTCGTCGGCCTGGAGATCAAGCGCGAGCTCGTCGACGGCCGCCTCGCGACCTGGGGCCAGCGCCTCCTCCCGGTCGCCGCCGCCGCCTCGGGGATGATCGTGCCGGCGCTCGTCTATCTGGCGGTGGTCGGCGCGACACCTGGCTTGCAGCGCGGCTGGGCGATCCCCGCCGCCACCGACATCGCCTTCGCGATCGGCGTGCTGGCGCTGCTCGGCAGCCGGGCGCCGACCGCGCTGAAACTGTTCCTGACCACGGTCGCCATCGTCGACGATCTCGGCGCCGTCGCGATCATCGCCGTCGCCTATACCGCATCGCTCGACGCCGGCGCGCTGGCGCTGGCGGCGGCGATCCTGCTGGCCATGTCGGCGATGGCGCGAAGCGGCGTCGTCAGGCTGGCGCCCTATCTGATCGGCGCCGGCGCGCTCTGGTATGCGGTGCTGCTGTCCGGCATCCACCCGACAATCGCCGGAGTGCTCGCCGCCGCGACGATTCCGATCGTGAAGTCGCCGGGCGCTCCCGACCATGGCCGCTCACCGCTGCACCGGCTTGAGCATGGCCTCGCACCCTGGGTCGCGTTGCTGATCGTCCCTGTCTTCGGCTTCGCCAATGCCGGCCTGCCGCTCGCGGACATCGGCCTCGAGAGGATCCTCGCCCCGCTTCCGCTCGGCATCGCGGCCGGCCTGTTCGCGGGCAAGCAGATCGGCATTTTCGGCGCGGTCTGGCTCACCGTCCGATTCGGCCTCGCCGCGCGGCTGCGCGGCGCCACCTGGGCGCAGATTTACGGCGTCTCCCTGCTCTGCGGGATCGGCTTCACGATGAGCCTGTTCATCGGCGGCCTCGCTTTCCCCGGCCGGCCGGAGCTCGTCGAGGAGGCCAAGATCGGCATCCTGCTCGGCTCGCTGCTGTCGGCGCTGGCCGGCTTCCTGGTGCTCCGTTTCGCGCCGCCGCACCCGCTTCAGCATGAGGAAGAGGAGGCGCAGCGCCGCGAAATCGACGCCGACGGCGACGTTTCCGGCCTGGAAGAACGGCGCAACCGATTGACCTGACTGTTAAAAGAAGCAGCTCGCCGGGTTAAGGCTAGCCAAAGCCTCGGCCACGCTCTACATCGCGCCGCTCAGCCTTAGGCGTGGGGGACAGTGCTCAGCCATTTTCGGATTGCGACGGCATTCGTCTGTCTTGCGGTAAGCGCGTCCGCGCTCGCCCAGGACGGCGCGCCCGCGCCAGCCGCAGCGGCGCCCGCGCAGCCGCCGCTGCCGACGCCGAGCGGGCTGCCGATGACGATCGATTTCGCCGCCGATCCGGTGCTTCGCCTGCGCCGCGAGCAGGCGCCGTACGATCGCTTCCGGACGATCGTCGCGGGCGCCGTCGAAAGCCATCCCGGCACGCTCGAATCGGCCGCGGCCGAGGACGAGGCCCGCGGCGGGCTCGAGGAGGCCGAGGAGGCCAGGCTGCCGACGATCGATCTGTCGCTCACGTCCTATCGCGTGCTCTCGCGCGAATTTTCCGACGATCCGTTCAACATCATCGAGCGGTCGCGGCCGCGGCAGCGCACCGACGCGCTCGCCAACATCAACCAGGTGGTGTTCGATTTCGGCGCGACCACCCAGCGCATCTCCGCTGCCGGCGCTCGCCTGCGGGCGGCGGGCGCCGACCTGGAGCAGGCGGCCGACCGGGTCGCTCTGACCGCGGTCGCCGCCTGGTACGATCTGTTCGCCTTCCGTGCCCTGGTCGCTTTGTCGGAGGCGTTCGTCGCCAGCCAGCGCGACCTGCGCGCCGCGGTCGAGATCCGAATCCGCGAGGGCGTCTCGGCGGAAGGCGATCTGCCGCGGATCGATTCCTACATCGCCCAGGCCGAAACCCGGCTCGCCCGCTTCCGCCGCCAGCTCGCCAGCGCCGAGGCGCGCTTCGCCGAGACGACCGGAATGCCGCCGCCGGCCGCGATCGAGCGCGCCCCGATTCCCGGGCCGACCGTGACGAGCCGCGACGAGGCCGCGCTCGCGGCCGGCGAATCGGCGGTCGCGCGCAGCGCCCAGGCGGTCGCCGACGCCGCCGCCCGCGAAGCCCAGGCGGCGCGCGCCGACCGGCTGCCGGTGCTCAGCGCCGGCGTCGACGCCGGCCGTTACGGCGTGTTCGAGAACGACCGCGACTACGACATTCGCGGCCGGGTCGCCCTTCGCTACCGGATCGGCGGCGGCGCCGACGCCCGCGCCTCGCAATATGAGGCCCGCGCCCGCGCCGCCGAGGCCCGCGCCACCCGAATCCGCGAGGAGGCCGAGCGCGACGCCGCGATCGCCTGGAGCGACGTTCGCGCGCTGGAGCAGCAGCTCGAGGCGCTCGAGGCTTCCTATATCGCCAGCCGCCGCTCGCGCGACGTCATCGCCGAGCGGTTCCGTTCCGCCCGCGGCACCCTGTTCGACGTCGTCGCGGCTGAAGACGCCTATTTCGAGAGCGCGACCGCCTATATCCAGGCGCTGACCGAATTGGACGCGGCGCGCTACATCCTGCTATCGCGCATGGGGCGCCTCCTCGATGCGCTGCAAATCGACGCCGATCGGCTGCGAGGTGAAAGTTGACCGCTGAACAACTGATCAAGATTCCGAAGCCGCGGCTTGCCGAGTGGCTGATGGAGCCCATGCGCCGCAACAAGGGGACCTATTGGAAGGTCGCCTTGGCGGCGGTGTTCATCAACATCTTCGGCCTGCTGACCGCCTTGTTCACGATGACGGTCTACGACCGCGTCGTTCCGAACAACGCGATGTCGTCGCTGGTCGCGCTGTCGATCGGCCTCGGCATCGTCATCATCTTCGATTTCATCCTCAAGATGCTGCGCGCCTATTTCGTCGACCATGCCGGAGCGCAGATCGACCGCGACATCGGCGAGAGCGTGTTCCAGCGGCTGCTGGCGATCCGGCTCGAGCTCAAGCGCGGCTCGACCGGCGCGCTCGCCGGAATGATGCGCGAGCTGGAGGCGCTGCGCGACTTCTTCGCCTCGGCGACCCTGACCGCGGTCGTCGACGTGCCGTTCATCCTGCTCACCTTGCTGATCGTCTGGGCGATCGGCGGCTGGGTGGTGATCGTCCCGGCGCTGATGGTGCCGATCGTCATCCTGATCGGCTGGCTGACCCACCCGGCGCTCGAGCGGCTCTCGGCGCGGGCGATGGGCGAGGGCCTCCTGAAGCAATCGGTCCTCGTCGAGACGATCGGCGGGCTCGAGACGGTGAAATCGGCCGGCGCCGCGCCCTTGCTCTCCAAGCGCTGGCTGAAGGCGGTCGAGCAGCATTCGGACAGCTCGCTCCGCCAGCGCCTGGTCGCGGCGATCGGAGTCACCTTCGCGACCTCGGCCGGCACCATCTCCTATGCCGGCGTGGTCATCGTCGGAGTCAACATGATCGCCGAGCAGACGTTGACGATGGGCGCTCTGATCGCCTGCTCGATCCTCGCCGGCCGGGCGATCGCGCCGCTCGCCCAGATTTCGCAGCTGCTCTCGCGCCTCACCTCGACCCGCACCGCCTATCGCCAGATCGACGAGATGATGCAGATGCCGTCCGAGGGCCCGGAGGGCGACGCGCTGAAGCTCAGCTCGTGCAAGGGCAAGGTCGAGTTCCGCAATGTCGGCTTTCGCTATCCGGGCGCGCCCGAGCGGGCGCTCGACGCCCTGAGCTTCACCATCGAGGCCGGCGAGCATATCGCCCTGCTCGGCCGAGTCGGCTCCGGCAAGTCGACCATCGCCCGGCTCGTCCTTGGTCTCTATCCGCCCGAGGAAGGGCTGATCATGATCGACGGCAGCGACATCCGCCAGCTCGATCCGGCCAGCCTCAGGCGCAATCTCGGCGCGGTCATGCAGGAAAGCGTGCTTCTGACCGGCTCGGTGCGCGAGAATATCGGCCTCGCCCGAGCCGAGGTCGGCGACGAGGAGATGATCCGCGCCGCCGAGATTTCGGGCACCCACCAGTTCATGGGCCAGATCGCCAACGGCTACGACCTCAGGCTCGCCGACCGCGGCGAGGGCCTGTCGGGCGGCCAGCGCCAGTCGATCGCGATCGCCCGAGCCGTCGCCACCCGGCCGCCGATCATGATCATGGACGAGCCGTCGAGCGCGATGGACGCCCAGACCGAGACCGGGCTGATCCAGCGCCTCAAGGAGGAGCTGAAGGACCGTACCCTGATCCTCATCACCCACCGCCCACCCTTGCTCCAGCTCGTCGACCGAATCATCCTGATGGACAAGGGCAAGATCGTCTCGGACGGCCCGCGCGACGCCGTGCTGAAGCAGATCATGCGACCGAAGGCAGCCTGAAGCGTGTCGGAAACCCATCTCGAAGACCTCACCACGAGCATCAAGCCGCGCACGGCATCGAACCTGCTTTTGTGGTTCGTCGTCGCCTTCGTCGTCGTCTTCTTCATCTGGGCGGCGGTCACCGAGCTCGACCGCACGGTGCGCGGCATGGGACGGGTGGTGCCGAGCTCGCAGCTGCAGATCGTCTCCAACCTCGAAGGCGGCGTCGTCCAGGACATATTGGTCCGCCAGGGCCAGAGCGTTCGCCGCGGCGACGAGCTGATCCGGCTCGATCCGACCCAGACCGGCGCCGAACTCGGCAGCGGCGAGCAGACCCTGATCGCGCTCGACATGAAGATCGCCCGGCTCCAGGGCGAGGTGACCGGCCGCCCGCCCGCCTTTCCGGCGGCGCGCAACCCGCTCGCCGCCGATCAGATCCGGATCGAGCAGTCGCTCCATGCCTCGCGCATGGCCGATCTCGGCTCGATCCTCGGCGCCGCCCGCGCCCGGGTCGCCCAGACCGAGCGCGCCGTCGCCGAAGCCGAATCCTCGCTCCAGGCCCGGCGGACCGCTTATACGGCGCGCCGCGACGAGGCGCGAATCCTTCGCCCGCTGGTCGAACGCGGCATCGAGCCCCGGCTCAGCCTGGTCCAGGCCGAGAGCCAGGCGTCGATCGCGGCCAGCGAGGCCGAGGCCGCCGCCGCCAGCGTCGCTCGCGCCCGTTCGGGAGTCGCCGAGGCCCGCGCCAGCCTCGCCCAGCTCCAGCAGGAATGGCGCTCGACCGCCGCCAACGAGCTCGCCACCGCCCAGGCCGAGCGCTCCTCGCGGCTGCGCGCCTTCCCGGCTTTGGCCGACCGCGCCGAGCGCACCGTGCTGCGCGCGCCCTTGTCGGGCCGGATCAACCGGGTCCTCGTCAGCACCCGCGGCGGCAGCATCCGCGCCGGCGAGCCGGTGGTCGAGATCGTTCCCTCCGACGAGAGCCTGCTCGTCGAGGCGCGGGTGACTCCGCAGGACATCGCCTTCGTCCACCTCGGCCAGAGCGCGCGGGTCGCGATCACCGCCTACGACCGCTCGGTCTACGGCGTGCTCGAAGGCCGCGTCGTCGGCATCTCGCCCGACGCGGTGCTCGAGGAGCGGACCGGCGAAACCTTCTACATCGTCAGGGTCCGCACCGACCAGAACGCCCTGCTCGACAAGGCCGGCCGGCGCATGCCGATCGGCCCGGGCATGGTCGCCGAGGTCGACATGCTCGGCGACCAGCGCACCATCCTCCAATACATCCTCTCGCCGGTCACCAAGCTCGGCGAGACCGCCTTCCGCGAGCAATAGACGCGGGCCCGGCCGGGGCGCGGTCCCGTACGGGGAAACGGCGATGAAGGGGGCTGGTGGACAGGGCTTCCGCCAAGATTAGATTATGAACCCATTGTCTAACTTGCCGAAATTTTCTCGCTAGCAATATGCCTCCCACATTTTATCCCACGGGCTTCTCGATAATCAACCCTTACCCCCCCTCGCTGGCGCGATTGTCGACGATCCACTCCGCTTCCGATGCAACGAAGGCGTTCAGTCGGCGGGGACGGCCGTCGAGGCCGGCGGTACTGGCTCGGCGGACCGCTCCTCAGCCTGCGGGCTGTGTCTGTTCCGCAGCGGCCGACAGGCCCGCCATCCAGGTCCGCTCCGCCTCGTCAAAAGGGATTGACACATCCGCGCTGAAATCGAAGCGCCGCGTCTGAGGATCTCGTTCAAAAATGCGTGCAACGCGTTCCCCATCGGCTCGGGCGTTCAGCAACATCGCCTTGTCTGCAAATCGAATTTCGCGCCAATCGTGCGAGATCAACACCAATGCATCCATTCGGCCGATATCCGTGGCACCGACGAGTCCCCGCATCAGCGAGATGAGATCCGATCGTCTGATTTGATCAAGGTGGGAAAAGGGCTCGTCCATGAGCGCGACCTGAGCGCCCTTAGCCAGCATCTTGGCAATCGCGACGCGTTGCGCTTCCCCGCCGGAAAGAGACTTCACCTTGGTGGACAGCCGATCGAGATTCACCCCGGCCAATTGCGCGGCGTCGCGAACCGCATTGTCAATCTCGTCCGCGCTGGCGCCCCGGCAGCGCAGAGGGAAAGCGATATTGGCGAAGGCTGTCATGTGCGGATAGGCGCTGAATTTCTGTTGGACGAGGCCGACAGGTCGACTTTCGACAGGGACCCCCATCATGTCCTTACCGGCGATTGAGACCGAGCCCCTGGCTTTGAGCTGATCGCCATGGCCGCCGAACCATTTCGCGCGGCTGCGCATCACGCCTTGCTGCCGGTCAAAATCGATGAAGCCGGAAATCGCGTTGAGCAAAGTGGACTTGCCGCTGCCGGAAGGACCGAACACGGCCAATATCTCGCCTCTCCCGACGGAAAGGCTTAAGTCCTGAAGGATCGCCTCGCCGCTCGAAGTCGTCACAGTCAGACCGGATACTTGCAGCATCATCTGGTCCTGTTCACATGATTGAACATGACGGAATAAGCGCTTGCTGCGACCGCGGCGACGATCGCAGTCATCACGGCCACCGCGGCGAGCTCGCCGCGCGCGGTCACAACGTCATTTGCACCAAGGCGCTCGACGACCAGGTCAGTGAGCAGCCTTTGGTCGGGATGCCGCATCAACAGATATCTCGAGAAGAGCACGTCGCTCCACGACAGCATGAATGTGAGCAGAGCGAGGCCGCCCATGAATGCGAAGGAAGGAGTGCCCGCCGCCATATGAACTTTGAGGCGGATGAGGAGACCGGCACCGTCGGTCGCGGCGGTGCGATCGATCTCGTAGGGCGTCTGGGCCCAGTGACCCAAGGCCAGCGCGTAGTTGAGAGGGAAGAGAAAAGTGCACTGACCTGCGACGAGGACCAGAAGCGCCGAATAAGGTCCTCTTGCGCCTGCTGCCAGCCACCCGAGCGCGATGACGAGAATGACGGGCGGTGCGAGATAGGCGGTGTAGCCGGCCAGTCGCAATAAGGTGGAACCGCGAAAACGTTGCCGCGAAAGATAGAAGGCGGCGATCATCGCGCTCCACGCCGTCAGCAAGCCAATTGCGAGCGCCAGCGTGAGCGAGCGAAGGAAAGCGCTCAGCAACCGGCCGTCAGCAGCGAGGATGCGATATTTGTCGAGCGCATTTGCAAGACTGTAGTCGGTCCAAGCGAGGAATTGCAGGCCACTCGTCAACCGTTCGCTTCTGAAGAATAGGGCCGCGAAGCTTGCGAGTATCGGGGTAAGGACGACCACCAGCAGCACTGCCATGACCAGATTGGACGGCCAGGATTGGCTAAGCCGCTTCATGACTCGAGGCGGGTCACGACGAAGTGGCCGATCACCAGCACGAGCAACACCGTGCCGCAAAGAAGCAGAATCAGGCCAAGAGGCACGCTGTTCGAGCCGATGCTGAGACTGCTGTAGATGCGCACGCCGGCCAGACAGGCATAATCGTGCGAGCTTGTTAGGTGGAAGGCCAAGGGCGCATCGACCTTGGTGAGCATGAGCGCCGTACGTAAAGCCGCCGCTGCGGCGATGACCGGCAGCGCGACAGGGAGCAAAAAGTATCGCACGATATGGCGCGGTGCAGCGCCGTCATTGCGAGCCGACGCCAGCATCTCGGACGGTACGGCGAGAAATGCGGCCAGCACCAACAGGAACGTGAATGGGAAGAACTGCCAGATTCCCAACACAGTCATGACGCCGAACCGGCTCCATGTTCCGATGAGCGGGGATTCCTGCGGGAAAAGCAAGCCTTGCAACGTACTGCCGTTCGCGATGAGAAACTCGAACATCGTAAGGCCGATCGCGGACGGAATCGCATAAGGCAGCGTCAAAAGAGCGACCGCGAGCCACAGGCGCAAGGGCCGGCCTGCAGCCCAGAAAAACACGGTCACGGCCGCTCCAATCCCGAGGATGAGCTGCATCGAAACCGTCGCCACGACATAGATGGCCGTCAGCAGCAGCGTCGAAGGAGAGCAGCTCACTCCGAAATCCTGCAGGCGTTCGGGCGAGGCGTTCGAGACCACTACGTAGACCAGCGAACCGATGGCGATCGCCATGAACCCCAGGCCGACGGTCGTTCCCGCGGTCGAGGCAGCCCGCCAGAGAGACATGGGCTGCGACAGGGTTACCTCCCGCAGTTTCGGTTGGTTACCCTGCGCACCACCTGAATAGCGCGAAGCTGGGCGCGCTCGGCCGCTGCCTGGACGGTGTTGTCCGTCTGAATGACGTCCGAGATGGCTCCCGAAAGGATGTTTGCACGCTGGAATTCAAGCAAAAATGGGAGCGTTCGTCCGGACTCAGATAGGTCCGGCATCAGGATCGGCCGTGTCGAGCCGTTCCGGAGACGCTCGAGCGTTCGCCGGTGCCAGCCCTCGAATGGCCGCGTCGTTGCGACATAGGCGGGATCCGTCGCCATCCGTTCGAAGATCGGCGTCAATTGCACAGGAACCGTGCGCGTAAACGCGGCATAGCTGGCCTGCGAATAGAACATGCGCAGAAATTCCCTGGCGAGTTCGTCGTTGCGCCGGCCGCTGGCATTTTCACGCAGGGAAGCCGCCCTGAAGACAACCCAGGGTTCCGCGTCGATGGTGGCGATCGAGGTCAGGCCGCCCCTTTGGGTCGGCTGATCGAGCCAGTAAATGGTGCGTTCGTTCGCGTCGTCGGGATTGCGTCCTTGTTCTCTATATTCGGCGCGAATGGCCAGCGCCGAGCGGGAATAGGTAACCGGCACGCTTACGACGGTGCCGGCGCCCAGACGGTCGAACTGGTCCGCATAGGTCTGGGTCGGCCAGTCCGCGGCGAGAATGTCCGCGTCACGCATCTGCCGGAAGAAGCCAAGCACCGAGATGACCTGCGGCGAGGTCAGCAGGGGGCAGCCGGACTCGTCGAACAATCTCCCACCGGCATTGGCCACGAGCTCGGCGAAGAGCTGGTCCATGAAGAACGGTGAACCGCCTGGGAGGGTCACCCTGTTGCGCTCGGGATTTGCGGCACGTGCCCGTTGGGCTACGGCCAGATAGTCGGACCAAAGTCTCACCCGAGACAGGTCCTCGCCCGGTGCAAGCTGTTCGGGCAGGAGCGACCAGAAGGTCGTCCCCACGGCATAGGCGATGCCGTAGACGTCGCGATTCGGACCGAACACCTGCAGGTCGCGCACCGCCGGAAAGATTGGGCCGTTTGCGGCTTCGATGTCGTTGCGAACGTCCGTAATTGGCAGCAGTTCGCTACGCTGGAACAAGGAATATGCCATGAAGGGCTGGATATGGGAGACGTCCGGCCAGCCTCCGCTTTGGCTCGCATTGATGAGGCGCTCGGACAGGTCGTTCCAGTTGATCGTTTCGACCACGACATCAACGCCGGGGTGACGCCGCTCAAACTCCTGCTCGAGACGGGTCATGACTTCCCCCGCACCCCGGTCAGCCTCGGTGGTCCATACGACCAGCCGGTTGGTTCGCTCGGTATCGTTTCCTCCGCAGCCGGCCAGCAAAAGAAGCGCTCCGGTTACGCTGAATAGAATCCTACGAGCTCGACGAGTTTTCATGGCGCACTCCCCTCATTTGGCTGCGGCGCTTCACCTTCACACACAGGCGTCTCCCACGACGACGCCTTGTAGCGAACGTAGTCGATAAGGAGATAGAACGCATCTCGTATGGTTGGAATTATTTCGGGCCAAAGTATTACTAAGTACACACCAAGCGCAATTAGAACAAAGATGGTCTGATATATCAATCCGCTTCCCGCGAGTGCCGGGCTCAAGAACAGCAACGTACCGATCGTCAATCCTATCATTCGTTCGACGAACTTGTTACTAAAATTAAAGTAGAGTCTCAGCAGACGGCCCTCGGCAATTCGCTCCCTGACCCCAGCCCAACCGTCAAACGGTCCAGCCTCCCGATGAGTATCCATTTCCCCTGAATTTCTCTCACGAGGCTGTATGTATGTAATGATCGTATAAACAGGAATTGCGTTGGACAACGTCGGCGGTATCGCGGCTATAAATTTACGAGCTCGTGGTACTGCATCGAACGCGCCCGGCGGGCCGAGAGTTTTGCAGTCGAACTTTCGGGACCTGATATGTCTTCCAATCGAAGCTATATTCATAATATCCCAGCACATGAATAGGACAAATAGCACTAGGATCACCAACCCATAATATGCAAAGAATCCTTGGATCATCGTAATATCTTGAAATGCGGCCAAGCCGATCACTGACGAGTAGAATTCTAGGATCAGGATGTAAATGCCGGATGTAACAAATCTCACAGCACCTATGGTTGTTGTTAACACCCATAGCACAATCATCGCTCTAAAGATCCGTTCTAGTCGACTCCATACTCCTAGATTGTAATCTACAAAATAGAAAATATAGTGAGTGCCGTCTCTTCGATCGTCGATCCGATGCATTACTATATAGTTACGTACGTAGACGAGTACGACGAATAGTCCGAACAGCCCTGCAGTAACTTGATACCATTGCTGGTTGGCTTCGGCGAGGAGGTTCGGCGCCAAACCGAAGTCCTTCTCCACTCCCAAAAAAGAGGGATATTCCCCTGTGAAGATCAATATCGACATAGGGATCACGAAGCCGGAAGTCGCCAGCAGATAGAGGACATAATCAACCCAGTCGAAAGCGCGGAGCTCTCGAACAGGCCGTAGCCTGATTCGCATGACGGCACCCCCAGCAGCTACAGCCAAGCTATAACAAGCGGGCATAAGAAAAAAGACGTTTTCGCTCGGTGTTCAGTCGTCCGGCGCGGTCAGAATGAAAGCTTCCGATTTTCGATTATAGCGCGGAAAGGATTCCACCTTTGTGCGCGGGTTCGCGGTGCGCCACTCGTTGAATGCCCGATATTCTCCACCTTCCAGAACATCGAGGTCATTCAGTCGCCAATCGTCGAAGAATACGACAGCGCGCCTCGTGAGATGCGGTTCGATCAGCGCTAGGGCCCGCTTCGCAGAAGAATAAGCATCGCAGTCGATCATCAATATGGCCACGCGGCGGCCGCCGAGGGCTGAAGCGATTTGACCTGCATCGATCTCGTCATACCAGCCGTCCAGCAGAGAATAGCTTGAGGGCGGAACCTGTTTCGCGGCCAGACACCTCAGGGTTTCCTCGCGAGAACAGGCGAACTGGCCAGGCCTCCAGACGCCGCCATCCTCGCCCGAAACCTTGGACGGAAGTCCCTTAAAAGAATCGATCCCGACCATCTGAAGTGTCCGATGGCCGGACTTGGCTGCGGCGGACGCCATGCAGGCCAAGCTCGTTCCGTTGAACACCCCGAATTCCACGTAGAGGCACTCGCTCGCCTCGTTCCCCAGCTCCCGAAGCGCCCGGCAAAAGGCCTCCATCAATTTGCGCTCGGGGACGAGCTTGACGGCGCAGATATCCGTTTCGTGGGAATAGTCCGGGGACTTGGGGATCGGCCTCACGAGCCGCAGCAAGCGCCGGAGGATTCGACCCGTTCGCGTATATCGCGTCCGCACCCCTGCCTCCTCAGTCGCTTCCTGCAACCGGCGCCGCAGCCCATTGCGTGGCAAGTGAGACTTTGCAGCTCTGATCCATCTGGAGTTTCATCAGCTCTATGGGCCTTCCGCCAGATGGACTAATCCTGAACGCCCGCGCGCGGCGCATGATTGAACTCCGTACGCGATTGGAGCAAGCCCCACCTTGCATCACTGGCCGATCGTCTGAAGGCTCGGAATCGCCCGCACCGCTTTTCGAGCCCCTGCCTACCGACTGAGTGAAGCCATTAAGCCGAGCGGCGGGCAGCTAGGCCTTGCCCATCCGCGATGGGGTTTCAATGGACGACGACATTGCGCGGGCCGCTCGGGCCTTCACCCTTCTCGGTCCGTCACAGGGCTTGGTGCGCAAGCACTGGAACTGCTTGCCCGTGGAGCAGTCGGCCAAGGTGGCGTGGGATACTATGTGGGACGACAATTCAACCATCGAGAAAATGCGTTTAGAACCATACGCTTGTTATTGGCGACGTGGAGGAGGATTCCTCCGCCAATCACGGCGGGCGGGATCCACGCTCGTAGGCTGCGCCGCCGACTTCCTGAGGTTTCCGCGGTTGCGAGTACCCGGCAAGTTGGCCTAGCCTCACGACCACAGGATCGAGGGCGACAGTGGCTGGCAGTTTCTACGAACAACCGATCCTCAATTCGCCATATAAGATTCCGACTCTGCATCATCCGCTGGATGATCACGGCCAGCCGCTCGATCAGGCGCCGGTCCAAGGGCGCCGGCCCTCTAAATTCGTCGTCCCGGTGCCGAAGTCGCGGAAGAAGGCAGTCGCCTCCCAAGGTTTGCTGGATCTGGAGAGCTACACCGAAAACGCCCTGATCAACGAGATCCGTGGCTATGTCGGCGCTTGGCGCGACATTCCGCAATCCGGCCGACTGGGGCGTTACGGCGGCAACGCAGCGCCTGCTCGAACACTGGCGCCATCATGATTTCTCCAGCGTCCGCCCCTTCTTCTGCCAGATCGAGGCGGTCGAGACGATCATCTGGCTGACCGAGGTGGCGCCCAAGCGGGCTGCGACGAAGGCAGCTGATCGACCAGATCCGCAAGGCCAACGAGGAAGCCAATCCGGAGCTGTTTCGGCTCGCCATGAAGATGGCGACCGGCAGCGGCAAGACGACGGTCATGGCGATGCTGATCGCCTGGCAGACGGTGAACGCGGCCCGCAAGGATTCGAAGGATTTCTCCCGCGCCTTCCTGATCGTCACGCCGGGCATCACCATCAGGATCGTCTTCGCGTCCTGCTGCCGAGCGAGCCGGACAATTACTACGAGACGCGCGAGATCGTGCCGCCGGAGATGCTGCCGCGAGGTGCGCACGCGCCGAGATCGTCATCACCAATTACCACGCCTTCCAGCACCGCGAGACGCTGGCCTTGCCGAAGGTCGCGCGCAGCTTCCTGCAGGGCAATGCGCCCGAGCCGATCAAGACGACCGAGACCGATGCGCGAGATGCTCGAGCGAGCCTGCGGCAAGCTGCTCAGCTTACGACCGCGTCAACGTCATCAACGACGAGGCGCATCATTGCTACCGCCACAAGGTCGGCGGCGACGCCGAAGGCGATCGCTGACGGAGAAGACAAGAAGGAGGCGGCCGAGAACGAGGAGGCCGCGCGGCTCTGGATCAACGGCATCGAGGCGCTCGAGCCGCAAACTGTCGAAGGGCGTGCGCGCGGTCTATGACCTGTCGGCCACGCCCTTCTTCCTGCGCGGCTCGGGCTATCCGGAAGGCTATCTGTTCCCCTGGGTCGTGTCCGATTTCAGCCTGATGGACGCGATCGAGAGCGGCATCGTCAAGCTGCCCCGCGTGCCCGTCACCGACAATCTCGTGCAGACCGAGACGGTCGGTCTATCGCCATCTGTGGAAGCATATCGGCAAGGAACTGCCGAAGACCGCGGCGGGCGCCAGCAAGCTCAGCCCGTTCGACTTGCCCAACATGCTCCAGACCGCGCTCAACGCGCTCTACAGCCATTACGAGGGCGAGTTCGAACGCTGGCAGCGCGCCGGGCATCGGCGTGCCGCCGGTGTTCATCGTCGTGTGCCAGAACACGGCGATCTCGCAAGCTGGTGTTCGAATGGATCGCCGGCTTCGAGCGCGGCGATGCGGAGGAAGGCGAACGCGCGGCCTTCCATGCCGGCCATCTCGAGCTGTTCCGCAACTATGACGAGCAGGGCGGACGCCTTGCCCGCCCGCACACGCTGCTGATCGACTCGCGCCAGATCGAATCCGGCGACGCGCTCGACAAGGGATTCCGCGAAGCCGCCGGCCCGGAGATCGAGCAGTTCAAGCGCGAGCTGGCCGCGCGCGAGGGCGCCGGCAGCGCGCAGGGCGAAGCTCAGCGAGAGCGAATTGCTGCGCGAGGTGATGAACACCGTCGGCCGTGAAGGCCGGCTCGGCGAGCAGATCCGCTGCGTCGTCTCGGTGTCGATGCTGACCGAAGGCTGGGACACGAACACCGTCACCCACATCCTCGGCGTGCGCGCGTTCGGCACGCAGCTGTTGTGCGAGCAGGTGGTCGGCCGCGGCCTGCGCCGCCAGTCCTACGAGCTCAACCCGAAGACCGGACTGTTCGACGTCGAATATGCCGACATCATGGGCATTCCGTTCGATTTCGCCGTCCTCGCCCGCAGGTCGCCAAGCCGACCAAGCCGAAGCCGGTCACGCGCGTCCACGCGATCAAGGAGCGCGCCGACCTTGAGATCGTCTTCCCGCGCGTGAGCGGCTATCGCCGCGACCTGCCGTCCGAGAAGCTGGAGGCCGAGTTCACCGAGGACAGCCGGCTGGAGATCACGCCTGCCGACATCGGCCCGACCTCGGTCGTCATGGAGGGCATCGTCGGCGCCGGCGTCACGATCACGCCCGCAGGTGCTGGAGCGGCTGCGGCCCGTCGGAGATCAGCTTCAATCTCGCCAAGCACCTGCTTTACACGCAGCTTCCGCGACGAGGAGGGATTTCCCAAGCAGCACCTGTTTCCGCAGATCCAGCGTCTCGCGCGCCGCTGGCTCGACGAGGGCTATCTCGTCACCAAGGGCGTGCCGATCGGCGCGATCCTCTATCAGGACCAGCTCGCCCGGGCGGCGGAGAAGATCGACATCGCCTGCACGCGCGGCAGGCGAGCGGCACGGATCCTGGCGGTGCTCGATCCCTACAATCCGCAAGGGCTCGACGCGCCACGTCAACTTCATCACCTCGAAGGCCGTGCTGGCGACCGGCGCGCACGCCGCCCAAGAGCCACATCAGCCACGTCGTGCTCGACAGCGAGCTGGGAGGAGCAGCTGGCGCAGACGTCTTCGAAAGCCATCCGCGCGTGATCGCCTACGCCAAGAACCAGGCGCATGGGCTTCGAAGTCCCCTACCTCGACGGCGGCGTGCTGCGACGCTACGTGCCCGATTTCCTCGTCCGGCTCGACGATGGCGGCGACGCAGCCGTTCAACCTCGTCCTCGAGGTCAAAGGCTTCCGCGGACGAGAACGACAAGGCCAAGGCGCAGACGATGCGCGAGCTCTGGGTGACGGGCGTCAATGCGCTCGGCGGCTTCGGCCGCTGGGGTTTCGCGGAGTTCCGCGACTGGGCGCTAATGGACGAGGAGTTCGGGAAATTGGTCGAGCGGCTGGTGGGAGGGAAATGATGGCAAAACGGGCAAGATACTCTGCGACTGACGAAAACCTGCTCAACCACGCGCTGGAACCGGCGATGCGCTGGCTGATTGCGGTTGCCTTGGACGGATCGACGATCACCTACGGCGACGTGAAGGAGAAACTGGAGAAAGAGGAAAGCTTTTCGACAGTCTTCGCGACGCGGATCGGATTGGTGGCGGGCGAGCTGATGCATAAGCTCCAATCAGTCGAACCAAATGCCCCTCTGATAAATGTCCTGGTGGTCAATCAGGAAGATCGTCAGCCGAGCAAGGGGGCAGGGTCGTTCATGGCAAATCGGTTCGGCAATGAACGGCTCCGGGCGAAATCCGCCAAAAAGCGCTATCCCAAATTGTGGAAGCGCAGCTTCGAGCGTGCCGCCGGAGAGGTGTATGAGTATTCCGAGAAAGATTGGGCGGATCTATATCGGCGGGTTTTCAAGCGCCGTCTGACGATCGACAATATTGAGCACGAGCGGAAAGAACGACAGCAGGGTAGCGAAAAGGATGGCTTCCAATATGGTCGAGGCGGCGGCGAGGGGCCCTTTCACAAAGCCTTGAGACTTTGGGTCACGGACAATCCGCAAGCGGTGCGCCGCGGCTTCGCCGGGGCCCGCGCGGAAACCGAGGTCGATCTGGATTCCGGCGACCGCATTGACGCCGTCTATTATTGCGCCGACCAAACCATCGTCCTCGAGGTAAAGTCGCGCATATCCAACGAGGTCGATTTGAAGCGCGGTGTGTATCAGTGCATCAAATACCGCGCCGTCAAGAAAGCCATGGATGTGCGGGACGATGCCATCGTCGAAGCCTATCTGGTGACCGAGAATGACATTCCGGGCGAAATCGCCGCCCTATTGAAGCGCCACAAGATCAGGCACTACCAAGCCGCCCAAGTGAGAAAATAACGAATGGCCCGCACCCCCAAAGGCCCGAAGAAGGTCGACACGCTGACGCATGAGGCGGCGCGGCGGCTCAATATTCCGACCGCGGAGATGGAGAGCTTCTTCCTGCGCGAGGAGGATGTCTCGCCGCGCGCGCCGTCGCACTATCCCCGCGCCCGGCCGCTGGCGCAGGGCGAGACGCGCGAGCGCGACGAGAGCCTCGATCCGCAGATCGTCTGGAACGGCGCGCGGATCACGCATCACCGAGGAGCAGATGACGCGAGCTCGCCGAGACCGGCAAGCTCGAGCTGTCGGCGATGCGCAGCTCGTCTGGCGCGGCAAGGACCCGCAGGACTGGTCCGACCTCGTCGTCAACGTGCCGCCGCTCTACATCCAGGAGAAGATCCACCCCAAGGCGATCATCGACGATCTGAAGCGGCGCACCGCCGAGACGCGCGAGGCGACGACCGACGCGCCCGACCTGTTCGCCGACTTCAACGGCATCGGCCGGACCAGCGCGCCGAATTCTACCAGCACGACCAGCACTGGTCGAACCGCATGATCCTGGGCGACAGCCTGCAGGTGATGGCGAGCCTCGCCGAGCGCGAGGCCTGCGCGGCAAGGTGCAGTGCATCTATTTCGATCCGCCCTACGGCATCAAGTTCAACTCGAACTGGCAGGTCTCGACGCAGATCCGCGACGTCAAGGATGGCAAGCAGACCGACATCACCCGCGAGCCCGAGCAGGTGAAGGCGTTCCGCGACACCTGGAAGGACGGCATCCACTCCTATCTCACCTATCTGCGCGACCGCCTGACCGCGATGCGGGATCTGCTGACCGAGAGCGGCTCCATCTTCGTGCAGATCGGCGATGAAAATGTGCATCGCGTGCGAGCGGTGATGGATGAAGTATTTGGCGAGGAGAATTTCGCTGCCGAGATTTCGGTGTCGAAGACGACTGGCCAAACCTCACAGTTTCTGTCGAACACCAATGACTATATTTTGTGGTATTTCCGCGATCTGACACGGGCCAAATTCCGTAGACCGCTGGTCGTCAAAGGGGTCGGCGGCGAGGGCGCATCCGGCTACACGAAAGTCAGAGAAGCCAGCGGCGTCGATCGACCTTTGACAGCTGCCGAGAAGTCTTCAGGAGAGTTCCCGGCTGGCGCCCGGCCATTCGCTTCCGGCGACATGACGAGCCAGAAACCGCCAGGACGCTTCGAAGTGCGCGCGTTCGGAAAAGCGATCACGCCCTCGAAAGGCTACTGGAAGACGGGGGAAGTCGGCATGCGCCGGCTAATTGCCGCCGACAGGCTAATATCGACAGCGAGTTCATTCGCTTATCGTCGCTACCTCGACGATTTCTCCGCGTTTCCCTTGGCGAACGTGTGGACTGATACGGTCGGTCAGAATCGATTCGGCGGAGAGAAGATCTACGTTGTTCAGACAGGTCTGAAGGTTGTCCAGCGCTGCATCCTGATGGCCACCGATCCCGGCGACCTCGTGCTCGATCCCACCTGCGGCTCGGGCACCACCGCCTATCGTCGCCGAGCAATGGGGCCGGCGCTGGATCACGATCGACACCAGCCGCGTGGCGCTGGCGCTGGCGCGGACGCGGCTGATGGCGGCGCGCTATCCTTGGTATCTGCTCGCCGACAGCCGCGAGGGCCGCGCCAAGGAAGCGGAACTCACCGCAGCGCGCACCCGCCGACACGCCCGTCCACAACGATATCCGCCAGGGCTTCGTCTACGAGCGCGTGCCGCACATCATGCTCAGGTCGATCGCCAACAATCCGCTGATCGACGACATCTGGGAGAAGTGACAGGCGGTGCTCGAGCCGCTGCGCGCCGACGCTCAACGCGGCGACCGGCAAGAGTTGGGAGGAGTGGCAGATCCCGCGCGAACTGCCCGACCGGCGCGCCGGCCTGCCGCCGCCGAGCCGCACGCCACATGGTGGGAGGCCCGCATCGCCCGCCAGCGCGAGATCGACGCCAGCATCGCCGCGCGCGCCGATGTCGAATATCTCTACGACAAGCCCTACCCCGACAACACCCGCGTCCGCGTCGCCGGGCCGTTCACGGTCGAGAGCCTGTCGCCGCACCGCGTGCTGCCGGCGAGCGAGGAGGAACTGATCGACGATGCTCGAGGCCGCCGAGGGCAAGCGCTCCGCCGCCGACGCCGACCTCGCCGGGCAGGATTTCGCCGACGATCGTGATCGACTATCTGAAGACCGAGGGCGTCAAGCAGCAGGAGAAGGGCGACCGCATCACCTTCGAGAGCCTGACGCCGTGGCCTGGCAACTTCATCGGCGCCAGCGGCACCTTCATCGAGGGCGAGAACGGCCCCGAGCGCCGCGCCGCGATCCTGATCGGCCCGGAATACGGCACCGTCGGCCGGCCGGACCTCGTCGCCGCCGCGCGCGAGGCGGTCGATGCGCGCTTCGACGTGCTGATCGCCTGCGCCTTCAATTTCGACGCCCATTCGTCCGAGCTCGGCAGGCTCGGCGCCTGCGCGATCCTCAAGGCGCGGATCAACCCCGACATGCACATGTCGGAGGAGCTGAAGAACACCGGGCGCGGCAACATGTTCGTCGTGTTCGGCGAGCCCGACGTCGACATCCTCGACGAGGGCGGCCCGAGACGATCCAGGTGAAGGTCAACGGCGTCGACGTGTTCGATCCCAATACCGGCGACATCCGCTCCAACGACACCAAGGGCATCGCCGCCTGGTTCATCGACACCGACTATAACGAGGAGAGCTTCTTCGTCCGCCACGCCTATTTCCTCGGCGCCAACGACCCCTACAAGAGCCTCAAGACCGCGCTGCAGGCCGAGATCGACGAGGAGGCGTGGGCGACGCTCTATTCCGACACGTCACGCCCGTTCGCGCGGCCGGCAGGGCGGCCGGATCGCGGTGAAGGTGATCAATCACTTCGGCGACGAGGTGATGAAGGTGTTCGGGGTCTGATATGAAAACGACCGGCTTTCCCGCCCCCTTGAACGAGGTCCAAGTTCAATTTCGCGACCTTTGCGAGAAGGGTGGCGGGCAAGGCGGAGGTCCGGCCCCAAAACAGGTTAGGGAGCTTCTCCGCTGGGGCGGCAAGAAGATGAATGACGGCTTCGCCTACGACGAGATCGGCGAGCATCTGAGCACCCATCCCGACGCCAACCCGTGGCACATTTGCTTTGCCGTCGGTCTGGCGTGGGGGCATTTAGCCAAGCTGCACCTGGAGTTCACCAAAGCCGCGATCGGCGTCCTGGCGAATTGGAATAGCGAGGACCTTCAGAAAGCTTGCTCCTACCACATGGAGCGGGGAGCACAGCCGATCCATGACTCCCTTTCAGGTGCATACCAACTGTTCGAAAAAGTGAAATTGCCGGACGCTCTGCCATCGAATCTCACCGGCATCGGTCGCGCGCAAGAACGATGGCTGGCGCCAATCTTGTCTCCGAGCCGCCCTGCCTACATCGGCAGCTGGAACGCCACGGCGATGTTCATGGTCGCAGTGTTCGCGCAGCCCTCCTTGGCCAAGACGATGCTAGGTCCGCCGCCGATGCTGCCGCCGAATGGCCCAATCTTCAACGCACTCAAGCTCCTTCACCGAGCGCACGTTCTCCCTCATCCGCCGGCCGGCAGCGAGCTCGACGACCAAGCCTTCGAACCGGGCGCGATCTACGAGAATAACGCCGTCATGTCGGATTTGCTGCGTGGGCTCTCCGACTGGAATATGTTGGACCTGCACAGCGGCCTCTACCTCTTGGGAACCCGTTATCCGCATGCAAATCAGTGGCTGATTTGATCGCGTCATGACGCTCCTTCTCGCCGACAGCTTCACCGCGGCGCTGGCGAAGCTACCCGCGCAGGAAGCGAAGGCGGTCAAGACCACCGTGTTCGACCTGCAGCTCGACCCGACCGGCAAAGGCCATTCCTTCCACCGGATCGAAGGCTCCAAGGACCCAAATTTCTGGTCGGTGCGCGTCAACCGCGACCTGCGGCTGATCGTCCACAAATCAGGCGACAGCATGCTCGTCGCCTATGTGGGCCATCACGATCCGGCCTATGCATGGGCCGAGCGCCGCCGGATCGAGGCGCATCCGACGACCGGCGCAATTCAGATTGTCGAAGTGCGGGAGTTGGTCGAGGAGGTGGCGCCGCCCGTCACTCGATCTCTCGATGTGGTCGATTCTGCGCCAGCGCATCAGCCGATCTTCGCGGCGCTCGATGACGAAGCATTGTTGGGCGTCGGCGTCCCTGCCGATTGGCTGAGCGACGTCCGCCGGGTCGGGGAGGACGAGTTCTTCACGCTGGCTGCGCATCTTCCAAGCGAGGCTGCGGAGGCGTTGCTGGACTATGCCGCGAGCGGTCAACTGCCCCTCCCCACGTCGGCGGCCCCCGTCGATCCCTATCGGCATCCGGATGCGCTCCGCCGGATCCGGCCGATCGCGGACCAAGAGGAGCTCGAGCAGGCTTTGTCCTTCCCTTGGGAGAAATGGGGGGTCTTCCTCCATCCCGCGCAGCGTGGGGCGGTCGACCAGGATCACAAGGGGCCGGCCCGCGTCGCCGGTTCGGCCGGGACGGGCAAGACTGTCGTCGCGCTTCACCGTGCAGTCCGTCTGACGCGCGAGAACCCGCGCGCCCGCATCCTTCTCGCCACCTTTTCCGATCCACTCGCCGACGCGCTTCGCAAGAAGCTCGGCGTGCTCGCGCCCGAAACTGGAGGGGTCGTCCAGCGGATCACGGTCGCATCCTTCCGTGGCATCGCCGAACAGCTCTTCCAGCTCGCTCACGGGCGACGGCCGCGGATCGCGCCCGAAACGCTGTTGCGTCCGCTGCTGTCCCGGTTCGCCGGGGAAGCCGGCGTGCGCGGCTACTCGGAGCGCTTCCTGCTGTCCGAATGGACTCACGTGATCGATGCCTGGGACATTGGCAGCGGCGACGCTTACGCGCAGGTGCAGCGCATGGGCCGCAAGAGCAGGCTCGGGCCCAATCAGCGCGCACGATTATGGCCCGTGTTCGATTCCGTGCGACGCGAGGTCAATGCCCAGGGATACACAAGCTGGGCGCGGGTGTTCACTAAGCTGGCGGACTCTTATACCGAAAAGGCCGAAAAGCCATTCGATCACATCCTTATCGACGAGGCGCAGGATCTCGGGCCGGCCGAGCTTCGCTTCTTTGCCGCGATCGCGCCCGGTGGCGACAACGGCTTGTTCTTCTCGGGCGACCTGGGGCAGCGCATCTTCCAACATCCTTATTCCTGGAAGAGCCTCGGTATCGATGTGCGCGGTCGGTCGTCGACCCTGAAGGTCTGCTATCGGACCTCGCAGCAGATCAGGGCGGCCAGCGACCGCCTCCTCCCCGAGCGGCTGCGCGACGTGGACGGACTGGAGGACGAGCGCGTCGGGACTATCTCGGTCTTCGACGGCCCGCCGCCCCAGGTCGAGCTATGCGCCGACGACACGGCCGAGGCGCAAGCGGTCGCGGCCTTTCTCAGATCAGTTCGCGAGGACGGGCTCGCGTTTGAGGAGACGGGGATCTTCGTTCGAACTCCACAGCAGGTTGAACGCGCAAAAAAGGCTGTTGCAATTGCCGGCCTCCAGGAAGCGCCAGCGATCAGCGTAATGCACCTCGCCAAGGGACTGGAGTTTAGGGCGGTCGTCGTGATGGCGTGCGACGAGGGAATAATCCCGCTCGACGAGCGTGTTGTCGACGCCGCCGACGAGGCGGAGCTGGATGACATTTACGAGACGGAGCGCCGCCTCCTCTATGTCGCCTGCACGCGCGCCCGCGATCGGCTGTTCGTTTGCGGCGTTAGGCCGGGATCTGAGTTTCTGAGAGACCTGGCAGGTCACATCGCCGGAGGCGGCAGCTCGTGAGGTGACACCACCAGTAGAATACCCTGCGGACAGCTACTGTGGGTTAGGATGTGGGAGCGACTGCTCACCAGAAACCAAATATCTTTAGTCACCATGAGGCTAGGTCACGTAGTCCGGTGGATGATATATCCACCGGACGGCATCGGATGTTGAGACGAGGCTCACACGAATGACCGGAAATGGCCGTTAGCGGAAGGTCCGCTCCCGGGCGAGACTGGCGAATTTCGGCCGTTCCTCGACTACTGACTCTGAGTTAGGAGGCGAACCGTAACACCGGCATGTGGCTGGCCCTCAAACGGGGTCAGGGCACAAGAGCTTCGATCGAACGACGCGCTTCGTCCTCCTTTGCGAGGGGAACGCCGTCCATCGCGGCCATGAGAACCCCCCGTAATTTCACCCATCCCTCGCTGGGATCGTCGATGGCCGCGCGCAGTTTGGCGAGCGACGTACGCGGCGAGACGAACAGCGCAGGCACTCGAAGCATCTCCCGCCACTGTCGCGATGCAAGCCGAGCGACCGTGCTCGGTACGAGGTCTCGAAAATAAGGCTGGCCGAAATAATGCACCCATAGCGCGTGGCAGCGCAAAAGGGGTTCCGGCGCCAGACGGTCGAGGAGCGTAGCGGCGAGCGCTGACACCAGATGATGTGACCAATCGCCTGAAACACAGCGCACGACGGACGGCCAAGCATCGATTTTGCCTGTGACGAACAGGCCCTCGATATGGTCGACGACGCCGAGCAGCCGACCCGCTTGCGGATGGGCGGCGGCATCGGCACGCCAGCGGTCGATCGGGATCCGATCGAGCTCATTGGCAGCCGCCAACTCGAAGGTCGCGGCCACAAGATGCCCGACGACCAGTTCGTCGGCTCCAGGCGTCCAGTCGCGTTGCTTGCCGTCGTCGAGCCGCATGACATCGCGGGTCCCGCTGGCGAGCTGCTCGGCCAGCACGGCCAGGGCATCGAGCTGGCGCAACCCATCGGCGACGACAGGTTCAAACTCCAGCGTGCGCTGCGCAAGCTGGAACAACGGGACCGAGGTCACCGCGCGAAAACTCACATAGGGCGTCACGCGCAACTTCGGCGCCTCGCGCTTCGAATGGTCCAGCGATCCGCCGTGGGCCAGCTCCACGTGCACCAGATCCATGCGCAGCGTGTCCAATGGAGGCGCGACAGTCGATTCGGTCACCAACGGATCGACACTGCTGCACAGGCCCTTGAGGTTCGAAAGCTCCTGCTCCGTTGTCTTCCCTTCGGTCCAGCGATTGATCGCGGACAGGACACCACCGACGCGGCGCTGCAGGGACAGGAGCGGCTCGCGTTCGAGATCCGATTGGAGCGGCTCGAGCGCAGCGACGACCGACCCGAACCCGCTGACCGCCAAGGCGCGCTCGCCTGCCATGAAGCGGCTGAAAGCTGCGTCCATGGCGAGACCCAGTACGAAGGTCAGCCTGTCGGGCTCCCCGGCTCGCGCTCCCGCCGCATCGAAGAGGACCGCTGCTTCGCCCCATTCCGCATTGGAGCCGGCAGCGATGGCGGCCGAGCGGTATGCGAATGCTGCACCGATATCCCTCTCGGCGTCCGGCCAACGCGGGAGCGCCTCCTTCCAAAGGGCCAAAGCACGCGGGAAATCGCCCGCATGGCTTACAGCCTTGGCAAGCGCGCAACGATAGATCGGGTCGTCGCCGACAACGGGTCCAAGGATATCGTCTTCCCGGACCGCGGCAGCCGCATCGCCGACATCCTCCTCGATCACACGTACCAGCACGGGTGCGATCGCCCGCGCCATCATCGTGGCGCCAAGTTCTGCCGCGAGGTCGAACGCTTCCCGCAGCTGCGCCTGGAACTGCGGCCAGCGATCTCGCTTGGCCTGATAGTCGCTCAGCCAAAGTCGCTCGATCAGCACAGAACCGAGGCCCTCGGGGCCGGCGATGGATCCAAGGATCGCGGCGGCCTTCACCGGATCGAGCGCCTTCAGCGCGGCGATCAGCGCGGTGAACTCGTCGATATCCTCAATGTGCGAGAGCAGCCGCATCCCTGCGAACTGGATATAGCCGCCTACCGGTATCTCTTCGTCCGCCTCCATGCCGGCCCGCGCCATGCGATCGGGAAGCGTCTCCTCCATCTCCCGAGCCAGCTCGAAGAACTCGCAGGCACGCTGGACGACGACGGTGATCGGATAGCGGACCTTGAGGACGGTGAGGACCTGGCTGAGATAGAGGAAGCGAAAGAAGCGCGTGACGTCATCGTCAGGTGCGGCCTCGAACTCGCCGTGCAGCTTCGCTGCTATGCGCATCGCCGTTTCGGGATTGGTCTCGGCGGCAATCCGGTACTGAAAGATGCGGAAGACGAAGATATCGGCGGGACGCTGGAAGGGCAGCGACGCGTCAGGTTCGAGCGCGAGCGCCGTGTACATCCCACATGCTTCACCAATCGCCGTCCACACGTCCTCCGGCGCCGCAAACACGCCCCGAAGGATATGGACCAGCGGGCCCGCCGTCCCGCCGATATAACAGTGCATGAGAACCGAGGAGATGTCCCAAGGTGTCATGTTCCGGTCGAGCAGGTAGATCCATGCAAGCTGGCCATGCATGGATTTGACCCAGTCCTGTCCGCGGACCTGGTCCGCCGCGCCCTTCGCGAGCGGGGACACACGATAGTCGCCGCTATCAGTCAACTCGAGCCATGGCCCCACGATGATGTCCACGGCGTCACCGGGTTCGCCGATCGGCGCCTTGAGCCGCGCCACGGCCATCAGGCGCGGACGGGTCAGTGTCCCGGTCAAGAGGCTCGCACGGTAAAGCAGTTCGCGCGCTCCGTCGGGAAGGCCGCTGATGATCCGCCGCGCTTCGAACCGAATGCGATCAATGTCCGGCGGAACCTGGAAAATGTCCTGCGCTCCAGGTTCGGGGTAGCCCTGAGCGCTCAGCGTGGCGATGCGGGCGTTCACTAGTTGCGGATGCCCGAATGTCGAAAGTTCGAGCAGCTTCGACCAGGTCTCGGCGCGTTCGATCGGGCAGCCGGACTGGCGCAGGAACAGCTCGATGTCTTGAGAACCGAGCGGCTGCATTTGAAGCTCGCGCGACGGGTCGAGCTCGACGGCTTGTGCCAGCCGCCCTGGGAGCGGCCTGTCGGCCGTCACAACAAGCTGGCCGCCAAGCGCCTTCTGGGTGTTCCAGAGCGCTGCGAGCGCGCCTTCGATCAACCTGGGATCGGACAGTGCGTCGATATCATCGACGACCAGGGTGCGCGCTTCGCCGGCCGCGCGCAGCGCATCGGCGGCAAATTTGAGCCGATGCTTGACCTCGGCCGGGCTCAAGTCGCGGAGGGTCAGCCACACGGGGCCTTGGCCTGCGAACGTGCTCGCCGCCGTCAGGGTCTTGCCGGTGCCGGTCGCTCCATACAGCAGCACCGAGCCCTGCGCGACCGCCCGCACGACCTTCTCTTCCTGCTCAGTCCGACGGAAATAGGTGGCAGGGAGCGGCGGCGGTCCCTCCAGCTCGACCACGGGAGCGAGAACGGCGCCCGCTCCCAGGCCCGGGTTCATCGCGGCCTGGACCAGTGCGACGAGATCCTGCTTGGGTATCTGGATCGCGGTCGCGCCTGCGAAAATGCGCAGGAATTCTGCGCGTGTCAGAGGCACGCCATCCTTCGCCTTCGCAGCATCGAACGCCGCAGTATACAAGACATGGAATACGAGCTCTGAATCGGCCGGGCCGACACCTGCCGCATGGCCGTGGACGACGAGCCGGTTCTTGATCTTGCGTATCAGGACTTCGCTGTCCTGCTGGCCGCCAAGCCATTCGACCGGCCTGATCAGCTTGTCGAGAAGTTGCGGAGGTGGGGCCGATGCAAGAAAATCCAGGACCGGCTGGGCGACTTTCCCTTCGGCGAGAAGGAACGACGCGAGGCTCGCGGCCGCCGCATAGTCGTCGGCGGTGCCGGTTGACGAACGCAGCCCGTTCCACAGCGCAAGTCCGCCACCGGCGCCAAAGGACGCGCCCATTTCCTGCCCGATCCCGGACGTCGTGACATAGCGGAAGTGAATAGCCGTCCCGGCATTGCGGTTGGTGTGGGTCCAGAAATTGTTGATGGCCTCGACCACCGACGCCGTCCGCAGCGTGATGTTTCCGGACCCTGCAGTGTCCTTGACCTGATCGATGACGGCCTCGTCCTGATCGATCCTGTCGATATCCTCGGCACCCTCGAGATACAGCTCTTCACCATTGCCCAGGTCCAGCCAGATGAGGACGCTCCTGACGATCTGATAGACATAGCCGCGCAGCGCTTCATGGGCTTGGCGCTGAGCATCCGTTTCCAGACCGGTCACCACGGACAGGCCATGTTGATGTGCCGGGTCCCACCCTGCGTCACTGGAAAGGCACCAGGAATGCGCGCATCAGATCGGCAGCGCGCCTCTGACGCAGGATGCGCCGGTTGCGCAGTTCCTCATCGCCATCGACATCGGCATCGTCATCTTCGAACCGCGCGACGGCGACGGGGCCGTCGCGCAGATAGGCTTCGTCGGGATTGGCGTCGCAGAATCGCACGGTCAGGCGGGCCAGCGCTTCACGGATCACCGCCTCATGCTTGCCCTTCAGCGCGGCTGTGAACGCAGCATGCGCAGCGTCCAGCCCCCCTTCATAATGTTCGACGCAATAGACCAGATCGTGCGCGTCCTTGCGCTCGAAACGCTGGTCGAATGCAAAGGCCTTCAGGCAGGTGAAGCTGACGATGTCGGCATGCCGCACGACTTCGGTGGCGCGGCCGCCGCCGTTGAGCAGCTCGGCGGTGATCTCCTGGGTCTCGTGGAGATCGAACACCATCGAGGCATGCGGGATGTTCATCGCAGTGACCTGACTGTCGGTTGGCAGCTCGGTGACCTTGCCGCCACTCAGCTTCGGGGCATCCGCGAGGAACTCGAGGATGAGCCGCGCACCGCCATCGACCTTTGTCTGCCACCGCCACGACACCTTATCCCCATTCTCGTTGGTGACCCGCTCGAACGTCATCGCGAGCAGATTTTCCTCGAGCGTGGCATAGGCCTCCATGTCGGTGAGGAGGCCCATGTCGACGACGACGTCGACATCACCGGTTCCGGCGTGGCGGGGCACGTCGGGCGGCCGCGCTGAGACCAGATAGCGCGGCGCGAGACCTCCGACCAAATACACCGAGTTCTTCCACGGGCCGAGACCGCGCAGGAGTGTCACCAGCACGCGTTCGCAGCCTTCGGTGACCGCGGCTTCATAGCTCCCGATCGTCTGTGGCTTGGCCATCAGTCTTCCAGTCGCTCGGTGCGAAGATGCGCCGCCATTTCCCTGGATCGGCCGGTGCCCTGGAGCAAATCGAGATAAACCTGCAGGGGCGGGGCAAGGCAGACGCCGTCAAGCCGTTCACCGACCGCGACATCGCCGCGTGCGCGCGTTTCGATGACACCGAGATTCCATCCCTCACTGACAGGGCGGGCGCGCATGGCCTCGAGCGCGTCCTGCTGCCGCGGACCTGGAATGATCCGGCATCGCAGCTGCGAGATGCTCAATAGATAGGGCGCGTAGGCCTGCGCGGCCGCTTCTGCGGTCACGGCGTAGGCAGCGTCCGCGCGCCGGCAGGCCTCGTCGAGGCGATGCGAAAGCATGTCTGCCTCAACATCGGGCACATAGTAGCGCTCCAGTTTGGGTGGCTTCTGGTCGGCGATATAGGTCGCCCAGGCATCGAGCAGCTGCCGTGGCGCCCGCAGGCGACGCAGCTTCGATGGACCGGCACCTTCGACGTCCAGCCATTCGCGCCGTTCCATTTCACTAAGCGTGGACGACGCGGTGGCGGACGACACCTCGGTGTCTTCCGCGACCTGCTTGACGCTCAGCCATTCGGTGCGGCGGCTGAACACCTCCTGCACCACCCGTGCCTTCTGCCCCTGGAACACGGAATCGAAGATCTTGCTGCTTTTCCGGGGCGGCGGGCGATCGATATGGATGAAAGCGTATTTGGCGGGGATGTAGAGCGTCCCGCCCATGTCGAAGAAGCCGACACCCTCCTCTCGCAGGATGTCGCGCGCACCTGGCGAGATCGCGCGGGCGACAAAGAACGGCACGACCTCGCGTGCCTCGTCGGGCAGATGCGCGAGATAGTTCCTTAGCTGCCAGATCGTCTCACGGACATCGCGCGGAAAGGCTTCACGCTTCGCTTCGACGACGAGCTGCAAGGGTCGCCCGCCGACCGCTGCGTTGACCACAGCATCGACCCTTCCACGCGGGCCTATCGCGACCTCGCGACCATCGATCCATGCCTCGCCTTCGGGCAACGCGCTGATCGCATCGACTAGCCCGTCGAGCAGCTCTTGTTCCTCAATCTCAAATTTCAGCATATTTTCTGTCCAGTGAATATGGCGTCCTTAGCGAATATTCGATGCTTTGTCCATATTCACTGCGCATAAAATATCGCTAAAGCGTTTGCCGCAGCGAAAGCAGGCGTCTGATCTTACCGACCCACCCCCCCGATTCCCATGTTGAAGGCTGGTTCCTCCGAGGTGATCCGCTACCATGCGGTCATGGAGTTCCTTGACCAACAGATCAATCCGCCGAGGTCGTGGGACAAGTTTGAGGAACTGTGTCGCGCGCTGTTCGCGGCAATCTGGCAGGATCCACTTGCTGCCAGGCATGGCAGGACCGGTCAGGCGCAGCATGGAATCGATATCCATGGCGCACGGCCGTCCAGGAAAGGTGAAATTCTCGGCGTCCAGTGCAAGGGCAAGGATCGAAACTTCGGCAAGAAAGCAACGATCCAAGAGTTCGATGCCGAGCTGATAAAGGCGGAGACGTTCGAGCCCGCGCTTGCCTGCTGGACATTCGTCACGACCGCCGCGGACGATGCCAAGCTGCAATCGCACGCGCTGGCGATTTCAGCTCAGCGCGTTGCGAACGGCAAATTCCCAGTCGCGGTCCTGGGCTGGAACTCACTGCAATCGCTGCTGGCACAGCATCCTTCTGTGATCGGGCAATTCTACCCCGAACTCGGGCCTCAACTTCCCCAGGTGATAGGACAGCTCGCGGCGCTGCCCGACCAGATGATGGCTGCGCTCGGCACATCGCCAAGCGGGCGCAACAAATCCGAATGGCTTCAGGAAACCTTCGGTGAAGCCCGCGACCTGGGGCCAGCGCTCATGGGGCGATCCCTTGGTCCGGCCGACGTTAGCGCGTGCCCCGAACTACCCCAGGTCGAGCGTCTTTGGTGTGAGCTTGAAGGCGGCTTCAGCGCCCGGCTGGTCGGCACGCCTGGCGCCGGCAAATCGGTATGCGCGCTGCAGCTCGCGAAACGCGCGCACGACCAAGGATGGCGCGTGGTGCGCCTCAAAGATCCCGACATCTCCGCGCTCCAACTCACCAGGGATGCTCAGCCGACATTGCACATCATCGACGATGCCCACCTGACGGATGCCCGGTTGTTGCGCCTCGCTGAGGAGCAGACCTCGTCGACCCGGTGGCTGCTCAGCGCGCACACGGTGTCCGATGACAAGGCAGCGCTTCCCGGTACTGTTCGGATCAATCCGGAACAGGCGGTCGCGGTCATCGCGGCCGGGCTGCGAGCCAATCTGAAAGAAACGCAGCGCATCGTGCAGCGCGTCGACGACCGCGTTGGTGATGGCATCGGTGACGAGTGGATCGAGCATCGCCTCGCCGCCGCCGAAAAGGCCGAACGGCCCTGGCAATTCTCCTTCATCCTTGGAGGGGGGTGGCGGCGCGCCAGCCAGTCTGCCGAAGACGCCCGCGGTGCCGGCGCGGATCTGATTTTGGCCGCTGCCGCCATGCATCAACTGGCATCGCGCGACGCGCGAACGAGCGCGACGGATCTTCAGCCGTTGTCCGATGCGGCCGGGATCGAGGCCGCCCTCCAGTCACAAGCTATCGATTGGCTGGTTGGTCACAGGCTATTCCTCGCGCGCGACGACCTTCGCTGTCCGCATCAGCGGCTCGCCAGCGTGCTGATCGCCAGGATACTCGAAGGCCAGACCAAAGAAGGCCGCAACGCGATTGGCGCGATGCTCAACCATATCATCGCTGCTCCGCACTATCCCTTATCGGGGCTTTCGGTGCTGCTCCAAGAATTGCGCATGATGGGCGAGTTCCCAGGGCGCTGGACGCGGCTTGTCGACAAGGCGTTGTGGCCTCCGCTCATCGCGCGTTGCTGGACGGCCGAACTGCCGGAGGACCGGCGAGGTGCCGGATGGCTCCTTTCCGAGCTTCAGAGCTACGTCGATGATTGGGCGACGGCGACAACGAAGGGGTACGAAGACACCGCTGCGCACTGGTACAGTGAGCCCGTACCAGGGTCGGCCTATAGCATCGGCCACCTTCTCGGTCAGATCAGCATGAAAGACAACGACCTTGCGCGTTCGATCGTGGCGCGTGCGGATCCCATCAAGGTAGCCGCGGCGGTGAGCCAGCGCGACGCTGTCCTCGCCTGCGAGGTGGCCGGCATGCTCTATTCCAGTGCCGGATGCCGGCCGGACGATTGGAAAGAGCGTTATCTCGCGGCGGTCGATCGCGCATCCTGCCTCGCGATGATCCGCGCCTGGCCTCGCGATCACTATCTGTCCGCAGCGGGCAGCTTTTGCCAATTGTTCACCTGGGACGACGAGGCGTTCGGTCTCGACCTGATCGAGGCTCTTATCCCGGCGATCGAGGACGAGCTTCGCGCTCAGCCCTTCCATAATTTCCATGAGCTCCACGACATGGTCTGGCATGCACTTCGGCTCGTAGACTCGCTCGGCATCTATGCGGGCAAGAAGGGTCCTACGTCTCGGATGCGGGCGATCGGCGCAAAGATGGCCGCATGCTGGACGCCCGCTGCGCTGGCCGATCAGGTCTCGTCCATCAGCCGGCGGGAGTTCCAGTCGGCTTGGCGGCTTCTCGAATTCATCCGCGAGGTATCGAAGCGTCGGTTCGAAGCGACTGTCGCTCTCATCGATTGGAAGCGGATCGATCAGACGATCGGCGATCTTTGGAGCCAAATGGACCACGAGATCGAAGTCTTTTTGCAGGTTTGCTTCCAAGCCAGCGTTGCCCGAATTCCGATCCGCGCGATGATAGCGAACAACCTCGATCGAACACCGACGCTCTCCGTGCGTCTGGCGATGCTCGCTCCCGAGGCCGCGGTGGATCAGATCACCGCCGGAAGGTCGGTCGGTTTGGCAGCCTATGGCCACTTTCATTGGCGCATGAGTGCCGCCGTTGTCGCTCAGCTAGCCGACACGCATCCCAATCTGATCGAGCCTCTGGTCGCTCCGCATGAAGCAGTCGCAAGCGAGCAGCTATCGAAGAAGAGCCAACCCTTTTTCGATGAGCCGCTGCTGTTCCTGCGGCTCATATGGCAACTCGCGCCGGCCTCCTTCGAGCGCATCATGGGAGGTATCGATCCGAGTAGGGCCGAGGTCGGATGGCGCGCGGCATTGAGCGGTGAAGATGCAGCCAAACACGCCCCAAAGGGCGATTGGCGCCAGAAAGTCGACGACGTCCAAACGGCAGCCTGGCTGGTTGAACGCTCGCTCGGCCGGAATGATGACTTGGGGGCCGCTGCCCGACGCTTGAGAGCGAGGTTTCCACGTCGGTCACGGCCAGTTCCCAAGCACCTCGAGCCATTTACCTGAAAGTGAATCCCGGACTCTGCTGACAGCCAGCTGGTGCGACAGCACACGACGGACTCGGCTTTGGTGTGCTCAACTGGCTCCATAAGCAAAGAAGCGGGAGAATGGGCCAAGGTGACCATTCCTAGGCGATCGTCGAGAGGAACGAGGGATTTAGGAGGTACGCTTTATACCCGGAGGAGGGCAAAATTAGGCGCACAGCGGTCTTGAAAACCGCTGCGGGGGGATGCCCGATATGGGACCGTCGCGATCGGCCCCGGGATGCCCGGCCGCCACTGCGCGCTTGGCGCCGACGATGGCAGCTAACGACCATTTGCGGTCGCTCCAAGGGTTCGGCAGAAACGTCGGCTCCTGAGAGAACCGGTCATTCGCTGCTGAAGGAGCAGTCTATCAATCAGTCCGGGCGAGCGAACGGGCCCCAGTAGTCAGCCTCTCAACCGCCGCTGTCCGCGCGGCCGCGCTCGAACTCGGCATCGTCGAGCGCGATCTGCAGGCCGGACGCTTCCTGGATGATCTCGTTCGGCACTTGGCTTACAGTGAACTCCTGGACCGCGTCCGCGAAGCCAGCCTCGCCCGAGCGAACGCGGTCGAGTAGGGAAAGGACGAGGGCTGGGCCCTCCGGATCGAGATCGCCGACCATCGTCACGAGCTGGTGGCGCGCCGAGGCGAGTTCGTCCTCAAGTCTGTCGCGGGTTTCTAGTTCGATGAATGGGCGCCCGGCGATGCCGAGATTGAGGCGGTCCATCGACTGCAGGGCCGATGCCTTCGCGACCGCCATGTTCAGGATCGGGGATATCTCCGCGCGGAAGGAGGGGAGGCCGAGTTGCTCGATCCAGGCGTCGGCCTCGTCAGGGAGCGGCAGCAGCGTCTGGTAGCCGCTCACGCTGCGCGCCGGCAGCACCCGTCCATCGACGCTCGGTATCACGGTGAGCCTAATGCCTTCCGGGACGGCCTGACGGGCGGCCGTGGCCGCGATCGCGTGGCTCTCAACCTCCATCTGCGAGGTCAGAGGGACCACGACGAGCACCTTGCTGGGGGGCCATGGGAGGATCCCGTCGGGGTCCTCCGCGACGTGCACTTCGGCCTCGACGCCGTCGTCCTCAAGTTGAGACTGGATCAACGCTGCGAGCTCGTTGCGCCCCGTCGCCATCCTCTTCTCGACCACCGAGGCGACAAGGCGGAGCGCGTTGTCCGGTCTCGTCTTGCCGAGGAGCGTGGCGAAACTGACCCCCGGATGCACGGTTCCCCTGGCAGCATCGCCCGCGATGATCCTGACGCGAACGAGGAGCTCTCGCATCTTGCCGAGACTGGCGGGCACGCCGCCGACGAGTTCCCAGGGTTCCTGCGTCTCGGCTTGGTCGACGTCTTTAATCAGGTCGGCGGTCCAGGCGATGAAGGCGCCGGCGCCCTCTGGAAGCTGGCGGAAGCGCCTGCAGACGTCGGCACTGCCGGCGAAGAGCAGGTTCTGCAGCTTCGTGACACTGGCATTGAATTCGCCCGATCCCTCGCCGGTCGCAAGCGAGGACGCGATTGCAGGCGGCGTCAGCTCACGGGCGGCGCCGTGCACGCTGTTCATGGCCGCGAGCTGTGCATCGGTGACGCTCTTGCCGCGGATGATGAGGTTGAGGACACGGTCCAGCGCAGGCGCGAGCCGGTCAAGGAGATGTGCGGCCTGGGCGAGGTATCCGCTGTAGGTCGGCGACGCGACGCGGATCGCGATGGCATCGCGCCAGCGGCGGTTCCATTCCGGCACGGCGGCCGCTGGCAGGTTCGCGCGCGGTATTCGCTTCTCCGCGAGGGCCACGCCACCGAATCCGACAATCTCTCCGTTCGGCGCCCTGGCGGCGGACGCGGCGATGTCCGATCGCGGTGAGAGCGCCAGCGCCACCTCGCAGATCCGCACTACCCTGTCATGGGTGCCGTCCTCGCTGGGAATACCGATCTCGTTGTAGTCGCAGCGTATTACGCGGCCATCGGGGGACTCTTCGAACGTGGGCTCCGTCGCCCAGGCGATCTCGTGAGGCATCCGGTCGACGAACCCCTGTTCCCCGACGGCATCGACCCACGCGATCGCCTCGTCCCGGTCGAGGATGGCGAGTGTACCGAGCAGGCGCACGACGCCGTCGAGCGATGCCGTGAGGAGGTCGACCGGCCTCGTGGCCAGTGCGGAGCGGATGGTCGGATGCAGCGGCATGCCGTTGAGCGACGACAGGAATTGGTCGAGCGTTGTGGGATCCGCGGCGCCCGAGATCAACTCCATGAGCAACGGGACCGGTAGCGCTCCAAGGAGCGCCTGTCGTGGATCGCCGCCGATGTCCGCACGCATCTGGGCGAGTTCAGCCGCTGCGGCCATCGCCGTCCCGAGCATCTCGTTGATCACCGGGATCGTGGTCCCGGCCAACCCGAACATCGCAGCAGTGCCGACCTGCGTGGGCGGGAGCGCCTGCACGTTCTCCGTCGCCAGCCAGGCGTCGACGGCGTTCGCGATCCACGCCGTCCCGAGGCCACGAAGTGTTGCCGAGAGTGCCTCAAGGCTCGGGTCACTCTGGACCTTTGCGCTGAGCGCCGCGATGGCAGCATCCTGGCTGACACCGCGGTTGCGCAAGCCGTCAGCGGTCAGAGGCTCGAGATCGCTCGGCGAGACCGTTCCGGCCGCCCGGGCAAATGTTGTCGCGATCGTCGGTGGCGGGACTGCGTGCGTCAGGCGCACCAGCTCCGCGGATCGCAGCTGGTGGAGACCGGTCAGCCCGCCCTCTGCATCCACGCGGACAAGATGCTCGTCGACTAGGCGGCGCAGGCTGCGGCCGACGTCCTCCTCGGACAGTGACAGGACAGCGGGTAGCCGGTCGGCGTTGGCGCTCGCGCCCGCTGCGCCGGTCAGGGCCACGACCCGCAGGATGGACAGCTCGGGTGCTCTTGCCGGGTCGCTCTGCCTGGCGTCCACCTGTCCGGCGAGGGTTTCCTCGAACCTTTGCCCGGCAGTCAGGGTGTGCACGTATTCGAGCACCAGGCCCTGGCTTCGGTTCCACGGCTCCTGCCAGCCGGCCCATTCCGTCCGGCCCGTGCGCTTCAGCTCCTCGAAAATCCGGCGGGCGAGGTCCTTGTCGGGCTCGGGGCGCACCTCGGTCGCGCGGGAGCGGCCCTGGAGAAGGAAGAGGTCCTCCTCGCGGATCGAGCCAAGCAAGACGACGCTGGGTACCGCGGCGAATTCGAGCGTCAGGGCGTCCCAGCCCTCAGGGCCGCGCCGCCCGATATCGTCAACGACGAAGCCGACAGGGCTATCGGGGTTCGCCCGCAGCGTGCGGACGAGCTGCCGGAGGGCGGGCAGGTCGTTCTGGTCGACGCGAAGAAGGCGATACCATCGAATCGTGTGGCGCAGCGAGTGCGCGGTGTCCCACATGATGGCAGACTTGCCGGCGCCCGACGGGCCCGCGACGAGCGCGGCGCCGCGCGTTTCGAGGCCTCGGGCCAGCGCCTCGCGCGGCTGGAGCCGGGGAATCACCAGCCCAGCCGCGATATGTCCGGGCTGGACATCGACGCCGAGGTAGAACTCTGGATCATCGAGCGGGGTCAGGAAGTCCGTCGGCTCGCAGGCACCGTTTCGGAGCGCCGCCTCGATCGCCTCGACGTCGGTCGCCGCCAGCGTGTCGGTAACGATTCGGTCGGTGTCGCTGACCGAGAGGCCACGATAGTCGCCAGGCTTCAGGCGCCCGTTGTCGTCTGCGAGCGTCCCGACCTCGTGCAGGAGCTGGGCGACGCACAGCGCGGCGGCGATTGGTGCGCAGCCAGTCCGATCCGCGATGATCGCGATCGACTGGGCGTTTGGAGACGACGCCTGCCGGATATCGGTCTTGGCGAGCAGTGCCCTGCCCCTGACATTGCCGGGAAGCTGCGAGACCAGCTTCGCACTCGGAACGATGCCGCCGTCCGCCGCGGCATCATGGTCGACGATACCCTGCTCGAGGATCAGCTCGAGCCGGGCGGCTGGGGGTGTAACCCTGTCGTGTCGGTCCCAGAGCTCCATGATGTAGTTCCTGACACTCGCGAGCGGCAGGCCGCCGAGGTCCTCTCGCCGGCTCTTGATCTGGACGAGCCCATTACCTTCGGCGGCCCACCGCTCGACGTCATCGTTGCCCTCTGGGATGATGATCGCTGCCGGGCTCAGGCCGGCCCAGATTCGGAGCGCCAGCAATACGGCCACGGCGTCTTGATAGCGAAAACCACGGCCGGCGTGGGATCCATGGCGGTCGTGGGTGGCCTTCCTCGTCATCTTCAGGAAGATAGTCCTTTAGCCCCCCGCTTTCGAGCTGGGTTGTCTGGCCGCCGCCGACTGCTTCGGATAAAAGCGCTCGTTCGCACCCACTGCGCGGAACGACAGCAAAGTCCCAATGTCAGTCGTTGGCGCCGGCAGATCGAGCAATCTGAATGTGCGGCACCTATCAGGATCGGGATCGAGCGTCCCGAACGACTAGGTGGGCGCAAATCGGACGTTCGTAGCGGGTGACCAACCTCCACCGTGGGTTATAGTGTGGGGTAGGCGGGCACATCAGATAAACATTCCACCGAATATCAACTTGTTACACTAAGCCGTACTGTGGATGATGTGTCCGCCAAACCGGCCTTTGCCGATCAAATCAGACTGCTTCCACCTTCGCTTCAAGCGCCGCCAGCCGAACTGCAAGTTCGGCCGCTGTCGGGGCAGGCGCGCCCTGCTGCCTGAGGGCGCGCATGATTTCGGCTTGGCGGCTCGTAGACATCTTTCCGTAGGAGCGGAGCGTCGTCGTCACCTTCTCGTGACCCATGTTCAAGCTCCACGCCTTGTATTGCTCGGGCAGCGGGCACATGCGTTCACCGAGCTGCGCCAGCGTGTCGCGGAAGCTGTGGGGGTGATGGTAGGGCAAGCCCGCTTGCTCGAAGGCCGTGCGGAATATCCTGCGGATCGGCGCCGCGCTGCTCCAGCCCCGACGATTGAGACCCACGGCCTCGAACAGCCGGTTCGGGCCGACCTCGACGCGCGTCGCCGGGAACAAGGGATCGTCATCGCGCCACAGCAGCACCTCGCGCAGATGCGCGACCCAGGTGCGTACGATCTCGATCGCATCCCCGCCGATCGGATAGAACCACGATCGGAATGATTTCGAGAACTTCGTGCGCACCTCCTGCGCGTCCTGCATCACCGAAGCGTCTTCGAGGTCGACATGCTTGAGGCGGAGGGAGGCGAGCGCACCATCGCGCGCACCGGTCAGCGCGGCGAACGCCACGAGCGCCCGATCGCGGCGCTCAATGTCCGTACCGGCCGGCATGACGGAAAGCACATGGTGGATCTGCTCCAGGGTTGGGAAGGCCTTCTCGCTTGATGCCTTGGCGATCCGGGCCTCCTTGTCGGAGAGGTTAAAATAGTCGGCATCGGAATAGCGGATCCGAGATTTGAAGCCAGGCCGGTCGGCCAGCCAGATGATGAAGCTCCGCAGCGCCTGGAGCGTCGAGTAGAGCGTCGACTTACTGAGCGGCTCGCCGGTGCGCTGGCTGACCTGTCGCGCGAGCCTGGTCTTGAACGCAACGGCCTGCTTGATGTGGAACGCCCGGAAATCCTTCCAGCCGGTGCTTTCCTCGAACCGGCTGACCGCTTTCGCCACGGCATCGATGGAGGGCGTACTGAGGCGCTTCGCCTCGCGCAGATACTCGAAATAATCCCACTTGATCCGCTCGTTCGCCGCATTGTGTTTCGGCATGGCTATCACTCCCCTTCCGAGTCACAATTCAGGGAGCGTTCGCTACTCCCTGATAATCGTGCATCCGGCTCCACTACCCGGACCTCGAAATCGGCTTTGAGGGCCCTGAGTTGCGCCTGATTCACACCCCGATGCATCAGCGTCCCACACGTCTCGCAGAGCGCCCGTACGTTGCCCGACGCTGGGCTGAACGGCACAAAATCGACCATCGTGAGGGCCGGCTTCCGCGGGGCGCGGCACTTCAGGCAGAAGAAGGTGCCAAGCGGGCAACGGCGGCGGTTCGCGGCGCGCTTGCCGTCCAGGAACGCGCGTAACACCTTGCCCTGGACCATGATTGGCCGACGCCTGTCGATCGCCTCGAGGCCGGTCTTGAGCCAGCCGCGGACGGTGTTCTTATGGACACCGAGCGTTCGCGCGATCTCCTCGACGGTGTAGCTGTAGTGGATCTTGACCCGCTTGGGGTTGAAGCGCGTGCGGGCCATGGGCGGGGTGATTAGGAAGCGTCGGCGATGAGCGCGTGGATGGAGGCGACCTTGATGAGGGTGCGACGGCCGAGCTTCACCGTCTCCAGCCGGCCTTCCTTGATCAGCTGGTAGATCGAGGTGCGGCCCAAGCTCAGTGCGCGGGCGGCTCCATTGATGGACGTCGCGACAGGTTCCATTCCAATCCTCCTCGCAGATCCGCCGATGTTCAGGCGGATGCGAGTGAATTTGAATTGTGGAAATTTCGCGGTCTATTTTGGCGGTAATTCCGCCGTCGATTTCCTGCGTAATCGGCTTAGGTCCTCGCTTTCGACCCTGCGTCAATGCGCGAATCTGGTCACGAGTTACGCGATTGCGGCGGAAATGCTGTCGCGCCATCTGCAGTAAGAGCTCCTGACTTGAGCTTTGGACGTCATCGCCAAGTCTCTCGAGCCAGCCGCGTAATTTCCCATCCCCAACTCTTGGCTTGTCGACCGGCCGACGCGCGCTTTTGGTCGCGTCAGGTCCGACCCCACCGAAATAGGTGAGAAGGTCACTTCGGTGGACTTGAACGCTACCGAAGTAGTCGCTTCTGCTGTCACCGAGGACTCTCTCTATGGGGTTGCCCTCGCCGATGTCATGCAAGCCTTTTCCAAAAACCAAGCCGTCGCACACAGGATCGTAGCGGCGATAATCGGCAAATTTTATGGGCAGGATTTCCTCGGTTAGCGGCACATCATCCCCAGGGGAATGCGTGCGATGTTTGCCGATGCATCGCACGCGACCTGCAAGAGCCGCATCGGCAAGCCTTTCGACCGCCTCGGCAATGCGGGCACGAGCCCAGTCGACGCCATCTCCAATTTCACCAGTTTGCATGAACTCGTAGAGATCATCGGCTTTGAGGGCGACCCGATAGCCGAGCCATGAGAGCGCCTCGGCGAGCGGAACATATGGCCGCTCGGCCGGCAGGCGGGATTTGATGCGTTGGGGCGGTTCTTCCGGCGCCGAAATGCGGTCCAGGCTTTCTGTGGACAGGACGGGCAGAAGTCGCACTAGCCAAGTTGCGAAAGCCCGGCGATCGACAAAGGGTGGGGTGCGGCTTAAGAGAGCCCATTCGTCAGGGAGCAAGGCGTCGAAGAGTAGGAGATTCTGCGACCAAACGTATTCAACTCTCTCGTCGCGTATCCACGCCCATCCGGGAACCGGCACGAACTCGCCACCATTAAAACAGCATGAGTGAACATGTTCGGAAGCGAGGGCATGCTGCATTGAGCGCGTTGCGCGCGCCAGCATTTTACGTCGACGCACGAACGCCGAGACGTCCCCTTGGCACCACATCTCAATCTCATGGGAATCTACTTGCCGCGCGGGATATGGATCGTCTTCGCGTACGAGCTTGAAAAGGCGCCGAAGCGTTATTCGACATGCTAGTCGACAAGGAAGGAGATTGGCCGCCCGCCAAACGTTCCGATTCACTCCATACTGGCCGGCCATGGCCCATCGGAGCGAGTCCCTTGGCCTGAGTCAATCGCTCGACTGACGTTCTGGTGCCTCGCTCGCGATCACGGATCGGTCGTTCGGAGTGCATGGTCGCACAAGCGTCTCCTTCGCCAGCTATTGCGCTGCCGCAAGCCGGACAACAGGGGCACCGTCATTATCGCAAAAGGCCCCCCACGCATCCATGAGTTGGCGTCGCTTGTCGAGCAGATTGCCGCGGCGATAGGCCGCTTCGGTCTTGTTCCCGATCGCGTGAGCGAGGGCCGCCTCTGCCAGATCGCCGGGAAAATTGGTCGACTCGGACACCCAGTCCCGAAAACTGGAACGGAAGCCGTGGGCGGTGCAACCCGCCTTCATATCGCGCAGGACCTTCATCAGAGTCATGTCACTCATTGGCTTGTCGAGCCGTGCCCCGTGAAAGACGTATTTTGCACCGGCGGTCCGCAACCCGGCGGCACGCTCGAAAATTCGGCGGGAGGCTGGGGAGAGCGGGACTACATGCGGCCTGCCCGACTTCATCCGGCCGGCGGGAATGGTCCAAAGCCCAGCTTCCAGGTCGATCTCCTCCCAGGTTGTCCCGCGGATCTCGCCGCTCCGGGTCGCAGTGAGGAGCGCTGCCTCGAGCGCCAGCCGTCCCCATGTTTCTTTCTCCCGCAACCGCCTTAGGAATGCCGGAACGTCGGCGAATGGCATTGCCGCATGATGAGCAGTCGTGCGCGGCTGGCGCGGCAAGCCCTTGCTGATCGATCGCATAGGCGCCTCGGTTTCGCGAAAACCCTTCGAATAGGCCCAGTCGAGCACCATCCCCATCCGCTGACGCACGCGTCTCGCCGTCTCCGGCTTCTCAAGCCAGATCGCGGCCAGCACGTCGTGGACCTGGGATGCGGTAATCTCGCTCACGCGCATGTCGCCGATCGTAGGGAAGGCGAACATCTCTAGGGTCCGCATCCATTGCCACTGATGCTTGCCGTTGCGCCATGTCTTCTGGCTCGCAGCGAACACGGTCGCCGCAGCCTCACGAAAGGTCGGGATGCCCTCGGCCTTGCGGCGCTCTGCGACCGGATCGAGACCGGCTTCCATTTGCGATCGTACGACGGAGGCTTTCTCGCGTGCCGTCGCGAGCGAGACCTTTTTCGCGCTCCCAATGCCGATGTCCCGCCGTCTGCCCGCCTTCTGGACGCGGACAACCCAGGAGGCGGAGCCGGAGGTGCTGACGACGAGAAAGAGCCCGTCGCCGTCGCCGTAACGCCCCGGTTTTCTCGACGCCTTCATGGCGGTTGCCGTCAGCTTGCCCACGCCTGTTCTCCCACATAATTTACCACACCATAATGCGGATTGGGGCGAACAGCAACAACCCTCGGCGAACGCTTTGGAGCCGAAAGCCTCGGAAATTCCTAGGCTTTTTCGGACAATCAGGAGTATCAGCGAATGTGGGAATGGTGGACAGGGCTGGATTCGAACCAGCGTACGGGAAACCCGGGCAGATTTACAGTCTGCTGCCTTTAACCACTCGGCCACCTGTCCAGTGGAGCGATAGAGGAAGGCGGCTCCAATGGCGAAAGCCGCCGGGCCTGTCAACGCGTCCTTGCCAAGCATCGGCGCCGCCGCCAAGGGGGCGCGATGCGACGCAAGGCCCGCCAGGCTACCAAGGCCGAGAACCGCCCGCGCTTCTGGGGCCGCCACGCCGTCGCCGCCGCGCTCGCCAATCCCGACCGCATCGTCCACCGCCTGTGGGCGACGCGCGAGGCGGCGGCCGGGCTCGACCTCGGCCCGGCCATCCCGGTCACCTTTGCCGACGTCGCCGATCTCGGCCGGATGGTGCCGCGCGACGCGCCGCACCAGGGCTGGTCGCCGAGGTCGAGCGGCTCGACGACATCCTGCTCGCCGATCTGCTCGAGGGCGCCAGGGACGGCCGGCCTTTGGTCGTGCTCGACCAGGTCACCGATCCGCACAATGTCGGCGCGATCCTGCGCTCGGCGGCCGCCTTCGGCGCGCTCGGCATCGTCACCCAGGACCGCCACGCCCCGCCCGAATCGGGCGCTCTCGCCAAGGCGGCGAGCGGCGCGCTCGAGACCGTGCCCGTGGGTCCGGGTCGTCAACCTCGCCCGAGCGCTCGAGGAGATCGCGGAGGCGGGCTTCTGGCGGATCGGCCTCGCCGGGCGAAGCCGAAGCGACGCTCGCCGAGGCGCTCGGCCCGGCCCGGGTCGCGCTCGTCCTCGGCGCCGAGGGCGAGGGCCTGCGCCAGAACAGCGCCGCCCATTGCGACTCGCTGGCGCGGCTGCCGATCAGCGGCATCGAGAGCCTCAACGTCTCCAACGCCGCCGCGATCGCGCTCTACGCCGCAAGCGTCGCTAATTAGTCCTCCGGCGCGATCGTCACTCGCAGGCCGTCGAGCTCGGGACCGAACAATATCTGGCACGACAACCGGCTCGCCTCGATCCTGTGGTCGGAGGTGTCGAGCAGGTCGTCCTCGTCGGCCTTGCGCGGCTTCAGCCTCTCGACCCATTCGGGGTCGACATGGACGTGGCAGGTCGCGCACGAGCAGCAGCCGCCGCACAGAGCGAGCAGCTCGTCGAAGCCGTTGTCGCGGATATTCTCCATCACGCTCCAGCCGCTGCGCCCTTCCACGGTCCGTTCGGCGCCGTCGCGGGTGACGATGATGAGGCGGGGCATGGAACTCCTTGAGCGCAAGAAATGAGAGGCACAGGCCGCGCCCTATGCTAGGCCCCGCGCTGGAGCGCAAGGCGGGAGCGGGTATGGGCATCGGCCGCGAGGATCTGGAAAAGTCGCTTGCGGCGCTGGGCCGGACCGAGCCCGCTTTCGCGGCGGCGCTGGCGCGGGTCGGCGTCCCGGAACCGAGGATCAGCGAGCGCGGCTACGTCACGCTGCTGCGCGCGATCGTCGGCCAGCAGGTGTCGGTCGCCTCGGCGACCGCGATCTGGAACAAGCTGGAGGCCGCGACCGGCGGCGCCGGCGATCCCGCCAACATGGCCCGGACGAGCGACGAGAAGCTGCGCGCCGCCGGCCTCTCCCGTCAGAAAATGGCCTATGCGCGCAGCCTCGCCGAAGAAGTGCTGTCCGGCCGGCTCGATTTCGACCGCCTGCCCGCCGACGACGAGGAGGCGATCGCCCACCTCACGGCGGTCAAGGGCATCGGCCGCTGGACCGCGGAAATCTACCTGCTGTTCGCCGAAGGCCGCCCCGACATCTGGCCGGCCGGCGACCTCGCCGTCCAGATCGAGATCGGCAACATCCTCGGGCTCGACGGCAAGCCGACCGAGAAAGCGATCCGGGCGCTGGCCGAAGCCTGGCGCCCCCACCGCGGCGCCGCCGCCGTCTTCGCCTGGCACCACCGGCGGGCCGGGAGCGCGGCGATCTGACGCGCCGGAGGCGGGACGGGAAATGGGCAGGAACATTCGAGCCGCCATGCTTGCCGCCGCCTTGCTCCTCACCGCCTGCGCCGGCGAGCGGCGCGAGGCTCGCCTGACCGGCGCGATCGTCGACTATGGCCGCTCGCCCTCCGGAGCCGCGTTGAGCGGCGCTCTCTATCTGCCCGAAGGGACCGGCCCCTTTCCGGTCCTCCTCTATTCCCATGGCAGCGCGGCGGGCGCGCTGAGCAACAAGGCGTTCGAGGCGATCGCGCCCCAATTCACCAGCCGCGGCTGGGCCGTCTTCGCGCCCTATCGCCGGGGACAGGGCCTCAGCCGGGAGGCGGGACCCTATGTCGGGAACGAGATCGACGCGGCCCGGAAGGCGGGCGGCCTCGGTCGCGCGCAGACGCTTTTGGCCCGCCTGCTCGCGACCGACCATATGGACGATCAGGCGCAGGCCTTCGCCTGGCTGACTCGCCAGCCCTTTGCCGACCGCCGGCGGATCGCGGCGATGGGCAATTCCTTCGGCGGCGTCATCGCCCTGCTGAGCGCGGAACGGCTCGCGGTCTGCGCCGCGGTCGACGCCGCCGGCGCCGCCGAAAGCTGGCAGCGATCGCCCGCGCTTCGAGCGCTGATGACGGCGGCGGCCGGACACGCCCGGGCGCCGGTCCTGTTCATCCAGGCCGGGAACGATTTCGATCTCACGCCGAGCCGAAGCCTGCACGCCGCGATGCGGCAGGCCGGAAAGCCGGCCGAGATCCGCCTCTATCCGCCGTTCGGCGCGACTCCGCGCGACAGACACGCCTTCGCCTATCGGGGGGCGGCGATCTGGGCCGACGACGTCCATGCCTTCCTGACCCGCGCCTGCCCGCGGCGGGCGCCGTCCGCATCCGCTGAATGACCCGATTGCGCGCCGCCGCCTTGTTCGCCCGGACGAGCGGGCAATCCACTGTCCAGGCTCATTCCGACCTGCTAACCCATTGAAATGAACAGTACGGAACTGCCGGGCTTTGCATCGGCCTTCTCGACCGCCTCCAATGAGCTGCTGGCCGCGATCCTCGATCAGAGCGCGGACTGCATCAAGGTGATCAGCGCCCAGGGGACGGTCGATTACATGAACCGCAACGGGCAATGCGCGATGGAAATCGACGATTTTTGCGCGATCGCCGGACAGTCGTGGACCGCGCTTTGGCCGGAGGCGTCGCGCGACACGATCCGGCAGGCGATGGCAATTGCCGAAGCGGGCGGGGCGGCGCGGTTCGAAGCGTTCTGCCCGACCGCGAAGGGCGCGCCGCGCTGGTGGGACGTCAGCGTGTCGCCGCTGCGGCGGCCCGACGGCGCCATCGACGGCTTCATCGCGACCTCGCGCGACGTCACCGATCGCATCAACCAGGGCGCCTTGCGGGAGGCGGCGGCGGACGAGATGCGTCACCGGCTGCGCAACAATTATGTCGTCGTCGGCAGCCTGCTTTCGGCTTATTCTCGCGGCAAGCCGGAATATGAAGGCTTCGCCCGGGAGATGATCAATCGCCTGACCGCCCTTGGCGTGGCCCAGACGATGAAGGCCGATGGCGGCGCCACCTGCCTGTTCGCCGACCTGGTTCCGGCGTTGCTCGACCCCTACGCAACGCCCGATTGCCCAATCCTGATCGTCGCGCTGCCGGAGGCATGCCTGAACCAGCCCTCGGTCGATGCGCTGGCGCTGGTGCTCGGCGAGCTGGCGTGCAATTCGACCAAACATGGCGCGCTCAGCACGGCCGGGGAAGTGAACGTCACGGCCGGGATCGTCGATGGCGTCATCGAGCTTCGCTGGTCGGAGCGATCGGAACGAGCTATCGAGAATCACCACCGCGAGGGCGGACAGGGCCTGCGTTTGATGAAGCGAGTCCTCGCGTCGCAGGGCGGCGGCATCGACCTCCTATGGCTCGAGAACGGACTGGATGCGATCGTGACTTCTGACGCCCGCCTGATCCCGCGCCGCGGCAGATCGCGAGACTGAACGGCCCGCCAGCGTGGCTGGTACCGCCGTCCGCGGGCCGATACATGGGCAAGGGGGGAGGAACAGGCATGCGCGATTTTCAGCCCGGCGACCGGCTCAGCGAGGAACGGGCGAGCACCCTGTGCCGAAGCGCCTGAACCCGTGACCGCGCCGATCCTCGATTTCCTGCCCGGCGACTGGGTGCTGTGCCAATGGCGCGGCGGCCATTTCTGGTTCCCGGGCATCGTCCATTCGATCAACGGCCATTCGGTCGCCATCCAATATGACGACGGTTCGAGCGAAATCCGCCCCGCCAACCAGGTCAGGCATTACGACTGGGAGATCGGCAGCCGCATTCACGCCTTCTGGGCGGCCGACCAGCACTGGTACGATGCCGTCATCACCGCGATGGAGCCGAACGGCGCCGATCTCACCGTTCGCTACGACGACGGCACGATCGAGAAGACCCGGACCAGCCGCTGCCGATCGGTCTAGAATCGGTTTCGTTCGGATGGAATCGTCCCCCGGGTGCTTCGATCTCAATGTAACCGACTCTACGCGAAACGCGCCCTGCGCCGTTCGGCGAGCCGGTCGCGGAGCAGCGTGTCGAGCTCGTCGAGGGTAAACGGCTTCTCCAGCACCGGCACGTCCTCGCCCGCCGCCGCGCGCAGCGCTCGAAGCGCGGCATGGCCGGTCGAGAAGATCACCGGCAGGTCCGGGTCGAGCGCCGCGATCTCGCGCGCGACCTCCGCCCCGTCCATGCCCGGCATGACATAATCGAGGATGACGAGCTGGGGCCGCTCGGCCTCGCGCAACGCCGCAAGCGCCGATTCGCCGTCCGCCGCCTCGCCGACCTCGTAGCCGAGCTCGACGAGCGCCCGGCGGATCGCCGCGCGGACTTGACTGTCGTCGTCGACGACCAGGATCATGGATCGATTCCCACCTTTCGGTCCTGCCTCAAGCGCGTGCCGAACGCGAGGGTTCCTTATTCGGCCGCTTCGCGCGTGTAACCGGTCTCGCGCAGCGAAGGGAAGGCGTCGGGATAGCCGTAATCGACCACCGCGCGAAGGCGATAGGAGGCGCTCATCGGCGGCCGCCGGCCCGGCGCCGGCGCCGGCGGGATCAGCCGCGGCCGGCCCGACGGCCGGCGAACGACCATGTCGCGAAACCATTCGCCGACATAGGTGCCGTCGAAGCGGTGCACCCGGCAGCCGACGATCCGCCCGAGCGGCGTCCCGTCGAGATCGTAAATGTTGGTTTCGAACACGAAGCCGACGGGATCGCCGTCGGTGCTGTACACATACATCGCCACTTAAGCGGGCCCCCACTGGAACGCGGGCACGGCCTTACGCCCTCCCGCAACGTCGGGCACCCGAAGGCGGCCCGGCGACTTCATGGTGAATGAACGGACGGGCGGTGGAAAGCGCCGGACGGGGTGTGCTGCGACGACTTGTTTTCCGAAGGCGGCGGACGGAATATAACGGCAGCCCGGGGACCAGGCCGGAACAGGCAAGCCGTTGCAGGAGCGTTACAAATGAACAGACTCGGGATCCTTTCGATCGCCGCTTCGGCCGTGCTGGCCGTGCCGGCCGCCGCTCAGAACAGCAGCGCCGCGGCGCCGCCGGCCGTTTCGCCGCCGCCGCCCAAGACCGAGGCGCCGCCGCCGTCGACGGGAGCGCCGCCGGCGACGACGCCCGTCGAGACGGTGGAGCCGGCCGCGCCCGCGCCGGTCGTCGTCCAGCCGGTCCAGACGGCGCCGCCGGTGCAGCCGGTCACCATCTCGCCCGACGCCGCCTATCCGAACGGCTTCGCCGATCCCGACGACCCGTTCGCCAACGAGATGCGCGCCTATAGCGAGCAGCAGAGCGGCTTCGACTGGGGCCTGCTCGGCTTGCTCGGCCTGCTCGGGCTGATTCCGCTCGTCCGCGGCAATAACCGGGTCCGCACCGTCTATGTCGAGCGCGACGAGGAGCCGCGCCGGGTCGTCCGCCGCGAGCGCATCGAAGGGGAATAAGAATCGGGACAGTCAGCTCCCTACCGCGCGTCGACGAGCACGATCTCGGCGTCTTCGAGCGCCTTGATCGTCACCTTGTCCTCGCCGCTGATGGCGACCCCGTCGCGCGCTTCGGCGCGGACGCCGTTGACCTCGATCGGGCCCGCCGTCGCGACCAGATAGACGTGCCGTGACGGATCGAGCCGGAGCTCGCCCGTCTCGCCCGCCGCCAGGGTGGCGCCCATGACCCGCGCCGCCGCGTTGATCTTCAGCGCCTCTTCATCCTCGGCATAGCCGCTCGCCAGGGTCACGAACCGGCCGGACCGGTCGGCCTTGGGGAATTTCATCGCGCCCCAGCTCGGCTCGGCGCCGGGCCGGTCGGTCAGCACCCAGATCTGGAACAGGGTGGTCGCCTCGTCCTCGAGATTATATTCGGCATGGCGGACGCCGGTGCCGGCGCTCATCACCTGGACGTCGCCGGCGCCGGTGCGGCCCTTGTTGCCCATCGAATCCTGATGGGTGATGGCGCCGGTGCGGACGTAGGTGATGATCTCCATGTCGCGGTGCGGATGGGGCGGGAAGCCCGATTGGGCGGCGATCTCGTCGTCGTTCCACACCCGGATCGCGCCCCAGCCCATGCGCTCGGGATCGTGATAATCGGCGAAGGAGAAATGATGGCGCGCGTCGAGCCAGCCATGGTCGGCATGGCCGAGCGTGCCGAACTTGCGGATGTCGATCATTGGTCGAATTCCTCGTCAGCCGTCATTCCCGCGGCAGCGGGAATCCAGCTTCTTGTTCCTGATACCAGCTTCGCGAAGGAAGCTGGATTCCCGCGTTCGCGGGAATGACGCGGCGTGGTTCAGGCGGCGAGCTTCAGCGCCTCGCCGGCGAAGACGCCGAGCGCTTCGCTGGCTTCCGCGATCGCCGCTTCGGCCGCTTCCGGCCCATAGCCGAGCTTTTCGGCGCGAACGAAGGTGACGTCGGTGATGCCGATGAAGCCGAGCAGGGTGCGGATGTGCGCCTCCTGGCCGTCCATCGCCGCGCCCGGACCGTCGCTGTAGAAGCCGCCGCGGCTCTCGATCACCACCGCCTTCTTGCCGGTCATCAGCCCCTCCGGGCCGTTCTCGCCGTAGCGGAAGGTGATTCCGGCGCGAAGCACATGATCGAACCAGGCCTTGAGCGTCGAGCTCATCCCGAAATTGTACATCGGCGAGGCGATGACGAGGACGTCCGCCGCCGCGAGCTCGGCGACCAGCGCATCGGAAAGCGCGCGCGCGGCCAGCGCGACGTCGCTCTCGGGCCTTCCCTTGATCGCGGCGACGGTGGCGGCGGTGAGGTGCGGCACGGGATCGGCGCCGACGTCGCGAAGCACGATGCGCGCGGTGGATTCGGCCTCGCGCAACCGGTCGATCAAAGTCGCGGCGAGGCTGCTGGAAACGGAGGCCTCGCCATTGGCGCTGCTGGTGACGATCAGGGCGGTGTTCATCTCAAATCCCCTTTGGTTCGATTGCAGGCCCCGATCTAAGGTGCTAGCGGCGTTGTTAGAAGCCAATTACGAAGCATCATGGTGTTGCGAAATTTGGAACACTCGTCGCCCGATCTCGTCGATGTCCTCGCCTTCGTCCGGGTGGTCGAGACCGGCGCGTTCGCGCGCGCCGCCGAGCGGATGGGGCTGTCGAAGCCGGTCCTCTCGCGCCGCGTCGCGCGGCTCGAGGAAAGGCTCGGCGCCCGCCTCCTCACCCGCACCGCGCGCGGCGCCCAGCCGACGCACGTCGGCCAGGCCTATTACGAGCGCGCCTCGGCGATCCTCGCCGACCTCGAGGCCGCCCAGGAGGTGGTCGCCGAAGCGGTCACCCAGATCGCCGGGCCGATCCGCCTCTCCGCGCCGCTCTCGTTCGGCATCTCCTATCTGGCGCCGGCGCTGGCCGATTTCGCGAAGGCGCACCCGGCGGTCGAGCTCGACATCGAGTTCGAGGACCGCACCGTCGATCTGGTCGGCGGCGGCTACGACCTCGCGGTGCGGATCGGCAGGCTCGCCGATTCCTCTCTGGTCGCCCGGCGCATCGCCCCGGTCCGCAAGCACGTCATCGCCAGCCCGGCCTATCTCGAGGCGAATGGCCGCCCCGAGCGGCCGGCCGACCTCGCGAACCACGCGATCCTCGCCTATGGCAACGAGCAGTGGCGCTTCCGCATCGGCGCGCGCTGGGAGGCGGTCCGCATCGCCCCGCGCCTGCGCGCCAACAATGGCGAGATGCTCCGCGCCGCGGCCGAGGCCGGCCTCGGCATCTGCCTGCTGCCGAGCTTCATCGCCGCCCCTGCGATCGAGGCCGGCAGCGTCGAGGTGATCCTGCGCGACTTCGCGGTCGAGGAAGGCGCGCTCCACGCCGTCATGCCGCCCGGGCGCGCCGTCACCGCCCGGGTCCGCGCTTTGGTCGACTTCCTGGTCGAGCGTTTCGGCCCCGAGCCGCAATGGGATCCGTGCTGGCTGGCCGCCGAGCGCGCGGACGCTGGACGCCGCGACGCGACGCGCTAAGAAGCGGCATAGCCCGTAAAAGGACCTGCCCGTGAAGCTTCGCCTTGCCCTCGTCGCCCTCCTCCTCGCCACCACCGGCGGCGCCGTCGCCCAGCAGCAGACGGCGCCAGCCGCCGCGCCGGCCGCCGCCGCGCAGAGCGAGGATGCCCGGCTCACCCAATTCCTCGACGCCGCGTTCGACGCGCAGGTCGCGACCAATCCGCAGCAGCTGACCAGCCTGGGCAGCCGCCAGCTCTACGACCGGCTCAACGATTATACCGACGCCTATCGCGAGCGGCAGCTCGCGCTCCAGGAACGCCAGCTCGCCGAGATGCGCCGGCAGTTCGATCCGGCGCGGCTGACCCCGGCCGGCCGCCTCTCCTTCCGCCTGTTCGAGAAGGAGGTGGCGGACGACCGCGCGGCCCACCGCTGGCGCTGGCACAATTTCCCGGTCAGCAACAACGGCAGCCCGATGGGCAACATCCCGGTCTTCCTGATCAACAACCATCGCGTGGAGAGCGTCGCCGACGCCGAGGCCTATGTCGCCCGGCTGCGCGAGGTCGAGCGGGTGATGGCCGAGATCGGCGCCGACATGCGCCGCCAGGCCGAGATGGGCATCGTCCCGCCGGCGTTCAATTTCGCGCCGGTGCGCGAGGACGGCCGCCGAATCCTCGCCGGCGCGCCCTTCGCCGACGGCGCGGACATGCCGCTGTTCGCCGATTTCAAGGCCAAGGTGAACCGGCTCGCAGATCCCCCAGCCCGAGAAGGACCGGCTGATCGCCGCCGCTCGCGACGCTCTGACCGGGCCGTTCCGGCGCGGCTACGACGCAATGCTCGCCACGCTCGACGAGATCGAGCCGCGCGCGACCGGCAACCAGGGCGCGTCGAGCCTGCCCGACGGCGCCGAATATTACGCCTTCCGCCTCGAGCAATCGACCACGACCGATCTCAGCGCCGAGCATGATCCACCGGCTCGGCGCTCGGCCAGGTCAACGAGATCCACGGCGGATGGAAGCGATCAAGGCGCGGCTCGGCTTCACCGGCACGCTGCAGCAATTCTTCGCCCATCTGAACGAGAGCCAGGAGTTCAAATATCCGAACACCGACGGCGGGCCGGCAGGCGTATCTCGCCGACGCCCGCGCCTTCATCGCCCAGGTGATGGAAGCCGCGCCGCGCTGGTTCCGCCGGCTGCCGCGGGCGCCGCTCGAGGTCCGCGCGGTCGAGGCGTTCCGGCAGGAGACCGCTGCGGTCGCCTTCTACAACCGTCCGACGCCGGACGGCTCGCGCCCCGGCATCTTCTACGTCAACCTCGCCGACATGAACCAGGTGCTGAGGCCCCAGGTCGAGGCGATCGCCTATCACGAGGGCGCGCCCGGCCACCATTTCCAGACCGCGCTCGCCCAGGAGCTGGAGGGCGTGCCAAAGTTCCGCCGCTTCGGCGGCTATACCGCCTACGGCGAAGGCTGGGGCCTCTATGCCGAGGCGCTGGGCAAGGAGATGGGCTTCTACCGCGAGCCGATCTCCGAGTTCGGCATGCTCTCGACCCAGCTCTGGCGCGCGATCCGCCTCGTCGTCGACACCGGCATCCACGCCAAGCGCTGGACCCGGGAACAGGCGATCGATTATTTCACGGCCAACGGCCTGCTCTCGCGCCGCGACGCGACCAAGGAGGTCGAGCGCTATTTCAACAATCCCGGCCAGGCGACCGCTATATGATCGGGCGGCTGAAGATCGTCGAGCTTCGCGACCGCGCCCGGGCGATGCTCGGCGACCGCTTCGACATCCGCGACTTCCACGCCGTGGTGCTCGAGAACGGAGCGGTGCCGCTCGACGTGCTCGAGGAGCTGGTCGACGCCTGGATCGCCGAGCGAAGGAACAGCTGATGGCCGACGAGACGCCCCCCGACCGGCTCGCCAACAATCCGCGCAGCCCCCATTTCGACATGGAGGCGCTCAACCGCGGCGTCGGCATCCGCTTCAAGGGCCGCGAGCGCGACGACGTCGAGGAATATTGCGTCTCGGAAGGCTGGATCCGGGTTCAGGCCGGCAAGGCGGTCGACCGCCACGGCCTGCCGGTGACGGTCAGGCTCAACGGCGAGCTCGAGACCTGGTGGCGCGACGGCGAGGGCGGCGCTGAGGACGAGGCCGTCGGCCAGTAAGCCCTCGAACGTCCCGATCCCAATCCGGATCATGGCGACGCTTGGGTGCTTTCCCCTCGCCCTGCGCGAGGACCGGGGCTAGTCTTGTCCTCGTCTGCAGGGGAAGGGACCATGCCGAGCAACGCTGAGGACGATGCCGCGCCGAACAGGAAGCCGATGGCGGCGTGGTACGATCCCGGCCTGCTCGCCGCAACCGGAGTCCGATCGGTCATTTCGACCCTGTTCGGCCATTTCGCCGACAAGAGGGAGGCGATCGCCGCCGCGAACGCGATCCAGCCGGCGCCCGCCGACGGCGAATTCGATTATTCCGGCAGCAATCCGGGCGGCGACTTCTGGTTCGACTATCTCGCCGACAGCGGCGACGGCTGGAACCCTACGTTCGCGATGGCGCGCCTCGTCGCCGAAGACACGCTGACCGGCGACGCGCTGCCGCGCGGGCGGCTGCTCATCCTCGGCGGCGATCAGGTCTATCCGACGGCGTCGGTCGAGGACTATCGCGACCGCTTCGTGGTGCCGTTCGATCATGCCTATGATCCGGGCGGCGCGCCGCGCTGGCCGAACGACAAGGCGCACCGGCCGCACCTCTACGCGATCCCTGGCAATCACGACTGGTATGATGGCCTCAACTCCTTCTTCGGCCTGTTCTGCCGGCGCCGGGTCGTTCGCGGCGAGGTCGACCTCGGAGTCAGCCGCGAGGGCAAGGTCATCGGCGGACGGCAGACCCAGCAGACGCGAAGCTATTTCGCCATCGCGCTGCCGGGCGACTGGTGGGTGTGGGGCACGGACTGCCAGCTCGAAGGCTATATCGATCAGCCGCAGATCGACTATTTCCAGCACGCCGCCGCTTATTGGATGAAGCCGGGCTCGAAGCTGATCCTGTGCGTCGCCGATCCGGCCTGGGCCTATGTCGACCCGAAGGATCCCGAAAGGAAGTTCGCCAGCTTCTCCTATCTGGAGCGGCTCGCCGGGCTGGCGCGGATGCCCGAGGACCGCGCTCGCGAGGAAGGCTGGCCCGCGGCACGCCAGTCGATGGGCCACGAGCTGAAGCTGGTCCTGACCGGCGACAGCCACCATTATTGCCGCTGGATCGAGGGCGAGCGCAATTATCTGGTCTGCGGCGGCGGCGGCGCCTTCCTCCATCCCACCCACCATCTGCGCACCAGCCGCTTCAACGCCCGCTTCCCGGGGCCCGGCGTCGCGGGCAGGCCGGGCAGCTATCCCCGCGAATTCAGGATCGCAAAGACGGCCGGCGGCGAGGAAGCCCTGTTCCCGGACCGCAAGACCTCGGCCGGCCTGGCGAAGGGCAATTTCAAGTTCGTGACGATGCACAAGTCGTTCGTGTTCCTGCTCTTCTGCATCTACGGCTTCTTCAACTGGATCCTCGATTTCAACGCCGGGATCGCCGACGAGGGAACGCTGGCCCAGGCGCTCCGCAAGGAGAGCTGGCGGGATTCGATCGTCACCTACTGGGATCTCGTCCTCACCTCGCCCTGGTCCGCCCTCCTCGTCCTGGTCTCCGGCTTCTTCTACGTCCGGTTCGCGAAGTCGTCCCGTTCGGCGGTTCGGCGATGGCTCATGGGGCTCGCCCATGCTTTGCTCCAGGCCGTCGTCGTCACAATGGCGACCGTCGCCGTCATGCGGGCGCTCGATGGGGCGATTGCGGGCCCGCGGCTGGACGGCATCGCCTCCGCGGTGCTGGCGACGCTGGCCTCGGCCATCCTCTCGGGCGTCGCGTTCGGCCTCTATCTGTGGGTCTGCATCCGCTGGCTCGGGCGCCATCCCAACGAAGCCTTTTCGTCGCTGGCGATCGAGGATTTCAAGTCGTTCCTTCGCTTGCGGATCGGCAGCGACGGCAGCCTCACCATCTTCCCGATCGGGCTCAGAAACGTGCCGAAGAACGACGACAAGGCGCCGCTCGACCCCCATCTGATCGAGCCGGCGATCAGGATCGCGCCTTAGAGTCGGTTACATTGAAAGAGAAACCAGCCGTTCCCCGGCGAAAGCCGGGGTCCAGTCTTGCCGTCCGTGTCGCTGGACCCCGGCTTTCGCCGGGGAACGATTCCATCCCAGCGAAAACGACCCTAGCCCCTCGCCAGCTCCGCCATCGCTCGCTCGGCAAGCGCCGCGATCGTCCGCGACGGATTGACTCCGACCGCCTCGGGAACGATCGCGCCGTCGAGCACGGAGAGGCCGGGATAGCCGAACACCCCGCCCAAATGGTCGACCACGCCGTCGGCCGGGCCGGTGCCCATGTTGCAGCCGCCGAGCGGATGCGGGGTGATCAGGAATTTGAGCAAGGTCCAGGTCGGCGGCACCACCGGATAGCCGCCGGTCGCCGCCGCCAGCCTTTTGTGCATGTTGACGATGGCGTCCATCAATCGCCTCGATTTCTCGATCTGCCAGTCGAGCGAGAGGTCGCGCGGCCCGAACAGCCACCAGCGGCGCTTGAGCGACAATATTCCGTTGGCGGCGTCGACGCCTTGCGCGAACCAGGGCATGACATGATCGACCGGCCCGTGCGCCATCAGCCTGGTGCGGATCACCTTCAGCAGCCGCTTGACCTTCGGATGAGCGGCCTCGCCCTCGCGCAGCCAGTTGGCGAACAAATCGGGCAGGCCGCCGTCCTGGATCCAGAAGGACTGGCCGTCGACGCTCCGGTCGAGGAAGTCGATCGCGCAGCTGATCGTCGGGCCGCGCGACGGCTCCGGCCTTCGGTCGGCATGGAAATCCGGAGTCAGGAAGTCGCCGTTGCTGCTCCAGTTGCGGCCGAGGAACGGGCTGACATTGGGGAGAGTCCGATGCAAATCGCGGCAGCGCAGCAGAAGCTCGGTCGAGCCCAGCGAGCCGGCGGCGAGGATGACACGGGCGGCGGTGAGGCTGCCCGGCCGGCGCCGATTGCCGTCGATGCGGTCGAAATCGACCCGATAGCCGCCCGCGACCGGCTCGATCACCGTCGCCAGATGGTTGGGCCGGACGTCGGCGCCGTTCGCCTCTGCGAGCGCAAGATAGTTGCGGTCGAGCGTGTTCTTGGCATCGACGTCGCAGCCGATGTCGCAATTGGCGAGGTGGACGCAGGTCCCCTGCTCGACTCCGTGAGCGTTGACGAACCGTTCGCTGTGGCGCGGATCGACCGCGTCCTCGAGGCCGTAATGCCAGGCGGGGCTGAAGGAGACGGCGAGCTCGAGCTTGCGCCACCGGTCGCCGGCGCCGATCGCGTCCGCCCCCTCCTTCATCAGCTTCATCCGCTCGGTCCATTGCCCGTCGGGCAGGCACTGGACGTTCATGATCCGGCCGACGGTCGCATAATGAGGGGCGAGCGAATCCCAGGTGATTTCCGGCGGCCAGCCGAGATCGAACGTCTCGCGCGGCGGCACCGCGGACACGTTCGCGTAGATCAGCGAGCCGCCGCCGACCGCCGCCCCTTGTGCCACCGCCATGTGGCGGAAGATGCGCAGATCGAGCCAGCCGTTGCGGGCGATCGGCTCGCGATGGTCCCAGATCCAGTCGTCGTCCAGCCCGCGCGGATAGCTGGTCCTGTCCCAGCGCCGGCCGCGCTCGAGCACCGCCACCCGGGCGCCCGCTTCGGCCAGCCGGCAGGCCGAGACCGATCCGCCGAAGCCGCTGCCGATGACGATCGCGTCGAAATCCATCCGCCCGCCCCCACAGGGCCGCCGATAGTCTTGCGCAAGTCACGGCAACTATTGGCGGCGGATTCTCGTTAGCACGATTCGCGCCGCTCAGACAGCGCCGCGCCCGCGGCCTTGAAAACTTCCCCCCCGCTGGCGCGTTCCGGGCGGCGTGAAGATCGCAACGTTCAACGTCAACGGCGTCAACGGCCGGCTCGCGCTTGCTGCTCGACTGGCTCACCGAAGCCGCGCCCGACGTCGCCTGCCTGCAGGAGTTGAAGGCGCCGCAGGAGAAATTCCCCGCCGCCGCGATCGAGAAAGCGGGCTATGGCGCGATCTGGCACGGGCAGAGCCGCTGGAACGGAGTCGCCATCCTCGCCCGCGGCTGCGAACCGGTCGAGACCCATCGCGGCCTCCCCGGCGATCCCGAGGACAGCCAGTCGCGCTATATCGAGGCGGCGGTGAACGGCGTCCTGGTCGGCTGCCTCTATCTGCCCAACGGCAACCCGGTCCCCGGCCCCAAATTCGCCTACAAGCTGGCCTGGATGGAGCGGCTCATCGCCCGCGCCGCCGAGCTCGCCGCGCTCGACAGCCCGGTCGTCCTCGCCGGCGATTATAATATCATCCCGACCGAAGCAGACGTCTACAAGCCCGAGCGCTGGCTGGACGACGCCTTGTTCCAGCCCGAGCCGCGCGCCCAGTATCGGCGCCTGCTCGCCGCAGGGCTGGACCGACGCCATCCGCCGTCTCCATCCCGGACGAGACGATCTTCACCTTCTGGGATTATTGGCGCAATGCCTTCGCCCGCAACGCCGGCATCCGCATCGACCATCTGCTGCTGAACCCGGTCGCGGCCAAGCGCCTCGACAGCGCCGGCGTCGACACCGGGTCCGCGCCCGCGAAAAGGCCAGCGACCACGCGCCGGCCTGGGTCACTCTTCGCCGCTGACCGCCGTTCGGCGCCACGGCTCGTGGACCTCGTAGACCGGCGCCGCGGTCGGGCCGGCGCGGGTCGCGCTGACCAGTCGGCGGCGGACGAGATGGCGGATCGCCGACTGCACCGCCGATTTGCTGAGCCCGGTCCGGCCGGCGAGCATCTGCAGGCTCGCGCCGACCCGCTCCCGCCCCTCGCCCCGGCTCGCCCGCCACAGCCACAGGTAGACGAGATAGGCGGAAGCGGCGCGGTCGTGGCCGACCAGGTCGCGCATCAGCACGTCGGTCAGATAGGCGTCGATCCGAACCTCAATCATCGCCGCCGCTATAGTGTTTACCGGACCCCTTGTCGCCTCCGCCGCGCCTGGGCTTATGGGCGGGCAAGGAGGCCAAGCCCGATGATCACCCACGTCAAGTTCGTCAGCGTCCCGACCCGCGACCAGGATCGGGCGCTCAAATTCTGGACCGAACAGGTCGGCCTCACCCTGGTCACCGACCAGCCGTTCAGCGACAGCCAGCGCTGGATCGAGCTCGGCGTCGCCAGCAGCGACACCCGCCTCGTCCTGTTCACGCCGGACGGGCAGGAAGACCGGATCGGCGGCTTCTTCAACGGCGCGCTCGCCTGCGACGATGTCGAGGCGACCCATCGCCAACTGTCCGGGCGCGGGGTCGCGTTCGAGGGGCCGCCGCAGAAACAGCATTGGGGCACCTTCGCGACCTTCCGCGACCCCGACGGCAACCAGTTCGTGCTGAGCTCGCGCTAGCTCCGAATTCGTTCAGCTGAGCGGACCGCGAGATCGCTCTCTCGATCGGCTCACCACGGCGTCGCCGCGCGGCGCTGGAACATCAGGTTGAGAGCGTCGCCCGGCGCGATACCCACGCCGGGCGAGGACCAGAAGAGCGGCGGAGCCTTGGTGGCCCGAGCCTCCGAATCGAGGTGCGGCAGCGCGACGCCGGCGAGGCGAGTCGCGATTCCGGCGGCCTTGGCGGGCGCCCCGGCCCAATGCTGCCACCAGATCACATAATCGTCGCCGGCGCTGACGATCGCGCCGTCCATGCCCGCGGGCGGGGCCGCCTGGAGCGCGGCCGCCGCCTGCGCCAGCGCGCCGAGAAACGCCTCCGAAGTCGTGCCGCCGGGCCGCGATCCGACGAACACCTCGGCATGCCCGCTTTGCCAGTCGGCCTTGCCGGAGAAGAGGTGGACCGGCTGGTCGGCGACGATTGCGCCGGTGAACGGCGACGGAAAGCCGCTCTTGCCGGCCCCCGAGGAATCGAAGACGGCGTCCTGCAGCAGGCCAAGGGCCCGCCCGGCCGCGCTGTCGAACGCGCGCCCGTAAGCCTGCTGGCTTTCGAAGAAGACCAGGGCGACCTCGTCCGGCACCGCCGGTGGCGTCGCCTCGGGCAGCAGCGCCGGCAGATAAGCGGTGAGCCCGAGCGGCACCTGGATGTTGACCGCGCACGGCACGAAGATCGAGCCGAGCTGTTCGGTGAATTCCGCATGGTCGAGCGTCGGGTTGCGGTAGCCGCGCCGGACCCGGACCGAGTCGGGATCGACGGGGACGAGGCCCGGCGTCGCCGAGGGCCCGTCGTGGCGCCATTGCCGCACCCCCCAGCCGAAATGCTGCAATTCGCCGCGAAGCCGCTGCATCCGGCGCCGATAGGGCTTGTCCGAGCTGACCAGGAGATTGCTCCGCTTGACCGGCGGCGCCAATGCCTTGAGCTCGCTTTCCATCCGCCCGATCTGCTTGTCGACGTCGAAGGCGAGCTGCGGCGGAAGGCGGACCGCCTTGTTGCGCACCGCCGAGCCCTCGACCGTCGGCAGCGGCTGCAGATCCGCCGCGAAATCGGCGAGCAGGTCGCGATCGCCGTAGATCGGCTGTCCGCCGATGATCGTCGCGAGCACGTCTTTGTCCTCGGTGCCGAGGAAGACCTCGTGGGGATTGTCCGTCTCGATCGGGCTGCGCAGGATGAAGAAGTCGCCGAGCGCGCCCTCCCGGATCCGCCCGACATGGTCCATGCCGAGGCAGCGCGCCGCATTGACCGTCACCATCTCGAAGATCAGCGCGTCCGGCACGGGCGAGCCGATCGCGTCGAAATAGGCGCGCGCGAACCTTGCCTCGTCCCAGACATGCTTGGAACCGCTCGGCGCCCAATCCGAGCCGAGCGCGACGTTGATCCCCGCAGCGACATGGGTTTCGACGTCGATCGTGTCTCCGTAGAGGAGCAGGTTGGAGACCGGCGACCAGACCAGCGAGATGCTCCTTTCCCTGAGGAAATCGAGATGCGCGGGATTGTTCGGATCGATTCCGCAACCGTGGACGAGCGCCAGCGGCGACCGCCGCACCGCCGCCGCATCCTTCATCTCGGGCAACGCCATGAACGCCTCGAATTCGGCGCGCGAGTAGGAATCGACTCCGCGGTCGGAGCCGAAGCCCGAGCGGCCTTCGGCGAGGTGGACGATGGTCGCGCCCAGCCTGCCGTCGTCGCGGGCCCGGCGATATTCGTCGATCTTCCCGGCCTCGGGCCTGGGCGCGCCGTCGGGTCCCGGCCGGAAGAAGTCGACCACCGACATGATGAGCCGCTCGGCGGGGAGGCCGAAGTCCTCGGGCGAGGCGGTGTCGCGGCAGAGGAGGAGCCCGCCCAGCTTCTTTTCGGATTCGAGCGCGAAATCTTCCTGCAGCACCGCGGTGCCGCCGGCGATCGCCTGGAGCTCGCCGAACACGCTGATGATCTCGCGCATCCCGTCGCGCTTGGCGAAATCGCGCGCGAACCCGCCGACCTCGCTCTTGTAGGCGGCGTCGTTGCGCCATTCGAACCGGTTGACGAAGGGGGTGTTGGGCGACCGCCACAAAGGCAGGAAATTGTAGGTCGAGTGGGTGTGGAGGTTGATCAGCCCCGGGAAGATCCAGTCGCCGCGTCCGGTCTCGAGGAACGGCAGGGTCTCGGTGCGCGGCGGGCGGCGCCGGCTGATCTCGGCGACGACGCCGCCGCGGATCAGGATGTAGCGGTCGCGGGCGATCCCGTCCGGGGTGACGATGTCGCCGCGCAGCAGCAGCGCGGATTCCTGGTCGGCAAGCATCTCAACCTCCACTCGCGGCCGTTCCATCCCGGAGACACGGACGAATGGAGAGGCCCGGAATGAATCCGTGTCGAAAGGCCGCGGTTGAGAAACGCCATAGAGGCAAGTTGCCCGATCGGGAACTTTGCAGGGCCGAGATTAAGCAGATTTGCGATTGAATTTCGCAAAATCGCGATTCTGTGATAGCTTTTCGCAAGCGGTGAACGGTTTACACAAAGCAGCCATGGCCGCGCGAATGTTTTTCACGGAATTCAAGATGAATGAATGGCCTTCGCAACCCGTGACCGAATTTCGCACGATCGTGTTGCCCGAGCCGGGCACGCCCGCAGGCTATGCCGCTTTGATCGAGCGCTTCGGGCTCGAGGTGCCGCTTGCCGCACGCCTCACGGCGATCGCCGCGCGCCATCACCCACAATCCACCGATCGGTGGCTGATGCTGACACCCCGTTACGCGCCAGCCAACAATCTCGCCGGGCAGGTGACCTTCGCACTACGGTATGAAGGTCTCGATCTGGCGGTGCTTGCGCGGCTCTTCCGAGCGATCGATCCGGCGGACATTGCCGCGATCGTCACGGCGAGCCCGACAGGCGCCTATGCGCGCCGAATCTGGTTCCTCTACGAGTGGCTCACCGGAACGAGGCTCGACCTTCCCGATGCCGGCAGAGTGCGCGCGGTCCCCGTCGTCGATACCGATCTGCAGCTTGCGCTCGCCGAAGGCGAGGCTTCCACGCGGCACCGCGTGATCAACAATTTGCCGGGAACCCCCGCTTTCTGTCCGATGGCGCGCCGGACGCCGGCTCTCGACTCCTGTCGCGAACGGGCATTCGACGTCCGGGCCCGGGATACGGCCGGGCTCATCCGCCCCGATCTGCTGGCGCGGGCGGCCGCCTTCCTGCTGCTCAATGATTCCAAGTCTTCCTTCGCGATCGAAGGCGAGCGCCCCTCGGGCACTCGCGCGACACGCTGGGGACAGGCGATCGCGCAGGCCGGCACGAGTCCGCTCAGCCTGGCCGAGTTCGACCGGCTGCAGCGGATTGTGATTGGCGACGCGCGCTTCGTTCGGCTGGGTCTGCGCGACGAAGGCGGTTTCGTTGGCGTGCACGACCGCGACACGAACATGCCCATACCCGATCATGTCAGCGCCCGGCCCGAGGATCTGCAATCGCTGCTCCGCGGCCTGATCGACTATTCCGAGCGAGCGATCGGCGGCGGGATGGATCCGGTGGCGGCCGCGGCCTGCCTGGCCTTCGGCTTCGTCTACATTCATCCCTATGTCGACGGGAACGGGCGCCTCCACCGATGGCTCTTCCATCACGCGCTGGCGCTGGCGCGCTTCAACCCGCCCGGGCTGATCTTTCCGGTCAGCGTCGCCATCCACCGCAGGATCGAGGACTATCGCGCGGTGCTCGAATCCTATTCAGCGCCGCTGCTGCCGCTCATCGACTGGCGGCCCACCCCGGACGGCAATGTCGAGGTGCTGAACGACACTGCCGACTTCTATCGCTATTTCGACGCGACGCGACATGCGGAATTTCTCTATGCCTGTGTCGAACAGGTGATCGAGCGGGACATGCCGGAAGAAATCCGCTTCCTGGAATCCTTCGACGCCTTCAACGAGCGCATTCAACAGATCGTCGACATGCCCCAGGCCCAGGTCGAGCTGCTGCGCGGCTTTCTCGCGCAGAATGACGGCCGATTGTCTCAGCGCGCACGAGCGCGGGAGTTCGCGGCGCTGAATGACGATGAAGTGGCGGGCGTCGAAAGAGCCTTCGCACTCAGCTTCCCGAGCTGAAGAAGACAAATGGTGCCAGAAGAGGACTCGCACTCTTGGCACAAGGTCTTGATATCAAATCGAATATTGTCAACGAGGATTTTCGTGGCCCAACATATGGCCCCTCGTCGCAACTACAACAGATGGTCCGATCGGCTGCCGGAAGAAATTTAAGGGCCCCGATATTTGCTTCCGCCGCTACTCAGCTCATACTCGCGCGGAAACCCCTGGGGTCGGCGCTGCCGCAAGCGGTCAATCTGGCGACGCGACAATCGCGCGAGGCCGGCGAATTCTTCCGCAGTGATCAGAGCGCCAGAAGCAAAGCCGGTTTTTGGTCCCTCCAGCGCGGTCACTTTGACCCTTCCTGCGAATGCCGTCATTACCTCGGGAGGTTGCGCTTCAATGAGGTTGGTTGCCAGGCTCTCGCGGGTGCACGGAGGTTTCGCTGGAGAAGAGCGAGCCGTCGTGCCGCGAACCCGCGAGTCTTTGGGGACGAATCGCCAATCCGATCCGCCGGGGTTCAATTGCCGTAGAGGCCCCAAGTCCAAGAAAAGGGCTTTATTCGGCGACCGAACGCAAAATCAATACTTTCGACCGGCCGGTGGCACAAATGGGGCTGCCTATGCCGGCCCATATGTCGGGATCATATCCAGCTTTCGCTCGCCGCGGGCGCGTCCTCATCGACAAATCCAAGAAAGCCAAATATGCCTGTAGTTAAGCGGTTGATTCATGTGGCGCGTGGAGCCTGCATTCCGAGGTCTCCGGCGACATTGTTTATTGCGATTAATACTCCGAACCGCGCGCCGGATATTCGAGTCGCGGTTCTGAGCAGTGTTTGCACCCGCTGACGGAGGGGAGCTTTGCCGAGGCCTGGAGAGCGTTCCCGCGACATGCCGAAGCGCGGCCCCGCGCCCCGCCGGACGGGGGACGCCGGAGGCGAACAAGCCGACGCAATCCATCCGCTCGAGTCGGACACGAGGGAGATACTCTCCCGCGGCGCCTGGCCCGCGGAGCACGGGCATCGTCTCGCCCAAGCCTGCAACCAGGTCCTCGCCAAATTCCGGCCCGAACCGCCCCGGACGCGGCCGCGGCCGCGCAACGCCCTCGCCAGGATGTTGTGCCGGATCGTCCGCATGCTCTGCCCCGAGCCGGCGCCGCCGAAGCCGCCAAAGCCCGGGGAGGTGGCTGGAGAGATTTCGATCCCGGCGCGCGATCTCGAGCGGCTGATCGCCACGGCGGCGGGCGCGGACGAGACGCCGCAGGTCGTCTGGTCCGACGGCACGAACGAACTGCTCGTCGATGTGGCGGGGGTCGCGATCGAGACGGCCGCCGGCCTGATTCACGTCTTCATCCCCGTCGCGACCGAGGATACGGGGCCGCAAAGGATCGCCGTTACGTTCGCGACCGGCTCGGCCGACGGCCCGGCCGGCCTCGTCTTCGCCACCGAAACGCAGCCGGACGGGCCGCCCGAAATCGTCACCCTGTGGGGCGAGTTTTTGATCGCGCTGGCTTGGGGATCGCTGCTGAGGACGCTCGTCACGCTCGGCCAGGGCGCCGGCTCGGACGGGGACGGCGCCGGCCTCATTCCCGCCGACTTCGCCGCCGACCGCGGCGGCGTGACGATGGCGGTGATGGCGCGGCACGAAATGGATCGGGTCCCGCAATGACCTTCGCCACCGACAACCTGGGAGAGCTTGAAGGCCTCGCCCGGACGATCGGCGCGATAGATCCGAACGGCCAGTTCAACTCCGAATGGCTCAGGCATCCGGGCGACTATCTCGCCAGCATCCTCTCGAACGCCGCCCAGCGCGCTGCCTTGCTCGCGCTCGTCGACGAACTGCTTGGCGGCGGCAGCCGCAGCACCGATGCTTTCGGGCTGATCTGGCTGCCGCTGTTCGAGCGCCAGGCCCCCAATATCACCATCTTCGCCGTGGTCGACGAGCGGCCGAACGACCATGTCCGGATCGGGATCGGCGTGGCGCTGTCGTCGAGCGCGCCGCAGGCATCGATGCGGCTGCACGTGCCGCTGTTCAAGGCCGCCAAGGACAGCGCCTCGGTCGGCAATCCGCTGATCCTCGGCACGAGCGAGGGCGAGATCGTCTTCTCGTGCGACCTGACCGTCGATCCCAGCGCACCGCAGCCGGGGCAGGCGCATCTCGCCGCGGTCGGGCTGGCCATGAAGGTGCCGACAGGCGGAAGCGAGCCGCCCGATCTCGTCATCACCGTCACCGGCCTGCGCCTGCCCGGCGAATCCACCTCGCGCGATATCACGCTCTCGCTGGCCGAGGCCGACCGGATCGACGACATCATCCTCGATCTCGCGCTCGGCCTGATCGAGGCGCAGGCGCGCCAGGCCGGCGGCGCGATCGACGATTTCGCGAAGCTGATCGGTCTCTCCGGCGGACCGGCCATACCGCGCCTGCCGTTCGATCAGTTGCCGACCCGGGGCGTCGCCGCCCTCGCCGACTGGGCGGCCGCTTTGTTCGGGGATCCGATTGCGCGCAACGCCTGGCTCGGCGCATTGGCCTCCCTGATCGGCGCCGTCCCGCCCGTCGGCGCCGCCGTCGCTTTCAATGTCGGCGCCGCTAAAGTCACGTTCGCGGTCGACGTGGCGGCGGGCAGCGGCGGCTTCCCAACGGTCACGCCGGTCCTCGGCATAGAGCTGTCCGGCGGGGCGACGCTGGCGCGCCTCGAGGCGAAGCTGTTCCGCCTCGATCTGGGCAGCGGCGCGGCGGAGGCGCTGCCCTCGCTCGCCGCCTATGGGACGGTCGGGGCGGCGGCGGGCGGCGCCCCGCTGCTGACCGGCGATCCCGCGGTGGAATCGCTGCGTTTCGGCCTCGGCCTCGATCAGAGCCGCCGGCCGGTCGCGCTGCTGGCATTGCTCAACGTCAAGGTCGGCGCGCATGCGCTCATCCCGGTCCTCGACCTCACTTCGGCCGACGCGGTGATGGAGGCGGCGGGCGGGTTGATCGGCAATATCCTGAACGAGGTGCTGGCGCCGCTCGGGCCGGCGGGCGCCGTCGTGCGGTTGATCCTCGGGTTGACCACGCCGGCGGGCACGCCGGGCCTGGCCCCGGTCGCCATCGCCACCTTCCTGCACGATCCACTCGATGCGGTGCGCGGCTATTGGAGCACGCTGGTCGCCAGCCATGCGGGGGCGGTGCCGCAGATCCTCGCCGAGCTGCGCGACCTCATCGCCGACCAGGGCGTCGCCACCCAGGCGATCACCGGAACCGGCACCGAGGCGGACCCCTGGTCAGTGCCGATCGCCGGCACGGTCGCGCTCCTGGTCAGGGCGGCGCCTCCGGGACCGCTGGTGACCGTCGCTTTGGCGGGCAAGTTCGCCAACGACCAGCTCGGCGCGGGCTGCACTTTGCTCGAGGCCGAGCTCGAAGTCGGGCTGGTCGCCGCCGATCTCGGCGCCGGCTTCTGCGCCTTCCTGCCCCACGTCGCGGCGCGGCTCAGCGGGCGGCCGAGCAGCGCGCCGCCGGTCGCGCTCGAAATCCCGCCGATGCGGCTTTCGGCCGACTTCGTCGCGGTCGACGCGCGCTGGAGCGCCGCCGCCGGCCTCGATCTCTCCTTCGCCGCGCCCAATCCGGCGGTCAGCCTCAGCGGCACCAGGATCCCGCTGGACATTCCGGACCTTTCGCAGGGCCTGGCCGGTCTCGGCGAGGACCAGCTCGACGCGGTCGAGTTCCTCGCCGGCCAGCTGGCGCAGGCGACGCCGGCCTCCTGGGTGCGCGATCTCGCCGACGGGTTCGGCTGGATAGCGGACTCGCCCGCCGAGGCGCTCGCCGACCGGCCGCGCCTCAGGCTGGCGGCGCTGGTCGCCGACCCCGCCGCGGCCATCCTGGACTGGGCGAACACGGTGCTGCTGCGCAACGCAGGCCGGGTGGAGAAGATTCTGGCGCCGCTGGCGCGGGTGCTGACCGGCACCTTCGCGAGCGCCGGGCAATGGTCCGGTCTTGGATCGCCGGGCGACCCTTATTGCGTCGCGCTCTCCGCGATCGCCGGGACGCCCGAGCTCGCCTTCTGGGTGGAGCCCGACGCCCCGCCGCTCGACCACATCACCGCCGTCACCGAGCGGTTGCGGCAGTGGCAGCCGGGAACGACCGGCCTCTCGCCCGCGGAGCTGGCCGAGGCCTTGTTCCGCGAGGCGCAGGCGGCGCCCGCGATCGCCGACCTCGTCTCGGGACGCGACGGCCTCGGCAACGGCCTCGGCGACCTGATCGAGCGCTGGACCGACACGGACGGCGGCATCCTCGCGCCGACTGCGGAACCGGCGGGGGTGAGCGTCCACCTGGTCGAGGACAAGGCGTTCCAGGGGCTGCGGCAGGGCGTCGACCTCGCCGAAATCCTCTCGCCCGTGCCGGGGACCGTGATCAGGATCGCGGTGGGCGAGACCCTGGCCGACGCGCCCTGGACCGGCGTTCCGGCCGGCCGGCTGATCGACCTCACCGCTCCGTCCCTCGCCGCGGCGGCCTTCACCAAGCCGGAGCCGGCGACGGGCGAATGGTTCGTGCTGCTGGGGAACCGGGCGGCCTGCGCATTCGGCGCCGACGATCCCCTGGACATTGCCGGTCAGGCGGCGCGTCTGGCGCGGATCCTCGAGCCCTTCCCCGCGGGCGGCATCGCGCTGGTCGCCGAGGGCGGGGCTGGCCATGCCGCCCGTCGCGTCGCCGAGGACATGGCCACGATCGATGCGGTCGTCACCATCGGCACGCCGTTCGGGCCCGTGCTGTTCTCGATAGTCGGCACCGAGCCGGCGGCGTCCACGCTGCAGCTGCTCGACCGGCTGCTTCCCGAGGAGACCGGCGCCGAGCCGTTCGACGAGGATCTCGCGCTCGGGCGCGATCTGGTGAAGGGCCTGCTGCGGTTGGCGGCGCGCCCGCTTCTGGCAGCCGAGCTCAATCCGCCCTCCGTCCCGGCCCCGCAGCCGCGGGCGACGCTGGAAAGCCACGCCCTGTTCGGCCAGGTCAGCGCCGAGGGTGCGACGCGCGCGCTGACCGCGATCGTCGCCGGCGGCCTCAGCCTGCGCGCCGCCGCGCGCGAGCTCAGCCCGCTCCTCGGCGGCGTGACCGGCGCCGGCGCCGGCCTACGGCTGCCAATATCGCTGGGCGGCGACGGCATCCTCGTCACCGGTCACGCCACGATCGAGCTGATCGGGGCGGACTTCACCGGTACCCCGGCGCTGCGGCAGTCGCGGCCCTTGACGGTCCATGTCGAGATCAGGCGGGCGGACGGCTGGCTGGTCGGCGGGCCGGGGGCGGGCACGGGCCGCGACCTGCGCTGGCTCGAGTTCAACCTGACGCTGCCGCTGGGCAGCGGCGGCGCCCCCGCCGCGGCCGAGGTCGTGCTGCACGAGCCCAGCATCTTCACGATCCGCCGCGAGCGCTGGATCCTGCGCGCGGGCGGATCCCAATCGGGCCTGGACGAGACGGTCACGCCGACCCTCCCCGAGGCCGCCTTGCTGCTTGGCGATGCGGTGTACGAGCTCGCCCACGCGCAGGACGCCGCCATCCAGAAGGTCGTCGACGTGCTGGAGGCGGTCGGCCTCTTCTCGCTCGGCGCGAGCAGCACGCAGGGGGGCCTGGTCGTCGCCGCGCTCGATAGCCTGCTCAGCCAGCCGGACGCCCATTTCGCGCAATTGCTGGCGGCGGCGCCGAGCCGGCAGGAGCTGCAGCAGGCGGTCGACGCCGCCTTGGGCGCGATGCCGGGGCTGACGGTCGACCTGGCGCAGCGGCGGGCGGCGTTCACCCTCGCCGGCGCGCCGGGGACGGTCGGCCTGCTCGCCTGGTCGGTGGACGCCTTCGTCTCCGCGACGGGGGCTTATGGCGGCGAGCTGAGGCTTGGCGAGCCGGGCGCGTGCCTGCGCGTCGCGCTGGCGCCGTTCGGCGCGGTGGTCGAATGCCCGCGTCTCGGGCTGGCGGCCTTCGACTCGATCCCGGTCTGGCCGGCGCCCGACGCGTCGCGCCTCGCCGCCCAATTGCCGCCGGCGCTGGTCGCCGCCGCAGCCAGGATCGGGCTCGACCGTCTGCGCGCGCTCGACGACAATGCGAGGCCGATCATCGACGCGGTGCTCGACGCGCTCGGCCTGCTCACCGGCAGCGCCGGCGCGAACGACCGCCGCGTCCGCGTGCCGCTCGCCCTCCTTTCCGATCCGGCGGGATGGTTCGCGACGCAGGCTGCGCTGGGCGCTTCTGCGGGAGGCTATGATCCGGCCAAGGCGGCCGCCCTCCTCGATGCGCTGCGGGGCCTGCTCGGCCTCGCGGGCGGACCGGGCACGCTGGCGCTCGCCCCCGGCATTGCGCTCGCGGCGACCTCGGCCGGCGGCGCGCTGCGCGTCTCCCTGGTCCTCGACGGCTCGGCCATGACCCTGCCGCCCGCCGCCGCAGCGCGCCTCGGTTTCGGCGGCCGGATCGGGCTCGACATCGCCGCCGCGGGCGCGATCCTGCCCGCGATCGACCTCTATGTCGGCCTTCCCGGCGCGGCCCCCGGCGAGCAGGCTATCCATCTCGAGGTCGGGCAGAGCGCGCGGCTGTTCCTGCGCCTCGCCGGCGGCAGCGAAGTCCCGCTCTATCCGGACCCGCCCGGCCTCGGCAGCCTCTCGGCCGCAGCGGTCCAGATCCTGCCGCTGGTGCTCGACGAGGTGGCGAAGATCGCCGCCGGCCCGGGCGCCGACGCGGCCGCCGTCGTGCGTGCGCTCGGCGACCTGCTGGACCTGCGCTCGCCCGGCGCCGGCGGTCCGAAGTTCGACGGACAGAAGCTGCGCCAATGGGCGCAGGATCCGGCCGCGGCCCTCGCCGCGCGGCTGCCGAACGCTGCGACCTTGTCGCCGACGCTTGCGACCGCGCTCAACGCCGTCCTGCCGGCGGGCCTGGCGGCGACGGCGGCGGGCAGCCAGCTCAGCCTGGTGGCGGCACCGCTGACGGTCCGGGTGAACACCGCTTCGGCCGGCGTCGAGATTGAGATTAACGGCGCGGCGGCGCCATTCCTCGAGCATGTCACCGCCGCGGTCGCGCTGGACAGCGCCGGCATCGCCTCCTTCACCGGAATCGTGGGCCCGGCCTCGATCGGAGTCAACGGCGCCACCATCCGCCCGTTCCTCGCATTCGCGGCGGGCGCGAATCCGGCGGATGGGCGGCGCATCGAGGTCGGTGCCGCACTCGATCCGGCGGGCGCCGATGCGGTGTTCGCGCGCTGGATGATCGGCGGCCCGTTCGCGCTGGCCGCGCGCGAAGCCACTGTTGTGAAGACCGACAGCGGCGCGGTGGCGCTGGCGCTGCTCAAGCTCCTCCTCGACCTGCTCGGCCGCTACGCGCTCCAGGCGCCTCCCGTCGTCGCTTTGCTCGCCAAGAAGGTGCCCGGCAGCGCCAACGCCACCGACGTGGAAACCGTCTTTCGCGGCGTGCTGCTGGAGAAGACGGGCCCGCTCGCGCTCGATTCCGATCTGTTCGATCCGGCGACCTTGGTCCTGCGTTTCCAGCACCTGCTCGAGAATATCGGCAAGGCCAGGCCGACGGTGGCGGTCGGCAGCGGCCTCACCGTCGGCGCCGACGTCAGCGCCGGCAATGTGGTCAGCGTCGTGCTCGGCGTCGCCGGCCGGGTGGAGATCGTCTCCGGCGAGACCAACGTCTCGATCGAGGCGGATTCGCGTTGGATCAAGGGTCAGCCGGCGGCCGGGCTCGCCATCGGCCTCGTCCAGCTCGGCGCCGGCACCGCGCCGCCGACCTTCGCGCCTTCGTTCGCGGTAAACGGCATCGGCCTGCGCATCGGCAAGTCGAGCGGCCCGCTGCTCGACACCGCGATCAAGCTCGACTCGGCCGCGGTTCACTTCTTCGCGGATTTCGAAGGGCCTAAGAAGCATGGCGGCGTGCAGCTCCAGCTGAGCGGGCTCGCGGTCGGGGTCGGCGGCGGCGGCGGCGGCAACGTCATGGCCCAAAGCGTGCTCGGCGACAGCAGCTCGGGCAGCAACCGGCTGGCTCCCGCCTTCAGCCCCGCTCTGGCGATCCAGAAGCATGACGGCGCTGCCACGATCTCGCTCTCCGCCGGCGAGGGCGACGGACCGTGGTGGCTGTCGATCCAGAAGGGGTTCGGGCCCCTCTATGTCGAGCAGGTCGGCTTCGGCGTCACCTTCAAGCTCGATCAGGTGGAGACGATCTCGGTCCTGTTCGACGGGCGGGTGTCGATCGCCGGCCTGGTCGCGGCGGTCGACGATCTCCAGCTCACCTTCACCGTCACCTCCGGCGCCGATTTGTTCGACGCGAAGAATTGGAAGGCCGACCTCGCCGGCCTGGCGGTCAGCGCCGACATATCCGGAGTCACGCTCGCCGGCGGGCTGCGCAAGTTCGGCGCCGAGCCCAACATCGAATATGTCGGCATGCTGATGGCGCGGGTCGCGACCTACGGCATCTCAATCTACGGCGGCTATGGCAGCGGCGTCACCGACGGCCAGCGCTTCACCGCCTTTTTCGCGTTCGGCGCCGTCACCGGGCCGATCGGCGGCCCTCCCGCTTTCTTCGTGACCGGGATCGGCGGCGGCTTCGGCATCAACCGCGACCTCGTCTTCCCCGCCAGCCTCTCCACCTTCGCCGACTTCGTCATGATCAAGGCGCTCGATCCGGCCGCCACGGCGAATCCGAACCCGATGCAGGAGCTGGTCAGCGTCCGCAACACCTTCCCGATGCGCCGCGGCCGGTTCTGGTTCGCCGCCGGAATCAGCTTCACCTGCTTCGCCCTGGTCGACGGAATCGCGATCGTCGCCGTCTCGTTCGGCGAGGGCTTCGAGCTCACCTTGCTCGGCCTCGCCCGCCTAGCCCTGCCGCGTCCGCAAATGCGGCTCGTGTCGATCGAGCTCGGCCTGCTCGTCCGTTTCTCGACGCGCGACGGAGTGATGTGGATCCAGGCGGAGCTCACCGAGAATAGCTGGCTGCTGCACGAATCGGTGCGCCTCACCGGCGGCTTCGCCTTCGTCACTTGGTTCTCCGGCCCGCGCAAGGGCGAGTTCGTCCTGACCCTCGGCGGCTACCATCCAAGCTTCCACCGCGACGGCTATCCGCAGGTGCCGCGCCTCGGCTTCCGCTGGCAGGTCAGCGGCGCCATCTCGATCAAGGGAGAGAATTATTTCGCGCTGACCTCGGAGGCCTTCATGGCCGGCGGCGGCCTCGAGGTGTCGGCCGATTTCGGGCTGGCATGGGCGAGCGTGTCGTTCGGCGCGAACGTGATCATCTATTTCGACCCATTCCGTTACGAGGCCGACGCCCATGCCCGCATCTCGGCGGGGGTAACGATCGACACCTGGTTCGGCGACATCAGCTTCTCGGTCAGCCTCGGCGCAAGCATCCAGGTGGCGGGCCCCCAATTCCACGGCTCGGTCACCTTCGAGGTCGGGCCGATCGACCTCACGGTCGAGTTCGGCAGTTCGAGCCAGAGCGCGTGGGAGTGGATCTCCTGGGAGGCGTTCGCCGCCAAATATCTCGAAATCTCCTCGCCTGGCGTTGCGCGGGTGCTGACCGCGCTTCCCGGCAAGGGGTCGCTGCCGCCCGGCACCGGCGGCAACGGCGCGGAAAAAGGGACCGCGGACGGCTCGCTGGAGAAGCCTTTCGAGCTGTTCAGCGAGTTCGAGCTGATGGTGACGAGCATCGCCCCGGCGACGCGCATCGAGCGCGCGGCGGATGCGATGCTGGCGGAAAGGACGCCGAGCCGCGCCCTCGGGCTCGCGCCGGTGGGCGATCCGTCGATCACCTCGGTGATCCGTCTCGGGCTCTATCCGCTCGGCCATGTCGGCCAGGAAGCCGAGAACAGGATGGCGAAGCTGCCGCTCGCTTCGAGCTCGACCGGCGGCTTCCCCGCCGGCGCCTGGGGGATCGCGCAGTCCCGCGAGGACAAGAAGGTGCCCGGCGGCGACATCATCGAGGCGTTGAACGGAGGGCTGTTCGTCGCCCAGGCGATGCTCGTCGAGAGAATCCCGGCCGAGGTCGATTTCCACCAGGTCGAGCCCGGCACGCGCAAGCCGCTGCCGTTCGTCAGCGAGAGCAAGGTCCGCAGCCAGAATCTGCTCGACGCGCAGGCGCTCTCCAACCTGATCTCGGCCCCGGCCAATGCCAACGAGGTCTATGCGACCATCGAGCCCTGGCTCGGCACTGCCGGCAACAGCCGCTACGCGATGGCGGCGCTGCGCGGCGGCCGGGCGGCGCCGCCGATGATCGGAACGCTCGGCGAGCGCCTCGCCGCGCCCGCCGCCGATCCGGACATCGTCCTCGCCACGCCCGATGTCCCCGTCGAGCCCGACGTCCGGGTGGCGCCGCCGCGGGCGATCGCCGTCCTCGCGCCGATCGCCCGCCGCGAGGTGAGCCTCAAGCAGACGAGGGTCGCGTCCCCCTTGCCGCGCACCCTGCCGCCGACCTTCGAGGCCGCTGAGGCGATGGCGGGGGCTGGCGTCGCGGCGAGGCTGGTGCGCATGGCGCCGCGCGCCGCCGCGGCAAAGCAGACGATGATCGCGTCGAGCGCGGTGCCGCTCAGCCGGCAGGCGCGGATGGCGCCCGCCGCGATCGACGCGCGCGGCGCGGACAGCGCCGGCCGCCGGCGCCTCGACGCGCTGTCGTCGCTGCTGGGCGGAGATGAGGCGGGGGATTCCGCCGCGGCGGGGGAAGACGCCGCGATCCTTGCCGGCGAGGTCGCGATATTCGCCATGCCCGCCGCCGCCCGCGACAGCGGCGCCGACGCGCGGCCGGCGCTCGGGGTGGACGGGCTTGCACGGGTGGTGATGCTCGGCGCCGGCGGCACCGTCCTTTCCGACACGATCGGACAGGGCGGGAACCGGTCGATCCCGCAGGGCGTCGAGCGGATCGCTTTGTGGGCCGATCCGGCCGATCCGGCCACGGCGATTTCCGGCCTCTCCGGCTGGCATGAGAGCCAGAGCCTCGCTTATCTCGGCTGGTCGACCTGCCTGTGCAGCGGCGCCTCCGTCTATGCCGAGAGCGCCAAACTGCGGCGCGGGCCCGAATCGTTCAAGGCGGGCTGGATCGGAGCGAGGGAGTTCGTCCAGGGCTCGCGCCTCTTGACGACGCGCTTCACCGCGCCGGCCGCGACCCTGGTCGTCGTCCTCGAAGAGGCCAATGCCGCCGCCGGCGCGGACTTCTCGCTGACCTTGCAGGGCGCCTCGGTGGCGCGCGACGCGGCGGGCGCGGACATCGCGCCGATCCTCCTCTCTTCTGGAACGCGGCGGATCCTCGTCTATGCGATCGTGCCGGAGCGGAGCGGAGCCGGCTTCGCCGCCAGCGTGCTGCGCGAGGGCGCGGTGCGGATCGCCGGCGCCATGGCTTCGGCGCGGGCGGCGGCGCTGGTCGCCGCGCAGCTGACCGAGCGGGCGCCGGAAGCGCTCGTCGATCCGGCGGTCGCGGGCCCGGGCAGCCCCGTCTCGATCCATTTCATCGAACCCGCGCCGCCGAACGAGCCGGCTGAAAGGGAGGCTGGGCACCATGGTTAGCCGCGGTAAATTCGTCCTTCACAGCCGCGCCGACCCGGCCCTGACGGCGGGCGATTATGTGCTTACCGGCAAGCAAACGATCAAAGGCCTCGGCGACCGCGCGACCGCGCCCTATGAGACGAACCTGCGGGTGACCTCGCCCCGCTTCAGGATGCCGCCGGACCAGATCCTCTCGACCTTCCCGCCGGCCAATTCCGAAGGGGCCTATGAATCGCGGCTGCCGCAGATCGTGCTCAAGCGCCGCACCCTGCCGTGGGACCGCCTCCCTGGCCCGCCCGGGCCGGCCGGGACGAGGGAGCCCTGGCTGGCGCTGGTGGTGATCGCCGAAGGCGAGGGGCAGATTTCGGTGGAGACGCCGGTGGCCGACTGCGTCACGCCGGGGGTCGTGCTGGCCGGCCCCAACGACGTCGCCAGCGGCGTCTATCTGTCGGTGCCGCAGACGACCGTCCAGAAGGTCTTCCCGACCAAGGCCGACCTCCAGCTGCTCGCCCATGTGCGGGAGGTGGACCTTGAGGATACCGAGCTGGCGAGCGGCGACGATGACGGCTTCCTCGCCGTGGTGCTCGCCAACCGGCTGCCGCAATATGACCGGATCGGCTGCAAGCCGGTCCGCTACACCGCCTGCCTCATCAACCTCGAGGGCCAGCTGGATGTGCTGCCGCCGCCGTCCACCCCCGTGTTCGACTTCGGCGCGCTCGCCACCGTGTTCGACGCGCGCATCCTTTATGCCGCCGACCCCGGCGGAGGCGGCGGCTCGCCGGACAAGCTGATCATGGCCGGGATGTCCGCGACCGCGACGATGGCCGACGGCCTGCAGGACGTCGCGCCCGCTTCCATCGCCGCCGCCAAGCTGCCGGTCGCGGGCCAGATGCGCAAGGCGACGCCCAGCCTTGGGGCGGCGAGCGACTGGCGCGCGGCCACGTCGGCGGTGACGACGGCCGCGCTCGAGCCGAACGCGGCGCTGGCCGGAATGATGGTCCGCGACGCGATGAAGGACGGCTTCCGCCTGCCGATCGAAGGCAGGGTGCTCGAACCGGTATATCGCTTCCCGTTGCTCGCCCATTGGTCGTTCACCTGCGACGGCGGAGGATCGTTCGGCTCGCTGATGACGGGCCTCGACGTCGGCCTGCTCGGCACGCTTCCGGGCCCGAACGCGAAGAAGAAGCGTCCGGAGTGCGCCAAGCCGCCGGGCGGCACCGCGCCTCCCGACCCCGCGCTGGCGCGGCCCGATCCGGAAGTCGCGGCGACCGGCCATGTCGGCCTGGCGCACAAGACGCGCCTCGGCGACCTCGTGCGGGCATGGTATCGCGGCCCGTTCGTGCCGCTGCCGACCGAGCGCGAGCTGCCGGGCAGCGGCGGCAAGCCGCTGCTCGCCCATACCAGCGATCAATTGCGCATCGCCGTGCCCGACGGGCGCGAGGATCTGTCGCTGGCGGTCGCGTTCGAGATCGGGCGGCTGCTGGCGCTTGCCCAGCCGGCCATCGTCGGAGCGATGGCGCGGTGGCGCCGCGAGCAATATGGCGCGGCGCGGGCGCGGCGGCTGGCGGCGCTCGCCGGCGCCTCAATCGCCAAGATCGGCGCGATCATCGGCAAGTCCGCGATCGCCAGCCTGGCGCCCTTGGTCGGCCGCACCCTGGTGCTGGAGACGGCCTCGAAGCGGACCGACATTTTCGGACGCTTCCGGCCGCCGGTCGATCCGGGCCGGCCGATCCCCTTCCTCGACGACGACGTCTCCAACCTCCTCGCCGTCGGCCTCGCGGTCGAGCCGACGGTGCTCGATCGGTTGCGCGACGGCGGCGGCATCGCGGCGGTGCAGGCCGCGACGGTGCCGCTCGGCCCGAGCGTGCGCGACGCGGCCAGGTTCGCGCATCTGAGCGGGGCCCTGGCCGCTGAGGTGCAGCGGATCGCGGGCGACGCGCTGTCCGCCACGGAGGCGCAGGGCGACGCGGCCGATGCGGGGCCGCAGGGCGCGGCGGGGGAGACCGGGGACGGGATCGATCGGATCATTCGCGCCCTCGGCGCGGCGCGCGCGGGCAGGAGGAGCGGCGATGGCGGCGAATAGGTTTTTCTCGACGGCGGCGGCGATCGCGGAGATCCGCGTGGCCCCGTTCGCCGATGCCGCGCTTTCGACCGAGCGCGACCCGGAAACCGGCGACGATTGGATCACGCCCTTCCCGGTTCGGGACTGGCTCGCCCGCCTCAGGCTGCTCGAGAAGGTTCCGTTCAACAACATCGTCGCCGACAGCGAGCTGCTGCCGCTGGAATCGATCCGCTTCTTCTATCTCGACCGCGCCTGGACCGACGCGCTCGTCCAGGGCGCGCTCAGCGTCGGCACCGTGAACAGCAACGACCGGGCGCAGCTCGAGGCGCTCTACCCGGCGATTCGCGGCGAGATCGACAAGCGGGAACGGCAGGTCCGAGTCCCGGGCAGCGAGCAGGTCCAGTCCGGCGCGGCGGGGCAGGTTACCGGCTTCCTGCTGCGCTCGCGCGCCGTCTCGGGCTGGCCGGGGCTGCAGGTCCGCGCCTACCGCCAGGAAGTGGGCGACGACGACGACATGATCCCGGAATCCCATCCCCAGCGCCTCAAGCTGCTGCGGCTCGAGCGGCTCGCCCCGGCCGTCCTGCTGGCGCTGTTCGACGGCGTCCCGGCGGTCGTCCATATCGAGGAGCCGCGCCAGGGCATCCAGTTCGGCGTCCAGCTCACCGCCACGACCGACGGCAACAGCTTCAGCGCGAGGGTGGACGCACGCAACGTGCTGACCGCAACGACCGTCGCGGGAAAGACGATGCCGATCTCCTTCCGCGCCGGCTCCCCGGGAGTGCTCGACCTGCGCGAAACCGGGGCCGAGTTCCTGAGGACCAAGGTGACGCATATGGACGACGACCATAAGCTCAACGGCGCCGAGTTCGCGCTGCAGATGATCCGATTCCCCTTCCGCCAGGTGTTCGGCGATCCGAGCAGCCCCCATGCGTCGCCGATGAAGGACGTCTTCCGCCCGACCATCGCCCGCAGCTTCGCGGCCCTCACCGCGACCTTCAAAGCGAATTTGAAGCCATGATCCCTCCCAAGACCCTCAGGACCCTCACCAGCAGCGCGCGCTGGTCGACTTTGGTTCGCGCCGACGAGCGGCTCGTCTCGCTCGCCAACTGGGACGCCGAGCTGATTCGACAGCCACGCGTGCTGGTGCCGATCGACGTGCAGGCGCTCTACGTCCCGGCGTCGGGCGGCGAGACCTTCGTGCGCCTTCCCTTCGCCACCACCACTCCCGACGGCGCCGACCCCGCGCCGATGCCGCCGCCTTTCGCCGCCGGCGCGCCGCGCCCGCCTGGTGTCCACGTGCACTGGGCGATGCCCGACTCCCTGCTGAGCGGCAAGCTCGAGGCGCGCGACCCCGGCAGCGCGAACCGGCTGTCGCTGCCCGCCCTTCCCGACCGCTGGGTGGTGCTGCGCCTGGCGATCCCGCGCGGCGAGCAGCGCGCGCGCGTCACCGGCTGGGTGATCGAGGCGGACAAGACGCGCGTCACCCCGCTCGCCGACTGGCCGCAGCCGGACAAGGCCCGGCCGGCGACCGGCAAGACCATCGCTCCCGACGCGCTCACCGGCTCCGTCGGCGGGACGCTGAACTGGAGCGGCTGCTACGACGCGGTGGCGAACCGCTTCTCATTCCACGACGACCTCGCCGATCTCGCCGCGATCGCGCCGCGCGGCATGATCGGCGACTTCGCCAGCTACGTCGTCTGCGGCTGGTGGTCGTCGGCCCGCCTCGATCCGCTCGACAGCGTCACCGACGTCTCGCTCTACGCCCGCCTCGAGGCGCTCGCCTGGCGGCTCGCCGACGATGTCGAGGATCGCGGCGCGGCGAGCACCGGGCAGGAGGCGAAGCTGACCAGGCAAAGCAGCCTGAGCCTCGCCTCCGCCTCGCGCTACAAGGCCTTCGCCCGCGAGGGCCTGGTGTCGCAGGAGCTGAAGAGCGGCGCGGCGGCGGCGATCGGCGGCCTGTTCGCGGAGAGCGCGGCGGCGATCGGGCCGGCGATCATGGTGCAGCCGCAGGCAAGCCTGCTCCACGGCGTCATCCACGGCGTGCCGGTCAGCGGCGCGCCCGTCGCCGACCAGCGGCCCTCGCCGCGCGAGATGAAGATCGCTTTCGGCTTCCACACCGATGACCTCGCCTCGGTGTTCGCCGCGCGCGGCATCGCGCTGGCCAAGCCGGGGGACCGGCGCGACGTCGAGCGGCTCGTCTCCGGCTTCTCCCACAATCTGCTGTCCGGGCTGGCGACGACGAACGGCATATTCGCGATCGAGGAGGAGGAGCATGGCTCGGCCTTCTCGTCCCGCTCCGGCGGGCCCGGGCCGTTCGACCGGCTGCTCGAAGCGGGCACCGGCGATACGCTGCCCGGCACGCGCGCCTCGCGCTCGGCGGTGGCCGGCGCGCGCCTGGACAAGACGGTGGCCCAGCTCCAGACCAAGGTCTTCTGGTCGCAGAACCGCCAGGCGAAGGTCCAACCTCTCGCCACCAGCATGCTGCGCGTGGTCCAGGAGCAGCGCGACATCCGCAAGGCGCCCGCCAAGCCTCCCGCATCTCGCCTCGTCCAGCGTCCGATGCCGCGCTTCTTCGCACCGCTGGAGCCGCTGCTCGCGGTCAGCGGCATCAAGCGCCACCTCAGGCATCGCCACGATACGCGCCGCTCATCCGATGCGCGGCTGCGCTGCCGCTGGCCCTCGCAGGCGGGCGAGGAGATTGCCGGCCTCGTCCACGGCCGCGACCTGGTGGCGCCCTTCCCCGCCGGCGGCCTCCCGCCCGAGGTGACGAGGCTGGTCAACAACGCGATCATCACCGATCCCTATATCGCGCCCTGGCGGGGCGAGGCGGTGGCGGGCCGCACCGGCATGAACGCGACCGCGGTGGCCAACCGGATGGTCGCCGAGACGGCGTTGCGCTTCACCAAGGACGGCAGCTTCGGGGCGGGCGGCGTCGCCCGCTCGCTCAAGACGGAGGCCTCGCCCTACCGCACCGCGCAGATCACCGCCGAGCTCAACCGCTTCAGCCTGATCGGCGGGGTCGATCCCGACCCAGTCGCGGTCACGGCCTGGTCGCAGCCCTGGGTGCCGCTTTGGCTCGAATGGGAGGTGGAGATCGACGCGACCGACCGGCTGGAAGGCTGGTCCCTCGGCGAGATCGATCTAAAGCCCGCGGCCGGCGAGGATCCGCCGGCGGGAACCAAGCGCACCATCGCCGGGCGGAGCCCGCTGCACACCGGAGTCGCGGCGACGCTGGGCGACGCGATCAAGAACTGGCTGAACGCGGAAGACGAGCGCGACAGGCATTCGGTCGGCGAGGTGGACGTGCCGACTGCCGAGCAGCTCGCCGCGGTGGCGTCCGAGGTCGACGGCATCGACATCCTCGCGGCGAGCCTCGACACGATCCACGACACGTTGCTCGGCCTGCCGGTCGGCCCCTACGGCGTGCTGCGCGAGCGGCAGGGCGACACGATCGCCAAGCCGGTGCCCGTGGCTTTGCCCCAGCTGCTCCTCGCCGGCCGGCTTACCGTGACGCGGGCGCGGATCGTCGATGCGTTCGGGCGCACGCTCGATCTGCCCGCTGCCGATATCGTCTATCCGGCGCGCGACGCGCTGGACGGCGGGAGCGTGCTGCTGCGCCCGCGCCTGCTGCGCCCCGCCCGCTGGCTGTTCCGGCTGACCGACCCGGCCGAACCGGGCGACACGCCGCGCGAGGCGACGATCGATCAGCTCGAACCCAAGCTGATGGTCAATCCGGTCGCGGGCTTCCTGCTGCCCGACCATATCGACGAAGCGCTCGAATTGTTCGACACTGCCGGTAGCCCGCTCGGCCAGCTGTCGCACGATCCGGTGACCGGCGGGGTCGGCTGGGAGATCGCGCCGGGACGCGACGTGCCGCCGGGCGCCGGTCCGTTCCACGATTTGGCTCCCACCCAGCATCCGCTCGGCGAGATCGTCGCAGCGGTGGTCGCCAGCGACGCGCAGGAGCGGCGCGGCCTGCCGGCCGACGCCGACGTGGAAAGCGCTCTCTCCGCCTTCCTGCGGGCGATCGACACGACGCTGTGGACCGTCGACACCTATTCGGTGCTCGGCTCCACCCACGTCGCCGGGCTGGTCGGCCGTCCGATCGCGGTGGCACGGGCGATCTTGCGTCTCGACATTGACGACGATCTGGACGAGCTCGACCTCACCGATCCGGTGCTCCGGCGGGAGGCTTATGACGACCTTGCCGACCGTGCCTTTCCGGTCCGCATCGGCGAGATGGCCCGCGACGACGACGGCGTGCTCGGCTTCTTCGTCGATGACGATTACAGCCGCTATCACGTCGTCGACAAAGCGGTGCGCGACGGCGCGATCGACGGCGGCCGCGGCCGCGGCCAGCTCGGCATGCTCGGCGCGGGCAGCGGTACGGGTAGCGGCGCGCCGGCGACCCGCACGATCGTCCATCCGTTCATCGTCGCCGAGGACGAGATCATTGTCCGCCCTGGGCAGACCGTCAGGCTCACCATCCTCATGCATCCGGGCGGCAAGTGCCACCTCACCTCCGGCGTGCTGCCGCGCAAGGCGCTGCAGCTGTCGCGCGACTGGATCCACGACGGACTGGCGGCGATCGCGCCCTCGGCGCGGGTCGGTCCGGTGCTGATCGACGCCGACAAGGTGCGCCTGCCGCTGATCGCCTCCTTCGGGCCCGACCAGCTGTGGACCCGGCGCGAAGGCAATTATGCCTGGAAGGACGATCCGATCCTCGCCGCGACCCAGACGGCGCTGCTGCCCGAAATGCCGGCGACGGTAGAGGAGGGCTATATCCGCATCGCGCCGGTTAAGCCCGCGGACAAGGCTCCAAAATGAGGGAGGCCGGCTTTGGCGCTTTATGAATGGCCCGAGGGGCCGCGCGAAGAGCGCGAGGATCGCGTGCCGCTGCGCGAGGATTACAATCTTCGGCTGTGGTCGAACATGACCGACGCGCTCCTCGCCGATGCCCGGGACGGCCTCGCGCAGGCGCTGCTGACGTTCGCGCAGGCCGGATTGTCGGCCGCGCAGATCGATCGGCAGCGCTGGCTGCCGAACGGCCCCTCCGCCATCCTGCGCGGACAGGCGACCGGAACCCCGATGGTCGCCGGGCGAATCGGGGACGTCAAGCGCAGCCCCGATGGGACCCGCGCCTATGCTGCAAGCTCGTTCGGCGGAGTTCTGGTTCAGCGGCGACGGCGGCCGCAGCTGGGCGCCGCTGGGCGGACTGACGACGGTGCCGAGCCTGACGGCCGCCAGCCGATCGATAAACTCGCTGGCGATCGGGTGCCTGCATGTGGATTGGGGCGCGAATGCCGATGGGGACATCGTCTATGCCGGCACCGGCGACGTCCCGTCCAACAGCCTCGAAACGGCGATACCGATCCACAGCAACGGTGGGATCGGCGTCTTGAAGCTGGTCAAGCCTGTCAGCCAGGCCCTCGCGGACCCCACCCTCACGCCCTGGGAACGAGAAGCGGCGAACCTGGCCCCCGCGGGCTTCTGGCGGATCGCGCGCGACCCGGCGCATGCGGGCGCGGATTCGGCCAACACCGTGCTCGTCGCAGCGACCAACGCCGGCCTCTTCTCCAGGTCCGGCCTGTTCGTCGCCAACGCCAGCTGGACTAGGGTTCCGGCCGCCGCCTTTGGAGTCGCGGATCTGGGCTCGCTCTTCGCCACCGACGTGCTCTGGGTGCCCAAGGCCGACCCGCCCGCCGCCGCCCCGGCACGGCTTTTCGTGGCATTGGTCAACGCCGGCGATACCGGCCTGGCCTCGGGGGTCTATGTGTCGGAGAATGGAATTGCCGGCCCGTTCACTTCGGTCGTCGCCCTCGGCGTGGCCGACAAGAAGGATCGCCGGCGGATCGCTCTCGCCGCCGCGATGCCGACGGCGGCGGCGCCGGCCACCCATCCGCAGGTCGCCTATGCGCTGTCGCGGAACGGCGAGAAGGGCCTGCCCTTGCTCTGGCGCATCGACGGCACGACCTCCCACCCGGTCGCGAATTTGCCGCCGCCGCTCTTCGGCGGGACCCGCCTCAAGCGCGGGCTGAAGGAGGAAACGAGCGATCTCTCCTGGTTCGCGATGGCCATCGCGGTGGACCCCAGCAACGCGCAGCGCATCTTTCTCGGCGGCAGCACGGAATATAGCGGCTCGAACTGGAACGCCTCGCTCTATCGCTGCTCGGTGTCCGGCACCGCCGCGGCGAACGATTTCAAGCTCGACTTCAAGGCTGCCAACAAACAGCAGCCGGCGAAAGACGCCACCTTCATCGGCGACAAGGTGCATGCCGACATCCACGCCATCACCGTCTCGGATGACGGCCAAAATGTCTGGATCGGCTGCGACGGCGGCGTATTCTCGTCCACCAGCGCGGGGGCGGCCGGTTCCTTCCTTCCCAGCAATGATGGGCTGGCGGTGGCGCAGTGCCTGTTCGTCGCTTCCCATCCGCGCGATCCCGGCCCACTCGCCGTGGGAACCCAGGACAACGGCACGATCCGTCGCATCGGCGATACTGTCTGGGAGATGGTCAGCGGCTTGATGGGCGATGGCGGGGGAGTTTGCTTTCATCCGGACGAGAAGCGAAGCCCCTATCTGGCCGCGCAATATATTCGCGCCTGGTGGCGCGGCAGCGGCCATTTCGATCCCCCAGTGCGGCGGACGGCCTGCAAGGCGACCCATTATGGCGACGAAGACAAACGCAGCCTTTTTTATTCCGGCCCCGCCGTCGCTCCGGGCGCGGCTTCGGGCAAGGCGCGGCTCGCGATCGGCACCTATCGGGTCTGGCTGACCGAAAATTGGGATCCGCGCTCTCCCGCTACTCCGCTGATGCGCTGGCGCACGCTCCCCTCAGGCACCGATCCGATGAAGGCATGTGTGGTCAACAAGGATCAGGATTCCTTGAGCGATGGCGCCGGCCAGATCATCTCGGTCAAATGGCTCGATACCGGAACACCCGCGGGCACCGGCTTCACGGGAGCCGCCCTGCTGGCGCTCTACGAGCGCGCGATCGTGCGGCTATTCCAGCAGCCCGGCCAGACCCAATGGGAGTCCGATGTCTTCGTCTGGGGCAAACGGACCACGACGGGCGACTTCATCCCCGCCAACGGCGCCCCGATGGACAGGCTGCCGCGGCTCGGGGCGTGGTCGGAGATCGCGCCGCACCGGGCGACCAAGACCGGGACCGCCGGGTTCAAGGGCTCCTTCTACGTCTCGACGACGGGAGCGATCGGTCAGCTCAAGATGGATACGCTCTGGTGGTTCGACGGCATCGACAAATTCTATCCGACCGGCCTACGCAACAAGGGCACCGTGGCGCCCGCCCTTTCCGTCATCTGCGATCCGGACACGCCCGAGACCGTCTATGTCGGTACGGCCGTCGGCGTGTGGAAAGGGGTCCTCGACGAAGCGGGAACCGCGGTCGATCCCGGGCCGGTCTGGACATGGGAGATGTTCTCGATCGGACTGCCGGAGGCCGTCGTCCAGGATCTTTCCATCCACCGCGATCCGGGCGGCCAGCTCAAGCTGCTCAGGGCGGCGGTCCAGTCGCGCGGCGTGTGGGAGCTGGACATCAGCGCCAGTCCCGCCTCGGTCGGCCGCACCTATGTCCGGGTCCATCCTCTCGACACGCGCCAGATCCTGCCCACCCGGCTGGTCGATCTGACCGCCGAGCGATCCGCGCCGCCGCCTTATCCGCGCTGCCTCAGCCCCGACATCGTCCTCGTCCGGCGAACGACGGCCACCCATTCGTTCGGTGGAGATCCGACCGAAAGCCAGCTCGACTCCGCCGGAAGACAATCGTCGCTGGTCGGCCGCTCCGGACACCAATTCCGGTCCGAAAAGCTCCGGGCCGGGGTGCATTCGGCCTTCGTCCTTGTCCACCATCGTCACACGACGCCGCTGCTTCCCGTGGACGTCGTCGCGGCGCTGCTGAAGAGGCCGCTGGCCGCCGGGGACGGCGACGGCGGCGGCATCGCGCTCTCGCCGGCCTGGCAGGCGGCGGTGCACGCGCTGCTCGTCGGCGGAACCGCCGGGACGCTCGACGACGGCTGGATGCGGGTCGAGCAGACCGGCGCGGCCAATTCCGGTGTCAGCGTCGCCGACACGGTGAGGAATCCCGCCGCCGCGATCGACGCGCGAATGCCCCGCGCCGCCGCCTTCACCCTCGACCTGACGGGGGTGGCGGCGGGAAAGCGCTTTCTCCTCCTCGCGGTGGTGAGTTCAACCGCAGATCCGCTGACGGCTGCGGAACTCGGCGGCAGCGCCACAATTGCCGATCTGGTGCTCGGCTGCAGGCACGCCGGCGCGCGCGCCGTCCATCTCTAGGCTTGGTGCGCGTTCGAACCGGCCCGGCCTAGTCGTGCCGCCTCGTCACCTGCGCCTGCACCCAGCTTAGCACGAGCCAGGTGAGCAGAAACGCCCCGCATTCCAAGGTGAAGCTGTGGAATTTGTAGAAGAACTCGGCGATAATGAAAGCAGCGGTAAGCGGCAGCAGCTCGCGCCGCAGGGCCGTTCCGATCCCGAGCGTCTGGATGAGAGAAAAGATGGCCGCCCTCCTGTCTAATGCGAAGTTGCTCGCGCACCCTGGCGCTTGCCTGGTCGCTGCTCAAGCGAAAAGACGACTCGATTTGCATCTCTCACGACCGGACCCTCGTATGTTTGGCGTATGTTTGGATTTAACCTCTGAGGCCTGCGCTGCCGCATCCTCAACTGTCGCCACGCCTGCGCGCGAGTCGTCAGCGTTTGATATCGTGGCGCGCGCAGTTTCTGCTGGAGCGTCAGGAATCGAACTCGCAAACGCCGGTACTAAAAACCTGTAGCCGATTTTCCCGGCCAACCGAAAACCGCAGAAATCTGGGGGTTTCAGCATCATAAACATGCGGAATTGGGGTCAAGTAAAAATCAGGACACAAAATCGGGACACAAGGACATCGATTTTTCGGGGAGAACGCGGGCGAGCGGATTCACTGCTGCAGGAGAGGACTCGAACGTTTCGTCCAAGCACCTGATTTATAGAAGGTAATGCCAGCTCGATTGCGTCCGTGGCCCCTCCGGTGGCCCCAACAAGAACTTACAGTGATGGTTCGATTCCCGATGCGACACATGTCGCATCGAAATGCCGTGCGAATCGCATAGCAGGATCGGGTCGGCAAAGGCCAATGTTGGTGGTTTCGGCGATCACCTCCGGCGTCCGGTGTTGGCCGGAGCGGACTGTCGGCTTACAAGGATCCAGACGTTAAAAGCGGACGTCAGGCTGAGCCGCACGCTATGTCTGCTTTCGACCGTTGCGGACGTTCGCGGCGTAGCGGATTCGGCTTGCACACACACGGCCCGTCCCGACAGATCCTATCGATCATCCTAGGTTGCTTCGCGTTTGCCGTTCCCAGCAGCTTGTATATTGAGAATCGACTTTAACGGGGAGGCTCATGGGCTGGATCACGCGCACAGTCTTTTGGATGCCTTGGCCACCGCCATGGTGGGTCTGGGTGATTGCTTTTGTCGTGGTAGTAGTCGCCGCGGTGATCGCCGCTAGGATGTGAAGCGAGGTCCTTCACAGGGCTTGGTATCTTGGCATAGCTGCCGGGCCGCTAACGACCCATTGCGGACTCAATCTTCGTGTGACCGAGCAGGATTTGAACAGCCCTCAGGTTGGGGAAGCTGAGAAATCCATATTTGCGTCAGAACCGCCAACCGAGAGTCGCGCTCCCGGCGAGGCCGCGTTCATCCGAGCCGATCGCGCCTTCGACATTGGCGCCGATCGCCCAGCCACCGCCGATGTCGAGCTGGCCGGCGAGGGTGAGCTGGAGCGTATCGCCGTCACCTTCCGCCGAGCGGACGCGATAGGGGGTGGCCGGAGCGCCGGCCATGACCAGGCCGAGCTCGGTGGGAGCGGCGCCTCCGCCGATATAGGAGAGCGTGGCGTCGATCGAGCCGCGTGCGCCTTCCCAGCGGGCGAAGAGGCCGCCGCCATAGCGGGTGCGGCTGTCGTCATTGCCCGTGCCGCCGGACAGGTCGAGGCTCTCCGCGCCGGTCTCGGTGAAGCGACTGAGATCGGCCTCCGCATGGACGACCTGCGCCACAGGCCCCAGCGACCAGCCGCCGCCGAAGGCGAAGCCATAGCGCGCCTCGGCGCCCAGCGCCCAGGCGTCGAGGTCGACGCGCGCGGCGGCGGTGCGGGCGAGGGTGCCGAAGGCGGTGGAGCGGGTAACCTCCGCGTCACCCGAGGCATAAGCGCCGCTTAGGGTGAAGGTGAAGCCGGCGCCGCCCGTGCCGTAGCGGGCATAAGCGCCGAGGTGCCAGCCCTGGATTTCGCCACGCGAGGCCCGGTCGCGAAGGTCGGCATCGCCGTCGTCATAGCCACCACCGAAACCGATTGCCCATTGATTGCCGGGGCCGGCATAATCCACGCCGAGCTCGCCCCCGATCCCGTCATGCGTGTGACGGGCGCCGTTGCCGTCGGCATCGGTGCGCCCGTCATGGCCGGAAGCGCCGGCCCACAGACCCCAGCCCTCGCCCGAACGGGCATGGCCGCGGGCGATGAAGCGTGAGGCAAGGCCTCCGCCACGGCGCAGCTCGGAGGCGACCAGCACCGGATAGATCTCGCCCGACGCGGCGTCGAACGCGGCGCGCGCCGCGTCGCCGTCGAGCAGCAGCAGCTGGTTGTAGACGGTGAGGCTGTCCGAGCCCGCGGTCCGGCCGAGATCGGCGAGCGCACCGGAGGCCTGGATTTGGTTGAACGTCGCCGCGACGTCCGGGAAGGTGCGGACCACGGCGACGGTGAGGAAGGCGCTGGAGGCGGTATAGCCCAGGGTGAAGTCCAAAAAGGCCGAGGTCTCGGTCAGGCCGGCGAAGGTGCCGGTGCGTCCGCCCGCGGCGGTGAGGAAGGTGTAGTTGCGGCCGTCCACATATTGGGTCTCCGGGTCGAGCGCGGCGATCCGGACCGTGCCGCCCTGGATCGTCGCCGTACCGGAGACCGCGAGCAGGTCCGTGCCGCCGGCGGCCGCAAGCTCCAGATCGTAGAAGGAGCCGACATTGAAGGTGACGTTGCCGCTCGCGCTGAGCGTTCCGATCGAGGCGCCCGGCGCGACGATGCCGCCCGAGGCGATGGTGACGTTGCCGAGCGTGCCGGTGCCGAACAGGCGGCCGCCCGACTGGACATTGAGGCTGCCGCCGAGGCTGCCGGTGACGAGCAGGGTGCCGGCGGCGACGTTGGTGGTGCCGGTATAGCCCGAGCTGTTGCCCGAAAGGGTCAGCGTGCCGGCTCCCGCCTTGGTGAGCGCGCCGCCGCCGCCGATCGCGCCCGACAGGGTCAGCGCGCTGGGGGCGTCGATCGTGCCGCCGCCCGTGCCGATGGTGAAGCCCCGAGCGCTGGTCGCGGCAGCCGCGAAGCGCAAGGTGCCGCCGTCCAGGGTGACCCCGCCGGTGCCAAGCGCATTGTCGGCGGCCGCCTGAAGCACGCCCTCGCGAATCACGGTCCCGCCCGAATAGGTGTTGACGCCGGAGAGGATGAGAGTGCCGGTGTCGCGCTTGACGAGCGCGCCTGTGCCCCCGAGCGGCAAAGCGAGCTCGGCGGTGATGTTGGGATCGACGCGCACCGCGGTCTCGGACGCATTAAGCAGGATCGAGCCGTTCGCACCCGCAGCCAGCCGGTAGCCGTTGCCGGCGAACTGCATGCCGGTGACGCCCTGCGCGCCTTCGACCGTGACCGCGCCGCCCGCATTCTGGAAAACGGCGAAATTGCCGGACCAAGGGGCGTTGAAGCTGCCGTCGGCGCTCGTCCAGTTGGACACACCCGAATTCCAGGTGCCTGCGCCGCCATCGACCGTTCCGTCCGGCGCGGTGTCGGTGCCGTCCCAGAACTGGATCGAGAGGTCCGGACCGGCGCCACCGACCACTAGATTGACCTGACCGGCAATGGCGGTCTGAAGATTGCCGTTCGCGCCGCCGGGCAAGGCGCCGAGGGCGAGGCCGTTGTCGGTCAGCGTACCGCCATAGTTGAACAGCCGGTAGACGCCGTCGCCGAAGCCCCCCGCGTCGGTGACGTTCAAACGCCCGTCGAGCGTGAGGTTGGCGCCGACCGTGATGATGGGATCGAGGTTCGGCGCGCCGAGCGCGAGATTGAGATCGCCGTTCAGCACGAAATTGCCGGTGACGCTCATCCGGTCGCCGCCGCGCAGCGCAAGCGTGGCTGCGGAGCCCTGTGTGAAGCCGCCGTTGATCTGGTGGTTGACGGCGCCCGGCGTCGAAACGCGGACGATGCCGTTGTTGACCAGGCTGCTGCCTGCCCCTTCGAGCAGGATACGGCCGTCGAGCGTCCCGCCGGCGTCGTTCAAGATGCTGCTCGTCTGCAGCGCTCGCACCGAGGCGACGCCGCCGTGGATCAGGCCACGGTTGGTGAGATTGACGATCGCGCCGAGCTCGGCCCAGATGCCGTGGCCGGCGTCGGAGCGGACAATGCCCGTATTCACCATGTCGCGCAGAGTCACGAAGCGGTCGGGCTGGAAGGTCTGCGGCGCGAGCGAGAATTGCAGATAGGGATTGAGCTGGGCCGAGCTCGACACGTGGATCGCGGCGCTTTGGCCGCCGCCGCGGCCGATGATCGATCCGGCATTGGTGACGATGAGGTTGCCGGTTCCCTGGATCGCGATCGCCGAGCCGATGCCGCTGCCGCCGGTCAGGCTGACCCCGCTCACGACATCGACGACCACGCTCGCCTGGTTGTTGGTGAACCGGAATCCGGCGAAATCGTCGGTGTTCCGCCGCGCGGTGGTGATCGAACCGTCGTCGCGCAAGCCGATATAGCCGAACAGCCCAAACTGGTCGGCGCCGTTGGCGGTGACGTTGGCGGTCAAGTTCACCGCAAAGCGGCTGTTCGTGTCGGCGGCGGAGTCATAGCTTGAATGCCGCGTGCCTGGCAGCGTCGCATCGAAGGACCGCTCGACCAGCAGGATCGCGGCGCCGGCGGGCCCGGCGTTGACCGCATCCAGCGTGATCGCCGCTTCGCTGTTGAATATGAGGTCGCTATAGCCGCTGACCAGCACGCCGACGAGGTCGAAGCCGTCGCCGCGATTGGCGCGGCCACCGGCCAGGTTCTCGCCGCGCATCGCAATGGCACCGTCATTGTCGAACAGGATGTCGCTATAGCTGCGAAGCGCGACACCCCAGTTGAAATCCCCTTCACCGTCGATGGTTATGGCGCCGCTGTTGGTCACTCGCACCTGGTCGCCGAACGGCTGCCGGCCCAGGCCTCCGAACACGTCGCGGGTCCCCGGCACCACGGCCGTGGCGCTGGTCAGCGAGTCGCGGAAGGCCAACTCACCTTGCGAGACGCTGAGGGCAATTCCGAACGAGATATACGAATTGTTGAATTGATCGAGAGCGGTGCCGTCGTGCTGGATGAAGATGTCTCCGCTGTTGATCACTTCGATCGTGCGCGTGGCGGCGGCAAATATGGCGACGTCGCCGAGCACGAGGTTGCGGATGTCGCCGCTATTCTCGAGCCGAAGCGCGGGGCCCGCACCCAGATTGTCGGTGTCGACGCTGGCCGTCATCAGGCCATTGAAGATGTCGGCGGTGTTGAGCAGCGAGCCGGTCGCATTGGTCGAAATTGCCTGTAGCTGCATGTCGCTGCGCAAGGCGCCGGTATAGGGGTCCGCGGCGGAGCCGAACACGCCGCGATTGATCAATTCGGCCCTGCCTGTGCCGTTCGCGCCGAAATCCGTGATGCCCGAAAAAAAGGTGGAGTCTCGGACGGTGCCATTATTTTCGAGGAGGGCGCTGGTAAGCGCGCCGTCGCCTTCGCCCTGGCCGAAGCTGGTCATGAGGACGCCGTCCAACGCGCCGCTGTTGACGACACGCGAGCGGGCATCCACGCCTTCCGCGTCGGCCCTGATTTCAGAGCGCGCGACGGGGCCGCTATTGTTGATGGTCGCCGAGATGATGCCGGTGCCGCGATTCAGGACGACTCGCAGCGTGGCCTGGGCGAGCTCGCCCGTGCTGGTCAGGGAGAAATCCACGTTGCGGGCCTCTCCGACGGGCTTTGGCGGGGTCGCCCGGTAGAACATGAACTCGTTGAACGCGAGCGTCCGCTGGGGCTGGCCGGGCTGCTCCAGCTCATACCCGGTCTGCGTTACCTCATTCTCCAGGCTGATCCCGGCGCCGACCAGGCGGCCCGCATTGACGATGTCGAGCACCTGATCCACGCCCGCGCCGACCTGCTGCTCGATGTTGATCTCGGTGTTCTGGATCAGCCCGGTATTGCTGAACGCGATCGTCCCGAGGCCATATTGCTGGATGAAGGAGTCGGATCGCTGTCCGCCGGGGCCGCCGCTGGTCAGGACCCTGGTGGCGGACAGGGTTCCGCTATTGTTGAAATTCACCGCCAGCGGCGTCCCGGATGACGATTCCGAGATCATGAAGAGCGGCATCGCCTGCGCGGTTCCGTCATTATAGCCCTGGTCGATCGTGCCGCGATTGACGAGGCTGACGTTCGCGGCGCGCAGTACCACGCCGTTGGAGAATGTACCCGACGAGGAGATCGTGCCGTCGTTGACGAGCGCGGCAGAATTGATGGCATCGGCGATTATCGCGGTTTCGAACCTGCGGGAATTCGAATTGGTCGATGAGATCCTGATCGTGCCGCTATTGTTGATCGTCACCGATGCCGGATCGAGCACGGTAATCGCGCTGCCGTTGATGTTGGCGAAGCTGGTGTGGCGCTGGGTGACCTCTATGGAGCCGGCATTATCGATCACTGCCGTGCGAGACTGGGCCGGATCGAAGGTGATGTAGATCGCGCTGCTCGGAAGGAAGGAGTCGCGCGGCGTCCGCTGACCCCGGAGCTGAACCCCGGCGAACAGCGACAGGGTCAGGTCGTTGGCGGCTATGATGTCGATGATCGGCCGAGTACCGTCATTGCCAGTCAGGCCCGGTTCGGTGGTGCCGATCATCTGGGTGGTCAGATCGCGGAATATCAGCTCCCGCATCCGCGCGTCGTTGTCCGAGCGGAAGCCCGTCGCGACGTCGCCGGTGCAGGTGACCACATCGCCGACGAGCGGGCATCGTGGGCTGCCCGGAAAGGACTGCGCCGCCGCCGGCGTCGCCGTGGCAAACCCCGCTGCGAGCATCGCCAGCACGGAAACGCCGCGCAATGCGCTGGCGCGCGTGAAGCTGTCGATGATCCGGGTGTCGCGACGGTCGATCATTGCCCATTCCCCCCTGTCCGCATGGGCCCGAACTGAGCCCTTCAACGGAGTCAGCGGGAGATCGGGGGAAAACGGATCAGATTATCGTTGCGCGAGGCTTGTTGGAAAGGACTAGATGCTCGGCCCAAGGCCGGCGCGCGGCGGATCGCAAGCGCGGCGGAGATAGTCGCGCGTCTCGGTCATGGCGTTGTTGCGGTCGAAATCGGTGAGCGCGCCGCGCCGCTCGAGGCCGGTGATGATCGCCATGACCTCGCCCCAGGTGCGGCAAGCGCCCGCATAATCGCCGCCATTATAATGGACTGCGGCATCGGAGCGCAGCGCCATCGCCATGCTGCGCAGCTGCCCCGGCGCATTGCCGGCGCGCGCAACCATGATGCGGTAGGCGGCGCGGATTTCATCGCCGATCCGGTAGGCTTCCGTATGGCGGCCGAGATCGGACAGGACCGACATGTAGACCTCGCTCACCACCGCATGGAGCTGGATCGCGCCGACATCATTGGGATCGCGGTCGCGCAGCCGCAGCGCTTCGGCCCGGGCCTGCTCGATCGATTCGCGCGCGAGCTGGTCGCGATCGTTGGTACGGTGGACGATCGCGCGATAGCGCAGCGAGGTGACGACCCGGCGACGGAACAGGGGATCGTCGGGCTGGGTCGCGAGCACCGCCCGGTTGATGTTCACCGCGCGATCAAGCACGCCCTGGGCCTCGGCGGACTGCCCCAGCTTGTGGTGTGCCTCGCCAAGCAACCGCAAATTCCCGGCGCGGATGCTCATCATTTGCGGGTCGCGCTGTTTCGCTGGCGGCAGGCCGGCGATGAAGGATTCGGCGGCGAGGTGGACCGTGCGGGCGCGCGCATAATCCTCGGCCCACAGGAAGCTGTCACCCTCGGCCCGAACAGCGTCGGCGTGGAGCCGGGCGGTATCGAGGCCTGAAGCGGGGTTCGGCCGGAGCAGGGCTTGCGCGCGTTGCGCCTGAGTGCGGGCGCGATCGACCTCGTTATTGTTGTAGAGGTTGACGGCGGATTGCTCGATCAGCAGCGCCGCCATCGCCTGCTGCACCAACGGCTCCTCCGGATGGTCGCGGACGAGCGGGGCGAGAATCTGCTCGGAGCGGGCGAGCAGGGCATTGGCGTCCTCATAGCGGCCGAGCTGGCTCGCCTGGCCGCCGCCGACCACCTGCGCGAGGCGGAGATAGCCGCGGCCCGCCTCGACACGGACGTCGAGCGGCGCGCTTTCATCGGCTGCGAGCGCTTCCAGATAATCCAGGCCAGTGCGGGCCAGATATTCGCGCGCGCTTGTCGATCCCGGTACCCGGCTGACCCGGTCGAAGGCATCGAACAGAAGTGTCTTGGCGATGGCGCGGGTCTGCTCGAAGCGCTGCTCGGCATCGGCCCGCGCCTGCTCGGCGCGCCGGTTGGCGATGAGGGTCAGCGCGAGGGCGCCGAGCAACAGCAGCAAGGCGATCGAGGCGGCGGCGACGCCAGGCCGGTGCCGGCCGATGAACTTGGCCATCGCATAGCGCCGCCCGCCGCCGACCGCCGCCACCGGCAAGCCGCCGCGCCAGGCGGCGACGTCGGCGCCCAGCGCATCCGCGGTCGAATAACGATCTTGCGGGTTGTCGGCGGTGGCGCGGGCGATGATCGCCTTCAATTCGCGGTCGCCTGGTCCGGGCGGCAGCAGCTTTTCGAGCAATTTACCAAGCGAATAGACGTCCGTCGCGGTGGTGACGGCGCTGCTCGTCATCCGCTCGGGCGCGGCATAGCCGGGGGTGAGGCTGAGGCTACCGATCGAGACGCTTCCCGCCTCCTTGCCGTCCGTGTCGACATCGGCCGGCTTGGCGATGCCGAAATCGATCAGCTTCACCACCCCGTCTTTGGTGACGAGGACATTGGAAGGGGTGAGGTCGCGGTGGACGACGAGGTTGCGATGCGCGAAAGCGACCGCGCCCACGATGTCACCAAACAGCTGCTGCCGCTCGGTTCGTGACGGCTGCTTCTGCTCCACCCACTGGAGCAGCGGTAGGCCGTCTACAAATTCCATGATGAAATAGGGCGATCCGGCCCCGGTCTCGCCGCCGTCATAAAGCTGGGCGATATTGGGGTGGGAAAGGCCGGCGAGGAGCTGCCGCTCCCGGACGAAACGCTCGACCAAAGCCTCGCTTAGAAGGCCCGGCTTGATGATCTTGATCGCGGCGACATGGGCGAAGTCTCCGGTCGCCCGCTCGCCGCGATAGACCGAGCCCATGCCGCCGCGGCCGATCCGCTCCGTGATCCGGTAGGCGCCGATCCGGTCGGGCGGAACTTCCTCGTCGAGCGCGTCGGCGGCCATGCCGGTGCGCAGCGAGGCGTCATGGTCCGCAGCGCGCATCGCGGCGACCCTGCTCGCCAGTTCGGGCCGGCCCTCGGTCTGCCGTGCCAGCCAGGCGTCGCGCTCGGTCTCGGGCACGTCGAGCATCCGCTCGAACAACGCGATCGCTTCCCGCTCCAGCGCAATGTCAGGCATTGTCGATCGGATGAGCCAGGGCGTCGGCGAGCCAGGCGCGCGCAGTCTGCCAGCGCCGCTTCACGGTCGGCTCCGACCAGCCGGTCACAGCCGCTATGTCGCCCACCGTCATCCCCCCAAAATAGCGCATTTCGACAAGCTCCGTCAGTTGCGGGTCAATCGCCCCCAACCGAATCAGCGCGGATTCGAGCTGGATCAGATCAAAGCGCTGCTCGCCATCGACATTGGTGCACAATTCGACCTTCTGGTGGTCGCGCTTGGCCGACGATTTCGCGCGCGCGTGATCGATCAGGATGTGCCGCATCATCCGCGACGCGAGCGCAATGAAATGGGCGCGGTCGGCGAGCCCGCCGCCATCGACCTGGATCAGCCGCAGCACCGCGTCGTTGATCAGGTCGCCGGTCGACAGCGAGGAATTACGTTCCCCGCGTAAACGGGCGGCGGCAATCTGCGAGAGGTCGGGATGCAGGCGGGCCATCAGCGCGTCGCGCGCGTCTCCGTCGCCGCCCTGCCAACGCGCCAGAAGCAGCTGTGTGTTTGCCTCGACCCGCATGCTCCTCCCTATGGCCGAGCTTAGGTTGCCGTGAGGCTACGCGCAATCTGGTGCGAACGACCCATTTTGGCTGCCGAGGCTGGACCGTCTGCTTGGGCCAGGGGCAGTCCTCTCCTCGTTTGATCCTCTGCGATTTCGGCCGCAGGAGAATAACGATGGGACATTCAAGCGATGATCCAATCGAGTGAGAACTTGCCGATGCCGGAGATAAGTGGCAATCTGATGATCTTGGCGCCGGATTGATAACTTGGATGAGGGGAGAACCGATGATGAGAAATTTGGCTGTGCTGTCGGCACTCTCGGTTTCCATTTTGGCAGGCGGCTGTGTTTCCGCACGTTCTCAGCCGGATACTCCCAACCTATTGTCGGGACTCTACGGCACTTGGACCGCTGAGAGAGTGCCTGTCAGCGGTCAAGGCCATTTCGAAGGCATCTCGACGCATGAATACAATGCAAACGGGACGTTCCGGTCGGAGGCGGAATTCACCGTTGCCGACTCAGGATGCCACATCGAACTGCACTATGTCGGCAATTATACCGGCGATCGGTCGGCAATCCAGGTGCGGCCGACCGGGGGAGAAGTCGAGGTCACTTCGTGCAGGGAGTCATCGCAAAACGCCGCTCGCCGCTCCTACGATGCAAATGAACTGAGGCAGGCCAACAGCACCGTGCAATGGGAAATTCGGGACGGCATCCTTTCGCTCCGGCACGCCGATGGAATGGAACGGACGTTTCGACGGCAGAGGGACGTCCTTGCCGGCCTGTACGGAACGTGGGCCACCAATAGCGTCGCGGTAAGTGGACACGGTCAAGTTGTGGGAGAGGCCAGCCATAACTTCAATCAGGATGGGTCGTATCGCTGGGAAGCCGTGTTCACGCATCCCGAAAGCGGATGTCGCGGCGATTTGCATTATAGCGGCCGATTTGCGGGCAATGCGCATTTGTTGAGGTCAAATGCGACTTCAGGAGAGGTCGAGGTGACCGGCTGTTCCGACAACAGCCGAAACGCGGCCAGGCGCCAATTTAGCCGGGAGGAGCTCGCCGCGGCCAGTGATACGATCACCTGGAATGTGAGTGGCAACAGGCTCGTCCTCTCACATGCCGATGGTCTCCAACGCAACTATGCGCGCCGCTAGGGGGCTGCCTGGAGAAATTGCTGCCGATATAGGGCCTCCCGCGGTGAACAAGCGGGCGGGATATATCGACATATGCTTTGCGACTTATGCGCGCCTGAATCGATTGCCTGGGTGAGCCGCGGCTCAGGAAGCGCAATACGGGCTGCTGTTCGTGAATGGGGGCGAAACGTGCTTGCAATCGGGCATCCGCGCCACAAGACGCTTGCCGCCCTCCTGGGTCTTTCCGCAATAGCCAGTCCGGCATCGGCAGCAGCGGGCGGACTTGTGCAGTCCAACGGCGCGGCCGAGCCGCTCGTGCGACCCGGGGACAATCTCCCCGGTCAGGCCGGGTTCGAAGCCGGCAGCAACCTCTCGCTCCATGCCGGTTGGCGTGCTCCAGAGCCGCACGGCAATCTCATCGCTTCGCAGCAGACCCACGACAGGGCCGTGACACCGGCTCCTGCTCTCCAACGCCTGGACCAGAATGGCGCGACCCCTTCCGATGATGAGCGCACCGACCCGGAAACGGCTCATTCGGAAGCAATCATCGTGTTGGGAGAACGCCGCAACGACGCCTCGTCGCTTCTGCGCAGCGGCTTGGGTCCTGGAGACGTTCCCTGGTCCGTACAGGTAATTCCCTCGTCCGCGCTCGAAGAGGTAAGGCCGGAAGCCATCGAGGATGCGCTGGCCCTCGTTTCGAATGTCGCATTTCAAGGTGACAGTGATGGCCGCGAGAACGCTTTCGTGCTCCGTGGCTTCCAGGCCACGACCGTTCTGCGCGATGGATTCAGAGTTGAGACCTTCGGTGGAGTGGCCGATCCGGAACTCTACAACCTGCAAGCCCTGGAGGTCATCAAGGGACCGCAGGCCGTGCTTTTCGGGGAGAGCAATCCGGGCGGTCTGATCAATATGCGGGCCAAGCGGCCGCTGAATGAAGATCATGGGGAATTGGTGCTCGATTATGGGACTGACGGTTTGATCAGCCCCAAGGTCGATTTCGGCGGATCGATCGCCGGCGGTGGAAGGGCGCGGTACCGGGTGATCGGATTGTACAGGCGCGACCAGGGTTGGCGGGGGTACGACGATCCGAACGAGCGCTTGTTCTTCGCGCCCTCCCTGCAGCTGGCCATCTCGAACAACACCGCGGTCACGCTGATCGGCGAGTTTACCGAGGATGATTATCAGGCGGATTTCGGGACGGCCATCGACTTGCGAGGTGAGCTCACGGCTCCGATCGAGCAAGTAAACAATCATCCGCAGGATCGTATCTTCCGCCATCAATACACGTTCGGCGCGGATGTCGTTCACAGCCTGTCGGATGAATGGTATCTGACGGCGCGGGCGCGGCACTTCGACGGGGGCTATGAGTTCAGCTCGCTTTGGCTGCCCATTTCCCTCAACCTCTCCACCAACGTCTATACGCAGCTCGCTCTCCAGCAGGAGCAGCAAAATAACGAGGAGGCATTTCAACTCAGTGTCACCGGAAACACGGGGATACTGGGCCGCAACAGCAACCTGGTGGCAGGCACGGATATTCGGCAGTCGCGGATCCAGAGAACGACGCGCCTCGATGCAACGCAGCTGAACTTTCTGAACTGGACCGATCCCGATTATTCGCGACCGCCGCCGCCGAAAGAAACCCTGCTGGGAGCGCCCGGCTTGTCCACGGCCGAAGATATCGATCGAATCGGCCTCTTTGCGAGGATGCGGAACGAGATAACTGACGCATTTTCTCTCACGGTCGGAGCGCGGTTCGACCGCGTGGAACGAACCCCGCTGGCTGGGAGCGTCACCGCGCCGCAGAGGTTGTCGCACGTCTCTTTGCAGGCAGGAATGTTGTACGACATCTCTGACAATGTGGCCGTGTTTGCCGGCTACTCGGAGTCGTTTGTTCCCAATTTCGTGCTGGATAAGAATAACAGCCTGTTGGCTCCGCAGGAAGGCGAGGGCTTCGATTTTGGCTTGAGGGGCTCCGACTTGTGGGGCTTCCTCACTCTGACGGTCGGATTCTTCGATATCACCAAGCGCAATGTCGCCGTCCCGGATCCGACCGCGGCGCTGACGGATCCCAATCCGTTCGGCTTCATTGCAGCTGCACGACAGGCCAGCCGCGGCGTGGAGGTCGACTTCGAAGCGTCGCCGACCGCCAATTGGAAAGTCTATGGGGCGTTCGGTTACGCCCACACCGAAGATCGAGGTCAGCGCATCGTCGGTGCGCCGGCCCGAACGGCGTCGCTATGGACCAGCTATCGATTTGACGGAGCGCTTCGGGGTTTCACCGTGGGTGGCGGCATTCAACATGTGGGCACCCGTCTCGCCCTCGCGGACCCGAACGGCGACGGCGATAGCGGAGACAGGGTTTTTGTGGATTCCTATACCTTGCTCGATCTGTTCGCTCGCTACGACTTTGGCGATCGATGGCGATTGCAGCTGAATCTGAGTAACGTGACAGATGAACGTTACGTCTCGGCGGCGCTGAACAATTTGAGCCGAAACGTGCATGCGGGCGCCCCTTTCGAAGCTTTGATTTCGCTCCGTTATCGGTTCGACGAACGACGTCGCTAGCTCTGGCTGGACGCGATCGGCGGGAGGATGCCTGGTTTGCGAAGAACGGCGTTGCGCTTCAGGGCGGCCGGATTGGCGCGAGCCGGTTCGGCTCCGTCTGACGTCAGTTCGCATCACCTTGAACGAACGACCGCTAGCGGGTGTCGGCTAAGTGCGGTCGGAGGTCCGCAACGGGCGCTTAGCAGATGGTCGCGGGCTGCCTCGCCGTGGCTCGGCCTCCTGGCTCACCGAAAGCAGGAAGCTGCCGTTATTTCATTCGGCAACGGCAGATAGGAAACAAAGACGCTTACGCTCTCACGTGCTACGGAGAAAGCGCGTAGAGGAATGCTACGGCCGGCCTTTGAAAGGTTTCGATCTTGCTTGATCCGATAGCGGCGTTCGTACTTGCCATGCTGCTCTGGACGGCAATCATCGCACATACATTCTATATGGCCTCGCGCGAACGGCGCGGCCGGTTGAAGCCCAAGTCGCGGCCGGACCAGGAGAGCAATCCGACCGGACCCGACCAAAGCGAGGCCAGGCCCCCACGACTTCCCCCTGCATGATCCCGGCACCCGAAGCCCCCGGACCCGGCCGGTAGCGGAAAGCTGTCGAACGACGCGGGCGCAGGGAGCCCGCGCCGTTCGATCGTCGCGCTCAATTGCCTCCCGAGGATCTCGCGCGCGCCAGCTGCAGTTCGATCCGCTTCAGCTCACGCATCAGCCGGTTGGCATGAATCTCCGGCAACAGAGCCATCTTGATCATCGTCGACAGGATCAGCAGCACCGCCGCCGGCAGGCCCCAGCGTAGCTGGGTCACCACGTCGGCCGCCTCGAAGAACATCCAGGCGGCGTAGGCGCCGACGACGAAAGTCAGCGTCTGGGCCGCGACCATGACCATGTTGGCCCAGCCGAGTTTGCCGGAAAACAGCCCGAAGGTCATGCCAAAGAAGCCCGGCTCCTCGCCGATGCGGCTAAGGATCTCCCGCTCTTCCTCGTCGAGCGCTTCCTCGATCAAATCGTCCACGTTCCGCATCACCCGTCTCCTTCCAGAACCGCGCGCAGCTTGCGCCGCGCGTGCATCAGGCGGGTCTTCACCGTGCCCGCCGGAACGTCGAGAGCGACCGCCACTTCGGCGACGCTCATTTCCTCGAGATAGAAGAGCGTGATCGCGGACTGCTGCTCGGGCGGCAGCGTCCTGATCGCCTTCCGCAGTTGATCGACATCCGGCGATGACACCTCTGTGATGCCATCATCCACCGGCGCAGCCGCCATTTCCTCGGCCAGCCGCCGATTCCCCTGTATCCGCCCGATCAGCCGGGCGCAGCGCCGGGACACGATCCGATAGGCCCAGGCCGCGAAGGCGTTCTCGTCGCGCAGACGGGAAAGGCCGCGCACGATCTCGGCCCAGCTTTCCTGGACTGCTTCCTTCGCGCCTTCCCGATCCCTCAACAGCCGCCAGGCGTGCGCGACCAATTTGCCGTTCCAGCGGCGGACGAGGCTGGCGAAAGCCTCACGGTCCCCCAGGCGCGCGGATGCGACAAGATAGGCATCGAGGATGCGCTCCCTGTCTCTGGCCATCGCAACCTCCCCGGAACCGACGTTCACTGAGCTAAGGTGTCGGGCAAGTGCAATCCGGTTCAAATTCCGGCGAGCCTGTCGATCCGGCGACCCCGCAGCATGCGCTGTCCGGGTTGATCCCGACCGCCCAGCAGCTAAGGGTCATCCCCGCCCATGACCACGATCCTTCACCTTGGCCGAGCCGCCTTCGTTCTCATCCTGCTGTCGGGCCCGAGCGGCGCCCTGGCTTCACCGCTCGGCGGGTCGGCTCCCTCCTTTTTCGGCGCGCCGCTGGAGTTCATCCTGTTCGGCCTGACGCTGGTCGGCATCGCCCTGTTCCACAAGCGCGCGCTCGCCATCTCGCTCGCCGGGCTTGCGGTGATCGTCGCTTATGAGGCCTTGGTGAGCGGTTTCCCGACCGGGGACGGGATGAGCGCACTGGGGCGTCACTTCAGCCACGAATGGGTGACCTTCGCCAACCTGCTCCTGCTCCTGGTCGGGTTCGAACTGCTCTCCAATCAGTTCGAGCAAAGCAACCTTCCGGACCATTTGCCCAACCTTCTGCCCGACGACTGGACCGGCGGCCTCGCCTTGCTGGCCATCGTTTTCGTGATGTCCGCCTTCCTCGACAATATCGCGGCCGCGGTCCTTGGCGGGGTGATGGCCCGCCATGTCTACAAAGGGCGGGTGAGCATTTCCTATCTCGCCGCCATCGTCTTCTCCGCCAATAACGGTGGCGCGGGCAGCGTGATCGGCGATACCACCACGACCCTGATGTGGCTGCACGGCGTGTCGCCTCTCGCCGTCCTCCCGGCCTATCTTGCCGCCGTCCCCGCCTTCGCCATCGCCGCTGTGGTCGGGGCGCGGCTGCAGCAGCGCCATCAACCGATCCTCGCCCGGGACGAACCGGATCATCCGCTGCTGTGGCGCCGGATCTGGATCGTCGCGATCATCCTGGCCGCCGCGGTCACCGCCAACGTCTTCGCCAATGCCTATGGCATCGCGGAGGAAGCGCCCTGGCTGGGCCTTGCGACCTGGGCGGCCATCCTGCTCACCAGCCTGTTCGCCCGGCCCAATTGGTCGGTCGCGCGCCCGGCGGCGAAGGGCGCGGCCTTCCTCGTCGCCCTCGTCGCCGCCGCCTCGCTGATGCCGGTGGGCGGCCTGCCCGAGCCGAGCTGGCAATCCGCCCTCGCGCTCGGCTTCCTCTCGTCCGTCTTCGACAATATCCCGCTCACCGCGCTGGCGCTGCGGCAGGGCGGCCATGACTGGGCCATGCTCGCTTATGCCGTCGGCGTCGGCGGCTCGATGGTCTGGTTCGGCTCGTCGGCCGGGGTCGCGCTCACCAACGCCTATCCGGAAGGGCGGTCGATGATCGCATGGCTGAAGCAGGGCTGGTTCGTGCCCGTCGCTTTCGTGGCTGGCTTTTTCGTGCTCCTGCTTGTCGCCGGGTGGCACCCCACGCCCGGATAATCGACCGCGGCCTGTCCGCGGTTCCGCTATCCAAGGCCGGGATAGGGCTGCGTGCGCAAAAGCTCGGCGAGGTGTGCCGCGTTGCTCGCCGCCATCTTCACCGTCTCTCGGACCTTGTCCGGCACCTCGGCCAAGTCCCTGAAATCCACCTTGCCCATCGCCTCGCCGACCCAATAGCAGGCGGGCGACGGCGGCAGCGTCCAGCCGACGTCGACCAGCGCCTGGCCGAGATGCGCGGTGATGCCATGGGCGCCGTCCTCGTTGCCGACGATCGCGAGCAATGCGACCTTGCCGAAGCTCGGCATCCGGCCGGCCTCGTCGGTCTCGCTCAGAAAGGCATCCATCCGCTCGCAGACGCGCTTGGCGACGCTCGACATCTGACCCATCCAGACCGGCGTGCCGAAGACCAGTATGTCGCAGGCCAGAATGAGTTTCCTAATCCCAGGCCAAGCGTCCCCTTCGCCCTCGTCGGATGTCACTCCCGGCTTTACCTCATGATCGACGACGCGGATCGTTTCGGTCATCTCGACGCCGTGCCCGTCGAGGGCCTCGGCGATCAGGGCAAGCATCCTATCGGTCGAGCTGGATTTCTCGATAGAGCTGCCCTTCAGGCTGCAGTTGAGCGCAATCGCCTTCAGCGCCACGGGCATCTCCTGTGTTGTCCGGTTTAGGCAAAGACGCGCCCTACTCCAGCCGGTTCCGACAGGAACGGCGAACGTCAGCCGTAGAGGACCGCCAGCATCGCTGCCGATGTGGCGACGGTCAGGATCGCGAGCGGCGCGCCCGCCTGGGCATAGTCGGTGAAGCGATATCCTCCAGGTCCCATGACGAGCAGGTTGTTCTGGTGCCCGATCGGGGTCAGGAAGTCGGACGAAGCCCCGACGAGCACCGCGAGCAAAGCGGCATCCGGGGAGATGCCGATCATAGTCGAGAGCTGGATCGCGATCGGACCCATGACGATCGCGGTCGCCACATTATTGAGGAAGATCGAGAGAAGTAGGGTCCCCGCGCACAACGCCGCCAGAGTCCAGAACAACGGCGCGCCGGCAAGCAGTCCCGCGAGCTCGGAGGCGACGATGTCCGCGGCTCCGCTCGCCTCGAACGCCTTTCCGACCGGGATCATCGCGGCGAGCAGCAGGATCACGCTCCAATCGATCGACTGATAGACCTCCTCGGCCGGAATCAGCCGGAGCGCCGCGACGGCGACGGCAGCAACCAGAAAGGACAGCGCGGCCGGCATGAGCCCGGCCACGGTCGCGGCGACCGCGGAAATGAAGATCAGGAGCGTCAGGGCGCCGCGCCGCCGATCGAGCGGGGCCGGATCGAACCGGTCGACCTCGAGGAGCCGGGCCTTCGGGAGCAAGGCGGCGATCGCTTCAGCCGGCCCCCTCAGAAAGAGCTGGTCGCCGGCCTCGATCCGGATCGTATCCAGCGGCTGGCGAAGGCGAGCGGCGCGCGGCCCTCCGGCAACCACCGCGACCTCGCCGAAGCTCCTCGTGCCGACAGCCTCATAGCCCTCGCCGATCAGGGTGGAGCCGTGGCCGACGACGACCCGAGCAGTCACCGCGCCCGGCTGGCCGTTCTCGATACCCGATTCGAGTCCGGCCTCGGAGGCGACGTCCCACTGGTTGGCCCTTGAGATCAGAAGCAAGGTATCGCCCGGGTGCGCAGCGTCGTCGGACGCCAGCTTGGTGTTGGCCCGAAAGCGCGCGACCATGCGCGCGCCCGCGTGCCTCAGCGCCGGGCGCAGGCGGTCCAGGGAGCGCTTGTCGGACGAGGTGAGCTCAAACACCCGCCACGGACGGATGGCGCGGTCCGCGCCCTTGCGATGTGGGATAAGGCGCCAGCCGAGCAACGCCAGATAGAGGAGCCCGATGACGGTCACCGTCGCGCCGACGGGCGTCAAGGGCCTGCGAGGATTGAATGATTGTGGAAGTGCCGAGACCCGATGCTTCCAGCAGCGCTCTCTCTAGCCGGGGGGTATCGCGCGCAAGGGTCGTCTGGGGACTCGCGCCACCATCTCGGGAGTCGTTCGATCAAGGCCGTTACCCTCACGCGCGAACAGCTTCACGAGCTTGTCTGGACCGAGCCCATGCGCGAGCTCGCGAAGCGATTTCAGATATCGGACGTGGGCCTGAAGAAGGTCTGCATCCGCAATCGCATTCCCGTTCCCGCACAAGGCCACTGGCAGAAGTTGAGGGCCGGAAAGCAAAGCCGGCGAATTCCGCTTCCGGCGGTGAAGCATCCGCAGACGATCACGTTCAGGCCCAGGCCGGCCGCGACAGCAGGCGACGTCGGACCGCCGGCGCCCGATCCTGCCATCGAGATCGAGAAGGAATTCCGGCCCGTCGAAGTTACCGAGACGCTTGTCCGCCCGCACTCCGTCACTTCGGCCATGCGCGAGGAGCTGAACCGGAAGAAGCCGGACGATTACGGGGCCATCCACTGCGTCGAACCGGACGTGCTGCCGGCGCGCATCCATCCCGGATCAAAGAGCCGGCTGCTCCGGATCGCCGACGCACTGCTCAAGGGATTCGAGCGGCGGGGCTTCGCGCTCAGGCCGGGCAATCGTGGTCTTAGGATCGCCAGCGGGCTCCAGGTCATCGTGGACGAGGAAGCCTATTCCATCTCGATCGAAGAGCGGATGCGGCGCGAAACGCACAAGTCCACGCCTGACGAAGCCGGGCGCCTCCGGCGCGGCCAATATGTGTGGATGCGGAGCTACGACTACCATCCGACCGGCGAGTTCACGCTGAAGATGGAGCCCTGCTACGGAAGCGGAATCCAGTCGAGCTGGAAGGACACCCGCAATCAGCGGATCGAGCAGAGACTGAATGAAGTGATGGTCAGCCTTCGCAGGCACGCCGCGCTGCGCAAGGTCGAGCGGGCGAGAGCCCAGCGTCGAGCCGCCCGCTTCGAGGCCGAGCAGCACCGCCGCGCCGAGCTGCGGGCCCGGGTGGAAGCCGAGCGGGAGGCGATGGCGAAGCTCGAAAGCGACTTCGACGCCTGGAACCGGGCGGAACGGATCCGGGCGTTCGTTGCTGTCGTCGAGAACCATCCCGCACACCGGTCTGATGCCGGGACGCCTGTCTGGGCCAGCTGGGCGCGCGGGTGCGCGGACCGGATCGATCCGCTGAAGGATGCTCCCCCATCGGTGCTCGACACTCCGGAGGCCGACATGAGACCGATCTCGCTGTGGCAGTTCGAGGATGACGAAGAGTGATCGGATCGTCTGCTCCGGGCGGATTTGGAGCTTGCTTACCTACCTCCCGAACGACTTTCGCGGCTCTCGGACGAAACTCGAACCGCCGACCATTGCGGCGGCTACCAGATCGGTTTTCAACCTCCCGGCTCAGCCCAGGAGGATCGCTTAGATGCAGCAGGATGCAGCAGACTCAACCGACAGACCCGATCGGATCTTGAGGCTTCCTGCCGTGCTCGACCGAACAGGGCTCAGCCGCTCCACGCTGTATCGAAAGATTCAGGAGGGCACGTTTCCGAAACAGATCGCGCTTGGTGTCCGTACCGCTGGGTGGCGCGAGTCATCGGTTGCTGCTTGGATGCAGTGCCCGATGTCCTACCGTGCGAATCCATAAGCTAGATCGCGGCCTTGAGCTGATCGGATGTGCAAAGCGTGCTCCCTGACGAGGATAGTCGCGCGTCTAGCTAGGTGTTCGATTGCAATCGGCGCCGGAAGAACGCACTGTCCCTATGACCCCTTGGGAATGGCTGAAATGCGCCCGTTGCGGCCCCGCTAGGCGTCGATATCGAAGATGCCTTGGCGCTCGCCGAGCGCATCGAAATCTAAGGGGAGGCGGCGCTCGGCATGCTGAGCGCCAATTCCTGTGACCGTTTAGGGCGGAAGCGGACGTTGCAAGCATTTGCATCGGTCACCGAGCCAAGGATTGAGAAGTTGAAAAAAGATGACGTAGGCTAATAGGGCAACAAGAACGATCATAAACGAGATGTAACTTAGAGATGCTAGCACTGAGGTTACGGCAACCGCAGAAAGCGCGGTCAACGACACGTTGAATGCGGTCCATTGATCAGCCTCTAATGCCCGCGCTATGACGGGCAGCGCCAAGACGAGCGCTGCAAATATCCGTGTGGCGCAAGTATCAATCTCCAATACCGCTTGGCTACTTGAAACCAGAAAGCCGAGCTGCCGGAACAGCAAAACCATGAAGAAAATTTCGGCAAAGTCGATTGCGATCCTCGGACCCCTATAGTGATTTGGAGCGGCTACCCCCTCCATATATTGAAATGCGAAATAGACTGCAAAAAGGGGTGCCCAAGGCGGGCTAGGCCAATCTGAAGGCCATTGAAACATCCAATCCGGCGGATGCTGAAAAATTGCGAAAATGAATGTGCCGAGAAAAGCCGGGTAGAGCAGCGAAAATGTTAGGAAGTGCAGTCGCTTCGCAAGATCAGGTCCTGCTTTCTCGCTATAGCGTGGTTGGCCGTCAGCTTCTGCCACCGTCATCACTCACAATGAGTCGCAATAGATCGATGCTCCAAACTACTCTCCTAATCAGCGATCCTTCAACCTCTGATCCACAATGAAGGTCCGTAACGAGTCGGAAGGCGCCGGAAGCAGTCGGTCCGCATTCGGCCAAGAGGACGGGGCCCACAGCTTCCTTCCGCGACGTTCGCGGCTGGATCGGCGCTCACCGGAAACGGACGTGGCGCACGGCCTGCCGCGAGCTTTGTCGCGACTTCGGAAAGACCCGACAGCGCGAGCGAATGAATGGCCCGTCTGATTCCGGGCGCCGCTCGGGCCACCCGGACGCCCACCGGCAGCGCCCTTGCCGCCGGTGGGTACCGCTGTCCCGCCTAGAGCATCCCCGTCGGAATCGTCCGCTCGACGTCGTCGACATAGATTCGGCCCCGCTCGATCAGCACCTTTTTGGGCAGTCCGTCGGCGCGTCGGGCGAAGGTGCGGAAGGTGAAGCTCGGCCTTTCGTTGGAATCGGTGGTGATGTCTGCCAGGATTTCCGCCGCCAGCGCCTCGCCCAGCACCAGGCTGCGCGTATTGTCGGTTCGCCAGTGGACTCCGCCCATCGACCGCCCCATCGCGACGTTCTGCGCGAGCTTGTTGAGCTCGCCTTCGATGGTGAGCTTTTGGGCGACCTCCTCCGGCAGCTTCACCCGGTTGTCGTACTTCTTGACCTTGAGGCACTCCTCAGGATCTTTCAGCTTCAGATTGGCGCAATAGCTGGTGATCGGCTTGTCGGGGTCGTAGGGCTGGGAGCGCTCCCGCAAGGTGCAGAACGGGATCAGCCGGTCGTTGCCCGCCGCGTCAGTGACGAAGGTGAGGAAAAAGGCCTTGAGCCCAGTTACGCAGGCCCCCGCCACGGTCGCATGGCCGGCGCCATAGGCCGGATGGATGGGGCTCCCCGGCGTGAACGCCATCGGCAGCAGCAGGGTCTCCATGTCCGTCGCCTGATCGTCCGCCGCGTTGGTCTTCTTGTTCTTCTCCCGAATGCACTTGGCCGCCTTGGTGCCGACGAGCCAATCCGGCAGCCCGTAGGGCCGCTTGGTGCCCGATACTCCGACATTCTGGACGTGGACGAGCCCGCCATAGGCTTCGGGCCGCAGCCGCAGATGCTGCTGCCATTTCTGCTGCCAGACGACCTTCAGCGCGCGGGTCGCCACCTCGGATACCAGCGCCAGGATGTGCGGCCCGCCGAGCACGCCGAATCCCGCCTCTCGGTCCGGAAGCGGCCCCTGGACGATGCCGTTGCCGAAATCGTGATAGGGATTGCCGATCGGCCACCGCGCGCGGCCGGAGAGCAGGAGCAGGGCGGCGTTGAAATAGGCCTGGTGGAGCGCGTCCTTGTTCACGAAGCGGGCAAGGTCGCGCATCGTCGCGAAGTAGCGCTCGAAATCCTCGAACCGCACCGGCCCGTCCTCGTTCGACTTCGAATAGTCCTGGCCGAAGCGGTCGCGGCCGCTGTCCTGGGCCTTAAGCCAGTCGCCGAAGTCGGTCAGATAGTTGAGCCCCTCCTTGTAGGGCCGCTCGCGCGCGTCGATCGTCTGGGTGCCGAAGGCGATCGGCCGCAGGAAGAACTGGCTCACCATCGGCCCGACGTCGTCGCCGGGCAGGCCGAGGCGGAACAGGGTCTCGGCGGTGAACTGCGTGAACGCCACCGCCGAGCCCGGAAGATCGACGCCCAGGATGAACTTGTCCTCGGAGCCGTCGCCGGCCACGACCGCGTCCCGGTCGCACGGCTTGTCCGGTACGACGGTTCCGGATTCGAGCGCCCGCTGAAAGCTCTTGTTGATCTCATTGACGGCGTCGGCGAAGCTCGGCGATCCGCTCTTGGGATCGCACAGGTCGTTGTCGCGCAGGCAGGCCATCCAGTAGAGCTCGACCATCTCGGCGGCCGTGGTGTTCGAGGTGACGCGCGGCGCCAGCGGCATCCTATAGTCGATCGGCGGATGGGTCAGCTGGTCCGTCGCAAGGCCGGCCTGGGGGTTGGTGAGCGGCGCGGCCGGGAGCTTCTTGCCCTTGTTGGGGCCGTCGGTGACCAGCCGCGATGCGCCGCGCGGCACTTCGGCGAAGCCGGTGCCGTCGCCGCGCGTCGCCTCGGCCAGCGACTCGAAGGCGGCGCGATCGACCTCCCCGAACTTGTTGTGCGGCAGTGTTTTGTGGAAGCTGCCGATGCCGACGACGTTGGCGCCGTCGATTTCCCAAATCTTGTTGGTGTCGCCGTTGGAGTCGGTCATGATGCACCTCGCGTGAAAGTCGTTGCAGGACTTGCGAATATCCACGTCCCATCTTGCTGCCGCGAGTACCGGTCGATGATAGCCCGCCACCTGCAAATGAACCGGGAAAGCCAAAAATCTCGCGACACCCGCTCCTCTTGACGTGAGGCGTGCTGGAAGTCGGAACCGAAGACCTTTACTTCGATTCGACGCTAGCATTAACATGAATGAGCGAGGTTAGCCCACCCGCCGGGCGAAGATTACAGCCCCGGTGATGAGCCTTACCAGCCGCGCGGCGCCATAAATTCCTTCCCATCGCGATGCGATGGCGGATGTTCAGGTCGATTCCCCCGGGATGGCTGCTGATTGCCGTCGCGGCGTGGATGCAAAGCCCGATGTCGGTCCGCGCGGTTCCATGCGGTGGTTCCACCGTCATGCGCTGATTGAAAGTCTAACTCTGGCTCGCAGCTCATCCAGGTAGTCGCTCCACCATTGGTGCATCGCGACGCGCTCCTCCCAGTAAAACCCCCGGTTGTAGATGCCTCGGATCGAATCCTTGTCGGCATGGGCTAGCGAGCGCTCGATCGCGTCGGGGCTCCACCTGCCACTCTCATTGAGAAGCGTCGACGCCGTGGTTCGAAGGCCGTGCGCGGTGATCTCCCCGACCCCATAACCCATGCGCCGAAATGCCTGGTTGATGGTGTTCTCGCTGAGCGGCCGCTTCGACGTGTGAAAGGCAGGGAACACGAAGCCGTCAGGGCCGGTGAGCGCTTCGAGCTCAACGAGGTAGGCCAGCACCTGCCGCGACAGCGGAATGGCGTGCGGCCGACGCATCTTCATGCGCTCGGGCGGGACTTTCCAGACGGCCTTCTCGAGATCGAATTCGGGCCAGCGCGCCTGGCGAAGCTCCCCGGGCCGGGCCATGACATGGGGCGAAATCTGCAAGGCAAGGCGGGTGATCAGATGGCCCGAATAGGCATTCACGGCTCGCAACATCTCGCCGACCGCTTCGGGATCGAGGACGGCGCCGTGATGCTGGACCTTGGGGGTCACCAAGGCCCCGCGCAGGACTGAGGTCGGATCAGTCTCGCCTCGACCCGTCGCGACGCCATATCTGAACACACGGCTCGCGAATGACCGGCAGCGTCGCGCCGTCTCATGCTTGCCTTTGGCTTCTATGCGCTTGAGGGCGGCCAGAATTTCGACTGGCTTCAGGTCCGCAATGGGGGACTTAGCGATCGGCGCCAGCTGCTCCAGCAACCATGTCGCCTTCGTGGTCGTGGCTTCGGCGCGGCTCTCCGCGACCATCTTCTCGATATATTCCTTGGCAACGTCGCCAAAGGTGTTCGCTGCATTATAGAGGGCCAGCAGCTTCTCCCGCTTGCGTTCGGCCGCGGGGTCGATCCCCTCGCGCAATTGCTTTCGCGCCTCGTCGCGCTTCTGGCGGGCTTCGGCTAAACCGACCTCGGGATAGCGACCGAAGGCGATCCGCTTGTCCCTGCCGAGATATGGATATTTCAGCCGCCAGAGCTTCGAGCCGTTTGGATGAACCTCGATATAGAGGCCGTGCTCATCGCCAACCTTGTAAACGCGCGCGCGCGGTTTGAGAGCGCGAACCTGCATATCCTTGAGAGCCATGATCACTCCAATCCGCTTCGACCAGCCGTGACCTAAAAGCGTCCTCTTCTCTCCCTGCGGAAACGGCCCGACGGGCCATCATTTTTCAAACGGGCCATGATGGCCCGTTTGATGGCCCAAATGATGGCCCACTTTTGCTGGGATTATGTAAAACGTGCTGGGACATTCTCGGACAAAGCCATGCCCGAATATGGCAGATTTCCGCCGTTTTTTCAAACTTTTTGGGATGCCCGAAGACGGGTCCCTGGTGCCCAGAAGAGGACTCGAACCTCCACGCCCTTGCGAGCGCCAGCACCTGAAGCTGGTGCGTCTACCAATTCCGCCATCTGGGCCCAGAGAACAAAACAACAGGTAGGAGGGGCGAGTTAGGAGCCGCCCGTCTCATTGTCAACGCGGGGCTTGCCAACTCCGCGGCGAGGGGGCAAGGGGACCGCCATGACCGTCAAAACCGACCGGCTCATCACCCTGTTCGGCGGCGGCGGCTTCCTCGGCCGCTATGTCGCCCAGGCCCTGTTCAAGGCCGGCGCCCGGGTCCGCATCGCCGAGCGCGAGCCGAAGCGCGCCTTCTTCCTCAGGCCGCTCGGCGGGCTCGGCCAGATCCAGTTCGTCCGCGTCGACCTCGCCGACAAGGGCGCGGTCGCCGCCGCGGTCCACGGCGCCGACGCGGTCGTCAACCTGGTCGGCATCCTCAAGGGCGACTTTCAGCGCGGTCCATGTCGAGGGCGCCCGCAACGTCGCCGAGGCCGCCGCCGCGGCCGGCGTGCCCGGCTCTCGTCCACGTCTCGGCGATCGGCGCCGACCCGGAGAGCGAGAGCGCCTATGGCCGCTCCAAGGGCGACGGCGAGGCGGCGGTCCGCGCCGCCTTCCCCGCCGCCGACCATCATCCGCCCCTCGATCGCGTTCGGCCGCGAGGACGATTTCGTCAACCGCTTCGCCCGCCTGGCGCGGCTGCTGCCGGTGCTGCCGGTGATCCGCGGCCGACTGGCGGCTGCAGCCGGTCCACGCCGCCGACCTCGGCAGGGCGATCGCTCTGGCCGCGCTCGACCCCGCGCGCTCATGCCGGCCGGACCTACGAGCTCGGCGGCCCGCAGGTGCTGACCATGGCCGAATTGAACCGCTGGATCTGCCGCGCCATCGGCCGCGACCGGCCGCTCATCGAAATCCCCGATCCGATCGGCCGGCTGATCGCGCGCCTACCGGCTGGCTGCCGGGCGCGCCGCTGACCTGGGACCAGTGGCTGATGATGAGACGCGACAATGTCGCGAGCGGCGCCGGGCTTCGACGCGTTCGGCATCCACCCCGCGCCGCTCGCCGCGGTCGCCGACGGCTGGCTCACGCTCTACCGCCGCCACGGCCGCTTCGCGAGACCGTCGCCTTATTAGACCGAGGCGGCGCCGCCGGCGCGCCGATTCTTCGGAGGCGTGACCGCCGTCACGCGCCCGCTGCCGCCAATCCGTCACGATCCGCGCCTGGTTCAACGCGAGTCGTTCGTGAAAGGCGAAGGCAATGCCCGACGTAAGCGAAGTGACCGATGCGCAGCCGCGGCCCTGGTGGCAGTGGCTCCTGCTCTATCCGACCGCGGCGGTGGCGCTGTTCAGCGCGGCGCCGCAATGGGTCGATCGCGGCCTCGCCGTCTATCACGGGACCAACCGGCCTTCCTATGCGGCCGCGGACCGGCAACGCGCGCTCTGGCTCAAGAACATGCCCTGCTCGCAAGCGCCGTTCGCCTGGTACAACAACCCGCGCAACGTTCGGATCGACGCGACGATCTGCGATTCCGGCGACGTCCTGATCCGCGCATCCACGCCGGAAAACCAAAATTATATGGAATGGGTCGCCCTCGATCAGATCCTCGGCGCCGAGCCCGGGGCGGGCATGTCGCTGATCCCGGAGGCGCGGGCGGCCACGATGACGGCCGGGCTCGTGCCGCAGTCGCGGCCGCGGACCGGCGACGGCGCGCGCCTGCTCAGGGCGGATTACGAGCCCCAGGCGACGATCATTTGCCAGCGTCCGCTCGATTCCAGGCGGCTCTACCGCCACATCAGGACTCCCGCCGGCTGCTTCGATGAAATCATCGACATGCTGAACGGCACGGTGACCCAGCGCACGCAGGTGCAATGCCGGGGACGGTGCTGAGATGGCGCTCGCCCCGACCGTCGCGCCGCGCGCGAAGAACCGGCTTGCAGCCCTGGCGGCCCTTTCGGTGCTGCTCGTCTGCGGCGGCGCGATCCCCCAGAATCAGGCGCGCGATGCGGAGCGCGACGATGCGCGCGGGGCATGGCCGGCGCTTGACAAGGCGGCCAGGCCCGGTGCCGAAACGCCCGCCCAGGCGCCCGCCACTACGCATGTCCGGGTCCTGACCGAGCAGGAGAAAAGATGCCGGAATGCGAGGGACTGCCCGATAGAGGGCGCCTGCGCGCCCTGCGACCGGTGACCCGCTCTATTCCGGCAGGAACCGCCGCACCACGTCGCGCGCCAGCCGCGCCGGCCTGAGCGTGGCGGCGTCGAGGCAGCACCAGCTCGACTTCACCTCGGCGAGCACCTCCTCGCCGCGCGTGATCAGGGTGCTGAAGAAGGCGCGCGCGCCCTGCACCCCTTCGGCGACGACCGAGGCGGCGATCGCGTCGTCGAGGAAGGCCGGCCGCCGGTAGGTGATCTCATGCTTGAGCGCGACCCAGAGATGCTGGGCCACCGCTTCGGCCGGCGCCACGCGCTGCCAATAAGCGATCACCGCCTCCTGCACCCATTTGAGATAGACGCTGTTGTTGACGTGGCCCATGAAATCGATGTCGCCCGGCGCGATGGCAAGCGCGTGGACATGGGTCGGGGCGACGGGCTGGCGATGCGGTCATGACTGACAACCTTGTCAATACGTAGCGCTGCCAATACGTCTCAATAATAGCGATTCGCCCGATCTTCCCTGTCGACGCCAGGGACCCTGCCGCCATTCCCTCTCCGGCTGCCGCGACAAGCGCTGGACCGGCCGCCGCTCGCGCCGCTACAGCCGCCGCCAGCCATGGACGATCTCCTCACCATCATCCTGCTCGGCATCGTCGAAGGCGTCACCGAGTTCATCCCGGTCTCCTCGACCGGCCATCTGATCCTCGCCGCCGAGCTGCTCGGCTACGACGCCGCGCAATGGGCGGTGTTCAACGTCGTCATCCAGCTGGGCGCGATCCTCGCCGTGATCGTGCTCTACTGGCGGACCTTCTGGGCGGTGCTGGTCGGCCTGTTCAGCGAACCAGCCCGAATCCTGGCGCTTCGTGCGCAACGTCGCTCGTCGCCTTCCTGCCCTCGGCGGTGCTCGGCTTCCTGCTGATCGACCGGATCGAGGCGATGCTCGGCAGCGCGACGATCGTCGCCTGGGCGCTGCTGCTCGGCGGCGTCGCCATCCTGGTGATCGAGCGGACCGCGCCGCAGGGCAGCGAGAAGGGCGTCGCCGACATCTCGCTCGGCAAGGCGATCGGCGTCGGCCTGATCCAGTGCCTGTCGATGATCCCCGGCGTCAGCCGCTCGGGCGCGACCATCCTGGGCGGCGCTCTCGCTCGGCGTCGAGCGGCGCACCGCGGCCGAGTTCAGCTTCTTCCTCGCCGTGCCGACCATGCTCGGCGCCACCACGCTCGCAGCTCGCCAAGCATCACGACGAGCTCGGCACGGCCGGCCTCGGCGGCATCGCGATCGGCTTCGTCGTCTCGTTCGTCGTCGCTTTGGTCGTGATCCACTGGTTCATCGGCATCGTCTCGCGCCGCGGCTTCGCGCCGTTCGGCTGGTACCGGATCGTCGCCGGCACCGCCGCTCTCGTCTGGCTGGCGATGCGCTCGCCCCTGTAAGATAGAAGCCGCATAGTGGGGAGAAAGACCGCATGATCAGGATTTTGGCGGGCGCGCTGGCGCTCGGCCTCTTGCCCGCGCCGCTGGCGGCCCGGGCCGCGCCGCCGCCCGTCGCCGAGCAGGCGATCGCTCCCGCCCGGCTGGCGGCAGCGGAGCGGCTGGCCGCGCTGCTGGTGCCCGAGCGGGATTTTCCTGCGCCTGTTCTCCGGCGGCATGCCGGGCATGGAAAGCCTGATGGCGATGCGGCCGGCCGAGCTCGGCGTTCCGGCCGAGGCAGGGATCGCGGCCGATGACGGCCGCACGTTCGCCGAGCTCACGGCGGAGCGCGACCCCCATTTCCAGGAACGGATGCGGATCACCAACGAGATCGCGGGCGAGGTGGTCGGCGAGACGATGAGCGCCGCGGAACCCGAGTTGCGCAGCGTCTTCGCCCGCTACTTCGCCCGCCGCTTCACCTTGCCCGAGCTCGATGAAATGGTCGCCTTCTTCTCCACCGCCACCGGCCGCAAATATGCCGACGTCGCGCTCACCATGACTCAGGATCCGGCCTTCGTCGAGTTGATGACGGCGATGGTGCCGCGCTTCATGCAGATGGGCGCTGGCGTGGAGGAGCGGATTCGCGCCGCCACGGCCCATCTGCCGCCGGCGCCGGCAGAGGAAAATCCGGATGCGGCGGAGTGAGCCGCGTTCAGGCAAGGCTCATCGCGCCGGTGCGAAAAGGCAACCGAATCGCGCACTTGGCGTTTTTGCGCCGCGGAGAACCGCGCGCTTCAGGAGGCCCTTCATGATCAAGCTTCTGATGTCGCCGCCGCGGCCCTGTTGCTCGCCGGTCCCGCCGCCGCGCAGCCCGATCCCGTCTTCGACGCCGAGCTCGACGCGCGGGTCGCCGCTTCGATCCCGTCCTCGGACGAGGTCGAGGCGATGGCGCCGGCGATCGACCGGATGACCGGCGCCCTGCTCGATCTCGACGTCGGCCCGATGCATCGACGCCGCCGATCCCTGGCGCCGCCATCGCGGCCGCCACCGCACGCTGCGCGACATCGCCGGCCGCGACGATCCCTATTTCGAGCATCGGCTGCGCGGCTCGATCTACGGCACCACCGCCGGCATCGGCCGGATGATGGACGCGATCGCCGCCGCCGCGCCCGCCATGCGCCGCTCGCTCAGCGAGATGGAGCGCGAGATGGCGCTCGCGCTCGACCGCGCGCCGCCGCGCTACGCCGACCGGCGCTATGATGACGACCGGCCCGATCATGACGACGGGCCCGATTATGACGACGAGCGCGACGAGCCCTACGAGGACTGACGGGCCGCTCCAAATCGGCGGTGGACTGGGACCGCGCGCGGCGTTAAGAGACGCTGGCCATGTGGCAGCTCTACCAATTCCCGCTTTGCCCCTTCTCGCGCAAGGTCCGCCTGACCCTGACCGAGAAGGCGATCCCGCACGAGCTCGTGCGCGTCTCGCCCTGGCTCCAGGAGGACGAGTTCACCGATCTGAACCCGGCCGGCCAGACGCCGGTGCTGGTCGAGGCCAGAAGGGCACGGTGCTGATCGATTCGGGCGCGATCTGCGAATATTTCGAGGAGACGATCGACCGCACGCCGATGATCCCGGGCACCGCCGTCAACCGCGCCGAGATCCGCCGCCTCGTCACCTGGTTCGACGAGAAGCTCTATCGCGACGTGGTCGGGCCGCTGATGGACGAGCGGATGACCAAGCGCCTGGTCAGCCGCGACGCGCCCGACACCGGCGTGCTCAGGCGGGCGATGACCGTCGGCCAACGCCCATCTCGACTATCTCGATTATCTGCTCGATCACCGCCGCTGGCTGGCCGGCCCGGTGCTGACCCTGGCCGATCTCGCCGCCGCCGCCCATCTCTCGGTCGCCGACTATCTCGGCGGGATCGACTGGCGCGGCCACAAGCAGACGGTCGACTGGTATGCGGTGATGAAGTCGCGCCCCAGCTTCCGCCCCCTGCTCGCCGAGCGGATGGAGGTGATCATGCCGCCGCGCCCATTACGACAAGCCGGATTTCTGACGCGCCCCACAGCGCGTCACCCCGGCGCAGGCCGGGGTCTCGTGGAGACACGCCGTGACTTCTCGTCCTGAGATCCCGGCCTTCGCCGGGATGACGACGAAGGCTTGATCGGAGCCCTCTCACGGCCCACATCCGGACCATGCTGATCCAGACCGAAACCACGCCCAATCCGGCGACCCTGAAATTCCTGCCCGGCCGCAAGGTGATGGACGCCGGCACCCGCGATTTCGCGACGCCCGAGGAGGCCGAGGCCTCGCCGCTCGCCGAGGCGATCTTCTCGACCGGCGAGGTCGAGGGCGTGTTCTTCGGCCGCGACTTCATCTCGGTCACCGCCGCGCCGGGCGTCGACTGGCGCAGCCTCAAGCCGCAGGTGCTCGAAGTCCTGCTCGACCATTTCGCCAGCGCCGCGCCGCTGTTCCGCGCCGGCAGCGCCGCCGGCATCCAGGTCGCGCCCGACGCCGACGATCGACGACGATCCCGCCGACGCCGAGATCGTCGCCCAGATCCGCGAGCTGATCGAGACCCGGGTCCGCCCGGCGGTGGCGCAGGACGGCGGCGACATCGTCTATCGCGGCTTCCAGCGAGCGGCACCGTCTATCTCGCCCTGCACGGCGCCTGCTCGGGCTGCCCGTCCTCGACGATGACGCTGAAGAACGGCATCGAGAGCCTGCTCAAACATTATGTCCCCGAGGTCGAGGCGGTCGAGGCGGTCTGACCCGTCCTGCGTCACTCCGCTTTCCGTCATTCCCGCTGAAAGCGGTCGAATCCGCTTCCCTTCACCTTCGCCGACACAAAAGCTGAACTCCCGCTTTCGCGGTGAGTGACGAATCGGTAATGGATCCCTCTCATGCTCCTGGTGATCGACAGCGCGACCGCCGCCTGCTCGGTCGCCCTGCTCGGCGCGGACGGCGCGCTGATCGACGAGCGCCACGAGATCGTCGGCCGCGGCCATGCCGAGCGGCTGCTGCCGATGATCGCCGACCTGCTCGGCGGCCGCCGCCCGGCCGCGATCCTGGTCGATTGCGGGCCGGGCAGCTTCACCGGCGTGCGCGTCGGCCTCGCCGCGGCGCACGGCCTCGCCATCGGCTGGCAGGTGCCGCTCGCCGGCTTTTCCTCGCTGGCCGCTGCTCGCCGCGGCGGCCGGCGAAGCGCGAGGTCGCGGTCGCGCTGGCGGGGGGACATGGCGAGCTTTTCGTGCAAAGCTATGGCGGTGATCCGCTCGCGCCCCTCGACGAGCTTGCGCTCGCTCGCCGCCCGGCCGCCGCGGCCGCCGCGATCGGCGCCGAGCTCGTGCTCGGCTCGGGCGCCGAGGCGCTGGTCGCGGCGCGCGGCCGCGGCCGCTGGCGCGCGACGCTTTGCCCCGCGCCGCCGACGCCGCGGCTGCTGCCGCGCGGCGCTGCGCGGCCTGCCGCCCCGGCCGATCTACGGCCGCGCGCCCGACGCGAAGCCGATGACATGACCGACGCCGCGATCACCCTGCGCGAAGGCGGCCTCGCCGATCTCGACGCGGTGATGGCGGTGATGGACGACAGCTTCGACCCGCGCTTCGGCGAGGCCTGGACCGCGTCGCAATGCGCCGGCCTGCTGCCGATGCCCGGCGTCTGGCTGACCCTCGCGCACGAAAATGGGACAGTCGTCGGCTTCGCTTTGGCCCGCGCCGTCGCCGGCGAGGCCGAATTGCTGCTGCTCGCGGTGCGCCGCGGCCGGCAGCGCCGCGGCGTCGGCAGCATGCTGCTCGAACGCTTTCGCCAGCGCCGCGAAGGGCGCGGCGCCGCCCGCCTCCATCTCGAAGTCCGCGAAGGAAATCATGCACTTAGCCTTTACGAGCGAGCCGGCTTCTCGCTCGGTCGGCCGGCGCCGCAATTACTATAGCGGCGCCGACGGGCAGCACTTACGACGCCCTGACTTTGGCAAAAACTGTTCGGCGCTAGTCGCGGAAATTTCGTTTCGGACTTGTCAGAACCGCCAAAACGGACCTATCCCGGTGAGGGACCGTCAGGCCAATGACAGTCACACTCCTCTGATCATGAAAGTTGAACCGACACATGGACACACCAGACAATTTCGGTGAGACGCTGATCACCCTCACCGCCGACATTGTGTCGGCCCATGTCAGCAACAACAGCGTGGCGGTCTCCGACCTGCCGTTGCTGATCAGCAACGTCCACGGCGCGCTTTCCGGCCTCGGCGAGCGCACGGAAGCGCCGGCCGCCAAGCCGGAGCCCGCGGTTTCGATCCGCTCCTCGATCAAGCCCGACTATGTCGTCTGCCTCGAGGACGGCAAGAAGCTGAAGATGCTCAAGCGCCACCTGATGACCCACTACAACATGACGCCGGACCAGTATCGGCAGAAATGGGGCCTCAACGCCGACTATCCGATGGTCGCGCCCAATTATGCCGAGCAGCGCCGCGCGCTGGCCAAGAAGATCGGCCTCGGCACCAAGCGCAAGCGCACCGCCGTCAAGAAATAAGCGAGGCCGCAAGCGCACCTGCCAAGGCGCCATCCCCGCAGCCGCGGGGGTGGCGCTTTTCGCATGCGCGCGCTTTGCTCCGCGGGCGAATCTGCTCTAAGACGCGGCGCATGACCCGCAGCATCGACATCGAGGCGCTGTGCGCCGAAAAGGGCCTCCGCATCACCGAGCAGCGCAAGGTGATCGCCCGCGTGCTCGGCGAATCCGAGGACCATCCCGACGTCGAGGCGCTCCACGCCCGCGCCGCCGCGATCGATCCCGGCATCTCGATCGCCACCGTCTACCGCACCGTCCGCCTGTTCGAGGAGGCGGGCATCCTCGAGCGCCACGATTTCGGCGACGGCCGCGCCCGCTACGAGGCGGCGGCCGAGACCCATCACGACCATCTGATCGACGTCGAGACCGGCAACGTCATCGAATTCGTCGACGAGGAGCTGGAGGCGCTGCAGCGCCGGATCGCCGAGAAGCTCGGCTTCCGCCTCGTCGATCACCGCATGGAGCTGTACGGCGTCTCCGCTCGACCGCGACAATTAGATCGATCCGTGCGCGATGCGTGCGCTGCGCTCGCGGCGATCGTCGCCGGCTTCGCTCTTCTGCGTGCCGCTCCATTATCTGTGGAAGCTGTTCGGCGCGCGCTCGCCCTGGCCGCAGCTCTTCCTCGGCTATGCCGGCGCGGCGCTGCGGCCTGCGGGTCCGCGTCGAGGGCACGCCGCTCACCGGCAACGTCCTCTATCGCCGCCAACCATGTCAGCTGGCTCGACATCCTCGCGCATCGGCGGCGCCACGCCGCGCCGTCTTCGTCGTCGCGCGACGATGTCGAGAACTGGCCGGCGGTCGGCTGGGTGGCCGGCGCTCAACGACACGATCTACGTCGCCCGCCAGGCGCGGCGCGAGGTCCACGGCCAGGCCGACCCGCTCCGCCACGCGCTCGCCGCCGGCCGCGCCGTCGCGCTGTTCCCGGAAGGGACGACCGAGGGCGGCCACGAGGTGCTGCCGTTCCGCGCCGAGCCTGTTCGCCTCGCTCTTCCCGCCGCTCGCCGGGCGTCATGGTGCAGCCGGTCGCGATCGATTATGGCGACGCGCGCCGAGCGAGATCGCCTGGGTCGGCGACGAAGGCCGATGGCGCCAACGCCAGGCGCGTGCTCGTCGCGGCCGCGGCACGCTCCCGGTGACGCTCCGCTTCCTCGCCCCGATCGACCCGGCCGCGGCCGGCGACCGCAAGAGCGCTCGCCGCGCCGGTCGCAGGCCGCGGTCGCCGCGGCGCTGGGCGCTTCCGCACCGGCGGCGCGATCCCCTATAGGCGCCGCGATGAAGACCCGCGAATCCCCAGACCTTCCACGTCAAGTCGCTTCGGCTGCCAGATGAACGTCTATGACGGCGACCGCATGGCCGAGCTGCTCGAGGCCGAGGGCATGACGCGCCGCCGCCGACGGCGACGACGCCGATCTCGTCGTGCTCAACACCTGCCACATCCGCGAGAAGGCGGCCGAGAAGGTCTATTCGGACATCGGCCGGCTGATGAAGCGCGCCGGCGGCGCCGGCGCCGATGATCGCGGTCGCCGGCTGCGTCGCCCAGGCCGAAGGCGCCGAGATCCCGCGCCGCGCGCCGAGCGTCGACATCGTCGTCGGCCCGCAGGCCTATCACAATCTGCCCGCGCTGGTCGCGCAAGGCCGCGCGGCGGCGAGCGCGCGCTCGACACCGACATGCCGGTCGCTCTCCAAGTTCGGCGCGCTCCCCGCCCGCCGCCGGCAGGGGCCGAGCGCCTTCCTGACCGTCCAGGAAGGCTGCGACAAATTCTGCACCTATTGCGTCGTGCCCTATACGCGCGGCGCCGAGATCTCGCCGCCCGTTCGCCGCGATCGTCGACGAGGCGAAGGCGCTGGTCGATGCCGGCGCCAGGGAGATCACCCTGCTCGGCCAGAACGTCAACGCCTGGCGCGACGAGGACGGCCGCGGCCTCGACGGCGCTGATCCGCGCGCTCGACGCGCTGCCCGGCCTCGCCCGCATCCGCTACACGACCAGCCATCCCAACGACATGACCGAGGGCCTGATCCGCGCCCATGCCGAGGTCGAAAAGCTGATGCCCTTCCTGCACCTGCCGGTGCAGTCGGGCAGCGACCGCATCCTCAAGGCGATGAACCGCAGCCACAGCGCGCGACAGCTATCTGCGCATCATCGAGCGCGTCCGCGCCGCCCGGCCCGACATCGCCATCTCGGGCGATTTCATCGTCGGCTTCCCCGGCGAGACCGACGCCGAGTTCGAGGAGACGCTGCGAATCGTCGACGGCGGTGAACTACGCGCAGGCTTTCTCGTTCAAATATTCGCCCGCGCCCCGGCACGCCCGCCGCCGACGATGGACGATCAGGTGCCCGCCGAGGTGATGGACGAACGCCTCCAGCGCCTCCAGGCGCTGCTCAACGCGCCAGCAGCTCGCCTTCAACCAGGCGAGCGTCGGCCGCCGCACCGAGCGTGCTGCTCGAGCGCGCCGGGCAGCAAGCCCGGCCAGCTGATCGGCAAGTCGCCCTGGCTGCAGTCGGTCCATCTCGAGACCGACGCGCGCGATCGGCGACATCGTCGAGGTCGAGATCCTGTCCGCCGGCCCGAACAGCCTCGCCGGCCAGATCGTCATCCCGGCGAAGGCCGGGATCCCAGGACAAGAAGTCACGGTGGGCCTCCACGAGGCCCCGGCCTTCGCCGGGGCGACGGCATAATGCCGTCGAAGAAAGCCGCCGCCGAGGCCGCCGCTCCCCGCGCCCGGCTCGAGATCGAGTTCGAGCAGCCGCATCTGCTCGGCCGCCTGTTCGGCGAGTTCGACCGCAATCTGGTCGCGATCGAGGACCGGCTCGGCGTCTATATCGCCGCGCGCGGCACCAAGGTGCAGATCGAGGGCGAGCCCGAGGCCGCGGCCCGCGCCCGCGAGGTGCTGCTCGGCCTCTACAACCGGCTCGACGAGGGCCAGCGACATCGACGCCGGAGCGGTCAACGCGATCATCGCCATGTCGGGCCAGCCGACGCTCGACGGGATCATCGCGCACCGAGGTGATCGAGCCGCCCAAGGTGATGATCCGCACCCGCAAGAAGACGATCGTCCCGCGCTCCAAGACCCAGGCCGCCTATATGGAGGCGCTGGCCCGCGACGACATGATCTTCGCGCTCGGGCCGGCCGGCACCGGCAAGACCTATCTCGCCGTCGCCCAGGCGGTGCAGCAGCTGATCGGCGGCAGCGTCGACCGGCTGATCCTGTCGCGCCCCGCGGTCGAGGCGGGCGAGCGGCTCGGCTTCCTGCCCGGCGACATGAAGGAGAAGGTCGATCCCTATCTGCGCCCGCTCTACGACGCGCTCTACGACATGCTGCCGACCGAGCAGGTCGAGCGGCGGATCGCCGTCGGGCGAGATCGAGATCGCGCCGATCGCCTTCATGCGCGGCCGCACGCTGTCCGACGCCTTCATCATCCTCGACGAGGCGCAGAACACCACGCCGCAGCAGATGAAGATGTTCCTGACCCGCTTCGGCATGCGCAGCCGCATGGTGATCTGCGGCGATCCCAAGCAGACCGATCTGCCCGAGCGGCGGCACGTCCGGCCTCAACGACGCGGTCGGCAAGCTCGAAGGCATCGCCGAAGATCGCGATGATCCGCTTCGGCGCCGGCGACGTCGTCCGCCACCCGCTCGTCGGCCGGATCGTCGAAGCCTATGAAGGGCCCGGCGCATGATCGGGGTCGAAACCGACGTCTCGGAGGACTGGGACAGTCGCACCGACTGGCCCGCTCTCGCCCGCAGCGCGGTCCACGCCGCGGTCGCCGCACAGCCGCCATGCCCGGCGCTCGGCCGACAGCGAGGTCTCGGTCAAGTTCACCTCCGACGAGGAGGTCCGCGCGCTCAACGCCGCCTGGCGCGGCAAGGACAAGGCGACCAACGTCCTCTCCTTCCCGATGGCCGACGAAGGCGGAGCTCGCCGGCGCCCAGCTGCTCGGCGACATCGTCCTCGCCCACGGCGTCTGCGCGGCCGAGGCGGCGGACAAGAGGCATCGCCGATCGAAGACCCATGCCGCGCATCTGGTGGTGCACGGCACGCTCCATCTGCTAGGTTACGACCACGAAACGAGCGACGCGCGACGCCGAGGCGATGGAGGAGATCGAGCGGCGCGCGCTCGCGTCGCTCGGCATCGCCGATCCCTATCAGGTGACCGAGGTGCAATCCTAAACCCATGGAAGACGACAGTCGCAGCGGCCGGGAAGACGGACGCAGCTTCTGGAGCGGCCTTCGCGCCCTCCTGTTCGGCGACGACAGCGAGTCGACGCTGCGCGACGAGATCGAGGAAGCGATCGAGAGCCGCGAGGGCGAGGTCCCGCGCGTCGGCGACCTCAGCCGACGTCGAGCGGCAGATGCTGCGCAACATCCTCCATTTCGGCGAGAAGAACGCCGGCGACGTCGCCGTGCCGCGCGGCGACATCATCGCCGTGCCCGAGCACGATCAGCTTCGACGAGCCTGGTCGCCGCCTTCGCCGAGGCCGGCCACAGCCGCCTGCCGGTCTACGAGGACAGCCTCGACACGGTCATCGGCATGATCCACGTCAAGGACGTGTTCGCGCTCCAGGTCGGCGGCGCGGCCGCCGCCCGCCGACATCACGGACGCTGATGCGCACCCCGCTCTACGTGCCCGAATCGATGGGCGTGCTCGATCTGCTCGCGCGGATGCGCGCCGAGCGCGTCCATCTCGCCATCGTCGTCGACGAGTTCGGCGGCACCGAGGGGCTGCTCACCATCGAGGACGTGGTCGAGGAGATCGTCGGCGAGATCGAGGACGAGCATGACGAGGAGGCGCCGAGGCACTGCTGATCCCGCTCGACGACGGCTGCTGGGACGCCGACGCCCGCGCCGAGCTCGACGACGTCGCCGAGGCGATCGACGCGCGGCTCGCCGCGGTCGAGGAGGATGTCGACACGCTGGGCGGCCTCGCCTTCGTGCTCGCCGGCCGCGTGCCCAAGGCCGGCGAGATGCTCGAGCATCCGAGCGGCTGGCGGCTCGAGGTGCACCGACGCGCGACACCCGCCGCGTCACGCCGCCTGCGCCTGCACCCGCCCGAGGAAAGCGCGCTCGTCGACTAGGGCATGGGTGCTGGTTCTACCCTTTTCCGTTCGGGCTGAGCTTGTCGAAGCCCTCGACTTTTCCTGTAAGGCAAGGAGGAAGGCCCTTCGACAGGCTCAGGACGACGGATGGGGGTGATTCAAACTGATCCTTCGGCGCTCAGGGAACCGAAGCCGCGCTGCGCTTCAGCGCAGGCGCGCGCGCCGCCGCTTCGGGAGCGCCCGTATGCGACCGCTCCAGATCCTCGCCGCCTCAGCGCTGCTCGCCGGCTGCGGCGACCGCCGGCTCAACATCGCATCGACCGGCCCGGCGCCCGCTCTGCCCGAGCCGACCCGCACCCTGATCCCGACCGTCAACGTCGCCGAGGCGTCGAGCTGGCCGGCGGGCGTCACGCCGACCCCCGCCTCGGGGCTGGAGGTTCGCGCCTTCGCCACCGGCCTCGATCACCCGCGCTGGCTGCTGACCCTGCCCAATGGCGACGTGCTGGTCGCCGAGAGCTCGGCGCCGCCGCCGGCGCCGCGGCTATGAGGATCGACAGCATCAAGGGTTCGTTCATGCGCCTCTTCCAGCGCAAGGCGGGCTCGGCGGTGCCGAGCGCCGATCGGATCACGCTGTTGCGCGACGCCGACGGCGACGGCGTGGCGGAGGTGCGGACGCCCTACATCACCGGCCTGGCCTCGCCCTTCGGCATGGCGCTGGTCGGCGGCACGCTCTACGTCGCCAATGCCGATAGCCTCGTCGCCTTCCCTTACGATCCGGGCGCGACCGGCATCGGCGCCGCGCCGCGCACGATCACGCCGCTCCCCGCTCAGCGCAACCATCACTGGACCAAGAGCCTCGCCGCCGGCCCCGACGGCCGGCTCTATGTCGGGATCGGCTCCAATTCGAACGTCGCCGAGCATGGCATGGACGAGGAGGAGGGCCGCGCCGCGATCTGGGCGATCGACCCGGCGGACCGGCAGCCACAGCATCTTCGCATCGGGCCTGCGCAATCCGGTCGGCATCGCTTTCCGGCCCGGCACCGACGAGCTCTACACGGTCGTCAACGAGCGCGACGAATTGGGCAGCGATCTCGTCCCGGACTATCTGACCCGAGTCCAGCCCGGCGCTTTCTACGGCTGGCCGTGGAGCTATTACGGCGAGCACGTCGACACCCGCGTCGCGCCCGCCGCGGCCCGACATGGTCGCTCGCGCGATTCCGCCCGATTACGCGCTCGGCCCGCACGTCGCCGCTCTCGGCCTCGCCTTCTCGCAAGGCCAGCGCCTCGGCCCGCTCTTCGCGAGCGGCGTCTTCATCGGCGAGCACGGCTCGTGGAACCGGCGGCCGCGCAGCGGCTACAAGGTGGTCTTCGTGGCCTTCGAGAACGGCCGCCCGGCGGGCCAGCCGATCGACGTCCTCACCGGCTTCCTCGACGAACGCGGCCGAGCCAGGGGCCGCCCGGTCGGAGTCCAGATCGCCCGCGACGGCGCGCTGCTGGTCGCCGACGACGTCGGCAACGCCGTGTGGCGAGTCAGCGCCGCCCGCTAGGCAGGAAGGTGCCGGCGCGTTACCAACGCGCATGGATTTCGCGCATATCCGTCTCGAACAGAGCCCCGCCGCGGTCGCGACGGTCACGCTGAACCGCCCGGACTCGCTCAACGCGCTCAACGCGGCGATGGTCGACGAGCTGCGCGCGGCGGTCGAGAGCCTGCCCGGCTCCGGCGCGCGCTGCCTGCTGCTGACCGGCGAGGGCCGCGGCTTTTCGAGCGGCGCGGACCTCGCCTCGGGCGGCGGCCTGCCCGACGATGTCGGCGCCGCGCTCGAGGCGCATTTCAATCCGCTGATCGAGGCTTTGTTCGCGCTGCCGATCCCGGTCGTCGCCGCGGTCAACGGCCCGTGCGCCGGCGCCGGCTGCTCGCTCGCGCTGGCCGCCGACATCGTCGTCGCCGGCCGTTCGGCCTATTTCCTCCAGGCCTTCGTCAATATCGGCCTGATCCCCGACGCCGGCGCGACCTGGCTGCTGCCGCGCCTCGCCGGCCGCGCCCGGGCGATGGAGATGATGATGCTCGGCGAGCGCATCCCGGCCGAGCAGGCGCTCGAATGGGGCATGATCGCCCGCGTCGTCGACGACGAGGAGCTCGAGCCGAAGCGGCCGCGCTCGCCGCCCGCCTCGCGCAGGGCCCGACGATCGCCTACGGCCTGCTCCGCCGCCTCGCTCGCGAACGCCGAGCAGCTCCCGCTGACCGACGCGCTCGCCGCCGAGCGCGTCGCCCAGCGCGACGCCGGCCGCACCGACGATTTCAAGGCCGCGGTCTTCGCCTTCCTGCAGAAGCGCCAGCCGAGCTTCGAGGCGGACGTAGAGCCTCCCAGATCCCGCTTGCTGCCGAAGCGTCGACATTCAGGAATAAGACCCCGCCATGGGCACGACCATCGAAGAGCTCGAACAGCGCCGCGCGCCGCGCGCGCCTCGGCGGCGGCGAGAAGCGGATCGCGGCGCAGCACGCCAAGGGCCGGCTGACCGCGCGCGAGCGGCTCGACGTGCTGCTCGATCCCGGCTAGCTTCGAAGAATATGACATGTATGTCGAGCATAATTGCGTCGATTTCGGCATGGCCGAGCAGAAGATCCCCGGCGACGGCGTCGTCACCGGCTCGGGCACGATCAACGGCCGCCTCGTCTTCGTCTTCGCCCAGGATTTCACCGTCTTCGGCGGCTCGCTCTCCGAGCGCCACGCCCAGAAGATCTGCAAGGTGATGGACATGGCGATGAAGGTCGGCGCGCCGGTCATCGGCCTCAACGACAGCGGCGGCGCCCGCATCCAGGAGGGCGTCGCCAGCCTCGCCGGCTATGCCGAGGTCTTCCAGCGCAACGTCCTCGCCTCGGGCGTCGATCCCGCAGATCAGCCTGATCATGGGCCCCTGCGCGGGCGGCGCGGTCTATTCGCCGGCGATGACCGACTTCATCTTCATGGTGAAGGATAGTCAGCTACATGTTCGTCACCGGCCCCGACGTGGTGAAGACCGTGACCAACGAGGTGGTGACCCAGGAGGAGCTGGGCGGCGCGATCACCCACACCACCAAATCGGGCGTCGCCGACGTCGCCTTCGAGAACGACATCGACGCCTTGCTCGCGACCCGCGACTTCTTCGATTTCCTGCCGCTCTCCAACCGCCACGATCTGCCCGAGCGGCCCTGCCACGACCCCTGGGACCGGCAGCGACGACAGCCTCGACACGCTGATCCCGGACAGCGCCGCCAAGCCCTACGACATGCACGAGCTGATCCGGAAGGTCGTCGACGACGGCGACTTCTTCGAGCTCCAGCCGGCCCATGCCGCCAACATCATCATCGGCTTCGGCCGGATCGAGGGCCGCACGGTCGGCGTCGTCGCCAACCAGCCGATGGTGCTCGCCGGCGTGCTCGACATCAAATCGTCGAAGAAGGCGGCGCGCTTCGTCCGCTTCTGCGACGCCTTCGACATTCCGATCCTGACCTTCGTCGACGTCCCCGGCTTCCTCCCCGGCGTCGCCCAGGAGCATGACGGCATCATCAAGAACGGCGCCAAACTGCTCTTCGCCTACGCCGAGGCGACCGTGCCCAAGATCACCGTGATCACCCGCAAGGCCTATGGCGGCGCCTATGACGTGATGGCGTCCAAGCATCTGCGCGGCGACCTCAACTACGCCTGGCCGACCGCCGAGATCGCGGTGATGGGCGCCAAGGGCGCGGTCGAGATCATCTTCCGCAAGGACATCGGCGACCCCGAGAAGATCGCCGAGCGCACCGCCGACTATGAAGCGCGCTTCGCCAACCCGTTCGTGGCGGCGAGCAAGGGCTTCATCGACGAGGTGATCATGCCCGCATTCGACGCGGCGGCGGATCGCGCTGGGCCTGCGGAAGCTGCGCGACAAGCAGCTCGAAAATCCGTGGAAGAAGCACGACAATATCCCGCTCTGAGGCAGGAGCCGGACCGCGTGAGTCAATCGCTCGTCGGGCCTGATCGCCTGTGCGGAGCAGGCAGTTGTCGGCCTAGCTATCGCGCAGGCAGATCGAAACATGCGCGTACGCTGCATCGGATCAGCTGCGTCTGATGCAAGCTGATCGACGCTGATGGCTCGGTCCGAGCGCCGGCGACGGCATCATCTGGCTACGAATCGGCTGCGGGGCAGAGCTTCGCTGCATGTCGGAGTCGCCACGCATCGATCGCTCGGATCGTAGCGCTCCATCGCGACGGAGCGCAGATCTGGAAGCATGACACCATTCCGCTCGAATCCTGATGCTGCCGGATCGATCAGCGACGATCTCGACGACGTGCGGTCATCTACCGGCAGCTCGGCATGCAGCTGCGCGATCCGTTCAGGACGGCCGCCGGCGAGCCGTTCCACGCCAGCGACAAGAGCGGCGCGGGCGCGCTGCTCGAAGCGGATTCCTCGGCATTCGCGCGCGTCTGGAATGAAGGCTGGAAGCAGGAAGCGGATCTGAACGGCCGCGTCGTCATCGGCCTGCGCGTCGCCGACCGGGCGGCAGTCGACCGGCTCTATGGCGAGATCACAGCTGCGGGGCATAAGGGCTGCAGCCGCCGTCGACGCATTCTGGGGCGCACGCTATGCCATCGTGGAGGATCCGACGGCCTGGCCGTCGGCCTGATGAGCCCGCTGCCGACGACGCTGCACCAGGCCGCCGGCCGCCTTGATGACCTGGCGCCTTGACTCCGGGCGACCTGCCTCGTCGGCTTGGTCGCGCTGGCGCTGCTGCCGCTGATCGGCCGGCGGATCTTGCGCGGGCTGCGCGACGGCCGGCTGCCGCTCTACCGGACCTATCTGCGACCGCGAGGAGCGCGCGGGCGAAGTTCAACGTGCTGCTCGTCCTTCACGTCGCTGAGCCTGCTGCTGGTCGCCGTCGTCGCGGCGGACCTGCTGTTCGGGCTCGGCCTGCGGGACTCGCTGTGAGGCCGGACGCGCCGGTGATCCGCATCGCCGCGGCGGTCGTCGTCGACGAGAGCGGCTGCACCTTGCTGGTGCGCAAGCGGGGCACGTCGGCCTTCATGCAGGCCGGCGGCAAGCTCGCCGGCAGCGAGGCGCCCGCCGATGCGCTTCGGCGCGAGATCAGGGAGGAGCTCGGCTGCGACATGGCCGAGGCGCCGCGGCCGCTCGGCCGGTTCCGCGCGCCGGCGGCCAACGAAGCGGGCAGCATCGTCGAGGCGGACCTGTTCATGGTCGAGCTGGTCGGCGACATCCGGCCGGCCGGCGAGATCGAGGATGCGGCCTGGCACGATCCCGACGACACCCATTCGCGCACCCTCGCGCCGCTGACTCGGGACCATGTCCTGCCCCTCGTCCGCGACATCCGGAGGCCGTTATGAAGCTCGGACGCCTGAACCATGTCGGCATCGCCACCCCGTCGATCGAGAAGAGCGTCGCGCTCTATCGCGACCTGCTCGGCGCGACGAGGATCCACGAGCCGTTCGACCTGCCGCCGCAGGGCGTGCGCGTCTGCTTCGTCGACACGCCGAACAGCCAGATCGAGCTGATCGAGCCGCTCGGCGAGGACTAGCCCGCTGCACGGTTTCCTCGCGAAGAACCCGGCCGGCGGGCAGCACCATGTCTGCTTCGAAGTGCCCGACATCCACGAAGCCAAGGCGCGAGATGGAGGCGAAGGGCGCGAGGGTGCTCGGCGAGCCGCGGATCGGCGCGCACGGAACGCTGGTGATCTTCGTCCACCCCAAGGACATGGGCGGCGTTCTGGTCGAGCTGATGGAGACGCCGAAGGAGGCGCATTGACATCCCGCTCTCCGATCGCGCTGAGCTTGAGCGCAGGGCCCTCTCGAGCGCGCTGCACATCGGAGTCGGCATACGCCAGGCCTTCGACAGGCTCAGCCCGAACGGTAGAGGGATTGGAATGACCGACAAGAAACCCACCAAGGCCGACTGGGACGCCGCCGCCGCCAAGGAGGTGCGCGGCAAGGACCTGATCTGGCGCACGCCCGAGGGCATCGACGTGCGCCCGCTCTACACCGCCGAGGACATCGGCGGACCTCGATCCCGGCCTGCCCGGCTTCGCGCCGTTCACGCGCGGGCCCTATGCCTCGATGTACACCGGCCGGCCCTGGACGATCCGCCAATATGCCGGCTTCTCCACCGCCGAGGATTCGAACGCCTTCTACCGCCGCAACCTCGCCGCCGGGCAGAAGGGCCTCTCGGTCGCCTTCGATCTCGCCACCCATCGCGGCTATGACAGCGACCATCCCCGCGTCGTCGGCGACGTCGGCAAGGCGGGCGTCGCGATCGACACGCTCGAGGACATGAAGATCCTGTTCGACGGCATCCCGCTCGACGAGATGTCGGTCTCGATGACGATGAACGGCGCGGTGCTGCCGGTGATGGCCTTCTACATCGTCGCCGCCGAGGAGCAGGGCGTCGCGCAGGCCCAGCTCACCGGCACGATCCAGAACGACATCCTCAAGGAGTTCGCGGTCCGCAACACCTATATCTACCCGCCCGCGCCCTCGATGCGGATCGTCGCCGACATCATCCAATATTGCTCGGCCGAACATGCCGAAGTTCAACTCGATCTCGATCTCGGGCTATCACATGCACGAGGCCGGGGCGACGGCGGTGCAGGAGCTCGCCTTCACGCTCGCCGACGGCATGGACTATGTCCGCGCCGCCCGCGCCAAGGGGCTCGACGTCGACGCCTTCGCGCCGCGCCTCTCCTTCTTCTTCGGCATCGGCATGAACTTCTTCATGGAGGTGGCGAAGCTGCGCGCGGCGCGGCTGCTCTGGCACCGGATCATGGCGGGCTTCGGCGCGCAGGACCCGAAATCGAAGATGCTGCGCACCCATTGCCAGACCTCGGGCGTCGTCCTGACCGAGCAGGACCCCTATAACAACGTCATCCGCACCACGATCGAGGCGATGGCGGCGGTGCTCGGCGGCACCCAGTCGCTGCACACCAACAGCTTCGACGAGGCGATCGCGCTGCCCACCGATTTCTCCGCCCGGATCGCCCGCAACACCCAGCTCGTCCTCGCCGAGGAGAGCGGCATCGCCAACGTCGCCGATCCGCTCGGCGGCTCTTATTATGTCGAGGCGCTGACCGCCGAGCTCGCCGACAAGGCCTGGGCGCTGATCGAGGAGGTCGAGGCGCCTGGGCGGCATGACCGCAGGCGGTCGCCGAGGGCATGCCCAAGCGCCGGATCGAGGAGGCCGCCGCCGCCCGCGCCGCCCGCGTCGACCGCGGCGAGACGGTGATCGTCGGCGTCAACCGCTACCGGCTCGGACGAGGAGGAGCATCTCGACATCCTCGAGATCGACAATGCCAAGGTCCGCGCCGGCCAGATCGCGCGGCTCGAGAAGATCCGCGCCGGCCGCGACGCGGCGGCGGCCGAGGCCGCGCTCGACGCGCTGCGCGACGGCGCGCAGGGGCGACGCCAACCTGCTCGCGCTGTCGATCGAGGCCGCCCGCGCGCGCTGCACGCTGGGCGAGATCTCGCCGGCGCTCGAGGACGTGTTCGGCCGCTACGGCACCGTGCCGACGCCGGTGCAGGGCATTTACGGCGCCGCCTGGCAGGACGATCCGGCCTGGGCCCGCGCCAAGGCGGGCGTCGGCGCGATCGGCCGCCGGCTCGGCCGCACGCCCGCGCATGCTGGTCGCCAAGATGGGCCAGGACGGCCACGACCGCGGCGCCAACCTCGTCTCCTCGGCCTTCGCCGATCTCGGCTTCGAGATCGTCCCCGGCCCGCTCTTCCAGACGCCGCGAGGAAAGCGCCCGGCTCGCGGTCGAGAAGGAGGTCGACGTGGTCGGCGCCTCGAGCCTCGCCGCCGGCCACAAGACGCTGGTCCCCGAGCTGATCGGCCATCTGCGCGACCTCGGCCGCGCCCGACATCAAGGTCGTCGTCGGCGGCGTCATCCCCGCCCAGGATTACGACATGCTGCGCGAGGCCGGCGTCCAGGCGATCTTCGGCCCCGGCACCAACCTGGTCGAGGCGGCCGGCGAGGTGCTGAAGCTGCTCGGCCACAATCTGCCGCCGCTCGAGGAGGCGGCGGAATGAACGTCCACCTCGCTGCTGGCCCTGCTCGCGGCGCAGCTCGGCTCCGGATCAGCGAGTGGCATTGCGCCGACCCGCAGGCGCAGGTCGAGATGAACGCCTGCGCCGCGATCGATTTCGAGCGCGCCGACGCCGAGTTGAATGCCGCCTGGCGCGAGGCGATCGCCGGCGCCCGCGCGGCCGACCGCGAGATCGACCGCCTCTACGATCGCCGCCCGACCGGCGAAGCCAGGCTGCGCGAGGCGCCAGCGCGCCTGGCTCGTCTTCCGCGACGCCCATTGCAGCTATCGAATGCTATGAAGGCGCGCGGCGGCAGCATGGAGCCGATGCTCTATCACGGCTGCCGCGCGGCGCTGACCCGCGCGCGCACCCGCCAGCTCACCGGCGCCGGGGCGGAGCAGTAAAATGACGATCGCGACGATGATCGCCGCCGCTTGTCTCGTCGCCCTGCAGCCGGCGGACGAGCCGCTCGAGGAATCGCCCTTCTCCGAGCGCCAGCCGGTCAGGCTCGCGCCGTTGCCGGCGGCGCGCGCCCTCGACGCGTTCGGCGACATCTGCCTGGCGACTTTCCCCGACGCCGCTTCGTTCGACCGGGCGGCGGCGGCGTCCGATCTCGGCTTCGTCCGCAGCGAATCCGCGGCGCGCGGCGAGCAGGAGTGGACCTCCCGCCACGGCCAGATCATCCTTCGCCAGGCGCGCGGACGCGACGACGACGCTCGGCGCGACCGGCGCCAGGGCCGTGGCGCCCGCCAGCGCTGGCTGGTGCGCTGCGACTTGTGGGTCGCGGTCGAGGAGCAGCTGCAGCCGGCCGCTCTGGTCGCGGCGATCGGCGCCGCGCTCGCGCCCCGATCCCGCCCCGTCGAGGAGATTCTCGGTTTCTCCTGGGCTCTGGAATCGACCGTTCCGGCCACGTCGCTGAAGCTCGTCTATTTGCCGTCCAACGACGATCCCCGCATTTTCACCTTGTCGCTGCAGCGGCTTGCCGAGGGTCGGCCGCGCTGATGTTCAACAAGATCCTGATCGCGAACCGGGGCGAGATCGCCTGCCGCGTCATCCGGACGGCGCGGCGGATGGGGATCGCGACGGTCGCGGTCTATTCGGACGCCGACGCGCGCGCGCCGCACGTGCAGGCTGGCCGACGAGAGCGTCCGGCTCGGCCCGCCGCCGGCGGCCGAATCCTATCTCAACGCCGAGCTGATCATCGACGCCTGCAAGGCGACCGGCGCCGAGGCGGTCCATCCCGGCTACGGCTTCCTGTCCGAGCGCGAGAGCTTCGCCCAGGCGCTGGCCGAGGCCGGCATCGCCTTCATCGGCCCGCCGCCCGAGGCGATCGCGGCGATGGGCGACAAGATCGAATCGAAGAAGCTGGCGCAAGGCGGCGGGCGTCAGCGTCGTCCCCGGCTTCATCGGCGAGATCAGCGACACCGACCATGCGGTCGAGATCGCCGGCGGCATCGGCTATCCGGTGATGATGAAGGCCTCGGCCGGCGGCGGCGGCAAGGGCATGCGGCTCGCTCATGATCGAAAAGGACGTGCGCGAGCGGTTCGAGGCGTCCGGCGCGAGGGCCTGGCGAGCTTCGGCGACGACCGCGTCTTCATCGAGAAGTTCGTCGAGCAGCCCGCGCCATATCGAGATCCAGCTGCTCGGCGACCGGCACGGCAACATCGCTCTATCTCGGCGAGCGCGAATGCTCGATCCAGCGCCGCCACCAGAAGGTGGTCGAGGAAGCGCCCTCGCCCTTCGTCACGCCCGAGATGCGCAAGGCGATGGGCGAGCAGGCGGTCGCGCTCGCCAAGGCGGTCGGCTATTTCAGCGCCGGCACGGTCGAGTTCATCGCCGGCGCCGACCGCGAGCTTCTACTTCCTCGAGATGAACACCCGGCTCCAGGTCGAGCATCCGGTCACCGAGCAGGTCACCGGCCTCGACCTCGTCGAGCAGATGATCCGCGTCGCCGCCGGCGAGAAGCTCGGCTTCGGCCAGGACGATGTGCAGCTCGACGGCTGGTCGATCGAGACCCGGATCTATGCCGAGGACCCCTATCGCGGCTTCCTGCCCTCGACCGGCCGCCTGGTCCGCTACCGCGCCGCCGCGCGACGACGGAGGGCGTCCGCGTCGACGACGGCGTCGCCGAGGGCGGCGAGGTCTCGATGTTCTACGATCCGATGATCGCCAAGCTGATCACCAGCGGCGCCACCCGCGAGGAGGCGATCGACCGCCAGATCGACGGCGCTCGACGCCTTCCAGATCGACGGCATCGGCCACAATGTCGATTTCCTCTCGGCGCTGATGCAGCATCCGCGCTTCCGCGCCGGCGAGCTCACCACCGGCTTCATCGCCGAGGAATATCCCGAAGGCTTCACCGGCGCGCCCGCCGACGCCGAGCTGATCGCCGATCTCGCCATCGTCGCCGCGCTATGCCGGCCGCGAGACGGACGGCCGCGGCCTGCGCGCGTCAGCGGCCAGCTGAACGGCCCCGTCGCCGGCGCCGGAGCTTCGGGTCGTCCGCATCGCCGGCGCCGAGCATCGCGTCCGCTTCGAGGGCTTCGAAGGCGGCAGCCTCGCCTTTCTCGACGACGGCGGCGCCGCACGAGCTGGTCGGCCGCTGGCGCCCGGGCCAGCCGCTGTTCAAGGGCACGATCGACGGCCGCGCCCGCATCGTCCAGATCGCGCGGCAGGGCCGCCAGTGGCGGCTGACGACGCGCGGCGCCTCGCATCTCGCCGACGTCCTGCCCGAGCATGTCGCGATGCTCTCGCGCCACATGATCGAGAAGGTCCCGCCCGATCTCTCCAAATTCTGATCTGCCCGATGCCCGGCCTGCTGACCGCGCTCCATGTCGGCGAAGGCGACCAGGTCGAGGCCGGCCAGCCGCTCGCCGTGGTCGAGGCGATGAAGATGGAGAATATCCTGCGCGCCGAGAAAGCCGGCACGGTCAAGTCGGTCAACGCCAAGCCCGGCGACAGCCTCGCCGTCGACGCGGTGATCCTGGAGTTCGAATAGATTGCGTCACCGCAAAGGCACATCGCGCGCTTTTTTGTCCCGTCTCCGCAACGATCTCCGCGGCAAGGCCGTTCAGCGCACCATGACCAAGCCCATCGCACGCTCCGCCTCGCTGCCTTGACTGGCGCGCGCTCTCACCCTCTTCGCCGCCGCGCCGGCCGCCGCCCAGGACGGCGAAGGCGCGCGGCTAGACGATCACCGTCGGCGCCGGCGCGCAGACCTATCCCAAATATCCGGGCGCCGATACCTACGGCATCAACCCGCTGCCGATCTTCGGCCTCCGCCGCGAGGGCACGCCGATGCCGTTCGAGGCGCCCGACGACGGCATCGGCTTCGGCTTCCTCGGCCGCGACAGCGCGTTCAATTTCGGGCCCGCGATCCGCTTCCAGAACAAGCGCGAGCGAGGACGATGTCGGCGCCCCGGTCGGCGACGTCGGCTTCACCGTCGAGGTCGGCGGCTTCGTCGAGATCTTCCCGTCCGACAATTTCCGCATCCGCGCCGAGCTCCGCCAGGGCCTCGGCGGCCATGAGGGCCTGATCGGCGATATCGGCGCCGATCTCGTCGTCCGCGACGACGACACTACATCTTCTCGATCGGCCCGCGCGCGCGCTGGGCCGACAACGACTATCACGACGCCTATTTCGGCGTGCCCGTCGCGGTCGCCGGCGCCACCGGCCTCGCCGCCTTCGACCCGAATAGCGGCTTCTACGCGATCGGCGCGGTCGCCGGCCTCACCCACAAGCTCGGCCGCAACTGGGGCCTCCAGGGCTATGCCGGCTACGACCGGCTGATCGGCGACGCCGCCGATTCGCCGATCGTCCGCGCCTTCGGCTCGCGCGACCAGTTCTCCGGCGGCGCTCGGCCTGTTCTTCGAATTCAACGTCGGCGGCGGCCGCTGACCGCGCTGGGGACAGTCACCGGTGACTGTCCCTGGTGACTGTCCCTGAAACGGACCGTTCACATTGAACCGTCACCCCAGCGAAGGCTGGGGTCCATGCCGAGTTTGTGCCGATCGCCGGCACCGCATGGATGCCAGCCTTCGCTGGCATGACGAGATTCAATCAAGTCAGGACGCTCTCTAGTCGTTCGCCTGAAGCGCCGGAGTCTCGACGTCGCCCTCGGGGGCGGCGGCGCCGGCGAGCAATTGCGCGTCCTCCGAACCCCGCTCGGCCGGCGTATCGCCGGGCTGCTGGTCGAGCGCGTCGGGAAGCTGCGCTTCCCTGGTCTTCGGCGTGCGCGGATCGGTCATGATTGCTCTCCTCTCCTGTTGCAACGCGCATCACCGCTCTAAGTTCGTCATCCCGGGCTTGACCCGGGATCCATGAACACGGAGTTGGCGGATATGCGCTGCCTCTGCTTTGCTGCTCCTCGCCCTCGCCGTCCCGGCCGAGGCCCGCCTCTCCCGCGAGGAGCGGGCGATGGCCGCCGCCGTCGACCGCGAGGCCGACCGCCACGTCGCCCTGCTCGAGCGGCTGGTCAACCGGAACAGCGGCACTCTCAACCTCGAAGGGCGTCGCGCGCGGTCGGCGAGATGATGCGCGCCGAGCTCGAGCCGCTCGGCTTCGAGGTGCGCTGGGTCGACATGCGCGAGACCGGCCGCGCCGGCCATATCGTCGCCACCCATCGCGGCCGCGGCCGCAACGTCCTCCTGATCGGCCATCTCGACACGGTGTTCGAGCCCGACAGCCCGTTCCAGCGCTTCGACGCGCGCCGGCAACCGCGCCACCGGGCCCGGCATCGGCGACGACAAAGGCGGGCTCGTCGTCATCGTCGCCGCGCTCCGCGCCATGCAGGCGGCGGGGACGCTTCGCGACGCCAACCTCACCATCGTCCTGACCGGCGACGAGGAGCGCCCCGGCGCCCCGGTCGCCGTCGCCCGCCGCGACCTGATCGCCGCCGGCCGCGCCGCCGATTACGCGCTCGAATTCGAGAATCTCGCCCGCGACGGCGGCCGCGAGTTCGGCACGATCGCCCGGCGCAGCTCGACCAGCTGGACCCTGCGCGCCTCGGGCCGCACCGGCCACAGCTCGGGCGTGTTCGGCGAGGGCCTCGGCTATGGCGCGATCTACGAGATGGCGCGCATCCTCGACGCCTTCCGCCGCGAGCTGCCCGAGCCCAACCTCACCTACAATGTCGGCGTGATCGCCGGCGGCACCCCGGCGACGATCGACGAAGCGGGGTTTCGCGCCGCCGCCTCGGGCAAGACCAACATCGTCGCCGAGACCGCGATCGCGCGCGGCGACATCCGCACCCTCTCGGCCGAGCAGGACCAGCGGGTCCGCGCGGCCATGCAGGCGATCGTCGGCCGGCACCTGCCCCGCACCGGCGCCGAGCTGGTCTTCGCCGAGGACGGCTATCCGCCGATGGCGCCGACCGAAGGCAACCGCGCCTTGCTCGCCCGCCTCAACGCCGCCAATCGCGATCTCGGCCTGCCCGAAATGGCCGAATACGACCCCGCCCGCCGCGGCGCCGCCGATTTCGGGCTTCGTCGCCGCCGACGTCGACACTCTGGGCGGCCTCGGCGCCGGCGGCGGCAACGCCCATGCGATGGGCGAATGGGTCGATCTCGACACAATCCCCCGCCAGGCCAAGCGCGCCGCCGTGCTGATCAGCCGGCTAACGGCCGAGTCGCGCTAAGCTCACCCGCCGGGACAGGGAAAGACAAGTGCCGGTCGCATCGCGGGCGGGACTCCGGCATCAGCACATGTAAGCCGATGATTATTATATGTTTCCGCATCATATCTTCCGACTTTCTTGAATTCTCTTGGCCAGAGGTTCAGTGTGCTGTCCCGATTGTGGGGAGAACAGTCATGGAACAGAAAGGTCAAACGCAGGCCGCCGGCGGGACTTCGGTTCGCTCGAGCAAGGATTGCGGCGGAGAGGTCACGATGTCGGCGACCGAGCGAGCGGAAACCAGCGAGGGGGCCGTCGCGGAAGCGCTCAAAGCAGCGCGGGAATTGGCCGGACTTGCGTGCCTCGGCAAGCACTGTGAGGCGGGCGGCACTTTCTGCCACTTTTTCGAAGAGAGCATGACGGGCAGTAGCAAGCCGATCTCCTCGCCGGGGACCGCCGATAAGTATGAGGCGACGATGACGGCCAAGGGCAAATGCGCCTGCGAATGAGGCGGCGTTACCCGCGTCGCGCCGTCATCAGGTAGTTCAGTGAGGTATCGTCGGTCAGCTGGAAGCCGCGCGTCGGCGACCAGCCGAGCCCGGTCACGTCCACCACCTCCAGCCCGGCGCCGCGCACCAGCGCGCCAAGCTCGTCCGGATTGACGAACTTGTCCCAATCGTGAGTGCCTTTGGGGATCCGCCCCGTCCCCTCGCCGAGCGTGATCATCACCAGCCGCGACCAGGCCGTGCGGTTCGGAGTCGACAGGATCAGCAGCCCGTCCTCCGCCACCGCCGCCGCCAGGGCGGCCACGAACGCCGCCGGCTCGGTGACATGCTCGACCACCTCGAGCGAGGTCACCAGATCGAACCGCCCCGCCATCGCCTCGGCCCCGCCGGCGCGATAGTCGATCTCCAGCCCCTGCCCCAGCGCATGCGCCCGCGCCGCCGCGACGTTCTCGGGCGCCGCGTCGATCCCGGTCACCGCGGCCCCGAGCCGCGCCAGCGGCTCGGCGAGCAGCCCCGCCCCGCAGCCGACGTCGGCGGCGCGCCGGCCCTTGAGCGGCTTCAGCTCATGCTCGTCCAGCCCCCAATGGGCGTCGATCCGGTCGCGAATGTAGCGCAGCCGCACCGGATTGAGTTTGTGCAGCATCGCCGAGCTGCCGTGCGGGTCCCACCAGTCCGCCGCCAGCGCCCCGAAATGCGCGGCTTCGCGTGGGTCGATCGTCGCGGTCATCCTTCAGTCCTTCTGAGCCAAACGCCCCAGCACCGAGACGAGAAGCAGGCTGGTGACCCAGCCAAAGAGGATTTCAAACCACATCAGGAAGCGCAACGCGTGCCCCAGGACCAGTTCCCGGCCCCCGGCGCTGTGCATGATCGGGCGCCATTCCGTTTCCTGCTTGAGGTCGAGCAAGGGGAGAATCACGTCGAGCGAAAAGACCAGCGGATCAAAGGGTGTATATTCCGGCGGCATGGCTGTGCATCGAGTCCAATGCTCGCGCCCGGGCTGGCCGCCGTCGCCACATCGCTCGTAGCGCGCATTGGCATAGACTCCTGAATTGGTTGGCCCAACCAGCCCGTCGGCGGCCGCCGCGTAATAGGCAAGTCCGCACAGGAACCAGACGAGAGCCATCCATCCGACCGTCCTCAGCGGCCGATAGCCGAAGCCGGCCAGCGCTCCGTAGACGCGGTGAAAGGCGCGATGCACGAGATTGAGAGCCCGGTTCTTCAACCGCCGCCAGCGCGGCTGACCCTCGACAAGCCGTTGCCCGATCAAGCCGGTGTCGCGCAACGCCTGCTGTTTGCCGATTGCGACTCGCTTGGCGTCTTCCGTATGCCCCATGTCGCGCAGCACCTTGACGAGGTGCTCCCAAGGCTGCGGCCAGAAGATTGAGCCATATTTCGAAGGCTTCTGGAGCTTGAGCCACTCAATCCTTGTATCAGCGTCAGTTGGAGCTCGGCTGCCGGCGATCCTGTCATAGCAAAACCCGTTCAAGACGATATCATCTGCCTTCTTCCAGCTGTCGAGGTCGTCAATCAATGACGCCACGCTCGCTGATGTGAGATCGATCGTTCCCGATAATTCGGCGATATCGATCCATTGGAACGCACCTTTGACGCTCATTTGATCAGCGAGGAGTGCTTTTGTTGCCGGGTTTACGAATGAACTCCTGCCACAATCGAGATCGCCGCCGATTTCAGCGCCTGCTAGGCGCACGAGGCCCCTGCAGACGAAACCGTTGCGCATGAAAAAGCTGCCGGCGCAGCGCAGGCGGTCGGCGGAGATGCCGAAAACTTCGCTTCCGTCCAAGGAAATGCCAACGAGCTCCGCATTGCGGGCAATGATCTGCCCATCGAAACGGCAGGACCACAACCATAGCGGCCGACAATTCTGACAGGCCTCTAGATCAAGATCGCCCTCGACATAGGCGCCGCGAAGCTGAATCCCTTTTTCGTGAACGGGGGAGGCTCGATCGCCGCCTAGAGCCAAGAACCGGAGGAAGGCGCCACGCACCTTGTTTTCCTCCGAGACCTGATCAGGCAGGTCCTCGCCCAAGAGGGTGGATTCGCCCAATCTGCTATCGGCAAGCAGTCTCGCTTCCGCGCTCGACAGCTCTCCGAAATCGGCCAAAGAACGGCCGAAGGGCCTCGATTCTGCCGCGAGGACTGCCGACTTCGCCCCCGAAGCGGCGTTACTTGCTTTCGCCATGTCCGCTTTCTATCAACGCTGGCGCACTAATCCACGTGTTTCCAACCCAAACGAGCCCCATGCCTCGCATCGTGATGAAGTTCGGCGGCACGTCGATGGCGGGGAGCGAGCGCATCCGCCATGTCGCCGGGCTGGTGAAGCGCGAGGCCGGAGCGCGGCAACCAGGTCGCCGTCGTCGTCTCGGCGATGGCCGGCGAGACCGACCGGCTGATCCAGTTCTGCCGCGAGGCCGCCTCGATCTACGACCCGCGCGAATATGACGTCGTGGTCGCCAGCGGCGAGCAGGTCACCAGCGGCCTGCTCGCCATCACCCTCCAGGGCATGGGGCTCAACGCCCGCTCCTACATGGGCTGGCAGCTGCCGATCCGCGCCTCGGGCCACGCCGCCGGCCTGATCGAGGGGATCGACGTCGACGTGCTCGAACGCGTGTTCGACGAACGGGGCATCGCCATCATCCCCGGCTTCCAGGGCGTCGCCGCCGACGGCGGCATCGCCACTCTGGGCCGCGGCGGCTCCGACACGTCGGCGGTCGCGCTCGCCGCGGCGATGAAGGCCGACCGCTGCGACATCTACACCGACGTCGACGGCGTCTACACGACCGATCCGCGCATCGTGCCGCGCGCGCGCAAGCTCGCCGGTCGTCACCTATGAGGAGATGCTGGAGCTCGCCAGCGTCGGCGCCAAGGTGCTGCAGACGCGCCGGTCGGCCTCGCCATGCGCTACAATCTGCCGCTGCAGGTCCTGTCCTCGTTCGAGGACCGGCCCGGGCACGCTGATCGTGCGCGAGGACGCGCTTGAGGATTATGCCATGGAACGACAACTGATCACCGGCATCGCCTATGACAAGAACGAGGCGCGGATCACGCTTTCGGGCCTGCCCGATCGCGCCCGGCACGGCCGCCGCCATCTTCGGCCCGCTCGCCGAAGGCGGGGATCAATTACGACATGATCGTTCAGGGCGTCGCCGGCACCGACCTCACCTTCACCGTCCCCGCGGCGACGCTGGCGCAGGCCGCCGATATCCTCGAAAAGGCGCAGGAGGCGATCGGCTATGACGAGCTCGCCGACCGACACCGACGTCTGCAAGGTCTCGATCGTCGGCGTCGGCATCCGCTCCGATCCGGCGCTCGCCGCCAGGATGTTCGCGACCCTGGCCGACGCGCAGGATCGACATCCTCGCCATCGCCACTTCGGAGATCAAGGTCTCGGTGCTGATCCCGGAGGATTATACCGAGCTCGCGGTCCGCGTCCTGCACACGGCCTTCGGGCTCGATGCGGAGGATGCCGCTTGAGGACCCGCGTCGGACAACTCCCCTCGTCATTCCAGCGAAAGCTGGAATCTCACTGCCTTAACAGGCAAAGGGATTCCAGCTTTCGCTGGAATGACGGTAACCGCATGAACGACGCCACTTCCACCATCGGCCACGACCGCCTCGCCCGGCTGATGAAGCGCGGCACCGATTTCCTCGGCTGCGAGGTCGCCATCCTCGGCGGCGCGATGAGCTGGATCTCGGAGCGCAACCTCGTCTCCGCGCTCTCCAACGCCGGCGCGTTCGGCGTCATCGCCTGCGGCGCGATGACCCCCGATCTGCTCGACACCGAGATCGCCGAGACGAAGAAGCGGACCGTCGAAGCCGTTCGGCGTCAATCTGATCACCATGCACCCGATGATCTCCGATCTGATCGACGTCTGCGCGAAGCACGAGGTGAGCCATGTCGTCCTCGCCGGCGGGCTGCCGCCGCCCGGCGCGATCGATCGGATCAAGGGCAATGGCGCCAAATTGATCTGCTTCGCTCCGGCGTTCGCGCTGGCGAAGAAGCTGATCCGCTCGGGCGTCGACGCGCTGGTGATCGAGGGGATGGAGGCGGGCGGCCATATCGGCCCGGTCTCGACCTCGGTGCTCGCCCAGGAGATATTGCCGCCGCTCTCGGCCGAGGTGCCGATCTTCGTCGCCGGCGGCATCGGCCATGGCGGCCTGATCGCCGGCTATCTCGAAATGGGCGCGGTCGGGGTCCAGCTCGGCACCCGCTTCGTCTGCGCCACACGAATGCATCGCCCACCCCAATTTCAAGAAGGCGTTCATCCGCGCCTCGGCCCGCGACGCGATCACCTCGGTCCAGATCGACCCGCGCCTGCCGGTCATCCCGGTCCGCGCGCTCAAGAATCGCGAGATGGAGAGCTTCGCCGCCAAGCAGCGCGAGGTCGCCCAGTTGCTCGACGAGGGCAAGGTCGAGATGATCGAGGCGCAGCTCCAGATCGAGCATTATTGGGCGGGCGCTCTCCGCCGCGCGGTGATCGACGGCGACGTCGAGACCGGCTCGGTGATGGCCGGCCAGTCGGTCGGCATGGTCAAGGACGAAGCGCCCGTCGCCGCCATCCTCGCCCAGCTCGTCGACGAGGCCGCGCACGCGCTGGAGCGGCGCTCGGCCTAACTTGCTAGCATTATGCATGCAAAGCCGCTATGAGGCGGCTGGAGGCAATCATGGCCACACTGACCATCAGGCAGCTCGACGACGAGGTATACGACCGGCTCAAGCAACGCGCGCGCGCCAATAACCGCTCGCTGGAGGCAGAGGCGCGCCAATTGCTCGACGATCGGACGCGTAACCTGCCCGCCATTGTCGAGGACTTGCTGGATTTCCACGATCGGATGGTCGCAAAGCACGGCTTCCTTCCCGACAGCACTGAATTAATTAGGGAGATGCGGCGCGACGGATGATCGTCGTCGTCGATGCCAGCCTCGCGGCGAAATGGATGTTATGGGAAACGGACACGCGCGATGCGCTTCGCTTCCTGCTATCACACAGATCGAAGCGTATGCGGTCCGGATTTGCTTTTCACCGAGGTGGCGGCAGCAATCGTAGCGCGCGCGAATGCTAAAAAGGAAATCGCGCCGGACGCGCTGAAGGCGCTCGAAAAATGGATCGTCGCCTGGAGCGACCATTTGGTCCGGCCTCACCGTGTCACGCAGCGCCGCCTGTATGAGGCGGGCAAGCTTGCCATCGCTCTCGGTCATCCGCTGAAAGACTGCATCTATCTGGCGCTCGCCATGGAGCTGTCCTGTCCATTGGCGACCTGCGACGCGAAGTTTCTGGCCAAGGCCGTCAGCATCTACCCGGAGGTCAAATTGCTTCACGATTTCGAATTGGCAGACGCAGCCATCTTCGGGCCTGGTCGACAATGATCGCGCTCGGCCGCAGAGCGTTCGTCGCCGGCAGCCTGGCTCTGGCGACAACGCCGTCTGGGGCGCTCGACCAGGGCAGCGGCGCCATGCACGGCCTGATCGGCAGGATGCGCGCGCCAGCCCGGCCGGCGCGACGCGCTGATCGCGATCCTGCTCGAAGGCACCGGCGGCGATGCCCGGCTGCCTCTCCTACGTCGTCGCCAAAGACCCGGCGGACGCCGACGCGATCTGGATCACCGAGGTCTGGGACAGCCGGGACAGCCACCGCGCCTCGCTCCGGCTGCCCCGCGGTCCAGGCCGCCATCGCCCGCGCCCGCCCGCTCATCGCCGGCTTCGACAGCGGCACCGAGACCGAACCGGTCGGCGGCGTCGGCCTGCCGCCCAGAGCCTGATCGTCTTAAGACGAAACGCCCATGGCGTTTCGGCGTAAGGCGTGAATCAGGCTCTCGCCATGGTCGAGGCGATTGGAAACCCCCGGCGCTTTCTGATAGCGCGCGGCACATGCCGACCCAGTCCGCCACCTCCGCCCGCGAGATCCTGACCGGGCTGCACGACGTGATGGCGTCGAAGCTCGGCGCGCAGGCCAAGCTCAACAAGGTGGTCAAGATCATCGCCGAGGCGATGGCGAGCGAGGTCTGCTCGATCTATCTGCTGCGCGACGGCGTGCTCGAATTGTTCGCCACGATCGGCCTCAACCAGGAGCGCGGTCCACGTCACCAGGCTCGCGCTCGGCGAGGGCCTGGTCGGCACCATCGCCAAGGACGCGGCGATCCTCAACCTCGCCGAGGCCGCGAGCCATCCCGAATTCGCCTACCGGCCCGAGACCGGCGAGGAAATGTTCCACAGCTTCGCCGGCGTGCCGATCATCCGCAAGGAGCGGGCGATCGGCGTGCTCGCCGTCCAGCATGCCGATCCGCGCGCCTATGACGAGCTCGAGATCGAGGCGCTGCAGACCGTCGCCATGGTGCTTTCCGAGCTGATCGCCAATGCCGGCCTCGCCGACAAGGCGGACGCGCGCCGGCGCCGGCAGCCGCGACGCCGGCACGGCGCGCCTCGCCGGCCTCAAGCTGGTCGTCGGCATGGCCAAGGGCCACGCCGTCTACCACCAGCCGCGCGTGCTGATCGAGCATACCGTCGCCGAGGACACCGAGGCCGAGCGCCGCCGCGTCTATTCGGCCTTCGCCAGGATGCGCGAGCAGATCGACGCGATGATGGGCCAGGCCGAGTTCGGCAATGTCGGCGAGCATCAGGAGGTGCTCGAGACCTACAAGATGTTCGCCTATGACGAGGGCTGGTCGCGGCGGATCAACGAGGCGATCGATTCCGGCCTCACCGCCGAGGCGGCGATCGAGCGCGTCCGCCAGCGCATGCAGCAGCGCATGCGCCAGATCGACGACGCCCTGCTCGCAGGATCGGATGCACGACCTCGACGATCTCGTCGAACCGGCTGCTGCGGATCGTCTCCGGCCAGCTCGGCACCGCCGCCCAGGCCGGCATGCCGCGCCGACGCGATCCTGATCGCGCGCAATCTCGGCCCGGCCGAATTGCTCGAATATGACCGGCGCAAGCTGAAGGGCGTGATCCTCGAGGAGGGCTCGCTGACCGCCCATGTCACCATCGTCGCCCGCGCGATGGGCGTGCCGATGGTCGGCCGGATCGCGCAACGTCCGCCGGTCGATCGCGGAGGGCGACCTCGTCCTGCTCGACGGCGCCGAGGCGAGCGCGCTCGTCCGCCCGAGCCCGGCGATCGAGGAGGCGTTCGACACCAAGTTCGCGGTCACCCAGAAGCGCCGCGCCGAATATGCCGCGGTCAAGGACAAGCCGGCGGTGACCAAGGACGGCGTCCGCATCGCGGTGATGGTCAATGCCGGCCTGCGCGACGACGTCGCCGCGCTCGTCCGCCACCGGCGCCGACGGCATCGGCCTGTTCCGCACCGAATTCCAGTTCCTCGTCTCGGCGACGCTGCCGCGCCGCGAGAGCCAGCAGCGGCTCTACCGCGCGGTGCTCGACGCCGCCGGCGACAAGCCGGTCGTCTTCCGCACCGTCGACGTCGGCGGCGACAAGAGCCTGCCCTATCTCGACACCAGCCCGGAGCATGAGGAGAATCCGGCGATGGGCTGGCGCGCGCTTCGCCTCGCGCTCGACCGCGACGGCCTGATGAAGGCGCAGGCCCGCGCCTTGCTCGAGGCGGCGGCCGGCCGCGAGCTCCAGATCATGTTCCCGATGGTCTCCGAGCCCTGGGAGTTCGACGCGGCCAAGGCGCTGGTCGAGGAGCAGAAGGCCTGGCTCGCCGAGCGCAGGCAAGAAGCTGCCGCGCCGGATCCTCTACGGCGCGATGCTCGAAGTGCCGTCGCTCGCCGAGATGCTCGACATCCTGCTGCCCAGGCTCGATTTCCTGTCGATCGGCACCAACGATCTGACCCAGTTCCTGTTCGCCGCCGACCGCTCCAATCCGCGCCTCGCCGAGCGCTACGACTGGCTGTCGCCGGCGATCCTGCGCTTCCTGCGCCGGATCGTCCGCGCCGCCGACAAGGCACGGCGTCCCGCTCGGCGTCTGCGGCGAGATGGGCGGCCGAACGCTGGAGGCGATGGCGCTGATCGGCATCGGCCTCCGCCGCCTCTCGATCACCCCGGTCGCGGTCGGCCCGATCAAGGCGATGATCCGCTCGCTCGACGCCAGGGCGGCGACGGCGGCGCTCGACCGGCTGCTCGCGCAGCCCCGCCCGACGATATGCGCGCCGCGCTCGCGCACTGGGCCGAAAAACAGGGCGTGTCGATGGCTGAGCGGTCGACGCAGGCGGCGTCTCGGTTGACAGTTGCGCTGCGCTGCGTCTGACGAGAAGCGCGGCGAAGTGGAAAGGCGTCTGATGATCGAGCACGAGGAGGCCGGAGCCGAGAATCGTCTCGATCGGCGAGCGGCTGATGCGCGCGCGCGAGGCGAAGGGGCATGAGCCTCGACGAGATCGCCAGCCAGACCCGGATTCCGATCCGCCATCTCCAGAATATCGAGCGCGAGGAGTGGGACGCGCTGCCCGCGCCGACCTATGCGGTCGGCTTCGCCCGCAATTACGCCAACGCGGTCGGCCTCGACGGCGCCGAGATCGCGCGCGAGTTGCGCGAGCGGATCGGCGGCGCCGTCCGCACCCGCGCGCCCGCGCCCGAATATTACGAGCCGGCCGATCCGTCGCGGGTGCCGCCGCGCTCGATCGCCTTGTTCGCCGCGCTCTTCGCCGCCGTCCTGATCGCGGTCTATTTCATCTGGTTCAGCACGCTCGGCGGCGACGACGTCCCGGATCTCGACGCGCCGGTCGCGCAAGCGCCGCCGGCCGGCGCCCCGGCCGCCGCGCCGCAACCGCTCCAGCCCCAGGCCGCCGCCGGCCAGCCGGTCACGCTCACCGCCACCGGCGAGGTCTGGCTGCGCAGTCACCGACGGCGGCGCCCAGCTCTTCTCGGGCAGCCTCACCGCCGGCCAGAGCTTCGCCGTGCCGGCCACCGCCCAGCGTCCGGTCGATCCGCACCGGCCGCCCGCAGCTGCTTCGCGCCTCGGTCGGCGGCCGCGATCTCGGCCCGCTCGAGCCCGAGGAGCGCACCGTCGACAATGTCAGCCTGCTCGCCGAGGACCTCGCTGCGCGGGCCCGGCCCGCGCCGGCACCGCCTGCGCGATAACCGAGTTCATCGGATCACCGTCATTCCAGCGAAAGCTGGAATCTCACTTCTTTAAAGGCAAAGGGATTCCAGCTTACGCTGGAATGACGGGAGAGGGTCGGGCAGAGAAATGCTCCGGCGAAGCCCTTCGTCCGGTCGCTTAAGGCTGGCGACAGGCGCGATCCTCCAATATCATCGCCGCCGGCAGCTCGCGGGGGATATCATGCGCTTCCATCTTCTCGGCCTCCTTCTCATCGCCGCGGCGGCGGCGCCGGCGTCCGCCCAGCGGGCCGAGCCGGTCGACCGCCGGCTCGACCGGATCGAGCAGCAGCTGCGCGCCGTCCAGCGCCGGGTCTTCCCGGGCGGCAATGCCCAGTTCGTCGAGCCGGAGATCGGCGCCGAGGCCCCCGGCGCCCGGCCCGGCGCGCCCGGCGGCGACGCCGTGTCGAGCCTCAACGCTCGGGTCGACGCTCTCGAGGCGCAGCTGCGCACGCTGACCGGCCAGGTCGAGGAGCAGGGCTTCCGCACCCGCCAGATCGAGGAGCAGATCGCCCGGCTGCGCGCCGATCTCACCCAGCGGCTCGAGCGGATCGAGGCGCCCGCCGTCGCGCCGCCGCCGCCGGCCGTGCGCCCCGCGCCGGACGCCGAGGAGCCGCCGGCGGCCGAGCCGCGCCCGGCCCCGGCGGCGCCGGCCGACGCCGCCGAAGAAGCCTATAATGCCGGCTTCCGGCTCTGGGACCAGCGCCGCTACGGCGAAGCGCAGGCGGCGCTCGACACGGCCGCCACCCGCCATCCGAACAGCCGCTGGACGAGCTGGATGCGCAACCTCCAGGGCCGCGCCTTTCTCGACGACAACAAGCCCGCCACCGCGGCCCGCATCCTGCTCGCCAATTATCAGGACAATCCGCGCGGCGAGCGCGCCGCCGACAGCCTCTATTATCTCGGGGTCGCGCTGACCCGCCTCAATCGCCGCACCGAGGCCTGCCGGGTCTATGACGAGCTCGCTTTGGTCTATCCCAACATGCGCGACTTCATCCGCACCCGCCTGCCCCAGGCGCGCACCGACGCGCGCTGCGCGGCGAACTAGAATCGTCTTGTTCCCCGGCGAAGCTTCAATCTCACGCGGCCCCGTTGAGGGACCCTAACCCGGATCGGCGCGTTGGGGAGCCGGCAGGCACAGGGAAATGGTGCGATGGTGGCTTATCCGGCCAGGGTCGAGCGCGAGGGCGACGCGGTCATGCTGACCCTGCCCGACGTGCCCGAGCTCGTCCTCGTCGCCCGCCGCCGCGCCGAGGCGCTCGAGCGGGCGCCCGCCTTGCTCTACGCCATCCTCGACGCCTACCGCGCCCGTCACCGCCCCTGGCCGAGCGCCTCGAAGATCAGCGGCGCGCCGATGATCGCTCCCAGGCGCGACTGCATGGCGCTGGCCGACTGATCCCCCGCCCATCCGGATAGCCGGACGGTGCGGATAGCCCGACGGTGCGGATAGCCCGACGGTTCGAATAGCCTCAACCGTTCGGGCTGAGCTTGTCGAAGCCCTCTCCTTCTTCGCTTCCGCTGAAAGGGGACACGTACTTTTTCGCGAAAAAGTACGTGTCCCCTCCTGCCACCTAGCGCCTCACGCAGCGCCGCCCGCGCCCCGCCGGGTCGCCCGATTGCCCTCTGTCCCGATCGCTGCAGCGCCCCGAGCCTCGGCCGCGTCCGGCCGGGTCGGAGCCGGGCCCGCCGTCGCCGTCGCTGATCCCGCTGCGCGGCCGCCCGCCGCCGGCCGGATCGGTCGGATCGCCGTCGCTCTCCCCGGTCGGGCAGCGCCCGCGCCCGGCCGGGTCCGAATTGGCGCCGCCGTCGCTGTCGGTGCAGCCGCTGCGCGGGCGGCCATAGCCGGCCGGATCGGTCGGATCGCCGTCATTCTCCCCGGTCCGCCCGCGCCCGCGCCCGGCCGGGTCGGCCTTGGCGCCGCTGTCGGAGTCGGTCTCCTGAGCGGCGCTCGCCCCGCCGGTCACCAAAGCGAGCGAGCCGCCCGCGGCAATGCCGCCGGCGACTCGAGCGAGGAAGGAGCGCCGGTTCAGCCCGCGAGTCACGCCGCTTTAGCGGCAGCGCCGCCCGCGGCCGCCCGGATCGCCATAGCTGCCGCTGTCCGAATCGCTGCAGCGCGGATTGCCCCGGCCGTAATTGGGCGCGTCGGAGAAGCGGCCGCTGTCGCTGTCGGTGACTCCGGTATGGCGCCGTCCGCCGCAGCTTCGGCCGCGGCCGGCCACGTCGGCGTTCGGGCCCGAATCGCTGTCGCTGCACCGGCGAGCGCCGCGGCCGTCGCCGGCCGGGTCGCGATTGGGGCCGCGGTCGGAATCGGTGACTGCCCGTTCCGCGCCCGCGCCCGCAGCTGCGGCCGTTGCCGCCCGAATCGGCATTGGGCCCGCTGTCCGAATCGGAGCAGCCGCTGGTTCGGCCGCAGCTCCGGCCGCGCCCGCCCGGATCCGAATTCGGGCCGCTGTCGGAATCGCTGCAGCCCTGCATCGCCTCCGCGTCGCCGGCGACCATGATCAGGGCGCCGCCGGCGGCGACGCCGCCCGCCACTTTCCCAAGGAATGAACGTCGATTGAGCTTGCGCGTCGCCTTCATGGCGGTCTCTCCCCTCGCAATCGCAGCCATGCGGGGCACCTCAGCAGCCATTCCGACGGCACCGCGCGAAGCCAGCGTAACACGGCTCGAATCAGGAAGCGAGAGCCTCCGCTTCGAATTCTGCGCCGCCCGCGCTAAGTTCGAGCGATGACGGTTCCGCCGCCCGCGCCCGCTTTCGTCGCCCGCTTCCGGGCCGGCCTCGAAGCGCTCGCCGGCGCCGCGCCCGGCAGGCTCGGAATCGCCGTCTCCGGCGGCCCCGACAGCCTGGCGCTGCTTCTCCTCGCCTCAGCCGCCTTCCCGGGCGAGGTCGCCGCCGCCACCGTCGATCACCGCCTGCGCCCCGAAAGCGCCGGCGAAGCGGGGTTCGTCGCCGAACTCTGCGCCCGCCTCGGCCTGCCCCACATCGTGCTGACCGCCGACATCGCCGTCGCCGGCAATCTCCAGTCCGCCGCCCGGGCGCTTCGCTACCGCCTGCTCGCCCGCTGGGCCGCCGAAGCCGGCATCGCCCTCCTCCTCACCGGCCACCATGCCGACGACCAGGCCGAAACATTGTTGATGCGGCTCGATCGCGGCGCCGGCCTCTCCGGCCTCGCCGCCATCCGCGCCGCCACCGGGATCGCCGGCCTCGCCGTCGCCCGTCCCTTGCTCGGCTGGCGCCGCGCCGAGCTCGCCGCGATCGTCGCCGCGGCCGGCCTCGTCCCGGTCGCGGATCCGAGCAACGACGACGACCGCTTCGACCGCGCCCGGCTGCGCAAGCGGCTCGCCGCGGCCGGCTGGATCGATCCGGTCCCGCTCGCCCGCAGCGCCGCCGCTCTGGCCGAGGCCGACGCCGCGCTCGACTGGGCCGCCGGGCGCCTCGCCGAGGAGCGGATCGCGCCGTTCCCGGCGGCCTCGCTCTCGACCCCGCCGGCATTCCGGCCGAGCTCCGCCGCCGACTGCTGCTTCACGTCCTCGCCGCGCTCGTCCCGGGCGAAGCGCCGCGCGGCGAGGCCGTCCAGCGCCTGCTCGCCGCTCTCGATTCGGGCGAAACCGCCACCCTCGCCGGAGTCAAATGCAGCGGCGGCCCGCTCTGGCGCTTCGCCCCCGAGCCGCCGAGGCGGGCGCCGTAAAGCGCCGGGACTAGCCCCGCTTCGCCCTGACCAGCGCCTCGTCGAGCGCCGAGAGGAAGCGCGAGCGGTCGGCCTTGGCGAACGGCGCCGGCCCGCTCTTGATACCGTCCGCGCCGGCGCGCAGATCGGCCATGATCGCCCGGGTCGCGATCGCGGCGCCGATCGAGGCGTCGGTGAAGGCCCTGCCGTTCGGCGCGATCACCGCCGCCGCGCCCGCCTTGAGGCAGCGGTCGGCGAGCAGGATGTCGCCGGTCACCACCACCGCCCCCGGCCCGGCCGCGCTCGGCGATCCAGTCGTCGGCCGCGTCGAACGCGTCCGACACCGTCACCCGCTCGATCAGCGGATGGTCCGGCACCCGGATGCGCTGGATTGCTGACGATCCTGACCGGCACGCCGTGCCGCCAGGCGACCTTGTAGACCTCGTCCTTGACCGGGCAGGCATCGGCGTCGACCAGAATCATGGGGGCGGGCGGCGCGGGGCTCACGCGGCCATCCTAGCCTCACTCCGGGGACAGTCACCAGGGACAGTCACCGGTGACTGTCCCCCAGATCCCCGCGCGCGCGCCCGCCTCACCCCTGCGACAGGGTCAGCACGTTGCCGTCGGGGTCGGCGAAGAAGGCGACCTTGCTCGCGCCGTCGGGCGAGGTCCAGATGCCGAGCCCGTCCTGGCCCATGCCCTCGAAGACGGTGAAGGCGATGCCGCGCTCGCGAAGCGCCGCGGCCGCCGCGCCGATATCCTCGACGTTCCAGCCGAGCACCGGGTGGGGGCCGGGCTTGTGGCCGGGCATCACGGTCATCCGGAGCAAGGCGCCGCCCAGGTCGATGAAGTCGCCATGCGCATCGGCGCTTCGCAAGGCGAGGCCGAGCGAGTCGCGGTAGAAGCCGAGCGCCCGCTCGCGCTCGCCGACGTAGAGGAATGCCACCGGCGTTCCGGCCTGCTGGAAAGTCATCGCTCTATGCTCCCTTCATGTGTCGCGGCCGGCTTACCCCGGAGCAGGCGGGCCGGGCCATCACCCGGACGGGTGATTTCCGCCCGATCACCCGCCGCGGCGAGCGAGCGCCGCCGCCCGCCTTGCGCCAGCGCCGATTCGCCGCCGCCGGGGAACCGCGCCTGCCGCCGCGTCGTTGCCCCTACGCGTTCATCCCCAAGCACGGAGCCCCTTCATGTCGAACATTCCCAACAGCGCCATCCCCCATGCCGGCCCCGCCGCCGAGACCGAGACCGAAGCCGAGACCGGACGCAGCTTCTCCGAGCGCGTCGCCGGCCTCGCCGAGCTCGCCCGCGACAACCCGAAGACCGCGATCGCCGCCGGCGCCGCAGTCGCCGCCGGAGTGGTCGCCGCCGCCGCCATCCCGCTCGCCCGCCGCCGCACCGCGAGCACGACCGATGCCAAGGGCAAGGCCAGCGGCGGCAAGAGCGGCGGCAAGACGAAGAGCGACTAGGCTGAATCGACATTCGGCCGATGCCCTTTGTGCAGCGTGAGTTTTTCCTTTTCCGTCACCCCCGCGAAATTGAACAGGTCCGTCATGTCCCCCGGACATGACTGCGGAGTGCGGGGCACTCCGCACCTGTTCAATGGGGTCCAGCTTTCTTAAGCTGTTGAAGAAGCTGGATTCCCGCTTTCGCGGGAATGACGTGAAGCTGAATGTCGATTCAGCCTAGAGCCCGCGGATGCGCGGCCCCCTCGACCCCCTGCCGAGCATCAGCTCGGTCAGCGCCCAGACCATCGCGTCGGCGCGGTCGGGGCTTCGCCCGGGGCCCTGATAGGCGCCGCCCCGGCTCAAGCCCGGCGAGCTCGTCCTCGAGCGCCGGGAAGCGCCCGGCCAGCTTGGCCCGGCCGCTCTCGAACAAGGCGGCGACCGGCTCGGCCCGCGCCGCCTTGCCTTCGCTGGCATGGACGAGGAAGATCGGCAGCGAAACGTCGGCGCCGCGCAGCACCGCCTCGACCATCTTGCCGCCATTGTTCGCCTCGGCGACGACGAGGTGGGCGCGCCACGCCTCGGCCGCCGCCGCCACCTTGCGCGCCCAGCCCTCCGGCGACAGGCCCTCGGCGCTCAGATCGGCGAGCACATAGCCGACCTCATCCTCGCCCACCGCGCAGACCACGATCCCGCAGGCATCGCCGTCGACGCCCGCCGGCGGGTCGACCCCGACGACGATCCGCTCGAGCGGACGGTCGCCCGCCTCCGCCCTGCTCCCCTCGATCAATTCGCGCGGCCACAGCGCCCCCTCCGGATTCTCGAGCATCTCGCCGTCGAGCTCCTGCCGGCCGAGGCTCGTCCCGCCATAGGCCTCCTCGACCGCCTCGATATAATCGTCCGACAGGTGGACGTTCTCGATCGTCCGCCCGCGGGTCACGATCGTCCCGCTGAGCCCGACGATCCTCCTCACCAGGGCGATCGGCCGCGGCGTCGTCGTCACCACGGCGCGCGGCCGCTCGCCCCGCCTCAGCCCGAGCCTGAGCATGTCCCAGGTCTTGTCGGGCCTCGCCCATTTGGCGAGCTCGTCGCACCAGGCGAAATCGTGCTCGGCGCCGCGCAGCCGCGACGGCTTCGCCGCCCGAATAGAGGAAGGCGCGGGCGCCGCCGGCGAAGAAATAAGCGCTTGTCGCTCGACCCGCCAGCAGCGGCTCTTCCCCGGTCCGCGCGGTCGCGAGCAGCCCGCTCGGCCCCTCGATCATCACCCGGATCGCCTCGTCGATCGACGCCGAGACCAGAGCGATCCGCGCCCCCGGCGCCTCGCGCGCCCGGCGCCGGACCCATTCCGCCCCGGCCCTGGTCTTGCCGAAGCCGCGCCCGGCCTGGAGCAGCCACTGCCGCCACCGGCCCGGCGGCTCCCCCTGGCCGCCATGCGCCTGCCACGCCCAGAGCTCGTAGAGGAAGCGCTGGACCGGCCCGGTCAGCCCCTTGAGGAAGCGATCGAGCCCCGCCTCGTCGAGCCCGGCGAGCCGCCGCAGCAGCCGGACCACGTCGGCCTCGCTCGGCCCCGCCCCTGCCCGGCTCACCCGCCGTCCCCCTGATCCTCCCCTGCATTCGCAGGGGAGGGGGACCGCGCATCGCGCGGTGGTGGGGCCTGATCCTCCCCTGCATTCGCAGGGGAGGGGGACCGCGCATCGCGCGGTGGAGGGGCCTCATCCTCCCCTGCATTCGCAGGGGAGGGGGACCGCGCATCGCGCGGTGGAGGGGCCTCTTCCTCCCCCGGATTCCCGGGGGAGGGGGGTGGCGGGGCCGCTTCGGCGGCGTCCGCCGCCGCCTCGCCCCGTGCCGCCCGCTCCTCCGCCTCGACCCGGATCCCGAACGCGTGCAGCCTTTTCACCAGCGCGTCATGGACCTCGCTTACGCTCGCCACGATCGGCGCCCTTCCCGGCTTGCCGCCCGGCCCCGATCCCCCGGCCGCCCCGGCGAGCCCGCGGCCATGCTCGCGGATCAATTGCAGGGCGAGCATCGGGTCCATCTTGAAGGTCTCGGCCGGCGCCTCGCGGTCCCCGTCGAGCGCCGCCGGCCCCGCCGGGCTCAGCGCCGCTTCCGCCGCCTGCAGCACGAGCGCCTCCAGCCGCCGATAGCCGATCGCCAGCGCCGCATCGCAATCGGCGGCGAAGCCGGGTTCCTCGCGCCAGTGGCGGATCACGGTCCGGTAATGAAAGCCGCATTTGCGCGCCGAAAGGCTGATATTGCAGGTCGCCGCGAACCATTCGAGAAACTCGCTCTTCGCCTCCGCGCCGAACAATTTCCGCGACGTCGGCGCGACCTGGAGGCGGCGGTTCTTGTTGGGTACGATCCTGAGCGGGCGCGAGCCCCGCCCGGTGCCGCCCGCCCCGGGCCGCGCTGCACGGCCCTTCCGCTTTTTCATTTCCCACTCTCCTTTCCGCAAGAAAAGGGCGGGCGCTCACGCGCCGGCCCGGTCGAAAAAGCGTCATCCCGGACGCGATCCGGGACCCATGAACTCATTCATATGAGCTTGGCCTGCCCCGGGCTCGGCCGCCCTGAGCCCGTCGACGCCCCCCCGAGGCAGAGATCCGGCACCGCCAAGGAAAGGGACCGCGCGCCGGAGGACGGCGGCCTCGATGCCCTCTCCCCGTCGGGGAGAATGTCGGGGTGAGGGGGTCGAGCGCGCGGATGGTCCGCTGACGCGCGCATCAGGCCGGGAATCAAAAGGGCCGGAAAGCTCTCGCTCCGGCCCGGCCCCCAACTCTCCCAACTGTACTGGTTTTGTACCAAACCAGCGTCACGCTGTCAAGCAAAAAGTTGTGCGAAATCAAAGTCCTATACTATTCGCAAATCCGCAAACGCCGCCAACCACTTGGCCGCGAAAAAATAGGATTTCAAATCCTGCAAATCGTGGGGAAGAAGTCGAAAAAATATATTTGCAGGAGCCCTTTTTGGGCCGTTTTCGGGGAGCGCGAATCCGACAGCCGAACCGCGAGTCGCAGCGGCGGTCCCGCCGCCGGCACGGCGGCCCCCGCCCTCGCGTCGGAGTCGAACCGCCCCGAGCGGCGCGACGAAGCGCAGGCCCCGAACCCCGCCGAAGTCCTGTCCTGCCATTAAAGGAGCTGGTCCGACTTTATCCGATATAAACCGCAAACGAGATGCGAGCTGAAGGCTGTCCCGAACGAGCGATCCCTGCGCCTATTCATGCTTCGTGGAAATGAGGAAATTGTCGACGCGTCTCGCGATCAAGCCGCATCTTTCCTTGGGCCTGTTGCCATCATCTTCGGACCAACTTACAAGTCTGCGCATCCGGAAGGCCGGACCAGCTTAGTTGTGCCGGTTCTTCGAGTCCGTCTTCCAATTCGGGGGGTAAGGTGCGCAGCGGTTTCCGGGCCGGGCGCCGGGGGAAGTCACGGGCTCATCTTGGAACGACTGCGGCCGCATATCCTGATCGAGGGGCATATTGCGCTGACGCAGGCGCTGTGGGATCGGTGCGGCAGTCTCAAGCCGATCGTGCTGTCGGCCAACACGCATGTCCATCCCGTGACCAGCTTGTTTCGGCAGGGCTATCAGGATCGATGGGGCTATGGCCTCGTCTTTCGGCTTTTCGGCGCCTTCATGATCATGGGGCATCGGCAGACCGGAACCGACTGGATCGGTTCTTTCGGCAGGCTCCAGTTCGTGCTCGATCTCGCTCGGGACAGATTCAAACTGGCGCGCGACGAGCCGGTTCGCATCGTCTGCGCCGGAAGTCACGAAACGCTCTGGGCCCAGGAGCAGGCGGGCCAGGGCGGGCTGTTGCTCGAGCCTGAGCAGAAGTATCTCGCGGAGCTGAAGCGGGGGCGGGAATATGCGCGGGCTCTTTACGAGGCGCTGTCGACGGTCGAGGGGATCGAGCTTATCTGGGCGGCGAAGGCCTTTGGGCTTCAGCCTCGAACCCGGACGCCGCTCTACCTCGATGTGGCTGGGATGGCGCGCCAGGCGCTGATCGATCTGATGGACAAAAGGCCCGCGGGCACAGCGGTGCCGGCCATACCGCGCCTCTATACGCGCGTCCGGGCAGATGAGCCGTGGAAGGCTTTTACCGGCGGCAGGTGGAACGGCGGCGGCCCCTATACGACCACCACCAAGCTTCTCGAGCAGTATAAGAATTCGCTGAGCCACCGCGAGGGGCATGAGTGCGTGCTCACGAAGCTGCTGCCGCCCGACGAGCGATGGCTCAACCCCTGCGATTGCCCGATCGTCACGCTGGAGCAGCGCAAGCTCGCCGCCGCGGCCGGAGTGTCCGCAATCCTGCTCGACAAACGCTTTGGTGTGATCGAGTACGATTACGACACTCGGCCACCAAGAGCGCCGCCCGTCTATGCCATCTAGTGTGGCGATTCGGAAATTCGCCAGATCGGATGGAGGGCTCGGAGCGAATTTCCGAATCTCCAGCCACACTAGCAAACTAATGATTCTAGTGTGCTTTTTGAATTTGAAGTTCGCTCCGAGCGCGATCCGATAATAAGGCGAACTTCAAATTCAGCACACTAGAGTGCGTCCCGACTTGATTGAATCTCGTCATGCCGGCGAAGGCTGGCATCCATGCGGCGCCGGCGATCGGCACAAGCTCGGCATGGACCCCAGCCTTCGCTGGGTGACGGTTCAATGTGAACGGGACAGACTCTAGACCGCTACGCCCACGCCGCCCGGCTCACCCTTCCCGGGCGGCTGGAGCGCTCGGCTGACTTCGTCCGGCAGGAGCGAGCGCAGGCATTCGGCCATCATCGGCCCGCGGTAATAGGCCGCTTCCACAAACGTGCCCTTTTCCGACAGCACATAGGGGATCGCCTTGTCTTCCGCTCCCCGATAGACCAGCACCGTCGGGAAATAATGGTCGACGATGTCGCGGCCGAAACACTTGCCGGTGTCCAGCTCCAGCCACTTCCCGGCCATCGTCGCCTGCATGTCGGTCGAGGAGAAGATGAGGATCTCAGGCATCGGACTGCGCTCGCGAAGCTCCCTTGCCACCTCGGCCAGTTCGTCGGCCGCATCGGGGCGCTGCGAACGGAGTTCGACAAAGGCGGGAAGCATGAAAATGACGGCGTCCGCGCCCTCCGTGTTCAAAGCGGAGGGCTCGCCGAGAAGCATTTTCATGATCACGTCGAACGGAACGTCCGATTCTCCCTCGCGAGGCTTGCGGGTCCGCGCGACATATTCGCCGACGCGGAGCCCGTCGAATTGCCGTCCCGTCGCCCGCGCGGAGCTGATCAGCACCAGGATATCGCTGAGCTTGAAATAGTCGGGCGGCGCCGTGCCCCCCTTCTTCGGCCCGAGCTGATTGTTCAGCGCCTGTCGGGATTTGCCGAGGAACGAGGCGGCCTCGGCATCGGTCATGCGCAGCTCCTCGAGCAGCGACCGATCGTGGCGGATGGGAGGGATGCCGGAGTTCTCGTTTCCAGCTGAGGAAGTTAAATTTCACCATGAGCCTGCTCCTTTGACACGATGCCGCGCTTCGGAGCTGGACAACGCTCATTCTCCTTGGAAACCGTCCGCAAAATAGCAAGGTAATTGCGGCCAATGAAAGGCAATAACGGGGTGAAACCGTGAAAGTTTCGTCGCGTCGCGGGGGAGGGAGTTTGCCGCGGCCGAGCGCGGCGCCCTTTGCCTTCCTCCATTCGCCCCCCGTTCGCGCCCGAAACATCCCGCGTTCGCACCGCCAGGCGCGAAGGATGCACGGCTTGGCGCAAAATATTTAAGACTTGCCTAACGGATGTCAAGTCAATTGCGAAGCGGAACGCGATTTGTTCCGATTTGCGACAAAAGCTTAATGATGTCAGTGGAGGCGCCGCCGAATTGGGAGGCTGTAGCTGATGAACTCTTCCTTGCCGCCGAGCGCGCCGGCCCGCCGGCCGATGCTGCCGATCGATCCGTCCCTCGCCCGGCCGGGCGCGATCGTGGCGGCGATGATGTCCGCCGGCTATGCCGCGATCGCGCTGGTCGCGGCCGGGGAGGCGGTGTGGGAGGACGAGGCCGAGCTCGCCCTCGACCCCGGCCTCGCCGCCGGCGCCCGTCGCCGGGCTTCGATCTGGAGCCGCGCCGCCGAGACTCTCGAAGGCGGCGCGGCGCCGCTCAGGAAGCGATGCCCACGAAGCCCAGGCGATCCGGGCAAAGGCAGTCCTTGCTCACTCCGCAGCGATCGAGCAACGCGCTGAACTCGGATCGGTTCTGGATCATGTCGGAGGCCATCGCCGCCGCCGCCGCCGCGCAGGCGGTGCCGAAGTCGCCCATCGCCGAGCACCAGAAGAAGGCCGGCGTCTCGCGGGACCAGCCGATTGCCGGCCGGCAGTCCGCGGCGAAGCTCTGCCGGCAGGTGCGGGCGCCGCCGCTGCCCGCGTCGAGGCGCAGGTCGGTTCGCTCCTCGAAGCAGACGATCGCCGTTCCGACCCGCTCGCAATCGGGCTCGGAGTCGCACATCCGCTGCCGCTCGCTGTCGAGGCAGGAGAGCAGCACGCGGCCGTCCGGTTTAAGGTCGCAAAAGAGGTCGATGGCGTCGCCCTCCCAGCAGATCAGCGGGCTGGCGTCGGCGGGCATCGCGCAGTCGGGCGCGAGCGACAGCTCGATGCAGCTGCGCCGAAGCGTCATCAGGTCGAGCCGCCGGGCGCCGCAGCGCCGGGCGACCTGGTCGGCATCGACGCCGGCGCAATTGACGACGACGCTCGCGCGGATCTCGCAGGTCGCCGTCGCCACCGTCCAGCCGCCGCCGTGGAAGCAGCCGGATTGGAGCGCGTCGCCGTAGCGGATTTCGACGCCGCAGGCACGCAATTGGCGGTGGTAATGGCGGTAAAGCGTGCGCGCGTCGATCGCTTTCGCGGGCACCCGCAGCGCCATCGCGCACCGATCCCGATCGGCCCGGAGATAGGGATGCGAGGCGCACAGCGAGTCCTGCTCGAGCGCGGCGACGCGGACGCCGGCGTTGACGCAGCAGGCGTACATGTCGACGCAGCAGGGGAGGCGGTCGACGCCGAAGAGATGGATCACCTCCTTGTCGCGCAACGCGCCCGGCACGGCGGCGAGCAGCTCGGCGCTCGCGCAGGCCAGCCCCCGGACCACCGAATTGGCCTCGCGCAACGGATCGCCGAGCGTTGCCGCGCACATCACCGCCTGGTCGGAACGAAGCACGTCCCGTTCGAGGATCATGACCTTGCGGCCGCACTGGGCGAGACGGGCGGCGGTTGCGATGCCGACGATTCCGGCCCCGACGACGACGACATCACAGGCGATCCTTGTCTTGCTGTTCATGACACACTCCATTTTCGAGCCGATATGGAGCGCGTAGTACATTTTCTTGCTCAATACAATAAAAAATGTACGCCGCCGAAACAAGGCGTTGCCGAAAGAAGGGAAACAAGGGGTTGCCCAAAGAAGGAGCGCGTGCCGGCCAGCCTGAGCTTCATTGCCGCCCCCCGCCTTCCCCGCGTTCACGGGGCCCCGTCAAAGTACCACTTTGACGGGATAAGTGGACGCGGTCGCGCCCGCGATGCTATCCCTCTTGGCGCGTCTTGAAGGGGCAGGCGGTTCGAAAGACAAGCGCTCGATGCGGGGACGATGGCGGAAAATCCTGAACTGGTTCGGCGGCCCGGCGCGGGCCGCGGCCCTCATCGCCAGCTCCGCTTTGATCGCCTGGTTCGCCGCGCCGGCGCTGGTCGGCGGCGCGCTCGGCCCGCCGCCGCCCGCGCCGCGCCGGGCATCGGTTCCGGCCTTCGCCGTGACCGGTCCGGCCGGCCGCCGCATCGGCACCCTGACGGTCGATTATCCGGCGAGCATGCGCGAGAACGAATCCCGGCCGGTCGTCGTCAGCTATGAAGCGGCCGGCCGCTGGCGCGAATTCTTCGCCGCCCGTCCCGACCTTCGCCTCGAGGTTTCGCTGAGCGGCGCCCGGCTCGACATCGTGCCAGAGCCGGCCCGCCACGTCTTCCGCAACGAAGCGATCGCGCGGCGCGGAGTCGACCGGCGGAGCTGGCAGATCGTTCCCCGCGCCGCCGGCGATTATTCGCTTCACCTTCGGCTCGAAGCGGCGCCGGCGGCGTTTTCGGCCCGGCCGGTCAGCGCCAATGGCGAGCTCCGCCCGGCGGGCGAGGACCAGAGCCTGCCGGTCGCGGTCTACACGCTCTACGGCGTCTCCGAGCGGACCGTCGCGCTCGCCAAGCTCGCGGTCGGCCTGCTCAGCTTCCTGGTCAGCCTCGCCGGCCTGCCGCTCCTCGTGAGGCTGGCCCGAAGGCTCGCCGGCCCGCCCCCGCCGCCCGCGCCCGCGCCCGAAGCGCCGCCGGCGCGCCGGCCCCGGAGCCGAGGCCGGGGGCGGATAGAGCGGCACTGAAATCCGCCGCGGCCCGGCCCAACTACCCCTTCCGCTCATCCTGAGTAGGGATCGAGCTTGTCGAGGACCCGTATCGAAGGACGACCCCGACCGAACTTGCAGCCCGCCAGGGCTGGCCTGTCCCGGACTCGATCCGGGAACGTCAGTCGCGGCTTTGCCGCGACCTCTTAGCCGCGGGAATCCCGCTCCGAAGGTTTATTGTTGGGTAGAGAGCGCTTGCAATGCGAGCGCAGTCGCAAAGATAGGATCGCCATAACGCCGGCCAAACCCAAACATGCCGGTCAAGTCGCCCGACCAATGGTGATCGGAGCGACGAGCCACGAGATAGTCGACGAGGTCACGGATCCTACTTTCACATCTTTTTCTCACGTCTATGGCCAGATGCAGATTCCTCAGGGCGGAAACGAGCCCCAACAAGCTTGCTCCGGCACCCTCAATCGATGCAGGAGGATTCGCAGCAAGGGAACGCGCCAAGGCCTTTGCGCTCCGCAGGCTCGGAATGCAGAATGGACCCAGATAACTTAGCACAAGGCCTTGAGTTATCGCTGGATCACTAAACCACTCTGAGATCCAGCCGTTTGCAACGTCGTCTAAGATCGTCTCAGCCTCGGGACGTGTTTGACCTTCGTGCCTTTGCAAGAGACTAACGACTCGGGCTGAAATGATCGGACAGAAATGGATCGGCTCTCCATCGCACCCGAGAAATGTGGGATATTGATGCCCAACTCCTACCGAACGCAGACGGGCCAAACCGGCATCGAGGGACGATGCGATGCGGACATCCTTCAGTTGCGCGGAGTGGAGCGCTTCGCACACCAACGAGGTCGTATCGAAACAGCCCATCGCCAAGCCCGTGGACCATGACCACTCACCCTCGATTCCAGATACATTGGCGTGCCTTACGAGCCAATTCAGCCCGCGCCGGGGTATTTCGTCGTCAGGAATTAAGCTCTGCAGCGCTCTAACCGACCACGCCGTGTCCCACACAGGGAGGCCAAAAATGATCGCCAAGCCGCCAACTCTGCGCCTTGCTTCAGCTATAGTCCAATTCGCGGTTTCTGCCATGGGCACGCTGAAGAGGCCAAGGCGATTGAAGACAACGCCGACAAGAGATGTGAGAAGAACATCCTCGAACCAACTGCCATTGTCGGACCGTCGGCGAAGAAGCTCGTTACAATGAGCACTGGTTTCGTCTGTCAACGCTCCAGCCGAAAGCGTGCCGTCGCTCTCAAGCTGGGCAACGATGAGACGCGTGAGCAAGGCATAACAGCCCCAGTGTGACCCATAGACCTGATCCCAGACCTCGAGGTCTTCGGGAATACTCGCCGCGGCACAGTCCAAATTCACCCTGCCGCAAGCGAGCGCCATGAGGGCAACTAACATCGGCTGGTTCTCATCGGTCTGCCGGACACGTCTCATCCTCTTCAGGGTGAGCGCTAGCTCCGCTTCGTTGAACGCATCGTTGCTGATCAGAAGTGCGGCATGGCCTGCCGGATCCCGGGCGGGGCGCGTGTTCATCTCGGCTGCAGCTGCACGAAGATTACCGGCCATGTCGGCGCTGCCTGGAATCTCCCCGCAAAGATCAAGAAATGCCGCCGCGATGCCTGTCGCAACGACATCCGCTGGCAGCACACTTCGCCAATACCTACCATCGACCTGTTGCTCTACGAGCCAATTGCGTGCCCCCGTTAGAATTGCGTCGATTGCGTCGGGCCGCAGTGCCGCCTTCGATCCAAGCAGGGCAGTTGCCGGGCGCTTTTCTACACTCATTGCTACCAGAGTCGGAAATATCGCAATCAGGTAGAACGACCCAAGGACGAGCTCTACAGCCGCAACACTTTGAGCAAGAAGACCCTCCGGTGCGAGGGCGGCATATTCCGATGTCAGCATTGAGGCCACGGACATGAATAAGAACTCAAGGAACAGAGCAATTCCAAAACTAGGTAGCTGGGCCCCCTCTCCAACGGAGAACTCGGCTGGCGCAATTCCGTAGAGCGTCATTTGGGTTATGGCCGCGCCTAAGATGATAACTAGGAGATAACCGAGTGCCTCCAGGAGACAGGCCTTGAGGCCCTCACCACTGGCCGAGAGGAGAAGATCGGGCGTCATCAAACCTAGAAATAACCGCTCATGGCCGGTCTCGCGACGCGCGATCAGCCGAGTGTAACGACGCCTAGATCCGATCGGTAAAACCAGGGTAACTACTATCAGAACCGCAAAACTGACCGGGCAGGCAAGCGCGCGCCACGTCCACGCCGCATCATGAAAGGCGACGAACACGAGGAGCGGCAGGGCAATGAACCCGAGTTGGCCGAGTATGTAAAGCCATAGTTCGGGCTGGGTTCGTTCGCGCCAGATTTCCGTGACATATCCCGAGGCGTCGGTCACGCGCTTGAAAGAATTGGAGATATAACGCAAAAGCTCGAATAGCCCGAAAGGAACGGCTAGGAGTCCGTTTAGGAACGACAAGAACCAGCCTCGAAGGACGTCATTGACCGGGAAAGGTATGTCGGACCTACTTCGACGCTGGCGTAGGTTCGGAGACAAATAGCTCCGCGCAGATTCCATCTCTTTCGCGAGATTGGGGATCATAGCAACACCATGAAAGGAAATGCCGCTTCCAACACCAGGGTGCCAACATGAACCGGAGCGGGAAGTGGCCTTGTCCTGGACCGGAGCAAGGCTGCAATCCACACGAGATAGGTGGCCCATAGAACAGCGAGAAGCGTCGGGGGCGTCGACATTTCCCGGATCAGGTATATGGACCCCGTGCCAAGAACGAGCGCGCTACCGGCCGCGATCATAAGTGTTGCTCCCCGCCGGCCAAGCAAAACGGGAAGCGTCTTCACGCCAGCCGCGTGGTCGGTTTCTATGTCCAAAAGGTCCGAAGTAAGGCCGGTAGTCCCGACCCACAGCCCAACGAAGATCGACCATGCTGCGATGCTAGGGTCGCTGATCGCACTCCCTGCGCCGATCCCGGTCGACAAGGGTCCATAGCCGAGGGCGTGGGCGAAAAAACCGGCAAGGCCCCAGCGCTTCAGCCGCAATGGCCTTGCCGAATAGGACCATGCCAAGATCAAGATCAGAACGCTGGCCGCCAAACTTACAACGGAGAGAAGCGCCGCCGCTAACAGTGCGATTGCAGCACAGCTCGCCACAATCCACCAAGCGCCGCGAACAGACACGCGCCCGCTGACAAGTGCGCCCGACCCGCTTGAGAGGCGCACTATGCCCATGCGCGCACCCTCCGCATGCCGGTCTATCTCACGGTCTGCAATTTCATTGATCCCTTCAGCGGCCGCGCTCAGCCCAGCCGCGGCCATTGTCACCAGCACCAACTCAAGTGTGTTCGGCGCGGGATGCGTCCACAGATAACCCGCGATCGCGGCCGCCAGCGTCGGCAGCCAGAACCAGGGGCGCAGGAACAGGAGGATCAAGGGGGCGAGCCCGCGCGCGCGCGGGCGATCAGATAGCCGAATGCAGTCGCTATTACTGCGACGATCAGTGGGAGTACCGCTGACTTTGGATTCAAGCTTTGGGTAACAAACAATATAACCATCGTTATAAAGCCGACTCCGATGCCGAGCTCAACCGCTACAGGAGGCGGTGGCCACCGCGGCGACAATTGCATCAGGATCGACGGCGCCAAAACTAGGCCGAGCGATGACAGTGCGAATGCTACACCAATCAAATTTGGATACCAGATGGCGAGGAGGGCGCCGGCCAACAGAATTAGCGCCATCCAAATCCTCATGTAGCGCCGTCGCCGATCGCGCCGCTCTCCGAACTGCCGGACCTGGATATCGTGAGCCCACGAAATCGCGAGGACAAATACCATTGTGTCGAGAGTGGCGACGACCGTGGACAGGATGCCGACAAGGCCTATTCCGATTAAAGCGGGCGGAAGGATTAGCGCCAAGCTCTCAATAGCCGCCTGATTGGGAAGAGCCATGGGGAGGTGTGCCCGAGCATAGATGGGCGGCAAAAGCAGCAACAGGCCTGCGAACAAGACTAGACCCGCGCTGCCCGACAAGGCCAATTTCGCCCCTTTCATGGACCTAGCCGAATATACCCGCTGCCATATATCGGCTGAAACGATGATGTTCAGCGCGCCCAACAGAAAAAAGGCGATCGCCTCAATCGGATCCATCTTTTCAAAAAAAACGTCGCGTACATTGATACTGCCCAATTGTGGAAGGGCGAAAAAGGCCACGATAATAAGGACAACGATGAGTGCGATATATTGAACCACGTCAGTCGCAACGACGGCCTTGTAGCCTGATACCAGCAAGTAACTGGCGACCGTGACCGCAGCCGCTACAACCCCATACTCGTAGGGCCAGTTGGTCATCCAGCCCACGATCTCGCCCGCCCCGATGAGCTGCATGACAATGAAGCCGCTCGTCCAGGTCAAAATGGTGATCGATGAGAGGAGACCGGCTCTCGGTCCCCATATATAGTGATAAAGGTCCGGAAGCGTGTAAAAGGCCTGCTGGTCGGCGAGCGGCTTGTAACGCGCGGCGACCCAATTGAGGGAAACGAGGCCAACCGCCACGCCTGCGATAATACAAAGCGCAGCAGCACCATAGAGAAATGTATATTCAAAGAACACGAGCAGGACGCCTCCGCCAATGACCCCTGCGGCGATGGTGCCGGCAAGCAATGGAGCGCTCACGTTGCGTGCGCCAATCAGATAGTCCTCCTCCGAGAGTTTGGCGGCGCCTCTCACGCCGACGACTATCAAGAGTATGAACATAGCGGCGCCAATGCCGGCTGTGATCGTATTCGGGTCTAGCAAAGCATCACTCCCTTGCAGTATTATTGCCTTAGTCCTCACTAATTACGCAAGACTATCCGATAATTTCTTCAATCCTTTGTAAAATAAGTTGGGAGTCAATTGGTGTGGGTCTCACTAAATGACCTCTCCCGCAAAGATCGTCATGGAGCTTAGTCGGCAGACCCGCAAAGATTGTTGACGCAGCTGCCAAAAGAGGACGTGCCGTACTTTGGCAGAATTCGCATGCTCGCAGTACGCTTGTTGGCAGCGGCGTGAAAACTTGGCCACCCAGTAACAAACGGGTCGCAATGTCATCACCGAGTGCACATGACTGGACGACGGCCGATACAACTCCCCAAAAGGTCGGCGGTACGTAAAGGCCCTTATCGAAGAGATGCTGTTGTAACGTGCCTGACTGGAGCGCGACGGGTTCTATCGACACGCGCGAGAAGCCCCAGTTCAGGGCCACAGCCGTCGATTGCGCGGTGTCGAACACCGCTTCCTCCTCTGTGAGGAAGGGGGGCTTGTAAACGACATAAGCGGTGGCATCGACATCCATGGAGTTGCATGCTTGGAGTGCCTTGATATAAAGTCGGGACGCAATGTGCCGTTGAAAACACACCGCTCGTACAAATTCATCAGTAGAGTCAACACCCATACCCAGGTGGATCTTGAGATCGCCCGAATAGGATCGCAATTGATCCAACGAGCGTTGCGTCACGAATTGTGGCAAAGATTCAATGGAAATTGAATTCACCCAAGACCTGCATTGGACGCTTGCGATAATTGTCTGGCGGACCGGTGGCGGGAGCTCGCTATCGTCAAGAAATGATCCGGAGGTGTAGAGGCAGATATGCGCTGGCCTTACCGCATCCAGCGACGACAATGAGCGCTGGACATCGCGAACAATCTCATCATTTGACAAGGTGCCATTCCAAAGCATGCTCGATGCATGTCCGCATACGGAGCAACCACCCCATCCCGTTCGGGCATAGGCGCAGCCAAATGTGGGGATCCCGACAATCCCCCGCAGGCCCGATGGCCCAACATGATCCGAGACAACGGCCCAGTGCTGCTCACCATCGTCGATCTTTGGTGCTTGCCTCCGATGCGCAGCGAGTAGGGCTTGAATGCGTCGAGAAACGGCGCGTGTCTCTACCGCATCGATTTGCACTGCAACCCCCCCGAATATTCCCAACGGGAGTGCAGAGCTTATGCCATCGAAGAGCATATTAGAACCCACAGGTTGAGAGCACCCATTCCCCGCTCGTCACCCAGGGTTCACGCAGAACCCCTACATTGCACCCAGCCCCGCCAAATCCTATTTAGCGGGCACACGGTCCTTCCTTGGGCACCCCTTCTCTCGGGTCCCCATCGAAATGGCCGCGCTGGACCGCAGGACCTTGGAAAGCGGACATCACGTCCGTGGAGTAGACGAATGAGCGACGACAACCGCACCCCGAACGGCCCCGACAAGGAGCCCGGCAACAACTGGATGAAGAGCCTGCTTGATCTGGGCCGGCATCCTGCTCGCGCCTCGTGCTGGTCGTCCAGTTGGTCGGCGGCGGCGCGTCGGCGGCGCGCGATGCGATCCCCTATTCCGAATTTCCTGAACAAGGTCGAGGACGGCTCGGTCAAAGCGGTGACGATCGGCAAGGAGGCGATCACCGGCCGGCTCGACCAACAACGAGACGTTCCGCACCAACGTGCCCGTCCAGCGATCCGCGGCTCGTCGACCGCGGCTGCGCGAGCACGGCGTCGCCTTCGCCGGCCGAGCCCGAGCAGCAGACCTCGCTCTGGCTGATCCTGCTCTACCAGTCGCTGCCCTTCCTTCTGATCCTCGGCATCGCCTTCTTCGTGATGCGCCAGATGCAGAAGAATGCGGGCTCGGGCGCGATGGGCTTCGGCCGCTCCAAGGCCAAGTTGCTGACCGAAAAGCACGGCCGCGTCACCTTCGACGACGTCGCCGGCATCGACGAGGCGCGCGAGGAATTGCAGGAGATCGTCGAGTTCCTGAAGGACCCGACCAAGTTCGCCCGGCTCGGCGGCAAGATCCCCAAGGGCGCGCTGCTGGTCGGCTCGCCCGGCACCGGCAAGACCCTGCTCGCCCGCGCCATCGCCGGCGAGGCCAACGTGCCCTTCTTCACCATTTCGGGCTCGGACTTCGTCGAGATGTTCGTCGGCGTCGGCGCGAGCCGCGTCCGCGACATGTTCGAGCAGGCCAAGAAGAACGCCCCCTGCATCGTCTTCATCGACGAGATCGACGCGGTCGGCCGCCATCGCGGCGCCGGCCTCGGCAACGGCAATGACGAGCGCGAGCAGACCTGAACCAGCTGCTCGTCGAGATGGACGGCTTCGAGGCGAACGAGGGCATCATCATCATCGCCGCGACCAACCGGCCCGACGTGCTCGATCCGGCCTTGCTGCGCCCGGGCCGCTTCGACCGCCAGGTCGTGGTGCCGCGCCCCGACATCGAGGGCCGCGAGAAGATCCTGCTCGTCCACATGAAGAAGGTGCCGCTCGCGCCCGACGTCGATCCGCGCACCATCGCGCGCGGCACGCCCGGCTTCTCCGGCGCCGATCTCGCCAACCTCGTCAACGAGGCCGCCCTGCTCGCCGCGCGCATGGGCAAGCGCCTGGTCGCGATGAAGGAGTTCGAGCTCGCCAAGGACAAGGTCATGATGGGCGCCGAGCGCAAGTCGATGGTGATGACCGAGGAGGAGAAGAAGGCGACCGCCTATCACGAGGCCGGCCACGCTCTGGTCTCGCTCCACGTCGACGGCTGCGATCCGCTGCACAAGGTGACGATCATCCCGCGCGGCCGCGCGCTCGGCGTGACCTGGAACCTGCCCGAGCGCGACCGCTATTCGATGTCGATGAAGCAGATGAAGGCGCGGCTCGCGCTCTGCTTCGGCGGCCGCATCGCCGAGCAGCTCATCTACGGCGACGACTCGCTCAACACCGGCGCCTCCAACGACATCCAGCAGGCGACCGAAATGGCCCGCGCGATGGTCATGGAATATGGCATGTCGCGAGAAGCTCGGCTGGCTGCGCTACCGCGACAATCAGGAGGAGGTCTTCCTCGGCCACAGCGTCGCGCGCAGCCAGCACGTCTCCGAGGAGACCGCGCAGCTGATCGACCAGGAGATCCGCCGCCTGATCGAGGAAGCCGAAGGCGTCGCCCGCAAGGTGCTGACCGACAATCTCGACGAGCTGCACCGGCTCGCCAACGCGCTGCTCGAATATGAGACGCTGACCGGCGAGGAGGCGAAGCGCGCGATCAAGGGCGAGGATATCGGCCGCGAGAATCCGAGCGACAAGCCGCCAGGCCGTGCCCGCCAGCGGCGCCTCGATCCCGTCGCACGCGCCGCCCGCGCGGCGGCATCGGCGGGCCGGCTCCGCAGGGCGCCTAGCACGGCGGCCACGCCGGCGCCTTCAGCCGAGCACGCCGATGCCGAGCAGGAGCACGAAGAACAGGGTCGCCGTGATCGTGCAGAAGATGCAGCAGGATGAAGGTGCGCAGCAGCGCGCTCGCCCAGTGGAGCCGGTAGGCCTGCTTGAGCTGGCGGAACATGTGGATCGGCGGCACGAAGACGCAGCGGCGCAGCGATCGCCCGGCCGGTCGACGCCGGCGAAGCCGAGGATCGGTCAGCACCACCGCCAGCAGCGACATGAAGGCGAGCGAATAGGTCACGAACACGGTATGGTCGTAGAACTGGTAGCGCCGCGTCCAGAAGAACAGCAGCCAGACGAACGGCACCGAGAGCGGGATCAGCAGCCAGGAGAATTTGTAGGCGTTGATCTGCAGCTTGTAGAGCGCGAGGCTCGGATTCTCGCTGACCTTCGCGAGGCCCTGGTCGAGCCGCGCCCAGCCGGTCTGCGACGCTGTTCTCGCGCACGCCGAAATCCGTCATCCCGCGCTCGATCCGCTGGATCCCCGCGCTCTGCTCCGCGAGGTCGGCGATCCGCCGGTCGAGCTCGGCGGCGGTCCCCGGCCGGCCGTCGATCCGCACTCTCTCGCCGCGAGCGCAGCTCGGCGCGATCGCTCGCGCGCTTCCGCGAGGTCGTGGGCGACCTCGGCGCGGGCCGCCTCCAGCCCCAGCCGCGCCCGGCCGCCGCCCGTGGTGACGTCGAGGCTGGCCAGCGACACGCCGCAGATCGAGAGCACCGCGAACATCAGGAAGACCGAGAACAGGAACATCGCCATCGGCGAGACGAACTTGGCGCGCTCGCCATCGACGTAGCGGCGGGTCAGCTCGCCCGGCCGCCAGGCGAGCAGCGGCAGGGTCCGCCAGAACTTGCCGTCGAGATGGAGCACGCCGTGGACGAGATCGTGCGCAGAAGGCGCCGACGCTGCGGTGGACCTGCGCCTTCTGCCCGCATTGATGGCAATAGGGCCCGTCGAGCGCGGCGCCGCAATTGAGGCAATTGCCGCCGCCGTCGCCGCGCCGCCTCGCCGGCCTCCGGCTCGACCGCGCGCGCGACCATCCCGCCCGTGACCGCCTCGCCGACGCCTTCGATCCCTGAGTTCCATGCGCACCCTCCCGCCGCCATATTGCCGCAATCGCGGCCGCCAGCGTCGAGGCCGTTCGCGCCGCCGGCGCGGCCCATGCTATCGCCGCGTCCATGACCCGCATCGGCCTGCTCGGCGGCTCCTTCAATCCGGCCCATCGGGGGCATCGGCGGATCAGCCTGGCCGCGCTCGAGCGCGCTCGGGCTCGACGAGATCTGGTGGCTGGTCTCGCCGGGCAATCCGCTGAAGCCGGCGAAGGGCATGGCGCCGCTCGCCGCGCGCTTCGCCTCGGCCCGCCGCAGGCCGCGCCGGCGCGCCGATCCGGGTCACCGCGATCGAGCGCGAGCTCGGCACCGCTACACCGTCGACACGCTCGCGCGCCCTCGTCCGCCGCTACCCCGAACACCGCTTCATCTGGCTGATGGGCGCCGACAATCTCGCCCAGTTCCACCGCTGGCGCGACTGGCGGAGGATCGCCGCGCTGGTTCCGATTGCGGTCGTCGACCCGGCCCGGCTATGATGGCGCCGCCCTCAAGGCACCCGCCTGGGGCTGGCTGCGTCGCTTCGTCCGGCCCGCGGCCATGGCTCGGAACTGGACGGAGTGGAGACCGCCGGCGCTCGTGCTGCTGCAACTTGCCGCCCGATCCGACATCCGCCACCGCCATCCGCGCCGCCAATCCCGATTGGCACGAAACCGCCATGAAATCGTTTCAACCCAAGGCCCTGCGCGACGGCGTGACGCGGCGGCCGATGTCATGAAGGAGGCAGTTTGCCCGAAACTAGCACCCGCTCCGCGCGACCGACGGAGCCATCGAACGGGCCGAGGCGCTTCACGACCTCGTGCTTCGTTCGCTCGACGACGACAAGGCCGTCGACGTCGTCTCCATTCCCCTCAGCGGGAAATCCAACATCGCCGATTATATGGTGATCGCCTCGGGCCGCTCGACCCGCCAGGTCGCCGCCATGGCGCAGAAGCTCTCCGAGCGGATCAAGCGCGATCTCGGCCGCAGCGTCCGCGATCGAGGGGCTGCCGGTCGCCGACTGGGTGCTGATCGACGCCGACGACGTCATCGTCCACCTGTTCCGGCCGGAAGTGCGCAGCTTCTACAATCTCGAGCGGATGTGGGCGTTCGAGGACAGCGCGCCGGCCGGCGGCGGCCGCAGCCGGCTGAGTTGCTGCTCCACATCATCGCGCGCGGGAAGATCGGGCGCGGCCCCGAGGCCGAGCTGGTCGAGCGCTATCTGAAGCGCATCGCCTGGCCGGTGAAGGTCACCGAGCTGCCCGAAAGCGGCGGCAAGGCGCCCGCCGCCGGCCGACAACAGCGTCACCATCCTGCTCGACGAGAAAGGCGAGCAGCTCGGCTCGATCGAGCTTCGCCGGGCAGGCTCGAGCGCTGGCGCGACGACGGCCGGCGCGAGGCGCGCTTCCTGATCGGCGGCGCCGACGGCTTCGGCGACGCCGAGCGCGCCGGCGCCGACCTGCTGCTCGCCTTCGGCAAGGCGACCTGGCCGCATCTGCTCGCCCGCGCGATGCTCGCCGAGCAATTGTTCCGCGCGACGAGCATCCTTGCGAACCACCCCTATCATCGTGAAGGATAGGCCATGCGGTGCGCGCCCTTCCTCTGCTCCGTCCTGATCCTGTTCGCGGCGGCGGGCGCGGCGCTCATGCCGCGCGCGGCGACGACGCCGAGGCGCTCGGCGCTCGCCAAGCGCGAGGCGGCGGCGGCGACGCAGCGCTTCGAGCAGCTCGACCGCGAGGCGCGCCGCGCGACCAGCGAGGCCGAGCGCGCCCGCGCCGACGCCGAGGCGCTCGCCGCCCGGATCGAGGCGGCCGAGGCCGACCTCACCGCCGCCGAGCGGCGGATCGCGCTGATCGCCGCGCTGCAGGCGGCGCAGCGCGCCCGCCTCGCCGAGCGGCAGGGGCCGGTGGTCCGGCTCACCGCCGCGCTGCAGACGATGACCCGCCGCCCCGCCGCGCTCGCTCTGGTCCAGCCCGGCTCGGTCCGCGACGCGGTCCACGTCCGCTCGCTGCTCGCCGCGACCTTGCCCGAGATCCGCCGGCGCACCGCCGCGCTGCGCGCCGAGGTCGCGCGCAGCACCGATGCTGCGCCGCCAGTCCGAGGCCGCGCGCGCGGGCCTGCTCGCCAGCCGCGCGGCGCTGCGCGAGCGCCGGGTCGCGCTGGCCGCGCTTCGAGACCGCGCAGCGCGCCCGCTCGCAGCAGCTGACCGGCCTCGCTCTGACCCAGTCCGACCGCGCCCTCGTCTTCGGCGAGGAGGCGCGCGACGCTGAGCCAGACGATCGGCACCCGCGACTATCAGGCCGCGCTCGCCGCCAGCCTCGCCCGCCTGCCCGGCCCGCTGCCCCGGCCCGGCGCCGCCGCGCCGCGCGGCGGCAGCCGGCGAGCGCCTGCCTTATTCGCTGCCGGTCGAGGGCCGGCTGATCACCGGCGTCGGCGAGATTTCGGACGGCGGCGTCCATTCCCGCGGCCTCACCTTCGAGACCGCGGCCGAGGCGCGGGTGATCGCGCCCGCCGGCGGCCGCATCGTCTATGCCGCGCCGTTCCGCCGCTACGGCAATGTCGTGATCATCGATCATGGCCGCGGCTGGTCGACGCGTGATCACCGATCTCGCCACGCCTGGACGTCGCGCCGCGGCCAGGCGGTGCGGCGCGGCACGCCGCTCGGCGCGCACCGGCCGCGGCACGCCGCGGGTCACCGTCGAGCTGCGCCGCAACGGCCGCCCGGTGCCGGTCGCCCAGCTGATCGCCGGCTAGAACCGCGGCTCCTGTTCCCTTTGCCTCCCGGTATTTGCCGCAACGTTCATCGAACGTTGCTTTCCGCCGCCCTAAGAAGCCTGTAGAAGCCGCCCAAAGCCACCAGCAGGACAGTCCATGGCCAACAATTTCCTTCGCTCGCTCGGTCTCGTCAGCGCGATCGCCTTCATCCCCGCCGCCACCGCCGGCCTCGCCCAGGTCGACGTCGGCTCGGTCCGCGAGATCGACCAGTTCATGACCGTGCTCGAGCGGGTGAAGGCCGAATATGTCGACCAGGTCACCGACGAGCAGCTGATCCGCGGCGCCATCGACGGCATGCTCACCAGCCTCGATCCGCACAGCTCCTATCTCGACGCGCGCGGCTTCCAGCAGCCTGATGACGACGACCGACGGCAATTATGGCGGCCTCGGCCTCACCGTCACCATGGAGGACGGCGCGGTCAAGGTGATCGCCGCCACCCGCGGCACGCCGGCCGACCGCGCCGGCATCAAGTCGGGCGACTTCATCACCCATATCGACGGCCGGCTCTTCTACGGCGGCACGCTCGACGAGGCGGTCGACCGGATGCGCGGCGCGCCCGGCACCAGCGTGCGCATCACCATCGTCCGCCCGGGCCGCGAGCGGCCGTTCGACGTCAGCATCACCCGCGCGATCATCGACATTCCGGCGGTGCGCTGCGGAGGTCCGCGACCGGCGTCGGCATCCTCACCGTCACCACCTTCAACCGCAACACCACCGAAGCGACCCAGCGGGCGATCGCCGAGATCGAGCGCCAGCTCGGCGGCCCGCCGCTCGGCTATGTCCTCGACCTGCGCTCCAACCCCGGCGGCCTGCTCGACCAGGCGGTCGGCCTGTCCGACCTGTTCCTCGAGCGCGGCGAGATCGTCTCGCAGCGCGGCCGCCGCCGCACCGACATCGAGCGCTTCTACGCGCGGCCCGGCGACGCCGCCCACGGCCTGCCGATCGTCGTGCTGGTCGACGCCGGCACCGCTTCGGCCTCCGAGATCGTCGCCGCGGCGCTGCAGGACCATCGCCGCGCGGTCGTGATGGGCGAGCGCACCTTCGGCAAGGGCTCGGTGCAGACCCTGCTGCCGCTCGGCGACGGCAACACCGCGCTGCGGCTCACCACCGCGCGCTATTACACGCCGTCGGGCCGCTCGGTGCAGGAAGGCGGGATCACGCCCGACATCCTCGTGCCGCAGCTTTCCGATCCCGATTACCGCTCGCGCAACCGGGTCCGCGAATCGGACCTGCGCCGCCACCTCGTCAACGAGACCGGCGTCCGGACGACCTGATCCAGGACGACGGCCGGCCCGATCCGCGCTTCGCCGCGACCGCCGAGCAGCTGACCGCGCGCGGCATCACCGACTTCAGCTCCATTATGCGGTGCAGACGCTCGCCCGGCTCGGCCGGACCCAGCCGCCGCCGCGGGTCGCCGGCGCGCGCCCGGCCGGCGCAGCGGCAGCCGCTGACGCGCACGGCGGGGATGCGCACGCCGCTCGGCCTCGCCAAGGCGCTGGCGCTGCTCGTGCCCGGCGGCGTTGCTCGCCGGCGCCTACGGCTCGCAATATTCGGGCGGCCTGGCGCCCTGCGAGATGTGCTAGTGGCAGCGTTACGCCCATATCGCGGCCCTCGCCTTCGCGCTCGTCGCCTTGCTCGCCGGGCGACTGCCCGATCGCGGCCGCAGCTTCGTCTGGCTGGCGGCGCTCGGCGATCCTCGCCAGCGGCGCGATCGGCGTCTTCCATGCCGGCGTCGAGCTCGACTATTGCGAGGGCTTCACCCAGTGCACGTCGCTGGTCGGCGGCTCGGCGGCGATCTGCTCGCCGAGATCATGGCCGCGCCGCTCGTCCGCTGCGACGAGGTGCAATGGTCCTTCCTCGGCATCTCGATGGCGGGCTGGAATGCGATCCTTTCGCTCGCTTCTGCGTTGGTGATCCTATGGCTGAGCCTGAAACGGCCCCGGACCCGCTAGCGCCAGCGCCCGCCTGGCGCCCCGGCGACGCGCGTCCCGACGTTCGCTCGATGCTGCGCGTCGACCAGGCCGGCGAATATGGCGCGACCCGCATCTATGCCGGCCAGCTCGCCGTGCTCGGCGACCGCCACCCTGCCGCGCGGCCTGATCGCCCGCATGGCCGCGCAGGAGAAGGAGCATCTCAAGCATTTCGACGCGCTGCTCGCCGAGCGCGGCGTCCGGCCGACCCTGCTCCAGCCGGTCTGGGCGGTCGCCGGCCACGCGCTCGGCGCCGCCACCGCCTTGATCGGCCCCGAGGCCGCGATGGCCTGCACCGCCGCGATCGAGGACGAGATCGACGCCCATTATTCCGAGCAGCTGGAGGCGCTGGGCGACAGCGATCCGGCGCTTGTCGGCAAGCATCGCCCGCTTCCAGGCCGACGAGCGCGAGCATCGCGACACCGCGCTCGCCGCCGGCGCCGAGCAACGCACCGGCTATCCCATGCTTATATGCCGCGATCCGGGCCGGCTGCCGTATCGCCATCGAACTTTCGAAGAGGATCTGAAACCATGCGCCTCGCCTTATCTTGCCCTGACCGCCGCCTTCGCCGCGGCCCCCGCCCTGGCGCAGCAGCCCGGCGTCCCCGTTCCCGGCGCCGCCGCGGCCGGGCCGGACCCGACGTGCGCGTCAACCAGCTGATCGTCTATGGCGACGATCCCTGCCCGCAGAGCGACGATCCGAACGAGGTCACCGTCTGCGCGCGGCTGCCCGAGGACGACCGCTATCCGCGTGCCGCCCAATCTGCGCGAGAATCCCAACGATCCGGCCAGCCAGGCCTGGGCCGGCCGGGCGACCGAGCTCTCCTATGTCGGCCGCACCGGCACCGACAGCTGCTCGACCGCCGGCGCCGGCGGCTTCACCGGCTGCTTCAACCAGATCGTCAGCCAGGCCCGCGCCGAGCGCCGCGCCGCCGGCGACGTCAACTGGACGCGGATGGTCGAGGAGGCGCGGGCGGCGCGCGCAGGCGCGGATCGACGCGCGGCGACCGCAGGCCGAGGAAGAGGCAGCGGCAGCGGAACGAGCCGCGAATCGGCCCGACTGATGGCGGGCGGGGAGCAGGGCCTCAGGCGCGACATCGGCTTCACCGGCTCGGCCTTCCTGTCGTTCAACGGCATGGTCGGCGCCGGCATCTTCGCTTTGCCGGGCACGCTCCACAGCCAGTTCGGCGCGTTCAGCCCCTGGCTGTTCCCGATCTTCGGCCTGCTCGTTCCTGCTCATCGCCTTGCCGTTCGCCCGGCTCGCCGCCGCTCTTCCCGCGTCTCGGGCGGGCCGGTCGCCTATACCGCCGCCTTCGGCCCGCTCGTCTCCTTCCAGGCCGGCTGGCTCTATTATCGTCGCGCGCGATCACCGCGCTCGCCGCCAATGCCAACGTCTTCGCGACCTATGCCGCGTCGCTCTGGCCGCCGCTCGGCGACCATGGCCGGCCGCGCGGCGACGATCGTCGCTGCTGGTCGGCGCGCTCACCTTCGATCAACATCGTCGGCGTGCGGCGCGCGATCCGGGCGCTCGACGCGCTGACCCTGCTGAAGGCGCTGCCGCTGATCGGCCTCGCGCTCTGGGGCCTGAGCCATGCCGGCGGCGGCATGCCGCCGCCCGGCCCGCCGCCGCCCTTGTCGGCGATGGAGGCGGCCGCCCTGATCATCCTCTACGCCTTCGTCGGCTTCGAGAATTCGGTCGTCCCCGCCGACGAGACCGCCGATCCCGAGCCGCACCATCCCGCGCGCCCTGATCGCCACCCTCGTCGCCACCGCGACGCTCTATTTCCTGGTCCAGCTCGCTTATGTCGCGGTGATGCCGGCCGGGCCCGCGCCGGCGGCGCCGCTCGCCGCCTTCGCCGAGGCCCTGATCGGCCCGGCCGGCGCGCTGCTGCTCACCGCCACCGCTCTGGCCTCGGTCGCCGGCAACGTCACCGGCTCGATGACCTCGACCCCGCGCGTCACCTACGCGCTCGCCGCGCAGGGCGTCGCTGCCGCGCTGGTTCGGCGCGGTCAGCGCGCGCTGCGCGACGCCGGCCAATTCGATCCTGTTCATGGGCCTGCTCGGCGCCGCGCTGGCGCTCAGCGGCAGCTTCGTCTGGCTCGCCATCGTCAGCACGCTCGCCCGCCTGATCGTCTACGCCGCCAGCATCGCCGCTCTGCCCAAGGCGCGAAAAGCCGGGCGCGGGCGCGCTGGGCGATGATCGCCGCCGGCCTCGCCGTCTGCCTGTGGGCGGCGGCGCAGTCGAAGTGGGAATCCTGGGCGATGCTCGGCGGCTTGGTGCTGGCCGGCTTCCTGCTCTACGCTCTCGCCCGCATGCAGCGGGGACGGGACAGTGACTGCGACTGATCAGCGAAAGGCCGGCGCCGCCTTCGTCCTGGTCCTGTGCGGGACCGTGCTCGGCATCGCCGGCACCGACCTGATCCTGCCCGCCGTGCCGGGCCTGCCCGCCGCGCTCGGCGGCACGCCGGCCCAGGCGCAGCTCGTCCTCGCCGCCTTCGTCGCCGGCGCCGCGCTCGGCCTGCTCCTGTTCGGCGAATTGGGCGCGCGCTTCGATCAGCCGCGACTGCTCGCTTTGTCGCTGGTCGCTTATGCCGGGTCCTCCGCCGCGGCCGGCGAGATCGGCTCGCTCGACGCTCTGATCGCGCTGCGCTTCGTGCAGGGCGCGGCGGGCGCCGCCGCCGCGGTGTTCGCGCCCGGCATCATCCGCGCCGGCTTCGATCCCGAGCGGGCGGTGCGGGCGATCGGCCTGCTCGGCAGCATCGAATCGCTGGTCCCGGCGCTGGCGCCGGTGGCCGGGCTGTGGCTGCTCGCCTGGTTCGGCTGGCAGGGCGCGTTCGACGCGATCGCGATCCTCGCGCTCTTCCTCGCCGTGCTGGTCGTCGCGATGCGCGTCGCGCTTCCCGCGTCCCGCCACGGCGACCCGCGCCGGCGGCTATCTGGCCCTCGCTCCGCGATCCGGTCTTCCTGCGCTACGCGCTGAGCCAGGCCTTCACGCTGGGCGGCCTGCTCGTCTTCGTGTTCGGCGCCCCGGCGGTGATCGTCTGGCTCGCTCGGCGGCACGCTCGACCGATTTCGTGATCATGCAGGTGACCGGGATCGTCTTCTTCATCCTCGGCGCGAACCTCGCCGGCCGCCTCGCGACGCGCTTCGGGCGCGGAGCGGATGATCCTGGTCGGCAGCGCCCTCTCCGCGGCCGGCGCGCTCGGCATCCTCGCCTACGCGCTCGCCGGCGGCGGCCGGCCGCCGATGCTTGCGATCCTGTTCGTGCCGGTCAATTTCGGCCTCGGCCTGCGCGGGCCGCCCGGCTTCATGAGCGCCATGCTCGCCGCGCATGGCGACGATGCGCGCGGCGCGGCGCTCGTCATCCTGTTCATCCTGCTGACCGCCGCCGCCGGCACCGCCGCCGCCGCGCCGTTCATCACCGAGGGCCTTGCCGCGCTCGCCGCCTTCGCCGCAGCGATCTCGGCCGCGATCGCTGCTCTGCCTGCTGCTGCTGCCGCGGCGTCAGGCCGGCTCGAGCTCGGCCGCCACCGTCTCCTCGATCCAGCCGCCGCCGAGCACCCGCTCGCCCTCGTAGAGCACCGCCGCCTGGCCCGGCGCGACGCCATATTCGGGCTGCTCGAAACGGACGCGCTCGCCATCGAAGCGCGCCGGCACCGGCCTGGCCAGCGAGCGCACCTTGGCGGTCAGCCCGTCGCGCTGGCCCTCGCCGAGCCAGTTGACGCCGCTCAGCCGCGCCGCGCGCACCGCGAGCGCGCGCTTCGGCCCGACCACGACCCGCCGGCTCTCCGGCTCGAGCCTCAGCGACGTAGAGCGGCTCGGGCTGGCCGCCGATCTCGAGCCCGCGGCGCTGGCCGACGGTGAAGTGGATCAGGCCCGCGATGCGCGCCGAGCACCCGCCCGTCGCGGTCGACGATCTCGCCCGCGGCCGCCGCCTCGGGCCGGACCTTCTTCGACGACCGCGCGCATAATCGCCGTCGGGGACGAAGCAGATGTCCTGGCTGTCGGGCTTGTCGGCGACCGCCAGCGCCAGCTCGCGCGGCGATCTCGCGCACCGCGGCCTTGGGCATGTCGCCGAGCGGGAAGCGCAGATAATCGAGCTGGTCGCGGGTCGTCGCGAACAGGAAATAGCTCTGGTCGCGCGCCGGATCGGCGGCGCGGTGCAGCTCGGCGCCGTGCGGCGCCGGTCGACGCGCCGGACATAATGGCCGGTCGCGAGGCAATCGGCGCCGAGATCGCGGGCGAGGCCGAGCAGATCGGTGAACTTCACCCCCTGGTTGCAGCTGATGCAGGGGATCGGCGTGCGCCCGCGCGCATATTCGTCGGCGAAGCGCTCGATCACGCTGTCGCGGAAGCGGCTTTCATAGTCGAAGACATAATGGGCGATGCCGAGCCGCTCGGCGACCGCCTTGGCGTCGTAAATGTCCTGGCCCGCGCAGCAGGTCCTCGACCGCGCCCGACCGCCTCGCCATGATCGTAGAGCTGGAGCGTCACCCCGATCACCTCGGCGCCGCTCCGCGCGGCGAGCGCGGCCACGACCGAGCTGTCGACGCCGCCCGACATGGCGACGACGATCCGGGCCTCGCGCGCCGGCCGGCCGAGCTGGAAATCCGCGTTCATCAGCGCGCGCTAGATAGGCGCTGAGCGCGCGCCGCGCCCACCCCGAACTCCGAGCGCAGCGCTTTACCGGCTCTTCACCCTCTTTCGCTAGAGAGTCGGCGCGCATGGACGAGTCCTTCCAGCTCCGCGCCGAGCGCCTGCTCGGCCGGCCGCAGCCGGCGCCGCTCGACTTCCCGATGCTGACCGCCGGCCTGGCCGCGCAGCAGGCGGCGAGCGCCGCGGCGCGCGCCCAGGCCGCGTGCGACCGCACCGCGCGCCGCGGCCGGAAGCCGACCCGCTGATCGAGACTCCTGCTCGCCGGCCCGCGCTGGCGCGCAGGCCGCTTCGGCCCAGCAGCGGCTGTTTCAACCGTGCCGAAGTGAAACGCCGTCGCAACGCCCCGTAAAGCATGATCACCGTGAAATTTACCTTGGCGTTTCAACCTTCCTTCAACGCTCTGCCGCTAAAGCAGGGAACGCAGACGGCGCTAGGGGCCGAAAGCGCGTGAAGTTTTGAGGTACGAATGATCGAGAATCAGAAAATCCGTCCCGCTCAGGTCATCGGTCCGCTCGGCGAGCCGCTGACCATCGACTCGCTGCCGCGATCCGACGACCACCCGCTGGGTGGTCCGCCGCAAGGCCGAGGTCGTGTCCGCGGTCAATGGCGGGCTGCTGAGCGTCGACGAGGCGTGCGAGCGCTACAGCCTCAGCCTCGAGGAATTCGCCGGCTGGCAGCGCGCGGTCGACCGCTCGGGCATGCCCGGGCTGCGCGTCACCCGCATCCAGCATTACAAGACGCTCTACGAGCGCCAGCAGAACTATTGAATCCGGCGGCGGGCCATGGCCGCCCGCCCCATCCCGAATCGCCATCCTCCGCCTGCCGCCAAGGCAGGAACAAGACCGCTTATGGCGCGTCTTAGGGGTCGGACCGCCGCTGTAACGTCAAGCGGTTGGCGGCCTGCGCTCAGAGGAGGACAAACATGATCGGTATTCTCATCTGGCTCGTGATCGGCGGCATCGTCGGCTGGCTGGCGAGCCTCGTCATGCGCACCGACGCGCAGCAGGGCATCCTGCTCAACATCGTCGTCGGCATCGTCGGCGCGTTCATCGGCGGCCTGATCTTCAATCGCGGCGACATCAACGAGGCGCCGCTCAGCGTCGGCGCGTTCCTCGTCTCGCTGGTCGGCGCGATCATCCTGCTCGCGATCGTCAACCTGTTCCGGCGCGGCAGCGTCCGCTGACCGGACCCGAAATCCGGGGAAAGAGGGCCGCTCCCGTCGGGGCGGCCCTTTTCTATTCGAGCTCGAAGCTCACCGTCAGGCTGACGCTCAGCACCTGCTCGCCCGGCTCGATCCGGGTCTGCGGCGGCATCATCGGCCTGCATCGCGCATCATCGGCACCGGCGGCATCGGCATCGCGCCGGCTTCGCTCACCGACGACGATCCGCGCCACCCGCATGCCGAGCGCGCGCGCATAGAGCTCGGCCCGCGCGCGCGCGGCGGCGATCGCGCGGGTCCGCGCCTCGTCGAGCGCCGCCTCGGGCCGGTCGAGCCCGAGCATCGGGCCGTTGATCTGGTTCGCGCCCTCGGCGACCAGCGCGTCGAGGATCGCGCCGCTCTCGGCGATGTCGCGGAAGCGGACATTGACCTCGTTGCTGGCGCGATAGCCGGTCAGCTCCGGCGGCTGGTTCTCGGCATAGCGGTATTCGGGCTGCAGGCTGATCGCGCTGGTCTGGATGTCGCGCTCGGCGATGCCGGCGCGGCGCAGCGCGGCGCGGACCCGCTCCATCCGCGCGGCATTCTGCCGGATCGCCTCGCTCGCCGTCGCCGCCTGGGTGACGACGCCGGCGTTGATCCGGACGATGTCCGGCACCCGGCTCACCTCGCCGGTCGCGACCACGATCGAGCCGGGTGCCCGCGATCGCCTGCGCCTGCGCGGGCGCGACCTGCGCCGGCGGCGCGGTGCCGGCGAGCGCCAGCAGCGCCGCAATCGTCAGCTTGCGTATCATCTCGACTCGCTCCGTCTCAGGACATGCCGATCGCCTAAGCCGGACAAGCGCTGCACGCTTGCTGAACCGGCCCGGTCAGCGTCTGGCGAACACAGCCGGTAGACGAAGCAGCAGCAGCACCGCGCCGACGATCGCGGCGAGGAAGCCGGCGCCTTCGCCCGGCCCGTACCAGCCGAGCTGCTGGCCGAGGAAGCCGGCGAGCAGCGCGCCGCGCGATGCCGATCAGGATGGTGACCAGGCAGCCGCCCGGATCGCGCCCCGGCATGATCGCCTTGGCGATCGCGCCGGCGACCAGGCCGATCAGGATCCAGGCCAGCCAGCCATAGTCGGCGAGATATTCGGACATCGAGTCTTCTCCTTGTCCGGGACGCGGCGGCGCCCCACATTCAGCGTTGGTAAAGCGCCAAACCGCGGTTGTAAAGCGCGGTTCCGCGGGCGCCGGCGGCGCGGGGAGACGGCGCGACGCCTCGTTGATTATGGCTTGTTCCAGGTGATTTATTCGGCTAACACAGCGCCGCAGAAGCGGCTGCGGCCGCGCTGTCCGAGTGGGGACGATGAAAGCGATGAACTACGAGTCGAGCAAATGGAGCCGCGACGCGATCGACGACGTCGTCGTCGACGAGGAGACGCTCGCCCGGCGCCGCCGCCGCAAGCGGAACATCATCATCGCGTGGTGGCGTCGCCCTGCTCGCGGTCGCCGCGCTGTTCATGATGGGCGGCAGCGGCGAGAAGGCCGCGGCGCCCGCCGGCAAGGCCGGCCAGCAGCTGCCGGCCGTGACCGTGATCGTCCCCGGCCGCCAGGACGTCGCCGCGCTGATCTCCGCGACCGGCTCGCTCGGCCGCGCGCCGCGACATGCCGGTCGGCGTCGCCGGCGAGGGCGGCCAGGTCGATGCGCGTGCTGGTCGAGCCCGGCCAGTGGGTCGCGCGCCGGCCAGACGCTCGCGATCATCGACCGCTCGGTCCAGGCGCAGGAAGCGGCGCAGCTCGCCGCCCAGATCGAGGTCGCGCGCGCCGATCTCCGCCTCGCCCAGAGCCGAGCTCGACCGCGCCCAGGCGCTGGTCGGCCGCGGCTTCATCAGCCAGGCCGATCATCGACCGCAAGCGCGCCACCCGCGACGCCGCCGCCGCCCGCGTCCGCGTCGCCCAGGCGCAGCTTGGGCGCGACCCGCGCCCGGATCGGCCGGCTCGACATTCGCGCGCCGACCGCCGGCCTCGTGCTCACGCCGCAGCGTCGAGGCCGGCCAGGTCGTCGGCGCCGGCTCGGGCGCCCTGTTCCGCATCGCCGCAGGGCGGCGAGATGGAGCTGCTCGCCCGGCTGCCGCAGACCGATCTCGCCCGGCTTTCGGTCGGCGTGCCGGTGCACGGTGACTCCGGTCGGCTCGACACCAGTCCTATCAGGGCACCGTCTGGCAGATCTCGCCGATCATCGATCCGCAGACCCGCCAGGGCGTCGCCCGCATCCTCGTCCCCTACAATCGCGACCTGCGGCCCGGGCGGCTTCGCCTCGGCGCGAGATCCGCGCCGGCTCGACGAGCGCGCCGCTGCTGCCCGAATCGGCGGTGCAGAGCGACGATGCGCGGCAATTTCGTCTATCGTCGTCGACAATCAGAACAAGGTCGTGCGCCGCGACGTCCGGATCGGCGAGGTCACCGATCAGCGGCGTCGCGATCGCCGAGCGGCCTGAACGGCAACGAGCGGGTCGTCGAATCGGCCGGCGCCTTCCTCAACCCGGGCGAGCAGGTCCGCCCGGAGCGCGGCGCGGCGCCGCGCGCTAGGATCGAGCGCAGGTGGAGCATGAACTTCCGCAACATCTCCGCCTGGGCGATCCGCAACCCGGTTCCGCCGCTCGTCCTGTTCGCGTTCCTGCTGCTGCGCGGGCCTGGTCAGCTTCATGCGGATGGACGTCCAGAACGATCCGGACATCGACTTCCCGGTCGTCATCGATCATCGATCAGCCAGCCCGGCGCGGCGCCGACCGAGCTCGAGACCCAGATCACCCAGCGCGTCGAGGCGGCGGTCCGCTGCGATCAAGGGCATCGACGAGATCAACTCGAACGTCAGCGAGGGCAACTCGCAGACCTTCGTCCAGTTCGAGCATCGGCACGCCGATCGACCGCGCCGTCAACGACATGCGCGACGCGATCGCCGCAGATCCGCGGCGACCTGCCCGACGGCATCCTCGAGCCGCAGGTCAGCCGCGTCGAGCACGACCGGCGACGCCGATCGCCATCTGTCGGCGGTGAGCTCGACCGACATGACGCTCGAGCAGCTGAGCTGGTTCGTCGACAATACCGTCGCGCAAGCGAGCTGCTCTCGGTGCCCGGCCTCGCCGCGGTCAACCGCACCGGCGGCGTCTCGCGCGAGATCCGCGTCATCCTCGATCCGGCCCGGCTGCAGTCGCTCGGCATCACCGCGAGCCAGGTCAACCAGCAGCTGCGCGCGATCAACATGAACGCCGCCGGCGGCCGCGCCGAGATCGCCGGCTCCGAGCAGTCGGTGCGCGTGCTCGGCAATGCGCGCTACCGCCTACCAGCTCGGCCAGACCCAGATCTCGCTCGGCAGCGGCCGCACGGTCAAGCTCGCCGACATCGCCACGTCCGCGACCTCTATGCCGAGCAGCGCTCCTACGCGCATCCAGAACGGCCGCCAGGTGCGTCAGCTTCGTGATCCAGCACGCCAAGGACTATTCCGACGTCACCGTCTATCACGGCGCCATGGAGAAGCTGCGAGGCGCTCGAGACGCGACAATCCGCAGCGTCCGCTTCGACGCAGCTGTTCAACGCCGGTCAAATATACCGAGATGCAATATCAATCGGCGATGGAGGCGCTGATCGAGGGCGCGGTGCTCGCGGTCGCTCGTCGTCTTCCTGTTCCTGCGCGACTGGCGCGCGACCCTGATCTCGGCGATCGCGATCCCGCTGTCGGCGATCCCGACCTTCTGGTTCATGGAGCTGATGGGCTTCACGCTGAACATCGGTGACCCTGCTCGCGCTCGAGCCTGGTCGCCGGCGTGCTCGTCGACGACGCGATCGTCGAGATCGAGAATATCGTCCGCCACATGCGGATGGGCAAGACCGCCTATCAGGCGTCGATCGACGCCGCCGACGAGATCGGCCTCGCCGTGGTCGCACCACCTTCTCGATCGTCGCGGTGTTCCTGCCGGTCGGCCTGATGCCCGGCATCACCGGCGCAATTCTTCAAGCAATTTCGGCTTCACCGTCGTCGTCGCGGTGCTGATCAGCCTCGCCGTCGCGCGGCTGATCACGCCGATGATCGCCGCCTATTTCCTGAAGGCCAAGGGCCACGCCAAGCATGGCGAAGGCTGGCTGATGGACCGCTATATGTCCCTGCTGGCCTGGACGCTCCGCCACCGCTGGACGACCGTGCGTCGGCGGCGTCCTCTCGCTGGTCGCGACCTTCTTCATGTTCGCGGTGCTGCCGCAGACCTTCTTCCCCGACACCGATCAGGATTTCACCAGCGTCACGGTCGAGATGGTGCCGGGCACGACGCTGCGATCAGACCGGCGCGGCCGCGCGCCAGGTCGCGGCGGTGCTTCGCCCGCAGCCCGAGGTCGTCAGCGTCTTCTCGCGCGTTCGCGTCGGCAACGCGACCGTCTCGGCGACTCTGAAGGAACGCGCCGAGCGCGAGCGCACCAGCCACGATTTCGAGCGCGCGGCGGCGCCGCTGCTCAACCGCATTCCCGACGCGCGCGTCTTCTTCCGCTCGCAGCAGACCGGCGGCCGGGCGCTCAACCTGATGCTCGGCGGCGACGATCCGGCCGTGCTCAACCAGGCGGCGCTCCAGCTCGTCGAGCAGATGGCGACGCTGCCCGAGCTGGTCGCGCCGCGCATCAGCGGCGACCTGCAGCGGCCCGAGATCACGATCACGGCCGCGGCTCGACCTCGCCGCCGACCTCGGCGTCACCACCGCGGCGCTGAGCCAGGCGATCCGCATCGCGACCCTGGGCGAGATCGACCAGAACAGCGCCCGCTTCTCGCTGTCCGACCGCCAGATCCCGATCCGCGTCGCGCTCAACGAGAATGCGCGCCAGCAGCCTCGTCGACGATCGAGAACCTGCCGGTGCCGACCGCCGACCGGCGGCTCGGTGCCGCTCAAGGTCGTCGCCGACATCAGCTTCGGCGCCGGCCCGACTCGTGATCCAGCGCACCAACCAGGTGCGCCGGGTCACGATCGGCGCCGATCTCGCGCCGGGCGTGGTCAGCGGCGACGCCTGGGAGAAGATCCGCCAGCTGCCGACCATGCGCGAACCTGCCGACCGGGCGTGCGCGAGCTCGCTGCTCGGCCAGAATCAGCTGGCAAGCAGGAGCTGATCAGCGAACTTCATGATCGCGGTCGTCTCCGGCATCTTCCTGGTGCTTCGCCGTGCTGGTGCTGCTCTACCAGCCGCTTCATGCCGCCGTTCGTCAACATGGGCTCGCTGCTGCTGGCGCCGCTCGGCGGCGCTGATCGCGCTGTGGATCACCGGCCATGCCGGTCTCGATGCCGGTCTATATCGGCCTCCTGATGCTGCTCGGCATCGTCGCCAAGAACTCGATCCTGCTGATCGATTTCGCGCTCGAGGAGATGGACAAGGGCGTGCCGAAGGACGAGGCGATCATCGACGCCGGCCACAAGCGCGCCCAGCCGATCGTGATGACGACGGTGGCGATGGTCGCCGGCATGATCCCGACCGCGCTCGCGCTGTCGGGCGACGCCGCCTGGCGCGCGCCGATGGGCGTCGTCGTGATCGGCGGCCTGATCCTTTCGACCGTGCTGACCCTGGTGCTGGTGCCCGGCACGTTCAGCCTCGCCGACGGCATCGAGAAGTGGCTGGCGCCGCAGTTCCGCCGCGGTCTCACCACCGGCGGCAAGCAGGATCACGGCCCGCAGCCGGCGCCGCAGCCGGCGGAATAAGTCGTGCCGGCGGCGGTTTGAACCAGGCCCGCCGCCGGTTATTCAACCGGCATGAGCCTGTTCCGCCGCCGCCGGCCTCGGCCGCCTCATCCCGCGCCAGCAGCGGCGCGCGCGGCATGCGGGCGCTCGCGACGGCGATGCTCGCCGGCATGGCGGCGGTCTTCGTCGCCGCCGCCAGCCTCGACCGAGCTCCATCCGGCCTGGGGCTTCGTCCGCGCCTTCGCCGAGGCGGGGCTGGTCGGCGGCATCGCCGACTGGTTCGCGGTCACCGCTCTGTTCCGCCACCCGCTCGGCCTGCCGATCCCGCACACCGCGATCATCCCGCGCAACAAGGACCGGATCGGCGACACGCTCGCCCAGTTCCTCAAGGACAATTTCCTCACCCCCTCGGTCGTCGCGCGGCGGATGCAGCGGGTCGACGTCGCCGGCGCGATCGGCCGCTTCCTCGCCCAGCCGCCGGGCGAGGGCCGGCTGCGCGCAGGGCGGCTCGCGCCTGCTCGCCGACATCCTCGAGGCGCTCGACCAGGAGCAACTGGGCGGCATGGTCAAGGCCGCGGTCGCCGAGCGGATGCGCGCGCATCGACATCGCGCCGTTGCTCGGCCAGACGCTCGAGGCGGCGATCGACCGAGGAGCGCCACGTGCCGATGGTCGACGGCATCGTCACCTGGGCCGGCCGCACGCTCGACGCCAACGAGGATCTGATCCGCGACATGGTCCACCAGCGCGCCGGCTGGATCCTGCGCATGGCCGGGCTCGACGAGAAGCTCGCCGACGCGATCGTCGACGGCCTCAGGCGCCTGACCATCGACATGGCGGTCGATCCGCACCATCCGCTGCGCGCCAAGGCCGAGGAAGGCCTCGCCCGCCTCGCCGCCGGCCTCCAGCACGATCCCGAGATGCGGGCCAAGGTCGAGGCCTGGAAGAACGAGATGATCGACAATCCAGGCGGTCACCGACTGGCTCGGCGGCGTCTGGGAGAACAGCCGCGCCGGCCTGCTCAAGGGCGCGCGCGATCCCGACGCCGCGCTCGCCGGCAAGTTCGGCGAGGCGCTGCGCCAATTCGGCGAGACGCTGCAGCAGGAGCCGCGGCTCAAGGCGGCGATCAACCAGTTCGCCCGCCGCGCCGCCGTCGGCGTCGGTCGCCTCCTATGGCGACGGCATCGTCACGCTGGTCTCGGACACGGTCCGCGGCTGGGACGCGCGCACCGTCTCCGACCGGCTCGAAGGCGCGGTCGGCCGCGACCTCCAATATATCCGGATCAACGGCACCCTGGTCGGCGGCCTGGTCGGCGTCGTCATCCACACGGTCGAGGTGGCGTTCTGAGGGCGGGCTGACCAGAGGGAAAGCGCAGAAAATAGGCAGTCATCCCGGCGAAAGCCGGGGCCCATGAACGCGGTGCTCGAGGACGCGCGGAGACGTCGGCATATTTGTCCAGCTCTTCGGTTCATGGGTCCCGGCTTTCGCCAGGATGACGCCGATTTCTCGGTTGAACTCGACCATCGCTGGGCTTTGGTCCGCGCCGTCAACAGGGAAGGACAATCATGAAGCTCGCCAGCCTGCTCAGCGCCGCCGCCGCGCTCGCCCTCGCCGCCCCCGCCCATGCTCTGGTCCAGCCCGCGCCGCCGCCCGCGCAAGCGGAGGCGCTCACGATCATCCACGCCGGCACCTTGCTCGCGGTCCCCGGCCGGCCGGCCCGGCGCGAGGCCAGCATCGTCGTCCGCGGCCGCCGCATCGCCGAGATCCGCGACGGCTATGTCGACCTGCCCGGCGCCCGCATCGTCGATCTTCGCAATGCCTACGTCCTGCCCGGCCTGATCGACATGCACGTCCATCTCGGCGGCGCTCGACGACCGCCTTCAGGCGCGGCTCCAGGCGCCGGCCCGCGACTATGAGGACGAGGCCTATACCGCCCTGCTCAACGCCCGGCGCACCCTGCTCGCCGGCTTCACCACGGTCCGCGAGCTCGGCGGCGAGCCGCGCACCATCACCTCGCTTCGCGACGCGATCAACGCCGGCCAGTTCTCCGGCCCGACCATCGTGCCCGCCGGCCGCGGCGTTTCGGTCACCGGCGGCCATGGCGGCGTCAACGGCCTCAACCGCGACCTCACCGAGATCGCCCGCGAGCGCGCCACCAACACCTGCAACGGCGCCGACGATTGCCGCCGCGCGGTGCGCGAGCAGATTTCGGCCGGCGCCGAAGTGATCAAGTTCGCCGCCACCGGCGGCGTCCTTTCGAACGTCGCGGGCGGCCTCAACCGGCAGATGATGGCCGACGAGATGCGCGCCATCGTCGAAACCGCCCATACGTTCGGCCGCCGGGTCGCCGCCCACGCCCATGGCGTCGACGGGGTCAACGCGGCGCTCGAGGCCGGAGTCGATTCGATCGAGCACGGCACCTTCACCAACGATCAGACCTTCGCGCTCTACCGCCGCACCGGCGCCTATTACGTCCCGACGCTGATGGCCCCGGCCGCGGCGCTCGCCGACGGCCAGCGCGGCGCCCTGACCCCGGCCCAATATGACAAGGCGCGCCAGGCCGCCGGCGCCGCCGTCGAGAGCCTGCGCCGGGCGGTGCGCGAGAACGTCAACATCGCCTTCGGCACCGACAGCGGAGTCAGCCGGCACGGCGACAACGCCCAGGAATTCGCGCTGATGGTCGATGCCGGCATGACGCCTGCCGCGGCGATCCGCGCCGCCACTGTGGCGGCTGCGACCCTGCTCGGCCGCGCCGACACGATCGGCACGATCGAGCCAGGCCGCGACGCCGACATCATCGCCGTCGCCGGCGATCCGACCCAGAACGTCCGCCTGCTCGAGACTGTCGGCTTCGTCATGCGCCAGGGCCGGGTCCACAAGAGCGGCGGCGAAAGGCAGCTCACCGACTCGGATCGACCCCCAACCGTCACCCCAGCGCAGGCTGGGGTCCATGCTGATTCCGTATGGATGCCAGCCTTCGCTGGCATGACGATCGTTTAGCCGTCGCTGACCCGCTCGATATCGGCGCCGACCGCCTGCAATTTCTCCTCGAGCCGCTCGTAGCCGCGGTCGAGATGGTAGACGCGGTTGACCTGGGTCTCGCCCTTGCGCGGCGAGCCCGGCCAGGACCAGGCTCATCGAGGCGCGCAGGTCGGTCGCCATCACCGGCGCGCCGATCAGGCCGCCGACGCCGCGCACCACCGCCGAGCGGCCGCGCACCTCGATGTCGGCGCCCATCCGCGACAGCTCGGGCACGTGCATGTAGCGATTCTCGAAGATCGTCTCGGTCAGCAGGCTGGTGCCGCTCGGCGAGCGCCAGCATCGCCATGAACTGCGCCTGCATGTCGGTCGGGAAGGCGGGATAGGGCGCGGTCGACAGCGACAGCGGCCTGATCCCGCCGTCGGCGCTGACCTTGATGCCGCCTTGCCGTGAACTCGATCGACCGCGCCCGGCATCGGCGAGGCCGGAGAGGATGGCGTGCATCGAATCCTCGCGCGCGCCGACCAGCTCGAGCGAGCCGCCGGTGATCATCGCCGCGCAGGCATAGGAGCCGGCCTCGATCCGGTCGGGCATCACCGCATAGGTGGCGCCGTGCAGCCGGTCCTTGCCGTGGACGGTCAGCGTGTCGCTCTTCAGCCCCTCGATCTCGGCGCCCATCGCGATCAGGCATGGGCGAGATCGGTGATCTCGGGCTCGCGCGCGGCATTCTCGATCACGCGTCGTGCCCTTGGCGAGCACCGCCGCCATCAGCGCATTCTCGGTCGCGCCGACCGAGACGGTCGGGAAGCTGATCGTGCCGCCGGTGAGGCCGCCTTTGGGCGCGATCGCCTTCACATAGCCGGCGGCGATCTCGATCTCGGCGCCGAGCGCCTGCAGCGCCTTCAGATGCAGGTCGATCGGCCGGTTGCCGATCGCGCAGCCGCCGGGCAGCGACACCGTCGCCTCGCCGGCGCGGGCGAGCAGCGGCCCGAGCACCAGGATCGAGGCGCGCATCTTGCGGACGATGTCGTAGGGCGCGACGGTCGAGGCGATGTTGGCGGCGCGGAAGGTCATCACCCGGCCGAACTCGCCCTTGCGCGCGCCCTCGACCGTGGTCGAGACGCCGAGCTGGTTGAGCAGATGGCCGAAGCTGTCGACGTCGGCGAGCCGCGGCAGGTTCCTCAGCGTCAGCGGCTCGTCGGTGAGCAGCGCGCAGGGCATCAGCGTCAGCGCCGCGTTCTTGGCGCCCGAGATCGGGATCCTGCCCTTCGAGCGGCTTGCCGCCGCGGATGATGATCCTGTCCATGGCGCGCCGTCTTACGCCTTATCCGCGCCGCGCGCAAGCGGCCGCGGGCCGACCGGAAAAAACGACGGCGAATGAATGAGTTCTTGATTTCGATCAGGGCATGACGGCCAATTTGCGGCTTAATGTTTCGGGCCGAGTAGACTGCGTATCCTGGGGGAAGACGGGGTTTTGGGGGGATCTTGTCTAGCTGAGCGGCTCAGCCATTACGTGCGGCTGTCCGACGCCGAGCGCCAGTCGCTCGACCGCCTCGAGGAGCAGGACCGCACCTACCGGCGCGGCGCCGTCGTCATCCGCGAGAACGAGGCGCCGCGCGAGCTGTTCATCGTCCGCTCGGGCTGGCTCCATTCGAGCGTCGTGCTCGGCAATGGCAGCCGCCAGATCATGCGCTTCCATTTCCAGGGCGACATACTCGGCCTGCCGCTGCTCGCCTTCGCCGATTCGCCCGGAGACGGTGACCGCGGTGACCGACGTCACGCTCTGCCCGTTCAGCCGCGAGCGGCTCGCCGCCCTGATCGCCGATCATCCGCGGCTCGGCGCGCTGATCCTCGGCCTCTCCGTCGCCGAGCGGGTCGTCGCTCGCCGACCGGCTCGCCTCGATCGGCCGCACCTCGGCGCGCGCCCGGGTCGGCTCGCTGATCTGCGAGATTTTCGCGCGGATGCGCCGGCTCGGCGCTGGCCGAGGACGGACGGCATCCAGCTGCCGCTCACCCAGGAGGATATCGGCGACGCCACCGGCCTCACCGCGGTCCACGTCAACCGGATGATGCGCGCGCCTCGTCGAGGACGGGATCATCGAGCGCAGCGGCAACCAGATCCGCCTGCTCGACGAGGCGCGCCTCGTCGCCGAAGCCAACTTCGTCGACCGCACCGGCATCGAGACCGGCTGGCTGCCGCCGGCGCGGTAGACAGCCGCGTCATCCCGGAGCGGGCCGACAGGCTCGCCGATCTGCGGATTCCGCTTCGCGGAATGACGCGGAGGCTACGCCTTCTCCAGCGTGCACTGCAGCGGGTGCTGGTTCGCCCGGGCGAAGTCGATCACCTGGGCGACCTTGGTCTCGGCCACCTCATAGGGGAAGATGCCGCAGACGCCGACGCCGCGCTGGTGGACGTGGAGCATCACCCGGGTCGCGTCCTCGATGCTCATCTTGAAGAAGCTCTGCAGGACGTGGACGACGAACTCCATCGGCGTGTAATCGTCGTTGAGCATCAGCACCTTGTAGGGCGAGGGCGTCTTGGTCCGGGTGCGCGTCTTGGTGGCGACGCCGAGGCCGCGTGCCGTCGTCGTCGCCCGGCCGGTCGTCGTCCGACATCGCCCTGATCACTGACTCGACGCATCGTCCATCTCAACGCCATAAATATGGCAAGGTGCCGCGTCACGGCGCAAGGGCTGAGCGCGTCCCACTCGGCGGACGCAAAAAGGGCGGCCGCTCCAACGGGAGGGGCCGCCCTTTCTACTGGTTCGGACTCTCGCGGTTACGCGGCGAGGGTCTTCACACGCTCGGCCGCCACGGTGTAGCGGCTGTTGATCGGCTCGGCGACGTCGCCGGCCAGCTTCAGCACGGTCTCGCTGACACGCGGGCGCTCTCGGCGACGGCGGCGTCGAACGCGCTGCGGGCGAAATCGCCCTGAAGCTTGAAGAAGTCGGTCGCCGACTTCACTTCGGCGAAGCTCTTGAAGGCCGCCGAGGCGTCCTCGAAGCTCTTGCGGCTGTACTCGGCGGCGTCCTGGCTCAGCGTCTCGACGCCCTTGGCGGCGACCTTCGAGGAGGCGACGATCGCCTCGACGTTGCCGCGGGTCAGCTCGGCGAGCTCCTCGACGATCTTGGCGCTCTTCTCGATCGCGGTCTTGGCGCGCTCGTTGACGTCGCCGATCGACGGTCTTGATCTGCTCGGCGGCGACCTGGGCGGTCTCGGCCGCCTTGCTGGGTCTGGGTGTTCATGGTCTTCACTCCTGTTCTGATGACTTTGGCGCCGGCGCGGGCCGGCTTGACGATCGCGGCGGCGGCTGGCCGCCTTGGCTTTGCGGGCCTGGACCGGCTTCTTGCGGGCCGGCTTGGCCGTCCTGGTCTTGCGAGCCGCCTTGATCGGCGCCTTCGCCTTGGGAGCGGCCGCTTTCGGCGGCCGGCGGCCTTGGCCGGCTCGGCTTTCACCGGCTCGGCTTTGACGGGCTCGGCCGCGGGCGCCTTGAGGCGTCCGCCGTCGGCAGCACTTCCGCCTTGGTTTCAATGGTCACTTCGGTCTCGATCTGATCGGCCACGTTCGGCGCTCCTTCTATGCTGCAATGCAGCAAATAGGAGAGCGCCAAGCCGATTTCAAGCACTTTTTTGTGCGCTGCAACAAAATCGTCATGTGTCAGCGAATGCGGCAGAGCCGCCTTTCAGCGCGCCTTCACATAGCTCCCGGGCGCGTCCTCGATCGCCTTCAGCCTTGCCCTTGCCGGGCACGCGCGCGCCCGTGGCCGCGACCTCCTCGTCGGAGATGCCGCGGATCCAGCCGATCCAGTCGGGCCACCAGCTGCCCTTGGTCTCGGTCGCGCCGGCGACGAACTGCGTCGAGCGTGTCGACCTTCGTCCTCGTTGGTCCAATATTGGTATTTCCGGCCTCGGGCGGGTTGACCACGCCGGCGATATGGCCCGAGCCCGCGAGCACGAAGCGCATCGGCCCCGGGAAATGGTGGGTGATCTTCCACACGCTCTGCGGCGGCGCGATATGGTCCTCGCGGCCGGCCTGGACGTAGGTCGGCGTCTTGACCGTGCGAAGGTCGATCGGCGTGCCGTCGATCGTGATCCCGCCGGGCTGGACCAGCCGGTTCTCGCGATAGAGCTGGGTCAGATAGGCGCGGTGCCAGTCGGCCGGCAAATTGGTGGTGTCGCCGTTCCAGAACAGCAGGTCGAACTGCGGATAATCCTCGCCCATCAGATAATTGGAGGTGACGTAGCTCCAGATCAGGTCGCGGCCGCGCAGCAGGTTGAAGGTCGCCGCCATGTAGCGGCCGTCGAGATAGCCCTTGTCGGCCGAGAGCTGGCGGATCAGCTCCATCTGCTCGTCGCCGATGAAGAGCTTGAGGTCGCCCGCCTCGCGAGAAATCGACCTGCGCGGTGAAGAAGGTCGCGCTCGCGACCTTGCCCGCCTCGCCCGCGCGCCTCGAGCAGCGCCAAAGTCGCCGCCAGCATCGTCCCGGCGACGCAATAGCCGATCGCGTGCACGCTCTCGACGCCGAGCGCCTCGCGCACCGCGTCGATCGCCTCGGCCTGGGCCAGGACATAATCGTCGAGCGTGACGTCGGCCATGCTCTCGTCGGCCGACTTCCACGAGACGACGAAGACGGTCAGCCCCTGCTCGACCGCCCATCTGATGAAGCTCTTCTTCGGGTTGAGGTCGAGGATGTAGAAGCGGTTGATCCAGGGCGGGAAGATGATCAGCGGCGTCGCCAGCACCTTGCTCGGTCGCCGGCGCGTACTGGATCAGCTGGTACATGCGCGGTCTGCTTGATCACCTTGCCCGGCGTCGTCGCGATGTTGCGCCCGACCTCGAACGCGCCCGGTGTCGACATGGGTGAGCTGGCCCTTGCTCGAGGTCGCTCCAGCATATGTTCGAGCCCCTTGAGCAGGCTCTCGCCCTTGGTCTCCATCGCCCGCTCGATCACCTGCGGGTTGGTCAGCGCGAAGTTGCGACGGCGCCATCGCGTCGACGAACGCCCTGGTCATGAACCGCATCTTCTCGCGCGTCTCCTCGTCGACTCCCTCGATCGCGTCGACCGAGCCGAGCAGCCGCTCGGAGACCAGCAAATAGGTCTGGCGGATCGTGTCGTAGAGCGGATTGTCGCGCCATTCCGGCGCGGCGAAGCGCCGGTCCTTGTCGGCCTTCTCGGCGAGCGCGCTCTTCTCTGCCGCCGGCCCGCCGCCCAGCGCGCGCTGCCAGATGTCGAGCCCCTCGCTCCACATCCGCGCCTGCGCCTCCATCAGCTTGGCCGGATCGCCGAACAAGTTCATCCCCGGCCAGCGCGACCGCGGCGCTTCTCGGCCGCCTTCGCCGCCGTCTCCGCCGCCGCGCCCATCTGCGCGCGCGAGATGCTCCATCATCATCTGCTGCGCGCGGCCCATCACCCAGGTCCAATGCTGGAGGTCCTCGAGGCGAGGGGGTGGGGAAAGGCGAAGCGGGCGCTTCGGGGGCGTCCTTGGTGTCTGTCGGGTCGGCCATGGCTTGTCCTCGTGGGCTGGCCGGCTCTCTAGAGCCTGCGCCGCGCCGGGGGAAGCGCCGCGTCGCCCGCCCTCCGCCTCGGGGTGCGTCAGCCGCGCCTCAGGGAAGCCAGGTCGTCGGGATGGCGTTGGCGCCGTCTCCGCTCAGGGTCGCTCCGAAACCGGGCAGGCCCTGATAGTCGCCGATCGTGTCGTTGAGAGCGATCGCGCTCAGCGAAAGCTCGGTCTCGTAGGTCCATTCCCACACGCCCTCTTCCACTTCCTCATAGGCGAAAACGACCTCGTCGCCGGTAATCTCCGCGCCGACATTGATTCCGAAATCCCCGTTGGCGAAATCCTGGATGATGATTCCGGAGCCGTCCGGGGCGTAGATATTGAGCGCGCCGTCGCTGTAATAATAACGGAAGCCGTAGCCGTCGAGCGCGCCGACGTCGGCATAATTGCCGTCGGGATCGGTGGCGTCATGCTCCAGCTCGATCGCCTTCTTCTGCCCGCCGAGCAGGCGATAGCCGTTGAAGTAGAGGCTGTCGCCGGTGTCGGAATCGGCGATGAAGTAGGAACCCTCCGGCGTGCTGTCGATGTAGAAGGCGTCATCGCCGCCGCCGCCGGTCGCCGATATGACCCAAAGGCCGCGCAGGACGAGGACGTCGTCGCCGGCGCCGCCAATCAGCGTGTCGCCATTTTCCTCCGAATTGGGATCGGTGATGTTGGTGCCGCCGTCGAGGAAGTCGTTGCCGTCGCCGCCGGAGAGCGTGTCGCCGCCGAGGCCACCGAGCAGCCGGTCGTTGCCGTCGCCGCCGTCGAGGGCGTCGTCCCCGGCCTCCTCCATGTCGTCGTCGAGATCGCCGATCAGATGGTCGTTGCCGCCGCCGCCGTAAATCGTGTCGTTTCCGTCGAGGCCAAAGATCAGATCGCGTGAATCGTCCGTGCGATCGCGCATGTCGAGCAGGTTGCCGGTCTCATCGCCTCTGCGGGAAAAATCTATTTCCTGCCCGTCGGTATAGCTCTCGCCAAGCGTCCAGCCATATTCCGTCAACGCTATCGTTTCGGGGAACTGCATGAGGTATCCGGAATATTGATATTCATCGAGATTCAGCTCGAGCAAAATGGCGTTCTCGATATCCATGACCGGGCCAATGAAGTCGTAATTCGCGCCATTCTGTTCGGTTATGGTCGCGTGCAGCGGATCGAAGTCACCCTGATGAAGATATTGATGCAGGATCTCATGGACGAGGGCCGACTCGCTTATGCCGAAAACGAACTCGCCGTTCCGGTTGAAATAGACCCACTCCTGGGTTGGTTTCCACGCCGAATACCATTCTGTCGGATGGGTAAAGCTTTGGGCATTGCCCTTCGCAAGCTTGATGCCGCTGGCGGACATGGTGTCGAGAATGCCGGCAAATGTCGTGGAATTGAGATACCAGCTCTCTAGCGCCGCCTCGATGGCGCTGACTTCGCCTCCGGAAAAGCTGCTGATTCCCTGGTTGGAAGCCCCCCACGGTTGCCCGGGATTCCAATATTGGATACTCGCCTGAACCTGCGCCCACGTCATGCCCTGTCCCCTCCCTTGGTTGATTCAATCGACAATTCTCACGCGATGCCGAGGCCGCTCCCCATCCGGCTCGGAAAAGGCGAATCCGCAGGCCTGCGAGCCAAACATCCGCCGGCAGAACCGCTCGCTTTCGCCCGTCTCTTGAGTGCACAGCAGGCCTCTGGCGATCGTATAGGCTCCGCCGCCGGTATATCTGGGATATTGCACCTCGTAGCGGCCGCGGCGGTCATGGAAGCGCTCGGAGATGATGGCCCGGTACATGCCCTCGGCCCAATCGTAGACGATCGTGTTGTCCGCGATGGCCGCCTCGATCTCGCGGTCATTGAGGCGCCGGTATTCGGCGCGCGCCGTGCAATCGACACTGGCTGCTGGCGGCTCGGTCGAAGGGGGCGAAGCGGCAGCCATGCCCATCCACGCTGCGCTCACGAGATTGATTACGCTCGAGGTAATCATGACAGCAACTCCACGCCACGGTCTCGAAACTATACATCGTCGGTCGGACGTAAAGATGTTGTTGATACGGTAGCCGTTGTACCGGGCTATTTAATGTTATGAGCGCCCCCAGCGGCTTAATCGTCAATTCTCACCCGATATCGCGGATGATCGGCACCGGGCTCGGACAGGGCGTATCCGCACCTCGCCGAGTGAAACATCCGCCGGCACAGCGCGAGGGAATCGTTCAGCTCGCGCGTGCACAGCCTGCCGCCGGTAATCTCGTAAGTGCCGCCGCTGAGCCGCCCCTCATAGCGGACCAGGTAGCGGTTGCGCCGGCGATCGAAGCGCTCGTCCCTGATCGCCCGATAGATGCCGCTGCGCCAATCGTAGACGATCCTGCTGTCGACCACGGCGGCCTCGATCTCACGGTCATTGAGCTCCCGGTAATCGGCCCGGGCCATGCAGTCAGCGTTCGCGGCTGGCGGCTCGGTTAGAGGGAGCGAGGCGCCAGCCAGGCCGGTCCAGCCCGCGCCCATTAAGATGATTACGTTCAAAGTAATCATGACAAAATCCACTATTCCTAGCCTATCGATTGGGCGCCGGTAGTGAATATGTTGCTAATACAAGGGCGCCGCGCGCCCGCGCAGCCGCCACTGAAAACAGAGGATTTCTCCGGCGATTCCCCGTGACGCGCGTGACTTTCGGCGGGCCTCCCAAGCGGCGCCGCCGTCCCGTTTGGGGAGGCGGCGCCGGCGGCATCGACCGGCCCCGCCGTCCCCGCTTGCCTCCCCCCTTCCCTTGTCTATAGTCTTGATCGCCTTGGCGGATTCGGGGCTCGCCCGCCAGTTCGTGGGGAGGATAAGCGATGAGGCTTTTGCACAATCTCGCGCTGGCGGCGGCCGCGTTCGCCGCCGCCGCGCCCGCTCTCGCTCAGGAGCGCGGCTGGATCATGATCGGCCGCGGCCAGGCGGACGGCAGCGGCCAGGGCACGTTCGACGCGCGCCAGATCGAGCCGTTCCGCGAGATCATGATCTGCGTCGCCGGCGGCGACGTCCGCTTCAACCAGGTCGGGGTCAGGCTGCGCGACGGCGGCAGCGTCGATTTGCGGCTTCGCGCCACCGTCGACGACGGCGATTGCAGCCGCTTCATCTCGCTTCGCGGCCGCCGCGAGATCGCCGGGATGAACTTCACCCACGATCCCGCCACTCTGGCCGGAGCCACCGCGCGGGTCGAGCTGTTCGCCCGTTAGGGACCGGCCCGGCCGGCGCGCCACTGCTCGCGGCCGATTTCCCAGACGTCGCAGGGGTCGCCGAAGGGCGCGAACCGGTCCGCCGTCCGGCGCTCGCCGAGCCGTTCGGCGAGCCGCCGGCTCGCCAGGTTGAGCGGATCGATGAGCGAGACGATCCGATCGGGGGCGAAGCGATCGAACGACCAGCCGATCGCGGCCCGCGCCGCCTCCTCGGCGAAGCCCCGGCCGCGGGCGGCGGGGGCGAGCGCCCAGCCGATCTCGAAGCCCGGCCAGCCGATCGGCTGAAGCGCCCCGACCCGGCCGAGGAAGGCGCCGCCGGCGCGCTCCTCGACGACGAACATGCCGAAGCCGAGCAGCTGCCAATGGCCGACGAGGAACGCCGCCTCGGCCCACGCCTCGCGCTCGCCATAAGGCCGGCCGCGGCGGGTGATGAAGCGCGCCGTCTCCGGATCGGCCAGCATCGCCGCATAAGGCGCGAAATCCTCCGGCCGCCAGCCGCGCAGCAGCAGCCGCGGCGTTTCGAGGACGGGAGCGGCGGGCGTGCCGAGCATGGCCCGGTCGTGCCACGCGCTTGTGGCGCAATTCGGGCGTGACGGGATCGGCCGCCCGGATTTTTGCGGGTGGCCGGAGCCGGTGCGGGCGCCTAGAATCCAGGCGATGAAGACCGTCAAGAAGGCCGCCGCGAAGCCGGTCCTGCTCGCCGGCGGCAACCCGCAGATCGCCAAGGCCGACGGCGACGCCCCGGTCCAGGCCTATATCGCGGCCATGCCGGGCTGGAAGAGCGACGTCGGGCGCCGCCTCGACTCGCTGATCGCCCGCACCGTCCCCGGCGTCAGGAAAGCGGTGAAGTGGAATTCGCCTCTCTACGGCATCGAGGGCCCGGAGGGCGCCCGGACGTCCTTCTTCCTCGGCGTCCATTGCTTCGCGCAATACATCAAGATTGCCTTCTTCCGCGGCGCCGCGCTCGATCCCCTCCCGCCGGTCGGGTCCAGGGACCCGAACACGCGCTATTTCCATATCCACGAGGGCGACGAGCTCGACGAAGCCCGGCTCGCCGACTGGGTGAGGCAGGCCGCGGCGCTGCCGGGCTGGGTGCCGTAGCGCCATCGATCACCGCTGCCGCCGAACCATCTCGTCGATCCAGATCGGCGCGAAGGGCGAGGTGCAGCCGGGCGAGGTCGGGTAGTCGCGATAGACGCCCGGCCTCTCGCCGATCGCCAGCGCCTTGGCGCGATGCTCGGGATGATGGATGCCGATCTGGGCGAGGGCGACGTTCATCGTCCATTGCGGCTCCGGCGCGGCGCCGGCCATCTCCCTTTCGATCCGGTCGAGCAGCGCCGGCAGTTCGAGTCCGTCGGCGCCCTTGGCGATCCGCTCGGCGGTCAGGCTCCAGCCCGCGCGCGCGGCCATGAGATGGTCGCTCGCCATCCATTGCCGGCGCAGCGTCTCCTTGTCGGGGTGCGCCTTCACGACGTAGGAATTGAGCCAGTCCGACACCTGGGGGACCCGGTTCGAGCGAACCATGGTATCCATCTCCGCGGCGGAAAGCGCCTTCGGCTTGATCAGCAGAATCGCCAGCAGCCGCGCCTCGAAATTGCCGGTGCCCCAAAGCTCCAGGGCCAAAGCGTGATCCGCCTTGATCTCGTTCGCGACCTTGCGGATGTCGCCCAGCTTCACGCCATATTGATCGCCGCCGACGCCACGCTTCGCGTTCTGGGCGCGCATCTTCTCGCTGCCGAGTGCCTTGAGTCTGGCGAGCGCCTCATCCAATGTCATCGGGCAATTCCCCCTCGGTTCGGGAGAAGCGTAGCGCGAAACGGGACGGATCGGCAAAAGCGACGGAGGATCGACATGGAGACGCAAGGCTCGCGGGAGGTCGACGCAAGGATCGCGGCGCTGGGCGACTGGCGGGGCGCGACGCTCGCCCGGCTGCGGGCGCTGATCCGGGCGGCCGATCCGGAGGTGGTGGAGGCGGTGAAATGGCGGAAGCCGTCGAGCCCGCTGGGGGTGCCGGTGTGGGAGCATGACGGCATCATCTGCACCGGCGAGACGTACCGGGACAAAGTGAAGCTGACCTTCGCCAGGGGGGCGTCGCTCGACGACCCTTCCGGCCTGTTCAACTCCAGCCTCGAGGGCAATGCCAGGCGCGCCATCGATCTCCGCGAGGGCGACGAGGTGGACGAGGAGGCGCTGAAGGCGCTCGTCCGCGCCGCGGTGGCGTCGAACCTGTCGCGAGCGGGATGACTGGGAGCCTGGTCAATCCGCTGGCGGCGATCGAGATCGTCCGGCAGGGGCGCGAGCGGCAGCCCGTCATCGTCATCGACGACATGCTGAGCCAGCCCGATCTGTGGCGGCAGGTCGCCGCGCGCGCCCGCTTCGCGCCGATCCGGCCCTTCCACCCCGGCGTCAGCGTCCCGGTGCCCTCGCGCCTCGCGGTCCAGCTTCGCGACGAGCTCGCACCTTTGATCGGCGAGACGTTCGCGCTCGACCCGGTCCCCCCGGCGGGCGATTGCTTCCTGTCGATGGTGACGACTCCGCCCGAGGCGCTGGCGCCGATCCAGCGGCTGCCGCACGTCGACGGGCTCGAACGCGATCGGATCGCCATCCTCGTCTACCTCTCCGGGGCGGAGAAGGGCGGCACCGCCTTCTTCCGGCAGCGCGCCACCGGCTTCGAGACGGTCGATGCGGAGCGCCGCGCCGCCTTCGAGGCGGCGCTCGACGCCGGCCTCGCCGAGCACGGCCAGCCGCCAGCGGGCTATATCGCCGGCGACACCGCGCTCTACGATCTTGTCGCGACCCACGAAGCGAGGCCGAACCGCGGCCTCATCTACCGCAGCCACGCTCTCCACTCCGCCGCCGTCGCGCCCGGCGCCGACCTGCCGGAAGATCCGCTCACCGGGCGGCTCAGCCTGAACGCCATGCTGTGCGGCGCGACGTGAGGCGGGAGGGCGCGCGCCGCGCGGAAGGTCACAAAGTTGCGGGATTCGGCGGAAATTTTTCATTGTGACCTTTCGTCGGTGCTTCGGCGGCGATCCCAGAACGCCCTGCGCCGGGCGGCAGCGCGTTCCTGACGCTCGAACCGGTCCAGCAGCTTGAGCTCCGCTTCGTTGTCGGGCTGGGTGATCGTGCCGATCTGCTCGCCGCGACGGACGATCGGCTTGGTCTTGCCGAACAAAGCGCGGTACCAGAGCTGGGAGACGCTGCTCGTCGCCGGCGGCGGCCGCAAGGCGAAGGCCGAGTCCCAGGCGGCGGCGAAGCTCTCCGCGCCCGGCCGTTCGCGCAGCCGGTAGGCGCTGCGCCGGCTCATCCCGACCGCCTTGGCCGCCTTGCCGATATTGCGCATGACATGGAGCAGGCGGATGAACTCGCGCTGGCGCTCGGCGGTCCAGCCGTCCTTGCGGGCGCGGACGGGAACCGGGGTGAAAACCGGGACCTGGCGACGAGGCGAGTCGGCCATGCGTCAGTTAGAACATAAAAGGAACATGCGGGCAAGGGGGAAGACCGGTCCGAATCGGCAGGATCAGGCCTGCCGGATTGTCGGGGAATTCCTATTCCGTCAGAAAGCGGCGCCAACCGTATGGCCCGCAGGCGTCACGCGGCGCGAAGGGAAGGAAGCCGCGGAAACCGAACTGGATTGGTGTTGAGTCCCCGATCCGTCGCTGGCCGTTGCCGCCAGTGTCCTCACCGCAGGTGCCCCACTGACCGGGCAGGCTCTTACGAACAGGCTTATAGACACCAATGCCAAGGCGTCACGGTGGCTATACTTCACTACCGAGTTTAGTGGCGATCTCGACGCACCGTCCTGAGCGTTGAAGGATTAGTTTGAATCACCCCCATCCGTTCGCCCTGATGATCGAAGGGCCTTCCTTCTTGTTCTTACAGGAAAAAGTAGAGGGCTTCGACAAGCTCAGCCCGAACGGAAAAGGGTAGAACTAAGCACCCAACGCTCTAGGTATTGGCCACACAACCGAAGCTTTCTCCGAGCTCTTCGAACGGGTCTTCCTCGCTTTCGCGCGCCATATTACTCCGCCGCCGGCAGATAGATATCGCTCCCCCTCCCGCGGAACTTCTCTCTCATCTCCGCCATGCCCGCTTTGGCCTCGGCCAGCGCCGAAGTGGCCCCTTCACCATGCTTCCCATGGTCCCCTCCCCTGTAAATGCAGGGGAGGAATTGGCGGCGGCGAGGAACGAGTCCGCGCTCTGGTTCTGCCTTGCCGCGAAGTCCCTGACCTCGTGGGTGATCTTCATCGACCAGAATTTAGGGCCGCACATCGAGCAGCAATGGGCGGTCTTGGCGCCTTACCCTGGCAGGGTCCGGTCGTGATATTGTTAGGCCGTGTCCGGGTCGAGCGACAGGTTGAACGGGTGGCGCCAGCGGAACTCGATCAGTGCATGGTTCTGACTATCCCGAAACCGGCTCTGCCGCCGGCTCGGGAGCGGGCAGCGAGTCCACGCCCGGCAGATCCCACCGGTCCATCGTGACCGCCGCGCAGGCATAGGTGGCGCCGTTGCGCAGCGTCGCCGGGACCAGGCCTTGAGCGAGCGCGGGCTGCTGGACCGCCAGCGTCCGGCGTACGTCCTCGATGTGGGACGTATAAGCGACCGCGGAGAGCCGCTCGCCGGTGGAAAGCTCGACGTTCATGAACGGGATGAAATCGCCGAGATAGACGATCTCCCCGGCGCCGACGCGGAAGGTGGGCGCTCCGAAACAGAAGCTGTTGGTCACCGGCACCAGGCCGGGCACGTGCCCGTCGATCACATAATCGCCCGGTGTCACCCGAAGGACGTGGACTTCGAGCGGGGCGCGGCGCTCCCGGCTGACGACGTTGAAGCGATAGGTGGTGGTATCGCCGTTCCGCCGCCAGTCGCGCGGCCGATAGATGAGATCGCGCTGGGCGAGGTCGTAGCGGGCAAGGACGACCTCGCCGGTGCGGCCGGCGCTCCACTCGGGACGCCGGAAGGAAAGGACGACGGCGCCCTCGCCCGGCGCGAGCTCGAACGGAACGGCGGGATCGACGCGGCGGCCGAGAAAGACGGTGCCCGGCACCTGGACCGGCGCGTCGAGCGCGAGCGCCGGATCGGGCGCGAGCGAGAAGCTGGTTCGCTCGGTGACCGTCCCGGTCACCCGCTCGGCGCCGACGATCGTGTCGAAATAGGCGCTGCGCTGCTCGTCGGTCATCGCGCCGACCCGGGCGGCCTCGCTTGCCGGGACCTCGACCAGCCGCCAGCCGCGGATCATCAGGCAGTTGCGCCGGTTGGCGCGGCGCTGCTGCCCCTCGGCGATCGCCCCGGCGATGGCGCCGCCGATCCCGGCGCCGATGCCGGCGGCGAGCGGCGAGATCACGGCGGGGTTGTAATAATAGGGGATCGTCCCCGACGGAGTGCGCGAGCCGCGCGCGATCAGCCGGCATTCCTGCCAGTCGGAATCATATTGGGCGCGGGTGGCGCCGGGGCGGTTGTAGAAGCGCGAATCGCGCAGGTCGCGGGAGGCATCGCGCGCGATATCCTCGGGGCTGTCGTCCGGATCGGCGGGCGGCGGCACCGGAACCGGCGGCGGCGACGACCCGCCGGTCGGCACCATGATCGTATTCTGGGCCAGAGCAGGCTGAAACGGCAGAATCGCCGCGGCCAGCGCCGCGGCGCACAAATTGAAACGCATCTTATTCACCCCCCACGGATGTTGTGGCTAAATGCGTACCGGCAAAGGAGAAAATGTAAAGAGGTTGGCGACGACGCCTGGTCTTCCGCCGGCGATGCAAGGGTCATTCGATCGCCTCGATGCCCTCAGCCTTCAATCGGTCGAGATGGTCCTTCATTTCCTTCAGCCGCTCGGGCGAGTGGCCCTGCCAGCCCGCGACCTCGCCCGTGACCCGCAGGGGCGCGCGGGACCGGTAGGACTGGGTCGGATTGCCGGGGAATTTCTTGTCCGTGAGATTGGGGTCGTCGATGATCGGGCCGGTCGGCTCGACGATATAGATCCCGCGCTGGGAAAATGGGTGGGGCCGCAGGCGGCGGGGCGGACGATTGAGGAGAGGAGGAATTCGTGGAGACGGTAGGCCAACGGGCGGAGGATCATTGAATACACTATCACCGAAATTTAATCCAAAGGTGAAGGTGCCGCGTCCCGAGCAGATCTGCAACGCAGATCACTGAAATCTCTGCACCAAGTCAATAGCAGCTGTTCCGGCAGGTTGTATTCGCCGACGTTCCTCGTAAACTGGCATTGGCAACTCGGGAACAACCGAGAAGAGGGGGACGTATGCGAACTGGATACGCGGGGGGTCCGCTGAAGCTCTTGCTCGCCACCCTCCTCGTGCCCACTACGCTGACCGCATGCGCTTCACTAAGCGGCGCACCTGACCGCGTTGTCGGTGTCGGGTCGAGCCTCAATTTGGCGCAGCGTTATCCGATCGACGCAGCTCTGAGAGCCTTTCACGATTCTTCCGACAGTGCGCCAGACGAAAACCTCGACGGACGGCCGGACGAGCCGCTAGATCTTCGAAGAGGCCTATCGCCGCAACAATATCGCGACATGGTGGTGAGCGTCTATTTGAACGCGATCGATGCGCGCTATTTCGAGTTCAGGACCGCGCTCTCCAACGAAAGGCGCGAGCTGGGCACGGGGTTCGACTTCGCGATCCTCGGCCTGACGACCGCCGCGTCCGTTGCGCGCAATTCGATCGTCAACTCGCTGTCCGCGGCGGCCTCCGTGATGACCGGCACGCGGGCGTCCATCGATCGGAACTTCTATTTCAACGAGACGCTGCCGGCTTTGTTTGCGGCAATGGAGGCGCGTCGTCTGCGCATCCTTACGCGGATCACGCGCAACCTCAATCGGCCCGCCGAGGAATATCCGCTCGAGACGGCGTTTACCGATCTCAATGCCTATGAAATGGCCGCTTCCCTCGACGGCGCGATCGAAGAGGTCACGGCACAGGCGTCGGAGGAGCGCCGCGAAGCTCAACAGCGTTACGCGAATGCCGTGCAGGCTTGCGACGGCGAAGAGGACGTTACCGATGCAACCGCGAAGATCATGGGCTTTGTCGTCAGGCTGCAAGGAACCGCTACGGCCGAAAGCTTGGAGTCGCTCCAATCGATAGCTCGACTGATGGATTTGCCGGATGACGGCGACGCGGCCGCTCTGCGCACCACGATTCGTGATGCATTGATCCGCAATTATTGCACGGTCTCGGGTCTTGAGGATCTGACCGGCCGGATACGCGCGCAACCTTGGGGGAGGGGCATCGATGGCTGACCCAATTCGTATCACTAAGAAAGACCACACGCTTCTGGGAATGGAGAGGAAGCTCCGTAACATTGAGGCAGCGTTCGTTGAAATCGAAGCGCTGGAAGCTGATGCCAATGGCACCATCGCAATGGTGAATAATGTCAATAGCCGGCCGAAGAACCTGAAATTGGCCCTCGACCCCGCAGGGGGAGGCGAAGCGTGGATTGAGAACAGTAAAAAGAAGGTGACCATTTCTCGCCCGACGAGTTGAGGGTGGGACCGGACCCCGAACCCGCGGGACTATGAAGGCGCGCAGGCCAGTCAACCTCCGATGCACAGTGGCAGCCAGGCAGAGGGCGGTTTAGGACGAGATCAGTCGATCGCGTCGATGCCTTGCGCTTTCAGCCCTTCAAGATGGCCCTTCATAGCTTTCAGCTGCTCGGCGGCTTGACCCTGCCATTCCGTGACTGTGCCGATAACGCGGAGTCAGGCGCCGGAGCGATGGGATTTGGTCGGATTGCCGGGACTGTAGTGCTCGCCATGCCCCTGGCATGGCTGCACGCTTCGTTTCTTGTCGGTGAGGTTGAGATCGTCCTCGAACGAGCCGGTCGGCTCGACGATGTAGATCCGCTCCCGCCCTTCGCCCTTGGCCAGCTCGGCGCGATCGGCGGCGGCGGGCTTGAGGCCTTCGCGATCGAGATACCCCCTAGCTTCGGTGCGGCGTCAACTGCTGCCCGGCGCGCTCGGGCATTGCCTCGCTATGGGGATATTCTTGCGGCGCCCGTGCCCGAAACGGCAGCGCGGCGAGGATGGCGAGGCTGCGACTCATTGGACCCGCACATCGAGCAGAAATGGGCGGTCTTGGCGCCTTCCGCCGGGAGGGCCAAATCGAGATATTGCTCGGCCATGTCGGGATCGAGCGAGAGGCTGACTGGTCGCGCCAGCTGAATCGAAGCTTCGATTTAGCGGAACACGCAAACCACCCCCGCCCACATCGACGTGATTCGGGCGTCGGGCCCGTCGCCGTCGAGGACGCCGGCCATGCCGCCGGCGCTGAACTCGGTGCCGAGCGTGGTCTGCTCGACCTCGACCGCGTAGGCCGAGTCGAGCTCGTCGCGGGTGGAGCCCGGGCCGATGCCGCTCATCGTCGCGTGCGCGCCCTCGGCGCGCTCGTCGAGCGCCCAGCCGACGAAGACCGCTTCCTGGAAATTGAGGGTGAGGCCGTCGGCCCAGACCGCATAATCGACCGGGCCGGCGCTGCACTCCTCGTTGGTGCCGCCGTCGGCCGGGCCGCGAAAGCCTTCGAGGACGGCGAGCAGCTGGTCCTGAGGCATGCCGAACGGGAGCGGACGCGAAGCCCCGCTCGCTTCGTCGACCAGACGCAGCCCCTCCGCCTCGACAACGATCTCCGGCGCGCTCATCCGGCCGCCGGCAGATAGAGCTCGCCGCCTTTCTCTTTGAAGGTCTCGCTCATCTCGGTCATCCCCTTCTGCGCGAACTCCCTTACCTCCTGCGTGATCTTCATGCTGCAGAATTTAGGTCCGCACATGGAGCAAGAATGCGCCGTTTTGGCGCCTTCCGCGGAGGGCTTTGCGGGATCGGGTGAGCCGCTCATCCGGCAGGGTAGGCGATAAAGAGGGCGATGCAGGAAAGGATAAGTCGATCGCCTCGATGCCGAGCTGCCGCAATCTCGTTCGAGGTGGTCCGTGTTCAAGCAATTAGGCGTGTCCCCGGAATCGTGCTGGAGCGGATTTCGCTCTTCCGGCGCGATCATGCCGGCGGAAAGGGCCGCGAGGGCGGCGTCGCCAGCGTGATGAGGTTGCCGTCAGGATCATGCACCTGCGCCAGCGTCGAATAGTCGCCCTCGATGTCGTCGCCGAGCACGAGCCCCAAGCCCTGCAGCCGGCGGCGCTCGGCCGCGAGATCGTCGACGTAGAGGAAGATCACGCCCCGGCCGGCGATCTCCTCGCTGCTGGAGAGCATGAGGCCGCCCTGGTCGGAGAGCTCCCAGTGCAGCAAGGTGGGCATGGGCCGGTGATCCGGCCCGCGGCCGAGCAGCTTCGCATACCAGCCTTCGGCGGCCGCCAGGTCGGAGGTGAGCAAGGAGGGGTAGATCTTCTGGAGGTTCATTGTTCGTCTCCGGGCCGGACCCGGTGTGAACGCCTGCTCGACCGGAAGGGTTGCCGCGATTGGCTTCGTTCCCGTTGCCGCGGCGAGCTTTGCCAATGTAAGGCACTAGACAGAAACGGGCTCATCAAGGATGCAGGTGCATGCTGAGAGTGGGGGACGAATGCCGAACCTGACGACACAAAGCGCGCAAGTTGGTAATCTCTTTCGAGAGGCGAAGCCGCTGGCAGTTCCGCGCTTCCAACGCGATTTTAGCTGGGACCTAGAAAAGGTCGAACAGCTTTGGGATGACACGTGGAGTAGCATTGCCGACGGCGGAGACACCTATTTTCTAGGTTCGATCGTCGTGAAGGACTCTCCTTCCTCGGAGTTTGCCGAGGTAATCGACGGGCAGCAACGCCTGACCACACTGTCGCTCATGCTTTGTGCGCTTCGCGATGCCGCCATTTCCTATGGTGAACCAAAGCGAGCGCTACAGATTGAGATTCACTACCTCGCTGCCGGAGCCGCAGCATCAGACGACGATGATGAAGACGTTAGGCCCAAGCTGACGCCCAACCAGACCAACCGAAAATTCTATGAAGAACGCATTCTCAACAACGCCGACACGGAAACCTTGCGCGAGGCCGGCAGGAGTCGGAAGGAAGACAAATCTAATCGCCTAATGGCGCAAGCGTATGTCTTCTTTCGTGAGGGCATTAAGAAGAAAGTAGAAGCTGGGAAAGGGATATCGACAGTCTGCAAGGAAATTCTGTCTGCAGTTGATACGCGTCTGCAAGTTATCAAGATAACTGTTGCCGACGATTACGACGCATACTTGCTGTTTGAAACACTTAACGATCGAGGTTTGGCGCTCTCAGTAGCCGATCTGCTGAAGAACTACATATTTTCAAGAGCAGAAGATCGCCTGGTGAATGTCCAAGATAACTGGGAAAAAATGCAAGTGTACCTTCAAAATATAGAGACAAAGAGATTCTTGCGTCACCTCTGGATGGCAGAATTCGGAGTGGTGAGAGACAAGGATTTATTCAAGCGTATCAAGGAAGAGTATAGCGACAAGAAGAGCGTCTACGCCCTTTCGCGGAAACTCCGTGACAGCGCAGAGTACTATTCCGCCTTCAGTGACCCTGACTCGGAAGTATGGACGATGTTCGATCATGCTGATCGTGCAGCGATCTCAAGAAATATTCAGGCGCTCAATCTGTTTGGCGTTAACCAGTACTACCCGCTCCTTTTGTCGTCACTGGCAAACGCCCCTGAGCTATTTCCAGAAGTCATAAGGCTCGTGGTGATCGTAGCATTTCGCTACTCTATCATCGGGGCGGGCGGCACAGGGAACATTGAAAAGGCAATCTCAGATGCATCAATTCAGCTTCGCAAGAGCCCGACCTCAACGATCGAGGAAGTCTTTGCAAAGGTCTCTCACCTGTACCCAAGCGATGATCAGTTTGAGAGCGATTTTTCCGGCAAGAGAATCACGCAATCGGCTCTGGCCAGATACATCCTAAGGAAGACAAACGATTTTCTGGACGATGGCGCGCAGATTGTAAATCCCGATGCTTACACGGTGAATTTGGAACATGTTTTGCCTAAAAAGTTCAAGGAAGAGGGCTGGGAAGACTTCAAGTGCGGCGAGGACATAGAGATCGTAGATTACATTGATCGCATAGGAAATATGACGCTTATAAGAGGCGCTCTAAATACACAAAGCTCGAATAGATCGTTTGCCGAAAAGAAGATCAAGTACTTGGAGCATGAACCTCTAATGGTGGCGCAGTACATCTATGCGCAAGACACATGGACCTATAAGGACGTGAACGCAAACCAGTCTGCGCTAGCGGCAACGGCGAAACAGATTTGGCGACTACCCTACGCGTAGGAGCCTAGCGACCCAGCAGGGACACGACTCAGTCGTGCTCACGCCCGTCTGCCCCGACGTAGAGCTCGCTGCCGATCTCGCGGAACTTTTTGCTCATCTCCGCCATGCCGGCTTCCGCTTCGGCTTCTGCCAAAGCGGCCCCTCCACCATCCTGCGCATGGTCCCCCTCCCCGTTCCGGGGCGGATTTGCGGCTAGGAACGAGTCTGCGCTCTGGTTCTGCTTCGCCGCGAACTCCCTCACCTCCTGGGTGATCTTCATCGAGCAGAACTTCGGACCGCACATCGAGCAGAAGTGGGCGGTCTTGGCGCCTTCCGCGGGAAGGGTCTGGTCGTGATATTGCTCGGCGGTATCGGGGTCGAGCGACAGGTTGAACTGGTCGCGCCAGCGGAATTCGAACCGCGCGCGCGACAAGGCGTCGTCGCGCATCTTCGCCGCCGGATGGCCCTTGGCCAGGTCGGCCGCGTGGGCGGCGAGCTTGTAGGTGACGACGCCGACCTTGACGTCGTCGCGGTCGGGGAGGCCGAGATGCTCCTTGGGCGTGACGTAGCAGAGCATCGCGGTGCCGAACCAGCCGATCATCGCGGCGCCGATCGCCGAGGTGATGTGGTCGTAGCCCGGTGCGATATCCGTCGTGAGGGGCCCCAATGTGTAGAAGGGCGCCTCGCCGCAGGCCTCGAGCTGCTTGTCCATATTGGCCTTGATCTTGTGCATCGGCACGTGGCCGGGGCCTTCGATCATCACCTGGACGTCGTGGCGCCAGGCGATTTGGGTCAGCTCGCCGAGCGTCGCCAATTCGGCGAACTGGGCTTCGTCATTGGCGTCGGCGATGCTGCCGGGGCGAAGGCCGTCGCCCAAGGAGAAGGCGATGTCGTACGCCTTCATGATCTCGCAAATCTCCTCGAACCGCGTGTAGAGGAAGCTCTCCTTGTGGTGGCTGAGGCACCATTTCGCCATGATCGAGCCGCCGCGGCTGACGATGCCGGTGACCCGCCTGGCGGTCATCGGGATGTAGGGCAGGCGGACGCCGGCGTGGATGGTGAAATAGTCGACGCCCTGCTCGGCCTGCTCGATCAGCGTGTCGCGGTAGATCTCCCAGGTCAGCTCCTCGGCGACGCCCCCAACTTTCTCGAGGGCCTGGTAAATGGGGACTGTCCCGATCGGCACGGGGCTGTTGCGGACGATCCATTCGCGCGTGTCGTGGATGTTGCGCCCGGTCGAAAGGTCCATCACCGTGTCGGCGCCCCATCTGATCGCCCAGACCATCTTGTCGACTTCCGCGGCCACATCCGAGGCGACCGCCGAGTTGCCGATATTGGCGTTGATCTTGACCAGGAAGTTTCGGCCGATGGCCATCGGTTCGCTTTCGGGATGGTTGATGTTCGAAGGGATGATGGCGCGGCCCCGCGCGACCTCGTCGCGGACGAACTCCGGCGTCACATAGTCCGGGATCGAAGCGCCGAAATCCTGGCCGTCGCGGACCAAAGCGGCGATCCGCTCGCGGCCGAGATTCTCGCGGATCGCGACATAGTCCATTTCGGGCGTGACGATGCCTTTGCGGGCGTAGTGCATTTGCGAAACGTTGGCGCCGAGGTGGGCGCGCAGCACGGTGCGGCGGACGTTGGGGAAAGGCGCCACTCCGCCGGAGCGGTCCGGGCCGAGCTGCCCGTTATCCTCGGGGCGGACCTCGCGCTGGGCGACCTCCTCGACGTCGCCGCGGCCGCGGATCCAGCCGCGCCTGAGCTCGGGCAGGCCGGCCAGGATGTCGATCGCCACGGCCGGATCGGTATAGGGGCCGGAGCAATCGTAGACGCGCAACGGCGGCTCGCCCGACGAGGGCTCGAGGTCGATCTCGCGCATCGCCACCTTGAGGTCGCCGACATGGATCTTGCGCGACCCCCGGATCGGTCCGGTGGTCACTTTCAATTCGGTGCGCGCTTCGACGTCGGCCATGATGCTCTCCTCAAATGGAGGAAGAGCGGACCAGCCGGTCTCCCTCCCTACGCCGGTGTCAGCCGGATCAGGTTCGGCGGGTCGCGGCATCAGCCGCCTCTCAACCGCTCGCGCGCGGTCCCCCGGGGAATGGTCCCGGTCTTAACCGCTTCGTGAGGGTTCGCAAGGCAGGATTGGCGCGATGAAGATCTGGAGAGTTAAGCGCCGCCGTCCCCGACCCCCGGAACCGGGCGACGGGCTGGCGAAGGCCGGCCTGGCGCTGATGGGAGCGGGCTTCGCCTTCGCCTGGCTGATGGAGAGGATGACGCCGCCCAATCTCGCACCCCGGCCGGAGCTGGCCGCGCCGATCCTTGCCGGCGTGGCGCTTCTCTACATCGGCCTGATCGTCAACCGCTGGTCCATGGGCCCGTCGCGCGAGCGGAACGGGCGGCGGCTGCGCGGGGCAGGCAGCGGGAAGCTGCCCGAACCGGTGCGCGGCTGGCGGCGGCTGGGCGTGGGGCTGCTCGTGCTCGGGATCGGCGGCCTCTCCTTCCTGCTGGCGCAGCGCAGCGGCACGTACGGCGCCTGGGTGATGAGCGGCGCCGCCGCCGCGGCCGGAAGCTTTATCCTGCTCAGGCTTCGCGCGACGGCCCCAAGCGGCAGGCCGCGCGCTAATTGACCTGCGCGACCGCGAAGGTCCCCGCCGGCAGCGGCTTCAGCAGCTCTTGGGACGGCACCGCCGGATCGAACCAGCGCGCCCAATCGGCCGGCGGCAGCACCACCACCGAACGATCGTGATAGGGGGCGATATCGGGCGCGGGCGGGCAGGTCAGCATGGTGAAGGCCTCGCCGGCTGCGGCGTCGGCGCGCCACAGGCCGGCAATGCCGAACCAGCGCTCGCCGGCGAGCGTGAACAGCCATTTGTGCTTGCGCTTCGATTTCGGGTCGCCGTGCGGGGTGAATTCGTAAAAGCCGTCGGCGAGGATCAGGCAGCGGCCGTGGTCGAGCGCTCGGCCCTCCGAGCGGAAATTGTAGACCGGCCTGCCGCCGGGGCCGGGCCAGGACCAGCGGCGCTGGACGAGCTCGACGGCACCCGGGCGCCCGGAAGCGGCGCGGACGATCGGCGCCCGGTCGGTGATTCGGATATCGTCGCGCGGCTCGAAATTGGGGATGCCTTCGGGATAAGTGAGGGTCATGTCGAAGCCCGCGACAATATCCTCGATTGGGACGCGTTCGAGCAACCGGTAGACGTTGCACATCAGAGCGGCAGCTCCAGCTCGAGCTTTTCGGCCGGCGCTTCGCCGCCCTCGCTGAGGTTCGACAAGGTGAGGCCGAGCAGCCTGATGCCCTTGCGCGCCGGCATCAGGCCGTGGAGCAGCGCGCAGCCGATGTCGAGGAACTCCTCGCGGCCCGCGACGGCGCGGTCGAGGCTCCTGGCGCGGGTGACGATCGGAAGTCCTGATATTTGACCTTGAGCGTGACGGTGCGCCCGGCAATCTCCTTTTCGGCGATGCGGCGCCAGACCGTCTGGCTGATCCGGTCGAGTTCGGCGACCATCGCCGCTTCGTCGATCAGGTCGTCAGGAACGTGTCCTCGGCGCCGATCGACTTGTAGGGGCGGTTGGGCTTGACCTGGCGGTGGCAGATGCCGCGGGCGAGGTTGTAATAATAGTCGCCCGCGCTGCCGAAATGGTGGGTGAGGAAGGCGAGGCTCTGGGCGCGCAGATCGGCGCCGGTGACGATGCCGAGCCGCGCCATCTTCTCCGCGGTCTTCGGGCCGACGCCGTGGAAGCGCTTGACCGGCAGCGACGCGACGAACGCCTCGCCTTTGGCCGGGCGGGATGACGCACAGGCCGTCGGGCTTGTTCTGGTCCGAGGCGAGCTTGGCGAGGAACTTGTTGTAGGAGACGCCGGCCGAGGCGGTGAGGCCGGTCTCGGCGCGGATTCGCGTCGCGGATCTCCTCGGCGATCCGGGTGGCGATGCCGATCCCCTTGCAGATCCTCGGTGACGTCGAGATAGGCTTCGTCGAGGCTGAGCGGCTCGACCAGCGGCGTATAATCGGCGAAGATCGCGCGGATCTGCCGCGAGACCTCGCGATAGGCGTCGAAGCGCGGCTTGACGAAGACGAGGTCGGGGCAGCGGCGCTTCGCGGTCGACCGAGGGCATGGCCGAACGGATGCCGTATTCGCGCGCCTCGTAGCTCGCCGCCGCGACCACGCCGCGCACCCCGCCGCCGACGGCGACCGGCTTGCCGCGCAGCTCCGGATTGTCGCGCTGCTCGACCGACGCGTAGAAGGCGTCCATGTCGACATGGATGATCTTGCGCACCGGCGGCGGATCGGCGGGCGGGTCGTTCACGCTTTGTGCTTATAGGCCGCGGCCGGGGGCCGGGACAGTCCCAAAATGAGCCTGTCGGCGCGGGGGCGTGGCGGAGTACGGGGTGATTGCGGTAAAGGCGGGCGCTTATGGCGCGGGGGAGACGAGACGGCATCTTGATCGCGGGCGGTGGGCTCGCCGGCTGCCTCGCCGCGCTGGCGATGGCGCGCTTCCGCCCCGAAGTGCCGCTGCTGATCGTCGAGGAGCGCGAAACGTTCGGCGGCGAGGGCTATCGCCTGTTCGCCGATGCGGAGCTCGACGATGACGGGCGCGACCTGCTCAATCCGGTGATCGATCGACCGCTGGCCGGGCTTCTACGTCGCCTTCCCCGGCTTCAGCCGCAAGCTCAAGGCCGATCAGAGCGGCTTCGGCGCCGAGGATCTCCATGCCGAGATGGTCGCGGCGCTGAAGCCCGAACAGCTACCGGCTCGGCACCAAGGTCGTCGCGGTGCGCGAGGACGCGCTGGTGCTCGACGGCGGCGAGACGATCAAGGCGGAAGGCGCGATCGACGCGCGCGGCGCCGCCAACCTATTCGACGCTCGACCTGCTCTACGAGGCGCGGTTCGAGCGCGACTATCGCTTCCGCGCGCCGCACCGGGTCGACCGGCCGGTGCTGGTCGACGCCACGGTCGACCAGAGCGGCGGGCCTCCGCTTCGTCCAGTGCATCCCCTTGTCCGAGGAGCGGCTGCTGGTCGCCGACGTCTCGTCTCGGAGCGCGGCCCAGCCCGACGACGGCGCCGGCGCTCGGCTCGACGCCTATGTCGCGGCGCGCGGCTGGAAGAGGCGGCGCGGTGACGGCGGAGCGGTCCGGCGCCCGGCCGCTGCCGGTCGGCGGCGATTTCGCCGCCTTCTGGCGGCTGGGCGGGGCGCGGGTCGCCAAGCTCGGCCTGCGCGGCGGCTTCGTCCATCCGGCGACCGGCCAGACGATCGCCGACGCGGCGCGGATGGCGCTGCTGCTCGCCGACCAGCGCGACTTTTCCGGCGCCGTCGCTCCACGATCTGTTCGAGAGCCGAGGCCAAGCAGCTGTGGAAGCAGCGCGAGTATCCATCGCTCGGTGACCGCGGCGCTCGCCGACGCCGGCCCCGACGACCGGCGCGCGCTGGTCGAGCGGCTCTACCGGCTCGATCCGGCGCTGATCGCCGCGCTTCCGCGCCGACCGGCTCGGCCTGATCGACCGGACGCGGGTCCAGCGCGCGCTGCGCGGCGGCTGAGGATCGCGGCGCCGGCCGATCGCGCCGCCCAGTTCATACTCCATTCAGCCGTCTGCATGTGATATTGTCACATCGTTCCTTGTCCGAGGAGGATGGAGATGCGTACTTTCGGCCTGCTTTCGATGACGGCCCTGATCCTGACCGGACTTCCTCCCACTCCGATCGCCCCCGCCCCGGCCCCCGCCGCCATGCAGCGCGGCGCGCGCATCGCCCCCGGCGAGGATCCGGATGCGCGTTGCGCGCCCTTCCTGCGCGGCTTCGAGGAGGGCGATCTCGACCGCGCCCGGGCCGCGGCCGCGGCCCGGCCCGGCCAATATGCTCGGGCCGCCCGGCCCCGCAGCCGGTCGCGCCGCAGCGCTACGCCTCCGCACCGCCTCCGCCTCCGCCGCCGCCGCCATCCGTCATCGCCGCAGCGCGATGCGGCGCGATCGCCCAGGAGCAGGTCGCGGCGACCGGCCGCCGGATCGCGCCGCCGCCGGGCGCGCTACGTCCCCTCGCCCGAAAATCGCGAGCGCTATGACGGCGAGGCGGTCGCCGCGGTGCAGGCGGTCGCCGACGCGCCGGTCTCGACCTTCTCGATCGACGTCGACACCGGCTCCTACGCCAATGTCCGGCGGATGCTGAACGCCGGCACGATGCCGCCGCAGGCCGCGGTCCGCACCGAGGAGATGCTCAACTATTTCCGCTACGATTATCCGGCGCCGCAGGACCGGTCGCGGCCGTTCAGCGTCTCGACCGACATGAGCGGTGACGCCGTGGAACGCCGATACGCGGCTGCTGCGCGTCGGCCTGCGCGGCTACGATCTGCCGCGCGCGCGCCCGGCCGGCGGCGAACCTCGTCTTCCTGGTCGACGTGTCGGGATCGATGGCGACGCCGGACAAATTGCCGCTCGTGCAATGCTCGCTGGCCTTGCTCGCCGACCGGCTCAACCCGCGCGACCGGGTCTCGATCGTCGTCTATGCCGGCGCCGCCGGCGATGGTGCTCGAGCCGACCGTCGAGCCGCGACGCGATCGTCGAATCGCTGAAGAATCTGCAGGCCGGCGGCTCGACCGCGGGCGCGCCGGCATCCGGCTCGCCTACGATGTCGCGCGGCGCTCGATGATCGACGGCGGCATCAACCGCGTCATCCTCGCCACCGACGGCGATTTCAACGTCGGCGTCACCAACAACGAGGCGCTGATCGACCTGGTCGAGCGCGAGCGCGAGGCCGGGATCACGCTGACCACATTGGGCTTCGGCACCGGCAATTACAACGAAGCGATGATGGAGCAGATCGCCGATCACGGGAACGGCAATTATTCCTATATCGACAGCCCGCGCGAGGCGCAGAAGGTGCTCGACGACGAGCTCGCCTCGACGCTCTTCACCATCGCCCACGACGTGAAGATCCAGGTCGAGTTCAACCCGGCCCATGTCCGCGAATATCGGCTGATCGGCTATGAGAACAGGGCGCTGCGCGAGGAGGATTTCGACAATGACCCGGTCGACGCCGGCGAGATCGGCGCCGGCCACCAGGTCACCGCGCTCTACGAGATCGTCCCGGCCGACGGCCGCGGCTGGCTGCCGCAGCGCGCCTTCGACGCCAACCGGCGCGAGGCGGGCGACGATGCGCGGCGGCCAGGGCGGCGCAGATGGCGCATCTTCGGCTGCGCTACAAATTGCCCGGGCGAGGACCAGTCGCGGCTGATCGAGCAATCGGTCGGCGCCGGCCTGATCGCCAATGCGCGGCCGGCGGCGGGCGACACCGCCTTCGCCGCCGCGGTCGCCGCCTACGGCCAGCTGCTGCGCGGCGACACCCGGCTGAACGGCTTCAGCTTCGCCGACGCCCGGCGGCTGGCGGCGGCCGGCGCCGGCGGCAATTACTGGCGGCGCGAGTTCATCGGCCTGACCGAGCTCGCCCAGCGCCACCGCTTCGCCAGCGCCGACGGCGGCAAGTAGCGGACACGGGGACGGTCCGCCTCCGGGACCGTCTCCTATTCCGGCTTGCGGAAGCGCATCACGAACTGGTCGGTGCGGCCGCGCACCGCCGGGTCGAACACCGGCAGGGTGCGGTCGTCGGCCGGGTTGGCGAGGATCCGGCTCTCGCCCTCGTAGACGAAGCCGGCGGCCTCGACCTGGCGGCGGACCTCGGCCGGGTCGATCCGGTGCAGCCGCTCGGTATCGCGCATGCCGGAGCCGGGCTCGGCGGCATGGTCGACGATGAACCAGGTCCCGCCCGGCCGCAGCATCGAAAAGACGGCGCGGTTCAGCTGGCCGGGGTCGGTCCGGCCCATGAACTCGTCCGGATAATCGTGATAATTTTGCGAAGTGAAGACGAGATCGAGCGGCTCGGGCGCGGCGAGGACGGTCGATGGCTGAACCTCGACCCGGACGTTGGCGTAGGCGAACGAGGCCGCAATCTCGCGCAGCGTACGGACATTGCCCTGCGCGACCCGGGCATAGTTGACCGGCCAGACCGAATGGACCCGGCCCTCGGGGCCGACGATGCGGCTGAAGATCCGGGTCCAATAGCCGTCGCCCGGAATCAGATCGAGCACCTTGTCGCCGGGGCCGGCGCCGGTGAAGGCAAGGATCTCGCCGGGGCGCCGGCGCGCGTCGGCGGCGCGGTGCGTGGCACGGCCGGGATCGGCGAGCGCGGCGGCGACGGCGGGCGGGATCCGGATCGGATCGACGACGGTCGTGCCCTGCCCCTCCCCGCTTTGCTGGCAGGCGGCAAGGGCGAGCAAAGCGAGGGCGGCGAGGGCCTTGCGTGTCATGACCGAAAGGATTGCCGCCGCGCAGGCTGCGGGCCATCCCGCTTCGACCAAACGCAGCGCCGCTTCGACCGGGCTCAGGCGAGGCGGGCCGGTGTCCAGCGTTCGCGGCGGCGGTCGGCCTTGGCCGCCGCGCCTTCACCCTCATAGGAGACCGGCGCCCCTTCGAGGTCGAGGCGCGGGTCATCGAAGGCGTTGAGGTTGAGCGTGGCGTAGCTGCGCGCCGTCGATCGCCGCGACCGCCCCGATATAGACGCCGCACCTGCCGCACAGGATATAGTCCGCGGCCTTCGAGGCGAAGCGATAGCGGATCGCCGCCGCATCGAGGATCAGCACCGCCGATCCTAGCGGATCGCTGACCGTCCGCGCGCCGTGCCTGCGGCAGAAGCCGCACTGGCAGGCGCGCGGCGTCAGCGGCTCGTACGTATCGAATTCGATGCGGATGGCGCCGCAATGGCATCGGCCGCTATGCTTCATTCCGAAATCCTATCGCTTTTCCCGGTGCGTTGAAACCGCGCCCCAATCGGAGTATCTACGTTGTAGATACGGAGATCGCCATGAACCACTATGTCCGAAAATGGGGGAACAGCGCCGCCGTTCGCCTCCCCGCCTCGGCGCTGGCGGCGGTCGGCCTCAAGCCCGACGATCCGGTCGACGTGCGTGAGGAGAACGGCCGGATCGTGATCGAGCCGGTTCGCAAGAAAGCGCCGGACATCGAGGCGCTCATCGCGGCCATCACACCCGAGAATCGGCATGAGGAGACGGACTGGGGTCCGCCAGTGGGTAAAGAGATTTGGTAGCCTCAAACTGGCTCCCGGATGCGGGCGATATCATTTGGGTCCGATTCGATCCGCAGGTGGGCCGTGAGCAGGCTGGCCACAGACCGGCGGTGGTGCTCACGCCCGCATCCTATAACCGACGCTCCGGACTCCTCATCTGCGTCCCCGTGACCACTAAGGTGAAGGGCTATCCTTTCGAGGTGCCGATCAAGAGCAGCCGCGACAGCGTCGCCTTGATCGACCATGTCAGATCAATCGATTGGCGCGGGCGCGGGGCGACCAAGAAGGGCCGGGTCAGCGCTGGGGAGCTGGAGGATATCAGGGCGAAGCTGCGGGCGCTGGTGGGGTAGTCGCTCCGGCCAACCCGGACATTTGACCAAAGAGCCGCTCTATTACCACCTCAAGCGTACTCAGGCGCTCGAACTGTCCGCGCGGAATCACTCGGTGATTGGGGCGCTCCAGCTTGATGCCCGCCGCGTTTCACTTGGTATGCTTAGCGGTTCGAAACTGCTCTATGTCGCCTAGCGGCAAGCCGGGGGTCCCGCCGAACCAAAGAAAATGATCAAAGCCCAAATCGGGCGTGACGATGATCCATATCACGCAGCCGCTCGGCTTTTCGGCCAATTTCAAACTCACCTTAACGTTGGCTGCCCTGCCCCCGGCAACCATCGATTTGAACTGGATGTGGCGAACGATGCGCTGAAACGCCACGACAAGATCGTACCCGCCCGCATCAAATTCTGATCGAAGCACCTCGACCTCGGTGATCCCCCGCCGCCAGAGGGATCGCAGCATGTCGCCAACGAAAACGTGTTCGACAATCCGTTCTCGCAACGTCGAATGTAAAAAGTGCGGATCGCCAGCCTCGGCGAGATCATCAATCTCTACGAGCATGCGCGCCTCCGGGACCCCATTGTTCAAACGTCTAGATTCGCCACGTTCAGCGCATTTTCCTGGATGAACTCGCGGCGCGGCTCGACGACGTCGCCCATCAGCCGGGTGAAGATCTCGTCGGCGACGTCGGCCTGGGCGACCTCGACCTGGAGCAAGGCGCGGTTGCGCGGGATCGAGCGTCGTCTCCCAGAGCTGGTCGGCGTTCATCTCGCCGAGGCCCTTGTAGCGCTGGACCGCCAGGCCCTTGCGGCCGGCGGCGAGGATCGCCTCGAGGAGCTGGGTCGGGCGGGTGATCGATGGCGCCGCGCGGATCGGGCGCCTGGTTCTTCGGCGCGCCGCCTTCATTCTCCTCGGCTTCCTCGGCCGCCTCGGTCGCGACCGACGAGCCGCGCAGCGGCACCAGCCGCGAGACGCCGGCATAGGTCGCCGCTTCGGGCGTCGCGAGGCCGTGCAGCTTGCGCGCCTCGGCCGAGACCAGGAATTTGTGGTCGATGACGTGATGGTCGGTGACCCCGCGCCACAGCCGGCGCAGCACATAATCGCCGTCCGCGCCGATCTCGGCGCGTCCACTGCGCCTTCCTCGTCGACCGCGTTCGAGCCAGTCCTGGCGTCAGCGCCAGCGCGTCGCGCCGGTCCGCCGGGCCGAGCCGCGGATCGAGCGCGCCGGTCAGCGCCAGCGCCCTCGATGATCGCCGGATCGTAGCGGCGCGGCACATAGGCCATCAGCGCGCGCACCCGGCGGCCATGTTCGGCCAGCGCGCGCAGATCGTCGCCCGAGCGCGGCCCGCCGCGCGTTTCGAGCGCGCTCAGGCCGACGCCGGCGTCGATCAGATAATCGTCGAGCGCGGCATCGTCCTTGAGATAGACTTCGGAGCGGCCCTTGGCGACTTTGTAGAGCGGCGGCTGGGCGATGTAGAGATGGCCGCGCTCGATGATCTCCGGCATCTGCCGGTAGAAGAAGGTGAGCAGCAGGGTGCGGATATGGGCGCCGTCGACGTCGGCGTCGGTCATGATGATGATCTTGTGGTAGCGCAATTTCTCGATGTCGAAATCGTCGCGGCCGATGCCGGTGCCCATCGCCTGGATGAGGGTGCCGACCTCCTTCGACGAGAGCATGCGATCGAAGCGGGCGCGCTCGACGTTCAGGATCTTGCCCTTCAGCGGCAGGATCGCCTGGACGTGGCGGTCGCGGCCCTGCTTGGCCGAGCCGCCGGCGCTGTCGCCCTCGACCAGGAACAGCTCGCGACTTGGCCGGATCGCGCTCCTGGCAGTCGGCGAGCTTGCCGGGCAGCGAGGCGATGCCCATCACGCTCTTGCGGCTCGCCTCGCGCGCCTTGCGGGCGGCCTCGCGCGCCGCGGCGGCGTCGATGATCTTCTGGATGATGGTGCGGGCGTGGCCGGGATTCTCCTCGAGCCATTCGGCCATCTTGTCGGCCATCAGGCTTTCGAGCGGCTGGCGGACTTCGGAGGAGACCAGCTTGTCCTTGGTCTGCGAGCTGAACTTGGGATCGGGCAGCTTGACCGAGACGATCGCGGTCAGCCCCTCGCGCATGTCGTCGCCGGTCAGGCTCACCTTCTCGCGCTTCATCATGCCGGATTTGTCGGCATAATTGTTGAGCGTGCGGGTCAGCGCGGCGCGGAACGCGGCCATATGGGTGCCGCCGTCGCGCTGCGGGATGTTGTTGGTGAAGGCGAGGACCTGCTCGTAATAGCAGTCGTTCCATTCGAGCGCGACCTCGATGCCGACCTCGTCGCGCTGGCCGGTGACCGAGATCGGATCGGGGATGAGCGGCGTCTTGGCGCGGTCGAGATAGCGGACGAAGGCGGCGATGCCGCCTTCGTAATAGAGCTCGACCTCCTTCTGCTCCTCGTGCCGGGCGTCGGTCAGGACCAGGCGGACGCCCGAATTGAGGAAGGCGAGCTCGCGGAAGCGGTGCTCGAGCGTGTCGAAATCGAATTCGACGATCTTGAACGTCTCGGGCGAGGGCAGGAAGGTGACCTTGGTCCCCTTCTTGCCCGCCGGCGCGGGACCGACGAGCTTGAGCGGCGCTTCGGCGTCGCCGTGGCGGAAGCGCATGTAATGCTCCTCGCCGTCGCGCCAGATGGTGAGATCGAGCCATTCGGAAAGCGCGTTGACCACCGAGACGCCGACGCCGTGAAGGCCGCCGGAGACCTTGTAGGCATTGTCGTCCGACGTGTTCTCGAACTTCCCGCCGGCGTGGAGCTGGGTCATGATGACCTCGGCCGCCGAGACGCCTTCCTCCTCGTGGATGCCGGTCGGGATGCCGCGGCCATTGTCCTCGACGCTGACCGAGCCGTCGGGGTTCAGGGTGATCAGGATCCGGTCGCAATGGCCGGCCAGCGCCTCGTCGATCGCATTGTCGGAGACCTCGAACACCATGTGGTGGAGGCCCGAGCCGTCGTCGGTGTCGCCGATATACATTCCGGGCCGCTTGCGGACCGCGTCGAGGCCTTTCAGCACCTTGATGGAATCGGCGCCGTAGCTGCTTTCATTGGGGGATGATGCCATAGACGATCATATAGGGAATCGAGGCCCGAAACCCAAGGAAAAACGGCCGATTCCGGCCCTTGCGCAAGCGCGCCGCTTGGGCCAGTTTTCGCGGCAAAGGAAACCCCGCGCGGATGAAACGCTTCCTCTTGCTCGCGCTCGCTCTGGCGGGTCCGCTGCCGGCCCAGAGCCCGCCTTCAAGTCTCGCCCCTGCAATCTATGCCGATCCGCCGAGCGACGCGGCTCACCCGGCCGGAATGGTCGTGCTCCACATTCCGTCGGGCGGGGTCGCGATCAACGGCGTCGCCTATACGGCCGCCGGGGCGGGGCCTCACCCGATCCTGGTGCTGTTCCATGGCTGGCCCGGCAACGAGAAGAATCTCGATCTCGCCCAGGCGGTGCGCCGGGCCGGCTGGACCGTCGTCACGCTCAACTATCGCGGCTCGTGGGGAAGCCCGGGCCGGTTCAGCTTCGCCGGCAATATCGAGGATGCGCGGGCCGCGCTCTTTTATCTGCGCGATCCGGCCAACGCCGCCGCGCTGCGCGCCGATCCGGCGCGGATCGTGATCGGCGGCCATTCGATGGGCGGCTGGGTGACGGCGATGATTGCGGCGCGGGACGAGGGCGTGGCCGGCGCGATCCTGATCTCCGCCGCGAATATGGGCGCGGTCGGCAGGATCCCGCGCGAGGCGCTGCTCAACGTGGCCGGGGGAAATATGGAAACGCTCGCCGGGGTCACGGCCGAGAGCATGGCGGACGAGCTCGCCGCCAACGCCGACGCCTTCGATTGGGCGGCCGGTGCGGCCGGGCTGCGCCGGGCGCCGCTGCTCGTGCTGAGCTCCGACGACGGGCTGGCCCCGCAAACCGACGCCCTGGTCGCTGCGCTCCGCTCGGCCGGCGCGCCGCGCGTCTCGGCGGTCCACATCGCCACCGACCACGGCTGGTCGGACCGGCGCATCAGGCTCCAGAACGAAGTGATCGCCTGGCTGGCGCGGCTCGGCGCCCGGCAGTGACAACGTAGCGCGCCGGCGCGCGGCCCGGCGACGCGCAATTCCGCCCCGTCCGCACGGACCGCGAACGGGGCGGGTCCGGGTCAGAATTCGTCGGCGCGGCGGCCGAGCAGGGTTACTTCCACGCGCCGGTTGAGGCGCATGCCTTCGGCGGTGGCATTGGTCGCCGCCGGAACGCTTTCGCCATGGCCGGCGACTCGGAAGCGGGCGCGGGTCACGCCCATTTCGTCCAGCGCCTCGCGGACGCTCTGCGCCCGGCGTTCGGACAGGTCCTGGTTGTGCGCGTCGGTGCCGCGCGAATCGGTATGACCGTCGATCGCGACCCGGACTTCGGGATTGGCGCGCAGATAGCCGGCCAGCGGGCGCAGCCGCTCGATCGCGGCGGGGCGGAGGACGTCGCTGTCGGTGGCGAAGAGCACGTCCTCCTGCATCGTCATGCGCGCGCCTTCGCTGGTCTGGCGGAAATCGTAGGAGCGCATGGCGGCGCGGTCCCAGCTGTCCGCGCGTCCCTCGCCGCGGCCGCCGCGTTCGACCAGCGCGCCGCGGCCCCGGCCGCGCGACTCCCAGTCGAACCGGCCGCGGCGGGGGCCGGCGGCGGCGGCGAAGGCGCGGTTGGCCGCGGCGGCCTCGCGCCTGTTGATCCGCCCGTCGCGGTTGAAATCGAAATTGCGCATGACGAAGGCGCGGCCGCGCTCCGTGCGGCGCAGCTCGCCAAACAGCTGCGGCACGCCGGGGCCGACGAGGCGGTAGTCGCGGTCGCCGCCGTCCCAGTCCCAGCGGTCCTGCGCCAGGGCCGGGGCTGCATAAGCGGCGATTGCGGCGGCCATGCCGCCGCCGAGCAAGAGCAGTTTTCGCATGTCATTCTCCCTGAGGATTCGGAATGACGTCGCCTTGGCCCCGGGCCGGTGAACGAACCGTGAGGCGGACCGACAGGCGAGGTTCAGGCCGCCTTGAGGTGGACGAAGATCTGCGAGGTCCGGCCGAACGGCTTGCGCAGGATGTCGATCGCAGCGAACAGGGCGAGCAGCGGCCCGAACAAAGGGTGGCGGCACATCGGCCGGGCGCGGTCGATCCTGGCCCAGCCGCGCCGCCCGAGCGCTTCGAGCACCGACACCGCCCAGAACGGCGCGCCCTGGGTCAGCGCGGTGCGCTCGATGCCGAGGCCGGCGGCGGCCGCGGCGCGGGCGAAGCTTTCGGGGGTGAAGATCACCCAGTGGCGCGGGCAGTGATAGCCGCCCCAGCTGCTGTGGCGGAACAGCCGGGCGTCGAGGCTGTCGTGATTGGGGGTCTTGACCAGGATCCGCCCGCCGGGCGCGAGCAGGCCGCGCATCGCGGCGAGGACCGCGACCGGGTCCGCGACATGTTCGATCAGGTTAAGGAGCAGGATCAGGTCGAACTTGTCGTTGCTTCGGAAGTCCTCGATCCGGCCGAGATGGAAGTCATGCCCCGCGGCCTCGGCCCCCGCGGCGGCCGAGGCGTCGAGATCGACCACCGCGGTACGCGCGAGGCGCGGCTCGACGGCGCGCGCCTGGCTCAAGAGCCAGCCGGTGCCGCCGCCGACGTCGAGCGCGGCCAGAGTCTCGCCCTCGATGCCGCGCAGCAGCGTCCTGAACATGCGGCGGTCGAGCCATTGCTTGACCCGCTCGACCGGCGACAGCTTGCCGCCGGAGAAGCTGTAATAATTGTCGGGATAGATTTCGCCGAGCCGATCGCTCGGCACATCGGCGATCGAAAGCGCGCCGCATTCGCCGCAGCGGACATAATCGAACCAGTCAGCGACGCTCGCATATTCGACGTCGCGGGCGCTCGCCCAATGAGCCACGTCGCGGCTGCCGCAGGCCAGGCACTTGGGCTCAGCCATGGCGGCCCTCGCGGAGCAGATCGGCGAAGGCGCGGGCGTAGCTGGTGCGGCGCGCATCGAGCGCCGGCGCGATCGAGGTCCGCATCAGATAGGCTTCGAGCGAGTCGTAGCGCGTGTAGGAGACTTGCGGCTCGATATGGTGGAGCAGGTGGCGGTTGAAGCCGGCGCCGCCGAAGCTGCGCGAGACGATGTCGCCGCCGAACAGCCGTGTGACGGCGCCGTGCCTTGTCTGGCCGCTGAGCGGACGGTGCTCGAGCAGCTGGCGAAGAGTCGCGAACAGGGGAAAGAAGATGCCGACGCCGCCGAGCCAGGCGAGCGCCGCCGGCCAGGCGCCGAGCGCCAGCAGAGCGGCGAGAATGGCAAGATGGGCGGCGGCGCCGGCGAACAGCGGTCCGAGCGCGCGCGGCCCGGCGCCCTCGCCGCCGGCCCGGCCGGCGAAGACCCGCAAAGCGTGAATGCCGGTCGCCATCTCGACGAGGAAGCGGCCGGTCAGCGCCCGGGTGTAGCTGATTTCGGTGTCGTCCGCCTGGCCGAGATGGCGATGGTGCTCGGCATGGGTGCGGCGATAGGCGGCGATCGCGGTGCCGATCTGCCAGCAGATCAGCCAGTTGGCGATGCGGTCGTTGGCGCGCCTGGTCGGCGCGAGATTGTAGTGCGCCGCCTCGTGGATGAAGAGCTGCAGATAGGCGATTCCATAGCCGATGCCGACCGCGCCCAGCGCCGCCGCGGCCAACCCCGACAGCAGGCCGGAGACGCTGCCGGCCAAGACGAGGATCAGGACGAGCGCCGCATAGCCCTTTGCGATGTCGCGCCCGATTTTGCCGTAATCGGGCGCCAGCGCTCGGCAAAAACGGCCATAATCGCCGCCCGTCTCGGCGCGGAGCCGCCCGCGCAGATCGGGCAGATTCTCCGGGTCCGCCGCCGGCGCGAGGATTCGGCCTTGAAACATCCCGCTTTAGTGCCGGTGCGATGGTTAACCTTCGGTAAAAGCGCCGGCCGCGATCTCGAGCCAGGTCGCGGCGCCGATGCCGGCGAACAGGCCACGCTCGGTGCCGGTCATCCAGACCTGGCCGCCGGCCGCGCCGAGCCGCTCGAACAAGGCGGCGCGGCGCAGCGGATCGAGATGGGCGGCGACCTCGTCGAGCAGCAGGAGCGGCCGGCCGGCCGCGCCGGCTTGCGACGAGATCGGCAAGGCGAGGACGAGGCCGATCAGCAGCGCCTTCTGCTCGCCGGTCGAGCAGAGCGCGGCCGGCTGGTTCTTGCCGAGATGGGTGACGAGCGAGGTCGGCGCGGTGCGGGCCGGCCAGGGTGCGCCCGGCGGCGGCGTCGCGGGCGCGGCCGGCGGCGAGCGCCCGGGCGAGATCCGCCTCCTCGCCGCCCTCGAGCGCCAGGCCGGCGCGGGCGAACGGGCCGTCCGGTGCCGCCGCGAGCCGCTCGGCGAGCGCGGCGACGGCGACGGCGCGCGCCGCGGCGATGGCGGCGCCATGCTCGGCCATCCGCGCTTCCAGCGCGGTCAGCCAGGCGGCATCGGGCGCCTCCTCGCCGAGCAATGAGTTGCGCGCCCGCATCGCCGCCTCGTAGCGGGCGGCGTGGCCGGCATGGCCGGGGCTCGAGCGCCAGCACCAGCCGGTCGAGGAAGCGGCGCCGGCCGGCGGCGGCGTCGGCGAACAAACGGTCCATGGCCGGGGTCAGCCAGAGCACGGAAAGCCATTCGGAGAGGCTGTTCGCCGAGGCCGGCGCGCCGTTGATCCGCACCTGGCGGCGCTCGGGCGCGGACGGGGAGGTGCCGGTGCCGATGTCGATCGCCGAGCCCTCCGAGGTAGGCGCCAGGCGCGCAGCCACCGCGAACCCGCCCGGCCCGTCGCGCCGCGCCATCTCGGCAAGGCTCGCGCCCCTGAGGCCCCGTCCCGGCGACGAGCAGCGACACCGCCTCCAGCACATTGGTCTTGCCCGCCCCGTTTTCGCCGGTGAGGATGACGAATCCCGGGCCCGGCGCGATCACGGCGTCGGCATAAGAACGGAAATCGCTGAGGCTCAGGCGGGCGACGGTCACGCCCCTCCCCTAGAACAAGCGCCGCCGCCTTCCCAGCTTGCCGTCATCCGGCCAGGGCCTGTACCCATGACCGGCAACGGCCGTGACGGAGCGGATGATCGAGGTGCGCAGTCCCCCGGACTGCGCAGCCGTGTCCGGGGAACACGGCGACCTCGATCATTGGCGCAGGGGTGGGAGCGAGGAGGGCGCGATGTGGTTCATCGTGACCGACGAGCGACGCCGCCCTGCGCCAAAAGCCGCCCGCCCCGAAGGGGTTACCCTCAGGGCAATCACGACCATTGCCGGTCATGGGTACAGGCCCTAGGCGGGGCGCAGCATGAGCGAGGGCAAGGACGCGATCGCGCCGATGGAGGTCGGCGGCAACCGGCTGACGCTGCTGCCGGACGGGCCGGAGCGGCTCGAAGCGCTGATCGCGCTGATCGACTGCGCCCAAGAATCGCTCCGCGTCCTTTATTATATCTGGGCCGACGACGCGACCGGCCGGCGGGTACGCGACGCCCTCATCGCCGCCGCCCGGCGCGGCGTCCGGGTGTCGCTGCTCGTCGACGGCTTCGGCGCATCGGACCAGCCGGCCGGTTTCTTCAAGCCTTTGATCGACGCCGAGGCGCGCTTCTGCCGGTTCGTGCCGCGCTGGGGGCGGCGCTACCTGCTCCGCAACCACCAGAAGCTGGCCCTCGCCGACGGCGACAAGGCGATCGTCGGCGGGTTCAACATTTCGGACGATTATTTCGGCACGATCGAGGCCGGCGCCTGGCGCGATCTCGGCCTCGAGGTGGAAGGCCCGGGCGTCCATTGCCTGGTCGACTATTTCGAATCGGTCTTCGCCTGGGCGGAGATGCCGAACGCCTCGATCCGGCGGCTGCGCCGGGCATTATTCCAGAACAGCGTCAGGGACGGCCCGATCCACTGGCTGTTCGGCGGGCCGACTCGGCGGCTCAGCCCGTGGGCGCGCTCGGTCAAGAACGATCTGATGAAGGCGCGCTCGGTCGACATCATCTCGGCCTATTTCGCGCCGAGCCTGTCGATGCTTCGCCGGCTGTTCCGGGTCGCCGAGCGCGGCCGGGCGCGGATCGTGACTCCGGCGAAGCTCGACCATCAATGGGCGGTCGGGGCGGCGCGCTTCTTCTACTGGCGGCTGTTGAAGCGTGGCGCCGAGATTTACGAATATCAGCCGACCAAGCTCCATTCGAAGCTGATCCTGATCGACGACGTCGTCCATATCGGCTCGGCCAATTTCGATCTGCGCAGCTTCTACCTCAACCTCGAGATGATGCTGCGGATCGAGGATCCTGCCTTCGCGGCGATGATCCGCCGCTTCGTCGAGGGCGAGATCGCCAGCTCGCGGCGGATCACGCCCGAGGCGCACCGCGCCGGCATGACCTGGTGGCGCCGGCTGCAATGGGGGTTCGGCTATTTCCTGGTCGCGACCGCCGACTACAATTTGTCGCGGCGGCTCAATTTCGGCAAGCTCAGCTTCGGCCGCCGCAGGGGCCGGTGACAGGCCGATCCGTCACGCCTCGCCTCAGGACAGGAGGTCTCGGCTCTCTCCACGAGCTCCCGGCCTTGGGTCCCATCAAAGTAGTACTTTGATGGGGGCCCTTTCGCCGGGATGACGGGGGTCAGCCCTTCCAGCCCCAGAACAGGTGGCAGGGCGGCACGTTGACCCATTCGAAGCCCTTGTCGATGCGGGCGAAATGGGGCGCCATGAACTCGCGCACCTTGGGCGAGAATTGATAGACCAGGAAGGCGCCGCCGGGGCGCAGCGCCGCCGCCGTCTCCTCGGCGATCCTGGGGCCGATGCCGGGCGGCAGAGTCGAGAAGGGCAGGCCGGAAAGGATGTAATCGGCATGCTCGAAGCCGCATTCGGCGACGATCTGGCGGACGTCGGCGGCCGAGCCGGTGATCGCGCGCAGCCGGCTGTCGTGGAACTTGCGGGTGAGGTATTTGGTGAAATCCTCGTTGGTGTCGATCGCGATCAGGGTCGCGTCGGGCGCCATGCGCTGGAGAACGTGCTCGGTGAAGGTGCCGACGCCCGGGCCATATTCGACGAACAATCGGCAATTCGCCCAATCGACCGGGGCGAGCACCTTGTCGATCACCGCCTTGGACGAGGGGATGACCGAGCCGACCATCACCGGATGCTTGATGAAGCCGCGCAGGAAATGCCAGAGCGGGCCGCCGCCCGCGCTGCGCGCGAGCCGGCTGTCTCTCCGTGCTTCGTCCCAGGATGCCGACATGCTCACCATTTCCAATAATTCAGGGGAAGCGGACGCGTTGGCAAATCGGCGGCCGGTTGGCAAGCCGCAAGCGTCCGCCCCCCTCTGCGCCGGTCGGCGCCACGGCCCCTCCGGCCGTCCGGAATGAACGGCTTCGGTCTTTCGCGCGAGCGATTCGCTCTGCTCTTCTCGGTGATGCTGGTCGCCGCGGCGGGCAATACGGCGATGCAGTCGCTGCTGCCGGCGATCGGCCGCGAGCTTCGCGTCGCCGACATCTGGGTCGCGGTCGCCTTCTCGCTGTCGGCAATGATCTGGGTGGTGATGGCGCCGATCTGGGCGCGCCGCGCCGATCGCCGCGGCCGCCGCGCCCTGATGCGCCTCGGCCTCTACGGCTTCATCGTCTCGATGCTGGTCTGCGGCGGCGCGCTCGCGGCGGGCCTTGCCGGTTATGCCGGCGGCATGCTGGTCTTCACGATCTTCATGCTCGGCCGCACCCTTTACGGCGCGTTCGGCTCGGCCTCGCCGCCGGCGGTCCAGGCCTATATCGCGGCGCGCACCGAAGGCGCGGAGCGGGTTGCCGCGCTCGCCGCCATCGCCTCTTCCTTCGGCCTCGGCACGATCATCGGCCCGGCGCTGGCGCCGCTCTTCATCGTCGCGCCGCTCGGCCTGTCGGCGCCGCTCTTCGCCTTCGCCGCGATCGGCGCGATCGTTCTGGTCCTGCTCGTCCTGCGCCTGCCCGACGATACGCCGCGCAGCGACGCCAAGGGGCAGATCGTCGCTTATCCGGCGATTGGCGGCGCGGGCGCCGGGGTCGCGCCGGACGACGGCACGCCTTCGCCGCTGCGCTGGCGCGATCCGCGCGTCCTGCCCTGGCACGTCATCGGCATCATCGGCGGCCACGGCCATGCGGTGCTGCTCGGCGTGATCGGCTTCCTGGTCATCGACCGGCTCAGCCTGCCGCTCGACCACGCCCAGCAATGGATCGCGATCGTGCTGATGGCGGGCGCGGCGGCGAGCCTGTTCGCGCAATGGTGGCTGATCCCGCAGCTCGGGCTCGACCCGCGCCAGCTCGTCCTCTGGGGATCGGTGGTGGCCGCGGCCGGCGCGGCGATGACCGGTCTCGCTCAGGGGGTCTATATGCTGACCATCGGCTTCGCTGTGGCGTCATTGGGCTTCGGCCTGTTCCGCCCCGGCTTCACCAGCGGCGCCTCGCTGAGCGTCGGCCTCAACGAGCAGAACGAGGTCGCGGGCCAGGTCACCTCGGTCAACGGCATCGCCTTCGTCGCCGGCCCGGCCGCCGGCGTCGCGCTCTACATGGCCGGCCTCGCTCTCCCCTTTCTCGCCACCGCGGCGCTGATGATCGCGCTCGCCGCCTGGACCGCGCTCCGCTTCCGGCCCGCGGCTCCCGCCGACGAATAGGGACTGTCCCCTGTCTTCTAGGCCTTCGGCCGCCGCGACGTCAGCATGCCGGGGGCGATGAAGCCGATGCCGGCGCTGTCGCGCGTCCTGCTTCAAACTGTCCTGGATCTTCTCATATTCGAGCTCCATTTCGGGCGTCACCGAGGCGCGGGTCTCGGCGAGCGCCCATTCGAAATGCTCCATCGTCACCGTCATCGCCTCGATCGAGCCGCGCAGCGCGAACATGCCGGCGCGGCGGACCAGATCCTCGAGGTCGGCGCCGGTGAAGCGCTCGGACCGCTCGGCCATCGTGTCGAGGTCGACGTCGGCGGCCAGCGGCATATTTTTGGTATGGATGGAAAGGATGTGGCGGCGGCCGGCCGCGTCGGGGACGGGGACATAGATCAGTTCGTCGAAGCGGCCGGGGCGGAGCAGGGCCGGATCGATCAGGTTCGGCCGGTTGGTGGCGCCGATCACGACGACGGATTGCAATTCCTCGAGCCCGTCCATCTCGGCGAGGATGGTGTTGACCACACGCTCCGTGACCTGCGGCTCGCCGAGGCCGCCGCCGCGCGCCGGGACGAGGCTGTCGAGCTCGTCGATGAAGATCACGGTCGGCGCGACCTGGCGGGCGCGGGCGAACAAACGGGCGATCTGCTGCTCGCTCTCGCCATACCATTTGGAGAGAAGGTCGGACGATTTGGTGGCGATGAAATTGGCTTCCGCCTCCCGAGCGGTCGCCTTGGCGAGCAGGGTCTTGCCGGTGCCGGGCGGGCCGTAGAGCAGGAAGCCCTTGGCCGGCCTTATGCCGAGCCGGCGGAAGCTGTCGGGATGCTTCAAGGGCAGCTCGACGCCCTCGCGAAGCCGCTCGCGCGCCGCGTCGACTCCGCCGACATCGTCCCAGCTCACATTGGGCGCCTGAACCATCACCTCGCGCATCGCCGAGGGCTGGACCCGCTTCAGCGCCTCCTCGAAATCCTTGCGGGTGACCGAGAGCGTGTCGAGCACCTCGGGCGGGAATCGTCCCTTCCTCGAGGTTGAGCTTCGGCATGATCCGCCGCACCGCCTCGATCGCCGCCTCGCGCACCAGGGCGGCGAGATCGGCGCCGACGAAGCCGTAGGTCTGGCGGGCGAGGCCGGCGACGTCGACTCCTTCGGCGAGCGGCATGCCGCGGGTGTGGATGCCGAGGATCTCGCGGCGGCCGTTCTCGTCGGGAACGCCGATCACGATCTCGCGGTCGAAGCGGCCGGGCCGCCTCAGCGCCTCGTCGATCGCCTCGGGCCGGTTGGAGGCGGCGATGACGACGAGGTTCTGGCGCGGCGCGAGCCCGTCCATCAGCGTCAGCAGCTGGGCGACCAGCCTCTTCTCGGTCTCGCCGGTGACCTGGCCGCGCTTGGGCGCGATCGAATCGATCTCGTCGATGAAGACGATCGAGGGCGCCGCCTGGGCCGCCTCCTCGAACAGCTCGCGTAAGCGTTTCTCGCTTTCGCCATAGGCCGAGCCCATGATCTCGGGGCCGGCGATGTGGAAGAAATTGGCGTCGCTCTCGTTGGCGACGGCGCGGGCCAGCCTGGTCTTGCCGGTGCCGGGCGGGCCATGGAGAAGCACCCCCTTGGGCGGATCGACGCCGAGCCGCTCGAAGATTTCGGGATAGCGAAGCGGCAGCTCGACCATCTCGCGCAGCTGGTCGATCGTCGTGCCCATGCCGCCGAGATCGTCATAGGTGACGTCGGCGCGGCGCTTCTCCTTGGCCTCGGTATATTCGGGGCGAAGCTCGATCTCGCTATTGGCGTCGATATGGACGATGCCCTTGGGCGCGGTCGAGACCACGACCAGGCGGATCTCCTGAAGAGCGAAGGCTGGGGCGGTCAGCATCTGGCGCAATTCGGGCGGGATGTCGCCGCGCGGCACCTGCTGCTGGCCGGTGGTGGCGACGACGTCGCCGGCGGTGAGCGGCTTCATTCCAAAGCTTCGCTTCAGCGCATGGGCCGAGCCTTGCAGGCGCAGATTCTTCTGCGCCGGCGCGAAGACGACGCGCTGGGCCGGCTTCGATTCGGCCTTGCGCACCTCGACGAAGTCGCCCGCCGCGATGTCGGCATTGGCGCGCTGGAGGCCGTCGAGGCGGATGATCTCCAGCCCCTCGTCCTCGGTATAGGGGCCGACGGCTCGGGCCGGGGTGGCGCGCTTGCCGACCAGCTCGATGACGTCGCCCTCGGCGAGCCCCATTGCCGTCATCGTCGCTCGGGGCAGGCGGGCGATGCCTCGGCCGCTGTCCTCGGGCCGCATCGTCGCGACCTGGAGCTTGCTCGGCTTGCGTTCGTCGTCGGCCATGTCGGCTTCGCTCCTTCGCGCCCCAGATAGGGTCGGTCAACGAGCGGTCCAACCGGCGGTTCAAAAAAGCCTGGCCGGCAACCCCTTCTCTTCGCGGCTTCGCGTGAGACCTGTCGCGCGACAACGCAAAGATGCGAAGGAGCGGCGGCGAGCCGGCAGGTCCGCCGTCTGGACTCGCTCGGGATATCGTGTCAGAATTCGTCCACAATCTCTCTTGAGGAGGGAAGTTCATCTCATCCTTCTACCTCGGCAGGGTAGGCCCGGATGATGCAGCCCTACCCAATGCCGGGCAAAGACAGTTCCCGCGTTGCTCGGCTGGTTTCAGGATATTGTCTCGGCTTAACTTCGCTTTACTCGAATCGGTCAGAGGAGGCAGGCATGTTTGCTTCGAGGGTCGCTAAGCCGCAGACGAAGGCAGCTGCCAATTCGACCAACAAACTGGCGTCGCCACGCTCGCGGCTCGGCGACCGGCCGTTTGGCGCCGTCGAGCAGGCGCATTTCCTCCAGCGCAAGCTGCAGCTTCTCTCGCAGCGAGGCATCGGTGCGGCGCGGGGAGAAAATAGTGACAGCCATGAGCGAGTCGGCATGCCGGGCGCCGTCCAGACGAAGCTCGTCGTCGGATCAGTCAATGACCCGCTCGAGCATGAGGCGGATCGCATGGCCGATCGGGTGATGCGTATGCCCGCCCCGTCGCCGACCGCCGGCGGCGAAACGCTGCAACGCAAATGCGCCGCTTGCGAGGAAGAGGAACCGGGCGAGACGCTCCGGGCCAAGACGAATGGCGCTCATGACGGTTCGGGCGGCGACGCGCCTGCCATCGTGGCTGGCGTGCTGCGCTCGGCCGGCGAACCTCTCGATGCGTCGGCCCGCGCCTTTTTCGAGCCGCGCTTCGGCCGGGATTTCTCGCAAGTGCGCGTCCATGCCGACGATCGCGCCGCCATGTCCGCGCGGAGCATCGGTGCGCGTGCCTACACCGTCGGCCGGCACATCGCCTTCGCTCAAGGTCAATATGCGCCTGGCAGCGATCAGGGAAGGCATTTGCTGGCGCACGAGCTGACTCATACGATCCAGCAGGGCGCCGCGCGCATCCGGCGTCTCCCCGACGCGACGCGACAGGACGACGAGGCGCGGGTCGACAATCTCGGGGAAATGTCGCTATACGAAGAGGGGGCCGCAAGTGCGGTCGAGCAGGTGGTTCGGCGCTCGACCACGTGGACAGGTGCGACCGTCCACGAAACGGTGAACCCGGCTAACACGCCGTTCGGGGGCGATAATCCGATCACCTGGCATTTCCTCAATGGGACGAAGCTCGACACCGAGGCAGCCGCGGATCGCGCGATCAGCGTTCCGACCATCGCCACCACGCCGAGGCCTTCCACAGACCTGGCGGCCACCTGGATGGCGAAAGTCGACACCGTGCCGGCTCAGGAAGGAAGCGCCGATGAGACCGTCCTTGGCCCCGGGCCCTGGACGAGGGTCGTGACCAAAGCCCAGGCCGGAGCGGTAACCGGATTGGCCGCCTGCACGGGTGCCGGAAATTCGACCTTTACCAGAACTGGAAAACCGTCCGACGATGCGGTGTACAAGGCCAATCGCCGGCACGAGGATCATCACGTCGCCGATCACAAAGCGTCGTTCGAGGATAAGATAGGCACATGGGACCAGAAGCTGCAGGACGCGAAAACCGCCGACACGGCGTTCACAGGCGCCAGCGCCGCCGCTGCGACCGCCGCATTATGGACCGCGATGGGCAATACTCCCCAGAACGCCGCGAGAGCCTATCGTTCCCTGGCCTTCGCTAAGGGCGCCGCCTTCCACTTGACCCCGGCCGGAGGGCCGATGGCCCGTTCGAATCCGGTTTCCAATGCGGATTGCTCGACCTCCGGCATGGACGTCACGAATCCTTCGTGATGAAAGCTGAGGTGGACATAAGTTGCGAAGACGGCATTTGGGCCGAACTGCGGATAACCAATGACGGCGCCAAGGCTGCGCGCATTCACAACCCGGGCAATTACCGGCCGACGGACGGTTGGGAATTCTCCTACGAAGCGTATCAGGTGGCCGCCCTCCGCTCCTTTCATTTCCTTGAAATGACATTGCGCGCGAAAGAGGGAGCCGTGGTCCAGCCTGCGGACATCGCCACCCTCGCCGATCATGAAGTCGACTTGCCCCTCGAGCTCGAGCCCGGCGCTGAATTGCTGATCCGTGTTCCGCTGCACGAGTTTTACGATCTGAAGCGCGGTGCGGATTATTCGCTTGCTTTGACCTATGGCGACGACATCGTCAGGTTGTCCGCTGCCGCTCAGGTCCGATGTTCCTGAAGGACCCGAAAAAGCTCGCATCGAACCCCTCGTCTTCCGCCTCGCTGGCAAAAAAGAAGGCCGACCCCGAAGGGCCGGCCTGAAAGTTGTTAGGAGAGGATGCCTGAAAGGCACGGTCTTGTTCGCACTTGCACATTTTTTGTGCAAGTGCGAAGAGAACGTCGGTGAGTGCAAAAACTGCATCCGGGATTTAGGGTCGGGAAGGTGAAGAGACTGCCGCCGCTGACCGCGATCGAGGCGTTCGTCGCGACCGCTCGGCTCGGCTCGGTCAAGACGGCGGCGCAGGCGCTCGCTTTGTCGTCGCCCGCGCTCAGCCGCCGAATCCAGGCGCTCGAGCGCCATCTCGGCCGGCCTTTGTTCGATCGGCGCCACCAGGCGGTGCAGCTCAACCCGGACGGCGAGCGCCTGCTCGCCGAGATCGGCCCGGCGCTCGACGAGCTCGGCCAGGCGATGGAGCGGGCGTCGGGCGCGGCGGAGCTGATCCGGCTCAAGCTCGCCGTGCTGCCGCTGTTCGCCTCCTACCGGCTGATGCCGCGGCTCGGCGCGTTGCGCGCGCTCCACCCCGAGCTGCACATCGACATCGACACGCGGCCGCACGCGCTCGCCCGGCTCGACGAGGGGCTCGACGCGGCGATCGTTCTGGCGCGGGAGGTCGATCCGCCGCTCTACGGCGTCCGGCTCGGCACCGAACGGGTGGTCGCGATCGGCGGCGAGAGCCTGCGCGGGATGAAAGACCCCGCCGAGATCGCCGGCGCGACGGTGCTTCTCCACCGCGACCTGCCCGACGCTTTCGATTACTGGCGCGAGGCGATCGGCCTGCCCCGCCTGGAGCCCGCCGCGGTCGACCATTTCGATTCCGGCCAGCTGATCCTCGACGCCGCCGCCCAGGGGCTCGGCATCGCCTTCATGTTCGAGATGCACCTCGAAGGCGCGCACGATCCGCGCCTGCACCGGCTGTTCGACGTCGCGGTCGAGAGCCCCTATGCCTATTTCTTCGCCTGCCGCCGCGCGGCGCTGGGGCGGCGGCCGGTGCGGATTTTCCACGACTGGCTGATCGGGGAGCTGGGATAAGGGGCGCCCGCTTTCACCGCTGAGCGGAGATCGCTCAGATGCGCTTCGTCATCCGGTAATTGTCGATCGGGACTCCGTTGACCTCGAACGCGCGTCGCGCCCCGAGCGCAAAGCCTCGTCGCTGCAGAAGCCGGCGCGCGGCTTCGCTCGCCTCCACATGAAGCTCATCGATTCCCCTGCTCCGGGCCTCGGCTTCCAGAGCCTCGAGCAGGGCGCTGGCGACGCCCCGGCCGACACATTCGGGGCGGCAATAGAGATGATCGATGTGCCCGTCCGGCTCGAGGTCGCCATAGCCCATCGGCGCGCCCCGATCGTCGACCGCGACGAGGAGGCGGCGCCCGTCGCCGGCCCGATCAAGATAGGTACCGGGGTCGGGTGGCGCGGGGCTCCAGGCCTGGACCTGGGCCTCGGAATAGTCGCGGCTTGCGATCTCATGGACGGACGCGTGGAACAGCGCGGCGAGAGCAGGCGCGTCCTCGGGACGAAAGTCGCGAATGAACATGGCCCGAACCTGGGGTCGATGCAGCCGGCGATGCAACGGCCGCTTTCCATCCCTGGCGGACGGCAACAGCCTAGACCTTGATCCTGCCGACCAGGCGCCTGACCACGGCGCGGGGGAAGATGCGGTTGATCTGGGCGGTGATCTTGTTGGGCAGACCGGGGATGACGATCGCCTTGTTCCTGTCGAGGCCCTTCAGGCCGGCGCGCACCACCGCCCCGGCCGGGCCCTTGATCCGCTCCAGCGCCGGGCTCTTCGAGCCGGCGACCTCGCCGAACTCGGTCGCGGTCGGACCCGGGCAGAGGCACGAGACCCGGATCCCCGTCCCTTTCAATTCGTGGTGAAGCGCCTCGGTGAAGGAGAGGACATAGGCCTTCGACGCATAATAGACCGCCATGTTCGGCCCGGCCTGGAAGGCGGCGGTCGAGGCGACGTTGCAGATCGCGCCCGCGTTCCGCTCGCGCATCGCGGGGAGGACGAGGTGGCAGAGCTCGGTCAGGGTGCGGCAGTTGAGATCGATCATCTCGGCCAGCCGGTCGAGTGGCCGAGTCCAGAATTTGCCGGCGAGGCCGAAGCCGGCATTGTTGATCAGCGTGTCGACGGCGAGGCCCTCGGCCTCAAGTTCGGCGATCAGGCTCGCCGCCGCGCCCTGTTTGGCGAGGTCGGCCGCGAAGATATGGACAGTGCCGCCGATCTCCTTCGCCAGCGCCTCCATCCGGTCGCGGCGCCGGGCGACCAGGGCCAGCGCCTCGCCGCGTGCCGCGCACTGGCGGGCGAACTCGGCGCCGAGCCCCGCCGACGCGCCGGTGATCAGCGTGACCGCCCTTGCCATGGCTCAGTCCTTCAAGCTCGCCTTGACGATCCGCCCCGGCTCGCGCGGCGGCTCGCCCTTGGGGAGCGAATCGACATGCTCCATGCCTTCGACGACCTCGCCCCACACCGTGTACTGGCCGTCGAGGAAGCCGCAATCGTCGAGGCAGATGAAGAACTGGCTGTTGGCGCTGTTCGGGTTCTGCGCCCGAGCCATCGAGGCTGTGCCGCGGACGTGCGGCTCGCGGCTGAACTCGGCCGGCAGATCGGGCTTGTCGGAGCCGCCCATGCCGCTGCCGGTCGGGTCGCCGCCCTGAGCCATGAAGCCGTCGATGACCAGGTGGAAGACGACGCCGTCGTAAAAGCCCTCCCCGGTCAGCTCGCGGATTCGAGCGACATGGCCGGGGGCGAGATCGGGGCGCAGCCGGATGACGACGTCGCCGCCGCTGTCGAGGTTGAGGACGAGGTTGTTCGTGCCGTCGGGCATATGTTTTCGATCCTTCGGGAAAGGCGCTGGCGCTCGCTTAGGCCCGGCATATCGACAGGGCAAGCGCTCCGGCCTAGGAACCCCCCGGCGACGCGCGAACCACGGGAGGAGCGAGATGAGCGACAGCGACCTCGAAACCCCCGCAACGGAAATCCCGGCGCCCGAGACCCGGCTCGACGAGGACAACCGGCTGAAGCCCGAATATGTCAGCGAGGTGATGGCGCGGGTCGAGGCCGGCGACGCCGAGGGCGCCCGAGCCCTGGTCGAGCCGCTCCACCCGGCCGACGTCGCCGACCTGTTCGAGCTGGTCGACAGCGGCGACCGGCGTTCGCTCGCCGCCGCTCTGGCCGACCTCCTCGACGGCGACGTCCTCGCCGAGATGAACGATTGGGTGCGCGAGGAGCTTCTCGACGCGCTCGAGCCGCACGAGGTCGCCGAAATCGCCGGCGAGCTCGAGACCGACGACGCCGTCGCCCTGATCGAGGACATGGAGGAGGAGGAGCAGCGCGCCGTGCTTCGCGCGCTCGATCCCGACGACCGCGCCGCGATCGAGGAGGCGCTCTCCTACCCGGAGGAAACCGCCGGCCGGCTGATGCGGCGCGACGCGGTCGCCGTGCCCGAACATTGGACGGTCGGCCACATCATCGATTTCCTGCGCGCGAGCGAGGAGATGGCGACCGATTTCTGGGAGGTGTTCGTCGTCGATCCCGCGCACCGGCCGGTCGGCACCTGCCTGCTCTCCTGGATCTTGCGGACTCCGCGGCGGATCGCGGTCGCCGACGTGATGAAGCGCGAACAGACTCTGATTCCGGTCGAGATGGACCAGGAGGAGGTCGCGCTCCGCTTCCAGAAATACGCCCTGATCTCGGCCGCGGTGGTCGATCCGGCCGGACGGCTGGTCGGCATGATCACCGCCGACGACGTCGTCCACATCGTCCAGGAGGAAGCGGGCGAGGACGCTCTTTTGCTCTCCGGCGCCGGTGTCGAAGGCGACATCAACGAGCCGGTGCGCGACAGCTACAAGGCGCGGGTGCGCTGGCTGGCGGCGAACCTGGTCACCGCTCTGGTCGCCTCGACGATCATTTATTTCTTCGGAGCGGCGATCGAGGAAATGGTCGCGCTGGCGGTGCTGATGCCGATCGTCGCCTCGATCGGCGGCAATGCCGGGACCCAGACCATGGCGGTGTCGGTGCGCGCGCTGGCGATGAACCAGCTCACCCGGTCCAACACCTGGCGGACGATCTGGCGCGAGATCGCGGTCGCGCTGCTGAACGGGATCACCATCGCGGTGCTGCTCGGCCTCGGCGCGGGCCTCGCCTTCGCCAACCCGCAGCTGGGCGCGGTGATCGCCGCCGCGATGCTGATCAACATATTGATCGCGGGCCTCAGCGGCGTGGTGGTGCCGGTGGTGCTGGAGCGATTCGGCCAGGATCCGGCGGTGTCGTCGAGCGTGTTCGTGACGATGATCACCAATTCGATGGGCTTTTTCGCCTTCCTCGGCCTCGCGGTCGCGACCGGGCTGGTGGGCTAAGTGCTTGATCGAACAAGCCCGGACGCCCATTTCCAGCTGATGCCCTCCCTCCACATGAGCAAGGTCGCGTTCGGCTGCGCGACCATCGAGACGTTCCGGCGGCGCCAGGAGGCGCGGGTGCGCGACGGCATCGTGCCGATCGTCACCCGCTTTCGGCCGACCCGCGCCGACGAGCTGATCGGCGGCTCGCTCTACTGGATCGTCAAGCACCGGATCGCGGCCCGCCAGACCATAATCGGCTTCGCCGAGCGGCCGTCGGACCGCAAGACGATCATCCGGCTCGACCCTGAGCTGGTGACGGTGCGCGCGACGGCGAAGCGCGCCCACCAGGGCTGGCGCTACCTCAGCCCGGCCGACGCGCCGCCCGATCTCGGCGAGGGCGACGACGGTCTCGAGGCGCTCCCGCCCGACCTGGCCGGCAAGCTCGCCGTCCTAGCGCTGATTTGAGCAGCGCACCTGGCCGGCGCCGACGCCGCGCAAGGTGCAGATCGGCCGGCCGCCTATCGCGACCTCGCCGAGGCCGCCGGCATTGACGGTGACGGGTCCGTCGACGGTCAGCGTGACATTGCCGGCGGTCGTCGTCGCGACGGTCGCGTCGCGGGCGCTCAAACTGGCCGCCTCGACGTCGCCCGTACCCTGGAAGCTGGCGCGAAGCCGCCGTGTCGTGCCCGCCACGTCGAGCCGGCCCGAGCCGATCAAGGCGAGCGAAAGATTGTCGGCGTCGACGCCGGTGGCGCTCAGGCTGCCGCTGCCCTCGACGCTGAATTCGACGTTGAGCCCTTCCGCCCCGTCGACCTGGAGCCGGGCCGGGCCGATCAGCCGCGCCGAGCGCAGGGTGCGGGCCTCGAGCGCGATCGCGACCGGCCCGACGTCGGCGCCGGGCGTCCCGCCCCAGGCGTTGCGGTTGCGGCGGATGCGCAGCATCCGGCCCTGCGAAATCGACCGTGACGCGATCGATCGCCTCGCGCGAGCCGGTGACGGTGGCCGACGAAGTCTGCCCGACGACCAGGTGCACGACATAGGGGCCTTCGACGATCACCCGGTCGAAATCGGTGACCGAAAAGCGGCGCTGCTCGGCCGCCGCCGGGGCGGCGAACGCGGCGAGGGCCAGAAGGGCGGACAGGATCCTGATCATGTCAGGACCATGGCGCCAAATGATGAATGGTCAATAACTGACCGCAGAGTCATCCCGGCGAAAGCCGATACCCATGAACTCAGACAATCAATGTGCGGGTGGGGCGGTTGCGCCTTGTCTTCGGCGTCAGCTCAGCCGCCGCAATGCACGTCGCCGGAGCCCATTTTGGAGACGGTGCAGCGGGCGGTGCCGTGAACGGTGACGTCGCCCGATCCCATGATCGACGCTGAAACGGTCTCCGTCGCTCGGATCGAGACGTCGCCCGAGCCGACCACCGAGACGTCGGCGGTCCGCGCCTCCAGCGCGTCGAGCGCGAGGCTGCCGGAGCCGGCGATGGAGATATCGGCCGCCTCGGCGCGCCCCGCGGCGCGGATGCCGCCCGATCCGGCGATCGAGAAACTGGCTTGCCGAGCCTCCAGGGCGCCGATCGCCATGTCGCCCGATCCGGCGATCGAAGCGGCAAAGCTGTTCGCCTGAACCCGGTCGATGCGCATGTCGCCGGAGCCGCCGATCGATGCCGCCTCGATCGCCGGGGCGGTCACGTAAACGGTGACATGGCCGCCGCGCATGCCGGAAAGCCAGCTGCCGCGCCGGGTGCCGATCTTGAGCGTGCCGTTTTCGACCCGGATGTCGAGCCGCTCGATCATCCGTGCGTCGCCCTCGGCGCGGACGCCGGCCGCGCCGCCGACGGTGACGACGACGTCGTGCGATCCTTCGAGGCTGACCGAGCGGAATTCGCCGACCGTGAAGTCGCGGCGATCCTGCTCGCCGCGCGCCTCGTCATTGCCGTGCTGAGCATTGGCGGAGCAGGCGGCGACGGCGATGGCGGACGTGAGGATGAGAAGCCTGCGCATGAGAATCTCCCGAGACTGTATTAGCTTCCTAATACAGAGATGCGACAGCTGTGGCAAACGAAAAAGGGCGGCCCGCCTGTCCCGGCGAAGGCCGGGATCGCGGACCGCCCTTTTTGGGGGACAATTGCTGGCAACTGCCCCCATTTTGCCGGTTCAGGCGTCGACCTTGACCTTGTGGTGGATCACCGCCGCCTTGTTGAGGATGTCGAGCAGCTTCTCGAGCGCCGCCTTTTCGTCGATCTCCTCCATCGCGCCGAGCTCGCGGGCCAGGCGGGTGGAGGCGGCTTCGAAGATCTGGCGCTCCGAATAGCTCTGCTCGGGGGCGTCGTCGGGGCGGAACAGGTCGCGGACCACCTCGGCGATCGACACCAGGTCGCCCGAATTGATCTTCGCTTCATATTCCTGGGCGCGGCGCGACCACATCGTGCGCTTCACCTTGGGCTTGCCCTTCAGCGTCGCCAGCGCCTCCTGCATGGTCTTGTCCGAGGAGAGCTTGCGCATGCCGACGCTTTCCGCCTTGTTGGTCGGAACCCGGAGCGTCATCTTTTCCTTCTCGAAGCGGAGCACATAGAGCTCCAGCTGCATGCCGGCGATGTCGGTGCTCTGCAGCTCCACGACACGGCCGACGCCATGCTTGGGGTAAACGACATAATCGCCAACGTCGAAGCTCAACGCTTTCGTTGCCATCAAATTAGACCTTCCTTGGAAATGACCGCCTGTGCCCGGACTAAACCTGCATCCGCCCCAAGGGACGCAGCTCGAATTTCCGATTTTGCGGCAATTCTTATCTTGATCACCGGCTGCGGATGCGAAGGCACCCGCTTCGATGAGCGATCATATAGCAGAAAAATGCGGGGAAATCTAGGCCTCGGGCGGTTCCGGCTCCCCTCTCGCCGGAAGCTGCGCGTCGATGCTCCAGCGGCCCGGTCCGGCGAAGACCAGATAGAGGAAGATGAAGCAGAACAGGATCGCCGCGTCGCCGTCATTGTTCACCGGGAAGAAGCCTTCCGGCATGGGCAGGCGGGGGAAGTGGCCGATCCAATAGGCGAAGGCCATCTCGCCGGCGGCGATGAAGGCCGCCGGCCTGGTGAACAGGCCGACGAGGACGAGGAGGCCCGGAACGAGCTCGATCACGCCGGCCCACCAGATCATCGACAGCGCCTCCGGCAGACGCATTTCAGGGCCGGGCGGGAAGCCGAACAGCTTCTGGGTGCCGTGCTCGATGAAGAGCAAAGCGGCGATAATCCGAAGCAGGCCTAGAACGGTCGGTGCGTAGCCGGAAAGCCGTGCGTTCATGATCAGTCCTCCTTGTGGCGGGCCGCGGCGGGCGTCAGTCGCCCTCGCCGGGGTCGGCGGAGAAATATTTCTCGAACTTGCCTTCTTCTCCCTTATGCTCATCGGCGTCGGCGGGTGAGTCCTTCTTGCGGGTGATGTTCGGCCATTCGGCGGAAAAGCTGGCATTGACCTCGAGCCATTTCTCGAGGCCGCTCTCGGTGTCGGGCAGGATCGCCTCGGCCGGGCATTCGGGCTCGCAGACTCCGCAATCGATGCATTCCGACGGATTGATGACGAGCATGTTCTCGCCCTCGTAGAAGCAATCGACCGGGCAGACCTCGACGCAGTCCATATATTTGCAGCGGATGCAGGCATCGGTGACGACGTAAGTCATAGGCTTCTCCTCGCGCCGCTCTAATCTGCGCCGATGCGGCGCGTCAACGGGCGTGGGAACGGGCCTACCCGCCCGGCCGGTGCCGGCGAGCGGGCGCGATTCGCATTGAATTCTTGCATGTCCCGGATCGCGACTACCGCGGATTTGGTCGGAGCGCTGTCACTGGATCGAAGAACGGCGGTCAGCAGGTTCAACAAGCCACAGCAAATGGGAAGTATAGACGGAGAACTCTGACTCTATTCAAAGGCTGTGCTCCAAATGAACGTAGGTACCGCTTAGATCAGACCTCCTGATGATTAGGCTCTTGATCATAGGGGTTTTCGATGGCTCAGCATGATCTCACAGTGAATGCGGAAGATGCCGGAACTCTCATGGTGATACCCGGGTTCGGAAGGGTTCTCGTGAGCGCTTCCAACCCCGCCTCTTCTTCGCTCACCCGCTTCAAGAACGACACCAGCCGTTCCCTGCTGCTTTCCCAGCAGGTCACCGACGGGCGCGGGCGGATGACCAGCAACGTGTTGACGCTGGCGGCCGGTCGCATCCACAACCTTCCCCTGGACGCGACGGCACCCGGGCTCGACAATTGGACGGTGATCTGGGGCGTGCGGCCGGGGGCGATGAGCCCCGGCGTGCGGATCTCGATGACAATCAGGAACGGCCCCCGGAACATGAATGTCGTGGAATATTCGGGGCGCGACGATCCGGCTTAGCCCGTATGGATTCGGTGCCGCGCGTGTCGCTCCGGCTTTTCAGCTTTGCGGATGCGAGCCAGGGCCTTCCAGGCCCAGCTCCGCATAGAGCGCCCGGGCCTCGACAGGCGGCCCGCGGCGGGCGGGAAGGATCTCGACGCGGAGGATTCGGACCTCGCCGCGGCGGGCGAAGCTCAGCACGTCGCCGGCGCGCACCGGGGCGTGGGCGCGGTCGATCAGGCGGCCGTTGATACGTATTCGGCCGTTCTCGGCCAGATCCTGGGCGAGGGCGCGGGTCTTCACGATCCGGGCGAACCACAGGAACTTGTCGAGCCGAAGCGAATCAGCCACGCTTCAGCCCCGCCAGAGCGGCGAAATGGGACGAGCCGGTGTCGCGGGGAACGGGCCGGCGGCGGCGCTGGCGACCGCGCCAGACCCAGCCCGATTCCTCACCGCTCGGCCTGAAGCCGATGTCGCGCATCAGCTTCGCCACCGTCTCGGGCTGGAGCCCCAGGGACGTGACCAGGGCCGGATCGACCGATTGCGCCTCATGCGCCGCGGGCCGCAATCCGCTCGGCCATGTCGACGCGGATCATCTGCGGGCCGGCGTTGCGGAAGCCCAGGCTGGCGAGCAGCGTCCGATCCGCGGGGGTCGGCAGCACCGCTGCGGATTGCGGCGGCAGCGCCGGCATGGCGGCGCCCGCCGCGGCGGCGCGGAAGGCGGCGCGCCAGCGCATCGGCTCGGGCTTCAGCACCGCTTGCATGTAGAGGTCGAGCGCGCCGATCCGGACTCCGAGCCGGGTGACCGAGCGGCGCTGCTCTTTGTCGAGCGAGGCGAGCGCGCCGGCCACCGTCTCGCGAGCGACGATGCCGCCTTCGTCGACGATCATCGCGAGCAGGGCGCGGACCGCGGCCGGAGCGGCGGAATCCTGGGCGGCATGGCCGGCGGCGCGCAGCGGCGCCAGCACCGCCTCGGCGCCGGTGCGCAGCCAGTCCTTGAGACGAAGGATCACCGCCTCGCGGCCCTTGTCGGAGACGCGTTCGATGCGCCGGTCGAGCAGGACTCGCGGCGAGAGCAGATTCTTGCCCGGCCCGAGCCGCGCCACCTCGTGGCCGCGCCAGAGGATGGCGACGGGTTGATCCGCCTCGGTGCGCAGAGCGAAATGGTCGTCGCTGTCGGCGACCAGAGCGGCGGCGCGCTTCTCATATTCGCCGGCCAGGCGGCGCTCGGCGGTGGCGAGCAGCATCTTGCGGTCGGCGTGGCGCGCGGTCGGATCGACCTCGAAGGCGAAGCCCTGGAGGCGCCCGATCGCATAGGAGCCGACGCTGACCTCGCCCTCGGCGTCGATCAGCACCGGGAACTCGCCGGCGCCCTTCTTGCCGAGATCGCGCATCAGCACCGCGGTGCGGCGGTCGACGAAACGCTGGGTCAGCCGCTCGTGCAAGGCGTCGGAGAGCTTCTCCTCGACCGCCATGGTGCGTGTCGCCATCGCCGCGGGGTCGGCCAGCCAGTCGGCGCGGTGGGCGATATAGGCCCAGGTCCTGACCCCGGCGATCCGGTCGGCGAGCGTGTCGATATCGCCCTGGACGTTGTCGAGCCGAGCGACCTCAGCGGCGTACCAGCCGTGCGGGATTCGGCCGTCGCCTTCGCTGAGATGGGTGAAGATGCGCGCCACCAGCCGGGCGTGATGCTCGGGCCCGGTCTTGCGGAAATCGGGCAGGCCGCAGGCGGCCCAGAGGCGGCGGACCGTGTCGGCTGTAGCAGAGCGGGCGTGCACGTCGGGATCGCCGGCGAGGATCTTCAGCACGGCGAGGTCGACCGCCTCGGGGGCAGCGCGGACCTCGCGCCGCACCGGCCGGCGCTCCAGCGATTTGATCAGCGCTTCGACACCGGCGAAGTCGAGCTCGCTCTCGCGCCAGTAGAGGAAGTCCAGGGGCTCGAAGCGATGCTCCTCGATCCGCTCGATCTCCTCGGGACGGAATTCGGCGAGGGCGTCGCGTTCGAGCGTCAGGCTGCCGAACGTGCCGTCGCGCTGATGGCGGCCGGCGCGGCCGGCGATCTGCGCCATTTCGGCGGGGGCGAGGCGCCGCCGGCGATGCCCGTCATATTTCGAAAGGCCGGCGAAGGCGACATGGTCGACGTCCATGTTGAGCCCCATGCCGATCGCGTCGGTGGCGACGAGATAATCGACCTCGCCGGCCTGGTACATGGCGACCTGGGCGTTGCGGGTGCGAGGGCTGAGCGCGCCCATCACCACCGCCGCGCCGCCGCGCATCCGGCGAAGCATCTCGGCGACCGCATAGACCTGCTCGGCCGAGAAGGCGACGATCGCCGAGCGCGGCGGAAGCCGCGACAGCTTGGCCGGGCCGGCATAGCTGAGCGTCGAGAAGCGCGGCCGAGCGGTGATCTCGGCCCTGGGCAGCAGCGCGCGGACCATCGGCTTCAGGCTCTCCGAGCCGAGGATCATCGTCTCCTCGCGGCCGCGCGCGTGAAGCATCCGGTCGGTGAAGACGTGGCCGCGCTCGGGATCGGCGCCGAGCTGGGCTTCGTCGAGCGCGACGAAGGCGAAATCGCGTTCCATCGGCATGCTCTCGGCCGTGCAGCAGAACCAGCGGGCCTCTTTCGGCAGGATCTTCTCCTCGCCGGTGATCAGCGCGACCTGGTTCGCGCCCTTCATTTTGACCACCCGGTCGTAGACCTCGCGCGCCAGCAGGCGCAGCGGGAAGCCGATCATGCCGGAGCTGTGGCCGCACATCCGCTCGACCGCGAGGTGGGTCTTGCCGGTGTTGGTCGGCCCGAGAATGGCCTTCAGCGGGTTGTCGAGGAAGGCGGCCATCGCCGCTAGATTGGCGACGGGAGAGCAAAGCGCAACCTTTTCCGCCGCTTGGGACGGCGACTCGGCTCGCCCCGCGCGCTGTCCGCTTCACCGCAAGCGGGGCCTCCTCGTAGATTCCGTAATTTGACTTTAACCTCTTTTCTTCACAACCCTCGCCACCTGCCGAGCGGGGTGCGCGGCGGGGGATTTCGAAGCGGCGCGAGGGCGGCAGAGCCTTGTATCAGGTCAGTGATATGGTCGTGGGATCGGGCAGCGGCGCGGCTGCCCTGCCGTTCGATGCGCCCTTCTTCCGCGCGCCGGCGGCGCGACCGGCGCCGGCCTTCGGCACCAAGGCCGGGGACTGGCGCGGCCGCGCCGCCGAGCTCGATCTGCTCGTCGACCTCGGCCAGCGAATCGGCTCGCGCGAATGGCTGCGCGGCGCCGCGACCTGCGCCGCGCTCTGCTACGCCGCCTGGTCGCTGGCGCCGTCGATCGAGCCGGTGCCCGGCATCTCGCCTGCCCCGTTGGCGGACGCCCAGTTCGAGGAATCGCGCGCGCTTTCGATCGCCCCGCTCGCTTATGGCGCGGACACCGGCCGCCGGATGGCGCCGACCGACGCCGTCGAGCCGCTGGCGGAAAGCCCGGAGCGCCCGATCATCGATCTTCGCGCCACTCTGGGCCGCGGCGACGGCTTCACCCGGGTGCTCGAGCGCGCCGGAGTCGCCGCGCACGAGGCCGGCCAGGTCGCGGCGATGATCGGCGAGATCGTGCCGGTCGGCGACATCCGCCCCGGCACGGTGATGGACCTGACGCTGGGCCGCCGCCCGAACCGGACGGTCGCCCGGCCGCTCGACAAATTGAGCTTCCGCGCCCGCTTCGACCTCAGGATCGAGCTGAACCGGGTCGACGGCGCGCTCAGCCTGACCCGAATTCCGATCGCGGTCGACGAAACGCCGCTCAGGATCCAGGGCCGGGTCGGCGCCAGCCTCTACCGCTCGGCGCGCGCCGCCGGCGTTCCGGCCCGCGCCGTCGAGGCCTATATCCGGGCGCTCAACACCCAGGTCCAGGTTCCTTCGGGGATCAATTCGGACGACCGCTTCGACATCATCATCGAGCATCGCCGCGCCGCCACCGGCGAGGTCGAGGTCGGCCCGCTCCTTTATGCCGGCCTCGAGCGCGCCTCGGGCCGCGACCTGCAATTGATGCAGTGGCAGAGCGGCGGCCGCAGCCAGTGGTTCGAGGCGTCGGGCGTCGGCCGCCAGACCGGCGGCTTCCAGCAGCCCGTCCCCGGCCCGATCACCTCCAATTACGGCCTCCGCATGCACCCGATCCTGCGCTATTCGCGAATGCATCGCGGCCTCGATTTCCGCGCCGCCTACGGCACTCCGATCCTCGCCACGACCGACGGCACCGTGTCCCGCGCCGGCTGGGCGGGCGGCTATGGCCGCCAGGTCCGCCTCACCCATGCCGGCGGCCTCGCCAGCTCCTATTCGCACATGAGCCGGATCACGGTCGCGTCGGGCGCTCGAGTCCGCCAGGGCCAGGTGATCGGCTATGTCGGCTCCACGGGCCTCTCGACCGGCCCGCACCTCCATTACGAAATGTACCGCAACGGCGCGACCGTGAACCCGCGCTCGGTCCGCTTCGTCGGCCGCGCCCAGCTCTCGCAGGGCGAGCTCGCTTCGTTCCGCAGCCGGCTGCGCAGCCTGCTCGGCACCCGCGCCGGCGCGGCGCGAACGCAGCAGGCGGCGGCGAAACCCGACGGCGGCCGCAGCGAACGCGCCGAACGCACCGCCCCCTGAAATCTTGCAACGTCATCCCGGCACCCTGATCGTCACCCCGGCGCAGGCCGGGGTCTCGTGAAGACAGCCGTGACTTCTTGTCCTGGGATCCCGACCTCCGCCGGGATGACGGGTGGGCCCGTTACCGCCCCTGCGCGCGCCAGCGCTTGACGACCCGGCCGACCATCGCTTCCTCCTCGCCGGTCTGCTTCCACAATTCGGAGAAGAGCGGATCGGACGAGGCCGGGCAGCGGTCGCGCTCGAGATCGTCGAACGAGACCCGGATCGGGATCGAGACGCCCTCGCCGCAGACGATGCATTCGCGGTTCCTGAGCGCAGGGATGACGTCGAGGAAGCCGCGCGAGCCTTCCGGCATCGCCGACTTCACGAACGCCTGGTCGCGGTCGTTGTTGAGGCGCATCGCGATGATCGTTCCGCACTGGGAGAGAACGCCCTCGGCGAGGTCGGACGGGCGCTGGGTGATCAGGCCCAGCGAGACGCCGTATTTGCGGCCCTCCTTGGCGATCCGCTCGAGAATCTTGCGGACCGCCTGACCGGCCGAATTCTTGTCGGAGGGGATGTAGCGGTGCGCCTCCTCGCAGACGAGCAATACCGGGCGCTGCACCTCGCTCCGCGACCAGATCGCATAATCGAACACCAGCCGCGACAGCACCGCGACGACGACCGAAACGATGTCCGATGGCACGCCCGAAACGTCGATGATCGAGATCGGCTTACCCCTGGCGGGAAGGCGGAAGATCTTGGTGATGAAGCTGCCCATCGTGTCGGCGACGAGCATTCCGGAAAACATGAACTGGTAGCGCGGGTCGGACTTCAATTCGTCGATCTTGGTCTTGAGGCGCATGAACGGAGCGGTGTCGGTGGCCTTGTTGAGCAGGCCCATTTCGTGGGTGATCGCGTTGGTCAGGTCGGAGAGCGTGTAGGGGATCGGCGAATCGACGGTGAGCTTGGAAAGGCCCTCCGCCGTCCGGTTCTTGCCGCGCGCCTGGAGCAGGCACTTGGCGAGGATGTCCTGGTCGCGCTGCCGCTCGGCGCCCGACGAGGTGATGAACACCTCGCAATGCTCCTCGAAGTTCATCAGCCAATAGGGCATGGCGAGGTTGTCGACGTTGAACAGCTCGCCATGACCCTTGAACGCGGCCGAATATTCGCCGTGCGGATCGATCATCACGATATGCCCTTCCGGGCTGATGTCGCAGATCCGGTGCATGATCAGCGCGGCCGAGGTCGACTTGCCGGTGCCGGTCGAGCCGAGCAGCGCGAAATGCTTGCCGAGCAGCGAATCGACATAGAGCGCGGCCCGCACGTCCTTGGTCGGATAGACGGTGCCGATCTCGATATGGGCGCGCTCGTCGGCGGCGAACATCTGCTTCAGATCGTCGCCCGCGACCGGATAAACCTTGCTGCCCGGGATCGGGTAGGAGGTGATGCCGCGCTTGAAGTTGATCAGCTTGCCGGTCGACGATTCCTCGTCGCCCTCGCCGAGGAAATCGATGTCGGCGGTGACGTGGCCCGCCTCGGCGTCGGTGACCTTCAATCTGCGGACGTTGGCGAGCAGCCAGCGCCGGCCCGAGGCGATCTTGATCTGGCTGCCGACCTGGCCCGACATCGCGACGCTTGGATCGGGATCGTCGGCAAGCTCGGTGAGCCTGCGGCCGACGATCTCCACGCTGGCGCCGCTGCCGCCGATCTCGACGACCTGGCCGATCGCTTCGTGGCGGGCGACGAGCGTGCGCTGCGACGGCGGGACCGCCCCGTTGTCGGGGCCGTCGTCGCGCGGCGGGAAGCTGTGGAGATTCATCGCGTCGGTCATTCGTCGGGCGCCTCTTGAGCAGAACGTCCCGCGGTCTAGACCAATAGGGTAAACAAGAGATTTCCGTTCTTTAGCGGCACATTCCGGCGCCGGGGTCCGCACTGGGGTCGTTCTCCTTCGGCCTGAAAACACCGAATGACGATTCAGTCTTACTCCAACCGGCTTTAGAGCGCTGAAGGATCAGTTTGAATCACCCCCTCCGTTCGCCCTGAGCCTGTCGAAGGGCCTTCCTTCTTGTTCTTACAGGAAAAAGTAGAGGGCTTCGACAAGCTCAGCCCGAACGGAAAAGGGTAGAACTAAGCACCCGATGCTCTAGGCGTAGCGCCGCTGGAACAGGGCGCTCGCCGCCCAGCCGAGGAGCAGCGACAGCGCCACCGCGACGATGCCGTAGGTCAGCGACCAGCGCTCGGCCGCATCGGCGATGAAGCGTTCGAAGCCGAGCTTCTCGATGCGGATCTCGCGCACCGCGCCGGCGATCACCCGGCCGTCGCGGATCAGGAAGGTCTCGGCGGTATAGGTGCCGACCGGGACCCGCGCCGGAATGTTGATCCGGGCGCGGTAGAGCACGCCTTCGCTGATCTCGACGCCGCGCGGATGTTCGGCGTAGAGCTGGTGACGGCGGCGAAGATCGATCAGGCCCTGCTCGAAGCGGCGGAGCACGTCGGGCGCGACGCCGCCGCCCGGCGAGAGCTGGAGATTCTGGAGGCCGAGCTCGTAGATCGCGGCCGTGCGCTCGTCGACCAGCCGCGACAAGGGCCGCGACGAGGCGACCGCGTAGAAGCTCGGCGCCGAGCGGAAGCGGACCCGGTCGACATTCATCCAGATGCCGGCGACCTTCTGCTTCTCGCGAAGCACGATCCGCTCCAAGGGGCCCTTCAGCACCACCGCGATCTCGGCCCCTTCGTCCGGCGCTCGGCCGCCCGGATAGAGGATCGCCCCGAACAGCAGAAGCTCCGCGCCCGAGAAGCTGTAGCGTATCTCGATATGGCGCTGCGACACGTCCGGGACCAGGCGCGGCTCGGCCTGGGCCAGCAGCAGCGGCGCGAGCAGCGCCAGGACGAGGGTTTTCGCCAGCCTCACAGCATCTGCACCGTGTAGATTTCTTCCGGCCGCCAGCCCAGTTGCAGCGCCATCCGGAAAGCGACGGCGAGGACGACGATGGCGAGCACCAGCCGAAGCAGCTCGGGCTTCATCTTCTGCGCGAAACGAGCGCCATATTGAGCGCCGATCACCGAGCCGAGCAGCAGCAGCCCGGCGAGCACGATGTCGACCGAGCGGGTGGTGGTGGCGTGGACGATGGTGGTCGCGGCGGTCACGAACAGGATCTGGAGCAGCGAGGTGCCGACCACGACCTGCGCCGACATGCCGAGCAGATAGATCATCGCCGGCACCATGATGAAGCCGCCGCCGACGCCGAGCAGGACGGTCAGCATGCCCGAGACGAAGCCGAGCAGCAGCGGCGCGAGCGGCGAGATGTAGAGCCCCGACCGGTAGAAGCGCCAGCGCATCGGCAGGATGGCGATCAGCGGATTGTGGCGCCGGCCGGCACGCGCCTGGGCGCGCTCCGAAGGCTTCAGCATGCCGAGCGCCGTCGCCGACTCCTTGGCCATCATCAGGCCGATGCTGCCCAGGAGCAGCACGTAGAGGATCGAGATGACGGTATCGATCTGGCCCATGTCCTGGAGCAGCCGGAACAGGAAGCCGCCGAGGATCGAGCCGATGACGCCGCCGGCGATGATCACCGCGCCCATCTGCAGGTCGACGCCGCGCCGCCGCCGGTGGGCGAGCACGCCGGAGATCGAGGTGCCGGTGATCTGGGTGGTGGCCGAGGCGACCGCGACCGCGGGCGGGATGCCGTAGAAGATCAGGATCGGCGTGGTCAGGAAGCCGCCGCCGACGCCGACCATGCCGGTCAGGAGCCCGACCAGCCCGCCGAGGCCGACGATCACCAGAGCGTTCACCGACAGGCCGGCGATCGGCAGATAGATGTCCATGGGGCGGCGACCCTAACCGGGATCGCGCGCGGGCGGAAGGCGCGGACGGCTCAGAAATCGGCGGCGAGGGTGAGCGCCGGGCCGGAGCCGGGCGCGGCGTCGCCGGCGAGGCGGAAGCGCCAGTCGGCCTGGAGGCGCAGGTTGGCGCGGCGGACCGGCAGCCGGTAGGCGATCCAGGGCCCCGCATCGAGCCGCGCGGCGCCGGGCTGGGCCGCGCCCCAGGCGCCGCCGCCGGCCTCGACCGGGCCGAGCGGCAGCCCGATCCGAACCGATCCGTCGATGAACGGGTCGCGCGACCTCAGGCCGACGATCCCCGCCTGGGCATAGGCTTCGCCGCGCAGCCCGGCCGGCAGGCGTCCGCTCGCGCCGCCGTAGAGGGTCAGTGCGAAGGCGGAGCGGCCCGCGCCGCCCAGTCTCTGCCGCCGCTCGGCGAGCAGATGGACGGGAAGGCGCGCCGACGGCCGCCAGTCGATCCCCGCGGCCGCCTCGGCACCGCCGAACCCCCGCAGCGGCGCACAAAAGCGGCCGCTCAGCGCTAGCCCGCTGCCGTTCCGGTACAGGATGCGTGCCCCGGTTTGGCTCCCGCCCAGCGTCCCGCCCGGCGCCAGCGCCGCCCGCCCCCGTTCGTCGCGCAGCAGCACCCAGCCAGAGCCCGACCAGCGGCCGGCGCTCCGCACCGCCGGCGGCGCGGCGATCGGACCCGGCACCGGCGGAACGGCGCCGCTTGCCGCCGGAGCGAGCGAAGCGACGCCGTCCGCAAACGTGCGCCGGCGGGCGGATGGCGGCGCCTCGGCGCCGAGGGCCCAGCCAGGGACGGAAAGGGCGGGGCGAGCGACGAAGAGGACGGGATGGGCGGCGGAGAGGGCGGGACGGATGACGGAAAGGCCCGGACGACTCCTGGATGACTGGCCCCACCGCCTCTCAGGCGGGAATCGGAGAGGTTGACTGCTAATTGATTAGCAGTCGATTGAGCGGCGACCGGCGGAGGCGGCCGGTTGGCTGCAATCTCGGCCTTGGCTGGGGGAAGGATCGAGATCGCAGGCTGGGCCGTGGCGTCGGCTGTGCCCGGTCGGATCGAGGGCGGCGCCAGGATCGCGGCCCGCACGCAGACCCAGCCGCCGAGGACCAGCGCCAGGAAGCGGAGCGGCGCCGCGCCGCTCATTCGGCCGGCAAGTGCCGGGGAAAGAGGTGAGCGGTCTTGCCCCAGGTGAAGGCGCCGGTCCTGCGCATGAAGGTGTAGCGGACCAGCGCCCGCCGCGCCGCCATCATGGCGATGATGTTGGCGGTCACCGTGCGCGGCAGCGCGCGCAGCCCCTCGCGCCAGCCATGGGCGCCGGCGACGAAGCCGAAGCGAATCGCCAGCCGCCACAGCAGCAGACCCGAGTTGATCGCGAGCAGCATCCTCAGCCCGGGCGGGAAAGGCGCGATCGCGCGCCCGGTCAGCGCCGCGATGCCGATCAGCAGGACGTAGAGGACCAGCGCCAGATAGGCCGCGCCGAGCACCAAAGCCGCGAGCAGCGACTGCCGGTCGCGCAGCCGCATCCAGCGTTCGGCGAGGCCGCCGTCCCAGCCCAGCCGGTCCCAGCCGGCGAGAGCGATCCCCGCCATCCAGCGCGACTTCTGCGCGACCGCCGCGGCGAGCGTCGGCGGGAAATGCTCGCGGGTGGCGACCGCCGCGCCGCCGGCTTGCCGCGACACCCGGACGAAGGCGGCGCGGCGCCCCATCGCCTTGAGCCGAAGGCCGAGCTCGTAATCCTCGGTCAGGCTGTCGGTGTCGAACGGCGATCCCCGCTCGGCCGCCAGCGCGGCGAGCGCGTCGCGGCCGATCGCGCAGCCGACGCCGGCGGACGGCAGGCTCGCCCCGATCGCCTGGCGGACGACCAGCTCCTTGCCGTGCGCCTCGGCGAACTCGTCGACATAATGGCCGCTGACGAACCGCGATCCGCGGTCGACCAGCGGCACCACCGGCAGCTGGACGAGATCGAACCGCTCGACCAGCGCGTCGAACAGAGGGAGTTCGTCCCGATGAACGACATCTTCCGCATCGTGAAGCACCACCGCCTTGATGCCGACGCCTTCCGCCGCCTCGTCCTCGCACATCCGTTCCCAGATATGGTTGAGGCAGTCGGCCTTGCTGGTCGGTCCCCGTGCCGGGCCGATCACCAGACGGACACGCTCCCCGCCCGCCGCGCGCACCGCGGCGATGGTGGCCGGATCGTTGGGATAGCAGCCGACATAATGGACATAATCGGCCGCCCCGAAGGCCGTCCGGGCATGGCCCAGCATCGCCCCGATCACCGCCGCCTCGTCCCAGGCCGGGGTGAAGACGGCGAGCCGTCCGGGCCGACTCGCCGCGGGAAGACCGGCCACGGTCTCCGGATCGAGCCGCCGACTGAAGCGCAGACCCAGCCAAATCAAGTCGACCGCGACATCGCCGGCGCCAAGCAGAATGAAGCCGCAAGCGGCGAACAAGGCCGCCTCGCGCATGGCGAATTCAAACGCGGCAAAGAACAGAGCGGGAATATCCACAACCCTACTCCGATTCGGACTTAAGGGATCATCCATTTCGGATGAAGTTTGCGCAAGCGTTTTCGCGAAGGCGCAACCCGTTCAATTGCGACGGCGGAGCGCGCGCCGGCCCCACCGTCGCTCCAATCCGGATCAAACTGCCCGCCATTTCGGATTCAGCTTGGCGCGACCGCCGCGCAGTCGAGGCGCAGCCTCCCTCCGGGGGAGACTCGCCATGAAAAAATGGACCTTTTTCGCCGCGCTGGCAGCATTGTTCGCCCTGCCGTCACAGAGTTGGGCGGAACCGCCGGCGGCCGGCACCTTCGTGGTTCATGCGATCGATGTCGGCACCGGCCTCGCGATCTTCGTCGAGGGCCGGGATTTCGCTCTGCTCTACGATGCCGGCAGCAATGACGACGGCGCCCGCGGGGCCCCTCCCCCGCCTGCGCCCGCGACCAACCGCGTGATCGCCTATCTGCGCGCGGTCCGCCCGGACCTGGCCGCCATCGATCATCTGTTCCTCAGCCATCCGCATGAAGATCATGACGCGATGATCGATGACGTCCTCGCCTCCTATCAGGTGCGGAATGTCTGGAATTCCGGGTCGTTCAACCGGGCCTGCGCCTATCATGCTTTCCTCGACGCCGTGGCGGCGGAGCCCGGCGTCGTCTATCACGACGCCCTCGGCAGCGGCGGCACCCACGTCGCGACCTTCCCGCCCAGCACCAGCCGCTGCCACGGCGTCGTTCGGCAGGCGACGGTCAGCGTCCCGCGCGGCAGCCAGATCGCGCCGGGGGTGGCGATGCCGCTCGGCGCCAATGCCCAAATGACGATCCTTCACGCCGACGGGAATGCGAGAAGCACCGACCTCAACGATGCCAGCGTCGTCGTTCGCCTCGATCTCGGGACTCGGCATATTCTCCTGATGGGCGACGCCGAGGCCGAGAGCGGCCGACGCAATCCGCCCTCCACGCCGCCGCGGCCGGATGGGGTGGAGGGGCAATTGCTGACCTGCTGCCGGGCGGCGCTTCGTTCGGACGTCCTCGTCGTCGGCCATCACGGCAGCATGACCTCGTCGCGGGCGACCTTCCTGGACGCGGTCGGGGCGAGCCACTTCGTGGTTTCGGTCGGTCCGAAGAGATATTCCGGGACCCGCCTTCCCGATCAGGTCGTTATCGACGAGTTGGATCGGCGCGGCGACATCTGGCGCACCGATCTCAACGACGACACCTGCCCGACCAATCCGAGCAAGATCGGCCCCGACAATGACGGCAAGCCGGGCGGCTGCGACAATATCCGAATCACCATCGATGCGGCCGGCACGCTGACCCCGGCCTACAGCAGCATCGCCGACTGAGCCGCAGGTCCGTTTCGGACCAGAATGAAGGCCGCCGGCGGCCGGTTCGCGCCATTTCGGACTCAGCTCCGCGCGACCGCCGTACCGGCGAGGCGCAGCTTCCCCACGGGGGAGACTCGCCATGAAGGTTCTGCGCTTGATGCTGGCCGCATTCGTTACGGTCCTCGGCCTGGGTTGGAGCTCGCAGGCCCTGGCCTGGGGCGATTCGGGGCACCGCACGGTCTGCGAGATCGCGCTGCGCAACCTGACTCCGGTCGCAAAAGGCGAGGTGGCGCGGCTGCTGCAGGCGCATCCGGCAAATCCTCGGCGCCAATCCGCTCAACGCCGAATATGGCTGGGCCTGCACCTATCCCGACCATCCGGCGAACAGCGGGCCGGGCCGGCGCAGCCCGGAGCATTTCGCCAATTATCCGCGCACGACGCTGGCCGTCACCGCCGCGACCGGCTGCGCCGGCGCGCCGCTCTGCGTGATCACCGCGATCGCGTCCGACTTCGCCACCCTGCTGTCGCCGGGCGCGAACGACCGCGACAAAGCGGCGGCTTTGGTCTATCTCGGCCACTGGCTCGGCGACATCCACCAGCCGCTGCACAGTTCCTTCGCCGACGACCGAGGCGGCAACGAGGTCAATTCGACGGGGTCTGTGCACCAACAGCCTCCATTCGACCTGGGACACCTGCATCCTGCAGAGCCGGCATCTGGGCAGCGGCCCGTCGGTCGACCGGGTCCGCCTGCTTGCGGCGGAGTGGAGCCTTCAGGTCAGCGACAGCGACCGCGCCGCCTGGCTCTCCTCGCGGCCCTGGCAATGGTCGGCGGAATCCTATGTCGTCACCGTGGCGCCCTCGACGGGCTATTGCGTACTGATCGGCGCCGCCTGCCAATATTCCGCCACCGAGGCGACCTGGGCGGAGGGGGAGCCGAAGCGCAGCGTCCAGATCGAGGCCGGCTACATGGACTGGGCGATGCCGATCATCCAGCGCCGAATCACCCAGGCGGGCGTCCGGCTCGGGCATCTGCTCAACCTCGCGCTCGATCCGGCCTATCGCGGCTGATTTTCGTTTTCCTACCCGGCCCGAATTCGCCATGAAGCGGGGATGAGCCCGCTTCGCGCCCTTTTCGCCGCGCTTTCGATCGCCATGCTCGGCGCCGCCGCGTCCGCCCAGCCGCCGGCGCGTGACAGCCTCGATTCGATCGCGCGCGACTATGTCCGAATGCAGCTCGAGATCGGCGAGCGCGACGAGGGCTATGTCGACGCTTATTACGGGCCGCGGAGTGGCGCGAAGCGGCGCGCGGCCGACCGCGCAGCGTCCCGGAGCTCGCCGCCGCCACCGCCGCGCTGAGGCGCCGGACGGAAGCGGTCGGCGCGGCCGACGGCACGGCCGAGGCGCGGCGCAGGGACTTTCTGCTCGCCCAGCTCACCGCCGCCGCCACCCGGCTGCGCATGGTGCAGGGCGAGCGGCTGAGCTTCGCCGACGAGGCGCGGGGCCTGTACGGCGTCTCGCTCGAAGGGGTGCTGAAGCCACTATCCGATTATGATCCGGTGCTCGCCCGGATCGAGGCGCTGGTGCCGGGCGAAGGGCCGCTCGCCGACCGGGTCGAGGCCTATGCGAGCCGCTTCACCGTCCCTCGCGAGCGGCTCGACGCGGTGATGCGCGCGGCGATCGCCGAATGCCGGCGGCGGACGGCGGCGCATATCGCGCTGCCCGCCGGGCGAGGCGTTCACGCTCGAATTCGTCACCGACAAATCGTGGTCGGGCTATAATTGGTACCAGGGCAATTATCGCAGCCTGATCCAGGTCAACACCGATCTGCCGGTCCGCATCGGCCGCGCCGTCGATCTCGGCTGCCACGAAGGCTATCCCGGCCACCATGTCCACAACATGCTGCTCGAGCGCGAACTGGCGCGCGGCCGCGGCTGGATCGAGTTCTTCGTCTACCCGCTTTATTCGCCGCAATCGTTCATCGCCGAGGGCTCGGCCAATTACGGCGTCGACCTCGCCTTCCCCGGCGACGAGCGGCTCGAGTTCGAGATCGCGGATACTCTACCCGCTCGCCGGCCTGCCGGCGAGGGACGCGGCCACCTATTTGCGGCTCCAGGAGGCGATGGAGGCGCTCGCCGGCGCCCGCTTCACCATCGCCCGCGATCTGCTCGAAGGCCGGATCACCCGCGAGCAGGCGGTCGCGCTCGCCCAGCGCTATCAGCTCGTTTCGCGCGGCCCGCGCCGAGCAGTCGGTCGCCTTCACCGAGCAGTATCGCGCCTATGTGATCAATTACGGCCTCGGCGAGGATTGGGTGCGGACCTATGTGGAATCGATGCCCGGCCGGGAGTGGACGACGATGGCCGAGATCCTCTCCGGGCCGACGCTGCCGAGCGACCTGGTCGTTCCTTGACCCGTTCGTCATCCAGCGAAGGCCGGCATCCAAGCGGTCATCGAGTCCCGAAGGCCGCATGGACCGCGGCCTTCGCCGGGGTGACGGGAATGAGGTTGGGGTGACGGGGGAGTGACGATGCGAGTCTTTTTCGATCCGCGCCAGCTCGCCCACGCGCCGGCGCTGGAGCTTCACAATGGCGGCTTCGTGCCCGTTCGCGGAGAGCCCGGCCCGGGCCGACGCGATCCTCGCCGCGGTCGGGCCGGCCGAAGCCGCGGTCGATCATGGCGAGGGTCCGCTGCGCGCGGTCCATTCGGAGGCCTATCTCGCCTTCCTGTGGTCGGCCCACAAGGACTGGCGCGCGGCGGGGCGCGAGGGCGATGCAAGCGCTTATGCCTGGCCGGTGGTGCGCCGCCGGCCGCTCGAGCTCGACCGGATCGACGCCAGGCTCGGCCAGTACAGCTTCGACGCGTCGAGCCCGATCGCCGCGGGGACCTGGGAGGGCGCCTATTGGTCGGCGCAGACCGCGCTCACCGCGCTGGACGCGGTGCTGGCCGGGGAGCGGACCGCCTTCGCCTTGTGCCGGCCGCCCGGCCACCATGCCGGGGCCGACTATCTCGGCGGCTATTGCTATCTCAACAACGCAGCGATCGCCGCGCAGGCCGCGATCGCCGCGGGCCGGCAGCGGGTCGCCATTCTCGACGTCGACTATCATCACGGCAACGGCACCCAGGACATCTTCTACGCCCGCGGCGACGTCCTCTTCGTCTCGATCCACGCGGATCCGGTGATGGACTATCCCTATTTCTGGGGTCACGCGGACGAGACTGGCGAGGGCGCGGGCGAAGGCGCGACGCTCAACCTGCCGCTGCCGCGCGGCACGGGCCTTGCCGCGTACCTGCCGGCGCTCGGGGCGGCGCTGGCGAAGATCGCCGATTTCGCCCCCGAGCTGCTCGTTGTCTCCTACGGCGCCGACACCTTCGCGGGCGACCCGATCTCCTACTTCACGCTTCAAACAGCCGATTATTCCACGCTGGCCCAGCGGATCGCGGCATTGAGCCTCCCAACCCTCATCGTGATGGAGGGCGGCTATGCCGTAGACGCGCTCGGCGCCAACGTCGAAGCCTTCCTTTCGGGCTTCTAGCTAACCTGTGTCCCGGCCTTCGCCGGGGAACGCTAGGGTCCAAACTCAATCAACTTGTTGATTTTGTGTTGGCATGATGATTCAACCTTCTGGGCTGCAGGAGGTTGGGGTCATGGCGGGTGAGTTTTGGCTGAGCGAGCGTCAGTGGGAGACGATTGAACCTTTGCTGCCGTGCAACCAGCCCGGTGCTCGGCGGGTGGATGATCGGCGGATTCTTTCTGGCATCATCCACGTGCTCAAGGTGGGCTGCCGGTGGCAGGATTGCCCGCCGATCTACGGACCTTCGACCACCGTCTACAACCGCTTCAATCGCTGGGCCGGCCGCGGCATCTGGCAGCGCCTGTTCGAGGCCCTGGTCGAGGCTCATCCCGGCGACATCCAACTGATCGACAGCACCATCGCCAAGGCGCATCGCTCGGCCGGCGGCGGAAAAGGGGGGCCTGTGCGCAGGCGATCGGCCACTCGCGCGGCGGGCGGACCACCAAAATCCACGCCGTCGTCGACGGCCAAGGCCGCATCGTCGCGATCGAAGTGACACCCGGCCAACTCGGCGACGCCAGAGCCGCCCTGGGACTGCTCGGCCCGTTGCCGCCCGGCTGCCTGTGTGCCGCGGACACCGCTTATGACAGTGATGGCCTGCGTCAGTTCCTGACCGAGCGCGGCACCCTCCCCGTCATCCCCAACAATCCGACGCGCAAGCGCTTCCACCCGTTCGACGCCACAGCTTACAGGCTGCGCAACATCATCGAGCGCGCCTTCTGCCGCCTCAAGGACTGGCGCCGAATCGCAACCCGATACGACAAACTCGCCGCCAACTTCACCGCCGCAGTCATGATCGCCACAATCATCCTGTGGTGGATCTGAATGAGTCTGGAGCCTAAAGCTTCTCCGTCAGCTCCGGGACGATCTTGAACAGGTCGCCGACCAGGCCGACGTCGGCGACCTGGAAGATCGGCGCGTCCTCGTCCTTGTTGATCGCGACGATGACCTTCGAATCCTTCATGCCCGCAAGGTGCTGGATCGCGCCCGAAATGCCGATCGCGATATAGACTTCCGGAGCGACGATCTTGCCGGTCTGGCCGACCTGATAATCGTTCGGCGCATAGCCCGCGTCGACCGCGGCCCGCGACGCGCCGACGCCGGCCTTCAATTTGTCGGCGAGCGGATCGAGCAGGCTGTGAAACTGCTCCGACGAGCCGAAGGCGCGGCCGCCCGAGACGATGATCTTGGCGCTGGTCAGCTCCGGCCGCTCGGACTTGGAGAGCTCGGAGCCGACATAGGAGGAAAGGCCCTTGTCGCCCTCGCCGGCATAGGGCTCGACGACGCCGTTGCCGCCTTCCCGGCGCCGCTTTCTCGAAGGCGGTGCCGCGGACCGTGAGCACCTTCTTGGCGTCGGACGACTTCACCGTGGCGATGGCGTTGCCGGCGTAGATCGGCCGGGTGAAGGTGTCGGCGTCCTCGACCGAGAGGATTTCGCAGATCTGCATGACGTCGAGCAGGGCGGCGACTCGCGGCGCGATGTTCTTGCCGGTCGTGGTGGCCGGGGCGACGAAATAGTCGCAATGGTCGCGGACCAGAGCGGCGGCGACCGGGGCGACATTCTCGGCGAGATTGTGCGCATAAGCCGCGTCGTCGGCGACATGGACCGGGCCACGCCGGCGATCTTCGCGGCGGCCTGCGCGACGCCGTCGACGCCCTGGCCGGCGACGAGCAGGTGGATTTCGCCGAGCTTCGCGGCGGCGGTCACGGCGGCCAGCGTAGCGTCCTTCACCTGGCCGCCATCATGTTCGACGAGAACCAGCGTCTTCAGGCGACCACTCCCAGAGTCTTGAGCTTGCCGATCAGCTCGTCGACCGAGCCCACCTTGACTCCGGCCTGGCGCTTCGACGGCTCCTCGACCTTCAGAATCGTCAGCCGCGGCGCGGTATCGACGCCGTAATCGGCCGGAGTCTTCTGGGCGAGCGGCTTCGATTTCGCCTTCATGATGTTGGGCAGCGAGGCGTAGCGCGGCTCGTTGAGGCGAAGATCGGTGGTCACCACCGCGGGCAGGTTCAATTTCACCGTCTCGAGGCCGCCGTCGACCTCGCGGGTGACGTCGACACGCCGCCGGCGACCTCGACCTTGGAGGCGAAGGTGCCCTGCGGCCAGCCGAGCAGGGCGGCGAGCATCTGGCCGGTCTGGTTCGAATCGTCGTCGATCGCCTGCTTGCCGAGGATGACGAGGCCCGGCTGCTCCTCCTCCGCGACCTTGGCGAGCAGCTTGGCCACCGCGAGCGGCTCGACCTCGTCGTCGGTCTGGATCAGGATGGCGCGGTCGGCGCCCATGGCGAGCGCGGTGCGCAGCGTCTCGGTCGCCTTGGCCGGGCCGATCGAGACGGCGACGATCTCGGTCGCGACGCCCTTCTCCCTGAGCCGGATCGCTTCTTCGATCGCGATCTCGTCGAACGGGTTCATGCTCATCTTGACGTTGGCGAGATCGACGCCCGAGCCGTCGGCCCTGACCCGCGGCTTGACGTTGAAATCGATCACCCGCTTGACGGCGACGAGTAGCTTCATTCGTCCATCCTTCCTCTTTCGTCATTCCAGCGAAAGCTGGAATCTCCCTGCCTTAAGAAGTGAGATCCCGGCTTTCGCCGGGATGACGCATACAAACTATGCCGCGACGGTCCCCTTCACCTCCGCCACGATCTTGCGCGCCGCGTCGCCCAGATCGTCGGCCGGCACGATGGCGAGGCCCGAATCGGCGAGGATTCGCTTGCCTTCCTCGACATTGGTCCCTTCGAGCCGGACGACGAGCGGCACCTCGATCTGGATCTCGCGCGCCGCGGCGACGATGCCCTCGGCGATGATGTCGCAGCGCATGATGCCGCCGAAGATGTTGACGAGGATGCCCTCGACCGCGGGGTCGGAGAGGATGATCTTGAACGCCGCCGTCGACCTTCTCCTTCGAGGCGCCGCCGCCGACGTCGCAGAAATTGGCGGGGAAGGCGCCGTTCAGCTTGATGATGTCCATCGTCGCCATGGCGAGGCCGGCGCCGTTGACCATGCAGCCGATATTGCCGTCGAGCTTGATGTAGGCGAGGTCGTGCTTCGACGCCTCGAGCTCCATCGGATCCTCCTCGCTCTCGTCGCGAAGCTTCTCGAGATCGGGGTGGCGGAATTCGGCGTTGCTGTCGAAACCGACTTTCGCGTCGAGCACGAGCAGCTCGGCCTGTCGTCGGTGACGGCGAGCGGGTTGATCTCGATCTGCGCGGCGTCGGTGCCGACGAAGGCGTCGTAGAGCAGCTTCGCCACCTGCTGCGCCTGCTTGGTCAGATCGCCCGTCGAGGCCGAGCGCGTGGGCGACGGCGCGGCCGTGATGGGGCATGAAGCCGGTCGCCGGATCGACGGTGAAGGTCACGATCTTCTCCGGCGTGTCGTGGGCGACCTGCTCGATGTCCATGCCGCCCTCGGTCGAGACGACGAAGGCGATCCGCCCGGTCTTCCGCTCGACCAGCAAAGCGAGGTAGAATTCGCTTGGCGATGTCGACGCCGTCGGTGACGTAGAGCCGGTTGACCTGCTTGCCCTGCGGCCCGGTCTGGACGGTGACGAGCGTGTTGCCGAGCATCTCGGCCGCCGCCGCGCGCACCTCATCGAGCGTGCGCGCCAGCCTGACCCCGCCCTTGGCGTCGGGCCCCAATTCCTTGAACCTGCCCTTGCCGCGGCCGCCGGCATGGATCTGCGCCTTGACGACGTAGAGCGGCCCGGGGAGCCTTTCGGCGGCCGCGACCGCCTCGTCGACGCTCATCGCGGCATGGCCGGCGGGGACGGGCACGCCGAACCCGGCGAGCAGCTCCTTGGCCTGATATTCGTGGATGTTCATGGGGCGCGGCTAAAGCACAGGACCTCCCCTCCCTGCAAGGAGGCTGCGGGGGGCGGGCGGCTCATCGCCCGCCGCCGATGGTCGTGCGGACCTTGATGAAGCCGATGCGCGACACGATCGTGATTCGCTGGCGCTCGGCCCGCGCGGAAGTTGAAAATGTTGAGGAAGTTGAGGCATGCCAAGAGCCCTGCGCGGCGGCGGCGCGGGAGCGGGCGGCAGCGCCCCGCGGCGGCCTCGCGGCGGCCAGCGCGGCGTCCCAGGCGCGCCGGAAACTCTCCGCCCCGGACCGGCGATAGAGCCGGTAGGCGCTTTCGAGCGAGAGCCCGACCGGCGGCAGGCCTCGCGCAGGGAGCCGGTTTCGGCGAGCGCCCGGATGAGGGCGGCCTGCCGTTCCGGCGTGCAGCCGTCGCGGCGGTAGCGGAGGCAAACAGGATCGAAATCCATGACGGGTTGCGCCCCTTCGCCGGCGCCGGGCGGGCATGTTCGAATCATCCGCAAAGTAGAACATAAAGGGTACGTGGAGGAAAGCTGTTTCTTCGCACCTTCGCGTCCTTCGCGTGAACCGGATCTTTCTTTTCCACGCAAAGGCGTGAAGGCCGCGAAGGCGCGAAGGGTTCAGGTCGCCAGCCGCCGCGCCGCGCAGAGCGCCGCCGAGCTCGAGCTCACCGCCAATATTTCCGGATCGCCGAGCGAGCGGACGCGGTGCAGGAAACCGCTCATTGTCCGCTCGTCGCGGGCGTAAGGAAGGTCGCCGAGCCTTCTCAGCTGGATCAGCGAGAGGCGATCGGCCATCCGCTCCGCCATGCAGGCGGCCATCGGCTCGGAGAGGCCGGCGTTGACGAGGCCGCCGCGAAGGCGGGCCTCGGGGACGGCGCAGGCGGCGAGGAGGGTGAGGATCGAAAGAAGCGTCGATATACGCGTTAGAGTTCGCCATCGAGTCGTGTGGCCTCGTGCAATCATCGGACCCCCCACGACCTTTGCGTCTGCGATCGAGCCCAGACCCAATGCCGTGCGCACAAAGCTCGTGTCGCATCACTGTGTGCGAATAATCAGCGGCGCGCCCCGTACCTTTGCGAGATCCAGCTCCAACTCGATCTTCGAGCAACCGATCCACGCGCCCACGGTAAACCCGCCATAAGTGATAAGACTGAGCTCCGCGACGCCGCCGGTGAACATCGCCGGCACGACGTCCGGATCGAACGTATCATGGAGATAGAATTCGACGCAATCAGCATTCTCCAGGTCCACACCGCGAGGCGCTTTTACCGTCAAAACCACTTCTACGAAGTTCTTGGTCACGTTGCGAAAGATGGCAGAAAGCGTGAAGCCCGCGCGTTCTGCCTTACCTCCGAAGCGGCCTTTGTGCGGATCGTCTGGCACCGTGACAGGCTTACTCAAGGCAGTGGGCCTCGCCCGCCGCAACGCGTGGACTTCTTCCACCGTTCTTTCCGGATGCCGGGCCCCCATTTCCAAGGCCGCGAGTCGCGCCTCCAAGACGTTGAACTTGCCGGTGACGGTATCCAGGAACTCGATCTCCACGCCGCCGGCCTTAAGCGATTTTATCAGGGGACCGACCTCGGCCAGAAGGAGGAGGCCTATTCCGATTGCGAGCGTACTGGCGATGGCGTCGTCGAAGCGTATCCTATCGCCAGCCATCATTGGCAGCCACAGCAGAAGAATCGAAATTCCGACGACCAAAATGCCGATCAGCCGCAATCGTACTGCCGCCTTAGGATCCATAGCGATGTTCCCCGATTGGGCGCGACATTACGGGAGTTTCAAGTGCCTGCCCGATTATCCCACAGGCAACCCTTACCTGGATACGACTATTTGAGACGCGTGACGGTCGTCACGCCGCCCTTCCGATCGCCTTCTGCCGGCGCCGCTGCACCGACGAGCCGAGCCCGATCGCCTCGCGATATTTGGCGACCGTGCGCCGGGCGATGTCGAAGCCCTCGGCCTTGAGCATGTCGACGAGCTGGTCGTCGGAGAGGATCGCGGTCCGGCTCCTCGGCGGCGATCAGCGCCTTGATGCGGCTCTTCACCGCTTCGGACGAGGCCGCGTCGCCGCCGTCGCTGCGACTGGATGCCGCTGGTGAAGAAATATTTGAGCTCGTAGAGGCCGCGGTCGCAGGAGAGATATTTGTTCGAGGTGACCCGGCTGACCGTCGATTCGTGCATGCCGATCGTCTCGGCGACCGCGCGCAGGGTCAGCGGCTTCAGGTGCGAGACGCCGTGGCGGAAGAAGCCTTCCTGGCTGGGTGACGATCTCGCTCGCCACCTTGACGATGGTGCGGGCGCGCTGGTCGAGCGCCTTCATCAGCCAGTTGGCGCTTTGCAGGCATTCGTTGAGCCAGGCCTTGGACTGCCGGTCCTGCGGGCCGCTCGCCAGCTCGTTATAATAAGTGCGGTTGACGAGCAGCCGCGGCAGGGTGGCGCTGTTGAGCTCGACCGCCCAGCCGGCGCCGCGCCGGGCGACGAAGACGTCGGGGACGATGCGCGTCGACCCGGTCCGAGCGCCATGAAGCGGCAGCCGGGCTTGGGATCGTAGGCGCGCAGCTCGCGGATCATGTCGGCCATGTCCTCGTCGTCGACGCCGCAGATCCGCTTGCAGCGCGGCGAGATTGCCCTTGGCGAGATAATCGAGATTGTCGATCAGCCGCGCCATCGCGGGATCGTAGCGGTCGGCGTCCTTCGCCTGGAGCGCGAGGCATTCGGCGAGGTTGCGCGCGGCGATGCCGGCCGGATCGAAGGTCTGGATCGATGGCGAGCACTCGCTCGACCTCGGCGAGCGGCACGCCGAGCCGCTGGGCGATGTCGAGCAGAGTGGCCGAGGAAATAGCCGGTCTCGTCGATCTGCTCGATGATCTGCTCGGCGACGATCGAGGTCGGCGCCCGACAGGATCTCGCCGGCCTGGCGCGCGGAGATGGTCGTGGAGCGAGACGCTGCTCGCCGGCGAAGCTGTCGAAATCGGGGCCTTCGCCCGGCCGCCGCCGCCGATGCCCGTCCAGGCCGAGGCCGCCGTCGAGGCCGCGCATCGAATCGGCGGCGCTGTCCTGGTGGAAATCCTCGCTGTCCTGATCGATGTCGAGCGCGCGCCTCGCCGCCGCCCGCGTCGATCTCGGGCAGCGCGTCGGCCGTCGGCGTCGCCGTCGCTCGGACGGCGGGCTCGGGCTCGGCTCGCCGGCTCGGCCTCGCCGCCGCCGGTGTCGAGCAGCGGGTTCTTCTCGAGCTCCTCGGCGATGAAGCTCTCGATCTCGAGGTTGGAGAGCGCGAGCAGCTGGATCGCCTGCTGGAGCTGCGGCGTCATCACCAGCGATTGGGACTGGCGAAGATCGAGGCGGGGGCCGAGGGCCATCGATCGCCTACCCCGTCACCGCCCGCGAAAGCGGGCGGTCCAGACGGCGTCCGCGCTGCGCACGAGCCGTCTGGATTGCTCCGCTTTCGCTGGGAATGACGGAAGGTGGGGCACTGCGCGACATCTCTACAGCTCGAAGCTCTCGCCCAGATAGAGGCGGCGGACATTCTCGTCGGCGACGAGGTCCTCGGGGCTGCCGGCGAACAGGACCTGGCCGCCATAGATGATGCAGGCGCGGTCGACGATGTCGAGCGTCTCGCGGACATTGTGGTCGGTGATCAGGACGCCGATGTTGCGCTTCTTCAGGTCGACGATCAGGTCGCGAATGTCCTGGATCGAGATCGGGTCGATGCCGGCGAAGGGCTCGTCGAGCAGCATGATCGAGGGGTTGGCGGCGAGCGCGCGGGCGATCTCGCAGCGCCGCCGCTCGCCGCCCGACAGCGCCATGGCCGGGCGCGTCGCGCAGCTGCTCGATATGGAATTCGGCGAGCAATTGCTCGAGCCGCTCGGCGCGCGCCGTCTTGTCGGGCTCGGCGACCTCGAGCACCGCCATGATGTTCTGGCTGACGGTGAGGCCGCGGAAGATCGAGGTTTCCTGCGGCAGATAGCCGAGGCCGAGGATCGCGCGGCGGTACATGGGCAGGCCGGTAATGTCCTGCGCCGTCGAGCAGGATGCGGCCGCTGTCGGGCTTCACCAGGCCCATGATCGAATAGAAGCAGGTGGTCTTGCCGGCGCCGTTGGGGCCGAGCAGGCCGAGCACCTCGCCGCGGTCGACGCCGAGCGAGACGTCGGTCAGCACCGCCTTCTTGTCGTAGGATTTGGCGATCGAGACGACCGAGAGGCCGTGGTCGAGCGTCGCCGATCGCGGCGTCGGCCTCGCGCCGTTCGATGGCGATGGTCTCGTTCATGCGCTGCTCCGCTATCCCGCCGGCCTAGCTTAGGCGAATCGCGGCGCGCGCCTCAACTGGCAAGCTTTATGCATGACAAGCGAATCAGTCATTCCGGCGAAAGCCGGAACCTATGAACACGGACGTGGCGGACGTCTCGACCGGCGTTCATGGTCCCGGCTTTCGCCGGGATGACTCCGTCAATTGTCGCCCTTGCGCGCGGGGACGGTGAAGCGGCCGGTGACCCGGCCGCCGCTGCGCTGCCGGCGCGCCGGCGGCGCCGCCGTCCATCACCGCGCGGCCGCTGTCGAGATCGAGCACGAGCCGGCCGCCCTGGACGCGGTTGGCGCCCCGGGTCAGGGTGACGCCGCCGATCATCGTCACCAGCCGGCGGTCGAGGTCGTAGATCGCGAACTGGCTGCGCGCGGTCTCGGACGGGCTGCGCAGGGTGACGCCGCCGCTCGCCTCGAGCCGCTGGATCTCGATGCCGCCGCTGTTGGCATAAGCGACGGTGAGCCGCGCCGCGTTCAGCGGCAGATTGCCCTGGCGGACGTCGACATTGCCCGAGAAGATGGCGCGGTCGGCGCGGTCCTGGACCTCGATCCGGTCGGCGGCGACGTCGACCGGCGCGTCGCTGTCGTGGCCCTTGAGCGCCGAGCCGCCCTGCTGGCCGAGCGGCCGGGCGCGACCGCGAGCAGCGGCAGCAGGGCGAGAGGCGAGGAAGCGCTTCACGCCGCTCATCTGAGGCCGCCCTGGACGATATGCAAGCGCGCGCGGCCGTTCAGCACGACGCGTGCGGTCGGGCAGGTTGACCTGGAGCTGGTCGGCGGAGAAGCGGCCGAGCGGCATCCGGCCCTCGACCGCGCCGCGGCTGCGCATGGTGCGGGCGCGCAGATCGACGTTCACGTCGCGGGTCCCCATCCGGTAGCCGTCGGCGGCGGTGAACAGGATCGGGCCGACCACGTCGACCTGGTCGTTGCTCCATATTGTAGCGCGCCCGGTCCGCGCTGCAGCCGCGCCGGGCCGCTGTCGAGCAGGATCTGGGCGCTCATGTCGCTGATCTCGACGACCGGCTCGGCCGAGGTCTGCCTGCAGCGCCGAGCGGGCGGAGAGGACGAACGGGCGGCCCTGATCGTCCTGGCCGCGATATTGGGCGGCGGCGACCTTGCAGCCGCTCCTCGGCGGTGTCGACCTTGTTCTTGTCGAGGAGGAAGCTGACCTCCTGCTTGTCCTCGAGCGGCGCGAAGACGAGGAAGGCGAGGACCACGCCGATCAGCGCCGGCAGCGCGAGCTTGAGCATGCTGGATCGAGGCGGTCGTGGCTGCCGCCGGGCGTCGCCCAGCCGCGCTTCTGCCGCCGTTCGCGCTCGGCCAGCTCAGACATGGGCGAAGATGTCCTGCTCGGCCCAGCCGGCGAGATCGAGCACGGCGCGGTGGGGCAGGAAATCGAAGCAGGCCTGGGCCAGCGCGGTCCGCCCCTCGCGCGCCAGCCGCACGTCGAGCTTCTCCTTGAGCGCGTGGAGATAGCGCACGTCGGAGGCGGCATAATCCTTCTGCGCGTCGGTGAGCTCGGGCGCGCCCCAGTCGGAGCTTTGCTGCTGCTTGGAGATTTCCTGGCCGAGCAGCTCCCTGACCAGGTCCTTGAGGCCGTGCCGGTCGGTATAGGTGCGGATCAGGCGCGAGGCGGTCTTGGTGCAATAGACCGGCGCCGCCATCACGCCGAGATAGGCCTGGATCGAGGCGAGGTCGAAGCGGGCGAAATGGTAGAGCTTGAGCCGCGCCGGATCGGCGAGCACCGCCTTGAGATTGGGCGCGGCATAGTCGCTGCCCGGCGCGAAGCGGACGAGATGCTCGTCGCCGCGCCCGTCGGAGATCTGCACCAGGCAGAGCCGGTCGCGGCCGAGCTGCAGCCCCATCGTCTCGGTGTCGACGGCGACCGGGCCCGGGCCCGAGCACGCCCTCGGGCAGGTCTTCTTCGTGGAAATGGACGGTCATGGCGCCTCCGAGATAGGGGAAAGGCGGTGAAGGCTCAATGCGCGATCCGTTTCGGACGGGCCGCGGACTTGATCGGCGCGCGGGGGAGGCCGTAACAGGATGCTTCTCGCCAACGCTGGAAGGCTCCGCTTCATGCCCGGTGGTCTCGCCGCCCTCCTCGACGACGTCGCCGCCATCGCCAAGCTCACCGCCGCCTCGATCGACGACATCGGCGCCGCGGCGGGCCGGGCCGGGCATGAAGGCCGCCGGCGTGGTCGTCGACGACACGGCGGTGACGCCGCGCTACGTCACCGGCTTCACGCCCGACCGCGAGCTGCCGATCATCTGGCGCATCGCCAAGGGATCGCTTCGCAACAAGCTGCTGATCATCCTGCCGGCGGCGCTCGCGCTCAGCGCTCTGCTGCCCTGGGCGATCACGCCGCTGCTGATGCTCGGCGGCGCCTATCTGTGCTTCGAGGGCGCCGAAAAGGTCTGGCACTCGCTCGCGGACAGGGAGCACAGCCTCGCCGAGATCGCCGCGGAGCTCAACAGCGAGAGCCACGAGCGCGAGATGGTCGCCGGCGCGATCCGCACCGACTTCATCCTCTCGGCCGAGATCATGGCGATCGCGCTGGCCGAGGTCGCGACCGAGCCTTTCGCGCTGCGCGCGGCGATCCTCGGCCTCGTCGCGAGTGGCGATCACGATCGGCGTCTATGGCGCGGTCGGCTTGATCGTGAAGATGGACGATATCGGCCTGCACCTCGCCGGCGCGGCGCGACCGCGGCTCGCGGGCGCTGGGCCGGGCGCTGGTCCACGCCATGCCCGCGGTGATGGCGGCTCTTTCGACGATCGGCATCGCCGCGATGATCTGGGTCGGCGGCGGCATCATCGTCCATGGGCTGGAAGCGTTCGGCCTCGCCGGTATCGCGCATCTTATCCACGACGTTGCCGCAGCGGCGGGCCAAGCCGCGCCCGCGCTGGCGGGGCTCGTCGAATGGACGGTCGGCGCGGCCGGCGCGGGCCTGTTCGGGCTGGCGATCGGCGCGGTCATCGTCCTCGCCCGCTCCGCGCTTGGATCGAAGTCCGACGCCTGACCCGCGCGAGCCGGGCGTCGCTCGCTTCAATGCGTGAAGCGGCGCGCCGGGACGACAGATAGCGGCCGCTGTTTTATCCACAGCCAAAAGCGCTCGCGGGATTGGATTTTTTCGGTCTATGTGAGTCGCCGGTGCGCCGGCTTCCGGCGCCAAGGCCTTTGCGCGCTCTGCCCGGCGCGGTGGTTTTGACAGGGGATCGGGCGCACGAAAGTAATTGATTCAAATGGGTTTCGACAGAGGGCGCCGCGGAGAGCGCGGCGGGCGCGGCAGAGACAAGCGCGACGGTTTCGGTGAAGACAGCAACTTCAGCGGCGGCGGATTCGGAGAACGGAGCGGCGGCGACCGCTTCGGCGGCGGCGGCGGCGGCTATGGCGGCGGCGATCGCTTCGGCGGCGGCGGCGGCGGCGGCGGCGGTTTCGTGGCGGCGGCGGCGGTGGCGGCGGCTTCCGCGGCGGCGGCGCCGGCGCTGGCGGCGGCATGCCCCCGCAGGTCGTCGGCGAGGCCAAGGGCGTCGTCAAATTCTTCAACGGCCAGAAGGGCTTCGGCTTCATCGTCCGCGACGATGGCGGCGAGGACGTGTTCGTCCATATCAGCGCGGTCGAGCAGGCGGGGCTGACCGGCCTCGCCGAGGGCCAGCCGCTCGAATTCACTCTGGTGGATCGCGGCGGCCGGGTCTCGGCGACCGACCTCAAGATCGAGGGCGATCCGCTCCCGGTCGAGGATCGCGGCCCGCCGCGCGAGCGCGGCGGCGGCGGTCCCCAGCGCGAGCTGACCGGCGAGAAGGCCAGCGGAACGGTCAAGTTCTTCAACGCGACCAAGGGCTTCGGCTTCATCACCCGCGACGACGGCCAGCCCGACGCCTTCGTCCACATCTCGGCGGTCGAGCGGGCCGGCATGATCTCCCTCAACGAGGGCGACCGGGTCGAGTTCGAGCTCGAGGTCGACCGGCGCGGCAAGACCGCGGCGGTCAACCTGGTCCCGATCCAGTAAGCCACTGTTTCGCTGAGCATGGCGCGCGGCGGTCCGGCGGGCCGCCGCGCTTTTTCGTGCTTATTTTTCCGTCAACCATTCCGGGCGACCTCGCGTGCACCTTTGCCGTTTACCAAGACGGCCATGGAAAGCGTGCTGCTCGCGGCCAGCCTAATGGCGGCCGCATCGACCTCTGCGCCGGCCAACGAGCCGGTCACCGCCGCGGCGCTGGACCAGCGCTGCTTCCGGCTGATGGCCGACCTGGCCGAGGACGAGGATCCCAGGATCCGGTCGCTCGGCCGGGTGGCCGCGCAATATTTCCTGGGCCGGATCGACGCGGCCGCAGCCGGGCTTCGACCCGGACGCGGCGCTCGAGGCGGAAGCGCCGGCCGGCGCCGAGCGCGAGCAGCTGCTCGGCCGCTGCGGCGACGCGATGCAGGCCGGCGGCCGCGACTTCCGCTCGATCGGCCAGGCGCTCGCGCCGCGCGGGCGGCCCACCGCCTGATCCCTTTCCCAAAGTATAAGGAGAGGGCTTCGACAAGCTCAGCCCGAACGGTTCAGCTTGCAGGTCTAATCCTTCTCCGTTCGGGCTGAGCCTGTCGAAGCCCTCCCTTTCTCTTTCGAACTCCTGGCGAGGGAGCTGATCAGGTTCAGTCGCCTCGAATCAGGGCGAGCTTCTTGGCTCGGCTCCAGCCCTTGATCTGCCGCTCGGCCCGCAGCGACTCGTAGCGGCTCGGGAATTCGTCCGACCAGACCAACGTCACCGGAAGGCGCGTCGAGGTATATCCAGGGATCAGGCCTGACTGATGCGCGCCGATCCGCGCGTCGAGATCGTCGGTGTGGCCGACGTAGAAGCTGCGATCGGCGCAGTGGAGCATGTAGGCCCAGAAGCCCATGAGCCGTGAGCAAATCAGAAAGGGAGGGCTTCGACAAGCTCAGCCCGAACGGTGTGGGTAATCTCCGTTCCGGGCCTCCCCTTCCCGCGCTCACGTCACCATCCTGCGCAGCGTTTCGACCGTGTCGGCTTCGGCGGCGGGCTTGTCGGTGCGGATCCGCGAGATGCGCGGGAAGCGCATCGCGAGGCCGGATTTGTGGCGCTTCGAGAGGTGGATCGAATCGAAGGCGACTTCGAGCACCAGCGTCTTTTCGACCTCGCGGACCGGGCCGAAGCGCCCGACACGTGTGGTTGCGCACGAACCGGTCGAGCCATTTCAGCTCCTCGTCGGTGAAGCCGAAATAGGCCTTGCCGACCGGCAGCAGCTCGCCGCCGCCCTCCTCCGTCCAGCAGCCGAACGTGTAATCCGAATAATAAGAGGAGCGCTTGCCGCTGCCGCGCGCCGCGTACATCAGCACGCAATCGGCGACGAGCGGATCGCGCTTCCATTTGTACCACAGGCCGGCGCTTGCGGCCGGCGACATAGGGGCTGTCGCGGCGCTTCAGCATCACGCCCTTCGATCGAGGCGTCGCGGGCGCCGGCGCGGATCGCCTCCAGCGCCTCGAAATCCTCGGCCTCGATCAGCGCGGAGAGATCGAAGCGCTCCGGATCGAGCCGCGGCACGAAGGCTTCGAGCCGGCTCGCGCCGCTCGATCAGCGGCAAGCGCGCGCAGATCCTCGTGCCCGTCGAACAAGATGTCGTAGAGCCGGACGAAGGCGGGATAGTCGCCGAGCATCTTCGCCGAGACGCTCTTGCGGCCGAGCCGCTGCTGGAGCGCGTTGAAGCTGCCGCCGCCTCTCGCCGCCCTGGAACGCGCCCTTCACGAGCAGTTCGCCGTCGAGCACGCCCTCGCGCGCGAAGGCCCGGCGACGTCGGGGAAGCTGCGCGCTGATGTCGTCGCCGGCGCGGCTGTAGAGCCGGGTCTCGCCGCCGGCATGGACGAGCTGGACCCGGATGCCGTCCCATTTCCATTCGGCCGCATAATCGTCGAGCGAGACCCGCAGCTCCTCGAGCGGATGGGCGAGCATGAACGGCCGGAAGACCGGGACGTTCTCGGCGGTCGGCTGGCGCGCCCGCGCCCTTCGGCCCAGTCGAAGATCGGCACGTAAGGCGGGCCGATGCCGTGCCAGACCTCCTCGACCGCATCGACGTCGAGCCCGAACGCCTGCGCCAGAGCGACCTTGGCGAGCCGCGCCGAGATGCCGATCCGCAAGCGCGCCGGTGGCGAGCTTGAGCAGGGCGAAGCGGCCGCTCGCGTCGAGATGGTCGAGCATCGCGGCGAGCGCGCCCGGCGCCTCGGCCCGGCCGAGGCGGGCGAGCCGCTCGACGACGCTCGACAGGCGCAAGCGTGCCGTCGTCGAGGTCGGCCGGCTCGCCCTCCGGCGCCGGCCAGAGCAGCGACACCGTCTCGGCCATGTCGCCGACATAGTCGCGGCTCATGTAGAGCAGCACCGGATCGACCCGTTCCTCGGCGATCGCGCGGATCGCGGCGGGCTTGACCGCGGGCAGGTCGAGCTCGCCGGTCAGCGCCGCCAGCGCATAGCCGCGGTCGGGATCGGGCGTGCGCTTCAGATAATCGCCGATCAGCTTCAGCTTGGCGCTGCGCGAGCGCGTGTAGACGAGCGCGTCGAGCAGCTGCGAGAAATCGCGCATCGCCGGCTTTCTGTCGCTAAACGAGAGGAAGCGCAAGCATCATGAAGATCGTAATACGCTCCCTCCTCGTCCTGGTTGCGCTCGGCCTCGCCGGGCGTCGGCTGGACCTACTGGACGGCGATCGCCGATCCGGTGGTGCGCGAGGCCGGCGTGGCGCTGCCCGGCTGGCCCGCGGGCGCAGGCGCCGATCCGGGCGGTGCTGATCTCCGACATCCACGTCGCCGGGCCGGACATGCCGCCGGCGCGGCTGGCGCGGATCGTCGAGCGGATCAACGCGCTCGGCCCGACCTCGTGCTGATCGCCGGCGACTTCGTCAGCGACAAGAGGACCTCGACCCGCCATTATTCGCAAGCCGAGGCGGCGGCGCCGCTGGCCGGCCTTCGCGTCGCGGCTCGGCACCTTCGCGGTGCTCGGCAATCACGATCACTGGCGCGACACGGCCGGAGCGCATCGCGCGCTCGCCGCCGCCGGCGTTCGCCTGCTCGACAATGAGGCGGTGCGGCGGGGCCGCTCGCGCTCGGCGGGCTCGACGACGCCTTCACCGGCCGCGACCGCCTCGCCCCGACGCTGGCGGCGATGCGCCGCCTGCCGGGCGCGCGGGTCCTGTTGAGCCACAGCCCCGATCCGTTCGCCGACACTGCCGCGGCGACGTCGGCCTGATGCTCGCCGGCCACACCCATTGCGGCCAGGTCGCGGCTGCCCTTCGTCGGCGCGGTGATCGACTCATGTCCAGATACGGCCAGCGTTACGCCTGCGGCCTGGTCGAGCGAGAAGGGCCGGACCCTGATCGTCACCGCCGGCCTCGGCACCAGCGGCCTGCCGCTTCGGCTCGGCGCGGCGCCCGATCTGTGGCTGATCCGGATCGGGCCGGCCGGACGATAAAGCGGAACGCCGCGCTTCCCCTGCCGTTATGGCCTCGAACCGGACCCGGGAGAGAGTCATGCTTCGCCTAATCGGATTCGTCGTGCTCGCCGTGATCGTGATCGGGCTGCTCGTCATCTTCGGAATCCTCGACGCGATCTTCTAGGCCCGCGAAGTGGAATGAAGTTGAGGATATCCAGGGCCGCCCGCCGCTGCCGCCGGCAGGCGGCCGGAGTCGGTTCGCTCGGATGGCATCGCTTTCCCCCGCGCCTTCCGCGCCACTGAAAAAAGAAGACTGTCCCTCTCCACGTCCGGTCCGGCTGAAAAGAAGCGGGATTCCCGCTTTCGCTGGAATGACGGTCGGGTTTGGGGGGCGGGCCTCAGGCCAGCTGCAGCGCCTTCACCGCGACGATGAAGCCGACGACCAGGAACAGGGCCGCGACCGACCAGCGGATGGCGCGGACCGGGACCACTGTCTGCGAGCCGCTCGCCGAGCATCGCCGCGGGGATGCAGGCGGCGAGAATGCCCGCGGTCGCGCCCGCGGCGGCGAGCGGGGCGCTGTCGAAGCGGCCGGCCAGAGCGAAGGTCAGGAACTGGGTGCGGTCGCCCATTTCGGCGGCGAGGCAGAGGATGAAGGCGCTGAGGATGGGAATGCGGGCCGGGATCGGGGCCTGGCGCCGCCGCGGGATCAGCCCCGAGCCGGCGGCGAAGAGCAGGGCCAGCGCGGTCATCAGGGTCATGGCGCGGATCGTGATCGTGCTCGGCGATCCAGACGCCGGCCAAAGCGGCGACGACGTTGCTGGCGAGCGCGGCGAGGAGCGAGGCCGGCGAGGACCTGGAGCGGCCGCCGCGTGCCGGCGGCGAGCATGGCGACGATGAGCTGGGTCTTGTCGCCCCATTCGGCGAGGAAGGCGGCGACGAAGGCGGTGACGAGGGCTTCCATTCGCGGGCCGCTGTAGCCCAAGAACAGCTACGCGGACTGTCCCCAATCTGTCGCGTCACGCGCCGAGGCGGATCGAGACCGAGGCGAGCAGCGCCTCGCTGGCGGCGTCGTCGAGCCGCTCGCAGCCGATCGCGTCGCGCAGCCGATCGAAATAGAGGCCGGCCGGGCAGCCGCGCGGCTCGGCGCGCGATGCGCGCGCTCGAGCGCGTCGGCGAGGCAGACGACCGGGGCCGAGGCCATAGGCCGCGGCCATCGTCCGGATCGCGCCGATCCGCTGCGCGAAATCGCGGACGCCGATCCGCGCCGCGGCGCGCTGCAGGCTGTCGAGCCGGTCGCAGAGCTCGGCCCTCACCACCATCATCCCGTCATGATCGGCCCGCATCGCCCTCGCTCCTTCGGTCTTCGGACGGAGGATGCGCGCTTATGGTTACCGGACCGTTAACCATGCGCGTGACCGGGGACAGTCACGTCGCCGACGGGAGCCACTTTTCGGACGGCGGCGCAGGTCCAGGCGGTCCGGGAAAGCGACTGTCCGCCGGCTCCGCGCCCTTGACAATCGGCGCCCTCGCGCGGCAGAGGCGGCGCGCAAGCAGGGCGGCGGTTTCGCCGCTTTATTTTTTCGCAACCCAGATTTTCAAGAGAGGCTGTCATGGCCAAGCCGACCACGGTCAAGATCAAGCTCGTCAGCACCGCCGACACCGGCTTCTTCTACGTGACCAAGAAGAATCCGCGGAACATCACCGAGAAGATGACCTTCCGCAAATACGACCCCGTCGCGCGCAAGCACGTCGAGTTCAAGGAAGCCAAGATCAAATAAGCCGCGGCGGGCGACGCCCGCCGGCGCTCCCTTCAATATTCGGCCGGAAACTTCGCCGCGAGCGCCGCGTCGACGCCGGCCACGGTCGCCGCCGACGAGGCCTGCGATATGCCGAGCGCGGCAAGCGCCGCCTTGGTCCGCGTGCCGATCGCGCCGTCGATATTGCCGATGTCGGCGCCGAGCCGAACCAGGCCCGACTGGATGTAGGCCGCGTCCTGATTGCCGCCGAACTTGTCGACCTTGATCCCGACGCTGCAGATCGCGCTGGCCGCCATCGCCTTGTAGGGGCTGTCGAAGTTCGTTCCCTTGCCGGCCTTGTAATAATCGTAGACCAGCTGGTGGCTGCCGCGGCATTCGAAATGCCAGGATTCGCTGACCCCCGAAGTGGGCTTGGCGATGATCGGCACGAGCCCGGCCGTCCCCGCCAGCACCCAGAAGCGCGCGAGCGTGACGTGGATCGCGCCCAGATCGAGATCGAACGCCCGGCCGGCCTCATGCAGGCTGCCGCCGGCCGGGGGGCTGAACGCCTTCTTTTTCTTGGTGACGAAGTCTTTATTCGCCTGGGTCTGCATTTCGTAGCTGCGGAACAGGTCGGAAAGGATCAGCTTGCCGCCTTCCGCGACGACCGCCGCCGACGCCTTGGCGATCGCCGCCTTCATGTCGGGCGTGCACTGCGCCATCCGCTTGGGGAGCGACTGTCGAGCCGCCCCCTTGAAATAGATGGAAGGCCAATCGATCGGTATCAGCGGCGCCGTCATCTTCAGCCCTCCCCTCCTTTTGTGCCCTCCCCATCGGTTTCGCCGGACTCCGGCAAGGCCTCCGACTCGACCGCGGGCGCCGCATCATAGTCGATTTCCGACGGAATATCTTCTCCATCGGCAATGCCGTTTGCGGACGGCGCGTCGATTGCTTCGCGCTCGGCGGCATGGCGAGCAGGCCCGCGACCGCCTCGACGAACGAATCACCGAGATCGGCTTGGAGACATAGCCTTCGGCGCCGGCGTCGCGGATCCGCTCCTCGTCGCCCTTGGCGGCATAAGCGGTGACCGCCATGATCGGGGTGCGCTTCAGCCCCTCGTCGGCCTTCATCTGCTCGATCAGCTCGAGGCCGCCGAAATGTGCGGCATCTGGATGTCCATGACGACGAGATCGGGCGCGAAGGCGCGGGCGCGCTCGACCGCCTCGCGGCCGTCGCGGACCGGCTCGGCCTCGTAGCCGTGCGCGCGCAGCAGGTCGCAGAACAGCTTCAGATTGAGCTCGTTGTCCTCGACAACCAGGATTTTTTGTCCCACCCGCGGCCCTGTAAGCGATGACGCCGATTCGAGACAAATGACGACGAGGCGCTGGCGCTGGGCGCGCTCGGCTGGACGCTGGGCGAGGACGCGCGCGCCGAGCGGCTGCTCGCGCTGACCGGGCTGACCGCCGGAGTCGCTGCGCGAGCGGCTCGACGACCGCGCCTTCCTCGCCGCGGTGCTTCGCTTCCTCGAAGCGCACGAGCCGGATCTCCTCGCCTGCGCCGACGGACATGGGCGTCGACCCCGGCGCGGCTGGTCGCGGCGCGGCGGAGGCTCGAGGCGATGAGCCGGCCACTGCTGATCACCGATTGCGACGAGGTGCTGCTGCACATTTCGGCCGCATTTCGCCGAATGGGTCGACGAGGCGCACGGCCTCGATTTCAACCTCGACGCGCCGGCTTCGCGCGACGCGCTGCGCGACCGCGACGGCGCGCCGGTCGCGCGAGGAGCGGGTCTGGCCGTTGCTCGACCTGTTCTTCGACCGCGAGATGCACCGCCAGAACGTCGTCCCCGGCGCGGTCGAGGCGCTGGCGCGATCGGCGCGAGCGGCCGACATCGTCATCCTCACCAATATCGGCGACCAATATCAGGCCAACCGGGTCGCCCAGTTGGAGGCGTTCGACATCCGCCACCGGGTGCTCTGCAACCGCGGCGGCAAGGGCCGGCCGGTGCTCGAGCTGATCGAGGAGATGAGGCCGAGCGCCACCGTCTTCGTCGACGATCTCGCCGTCCACCACGAATCGGTGGCGAAGCACGCGCCCGACGTCTGGCGGCTGCACATGATCGCCGAGCCGCGCCTCGCCGCGCACACGCCCGCCGGCGCCGCTTCGCCCATGCCCGGATCGACGACTGGGGCGAGGCGGCGGGCTGGATCCTCGCGCGGCTTGACCAGGGCGGCGCGCCGGTGCTTACGCCCTCGCCATGACCGACAGCATCTCCGCCCGCCTCGCCGAGCTCGGCATCGACCTTCCCGAGCCCGCCGCGCCGGTCGCCTCCTATGTGCCCGCCGTCGAAGCGGGCGGCCTGCTCTATATTTCGGGCCAGCTGCCGTTCCGCGCCGACGGCTCGCTGATCACCGGCCGGCTCGGCGAGGATTATGACGTCGCCCACGGCCAGCGAGGCGGCCGAGCGCTGCGCGGTGATGCTGATCGCGCAGATGAAGAAGGCGCTGGGCTCGCTCGACCGGGTCGAGCGGATCGTCAAGCTCGGCGCGTTCGTCGCCTCGGACCCGCATTTCACCGACCAGCCCAAGGTCGCCAACGGCGCCTCCGAGCTGATGGAGCAGGTGTTCGGCGAGGCCGGGCGCCATGCGCGGAGCGCGGTCGGCGTGCCGGTGCTGCCGCTGGGCGCCGCGGTCGAGATCGATGCAATCGTCGCCGTCAAGGCAGGCTGAGCTCGGCGCGCCTGATCGCGCAGCCGTTCGCGCATCGCGGCCTGCACGGGCGCCGGCCGCGCCGGAGAACAGCCGCGCCGCCTTCGAGGCGGCGATCGCCGCCGGCCACGGCATCGAGCTCGACGTCCAGGCGAGCGCCGACGGCGAGGCGATGGTCTTCCACGATTACGAGCTCGACCGGCTGACCGAGGGCGATGGCACGGTCGCGGACGCTCGGCGCGGCGGAGCTGGAGCGGATCCGGCTGAAGGGATCGGACGAGACGATCCCGACTCTGGCCGAGATCCTCGCGCTGTCGCCGGGCGGGCGCCGCTGCTGATCGAGGTGAAATCGCCGGAGCCGCCGAGTCGCCGCGCTGAGCCGCGCGGTGCGTCGGCGCGCTGGCCGGCTATCAGGGCCCGGTGGCGGTGATGTCGTTCAATCCCGAGGTCGGGCACTGGTTCGCGCGCCACGCGCCGCAGCGGCTGCGCGGGCTGGTGGTCACCGAGGCAGGGCAAGAAGTGGCGCGGGCTGGCTCGGCGCGCCATCTCGCGCTGTGGCGCGCGCGGCCCGATTTCCTCGCTTACGACATTCGCGACCTGCCCTCGCGCTTCGCCGCGGCGCAGCGGCGCGAGGGGCATGCCGGTGCTGACCTGGACGTGCCGCAGCGCTCGACGGACCGCGCGCGCGCCGCCGAGCATGCCGACCAGATCATCTACGAGAGCGCGCCGCGATGAGCGGCGAGCCGGTCGTCGCCCGGCTCGGCGGCGGGCGTCGCCTCGTTCGCGGCCGAGGATTGGGACCGCTGCGCCGGCGACGCGACGATCCGTTCCTCAGCCACGCCTTCCTCTCGCGCGCTCGAGGATTCGGGCAGCGCCACCGCGCGAGACCGGCTGGCGGCCGCTGCCGATCGCGATCGACGGCACCGACGGCGCGGCCGGCGGCGGTGATGCCGGCCTATGCTGAAGAGCCACAGCCTGGGCGAATATGTGTTCGATCATGGCTGGGCCGACGCCTATCGAGCGCGCCGGCGGGCGCTTATTATCCCAAGCTCCAGATCGCGGTGCCGTTCACGCCGGTGCCGGGCCGGCGGCTGCTGGCGCGCGACCCGGCGCTGGCGCCGGCCCTGATCGCGGCGGCCGAGCAGGTGGTCGAGGCGCAACGGCCTTTCCTCGGCCCACGCCACCTTCATCGCGCCGCGAGCGAGGTCGCCCTGTTCGAGCAGCGCCGGCTGGCTGATCCGCACCGACAGCCAGTTCCACTGGCTGAACGAGGGCTATCGCGAGCTTCGACGATTTCCTCGCCACCTTGTCGTCGCGCAAGCGCAAGGCGATCCGCAAGGAGCGGGCGCAGGCGGTCGAGGGGCTCGAGATCGTCCATCTGACCGGCGCCGCGATCACGGAGGCGCATTGGGACGCCTTCTGGGCCTTCTACCAGGACACCGGCGCGCGCAAATGGGGCCAGCCCTATCTCACCCGCGCCTTCTTCTCGCTGCTCGGCGAGCGGATGGCCGAGCGGCTGCTGCTGATCCTCGCGCTGCGCGACGGCGTGCCGATCGCCGGCGCGCTCAACGTGATCGGCGCCGAGGCGCTCTACGGCCGCTATTGGGGCGCGATCGAGGAGGTGCCCCACCTCCATTTCGAGCTTTGCTATTACCAGGCGATCGACGCCGCGATCGCGCGCGGCCTCGAGCCGGGTCGAGGCGGGCGCGCAGGGCGCGCACAAGCTGGCGCGCGGCTATCGGCCGGTGCCGACCTTCTCGGCCCATTATATCGCCGATCCGGGCTCCGGCGACGCGGTCGCCGACTATCTCGCCGCCGAGCGCCGGGCGGTCGCCCGCGAGATCGTCGCGCTTGCTGAAATGGGGCCGTTCCGGAAATCCTGACGTCATTCCAGCGAAAGCTGGAATCCATGCTGTCAGAATGGACCCCAGCCTGCGCTGGGGTGACGGCCTGTCGAAGTCGTCAGGCGGCGCGGCGGTCGGCGATGTCGGCGAGCCAGGCGCGGGCCTGGCGCTGGGCCTCGGCGATCTCGCGGGCGGTCATGTCCTCGGCGATGTCGGCGCGGCATTCCTGCGCCTGGCGCGTTGCCGTTGAGGGCGGCGAGGTTGAACCATTTGTGCGCTTCGATGAAGTCGATCTCGACCCCGCCGGTGCCGGTCGAATAAGCGACGCCGAGCTCGTAGAGCGCCTGGACGTCGCCCATCGCGGCGTCGGCCATCCGGGTTTCGATCAGGAACATGCCGGCTTTCAGACTGTGACCCATTGATTTGCCCCTTGGTTCGTCGGCTGTGTGTTTGGGCAGCAGAAGCGAATAAATGGTTAACGGGCGCGAAACCTCAATGACGGGGGCATACGGCGAAAGTCCCGATCCGGCGGCATGGCAAAGCCAAGATGAATCGGTTAGGCTTGCCGAAATTGGGAGCGCCGCGACATGGGTTCCGCCCGCCAGCAGCAGAGTCGGCCCGTCTCGCGTGGCCCCGCCGTGAAGGCGGCCCCGCGCGCCGCCGGCCCCGCCCCGGCCGCCTTTTCCCCCCGCCGCAGCTTCGCCTCGGCCTCGCCACGCCACGGCCTCGCCAACGGCCTGCCCGAGCCGCTCAAGACCAATATCGAGGCGATGAGCGGCCTGGCGATGGACGACGTGCGCGTCCATCGTAATTCCTCTCGCCCCGCCGCCCTCGGGGCGCTGGCTTTCGCGCAAGGGGCCGAGATCCACCTGGGCGCGGGCCAGGAACGGCATCTGCCGCACGAGGCCTGGCACGTCGTCCAGCAAAAGCAGGGGCGGGTGGCGGCAACGCGGCAAATGAAGGGCCTCGGCCTCAACGCCGATCCGGCGCTGGAGCGCGAAGCGACGCTCATGGGAGAGCGCGCGAGCCGATCTTCACCGACAACGGAGGCCCCGCTCAGGATCGCGGCGCCCGCGCCGGCCATCGTTCAACGGGCTGCCATCTCGGGAGAGTTCGAGGCCGAGCAGAAGATCGCAGAGTTGAGCAAGGGCTATCATCACGTGATCCTGGAGGACCGAAGCTGGCTCGTCGGTCCCGGCCCGACCTACCAATATATCGAATATAAAGACCGGCCAAACGAGTGGAGGAAAACGAAGAAGGGGCCGTTCAAGCTGCTGGGCGCGGGACTGATGGGAAGAATGGTGAACTCCCCGGCATCGGCTTTCACGATCGCCAAAAGCTGGCTTGGGCTGACTACGGAGGAGATATATGCCCTGGGGAGGTGGAAAGCCTATGAAAACACTTCGATTCCGGCGCCGCCACGCATCGACGACCCCGGCAGCAATCAGGATATAATGGGCCGATATTTCCTGGTCCCCGCCTCGCCTCTCAAGGCGAATTATTACGCGCAGCGTCAGGATTGCGAGTGGCTCCATATGCATGGCCACGGGCTTGGGGGTCCGAACAGTCCGGACAATCTTTTTGCCGGAGGGCACAACGCCAACTCCCAGATGCTGGCGATTGAAAGCGTGCTCAAGGAAGCCATCCCCATGGCCGGGTTGGGCGCCACGGGGAAAGTCCAGTGGCGGACCATGCCGAACTATCATACGGCGGCGAACTGCAAGGACATTGCCGACGCCGTAACCAATCTGGACGGGAAGCCGGTGAACATTCCCGCGACCCAGGCGCTCATGGGCACCAGGACCAGCCGCTTGCTTACCTACCTTCATTACAGCGTGACCAGCAACAAGGGTTCATTCTCGCTGGCCATAGATCCGCAGGCGGCGGGGCGCCTGGATCTTGCCGCCTACGACGCCATCTACAAGACGGCCCGCGGCCGGATCATCCTGGGGGACTGGAATTGGTCGAATTTGATCAAGCCTGCCGTCGCCACCGTGGGGGCGGCGGTTTTCGAGTATCTGACCGGCTATCTGAGGTCCTACGCCCTGGGCGCCGCGGGCGCCCCGGACTCATGATTTTCCGAGCGAAGAGTTTCACGGCGGAGTCGCGCTAGTGTGGCGATTCGGAAATTCGCCAGATCGGATGGAGGGCTCGGAGCGAATTTCCGAATCTCCAGCCACACTAGCAAACTAATGATTCTAGTGTGCTTTTTGAATTTGAAGTTCGCTCCGAGCGCGATCCGATAATAGGGCGAACTTCAAATTCAGCACACTAGGGTCCGTACTCAATTAGCCATTTCTGATTTACGAGCCATTTCAGAGTCATCCCGGCGTAAGCCGGGACCCATGAACGCTAGGGGACGAGGACGGACCAAGCCTCGACGCTTCTTCTCAGGCTCAATGTTCATGGGTCCCGGCTTTCGCCGGGATGACTCCCTTGGTTACCCGAGCCAAAACCCATCTTCTAATTGAGTCCGGACGCTAGGCCGCGCGGGCTCCTACCGCCAGATTGTCGATCAGCCGGGTCGCGGCCGATCCGGGCGGCGGCGAGCAGGCGCGCCGGGCGGTCGAGCGATCGCCACCGGCGCCAGCGTCTCGGCGTCGCGCAGCGCGACATAGTCGATCGGGTCGAAGCCGCGCCTTCGCCAGCCGCGCCGCGCGCCGTCGCCAGCGCCTCGGCGACGTCGCCGCCCTCGCGCGATCGCCTGCGCCGCCTCGCCGAGCGCGCGCGGCAGGGCGCGCGCGGCCGCGCGCTCCTCGTCGGTGAGATAGGCGTTGCGCGAGGACAGAGCGAGGCCGTCGGCGTCGCGCTGGGTCGGCACGCCGACGATCTCGACCGGCAGATCGAGGTCGCGGACCATCCGCCGGATCACCGCGAGCTGCTGATAATCCTTCTCGCCGAACAGGGCGATATCGGGCCGGACCTGGTCGAACAGCCTGGCGACCACGGTCGCGACGCCGTCGAAATGGCCGGGCCGGGCGGCGCCGTCGAGGCCCTCGCCGACGCCGCGCGACGCGGATCGTGGCGGCGAAGCCGTCCGGATACATGGTCGCGACGTCGGGCGCCCAGAGGATCGCGCAGCCCTCCGCCTCGAGCATCGCCGCGTCGGCTCGCCTCGCGGCGCGGATAGGCGGCGAGGTCCTCGTTCGGCGCCGAACTGGGTCGGGTTGACGAAGATCGAGGCGACGACATGGTCGGCCCGCGCGCCGCGCCTCGGCGACCAGCGCCATATGGCCGGCGTGGAGCGCGCCCATCGTCGGCACGAAGGCGATCGTGCCGCCGCCCTCGCGCAGCGCCGGCGACCGCCGCGTCCAGCGCGTTCGGGTCACGGATGATTTGCACCGCCCTATGGGCCTCCGATAGAGGATGGGAGGCGGGCCTCGTAGCGGCTCGCGCGACCGACAGATCAAGTGATGCCAGAGGTGCCATAGCGGCCAGTGCCGCATTTCATCACCTTCGCCAACGAGAAGGGCGGCACCGGCAAGTCGACCACCGCGGTGCACAGCGCCGTCGCGCTGGCCGCGCAGGGCGCGCAAGGTCGCCGCGCTCGATCTCGACACCCGCCAGCGCACGCTCGGCCGCTATCTCGACAACCGCGCCGCGACGATCCGGCGGCTCGGCGTCGAGCTGCCGATGCCGGCCTACGCGACCTTCGATCCCGGCAAGGGCGAGAGCCTCGACGCGGCTGCTCGACGCGGCTCGCGCGACGGCGCCGAGTTCGTCGTCATCGACACGCCGGGCCGCGACGATCCGCATGCGCCGCGCCGCGATGGTCCGCGCCGACACGCTGGTCACGCCGATCAACGACAGCTTCGTCGATCTCGACCTGATCGGCGAGGTCGACGCCGAGACCTATCGGGTGCGCCGGCCGAGCTTCTATGCCGAGCTGGTCTGGAACAGCCGCACCCAGCGCGCCAAGACGCACGGCGCCAGCGTCGACTGGGTCGTGCTGCGGAACCGCATGCAGCATATCGAGGCGCGCAACATGCGCCGCGTCGGCGAGGCGCTGACCGAGCTGTCGCGCCGCGTCGGCTTCCGCGATCATCCCGGGCCTCGGCGAGCGCGTCATCTATCGCGAGCTCTTCCCCAAGGGCCTGACCCTGCTCGACCTGCAGCGAGATCGGCGACGTCGGCACTCGCCACATCGCCGCGCGGCAGGAATTGCGCGAGATGATCGCCGGCTTCGCCCTGCCCGCAGCCGGGCGGCGGCGACGCCGCGCCGCGCCAGGCGGCGATGGCGGGCTGATCGGCAAGCTCTTCCTCGCGCTCGTGCTGGCCGGCGTCATCTATCTGTGGTGGCGGCGGCGAAGCCGCGGCCGGCGCGGCGATGCGGCCGGCCGAGGCGCGCGCTCTGCTCGGCGTCGGCGCCGGCGCCAGCCTCGAGCGAGATCCGCGCCGCGCACCGGCGGCTGATCGCCAGGGTCCATCCCGACGCCGGCGGCTCCGCCGAGCTCGCCACCCGGGTCAATGCGGCGCGCGACGCGCTCGTCGAAGAGCTGCAGCAGCCGCATTTCCTGACGGAGCGCAAAATTGAGCCACCATTTCCACCCGACCTCGCTTGCGCGAATATGACATTCGCGGCATCGTCGGGAAGACGCTGGGCGCGGCCGACGCCTATGCGATCGGGCGCAGCTTCGGCACCCTGGTCCGGCGCGGCGGCGGCGCCGGCGTCGCGGTCGGCCGCGACGGCCGGGAGAGCTCGCCGGTGCTGGAAGGCGCGCTGGTTCGCGGCCTGACCGAGAGCGGCGTCGACGTCGTCCGGATCGGCCTCGGGCCGACGCCGATGCTCTATTATGCCGAGGCCGATGCTCGACGTCGACGGCGGCATCATGATCACCGGCAGCCACAATCCGGCCGATTATAACGGCTTCAAGATGGTGCTCGCGCGGCAGCGCCTTCTTCGGCGCGGACATCCAGGAGCTCGGCCGGATGGCGGCGGCGGGCGACTGGGACGAGGGCGCGGGCGCGGTCGCGCGACGAGGAGATGCATCGACCGCTATGTCGACCGGCTGCTCGCAGGGCTTCGACGGCGGCGCCTTCCGGATCGGCTGGGACGCCGGCAACGGCGCCGCCGGGCCGGCGCTCGAGAAGCTGGTCGGCGCGGCTGCCCGGCGAGCATCACCTGCTCTACACCGACGTCGACAGCCGCTTCCCCAACCACCATCCCGACCCGACCGAGGAGGCGAATCTCGCCGATCTGAAGGCGCTGGTCGCCGAGAAGGGCCTCGATTTCGGCATCGCCTTCGACGGCGACGGCGACCGGATCGGCGCGGTCGACGGCGAGGGCCGGGTGGTCTGGGGCGACCAGTTGCTCGCGATCCTCGCCGAGCCGGTGCTGACGGACGTGCCCGGCGCGACGATCATCGCCGACGTCAAGGCGAGCCAGGCGCTGTACGACCGGATCGCCGAGCTCGGCGGCAAGCCGCTGATGTGGAAGACCGGCCACAGCCTGATCAAGTCGAAGATGAAGGAGACCGGCGCGCCGCTCGCCGGCGAGATGAGCGGCCACATCTTCTTCGCCCACGATTATTACGGCTTCGACGACGCGCTCTACGCCGCGGTGCGGCTGATCCGCGCGGTGACGCAGCTCGGCGGCTCGCTGACCGCGCTGCGCGACGGCGATGCCGGCGATGGTCAACACGCCCGAGATGCGCTTCCAGGTCGACGAGAGCCGCAAGTTCGCGGTGGTCGACGAGGTGCTCGACCGGCTCGCCGCGCGCCGGCGCCGAGGTCAACCGCACCGACGGCGCCCGGGTCAACACCGCCGACGGCTGGTGGCTGCTGCGCGCCTCCAACACCCAGGACGTGCTCGTCGCCCGCGCCGAGGCGAAGGACCAGGCCGGGCCTCGACCGGCTGGTCGCCCAGATCGACGAGCAGCTCGCGCTGTCCGGCGTCGCGCGCGGGCCGCAGGCGGGGCATTGATGCCGAAGCTCCACCCCGAGCCTTTGCTCTTCTGCCTCGCCTGGGCGGCGCTCGCGATCTGGGGCGCGATGACCAGCATCTGGCTCGGCATCTTGCTGTCGGGTGGGCTCACGCTCATCCTGATGCCGCTGAGCGCGACGATCCTCGTCAAGCGCGAGGATCCCGCGCTCGAACGCCAGGTGCGCTGGGGGATTCTGATGCTGGCGGCGGCCGCGACCGCGCTCTTCGTCTCCACCGGCCTCAGCGGCTGATCGCGGCACCGCGCCGACGAGCCGCGACGCTTCCTCAGCCCTTTACCCGGTGCTTCCGGCAGGAAGACCGGCATAGGCGCAGGCCATCGTCAGTTCCCGATCCTGGACGAAATATCGCAATTCCAACTCGGCGTATCGGCGCGGCGTGCCCGCGGGCGAATTGGCGATCACGGCCCGAAGCCGCTGAAGCTGCCGGAAGTAGCGCCGCCGAATCTCTTCCCTCGGAACTTGTCGGGTGCAGGCGATCTTGAGCCCGGTAAGAGCGACGAACGCCGAATTGGCATCCAGCCGCGCCGCCTGCTCGATCCTTCGCTGCGCATCGTCCAGATCGCGGAGCCGGTAATCGGCATAGGCGATTCCCTCGTGGACCCGGGCAAGCCAGGCATTCTGGACGCGTGCCTCCCGAGCGAGCGGAAGGAGGCGCTCATAAGCCTCCCTCACCGGCGCGAAGTCGTTGTCTTCGTCCGCCTTCCCTCGCCTCCCTGCCGCGGATGTATATCGTCCGATAAAGTCGGCGTAGCTGTTTGCGTTCAGCCCGAGCAGCTCGCACAGATTTAGCTCGCGCGTCGTCAGCCCTGTCCGATCGCGAGGACATGCATATTGATAAGAGGCCCGTCCGAGCCTGCCAAGTAGCTCTTCGTTGGCGACCAGCGCGTCTTCCAGCACGAGAAGCTGCGCCTGTTTCCGGGCGACCGCGCGTTCGACTCGCCCGAGTTCCGCCCTGGCCCTCGATGTCGCCTGCACCGCCGCCGCCAGCTCGGCCTGCTGCCGCTCGATCCTTTCCTCCCGGGAAGCAATTCGGCGTCGATGATGATCCGAGCACGGCAGAAGATTTCCGCCGAGATCGGCCGTAGCCAGGCCCAGCTGCCGCATCTCAGCCGATCCGCTGCTCTTCTGCCTCGCCTGGGCGGCGCTCGCCATCGCGGCAGCGCTGACCAGCATCAGGCTCGGCATATTGCTCTCGGGCGGCCTCGCGCATCGTGCTGATGCCGCTGACCGCGACGATCGGCATCGAAGACGCGAAGCTTCGCGCTCGAACGTCAGGTGCGCTGGGGCATGCTGGTGCTGCCGCGCTGGCGCTCGTCTCGTAGCTGGTCAGTCGCTGAACCTCAATCGTCCTCGTCCTCATAGCCGACCAGGTTCAGCTCGCGCGCCTTGATCTGGCGGGTCATGCACCAGTGCTTGAGCGCTTCCTCGCGGCCGTGGGTGATCCAGACTTCGCGCGGGGCGAGCTCCTGGATGGTCGCGGTCAGCTCGTCCCAGTCGGCATGGTCGGAGACGATCAGCGGCATTTCGACGATGCGCTGGCGGGCGCGCTGGCGGACCCGCATCCAGCCCGAGGCCATGGCGGTGATCGGATCGGGCAGGCGGCGCGACCAGCGGTCGTTGAGCGCGCCGGGCGGGGCGAGGACGATCTTGCCCTTGAGCTCGTCCTTCGGCGACGCCGGTGGCCGGGCGGAGCTCGCCGAGCGGCACGCCGAACTGGGCGTAGAGCTCGCACAGCCGCTGCAGCGCGCCGTGGATGTAGATCGGATCGTGATGGCCGCGGCAGCGCAGCTCCATGATCAGCCGCTGCGCCTTGCCGAGCGCATAGGCGCCGACCAGGATGCAGCGCTCGGGATTGTCGTGCAGCCGCTGGAGCAGCCGGTCGATCTCGCCGGCGGTGCCGGATGGCGGAAGACGGGCAGGCCGAAGGTCGCCTCGGTGATGAAGATGTCGCAGGGCACCGGCTCGAACGGCGCGCAGGTCGGATCGGGGCGGCGCTTGTAGTCGCCCGAGACGACGATCTTCTCGCCCGCATGCTCGAGCACGATCTGGGCCGAGCCGAGGACATGGCCGGCGGGGACGAAGCTGATGTCGACCTCGCCGAGCCGGATCGATCTCGCCATAGGCGACCGGCATCGCCCGCCTGCGGCCCGTAGCGGCATTCCATGATCGCCAGCGTCTCGGGCGTCGCCCAGACCGCGCCATGGCCGCCGCGGGCATGATCGGCATGGCCGTGGGTGACCAGCGCCCTGGCCTTGGGCTGCGACGGATCGATCCAGGCGTCGGCCGGCGCGACGTAAATGCCTTCGGGGAAAGGCTTCACCCAGGAACCGAGACGGGCCATCGGTCCTATATGGCTGTCGATGCCCGCCGGTTCCGAGTCCCTGCCCGCCGCGATCGCCGACTGGTTCGCCGGCGAAGGGCTGGGCGCCGCGCCGGCACCAGCTCGAAATGCTCGCCGCGGCGCGGGCCGGGCGGAGCGCCCTGCTGGTCGCGCCGACCGGGGCGGGCAAGACGCTGGCCGGCTTCCTGCCGACGCTGGCCGAGCTGGTCGAATCCTCCAACCGTTCGCCTGAGCCTGTCGAAGGGCCTCCTTCTCTTCCGGCGCTGAAGAAAGTGAACGGCTTCGACAGGCTCAGCCGAACGGAGTCGGGGTTCAGCCCGAGAACGCAGGGGCTGCACACGCTCTACATCTCGCCGCTGAAGGCGCTGGCGGTCGACGTGCAGCGCAACCTGCTGACCCCGATCGCCGAGATGGGCCTGCCGATCCGGGTCGAGACCCGGACCGGCGACACGCCGTCCGACCGCAAGGCGCGCCAGCGGGTGCGGCCGCCGCAGATCCTGCTGACCACGCCCGAATCGCTGAGCCTGCTGCTCAGCCACGAGGACAGCCTGACCCTGTTCGCCGGCCTGCAGGACGGTGGTGGTCGACGAGATCCACGCCTTCGCCACCGGCAAGCGCGGCGACCTGCTCGCGCTGTCGCTGGCGCGGCTGCAGGCGATCGCGCCGGGCCTGCGCCGCGTCGGCCTCTCCGCCACCGTCGCCGATCCCGAAGCCTTTCAGGGCTGGCTCGCGCCGCATGGCGACGTCGAGACGGTCGACATCGTCGAGGGCGATCCCGGCGCCGAGGCCGAAATCTCGATCATGCTGCCCGAGGACGAGAAAATCCCCTGGTCGGGCCATGCGGGCCGCTGGGCGGCGCAGAACGTGATGCGCGAGATCGAGCGGCACAGGACGACGCTCGTCTTCTGCAACACGCGCAGCCTCGCCGAGCTGATCTTCCAGGATCTGTGGGCGGTCAACGACGAGAATCTGCCGATCGGCATCCATCACGGCTCGCTCTCGGTCGAGGCGCGGCGCAAGGTCGAGGCGGCGGTGGCGTCGGGGCGGCTGCGCGGCCTGGTCTGCACCGCCAGCCTCGATCTCGGCGTCGACTGGGGCGACGTCGACCTCGTCGTCCAGATGGGCGCGCCCAAGGGCTCGTCGCGGCTGCTGCAGCGGATCGGCCGCGCCAACCACCGGCTCGACGAGCCGAGCGAGGCGATCCTCGTCCCCGGCAACCGCTTCGAATATCTGGAGGCGCGCGCCGCGCTGGACGCGATCGACGAGGGCGAGCTCGACCCCGAGATGTTCCGCCCCGGCGCGCTCGACGTGCTCGCCCAGCATCTCATGGCCTGCGCCTGCGCCGCGCCGTTCCGCGAGGCGGAGATGCTCGCCGAGGTGCGCGGCGCCGCGCCTTATGCCGGCCTCACGGAGGCGCTGTTCCGCGCAGGTGCTCTCGCTTCATCGAGAGCGGCGGCTATGCGCTCAAGGCCTATGACAAGTTCAAGCGGCTGACCCGCGAGGCCGACGGCACCTGGCGGGTCACCCATCCGCGCTTCATCCAGCAGCACCGGATGAACGCCGGCATCATCGTCGACGTGCCGCTCTCGACGTGCGCTTCCGGGGCGGGCGCAAGCTCGGCACGGTCGAGGACAATTTCGCCTCGACCCTGTCGCCCGGCGACACCTTCTTCTTCGCCGGCCTGGTGCTCGAGGTCGAGAAGATCGACGGCACCGACCTGATCGTCCGCGCGAGCTCCAAATCGGCGCGCATCCCGACCTATCTCGGCGCGCGCATGGCGATGATCGACCAACCTCGCCGACCGGGTCCGCCATTTCCTCCACGACCGCGGCCAATGGCCGCGCTTCCCCGACGACGTGCGCGACTGGCTCGAGGTGCAGGACTATCGCTCGAAGCTGCCCGCGCCCGACGAGCTGCTGGTCGAGACCTTCCCGCACGAGCATCGCCACTACATGGTCGCCTACAGCTTCGAGGGCTGGAACGCGCACCAGTCGCTCGGCATGCTGATCACCCGGCGGATGGAGAGCGCGGGCCTGAGGCCGCTGGGCTTCGTCTCCAACGATTATGCGCTCGCCTGCTACGGCCTCGATCCGATCACCGACCCGGCCGCGCTCTTCTCGGCCGACATACTCGAGGACGAGTTCGTCGACTGGGTGCAGGGATCGAGCCTCCTGAAGCGCGCCTTCCGCGAGGTGGCGGTGATCGGCGGGCTGGTCGAGCGCCACCATCCGGGCAAGCGCAAGTCCGGGCGGCAGGTCACCTTCTCGACCGACCTCATCTACGACGTGCTGCGCCGCTACGAGCCCGACCATCTGCTGCTGAAGGCCGCCTGGAACGACGCGCGCACGCGGATGACCGACGTCGGCCGCCTCGCCTCGCCTGCTCGACCGCGCCGCGGGCACGATGGTCCATGTCGCGCTCGACCGGGTCTCGCCGATGGCGGTGCCGGTCCTCGTCATCATCGGCCGCGAGCGCACGGCGCCAGGGCACGGTCGACGACAGCCTGCTGATCGAAGCCGAAAGCCTCGCCGAGATCGCGATGAAAATGGACTGAATACCGTAATATTACGTAAGTCCCTTCCCCCGCCGCGAGGACGGAGAATTAGTCTCCGAACAGTCGTGATCGCCTGATATAGTGCGAGTCGTCGGCGTGCTCGCGGCGGCCGTCGAAAAAGGGGAGGCTAGAATGGCGAACGGCAAGAACAACACGGCGCGGCCCAACATTCTTCTGATCACCTGCGATCAATATCGCTTTCCGCGCTTCTCCTATGGCGCCGAGGGCGGCTTCGCCGAGCCGCTCAAGCAGATTCTGGGCTTCCAGGGGACGGTCGACGAAACCAATCCTTACGCGAAATTCTTCCCCGGCCTGCTCAAGCTGCGGGAGAACGCGGTGGTGCTTCGCAACCACACGATCGCGGCCAGCGCCTGCACGCCGAGCCGGGCGGTGATCTACACCGGCCAATACGGTACCAAGACCGGAGTCACCCAGACCGACGGCCTGTTCAAGAACGGCGATTCGCCGAACTTCCCCTGGCTCGAGGCGGGCGGCATCCCGACGCTCGGCACCTGGCTTCGCGCCGCCGGCTATTCGACCCATTATTTCGGCAAGTGGCACGTCTCCAACCCGCCCGACCACAGCCTCGAGCGCTACGGCTTCGAAAACTGGGAGGAGAGCTATCCCGAGCCGCACGGCGCCCAGACCAACAATCTCGGCGTCTATCGCGACGCCGGCTTCACCGACAGCGTCTGCGCCTTCATCCGCCGGCAGGGCCTCGCCTCCAACTACAACCAAGTCTACGCCTCGATGGCGGCCGAGGATCCGGCCACGACCGGCCCCGACACGGACGAGATCCCGCCCTGGCTCGCCGTCGCCTCGTTCACCAATCCGCACGACATCGCCACCTATCCCGGAGTCATCGCCCAGGCGCTGCCGAACGACGATCCGCAGTCGCGCGGATCGACCCAGTCCTTCTTCGGACCGCTGACGGTGCCGCTCGAGGGCAACGTGACCCCGCCCCCGGTCGCCGGCACGATCCGAATCCCGCTCAACCCGCTCGGCTTTCCGCAGGACTGCGCCAGGCCTTCGCCGACCCAGAACGAATCGCTCGCCGGCAAGCCGACCTGCCAGCACGATTCCGCCTACAAGGTCGGCCTGGCGCTGGCGGCCAAGTTCGGCTTCAACGTCGTCGGCGGGATCAACACCGCCTTGCCGCGGCTCCCCGGCGCCCATGACACCGAGGCCGCCATCAAGCTGGCGCTGAACAGCTGCATTCCCTTCCAGCTGGCCGAGGACCCCGAGGCGAACTGCCTGCTGTTCCTTCAGCTCTACGCCTGGCTGCACGCGGTCGTCGACGTCCACGTCGATGCGGTGCTGACCGCGCTCGAGGAATCGGGCCAGGCGGACAATACGATCGTCCTCTTCTTCGCCGACCATGGCGAATATGGCGCCGCCCACGGCATGATGATCGAGAAATGGTACACCGCCTATCAGGAGTCGCTGCACGTGCCGATGGTGGTGCGCTTCCCTGCCACCGGCGACGCCGCCGCGCCGATGCCGCTTGGGGCCGCCGCGCCCGAGCCCGCGCAGCTCGACGAGCTGACCAGCCATATCGACATCCTGCCGACCGTCCTGGGCTTCGCCGGGGTCGACGCCGAGCAAAGGCGCGAGATCGGCGCCGAGCTGGCCCGCACCCGGCCGGTGCCGCCGCTGCCGGGCGTCGACCTGTCGGCGATCATCGAGAATGCCCTTTCCGGCCACCGCCCAGACATGCCGGTGATCGAGCCGGACGGCGAAGTCCGCGAGGGCGTGCTGTTCATCACCGACGACGACATTACCGGTCCGCTGCCGCCGTCGCGGACGGAGGAGGACGAGCGTTCGTACGAGGAGTTCGCGCTCTACGAGGCGGTGGTCGAGTCGGTCCGGGAGGGCAAGAACGGCAAGGGCCCGGTCGCGCTGTCGCCGGGCGCGGTCAAGCAGCCCAACCACGTGCGCTGCGTCCGCACCCACGATTACAAGCTCGCCCGCTATTTCGACCCTTCGGGCCGGGCGCCGCAGGAATGGGAGATGTACGACGTCGCGGACGACCCGAACGAGGCGGTGAACCTCGTCGAGGTCGCGGCGTCGCCGCCCAGGGCGCGCGCCGACCTGCCCGACCGCGCCAGGGTGCAGGAGGCCGCCGACCGGCTGGCGGCGCTGCTCGCCCGGCTCGAACGGCGGGATTTGTAACGCCCCTAGTGTGGCGATTCGGAAATTCGCCAGATCGGATGGAGGGCTCGGAGCGAATTTCCGAATCTCCAGCCACACTAGCAAACTAATGATTCTAGTGTGCTTTTTGAATTTGAAGTTCGCTCCGAGCGCGATCCGATAATAGGGCGAACTTCAAATTCAGCACACTAGTGTGGCGATTCGGAAATTCGCCAGATCGGATGGAGGGCTCGGAGCGAATTTCCGAATCTCCAGCCACACTAGCAAACTAATGATTCTAGTGTGCTTTTTGAATTTGAAGTTCGCTCCGAGCGCGATCCGATAATGGGGCGAACTTCAAATTCAGCACACTAGGCTGAATCGACATTCAGCCGGTGCCCTCTGTGCAGAGTGAGTTTTCCCTTGTCCGTCACCCCCGCGAAATTGAACAGGTCCGTCATGTCCCCCGGACATGACTGCGGAGTGCGGGGCACTCCGCACCTGTTCAATGGGGTCCAGCTTTCCTCAAGCTGTTGAAGAAGCTGGATTCCCGCTTTCGCGGGAATGACGTGAACCTGAATGTCGATACAGCCTAATCGTCATCCCGGACTTGATCCGGGATCCATGAACACCGCGTGCGAGCGGTCCCCCTTTCGTGTTCATGGATCCTGACTTTCGTCAGGATGACGCGGAGCCCGAGATTGCGGTGCCGGCGGATTGACGGCATAGGCCGGCGATGGACGTGTCGGTCGAGATCCACTGCGAGGCCTGCGGCAGCGCCAATTACAGCCTGCCCGCCGGCGCCGGCGACGACGCGCCGATCCGGTGCAACGATTGCGGCGCCGACCAGGGCACGCTCGGCGCGCTCAAGGCGGCGCTGGCCGCCCAGGCGATCGACCAGTAGCGCCGAGGCGCTGCGCCGCGACCTCGACCGGCTGCGGGACGGCCCAAGCGTGATCAGACGCCTGGAGCCGTCCGATGCGCATCCTCTCCTTCCCGCTCTCGCCCTCGTGCTCGCCATCCCCGCCTCGGCGCAGCAGCCCGACGTCAGCGCCGAGGACCGCGACGCGCACGAGCGGATGATCGTGCTCGACACCCATCTCGACATCGCCGATGCGGTTCGACGACGGGCGCTGGGATTTCGGCGAGCTCCACCGCTACGACCGAGGACGGCAGCCAGGTCGATCTGCCGCGGATGGCCGCGGGCGGGCTCGATGGCGGCTTCTTCGTCATCTACACCGCGCAGGGCGAGCTGACCCCGGCCGGCTATGCCGAGGCGCGCGACGCGGCGCTGGTGCGCGCCGCCGCGATCCACCGCGTGATCGGCGAGAATCGCGACCATATCGGCCTCGCGCTGACCGCCGCCGACGCCGAGCGGCTGCACCGCGAGGGCAAGCGGATCGCCTTCATCAGCATGGAGAACAGCTGGCCGCTGGGCGAGGATCTGACCCTGCTTTCGACCTTCCACCGGCTCGGCCTGCGCATGGCCGGGCCGGTCCACAGCCGCACCAACCAGCTCGCCGATTCGACCACCGGCGAGGCGCGCTGGAACGGCCTTTCGCCGCTCGGCCGGCCATGGGTGGCGGAGATGAACCGGCTCGGCATCATCATCGACGTCAGCCACCGCTCGGACGCCACCTTCGACCAGATGCTCGAGCTGTCGCGGGTGCCGATCGTCGCTCTCCCATTCCGGGCCGCAGGCGATCTTCGACCACCGCCGCAACCTCGACGACGCGCGGATGCGGCGGCTGGCGCGCGGCCGGCGGCGTGATGTTCATGAACTCGATCTTCCTGGTCCAGCACGACAATTCGCCCGAGCGCGACGCGATCAAGGAGCGCCAGGAGCGCTGGGGCAAGCTCAACGCGGCGGAGCGGCGGCAGCTGCTCGCCGACACCGCCGCGCTCAACGCGCGCCGGCCCTATACGACCGCCGATTTCGACCTGTTCATGCGCGCGCTGCTGCACGCGATGCGCGGTGATGGGCGTCGACCATGTCGGGCTCGGCGCCGACTGGGACGGCGGCGGCGGCGTGATCGGCATGGAGGACGTCGCCGCTGCTGCCGCGGATCAGCGCGCGGCTGCGGCGCGAAGGGCTGCGCGAGGCCGACATCGCCAAGATCATGGGCGGCAATCTGCTTCGCGTGCTGCGCCAGGTCCAGGCGGGCGCCGCAGCGCGCTGAAAAGACGGGCTTCCGTCGCGGCCGCTGCGCCGTTAGGCTCCGTCTCGGGTCGTTTCGGGGCGGGAACAGGAGCAGCCGCGCGCGATGGACCGCATCCCGCATCCAGCCCGAACAGGCCCGGCCCGCGCCGCTCCCGGCGCGCCGGCCGGTCGCTGGCCGGACGCAGGATTGGGCGGCGACGCCGCTCGGGCCGGTCGAGACGCTGGCCGCAGTCGCTGAAGACCGCGCCGAGCATGGTGCTCGGCTCGACCGTGCCGATGTTCCTCGGCTGGGGGCCGGAGCTGCTGCTCGCTCTACAACGACGCCTATGCCGAGATCCTCGGCGACCGCGGCCCGGCCTTCGGCCGGCCGGTGCGCGAGATCTGGGCCGACGCCTGGGACCGGATCCGGCCCAATGCCGAGCGCGCCTGGCCGGCGAGACCCTGTTCTTCGAATCCGAGCCGCGCACGCTGAGGCGCGACGGGCGTCGAGGAGCCGATCTGGCTGACCTTCGGCTACAACCCGATCCTCGGCGAGGACGGCAGCGTCGGCCGGCGTGTTCGGCACGGTCACCGCGGTCAGCCGCGACGCCGCGGCCGAGGAGCGGGTCCGCGAGAGCGAGGAGCGCTTCCGCCTGATCGCCGATTCGGCGCCGGTGCCGATGTGGGTGACCAAGCTCGACCGCAAGCGGAGCTTCGTCAACCGCGCCTATGTCGACTTCATGGGCGTCACCTACGAGGAGGCGGTCGATTATCGACTGGCGCAACATCATCCATCCCGACGATCGTCGACGCGGATCATCGCCGAATCGATCGCCGGCGAGGCGTCGCTGAAGACCGTTCGTGCTCGAAGGCGCGCTTCCGCCGCGGCGACGGCGAATGGCGCTGGCTGCGCTCGATCTCGCAGCCGCGCTGGGGCCCGGCCGGCGAGCATGTCGGCTTCATCGGCGTCGCCCACGACATCACCGACTGGAAGCTGGCCAACGAAATGCTCGAGGCGCGGGTCGCCGAGCGCACCGCCGATCTGAGCGCCGCGCTCGACCGGCTCCAGGCCGAGGTCGGCGAGCGCGAGCGGGCCGAGGAGGCGCTGCGCCAGGCGCAGAAGATGGAGGCGGTCGGCCAGCTGACCGGCGGCATCGCCCACGATTTCAACAATCTGCTGACGCCGGTGATCGGCGGCCTCGAGATCCTCGCCCGCGCAGCTCGAGGAGCCGCGCCTGAAGCGGATCGCCGAGGCGGCGCTCGAATCGGGCCGGCGCGGCGCCAAGCTGACCACCCAATTGCTCGCTTTCTCGCGCATCCAGCGGATCCGGATGGCGCCGGTCGCGGTCAACCGGGTGATCGAGACGATGCAGCTGATGCTCACGCCACACGATCGGCGGCGCGATCACCGATCCGGACCCGGCTCGGCGCCGAGGCGGACCGCGCCTTGTGCGACGAGAACCAGCTCGAAAACGCGATCCTCAACCTCGCCATCAACGCGCGCGACGCGATGCCCGACGGCGGCACTCTGACCATCTCGACCGGCCTCGTCCGCGGAGCCGGACGGGCCCGACCTCGCCGCCGGCGACTATGTCTGCATCGCCGTCGCCGACACCGGCCACGGGCATGAGCGCCGAGGTCGCCGCGCGCGCCACCGAGCCGTTCTTCTCGACCAAGCCGTTCGGCAAGGGCACCGGCCTCGGCCTCGCCCAGGTCTACGGCATCGCCCGCCAGTCGCGGCGGCGACGCTCCGGATCGAGAGCCGCGAGGGCGAGGGCACGATCGTCCGCCTGCTGCTGCCGCATGTCGCGGGCGACGACTCTTGCCGACGGGACGGCCGGCGAGGCGATGCGACGGCGCGAGCCGGAGATCGCGCGCGGCGGCGGCGCGCGCATCATCGTGGTCGACGACGATGCCGACGTCCGCGACTTCCTCGCCGACGTGCTCGCCGACCTCGGCCACCGGGTCGAGACGCTGGACGGCGCCGACGCCGCGCTCGCCGCGCTGGCGGCGGGGCGCGCCCGATCTCGTGCTGATCGATTTCGCCATGCCGGGGATGAACGGCGCCGAGCTCGCCCGCGAGGCGCGCGCGGCTCCACCCGGACCTGCCGATCGTCTTCGTCACCGGCTTCGCCGAGAGCGACCAGCTCGAAGGCGCGCTCGGCAGCGACGTGCCGGTGCTGCGCAAGCCGTTCGGAATCGACGAGCTCGCCGTGGTCGCGGCATCGGCTCGGCGACAGTCCGTCCCGGCGAAGCCGGTCAGCCTCGGACGACCGGCCGCCGGGATCTTGAACCGTCGAGCAGGTCTAGCCGACGCTTCCTAAATCACCGGCGCCGGAAGACCCGCTTTCCGGTTTCCGGCCTGTTTGCCAAGGGGCTGGCCCGTCGCGGCAGCCCCGTATCATATGTTGCTCAATGGAGGACATGACATGCGAGGCTACGACTTTTCACCCTATCGCCGTTCCACCGTCGGCTTCGACCGGTTGTTCGACTTCCTCGAGAATGTCGAGCCGGGCCGAGCAGGACAATTACCCGCCCTTCGACATCGAGAAGCTCGGCGACGACAGCTACCGGATCACGCTCGCCGTGGCCGGCTTCAAGCGCGAGGAGATCGACATCGTCGCTCACCAGAACATGCTGACGATCACCGGCCGCCGCGGCGAGGAGCGCGGCCGCGACGGCAATTTCCTGCACATCGGCATCGCCACCCGCGCCTTCGAGCGCAAGTTCGAGCTCGCCGATTTCGTCCGGGTGACCGGCGCCGACCTGAGCGACGGCCTGCTCCGGATCGAGCTCGACCCGCGAGATCCCCGAGGCGATGAAGCCGCGCAAGATCGACATCGGCGGCGCCCGGCCGGCGACGATCGAGGGCGCCGCGGAGTCGCGCCGAGGACAAGCCCGCGCTGGCCACCGCCTGACCGCGAGGATCCGGCGCCGGAACTTCCGGCGCCGGATTCGCATTGGGGGCGGATGATCGATCATGATCCGCTCGCTCTGTTCACCTGGACCGAGCTTCTGCTGCGGCTCGGCGCCGCCTCGCTGATCGGCGCCCTGCTCGGCCTCGACCGCGAATTGCAGGGCCATGAAGCGGGCGTCCGCACCCACGCTTTGGTCGCCTTGAGCTCGGCGGTGATCATGGCCTCGTCGCTGATGCTGACCGTGCAGCTGCGCAGCGACGATTTCTCGCCCGATCCGCTGCGCGCCATTCAGGGGCTGAGCCAGGCGATCGGCTTCATCGCCGCCGGAGTCATCTTCGTTCGCGGCGCCAATGTCGTCAACATGACCACCGCCGCCAACATCTGGGTGGCCTGCGCGATCGGCATCGCCTGCGGCGCCGGCCAGTATCGGCTGGTGATCGTCGCCGCCGGGCTCGGCTTCGTTCTGCTCACATTGCTTCGGCTGGTCCAGGTCTGGCTGCCGACTCCGACCAAGCACGACAAGGATTAGCCTGTCGCGACATTCAGATGGGACGCCCAAGCTCCCTCTCCCATGGGGAGAGGGGTGGGGTGAGGGGAGCGAGCGTCGGATGTCTGAGAATCATCTCTTGCGCCGAACACCCTCACCCAACCCTCTCCCTGAGGGAGAGGGCTTCTACGCGACTCTAGGATTGAGGCAGGCTGATGCGAACGGGGCCGTAACTTTCGTCGCAGGATTTGCGGCCTTGATAGCATAGGACTCGGGCGGGTTCAGGATTGGTTTAGGAACCGGGCTTCAACTGGACAGCGGGCCCCGCGCCCCGAACAGGAGTTGAAGCCATGAAGCTCTCGGAGAAGCTGCAGAACCCGTTCGCGCTGGTCGCGCAGGGCTTCGTCGTCGGCGGCGTCCTGTTCTGGACGACGACCAGGCCAAGGCCGCGCCGCTCGCTCACCGCCCTCATTCTGATCGCGCCCGCTTGAAAGCCGCCGCGGCCGCTTTATAGCGGAGCCATGGTTCGCTTTTCGTTCTGCGGTCACGAGCTGATGGCGCTGCCGCAGGGCGCGCTGTTCTGGCCGGCGCGGCGCGCCCTGCTGGTCGCCGATCTCCATCTCGAAAAAGCGAGCTGGTTCGCCACGGCTCGGGCAGATGCTGCCGCCCTACGATTCGATCGCGACCCTGGCCGATCTGGCCGCGATCGCCGCCTCGACCGGCGCCGGAGGAGATCTGGTGCCTCGGCGACAGCTTCCACGACCGCCACGGCTGCGACCGGCTGCCGGCCGCGGCGCGCGCCGTGCTGACCGGGCTCACCGCCGCGACGCGCTGGACCTGGATCACCGGCAATCACGATCCGGGCTTCGCCGACCATTGCGGCGGCGAGATCGTCGCGGAGGCCGAGGTGGACGGCCTGCTGCTGCGCCACGAGGCCGACCCGGCCGAGACCGCGGCCCGAGCTGTCCGGCCATTTCCACCCCAAGCTCCGGATCAGCCATCGCGGCCGCCTGGTCTCGCGCCGCTGCTTCGTGGCGACGGCGACGCAAGCTGATCCTGCCCGCCTTCGGCTCGCTGACCGGCGGGCTCGACGCCCATCATCCCGAGATCGTCCGCGCCGTCGGCGCCGGCGCCCAGGCGCTGGTGCCGGTGCGGGACCGGCTGCTGAGATTCCCGATCGCGGCGTGAAAGGTCCTCCCCTGCTTTGCAGGGGAGGGGGACCATGCGAAGCATGGTGGAGGGGCTTCTTCTGTCGCAAGAGGCCCCTCCACCGCACTTCGTGCGGTCCCCCTCCCCTCGAAATCGAGGGGAGGATTTGAGGATTTCTAGGCGGCCCGGAACGTCATCGCGACGCCGTTCATGCAGTAGCGCAGGCCGGTCGGGCGCGGGCCGTCGTTGAAGACGTGGCCGAGATGGCCGCCGCAGTGGGCGCAGAGCACCTCGGTGCGGCGCATCAGCAGGCTGCCGTCCTCGCGGGTCGTCACCGCGCCGCGGCAGCGGCCGGAAGAAGCTCGGCCAGCCGGTGCCGCTGTCGAACTTGGCCGCCGAGGAGAACAGGCGGCTGGCCGCAGCCGGCGCAGGGAAGGTGCCGCGGCGATGCTCGCGGTCGAGCGGGCTCGAGCCCGGCCGCTCGGTGTCGGCCTGGCGAAGCACCGCATATTGGCGCGGGTTCAGCCGCCGGCGCCATTCGGCGTCGGTCAGCCGGAAGGGGAAGCGGCCGGGCGCGGCGTCGGCGCCGCGGCCGGGCAAGGTGACGGCGACGCCGGCGACCATCGCGGCGCCGCCGAAGCCGAGAAAGGCGCGTCGGTCGATCTTCATGGCGCCGCCTTCTGCGCCCGGCGACCTTAACCGCGCGCGAACGAGGCCGCGCACCGCATTGCCGATCAGGAAGCCCGCCGGCGAGGTCGGCCTCGACCAGATCGCGCCTCCTCGGCCCGGCCCTCGTCGATCAGCCGGGCGCGCAGGATGCCGGGCAGCAGGCCGCGCGCCAGCGGCGGCGTCAGCAGCCTGCCGCCGCGCTCGACGAACAGGCTGGTGAAGCTGCCTTCGGTGAGGAAGCCGCTTCGGATCGCGGAACAGCACCTCGAACGTGCCCGCCGCGGCGCGCGCCTCGTCGTAGAAGGCGCGGTCGCTGGTCTTGTGGCGAAGCCGGAAATCGTCGGCGGCGACCGGCAGCGGCGCGACCGCGACCGCGACCGGCTCGTCCGGCGCGGCGCCGAGCGGGCGCAGCTCGATCGCCAGCGCGCCGCTCGCGCGACAGCAGCAGCCGCACCCGGCTCGGCCCGGCGCGGAAGGTCGCGGCCTGGAGGTCGTTGCGCGCCTCGTGCCGGTCGAAGCGGAAATCGAGCGCCTCGGCGCTCGCCTTCATCCGGGCGAGGTGGCGGTCGAGCTCGACGACGCCGTCGTGCGGATCGAAGCGCATCGTCTCGATCAGGTCGAACCGCCGCTGCCGTCTCCACGAACGCTCCCTTCGCCAGGCATTCGCGCCATTCGTCGCCGGCGCTCGCTGTCGGCGACGATGCCGGAGCCGAGCCCGAGGCGGGCGAGCGTCTCGCCCGCCTCGCAGCGTCAGCGTCCGGATCGCGACATTGAACGCGGCTTCGCCGTCCGGCGCAAGCCTGCCGATCGCTCCGCAATAGACGCCGCGCGGGCTCGCCTCGAGCGCCGTGCGATGATCTCCATCGCCCTGATCTTGGGCGCGCCGGTGATCGAGCCGCAGGGGATAGATGGCCTCGATCAGGTCGATCGGCGCCGAGCCCGTCCTCGAGCTCGGCGGTGACCGTCGAGGTCATCTGAAGGACGGTCGGATAGGTTTCGACCGCGAACAATTCGGGCACCTCGACGCTGCCCGGCCTGGCGACGCGCGACAGATCGTTGCGCAGCAGATCGACGATCATCAGATTCTCGGCGCGCTGCTTGGGATCGTCGCGGAGCGCGGCGGGATCGGCGCCGGCGCGGCGCGGTGCCCTTCATCGGCCGGGTCGTGACCCGGCCGCCCTCGAGCGTGAAGAACAGCTCCGGCGACAGGCTGAGGAGCCAGTGCGCGCCGGTGAAGACGATGCGCGCCATGGCCGGCGCGCGCCCGCGCCCGCAGCGCCGCGTAGAGCGCGAGCGGATGGCCGGCGATGCGGCACCTCGGCGGGGAAGGTGAGATTGGCCTGGTAGATGTCGCCGGCCTCGATATGCGCCTTCACCGCCGCCAGCGCCGCTTCGATGTTCGGCCTGCGCTGATCAGCGGCCGCGCCGCGCCCGCCCAGGCGCCGGCCGGATCGGGCAGGAAGGCGGCGGCCTCGACCTCCTCGGCCCGGTCGAACAGGCCGAACCAGAGCAAAGGCGGCGCGTCCGGCGGCCGGCGGCGACGCGCAAGCGGCGCGAGCCTCGTCCTCGAGCGCGTGGCCCGGCCTCGTAGGCGAGGAAGCCGGCGGCATGCGCGCCGCGCAGCCGCTCGAGGCAGGCGCGGACCTCGCCGGGATCGCGCGTCTCGACGATCTCGCGCGGGCCGCGTGATAGAGCAGCGCCCGGCCGCCGGGCCGGGCGTCGTCGAGCAGGACGAAGGGCGCGCTCACGCTTGCCATGACGCGCGCTCGGGCCCATTTGCGCCGCGGCAGGAGAGAAAGTTTGGTCTGCAGCGTCTTCGACCTCTTCAAGATCGGGGTCGGTCCATCCAGCTCGCACACGATGGGACCGATGACGGCCGCCTGCCGCTTTGTCGAGGGGCTGCGCGACGACGGCCTGCTCGGAGCGGACGGCGAACGGGTCGAGGTCGACCTCTACGGCTCGCTCGCTCTGACCGGCAAGGGCCACGCCACCGACCGCGCCATCCTGCTCGGCCTCTCCGGCGAGCGGCCCGACCGGATCGACCCCGACGCGGCCGACGCGATCGGTCGCGCGAATCCGCGAGACCGGCCGGATCGCGCTCGGCGGCGACGCACGAGATCGCCTTCGACGAGGCCGCGCGACGTCCGCTTCCTCCAGCGCGAGCGGCTGCCGCACCACAGCAACGGCATGCGCTTCACCGCGTTCGACGCGGCCGGCGGCGATGCTCGCCAGCGCCGTCTCCTATTCGGTCGGCGGCGGCGCCGTGGTCGACGAGGCGGCGGTCGCGCGCAACGCGCCGCCCGAAGGCGCCTGGGACGTGCCGCTACCGCTACAGCTCGGGCGACCAGCTGCTCGCCATCGCCGCGCGCGAGGGCGCTGAGCATCGCCGACATCGCCCGCGCCAACGAGCGCGCCGCGCTCGCCGACGAGGAGATCGACGCCCGGCTCGACGCGATCGCCGCCGCGATGTCGGCCTGCATCGACCGCGGCATGGCCGTCGAGCGGCATCCTGCCCGGCGGGCTCAACGTCAAGCGCCGCGCGCCCGCCCTCCACCGCCTGCTGACCGAGCGCGCCGAGCGGGCGCTGCAGGACCCGCTGACGGTGATCGACTGGGTCAATCTCTGGGCGCTGGCGGTCAACGAGGAGAATGCGGCCGGCGGCAAGGTCGTCACCGCGCCGACCAACGGCGCCGCCGGCATCGTCCCCGCGGTGCTGCGCTACTATCAGCGCTTCACGCCGCGCTCGACCGACGAGGGCGTCGCGGATCTTCCTGCTCACCGCCGCCGCGATCGGCTCCTTGTTCAAGGAGAATGCCTCGATCTCGGGCGCCGAGGTCGGCTGCCAGGGCGAGGTCGGCGTCGCCTGCTCGATGGCGGCGGCGGGGCTGACCGCGGCGCTCGGCGGCACGCCCGGCGCAGGTCGAGAATGCCGCCGAGATCGGCATGGAGCACAATCTCGGCCTGACCTGCGATCCGGTCGGCGGCCTCGTCCAGGTGCCGTGCATCGAGCGCAACGCGGTCGGCGCGGTCAAGGCGATCGAGGCCTCGCGCCTCGCTCTGGTCGGCGACGGCTCGCACCGGGTCAGCCTCGACCAGGTGATCGAGACGATGCGCAAGACCGGCCTCGACATGAACGAGCGCTACAAGGAGACCAGCCTCGGCGGCCTCGCGGTCAACGTGGTGGAGTGCTGAGACCGCCACCTCAGGCTTGACGAAAAAGTATCAAATATGGTACGCCAACTCTTCCCTGCGGATAAAGCGGGGAATGTAACGACGCCCGCCGCTAAGGCCATCGGTAACGGGAGAATACTCATGCACCGCCACAATCTGAGAATGAGGCTCGCTCATGCACCAGGTGCTCTTCTACGAGACCGCTTCGGGAAATGAAGCCGTTCTGGATTTCGTCCGTCAGCTCTCGGCCGAAGAGAAGAAGGTCGTCGGCGAGGATTTGAAGGCGGTCCAAATCGGCTTCCCGATGGGACTGCCGCTTTGCCGCCCACTCGGTGACGGGCTTTACGAGGTCAGATCGTCGCTGCCGTCGAAGCGTGAGTTCCGGCTCATCTTCTTTTTCGATCGACAGCGACAGTGCCTGCTGGTGGTACACGCGCTCTTTAAGAAGAGCGCAAAGCTGCCGAAGGCGGACCTGGAATTGGCCAGAAAGCGAAAGGAGGAATTCCGATAAGAGGAATATTATTGTGGCAGAGTCGAAAAAGACCCGCTCCTATGAGCGCTTCACCTCGCTCGATGAGTTCCTTGACGAGGAGGGCATCCGCGAAGAGGTCACCGCGCGAGCGATCAAGCGCGTCATCGCATTGCAGCTTCAGGAGGCGATGGCGGAGAAACAACTCTCCAAGGCCCGGATGGCGGAGATGATGGAAACCAGCCGGGCCCAGCTCGCCCGCATCCTCGATCCCGAGGAATATAACATCACGCTGGATACCTTGGCTCGGGCAGCGAAGGTGCTTGGCCGGCGTCTTTCAGTCGAGCTCAGCTGACCTCCTCACGAGGAATAGCGCCCGCTCAGAAAGCCGCGTCAGCCCGTAGAAGGCGGCGGCGACCAGGGCCGCGGCGGGGATGGTCAGGAACCAGGCGATGACGATGTTGCCGGCGACGCCCCAGCGCACCGCCGAGGCGCGGCGCGCCGCGCCGACGCCCATGATCGCGCCGGTGATCGTGTGGGTGGTCGAGACCGGGATGCCGAAGGCGGTCGCGCCGAACAGCATGAAGGCGCCGCCCGTCTCGGCGCAAAAGCCCTGATGCGGGGTCAGGCGGGTGATCTTCGAGCCCATCGTGTGGACGATCCGCCAGCCGCCCATCAGGGTGCCGAGCCCCATCGCCGCCTGGCAGGTGATCACCACCCAGAAGGGGACATGGAACTCGCCCTGGAGCAGCCCCTGCGAGAAGAGCAGGACGGTGATGATCCCCATCGTCTTCTGCGCGTCGTTGGCGCCGTGGCCGAGCGAATAGGCCGCGGCCGAGACGAGCTGGAGGCGGCGGAAGACCCGGTCCGACGTGGTCGCCGAGACCGGCTTGAACAGCCATGAGGTGACGATCACCAGGACGATCGCCATCGCCATGCCGAAGATCGGCGCGAGGAAGATGAAGAGCGCGGTCTTGATCACGCCCCAGGCGACGACGGCGCTGAAGCCGCCAGCCGCGACGCCGGCGCCGACCAGGCCGCCGACCAAAGCATGGCTGCTGCTCGACGGGATGCCGAGCAGCCAGGTGAGCAGGTTCCAGATGATCGCGCCCATCAGCGCGCCGAAGATCACCGCGGGGGTGACGATATCGGGATCGATGATCCCCTTGCCGATCGTGGTCGCCACGGCGTGGCTGAAGAAGAGGAAGGCGATGAAGTTGAAGAAGGCGGCCCAGACCACCGCCAGCTGCGGGCTCAGCACCCGGGTCGAGACCACCGTCGCGATCGAATTGGCGGCGTCGTGCAGGCCGTTCAGGAAATCGAACAGCAAAGCGACGCCGATCAGGGCGACGACGGTGAAGGTAGTAGCCGTCCATCAGGCGTGGTCGATCACGATGCCCTGGATCTCGTCGGCGACGTCCTCGAGCCGGTCGAGCACCCGCTCGATATGGCTGATAGACCTCGCGGCCGACGATGAAGGCCATCGGCATTGCTCGCGCCATGGGCCTGGTAGAGCGCCTTGAGGCCGGCGGCGTGGAGCTCGTCGGCGTGGCCTTCGAGGTGGACGATCGCCTCGGTGATCTCGTGCAGCCGGCCCGCATTGCGGCCGATATTGCGAAGCAGCGGCACGCCTTCGAGCACGAGGCGCGCCGCTTCGACCGCGAGCCGGCTCATCTCGCACCATCTGCGGCTCGAAGCTCGCGACCTCGTAGAGCGTGATCGCCTTGGCGGTCTGCCACATCTCGTCGAGCGCATCGTCCATCGCCGAGGTCAAGGCGGTGATCGCGCTGCGGTCGAACGGGGTGATGAACGAGCGGCGGACCGCGACCAGCACGTCGCGGGTGACGTCGTCGGCGGCGTTCTCGTGGGCGGCGATCTGCTTGCAGGATTCGGGAATATTCTCCTCGCCGGCGAGCATCCGCGCCATCGCGTCGGCGCCGGCGACGAGAATCTGCGCGTGGCGCTCGAACATGTCGAAGAAGCGGTCCTCCTTCGGCATGATCGCCCGGACGAATCTAAGCATCCTGTACCCCCAGGAGAATCGGTTCACGCCCATAACAACCAGCGAAGCGCGCGGATAGGCGTTTGTCGCCCGCACCGCGGAAAGACGAGGATTAGCTCCTTGAGCTCGGGCTCCTCGACCGCCTCGACGGCCTCGGCGAGCGCGAACCAGCGGCGTTCGCGCTCGCCGCGCTCGGGCCAGTTGGCCGCCTCGCGGGTGACGAGGAGTGGAAAGACGGTGACGATCGCCCGCGCCGACGCGCCCGAGCGGCGGCGCTTGTCGTAGCGGTAGGTGCCGACCGGCGCCGTCGCGATCCGCGCCCTCGACACCGGCTTCCTCGAAGGCCTCCCGCGCCGCCGATTCGTGGTTGAGGAAGAACGGGATCGGATTGCCCTTGGGGATCACCCAGCGCCGCCGCTCCTTCGAGGTGATCAGCAGGAGCTGCAGCCCGGCCTCGGTATCGAGCCGATACGGGAGCACGCCATATTGGGTGATCATGCTCTCGCGTCCTGACCCATCTTCCCTTGTTGACGCATCGAACGCGCAAAGGCCACAGCGGGCCGCAACGCCGAGCTTGTCGAAGCCCCTTCCTTCTTCTTCAAACAGCGCTAGGCTCGCGCTTTCGGGGGGAGACGGGCCATGGCGACATCGATCATCGACGGCACGATCGAGGAAGCGGTGATCAGGCGCCGAAGGAAGCTCGGCAGCACCTTCACCCGCATCCTGTTCCGGCTCGACGACGGCACCACCAAGACCTGGGCCAAGGCAGTCGCCGCGAACGACGTCGCCGACGCGCTCAAGCCGGGCACAAACGGCCGCTTCTATCTCTACACGGCGATGGACCATCGCGGCATCCACGGCCTGCGCACCGCCGACGGGCGCGAGATTTACGGCTTCGGCAAGCAGAACGAGATCGTCTCGCTGGTCATCTTCGTCGTCTCGGCGCTGACCGTCGCGCTTTCCGTCGCCGCGCTCGGCGATGCGCCGCTGCTCGCCGCCATCCTGCTCGTGCTCAGCATCCCGATGTATTTCCTCTATCGCAGCACGCGGGTGCAGGCGGAACGGCAGTTTCAGGGGGATGCCGGCTATCGTCCGCCGGCCGCGGCCTGATGGCTGGGGGGGGCTGGACCTATCGCGACGCGGGCCGGCTCGCCGGGGCGGCGATCGTCCTGCTCTATGTGGACGCCGCCTTGTCGGCGGCCGCCGCCGGGGCCGCGCTGGCGATGGGCCCGGAGAATTTCTGGGGCGACGGCGTCGGCCTGTTCCAGCTCGTCCGCTTCCTGATCCAGATCGCCACCGCGATCGTCTTCCTGACCTGGCTGTACCGCGCCAACGCCAACGTCCGAGCGCTCGGCGCCGACGACATGCTGGGCTCGCCCGGGCTCGGCATCGGCTGGTTCTTCATCCCGCTCGCCAATCTGGTCATGCCCTATGTGACGGTGCGCGACATCTGGAAGGCGAGCGCGAAGCCCAGGGACTGGCAGGCGGAGAGCGCGCCGGCCGCGATCCTGATCTGGTGGCTGTTCTGGATCGCCGGCGGGATCATCGGCGTGATCGTGTTTCGCATGGAGATGGAATACGGCTTCAAGACGGCGCCGCCGGAAGCTTTGTGGCTGAGCCTCGGATCGGACCTGATCTGGGTCGCGGCCTCGCTGCTGCTCGCCTGGATCGTCCGCACTGTCCAGGCGATGCAGGCCAGCGCCTGGCCGGCCTCGGTTTATTAGCGCCTAGGTCGTGGACTCATAAGCTCTGAGCCAGAGTTTGGTTGAGGCGAGGAGGACGGCGGCGAGGTAGTTTCTCGCGAGCTTGTCGAATCGGGTGGCGACGCGGCGGAAGTGTTTGAGCTTGCAGAAGAAGCGCTCGACGAGGTTGCGCTGTCGGTAGAGTTTTGGATCGATCGAGCGCTGCACTTTGCGGTCCCGCTGGGTCGGGATGTGGGCGCGGCCGCCTCGGGCAGCGACGAGATCGATAACGGCCTGCGCGTCGTAACCGCGATCGGCGACCAGCGCCCGGGCGGGCGGAAGGCCCTCGATCAGTGCTTCGACGGCGGCCTTGTCCGATGCCTGGCCGGCCGAGAGCACGATCCTCAAGGGCAGGCCGTCCTGGTCGACCAGTGCGTTGATCTTGGTGCTCAGTCCGCCACGAGAACGGCCGATGGCGTTATCCGGACCCCCTTTTTACCACCGGCCGCATGCTGATGGGCGCGGATGATCGAGCTGTCGATCAGGTGCAGCGATCCCGGCGATCCCGCCGCCAGCGCCTCGAACACCCTGAGCCACACACCCCCCTTCGCCCAGCGATTATAGCGGTTGTAGACCGTCGTCGGCGGACCATAACGGCTCGGCAGGTCCCGCCACGGCGAGCCTGTCCGCAGCACATAGAAGATGCCGTTGATCACTCGCCGGTCGTCAACCCGCGCAACCCCGCGCGGCTTGTTCGGAAGCAACGGCGCGATCAACCGCCACTCCGCCTCGCTCAAATCATATCGCGCCATCACCAAAGCTCCCTTCCAGAGCCTTGAATCAACAGCACCCACAATCCGCAAGCTTTATGAGTTCAGAACCTAGACGAGCCGCCGCGCCCGCCAGCCCTCGCCGACGATCTCCGCGCCTTCGATCGTGCCGCGCCAGGCGCGGCCCGCTGCGGTGAAGCGCAGCTCGGATCCCCGAAGAACGGCATCGCGCAATTCCAGCACCCGGCCATCGCCGGCCAGCGTGCCGCTCACCTCCTGATAACGCTGCTCGATCTCCAGCGCCCAGGTGCCGCCGGCCTCGGTCAGCGCCCAGCTGCCGCCCGCCACCGCCGGCACGATCCACAGGAAGATGCGGCGGCCGTCGAGCCGCTCCTCCGCCTCGGCGCGCCAGTCGCCCATGTCGAAGGCGTGGCTGACGATGCGCGCGCCCGGCCTGAGCTCGGTGAGCAGGCGCGGGCGAAGGCGCAGGTTGATCTCGGGGAGGAGATAGAGGGTGACGACGCTGGCTTCGAAGATCGGGGTGCGGAACAGATCCTGGCGGCGGAAGCGGACGCGCGCCTCGACGCCGGCGATCCGGGCGGCGGCGGCGGCCTCCTGGATGCGCAGCGGATCGAGGTCGACGCCGAGCGCGCGGGCGCCGCGCCGCGCCGCCGCCACCGCGATCCGGCCGTCGCCGCAGCCGAGATCGATCAGATAGTCGGCCGCGTCCGACTTCGGCGAGATCGAGCATGCGCTGGACCAGAGCGTGCGGCGTCGGCACGAACGGCACTTCATACTCGCGCTGGGCGGCGAACCCGCCGAGCAGCGGCAGCGCCGCGGCGGCGAGCAGCTGGCGTCGGTTCAGCTCCATGCGCAAGACCATAGCTTGCATCGCCGCGCCGCCAAGGCCATTTGGCCGCCATGGCCAGCCCGCCCCATATTCCGCCGCTTCGCGCCGCGATCATCCCGGTGACGCCGCTGCAGCAGAATTGCTGCCTGATCTGGTGCACCAAGACGATGCGCGGCACCTTCACCGATCCGGGCGGCGACCTCGACCGGCTCAAGGCGGCGGCCGCGCAGCACGAGGTGACGATCGAGAAGATCCTGCTCACCCACGGCCATATCGACCATTGCGGATCGGCCAAGATCCTCGCCGACGAGCTCGGCGTGAAGATCGAGGGGCCGCACGAGGACGACCGCTTCTGGATCGCCCGGCTCGAGGATGACGGCCGCGCCTACGGCATCACCGGCAAGAGCTTCGAATCGGACCGCTGGCTGGTCGACGGCGACAGGGTGACGGTCGGCGACCTTATCTTCGACGTCTATCACTGCCCCGGCCACACGCCCGGCCACGTCGTCTTCCACCATCCGGAATCGAAGCTCGCCATCGTCGGCGACGTTCTGTTCCAGGGCTCGATCGGCCGCACCGACTTCCCGATGGGCAACCACCAGGATCTGATCGACGCGATCACCGGCCGGCTGTGGCCGCTGGGCGACGACACCGCCTTCGTCCCCGGCCACGGCCCGATGAGCACCTTCGGCCAGGAGCGGCGCACCAACCCGTTCGTCGCCGACCGAGTTCTTGCGCAGACGTAATAATTAGGTCAAGCTAATAGTTGGCGCGGCTGATCGCAAGGCGGCGGGGCTAAGATCCGCCAAACACCTCTCCATACGCCTTGATCAACAGCCGACGGTCGTCATCCGAGACCAGATCGGGGGCGCCCAGCGCCATCGCGGCCTGACATAAGACGTTCGAGGCGTCGGACCAGGGCGGGGCCAGCCATTGCTCGCCCTCCTCATCGTCCCTCTCGAAGGCGGCGTCGCCCGTCAGCAGCGCGGCCCGGTCCCAGACGAGGCGGTGAATCACCGAAAAGCCCATGTTGATCGGCGATCCGCCCCAGTCGAGCGTTCCGGCAAGGTCGCGTGCTTCTCGGGCACGGTCAGGCCGGGTCCGCGAGAGCCACAGGTTCCACGCGCGCGAATAGGCGTCGTCGGCGCCCTCGGCGCGCGCCGCCCCGAGCCGGCCGGCCTGGTCGGCATCGAGATGCTCGGCGCGGTCCAGCACGGCCAGCACCGCCTTGCCCCAGGGGCCGAAAAGCATCGCCGGCGATAGCTCCTCGATCACTGTCACCGCCACAGCACGAATGTAGCCAGCGTCGGGAAGCGGCCGTCCGCCGAAGTCCCTCATGTCCGCGTCACTGGCCGGATCGATCAGCTCCACCCGCCACAGGCGCCCCGGCCAACGCGCCACGGTTTCGCGTTCGGGCGCGTTGCAGACCACGATCCAAGGCGGTCGGCGGTTGGGCAGACGGATCGTCAGACCCGCAGCCGCTGCGGCCATCGGGCCATCGTCGCAGGCCGCCTGGTAGACGAAGCCGCTCAAGTCCGCGGCTGCGCCGCCTCCGCGCTTCGGCCCGGCGAGAGCTGGAAGCCGCGCTGGATGGGCGGGCTCTGATAGGCGATGAAGATCGCGTAGAGGCCGAGCCCGAGCAGCACGAGCCAGCTCACCGAAATGCCGATCACCCGCATCGGGTTCGCGCCGGTCCGGTCCATGCCGAAGGCGTGGAGGATGCGGGCAAGGACGAACAGGATCGCCGCGCCCCACAGCCAGAGGTCGCCGCCGGTGGCGAGCTCGAGGAAGCCGAGCAGGATCAGGAAGATCGGCACGTTCTCGGCGAAATTGCCGTGCGCGCGCATCCGCCGCATCAGCACCTCGTTGCCGCCGTCGCCGACGCCGATCTTGAGCGGGCGGCGCAGCCGGCTGACCCGAAGGCTCAGCCAGACGTGAAGAATCGCCGCCGCGCCGGCGATGGTGAGCGTGATCGGCAGGATCATGGCCTCTCCCCTTTCAAGCATGGCGATTCGCACGGCCAGCCCATGCTTGCAACCGCGAGCGAAATCGCTATAGGCGGCACCCTTCTGCGAGAGCATCAGGCCGCGAGGCCAGCGGCCGCATCGGCCGTTGACCGACGGGACCCGCGCTCGCCGCATCAACTTCAAACTTCAAGCAGGTGCCACGATGGCCGTCCCCAAGAGAAAAACCTCGCCCTCCAAGCGCAACATGCGCCGCAGCCACGACGCGCTGAAGCCGACTCAATATCAGGAATGCCCCAATTGCGGCGAGCTTCGCCTGCCGCACAATCTCTGCCCGAGCTGCGGCCATTATAAGGGGCGTGAAATCCTGAAGACCGAGGCGTAAGACGGCTCCGGTCTAAACGGGAGAACGCGGTGGGCAGCGCCCCTCGGATCGCAATCGACGCGATGGGTGGCGATACGGGCCCGGCGGTAATGGTCGCGGGCGCCGCTCTGGCCTTCGAGCGCCGCGACGATCTCAGCTTCCTTCTGTTCGGCGACGAGGCGGCAATCCGCGCGCGAGCTGGCGCGCCACGCCGCGCTCGCCGCAGGTCAGCGAGGTCGTCCATTGCGACGACGTCATCACCGGCGACGAGAAGCCGAGCCAGGCGATCCGCCGCGCCAAGACGACCTCGATGGGCCTCGCCATCGCCGCGGTGAAGGAAGGCGCCGCGCAGGCGATGGTCTCGGGCGGCAATACCGGCGCGATGATGGCGATGGCGAAGCTCGCCTTGCGCACCATGCCCGGCATCGACCGGCCGGCGCTGGCCGCGTTGCTGCCGACGCTCGGCGAGAACGATCTCGTCATGCTCGATCTCGGCGCCAATACCGAGTGCGACACCGACAACCTCGTCCAGTTCGCGGTGATGGGCGCCGCCTATGCCCGGGTCGTGCTCGAGCTGGAGCGGCCGCGCGTGCAGCTGCTCAACATCGGCACCGAGGAGCTGAAGGGCACCGACGAATTGAAGGACGCCGCCGCGATCCTGCGCGGCTCCGAGCATCTCCACATGCGCTTCGACGGCTTCATCGAGGGCGACAAATTGTCGCGCGGCGACGTCGACGTGATCGTGACCGACGGCTTTTCCGGCAATATCGCTCTGAAGTCGCTCGAAGGAACGGCCCGGTTCGTCACCGACCTGCTGAAGCGCGCCTTCACCAGCTCGATCCGCTCCAAGATCGGCTTCCTGATCTCGCGGCCGGCGACCGAATTGCTCCGCCATCATCTCGATCCCGAACAACCATAATGGCGCGGTCTTCCTCGGCCTGAACGGCCTCGTCGTGAAGAGCCATGGCAGCGCGACCGACAAGGGCGTCGCCAATGCGATCCGGGTCGCAGCGCGGATGGTGCGCGAGGATCTCACCCGCAAGATCACCGAGGACCTCGCCAACGTCTCGGCCCAGAGCGCGCAGCTGGCGGCCGCGAAATGAGCCGGCGCTCGCTGATCATCGGGCACCGGATCGGCGCTGCCGCTGCGGCGCGTGACCAATGCCGAGCTCGCCGAGCGGGTCGAGACGACCCACGAATGGATCGTCGAGCGGACCGGCATCGAAGCGCGCCACATCGCCGCCGACGGCGAGACGACGGCGACGCTGGCGACCGAGGCAGCGCGGAAGGCGCTCGCCGCGGCCGGGATCGAGGCCAAGGAGATCGGCCTGATCGTGCTCGCCACGGCGACCCCCGACCAGACCTTCCCGGCGAGCGCGACCCTGGTCCAGACCGCATTCGGCATCGACGATTGCATCGCCTTCGACGTCCAGGCGGTCTGCACCGGCTTCCTCTACGCGCTGTCGATCGCCGACAATATGCTGAAGGGCGGCATGGCCGATCACGCTCTGGTGATCGGCTCGGAGACGTTCAGCCGAATCCTCGACTGGGAGGACCGGGCGACCTGCGTCCTGTTCGGCGACGGCGCCGGCGCGGTCGTGCTCGCGGCTGAGGAGGGCGGCGACACCGGCATCCTCGCGACCCGGCTCCACGCCGACGGACGGCACAACGAATTGCTCTATGTCGACGGCGGCGTCTCGACCACCGGAACGGTCGGCAAGCTCCGGATGAAGGGCAAGGAGGTGTTCCGCCACGCGGTCACCAATCTCGCCGCCGTCCTCGGCGAGACGCTCGACCGCCGCGGGCCACGACGCCGAGGAGGTCGATTGGGTGGTGCCGCATCAGGCCAACCAGCGCATCCTCGACGCGACCGCCAGGAAGCTCGGCCTCGATCCGGCCAAGGTGATCGTCACCGTCGACCAGCACGCCAACACATCCGCCGCCTCGGTGCCGCTGGCGCTCGACGTCGCGGTTCGCGACGGACGCATCAAGCCCGGCGACCTCCTCGTCCTCGAAGCGATGGGCGGCGGCTTCACCTGGGGCGCGGCAGTGGTTCGCTACTGACGCGCGCAAAGTTTTTACTTAGCCGTAACGAACTGGACACAGAGTCCGATTGCGCTTGGGCTAAAGCGCGATTATGGTTTCGGAATCTCGAATAGGGGGGGACACCCATGGCCGATGCAGGCTCGATCAGAAAACCGTCGGTCGGGACGTTGACCCGGGCGGATCTCGCCGACATCGTTCATCGCGAGATCGGCCTGTCGCGGGCCGAATCCGCCGGCATCGTCGAGCGCATCCTCCACCATATGTGCGCCGCGCTCGCCAACGGCCAGAACGTCAAGATTTCCGGCTTCGGCAGCTTCATCCTGCGCGACAAGGGCGAGCGGATCGGCCGCAACCCGAAGACCGGGGTCGAGGTCCCGATCGCGCCGCGCCGCGTGCTCACCTTCCGCGCCAGTCAGATCATGCGCGAGCGTATCGCCCGCGACGGCTGAGGCCCTGATGGCCGAACCGCGCGCCAAGAGCGACCAAGCCTTCCGGACCATCGGCGAACTCGCGGCCGACCTCGGCGTGCCCCAGCACATCCTGCGCTATTGGGAGACTCGCTTCCCGCAGCTCAAGCCGCTGCAGCGCGCCGGCAATCGCCGCTATTACCGGCCCGACGACGTCGCGCTGGCGCGGCGCATCCACCGCCTGCTCAACCAGGACGGCTATACGATCCGCGGCGTCCAGCAATTGCTCGGCAAGGGCGGCGAGAGCGAAGGCGAGGCCGCGACCGCCGCCACCGCGCCGACGCTGGCCAACCAGCACGATCCGCTCGCCGCCGACCACCTCCGCGCGCTCCGCGAGACGCTGGCGGACGCGCTGGCGGAGAGCGATCTCCCTTAGTCTTCCGGGCCCAATTCCGGGTCGAGGTCGCGCGGGCGGATGAAGCGGGTCAGCGTGCCGCCGCCTTCGCCGACGTCGAGCCAACGGGCGACCGGCAGCGCGATCTCGGCGAGCGCGGCGGTGGGATATTTGTCGGCGACTCGATCGCGCAACTCGCCGGCGCGGCTCAGCAGCAGAGCGAGGCGCTCCAGCCCCGGATTGTGGCCGACGATGAGCAGCCGGCGATCGGCGTCGCCGGCTTCGCGCACTATGCGCAGCAGGGTCGGCACCGAGGCGAGATAGACGCGCTCGTCATAATCGGCGGCGAATTCGGCGCCATGGCCTTCGGCGAGGCCGGCCATCGTCTCCGCGGTGCGCACGGCGGGCGAGGCAAGGATCCGGTCGAAGCCAAGGCCGAGCACGCGGATCTCGCGGCCCATCGCCCGCGCCGCCTGGCGGCCGCGTGCGTTCAGCGGCCGATCGAAGTCGCGCTGGGCGGCGTCGCCCCAGCTCGACTTAGCGTGACGCAACAGGGTCAGCGTCTTCATGCGCCTGCTCGATAGCGGATGACAGGCGCATGCGCACCCGCTCGATCGCCTCGGCGAGCGGTACCCGGGCGACGCGCACGCCGGGCGGGAAGGCGGTCAGCAGCCGCGACGGCGTCGCCGCGGACAGGAGGACGAACATCCCCTTGTCCTCCTGCCGGCGGATCAGCCGGCCGAAGGCTTGGGCGAGACGGGCGCGGACGACTCGGTCGTCATAGGCCGAGCCGCCGCCGCTCGCCCGGCGCGCCGCGTGAAGCACCGTCGGCCGTGGCCAGGGCACTGCTTCCATCACCACCAGCCGAAGCGAATGGCCGGGCACGTCGACTCCGTCCCGCACCGCGTCGGTGCCGAGGAGGGAGGCGCGGGGGTCGTCTCGGAAGATGTCGATCAACGTGCCGGTATCGATCGGGTCGACGTGCTGGGCATAGAGCGGGAGGCCGGCACGCGCGAGGCGATCGGCGATTCGGGAATGGACCGCTTTGAGGCGCTGGATCGCGGTGAACAGGCCCAAAGTGCCGCCGCCGGCCGCCTCGATCAGCCGCGCATAGGCGCCGGCAAGCGCCGGCAGATCGCCCTTCCTGACGTCGGTGACGACGAGGACCTCGCTGTTGGCGACATAATCGAACGGGCTCGCCGCCTCGAACCGGTCGGCGGCGCGGCCGAGATGGCAAGCGCCGGTGCGCGCCTCGGCATTGGCCCATTCGACGCCGCCGCCGCGCAACGTCGCCGAAGTGACGAGAATTCCGTGCGCCGGCTTCAGCACCGCCTCGGCGAGCGGCCGGGTCGGATCGAGCCAGTGGCGGCGAAGGCCGACATCATATTCCCGCCCCTCGACCCGCTCGACCGCGAGCCAATCGACGAAATCGGCGTCGGCCGGCCCGCCGATGCGCGCGGCGAGCGCGATCCAGGCCTGGAGAGTCTGCGCCCGCCAGTCGAGGCCGCCGACCGCGCCTTCGACCCGCGCCCGCGCCTGGGCGTCGAGCCAGTCGGGCGAGTCCTCGATCACCGCTTCGAGCCTTTTGCCGAGCGCGACCAGCGGCCGCAGCAGCCGCTCAAGCGCCTCGACCGCCGGCGCCGCAGCCTCCACCAAGGCGGGATCGGGCTCCGCCAGTTCGGTCTCCAGGCCGTAGCCCGCATCCTGGGCGGTGGCTCGGGCATAAGCGGTGCCGCGCACCGCGGCGAACAGCGATTCGACCGGGCCGAACGGCATGCCCTCGGCGATCCGCTGAAGCCAGCCGTCGCCCGGCAGTGCCGCCGCCATCTGGACGGCGGCGTCGAGCGCAAGCGCCCCCGCTTCGTCATAGGAGGCGACGTCCATCAGCCGAGCGGCGAGCCCGCGCCGCCGGCCGCGGGTCTTGCCTTCCGGCCCGACGATCCAGCGGCGAAGCTCGATCGCCTCCTGGCCGGTGAAGGCGGCGGCGAAGGTCGAATCGGCGGCATCGAACAGATGATGGCCCTCGTCGAACACGATCCGGGTCGGCGGCTGGCCCCCACCATCCCCGGTGCCGCGGCCGCGGGCGGCGTTGACCATCACCAAGGCATGGTTGGCGATGACGAGATCGGCGTCATTGCTGGCCCGGGCCGAGCGCTCGATGAAGCAGCGCCGGTAATGCGGGCAGCCGGCATAGACGCATTCGCCGCGCCGGTCGGTCAAGGCGGCGGCGCCGGCGCGGCGGAAAAGCGAGGTCAGCCAGCCCGGCAGGTCGCCGCCGACCATGTCGCCGTCCTTCGAATAAGCGGCCCAGCGCGCGACCAGCTGGGCGAGGATCGCCGCCCGGCCGGCGAAGCCGCCCTGGAGCGCGTCCTCGAGGTTCAGGAGACAAAGATAATTCTCCCGCCCCTTGCGGATCACGATCCGGCGCCGGCGCTCGGCGGCGTCGGGAAAGAGCCGGACGCTTTCGCGGTCGAGCTGGCGCTGAAGCGCCTTGGTGTAGGTCGAGATCCAGACCGCGCCGTCGGCCTGCTCGGCCCAGAGCGAGGCCGGGGCGAGGTAGCCCAATGTCTTGCCGATGCCCGTCCCGGCCTCGGCGAGCAGCAGGTTCGGCTGGTCCTCGATCTGGCGCGGCGCGAAGACCGAAGCGGCGGCGGCGGCATAATCGCGCTGGCCCGTGCGGACTTCCGCATTCTCGCCGACGAGGCGCTCCAGCCGGTCCGACGTGTCGGCGAGGTCGAGCCTGATCGGCCTCGGCTGGGCCCGGCCGCCGCTCTCCTCCCATTCGGGGAGCCTGCTGAACAGCCATGGCTCGTCGCGCTCGGGCCGAGGCAGCCGCTCGGCGATCGCCGGAGCCCAGGGCCAGCGCAGCCGCCAGAGCGCCTGGGCCGACGCCCAGGCGCCGCCGCGTTCGGGCCAGTCGCCGGCCAGCGTCTCGAGCAGCCGCGCCGCCGCCTCGCGCAGGAACGCCGCCGCTTGGCCGTCGCCGTCCGGCTCGGCGAGCCCCGCCGCATGGGCGATTCCCCTCGGCGTCGGCACGGCGAAGCGCGCCGGATGGACGAAGGCGAACAATTCGAGCAGATCGAGGCCGGAGAGGTCGGGATAGCCGAGCCGGTTGCCGACGAGCGGCGCGTTGAGCATGATCATCGGCGTTTCGGCCGCCCGAGCGATCGCCTGGCCGCGGCCGACCGCCTCCACCCCGCCCTCGGGCCAGGCGATCCAGATCCCGCCATGGGTCGCGTGAAGCGCGGGATAAGGGGGTAAGTACATCGTCGAACACTAGGCCGAATGGGAACGAAGCAGCAACAGGCTTTGTGGACGATCGCCCTTCATATCTCGTCGAACAGGCTCATATATCGCTGGTGGATGTAAATCCGGTTTCGTCTGCGTCCCGTGATTTCCTTGAGTATCCCAGAGATTTCCAGCTGCTGAATGATGCCGTTTGCAGTGGGATAAGATACCTCATGATCACGTGCCACGTGCAAAGGAAAGGTAATTGGAAGGGCGTAAAGTTGGTCCAAAAGTCTGAGGGGCGTGGCAGCGGCGCGCCTGAACTCGTCAATGATTTTCTGACGATCGTCTTCGCGCAGACGAAGAACCTTATGGGCTGTCTCGGCTGCCAGATTTGCGACAGACGCGACGCCCTCAAGGAAGAAAAGAAGCCACGACTCCCAGTCCCCCCGATCCCTGAGACTTTGGAGGCGATCGTAATATTCGGCGCGATGACGCTTGAAGTAGTAGGAGAGATACAGGACAGGTTTACGCAGCACCGTTCTTTCCACCAGAAACAGCGTAATCAGCAGGCGTCCGATGCGGCCGTTGCCATCGAGAAAGGGGTGGATGGTTTCGAACTGTCCATGAGCCATCCCGATCCGAATCAGGGGGGGCAATGGAGAATCGGAATGAAGGAAATTCTCCAGCTGTCCCAGTAACCCGTGTACCTCTCCGGGGGGCGGAGGAACAAATGAGGCTTCATTCAAATTGCAGTTTGCCGGGCCGATCCAGTTTTGGCTCGTCCTGATTTCTCCCGGGCGTTGATGCTGACCTCGTACGTCCACCATCAATATCTGGTGGAGCTTGGATATGAGCCGCGTGGAAATGGGTAGCTGCTCAAGGAGCGCCACCCCGCGATTCAGGGCATTGATATAGTTTTGAACTTCTCGAACATCGGTGGGCCGGGCGCGGTCAACGACCGCAGCCTCCGCCTTGATGACGTCGCTCAGCGATGCCTGGGTGCCTTCGATCTGACTCGATAAGACGGCTTCCTTGCGCACAAACATGGACAGGAACAATTCCGGGTGAGGCAGCGTCTCTATGGAGCCGTCCAGTCGGCCGAGGGCCCGATCGGCGCGCGACAGCGCAGTGTTCATTTTGTCATCAATTGCCACAGGGGGTTGCGGCGGAAGCGGGGCGGGGATGAACGCCTTATAGCCTTGAGGCTGGAGGACATAGGCACCACTTTTGCGGGCGATTGTCATATGCAGGGCTTTCTTGACAACTGACGTTGCCGAGCGATCATATTAAAGGCTGGCTTTAATATAGCTCTATGAAGCTTGCTATATCAAATATCCCTTGCATAGCATGCAAAGGCAGGCGGGGATGACGCTGCGATCATCGGCCCTTCCCCGGGAGTCGGGCCCATAGCCGCTTGCGTCACGGCTGCGAAGCCGCGAAGAGGCGGCGTCATGCCAGTCTGCGTGCCATCCGAACTGCGCGACGCCGCGAAGGTCAGCAAGGCCTGGCCCTATGAGGAAGCGCGCAAGATCCTGAAGCGCTATCCGGACGGGCCCGGTGAGCGCGGGATCGTGTTCGAGACCGGCTACGGGCCCTCGGGCCTGCCCCATCTCGGCACCTTCCAGGAGGTGGCGCGGACGTTGATGGTGCGCCACGCTCTGGCCGAGCTGGTCGACTGGCCGAGCCGGCTGATCGCCTTCTCCGACGACATGGACGGGATGCGCAAGGTGCCGCCCGGCCTGCCCAATTCCGACATGATGCACCAGCATCTCGATCAGCCTTTGTGCCGGGTGCCCGACCCCTATGGCTGCGGCCATGACAGCTATGCCGACCACAATAACGGCATCCTGCGCCAGTTCCTCGACCGGTTCGGCTTCGATTACGAGTTCCTCGCCTCGTCCGAATGCTATGCCTCGGGCCGGTTCGACGATACCCTGAAGGCGGTGCTGCGCCATTACGACGCGATCATGGGAGTGATGCTGCCGACCTTGGGCGAGGAGCGGCGCAAGACCTATTCGCCGGTGCTGCCGATCAGCCCGAACAGCGGCAAGGTGCTGCAGGTGCCGATCGAAATGCTCGATGCCGAAGCCGGCCTGGTCGCGTTCGAGGACGAGGGCGAGCGAGTCGAGCAGTCGATCCTGTCCGGGGGGGCCAAGCTGCAATGGAAGGTCGATTGGGCGATGCGCTGGGTCGCGCTCGGCGTCGATTACGAGATGTCGGGCAAGGACCTGATCGATTCGGTCACCCAGAGCTCGAAGATCGCGCGAATCCTCGGGGCCCGCCCGCCCGAGGGCTTCAACTACGAGATGTTCCTCGACGAAAATGGCGAGAAGATCTCGAAGACCAAGGGCAACGGAGTCACGATCGACGAATGGCTCGCCTACGCGCCCGAGGAGAGCCTCGCTTTCTACATCTACCGCGATCCCCGCAAGGCGAAGCAGCTGAGCTTTTCGGTCATCCCCAAGGCGGTCGACGAATATTATCAGTTCCTCGCCTCTTATCCCGGCCAGGAATGGGCGAAGCGCCTCGGCAATCCGGTCCATCACGTCCATGCCGGAAAGGTGCCGCCGGCGCGGATGCCGATCAGCTTCGCGCTGCTGCTGAACCTGGTCGCGGTCGCCTCGACCGACGACAAGGACCTGCTCTGGGGCTTCGTGCGGCGCTATTGCCCCGAAGCCGCGCCCGACACCCATCCCGAGCTCGACGGACTGCTCGACTTCGCTCTGGCCTATTTCCGCGATTTCATCGCGGATTCGCTGGTCCACCGCGCGCCGGGCGAGCTGGAGACGGCGGCGCTTCGCGATCTCGACGCGCGGCTGGCGGCCCTGCCGGAGGATGCGGACGCCGAGACGATCCAGACTGAGGTGTACGAGGTCGGCAAGTCGCACCCGTTCGAAAGCCTGCGCGACTGGTTCAAGGCGCAATATGAGATCCTGCTCGGCACCTCGCAGGGACCCCGCATGGGCAGCTTCATCGCTCTCTATGGGATTGGGAACAGCCGAAATCTGATCGCAGAGGCGCTCGCGCGCACCCACCCCTGACCCCTCCCTTCCAGGACGGCACTAATATACCTGATTCAGCGGCTCGTATCTCAGGCCCTCGAACTGAGGCATGTCGCTGTCGACGAAAGAGCGGCCGAATTCCTCACATCCCGCGCCGGTCGAGCGGATGAGGACCCGATCCGGCGTTGAGCGTCCGGCATCGGCCTCCACTGCGTCATCCAGCCCCGCGAATTGCATGATCAGGTGCCGAGCATCTCCTCTGAGTTCCGGCCCGATAATGCCGGTGAGGACCAAGGCTCCTTCGCATTGGCGCGAAGCCTGCCCGGTTTGGCAGGCACCCAAGCACAGGATCAGTGAGATGAGCGGCCCGCTTTTGCGCATCTCTCGTGCATAGCATGCGCATGATCCGCCAAGCAAAGGGGCCGGCGAAGAGGCGGGCCCGATTTGCTCTGCCACTGATCCGGCTTTCACGCTACGGACCCGCCGGAGGACCAAGAAAGCATGAGCAATCTGAAGAAGCTGTGGTCGGACCTGCGCGGCATCGCCAAAGCCTGCGGGCCGTGGACGACGATGCGCTGGCTGTTCACCATGGCGGCGAACCTGCCGACCATCCTGCGCGAGCGCCAGCTCACGATCGTCGACGTTCGGATGGGCGAGGGGCCGTTCACGGTGCGCTACGGCAAGAGCAGGGCGCGGCTGCTCGGCACCCGCGTGTTCGGCGGCATCCGCGAGCTCTGGATCCGCGACGTCTACGGCCATCAGAACTTCCTGAAGCTGCCCGAGAACGCGCTCGTCGTCGACCTCGGCGCCAATACCGGCGTGTTCACCAATCTCGTCCTCGCCCACAACCCGACCGCTCGGGTCGTCGCCGTCGAGCCCCACGAGGACTATGGCAGGACGATGATGGAATCGGCCCGGCTCAACGGCTTCGAGGACCGGATCCGGGTCTGCCGGGCGTTCATCGGCGATTTCACGACCGTCCAGGAGACCGACAGCGCCATCGAGGGCTTCGCCGGCGCGCCGATGATCCCCGAGCCCGACTTCCTCGAGCGCTTCGGCCTCAAGCGGATCGACTTGCTGAAATGCGACATCGAAGGCAGCGAGTTCACCTTCCTCGACGAGGACAGCAGGATCCTCGACATTTCGGAGCGGGTCGCGATCGAGCTTCACGGCTGGGGCGGCAATGCCCGCGCCTTCGTCGACGCGCTCGAGGAGAAAGGATTCCGGCTGGTCAACGTCGATTGGGACGGCGAACATGCGATCGCGCTCGCCGCGCGATAGCGTCGCCGCTCAGCGGAGATGCTCCTGCCGGCCAACGGCATAAGCCTCCAGGGCATAGTCACGCAGCGCCGCGACCTCGGCGGGATCGTCGAGACGGAAGGCGTGGAGGTGGTTGCGCGGCGAGAAGCTCTCCACCCGGGTGAAGAGCGGATCCTCGACCCGGCGGGCGAGGACGAAATGGCCGAGCACCCAATCCCGCCGAACGGTGAGCTGGGCGAAGGACATCCGGACCTGGAAGGCGATTCGGGTCTTTTCGGGCAGCACCGCGACCGGGCCGATCGCCTCCAGCATGGCGAGGAAGGCGTCGTAGATCTCTCGGACCCTGGCCGAGCGCCCGTCGAAATGGGCGGCGAGCGAGTGCCGGGCGCAGCTGTGCGTCTGGTTGCGGTTGGCGAAAGCCCGGCCGCAGCCGTCGCAGGTCCAGAGCGCAGCGGCGGCGCGGCCGGGCAAGTCGCGCTGCTCAGCCGGCGCGGCGACTGGCGATCCAGTCGTCGATCTTGCGCTCGAGCACGGCCAGCGGCAGCGCGCCGGTCATCAGCACCTGGGCATGGAATTCGCGCAGATCGAAGCGCGGCCCGAGCTCGCGCTCGGCCTGGCGCGCAATTCGAGAATCTTGAGCTGGCCGATCTTGTAGGCGAGCGCCTGGCCGGGCATGGCGATATAGCGTTCGACCTCGGTCGTCGCCTGGGTTTCGCTGACGCCGCTATTGTCGAGCATGTAGCGGATCGCCTGCTCGCGGGTCCAACCCTTGGCGTGGATGCCGGTGTCGACGACGAGCCGGATCGCGCGATACTGGTCGGCGTTGAGGCCGCCGAAGCGCTGATAGGGGTCGGTTTCCATGCCGAGCTCGTCCCACAAGGTCTCGGCATAGAGGCCCCAGCCTTCGACATAAGCGGTGTTGCCGCCGAAGCGCATGAAGGCGGGCAGCGCCTCGTTCTCGTTGGCGAGGCTGATCTGGAAATGGTGGCCGGGCGCGCCCTCGTGGAGATAGAGCGCCTCCATGCCGTGGGTTCGGCGCGAGGGAAGATCGAAGGCATTGTAATAGAAGATGCCGGGCCGCGACCCGTCCGGAGTGCCGTTCTGGTAGGAGCCGGTCGAGGCGTTGCGCTCGCGGAACTCCTCGACCTCGCGGATCTCGAGCCGGGTGCGCGGCAGGGTCGAAAAGAGCTCGCCGATCCTTTGATCGACCCGGCGGCCGATCGCATAATAGCCCTCGCGCATCCAATCGCGGTTGGGGGCGGCGAATTGCGGGTCGGTGCGCAGATGCTCAAGGAACTGGGCGAGGGTGCCGGCGAAGCCGACCCGGGTCTTGATCGCCTCCATCTCGGTGCGGTTGCGGGCGACCTCGCGCAGGCCGATCGCGTGGACCTCGTCGGCGGTCAGCGGCAAGGTCGTGTTCTGCTCGACGAGGCGGCGGTAGAGCAGGTCGCCGCCGCTCATGTGGACGAGGCCGGCGCCGTCGCGGGCGCGCGGCAGATAGTCGTTCTGGAGGAAATCGCGCAGCCGGCGATAGGCCGGGTAGATGCCGTCGCGGATGATCGCGATATGCGCCTCGCGCAGCCGCGCCCGCTCCGCTTCCGGCACCGCGTCGGGGAAGGTCTGGAGCGGCCCGGCATAAGGCGATTGCTCGGGCGCCGTGTTGAGCTGGGTGTCGAGCTGGCCGATCACGTTGCGGATGGTGAGCTTGGTCTCGACCACGCCCGAGGCGAGGCCCTCGCGGAAGCGGGCGATGACCCGGTCGAAAGCCGCGACGAACTCGCGGTGGCGCTTCAGATTGTTCTCATAATCCTCGACGTTGCGGAACGGCGCCGCGCTTCGCCCCGAGGCGAACACCGGATAGAAGGTGTGGAAGCCGGTGAAATGGTTGATCGGCCGGACCGCGGTCAGAGCGAGCAGATCCGGCTGCAGGTCGCGAAGGTCGTCGCGCCGCTGATATTCGAAGACGTCGTAGGCGATTCGATCGGTGGGGTTGAGCGCGCCCCGGTCGATCGCCGCCAGCGCGGCGAGGTCCGCTTCCGCGGCGGACTTCTCGGCGGCGAAATATTCGTCGCTGCCGAAATCGCCGATCCGGTCGGCATAGCGATAGTCGCCGCGGAACATGCCCTGGAGCGGGTTGCGCCGAAGGCTCGCCTCGTCGCTTTCGCGGAACAGGCTGTGCAGGCGCTGACTCGGCGTCTCCTGCGCGGACGCCGCGGGAGCGGGCGGGTCGGCCTGCTGCGCAAGCGCCGGCGGAGCGGCGGAAAGCAGGAGGGCGGCGAGCAAAGCGCGTCGGATCATGTCACAGTCTCCAAAAAACAATCGGGCGGTCAGGCGCCGCGCCGGCTTGCGATCCAGTCGTCGATCTTCCGCTCGAGCACGGTCAGCGGCAGCGCGCCCGTCATCAGCACCTGGGCGTGGAAGTCCTTGAGGTCGAAGCGGTCGCCCAGCGCCTGCTCGGCGCTCGGCGCGCAGCTCGCAGGATCTTGAGCTGACCGATCTTGTAGGCGAGCGCCTGGCCGGGAATGGCGATGTAGCGCTCGACCTCCGCGGTCACCTCGGTCTCGCTCATCCCGCTATTGTCGAGCATGTAGCGGATCGCCTGCTCGCGGGTCCAACCCTTGGCGTGGATGCCGGTGTCGACGACGAGGCGCATCGCGCGCAGCATCTCGTCGTTGAGGCCGCCGAAGCGCTGATAGGGGTCGGTCTCCATGCCGAGCTCGTCCCACAGGGTCTCGGCGTAGAGCGCCCAGCCCTCGACGAAGGCGGTGTTGCCGCCGAAGCGCATGAAATTGGGCAAGGCCTCGTTCTCGGCGGCGAGCATGATCTGGAAATGGTGGCCGGGCGCGCCTTCGTGGAGGTAGAGCGTCTCCATGCCCGAGGTGCGCCGCGAGGGCAGGTCGTAGGCATTGTAGTAGAAGACGCCCGGCCGCGTGCCGTCGGCGGTGCCGTCCTGATAGGAGCCGCCGGCCTCGTTGCGCTCGCGGAAGGCCTCGACCTCGCGGATCTCGAGGCGGCTGCGCGGGATGGTCGAGAAGATCTCGCGGATGCGCGCGTCGACCCGGCGGCCGATCGCGTAATAATTGTCGCGCAGCCACTCGCGGCTCGCCGGCTCGAAGCGCGCGGTCGGTGCGGATGAAGTTGAAGAATTGGGCGAGCGTGCCGGCGAAGCCGGTCTGGCGGCGGATCGCGTCCATCTCGCCGCGGATCCGGGCGACCTCGCTGAGGCCGAGATTGTGGACGTCGTCGGCGGTCAGCGGCAGCGTCGTGTTCTTCTGGATCAGGCGCGGTAGAGGCGGTCGCCGCCGCGCATGTGGACGAGGCCGACGCCGTCGCGGGCGTGCGGCAGATAGTCGTTCTGGAGGAAGTCGCGCAGCCGCCGATAGGCGGGGAAGATGCCGTCGCGGATCACGGCGAGCAGCTCGGCGCGCAGCCGCGCCCGCTCGGCCTCCGGGACCGCTTCGGGGAAGTTCTGGGCCGGGCCGTAATAAGGCGAGGCCTCGGGCGCGTCGGCGAGCTGGGTGTCGAGCTGGTCGATCACGTTGCGGATCGTGAGCTTGGTCTCGACCACGCCCGAGGCGAGGCCCTGGCGGAAGCGGCCGATGGCGCGGTCGATGCCGGCGACGAACTGGCGGTGGCGGCGGACGTTGTTGTCATAATCCTCGACGTTGCGGAACGGCGCCGCGCTGCGGCCCGAGGCGAAGACCGGATAGAAGGTGTGGAAGCCGGAGAAATGGTTGATCGGGCGGACCGCGGTCAGCGCCAGCATGTCGGGCTGGAGGTCGACGAGGTCGTTCTCGCTCTGATATTTGAAGACGTCGTAGGCGAGCCGGTCGGTCGCGTTGAGCGCGTTGCGGTCGATCGCGTCGAGCGCCGCCAGGTCCTGCTCGGCCGCGGCGCTCTCGGCGGCGAAATATTCGTCGGTGATATAGTCGCCGAGCCGGTCGGCGTAGCGGAAGTCGCCGCGGAACATCGCCGTGATCGGGTTGCGGCGCAGATTGGCCTCGTCGCTTTCGTGGAACAGCCGGTGGAGGCGCTGGCTCGGGCTTTCCTGCGCGGCGGCGGCCGGCGCGGGCGCGTCGTGGCCGGCGGCGGCGCTGCGGCGACGGCGGCGGCGGCGGCGAGCAGAGACAAGGCGAGCAACAGCGGTCCTGGCGATCATGATTTTCCCTCCCGGCGAGAGCTAGCTGTGTTGCTCCTCTATAACGCCTCGGAAGCGCGCCGCAAGCCGTCTGGCAAGCGCTCAATAGACCGGCATGTCGGACGGGAGCCAGGGCCGCTCGCGGTACCATTTGGTGATGATATACTTGACCCCGGCGGTGACCGGCATGCCCTGGTGGATCGAATGGAGATTGGGCTCGCCGATCGCGTCGAGATTGTTCCAGGCGAGCAGATTGCCGCGGCGCGGCGTCGACCTTGACGCCGGCATTCTCGAAGAAGGTCTGGCCGCCGCCTTCGGCGTCGTTCAGGAAGATCATCGCCGTCCAGGTGCGCTGGCCGCCGGTCCGCTCCATCTCCGGCCAATAGGGCTCGGCCGCGTGGAAGAAATCGTGGTGCGGCTTGAACTGCTGGCCGACCGCGTAGCGCTGGCCCTGGATGGTCTCGCCCTGGTCCGGATCGATGCCGATCAAGGCGGTGATCTTCGCCTCGACCAGCTCGACGATCGGCTCGTCGGGATCGAGGTTGCAGCTCTCGCTGGTGCGGAATTCGGGATCGTCGTCGGCGAGAGCAGTTGCGAAGGGACGCGGTCGGCGTCGATCAGCCCGATCAGCCGGTCGCATTCCGACTGCGCCGAGGAAATCGCGGACGATGAAGATGTCGAGATCGTTGCAAGGAATCGGGAACGCGCCGGGCGTGGCGAGAAGCCGATCCCGGACCTCGCCGCCGATGCGGATCTTGTAATCGCTCATCGCCCTCATCCCGCGCAGGCGGCTTCCATGCGACAGCCGGCGCGGCGCTGACAAGCGAAAAGCCCGGGCGCCTTGCGGTGCCCGGGCTTCCGTTTCCCCTCGCTGGGAAGGTCTCGGCCGGACCATGCCCCGGCATGGCCCGTCTCTGCGACTACCAGAAGAAGTCGTGGATCACGTCGAGGACTTCGCCGGTATAGGTGTCGACGAGGATGACGTCGTTGTAATAGCGGACCCACTGGGTGCCCGGATAGGCCGGCGGCAGCCGGTAATAATACGGATCGCCGATCCAGTAGCGCTGGCTGTAGAAGAGCGGCTGGAGGAAGAGGCCGATCGAGAAGGGCCGGTAACTCCAGTTCCGATAGGGCGAATAATAGCGCGAGCCGCGGAAGATGTTGCGGTTCGAGTTGCGCCAGTTCCGCCAGTCGTAGCGGCGGTCGTTGCGCCAGTTCCGGTCCCAGCGATCGCCGCGGCGATCGTTGCGCCAGTCGCGGCGGTCGTCGCGCCGGTCGTTGCGCCAATCCCTGCGGTCGTCGCGGCGATCGTCACGCCGGTCGTTGCGCCAGTCGCGACGGTCGTCGCGGCGGCCCTGGCGCCAATCCTGACGGTCCTGGCGCTGGCCCGGCTGCCATTGCCGGTTGTTCTGGCCCTGACCCTGGCGCCAGTCGCGGCCCGAGACGCCGGGATTGCCGCGGTTGCCGCGGTTGCGGTCGCCGCCGCGGTCGCGCTGGACGACCTGGACCGGCGCTTGCTGGGGCTGGGCCTGGGGCTGGGCCTGCTGGCTGGCTTCGCGGCGCTCCTGCCGCGATTCCTGCCGTTCCTGACGCGTTTCCTGCCGCTGCTGGCGGGACGAATCGTCGCGCCGGTATTCCGGCTCGCTCCGTTCGGAGCGCTGCTGGCCGCGTCCGCCGCGGCCGCGATCCTGCGCCTGGGCGGCGAGCGGGGTGAGCACCGTCGCCGCCATGACCAATCCGATCAATGCCTTTCGCATCGAAATACTCCTTTTGTCCGGCGGCGAGTCCGCCCGATTGCTGGACGGGCTGTGCCCCAGGCCGGATGAGCGGTTGCTGAACCGACCGGCAAGCATCGCGAAAGAAATCAGCGGCCTGGCGGCGATCCGCGCGCCTTCGGCCGCTCGCGCGCAGGCCGGATCGCCGGCACTTCGCGGGCCGCATCTTCCGGCGCGATGCCGGGCGGCGGCGCCCCGGCGACCTCTTCGCGCCCGGTCTTGATCCGAACCGCGCGGCGAATCGATTCGCGCAGCCGCGGATAGATGCCGCAGCGGCAGATGTTGGTGATCGCGGCGTCGATCTGGGCGTCGGTCGGGCTGTCGTTGCGGTCGATCAGGGCCGAGGCCGCCATGATCACGCCGGGGATGCAATAGCCGCATTGCGGAACCATGTCGGCGGCGAAGGCCTGCTGAACCGGGTGCGAGCGGTCGCGCGACAGGCCCTCGATGGTGGTCACGAAGCTCCCTTCGAGCTGGGCGATCGGCACCCGGCAGCTGCGCACCGCATTGCCGTCGACATGGACGATGCAGGCGCCGCAATGGCCGGTGCCGCAGCCGAACTTGGTGCCGGTGAGGTTGGAGGCGTCCCGCAACGCCCAGAGCAACGGAGTCGCCGGGTCCATCCGGTAGTGGACGGGCTGGCCGTTCACGGTAAAGCGGGTCATGGCGCGGCTCTAAGGGCGGAGCGGAGACGATGGGAAGCGAGCGGATCGCGGTCGAGATCGAAAGCGGCGTCGCCCATGTCGAGCTTGCCCGGCCGGACAAGTTCAACGCCATGGACAAGGCCATGTTCGCCGGCGATCGGCGACACGTTCCGCGCGCTCGGCCGCGATCCGGCGGTGCGGGCGATCCTGCTTTCGGGCCGGGGCAGGCATTTCACCGCCGGGCTCGACCTCGATTATGCCTCGCGAGCAATTCCCGGCGAACCAGGATCCGGGCCGGGCCGCCGAGGCGCGGCTGCGCCATATCGAATGGCTGCAGGACGCGTTCAGCGCGGTCGAGCAGGCGCGCGCGCCGGTGATCGCCGCGATCCACGGCGGCTGCATCGGCGCCGGAGTCGATCTCGCCGGCGCCTGCGACCTTCGGGTGGCCAGCGCCGACGCCTTCTTCCAGATCGCCGAGGTCGACGTCGCCATCACCGCCGATCTCGGCACGCTGCAGCGGCTCGGCTATCTCCTGCCCCAGGGCGTGCTTCGCGAACTCACCTATACCGGCCGCCGGATGGGCGCCGAGGAAGCGGCGCGCTACGGCCTCGTCAACCAGGTCGCCGCCGACCGCGACGCCGCGATCGCCGCCGGCCTGGCGCTCGCCCGGACGATCGCCGCCAAGTCGCCGCTCGCCGTCGCCGGCGCCAAGAAGAGCCTCAACCACAGCCGCGGCCGCGCCGGTCGAGGAAGGGCTTCGCGACGTCGCTTTGTGGAACGCCGCCACTCTGGTCAGCGCCGATCTGACCGAGGCGATCAGGGCGCGGCTCGGCAAGACCGAACCGAGCTTCGGCCCGCTCGACGACTGATCAGCCGCCGATCCGCAGCCGGACCAGCTCCTCCGGCGAGCGGCGGCCTGCGGCATTGGCGCGGCGGATGAAATCCGGGGTGACGCCATGGATGCGCAGCCGGACGATCTCGTCGGCGGCGATGTCGGCATAGCCGAGCTGGCGGAGCTCGCCGACATAGGATTCGTTGACGCCATGATCGCGCATCCGAACGATCTCTTCGGTGCCGAAGCGGTAGCCGGCGGCGCGTAGCGCCACCACGAAGCCGGGCGTGACGCCATGATCGCGCATGCGCGTGAGCTCATTGGGCGGAATGTCGCTGATGCCGTTCCGAGCGAGCGTTCGGACATAATCGGCGGAGACGCCGTGATCGCGCAGCTGGATCATCTCCGCGGTGGAAAGGCGGCGATAGCCGAGCTGGCGAAGCTCGCCGACGAATTCGGCCTGGACGCCATGATCGCGCAGCCGGACGATCTCGTCCGGCGGGATATCGCGGACGTCGTGGCGGGCGAGCGCGGCGACATAGTCAGGGGTGACGCCGTGATCGCGCATCCGGATCAGCGAGGAGAGGCGGCCGACGCGATAGCCATGGCCTGCCATGCCGCGCAGATAATCCATGGTGACGCCGTGACCGCCGGCTTGGGCAAGCTCGGCCGCGGTCGGCGTGTCGTAATGCTGGCGCCGGACCTCGTCGACATAGGCAAGGCCGATATCGTGCATCGCCATCGAAAATTGCTCGTCCACCGTGGGACGGCCGATGCCGCGCTCGGCCAGAGCGGCGGCGAAGCGCGGATCGGCGGCGAAGCTGCAGTCGCCGGTGCCGCGGCCGCGGCGGACCATTCCGGCGCAGTCGAGCGTGCCGGCGTCGCGGGCGATCCGGAAGCGGACCGGGCCGCCGTCGCCGGCGAGCTCGGCCGGGCTCAGCCCCTGGAGCGACGCGGCGTCGACGGTTCGGCCGACCGTCCAGTGGCTGTTGCCCGACCGGCGGCTGATCTCGAGCTGGACCCGGCCGGGCTCGCCCGAGCCCTCGATCTCCCAGTTGAGCGTGCCCGACGCCTGGGCGGCGGCGATGCCGGGCTGGGCGCAGGCGGAACCGGGAATGAGGGCGAGGGCGGCGATGGCGAGCGTGAGGCGCATTTGGGATCTCCGTTCGATTTCGAGCCCGCGATGCAAGCTTCGCGCCATCCGATCGCCTCTGTGGCCGCCGGCGAGCGGGCGCGAGGCCGTTCGAATGCGGACATTTTCCGCGTCCGCTTCCGGACAGGCGCGGGGGCTGGGACTCGGCCTGCAAATCGCCTATGAGCCTCGGCCATGGGGGAAAAGACCGAGCAGTTCGACTTCGTGATGATCAAGCCGTCGCATTATGACGACGACGGCTATCCGATCGTCTGGTGGCGAACGATCCTGCCGTCCAACTCGCTCGCCGCGCTGAACGGCCTCGCCCGCGACGCCGCGGCGCGGGAGGTGCTCGGGCCGGACGTCCGCTTCAACCTGGTGCCGATCGACGAGTGCAACCAGCATGTCGTCCCGGCCAGGATCATCCGCGACATCCAGAAGCGCGGCGCGAAGGCGCTGATCGGACTGGTCGGCGTCCAGTCCAACCAGTTCCACCATGCGCTCGACCTCGCCCGCGAGTTCCGCGCCGCCGGCCTGCCGGTGGTGATCGGCGGCTTCCACGTTTCGGGCTGCCTCTCGATGCTCAAGGAAATCCCGCCCGAAATCCAGCAGGCGCTCGACATCGGCTGCTCGCTGTTCGCCGGCGAAGCCGAGGAGGGGCGGCTCGACCGGCTGTTCGTCGACGCCTGGAACGACGAGCTCAAGCCGATCTACAATTACCTCAAGGACCTGCCGAGCATCGCCGGCGTCCCCTATCCGTGGATGCCGAAGGAGTGCCTGGATCGCAATTCCGGGCAATGGTCGAGCTTCGATCTGGGGCGCGGCTGTCCGTTCCAGTGCAGCTTCTGCACCATCATCAACGTCCAGGGCCGCAAGAGCCGCTTCCGCACCGCAGACGACCTCGAAGGGATCGTCCGCGAGAATCTCGCCCAGGGGATCAAGGCCTTCTTCGTCACCGACGACAATCTCGCCCGCAACCGCCACTGGGAGGAGTTCTTCGACCGGCTGATCAAGCTCAACGAGGAAGAGGGGCTGAAGGCCAACCTCACCATCCAGGTCGACACGCTCTGCCATCGCATCCCCAATTTCATCGACAAGGCCAAGCGCGCCGGCGTGATGCGCGCGTTCATCGGCCTCGAGAACATCAACCCGGACAATCTGCTCGCCGCCAACAAGCGCCAGAACAAGATCACCGAATATCGCCACATGATCCAGCAGTGGCACGAAAAGGGCATCTTCACTCTGGCCGGCTACATCCTCGGCTTCCCGGCCGACACCAAGGAATCGATCCTGCGCGACATCGAGATCATCAAGCGCGAGCTCCCCGTCGACATCCTCGAATTCTTCTTCCTGACGCCGCTGCCGGGATCGGAGGACCATCAGAAGATGCACGAGGCGGGCGAGTGGATGGACCCCGACCTCAACAAATACGACCTCCACCACCGCGTCTCGCACCACGACACGATGTCCGACGCGGAATGGGAGGAAACCTACAAGGCCGCCTGGGCCGCCTATTTCACCTGGGAGCATATGGAGACGGTGACCCGGCGCCACGCGCGGCTGCGAGGGCGGCCGGCCGAACAAGGCGCTGCAATATCTGAACGAGTTCCGGATGCTCTACGAGAATGAGGGCGTCCACACGCTGGAGGGCGGAGTGGTCCGCCGCAAGCGCCGCCGCTCGCGCCGCCCGACCCTGCCGCTCGAGCCGGCGCTCCTCTTCTATCCGAAATTCGCCATCGAGACGGCGCGCAAGCTGCTGAGCTACTGGCGCGGCTTCCGCCGGGAGAAGGCGCTGCTGAAGCGCGTTCTCGCCGATCCCGGACCGCTACAGCTACACCGACCTCGCCACCCGGCCGCTCGGCGGACAATGAGCTGAAGGCGCTCGACCTGTTCCACGAGACCCGCGGCGGCGCCGAGGCGGTCGAGAAGCAGCACCGCCAGGACGTACTGCTCGAAAGCGTCCGCGCCGCTCACGAGCGGGCCGCCTAGCCGCCGGTCCCCCCTTAAAGGTCTCCGTTCGAGATACCGGGATTATACGGTGTTGTTGCGAAGCTCGGTTATTCGGCTCGCATGGATAACGCCGTGTCGCAGACTAACTCCATAAGAACTCGGCGCGCTTGATAAAACAATTGGCAAGTGCAATCCAAGCTGAGGCGAGCAGGGACTCGCGTGTGTTGGTCATTTCTGCTATGGATCAAGCGACATCCATAATGGATATGATTGTTTATGGAGGATGTCATGGAAAAGAAGACCTTCGCGTTCAAGCTGGCGGACAGGAGCGAGACCGGCAAGTGGAAGGCCCGCGAGGGCGTGGCGCTGGCCGGCTGCACCGACCCGACGGGCCAGGGGCTTCACCGCTACCAGACCAAGAGCGGCGACAACGGCGCCTGGTGCTAGCGCGCCGGCGAGGGGCTCCGGGCGGACCGGCGGCCCCTCGCTTCGCCTCCGCCGCGCTGCGGAGCGCCGCGATCCGAATGGACGTCCGCCTTCCTCGCTTATGCCGCTTTCGTCGCCTGGGGGGCGCTGGTCGGGCCGCATCCGGCGCGAGGCGGGCTGGAGGCTGCGAACGCCGCCTGGAAGTATACCAAAGTTACTCATCCCGCCCGTAAGATTCCTTTGTTTTCAGTCGGTGTCGGGTTCGGGCCGAGCGCCGCGAGGGCGCGCTCGAACGCCTGGACGGGGTCGTAGCCGAGCGGATGGCGGGCGGCGCGGCGGTCCAGCGCGTTGAGCACGGTCATGATCAGCCGGTTGTCGTGGCGATGGCGGATTCCGACGCAGCGGCCGTCGCGAACGATCGGCACCATCTCGCCGCACAAGGACCGTTCGAGTCCGACGTCGATGGCGCGATCCTGGCCCCAGCCCAGCGCCCGATCCCACGACTCCGCGAAGCTGTCCGCGCCGGGCCGCTCGCGCAAGCGATAGGCACTCGCCTTGGTCATCCCCACGCCGCTGGCCGCCAGAGTCACGCAGCCGCAGAGCGCGAGGCGAAGGATGAAGCCCTGCTGGCGGACCCTGGTCCAGCCGTCGTGGCGGGCGCGGACCGGGACGGGAATGAAGGCGAGCTGCTCCAGCGGCATATCCTGGAGGATGGCGATCAGCCGGGGCGGCAGGGGGTGCGAGTCGGCCATCCGGGCAGAATGACAGATCTTTTTGTTCTAGTGAAGTTCTTTTTACGTTCCCCAGCGCTCTTTCGTCACCGCCGCCGCTTCGTGCCGCCGCCGCCTTTATCGGCACCGATGCCGACAGCCTTGGCCAGGTCGCTCCACGAATCCGGCGGATTGCCCTTGTCGAGCATCGCCTTGAAGACGGCATAGGCATCGTGCCTGCCGCCATAGGTCCTCAGCGTGGCTTCGTCGTTCACCCAGGCGTAGATGATCACCTTCGCCGGCGAGTTGAACTGGTAGAAGAGCCGATAGCGGCCATTGCCGAACGTCGCTCGAAACCAGTGCTTGCGCGCCTTGCCCAGCGTGCCGCCCTGGCGGAATTGAGCCGCGCCCGGATCGGCCGGGATGATGTCCAGCGTCAGCCGGGCGATGGCGGCGAGTAGCTTCGCGTCGTCGCTGCTCCGCCAGCCCTCGGGATCTTTCGCCCGCGCGGCTTCGACCGCGCCCTGAAGCTTTCCGCGCTGGCCCGCGAAGGCCGGATGCTCGTACAGCGTCCAGCCATTGACGACCGCCATCTAAAGGCTCGTGGCGTTCCCGAAATCGCCGTCGAGATCGACGTCGACCCCGCGGGTGAGGGCGCGCATCCGCTCCGCGGCCTCATCCGGCATCGGCGCGACCGCCTCCGGCCGCCGCTTGATGTCGTTGGAGAGGAAGGCGAGGAAGGCATCGACCGCGGAGGTCTCGTCGGGAGCCTCGTCCCGGGTCAGACTGACCTTGCCGCTCTTGTCGACGCGAAACGCGATCCGGTCGCCCGCGCGAATGCCGAGCGCCTGGCGCACCGCCTTGGGGACGGTGGTCTGGCCCTTGGCGGTGAGCGTGCTTTTCTCCTCGATCAGCATGGCACCCTCGATTCTCGCACGATATGTAAGGGATATTCCTTACCAGAACAAGAGGCGACCTTTGCCGCAAAAATAGTGACTGTCACTCTTTTCCGCGAAGGTCGCCGCGCGGCCACACCAGGCCGGCGAGACGGCCGTGGCCCAGGCTTCGGCGGATCCAGAGCGCGACGGCCCGGTCATGGCGGAGAAAGAAGCGACATCATCGAGGAATCCACTGCCTACCCGGAGAATATGGTATGAAATTCAGAAGTCGCGGCGTTCGCCTCGACTAGAAACCGCCACATCGCAATGCCGGATTATAGGAATGTTCTCAGCTTGATAAAGTAAAATTTAAATGCGACGCCAGAGGTCGGCGGGGACTCAACTCGCCTTGTTGATCATCTCCTTTATGGACTGGATCCCGTCCATAATAGAATGATCGTTATGGAGGATGCCATGGAGAAGAAGACTTTCGCGTTCAAGCTGTCCGATCAGCGACGCAGCGACGGCAAGTGGAGGGCCCGCGACGGGGTATCGCTCGCCGGCTGCACCTGGGTGGACAGCGAGGAAGCTTATAGAGCGAGCACCAGTTGGTACCTGAATGACAACGGCTACTGGTGCTAATCAGCGTCAGCCGGCGCAGCCCCAGTCCGATGACCAAGCGCTGATCGCCACCACCGCGGCGACCTTCATGCCGACATGATCGCGCCGAAGATAGCGGCGGGGGAGGCCGGCCGTTCCGGCTTAACCTCGACCGGTTGCCCGCGGATCATTGCGTCGAGCCGGTGTCCGCCGGCGCGCGCTGGGGCGTCGCGCGGCCACAGCAAGCCGGCGATGCGGGCCGCGACCCAGGCCTCGGCCGATCGAGAGGGACGATCCGCTCATCGCGGCGAAGGACACAACATCATCCACGTTTTCGCGCGATACCGTAATGCTACGGTATTAAATCCAAACAATGGCGTTCAGCCCGGACAGACAACGCCACGTCGCAACGCTTCCTGATAAGAACAAAAGCCGGTTGTTAAAGCCAGATTCAAGTGCAATTCGAGTCGTCGGCGAGCGTCTACTCGCCTGGTTGGCGTGTCTCTATTATGGATCGGTTTGCATCCAAAATCGAGATGACGTGTATGGAGGATGTGTGATGGAGAAGAAGACTTTTGCGTTCAAGCTGTCCGGCGAGCGCCGGAGCGACGGCAAGTGGAAGGCCCGCGAGGGCGTCGCGCTGGCCGGCTGCACCGACCCGACGGGCCAGGGGCTTCACCGGTACCAGACCAAGTCCGGCGACAACGGCGCCTGGTGCTAGCGAGCGAGCGGGAGGGGATCACCACGGTCCGACCCCGAGCCTCATTGACTTTTTGCACTGCAGCATGCATATGTCCCCTCAGCGAGGCGTCATGCAGCGTGAACAGGCGGGTCAACCGCCCCGGCTCCGCTTCGTAATTTTCCCAAGGTTTCCCTTTTCACGCGGGTTGCCAGAACCCGCCGCGTATCCGCGCGCCATTACGGCTGCGCGCTGCGCCGCATAATTTGTGAGTTTATTCCAATGTCATTCCAATCCCTCGGGCTGTCGCAGCCCGTCCTTCAGGCGCTCGCGCTCAAGGATTATAAGCGACGCGACCCCGATCCAGACGCAGGCCATTCCGACCCTCCTCAAGGGCCGCGACCTGCTCGGCATCGCCCAGACCGGCACCGGCAAGACCGCGGCCTTCATGCTGCCGTCGATCGACCGGCTGCGCCAGTCCGACCGCCGGGCCGGCCCGCGCGCCTGCCGGATGCTCGTCCTCGCCCCGACCCGCGAGCTGGCCAGCCAGATCGCCGAGAGCGCCCGCGCCTATTCGCGCTTCTCGCAGCTCAAGGTCGCCACCGTGTTCGGCGGCACCTCGGTCGGCAAGAACCGGCAGGACGTGGCGCGCGGCGTCGACGTGCTCGTCGCCACGCCCGGCCGGCTGATCGACCTGATCGAGCAGCGCTACCTCACCCTCGCACGAGGTCGAGATCCTCGTCCTCGACGAGGCCGACCAGATGCTCGATTTCGGCTTCATCCACGCGCTCAAGCAGATCGTCCGGCTGCTGCCGGCGAAGCGCCAGACCCTGTTCTTCTCGGCGACCATGCCGAAGGCGATCAAGGAGCTGGCCGACAAGTTCCTGACCGATCCGGCCGCAGGTCTCGGTCGCGCCCGCGGCGACCACGGTCGAGCGGGTCGACCAGTACGTCACCTTCGTCCAGCAGAACGAGAAGCAGGCCTTGCTGACGATGATGCTGCGCGTCGGCTTTTCCGAGCGCGGCTCGATGGACCGGGTGCTGATCTTCACCCGCACCAAGCACGGCGCCGACCGGGTCGTGAAGCTGCTCGCCGGCAGCGGCATCCCGGCCAACGCGATCCACGGCAACAAGAGCCAGCCGCAGCGCGAGCGGGCGCTGGCCGAGTTCAAGGGCGGCAAGGCCAAGATCCTGGTCGCGACCGACATCGCCGCGCGCGGCATCGACGTCTCCGGCGTCAGCCACGTGATCAATTTCGAGCTGCCCAACGTCTCCGAGCAATATGTCCACCGCATCGGGCGGACGGCGCGGGCCGGCGCCGCCGGAGTCGCCATCGCTTATTGCGCGCCGGACGAGCGGGCCTATCTCAAGGGCATCGAGAAGCTGACCCGTCAGCAGATCGAGGTGGTGCCGCTGCCGGCCAACTTCACCGCCGAGGCGGACCGGATCAAGGCGACCCGCGACCGCCGCCGCCCGAGCCGTCGCGCGAGGAACGGCGCGAGGAGGAACGCGCGAGCGCCGCTTCCGCGCCGCAGCGCGCCCAGCGCGGCCGCGGCCGCTACGCCTCGGCGGTCAAGCCGATGGGCGACAGCCGCCGCCGCGCCGCCGGGCGCTGAGGCTTGCGCCAGGGGACGTGTCCTGCTAGGGGCACGCCCCTGCGCCGCGGGCTTCGTCTCGCGGCGAATCCATTTCTGATGATTTCGCCTAAACGGAAAAGAGTGACGAGCTTTTATGCAAATCATCGTTCGCGATAACAATGTCGACCAGGCGCTGCGGGCGCTCAAGAAGAAGCTGCAGCGCGAGGGCGTCTATCGCGAGATGAAGCTGCGCCGCCATTACGAGAAGCCGTCGGAGAAGCGCGCCCGCGAGCGCGCCGCCGCGATCCGCCGGGCGCGCAAGCTCGAGCGCAAGCGGGCGGAGCGCGACGGCGTCCGCTGACCCCCCACCCTTTGACGGGTTGAGTGGATGACCGGGCGGCGATAGACATCGCCGCCTGTTCTCGTTTGGGGAAAGCCGCATGTCCGCCGTCACCGCCGTTCCGATTCGCCCGATCGCCAGAGGCAGCGTGGTCAAGCTGTGGCTCGCGCTCATCCTGCTGCTGCGCTCGCCGCGGCCGGCGCTCGCCTGGTGGGCGACCGCGCCGTTCCAGCGCACGACGACCGCGACCGGCGCTTCACTATCAGGTGCTCAAGGCCGGCGAGGGGCCGCGGGCGACGGCCGACCGACGTCCTCGTCTTCCATTATGAGCGGCCGGCTGGCCGACGGCCGGACGTTCGACAGCAGCGCCGCGCGCGGCCAGCCGATGGTGACTCCGCCGGTCGGGCTGATCGCCGGCTTCGACGAAGGCCTACAGCTGACCGCAGGCCGGCGGCCGCTACCGGCTCTGGATCCCGCCCAATCTCGGCTACGGCCCGGGCCGGATCCCGCCGGGCGCGCCGTTCGACGCCGACGACACTTTGGTGTTCGACATCGAGATGCTTCGGATCGTCGCCCGACGCGGCGCGGCGCATGTGGCAGATGCAGCAAATGCAGCAGATGATGCAGCAGCAGGGCGGCGCGCCGGAAGGCGCCGCACCGCCGGGAGGCGCGGCCCCGCCGGCCGGCGCCGGACCGCCGGAGGCAGCCCGGGCCGGGGCCGGGGCGCGGCATGGCGACGGCCGCCGTATCGCTTTCCCGTCCGGCTGAGCCTGTCGAAGCCTCTTCGTCGAGGCCGGGAAGGAAGGCCCTTCGACAAGCCGGGCGACGGCGTTTCAGCCGGCCGGCCGCGCGTTTCGGCTTCGCCTCCGCCACGGCTTCGGCTTCGTCCTCGACCGATTTCTGCTCGAGCGCGGTCTTGATCATCGCGACGATCGGATCGGCGAGCGCCAGCCCCATCAGCCCGAACAGGGCGCCGAACAGGAGCTGGGCGCCGAGCACGAGCGCGGGCGCCATGTCGACCGTCTTCTTGGCGACATAGGGCACGATCAGATAGCCGTCGACGATCTGGACGACGACATAGACCGCCGATCGCCCAGAGCCCCGCCTCGACGCTGACCGAGAAGCCGGCGAGAACGATCAGCACGCCCGAGATGATCGCGCCGATATTGGGCAGGAAGGCGAGCAGGCCGGTCAGGATGCCGAGCAGAGCCGCCATCGGCACCCCGCCGATCATCAGCAGGAGCCAGGTGCCGACGCCTTCGACCGCCATGCCGAGCAGGCGGCCCGGCCATCAGCCGGCGCAGGGTGAAGCCCATCCGGCTCGCCGTCCGGTAGAAGCGGTCGCGGCTCTCCAGCGGCAGCATCCAGGCGACGCCGCGCTGGTAGAGCCGGGGCTCGACGGCGATGAAGATGCCGATCACCAGGATCATCACCATCGAGGTGACCGCGCCGAGCGCGCTGCTCACCGCGATGCCGAGCCGGCCCAGAGTGCCCATCAGCTGGCCGCTCAGCTGGTCGACGTCGACGCCGCCTTCGACCACGCCCATTTCGTTCGCCCAGGCGAGGATTCGGTTGATCTGGGTGGTGACCGTCGCCCGCAGCCGCTCGGCCTCGCCGGCGAGCTCGGTGCCGGCGAAGTAGATCGTCCAGACGACGAAGCCGACCCCCGACAGGGTGACGATGGCGAGCCGCCAGCCGCGGCCGATCGGCAGCACCCGGCCGAGCAGGCGCGCGCCGCCGTCGAGCATCGCGGCCAGCACGATGCCGGCGAAGATGAGCAGCAGCGGCTGGGCGAGGAAGATCAATGCCGACGACGGCGAGGACCAGGCCGATCCAGACGCTGGCCCGCTTCAGTTCGTGGCGGATCACCGGATCGCGCAGCTCGATCGGCCCGGCCCGCTCCCCCCGCTCGTCGCTCATCCCCTACTCCTGTTTTGGCGGCGGCCCCCGGTCCGCGTGAAGCGAGGTGCCGGCGCGGCCGCCGCGCAGGGCGGTGAACCAGCTGATCGGATTCCAATAGGCCGAGCTGCCGTCGAGGCTGAAGGTGATGAATTCGGCGCGGCCGCCGATATTCTCCCAGGGAACCGGACCGCCGAGGCCCTGCTCCTCGATCGAGAAGCGGCTGTCGGCGCTGTGGTCGCGATTGTCGCCCATCAGGAAGACATGGCCGGCGGGGACCGTGATCCGCGCGAAATCGTCGCCGCCCTGCGAATGGCCGACGTCGATCGTGTCGTAGAACCGGCCGTTGGGCAGAGTCTCGCGGAACACCGGCATGCTGCAATAGGTGCCGCCGTCCGGCCCGCGGACTCGGAAATCGCCATAATGGTCGGGCATGCAGGGCGTGTTGGCGTCGACCGGGATCATCGTCCGTGGCCGCTCCTGGCGCGGCAGCGCGTTGCCGTTGAGATAGACGATGCCGTCGATCAGCTCGATCGTGTCGCCGGGCAGGCCGATCACGCGCTTGATATAGTCCGAGCTCTCGCCCGGCGGGGTGACGATGACGACGTCGCCGCGCTCGGGCAGCTCGCCCCACAGCCGGCCCTGGAAATGCGGCAATATGTGGAAGCTGGGCGACACCCACGACCAGCCATAGGGATATTTGGTGACCACCAGCCGATCGCCGACCAGGAGGCCCGGCATCATCGATTCGGACGGGATGTAGAAGGGCTTGGCGATGAAGGAGTGGAAGGCGAGCACCGCCAGGATCAGCCAGAAGATCGCCTTGATCTCGCCCCACCAGTCGGTGCCGGGCTTCTTCGGCGCCGCGGCGGGCGTGTTCGGGGCGGGCTCCGCCGCTGCGATCGCGGCGGGCGGAGCGACGACTTCGCTCGGAGTTTCGGCCGCTTCGTTGCGGTCGTTGTCGGTCAAGATACGGGCTCCTTGGGCAATGCTTCGATGATCACGACGGCCATCGCGAAGGGATGATCGTCGGTCATCGTCAAGTGGATATGGGCGGCGTGGCCCGGAGGCGTCATCGCGTCAAGCCTCTCCTTCGCGCCGCCGGTCAGCGCCAGGGTCGGCTGGCCGCTCGGCAGGTTGACGACGCCGATATCCTTCATGAAGACGCCGCGCTTGAAACCGGTGCCGACCGCCTTGGCGAAGGCCTCCTTGGCGGCGAAGCGCTTGGCATAGGTGCCGGCGCGGGTGAACGGGCGCCGCTCCGCCTTGGCGCGCTCGGTCTCGGTGAAGACGCGCTTCACGAAGCGCTCGCCGAACCGGTCGAGCGAATTGGCGATGCGCTCGATGTTGCACAGGTCGGAGCCGAGGCCGATGATCATGACGGCCCCCACAGGCCGTCACCCCGGCGCAGGCCGGGGTCCCGGGGAGGCGCGCCGTGACCTTCCGGCCTGAGATCCCGGCCTTCGCCGGGATGACGATAGGGGCCCGTCATCACCGCGCCTCGTCCATCAGCGCGCGCATCCGGGCCACGCTCGCCTCGAAGCCGGTGAAGATCGCCTCGCCGACCAGGAAATGGCCGATATTCAATTCGGCGAGCTGGGGAATGGCGGCGACGGGCTGGACGTTGTCGAAGGTCAGGCCGTGGCCGGCATGGGGTTCGATGCCGTTCTTCACCGCCAGAGCGGCCGCGTCGGCGATGCGCTTCAACTCTTCGGCTTGCGCCCCGCCGTCGAGACGGGCGTAGCGGCCGGTGTGGAATTCGACGACCGGCGCGCCGAGCCGGATCGCGGCCTCGATCTGCGCGGGATCGGGCTCGATGAACAGGCTGACGCGGATGTTCGCGGCGCCTAATTTATCGACATAATAAGCCAGGTGATTGTGCTGGCCGGCGGCGTCGAGGCCGCCTTCGGTGGTCCGTTCCTCGCGCTTCTCGGGGACGATGCAGGCGGCGTGCGGCCGGTGGGCGAGAGCGATCGCCAGCATCTCCTCGGTCGCGGCCATTTCGAGGTTGAGCGGAATTTCGAGCTTCGCCATCAAGCGGTCGATATCCTCGTCGGTGATGTGACGGCGATCCTCGCGCAGATGAGCGGTGATGCCGTCGGCGCCGGCCGCGGCGGCGGCGAAGGCGGCGCGGACCGGATCGGGATGGGCGCCGCCGCGCGCGTTCCGGATCGTCGCGACATGGTCGATATTGACGCCGAGGCGAAGCGGTGCGCTCACGCGGCCTTCCGGCTGCCGGGCTTTTCGGCGGGGATGCCGGCGAGATCGGGCGGGAGGTCGCTTTCGGCGTAGCTCGGGACGTCGAGGCGGATCAGCGCGAAGAAGGGGATCCCGAGATCGGCCTTGCCGCCGGAGCGGTCGACGAGGGCGGCAGCGGCGATCGCCTCGCCGCCCGCCTGCCCGACCGCGGCGATCGCCTCGCGCGAGGAAAGGCCGGTGGTGACCACGTCCTCGACCAGCAGCAGGCGCTGGCCCGGCGTCAGCCGGAAGCCGCGGCGAAGCTCGAAAATCCCCTGCGGCCGCTCGACGAACAACGCCTCGACGCCCAGCGCCCGGCCCATTTCGTGGCCGATGACGATCCCGCCCATCGCCGGCGAGACGACGATGTCGATGTCTGCACGGACCTCGTCCGGGATCGCCGCCGCAAGCGCCCCGGCGAGGCGGGCGGCGCGCTGCGGATCCATCAGCACCCGGGCGCATTGCAGATAGCGCGGGCTGTGCAGCCCCGAGGAGAGGATGAAATGGCCCTCGAGCAGCGCCCCGGCGGCGCGGAATTCGGCCAGGATCTCGGTTTCGGTCATCCTTCTCCCCGCATCGAAAAGCCTCGTCGTCTGATAGGGAACAGACCCCTGGGCTTCAAGCGTTCCACCGTGCGGGAACATGCTTGAGCGACCCCACTCGCCTGCCTATAAGGCGCCCGCAAGCGCCCCCCGGGCGCTCGAATCCAGCCGCCCGCCGGGGCGGATCACAGGGGCGTAGATGAAGACTCTCACCAAGCTGCTCGCCATTGCCGCCGCCTTCGGCCTGGCGCCCGCCGCGGCGCTCGCCACGGCCGCGGCGCCCGCACCGACCGCCGCCGCGCCGGCCGCCGGCGAGGTAGCCAATGCCGCGGCTCCGGTCGCGCCCGCCGTCCCGCGCACCGCCCCGACGCCGGGCATCGGGCAGCCCGACGGCCGCTATGGGCTTCAGGACCAGGTCAGCCCGATCGGCCACGAAGCCGCATGGTTCCACAATGTCATCCTGGTGCCGCTGATCACGATCATCTCGCTGTTCGTGCTCGCGCTGCTCGCCTGGGTGATCCTGCGCTACCGGCGCGCCGCCAATCCGACGCCGTCGCGCAATACCCACAATACCACGCTCGAGGTGCTCTGGACGCTGGTCCCGGTGTTGATCCTTGTCGTTATCGCGGTGCCCTCGATCCGGCTCCTCGCCCACCAATATTCGCCGCCCGCGGCCGATCTCACCGTCAAGGCGATCGGCAACCAATGGTATTGGGAATATGAATATCCCGATCACGGAATCAGCCTGGTTTCCAACATGATCCCCGACGATCAGGTGGCGGCGACGCGCGAGCCCCGCCAGCTCGCGGTCGACGAGCGGATGGTGGTGCCGGTCGGAGCGACGGTGAAGGTCATCGTCACCTCGAACGACGTCGTTCACGCCTGGGGCGTGCCGGCCTTCTGGGCCAAGATCGACGCGGTGCCGGGCCGGCTCAACGAGACCTGGTTCCGGGCCGACCGGCCGGGCGTCTATTACGGCGTCTGCTACGAGCTCTGCGGAGCCCGCCACGGCTATATGCCGATCGCGGTCGAGGTGGTCAGCCGCGAGCGCTTCGCCGCCTGGGTCGCCTCCAAGGGCGGCACCATGCCGGGCGCCCGCCCCGCCGTCGCTCCGGCCGCGGCGCCGCCGACGGTCGCCGCCGGCGAAGGCACGGCGGCGACTCCGGCGCCCGCCAACATTGTCGCGGCCGCCGACACCCCGGCGACCACCAACCAAAGCGCACCCAGCAATTAAGGCGGCCAGACCAAGATGACCGACACCACCGCGAACGCCGTCCATTTCGAGGCCGCCCACGGCCACGACGCGCATCACGACGCCGACCACAAGCCGGGCTTCTTCGTCCGCTGGTTCATGTCGACCAACCACAAGGACATCGGCACGCTCTATCTGATCTTCGCGGTCACCGCCGGCATCATCGGCGGCGCCATTTCCGGACTGATGCGCGCCGAGCTGGCCGAGCCCGGCATCCAGTATCTCGGCGCGTGGGCGAACTCGCTCCATTCCCTGCTCGGCATGCCCGCGGCGTCGATCGACGAAGCGCATCACATGTGGAACGTTCTGGTCAGCGCGCACGGCCTGATCATGGTCTTCTTCATGGTCATGCCGGCGATGATCGGCGGCTTCGGCAACTGGTTCGTGCCGATCATGATCGGCGCTCCCGACATGGCCTTCCCGCGGATGAACAACATCAGCTTCTGGCTGCTGCCGCCGGCCTTCATCCTCTTGCTCGGCAGCTCGTTCGTGCCCGGCGGGACCGGCCTCGGCGCCGGCGTCGGCTGGACGGTCTACGCGCCCTTGTCGACGATCGGCTCGCCCGGCCCCTCGGTCGACATGGCGATCTTCGCGCTCCACCTCGCCGGCGCGAGCTCGATCCTCGGCGCGATCAACTTCATCACCACCATCTTCAACATGCGCGCGCCGGGCATGACGCTGCACAAGATGCCGCTTTTCGTCTGGTCGATCCTGGTCACCGCCTTCCTGCTCCTGCTGGCGCTCCCGGTGCTCGCAGGCGCGATCACGATGCTGCTCACCGACCGCAATTTCGGCACCCATTTCTTCGACGCGGCCGGCGGCGGCGACCCGATCCTCTACCAGCACCTGTTCTGGTTCTTCGGCCATCCCGAGGTCTACATCATGATCCTGCCGGGCTTCGGCATGGTCAGCCAGGTGATCGCGACGTTCAGCCGCAAGCCGATCTTCGGCTATCTCGGCATGGCCTATGCGATGGTGGCGATCGGCGTGATCGGCTTCATCGTCTGGGCCCACCACATGTTCACCGTCGGCATGGACGTGAACACCAAGATGTACTTCACCGCCGCGACGATGGTGATCGCGGTGCCGACCGGCATCAAGATCTTCTCCTGGATCGCGACGATGTGGGGCGGGTCCCTCACCTTCCAGACGCCGATGCTCTGGGCGCTGGGCTTCATCTTCATGTTCACCGTCGGCGGCGTCACCGGCGTCGTCCTCGCCAATGCCGGCGTCGACACGGTGATGCACGACACCTATTACGTGGTCGCGCATTTCCACTATGTCCTGTCGCTGGGCGCGGTCTTCTCGCTGTTCGCGGGCTGGTATTACTGGTTCGGGAAGATGTGGGGGAAGAGCTATAACGAGCTGCTCGGCCAGCTCCACTTCTGGACCTTCTTCATCGGCGTCAACGTGCTGTTCTTCCCGATGCACTTCCTGGGGATGGACGGCATGCAGCGGCGCGTGCCCGATTATGCCGACGCCTATGCCGACTGGAACTGGATCGCCACCTACGGCTACATCCTGATGGCCGTCGGCATGGTCTTCTTCTTCCTCAACGTCTTCTGGTCGCTGATGGCGGGTCGGAAGGCGCCGGACAATCAGTGGGGCGAAGGCGCGACGACGCTCGAATGGACGCTGTCGAGCCCGCCGCCCTACCACCAGTTCGAGACGCTGCCGAAGGTGGATTGAAGGCGCAGCCGTCATCCCGGCGCAGGCCGGGATCTCGGTGGGAAGGACCGTGACTTCTTGACCTGGGACCCCGGCCTTCGCCGGGGCGACGAACGGGACTTATGACGACAACGACGCTCAACACCTCCGCCCTCCCCGCCGACTGGCGCGACCTCCTGGCGCTGACCAAGCCCAGGGTGATGACGCTCGTCGTCTTCACCGGCCTCGCCGGCCTGCTCATGGCGCCGGGGCCGATCCATCCGGTGCTCGCCTTCACGGCGGTGCTCTGCATCGCGCTCGGCGCGGGCGCGGCGGCGGCGCTCAACCAATGGTATGAAGCCGATATCGACGCCTTGATGAAGCGAACCGCGGCTCGGCCGCTGCCCGCCGGCCGGCTCGACCGGCAGACCGCGCTCCATTTCGGAGTCGGTCTGTCCTTCTTCTCGGTGCTGCTGCTCGGAGTCGCGACCAACTGGCTGGCGGCGGCGATCCTCGCCGTCACGATCCTGTTCTACGTCTTCGTCTACACGATCTGGCTGAAGCGGCGGACGCCGCAGAACATCGTCATCGGCGGCGCCGCCGGCGCCTTCCCGCCGCTGATCGGCTGGGCCGCAGTCACCGGCGACGTCGCGACTCTGCCGCTCCTCCTGTTCGCGATCGTCTTCCTGTGGACTCCGCCGCATTTCTGGGCGCTGTCGCTGTTCGTCCGCTCCGATTATGCCGCCGCCGGCGTGCCGATGCTGCCGGTCGTCGCCGGCGCGCGGGCGACCCGGGTCCAGATCCTGCTCTACACATTGCCGATGGCCGCGGCCGCTGTCGCGCCCTGGGCGCTAGGCCTCGCCGGGCCGGTCTACGGCCTCGCCGCCGCCGCCTTGAGCCTCGTTTTCCTCGCGCTGGCGCTGCGCGTCCTGGCCAACCGGGCGACCGAACCCAAGGCGATGAAGCCGGAGAAGCAGCTCTTCGCCTTCTCGATCCTCTATCTCTTCGCCCTGTTCGGCGCGCTGGTCATTGACCGCTGGCTATGACCGTACCCGACCCGCGCGAGATCCGCCACCGCCAGAAGACGCGGGCGATCATCCTGGCGGCGCTGCTCGCAGCCTTCGTGGTGCTGATCTACGCGATCACTATCACCAAGATGAGCATCGCGGGATGACGCGCAAGACGCGCACCGCCCTGCTCGCCGCCTTGCTCGTCTGCGGCATGACCGGGCTCGCCTTCGCCAGCGTGCCGCTCTACCGGATCTTCTGCCAGGTCACCGGCTTCGGCGGCACGACCCGAATGGCGATTGGCGGCGAGGCCCCCGGCGCCACCGGGCGGATGATCTCGGTCCGCTTCGACGCCAACACCTCCCGCGCCTTGCCCTGGCGCTTCGAGCCGGTCGACGCCCGCCGCAACGTCGCGATCGGCGCCCGCAACATCGCGCTCTACGAGGCGCGCAACCTTTCGGACCGTCCAGTCACCGGCACCGCCACGTTCAACGTGACGCCGAGCCAGGCCGGGCAATATTTCACCAAGGTCCAGTGCTTCTGCTTCACCGAGCAGACGCTGCGCCCGGGCCAGGAGGTGTCGATGCCGGTCGTCTTCTACGTCGACCCGCGGATCATGGACGATCCCGACGCGCGCGACATCAGCGAGATCACCCTTTCCTACACCTTTTACCCAGTGGACCGGGACGGAAGCGGAAGTTAGAGACCCATTCGCCGGGATGACGGACGAAACGAAGGACACGAGATGGCCGGAGCGAAGACCCACCAATATCATATCGTCAATCCCAGCATCTGGCCGCTGATCGGCGCCCTTTCGGCGCTGGCGATGTTCGGCGGGCTGGTGATGTGGATGCACAACAATCCGACCGGCACCTATGTGATCATCGCCGGCGTGCTCGGCGTCGCCTTCACCATGTTCAGCTGGTGGGCCGACGTGATCCGCGAGGCGCATGGCGGCGATCACACGCCGATCGTCCAGCTCCACCTGCGCTACGGAATGATCCTGTTCATCGCGTCCGAGGTGATGTTCTTCGTCGCCTGGTTCTGGGCCTATTTCAACGCCTCGCTCTTTCCCTCCGGCGCGGAGAGCGTCGGCGGAGTCTGGCCGCCCGAGGGCATGCACGTGCTCGATCCGTTCGGCTGGCCGCTGCTCAACACGCTGATCCTGCTCTGCTCGGGCTGCACGGTGACCTGGGCGCACCATGCCTTGATCCACAATCACCGCGACGGGCTGATCAAGGGACTGTGGTGCACGATCGGGCTCGGCCTGCTGTTCACCTCGATCCAGGCCTATGAATATGCCAACGCCCCGTTCGGCTTCACCGACAACATCTATTCCTCGACCTTCTTCATGGCGACCGGCTTCCACGGCTTTCACGTCATCGTCGGCACCATCTTCCTGATCGTGTGCCTGGTCCGCTCCTATAAGGGCCATTTCACCCCGCGGCAGCATTTCGGCTTCGAGGCGGCCGCCTGGTACTGGCATTTCGTCGACGTCGTCTGGCTGTTCCTGTTCCTGTGCATCTACGTCTGGGGCGGCTGGGGCGCGGCGTATCACTAGGCGTTCGCCGAACCCCGTCATGCCAGCGAAGGCTGGCATCCAAACGGCCTTGGTGACACCGATTCCGATTGGACCCCAGCCTGCGCTGGGGTGACGAGATGAAAGAGCCTTCGCCCCTAGCCGTCGCCGTGCGGGGCCTTTGCCCGCGCTGCGGCAACCGGACCCTGTTCGCCGGCCTCGCCGCCTTCGCGCCCAGATGCCGCGCCTGCGGGCTCGATTATGCCGGCTTCAATGTCGGCGACGGGCCGGCCGCCTTCCTGATCTTCATTGTCGGCGGCATCGTCGTGGCGCTCGCCATCGCGCTCGAGCTCGGCGCGTCGCCGCCCTGGTGGCTCCACGTCCTGCTCTGGCTGCCGCTGGCGACCCTGCTCACCCTGGGGCTGCTGCGGGTCAGCAAGGCGCTTCTGCTCGCGCTCGAGTATCGGCACCGCGCCCGCGAAGGGCGGATCGCGGGGGACGGATGAGAAGGCTGCCCATCATTCCGACGATCGTCGTTGCGCTGGCGGTGGCGACGATGATCGGGCTCGGCCTCTGGCAGCTGCGGCGCGCCGAATGGAAGGAGCGCCTGCTCGCCGAATATGCGATCGCATCGACCATGCCCGCGCTCGATCTCGACCCGCTGCTCGACAATGATCCGGCGACCCTGCCCCCGCTCGCCTTCCGCCGGGCGCTGATCACCTGCGATGTCCGCGACGCCGAGCCCGAGGTCCGCGCCGGCCGAAGCGCCGGCGATGCGGTCGGCCAGGTCTATCTCATTCCGTGCCGCCCGGGCGCCGAAGGGCTGGCCGGGCGAATCCGGATCAACGCCGGCTGGGCCGACCGACCCGACGCCGTGCGCCGCCTCTCGCTTCGCGGCCTCGTCGCCGGCCGCCTCGGCGCAGTCGGGGAGGACGGCCCGATCATGCTCGCGGCCGCCACCGCCATCCCGCCGCTGGCGCCGAGCGCGGCCGCGACGATCGAATCGATTCCCAACAATCATCGCCTCTACGCCTGGCAATGGTTCTTCTTCGCCGCGGCGGCGGCCATCATCTACCTGCTCGCGCTGAAGAAGCGGGGCAGGGATTTGCCGCCGGAGCCCTGAGCGCCTAAATCGCCGGCGATGATGCAGCTCACCACCCTCCCCAACGGCCTGCGCGTCGCCAGCCGGGCGATGCAGAGCGTCGAGACCGTCGCCGTCGGCCTCTATGCCGAGACCGGCTCGCGCCACGAGAGCGCTCGCCTCAACGGAGTCGCCCATCTCTTCGAGCATATGGTGTTCAAGGGCGCGGGCGGGCGCTCGGCGCGCGAGATCAGCGAGGCGGTCGAGGATGTCGGCGGCGACCTCAACGCCTCGACCGACCGCGAGCTGACCGCTTTCTATGCCAGCCTGCTGGCGCCTGACCTGCCTTTGGGGGTCGGGCTGATCGCCGATCTCGTCCGCCGGCCGCATTTCGAGGCCAGGCATCTCGAGCTCGAGAAGAAGGTGGTGATCCAGGAGCTGTGGGAGGCGCGCGACATCGGCGGCGACCTCGTCTTCGATCATCTCCAGGAAGCGGCCTTCCCCGGCCAGGCGATGGGACGGTCGGTGCTCGGCAACGAAGAAAGCGTTCAGGAAATCCGGGTCGACGATCTCCACGCCTGGCTCGCCGGCCATTATGCGCCGAACCGGCTGATCCTGGTCGCGGCCGGCAAGCTCGACCATGACCGGCTGGTCGATCTCGCCGCGGCCGCGTTCGGCGACATGGCGCCGTGCCCGGCAGCGGCGCTCGAGCCCGGCCTTTTCGCCGGCGGCCGCCGCGCCGAGCGGCGCAAGGGCAGCCAGGCGCATCTCGCCTTCGCGATGCCGGCCCCGGCCTGGAACGATGCCGACGCCAATGCCGCCCAGCTGTTCGCCGACGTCGCCGGCACCGGCGCCTCGTCGCGGCTGTTCCAGGCGCTGCGCGAGGAGCAGGGGCTCGCTTACACCGTCTCCGCGGCGGCGCAGAGCTACAGCGATTGCGGCCTGTTCTGGATCTATCTCGCCTGCGCCAGCGACCAGCTCAACTGGGCCCATGCCGAGGCCGAGCGCGTGCTCGCCGAAGTCGCGGCGCGGGTCACCCCGGCCGAGCTCGGCCGCGCCCGGGCGCTCGCCAAGGCGGGGATGATGATGAGCCTCGAAAGCTGCTGGGGCCAAGCGAGCTATGTCGCGACCCGGCTGCTTCGCGAGGGCCGGCTGGTCGAGCCGGCCGAGATCGTCGGGAGGCTCGACTCGGTGACTCTGGACGAGGTCAGGGCGGCCGGCGCCCATATGCTCGCCGGCCCGCGCGCGGTCGCCAGCGTCGGCGGCAAGCTGGCGAAGGCGGCATGAGCGCCCCGAGGAGCCGTCACCCCGGCGAAGGCCGGGGTCTTGGGGAGAATTGCCGTGCCTTCCCGTTCTGAGATCCCGGCCTTCGCCGGATGACGGTATCGGCATGACGCTCGCCACCCTGATCGCCGAACCCTGGGCCGATTACGGCCTCGTCGATTCGGGCGGCGGGCGCAAGCTCGAGCGCTACGGCCGCTACCGGTTCGTCCGGCCCGAGCCGCAGGCTTTGTGGGCGCCGGCCGCGGCGACGTGGGACGCGGATGGCGAGTTCATCCCCGGCTCCGACGAAGAAGGCGGCGGCCGCTGGCAGTTCGCCCGGCCGGTGCCGGGCGAGGGCTGGGAGCTGGGCTGGGAGGAGGTGCGCTTCCGCGCCCAATGCACGCCGTTCCGCCACCTCGCTTTCTTTCCCGACATGGCGCCGCAATGGACCTGGATGCGCGAACGCTTGAACGCCGACGCCGAGGCACTCAACCTATTCGGCTATACTGGCGTCGGCACTCTGACGATGGCGGCGAAGGGCGCTCGGCTGACCCATGTCGACGCTTCGAAGAAATCGGTCGAGGCCGGCAAGGCCAATGCGGCGCTGTCCGGCATGGTAGACCGGCCGATCCGCTGGCTGGTCGACGACGCCGCCAAGTTCGCCGCGCGCGAAGTAAGGCGCGGTCGGCGCTACGACGGCATCATCCTCGATCCGCCGAAGTTCGGCCGCGGCCCGGCGGGCGAGATCTGGCGGCTCGAGGAGGGCTTGCCCGCCCTGATCGCCGATTGCCGCAAGTTGCTCGACTCCGATAGCCGCTTCCTCGTCCTCACCGTCTATGCGGTGCGCATGTCGGCGCTGGCGATCGGCGAATTGCTCGGCCAGGCGCTTGGCGACCTGGGCGGCCGGGTCGAATGCGGCGACATGGCGGTCAGGGAGGAGGCGCGCGGCCTGCTCCTGCCGACGGCGATCTTCGCGCGCTGGTCGCTTTAGTCGCGGCTCGCCCTGATCGCCGCCCCCGCCGCGAACGGCGCGCCGGCGAGCAGCAGCAGCGACACCGCGCCGAGCAGGTGAAGCGCGCCGCTGTCATTGCCGCGCTCGACATAGCCGGCGCCGAAGATCAGCAGCGGCACGGCGAGCGGCAGCATCAGCAGGCCGGCGAGCGCGCCGCCGCGGCGCAGGCCCGCTGTTAGAGCGGCGACGCCGAGGGTGAGCGCGGCGAGCCCGGGCGTGCCGATCAGCAGCCCGAGCTCGAGCCGGATCAGCACCTCCTTCGGCAGCTTCATCAGCGCCGCCGCCGGCAGAGCGGCGAGCATCAGCGGCGGCCCGAAGCTCAGCCAGTGGCCGATCAGCTTGGCGGCCGCGACGCTCTCCTCGCCAACGCCGCGCAGGAAAAGCTGGTCGAGCACGCCCTGGGCCCGGTCCGGCTCGACCAGCCGGTCGACCGGCAGCAGCGCCGCGAGCAAAGCCGCCATCCAGAGCGCGCCGCCGCCGGTGCGGGCGAGCAGCGGCCCGTCCGGCCCGACCGCGAACGGGAAGAGGGTGGCGACCAGGAGGAAGAAGATCAACGGGAGGAACGCCGCGCCGCCGCTTGCGGCGAGGCGCAGCTCGCGCAGGATCAAAGCGATCATCCGAGCGCCACCGTCGCCGCGCCGGGCAGGCCGAGCGGCTGATGGGTGGCGGCGAGGATCGCTCCGCCCGCCGCCCGATGAGCCGCCATCGCCGCTTCGAGCCGCGCCCTGCCGTCATCGTCGAGGCCGTTGGCGGGCTCGTCGAGAAGCCACAAGGGCGCGCCGCCGGCGACGACCCGGGCCAGCGCCGCGCGCTTGCGCTGGCCGGCGGAAAGCATCCGCACCGGCAGCTCGACGAGATGGGCCAGGCCCATCGCCTCGATTCCGGGCGCGGGCTTCGCCGCCCAGAAAGCGAGCGCGTCGCCGAGTCGCTGCCGCTCGTCGAGCGCGAGCCGTTCGTCGGCCAGCGCCGCCTCGGCGCGGCGCACATTGCCCGCGGCCGGCCGAAGCAGCCCCGCCGCGAGCCGGATCAGGCTCGACTTGCCGGCGCCGTTCGGCCCGGTGACCAAAGCCGCCTCGCCGGCGGGGAGGACGAGGCTCAGCCCTTCGAACAGCAGCCGGCCGCCGCGCGCGCAGGCCACGTCCTCGAGCGCCAGCAGGCTCACCCGGCCTGGTCCTCGATGGCGTGCATGTCGGCGTCGGAAAAGCCGAAATGGTGGCCGACCTCGTGGACGATGACATGAGTGATCAGCGCCTCCAGGCCGACCCCGCTCTCCGCCCATTCGTCGAGCAGCGGGCGGCGGTAGAGATGGATCATCGGCGGCAGCTCGCCCGAGACCCAGCTGTCCTGCTTGTCGAGCGAGCGGCCCGAATAGAGGCCGGTGAGATCGAACGGATCGTCGATCCCCAATTCGGTCAGCACCGCCTCGTCGGCGAAATCATCGATCCTGAGGACGACGTTGGCGAGATGGCGGCGGAACCGCTCCGGCAGCCGAGCGATCGCCGCTTCGGCGAGGCGCTCGAGCGCGGCCGCATCCGGCGCAAAGGTTTGACCCGTCCCCATTCCTCGCGACATAGAGGGGCGCAAGCGAAGGAGGAAGAGGCGGTGGCTGTGCTGACCGAGCGCGAGCGCGACGAGGCTTTGGCGGATCTGCCGGGCTGGACCTACGACGCCGGCCGAAACGGCATCGCGAAGCGCTTCAGCTTCGCCGATTTCGGCGCCGCCTTCGCGTTCATGACGCGGGTCGCGCTGGCCGCCGAGAAGGCCGACCACCACCCCGACTGGGCGAATGTCTGGAACCGGGTCGACATCCTGCTGTCGACCCACAGCGAAGGCGGCGTCACCGGCAGGGACGTCGCGCTGGCGCGGCGGATCGAGGCGCTCGCCCGCTAGCTTGCCCTGGCGCGTGGCGGCCACTAGATGGACCGCTTCCAGGGCATGCGGAGCGGTGGCCGAGTGGTCGAAGGCGCTCGCCTGGAAAGTGAGTATACGGCAAAACCGTATCGAGGGTTCGAATCCCTCCCGCTCCGCCATTTCCTTGTTCGCCGATGGCCAGAGCCGGAGCATCCGGACGGGCCGCCTCGCAAACGTATCGGGCCGGGCAGTCTCCCGCCCGGCCCGGCGACCGGAAGAACCTAATCCTCGGTCACAAGGGCGACAAACTCCCAGCCCGCGCCTCGGTTGCCGAAGGGATCCAACAAGCCTGGTCTCGCACCGCCGCCGGGGTCATCCGACGCTCCAGCGATGCCTCCTCGGGCGCTGAGCCCAGACCGCCTCTGCCGGGCGGCCTCGGGAATCAATATCTTCGGGGAAATGCGTGGAGCGTGATCCCGCGGCCGGGGGGCCATATCGGCCGGGCGTCGAAAAAAGCCGACGAGCGCGGTCTTCACCGAAGTGTCACGGCACTGTCACCGAACCTGCCACATAGCGCTCTAGCCCAGTCAGGCGCCCGGGGCGCGCGGGAGAATGGAGTGAAGGCTGCGCCGCATACTTTGAGCGTGTTCGACGACGAGCTCGAGCAATTGCGCGCCCTGGTGTGCGAGATGGGCGGGCGGGTCGAGGCCGCCGTGGCCGGCGCCGTCGCCGCTCTGGTGCAGGGCGATCCGGCGCGGGCCGCCGGCGTCGTCGCCGACGATATGAGGATCGATGCGCTTGCTGCGCAGGTCGAGCGGACCGCCGTTCATCTGATCGCGCTCCGCTCGCCATTGGCCGACGATCTTCGCGAGGTGATGGCCGCGTTCAAGATCTCCGGCCTGCTCGCCCGGATGGGCGATTGCGCCAAGAATGTCGCTCACCAAATCGAAGCCCTCGGCGATTGCCGGGGCGTGGCGCAGCTCAGGACTCTCGGCTGCGATGGGCGGCGAGGCGGCGGCGATGGTCAAGTCCGCGCTCGACGCCTTCGCCCATCGCGACCCGGCCGCGGCGGCGCGGGTCGCCGCGCTCGACGACTCGGTCGACCGGTATCGAAGCTGCATCTCGCAAGGCCTGATCGCCCTCATGGCCGAAGATCCGCGCAGCATCACCGCGGCGACCCGCCTCATGTTCGCGGCGCAGAAGCTCGAACGGATCGGCGACCATGCCGTCGGCATCGCCGAGATGGTCGGCTTCGCCGCGGGCGAGGACGCGAACCAATGATCAAGGGCCGCCTGCTGCTGGTCGAGGACGACCCCGCCCTGATCGATCTGCTCAAATGGCATTTCGAGCGCGAGGATTTCGACGTCGAGCACACGGCCGACGGCGAGGAGGCGCTGCTGCTCGCCGCCGAGATCGCCGCCCGACATCATCCTGCTCGACTGGATGATCGAGGGCATTTCCGGGATCGAGGTCTGCCGCCGGCTCCGCGCGCGCGCCGGAGACCGCGAACGTGCCGATCATCATGCTGACCGGCCGCGGCGAGGAGGCGGACCGGGTGCGCGGCCTCGAGACCGGCGCCGACGATTATGTCACCAAGCCGTTCATCCCCGCGCGAGCTGGTGGCGCGGGTCCGCGCGGTGCTGCGCCGGGTCGCGGCCGGCGCTGGCGGGCGAGCAGCTTGCGCTTCGCCGACCTCGAAATGGACATCGTCAGCCACAAGGTGAAGCGCGGCGGCCGGACGATCCCGCTCGGGCCGACCGAGTTCCGGCTGCTGCGCCATTTCCTCGAACATCCCGGCCGGGTCTTCTCGCGCGCGCGACTGCTCGACTCGGTCTGGGGGCGCGACAAGGACATCGAGTTGCGCACCGTCGACGTCCACATCCGCCGCCTCCGCCAGGCGATCAACGTCGGCGGCGGGCCCGAGCTGATCCGGACCGTGCGCTCGGCCGGCTATGCGCTCGACGACGATGGCGCTTAGCCGGCGCGGACCGCCGGACGCTGGCCGGGGGCGGGCTGATCATCGCGCTCGCTGCTTCTCTATCTGCTGCTCGCGCCGGCGAACCGGCATCCGAGCCGGGCCGGCGCGGCCGGTCTCGCGGCCGGCACCGGCGCCGCCGCCGGCCTCCGCCGCCGGCCGCGCCTCCCGCGCCGGCGCCGATATTTCGGGGCTGCGGCTGTTCGGGCTGCTGGGCCAGCGGCGCGGTCATCGGCGATGGCCGACGGCAGCCAGCGCTTTGTCCCGCTCGGCCGCGAGGTCCGGCCCGGCTGACGCTGCGGCGGATCGAAGTCCGGCACGCGGTTCTCGCTTCCGCCGCCGGCGAGATCCGGCTCGGCTTCGACGGCGTCGCCGCAGGCCCAGGCGCCGCCGGCCGCGGCGCCGGCCGCCGACGCCGGCCGCCGAGGCGGCGCAGCGCGAGGAGACGCTTGCGCTACCGGCTCGGCCTCGCGCCGCGCCGGGCCGGCGGCCGGGTGACCGGCTTCACGGTGCGGCCGGGCGCCGATCTGCCGGCGCTGGCGCGGGCCGGCATCCGCCCGGGCGACGTCATCCTCGCGCGTCAACGGCAGCGCCTTCGACGAGGAACGGATGCTCGAGCTCGCCTGGCAGATCGCCAATTCGACGCCGCATCGAGTTCGAGGTCGAACGCGGCGGCCGGCGCGCTCCGCCTGGCGCTTCGAAGCCGTTGAATTGTGACCGTCGGATGACTGAACCGCGTCGCGAACAATGACAGTTAAGTTACTCAAAATAAACACGGAATACTAGAGCTTCCGATGTAACAAAAGCATCATCGCTCGGCCCCCTAGCCGCGGCCATCGGCGGGCGTGCTCTTCGGCGAGTCGCCCCGCATGTCCACCAAGGGGGTTCCGCCATGTCGAAATTCCGTGCCTTGCTTCTCCTCAGCACCCTCATCCCGCTCGCCGCCTGCGGGCCGACCGACGTCGCGTCGCCCGGCGAGGGCACGATCGTGACGCCGCCGGCGCCGCCCCGCGCCGCCGCCCCCGCCGCCGCCGCCGGGCAGCGGCACCCCGGCCGCGAGCTGCCCGGCCGGGACCGTCGACCGCGGCGTCGTCGCCACCGCCTTCCGCACTTGCGAGATCTCCGGCCGGTTCAACGACGACTACACGGTCCAGAGCCTGCCCGGCGTGATCTATTCGATCGCCGGCCCGGTCAATGTCGGCACCGACGTCGGCGGCGACGGCGCCGCTGCCGGGCGGCGAGCCGGTGACGCTGACCATCCAGGCCGGCGTCACCGTCTTCGCCTCGTCGGGCAACGATTATCTGGTCGTCAACCGCGGCTCGCGGCTCAACGCGGTCGGCACGCGCGACCCAGCCGATCATCTTCACCGCGCGCGCCAATGTCGAGGGCACCGCGACCGATTCCAGCCAGGGCCTGTGGGGCGGCATCATCCTGCTCGGCCGCGCGCCGATCAGCGACTGCAACACCGCCGTCCCGGGCGGCTCGGCCAATTGCCAGCAGGTGATCGAGGGCACGACCAGCTCGCTCTACGGCGGCGCCGTCGCCGACCGACAACAGCGGCACGCATGCAATATCGTCCAGATCCGCTATTCGGGCTTCGCGATCGCGCCGGGCAACGAGCTGCAGGGCCTGACCCTGGGCGGCGTCGGCAGCAACACCACGATCGACCATATCCAGGTCCACAACAGCTCGGACGACGGCATCGAGATTTTCGGCGGCCGGCCGAACCTCAAGCATCTCGTCGTCACCGGCGCCGACGACGACAGTCTCGACACCGATCTCGGCTATCGCGGCACCATCCAGTTCGTGATCGGCGTCCAGCGCGACGCCGGCAACGGCGATTCGATGATCGAGGCCGATTCGAACGGCAACGAGGACGCGCTGCCGCGCCAATATACCCGCGTCTCCAACGCGACCTTCGTCCAGCGCAGCACGGCCCAGGGCGGCAACACGATGCTGCTGCGCGGCGGCACCGATTATGCGCTGCTCAACAGCGTCGTCGTCGGCACCGCCGGCCTGCCTCGACATCGACGAGACCGGCGGCACCACCACCCGCGCCGCCGACGCCGCGCTGCAGGATCTCGGCCCGCCGGTCTTCCGCTCGGTCCGGCTCGCCTGCCCGACCGCTTTCCGCAACGACGGCAACGTCACCGCGGCGACGATCGCCGCGATCTTCGGCATCGGGCACCAACAACAACAATCGGCGCCTACGTCCCGACGCTGACCAGCGTCTTCATCAACGGCGCCAACGAGACCGCGGTGACCGCGACCGATCCGACGCCGTTCAACGCCGACACCTTGCGGCGCCGGCCGCCAACGCGGCGGCGCCGAACCGGCTCACCGCGGTCACCTATATCGGCGCGGTCCAGAACGCGGCCGACACCTGGTACGCCGGCTGGACCTGCAACTCGTGCTACGTCGAGCTTCGGCGGCGACCAGCGCCGCCTGCACCGCCGTCCCGACATCTGATCCGCCGCCGCCGCGTTTACGCACCGACGGGGGAACGCATGATGAAGCCGACATGACCTGCGCGAGCCTGCTGCTCCTCACGACGGCGCTGGTCGCGCCGGCGGCCGCCTTCGCCCAGGACGCCGGCGCCGCGCGCCCGAGGCCGCGACGCCGCGCCGCCGCGCCGAGAGCCGACGCCGCGCCGCCGCGCAGGAGCCGGCAGACGAGAGCCCAGCGAGGTCGAGGTCTCCGGCGCCGGGCGCCGACATCGTCGTCACCGGCACGCCGCATCCCGCAACATCGTGCGCCGCACGCCGCAGGTGGTCTCGGTCCTGTCGAGCGCGGACATCGCCCGCACCGGCGAGGGCGACATCGCCGGCGCGCTGCAGCGCGTCACCGGCCTCTCGCGTGGTCGGCAACGGCTTCGTCTTCGTGCGCGGCCTCGGCGACCGCTATTCGCTGGCGCTGCTCAACGGCTCGCCGCTGCCGAGCCCCGAGCCGCTGCGGCGCGTCGTCCCGCTCGACATCTTCCCGACCAGCGTGATCGCCAGCTCGCTCGTCCAGAAGAGCTATTCGGTCAATTATCCCGGCGAGTTCGGCGGCGGCGTGATCAACCTCACCACCCCGGCCGTGCCGCGCGAGGCCTTCCTCGACGTCGGCGTCAGCGTCACGCGGCGACACCGAGACGACCTTCCAGCTCGGCTATTCCTATTACGGCCGCGACCTCGACTGCGCTCGGCTTCGACGACGGCACCCGCGACTTCCCGGCCGCGCTGCGCGACGCCGTCGCCGGCGGCACGTTCAACACGCACCACCGCCGCCGAGCGCCGCGATTTCGCCGCCAGCCTGGTCAACGCGCCGACCACCCTGCTCCAGCGGATGGGCGACACGCCCGCCAATGTCTCGGGCGAGATCAGCGCCGGCACCTCGACCGAGATCCGCGGCGGCCGGATCGGCTTCATCGCCGCGCGCCGGCTACAGCAACAGCTGGCGCACGCGCGACGCGCTCCAGCAGACCTCGCTCGATCCCGGCCTCGCCGGCACGCCGCAGACCAGCTTCCAGACGGTCACCACCGACAACCGGATCATCGTCAACGGCCTGCTCGGCCTCGGCGCCGAATTCGGCGAGCACCGGATCCGCTGGACCAACCTCTACATCCGCGACACGCTGAAGCAGGGCCGCCTCGCCGCCGGCTTCAACCGCAACGTCGCCGACCAGGATCCGGACCTGCCGCCCTCGCTGATGGAGCAGAACACCTATTGGTTCGAGCGCCAGCTGATCGACACCCAGCTCGTCGGCGAGTTCCGCTTCGGCAATTTCAGCGTCGACCTGCGCGGCACCTATCGCCAACTCGCAGCGCGAATCGCCCTACGAGCGCGGCGATCAGCTATTTCTATCTCGGCGACGACAATCCGGCGACCAGCGGCACCGGCGACGTCGACGATTATGTCAACAACCTCTCCTCGGCCGGCCAGTTCGCCGAGCATCGCGTTCAGCGACCTCAACGAGGACGTCTATGCCGGCGGCATCGATCTCGCCTACCGGCTGCCGATCGACGATGCCGATCACGCTTTCGGCCGGCTACAATTACTACCAGGACCGACCGCGACCGCCTCGCGCTTCCAGTTCCAATATTTCCGGCCCGACGGCGCGCTGCCGCTCGACGGTCGCGCAGGAGCGGCCCGATTTCCTGCTCTCCGACTTCAACGTCTACACCTACAACATCCAGCTGCGCGACGTCTCGGGCGCCGAGGGCACCGCGGCCTATGAGGCCGACCTCGAGGTCCATGCCGGCTACGCGCCAGGTCGAGGCCGAGCTCGATCGACGGGCTGCGCGCGACCGTCGGCGTGCGCTACGAGGACGGCGTCCAGACCGTGCAGCCGATCGGCAGCACGCTCGCCGCCGACCCGGCTCGCCAACAGCTACTGGCTGCCGGCGGCGACGGTGACCTGGACCTTCGTCGCCCGACATGCAGCTGCGCCTGCACGCCTCGAAGACGATCGCCCGGCCCGCAGTTCCGCGAGCTCGCGCCGCAGATCTACCAGGATTTCGAATCCGACCGCGAGTTCACCGGCAACCCGTTCCTGACCGACAGCGAGCTGCTCAACGTCGAGGCGCGCTACGAATATTATTTCGCGCCGCGACCAGCGCGTTCACGTCGCCGGCTTCTACAAGAGGATCGACAATCCGATCGAGGCGGCCGCCTTCTTCGCCGGCGGCGGCCAGCTGCGCACCGGCTTCGCCAACGCGCCGCAGGCCGACGCTCTACGGCGCCGAGATCGAGGTCCAGGCCTATCTGCCGCTCGACCGGCCTCGGCGGCCGCTTCTTCGCCACCCGCCGGCTGCTCTTCATCGGCAATTACACCTACACCCAGTCGGAGATCAGCGCCGACGATTCGCATCATCATCGGCCCGGACCTGCAGCCGGTCGCCGCCAACCTCCTGTTCGCGCGACGGCGCGCCGCTGACCGGCCAGTCCGACCATCTCGCCAACCTCCAGATCGGCATCGAGGATACCGACAGCCTGTCGCAGGCGACCTTCCTGCTCACCTATGCGAGCGAGCGGGTCACCAATCGCGGCCCGATCCAGGGCCTGCTGCGCCAGCCCGACATCGTCGAGCGGCCCGGCCTGCGCCTCGATTTCGTGCTGCGGCAGGAAGTGCCGATCTTCGGCGTCGCGCGCCGAGTTCAAGTTCGAGGCGCGCAACCTCACCGGCCAGGATTATGAGGAATTCCAGCAGGCCGGCGACAACCGGATCGACATCAACACCTACGAGGTCGGCCAGAGCTTCAGCCTCGGCGTGACGGTCCACTTCTAGGCCGTCACAAATCCGCAACCGGCGAGTCACTGCGCTTCGCATAGAGTCGGCGCCGATGCACGGCCGGATCGACAGCGCTCCGTTTGCGCGATGCCGGCCTCGCCGGAATGAGCGAGGCCGCGCCGCGAAATGCTGGTCGAGGCCCTGGGCAGCGCCGGCAGGCCTCATCCTGTTCGCCGGCCTGCCGGATCGGGCAGCGCGACGCTCGCCGGTGCCGGCAGCGCGGACAGATGCGACGAGCCGCGCGAGATGCGGACGGAAGGCGATTCAGGCGGCACGCCTCGCGGGCCGTGCTCGTGCTCGCTTCGATCGAGGCGGACGACGCCGTCGGCGCGATCGGCCGCCTGCGCGAGCTTCACGGTCGAACCATCCCTGGTCGCCGCCACGCTCCGCGCCGCGCTTCGCGCAGCGGCGGGTGCGGCGCCTGTGCGTCCGATGCCGCTATCCGGTCCAGGCCAGCGCGGGTCTCTCAGCCCGGCTCGGCTTCGATCCCGGCGCCGTCGTCTGGCAGGCGGACGGCTGCGCGGCATGCGGCCGGAGCGGCTTCGCCGGCACCGATCGGGCTGTTCGAAGGCGTTCTCGTCGATCCCGCCATGCGGCGGCTGATCGGCGGCGGCGGCGACCTCGCCATCCTCGCCAGCCACGCCTATCGCGATCGGCCCGACCTCGGCGCCGCGGCGCGAGCGCTGGCGCGGGGCGGCGAGATTTCCGGCGAGGACGCGGCGCGGCTCAGCCGGGCTCAGCGCCAGTAGCCGGCCGCCACGGTGGCGCGGTGAAGCGCATCCTCGGCCGCCGCCATGAACTCCTCCGCCAGGCGGCCGGCTGTCCCGCCGGCCGCTCCGTCATCGCTCCGGCGGCCTCGGCGTCGTTGAGATCGCCGAGCCGGTCCTGCAGGTCCTTGAGCGCGGCGATGAAGCGGTCGCGCTCGACCATCTTGGGCCGCTTGGCATAGAGGCCGGCGAGGAACTCGGCCGCATAGCGCAGTTTCTTGACGTCGAGCCGAAGGCTGGTGGCGCTCGTCGGGATCGGCCTGGCCGATTCGCGGCGCGTCGCGGCGGACCCTGCGCCACTGCCGCTCGAGCTGGTGCTCGGCCAGAGCCGAAGCATCGCGGGCGCCGCGCTCGCGAAAGCGCCACGCGCCGCTCTCGATCCACAAAGCGAGGCGCAGCATCAGCGCTCGAGCGCGCTCCGAACGCAAGCGCGGCCTCGACCCGGTCATAGGCCTTGGCTCCGCGCCTTGAGCAGGCGGGCGCGGGGGGCCGCGTCCTCGCCGCGCCCGGCCTCGCCGGCGAGCAGGACGTCGAGGTTGCGCGCCTCGCCGAACTGTCCGGCAAGCCAGCCGAGCTCGTCGCGCAACCCGTGATAGTCCTTGCCGCGAACGGTCGGCCGGAACAGCGAGAAGGCCGAGCGCAGGCGGCGGAGCGCGATCCGCGCCTGATGCAGAGCATCGCCGTCGCGATCGGCGAGCAGGACGATCTCGTTCAGCCGATAGTGGCGCAGGCAGGCATGAGCGACGGCGCGGAAGGCATCGGTCTCGGTCAGCGGCGCGGCGAGCGCGATCGGCTCCGCCTTCGCCGACCCGCCCCAGCCGCTCCTCCGCGAGGGCAAGGCCGCGCTCCTGCTTGGAGAGCACGCCGAGACGCAGCGGCACCACGACAGCCGATCTCCCCGGCCAGCTCGAACAGAGCGCGCGGCTTGCCCTCGATCAGCTCCAGCTCGATTTCGCAGAGCGGCGCCTCGGCTTTGCCGCTGATCACGACGCCCTCGTCGAGGACCACCTCGATTCGGCTGCCGCGCCGCTCGACCAGCCAGGCGGAGCGGCGGAAGCGCGTCCGAACCCCGGAAACGAGAGCCTTCCTTTTCGTCCCGGCGAGCAGGCGCTTCAGCGCTGTCGATTCGAGCGCGTCCCGGTCGAGGCCGAATCCGGCGACCGGGCGGCTCCCATTCCTGGCGCACGAAGAGCCCGGCGGCGCTGGCCGCGCTTGCGCTTAACGGTCTGCGCGTAGCGCCTGTCGACGCGGCGGATGCGAAGCGAGAAGCCGGCGCTGCGCAAAGCGCCGTCGCCGGTGTCGAAATAGCGGGTCTCATAATGGGCCGTGCGCGCCGGTTCGGCGGCCAGCGCAGGACAGGCGCGCAGCCGCTCCACATCGCCCGGCGCGAGGTCGAATTTGAGCTCGACTTCGTGAGACATGGCTTCCCCGCGGGCGCCGGCCGCCCCGCTCCAGCCTGCGCCGCGATTGTTACACTTTTATTGGCGACCGATCCGACCTGGCCGCCGAGGGGCTTCCGGTGAAGTCCCCGTGCGCTATGCTTCGGGAGCGAAAGGGGTGCGCCGATTGACGGAAGCTGAAGCCGAAACCGAAACTCCGGGCCTGCTCGAACGGCGCTTCGAGCTCGGCGCTCGGGGCAGCGACCTGCGCACCGAGATCCTCGCCGGCGTCACCACCTTCCTGACCATGGCCTATATCGTGCTGGTCAATCCGGCGATCCTGGGCCAGGCGGGAATGCCGGTCGCGGCCGTTGCTGCGGCCACCTGCCTCGCCGCGGGCTTCGCCAGCATCCTGATGGGGGCGAGCGCCAACATGCCGCTCGCGCTCGCGCCGGGGATGGGCCTCAACGCCTATTTCGCCTTCACCGTGGTCGGGGCGATGGGCGTGCCCTGGCAGGTGGCTTTGGGCTGCGTCTTCATCTCGGGCGTCGCCTTCCTGTTGCTGACCTTCGCGGGCATCCGCCAGCTGATCATCGCCGCGATCCCGACCTATCTCTTCGCCGCGGTGGCCGGCGGCATCGGCCTGTTCATCGGCTTCATCGGGCTCAAGAACGCCGGCATCGTCGTCTCGAAAGAAGCCACTTCGGTCGCGCTCGGAAACTTGCGCGCGCCGGGCGTCGCGCTGGCGCTGCTCGGCCTCTTCATCATCGCCGCGCTGGCGGCGTGGAAGGTCAAGGGCGCGATCCTGATCGGCATCCTCACCACCACGCTTGCAGGCTGGGCGCTCGGCGTCGTCCGCTTCGAGCCGCAGCCCTACGACCTGACCGCGATCGCGCAGACCGCCTTCCAGCTCGATTTGGGCGGGGTCTTTTCAGGCCGATACGGGATCGGTCTCATTGAGATATTGTTCGTGTTCCTGTTCGTCGACCTGTTCGACAATATCGGCACCCTGGTCGGCGTGACTCGCCGCGCCGGGCTGATCGGCCAGGACGGGCGAATCCCGCGGCTCAACCGAATCCTCTTCACCGATTCGGTCGCCACGATGGCCGGCGCGCTCGCCGGCACCAGCACCGTCACCTCCTATGTCGAGAGCGCGGCGGGCGTTCAGGCAGGCGGGCGCACCGGCATCACCGCGATCGTCACCGGCATCCTGTTCCTGCTGGCGATGCTGGCCGCGCCTTATGCCCAGCTCGTCCCCCTCGCCGCGACCGCGCCCGCTCTGATCCTGGTCGGCGGCCTGATGATGGCGCCTTTGGTCGACATCGCCTGGGATGATGCCGAGGCCGCGATTCCCGCCTTCCTCACCGTCGCGATGATCCCCTTGACCTTCTCGATCGCCAACGGCCTCGCCTTCGGCCTCACGGCCTATGCGCTGATCAAGCTGGTGCGGGGAAAGATCAGGCTAAGCGACTGGCTGCTGCTGGTCATCTCCGCATTGTTCGTCGCGCGCTTCGTCTGGCTGTCGGCGGGGTGATCGTGGGCGCGGAGGGGGCCGTCAGCTGCGCGGCGTGAAGATGCGGCTCGGATACGCTTCGAAGAACCACGGTTCGCCGCCGCTCACTTCGCTGTAGAAGTTGATCGTGCTTTCGATGAGGTCGGGCCTGCCGCTGCCGAGCGCGCGAGGATAGAGCCGAGTTAGGAAGGAAACGGGAATGCGGAACATCGCGGAATGCTCCCAGGCGTTCAGGCGGTCCGCCACCTGCTGCACGCGAAGGTCGGCAATCTCCTCGCGGGCGCCCTCGTTATAGGCAAGGTACACAATCCCAAACTCGCCGCCTGGCATCTGCTTGGTCGCAGAGCCAAATAGACTCGTCGGTGGGCGAGAGCGCTTGTTGACGGCAGCTGGCGAGAAGTTGCTCCAGGCGAGGGCGATGCCGTCGCATACCTCATCGACCATCACTCCTTCGGCCGTCGCCGCCTTGCAGACAAGGCCGTCCCATTGAGGCAGGTCGCTGTTCCAGTCGAAGGCATAGCCAAGCATGTCCGGGCTGTAGGCCTTGGTGGGTTCGGGGAGCGCGATCCGCCTCGGCACCTCACGAAACGCAACCGATCCCCATGGATAAGGCAGTGGCTTATCCGGATGGGGCGTGAGCCGCTGGAGCATCGCCTTTGCAACAATCTCCTCGGGATCGAGCAGTTCCACCTCGAGCGTCAGGCGAAGCTCGAAGACTCCATAGAGGCCCCGCCGCCGCGCCTCCGTCTCGAGTCGCGCGAACAATGAGCGCATGACGCCTTCTTCCTGCTGCTCGTATTCCGCAAGCGCCTGCCGGCGCTTGATTTCGACGACGAGCGGAAAGGGATCGACGCAGCGGATGTCAGGTGTCTTTTCCTGGGTTTCGGGAATGAAGGAGGGCTGACGACCCTTCTCCGCGAGCGCCGCGGCGACGAGCAGTTCGTAGGTGGTGGTATCGACCTCCGCAGGCTTGCGCCAGAGGTTGGTGATCCGCTCTTCCGAATTGGCAACCTCGGCGAGGATGCCGAGGCGTCCGCCCAACCGCGCAATCTGGGGCACCAGCATCGCACCGCCAAAATGGTCGTAGCGCGCGTTCTCCGATAGGAAATCGCGTGCGATCTGGATCGCCTGCCGCAAGCGGTGGCCCGGTGGCGATTCACTTTCCGGGCGAACCCCTTTCACGATGGATACCGGGCGGCCGATATCGTGCACCGGCAATCGGAATCGTTCCGCCGACTCCTCTTCGAGCCATCCTGCCGGGATTTGGCGCAATAGGGCCCCGAGCGCATTGGGCAGGGCATCGTCTATGCTGGAAGTGGTCTCGACTTGGTCGACGGTCAGCTGAGATCGCCTAGTTCGGTTGACAGGATCGAAGTCGAGGTCAGGCGCGGAGAGAGCCTCGAACACCTCTTCGGGAATCCCGGTTGCGTCCTGGACCCGCTTCAGGATGTCCCGGAACGCCGCGTGCTTTTCTTCAGCTTCCTGTTGGACGCGATCATGTTCGATGCGGTCCTCATCGGACTGGGTCTGCGCATAACGCCGCCGCGCTTCGTGGAGCCGGGGAATCACCTCTTGGGTGGCTGCGTTGGCGGAATGCAGCTCAGGCATGAGCGCTTCAGCACTGGAAAGGTCGATCGTCTGGGCGGGCCTCCTGCGGCTTTTGGTTGCCCGAGGAATATAGCGGCAGATGGCATCTAGGAACAGCCCCGCGCGAGCAAGATATTGGAATACGGCCGCGACCGACAGGAACCGGCGACGGGCTCGTCGCGCTGGCAGTAACATTTCGTGATTTCGCCTTACCGGCGGACCCAAATCTCCTCGCCGGGCGCCAGCTCCACCTCTTCGCAATTGTCGCCGGGGCCGGCGCGGTCGACGACGAGGAACTCGCTGCCGGCTTCGAAGACGAGCAGGAAGTGGTGCCAGACGCCCTTTCGGTAGTGGACGCCCTGGTGGGCCTCGGCGCGGAACAGGCGGATTTTGGCGGGGTCGAAATCGCCCGCAGGCGCGACCGCGACGAGGTAGGGCCGTCCGCTCAGCGGCACGAAGCTCTGGCTGCCGAGCGGATGGCGCTCGAACGCCCTCAGCACCGGCTCGCCGAGCGGGCGGGCGCGGAACAGGCTGATCACGCCGGTGCCGCCGCCGTCCGCGGCGTCGATCTCGGCGAGCTGATCGTAGCGGGTTGCGTGGCCCCGGTTGATGTCGAGCTTCACGGCGGCGTCGGAGGCCTCGATCACGCTGCCGAACGGCGCGAAGGCCTCGGCGGTCAGCGGCTCGGGAGTGAGCTCGCGCATGGGGCTTCCTTATTTGGAGGGTTGTGCACGACACGGCTCCGTTTCATCCTGTCATGCTTGATAGGCGGTGCATTTGACCGAGGATAGCTACCCCCGCGACCTGGCCGGCTACGGCCGCACGCCGCCGCATGCGGCGTGGCCGGGCGGCGCGCGCATCGCGGTCCAGTGCGTGCTCAACTATGAGGAAGGCGCCGAAGCCCATGTCCTCGACGGGGATGCGGGCGCCGAAGTGTTTCTGTCTGACATCGCCAATGCGGCGCCCGTTTTGGGCGCGCGGCACATGAGCATGGAGCAGATCTACGAATATGGATCGCGCGCCGGCGTGTGGCGGCTGCTGCGGCTGTTCGAGCGCTTCGATGTTCCGCTGACCGTGTTCGGGGTCGCGCTGGCGATGCAGCGCAATCCGGCGGTGGTCGAGGCCTTTCTGGAGGCCGGGCACGAGATCGCCTCGCACGGCTGGCGGTGGATCAACTATCAAACTGTGCCGGAAGCCGACGAGCGCGCGGACCTGGCGCGCGCGATCGAGGTGCACAGGCAATTGACCGGCGAGCGCCCGCTCGGCTGGTATACCGGCCGGACCAGCCCCAACACGCGCCGGATCGTGGCGGAAGAGGGCGGCTTCCTCTACGACGCAGACGATTATTCGGACGACCTGCCCTTCTGGACGAAGGCGGCGGGGAAGAGCCACCTGATCATCCCCTATTCGCTGGAGACCAACGACATGCGCTTCGCATCGGCGAACATGCAGACCGGCGATCAGTTCTTCGCCTATCTGCGCGACACGTTCGACACGCTCTATGCGGAGGGCGAGGAGCGGCCGAAGATGATGTCGGTCGGGCTCCACTGCCGGCTCGCGGGGCGGCCCGGCAAGCTCGCCGGGCTCGAGCGCTTCCTGCGCCATGCGCTCGCCTATAAGGACGTCTGGTTCTGTCGGCGAATCGAGATCGCGCGTCACTGGCGCGCCACTCACCCCGCATGAGGCCTGGCACGCTGACCCGAGACGCTTTCGTCGCCCGGTTCGGCCCCGTCTACGAGGCTTCGCCGTGGGTGGCGGAGGCGGTGTGGCCCGCGGTCGAGCGCGGCGAACTCGACGAGCAGGCGGCGCTGGCGCGGGCGATGCGCGAGGCTGTCGACGGTGCGCCGCGCGACCGGAAGCTCGAACTGATCCGGGCGCATCCGCAGCTCGCGGTCGCGGGGCGCATGGCGGAGGCCTCGATTCTGGAGCAGCGCGGCGCCGGCCTCGATCAATGCTCGCCGGAAGAGCTCGCCGCATTCCAGGATCTGAACGCCGGCTATCTCGCCCGCTTCGGCCATCCCTTCGTCATCGCGGTCAAGGGCCTGTCGCGCGGCGAGATTCTGGCGGCCTTCGCGACTCGACTGAAAAACGACGCCGAGGCCGAGTTCGCTACCGCCATCGCCCAGATTCATCGTATCGCGGGATTCCGCCTTGCGGCCCTGTTCGATCCGGGATGAGCATGCTCGAAAATCTGCGCCGGCATTATGTCAATCTGGCCCAGCCCCGCCTCGGGGCGGAGGTCACCTATGCGACCGACGATTTCTTCGCCGACAAGGCGCGCCTGATCGACCCCGCCGAACCCCAATTCATTCCGGGCAAATATGACGAGAACGGCAAGTGGATGGACGGGTGGGAAAGCCGGCGCAAGCGGACGGGAGGCCACGATTGGTGCGTGGTCCGGCTCGGCGTGCCGGGGCTGGTCGCCGGCTTCGAGATCGACACCAGCCATTTCACCGGCAACTACCCGCCCGGCGCCGAGATCCTCGTCTGCCGGAGCGGTGAGGCGGTACGGGGCGACGCGGCGGACTGGACGAAGGTCACGGAGCGCCTCGCGCTGAAGGGAGACGACCGAATCTACGTCCCGGTCGAGCATAGTGACCCCGTGACTCATGTCCGCCTCAACATCTTTCCCGACGGCGGCGTCGCTCGCCTCCGCGTCTGGGGCAGGGTCGCCAAGGACTGGTCGGCGGTCGATGCGGATGCGCGCGTCGACCTCTTGGCGATGGAGAATGGCGGCCGCGGCATCATCGCCAATGACGAGCATTACGGCTGCATCGAAAACCTCACGGCGCCGGGGCGCGGCGTGAATATGGGCGACGGCTGGGAGACCCGGCGGCGGCGCGAGCCCGGCCACGACTGGGCGGTGCTCGAGCTGGGCGCGCCGGGGCTGATCGACGAAGTCGTCATCGACACCGCTTTTTTCAAAGGCAATTATCCAGACCGCTGCTTCCTCCAGGCGGCGGCGGCGGACGCGGCAGGCTCGCCCGAGGAGATCGCGGCGGCTTCGGAGAGCTGGCCGCTGCTGCTGCCCGAAATGAAGCTCGAGGCGGACAAGGTTCACGTCTTTCGGGAGGGACTGGCCGATCTCGGCGCGGTGCGCTTCGTCCGGCTGAACATCATTCCCGACGGGGGGGTCAGCCGGTTGAGGCTGGTCGGGCGGGTCGGGTTGGAGGGTATCGGCTTATGATCGGCCTTTTTGTTCCTTTTTCCCCGGCGAAGGCCGGGACCCGGTCTTCGGCCGCCTGCATCTGGACCCCGGCCTTCGCCGGGGAACAGCCAACGACCAACCTCAGCGAGGGCATGGCATGACCAGCCTCAGCACCCACGTCCTCGACACCATGCACGGCCGGCCCGCTTCGGGCATGACGGTGGCGCTGAGCGGGCCGGACGGCGAGATCGCGCGGGGCTCGACCAACGCCGACGGCCGTTGCCCCGATCTGGCGCAGGGCGCGCTCGCGCCGGGGCGCTATACGATCCGCTTCTCCGTGGCCGATTATTTCCGAAGGCTCGGCGTCGCATTGCCCGATCCGCCCTTCCTCGACGAAGTGGCGGTCGATTTCGGAATCGCGGCCGACGGCGGCCATTATCATGTGCCGCTGCTCGTCTCGCCTTATGCCTATTCGACCTACCGCGGCAGCTGAACGATGCCCTTCGACCTTTCCGAATGGCTCAACCTGGCTCTCAGATGGCTGCATCTGGTGGCGGGCATCGCCTGGATCGGCTCGTCCTTCTATTTCGTCTGGCTCGACAATCACCTGAGGAAGCCGGCCGAGGGCGAGGCCTCGGGCGAGGTCTGGTCGGTGCATGGCGGCGGCTTCTATCACAACCAGAAATACCAGGTCGCGCCGAGCCGGATGCCCGATCAGCTGCACTGGTTCAAATGGGAGGCCTATTTCACCTGGATCAGCGGCTTTTCGCTGCTCGTTTTGATCTATTATGTCGGCGCCGAGAGCTTCCTGATCGATCCGGCCAAGGCGGCGCTGAGCCCGGCCGCGGCGATCGCCATCGGCCTGGCGGCGCAGGCGCTGGGCTGGCTGGTCTATGACGGGCTGTGCCGCTCGCCGCTGGGATCGAACAACCGGCTGCTCGGCATCTTCTGGTTCGCCTGCCTGCTATGGGCCGCTTCCCTGCTCGACAGCCTGTTCAACGCGCGCGCGGCCTATCTGCACGTCGGCGCGATCATCGGCACGGTGATGGTCGCCAATGTGTTCGTCATCATCATTCCCAACCAGCGCAAGGTCGTCGCCGATCTGGTGGCGGGGCGAACGCCCGATCCGGCGCTTGGCGCGGCGGCCAAGCAGCGGTCGCTGCACAACAATTATATGACTCTGCCGGTGCTGTTCATCATGATCAGCCCTCATTATCCGATGACCTATGGCGCCGGGCGGCCATGGCTGGTGTTCGCCTTGCTCGGGCTGACCGGGGTGGCGGTCCGCCATGTGTTCAACCTGCGCGGCCGCGGACAGCCGTCGGGCAGGACCATGGTCCTGGCAGCGGCGCTCGCGCTCGCCAGCGTCACCTATGTCGCGCTGGAGAAAGGCGGCAGCCCACCGGCGCCGGCCCAGAATCTCACTTATGCCGAGATAGCGCCGATATTGGCCACCCATTGTACGGGCTGCCACAATGTGAACCCACCACCCCGCGGGGTGGCGCTGGATAATTGGGAGCATGTCAGCGCCGCGTCGGCGCGGATCAAGGCGGTGGCGGTCGATACCCAGGTGATGCCGCTGGGCAATCCCACGCACATGACCCCGGCCGAGCGGCAGCGGCTGGGTGCCTGGATCGCCGCAGGGGCGCCGCGATGATCCGCTTCGCCCTCGATGGAGAGGTAATCGAGGTCGAAGATCCCGATCCGACTGCGACCGTGCTCGACCATCTCCGCTACACGCTGCGTCGCACCGGCACCAAGGAAGGATGCGCCGAGGGCGATTGCGGCGCCTGCACCGTTCTGCTCGGCGAGCTCGACGGCGAAACGGTCAGCTGGCGCGCCCTCAATGCCTGCATCCTCTTCCTGCCGATGCTCGACGGCAAGGCGCTCAAGACCGTCGAGAGCCTGTCGCGGGGTGGCGCGCTTCACCCCGTTCAGCAGGCGATGGCCGACGGCCACGGCTCGCAATGCGGCTTCTGCACGCCGGGCTTCGTGATGTCGCTCTACGCGCGAAGCATCGGCGCGGTCGGGACCGAGGGCATCCCGGTCAAGGATGTCATCGCGGGCAATCTGTGCCGCTGCACCGGCTACGGCCCGATCCTGGACGCCGGCGAGGCCAACCCGCCGGGCCCCACCGACGACAGCGAAATCGCCGCTCTCCTTCGCACGATCGCGGCCGCTTGCGCCGGGCGGGGCTGGTTCGCGCCCAAAACCTCCGACGAGCTGGCGGCGCTGGTGATCGAACATCCCGAGGCGCGGATCGTCGCCGGGGCCACCGATGTCGGGCTCTGGGTGACCAAGGGCCTCGAGAATCTCGGCGCCATCATCTTCATCGGCGACATAGCCGATCTGAGGCGGATCGAGGATGCCCCCGACGGCCTCACGATCGGCGCAAGCGTGCGCTATTCCGAGGCGAAGGAAGCGCTCGCCCGCGTCCACCCGGATCTGGGCGAGCTGGTCCGCCGCATCGGCGGCCTCCAGGTCCGCAACGCGGGCACGATCGGCGGCAATATCGCCAACGGCTCCCCGATTGGCGACATGCCTCCCGCTTTGATCGCCTTGGGCGCCGAGCTGGTGCTCCGGAAGGGCGGCGAACGCCGCTCTATGCCGCTGGAACATTTCTTCCTCTCCTACGGCAAGCAGGACCTCCAGCCGGGCGAGTTCGTCGAGAGCGTCCGCATCCCCCGCCCCGCCCCTGACACACGCATCCGCATCGTCAAGCTCTCCAAGCGCTTCGACAGCGACATCTCCGCTTTGTGCGGCGCCTTCGCCATCCGTCTGGAAAACGGCCATGTTAGCGAGGCCCGGATCGCCTTCGGCGGAATGGCCGGAATCCCCGCGCGAGCACCCGCCTGCGAGGCGGCGCTGACCGGCAAGCCCTGGTCCGAAGCGGCGATCCACGCCGCCGCCGCGGCGCTCGCGCAGGACTATCAGCCGCTCAGCGACTTGCGCGGATCGGCCGAATACCGTCTCGCCGCCGCCGCCAATCTGCTGCGCGGCCTGTGGCTCGAACCCGAGAGCCTGTTCGATGTCTGAGGTCGCCCGGCCGCTGCGCCACGACAGCGCCGAGGGCCATGTCGCGGGCAGCGCGCTTTATGTCGACGATCTGCCCGAGGCCCCCGGAACGCTCCACCTCGCCTTCGGCCTCGCCGCCGACGGCCATGCGCGGCTGACCGGGCTCGATCTCACCGACGTCCGTGCCGCCCCGGGCGTGATCGCGGTCTTCACCGCCGCCGACATCCCCGGCGAGAACAATGTCGGCCCGGTCTTCCACGACGACCGGCTCTTCGCCGAGGACGAGATCCTCTATCCGGGCCAGCCGCTCTTCGTCGTCGCCGCGACGAGCAATCGCGCCGCGCGCGTCGCCGCGCGGCTGGGAAGGTGCGAAACCGAGCCGCTCCCCGCCCTCGTCACCATCGCCGAGGCGCTCGAAGCGGGTTCCGAGCTCGAAGACGCACAGATCATGGCTCGCGGCGACGCCCGAGCCGCGCTCGCATCTGCCCCGCACCGCCTGCAAGGCAGCGTCGAAATGGGCGGGCAGGAGCATTTCTATCTCGAAGGCCAGGCCGCGCTCGCCACCCCGGGCGAAGCGGGCCAGATCCATGTCGTCAGCTCGACCCAGCATCCGAGCGAAGTCCAGCATCTGATCGCGACCCTGCTCGGCCTCAGCAGCGCCGACGTGACCGTCGAGGTCCGCCGCATGGGAGGTGCGTTCGGGGGCAAGGAGACCCAGGCCGCCGCTTATGCCGCCGCCTGCGCTTTGGTCGCCGCGAAGACCGGCCGCCCGGCCAGGATCCGCGCCGACCGCGACGACGACATGGTCATGACCGGCAAGCGCCATGACTTCAGGGCGGATTATGACGTCGGCTTCGACGGGGAGGGCCGGATCGAGGGCGTCCGCATCGCCCTCGCCTCGCGCTGCGGCGCCACCGCCGACCTCAGCCTCGCGATCAACGACCGGGCGATGTTCCACGCCGACAATTGCTATTACCTCCCCGCGGTCGAGATAGTGAGCCGCCGGCTCAAGACCCACACCGTTTCGAACACCGCCTTCCGCGGCTTCGGCGGGCCCCAGGGGATGATGGCGATCGAGCGGGTGATCGACGCCATCGCCTTTTTTCTCGGGCTCGATCCGCTCGCCGTTCGCCAGGCCAATCTCTACGGCCCCGGCCGCGACGTGACGCCCTATCACATGATCGTTGAGGACAATGTCGCGCCCGAGATCATCGCCGAGCTGGCAACCAGCGCGGATTATGCCGCGCGGCGCGAGGCGGTCGCCCGGTTCAACGCAAGCCATCGCGTCCTCAGGAAGGGGCTCGCGCTGACGCCGGTCAAGTTCGGGATCAGCTTCACCACCACCCACCTCAACCAGGCCGGCGCGCTCGTGCTTGTCTATGCCGACGGATCGATCCACCTGAACCATGGCGGCACCGAGATGGGCCAGGGGCTGATGATCAAGGTCGCGCAGGTGGTGGCGGACGTCTTCGCCGTGCCCATCGAGACCGTGAAGATCAGCGCGACGCGCACCGACAAGGTCCCCAACACGTCGGCGACCGCCGCCTCCTCGGGCGCCGACCTGAACGGGATGGCCGCGAAGATCGCCGCCGAGAAGATCTGCAAGCGCCTCGACGCATTCGCCGCGACCCAGCCGGGCTCGGAAAGGTGGACCTTCGCCGAGCTCTGCCGCGGCGCCCATCTCGCGCGCATCTCGCTCGCCGCGACCGGCTATTACGCCACGCCCAAGATCGCCTATGACCGCGCCACTCACCGCGGCCGCCCCTTCCTCTATTTCGCTTATGGCGCCGCGCTCAGCGAAGTCGTGATCGACACGCTCACCGGCGAGCATCGCGTGGTCGCGGTGGACATCCTCCACGACGTCGGCCGCTCGCTCAATCCCGCGATCGATATGGGGCAGATCGAGGGTGGGTTCGTCCAGGGCATGGGCTGGCTGACCATTGAGGAGCTGGTGTTCGACGAGCGCGGCCGCCTGCTCACCCACGCGCCCTCGACCTACAAGATCCCGACCGCGGGCGACCGCCCGGCGCGCATGGACATAAAAATCTGGGAGCACGGCGAGAATGTCGAGGCGACGATCCACCGCTCCAAGGCGGTCGGGGAACCGCCGCTGATGCTCGCCATCTCGGTCTTCTCGGCCTTGACCCAGGCCGTCGCCGCCGCGGCGCCCGGCAAGGGGCTGCCGAAGCTCGACGCCCCCGCCACGCCCGAGCGAATCCTCGCTTCGATCGACGAGCTCAGGGCGCGCAATGGCTGACTGGACCCAACAGGCCCGCGAAGCGCTGCAACAAGGTCCCGCGGCGCTCGTCACCATCCTCGCCACCGAGGGCTCCGCACCCCGCGGGCCGGGCGCGCGCATGGTCGTGACCAAGACCGGCCTGGCGGGCTCGATCGGCGGCGGCGCTCTCGAACATCGGTCGGCGGCGCAGGCGCGCGCGATCCTCTCGCATCCGCCGGGAAGCTGGCGAGTCCAGGATTATCCCTTGGGGCCGCTGCTCGGCCAATGCTGCGGCGGCCGCGTCCGGCTGCTGGTCGAGCACCTGGAGAGCGTGCCCGTCGGCGACGGGCCATTTCTCGTCACATTGGGCGAGGGGGTCGAGCGCAGGTTGTTCCCCGGCGAAGGCCGGGGCCCAGCTACAGGCTCCGAGCCGCTGGACCCCGGCCTTCGCCGGGGAACAATAGGGGCAAGGGGCCCGCTTCCCGTTTCCGGCGCTCGCTTCGTCGAGCCCGCCGAGACCGACATGCTGCCGGTCTTCATGTTCGGCGCCGGCCATGTCGGGCAGGCGATCGCGCGCAAGGCCGAGGACCTGCCGCTCCACATCGCGTGGTTCGACACCCGCGCCGAAGCTGCCGAAACCGCCGGCGTCGTCCTCGCCGACGAGGACGCCATGGTCGCCTGCGCGGGCGAGGCGCCTAAGAACGCCGCGGTCGTGATCCTCACCCACGATCATGCGCTCGACTATCGCCTCACCGCTGCCGCGCTTGGCAGTGCCGCATGCTTCGTCGGCCTGATCGGTTCGCAGACCAAGCGTGCTCGCTTCCTGTCGCAACTCGAGAAGGACGGCGTCGCCGCCGCGCGCCTGACGTGCCCTATCGGCATCGCCGGGATCGTCGGCAAGGAGCCCGAGGTGATCGCCATCGCCACGCTCGCCCAGCTGCTTATGCTGAGGAACCCGGCATGAAGGCGTTCCGCGGCGAGATCCTGAGCGTTCCGGGCGATCCCGCGGTCGAGGGCCCCGAGGCGATCCGCCATTTCGAAGACGGTCTGCTCGTCGTCGAGGACGGCCTCGTCCTCGCCTGCGGCCCTTATTCCGACCTCGCCGGAACTTTTGCCGAGACCGAACCCGAACCGCTCGACGGCCTGATCGTCCCCGGCTTCGTCGACGCGCATGTCCATTATCCGCAGATCGAGCGCATCGCCTCGCACGGCGAGCAGCTCATGCAATGGCTCGAACGCCATATCTTCCCGGCCGAGAAGGCTTTCGCCGACCGCGGCCACGCCGACGCGGTCGCCGCCTTCTTCCTGGACGAGCTGCTCCGGCACGGTACCACCAACGCGCTCGTCTTCGCCACCGTCCACGCCGGCTCGGTCGACGCGCTCTTCGAAGCCGCGCTCGAGCGCGACATGCGGATCGTCTCCGGCAAGGTGCTGATGGACCTGGGGCCGGAGGGCCTCCGCGACACCGTCGCATCCGGCCGCGCAGAGACCGAGGCCCTGATCGCGCGATGGCGCGGCCACGGCCGCCTCGGCTATGCCGTCACCCCGCGCTTCGCGCCCACCTCCAGCGCCGAGCAGCTCGCCGACGCCGGCCGCCTCGTCGCCGAGCATCCCGACGTACGGATGCACACCCACCTCTCCGAGAATCCGGGCGAGATCGCGTTCGTCGCGGAGCGTTTCCCAGAGGCCGCCGACTATCTCGACGTTTACGACCGGTTCGGCCTGGTCGGGCCCCGGTCGATCTTCGCCCATTGCGTCCACATGAGCGATCGGGCGCTGGCGCGAATGGCCGAAGCGGGCTCTGGAATCGCCTTCTGCCCGACCAGCAACATGTTTCTCGGCTCGGGCCTGTTCGACCTGGCCCTGGCCGATCGTCACCGAGTTCAGGATCGGCATCGGCACCGATATCGGCGCCGGCACGACCCTTTCCGTGCTCCACACGCTGGGCGAGGCCTACCGCACCTGCCAGCTGAGGGGCGCCAGCCTCGATCCCTTTCGAGCGCTTCATCTCGCCACCGCGGGCGGCGCTCGGGTGATCGGCATCGCCGATCGAGTCGGCGCCCTCCTTCCCGGCCAGGAGGCCGATTTCGTCGTCCTCGACGAGCGCGCCACGGCTTTGCTCGCCCGCCGCTGCGCCGATGCTTCGCTTCACGACCGGCTGTTCGCCCTGCAGGTGCTGGGCGACGACCGCGCCATCGCCGCCACCTATTTGCGCGGCCGCCGCGTCTATGGGAAAGTGACCGGGCATGAAGATTCTCTTTTTCGGTAGGCTCGCGGAAAGCTTGGGGCGGGAACTGGACCTGGACGTGCCCGCGGGCTGCACGATCGCCGAGCTTCGGCGGCGGATCGCCGGCGCTTTGCCCGAAGCGGCCGGACAGCTGTCCAGCGCCGGCGCGCGCGCCTGTATCGACCATGAGATCGTTGCCGAGAGCGCGCGCGTGCTGCCGAGTCACGAGGTCGCGTTCGTGCCGCCGCTGTCGGGAGGCTGAGATGGACGCCGAAGCGCGGCTGGTCCGCGACCCTTTCCGGCCGGACGAGGAGCTTGCGGGCTTCATCGCCGGACTCGACGGCGACGGCGCGGTGGTGAGCTTCACCGGCCTGGCGCGCCCGGCCGACGCCGAGGGGCATGCGGTGAGCGGACTGTTCCTCGATTCCTATGCCGGCATGACCGAAGCATCGCTGGAGGCGATCGCGCGGGGCGCGCTTGAGCGCTTCCCGGTGAGCGCGGTGAGCATCGTCCACCGCTGCGGCCCGATCGCCCCGGGCGAAGCGATCGTCTTCGCCGCCGCCGCCGCGCCCAATCGCCGCGCCGCTTTCGAGGCGGCCGACTATCTGATCGACCGGCTGAAGACCGACGCCGCTTTCTGGAAGCGCGAAGACGGGGCCGACGGCTCGAAATGGATCGAGCCCGGTGCGGGCGATCGCGCCGACCGCGCCCGCTGGGGCGACTGATGGCTGGAATCAACGAGAGCCTCGTTTTCCACCCGCTGCGCATCGCCGTGCTGACGGTCTCCGATACGCGTGACGAGGAAAGCGACACGTCGGGCGGCCTGCTGGTCGAGCGCCTCACGGCCGCGGGGCACGAGCTCGCCGCCCGCTCCATCCTCGCCGACGAGGTCGAGACGATCCGCGGCCGGGTGCGGGCCTGGGCCGAAGACCCCGGAATCGACGTCGTCCTGACCACCGGCGGCACCGGCTTCGCGCCGCGCGACGTCACCCCCGAGGCGGTCAGGCCCCTGTTCCGGCGCGAGATGGACGGCTTTTCAATCGCTTTCCACCAGGCGAGCCTCGGCACCGTCGGCGTCTCGACCTTGCAATCGCGTGCCTTGGCCGGCCAGATCGGCGACACGTTCGTCTTCTGCCTTCCCGGCTCGACCGGCGCCTGCCGCGACGCCTGGGATCTGATCGGCCTCCTGCTCGACAGCCGCTATCGGCCCTGCTCGCTCGCCGGCGAGGTGCCGCGGCTGAGGGACCTTTGCGCATGACCAGGCTCAGCCATCTCGACGAGGCCGGCCGGGCGCGGATGGTCGACGTCTCGGACAAGGCGGCGACGGCCCGCACGGCCACGGCGCAAGGGCATCTCAGATGCCGGCCGGAAACGCTGGCCGAGGTCCGCGCCGGCACCAACCCGAAGGGGTCGGTGATCGAGACGGCGGAACTGGCCGGAGTGATGGCGGCCAAGCGCACCGCGGAGCTGATCCCGCTTTGCCACCAATTGCCGCTGACCAAGGCCGCGGTGACGATCGCAATGGACGGCGAACTCCCCGGTTTCCGCATATCGGCCGAGGTGCGCAGCCACGGTCCGACCGGCGTCGAGATGGAGGCGCTCGTTGCGGTCTCGATCGCGAGCCTGACCCTGTTCGACATGTTGAAGGCGATCGACCGGGAGATGGAGATCGGCGGCATCGCGGTGACCGCCAAGAGCGGCGGCCGGACCGGCGACTGGCGCAAGTGATTGCCTTCGACGACGCCGTCGCGCTGGTCTTTGAAGCCGCGCATCCGCTCGGCCGCGAGCGGGTGCCGTTGAACGAGGCGCACAAAAGGGTGCTGGCTGAGCAGGTGCGGGCGCGCGTCGATGCCCCGCCGTCGGATGTGTCGGCGATGGACGGCTATGCGGTAAGGGAAGCGGATCTCGGCATGCTGCCGGCGCGGCTCCGGGTGACGGGAGAGTCCTTTCCCGGGCGCGCCTTCGAGGGCGCCGTCGACGTGGGCGAATGCGTGCGCGTCTTCACCGGCGCTCCGATCCCCGAGGGCGCCGACCGGGTCGTGATCCAGGAGGCGGTGACGCGCGAGGGCGATGCGGCGTGCTTCGCCGGGCCGTTCGGCGACGCCCGGCACGTCCGTCGCCGCGGCTCGGACTTCGGGCTCGGCGATGTGCTGCTGGAGCCCGGGCGCCGGCTCGACGCGCGCGCGCTGGTCGCCGTGGCGGGGGCGGACCTGAGTGAGGTCGAAGTATTTCCCCGGCCCCGCGTCGCCATCCTCGCAACCGGCGACGAACTGGTCGCGCCAGGCGATGCCGCGGGCCGCGCCGACGCGCTGCCGGAGAGCGTGTCGCTCGGCGTCGGCGCGCTGATCGCCGACTGGGGCGGCGAGGTCGCCGTGCGGCGGCGGCTCCGCGACGATCTCGACGAGATGCGCCGCGCCGCGGCCGAGGCGCTCGATTCGGCCGATCTCGTCGTCGTGACCGGCGGCGCCTCGGTCGGCGAGCGCGACTTCGCGAAGGCGATGTTCGATCGCCTCGACCTGGTTTTCGATCAAGTGGCGATCAAGCCCGGCAAGCCGGTCTGGTTCGGCCGCGCCGGCGGCACGCTCATCATGGGGCTGCCGGGCAACCCCACCTCGGCGATGGTGACGGCGAGGCTGCTTCTCGCGCCATTGCTGGCGGGCCTGTCCGGGCGGGCGCCGGTGGAAGCTTTGTGCTGGCGTCGCGCAAAGCTGGCGGAGGGGCTCGGCCCTTGCGTCGACCGGGAGACCTTCGTCCGCGCCGGATATGACGGCGAGGCGGCGAGGCCGCTCGCCAATCAGGATTCGAGCGCTCAGAAGACGCTCGCTGACGCCGCTGTGCTGATCCGCCGGCGGCCCGGCGCGCCGGCGGCAGCCGAGGGCGAGCAAGTCGAGATACTGGAATTCTGAGCGCTCATGCGAACAGCAGCTTGGCGCCCGCGACGGCGAGCACCAGCGAAAGCGCCTGCAGCAGCCGCTCGCGCGGCAGCCGCTCGACTCCGAGCCAGGTGCCGAGCAGCGCTCCAAGGACGACCGCGGCGGCCAGCCAGGGCAGCTCCGGCGGCAGCGCGCGCACCGCGGCGAGATTGCCGGCGAGCCCGGCGGCCGAGTTGAGGAAGATGAAGCCCGCCACCACCCCCGACGTGTGCCGCGGCGTCTCCCAGCCGAACAGGATGATGAGAGGGCTGAGGAAGATGCCGCCGCCGGTCCCGGTCAGCCCGGCGAGCAGGCCGAGGCCGGCGCCCGCGGGCAGGGTGATCGCGAGCGAGGGCGTGCGCACCTCCTGCCAGGCGAGCCTCCTCGGCTGCCAGAACAGGCGCACCGCCGCCGCCCAGAGCAGCACGCCCACCAACGGCCGGTAATATTCGGGCGGCAGATGGATGGCGCCGCCGATGAAGGCGGCGGGCGCCGCGGTGACCGCGAAGGCGAAGAGCAGCCGTAAATTGGTCTGTCCCCTCAGCCCGTAGCGCAGGGCGCCGAAGCCGGCGACGACGAGGTTGAGGGCAAGCGCCGTCGGCCGCATCGTCTCGGGCGCCACCGCGAACAGCGCCATGATCGCGAGATAGGCCGAGGCGCCGCCATGGCCGACCGACGAATAGAGCGCCGCCGCGACGCGCCATCAGCAGCGCGATCCAGGCCAGGTTCGCCGCGTCGATCAACCGCCGGTGACGCTCATGTGACGCTGGACGGCGGGCGCCGGCGCGTCGATCGCGAAATCGTGGCCTTTGGGCTTGCCCGCGAGCAGCCGGTCGAGCGCCGCGTCGACCGGGTCGCGGCCGCCGGCGCGGAGCAGGTCGCGCAGCTCGACCTTCTGGTCGTGGCCAAGGCAGCCATAGACGGTGCCGGTCGCGGCCACGCGAATGCGGTTGCAGCCCGCGCAGAAATTGCCGGTCAGCGGGGTGATCAGGCCGAGCCGGATCCGCCTGCCACATCGTAATAGCGCGCCGGCCCGCCGGTGCGGTGGAGCGACGGGATCAGGTCGAAGCGCGTCTCGAGCCGCCGCCTCACCACGCTCGAGCGGCAGATAGTGGGTGGCGCGATCCTCCTCGACCTCGCCGAGCGGCATGGTCTCGATCAGGGTGAGATCGAAGCCCGCGGCCGGCGCACCAGACGCAGCATGTCCTCGATCTCGTCCTCGTTGAGCCCCTTGAGCGCGACCATGTTGATCTTGACCTCGAGGCCCGCCGCCGCGGCGGCACCGATGCCGGCCAGCACCCGATCGAGATCGCCGTGGCGGGTGATGTGGCGGAACCGGTCCGCGACGCCGGCTGTCGAGGCTGACGTTCACGCGCCGTATGCCGGCCTGCGCGGAGCCGCTCGGCGAACCCGGCGAGCTGTGTCCCGTTGGTGGTCATGGTCAGCTCGTCGAGGCCGCGGCCGATCCGTGCGCCGAGCCGCGCCGACCAGCTCGGCGATTCCCGCGCCGAACCAGGGGTTCGCCGCCGGTCAGCCGGATCCGGGTCACGCCCCGCGCGATGAAGATGTCGGCGAGCATCGACGATCTCCTCCAGCGCGAGGATCTCGCGCTTGCGGCAGGAAACGCATCTTCTCGGCCATGCAATAGCGGCAGCGCAGGTCGCAGCGGTCGGTGACCGACATGCGCACATAGGTGATCCGGCGGCCGAACGAATCGACCATGCCGTTCGCCGGCATCAGGCCGCCCGGCCCTTCAGCCGGCGGCGGAAGCTGTGGAGCAGCGGCTCGGTATAGCCGTTCGGCTGGGCCGCGCCCTCGAAGACCAGCGCGCGCGCCGCCTGGAAGGCGAGGCTGGCCGCCTCGTTGCCGGCCATCGGCCGATAGAGCGGATCGCCCGCATTCTGCGCGTCGACCTTGGCGGCCATCCGCCGCGAGCGCGGCATCGACCTCCTCGGCCGTGCAGACGCCGTGCAGCAGCCAGTTGGCGATATGCTGGGAGGAGATGCGCAGGGTCGCGCGATCCTCCATCAGGCCGACATCGTGGATGTCGGGCACCTTCGAGCAGCCGACGCCCTGATCGATCCAGCGCACGACATAGCCGAGGATGCCCTGGGCATTGTTGTCGAGCTCCTCGCGAATCTCCTCCGGCCGACCAGTTGCGGCCGGGCGCGAGCGGGATGGTCGAGCAGCGGTCGAGGCCGGGAACCGGCTCGCTCCGTCAGCTCCTGCTGGCGCGCGAAGACGTCGACTGCGTGATAATGGAGCGCATGCAGCATCGCCGCGGTCGGGCTCGGCACCCAGGCGGTGTTCGCGCCCGCCTGCGGATGGGCGATCTTCTGCTCGAGCATGTCGGCCATCCGGTCGGGCGCCGCCCACATGCCCTTGCCGATCTGCGCCCGGCCGGCAAAGCCGCAGGCGAGGCCGATCGCGGACGTTGCGGTCCTCATAGGCGCGTGATCCACGCGCTCGCCTTCATCTCGCCCTTGCGGACCATCGGCCCGGCGCGCATCGAGGTGTGGATCTCGTCGCCGGTGCGGTCGAGGAAGCCGGTGTTGATGAAGACGATCCGGTCCTTCACCGCGTGGATGCAGGCGGCGAGATTGGCCGAGGTGCGCCGCTCCTCGTCCATCACGCCGACCTTGATCGTGTGGCGCGCGAGGCCGAGCAGGTCCTCGACCGCGTCGAACAGGCGGTTGGTGAAGGCGGCCTCGTCCGGGCCCGTGCATCTTCGGCTTGACGATATAGATCGAGCCCGCGCGGCTGTTGCGATAGCGGCCGAGGCCCTTGAGGTCGTGCAGCGCGATCAGGCTGGTGACGATCGCGTCGAGAATGCCCTCGGGCGCCTCGCTGCCGTCGGCAAGCAGGACCGCGGGCGTGGTCATCAGATGGCCGACATTGCGGACGAACAGCAGGCTGCGGCCGGGCAGCGTCAGCGCCGAGCCGTCGGGCGCGGTCATAGACGCGGTCGGCCTCCAGCGCGCGGGTCATGCGTCCGGCCGCCCTTGTCGAAGCTGGCCTCGAGGTCGCCGCGCATCAGCCCGAGCCAGTTGGCATAGGCCGCGACCTTGTCCTCGGCATCGACCGCGGCGACCGAATCCTCGAGGTCGACGATCGTGGTCAGCGCCGCTTCGAGCACGACGTCGGCGATCCCGGCCGGATCGTCGCGGCCGATCGGGTGCTCGCGGTCGATCACCAGCTCGATGTGCAGGCCGTTGTTGCGCAACAGCAGATTGGCCCCGCGCCGCGCCGACCAGCTGGGCGGGATCGGCGAGCGGCGGATCGCCGCCCGCATAATCGGCCCAGCGACCCGGCAGCGAGCGGCACCGCGCTCGTCGAGAAAGGCCCTGGCCCGGGCGATCACCAGCGCGCCGCGCGCCGGATCGTAGCCGCCGCCCGCTGGCGCGCCCGGCATGGCGTCGGTGCCGTAGAGCGCGTCGTAGAGGCTGCCCCAGCGCGCATTGGCGGCGTTGAGCAGGAAGCGCGCGTTGAGCACCGGCACGACCAGCTGCGGGCCGGCGATGCGCGCGACCTCGTCGTCGACATTGTCCGGCGCCGATCGCGAAGGGCGCCGGCTCGTCGACGAGATAGCCGATCTCGCGCAGGAACGCCTGATAGACGTCGCTCGGCGGCTGGCCGGGGTGGGCGTCGTGCCAGGCATCGATCTTCGCCTGCAGCGCATCGCGCATCGCCAGCAGCGCGCCGGTTTTCCGGGCGCGAAACGGGCGATAGATGCCGGCCATGCCGCGCCAGAAGGCGTCCGGCTCGATACCCGTGCCGGGCAGCGCCTCCTCCTCGAGAAAGCGCGCCAGCGTCGCGGCGACCTTGAGCCCTGCTTTGTCGATCGTCCCGGCCATAGCCTTGCTCTTTCCGCGCCGCACAGCCCTTCGTCAACCGGCCCTGGCTCCCGAGCCGCCATCGATCAGGATGGCGCGAAAATCGTTCACGTTGGTCAGCGTCGGGCCGGTGACGACGAGGTCGCCGAGCGCGGCGAAGAACGGATAGGCGTCGTTGGCGGCGAGATGTCCGGCCGGATCGAGGCGCGCGGCGCGGGCCCGCGCGAGCGTGTCCGGCGTAACGATCGCGCCCGCGGCATCGCCGGTGCCGTCGATGCCGTCGGTGTCGCAGGCGAGCGCCGATATGCCCGGCGCGCCGTCGAGCCCGATCGCGAGCGCGAGCAGATATTCGAGATTGCGCCCGCCGCGGCCGGCGCTGTCGGCCACTCTCACGATCGTCTCCCCGCCCGAGACGATCGCCCGCCGCCGGCCGCTCGACGCCAGCCTTCGCGCGAACGCCGCGTGACGCGCACCAAGCCGGCGCGCCTCCGCCTGGACCCGGCCGCCCAGGTCGGTGACGACATAGCCGCGGGCGGCGGCGAGCCTGCCGGCGGCGGCCAGCGCATCGCGCGCCCGCGCGATGATCCTCGTCTCCCCGCCCGCCAGGCCGGGAGTGTCGGGCGCGGGCGTTTCGTTGCGCGGATCGAGCAGCGCCGCGGCGACACCGGCCGGGGGCTCCAGCCCGTATTTGGAGACGATCCCGCGCGCCATCCGAAGCGTCGTGCGATCGGCCACGGTCGGCCCCGACGAGACCAGGGAGGGGTCGTCGCCGGGGATGTCGGAAATGATCCAGGTGATGACCCTGGCCGCGCCGGCGGCGACCGCGAGGCGCCCGCCCTTGACGGCGGACAGGTGAGTTCTGACGCAATTGATCTCGGCGATGGTCGCGCCCGAGCCGAGCAGCGCCCGGGTCACTGCCTGCTTGTCGGCCAGCTCGACGCCGGGCGCGGGCGCCGCGAGCAGAGCGGAACCGCCGCCCGACAGCAGGACGAGCAGCGCGTCGCCGGCGCGGAGGCCGGCGGCGAGGTCGAGCGCCCGGCGGCCGGCCCGAAGGCTGTTGGCGTCGGGGACGGGGTGACCCGCCTCGATCAGCTCGACGCCGGGCCATTGCGCGCCCGATTCCGGCAGGTGGCCGTAGCGGGTCACGACGAGGCCACTCAGCGGCCCGCGCGCCCGGCTCTGCGCCACCCGCATCATCTCGGCCGCCGCCTTGCCGACCGCGATCGCGACCAGCCTGGCGCCGGGCGCCGCCGGCAGCTTCGCCGGCATCACGACGTCCGCGCCGACCCCGCGCAACGCTTCGCCGAACAGCTCCAGCAGGAGGACGCGGTCCGATTGCGCGACGGCGTCGAAATGCCTTGGCTCAAGCATGAAGGTGCCTATCCCCTGCCGCGCCGCCGGCCATCGTCCGCGACGCGACGGCTCAGGCTTACGACCGGAGAGCGCGAATGATAGTCCCAATGTGGGAACGACCCGCACCCAGATCAGGGCGCTCGCCGCCGTGCCGCCGCCCTTCGGCGCAATCGGGGGAACAATGCGTCGGCAGCCTTTTTCTATTCGGGGAGCCGTCCGCGCCTCCGGGCGCGGCGGCCTTCGCCATTGGAAAGGAATTGGACATGCTGAAGGACAAAAGACGCCGCAGGCTTCTGGCGGCCTTTGGAGGAGCGGCGATGCTGGCCGGGGCCGGAACGACCGGGGTCGCTTTGGCGAGCGAGTTCCGGGCGGCGCTGACCGGCGCCAACGAGGTCCCGCCGGGCGACCCCGACGGCGCGGGGACGGCCAAGGTCGTCATCAACGGCACTCTGAACGAGCTTTGCGTGGACCTCGAGGTGACCGGCATCACCGCGGCGACGGCGGCGCACATCCATCGCGGCGTCGCCGGCGAGAACGGCCCGCCGGTCGTCAACCTCGACCCGCCCGACCCCCTCGACGAGGATGATTGCGATTCGATCGGCGACGCGCTGGCGGACGAGATCCAGGCCAATCCGGCCGGCTTCTACGTCAACATCCACACCGCCGAGCATCCCGAGGGCGCGATTCGCGGCCAGCTCATGCCGAGCGCCGACTGAACGATTCGTGTCCCGCCGACGCCGCGGCCCGGATAGTCCCGCCTATTGGCAAGGCGGGCGCGAAGGGGCAGTATCGCGGCGGGAGGCGAATCACTATGTTTCGGCGGCATAAAGCGGGGGGCGCCAAGCGGATAAGCGCGGCCGCACGCCTGGCTGGGCTGTGGGCGGCCGCCTGCAGCGGCGCGGCCGCGGCGCAAAGCTCGCTCGCCGATCCGGCCGGCTCGGGCGTGATCGTCTCGGCGGTGCGCTGGCTCGAAGGCACGTTGCTCGGCACGATCGCCACCGTGGTCGCGGTGATCGCGGTCGCCTCGGTCGGCTTCCTGATGCTCACCGGCCGGATCAACTGGCGCTACGGGGCGACCGTCATCGTCGGCTGCTTCATCCTGTTCGGAGCGGCCAGCATCGTCGCCGGCATCCAGTCGACCGCCGGTCTGGGCCGCTAGCCCATGAACGGGCTGGAACGAGACCAATTGTTCGTCGCGCTGACTCGGCCGCAGATGTTCGCCGGAGTCACCTATAGCTTCTTCATCGCCAATGCGGTGATCGCGACCGAATTGTTCCTGATCTTCCGTTCGGCCTGGGTGCTTCTCGCCGCTTTGGTGATCCACGGCGTCGGCGCGGTGCTCTGCGTGCGCGAGCCGCGCTTCTTCGATCTCTGGCTGACCCGGGTCGGGCGCTGCCCGCGCGTCAAGAATTACGCGATCTGGCGATGCAACTCCTACCGCCCCTGACCCGCGATGCGCGAGTCGTCGCGCGCGAATTGCCGGCCGGCAAGCATCTTCCCTATGCGCGCCATGTCGACGATCATACGATCGAGACCCGCGACGGCCTGCTGATGCAGACCATCTATCTGCGCGGTCTCCTGTTCGAGACCGCCGACAGCGAGGAGATCAACTATCGCAAGCGCCTCCGCGACGCGATGCTTCAGGCGATCGGCTCGTCGCGCTTCGCGCTCTACCACCATGTCGTCCGCCGCCGCATCGACGCCGCTTTGTCGGCCGATCACCCGGACCCCTTCTCGCGCGAGCTCGACGCGATGTGGCGGCAGCGGCTGTCGACCAAGCGGCTCTACGTCAACGACCTGTTCCTGACCCTGATCCGGCGGCCGCTGCAGGGGCGGGTCGGCGCCTTCGACCGGCTCGGCGGCCTGTTCGGGCGCTCGGGGATCGAGGCCGATGCCGGCGCCGCCTATGAAGTGCGCCAGCTCGACGTCGCCCGTGACGCTCTGCTCGCCGCGCTGGGCAGCTACGCGCCGCGGCTGCTCGGAGTCTACGAGACGCCGCAGGGGCCGTGCTCGGAGCCGCTCGAATTCCTCTCCGCGCTCTACAATGGCGAGATGCGGCCGGTGCTTCTGCCGATGCAGGATCTGGGCGCCTATCTCCCCTACCGGCGGATCAGCTTCGGCCAGGAGACGGTCGAGCTCGGGCCGAGCGCCAATCTCGAGCGCGGCTTCGTCGGCCTCGTTTCGATCAAGGACTATCCCGGCCAGACCGCGCCCGGCATGCTCGACGAGCTGCTTCGGCTGCCGTTCGAGCTCACCGTCTCGCAGAGCTTCGGCTTCGTCGACCGCCAGGCCGCGCTCGGCCGGATGAACCTGGCGCTGCGGCGGATGCGCTCCGCCGAGGACGAGGCGGTCAGCCTGCGCTCCGATCTGTCGAGCGCCAAGGACGAGGTCGCCGCCGGCCGCGCCGGCTTCGGCGAGCATCACCTGACCATCGCGATCCGCGGCGACACGCCGGCCGAGGTCGACGACGGCGTCGCCGAGGCGCAGGCGGCGCTCGCCGACCTCGGCATCATCTCGGTGCGCGAGGAGATCGCGATCGAGCCCGCCTTCTGGGCCCAATTCCCCGGCAATTTCAAATATATCGCCCGGCGCGGGCTGGTCTCGACCGGCAATTTCGCCGGTCTCGCCTCGGGCCACAACTTCCCGCTGGGCCAGGCCCAGGGCAATCATTGGGGCGAGGCGGTGACCCTGCTCGAGACGACCGCGGCGGGGCCCTATTATTTCAACTTCCACCAGGGCGATCTCGGCAATTTCACGATCATCGGGCCGTCGGGCTCGGGCAAGACGGTGGTGCTCAACTTCCTGCTCGCCCAGGCGCGCAAATTCCGGCCGAGGATCATCTTCTTCGACAAGGACCGCGGCGCCGAGATTTTCATCCGAGCGATCGGCGGCCGCTACGATCTGCTTCGCCCCGGCGTCCCCTCCGGCCTCAACCCGCTCCAGCTCGACGACCTGCCGGTCAACCGGCAATTCCTGATCGACTGGATCGCCCTGCTCGCCGGCGGTGCCGACATCGAGGAGGTCGCCCGGATCAAGGACTCGGTCGACGCCAATTTCGAGCAGCCGGCCGAGCACCGGCGGCTGCGCCACCTCGCCGAATTGTTCCGCGGCGCTCAGCGGCCGAATGCGGGGGACCTGTGGTCGCGCCTGCGGCCATGGTGGGGCGACGGCGAGCGCGCCTGGCTGTTCGACAACGAACGCGACCGGATCGACCTCGGCGTCGACGCGGTCGGCTTCGACATCACCTCGATCCTCGACGATCCGGCGATGCGCACGCCGGCGATGATGTACCTGTTCCACCGCGTCGAGGAGCGGCTCGACGGCTCGGCGGCGATCATCGTCGTCGACGAGGGCTGGAAGGCGCTCGACGACGACGTCTTCGTCCGCCGGATCAAGGATTGGGAGAAGACGATCCGCAAGCGCAACGGCATCGTCGCCTTCGCCACCCAGAGCGCCCAGGATGCGCTCGAGAGCCGAATCGCCAGCGCGATCATCGAGCAGGCGGCGACCCAGATCTTCATGGCCAATCCCAAGGCGCGCGCCGCCGATTATATGGAGGGCTTCGGCCTCACCGCTCACGAATTCGAGCTCGTCCGCACCCTGCCCGACAACGCCCATTGCTTCCTCGTCAAGCACGGCGCCGAGAGCGTCGTCGCTCGGCTCAACCTGACCGGCGAGCATCGGGTGCTGACCATCCTGTCGGGCCGCGAGCGCACCGTTCGCCTGCTCGACGAGATCCGCGCCGAGACCGGCGACGATCCGGCGGCGTGGATCCCGCGCCTGATGGAACGGGCATGATCGCCGCAATCTGCCCCGCCGCTCCGGCCGGCGCCGCTTTCGTTCGGCGGATGGTCGATTTCATCGATTGCCAGGCGCAGGCGATCGGCGCCGGCGGCTATCAGGCGCTGGCCGCGTCGGGCTCGACCCTGTCGCTGGTGCTGACCGGCTTCCTCACCCTGTTCGTCGCTCTCTTCGGCTACCGGCTGCTGTTCGGCCATGTTCCGAGCGTTCGCGACGGCGTGCTGGCCCTGGTCAAGATCGGCATCGTGCTGGCGCTGGCGACCGGCTGGACCGCCTATCGCACCCTCGTCTACGACGTCGCGATGAGGGGGCCGGCCGAGCTCGCCGCCGACATCGGCCGGCCGGCCGGCCTGCCCGGCGCCGGCGGCGGCCTCGTCGGCCGGCTCGCCTTCGCCGACAGCGGCTTCGAGGCGCTCGCCGTCGCCCAGGCGCCGCCCAGCCCGCAAGTCGCCAACCCGCCGGGCGCGACCCCGGAGATGTTCCCCGGCTTCAACAATTTCGCGCTCGGCGGCGCCCGGGTCGTCTTCCTCTCTGCAGCGCTCGGCGCGCTCGCTCTGGTCCGGCTGGTCGCCGGGCTGCTGCTCGCTTTGGGGCCCTTCTTCATCGCCTTCCTGCTGTTCGAAGGCACGCGCGGGCTGTTCGAAGGCTGGGTCCGGGTCCTCGCCGGCGCGGCTCTCGGCGCGGTCGGCACCGCGATCGTGCTCGGAGTCGAGCTCGCTTTGCTCGAGCCCTGGCTGATCGACCTTCTCACCCGCCGCTATGCGGGCCAGCCGATCCCGGGCGCGCCGGCCGAATTGTTCGTCGCCACCCTTTTGTTCGCCCTGGTCCTGCTCGGCATGCTCTACGCCTCGGCGCGGGTGGCGCTGGGCTTCCGCTTCGTCGACGGCTGGCGAGCCGCGCGGACCCAATTCGTCGAGACGCTGCGCGACGAGCGGTTGCGTCTTGCCGGGATGGGCGGGCCCGGCGCCGTGCCGGCCGAGGACCGCTCGCGCGCCGTCGCGATCTCCGATGCGGTCAGCGCCACGCAACGCCGCGAGGCCGGACAGGCACCGGCCGGGCTGGCCGCCGCCGCGGCCCTCGGAACGTCCGGAGTCACCCGGGTTCACGCGCCCTCGCGCGACCTGCCGGCGGCCGCGCCGACGCCGCTCGGCCAGAGCTTCCGCCGCCGGACCACCACCCGCGTCTCCGCACGCGCGGGCAGACGGGACCTGAGCTGATGAAGAAGCAGACACGCGAAGCGCTCGACGCTTATTATGTCGAAGCCGACAGCTGGGCCCGCAACCGGGATGACTCGCTGCGCGCCTCGCGGCGGACCGCCTGGTGGATCGCGATCGCCGCCACTTCGGTCGCGGTGCTGCTGGCGATCGCTCTGATCGTCCTGATGCCGCTCAAGACGGTCGAACCCTATACCCTGCTCGTCGACCGCCAGACCGGCTTCGTCCAGGCGCTGAGGCCGCTCGACCCCGAGCAGATCGCCGGCGACCGCGCGCTGACCCAGTCCTTCCTCGTCCAATATGTGATCGCTCGCGAGAGCTTCGATGCCGATTCGGTGCAGACCGACTATCGCAAGGTCGCCTTGTGGTCGGCCGAGCGGGCGCGCGCCGATTATATCGCCGCGATGCAGGTCTCCAATCCGGAGAGCCCGCTCGCCCGGCTGCCGCGATCGAGCGTGATCGAGACCCGGGTGAAGAGCGTCTCGCCGGTCGGCGACGATGTCGCGATGGTCCGTTTCGAGACCCGGCGGCGCGACGCCGGCGGCCAGATCGGGCCGGTCAGCGCCTGGGTGGCGGTGATCCGCTACCGCTATTCGGGCGAGCCGCTTCGGCTCGAGGACCGGATGGTCAATCCGCTCGGCTTCGAGGTGCTTCGCTACCGCCGCGACGCCGAGGCGCTGCTCCCCGACGAGCGCCCGGCGGCGCCCGCCGCAGCCGCGCCGGCGCAGGTCGCCCCGGCCCTGCCCCAGGCCGCGCCGCCGCGGCCGCCGCGGCCGGACGAAGAGCTTTGAGGCCGGCCCTCGCCTTGCTCGCGGCGTTCGCCGCTTCGATCCCGGCCGCGCTCGCCGGCCAGGTGGTGCCGCAGCCGAGCGGCGCCGATCCGCGCGTTCAGAGCGTCGCGTTCCAGCCCGACCAGGTGGTCGCGCTTGCGGTCGCGCCCGGTTACCAGCTGATGCTCGAATTCGCGCCCGACGAGCGAATCGAGAGCGTCGCCGTCGGCGACAGCGCCGCCTGGCAGGTCACTCCGAACCGCAGCGGCGACCGGGTCTTCATCAAGGCTCTGCAGGCGCTGCCGAGCAACCTGACGGTGGTCACCAGCGCGCGGCTCTATGCCTTCGATCTCAACCCCTTGTTCGGCCCCTCGGCCGACATGGCCTATGTCGTTCGCTTTACCTATCCCGCGGCGGCGAGCACGGCGGCGGCCGTCGCCGACGGGCCCGCGGTCGAGGGCCGCTACCGGCTGAGCGGCGAGCGAGCGCTTCGCCCGAGCCGGATCAGCGACGACGGCCGCCACACCTATATCGAATGGCCGCTCGATCGCACCCTGCCGGCGGTCTACGCGCTCGACGAGAGCGGCCAGGAATCGCTGGTCAACGGGATGATGCGCGATGATCTGTTCGTGGTCGATTCGGTCGTTGAGCGGCTCGTCTTCCGGATCGACCGGCGGGTGGCGCGCGCGACCCGGGTCGGCGAGACGGCGCGGCCCTGAATGGCGCTCGGCCCCCCTTCCGGCGACCCGCGCGCCGCACCGCCCGCCGAAGCGGACTCGGGCGGGCGTGAGGAAAGCGTCAAGCCGGTCGTGGGCTTACGCCGGCCGGGGCGCTCCGGGCTGATCTTCGCGATCGCCGCGCTGATCGCGGCGATCCTGCTGTTCAGCCTGCTCGATGCGCGGCGGCGGTCGCTGTCGGCGCCGTCGGTCAAGGAGCGCGCCGCCGACCAGCTCGTCATGTCCGGCGCGCCGCCGCCGCTCTATGTGCCGCCCGAACCGCCGCCGCAACCGGTGGCCGCGCCGGCGCCCGTGGCGGTGCCCGCGCCGCCGCCGCCCCCCCCTCCCCCGCCCCAGATCGTCTACGTCCCGCAGCCGGTGGCGGTGCCAGCCGCGCCCGAGGCCGCGCCGCCGCCGCAGCGGGTGGCGAGCGCGCCGGCTTTGGTCTTCGACGGCGCTCCGCAGCCGGCCGACGGCGCGATGGCGGCCGAGGGCGACGCCGCGGCGCCGGCGGGGGCGCCGGCCGGGACGGCGGTCGCCGGCACCCGCACCCGCGCCGGGGTGCTCGCCAACCGCGCCACCACCGTCGCTCAGGGGACTCTGATTCCGGCCGTGCTCGAGACCGCGCTCGATTCGACCCGGCCCGGTCTCGCCCGCGCCATGGTGTCGCGCGACGTGCGCGGCTTCGACGGCAGCCAGGTGCTGATCCCGCGCGGCAGCCGGCTGATCGGCGAATATCAGTCCCAGGCCGCGCCGGGGCAGAACCGGGCCCTCGTCAACTGGATCCGGCTGATCCGCCCCGACGGCGTCACGATCGCGATCGGCTCGCCGGCCGGCGACCCGCTCGGCCGCGGCGGCGTCCGCGCCCGAGTCAATTCCCATTTCTTCCAGCGCTTCGCCGGCGCCATCCTCCAGTCGGCGCTCGACGTCGGGGTCAACCTCGCCGGGCGATTGGGAAGCGGCAACGGCACCGTCGTCGTTCTGCCGGGCAGCGTTCAGGGCGCCACCCAGGTCGTCCAGCCCGCCCAGATCACTCCGACCCTTACCGTCCGCCAGGGCACCAGCATCAGCATCTTCGTCGCTCGCGACCTCGATTTCACCGGCGCGGGCAGCCGGCGGTGAGCGCTCTCGCCGCCGTCGGGGAGGGCGTCTACCTCCGCTCCTATCTGGCGCCGCTGACCGGCATGCTGGGCCGGGCGGACGTGACCGACATCTATGTCAACCGGCCGGGTGAGCTCTGGGTCGAGACCAGCGGCGGCGCGATCGAGCGGCACGAGGCGCCCGGCCTCGACGAAGCGACCCTGGCCCGGCTCGCCCGCCAGATCGCCGCGCTCTCGCATCAGGGGATCAGCCGCGAGCATCCGCTGCTGTCGGCGACCCTGCCCGATGGCGCCCGGGTCCAGGTAGTGGCGCCGCCGGCGACTCGCGGCCCGCTGGCGCTCGCCATCCGCAAGCACGTCTCGCCCGATCTGACGCTTGCCGATTATGTCGCCGCCGACGCGTTCGCGGGCACCCGCCGCCGCGATTCGCTCGCCCGCTCGGAGGTCGATCGGACGCTGGCCGCGCAGCTCGAGGCGGGCGACATAGCGGGCATGCTGGCGGCGGCGGTGCGCGCGCGCAAGAACATCCTCGTCTCGGGCGGCACCTCGACCGGCAAGACGACCTTTCTCAACGCGCTGATCCGCGAGATCCCGGCGGAAGAGCGGCTGATCCTGATCGAGGACACGCCCGAGCTTCAGGTCGCCCACGACAATGTCGTCGGCCTGCTCGCCGCGCGCAGCGCGCTCGGCGAGGCGCAGGTGACCGCGAACGATCTGGTCGGCGCGTCGTTGCGCATGCGCCCGGACCGGATCCTGCTCGGCGAGCTGCGCGGCGAGGAGGCCTATGCCTTCCTGCGCGCGGTCAACAGCGGCCATCCCGGCTCGATGACCACCGTCCATGCCGACAGCGCCGAGCGCGCCGTCGAGCAGATCGTCCTGCTCGTCCTCCAGGGCGGCACTCGATTGAACCGCGACGACGTTCGCCACTATGTCGCCACCACCGTCGACATATTCGTCCATCTCGACCGCACCGCCGGCCGCCGGCGCGTGGCCGAGGTGGTGCTCAGCCATTAGGGTCTGGCGGGGTTGACAGCATGAGCGGGTCGGCGACAAGCGCCGCCATGACGGCCGCTGCTCTTTATTCGTGCTTCGACTTCTGCCTGCGCTCGGAGATTCCGCTCGCCGAGCTGGTGCCGGCCGGGGAGGCCGGCGAGCGGCCGGTGGTCGACATCAAGCTCGGCCGCCTGGCCGAGACGCTGCCGGGCGGCGGCGGCGCGGAGAGAGGGATCCAGGTCGCCGGCGATTCGGTGCTGCTCACCGTCGATGGGGTCGCGCGCTATCTCGTCCGCGGCGGCCGCGAGATCCTTGTCGACCCGGCGCAGGGCGGCTCGGAGCGCGACCTCAGGCTGTTCCTGCTCGGCTCGGCGCTCGGCATCCTCTGCCATCAGCGCGGCCTGCTGCCGCTCCACGCCAACGCGATCGTCGCCGGCGGCGGCGCCTATGCCTTCGCCGGCCCGTCCGGCGCCGGCAAATCGACCCTGGCGGCCCATTTCAGCCGCGCCGGCTACGAGATATTGTGCGACGACGTCTGCGTGATCAGCTTCGACGAGGGCGGCCGCCCCCACGCCTGGCCCGGGCTGCCTCGCCTCAAGCTGTGGGGCGACGCGGCGACTGCGTTCGGCCACGACCGCGACAATCTCGACCGGGCGATCGAGGGCCAGGACAAATATCATGTGCCGCTGGCGCCGGCCGGGCCGCCGCGGCCGGTCCCGTTCCGCCGGCTCTATTTGCTGACTCGGGCCGAAGAGGGGGCGGAGACCGCCATCGCCCGGATGCGCGGCCAGCGGGCGATGGCCGTGGTCCGGTCGCAGACCTATCGCGATTTCTATCTTGGCCCGATGGGGCTGGCGGCGCAGAATTTCCGGCAGTGCGCGGCCCTGCTCGCTTGGGCCGAGGTCTATGCCGCGACCCGGACCTGGGGTTACGACGTGTTCGAGCGCGAGGCCGGCCTGCTCGAACGGCACATCCTCGGCGCCTGCTGACCGCAATTTTGACCGCGCAACGGGCACTTGCTAACGCGGCCAACTGGAGGAACAGATGATTTCAACGGGTAAGCGCCTGGGCGGCGCGGATATCGTGGTCCGCAACGAGGACGGGCTTCTGACGACGGAGGTGGACGGCGAGCTGATCGGGATGAGCGTCGAGCAGGGCGCCTGCTACGGCCTCAACGCGGTCGGCACCCGGATCTGGGCGCTGATCGCCGAGCCGCGCTCGATCGACAGCCTGTGCGAGCAGTTGCTCGCCGAGTTCGACGTCGCCGAGGATCGCTGTCGCCGGGAGGTGATCGAGCTTATCGAGGACCTTCGCGCCGACCGGCTGGTGACGGTGCGGACCGGATAGATGTCCGCTCTGGCCGGGCGCTGGAATTTCGACGGCAATCCCGACGCGGGGGAATCGTGCCAGCGGATGCTGGCGGCGCAGCAGATGTACGGGCCGCATGACGTCAGGCAATGGTCCGACGGCCCGCTGGCGATGGGGCGGCGGCTGTTCCGCACCGTCCCGGAAGACGCCTATGACCGCCAGCCGCTGCACGGCGCCGACGGCCGCCTGACGCTGGTGGCTGACGTCAGGTTGGACAATCGCGACGATTTGTCGTCCGCCCTCGGCCTTCCTTCCGACCGGGCCGCGACGATGTGCGATGCGGCGATCCTGCTCGCCAGCCTCGAACGCTGGGGCGAGGAGGCGCTCGATCGGCTGGTCGGCGATTTCGCCTTCGCGCTCTGGGATTCGGACGCCCGCCGCCTGTTGCTGGCGCGCGACTTCCTCGGCCTGCGCCCGCTGCATTACCATTGCGGCAAGGGCTTCTTCGCGTTCGCCACCATGCCCAAGGGGCTGCACGCGCTTCCCGACATCCCCTATGCGCCGGACGAACGGGCGATGGCCGAGTTCGTGACTTTGATGCCGGAGGGCGGGCAGAAGAGCTTCTTCGAGGATATCGCCATCGTCGAAGCGGGTCATTGCGTCACCGTCACCCGCGACCGGGTCCAATCCCGCCGTTATTGGAGCCCGCGCCGGCGGGACCTCGCCCGGCCCAAAGGGGAGGATTTCGTCGAGGGGCTGCGCGACCTTCTCGACGTCGCCACCCGCGCCCGGCTGCGCGGCGCCAACGGCACGGTCGGGGCGCAGCTCAGCGGCGGGTTCGACAGCGCCGCGGTGACCGCGACCGCGGCGCGCCTGCTGGCGCCCCACGGCGGCAGGGTCGTCGCCTTCACCGCGGTGCCGCGCGAGGGCTATGACGGGCCGGTGCCGGAAGGCCGGATCGCCGACGAAGGGCCGCTCGCCGCGGCGACCGCGGCGATGTACCCGAATGTCGAGCATGTCCTGATCCGCGCCGGCCATATCTCCCCGCTCGAAGCGATCGACCGCAATTTCTATCTCTACGACCGGCCGACCCTGAACCTGTGCAACGAGACCTGGATGGCCGCGATCGGCAAGGCCGCCCGGGACCGCAGGCTCTCGGTGATGCTGACCGGCCAGATGGGCAACATGACGTTGAGCTACAACGGCGTCGAATTGATCTCGGAGCTGTTCCGCGCGGGCCGCCTGCGCGAACTGTTGCGGGTCGGCGCCGAGCTCGTCGCCAAAGGCACGATGCGCTGGGGCGGCGTCGCCGCCTATGCGCTCGGCCCCTATGTCCCGGTACGGCTGTGGCAGAGCCTGATGAAGCGCCGCGGCGCTCATCTCGACGTGCTCGACTATACGGCGGTCCGCCCCGACCAGCTCGACGCGCTCGACCTCGATACGATCGCCAGGGAGCGCGGCCTCGATTTCACCTACCGGCCCCGCAAGGACGGCTTCGAGACTCGCCTGTGGGTGATGCGGCGGACGAGCCTCGGCAATTACGCCAAGGGCATGCTGGCGGGCTGGGGGATCGACCAGCGCGATCCGACCGCGGACAGGCGGCTGGTCGAATATTGCCTGGGCGTGCCGCTGAACCAGTATCTCGCCAGGGGCGAGCTTCGCGTTCTGGCCCGGCGGGCGCTCGGCGACCGCCTGCCGCAGGCGGTGATCGAAGCGCGCGGCAAGGGGTATCAGGCGGTCGACTGGCACGAGGGCCTGGCCGCCGCCCGCGGCGAGATCGCGGCGGAGGTGGACCGGTTCGCGCAATGCGCGCCCGCCGCGCAGGCGCTGGACGTCGCGCGCCTCCGGGCGATGCTCGACGACTGGCCCGAATCCGGCTGGGAGCGGAGCGCGATCCGCAACGCCTATCGCTTCGCCTTGCTGCGCGGGGTTTCGGCCGGCCACTTCCTGCGCAAGGCGAGCGGCTCGAACCAGTGATCGCGGCGGAAGACCGGCTCGCGCCGACATGACATTTTGGGTGTAGGCAAGCGCGTTACATTCGGATATCAGGGCGCATTCATTCGAGGAGTTGGTAATGAGCGACAAACAAAACAGGGAAGTCTCCACGCTCGCGCAATGGGAAACGCCGGAATTGCGTCGGCTCGACGCTCTGGCGGCGGAGCTGGCTCCGGTCCCCACCGCGGACGGCGCGACTCAGTCCTAGTCTTTCGACGCCGGCCGGCATGGCGGACCATCCGCCTTGCCGGCGACGTCTTTTCCTTTTTCGAACGGCCGGCGGCCCCTGCTCAAGCGGCCGGGGCCTGTCGGCACTTAAGCCGACCCCGCCCGCCCGGTCCTGACCAGGCGGGCCTGAACGATCTTCGGCGGCCGAGGCGCCCCCGTTTGGATCGCCCCCTCGGCTAAACATGCCCTAAGCGACGACGCAGGCGTCGAAGGGAGCGGTATCAGGAGTCGGTTCAGGCTGAGGGGAGTGGCTTCAGCCCGGATGAGCCGCGTCAGCGCTGCCACGCCCGCGACCGGCGCGCCGGATGCCGGCGCGACTCCGAATCGCAACCATCCGGAAAAACCCCGGAGCGGGACGGGGCGAATCGCCCTCGTCCCGCTCCGGGCATGAGCATCAGTTCTTCTGAATCGCCGGCAGCGTGAAGGTGCCGTCGCTGGTGGCGTTGCCGTTGACGTAATTGTCGCCATAGGTGTTGACGATCGCGCCGCCCGCCTGGCTGACGGCGGTGCCGTTGTTGAGGATCGTCGAGCCGCCGACCCGGACGCGGACGCTCGCGCCACTGGCCAGGACACCGAAACTTATGTTGTGGGCCAGCGTCGAATCGATCAGCGCGACCGTGATCCCCGCCGTGCCGGCCGGCTCGAACGCGACCAGGCCGGTGGTGGAGCCGGTGATCGTGGTATTGTCGACCGAGACGAGGACGCCGGTGCCGGTATTGCCCGTCGTGTCGATCCTGAGGCCGGCATTGGCATTGTTCACCAGCCGGACGTTGCTGAGCGTGACCCGGGCGTTGCCGCCCGCGCCGGTCGGCTGGACGACGATGCCGCCGCCGGTCGCGGCGTTGCCGTTGTCGGCGATCAGCGTGTTGGAGATGAACAGCCGCCCCGCGCCGCTCGGCGCGAAGGAGACGCCGGCGCTGTTGGCGGCGTTGAAGCGGCGAATCACGCTATCCTCGATGTGGAGCGACCCTTGGGCGATGAAGCGGACGCCGTTGGTCGGCGGGTTGACTCCGAAAATGTCGAGCCCGCGCAGATAGACGACGTCGGTCGCCGACGGCAGGTTGACGACGACGCCATTGCCGCCGGCAAGCGCCCCGCCCTCGGTATAGGGGCAGGAGATCGTCATCGACTTGATGATCGTGACGGCGCCGAAGCCGCCCGGATCGAGGCAGTTGATCTCGCCGCCCGCGGCGGTCTTCGAGATCGCTCCGGCGAAGGTCTTGCAGGGGGCCGTGCGGCTGCACGGATTGACGTCGTCGCCGACACCGGAAACCCACGTCCGGGTCGCTTGCGTCTGGCCGGCGGTGGCCATCAACGCGAACGCGCCGGCGCCGCAAAGGGCGGTGAACCTGATCATTTTCATTGCAAAGTCTCCCCTCGTTTGAATTGGAGCGCGCTACTCTATCAGATGTCCGCGATCGTTACTCGACCGTTATTGTGGAATGCAAGCGGGTCATTGCGCGGTTTCCGTGGAGAGCCCCGCGCGTGGCGGCCGAGGGACGGGCGCTTCTGGCGGCGGAATGAACTGCGCTGTTGCCAGCCGCCGCCCGCTCGCGCCAAGGAGGATGGAGCCGGATCGCCGGCCGAGGGGGAGTGCCCGAGTGAGACCAGGTCCGCCAAGGATGTCGAGCAGGCGCGGCCGCTCCGGCGGCGGGGGGAGGCCGGAGCGGTGACCGGCCTCGTCCGCGATTGCCTCGCCTTCGCCGCCGCGGTCGCTCGCCATGCCGGCCGGCACGGCCTCGCCGTCTCTTTGTTCGTCGCGCTCGGCGCGATCCTCGAAGGATTCGGCATCCTGCTGCTGGTGCCGCTGCTCGCCACCCTGTTCGGCCAGGATTCGGCGGCGGCGGCGCCGTTCCTGTTCGACTGGATCGAGCGGCTCGCTCCGGGCCTGCCGCCGCTCGGCCGGCTTGCCGCCCTGCTCGGCCTGTTCGGCCTCCTGATGGCGTTGCGCGCGCTGGTGCTGTGGCGGCGCGATTCGCTGCTCGGCCAGCTTCAGATCGGCTTCGTCGAGGCGCAGCGGGCGATGATCGCCCGCCGGCTCGCCGGCGCTCAATGGCCGGCGCTCGCCCGGATCGGCCATGCCCGGGTCAACCATCTGATGGGCGGCGACATCCAGCGCTGCGGCGCCGGCGTCCATTTCCTGCTGCAGAGCGGAGTGGCGATCGTGATGATCCTCGTCCAGGCCGGGCTCGCGCTCATCCTCGCCCCCGCTCTGACCCTCATCGCGATCGCCGCGATGGCGCTCGGCGCTCTCGTCCTGTCGGGGCTGCTTCGCCGGTCGCACGACGTCGGCAGGATCGTCACCGAGGCCAACCTCGCCTTGATGACCGGGCTCGGCCGCTTCCTCGGCGGAATGAAGATGGCGATGAGCCAGAATCTCCAGCACGCCTTCGCCGCCGAGTTCGCGAACGACATCGCGCTCAGCGCCCGCCGGCAGTCGGCGTTCATCCGCCAGCAGGCGGCGCTGCGCGCCTTGTGGAGCCTGCTCGCCGCCGGAGTCGCCGGCCTCGCGATGCTGGCCGGCTACGGCCTGTTCCACCTTTCCGGGCCGGTGCTTCTCGCCTTGCTCGTCCTGCTCGCCCGGATCAGCGCGCCCGCCTCGCAAATCCAACTCGGCGTCCAGCAGATCGCTTATGCCCTGCCCGCCTGGAAGGCGGTGTCGGCGATGGCGGACGAGCTCGCCGCGGCGGCGGTTCCGCCCGCCGGCACGGATGAAGGGCCGCTCCCTTTCGGGCCGATCGCGCTCGAAGCGGTCGTCTACCGGCACGAGGCGGCGGAGGGGTCGGGCGGGCTTCACGGCCTCTCGCTGCGAATCGAGCCCGGCGAGATGATCGGCGTTTCGGGCGCGTCCGGCGCCGGCAAGACCACTTTGGCCGACCTCCTGATCGGCCTCGTCCAGCCGCAATCGGGCCGGGTCACGATCGGCGGCGAACCGCTGACCGAGGCCAATGCGATGCGCTGGCGCCGGCAGGTTGCCTATGTCGCCCAGGATCCTGTCCTGTTCAACGAAAGCGTAAGGCGGAACCTGCTGTGGACCGATCCGGACGCGGACGAGGGGCGGATCGCTGAGGCGCTGGCCGTGGCGGGCGCGGATCGCTGGGTCGCCAGGCTGCCCGAGGGGCTGGACACGATCGTCGGCGAGATGGGAGCTTTGATCTCGGGCGGCGAACGCCAGCGCCTCGCCCTCGCCCGCGCCTTGCTGCGCCGGCCCGCGATCCTCATCCTCGACGAGGCGACCGGAGCGATCGACATTGCCGGCGAACGCGGCATCCTCGGCCGCCTGCGCTCGCTCGATCCGCGCCCGACGATCGTGATGATCGCCCATCGCGGCGAAAGCCTGGCGCATTGCGACCGGATCCTCACCTTGGCCGATGGCCGTCTCGCCGACGACCGGCGCCGGGAACCCGGCCGGTGAGCCCGCTCCCCGCCGAGCTCGGCCTGCTGGCGGCCTGCTGCCGGTGGCCGCCTTCGCCGGCGCGGGAGGCGGCGGTGCGGACGGCGGCCGCGGCCGGGATCGATTGGGACCGGTTCGAGCGGGTCGTCGCCCATCATCGAGTCGCCGCGCTGGCGGCCGACGGCCTTCGCCGGGCCGGAATCGCCTGCCCGCCCGCAATCGCCGCCGCCGCCGCGACGGCCGCTCGCGCCGCGCTCGCCATGGCGCGCGAGACTCTGCGCCTCCAGCGCGAGTTCGACTCGGCCGGAATCGCCGCGCTCTTCGTCAAGGGCTCGCCTCTCGCCATGCTCGCTTATGGCGAGCTCGGGGTGAAGCAATCCTGGGACATCGATCTGCTCATCACGCCGGCGGAGGCCCTGGCCGGCCGGCGGCTGCTCGAACGGCTCGGCTACAGGCTGATCCAGCCGGCGCTGGACGAGCCGCAGTTCGTCCGTTTCACCGACTATGACAAGGAATGCATCTTCTTCAACGAAGCGGCTGGAATCGCGGTCGAGCTCCACTGGCGGCTGGTCGGCAATGAGCGTCTGCTTGCCGGCGTCGGCCCGGAGGCGCCGGTCCAGGAGGTCGCGATCGGCGGCGGCGCGGTCAGAACGCTGGCCGACGAGCCTTTGTTCGCCTTCCTCTGCGCGCACGGCACCGCGCACGGCTGGGCGCGCCTCAAATGGCTCGCCGACGCGGCCGCCTTCCTCGGCCGGCGCGACGAAGCGGAGATCGAGCGGCTCCATCGCTCGGCGCTGGCGCTCGGCGCGGGTCGGACCTCCGCGGTGACTCTGCTCCTCTGCCACCGGCTGCTCGCTCTGCCGCTCGGCCCCGATCTGCGCCGCGCGCTGCGCCAGGATTCGGTCACCGAAACGCTCGCCCGCACCGCGATTCATTGCATCACTCATGGCGGCGGCACCGAGGATTTCGGCTTCTATTCGCTGGCGGGCCTGCGCCTGACGCTGTCGCAATTCATGCTTGTGCCGGGCGGCCGCTATGCCTGGAGCGCGCTCGGGCGGCTGTGGATCTCGGGCGAGGACCGGGCCCGCATCGCGCTCCCCCGTTCGCTGGATTTCCTCTATCATATCCTGCGCTTGCCCTTATTGTCCGCGCGTCTCGGCAGGCGGCTTTTCGGCAGGACGGAGAGATGATCGCGATCCTCGCCCGGATCAGGACATTGTCACGAGCGGAGCGCCGGCTGATCGCCGAGGCGGCGGCGGTGCTCGCCGTCGCCGCCTTGATGATCGCGCTCTTCCCGTTCCGCCGGGTCGCCGGCTTCGCCCGCCGGCCCGAGGGCGCCGTCCCCGGCCGGGCCGCTCAGCTGCGCCTGATCGGCGAGGTGCGCTGGGCGGTGGCCGGAGTCGCCCGGCGCGTGCCCTGGCGCGCCAAATGCCTCGAACAGGGCTTCGCCGCCCAATGGATGCTCCGCCGCCGGTCGGTCCCCGCAATTCTTCACTACGGCGTCGCCCGCAAGGACGGCGGCCTGGTCGCCCATGCCTGGGTGAGCGCCGGATCGGTCGACGTCGTCGGCTGCGAGAACAAAGCCGACTTCACCGAAATGGCCCGCTTCCCGCCCGAGCCGCAGGCCTGATTGCATCGTCACCCCGGCGAAGGCCGGGGTCTCGTGATCCAGCGCCGAGACTTCTCGACCTGGGATACCGGCCTTTGCCGGTATGACGGATTGGTTCAGCCCGAACCCACGATCCCCTCGAACCGCGCCAGCGAGAAAGGCGCAAGATCCACCGCCGGCGCGTCGCCGGCGATCAGCGCCGCGACCGCTTCGCCGGTGGCGGCGGCCAAAGTGAGGCCGAGATGCTGGTGGCCGAAGGCGTAATGGAGGCCCGGCGCCCGGCCGCTTCGGCCGATGGCGGGGAGGTAATCGGGCAAGGTCGGCCGCGCCCCCATCCACTCCGCGACCGGCTCTTCGAACGGCAGGCCGAGCGCGCGGACGTGCGCGCGCAGCCGCGCCCATTTGCGCGGATCGGGCGGGCTCGAGGCGCGGCCGAACTCGACGAAGCCCGTCGCGCGCAGGCCGGAGCGGAAGCGGGTGACGAACATCGCCCGGTCGGCGAACAGGATCGACGGCATGTCCTCGGGCCAGCCCGTGCCGGCGGTCTGGATATGGTAGCCGCGCTCGGCGATCAGCGGCGCCTTGTGGCCGAGCGGCCGGAGCAAGGCAGCCGAGGCCGGGCCGGCGGCGACGAGGATCGAGTCGGCGGCGAGCAATTGGCCGCCGTCCAGCCGAACGCCGCCGCCCTCGAGGCTCGCCGACCCCCGGATTCGCTCGCCGCCGAGCGATTCGAACCGGGCGACGAGCGCTTCGGCGAGCAGGCCGAGATCGGCGATCTGGCCGGTGCCGGCGAAGCGGACGGCGCCGGCGGGCGGAGTCATCAGCGACGAGAGCCGGGCGAGCTCGGCTGCGTCGGCGTCGCGGAAGCTGGTCGTGCCGGTGTCGGCCGAGGCGAGCCGGGCGCGCCCGGCGGCGGCGCTTTCGGGCGTGTCCCAGACGACGAAATGGCCGGCCTCGCGAAGCAGTTCCGGAGCGCCGATCTCGGCGGCGAGCCGACGCCAGGCGGGCATCGCCTCGGCCATCAGCAGCGCCAGCGCGCTTTTGCCGGCCGCGAAGCGGTCGGGCCGGCTGGCGGCGATCAGGCGAAGGCCGAAGGGCAGCCAGGCGGCGATGTCGCTCGGCGGCAGGGCGACCGGGCCGCCGCGTCCGAACAGGTTCGCGGGCAGGCTGCGCAGCGTCGCGCGCGAGGCGAGCGGAGCGATCTCGTCGGTGGCGATATGGCCGGCATTGCCGTGGCTGGCGCCACGCCACTCAGGATCGGGATCGATCAGCCGGGTCGCGATTCCGCGGCGCTGAAGCGCCAGCGCCGCGACCGAGCCGATCACTCCGCCGCCGATCACGATCGCCATTGTCATCGAAAATCGTATACGATATAAGATAGAGCGGTTCAACCGAGGGAAGCGAAAAGTGACCGCGACTAAGCTCTGGTCGGGGGTCTATCCCGCCGCCACCACCCAGTTCACCGCCGACGACTCGGTCGACCTCGCGGCGACCCGGCGCGTGCTGACCGCGCTCGTCGACGACGGCGTCGACGGGCTGATCGTCCTCGGCACCTGCGGCGAGAACAATTCGCTGACACCCGAGGAGAAGCGAGCGGTGATGAAAGCCGCGGTCGAGGCGGTCGGCGGCCGGGTGCCGCTGGTCGCCGGTGTCTCCGAGATGACCACCGCCCGCGCTGTCGGACTATGCGCGCGACGCGGAAGGCATCGGGCTGGACGCGCTGATGGTGCTGCCGGCGATGGTCTACGTGCCGACCGCGGACGAGCTTCACGCCCATTTCCGCGCGGTCGCAGGCGCCAGCGGCCTTCCGGTCATGCTCTACAACAATCCGCCCGCCTATCGCGTCACGATCGGCTTCGAGACGCTCGACCGGCTCGCCGACATACCCAATATCGTCGCGATCAAGGAAAGCGCGCCCGATCCGCGCCGCTTCACCGACCTCATCAACCGCTATGGCGAGCGCTATCGCGGTCATGGCGGGGCTCGACGATGTCGCGCTCGAAGGGCTGCTGCTCGGCGCCTCGGGCTGGGTGTCGGGCCTGACCAGCGCCTTCCCGCAGGAATCGGTCGCCCTGGTCGCGGCCGCTTCGCGCGGCGACTGGGCCGAGGCGCGGCGCATCTATCGCTGGTTCATGCCCTTGCTCCACCTCGACGCCGAGCACGACCTCGTCCAGTCGATCAAGCTCGCCGAAGCGATCATGGGTCGCGGTTCGGAGCGGGTGCGGATGCCGCGCCTGCCGCTCGCCGGCGCCCGCCGGGCCGAAGTGATCGCGATGGTCGAGCAGGCCGCCGCCACCCGTCCCCTGCGGGTCGCCGCCGCGGCGTGACCCGCCACACCTTCTTCTGCATCGACGGCCACACCGCCGGCAATCCGGTCCGCCTCGTCGCCGGCGGCGCGCCGATGCTGAAGGGCGCGACCATGGCCGAGAAGCGCCAGGACCTGATCGCCCGCTTCGACTGGATCCGTACCGGCCTCTGCTTCGAGCCGCGCGGCCACGACATGATGTCGGGCGGCTTCCTCTATCCGCCCGCGTCCGACGAGGCCGATTGCGGGATCGTCTTCATCGAGACCAGCGGCTGCCTGCCGATGTGCGGCCACGGCACGATCGGCATTGTTACCTTCGCTCTGGAGCACGGCCTGGTCTCGCCGCGCACGCCGGGCCGGCTGACGATCGAGGTGCCGGCGGGAACGATCGGCATCGAATATGGGCAGGCGGGCGACAAGGTGGAATGGGTGCGGATCCGCAACGTCCCCTCCTATCTCGCCGCGCGCGGCATCGAGATCGACCTGCCGGGTCTTCGGCCCGCTCAGCGTCGACATCGCTTATGGCGGCAATTTCTACGCGATCGTCGAGCCGCAGGGCGCTTATGCCGGCCTCGACGATCTCGGCGCGGCGCGGATCGTCGAATTGAGCCGCGCCCTCCGATCGCTGGTGCGCGAGGCGTACGAACCCGTCCATCCGCTCGATCCGGATATAAAAGGCGTCAGCCATGTGCTCTGGGCCGACGCGCCGAAAGGCGAGGGCGCCGACGGCCGCAACGCGGTCTTCTACGGCGAGCGGGCGATCGACCGAAGCCCGTGCGGCACCGGCACTTCGGCCCGGCTCGCCCATCTCGCCGCGACCGGGCGGCTCGCGGTCGGCGACGAGCTTCGTCCACGAATCCTATATCGGCAGCCGCTTCACCGGCCGAATCGAGGCGGCGACCAAGATCGGCGACATCCCGGCCATCATCCCCTCGATCCAGGGCTCGGCGGTGGCGACCGGCTTCAACACGATCTGGATCGACAGCGACGATCCGTTCCATGCCGGCTTCACCGTGACATGAGCGTCGTCGTCCGCAACCTGCCCGATCAGCTCGCCGAAACGCTTCGCGAGCTTATTCTTTCCGGCGCCGTCCCGCCCGACGGGCCGGTCCGGCAGGACGCTCTCGCCGCCGAGCTGGGGGTCAGCAAGATCCCGCTCCGTGAGGCGATGACCCGGCTCGAACAGGAGGGCCTGCTCCGCTCCGAGGCCAATCGCGGCTATTTCGTCCGCTCGCTGAGCGCCGCCGAGGCGGGCGAGGTCTATGCGCTTCGCCTGACGCTCGAGCCCGATCTGGCGGCGCTCGCCGCGGCGCGCGCGACGGCCGATGAGCAGGCCGCCGCCGCGGCGATGCTTGAGGCGCTCGACAGCGCGACCGAAGCTCATGTTCCGGCGGCGGGGGCGCTCAACCGCGCCTTCCACCTCGCCTTGGTCCGCCCGGCGCGGCGGCCGGTGACCGTCGACATCGTCGAGCGGCTTCACATCCTGTCGGAGCGCTATGTCCGCAAGCATCTCGAGCCGCTCGGCCGCGACGCCCGCGCCAACGAGGAGCATCGCGCCCTCATGACCGCCTGGCTGGCGCGCGACGGCAAGGCGGTCGCCGCTCTGCTTCGCGCCCATATCGGCCAGACGCTCGACGATCTCGAACGCCAGCTCGGCGCGAACTGACACAAAGGGGGAAACCTATGGCGCGATCGATCCTGGGGCCGTTCAAGCCGATCGACACCGAAGGCGCGTTCGAGGAGCATCATCGCCTGCGCAAGTCGCTGGGCTGGCCGCACCTCGTCGCGCTCGGCGTCGGCGCCATCGTCGGCACCGGCATCTACACCCTGACCGGGGTCGGCGCCGACCGCGCCGGGCCGGCCGTCATCCTCGCCTTCCTGATCGCCGGCGCGGTCTGCGCCTGCGCGGCTCTCGCTTATGCCGAGCTCGCCACCCTGATCCCGACCTCGGGCAGCGCCTACACCTATACCTATTCGGTGGTCGGCGAGACCTTGGCCTGGATCGTCGGCTGGAGCCTGATCCTCGAATATTCGGTGGCGTGCAGCGCGGTCGCGGTCGGCTGGGCCGCCTATCTGGTCGGCTGGCTGCAGGCGGCCGGGATCGCGCTGCCCGCCGCCTTGCTCGCCGGCCCCCATGCCGGCGGAATCATCAACCTGCCCGCCGTTCTGGTCGCGCTCACCGTCGCGCGCATGCTGATCGCCGGCACCCGCGAGAGCGCGACGCTCAACATCGTGCTGGTGGTCATCAAGCTTACCGCGCTGGCCGCCTTCGTCGCTGCTCGCCGCTGCCCGCCTTCGATGCCGCGCAATCTGACCCCGTTCATGCCCTACGGCTTCGGCAGCAATGTCGACGCCGACGGCACGACGCGCGGCGTGATGGCCGCCGCGGCGATCGTCTTCTTCGCCTTTTACGGCTTCGACGCGGTCGCCACCTCGGCCGAGGAAGCGAAGAATCCGGGCCGCGACCTGACCATCGGCATCATCGGCTCGATGGCGATGTGCACGTTGATCTACATGCTTCGTCGCGATCACCGCGATCGGCCGCCGTCGACCATCTGCTGATCGCCGATTCGGCCGAGCCGCTCGCCTTCGTCCTGCGCACCCTCGGCCATCCCGCGGCCGCCTCGGCGGTCGCGCTCGCCGCTCTGGTCGCTCTGCCCTCGGTGATCCTGGTGATGATGTACGGCCAGAGCCGGATCTTCTTCGTCATGGCGCGCGACGGCCTGCTGCCCGCAACGGCTGAGCCGGGTGTCGCCGCGCACCGGCACGCCGGTCGTCATCACCGCGGTCACCGGCCTGTTCGTCGCCGGCGTGGCTGGCTTCTTCCGGCTCGACGAGATCGCCGAGCTCGCCAATGCCGGCACCCTGCTCGCCTTCATCGCGGTCGGCGGCTGCATGATGATCCTGCGCCGCACCCGGCCGGATCTGCCGCGGGTCTTCCGCTGCCCGGCGCCCTATCTGGTCGGCACGCTGGCCATCCTCGGCTGCATCTACCTGATCGCCAGCCTGCCCGGCCTCACTCTGCTTCGCTTCCTGATCTGGAACCTGATCGGGATCGCCGTCTATTTCGCCTACAGCCGCTCGCGCAGCCTCGCCGGCAAGGACCGGCCCGTCACCGGCATCTGACCAAAGAGAGGACGTCCATGATCCGTCAAGCCCCGCTCTTCCTCGCCGCCTTCGCGCTCCTTCCGGCCGCGGCTCCGGCTCAGCCGCCCGCCGCGGCGGCGGCGGTCCCTGCGCCCGGCGCCGCGGACCAGAGGCTGCGGCGGCTCTACGAGGCGGAATGGGCCTGGCGGCTCCAGGAGGACGCGCAGACCGACGAGCAGGGGCCGGGCTCGGGCGCCGATCGTCTCCCCCGGGTCGATCCGGCGTCGCAGGCGGCGCGGCTCGCTTACTGGCAGCGCACGCTGGCCGAGCTCGACTCGATCCCGGTCGCCGAGCTCTCGCCCGAGGAAAAGATCAACGCCGCGGTCTTCCGAACGATGATCGAGGAGCTCGCCGGAGACGTGCGCTGGCGCACCTATGAGGCTCCGTTCAATTCGGACAGCTTCTTCTGGACATTGGGCTCGCGCTCGGGCTTCGCCGATGCCGATCAATATCGCCGCTATCTCGGCCGGCTGCGCGACATTCCGCGCTATTTCGGCGAGAATGTCGCCAACATGCGCGCCGGCCTGGCGCGCGGTTTCAGCGTCCCGCGCGTGACCCTGACCGGGCGCGACGAGACGATCGCGCCCTTCACCCGCGGCGACGAGACCAATCCGCTCTATGCGCCGTTTCAGCGCATGCCCGCCAATCGATCCCGGCCGCCGAGCAGGCGCGGCTGCGCGCCGAGGGCATGGCGGCGATCCGCGAGACGGCGATCCCCGCCTACCGGTCGCTGCTCGCCTTCTTCCGCGACGATTACATGGCCCGCGCCCGAACCACGCTCGGCGCGTCGGCGCTCCCCGAGGGCGAGGCCTATTACCAGGCGATGATCCGCAAGTTCACCACGCTCGACATCAGCGCGAGCGAGATCCACGACACCGGCCTCGGCGAAGTGGCGCGCATCCGCGCCGAGATGGAAGCAGTGATGCGCCGGGCGGAGTTCACCGGCAGCTTCGCCGAGTTCATCCATTTCCTGCGCACCGATCCGCAATTCTACGCCCGAACGCCCGATGAGCTGATGGGCGCGGCCGCCTATGTCGTGGCCAGAGCGAACGGCCAGCTCGCCGAGACGATCGGCACTCTGCCCCGCTTCCGCCACGGCATCGTCCCCGTCCCCGACGAGATCGCCCCGATCTATACCGGCGGCCGCGGCGGCCTCGAAAATTGCATGTTCAACACCTGGAACCTGCCGGCGCGGCCACTCTACACTTTGCCTTCGCTCGCGCTTCACGAATGCACGCCCGGGCACAGCTTCCAGGCGGCGCTGGCGCTGGAGGGCCCGGACCGGCCCGAATTCCGCAAGCAGACCTATTTCTCCGGCTATGGCGAGGGCTGGGGTCTCTACACGGAGTGGCTCGGCACGCTGATGGGCATCTACCGCACCCCCTATGAGGATTTCGGCCGGCTGACCTACGAGATGTGGCGCGCCGCTCGGCTCGTCATCGATACCGGCATCCACGCTTATGGCTGGAGCCGCGAGCGGGCGCTCGCCTATCTGCGCGACAATACCGCGTTGTCGGAGCTCGAGCTCACCAACGAGATCGACCGCTACATCTCCTGGCCCGGCCAGGCGGTCGCCTACAAGCTCGGCGAGATCCAGATCCGCCGGCTGCGCGCCGAGGCCGAGCGGCGACTGGGACCGCGCTTCGACCAGCGCGTCTTCCACGACCGCATCCTTGCTCTGGGCTCGGTGCCGCTGCCCGTGCTCGAAGCGCAGATCCAGGCCTATATCGCCGAGTCCGAGCGCGGCGCGGCACGCTGAAGCGAAATATCGTCTCCCACATCGCCCCCTTCCGTTCGGGCTGAGCCTGTCGAAGCCCATCCCTTCCCTGCCGAGCCGTCAGAAAGAAGGAAAGCCCTTCGACAAGCTCAGGGCGAACGGAGGTGATGGAGCGCTCAGCAAAGCCGGTTTCAGGCCGGGGCGAGCGCGGTTTCGAACAGGCGGTGGAGCTTGGCGCGGACCACCTCCTGCTCGCTTTCGGAGCGCGGCTCCACCGCCATCACCGTCCTCAGCACGGTGGTCCCCAGCAGGATGGCGAGGATGAGACTCGCCCGGGTCGCGGCGTGCGGGCCGTCGAGGATTCGGGCGAGCGGCTCGAGCACGTCACCGCGGACGGCGCCGCGGACGATCTCGGAGGCGGCCGGCGACGAGGCCGAGCGGAGGATGATGAGCAGCTTTTCGACATGCTCGCGGTCCGCATCTTCGTCCTTCTGGGCGATCAGCGAGACGAGATAGGCGGGCAGCTCGGCGGCTGGGATGTCGACATCGAACTTGTCGCCCTCGCCGTCGCCCTGCAGGACTTCGCGGAACAGCTCGTCCTTGCTTCCGAAATAGCGGCTGACCAAAGCGACGTCCACTCCGACGTCGCGGGCGATGTCGCGCAGCCCGACATTCTCGTAGCTTTCCTCGAGGAAGCGGCGTCGCGCGGCGCAGAGCATCTCGCCGCGCGTCGTCATCGCGCATTTGCGGCGCCGCGCGACGATGTCTCCGAGGGTCATGGACGGAATCCCTATCAGCTGCGGCGGGTTAATCAACAGCGGTTGACATGATAAGTCTACACCTGTTGACATGACATGAACGGACGCTAGATGGCGTCCCCGAGTCTCGCGGGCGGATCGGAAGACAAAAGAATGGAATTCAGGATACCGGCATTCGGCCGGAGCGTGCTGCCGTCTCTTCTGCTGGCGCTGCTTGCCGCCTGCGGGTCCGGCGAGCCGCCCCAGGCGCCGCCGCCGCCCGCGGTGACCGTCGCCGCGCCTTTGGTGCGCGAGGTGGTCGACTGGGACGATTATGTCGGCCGGTTCGAGGCGATCGAGAGCGTCGAGGTCAAGCCGCGCGTCTCGGGCTATCTGCAGATCGTCCCATTTCCGCGACGGCGATTATGTCCGCGCCGGCCAGCTCCTCTTCACCATCGACCAGCGGCCGGCGCAGGCGCAGCTCGATCAGGCGCGCGCCCAGCTCGCCCGGGCCGAGGCCACCCTGGTCAACGCCCGCACCGAGCTTGCCCGCTCGCGGACGCTGGCGGCGCAACAGGCGGCGAGCATCGAGGAGGTCGAGCAGCGGCAGGCGGCGCTGCGGGCCGGCCAGGCCGACGTCGCCGCGGCGCGCGCCAATGTGCGGGCGCAGGAGCCTCGACCCTCGGCTTCACCCGCGTCCTCGCGCCGATCTCCGGCCGGATCTCCGAGCGCCGGGTCGATCCCGGCAATGCCGTCACCGCCGACGAGACCGTGCTGACCACGATCGTCTCCACCGATCCGCTCCATTTCACCTTCGACGGCTCGGAGGCGCTGCTGCTGCGCTACCAGCGCGCAGGGCGGCGGCCGGGTCGGCAGCGCGGTCCGCATCCGGCTTCAGGACGAAGCCGCTTACGCCCATGCCCGGCGCGGCTCGATTTCGTCGACAATGCCATCGATCCCGCTTCGGGCACGATCCAGGCCCGCGCCGTCGTTCCCAATCCCGACGGCTTCCTGCGGCCCGGCATGATCGGCCATCTGCAGGCTCGTCGGCAACGCCGCCCTATCGGGCGCTGCTCGTGCCCGACACCGCCATCGTCGACCGACGGCGTTCGGCGCCTCGTCCAGGTCGTCGACCGCGAAGGCAACGTCACCGGCCGCCCGGTCGTGCTCGGCCCGCTGGTCGGCAATTTGCGCGTCATCCGCAGCGGCCTCGGCCCGCGCGACCGGGTCGATCATCAACGGCCTCCAGCGGATCATGCCCGGCCAGAAGGTGCCGCCGCGCCAGGGCCGAATCCGCGCCGCCGGCCGGCGCCGAGCCGCCGCGCGCGCCGCCCCGCAAGGCGCGCCCGCTTCGGTCGCCACCCCGGTCGGCGCCGCCGCGGCGCGGCGATGAACATTTCGAGCTTCTTCATCGACCGGCCGATCTTCGCGTCGGTGATCGCCTTGTTCATCACCCTGCTCGGCGCCTTCGCCTATCCGGCGCTGCCGCTCGCTCAATATCCGGAGATCGCGCCGCCCTCGGTGGCGGTCGTCGCCGCCTTTCCCGGGCGCCTCGGCCGAGACGATGGCCGAGACGATCGCGGCGCCGATCGAGCAGGAGGTCAACGGCGTCGAGGGCATGCTCTACATGCGCTCGACCTCGAGCCAGGGGCTGACCTCGATCACCGTCACCTTCCAGCCCGGCACCGACATCGATACCGCGCAGGTGCTGGTCCAGAACCGGGTCGCGCTCGCCGAGCCGCGCCTGCCCGAGCAGGTCCGCCAGATCGGCGTCACCGTCACCAAGCAGGCGACCGACTTCCTGATGGTCGCGGCGCTGACCACGACCGATCCGCAATCTCGACATCGACTATGTCGGCAATTACGCCAATTCGCGGCTGCGCGACCGGCTGCTGCGCCTGCCGGGCGTCGGCGCGGTGCAGGTGTTCGGCGGCGGCAATTATTCGATGCGCATCTGGATCGATCCCGACCGGGCGGCGGCGCGCAATCTCACCGCCGACGAGATCGTGACGGCGCTGCGGGGCCAGAACGTCCAGGTCGCCGGCGGCTCGGTCGGCCAGCCGCCCTTCGCAGCGCGGCGGCCCGGCCTTCGAGCTGCCGGTCCAGGTCCAGGGGCGGCTGACCGACCCCGGCCAGTTCGCCGACATCGTCCTCAAGACCGATACGGAAACGGGCGCGATCACCCGGCTGCGCGACGTCGCCCGGGTCGAGATCGGCAGCCAGGATTACGGCATTCGCGGCACGCTCCAACAGTCGGCCCGGCCGTGTTCATCGCGATCCAGCAGCTGCCCGGATCGAACGCGCTCGAGACGGCGGACGGCGTCCTCGCCGATCTCGAGGCGGCGTCGCGGGATTTCCCGCCGGGGATGGAATATTCGATCCCCTACAATCCCACCGAATATGTCCAGGCCTCGGTCGAGGAGGTGCAGACGCACTCTGCATCGAGGCGATGGTCCTGGTCGTGCTCGTCATCGTCATCTTCCTGCAGACCTGGCGCGCCGCGATCATTCCGATCATCGCCATCCCGGTCTCCCTGATCGGCACCTTCGCGGTCCAGCTCGCGCTCGGCTTCTCGATCAACACGCTGTCGCTGTTCGCGCTGGTGCTCGCGGTCGGCATCGTCGTCGACGACGCGATCGTCGTCGTCGAGGCGGTCGAGAGGCATATCCGGGAAGGCCTCAGCCCGCGCGATGCCGCGCACCGCACGATGCAGGAGATTTCGGGCGCGCTGATCGCGATCGGGCTCGTGCTCGTCGCCGTGTTCGTGCCGGCGGCCCTGATCTCGGGCATTCCGGGCATCTTCTACCGCCAGTTCGCCGTCACCATCGCCGCCGCCGCGGTCGATCTCGACGCTCGTGTCGCTGACCCTGTCGCCGGCGCTCGCCGCGATCCTGCTGAAGCCGCACCGGACGGAGGAGGACGCATGAGCGGCCGCCGCTGGCTGCGGCCGCTGCGCGCGGCGGGCGACCGGTTCAACCAGGGCTTCGACTGGCTGTCCGAACCGCTACGGCCGGCTGACCGCCAGGCTCGTCCATCGCTCGACGATCATGCTGGTCATCTATGGCGGCCTGCTCGGCCTGACCGTCTGGCGGCTGAACGCGACGCCGACCGGCTTCATCCCGGATCAGGACCAGGGCTTCCTGATCGGCGTCGTCCAGCTGCCGCCCGGCGCCGGCCTCGACCGGACCGAGGCGGCGGTCGGCCGGATCCGGGCGGTCGTCTCGCAAAATCCGATGGTGCTCGAAACGGCGGCCTTCGCCGGCCTCGACGGCTCGACCTTCAGCCCGGCCTCGAACAGCGGCATCATGTTCCTTCGCCTCGCCGCCGCACGAGGAGCGGCGCGGCGACGGCGAGGCGGCGACCGAGCTGGCCGGCCAGCTCACCGGCGCGGTCGGCGCGGCGCGAGGAAGGCGCTCAGGTCTTCTTCCTGTCGCCGCCGCCGGTGCCGGGCCTCGGCAATGGCAGCGGCTTCGCGATGATGCTCCAGGACCGCGAGGGCGCCGGCTATCAGGCGCTCCAGGGCGCGACCTTCGCGATGATGGGCGCCGCCCAGCAGAATCCGAACGTCGGCCAGGTCTTCTCGCTGTTCAACACCGGCACCCCGCGGATCGAGGCCGAGGTCGACCGCGACCGCGCCCAGTTGCTCGGCGTCCAGCCGACCCAGGTCTATCAGGCGCTCGGCACCTATCTCGGCTCGACCTACGTCAACGATTTCAACCTGCTCGGCCGCACCTTCCGGGTCACCGCGCAGGCCGAGGCGACGGCGCGCGACGACCTCGCCGACGTCGGCCGGCTGCAGGTGCGCTCGTCGACCGGGGCGATGGTGCCGCTCTCGGCGGTCGCGACCTTCCGCTACGGCAGCGGCCCGGTCCAGGTGACCCGCTACAACAATTATCCGGCCGCCGAGCTGCAGGGCCAGACGCCGCCGGGCGTCGCCTCGGGCGATTCGCTGCGCGCGATGGAGGAGCTCGCGGCGCAGACCCTGCCGCCCGGCTTCGCCTACGAATGGACCGGCCTCGCCTACCAGCAGCAGCAGGCCGGCAACACCGCGCCGATCATCTTCGCCATCGCGGTGTTGTGCGTCTTCCTGGTGCTGGCGGCGCAATATGAATCGCTGACGCTGCCGCTCGCGGTGATCCTGATCGTGCCGATGTGCATCCTCGCCGCGATGACCGGGATCAACCTGCGCGGGCTCGACAACAATATCCTGACCCAGGTCGGCCTGATCGTGCTGGTCGCGCTGGCCGCCAAGAACGCGATCCTGATCGTCGAGTTCGCGCGCCAGGGCGAGGAGGAGCACGGCATGGACCCGTTCGAGGCGGCGGTCCACGCCGCCCGCTCGCGCCTGCGGCCGATCCTGATGACCAGCTTCGCCTTCATCTTCGGCGTCATCCCGCTCGTCATCGCGGTCGGGCCGGGCGCCGAGATGCGCCAGGCGATGGGCACGGCGGTCGCCTTCGGCATGCTCGGCGTCACCTTGTTCGGCCTGATCTTCACGCCGGTCTTCTACGTCGTCTGCCGCAGGCTCGGCGGCTTGCTGCCGAAGCGGCCGCAGCGCGACAGCATTATCCGACCTCGTTCGGCGGCGTGCCCGACGAGCCGGCGCCGGAGCCGGCGGAATGAGGCGCGCGCTCGCCGCCCTCGTCGCCGCGCTCGCGCTCGCCGCCTGCGTGGTCGGCCCGGACCATCGCGATCCGCGGCCCGGCGCGCCGGCGCAGGCGCCGTTCGCCTCCGCCGCCTCGCCCGCCTTCACCGGCGACGAGCCGCCGGGGCGCTGGTGGAGCCTGTTCCGCGATCCGCTGCTCGACTCGCTGGTCGAGGAGGCGCTCCGCGCCAACACCGATCTGCGCGTCGCCGCCGCCAACCTGCGCCGCGCCCGCGCCGTGCTTCGCGAAACCCGCGCCGGGCGGCTGCCGAGCACCGAAATCTCGGCGAGCGCGACCTACGGCCAGGAGCCGGGCGGCGATGCCGGCGACCTCTACGACGCCGGCATCGACATCGGCTATCAGGTCGATCTGTTCGGCCGCATCACGCCGCGCCATCCAGGCGAGCCGCGCCGACGCCGAAGCGGTGCAGGCGGCGTTCGACCTCACCCGCATCACCGTCGCCGCCGAGACCGCGCGCGCTTATGCCGACGCCTGCAGCGCCGGCCGCCAGCTCGCCGTCGCGCGCGAGACGGTGCGCATCCAGGAGCAGACCTTCGATCTCACCCGCCGTCTGTTCGAGGGCGGCCGCGGCACCGCGCTCGAGACCAGCCAGGCCGGCGTCGCTGCTCGACCAGAACCGGGCCGCGATCCCGACGCTCGAGGCGCTGCGCCGGACGGCCCTGTTCCGGCTGTCGGTGCTGACCGGCCGGCCGCCGGCCGATTTCCCGCGCCGCGGTCGCCGCCTGCGAGACGCCGCCGGCGCTGGCCGAGCCGATCCCGGTCGGCGACGGCGCCGCGCTGCTCGCGCCGCCGCCCCGACATCCGCGCCGCCGAGCGCGTCGCTGGCCGCGGCGACCGCGCGGGTCGGCGTCGCCACCGCCGATCTCTATCCCAACATCACGCCTCGGCTGCTCGGCCGGCTCGACTTCGCTGTCGCCCGGCGGGCTGGTCTCGGGCGACGGCTTTCGCTTCAGCCTCGGGCCGCTCATCTCCTGGACCTTCCCCAACATCGCCGTCGGCGCGCGTCGCGCATCGCCCAGGCCGAGGCCTCGGCGCGAAGGCGCGCTGGCGACGTTCGACGGCACCTGGCTGCGCGCGCTCGAGGAGACCGAGAGCGCGCTCACCCGCTATGCCGCGCGAGCTCGACCGGCTGGCGACCGCTGCGCCGCGCCCGCGCCCAGAGCGCCGAGGCGGCGCGGATCGCCCGGCTGCGCTACCAGGCCGGGCGCGAGCCGTTCCAGATCGTGCTCGACGCCGAGCGCGCCCTCGCCCAGACCGACGCCGCGGTGGCGCAGTCCGAGGCTTTGCTGTCGGACAATCTGGTGTCGCTGTTCCTCGCGCTCGGCGGCGGCTGGCAGGACGGGTCTGGAGTCCCTCGGAGTCACCCCGGCGAAAGCCGGGGCCCATGAACCGAGGAGACGGCGGAAGCGGCGCCGGCCTTTCCGCCCGTCTTCCGGCTGCGGTGTTCATGGGTCCCGGCTTCCGCCGGGATGACTTCTGGAGCTTTTCCCACTTGTATCGCCGGCCCGGCCGGTTGAGCTAGCGCCATGCCCGCCTCTCCGCCCCTCGACGACCGGCCCGTCGCGGCGATCTTCCGCTCGCCGGTCTTCAACGCGTCGGAGCGCTTCATCCAGACTCAGGCCGCGGCGCTGACCCGCTACCGGCCGCTGATCGTCGGGCTCGAGGACAAGGGGAACGTCGTCCCGGCGCTCGACGGCCGGACCGTCCTCGCGGCCGGCGCCCGCGAACGCCTCGCCTTCCGCCTCGGCCGGGTCGCAGCGATGGCCGAACGCCTGCGGCCCCATCGTCCGGCGCTGATCCATGCCCATTTCGCCACCGACGGCCTGCTCGCTCTGCCGCTCGCCCGGGCGCTCGGCCTGCCGCTGGTCACCACCCTGCACGGCTACGACGTCAGCCGCTCGCGCCGCGCCATGCTGCTCTCCGGCCGCCTGTCGTGGCAGCGTCACGCGCTGTTCCGCCGCCGCCTGATCACGCGGCGGCGAGCTCTTCCTGCCCGTCTCCGAGGCGCTTCGCCGCCGCGCTCTGGCCCAGGGCTATCCGCCCGAGCGAACGATCACCCATTATCTCGGCGTCGATCTCGACCGCTTCGCGCCCGGCGACGCCCGAGCCCGGCCTCGTCCTCCATGTCGGCCGGCTGGTCGAGAAGAAGGGGACGGCGGTGCTGCTCGACGCGGTGGCCCGCGTGCCCGGGCGCTCGGCTCGTCGTCATCGGCGACGGACCGCTGCGCGGCGCGCTCGAACGCCGGGCGGCGGCGCTCGGCCTGGCTGAGCGGGCGCTCTTCCTCGGTGCGCTGCCGCCGGCGGAGGTGGCGGCGTGGATGAGCCGCGCCTGGCTGCTCGCCGCGCCGAGCGTGACCGCGAAGGACGGCGACTCCGAGGGGCTTCCGACCGTGATCGTCGAGGCCGCCGCATCGTCGCTGCCCGCGATCGGCACCCATCATGCCGGCATTCCCGAGGCGATCGCCGACGGGAAGACCGGCTTCCTCGTCGCCGAGCGCGATGCCGCCGCGCTCGCCGAACGGATCGGCGGTCTTGCTCGCCTCGCTCGGGCTGCGCGGAGCGATGGCCGCCGCGGCGCGCGGGCTCGCCGAGCGCCGGTTCGATTCGCGGCGCCAGACGGCGCTTGCTCGAATCGCTCTACGACGGGTTGCGCCAGATCAGATCGTGACGGAGCAGATAGTCGTTGAGCCGCCGCGCCCGCTCCGCCCGGTCGAGCAGGCGCCGGGCCAGAGCCGGCGCTCGGCCGGCGAGGTCGCGGCGCTGAAGCCAGTCGTCGCTCGTCCGGTAGAGGCGGGCCATGCCGTCGCCCGGGTCGCGCACCGCGGACCAGGCGGGCCCGTCGGCGACCAGCGACTGGCGGAAGCCGAAGGCGATGCCGCCCTGCCCGCTCACCGCAAGCAGGCTGTGCCCCTGCCACGGCACCGCCTCGCGAAGGCCGATCAGATCGGCGATGGTCGGGGCGAGGTCGAGATGGCTGACGATGTCCGCCCTGCGCGCCGCGCGGCAGCCGCGGATGGGCGCCGGCGACGATCAGCGGCACCCAGAGCGATTCGCGGTAGAGGTTGTGCTGGCCCGGCGCCTGGCCGTGCTCGCCGACATTGAAGCCGTGATCGCCGGTGACGACGATCAGGGTGCGGGCGAACCAGGGCTCGCCGCGCAGGCTCTCGATCAGCTCGCCGACCGCGTCGGTCGGTATAATGTGTGGTGTTGCGGATTCGCTCGGCTGCACTGGCGTGGCCGGCGATGTCGGTTGCCGGATCGACGCTGGTGAACGGGGTGTGGTTGGTGACCGAGACGATGGTGGCGAAGAAGGGCCGGCCCGAGCGTCCCAGCTGCCGGAGGCGTTCGGCGGCTCGGCCGAAGAACAGGCGGTCGCGGCCGCGCGCCTCGGGGAAGCGCCACAGCCGGTCGTACCAGCGCTCCAGCCAATAGGTGCTGTTGTCCCAGTCGGTGTCGGCGCCGTAGAACATCTCGGCGCGATAGCCGTGGGCGCGAAGCCGCTCGGGCAGGCAGCGGAACCGGACATGGGTGAGCGCGGTGATGTAGCGCTGCGAGGGCGGCATGATCGAGCAATGGGTGGCGAAGATGCCGTTGATGCTCGGCATTCCGAAGCTCAAGGCGCGGGTCCAGACCGCCGCGTCCGGGCTTGCCGCCAGCCGGTCGAGATAGGGGGTGGCCGAGCGCTCGCGGCCGCGGCGCAGATGGCCGGTATCCATGCCGCGCAGGGTTTCGAGCTGGAGATAGATGACGTTCCAGCGCGGCCCCGACGGCGCCGCCGGGTCGGCCGGGACGCGCAGATAGGGGCGCTCGGGATCGGGGAAGCGCCAGTTCGGGTCGGCGCTTCGCGCCAGCCAATCCCGCCGATAGTCCGTCACCATCGCGGCCAGCGCCGCCGGCGCGCGCATATCCTGATAGCCGGCGGCGATGTCGGTCAGGAAGGCGATCGGCACCGGCTCGATCTTGCGCAGGCGGAACTGGCCGGTCGCCATCCGCCAGCCATTGGCCGGGGCGAGCAGCGGCACCAAAGTGAGCAGGATCGCCAGCCACAGCGGCGCCGTCCGCCGCGCCTTGCGGCGGAGCAGCCGGCGCGCGAGCCAGAGATAGAGTGCGGGCACCGCGACGAACAGGACCAGCGGCACGAAGGCGCCGCCTTGGTCGGTGCGCATCAGATCGAGGAACAGGGCGTCGGACAGGGTCTCCGGCCGGCCATAGGCCCAGAGGAACGAGGGATTCAGCCTTACGCCGAGATAGCGCATCGTCTCATGGTCCATCGCGCTGAGCAGCAGATAGAGCGCGAGCAGCCCGGCGTGGAGCGCGGCCAGCGCCGGCCACCAGCGCGAGCGGAGCGGTTTCCGGTAGAGGGCCAGCCAGGTCAGCAGGAACGGCAGCGAGACCAGCCAGATTCCGAGCATCTCGTAATAAAGCGCGAGCCAGAAATAGCGCTGCCACTCGGCGAGAAACGGCCCGCCCTGCGGCGCCGGCCGCGCGTAGAGCAGCACCTGGAGCAAGGCGGCGAGCAGCAGGCAGGCGAATGCGAGCAGCACGGCGGCGGCGAACCGCTCCCGGCCGCGGACCGGCCCCGCCTCCGCCGCTTCGCTCCCTGTCCCCCTGCCTCCCACCGCCGCTTGGTAGCACGGCGTTCGTCTGTGTTGAATTTCTCCGTTCGGGCTGAGCCTGTCGAAGCCTCATCTTTCGTCTAAGGAGGCAGTCACCGGTGATTGTTCCCATGGTCCTTTGAGCTCGTCATGCCAGCGCAGGCTGGCATCCATGCGGCGTGGTCGGCGCTCCGCACGGACTCGGCATGGACCCCAGCCTGCGCTGGGGTGACGACCAGTGGTTTCGGAGGGGACAGTCACCAGTGGCTGTCCCAGAGGACTGTCCCCACGGTCCTTGGAAACTCGTCATGCCAGCGCAGGCTGGCATCCATGCGGCGTCGGCGTCCCCGGCGAAGGCCGGGGTCCAGGAGCCGAAGGCTTTCGCCAGCTTATGCGCCCGAGCCCGGCGAGCGCCGGCCTGGACCCGGCCTTCGGCTCCGCCGAAGTTTACCCGGAGCGCCGCCGCAGGCGGCGTCGAAGGGCCGGCGAACAGCTGTGCAAATCGGGTTCGAGTTCGAGCGATTTGGGTGCGGTTGTTTCATTGTGTCGGGCGATGAGCCACCTTTCGGTTTCGGAGGGGACAGTCACCAGTGGCTGTCCCCCATGCTCGTCAGGTTTTTCCGGTGACGCCGGGCCGGGCGGCGCGTTGCCGCCCGGCTCGTTACTCAGCGGCGGCGCGGCTTCGCGATCCACTTGCCAAACGCGGGAAGAAACCGCCAGTCCGGATCATAGGCCGGTTCCTCGACAAAGATGGATTGCGCGTGAGGGCCGATTTCCTTGCTTTCAATCTCCCTCGTCACGCTCGGGACCTCGCGAACCTCACCATCCGGAAATGTAACGTCGATCATTTTGCGACTCCTAGGCGGTCGGATGCGGGCCTAGATGGTGGTCAGGAGCCCAATGCCAAGAAGCCACTGGGAGACGAAACATGAGCAACGGACATCTAAAGGTCGATGAAGGCTCGCTTGCGTTCGCGCTGATAGCCCACTTTCTGCACCATCAAATCGACAATGGCGCGGTCACTCAATCCAATGTGGAAACCGTCTTACGCAACACGGTTGCAGGGGCTGGCATCCCCGCCGCGCAAGCGAGCGCTCGCCAGACCCTCAAACGAGCTTTCCCCGATTTCGACTTCTAGTCGCGCTCATCCTTAAAGCCGAGTTCCGGGTCGCGAATTTGCTCGTATTCATTGAGCAGATGATAGTAGGAATCGCCTACGCTTTCCGCCAACTCCAATGGGGAAATCCCGGCGGCTTGGGCGTCATCCTTCAAGCGCTCCGATAGGGCCTCAACGTGTTGCCGGTAATCGTCAAGGCCCGGAACGTTGTGAAGGTGCTCGCCGATCCATTCGCGGACAAAGCGGTCGCTACGCTGACTCATATCGCCTCCTCAGTTTGCGGCGACCGATATAGGAAGCAAGCCGGAAGGAGACAGCGTGTTTCCAAACTATACAATCGGGCACTGGTGACTGACCCTATGGCCCCCAACCGGTTGTTGAGGAAGGTGAGAGGTCGTGCGTGCGCCTTGCGACCGCGCCATCAGAAAACGTCCTCGATGTCCTTTGACGAACCCTTGCTCCGTGGAGCCATTTCAAGCTCGAGCTCGAGAGCCCCGAGCAGGTCGCAGATCGAGCGGATGGCGGTTCCGGGTCTGCCGGTCTCGATCTTGGACACCATCTCTTGGCGCAGTCCCGCCCTATCGGCCGCCTCCGATTGATTCATGCCTAAGGAGCGGCGCCGCCGTTGCATGAACGCGCCAAGCTGCTTCGGCGTGCGGGCTATCTGATTCATGAGGACCGTCGTGCTCTATATCGCATAAGATAGCAATATGCGCTTTATAGCATAGAATCAAGTTATGCGATAAACACGCTAAACTGGCTTTATGCTCTTTATGACATAGTAGCGCAGCGGAGCTCCCCGCTTTGTTGACCCCCGCCGCGCATTCGCCGATGCCTCTCGCCGATGCGTCTCGTCTATCCCCTGCTCTGGTCCCGGCCCGACCGCAAGGCGTGCCGCGAGCAGACGTGTCAACACCGCCGCCGCTCTGGCGCGGCGCGGGGTGGAGGTGACGTTGCTGATGCCGCAGGGGCAGGGCGACCCCGATCTCACCGCGGAAGATCTGCGCGGCTATTTCCATGTCGAGGGCGATTTCGCGCCTGGTCCAGCGGCCGAGCCGCTGGGCCGGGGAGGCGCTGCCGCGGACGTTGCTGTGGCTGCACCAGGTGTTCCGCGACCCCGCGCTCGCCGGTGCCGACCTTCTTTATTCGCGAATCCCGGCGATGCTCGCCATCGGCCGGCGCTCGCCGCTCCCCTTCGCCACCGATCATTATCGGCCCTGGCCCGACGATCTGCCGCCGATCCGGCCTTTGGTCCGGCGCACGGCCCGCGACCCCAAATGCGCCGGCCTCATCATCCATTCCGAACATGCGGCCGGCGCCTATCGCCGGGCTGGGCGTCGATCCCTCGCGGATCCTCGTCGCCCATAACGGCGCCGAGCCGGGCCGCGACGGGCCGCCGCTCGGCAAGGCGGCGGCGCGGGCGCGGCTCGATCTGCCCGCGGATCGGCCGCTCGCCGTCTATGCCGGGCGGATCAACGCTCAGAAGGGGCTCGACGAAATCCTCGCTCTCGCCGATCTCCGGCCGGACAACTTGTTCCTTCTGGTCGGCTCGGAAGGCGAGGGCCCGATCGAGGCCGCTGCGGCGGCGCGCGCCAATGTCCGCATCATCCCCTGGCAGGCGCCGGCGGCTTTGCCCGCCTGGCTGCGGGCGGCGGACGTCCTGCTGATCCCGCCCGTCGAGCGCGCCGCTCGAACGGTTCCGCAACTGCGTGCTGCCGCTCAAGATCTTCGCCTATCTCGCCGCCGGCCGGCCGATCCTCGCCCCCGAAGCGCCCGACACCGCCGAATTGCTCCGCGACGGCGACAACGCCCTGCTCGTTCCGCCGGGGCGGCCGGAGCTTGCGGCGGCGGCGCTCGACCGAATCCTCGGCGAGCCCGGCCTCGCCGAGCTTCTGTCGCAGAGCGCGCTGCGCGGCGCGGCGGAGCTGACCTGGGACCGGCGCGCCGAAAAGATCGCGGCCTTCCTCTCGGGCCGGCTCAGCGTTCCGAATAGACCAGGACTGTAACCGCCCCGAGGCCGAACAGGGCCGGCGCCGCCCAGGCGCCGGCCAGCGGCGGCAGAGCGCCGACCTGGGCGAAGACGGTGAAGACTCCGTCGGCGACGAGGTAGAGCAGGCCGCCGCCGCCGGCATAGAGCAAAGCGGGCCAGGCGGCACCGGTGCGCGGCGGGGCGAAGGCGAGCGGCAGCGCGAGCAGAAGCATGACGAGCGGCGCGACCGGACCGGCGGCGGAGCGGAAGATCTGGGTCTCGAACAAGGCCGCGGCCTGGCTCACCGGCGCCGCCAGATCGAGCGAGCGGCGGGCAGCGGCGGCGGACAATGAAGGCGTCGAGGAGAAGAAGGCGGTGACGTCGGCCGGCGCCAGCGAGGTCGCCCAGGCAAGGGTCGCGGCCCGGCCGCCGAGCGCTCGGCCGCCCTCGAAGCGGAGGCGCTCGACGTCGCGAAGCAGCCAGCCGCCAGCGCCCGCTTCGGCCGAGCGCGCCGACAGCCGCTCGGTCAGCAGCCCGTTCGGATCGCGGCGGAAGATCTCGACGTCGGCGAGCCGACGCCCGCTGTCCGATGCGGCGCCGGCCCGGACGATCTCGCCGCCGATCCGGAACCAGCGCGGCGGCGGCGCCTCGGCCGCTCCGGCCGGCTCGGTCCGCTGCCACCAGCTGGCGAAGGCGGCCCGGCTTTGCGGCACCGCGGTCTCGGCGAGCAGCCACGCCGCGCCGGCGAGCAGCAGCGGCACCGGCAGCGCCATCGTCAGCACCCGATATTGCGAAATGCCGGCGGCTCGGATCGCGACCATCTCGCGGCTCCGTCCCAACGCGGCAAAAACGATCATCGCCCCCGCCAGAGCGGCGATCGGCAGCGCCTGCAGGAGCAAGGGCGGCAGCCGCAGCCAGGCGTAATAAAAGATGTCGGCAAGGCCCATGGACCGCGCCACGAACTCGTCGCCGCGCTCGAACATGTCGACCATCTGAAGCAAGGCGACGACCGCCGCCGCCGCCGCCAGAGTCCAGGTGGCGAGCCGCCAGGCGAGGTAGGAGGCGAGCGTCCGCCCGCGCACGCCGGCCCTCGCCCGGCCCTGGCCGCGCAGGCGGGCGAGCGCCTCGCCGAGCGGCTTCAGAGCGGTCGCGATCGGGCTGTGGCTCGGCAAATGCCGGCCCGAGACGAAGATCGTCACTATGATCGCGGCAAAGAGCGCGGTCATGCCGAGGATCGCCGTCCTCGGCTCGGCGGCGCCCGACAGAGCGAGCTGCCGGGCGAAGTTCATGCCGTGATGGAAGGCGGCGAGCGCCGCGCCGCCGACCAGGATGCCGAGGCCGCGCCGGCCCCTTTTGGTGGCGAAGGCCAAAGGCAAGACGAGGAAGGGGATGAGCGGGATGCTCGCCGCGCGCGCGATTCGGCTGTAATATTCGGCGTCGAGCGCCCGGCGCGGGATCGCGCTGCCGGCGCGCGCGGCGGCGGCGAGCTCGGTCAGGGTCAGCTCGTTCTGGTCCCAGCCGCGCCGCCACGACGAAGCCTCCAGCCGAAGCGATTCGCGAAGCGCCATCGCCTGGAACGCGACGAGGTCGGGCTCGCCGCCCGGCGCGTTGGGCCGCTCGGCGAGGTAGCGGCCGGCGGCGAGGTCGATGCCGAATCGCCGCCCCTGCGGAGCGAAGCCGATCCGGCCCGATGTCCCGGTCAGCGCCAGCGCCCGGCCGTCGGGCAGGCGCTGCCAGACGAAGACGCCGCCGATCCGTCCGCCGGGTCCGCGCCGGTCGAAGGTGAGGGCGAGGCTGTCGGCGGGGTGGTAGAAGGCGCGCGGATGGAGCCGGCCGATCCGGCCCGCGTTGAGCGCCTCGACCCGCATCGCCCGATATTCATAGCGCCCGATCGGCTCGAGCCACCCGCCCGCGGCCAGCCCGAATATCCCGACTCCGATCCCGACTACCGCTAACGGCGCCGCAATCCGCGACAGCGACAAGCCGGCGGCGAGCATCGCTTCGAGCTCGAGATGGTCGTCGAGCTTGGCGACGAGCAGGACCAGGGCGACCATGAAGGCCGCGGGGATGGCGAGATCGAGATAATAGGGCACGAGCCGGGCGAGCAAGGGCAGGAAATAGGAGATGTCGGCGCCGGTCGCCGCCATTTCGTGGATCAGCCGAAGCGCCCGCTCCAGCATCATCACCAGGCCGACGCCGATCGTGATCGCGATGAACGGCGCGGCGACGCCGCGGATGAGATAGAGGTCGATCAGGCCCGGGCGCAGGCTCGGCGGGGCGCGCGTGGCGGGCGCCGCGCCTTCAGCCACCCACCGCCCTCGCCAGCCGCCGGCTGCAGGCATTGTGGTGCCGCACCGACCAGAGCAGCACCAGGTTCAGCAGAAAGATCTCGGCGAGAAAGAACCAGAGCGGGCTGCCGAGCATCATGCTGAGGCCGATCAGCACCGTCTTCGGGTTGGCGCCGAGCGCCTTCTGGAAGGTCAGCGACCGGCGCGACGCGGCCCGCGCCAGCCGGCGGATTCGCCGAGTCCGACGCGGGTCGTCCGCCGCCGCGGCCACCGCGGCGTCGACCGCGGCGGTGCCCGGCGCCATCGCCGAGCCCAGCTTCAGATAGTCGCGCGCCATCCAGCCGAAGGTCGCGCTGAACCAATTGCCTTCCTGGAACACTTCGTCGCCGCGCTCGCGGGCGTGCTTCAGCCAGGGAACGCCATAGGCCCACCACAAATAGGTGCGGCGCTGGGTTTCGGCATGGTTGGTCTGGGCGACATGCGAGGCGCCGGCGGCGGCGGCGAGCAGGAAGGCCCAGCCGCCGAGCCAGTCGTCGAGCAGGAAGGCGAAGGCGAAATACATCACGACATGGCCGGCATAGTCGCAGACGCCGTCGACCAGCTCGCCGGTCGCCGAGGAAATGCCCTTGAGCCGCGCCAGATCGCCGTCGGCGCCGTCAGTCACGTGCCAGGCCGCGTGAAGCAGGAAGCCGAGCAGGGCTCCTTGCGGCCAGCCGAGGCCGACATAGGCGGCGACCGCGGCCCAGATCAGAAGCAGGCCGATGACGGAGACGAGATTGGGCGTGACCGGGGTCGGCGCGAGCAATCGGGCCAGCCGGGCGGCGAGCGGGTGGTAGAAATAGCGGTTGAGGCCGTCCTGCAGCTCCGGCGGCCGGCCCCGCGGCCGGCCGTCGTCACGAAGCGGCGATCGTCCGGCCGGAGCCGATGCCATCCGGCACTCCCTTTTTGCACAAATTGTCGCGCCTGCCCCGTTTCTTGGGCTAAGGAGGCGGCCGATGGGAAGCGAAAAATCCACGGGGGGCGAGACGGCGGACCGCGCCGCCATCACCTTTTTCGCCAGCGCGGCGGAGGCCGACCGGCGGATCGCCGGCGTCGCCGCGGCGGGGCGAATCGTCAAAAATCTGGCCGATGGCGGCCACCGCGACGCCTGGCTGGCGATCGGCGACCGCGCCCGGCTGGCGCGGGCGACGCTCGACGACGTCGATCGGCTGCGCGGTGTCATGGCGGTCCGCATCCTCGCCGCCGCGGAATTGGGGGCCGCGGACCTTTCGAGCGCGGCCGCGTCGGTTCCTTCCTCCTGGGACCTCGTCCGGCGCACGGCTAAGCCCGGCGACGGCCTCGTTTCGCGCTGGCTCAACCGGCCGATCTCGCAGCGCATCACCTGGCTGCTGCTTCACATCCCCGGCGCCAGGCCGATCCATGTCACGGCCTTCAACGCCCTGCTCGCGCTCGTCATGGTGCCGGTGCTGCTGCTCGGCGGCGAACCCGGCCTGATCCTCGGCGGCATCCTGTTCCACAGCGCGTCGGTGCTCGACGGCGTCGACGGCGAGATGGCGCGCGCGAGCTACCGCGCCTCGGCGTCGGGCGCCGCCCTCGACAGCGCGATCGACATGGCCACCAACCTGCTGTTCCTCGCGGCGCTCACCGCCGGCGTCGGCTTGCGCGACCGCGACGCGATCGGCTGGATCGGGGCCTGGGGTCTGACCCTTGGCGCTGTCGGAGCGTTGCTGATCGCATGGCGGGTGCGCGCCGACGGGGGGCCGCTCGGCTTTGATCTGCTCAAGCGCTCGGGCCGCATCCGCGGCGTCGGCGGGCTGGTCTTCTGGATCGTGCAGACGTTGAGCAGCCGCGATTGCTTCGCCTTCCTGTTCATGGTGCTGATCGTCGCCGGGCTGGAGCGGACCGCGCTTGCGATCTTTGCCGCCGTCACGACCTTGTGGTTCCTCTACCTGCTCGTGTCGCTGACCCCCATTCCCCGCGCCTTCCCGCGGCGCAGCATCGACGCTTGACTTTGCCCGCCTGAAAGGGTGAGCGTGCCTCCTTGGCCGCGTCCGGAGGCGCGCACGGACGAACCGGAGACTCATGAACAAAATCAAGGTGGCATTGGTCGGCGTCGGCAATTGCGCGAGCTCGCTCGTACAGGGCCGCTATTATTATGACGGCAGGCCGGACGCACGTGGCCTGATGCACGAGCGGATCGGCGGCTACCGTCTGTCCGACATCGATTTCGTGCTCGCGATCGACACCGACGCCCGCAAGGTCGGCAGGGATCTCGGCGAGGCGATCTTCGCGCCGCCCAATTGCACGACAGTGTTTCAGAACAATGTTCCCGCGACCGGCGTGACCGTGCGCATGGGCCGTGTGCTCGACGGCATGGCCGCCCATATGGAGGAGGCCGGCGAGCGCGGCTTCGTCCGCGCCGACGCGCCCGAGGCGACCGAGGACGAGATCGTCGCCGCGCTGAAGGAATCGGGCGCCGAGGTGCTGGTCAACTACCTGCCGGTCGGCTCGGAGCAGGCGACCCGCTTCTACATGGAATGCGCGCTCGAGGCCGGAGTCGCGGTGGTCAATTGCATGCCGGTGTTCATCGCCAGCGATCCGCAATGGGAGCGGCGCTTCCGCGAGAAGAAGCTGCCGATCGTCGGCGACGACATCAAGGCGCAGCTCGGCGCGACCATCGTCCACCGCGTCCTTTCCAGCCTGTTCCGCCAGCGCGGCGTCACGCTTCGACCGCACCTACCAGCTCAACACCGGCGGCAATACCGACTTCATGAACATGCTCGATCGCAACCGGCTCGCCTCCAAGAAGGAGTCGAAGACCGAGGCGGTGCAGTCGACCCTCGCCGACCGCCTCGGCGCCGACGACATCCATATCGGGCCAAGCGACTACATTCCCTGGCTCAACGACAACAAGCTCTGCTTCCTGCGCGATCGAAGGGGCACTGTTCGGCGACGTGCCGATGAACCTTGAGCTGCGCCTGTCGGTCGAGGACAGCCCCAATAGCGCGGCGGTCGTGGTCGACGCGATCCGCTGCTGCAAGGTCGCGCTCGAGCGCGGCGTCGGCGGCGTCCTGGTCGGGCCGTCCGCCTTCTTCTGCAAGCATCCGCCGCAGCAGTTCAGCGACGACGTCGCCGCCCAGCTGACCGAGGAGTTCATCGCCGGCGACGCGCTCGCCGCGGAATGAACTGCCTGATCATCGCCGCCGGTCACGGCAGTCCGGCTCAGCGCGGATCGCGCCGTCCAAACCTCTTGCCGCAGGTCGCCGGAGTCACGCTGATCGAGCGCGTGATCCGCGCCGCAGCCGCAGGCGGGGCCAGCCGCTTCACCGTCGTCACCGGTCATGCGGCGGAGCAGGTCGAAGCCTTTCTCGCGACGCTGTCGGATTTCCCAATCCAGACGGCTTACGTCGAGAATTGGGATCTTCCCAACGGCAATTCGGTGATCGCGGGCGCCCGCCGGATCGAGGGCGACTATCTGCTGACTGATGACGGACCATCTGTTCGATCCCGCCATCGTGGCGCGTCTGATCGCAGCGCCGCGCGGCCGCCGCTCACTCTCGCGGTCGACCGCGATCTCGCCAATCCGCTGCATCGACATGGACGACGCGACCAAGGTCGAGACCGAAGGCGGACGGCTCGATCCTTCGCATCGGCAAGACGCTGGACCGATTCGACGCGATCGACACCGGCCTGTTCCGGGCGACTCCGGCGCTGGCCGAAGCGATCGCTTGGGACGGATCCTGCGGCGAGCCTGTCGGACGGCGTGCAGAACCTCGCCGATCAGGGGCGCGCGCCGGACGCTCGATGTCACCGGCCTTAGCTGGCTCGATGTCGACGACCCGGCGGCCCTCGCAAAGGCGGAACGCCTCTACGGGTAGCGCAGCCTGATCGAGGTCGTCATGTCGTTGCGCGGCACCGCCAGCCGCACCCGGCGGAAGGACGGCAGCCCGATCATGGCGGGCGCATTGTTCGAAAAGCCATAGCCTTCCCGCGGCAATCCCAATCCGCTGCGGGTGAAGCTGCGATTGCCGTCCGCGTCGTGATAGACGCCGACCGCCCAGATGCCGGTGCTCGGCAAGTGGATGCAGACCCGCGTGGTCCCCGCCCTGGCGGGCACGCGGCCGACATAGAGCGACCCGCGCCGCGCCAGGAAGCGGCTCCGGTCGTCGGCGTAGAGTGTGACCGCGATCAGGCCATTCGAGCTGCGGACATTTTCGACGTTGACGTGGAGTCGGATCCGGCTCGGCGTGCCGGTGCAGTCCTGCGCTGCCGCCGCCCCGGCGCCCGACAAGATGATCCCGGCGAAGGCCGCGCGCAGCCCGATCACGCGACCGCCGCGACCTGGCTGCCGAGATAGGCATAGGGATCATGGTCGAGCGCGCCCGCGGGCAGCGCGTCCCAGAGCGGGCCGAGGTCCTTGCGGATACGCGCTTCGAAGAAGGCGGGAAGCTGGGCCGTCTCGCCGTCGAAATAGGCGCGCATATGCGCATCCTCGCGCAGCATCCGCGCCATTTCCGCCTGATATCTGGCCCGGTCGGTGGTGGCGCTGCGGAACAGGCCGAACAGGCCGGCCATGTTGAGCGCCGTTCGCTCGGAGCCGCCGCGCGATGCGCGGCGCGCTGTAGGCATGGCGGGTGACGTCCGTCACCCGGTCGTAGAAATCCGCCCAGTCGTAATGGAGCGGCCGGATGTTCATGCCGTGATTGCTGTCGAGGAAATGGAACGCCATCGCGTTGATCCGCCCGGCGCGCTGCAGCTCGAGGTTGAGCGGCGAGGCGCGGCCGTAGCAGGTGAACAGGGAGAAGGCCGGATAGGCGCCCGGCGTCGAGGTCGATGAAGCGTTTGGTGAGCTCGAACGGCTCGTCGCCAGCGTCGCAGTCGAGGCCGAAGATGAGGTTGGTCTGCACGAACGGGATATGATCGAGGATGCGGTTCACATGATCGGCGACCTGGGCGACCTTCTCGTGACCGGTCGTTCGGGTCGCCTTCGACTTGTTGCCGTAATCGTACCAGGATTCGACCCCCGGCAGCATGCCGACGAAGCCGTTCCGCTGCAGCCGCGCAAGATTGGCGTCGGTGAGCAGCGACAGGCTCATCTCGGCGACGTGGCGCATCGAGCCGGGCGGCGCGACCTCCTCGATCGCGTCGAGATAGTCGTTGAAGCGGACTCCGAAATTGGGGTCCTGCCAGCCGATGATCGGGTTCTTCACCCTGGTCAGGACGAAGCGCAGATCGTCCTTCAGCGTGCTCGAAGCTCAGCGGCTGATAGGGAATCGCCGCGTCGATGCAGAAGCTGCAGCTGTAGGGGCAGCCGAAGCTGCCGATCATCGGGATGAGCTTGATCGGCCCCGCCTTGCTCATCACCGCCTTCGACATATTTCCAGCGTTGGCGGAGGTTCGGGATCTCGCGCGGCTGCACCGGGGCGCCGAGCTGGCGGCCGAGCGGGCGATGCGGAGAGGCTTCGCCGAGGATGTCGCCGATCTGGGCTCGGCCGGTGAGGCCGAGGACATAGTCGAAGTGGCGCGCGGCATCCTCGGGATAGCAGCGGGCGTGCGGGCCGCCGAGCACGGTGATGGCGCCGCGGGCGCGATAGATGGCGCTCAGCGCGTAGGCGGTGAAGGCGGACAGGCTGTAGGCGCAGAGGAACAGAAGGTCGGTGTCCGCGGCGTCGGCGGTCAGATCCTCGCATTGGCTGCCGGTGTAGCACAGGTAGCGGACGTCGTGGCCCATCTCCTCGCACCAGACCGCGACCGCCTGCGGCATGATGCTCGCGAAGTTCGCGCTCATCCTGAGCTTGAACAGGTCGCGAGTCGGCCCACGCTCGACCAGATCGATGATGGTAACCCGCACGCCGCCGCTCCTGCCCTGCGGCGCGAGTAGAGCCCCAAAGCGGCGGCGCTGGCAAGCGCAACCTGAGGCGGGCGGCTATTCCGCCGCGGCGTGGGCGTAGCTGAACACCCGCGCGAGTTGCCAGCCGTCGCCGGTCAGCCGCCACAATTGGGTGAAGCGGGCGCGGCCGGCGAGCCGTTCGGCCCCGTCGCCGCGGCGCTCGTAGAAGACATGCTCGCCGTCCTCGATCGCGCCATGGCCGGGAACCGGGTGGACGCTGAGGCTCGGCGCGACCAGCTCGCGGCGCGAGCGCCAGGCGTCCGGCGCCTGCCGCTCGCCGCACCAGCGCCGGTAATCGGCGATGAAGGAGTCGGCGGTGCGCGCGACGACGCCGTCGCGGTCGTGATACATCTCGAAATCGGGGCTCAGCATGGCGCGCAGCCGGGCCGGGTCGCAGCCTTCGAACAGCAAGGCGAAGAATTCGGCGTCACGCGCCCGAACCGCCTCGGTCAGCGCCGCGCCTTCGGGAAGAGCGACGGGCGCGGCGGCGGCAAGGGCAAGGGCGATGAGCATGAGGATCCTCCCTGTGTATTAGTCTAATAATACACAGGGAGGCGACGGTCAAGCGCGCATCAGGCCGGTGGCGGCGGCTCCGCCGTATCCACCGCCGCGGCCGGGACGGTGCCCCCCTTCATCGCCAAGGCGTCGAGCACGACCGCCGCGACCAAAGCGGCGAGCACCAGCCACGCCCCGGGTTCGACGTTGAGCCGGATCAGGCCGGCCATTTGCGGATCCGCCATCGCCTCGCGGAAGCCCTCGCTGCCGCGCATCGTGCCCGGGATATCGACGAACACGGTATAGGCGATCGCCGCGGCGGCGGCGGCGGCGCAGGCGGCGTTGGCGATCAGGCCGGTACGGCCCTTGATGACGAAGCCGGCGACCAGCCCGATCGCGATCAGCAAAGCGGCGGCGATCACCGCCATATTGGGCTGGTCGAACGGATTGTCGGGGGAGGGGGCGGTCGATCCGGACGGCGCCGGATTTTGCATGGTCACCGAGCCCGAGGCGAGATCGACGCCGCTCATCGAGACCAGGGTCTGCTCCGCGCAGGAGATGGTGACCCAGGGCAGGATGAAGAGCAGCAAGGCGATGATCTTGGCGCCGCGCGCCAGATTGGTCATGAGAGCCGGTCCGGCCATGTGCAGTCCCCCTTGTGACTAAGCTAAGGGGATGATCCGCTTCGAGGCCGTAACGAGTCAACCGCTAAAGTAAGCGGGGCGGAGCGCGCTCCGCCCCGAGTCGCGATCAATAGCCGCGGTAGCGCCAGCGGCGGCCGTCCCAATAGCGGTTGCGATGGCCGCGGCGGTCCGCAGCGATCGTCCCTGCGGTCGCGGCGGGCCTCGGCGATCTCGCGCCGGCATTCGCGCAGCTCGCGGCGATATTCGCGGCGGCTGTCGGCCCGCCTCAATTCGCGCCGGCATTCGCGCTGCTCCTGGCGAACGTCGTTTTGATAGCATAGCCGCCGCGCCACATTGGGCGTTGGCGGCGGTCGCGGGCAGGGCGACCGCGCCGATCACGGCGGCGAGAATGAGGAATACGCATCTCGATACTCCCTTTTCGCGTCCGATCTGCGGACGCAGAATCGGAACGAGCGGCATTATGCGCATGTTGCATGAACCCAAAACTACGTCCGGTTCAGCCGAGGTTTAGGAAGGGCCGCGCCGGAGCGAACGATAAGGGGCGCCCCGAAACCGGGACGCCCCTCCTCGCAATCAGGCTGTGCGGCTTAGCGGCAGCGCAGGTCGCGGCGGCTGCCGCTGTCGCGGTCGATCTCGCGGCCGATGGCGCCGCCCGCAACGGCGCCGAGGATGGTGCCGAGCGTGCTCGAGCGGCCGCCGTCGATCGAATTGCCGACCAGCGCGCCGACCCCGGCGCCGATGATCAGACCGGTCGTGCCGTCGTTGCGGCGGCAATAATAGCGCCCGTCGCGGCCGCGATAGATGCGGTCGTTGGAGCTCAGCCGGCGCTCGCGATAATAGCGGCCGTCGCGGTAATAATCGTCGGCATAATAAGCGCCGCCCGGCGGCGGGCCGGTTATAATCGTAGCGGTTGTAGGTCCGCCAGTCGCGGGCGCGGGCCTGGTTCAGCTCGCGTGCGCACTCGCGCCGCTCGCTGGCGATATTCGCGGCGGCTGTCGGCGTTGCGCAATTCCTGGCGGCATTCGCGCGCTTCGCGGCGCTCGTTGCGCCCCTGCGCGTCGGCCGGGCTGGCGGCGATCGGGACCGCGACCGCGGCCATCGCGGTGGCAAGAATCAGCTTACGCATCGTATCACTCCTCGGAATTTGTGACCCAGGGACGGGGTCGCGGCAGGTCAACGAAGCGAGGCCGCAAGAGGTTTCGTGAACGCAACATTACCTCGCGTTCATCCGGGGTTTAGGTGTCGGCGGGCTGTGCGATACATTCGGTGAAATCATAGGCGTCGCGGATATAAGCGTTGAAATGGCGGCCCTTGCTGAACGCGGCTCGCAAGGCGTCGGCCGCCTCGGGCGGGACCGCGTGATAGAGGTAGCGCCGCCCGGTGGTGAACAGGATTTCCAGCTCCTCCCGCTCGGGATGATAGGAGAAGGAGCGGATCACGCTCGACGGCACGATCAGCCGGCCCCGCCCGACGCGACGTCGGGCGCCCTGATCCTCGCGCGGCCGTCGCCGGTGGCGAGCGCCGCGTCGTCATCCTCGTCCTCGATCAATGCGCGGCTCATGGCGGCTCCTTTGCCGTTCCGTAACGCACGGCCGCGCGGCGGGATGCGCAGAATCCTCTATCCATATCGTCTGCGATGTTGTATCATTACCTCCTGATCGAGGAGAAGGTTATGACCAGGTCCGTTCCGCTCCGGAAAAACCCCTCCTTCGCCCCGCCGGGCGATTTCGCGCCGATCGCGGCCATCAACACGACGCCGCTGGTCGACGTGATGCTGGTCCTCATCATCATGTTCATCATGATCATCCCGGTGACCAGCCACAAGGTGCCGGTCGACGTGCCGACGGGCGGTGCCGTGCGCCCGGCGCCGGTCCACCGCCTCGACATCCGCGCCGACGGCAGCCTCGCCTGGAACGGCAGCCCGGTCGCCGCGGCGGCGCTGCCGGCCCGCCTCGCCGCGCTCGCCGCCGATCCGGCCCGCCCCAATCTGCACCTCGATGCCGACGGCGAGGCGCGCTACGAGCAGGTCGACCGGATCCTCGCCCAGATCCGCACCGCCGGAGTCACCCGCCTGGGCTTCGTCGACAATCGAAGGTTCGCCCGCGCCTTCTGAGCCGGCCCGGCCCCCCGTCAGTCGGCGCAGGCTTCCTCCATCTCGCGCTCGTGCCGGGCCGGCGGCTCGCCCGCCGGATGCTCGGATGCGGATCCGACGCTGGTCGCGATGGTGAAGCCGCGCAGCAGCGTGCGATGGACCGGGCATTTGTCGGCGATCTCGATCAGCTTCGCCCGGCGCTCCTCGTCGAGCGCGCCTTCGAAGGCGATGTGGCGGGCGAAATGGTCGCGCGGCGGCGCGCCGCCTTCGCCGGCCAGGATAGAATGGGCGACCTCGACCGCGAACGCCGGCAGCTCCCAGCCCTTGCGCTGCGCATAGAGGCGCAGAGTCATCGCCGTGCAGGCGGCGAGCGCGGCGGAGAGCAGCTCGTAGGGCGTCGGCCCGGTGCCGCCGCCGCCGACCTCGGCCGGCTCGTCGGCGAGGATGGTGCCGCCGCGCACCGCGATCTCGGCCTGGAAGCGGCCGAAGCCGGTCGGCCGGGCGACGACGCCTGCGTTCGCGCTCTCATGCTGGTGAAGGGCCATTCGATCATCTCCATCCGTCAGTCGGCGCCGCGATGGCGCAAGCCGCCTCCGATCCGCTCCTCATTAACGAGTCGGAGCGGCCGGCGCGAACCCCGGCGCCGAGCCGGAAGGGTCGCCATAAAAAACGGGCGCCCGGCCAAGGGCGCCCGCTGGCGAACGGTCCGCCGGGCCCTCACATCCCGGAGACGTTCGACTCCTCGATCGCCTCGGCCTTGTTCTCGCCTTCGTCGCGGACCGCATCGGCCTGGTTCTCCAGGCTGTCCTCGGTCACGTCGTTGCTGGTATTGTCGGCCTGCTCCTCGAGCATGTCGGCCTCGTTCTCGGCAACCGCCTCGACGTTGTCGGCGGCGTTTTCGGCGGGCGTCTGGCCACCGCAGGCGGCAAGCGTCAGCAGCCCCGCGGCCGCCGCGACTAAAGTCAGAATCCTCATGATTGCTTCCCCTGGTTCACGTCACGAAAGGAGCGCCCGAGCCAAGCCCAGGCGCCCCGGAAAGCCGGGAGACCTCCCAGCGTCCAACCCCTCAAAGCGCCGGTCGGGATTAAGTTCCCTGCCCGCTCCGATCCGCTGCCCGCGCGAGGGCGCGATCAGTAGCGGGCGGCGCTTTCGAGCCTGGCGCAGGGGATGGGCTCGACCAGATAGAGGCCGGCCAGGCCGTCTTTCTCCCAGCGGACGACGCCGCGATAATCCTCGCCGGTCTCGAAGGCGAGCCGCGTGGCCATGCCGGCGCGGAAGCAACCGTCATGGGCGAAGCCGGCGCCGTGCTGCGACAGGTTCATCACTCGGACCGAGTGCAGCCCCTGGTCGCAATAAGCGACGGCGCGGGTGCGGACCGGCAGGCGCGGCGGCCGGTAGCGCGGCGCCTTCTGCTCGGCGACCAGCCGTCCGAGCAGGCTGGCGCAATCGACCGGCCGGTCGAAGGCGACACCGCAATGGGCGCCGTCCCACCACAAAGCCTTGCCCTCGACCGCGATGCTGTCGGAAAGGGCGATCGACAGCTTCTCCCCCTCGGCGACCGGAAGCCCGGCGTGGAGCATCATGCCGTCGTCGGAGATGTTGTTCATCCGCCACAGCCCGACGTCGTGGGCGCGGGTCACTCGGGCGACGCGAAGCACCATGTGGATCCGGGTGCTGCGCCGCCGCTCGAGGTCGACGGGCTGCTTCTCCGTGCGCCGTGACAACAGCATGGGCGTTTGCCCTCCATGATCGTCCAATCCGCGGCCCCGATCGGCCCGGAATATGGAGACAACAAACAGAGATTAGTAAGGGTTCCAGTTACATCAAGTAACAGACGATTTTTCTCATTACTTTAACTTGCGGTGAAATCGATCATTTTGAATAATGGCGAGATACAACGAGATATTTAGTTAACAGCTTGTTAACTATATTGTCCAGCGAGCAGAGATTCTGCCATCGAGACATCCGCGGCGCTTGGCCGGCAAAGATCATGCTGCACTGCAACAATTACCGCCCTATATAGGTTGTCCCGTGGCGCCGCCCATTCCGGGCCGGCCAATGGGGAGAGACGATCATGCCAGCGATACGACCGGGATTGCGAATCCGCCCCAGCCGCAAGGGCGTCCAGCGCCTTCGCGCCCGCCGCGGCGCGCCGGACGACCGCCTCTCCGACCTGCCGCCGATCCGCGACAATCCCGGCAATCTCGCCGGCCGCTGTCTACGTGCCGGCGGGGCTGGCGGGCCCGGCGCCTCTGGTCGTCGTGCTGCACGGCTGCACCCAGGACGCCGCGGTCTACGATCACGGCTCGGGCTGGTCGCGGCTCGCCGACAGACATGGCTTCATCCTGCTCTTCCCCGAGCAGAGCCGCGCCAACAATCCGATGCTCTGCTTCAACTGGTTCTCGGGCAACGACAATCAGCGCGGCATGGGCGAGGCGGCGTCGATCGCGGCGATGGTCGCGGCGATGAAGAAGGCGCACGACGATCGATCCCGAAGCGAATCTTCGTCACCGGCCTGTCGGCGGGCGGGGCGATGGCCGCGGTGATGCTCGCCACCTATCCCGAGCTGTTCGCCGGCGGCGCGATCATCGCCGGCGTCGCTTATGGCTGCGCCTCGGGCGTCGCCGAGGCGTTCGACTGCATGGGCGGGCGGGCGCGCGAGCGACGCCGCCGAGCTCGGCGCGCGCGTCCGCCGCGCCTCGCCGCACAAGGGGCCGTGGCCGCGCGTCCAGGTCTGGCAGGGCAGCGCCGACACGATCGTCGTGCCGGGCAATGCCGATGCGATCGTGCTGCAATGGGCGCACCTGCACGGCCTCGATGCCGAAGCCGGACCGGATCGACACGGTCGACGGCTATCCGCGCCGCATCTGGTCGGGCGCGGACGGCAGCGCCGCTGATCGAGCAATATACGATCACCGGCATGGCCCACGGCATCCCGCTCGATCCCGGCACCGGCGAGGGCGAATCGGGCGCGGCGGGCGCGCATATGCTCGACGTCGGCCTCAGCTCGACCGACCGGATCGCGGCCTTCTTCGGTATCGCGCCGGCGGTGCGGGAACGGGTCGAGCGCCGCGACGCCGCGCGACCCGCGGCTTCCCGCGCCCGGGCGAACGCGGCCGGAACCGGCGTCGGGCGTCCAGGCGATGATCGAAAAGGCGCTGAAGGCGGCGGGGCTGATGCGCTGAGGCCGATATGCTATCGTCGCACGGCCGGGGCGGCAAAGGAGGGCCGGGACGATGGGCTGGAACGACGAGGAAGACACCACGCTCTACATGGCGGTGGTCAATGACGAGGAGCAATATTCGATCTGGCCGGCCGATCGCGAGCTGCCGCTCGGCTGGCACGACGCCGGCAAGACCGGGCTCAAGCCCGAGGTCCTCGCCTGGATCGAGGAGGTGTGGACCGACATGCGGCCGCTGAGCCTGAGGAAGAAGATGGAGGAGATGGCGCGGCAGGAGCGCGGCGAGCTCTCCGGCGATTGAGCGCCGCGCCGCGGCTCGCGCGCCGCCTCCGGCCCCAGGCTGAATCGACATTCAGCCGATGCCCTCTGCGCAGTTTTCCCTTTTCCGTCACCGCCGCGAAATTGAACAGGTCCGTCATGTCCCCCGGACATGACTGCGGAGTGCGGGGCACTCCGCACCTGTTCAATGGGGTCCAGCTTTCCTTATGATCTTCTGTTGAAAGAAGCTGGATTCCATGAATGGGGCCCCTGAGCCCCGTCCGGGGGACGGGGCGCCCATTCATTTCGCGGGAATGACGTGAACCTGAATGTCGATTCAGCCTAATGGACGAAGCGCGCCACCACGTCGCGATAGGAGCGCGACACCTTCACCTGGCTGCCCGAGTCCGAGCACCAGGAAGCATTCGCCGTTGGTGTGCGGCTTGACCTGCTTGACCTGGTCGAGATTGACGATGGTCGAGCGGTGGACGCGCTGGAAGCGGCGCGGGTCGAGGCGCTTTTCGAGATCCTTCATCGTCTCGCGCAGGATCAGCGTGTTGTCGCCGGTATAGATGCACATATAGTCGCCGGCGGCGTCGATCTTCTCGATCGAATCGACGTCGACGCGGAAGATCTGGCCGCGGTCCTTGATGTTGATCATCTTCTCGTAGCGGTTGGAGGCGTGGGCGTCCTCGACGCCCTCGACATTCTCGGCCGCCTCGGGCGCGACCTCGGCGAGCACCTCCTTCAGCCGCCCGACCTCCTCGACGCCGCGCTTCTCGGCGAGCCGGACCGCGCACCCGCTCGAGCGTGTCGGCGAGCCGCGTCCTCCTCGACCGGCTTCATCAGATAGTCGACCGCGTCGCGCCTCGAAGGCGCGCAGCGCATGGTCGACATAAGCGGTGACGAAGACGAACAAGGGCGGCTCGACCTCCATCAGCCCCTGGATCACCGAAAAGCCGTCGAAGCCCGGCATCTGGATGTCGAGGAAGACGAGATCGGGCTTGTGGGTCTTGATCGACCGGATCGCCTCGCGGCCGTTCGAGCAGGTGTCGATGATCTCGACGTCGTCATGCGGCTCGAGGCGCAGCTGCAGCCCCTGGATGGCGAGCGGCTCGTCGTCGACCAGGATGGTGCGGATGGTCATTTCGGCTCCTCGGCTTCGATTTGATAGGGAATTTCGATGAAAACGCGGAAGCCCCCCGTGATGTCCGATTGTGTCTCGAACCGCTGATTGTCGCCATAGGCCTGCGCCAGACGGTCCCTAATGTTCGCCAGACCGACTCCGGTCGACTGCTGGCGCGCTGACTCGATAGAGCGCGTCGGCGCCCGGGCCGGTGTCGGAGACGTTGATCAGCACCCGGTCGACCTCGCGCCGCGACCTCGATCGAGATGTCGGCGCCTTCCTCCTGCGGCGTCACCGCATATTTGATCGCATTCTCGACCAGCGGCTGGAGCAGCAGCGAGGGCAGATGCGCGCTGCATCGCCGCTCGGGTCGATGTGGAAATGCGGCCGCAGCCGCTCCTCGAAGCGCATCTTCTCGATCTCGAGATAGAGCTTCAGCGTCTCGATCTCCTGCGCGACCGTCACCATGCCGGTCGATTCGTTGACCAGCGTGTAGCGCAGGAAGGAGGAGAGCCGCGACAGCATCGCATTGGCGCGGTCGGTCTGCTTCAGGAGCACCAGGGTCGAGATCGAGTTCAGCGTGTTGAACAGGAAATGCGGATTGAGCTGGTAGCGCAGCATGGCGAGCTGGGCGTTCGAGGCCTGGCTTTCGAGCCGCAGCAGCCGGTCCGACTGCTCCTCGAGCAGCAGGAAGAAGTTGATGCTGTAATAGAGCGCCGACCAGGCGACGAGCAGCGAGACGGTGAGCAGGATCGCGCCGAGGAAGCGCATGCCCTCGGGCCGGATGCCGGGCTGGACGAAGGTGGCGACGCTCCAGGTCTCGATCGCCGAGAAGCCGGCGGCGGCGACCGCGACGATCAGGATCGTGCCGACCCAGGTGTAGACCGGCTGCATCCGGATCAGCCGGCGATAGGCGGCGGCCATCAGCAGGGTGATCGAATAGCCGGTCGCGGTCAGCAGGGCGGTGTGGAGGACGTAGCTCCAGCCCATCTCGTTGGCGATGCCGGAGAGGGTGCGCAGCACGAAATAGCCGGCCCAGCCGACCGACTGCAGGATCCAGAAGGCGCGGTTCTTGTCGTCGAAGAAGGGCTGGTCGCCGAGCCGGAACGGGTTCCAGCCGCGCCGGCGCCGCCGCGCTGCGGCGGCGCGGCTCGGCGATCGGAACTGCGCTATTGGTTGTCGCCATTCGCCTCTCTTGCGCGCGCGGCCTCCTCTAGCTCGGAAGCACCAGCATCGACCAGTCGCCCGCGTCGGTCACATAGGTCGCGACCGCGCGGCGCACGTCCTCGGCGGTCAGCGCGCGATAATCGGCAAGATAGGTGCGCACATTCTCGATGTCACGCTGGCTCGCTGTCCCAATTCTCGAGCGCGTCGATCCAATAGCCGTTGGTCGCGAGCCGCCGCTCGATGCCGCTGAGCACCGGATTCTGCGCCCGCGCGAACTCGTCCGGCAGCGCCGGGCGGGCGGCGAGGTCGGCGACGATCTCGCGGGCGATGCGGAAGAAGGTGTCGGCGCTCTCCGGCCTGATCTCGGCCGCGGCGTAGAAGATCGCCCCAGTCGGGGAAGGCGTCGGCGGCGAGATGGACGGCGTCGGGCGAATAGGTCGCGCCCTCCTCCTCGCGCAGCCGGTCGAACAGCCGCGTCTCGAACATGTTGGCGGCGAGCGCCAGCGCGCGCCGCTCGCGGATCTGCTCGCTGCCGCCCAGCGTCGACCAGCCGATCAGCGCATAGGCCTGATTGGGGTCGCCCTGATGGGTGAAGGGCGCGGCGCCGGGTTGGGCGCCGGCGGCCGCAGCGCGGTCGCGTCGGCGCGGGATGCGCGGCTCGGGCCGCCGCGGCAGCGCCGCCGACCGTCCGCCGCATCGCCTCGACCGCGGCCTCGAGCTCGACGTCGCCGACGATGATCGCGTGGACCGGCCCGGCGCCGAGCAAGGGCACGAAGAAGTCGCGGAACTGCTCGACCGTCACCGCCTCCATCTCGGCCGCTCGATCGGCCGCCAGCGCTGGTCATTGGGGCGGATCACGCCGCCCAGCTCGCGGCCGGCGCGCGCCGCGGCCGAGGAGAAATGGAGATCGAAGCTCTCCACCGCGGCGCCGCGGAAGCGGGCGAGCAGGGCCCGTCCCAGCGCGGATGGGTCAGCTTGGCGGTGAGCAGGCGGAGCTGGTCGGGCAGATCGGCGGCGTTGGTCTGGCCGGCGAGCACGAAGGCATCCTCGTCGACCGCGAAGGCGAGGCCCATCCGCCGCCCGGTCAGCAGCCGCTCCATCGCGTCGAGATCGAGCCCGGCGAGGCCCGACGGCGCGACCAGCCCGGCCAGCCAGCCCAGCGACGGCCGGTCGGGCGCGATCCCGGCCAGCGCCGGCGCCGAAGCGCAGCCGCACCTGCACCGAGCCGCGCTCGAATTCGGTCTGCTTGAAGGTCAGGGTCGAGCCGTTGGCGAAGCGGACGATGGTGACGTCCATGTCCTCGATCCGCCGGCGCGAGACCTCGCGGCCCGGCCGGCCCGGGCCGCGGCAGATCGTCGAAGCTGACCCGCCGCTCGGCGCCGCCGCGTCGCCGGCGCCGCCGCCCGCGCCGCCGCCAGCCCCTCGGCCAGCGCCGCCGTCGCCGCCCTCGATCGGCGCCGGCGAGACCAGCATCATGCGCGGGCCCGAGCCGGTGAACAGCGCCTGCATCGCCGCGCCGATCCGCGTCGGGCGTCATCGCGGCGCATTGCGCCTCGAAATTGTCGAGCACGGTCTGCGCGCGTCGCCACCACCGCGCCATTGTCGACCGCGCCGACCAGCTGCTCGGCGCGGACCTGCGACTGGACGGTCGGCTCGCCCTGGACCGCGGCGGTGACGCGCGGTGCGCAGATTCTGCAGCTCGCGCTCGATCTCGGCCGCGCTCGGCGGCGCCCGCAGCGCGTCGCCGATGATCGCATAGGCCTCGGCCAGCGCCCGCCGCCAATCGCCGTCGCGCGCGACGAGCGACAATTGGGTGGCGTTGGCGATGCTGCGCGAGCGCGAGGCGCCGACGCGCGGCGCCGATGAAGGCCGATTGCGCCGCGCGCATGCGCCTCGAGCCGGCGGTTGATGATCTGCGCGGCGAGCACCTCCTCGAGGAACAGCCGCTCGCGCGCCATGGTGTGCGGGAGCGGCTCATAGGGCCGCAGCCAGACCAGGTTCGCCGCGGTCGGCGCGCCCGGATAAGCGAGGTTGGCGACCGGCTGGCGCGACCTCGGCGATGCGGCCGTAATCGGGCTCGGCCGGCGCCGGCCCCTCGCGCCCGCCAGCCGCCGAAGCGGGCGCGGATCAATTCCTCCATCATCGCCGGATCGGCGTCGCCGACCATGACGATCGTGGTCCGCTCGGGCCGGTACCAGCGCCGGTAGAAGGCGCGCAGGCCCTCGGCGGTGGCGGCGTTCAGCGTCTCGTCGGTGCCGATCGTGTCGCGCTCGGCGTAGAGCAGGCCGGCATAGAAGAGGCGCTGCGACTGATCTCGAGGATGCGCTGGCTGAGCTCGGGCCGGCGGCCCTTCTCGGCGAGCACCACCGGCCGCTCGGCGTCGACCGCGGCCGGCTCGAACCGCGCCCGCGCCATCATCTCGGCGAGCACGGCGAGGCTGGTGTCGAGCGGCTCGCGGTCGGCGTGGGGCAGGTTCAGCACATAGACGGTGTTGGTGGCGTCGGTGCGGGCATTGCTGTCGCTGCCGAAGCTCGCGCCCAGCTCCTGCCAGATCTCGCGCGCGCGCCGGTCGGGATAGGTCTCGGTGCCGCGGAACAGCATATGCTCGACGAAATGGGCCCAGCCGCGCTCATCGTCGGCCTCGTGCAGCGAGCCGGCGTCGATCCGCACCCGGATCGAGACCTGCCCCGCCGGCAGCGCGTTGCGCCGCACCGCATAGCGCAGCCCGTTGGGCAGGGTCCCGAACCGCCACGCCGGATCGCGGGCGATGTCGGAGCCGCGATAGAGCCAGTCGCCGTCGCCGGCCTGGGCGAGGGCGGGAGCGGAAACGAAAAGAAGGAAAGCGAGGAACGCGCAACGGAAGCAAGGTCATGGACGGGCTTCTGGGTCAAAGGAGCGCGAATGTCGAGTTTGGGTTTCCCGCGGCGGGAAAAATTCTTTGCTTCCCGCGATGGGAAATGGCAATAGGCGACATGAGGGTCATCGCCCGCAACACTTTGGTGGCGTTCTGGGAGACGCATCCGGAAACGCGGGCGTCGTTGAACCATTGGCTGAGCGTCGCCAAAGCGGCTTCATGGTCCAGCGCGGCGGAGGCTCGGTCCGGTTTTTCGAAAGCGAAGGCGCTGAACGGAGAAAGGGTTCGGTTCGAGGTTGCCGGCGGAGATTACCGGCTGATCGTGGCGTTCGATTTCAGGCGCTCGATCGCCTTCGTTAAGTTCATCGGGACTCACGCCGAATATGACCGGATCGACGCGTTGACGGTGAGTAAGTTTTAGGAGGCGTTCATGGAGATCAGGCCCATCAGAACCGATCAGGATCATCGCGCCGCTCTTGAGGAGATCGACCGTCTCTGGGGCGCCGCTGAAGGCACGATGGAGGGCGACCGGCTCGACATTCTGGCTACCCTGGTCGAGGCCTATGAGGAAAAGCGCTGGCCGATCGTCGAGATGGATCCGGTCGAAGCGATCGAGGCGGCAATGATCCATGAGGGGCGGACTCGCGGCGATCTCGCGGCGTTGATCGGCCAATCCCGTGCCACCGAAATCCTGCAGCGCCGGCGACCTCTCACGCTGCCCATGATTCGAAAGATCGCGGCGGCCTGGCACGTGCCGGAGCAGATTCTCGTCCGGGAATATGCCTTGGCGAAATAGGGATTTCGCAGCCCTTCCTGCCCGTTGCTTGACTCTGTCGGAAATGCGTCGGAACATAACGCGAACATATGAGTCCGAGTCGCATGCACGCTTCGTCCGCCAAAGACGCGCGTCTCGCCGCGTTGCGCGAGGAGATCCGCGCGATCGAGCGCGTCCGGCTTCGCCGCGCGCCGCGCGGCCCGCTCTGCCGTTCGGGATCGCCGAGGTCGACGGCCGGCTCGCCGGCGGCGGGCTGGCGGCGGCGCTGCACGAGGCCGCGCGCCGCCTCGCCCGCGCCCGGCGACGATGCCGCCGCGACCCTGTTCCTCGCCGCCGCCGCCGCCCGCTTCTCGCGCGCGGGCGGCACGGGGCAGGTGCTGTGGGCGCTGGCGCGCCGCGATCTGTTCGCGCCCGGCCTCGCGCAGGCGGGGCTGACGCCCGACCGGCTGATCTACGCCGAATGCCGCAACGACGCCGAGGTGCTGGCGGTGATGGAGGAGGGGGTGCGCCATGGCGGCCTCGCCGCGGTGGTCGGCGAGGTCGGCCGCGCCGAGATGGCCGCGACCCGCCGGCTCCAGCTCGCCGCCGAGGAAGGCGGCACGGCGGCCTTGCTGCTCCGGCGCTGGCGCAAGGCCGGCGCCGATCCGCTTGGCCGCGCCCGTCGGCCGCCGCCACCCGCTGGCGGATCGCCTGCGCGCCCTCGGCGCCGCTGCCGCACGACGGCATCGGCCGCGCCCGCTGGCGGGTCGCGCTCGTCCGCCAGCGCGGCGGCCCGCCTCATCAATGGCTCTTGGAGGCCCCCGATGCCGAGGCTCGCCTCGCTCTGCCTGCCCGATCTGGCGATCGACCGGATCAGGCGGGCGGAAGCGCAAGACGTCGCCGCCTGAGCCCTCCCGCGTCGCCGCGTGCCCCAGGACCGCATCCTGCCCGCCGCGCGGCGGCGGCTGGCGGCCCGGCGCGCGCTGGGCGCGGGAGGAGCGGCCGCTGCGGATGTCGTCCTGCGCGCCGGCGCGGGCGCGCTGGTCACCGCCCGCCGCGAGCGGCAATCGCGACGTCCTCGCCGCCGCCTGCCGCGCAGGCGCGCGCGCTCGGCCTCGCCCCCGGCATGCCGCTCGCCAAGGCGCGCATCCTCGTCTCCGGCCTCGACGTCCGCGCCGCCGATCCCGAGGGCGACGCCGCCTGGCTCGCCCGCCTCGGCCGCTTCGCCGCCCGCCGCTGGACGCCGCGCGCCGCGCTCTCCGGCGCCGACGGCCTCTGGCTCGACCTGACCGGCGTCGCCCATCTGTTCGGCGGCGAGGGGCGGATGTGCGCGCGCATCCTCGCCTTCTGCGCGCGGCTCGGCTTCACCGCCCGCATCGCCGTCGCCGGCACCGCCGGCGCCGCGCATGCGCTCGCCCGCTTCGGCGGCGCGCCGCTCATCCTCTGCCCGCCGGGCGGCGAGGCCGATGCGCTCGCCGCCATGCCGCTCGCCGCGCTGCGCCTCGACGAGGCCGTGCTGGCCGCCGCCCGCCGCCTCGGCCTCGAGCGGGTCGGCGAGCTTGATCGCCATGCCGCGCGCGCCGCTCCAGCGCCGCTTCGGCGCGGACCTGCTCGCCCGCCTCGACCAGGCCCTCGGCCGCGCCGCCGAGCCCTTCGATCCGATCGTCCCGGAGGAGCCGCCCGTCGTCCTGCTCCGCTTCCTCGAGCCGATCGCCACCGCCGAGGCGATCGCGGAGGCGGCCGGCGAGGCGGTCCGCCGGCTCGTCCCCGATGCTCGCCGAGGCCGGCCTCGGCGTCCGCCGCCTCGTCCTGATCTGCGACCGCGTCGACAATGATCGAGCAACATCTGTTGGTTAGCACTCGCCCGCGCGACCCGCGACGGCGCCCATCTCGCAACGCTCATCTGGCGCGAAGATCGAGACGATCGAACCCGGCTTCGGCATCGAGCGCCTCCGCCTCGTCGCCGCCCGCGTCGAGCCGCTCGCGCCCCAGCCGATCGCCGGCGCGCTGGCCGGCGACAGCGCCGGCGCCCGACCTCGCCTTGCTGGTCGACCGCCTCGCCGCCCGCCTCGGCGCGCGCCGCGTCTCTACCGGCTGAGCGCGCTCGGAAAGCGACCTGCCCGAGCGCAGCGTCCGCCGCGTCGGCCCGCTCGGAGACGCCGGCGGCCTGGCCGGATTGGCCGCGCCCGGTCCGCCTGCTCTCGCCGCCCGAGCCGGTCGAGCAGGTGATGTCGGCGCTTCCGGACGGCCCGCCGCGCCGCTTCCGCTGGCGCGGCCAGGCCTATCGGGTCGCCGCCGCCGACGGGCCCGAGCGCGTCTATGGCGAATGGTGGCGCACGCGCGGAGGAGCGCGAAGCCGTCCGCGACTATTTCCAGGTCGAGGACGAGGCGGGCGCCCGCTTCTGGCTCTACCGCAAGGGCGACGGCGAGGAGGCCGGCACGCGGCGACTGAGCTGGCACCTGCACGGCATCTTCGCATGACCTACGTCGAGCTCCAGGCCGCGACCCATTTCAGCTTCCTGCGCGGCGTCTCGAGCGCGGAGGAGTTGTTCTCGGCCGCCGCGGTGCTCGGCTATCCGGCGCTCGGCATAACCGACCGCAACAGTGTCGGCGGCCTCGTCAAGGCGCTCCGCGCCGCCGACGCGACCGGGGTGCGCTTCATCGCCGGCTGCCGGCTCGACCTGATGGACGGCAGCGCCCTCCTGGTCTGGCCCGAGGACCGCGCCGCCTGGTCGCGGCTCACCCGCCTGCTCAGCCTCGGCAAGGGCCGCGTCGACCGCAGGAAGGGCGAGAAGGGCCAATGCTTCCTCCACTGGGAGGATGTCGCCGCCTGGTGCGACGGCCTGGTCGCCGCTCTGATCCCCGGCGAGGCCGACCGCGTCGCCGAGATCGCGCTTGCCCAGATGGCGGACATTTTCGGCGACCGCGCCCATCTCGCGCTCACCCATCGCCGCCGCCCGGGCGAGGCGAAGCGGCTGCACGCGCTCGACGCGCTCGCGCGCCGCCACGGCCTCGCAGCCTCGCCACCGGCGACGTGCTCTACGACAGCCCCGACAAGCGCATGCTCCACGACGTCGTCACCGCGATCCGCGAGCATATGCACGATCGACGAACTGGGCTTCCGCCGCGAGCGCTTCGCCGATCGCCATCTGAAGAGCCCGAAGGAGATGGAGCGCCGCTTCCAATCCTTCCCCGACGCCGTCCGCGCCAGCGCCGACATCGCCGAGCGCTGCACCTTCTCGCTTCGCGAGCTGAGCTACCAATATCCCGACGAGATCGTGATGTCGGGCCGCACGCCGCAGGAGGCGCTCGAGCGGCTGACCCGCGACGCGCTCGCGGCCAAATTCCCGGACGAGCGTTCCGCAAAACTATGCGGATCTGCTGGAGCATGAGCTGAGGCTGGTCGCGAGATGGCGCTACGCGCCCTATTTCCTCACCGTCAATTCGATCGTCCAGTTCGCGCGCAGCCAGAAGATCCTCTGCCAGGGCCGCGGCTCGGCCGCCAATTCGATGATCTGCTACGTCCTCGAGCATCACCTCGATCGATCCGATTGCGCACAACTCTGCTGTTCGAGCGCTTCCTCTCCGACGACCGGGACGAGCCGCCCGACATCGACGTCGATTTCGAGCATGAGCGGCGCGAGGAGGTGATCCAGTGGATCTACGAGACCTACGGCCATGAGCATGCCGCGCTGACCGCCGTGGTCAGCCGCTACCGGACGCGCGGCGCGGTGCGCGAGGTCGGCAAGGCGCTGGGGCTGTCCGAGGACGTGACCGCGACCTTGTCCGGCCAGGTCTGGGGCTGGTCGACCGACGGCGTCGCCGAACGCCATGTCGAGGAGCTCGGCCTCGACAAGGACGATCCCCGCCTCGCGCTGACGCTCGAGCTCACCCGTCAGCTGATCGATACGCCGCGCCATCTCAGCCAGCATCCCGGGCGGCTTCGTCCTCACCCGCGACCGGCTCGACGATCTCGTGCCGATCGAGCCGGCGACGATGGTCGACCGCCGGGTGATCGAATGGGAGAAGGACGATCTCGAGGAATTGAAGATCATGAAGGTCGACGTACTCGGCGTCGGCATGCTCGGCTGCATGCGCCGCGCCTTCGATCTGCTTGCCGAGCATAAGGGCCGGCGCCTCACCCTCGCTTCGCCCGGAGATGCAGGAGGACGATCCGACAAGGTCTTCGACATGATCTGCGAAGCGGACACGATCGGCAGTCTTCCAGATCGAGAGCCGCGCGCAGATGTCGATGCTGCCGCGGCTGAAGCCCCGCAACTTTTACGACATCGTCATCCAGGTCGCGATCGTCCGCCCCGGCCCGATCCAGGGCAATATGGTCCATCCCTATCTGCGGCGGCGGGAAGGCAAGGAGACGGCGGAATATCCGTCCGAGGCGCTTCGCGAGGTGCTGCAGAAGACCAAGGGCGTGCCTCTCTTCCAGGAGCAGGCGATGAAGGTGGCGATCGTCGGCGCCGGCTTCTCGCCCGCCGAAGCGGACGCGCTGCGCCGTTCGATGGCGACGTTCAAGTCGACCGGCGGCGTCACCCGGTTCCGCGACAAGATGATCGGCGGGATGATCGAGCAGCGGCTATAGCGCGGACTTCGCCGAGCGCACCTTCAGGCAGATCGAGGGCTTCGGCAGCTACGGCTTCCCCGAAAGCCACGCCGCGAGCTTCGCCAGGATCGCCTACGCCTCGTCCTGGATGAAATATTATCATCCGGAAATCTTCTGCGCGGCGCTGCTCAACGCCCAGCCGATGGGCTTTTACGGCGTCGCCCAGCTCGTCCGCGACGCGCGCGAGCATGGCGTCGAGGTCCGCCCGGTCTGCGTCAACGCCAGCCGGTGGGATTGCACGCTGGAAGCCCAAAATCCTCCCCTGCTTTTGCAGGGGAGGGGGACCATGCGAAGCATGGTGGAGGGGCCTCTTGCGCCTAAGAAGCCCCTCCACCGCACTTCGTGCGGTCCCCCTCCCCTCGAAAGCGAGGGGAGGAATTTGCTCCCACTCCGCCTCGGCCTGCGCATGGTGAAGGGGCTTTCGAACGATCACGGCGCCAGGATCGCTGCGGCGGCGATGGATTCGCCCTTCGCCTCGGTCGAGGAGGTCTGGCGCCGGGCGGGGGTGCCGGCGGCGGCGCTTGAGAAGCTCGCCGACGCCGACGCCTTCCGCTCGCTCGGGCTCGACCGGCGCCAGGCTTTGTGGCGGGTGCGCGGCCTCGGCCATGCGCCGCTGCCGCTGTTCGCCGCCGCCGAGGCGCAGGGCGACGAGCCGGCGGTGACGCTCGCGCCGCTCGACCGAGGGCCGCGAGGTGGTCGAGGATTATCGCGCCGTCCAGCTTTCGCTGCGCAGCCACCCGCTCGCCTTCCTGCGCCCGGCGCTCGACCGCCGCGGAGTCGTCCCGGCCGCCCGGCTCCAGGAGCTGAAGGACGGCGCCCGGGTCCATGTCGCCGGCATCGTCCTCGTCCGCCAGCGCCCCGGCGCCGGCAACGTCACCTTCCTGACGCTTGAGGACGAGACCGGCATCGCCAACGCGATCGTCTGGCAGCGCATCTTCGAGGCGAACCGCCGCATCATTCTCGCCTCTGCAATGGTCGGCATAGAGGGCATTCTGCAGCGCGAGGGCAAGGTCATCCATATCGTCAGCGCGCGGCTGGAGGATCTGACGCCTTTGCTCGGCCAGGTCGGCGACATGCACTTCCCGCACCGGCCGGGCCCGGCCGACGGCGCCCGCAACGGCGGCCGCGACCCGCGCGATCCGCCGCCAGCGCCTCTCCCCTCCTCCCGCGACGGCGGCATGCGAATCCGCTCGCGCAATTTCCATTGAGCGGTTTTCCTTGTCCGCCGCCCGCCGCGCCCTCTAAGCGGGGCGTCCTGCAACGGAGTTCGTCATGAGTATCCTGCCTTTCCTCGCCGCCGCCCTCGCTCTCGTCGCCCCGGCCGCGGCCCAGCGCCTCGGCCAGCGCACCCATTCGCCGCAATCGATGGCGCAGGGCCTCGATCGCGGCTCTCCCGAGGAGGAATTGCGCCAGCAGGTCGCCGACGCCGACGCCCATCCGCTCGGCACGCTCGAAAATCCGGTCCGCGTCGGCGGCCCCGACGGCGAGCGCGCCTATCTCGCCCGTTTGCGCTGCGCGGACGGCGCGGCGCCGCGCGTCGGCAACCGCCGCGAGGCCGGCGCCGGCGCCTTCGGCTCGATCGTCGCCGCCTATGAAGTGGTGTGCGGGGCGAGCGCCGGGCGGATCGTCTTCGACATGTATCATGAGGAGCATGTCGAGAACCGGGCGCCGCCCGGCTTCACCCTCTCGCGCTAGGCCGCGCCGATGCGGGCGGTGCTGAAATGGGCGGGGACGTTGCTGCTGTTCGCCGCCGTCGCCCTCTGCTTCGCGCCGACAATCGTGCCGCCCTTCCTCGACCGCGTCTATTATCAAGGCCCGGTCAGCGGCCATTTCGACGGCCGCCGCTTCTTCAATCCGGGCGCGCCCGCGACTCCTCCGCGCCGGCGCGGCGGCAGCGTCCTCAACCGAATGATCGGTTCGGACGAGCGAGTCCGCCTGGCCCGAGCAGGTGGCGGTGCGGCCGACCGTCCCGCCGCGCCGGGTCGCGGGCGATGCGATGCGCGTCACCTGGATCGGCCACGCCACCGTCCTGATCCAGACCCAGGGCCTCAACATCCTGACCGATCCGATCTGGTCGGAGCGCGCCTCGCCCTTCTCCTTCGCCGGCCCGCGCCGGGTCCGCGCGCCCGGGCGTGCGCTTCGACGATCTGCCGCCGATCGACCTCGTCCTCGTCAGCCACAATCATTACGACCATATGGACCTGCCGACGCTGCGCCGCCTGTGGCGGCGCGACCGGCCGCTGATCGTCACCAGCCTCGGCAACGACACGATCGTCGCGGGCGGCGGCGCCCGGGCCGTGGCCCGCGACTGGGGCGGACGAGTCGCGGTCCGTCCCGGCGTCGACGTCATCGTCGAGCGCAACCATCATTGGGGCTCGCGCTGGTTCGTCGACCGCAACCGCGCGCTCTGGTCGGCCTTCACCGTCCGCACGCCCGGCGGCAATATCTTCTTCGCCGGCGACACCGGCTGGGGCGGCGGCGATTGGGTGCGCGAGGCGGCGCGCCGCGGCCCGTTCCGGCTCGCGATCATACCGATCGGCGCCTACGAGCCGCGCGACGTCATGGCGAGCAACCACGTCAATCCCGAAGAAGCGATGGCGCATCTTCGAGATCCTGAACCCGGCTTTCGCGCTCGGCATTCACTGGGGCACGTTCCAGCTCACCTTCGAGGGCATCGACGATCCGCCGCAAAGGATCGCCCGCCTCGCTCGCGCACGCGGCCTCGCCCCGAACCGCTTCGTCGCCACCGAGGCCGGCCGGACGTTCAGCGTTCCTCCGGCACAATGAGGATCAGCGCCTTCGGCCGGATTCGGTAGCGGAGCGGCGTCTCCATCCGGATCGTCTCGCCGTCGGCCGACAGGGTCAGCGCGGGGCGGTCGGACGCGATCTCCGCCTCGGTCGACATAAGCGGTGACGAAGTCGCGCTGCTGGTCGAGCCTGCCGAAAATGCCGCGGATTCCAGCCCAGAACAGGTGCGCCCGGCCGCGCGCGCGGATCGCGTAGAGGCAGAGCACGCCCTCGTCGAGCCGCTCGCGGCGGCCGAGCGCGAGCAGGTTGACCTGATAGCGGTTGTTGCCGACGAACAGCAGAGGCGTGCGCACCGGCGCCTCCAGCCCGGGCGCGCTGATCCACAGCCGGTGGCGGCGAAACGAGCGCAGCGAGGCGAGGCCGGCGGATAGCATCGCCAGCCGCTTGCTCCGCCCGGTCCGCTCCTGCTGCGCCTCGCGCAACCTGACCATGTCGGGATAGAGGCCGACCGAGCTGTTGTTGACGAACACGCGGCCGTTCACCTCGGCGACGTCGATCGCCCGGCGGTGGCCCGCCGCGATCACCGCCGCCGCCTCTTCGATATCGCCGGGGATGCCGGCGTCGCGGGCGAGATGGTTGAGCGTTCCGAGGGGCAGGATGCCGAGCGGCCGGCCGGTCCCGGCGAGAGGCCCGGCGGCGCAGCTCACCGTGCCGTCGCCGCCACCCGCCACCACCGCGTCGATCCCCGCCGCGTCCGCCGCCTCGCGGAAGGTGTCGGACAGATCGGCGGGATCGGTCGATCCGGATGTCCGCCTGCACGTCATGCGCATCGAACGCGGCGGCGATCCGCGCCGCTTCCTCCCCATCACCCTTCGCGGTGCCGCCACCTTTGTTGACGATCACCCGGACCTTCATCGTCTCAGGCGGGCCCCATCCGAAACACGCACAATTTGTTGCCGTCGAGGTCGCGGAAATAGGCGCCGTAGAAGGCGCCGGGGCCGTCGGGCGTGCGCAGGCCCGGCGCGCCTTCGTCGCTGCCACCCAATTCGAGCGCCCTGGCGTGAAGCCGATCGACGGTCGCCCGGCTGTCGGCCGCGATCGCCGCCATGTTGCCGTTGCCGGCCGAGGCCGGATTGCCGTCATAGGGCCGAGTCACGGCGATACCGGGCCGCCGGTCGCCGGTGCCGTAGAGCGTGAAGCCGGTCTCCGGAAACTCCATCTTCCGCGACGCGCCGATCTCGCCGAGCAGGGCGTCGTAAAAGGCGCGCGCCCGATCGAGATTGTCGGTTCCAAGCGTCACATAACCGAGCATCAGCCTTCTCCTTTCGTTGGCGCCGGAGGGCAATGGCCGATCCGCCGGCCGCGGCCGCGCACCTCGAGAACCATAAGGGCGCCGTCGGGCATCGCCATCTCCATCCGCATGTCGAGCGCATAAGCGCGCGGTTCGTAGCGCCCCTGCATGGTCGCCTCGGTCGGCCGGGGCAAGCCCGGCTCGGGGCAGGTCATCGCGCCGCCGATCCGCCCGCCTTGCATCGAAAAGTCGCGGTAGCTGCAGCGGCCGCCGGCCCGGGCGGCGAGGAAATTGGCATCCGGACGGGCGGCCTGCTCCGGCGTGATGCAGGCGCGCGAGGACGGGCGCGGTCCGATCATCCGGCGCTGCACCTGGAACGGCAGATCGGGGGCGCTGACGCCGACCACTTCGCTGCTCGTCTCCCACAGGCCTGGTTCGATCGCCAGGCCGGCGAGCTGGTTGGCGACGTCCTCGGCGCTCTGGTCGCGCCGCTTCTCGTCCGGCGTGCCGCAGGCGGTCGCAAGCAGGAGGGCGGCGGTCAGCGCGGCCCTCACCGCGCCGCGCCGGGCCGCAGCAGATCGAGCACCGCGACCAGCATCGCCTGGGTGCCCAGGCGTGACCGACGGCTCGGGCGCTATCCGGAAGAAAGGGCTGTGGTGGGCAGGCACCGGCGGGCCGCCGTTTCGCTCGGCGTCGAGCGCGGCCTGCGGCGTGCCGCCGACCTCGAAATAGACGCCGCGGATATTGTGCTCGGGCTGGATGAAATAAGCAAAATCCTCGGCCCCCATGCCGGTCTGCGGCTGGGGCTCGAGCACTGTCCCGGCGCCGAACGCGCCGGCGAAGGCGGCGCCGACCCGAGCCGCGGTCTCGGCATGGTTGATCGTCGGCGGCGTCGATTCGGTCGACACCCGCACTTCGGGCAGCCGGTCCTCGGCCATGCCGTTCATCCGCCCGACGTTGAGAGCGATCCTGCGAATGCCGTCGAGCAGCGTCCGGCGCACCGCCGCATCGTTGGCGCGAACGGTGAGCTGCATCTCGGCGCGGTCGGAGATGATGTTGTGCTTGAGCCCGCCATGGAAGGCGCCAACCGTCACCACGCGCGGGCGAAAGCGGCGAGATTTCGCGGCTGACCAGGGTCTGCAGCGCCATGATGATTTCGGCCCCCATCACGATCGGGTCCTTGCCCTGGTGCGGATAGGCGCCGTGGGTGCCGACGCCGTGGATCAGGATGTCGACGCTGTCCGAGGAGGAAGCGACGAGGCCGGGCTGGACGACGACTCGTCCCGCCGGCAGCTCCGCGGCGACATGGAAGGCAAGCGCGTAATCGGGTCGCGGGAAGCGTGTGTAGAGGCCGTCCTCGATCATCAGCCGGGCACCGCCGATCCGCTCCTCGGCCGGCTGGGCGACCAGCACCACCGTGCCGCGCCAGCGCTCCCTGAGCCGAACCAGCTGCCGCGCCGTGCCGATCAGCGAGGTGATGTGAACGTCGTGGCCGCAGGCGTGCATCACCGGCGCCTCGACATTGTCGACGCCGGTCTGCCGAACGGTCGATGCATAAGGAAGGCCGCTGTTCTCGCGGAGCGGCAGCCCGTCCATGTCGGCGCGGACCAGCACGGTCGGCCCGTCGCCGTTCCTGAGCAGCCCGACGACGCCGGTGCCGCCGACCCGTTCGGTGACCTCGGCGCCGGCCGCGCGCAGCTCGCGGGCGATGATCCCGGCGGTCCGGGTCTCGCGGTAGCTCAGTTCCGGATTGCGGTGGAAATCGAGAAACAGCGCCTCGAGATGGCCGCGATAATCCTGCGCCACCGCCGGCGCGAAATCGGGCTGCGCCGCCGCCGGCGCCGCGCTCCCCGCCACCGCGCCGGCGAGCAATATCGCCTTCCACATCGCGCCGCTCCTCAGCCCGCAGTACAATCGCCGATCCGGCGCGAGCTGACCCGGCTCGCAGTCTCGACCGTCATTCCGTTCGCGGTCACCCGGCTCTCCGATTCCATCTCGTAGCTGTCGGCGGTGAAGCTGCCGTTCACCGTCGCCCGCACGGTGGTGCCCTCCCGGGTGCAGGTCACAATACCCCGCATTCGCCCGCCCGCCATCGAGAAATTCTCATAAGTGCAGCCGCTCTGATTCTCGGCGCCGGTCAGGAAACCGGCATTGGGCTGCCGCGCCTGTTCGGGCGTCAGGCAGGAACGGACCGTGGTCGGCGGCGGCATCGGCGGAGTCATGCCGGCCGGCATGTTCGGCACATCGCTCATGTTGAGGCGCAGTACTTCGACCCTGGTCTCCCATTGGCCCGGGCTGAGCGTGGCCATCGCGGCCGGGGGCGCGGCGGCGCTGCCGCCTTCGGCCGCCGCGTCCGCCTCGGCTTCATTGGCGCCCGCGCCGTTCGCGCCTTCGTTGCCGGTCCCCTCCTGGGCATTGCAGGAAACGAGCAGCAAGGCCGTCGCGGCGGCAATTATTGCATGCTTCATGCCATCCTCCCCCGATGGAGTCTTGAACGGGCTGCGCCGCCGAAACCCGCTGGGAGCTCCGGCGGCGCCGTGTCTGGCCTGTTCCCCTTCCCTACGACGCCGGGCAGTCGCCCGTGCGACGGCCGGTCATCGTGCCGGACATCCGCATCGGCTGCGGCCCGCCCTCGATGTTCGCCGAAATCCGCGTGTCCATCGTGGTCGCCGTATAGCTGCCGCTGAGCGTCGTCTCCATCCGGCCGCCGGCCGGCCCGGCGCAAGAGCCGGCGACGTCGATCGCGCCGCCCGAGAAGGTCTGCTTGGAGAAGGTGCAGCCCTGGGCGTTGCCGCTCGGGCTCGCCATGTTGCCGGCCGGGTTGGCCGCTTCCTCGGGCGTGATGCAGCGCGACTGGGTCTGCGCCTGCGCCGTCATCGCCTGCTTCATCTGGGCGGCGACCGCGGGCGGCGCGCCCGGAACCTCGATGTCGGTCATCGTGGTCGTCATTTCCCATTGGCCGGGCTGGAGCGACGTGCTGGCACCGCCCGAGCAGGCGACGATGATCGCGATCGTCGGCGCCAAGAGAGCGAGTCGTTTCATGGAAATCTCCCCGTTTCAGGCCGTCCCTGGAGTCGGCGGCCCTGGCCGGGATTGTGTCGGAATCCGCCGGGATAGGCAATCAGCCTCGTGCCCCGGGGTGAAAGCAGAGCACGCGCAACGGCTTAATCGGCCTCGCACGGACCGAGCCGGCGTCCGGTCATGGTTCCCCGGAGCCGCATTGATTGTGCGCCGCCGTCGAAATCGGCGCCGATGATCGCATCGATCTGCGTCGCCGTGTAGGAACCGGCCAGGGTCAGGCGGATCGTGCTGCCGGGCGCCGGGCCGGGGCAAGCGCCGGCGACGTCTATCGCTCCGCCCGCGAAAACCTGCCGGGAGAAGGTGCAGCCCTGCGCCCGGCCGCCCGGATTGGCAAGGCGAGCCGCGGGGTTCGCGGCGTCCTCGGGGGACATGCAGCGGTTTTGCACCTCGTCCTCGTTTCTGATCCCGGCGCGCGCCTCAGCCGCCTCCTCTTCCGAAAGGCCGGGCAGCTCTATGCTGGTCACCCGGGTGATGTGCTCCCACTGGCCGTGCTCCAGCGGTACGACGCTGTCCTGTGCCATCGCGGACAGAGCGACCGGAATGACAAGGATGGAGAGGCGCTTCAGGATCATCCGGTCCTCCGGGCGAAGAGCATCATATTGCACGCCTTGGGGCCGGCGACCATATCGGCGCGATGGCGATCACCATCCGCACCAGCCTCGACGAGCCCGAGACCGGCCAGGCCTTCATTCCCCACCGTCCCGAGCGCCCCGAAAAGGCCGAGGGCGGCAAGGCGTTCAGGCTCGTTTCCGATTATATGGCCGGCGGGCGATCAGCCGGCGGCGATCGAGGAGCTGGTCGGCCAGTTCCGCGAGGATGAGAAGACCCAGGTCCTGCTCGGCGTCACCGGCTCGGGCAAGACCTTCACCATGGCCAGGGTGATCGAGACCCTGCAGCGCCCGGCGCTGGTGCTCGCGCCCAACAAGATCCTCGCCGCCCAGCTTTATGGCGAATTTTCGAGCTTCTTCCCGGACAATGCGGTCGAATTCTTCGTCAGTTATTACGATTATTACCAGCCCGAGGCCTACGTCCCGCGCTCCGACACCTATATCGAAAAGGAGTCGAGCGTGAACGAGGCGATCGACCGGATGCGCCATTCGGCGACGCGCTCGCTGCTCGAGCGCGACGACGTCATCATCGTCGCCTCGGTCTCCTGCATCTACGGCATCGGCTCGGTCGAGACCTATTCGGCGATGACCTTCTCCTTGAAGAAGGGCGAGACGGTCGACCAGCGCGAGATCATCAGGAAGCTCGTCGCGCTCCAGTATAAGCGCAACGACCAGGCCTTCGCGCGCGGCAATTTCCGGGTCCGCGGCGACAATCTGGAGGTCTTCCCCTCGCACTATGAGGACATGGCCTGGCGGATCAATTTCTTCGGCGACGAGATCGAATTGATCGTCGAGTTCGACCCGCTGACCGGCAAGAAGATCGCCGCGCTCGATTATGTGAAGGTCTACGCCAACTCCCACTACGTCACCCCCGGCCCGACGATGAAGCAGGCGATGGAGGCGATCCGCTTCGAGCTGACCGAGCGGCTGAAGGAGCTCCAGGCCGAGGGCAAATTGCTGGAGGCCCAACGGCTCGAGCAGCGCACCAATTTCGACCTCGAGATGATCGCCGCGACCGGCTCTTGCGCCGGCATCGAGAATTATTCGCGCTTCCTCACCGGCCGCCTTCCCGGCGAGCCGCCGCCGACGCTCTTCGAATATCTCCCGGAGAATGCGCTCCTGTTCGTCGATGAAAGCCATCAGACCGTGCCGCAGGTCGGCGCGATGGCGCGCGGCGACCACCGCCGCAAGCTGACGCTCGCCGAATATGGCTTCCGCCTGCCCTCCTGCATCGACAACCGCCCCTTACGCTTCAACGAGTGGGATGCGATGCGTCCGCAGACCGTCGCGGTGTCGGCCACGCCCGGCCCCTGGGAGCTCGAGCAGACCGGCGGCGTCTTCGTCGAGCAGGTGATCCGCCCGACCGGCCTCATCGATCCGCCGGTCGAGATCAGGCCGGTCGAGGACCAGGTCGACGACCTCGTCAACGAAGCGCGCGAGACGGCGAAGAAGGGTTATCGCACCCTCGTCACCACGCTGACCAAGCGGATGGCCGAGGACCTCACCGAATTCCTCCACGAGGCCGGGCTTCGAGTCCGCTACATGCACTCGGACGTCGAGACGCTCGAGCGGATCGAGCTGATCCGCGACCTGCGCCTCGGCGTCTACGACGTGCTCGTCGGCATCAACCTGCTTCGCGAGGGCCTCGACATCCCCGAATGCGGCCTGGTCGCGATCCTCGACGCCGACAAGGAGGGCTTCCTTCGCTCGGAAACCTCGCTGATCCAGACCATCGGCCGCGCCTCGCGCAACGTCGAAGGGCGGGTCATCCTCTACGCCGACCGCATGACCGGCTCGATGGAGCGCGCCCTCAACGAAACCAACCGCCGCCGCGAGAAACAGGAAACCTACAACGCGGCGCACGGCATCACGCCGACGACAATCAAGCGCAACATCTCCGACATCCTCGCCGACGTCTCGAACCGCGACAGCGTCATCGTCGACACCGGCGACGCGGACGCCCCCCACCTCGTCGGCCACAACCTCCGCGCTTATATCGACGATCTCGAAAAGCGCATGCGCAAGGCCGCCGGCGATCTCGAATTCGAGGAGGCCGGACGGCTCCGCGACGAGATCAGGCGGCTCGAGGCCGACGAGCTCGGCCTGCCCGACGCACAGAAACGCGCGCCGCTGCTCGGCCACTCGACCGAGGGCAAGCCGGGGACACGCAAGACCCGCTACGGCAAGCAGAAGGCGATGCGGATGGGGCGGGGGCGGCGATGAGCGGGATTGACTTCGTTCTCGTCCTGTTCTAAAGAGAAATATCGGGGGCCATCCGTCGCGCTGAAATGTCGCAAGGAGATGGCCCATGTCCTCGGTTTCAAAGCTCTATGGAAGGCTTTTGAGGCGACCGGGACAGATCGTCGCCTTTCGCGATTTCGAGCGGCTGCTGGCGGCGTTCGGCTTCCTCCACGACCGCACAGTCGGGAGTCACCGACAATACACTCATCCTCGCGTTCCGCGTTCGCTGCCCGTGCAGCCGTCCGGGAAGGATGCCAAGCGCTACCAAATCCGTCAGTTTCTTGATATGGTTGAGGAGTTCGGACTGAGTATCGAAGAATGAGCGAGCCCCGTTATCACATTAACCTTTTCTGGTCGGCCGAGGATTCCTGCTGGATCGCGGATGTGCCCGATCTTCGGTCCTGCGCGGCGCATGGCGACACGCCGGACGAGGCACTTGCCAACGTGCGTGACGCGATCCGTGGCTGGCTTGAAGTAGCACGAGACAAGGGATTCCCCATTCCGGAACCGCGCTACCGACCAGCAGCCGCCTGAGCCATTGCGACGATCAAGAGGGGCAGTTGACGCCGGCGCCCGACTATCCGCCTTCTGGAAGCACCTGCGCGAATGGAGCGGGTGTTCTGGAAGCGTGAGCGTAAGACCGCAAGGCTGGCTGCGATCCTGCGCCGACGCCTGATTCCTACCCCATCGCCCCGATGATCGCGCCCATGATTGTGAACTGGACGGTGAAATAGCCGCCGTTGATCAGCCACAGGCCGAGCGGGCGGCGCTCGAAGAGGTAGTTGACGCCGAGGCTCGCGGTGACCCAGCACAGGCCGACCGAAAGGCCCGCGAGCGCGGCATAGCGGAGGTCGAGGGGGCCGACGAACATGGCGAGGACATAGGCCGCGATCAGGTTCAGCAGGAAGGCGCCGCCGAAGATCATCGCCGGATTGCCGGATTTCAGCTTCTCCTCGCTCTGGCCGGTCAGCGCCATCCATCGCCTGCCGAACAAGACCGAATACCAGAGGCCACCGAGCACGAACGCCGACAGAGCCGCCAGCGCGACGGCAAGATAGTTCACTTCAGGCATCTTTCCCTCCCTCTTCCCGTCATTTCCTCTTCTCTCCCCTCCGATCGGCCAGCCGCTTACACGGGCACGCGCTCCGCCTTCGCCTGGCCGATCAGCATCTCGAAATGTTCGCGCAGGACCGCGATGTTGCGGTCGAAGCTGGCGATGTCGCGATAGGTGCGCGCCTGCATGATCGCGCCCTCCATCACCGTCAGAGTGAATTCGGCCAGCCGGCGCCGGTCGAGCGCCGCCGGCAGCCGATCGCCGGCCTCGTCCAGGCAGCGCTCGATCGCGCCGGTCCAGTTGGCGAAATTGGCGGAGAGCAGGTCGCGGATGTTGGGATCGGGCTCGTGCAGCTCGAGCGCGAGGCTGCCGATCGGGCAGCCATAGGTGCAGTCGGTGGTGACGAGCTGCAGGCGATAGCCGTCGAGCAAGGCGAAGATCCGCTCCACGGGATCGTCGACGCCGCTCCACGCGGGCTTGAGCAGCCATTCCTCTATGCCGTCGCGATAGGCTTCGAGCACGGCGGCGAGCACGTCCTGCTTGCCCGGGAAGAAATGATAGAGGCTGCCGCTGTGCAGCTGCGAACGGCTGAGGATGTCGGCGATCGAGGTCGACTGGAAGCCCTTCTCCCAGAACAATTCCATCGCGGTCATCACGAGGCGCTGGCGGGTGTCGGCTTTCATCTTTTGGTTGAACGATCAATCAAGCCCTTTGTCAAGCCTACTTTGGGCGCAAGGCGCGGGAAGCGGAAGGCGGCGCCACCGCGCTAGAGCGAGAGCATGAACAGGATCGATTGGGACGCCGCCGCGGCCGATCTCGACAGCTATGGTTGCGCCGTGGTGCCGGCCCTGCTCGATCGCGGCGCGTGCGCCGCGCTTCGCGACGGCTGGGACGAGCGCGAGCGCTTCCGAAGCGAGGTCGTGATGGAACGCCACGGTTATGGCAGCGGCGCCTATCGCTATTTCGCCTATCCGCTGCCGGATCTGGTCGCCGCCTTGCGCGCCGGCCTCTATCCGCCGCTCGCCGCCATCGCCAATCGCTGGGCCGAGGTCCTCGCAACCGGCGTGCGCTATCCGGAGCGGCACGAAGATTTCATCGCCCGCTGCCACGCCGCCGGCCAGCGCCGCCCGACCCCGCTCATCCTGCGCTATGAAACCGGCGACTGGAACGCGCTCCACCAGGACGTCTATGGCGAGCACGTCTTCCCGCTCCAGATCGCGATCCTGCTCTCGGCGCCGGGCGCCGACTTCACCGGCGGCGAGCTCGTCCTCGCCGAGCAGCGCCCACGCATGCAGTCGCGGGCCGAAGTGGTTCCTCTTGCCCAAGGGGATGCCGTGATCTTTCCGGTCCGCGAGCGCCCGGTCCGGGGAAGAAGCGGCTGGCACCGGCGCGCGATGCGCCACGGGGTCAGCCGGGTCCGCTCGGGGCTCCGCTTCACCCTCGGACTGATCTTCCACGACGCGCTCTGAACCCCGCTTGCCAGCGGACGCGGCCACCGGCACCCTGTCGCCGCGGTGGGCGATTCGCGTGGAGGAGGATCCTATGTCTCGCGCCGACGATCTCGACCCCGACGGCACAAGGCTGCCGATCAAGATCGACCGCACCTCGAACGGCGAATATGCGCCGCCCTTGCTGACCCGCTCGCAGAAGCTGGCGCGGCGGCTCGCCCATGAGGCCGCGAGCGAGAATGCGCGGCGGCTCGGCCTGTCGCGCCGCGCCTTCCTGGTCTCGGCGGCGGGCGCGGCCTCGACGCTCGCCGCCTGCAACCGCGCCAATGCCGATGCGCGCGGCGGCTCCTTCGCGGTCGACGAGGAAGGCGGGCCTCGACCAGCAGCGCGCCGCCGCTGCCGTCGGCGGCGACGAGTTCATCTTCGACGTCCAGACCCATTGCGTCGAGCCTTCGGGCCGCTGGGCGCAGGGCGCCGACGGCCAGCGCTGGGCGCGCTCGCTGCGCCAGGTCTTCGGCCAGGCATCGAAATGCTCGAACGACAGCTTCGATTGCTATTCGGCGCAGACGCTGGCCCGCGAGGTCTTCCTCGACAGCGACACCGACGCGGCGGTCGTCTCGGCGCTCTGGGGCCAGCCCAATCCGACCCCGCTCGATTATGCCGACGAGGCGCGCGCGATCGTCGCCTCGATCGGCGGCGAGGGCGCCCGCGCGCTGGTCCACGGCGGCGTCTTTCCGCAGGAAGCCGGGCGCGATCGAGGCGATGGACGAGATGGTGGAGCGCCATCGGGTCGAGGCCTGGAAGCTCTATCCGCAATATGGCTCGAACGGCCGCGGCATCTTCCTCGACCGCAGCGACGCCGCCAACCGTTTCTTCGAGCGGGCGCGGGCGCTCAACGTGAAGATCGTCGCCGTCCACAAGGGCGTGCCGCTTCCCGGCCTCGAATATGAATATAGCTCGCCCGCGCGACATGGGCCCGGCGGCGGTCGGCCAATCCCGATCTCAATTTCCTCGTCTATCATGGCGGCTTCGAGGGCGGGAAGACCGAAGGCCCCTACAATCCCGACAATCCGCAGGGCGTCGACCGGCTGATCAAGTCGCACCAGGATGCCGGCCTGCGGCGCAACCAGGGCAATCTCTACGCCGAGACCGGCTCGCTCTGGCGCTATTTCATGACCCGTCCGGACGAGGCCGCGCACGTCATCGGCAAGCTGCTCAGATATTTCGGCGAGGAGCGAATCCTGTGGGGCACGGATTCGATCTGGTACGGCAGCCCGCAGGACCAGATCCAGGCCTTCCGCGCGTTCCGATCAGCGAGGAGTTCCAGGAGCGTTACGGCTATCCGGCGCTCACCGCGCGAGGCGAAGCGCAGGATTTTCGGACTCAACGGCGCCCGCGTCTACAGTCTCGACGTCGCCGCGCTCCACGATCGCGGCGCGCTCGCCGAACGCCGCGCCGCCTATCGCGAACGCCCCAATCCCAGCTTCGCCACCTTCGGCCCGAAGAGCCGGCGCGAATTCCTCGCGCTATGGGATGCGCGCGGCGGCGTGCCGGGCTAAGGAGCATCGACGCCACCATCCGGAGGACTGAATAGATGACCCGCAAAGCGCTTGCCCTCGTCGCTCATCCTGCTCGCCGCCTGCGCTCGCTCCGAGGATGCGAGCCTGGCGCCGTCGGACGGCAACCAGGCGGCGCAGACGGTCGAGACGGTCCGCCCGGAGCGCGACGACGAGGAGGTCGCGCTCGGCGAATGGCGCGATTCGCTGCAGGAGGATCAGCGCGCGCTCGAATTCGGCCCGGCCGGGGCGCCGCCCTTGTTCAGCCTGCGCTGCGACGCGCGCGGCGGCAGTCCTGCTCCAGCGCCACGGCCAGGCGCCGGCCGGCGACCTGCCGGTGATGCTGGTCTCGGTCGGCAGCGAGACGCGCCGGCTCGCGGTCACCAGCGCCGGCGGCGCGATCCCGATGCTGCGCGCGACGCTGAACGCGACCGATCAGCTGCTCGCGCATCCTCACCCGCGCGGCCTCGCCGATCGCCATCCGGATCGGCGATTCGCCGCCGCTGATCCTGCCGCCCAGCCCGCTGATCGGCACCTATATCGGCCGATGCGCGAGCGGGACGGGGGTCGCGCGGCCGAGGCCGAGGCCGAGGGCAATGCGGCGGCTCCCGCCAATGCCGCCGCTCCGGCCGAATGAACCAGGCGCCGCGCGATCGGTTGAGCCTCGATATGCCAACGATCCGGATCATCGGCGCGCTGGCGGCCGCCTTCATCGTCGCGGCCTGCGTCCCCCGCCCGGCCCGCGCCCGCGCCGCCGCCGCCCCCGCCGCCGCCCCGGCCGGCCCCGCCGCCGTCCGAGCCGCCGCCGCCGTCCACCCGCAGGCTGGGAAGACGCGCCGCTCAGCCCGGGCGACTGGAGCTATCGCGACGATGCCGGCAGCGTCGTCGGCCAGCTATGCGCCGGCTCGGTCCGGCTCACATGCGATGGCGCGCGGCGGATCGTCATCAGTATCCCGTCCGCGTGCCGTCGTCCCGCCCCGTTCGATCGTCGTCCGCACCACCTATGGCGAACGGCGGCTGCCGGCCGGGCCGGATCATGAGCACGTCCGCAGCGCCCTGGCCGCCGACGATCCCTTGCTCGATCAGATCGCCTTCAGCCGCGGCCGCTTCCTGCTCCAGGCGGAGGGCGGCGCCGGCGCTGATCGTGCCGTCCTGGCCTGAGCCGGCACGGGTGATCGAGGATTGCCGGACATGAAAAAGGCGCCTTCGAGGCGCCGCGCGAAGCATGGAATCCTAGCGCCAAAATAATTGAGTTCAAGACTTGATCCGCGATTCGGCGCGAATCATAGTGGGCGGGCCATCAACCAGCGAAAGGAGGTGATCCGATGTCTCATGGTTCAGCAGAGGGGTCGGTCAAGTCCGTTCGGGAGCTGAAAGCCTAGCCTTTCCAGTGCTCTCCGGGCTGGAGACTTCCGGCCGCTGACCATGTCGAGGGGCCGCCGGGAACTTTTCCCGGCGGCCTTTCGCTTGTCCGGCGAAGGAGGCCGAAGATGGGCGAAAATGCGACGAAGCGGCGAAGGCCAGGGCCATCCGCTGCCGGACAGCGAGGAAGCGCGGGACGGCGAGATCCCCGAGCATCTGGTCCGCGAAAAGGGCCATGGCGACGACGCGCACGCGCCGTCCGATCCGTCCGGCGAGGCGGTCGCGCCCGACGGCGACGCGCTATGAGCTTAAGCGCGATCAGGCGGCGCACCAGGATCGCGGCCAATCCTTTGTCGAGGATCCCGACCGCGACTGAGCGGAGTCGCGAGGGAACTGTTCGGCCTCTGATGGGTCTGTTACGCTGCAGATACGAACCTGAGGGAGTATCGTCATGGCCAAGCCAAAGACCAAGACCAAAGGCACTGAGGGCGGCGGCCGCAACGCCGCCGACATGATCCCCGACGCGCTCCGCGAGGCCGGCCGCCGCGCCGCCGAGCTGGCGCAAAATCCGATCGCGCGCAGCCTGCTCGCCGCCGGCCTGGTCACCGCCGCCGCGGCGCTGGCGGCCAACAAGAATGTCCGCGACAGCGCCAAGAAGAGCGCCCGCCAGGCGCAGGACGCCGCCGAAGCCGCGGCCGACGCGGCCGCCGAGAGCGCCAACAAGATCGGCGCGGCGATGATCAACGCCGCCACCGAAGCCGTCCGCCGGATGATGGGCGATACCGGCGGCGGCAAGGCCGCGACCGCCCCTGCCGCGCCGTCCGCCAAGAAGAAGCCGGTCGCGCGCGCCAAGCCGGTCAAGACCGCGGCGAAGCCCGCCAAGGCGGCCAAGCCGGCCAAAGCCGCCGCGAAACCCGCAGCGGCGGCCAAACCGACCGCCAAGAAGACGTCCGCCAAGCCCGCGCGCAAGAGCGCCGCCAGCAGGAACAGGCCCAAGGGGACGGCCTGAGCCTTAGCCTCCGGCAAAAGAAAGCGGGCCGCCTCCAGCGGAGGCGGCCCGCTTCCTGTTGAGGCCTGGCGCTTAGCGGCAGCGGCGCCGGCCGCCGCGATCGACCTCGCGGCCGATCAGCGCGCCGGCGGCGGCGCCGAGGATCGTGCCGGTGGTGCGGTCGCGGCCGCCGTCGATCTCGCGGCCGACCAGCGCGCCGCCGGCGGCGCCGACGATCAGGCCGACGGTGCCGTTCGAGCGGCGGCAGCGATAGCGGCCGCGATTGTCGCGCCAGGTCGGGCCGTTATAATAGCCGTCGCGATAATAACGGCGCTGCGCCTCGGCGGATTCGGTCGGCACGGCGAAGCTGATCGGTATGGCCACCGCCGTCGCGGCGACGGCGAGGATCAGGTTACGCATCTCGTCTCTCCCTTTGGGAACGTAAAACTCGGCCACTCAACGCACCCTGTGTGCGGGCGGTTTCATGAACCTGAAACAACGTTTCGTTCAGGTGCGGCGAGGCGTGGCTGGACGGCGACGGCGCCGGACCCTAGAGGCGGCGGGCAATTCCCGAGAAAGCGTGGCGCGTGGCGAATGTAACCGTGATCGGCGGCCAGTGGGGCGACGAGGGCAAGGGCAAGATCGTCGATTGGCTGGCGAGCCGCGCCGACTGCGTCGTTCGCTTCCAGGGCGGCCACAATGCCGGCCACACGCTCGTCGTCGGCGACGAGACCTACAAGCTGTCGCTGCTTCCTTCGGGCATCGTCCGCGGCACGCTCTCGGTGATCGGCAACGGCGTCGTGCTCGATCCCTGGGCGCTCAGGGCCGAGGTCGAGAGGCTGGCCGGGCAGGGCGTTTCGATCACGCCCCGAAACGCTTCAGATCGCCGACACCTGCCCGCTCATCCTCCCTTTCCACCGCGATCTCGACGCTCTGCGCGAGGATGCGTCGGGCGCCGGCAAGATCGGCACCACCCGGCGCGGCATCGGCCCGGCCTATGAGGACAAGGTCGGCCGCCGCGCGATCCGGGTCTGCGATCTCGCCCATCTCGGCGCTCTCGGCCCCCAGCTCGACCGCATCTGCGCCCATCACGACGCGCTGCGCGCCGGCTTCGGCAGGCCCGGCATCGACCGCGCCCGCCTCGAGCGCGATCTGGGCGAGATCGCCGAGTTCGTGCTGCAATTCGCCGGGCCCGTCTGGATCACCCTCAACGAGGCGCGGCGGCGCGGCCGGCGCATCCTGTTCGAAGGCGCGCAGGGCGTGCTGCTCGACGTCGATCACGGCACCTATCCGTTCGTCACCTCGTCCAACACCGTCGCCGGCACCGCCGCGGGCGGCACCGGCCTCGGCCCGTCGGCGGCCGGCTTCGTGCTCGGCATCGTCAAGGCCTATACGACCCGGGTCGGTTCCGGCCCCTTCCCGACCGAGCTCGAGGACGAGATCGGCCAGCGCCTCGGGAACGCGGCCGCGAGTTCGGCACGGTCACCGGGCGCAAGCGCCGCTGCGGCTGGTTCGACGCGGTGCTCGTCCGCCAGTCCTGCGCGGTCTCTGGCGTGACCGGCATCGCGCTCACCAAATTGGACGTGCTCGACGGCCTCGACGAAATCCGGATCTGCACCGGCTACGTCCTCAATGGCAAGACGCTCGATCATTTCCCCGCCCACGCCGCCGATCAGGCCGCGGTGGCGCCGGTCTACGAGACGATGCCGGGCTGGGCGGAATCGACCGCCGGCGCGCGCAGCTGGCGGCAATTGCCGGCCCAGGCGATCAAGTACATCCGCCGCGTCGAGGAACTGATCGCCTGCCCGGTCGCTTTGGTTTCGACGAGCCCCGAGCGGGACGACACGATCCTCGTCCGCGATCCCTTTGCACAATGAACGGGCGCCACTACATTCAGGCCTGACCATGACGACACGCGAAGCCACCTCCCTTCTGACCCGCGTCGGCAGCACGCCGGTGATCGGCGCGGCCGGCCGCTCGATCGCCGACTGGGCGGCCATGCTCGCCTTCGGCGCGATCCAGTGGCCCTGGCTGGTGCGCAGCCTCCACGGCGGCCGCCTCGCCGACAAGCATGCGCTGCTCGACCGGCTCAACCTTCCCTATGACGCCTTGCCCTATCTCGGCAGCTGGAAGGCGGATACCGGTCTGCTTGACCCTGGTCACCGACCATATTTTCGAGCACCGGCCGAAGCTCGTCGTCGAATTCGGCACCGGCGCCTCCACCCTGATCCTCGCCCGAGCGCTGCAACTGGCCGGGCGGCGGCCGGCTGATCAGCTTCGATCAGCATGAGGATTTCGTCGACGCCACCCGCGACTGGCTCGCCGATTACGGCCTCGGCGCGGATCTGCGCGCCGTGCCGCTTCGGCCGTCGCGCGACTGGCCGGGCCTCTGGTACGATCACGGCCCGCTGCCGATGGACATCGATCTGATGCTGATCGACGGCCCGCCCTGGACCATCCACCCGATGACCCGCGGCGGCGCGTCGGCCCTGTTCGATCATATCGCTCCCGGCGGCACGGTCATGCTCGACGACGGCGCCCGCCCCGGCGAGCGCTTCATCGCCCGCCGCTGGCGCCGGATGCGCCCCGATTTCGACTTCACCCTGCTCGACAACGGCACCAAGGGCACCCTGGTCGGCCGCCGGCACGGCTGAAGCAGCTTCCCCCCGCCCCCGCCCCCCGCTCATCCTGAGGAGCCGGTGAGCTTGTCAAACCGGCGTCTCGAAGGACGGTCCTGATTTTATTGAAACTCGTCATGCCAGCGCAGGCTGGCATCCATGCGGCATCCGAACCAGGCCGAACCATCCCTATGGACCCCAGCCTTCGCTGGGGTGACGGAGTTAGAGCGTCGGCCGCTGCGCGAAGCCCGGCGGCACCGTCTCTTCCGCCTCCTCGACCGCGATCCGCTCGACCCGCGCCGCCGGCGGGCCGCGCCGGCAGCGCTCGACCAGCGCCGCGATCGCCGCTTCCGAGCCCTCGGCGAGGATTTCGACGCTGCCGTCGCGGCGGTTGCGCACCCAACCGTCTGACGCCGAGCTCCGTCGCGACCTCGACCGTCCAGCCTCGATAGAAAACGCCCTGGACCCGACCGCGGACGGTGAGGCGGCGGGTTACGAGCATCCCTCGATCAGCTGTACCGCCTCCCAGAGCCCGACCCGGATCGATCCGGCGCGGCCGGTCTCGTAATTGGTCTCGACGATCAGGCCATAGGGCTCGGCGCGTGCCCGGTAGATCAGATAATGGCCCTCGGGTCCGGTATAGGGATGCGGCTCGACGCGCATCGCGCGGCCGTAAATGGCGCGGATCTCGGCCTCGGCCATGCCGACCCGGGCGCCGGACGCGGTGCGGTAGCGCGGGTCCTCGGTCTCGATCCGGACCACGCGGCCGCCGCTCGCCATCATCGCCAGCCCCGGCCATCGCGGCGCCCGCCAATAGGCGCAGTCGACCTCCTCGTCGGGATAGCGCTCCTCGGTCGCGCCCATCGCGCGCAACGCGGCCACCGGCGTGCCGATCCTGAGCCCGCCGATGCCGTGCATGGTCAGCGGCTCATCCCACGGCTCGGCGAGCATCGCCGCCGCCGCGATCAGCGCCGGCATCATCGCTCCGCCTCCCCGCATTGCGCGCGATGCAGCAGCTTGTGATCCGCCAGCACCAGCGCGACCATCGCCTCGACCACCGGCGCGCCCCTTATTCCGACGCAGGGATCGTGACGCCCGGTGACGCCGAGCGCCGGCACCGACGAGGTCGGCTTGAAGGCGGCGCGCAGCACGATCGGCTCGCCGGTCGCGATGCCGCCGGTGATCCCGCCGGCGAAGGCCGGAGTCGGCATTGTCCTCGCCGCGCCCGCGCGCCGCCGCGAAGCCGGCGCCGATCTCGACGCCCTTGACCGCGTTGATCGACATCAGCGCCGCCGGCCAGCTCGGCATCGAGCTTCGCATAGACCGGCGCGCCCCAACCCGCCGGCACGCCCTCCGCCACGCATTCGACGATCGCCGCCCAGCGAGCTGCCCGCCTCCCGCGCCTCTGCGATCAGGGCTGCCCAGCTCCCTTCATTCATGCTTGCCGCCAATCTCGATCACCCGCGCTTCGATCCGAACTTCCGGGATCACCAGCCGCGCCACCGCGCCCGCCGCCACCCGCGCCGCCGTCTCGCGCGCCGAGGCCCGGCCGCCGCCGCGCGGGTCGCGCAGGCCGTATTTATCCTGATAGGCCTGATCGGCGTGGCCCGGCCGGGCCGGCATGTCCGCGGATAATCCTTCGGCCGTGCATCGACATTGTCGATGACGAGGCTGATCGGCGTCCCGGTCGTCCGGCCTTCGTGGACGCCCGAGAGGATCCGCACCCGGTCCGGCTCGTTGCGTTGCGAGGTGAGCGCGCTCGCGCCGGGCCGCCGCTGGTCGAGCCAATGCTGGATGTCCGCCTCGTCGAGCGCCAGCCCCGGCGGGCAGCCGTCGACCAGCGCGCCGATCGCCGGCCCGTGGCTTTCGCCCCATGTCGCGAAACGGAACAGACGGCCGAAGCTGTTGATGCTCATCTTGGCGCGCCCGCTTCGGATCGGTAGCGCGTCGGGGAGGGAGGGCGCCGCATGCGGCCTTTGAAGCAAATCCTGCTCGCCTTGGCCAGCATGCTGCCGGTCGCGGCCGGTGCCGCACCGAGCCAGGCCGACGTCGCCGCCGTCCGCGACTATGTCGAAAGGAACCGGGCCTACGCCCCCGCCGCGCGCGCCGCGGCGCTGCGCGGCGTCGAGCGTGCTGCCACCTCTTCTTCGGCGATCCGGCCCGCTTCGAGCTCGAGGCCGCGGCCATCGCCGCCTTGGCCGACAACGGCCACAGCGCCCTGTTGCCGCCGCAATGGGCGACCCGATACCCGCGCAGCCCGATCCGCCTCGGCCTGTTCGCCGACGGCCTGTTCGTCATCGCCGCCCCCGACGAACATGCGCATCTGCTCCGCCGCCGAGTTGCGGCGATCAACGGTGCGCCCTGGCGGACGGTCCGGCGCGCCTACACTCGCTATCAGGGCGGTGAGCAGGCCTTTCGCGACCAGTTCGTCGCCCTGTTCATGGAAACGCCCGCCTTGCTCGCCGCCGCCGGGCTCGGCCGCGATCCGGAGCGCCTGCGGCTGACGCTCGAAGGGCGGCGGCGCCCCGAGACCGTCACCGTTCCGGCCCGCCTGGCCGGAGCCCCCGGCGAGGCTCGCCTGATCGGCACGCCGATGTTGCTCGATGCCGCGGCGGCACTCGCTCCGTCCGCTTTGCCGCTCTATCTCCAGCAGCCCGATCAGCCGTTCCAACTCGCCTTCCCGCCGGGCATCGACGCCGCTTACGTCCAGCTCAAGACGACCCGCGGCCCCCATATCGACGCCTTTCTGGCGGCCACGCTCGCCGCGCTCCGCGAGCATCGTCCCCGCAACATCGTCGTCGATCTGCGCTTCAATCTCGGTGGCGACCTCAACGTCGCCCGCGATTTCATGCAGGCGCTGCCCGGGCTCGCCGGGGGCCGGGTCTATGCGATCACCTCGGGCCGGACCTTCTCGGCCGCCATTTCGAGCCTCGGCTATCTCCGCCAGGCGGCCGGCGAACGCCTCACCATCGTCGGCGAGCCGATCGGCGACCGGCTCGAATTCTGGGCCGAGGGCACGTTCGTGACCCTGCCCGGCCTCGGCGCGCTGATGCTCTACGCGAACGAGCGGCACAATTACCGGACCGGCTGTCCCGAGCAGGATTGCCACGGCGCCGTTCGCGACCATCCGATCCGGGTCGCCAGCCTCCAGCCCGACATCGCCGCGCCGCTCGCCTTTGCCGACTTCATCGCCGGCCGCGACCCGGCGATGGAGGCGATCGCCCGCGACGCCCGTCGCCTGCGCCTGCGCGAAACCGCTAAGTTCTCGCGGCGCTAAGCCAGAGATCGCGAGAAAGGCATGCGGCGCACAAGCGAGCTCTCGTCCCGCGCTGGCGCGGCGCAGCGCGAAGGCCGGGCCGCAAGCCCAGCGCCATGAAATAAGGCCCGGCATAAGGCGAGGCGAACGGCGCCGCCGCCTCCGCGGAAAAGCCGAACCGCCGGTAATAATCGGGTTCGCCGAGCACGAAGACGAGCTCCTCGCCGGTCGCTCTGGCGATCGCGAGCGCGCCTTCGATCAGTGCCGCGCCGATGCCGCGATCCCTGAAAGCCGGGAAGCACGGCGACGGGCGCGAGGCCGAGCGCCCGATAGGCGCGCCCGTCGCCGGAGACCTCCATCCGGCTGAGCAGGACATGGCCGACGACCTCGCCCGCCTGCGTCGGCGACCAGCGAGACCGACCGCGTCGCCTTCGCGCTCCAAGGCCTCGACGAGATCGGCCTCGGCGGCGGTGGGAAAGGCGGCGCGATGCACGGCCCGGATCGCGCCCAAGTCCCCCGCCTCGGCCGGCCGGATGTTCATCGCTGCTCGGCTTGGCCGATTTCACGCAACATCCTGGCGTTGAGCTCCTCGAACTCGCGATAGAGCGCGTCGCAATTGGCGCGGGTCGAATGGCAGACGATGTCCATCTGGGCGACGACATTGCCATCCTCCTCCGCGACGCCCCGGCAGGCGACCGCAGGATGGGCCGGGTGGGCGGAAGTGGTGAAGGTCCAGACGCGCAGATTCTGCGCATCCTCATAAGCGACATAGCGTTCATTTCCCGGCAGTGGCGGCAGCCGGCCGGCGAGCGCGGCTTCCAGCGCCGGAACAGTGGCGGCGGTCATGCCGCACAGCCTGGGCGGCCCCTCGTCGATCTCGTGAATGCCTTCGGGGACCGGCTGTGCCGGCACGGGCACGCCGCCGAGCAAGACCGCGAGCGCGAGCGCAGGCCGCACCGCCGGCCTCACGTCGTCGCGATGTCCGGCGCGTCCTCGGCCTTCATGCCGACCACGTTATAGCCCGCGTCGACATGGTGGATCTCGCCGGTCACGCCGCTGGCGAGGTCGGAGAGCAGATAGAGGCCGGCGCCGCCGACATCCTCGATCGTGACGTTGCGCCGAAGCGGCGAATTATATTCGTTCCACTTCAGGATGTAGCGGAAGTCGCCGATGCCGCTCGCCGCCAGCGTCTTGATCGGCCCGGCCGAGATGGCGTTGACCCGGATATTCTCGCGGCCGAGATCCATCGCCAGATATTTGACGCTGGTCTCGAGCGCCGCCTTGGCGACGCCCATCACGTTGTAATGCGGGATCACCTTCTCGGCGCCGTAATAAGAGAGCGTCAGCAGCGAGCCGCCGTTCGGCATCATCGGCCGCGCCCGCTGCGCGACGGCGACGAAGCTGTAGGCCGAGATGTTCATGGTCATGCAGGAAATTGTCGAGGCTGGTGTCGACGAACTGGCCGCGCAGCTCGTTCTTGTCGGAGAAGCCGATCGCGTGGACGAGGAAGTCGATCGTCTCCCAGCGCGCCTTCAGCTCCGCGAAGGCGCGGTCGAGCATGGCCATGTCGGAGACGTCGCAATCGATCAGGAAGTCGGAGCCCAGTTGCTCGGCGAGCGGCGCGCACCCGCTTCTCCATCGCCTCGCCCTGATAGGAGAAAGCGAGCTCGGCGCCCTGGTCGCCGAGCGCCTTGGCGATGCCCCAGGCGAGCGACCGGTCGTTGGCGAGGCCCATGATCAGCCCGCGTTTCCCCTCCATCAAGCCGGTCATGCGTCCTCCTGTTCGGCGCTGGCCGCCGCCTTGTCCTCCGCCAGCGCGGCTTTCTCAATGGCCTTGTGCTCGGCTTCGGCCGCGGCTTCCTCGTGGACCACGGCCTCGACATCCTCGTCGGTCGGCTTCGGCGTCTCGGCAAGCGCGGCGTTGAGTTCCGCGCCGATAACGAGGCCGAGCCCGATGATGAAGAAGAAAATCAGCGCGATCATCACTCCGGCGAGGCTGCCATAGGTGAGGTCGTAGCCGCCGAGGCTGGCGAGCGCGGCCGGGAGCAGGGCGGTGGTCGCCACCCACCACAGGGTGACGAAGGCGGCGCCGGCCATTTGCGGCAGCGTGCGTCCGCGGTAGCGCTTCGGCGTCAGCACGTAGAACAGCAGATAGAGCGAGCCGAACAGCATCAGCGCCGGCGCCGCCTGCAGCAGGGTCAGCATGCCGACCAGATCGTCCGCGCCGGGAATCAGCTCGAACCAGGAACTGCTGGACGCCCGAGAGCAGGATCGAGGCGCTGAACGCGATCATCGCGATCATCACCGCGGCGATGATCATCCCCAGCGATCCGAGCCGATATTCCCAGAACGGGCGGCTGTAGGTGACGCCATAAGCGCGGCGGATGATGTCGCGGATCGTCTCGATGAAGCTGCCCGTCGTCCACAGGCCGACCAGAGCGCCGAACCAAAGCAGATTGCCCGAGCGCGCCTCGAGCACGTCGTGGATCGGCGTCCTGAGCACGTCGGCGACGTCGCTCGGCATGGTCTGCAGCAGCGCGTTGACCGCGTTCAGCCCCTCCTCGGTCTGGCCGAAAACTCGCGCGATGCGCGGCGGCGACGATGACAAACGGAAACAGCGACAGCAAAGCCAGATAGGCGAGGTTGCCGGCGTGGATGAAGCCGTCCGAATAGACGCCGATCGCGACCCGCTTGACGACCTCCCACGGACGGTTCCCCATCTCTCTCCTTGATCGTGCCGAAATGCGCCTTGGCGCTGGCGAGGCGCTTGCGCCTTGCTTCCGGGGATTCGGGGGAGATGTCGCGCACCTAGGACCTGCACCTGGGGTCGGAGGTGGCCGTGATCGGCCGGAGAAGCCGGCTGGCAAGGAGGGCGGTGAAGACCGGGCCGGGCAGCCCGGTCGAGCCGGCCGACGCCGCCAGCCGGCTTCTCCGGCCGACCGCGAAGCGGCGGGCTGTCCTTTGCCGCCCGGCGGCGTCGCTTCGTCGGTCACGATGAATTTTCATCGCTCCCTCCTTACTCCTTGCCGGACAACAAATGCCAACCCGTCACGACCGCCTCCGACCCCAGGTGCAGGTCCTCAGGCTAAACGCCGAGGTCCGCGCGAGGGTTCGTCCTGCCGCGACCGCTCCAGCCCTCGAGGAAGCGGGCGAGCTCCGGATCGTCGGGCACCTCGACGATCAGGGTGGCGAGCAGGTCGCCGCGCGTGCCGTTCTTGCCGGTAAACCCCTTGCCCTTCAGCCGGAGCACCTTGCCCGAGCTCGACCCCCTGGGGATGCTCAGCATGACCGGCCCGTCGACGGTCGGCACCCGCACCTTGCCGCCGAGCGCCGCCTCGTCGATCGAGACCGGCAGATCGAGCCGGATATTGTCGCCGTCGCGCCGGAAGAAGCGATGCGGCTTGACCGCGATGGTGACGATGGCGTCGCCATTGCCCGCCGGGCCCGGCTCGCCCTGGCCGGCGAGGCGGATTTTGGTGCCGTCCTCGACGCCCGGCGGCAGCTTGATGTCGAGCGTCTTGCCGCTGCGCAGGGTGACTCGCTCGCCGCTCAGCCGCGCCGCATCCTCGAACGGCACTTCGAGCCGGTAGGCGACGTCGGCGCCGCGCTGCGGCGGCGCGCTGCGGCGGCCGAAGCCGCTGAACGGGCCGCCGCCGCGCCGGCCGCCGCCGAACAGCCCTTCGAACAGGTCGGAAATGTCGGCCGCCTCGCCGCCACCGCTGAATTCGAACGGCTCGCCATTGGGGCCGCGAAACTCGCCGCCGCGGCCGCCCGGGCGGGGCCCGCCGCCGCCGCCGAATCCGAACGGCATGCGCGGGTTGCCCTCGTCGTCGATCTCGCCGCGGTCATATTGGGCGCGCTTGTCCTTGTCGGTCAGGATGTCGTAGGCGCGAGTCACTTTGGAAAAGCGCTCGGTCGCCTTGGGATTGTCCTTATTCTTGTCCGGGTGAAGCTCCTTGGCGAGCTTGCGATAGGCCTTCTTGATCTCGGCTTCGGTCGCACCGCGCGGGACGTTGAGCTGCGAATAGAGATCGGCCATGCCTCGTCGTTCTCCAGCCCGCTCTAAAAGTCCACTGATTTGCGCGTCCCGCGCAGCGCCGTCAAAGCATCGGGATAGCGACGTGACAAGGGGAGATGAGTGCCGTCCGACAGGCGCAGGCCGTGGTCGCCGGAGCCTTGAGCGACGATCTCGACGACATGCGCGGCGTTGACCAGCCAGGATCTGTGGGTGCGGACGAAACCCGCTTCGGCGAGCGCCGCCTCGACGCCGGCCAGGGTCGCGCGCATCAGCGGGCGGCGGCCGTCGGCGAGCAGGAACTCGACATAGTTTCCGGACGAGCGAGCGCCGAGGATGTCGGGCTTCGCGACTCGGAGCAGGCGGTGGCCCTCGTCGATGTCGAACAGAGGCGGCTCGAGCGCCGCCGCCGGCCGCGCCGCGCCGCGCCGCAGCCTGCGGACGATCCAGAAGGTGGCGGCGTAGATGGCGTAGCTCAGCAAATCCTTGCGATATTCGTAGAGCAGCCCGCCGCCGCCGAAGCTGTAATCGTTGCCGGCCAGCGCATAGGCCCCCTCGCGCAGGGCGATCATCAGCCCGACATGGGCCAGCGAGAAAGGGATTGTCATGGCGAGCTGCGCGGCAAGGGCGAGCGGCCAGCGCCGCCCGTCCGGCGGCAGGCGATGGACCAGCAGCATCGGTATCCAGGCGAGCGAGAGCAGAACCACTCCGCTCGTTCCCTCCCACACCGCCGGCTCCCACCACGGCACCAGCCGCCCCATCGCCTCGCGCTCGTCGAGATAGCTCAGCACGTTGACGGTCGCGAAAAGCAAGGTCGCCGGCGCCAGCACCGCATAAGCGACGGCCCAGTCGGTCCAGCGCCGCCTGCCGCTCGTCCCCGCTGGGGCGCCGCTCGTCACACGGGAAATCCGCACATACCGCGCCGCGCGCCGCACGCCCCAACGCTGTTGCCGCCGAGGCCGCCGCCCGGCGAAAGCCTCGGCCAAGGCAATCGAAACAGGGACGCGCCATGCAAATCCAAGCCCACTCTCCCGCCCGGCTCGTCTATCTCGACTGGATCCGCGTGGCCGCCTTCGCCCTTCTGATCCTCTATCATGTCGGCATGTTCTACGTCACGTGGGACTGGCACGTGAAGAGCGATCATGCCGGCCATGCGCTCGAGCCGCTGATGCTGTTCACCAACCCCTGGCGGCTCACCTTGCTGTTCCTGGTGTCGGGCGCGGCGACCCGGTTTATGGCCGACAAGATGTCCGCCGGCGCGCTCGCGGGAAAGCGCACGGTGCGGCTGCTGGTGCCGCTCCTCTTCGCCATCGTCGTGATCGTGCCGCCGCAGAGCTATTACGAGGTGGTCGAGGCACTCGGCTACAATGATGGCTATGCGGCATTTTGGGGCCGCTACCTCGCCGCAGATTCGAGCTTCTGCGATGCGGACGGCTGCCTGGACCTGCCGACCTGGAACCATCTCTGGTTCGTCGCCTATCTGCTCGTCTATACTTTGCTGCTGTCGCTTCTGCTTGCGGTCTGGCGGGCGCCGTTGTGCCGCTTCGGCGGCTGGCTCGGCGGACGTCTGCACGGCATCGGTCTCATCGCCTGGCCGATCCTGTTCCTCGCCGCGGCGCGCCTCCTGCTCCTGCCGATGTTCGAGGTCACCCACGCCCTCGTCGACGACTGGTACAACCATTCGGTCTCGTTCGCGGCCTTCCTGTTCGGCTTCCTGCTGCTCAAGGACGGGCGGATCGCGGCGGAATGCGTCCGGCTGCGCCACCTGGCGCTCGCTCTCTTCCTCGCCGCCTTCGCCGCTTATGCCGCTTATGCCTGGGCCTGGCGCGCCGACGGCGCTGTCCCGCCCGAGGGCCTGCGGATGGCGATGCGCCTCGTCTACGCCGTCGATCAGTGGACGGCGATCGTCGCCGCTCTGGGTTTCGGCGCGCGCCACCTCACGCGGGACGGCCGCCTGCTCAGGACTCTGACCGAGGCCGTCTTCCCGTTCTACATCCTCCACCAGACGATCATCGTCGTCGCCGGCCATCATCTGAAGGCGCTCGCGCTCCCGGCGCCGGCCGAAGGCGCCTTGCTGGTGGCGATCACCGCGGCGGGATGCTGGCTCGGCTATGCCGTCGCGCGCCGCTTCTCGCCGCTGCGGCCCCTGCTCGGCCTCGCTCGCCGCAAGCGGGACGCCGAGCAGCCCGCTCTCGACCCGGTGGCCGCCGCCGACTAAAGCCACGCCATGGCCGACGATCCGCACGTGTTGTTCGAGGACTGGCTCGCCGAAGCGCGCGCTTCGGAGCCGAACGACGCGGAGGCGATGGCTCTCGCCACCGCCGACGCCGACGGCAGCCCTTCGGTGCGGATGGTGCTGCTCAAGGGCCACGACCGGCGCGGCTTCGCCTTCTACACCAACAGCGAGAGCCGCAAGGGCGGCGAGCTCGCCGTCAACCCGCGCGCCGCGCTCGCCTTCCACTGGAAGTCGCTTCGCCGCCAGGTCCGGGCCGAGGGCCGGATCGAGCCGGTCGCGGGCGAGGAGGCGGACGGCTATTTCGCCAGCCGGTCGCGCGACGCCCGGATCGGCGCCTGGGCGTCGGACCAGTCGCGGCCGCTGGACAGCCGGGCCCGCTTCGAGGCGCGCTACGAGGCGCTGGTCGCGGAGTTCGAAGGTAAGGAGGTCGGCCGTCCGCCCTACTGGCTCGGCTACCGCCTCGTCCCCGACCGGATCGAATTCTGGGCCGACCGCCCCCATCGCCTGCACGAGCGCCGGCTCTTCGTCCGCGCCGGCGACGGCTGGAACGAGGGCCTGCTCTACCCATGAACGAGCGTGCCTCGCTGACCACGAAGGCGGCGCTGGCCAGCGTCGCGGCGGCGCTGTTCCTGCTCGTCCTCAAGACCTGGGCGGCGCTGGCGACCGGGTCGGTCGCCATGCTCGGCTCGCTCGCCGATACCGGGCTCGACATCATCGCCTCGCTCGTCACCCTGTTTGCCGTGCGCCTCGCCGCGATCCCTGCCGACCGCGACCATCGCTTCGGCCACGGCAAGGCGGAGGCGCTCGCCGCTCTGGCGCAGGTCGTTTTGATCTCCATCTCTGCGATCGGCATCGGCTGGCGCGCCGCCGCTCGGCTGATCGACGGCGCGGGTACCGCCAATGCCGAACAGGGCATCGCCGTCTCGGCCGTGGCGATCGCCGTCACCCTCGCCCTCGTCGCCTATCAGCGCACGGTGGTCCGCCGCACCGGCTCGGTCGCGATTCACGCCGACAGCGTCCATTATCAGAGCGACTTGCTCTTGAACCTCTCGGTGATCGCGGCGCTCGTCCTCGACCAGTATCTCGGCCTGACCGGCGCCGACCCTTTGTTCGGCCTCGCCATCGCCGCCTGGCTGCTGGTCGGCGCCTTGCGCGCGTCGAGCCGGGCGCTCGACCAGCTGATGGACAAGGAGTGGCCCGAGGAGAAGCGAATGCATTTCCTCGCCATCGCCTCCAGCCGGCCCGAGGCGAAGGGCGTCCACGATCTCAGGACTCGGAGCAGCGGCGCTCACGATTTCGCCCAGTTCCACATCTGGGTGGATCCGACGATGACGGTGGCGGCGGCGCACGACGTGGTCGAGGCGATCGAGGGCGATCTCGAGCGCGAATTCCCGGGCTGCGAGGTCCTCATCCATCTCGATCCCGAAGGCCAGGTCGACCACCCTGGCGATCCGTTGCGCGAGATCGACGAAACCAAGGAGGCGATCCCCGAATGACAGAGCTTCGCATCGTCCAGGTCGACGCCTTCGCCGACCGCCCCTTCACCGGCAATCCCGCAGCGGTGATGCCGCTCGAGGCGTGGCTGCCCGACGAGACGCTGCAGGCGATCGCCATGGAGAACAACCTCGCCGAAACCGCCTTCACCATCCCCGCGGACGGCGAGGACGCGGATTACGAATTGCGCTGGTTCACCCCGGCGACCGAGGTCGTGATGTGCGGCCATGCCACCCTCGCCAGCGGCCATGTCCTGATCGCCGGCGACAGGATCCGGTTCCGGACCCGCAAGGCCGGCATTCTCGAAGTGGCGCGCGACGGCGACGGCTATGCCATGTCGCTCCCCGCCTGGGCGCCCGCGCCAAAAGCGCTGCCCAAGGTGGTCGCGGCGCTCGGCTGCGCCCCGCTCGAGACGCTCTGGCACCCGCAGCGTTATGCGGTCGCCCTGCTCGCGGACGAGGCGGCGGTTCGTGCGGTCGAGCCCGACTTCCGGGCGCTGGCCAGAGAAGGCGACCTGCTCACCATCGTCACTGCGCTCGGCGAGGCGACCGACGTCGTCAGCCGCGCCTTCGCGCCCGGCGCCGGCATCGACGAGGACCCGGTCACCGGCTCCGCCCACGCCGTGCTGACGCCTTATTGGGCTGCCCGGCTCGGCCGCGACTCCTTCACGGCCTTCCAGGCGAGCAAGCGCGGCGGCCGCGTCGCCTGCCGCCTCGCCAGCGACCGAGTCATCCTCGGCGGCCAATGCGTCACCGTGATCGAAGGCGTGATGCGGATTTGAATCGTTTCGCCGCTGCCACGGAATCGCTCACCGCAAATTCGCCCGGCCGGGATTCCCTTCTCTGCCTTTTCGGTAAAGAATCGAAACGGTTGCGGGGAAGGGGCCGGCCATGCTGAACATCCTGATCGTCGAGGACGAGCCTTTGTTCGCCGAGACGCTCAAGCATCTCGTCGAATTGAACCCGCTCTACACCGTCACCGCGCTCGCCGAGGACAGCGCCGGCGCGTTCGCCGCGATCGCTCGGCGGCGGCCCGATCTCGCCCTCGTCGATCTCCAGCTCGCGCACGGCTCGACCGGTTTCTCGGTCGCGGTCAAGCTGCAGGAAATGGGCATTCCCTGCCTGTTCACCTCGGGCAAGGCGCCGAGCTTCCCGATGCCCGATCTCGCCCTCGGCTGCCTCGTGAAACCGTTCAGCGAGGACGATCTGGTGCGCGCGCTTAAGGCGGCCGAGGACGAGCTGCGGGGCCGCGAGGGCCTGCGGCTCCGCCCGATCGGCCGAGGCAATCTCAGGCTCTACGCCGAGGAGGAGGTACGAGCGCAGGCGGAAACCACCGCCCTGTTGCCGACCCCCGATCGCTCCAGCGCCCGCCGCACGATCAGGGACCGGCTGTGGCGCGGCTGGCGCAGCGTCCAGCGCAGCATCGGCTAGGCGCGCGCCAGCGGGGCGAACACCAGGTCGATCTCCACCGCGCCCTGCCGATAGACGCTGTCCGGCAGCCGCAGCGGCGCACAGCCGAGGATCGCGTTGATCGCGGCGGCGGCCATCGGCTGGGCGTAGCTCCGATTGGTCGGCGTGATCCCCGTCTGCGCGACCACTTCCGGCAGGCCGCTCAGGCTGCCGTCGCGGGCGACGCGGATCCGCAAATGGGTGATGATCTGCCGGCCCTCGTGGCTGACGCGCGGGAAGCGGTAGCAGCGCTGGACCTGCCGGGCCGCGCTCCCCAGCACGCTTTCAACGAACATCGCGTCGCGACTGACCCGCGGCCCGGTGGCGCAGCCCGCCAGCGCGGCGAGCAGGGTCAGCGCGCGCCCGATCATCTCATCCGCGCTGCCTTTCGGCGGCGATCCACCGGTCGATTTCGCTCTCGAGCACGTCGAGCGGGATCGAGCCGTTGCGCAGCACCGCGTCGTGGAAGCGGCGCAGGTCGAAGCGGTCGCCCAGCGTCCGTTCCGCGCGCTGCCGCAGTTCGAGGATCTTCAGGCGCCCGATCATGTAGCCCAGCGCCTGGCCCGGCCAGCTGATATAGCGGTTCACCTCGGCCTCGATATTGGCTTCGCTGAGCGCGGTATTGTCGGTCATGAAGGCGATCGCCCGCGCCTTGTCCCAATTGAAGGCATGGATGCCGGTGTCGACCACCAGCCGGCGTCGCCCGCCACATCTGGTAGGAAAGCTCGCCCATCCGCCGCTCGGGCGTGTTGTAGAGGCCCATGTCGCGGCCCAGGCTCTCGGCATAGAGGCCCCAGCCTTCGGTGAAGGCGGTGAAGAAGGCGAAGTTCCGCCGGAACGGGACGATGTCCATCTCCTGCTGGAGCGCGATCTGGAGATGATGGCCGGGGACCGCCTCGTGCAGGCTGAGCGCGGGAACCTCCCAGAGCGGGCGCTGGTCGAGCTTGGAGGTGTTGACGTAATAGGTGCCGGCGATGCCGCTCTCGGGCGCGCCCGGATTGTAATAAGCGGTGGTCGTGCCCTCGGCGGTCTCGGCCGGGATCTCGCGGATGCCGTAGCTCAAGCCGCGGCAGCGTCCCGAAATAAGCGGGCAGCTGGCCGTCGATCGTCTTGAGGACGCGCGCGGTCTCGCGCATCAGCTGCTCGGGCTCGGTGGCGTAGTAACGCGGGTTGGTGCGCAGCTCCCTGATATAGGCTTCGCGGCTCGGCGAGCCGGCCTCGCGGGCGACCGTCTCCATCTCGGCGCGGATTCGGGCGACTTCGCGAAGGCCGATGTCGTGGATCTGCCGCGGGGTCAGATCGGTGGTGGTGTTGGCGCGGACCTGGAAGGCGTAATATTCGGCGCCGCCCGGCTGGGCCGAGATGCTGTCGCTGCGCGCGCAATGCGGCTGATATTCGGTCCGGTAGAAGTCGAGGTGCCGGCGATAGGCCGGATTGAGCACCTCGGTGACGATCCGCCGCGCCCGCGCCTGCATCCGGGTCCAGTCCGCCTCCGGAATCGCGGCGGGGCGGGCGCCGGCGAAGGGCTCGTAGAAGCGCGACTGGGCCGGATCCTCGACGATCACGCCGGAGATGCTGCGCTCGTGCCCGGCCAGCACCGAGCAGGGCAGGACGATAGCGGCCGCGCACCGCATTGCGGGTGATCGCCAGCGCCTGGTCGTTGAGGCGCGGATATTGCGCGATCCGGGTCAGATAGCTTTCATAATCGGCGCGGGTGCGGAAGGGCAGGTTGCGGGCCATGCCGGCGAAGTTCTGGTGCCAGCCGTCATAGGTGGTGAACAGCATGTCGCGCTGGCCGAAGCCGTCGGCCTCGATCGCTTCGGCCAGCGAGCGGCGCAGGATGCCGCGCGTGACCCGGTCGGCCGGCGAGAGCTGGTCGGCCGGGATGCGGTCGACCCGGGCGAGAAAGGCCTCGGCCTCGCGTCGCTGGCGCTGGCGCGCTTCGGGCGAGAGATCCTGGATGCGGTCGTCATAATCGCGCACGCCGAGCGCGGTCGCGTAGGTCGGGGCGTTGCTCAGCAGCCATCGGTAATGCTCGTCGAGCAGGGTGCGGAAATCGTCGGCCGGCGCGGCGGCGGCGGGCGCGGCCGAGGCCAGAGCGGCCGCGGCCGGCCGCGCGCGAAAATCGTGAAGCGCATCTCGTTCCCCTCTGTCGCCGGCGCACCCTATCCGCGCCGCCCGCCGCCGCAAACATCGCTTCGTCGAAAAAGCGCTGGCGCCCGTCGATCCAGCCGTTAGCGTCCGCCGCGCCCCCGGGGGAGGACCATCGATGACCGTCGCCGACGCCACGCCCGAACTCGACATCGCCGCCGACCCCGACGACCGCGCCTTCCTCGGCCACCCCAAGGGCCTCGGCTACCTCGCCTTCACCGAGACCTGGGAGCGCTTCTCCTATTACGGCATGCAGACTTTGCTCGTCCTCTACATGGTCAACGAGCTGCTGCTCCCCGGCCATATCGAGAATATCGCCTTCTTCGACAGCTTCCGCCGCCTTTACGGCGGTCTCGAAGGGCAGGCGCTCGCTTCGGCGATCTTCGGCACCTATACCAGCCTCGTCTACCTCACGCCGATCCTCGGTGGCTTCCTCGCCGACCGGCTGCTCGGCAAGCGCCTCGCCGTGCTGCTCGGCGCGATCACCATGGCGATCGGCCATTTCCTGATGGCGTTCGAGGTCAGCTTCCTGTTCGCATTGCTCTGCCTGATCGTCGGCTGCGGCCTGTTCAAGGGCAATATCGCGAGCCAGGTCGGCGCCCTCTACGCGCCCAGCGACCTCAGGCGCGCCACCGCCTTCCAGATCTTCTACCTCGGCATCAACGCGGCGGTGATCGTCGTCGCCGCTCGTCGTCGGCACTCTGGGCGAGGGGATCGGCTGGCATTGGGGCTTCGGCGCGGCCGGAGTCGGCATGCTGATCGGCCTCGCAATCTATCTCGCCGGCCAGAAATATCTGCCCAGGGAAGAGGTTCGGCCGAAGAGCGCCGCGGACCGCGCCGCGCGGCCGAAGCTGACCGGCGCCGACTGGATGGCGGTGATGGCGCTGGTCCTGCTCATTCCGGTGATGGCGGTCGGCCTGCTTCCCAACCAGCAGATCTTCAACGCCTATCTGATCTGGGGCGATCGCAGCTTCGATCTCGTCTTCTTCGGCACCCAGCTGCCGACCAGCTGGCTGATCACGCTCGACGCCGCGACCTCGGTCACCTTCCTCGCTTTGGTCGCCATCTTCTACAGCTGGTACGGCAAGCGCTACCGGGAGCCGGACGAGATCATGAAGATGATCATCGGCTCGGCCTTTTCGATCGGCGGCATGCTCTGCCTGTTCATGGCCGCCGCGAGCACCGGCCCGGGCGAGAAGATCGGGCTGTTCTGGCCGGTCATGTTCCATCTGCTGAACTCGATCGGCTTCGCCCACATGCTGCCGGTCAGCCTCGCGCTCTTCGCCAAGGTCGCGCCCAAGGCGATCAACGCCACCGTGATCGGCCTCTATTATCTCGCCTTCTTCACCGCCAACGCCCTGGTCGGCTGGGTCGGCGGCTGGTTCGAGCAGATGCCGACGACGAGCTTCTGGCTGATGCATGCCGGCTTCGCCGCCGGCGCCGGCGCGGTGTTCGTGCTGTTCAAGATCTTCCTCGGCCGGCACCTGGTCCAGGCCGAGCCCGTGCCGCTGCCCGCCTAGGCTTCGTCGCCGACCTTCGGCGGAAGTGGAAACAGGGTGACGAAGCTCTCGGCCAGCGCACGGTCGCCCTCGATCGTTAGGGCCCCTTCGGCTTCGAGCGCAGCCAGCGGTACTCCGCCATAGACGGCGGCGGCGACGGCGGCCGGCGCGCCGGCCAAGGTCAGCTCGGCGCCGGCGGTCTCGCCACGCTCGGCTTCGACCTCGGCGCCGGCGATCCGCACGACGAAGCTCTCGCGGCCGAGCCTGAGTCCGATCTTCGCCTTCAGCCCCGCCGCGCGCTCCGGATCGATCATCGTCCGAAAGGAGAGCAGCAGCGAGGCGGCGCTCAGCGGCAGCCGCGGATCGTGGCTCGGCGAGCGCGCCGCCCAGCGGCCGAGCACCTGGAAGATCGGCTCGCTCTCATAGCCCCAGGGGGTCAGCTCATAGACCTGCCCCGAGGCGGGCGGAGCGAGTCGCGTGCGAACCACCACGCCCGCGGCCTCCAGCCCCTCGAGCCGCTGGGTGAGCGTGTTGGCGCTGATTCCGGGCAAATCGGCGCGAATGTCGCTGAACCGCTTCGGGCCGAGCATGAGCTCGCGCATGACCAGCAGCGCCCAGCGCTCGCCGACCAGGTCGAGCGCGTGGGCGGCGCCGCAAGCGTCGTCATAACGCCGCCGCGACGGGCCGTGCTTGGAGTCTGTTAGATTTTGTGACTTCATAGTTGCTTTTTATAACTGAAGCGGGCATCAGCGTCAAACACCGATTCGCAAGGGACGTTCGAGGAGAGGAAAATGTCGAAGCTGATTTTCGTGAACCTGCCGGTCGCCGACCTGCCCGCCGCCAAGATCGTTCTACGAGGCGATCGGGGCGGTCAACAATCCGCAGTTCACCGACGAGACCGCCGCCTGCATGGTCTTTTCCGAGACCATCCACGTGATGCTCCTGACCCATGACAAGTTCGCCCAGTTCACGCCGAAGCGGATCGCGGACGCGCACGCCACCAGCGAAGTGCTGATCTGCATCTCCGCCGACAGCCGCGAAGACGTCGACGACATCGCCGGCAAAGCGCTCGCCGCCGGCGGCAGGGAGCCGCGCGAACCCCAGGATTACGGGTTCATGTACTCGCGCAGCTTCGAGGATCTCGACGGCCATATCTGGGAGCCGATGTATATGGACATGGCGGCCGCGACCGAAGCGATGGCCGGCGGCGAGCCCGTCGCCGCCTGAATCTCGCGGCGCCGGCCCGCCGCGGCCGGCGCCGCGCCGTTTCCGCTTGCAGGAGAGACAAGATGGCCGAGATATCCAACGAAACCCCGAGCTCTGACCCCCCATATCGTCTGCGCCGGCGCCGCCGACGCGATCGAATTCTATAAGGCCGCCTTCGGCGCCGAGGAGCTGATCCGGATTCCGGGCGAGGACGGCAAGCTGATGCATGCCGCGATCAGCATCTACGGATCGATGCTGATGCTGGTCGACGAGAATAAGGATTGGGGACTTCAGTCGCCGCTGTCGCTGGGCGGCACGCCGGTGACGCTCCATCTCAACGTGCCGGACGCCGACGCCGCCATCGAGCGGGCGGCGGCCGCGGGCGCGACCGTCACCATGCCTGCCCACGACGCCTTCTGGGGCGACCGCTACGGCCAGGTGAAGGATCCGTTCGGCCACAGCTGGTCGATCGCCCATCCGCTGAGCGGCACGGTGATGAGCGAGGACGAGCTGCGCGCCGCGGCGCAGCAAGCGATGTGCGGCGAGGCCGCGCAGCCCGCGGCCGGCTGACCGTCAGAGGAAGCGCGCCCATGACCAAGCCTGTCGTCACGGCCTATGACTGGTCGCCGGATCGAGGCCGGGGCCTGGTGCGCGACATGCGCGTGCGATGGGCGCTGGAGGAGGTAGGCCAGCCCTATCGCGTGCGATACCTGTCCTGGGGCCAGCAGAAGGAGGCGGCGCACCGCGCCCGCAATCCTTTCGGCCAGGTGCCGACCTATGAGGAGGACGGGCTCGTCCTGTTCGAATCAGGCGCAATCGTGCTCCACATTGCGGAGAATCGTCCGGGCCTGTTTCCCGAGGACCGGGCGGGGCGGGCCAGGGCGATCGGCTGGATGTTCGCCGCGCTTGACACCGTCGAGCCAGTGATCTGGGACCGCGTCTTCGCCACGGTGATCGAAGGCGACAAGGATTGGTCGAAGGCGCGGCTTCCCGCGGTGGAGGCACGCATCCGCGAGCGACTGGACGAGCTGGCCGCCCGGCTGGGCGAGGCTGAATGGCTCGACGGAGCGTTCAGCGCGGGCGACCTTCTTATGGTCGCGGTGCTTCGAGTCCTGAGCGGTTCGGGGATCGTCGAAGCCTATCCGAACCTCGCCTCCTATATCGCTCGCGGCGAGGCGCGGCCCGCCTTCGTCCGCGCGCTCGAGACGCTGAGGGCAGGCCTGACTGGCGAGCCCCCCGCCGGCTGGCCGCACGATCCATAAGGAGAGCAGGGAAGCCGCCATGGCAACGACATTTCAAACCGCCGCGCTTGGCTGGCCCGCCGACACGGGGACGATCCACCTGCTCGCGGTCCTGCCTGCCGGATCGACCCGGCTTTACGCCGTGCCGCGTCCCGCGTCGCTCGGGGCGGTGTCTTTTAACCGCCGATCTCGGCGAAGCGGTCGCTGGCCACGTCCGGGCGGGCAGTCCGCTCTTCACCCTCATGCTGTTCGGGGTGTATCCCGGCATCGTCGTGTGGGGCGGCCTGTGGCTGCGCGGCCCCAAGCTCCGCGCCCTCATCCCGCTGACCCGCTGATTTCGAAACCAAAGGAGAGAGACGATGACCTATGTTGAAGGATTTGTGGTGGCCGTGCCGACCGCCAACAAGGACGCCTATCGCAAGCATGCCGCCGAGGCGGCGCCGATCTTCAAGGATATCGGCGTTCGGCGGCATGTCGAAGCCTGGGGCGACGACGTCAAGCGCGGCAAAGTGACCGACTTCTACGGGGCGGTGCAGGCGAAGGATGACGAGACCGTCGTCTTTTCCTGGTTCGAATATCCCGATCGCGCCACCCGCGACTCGGCGAACGAGAAGATGATGAGTGACCCGCGCATGAAGGAGATGGGCGAATCGATGCCGTTCGACGGCCAGCGCATGATCTTCAGCGGCTTCGATTCGTTCGTCGACGAGCGGGCCGACGGCGCTTCGGCCTATGTCGACGGCTTCGTCCTCCCCGTGCCCGAGGGCAAGCGCCAAGCCTATCACGACATGGCCGCCAAGGCCGCGGCCAAGTTCAAGGAATTCGGCGCGGTCCGGGTGGTCGAGGCCTGGGGCGACGACCTGCGCGACGGCAAGATCACCGACTATAAGAAGGCGGTGAAGGCCGAGGATGGCGAGACTGTCGTCTTCTCGTGGATCGAGTGGCCGGACAAGGCGACGCGCGACTCCGCCTGGGACAAGATGATGAAGGACCCGGACATGCAGCCGGACAAGGACGATATGCCGTTCGACGGCATGCGCATGTTCTGGGGCGGCTTCGCGCCGATCTTGGACACCGCGAAGGCCGAGCCGGCGGAGCGCGAGCTCGCCTGAGCCCAGCCCGAGGAGACACGACGATGGTCAATCCGCACGGCAGCTTCATCTGGTACGAGCTGATGACGACCGATCCGGAAGGAGCGAAACGCTTCTACGAGGATGTCGTCGGATGGACCGTCGGCGAGCCGATCCCCGGGGACGTCGAATATCGCATGCTCGGCGCGCCCGGCGGCTTTGCCGGCGGCGTGCTGACGCTGACCAAGGAGATGTGCGACGGCGGCGCCCGGCCGATTTGGCTCGGCTATCTCGGCGTCGACGATGTCGATGCGGCGGTCGACAAAGCCGTGGCGGCGGGCGCGAAGGTGCAGATGCCCGCGTTCGACACGCCCGGCGTCGGCCGGATCGCGATGATCCTCGATCCCCAAAGCGTGCCCATCTACCTGATGCGCGGCGCCGGCGATGACGACAGCACCGCCTATCAGCGGCACGGCATGGGCCATGTCGCCTGGAACGAGCTGATGACCGGCGACCGCGAGGCGGCGCTCGATTTCTATCGCGAGCAGTTCGGCTACGTGCAGGACGGGGCGATGGATATGGGGCCCGAGATGGGCGAGTACAGCTTCATCAGCCATGGCGGCGAGATCGTCGGCGCGATCATGAAGGCGTCGCCGGAAGCGCCCACCGTCTGGCAGTTCTATGTCCGCGTGCCGGACGTCGATGCGGCGGCGGGCAAGGTGAAAGCGGGCGGCGGCCAGGTCCTGTTCGGCCCGATGGACGTCCCTGGCGGCGAGCGAGTCATGATCGGCGTGGATCCGCAGGGCGCGAGCTTCGGCCTGGTTTCGGGCGGCGGCAATTGACGATGGAGAAAGAGGCGATGACCGGCGACAAGCTCACCACCTGCCTGTGGTTCGATCATGGCAAGGCCCGCGAGGCGGCCGAATTCTACGCCGCGACCTTCCCCGACAGCCATGTCGGCCCGGCGCACGAGGCGGCCTCCGATTATCCGGGCGGCGCGCAGGGGAACGAGCTGACCGTCGAGTTCACCGTCCTCGGCCACGCCTTTATCGGCCTGAACGGCGGCCCGAACTTCACGCCGAACGAGGCGGTGAGCTTCATGGTCCTGACCGACGATCAGGAGGAAACCGACCGTTACTGGAACGCGATCGTCCAGAATGGCGGCGCCGAGAGCGCCTGCGGCTGGTGCAAGGACCGCTGGGGCTTTTCGTGGCAGATCACGCCGCGCGCCCTGCTCGCCGCGATGGCAAACCCCGACCGGGATGCCGCCAAGCGGGCGATGGACGCGATGATGACGATGACGAAGATCGACATCGCCGAAATCGAGCGCGCCGTCGACGGCGGCTAGAGCGCTGAAGGATCAGTTTGAATCACTCCCATCCGTTCGCCCTGAGCCTGTCGAAGGGCCTTCCTTCTTATTCCTACAGGAAAAAATAGAGGGCTTCGACAAGCTCAGCCCGAACGGAAGAGGGTAGAACTAAGCACCCAATACTCTAGAGAATAGGGGAGCCCCCTATTTCGCGCGGGAGCCGCTGTCGTCAGGGGCGGGTTGGAAACGGAACCCGGCATCCGGCCTGCCTCGGCGCGCCTCGACCGGCATCGATACCCGCCGGCATCCGGCCGCTTCCTCTCACTGCGAAGCAGGCCTCCGCCATGCTTAAATGGTCCTTAACCTGATTACGTCATTAACCGCATCGCGGACGGCAGGTTTCGTTAACCGTTCGTATCGGGAAGGAAGCGCGGCATCGCCCGCCTTCCGGGGAAATAGGGAAAAGGACCAGAAATGCTGATCACCAACCTGTCCGGGGCTCGCGCCACCGGAGCACTGCTCGCCTTGTCGGCGATCGCCTTGCCGTCGGCTGCGACCGCGGCAACGGTGACCTCGTCGCTTGGCGTCAACGCCACCGTCACCGCCAACTGCACCGTCTCGACCAGCGCGCTTGCCTTCGGCAACGTCAACACGCTGAGCGGGTCGAACGTCGACGGCGCCGGCGGGATTTCCGTCACCTGCACCAACGGCACCGGCTGGTCCGCTTCGGCGGGCGTCGGCGGCGGCGCCGGCGCCACCTTCGCATCGCGCAAGATGGTGTCGGGCTCGGACCTGCTGAACTACAGCCTCTACACCGACAGCGGTCGTACCTCCGTCTGGGGCGACGGCACCGGCAGCACCGCGTTGCTGGCCGGCACCGGCAGCGGTTCGGCCCAGGCCGTCACCGTCTACGGTCGCGTTCCTTCCGGCCAGATCTCGGCACCGGCCGGCAGCTATGCCGACACCGTGTCGGTGACCGTGACCTACTGACGGCGGCGGGTCGGCGGGCGCCCACCCGGCGCGTCCGCGGGCCCTTTCGTCCTCGGCCCGCCCCACCTGCGTCGTGACGCGGGGCGGGCCGCAAGGGCGACGCCCCGGCGAAAGGATTTGACCATGTTCGAGACGCGTTTCGCGGGACCCCTGGTCCCCGTAGCGACCTTGCTTGTCTGCGCGATGGCGGCGGCCACGCCCGCCCGGGCCCAGACGGCGACGGCGACGCTCACCGTCTCGGCGACAGTGACGGCGAACTGCACCGTTTCGACCAGCGCGCTCGCCTTCGGCAACGTCAACACGCTGAGCGGATCGAATGTCGACAGCACCGGCGGCCTTGCCGTCACCTGCACCAACGGCACCGCCTGGACCGCGTCGGCCGGCGTCGGCGCGGGCAGCGGCGCGAGCTTCGCGTCGCGCCGGATGACGTCCGGCGGCAACCTGCTCGCCTACAATCTCTACACCAACGCCGCCCGCACCAATGTGTGGGGCAACGGCACGGCGGGCACCGCCAACCTCACCGGCACCGGCACCGGCGGCGCCCAGAATGTCACCGTCTACGGTCGAGTCGGCGCCGGCCAGACCGGTGCCCCGGCCGGCTCCTATGCTCGACACCGTCACCGTGACGGTCACCTACTGACGAGGATGCGATCGACGATGCGCTTCAAATCCCTCCATTTTCTCGCCGCCAGCGCCGCCCTTTGCGTCGCCGCGCCGGCCGCCGCGGGCACGCTGCAGGTCAATCCGGTGCTGGTCGCGATCGACCACGATCACCGCACCGGCTCGGTCACGGTCCGCAACGAGGAAGCGACGCCGGTAACGATCCGCGCCTATCCCCTCGCCTGGCGGCAGGCGGACGGCGACGACGTCTATGAGGAAACGGCGGCGATGATCGTGTCGCCCCCGGTCTTTACCATTCCGCCGGGAGCAACCCAGTTGGTTCGAGTAGGCCTGCGCAACCCGGCCGGCGCCAACCAGGCCTACCGGCTCATTATCGAAGAGGTGCCGGAAGCGACTCGCGCCACCGGCATCCGCGTCGCGCTGCGGCTCAACCTGCCGCTCTACGCGATGATCCAGCCCGGCTCGCCTGCGGAGCTGCGCTGGTCGGCGTCGCGCCAGAGCGACGGCGGCTGGCTGCTCGAGGCGGCCAATCCGGGGTCGGGCTACATCCGCCTCGATCATGCCGCCGCGGCCCGCGCCACCGGCTTCACCTTCGGCGACACCATCGCCTTCGGCACCGTCCTCCCCGGCGCGTCGCGCCGGTGGCGTCTTGACGCCTCGACGCCCGTCGCGGACCGAGCGGTGCTTCAGCAGATCATGCGGACCCCGGACAGTGGCGCTCGCACCGCACAAAGCGATCATTAGGCTTTGCCTCTTCCTGCTGATGCTGCTGACGCACAGCCTCGCCTCCGCCAATGACGCCGACCGGGCGGCCGCGGCGGCCGTCGCCGCGGCGGCGCCGGTGCCCGCTCTGCTCGACGTGATCCTCAACGGCTCGCCCGCAGCCGAGCCGGTGCTGTTCCTAACGGCCGCCGACGGCCGTCTCTACGCGGCGGCGACGACGTTCGCCGCCTGGCGCCTGCGCCTCCCGACCGGCGAACCGATCCGGTTCGACGGCGATCTCTACTATGCGCTCGCCGCCGTCCCCGGCCTCGCCGTCCGGCTTGACCAGCAGAACTCTGTCGATCGCGATCGACGCCGGCGCGTCGGCCTTCCTTGCCCAGCGCACCAGCTTCGGCGGGGCCGAGGAAATGGCGATGACCGCGCCGTCGACCGGCGCCTATCTCGGCTACGACCTGTTCGTCGAGCATAGCCGCGGCAAGACCGCGATCAGCGGCGCGTTCGAAGGCGTCGTCTTCACCCGGCACGGCGTCGGCTCGGCCACCTTCGTCGCCGAAGCGGGATCGGGGCCGGAGCGGCTGACCCGGCTCGAAACCTCGTGGACGATCGACCGGCCGGCCAGCATGACAAGCCTGCGCATCGGCGATTCGATCTCGTCGGCCGGGCCCGGCGCCGTGCCCGTCCGCTTCGCCGGCGTCCAGTTCGCTCGCAACTTCTCGGTCCAGCCCGGCTATCTCACCATGCCGCTGGTCGCCACCGGCGGCAGCGCGGCGGTCGCCTCGGTCGTCGACATCTACGTCAACAATGCGCTCCAGGGCAGCCGCCCGGTCGCGCCGGGGCCGTTCGAGATCGCCGACATCCCGATTCCGACCGGCGGCGGCGCGGTCCGAATCGTGGTCCGCGATCTGCTCGGCCGGGAGATCGTTTCCGAGCAAAGCTATTATGCATCGAACCTGATGCTCCGCCGCGGGCTTCACGATTTCTCCTACGAGGCCGGCTTCATACGGCGTGACTTCGGCCGGCACAGTAACCGTTACGGTGAGTTCATGGCATCGACGAGCCACCGCTACGGCCTCTCCGACCGGATCACCGTGGAGGGCCATGCCCAGGCCGGCGAAAGCCGCAGGATGGCCGGCGTCGCGGTGACCGCGCTCGTCTTCGACCTCGCCCAGATCGGCGGCTCGGTCTCGCTCAGCCATGGCGGGCGCGGCATCGGCTATCGGATCGCCGTCGCCGGCGAACGCCGCGCCCACGCCTTCTCGTTCGGCTTCCGCGCCGAGCATGCCAGCGCCGACTATTCGTTCATCGGCATGTCGAGCCGCGACCGCGCGACCCGCTTCCAGGTCCAGGCCTTCGCCGATACCTCGCTGCCGTTCGGCTCGCTCGGCCTCAACCTCACTCATCGCGGCATCCGCGACGGCCCGGACGAGACTCTGGCCGGCCTGTTCGGCAGCTTCCGGCTCGGCCGGGCGGTGTCGCTCCAGGCCTATGCCCGCCATACGATCGTCGGCGCCAGCCACACCGTGGCGGGCGTCAATCTCGCCTTCGCGCTGGGCGGCCGGCGCAGCGCGTCCGCCAGCCTCGAGGCGCATCGCCGCGGCGTCCGCGGCGCCGCCACCTTCCAGCAGGACCCGCCGTCCGAACCCGGCGGCGGCTTCCGGGCCGCGGCGCGCTTCGGCGAGAATTGGGGCGGCGAGGCGGCTTATATCCATAATTTCCCGGTCGCCACGGTCGTCGCCGAAGTCGCCTATGCCAACCGTGCCGCCGGCCTGCGCCTGTCCGCCTCGGGCGCGATCGGTACGGCGAGCGGCGACGTCTTCGCCTCGCGCAACGTCCAGGGCAGCTTCGCCACCGTCCGCGTCGCCGGCCGGCCGGGGGTGCGCGTCTATGCCGACGACCGGCTGGTCGGCGTCACCGGGCGGAGCGGCACCCTGATGGTGCCCGGCCTTCGCCCGTTCGAGACCAACCGCATCCGCATCGACGAGAACGATCTGCCGCTCGACGCGCAGATCGCCGCGACCACGATCGCGGTGCGCCCGTTCGCGCGCACCGGGGTCGTCGTCGATTTCGACATCAGGCGCGAGCGCGGCGTGCTGATGCGGGTCGCGCTCGCCGACGGCAGCGCGCTGCCCGCCGGGGCCCGCGTCTGGGCCGACGGCGCGGCCTTCCCGGCCGTTGCCGTCTCCGGCGGCGAGGTCTATCTGCCCGGCCTCACCGGCCGGGTCGCGATCAACGCCGCCTGGGAAGGCGGCGCCTGCGGCTTCACCGCCGTCGTTCCCGACAATGACGATCCGCAACCACGTCTCGACGGCCTCGTCTGCCGCCCGGGGGGCAATTATGCGTCGCGCTGATTACCGTCCGTCCGCGGCCCTCGCCGCCTTCGCGCTCGGCACATTGGTCGCGCCGGCGCCGGCGCGCGCGTCGTGCACGGTCAGCGCCACCGCGGTCGCGTTCGGCGCCTACAATCCGTCCAGCGGGGCGCCGGACGACGCCACCGGTACGATCAACGCCACCTGCCTGATCTGGGACGACGCCCCGATCGTCTCGATCGGCACCGGCGTTTCGGGCAGCTTCGCGCCGCGCAAGCTCGCCAACGGCGCCGCCAGGCTCAACTACAACCTCTATACCGCGGCGACTCGCACCATCGTCTGGGGCGATGGCAGCGCCGGCACGTCGCGGGTGACACTCACCGGCGGCACCACCGTCCTGATCTGGCGGACCTATGCACGGACGATCTACGGCCGAATCCCGATCGGCCAGCACGTCCAGGCCGGCACCTACACCGACACGATCGTTGTCACCGTCACCTTCTGATGGCGCGCCGGCCGCCCTTTTCCTGGCGTCGCGCCGCGCTCCTCCCGGCGGCGCTGGGAGGCGTCTTGATCTCCGTCCCCGCCCGCGCCTGCACGATCACCGTCGCGGGCGTTACGTTCGGCGCCTACGATCCGCAACTCGCGGCACCCGATGACGGCGCGGGCACCGTGGATCTCGCATGCCATCCGAGCGTGCAATCTCCCGTCGTCTCCATGAATGCGGGGGCCTATGGTTCGATGGCAACCCGGAAAATGGCGAGCGGCGCCAGTCGCCTCGACTACAACCTCTATACGACCATCGCGCGGACCATTGTCTGGGGCGACGGCTCGCAGGGCTCGGCGACGGTCACGATGACGGGCGGCAGGGTGAATAGCGGAGTGCGCCGCTTTTCCCGGACGATTTATGGGCGCATCCCCACCGGCCAGTTCGTCCCCGCAGGCACCTACGGAGACACGATCACGGTCACCGTGACGTTTTGACCCGGAGTCGGCCTATCGACATTGGAGAGCATAGAACATATGGCGAACACATGCCCCAGCTCGACGTCCAGCAAAAGCTCGCCATTCTCGCCGACGCCGCCAAATATGACGCCTCCTGCGCCTCGTCCGGCACGAAGAAGCGCGACAGCCTCGGCGGCAAGGGGATCGGCTCGACCGAGGGCATGGGCATCTGCCACGCCTACGCGCCCGACGGCCGCTGCATCTCCCTGCTCAAGATCCTGCTGACCAACGCCTGCATCTTCGATTGCCATTATTGCATCAACCGCAAGAGCTCGAACGTGCGCCGCGCGCGCTTCACGACCGAGGAGGTGGTGCGGCTCACGCTCGCTTTCTACCGGCGCAATTATATCGAGGGCCTGTTCCTCTCCTCGGGCATCATCCGCTCGCCCGACTACACGATGGAGCGGATCGTCGAGGTCGCGCGATCCTTGCGCGAGGACCATGATTTCCGCGGCTACATCCACCTCAAGACGATCCCCGACGCGGATCCGGAGCTGGTCCGGCAGGCCGGCCTCTATGCCGACCGGGTCTCGATCAACGTCGAGCTGCCGACCAAGGCGGGGCTCGCCCGGCTCGCGCCCGAGAAGGATGCGGGCCGGATCGAGGGCGCGATGAAGGCGATGAAATCCGCGATCGTCGACGGCGCACGACGCCACGCGCGCGCTACCGGTCGGCGCCCGCTTATGCGCCGGCCGGCCAGTCGACCCAGATGATCGTCGGCGCCGACGCCGCCAACGACAGCGCGATCGTGGCGCGCGCCGCGACGCTCTACGATCGCTTCCGCCTGCGCCGCGTCTATTATTCCGCTTTCTCGCCGATCCCGGACGCGTCGGCGGTGCTGCCGCTGGTCCGCCCGCCCTTGCTGCGCGAGCACCGGCTCTACCAGGCCGATTGGATGATTCGCTTCTACGGCTTTTCCACCGCCGAGGTGGCCGCCTCGGCGGACGCCGCCGGCAATCTCCCGCTCGACATCGATCCCAAGCTCGCCTGGGCGCTCAAGCATCGCGGCGTCTTCCCGGTCGACGTCAACCGCGCCCCGCGCGAGGCGTTGCTCCGGGTTCCCGGCCTCGGCGTTACGGCCGTCGACAAAATCCTCGCTGCGCGACACTTTCGCCAACATCGGCTCGCCGATATCGCCCGTCTCACCGTCTCGATCGCCAAGGTGCGGCCGTTCCTGATCGCCGCCGACTGGCGCCCGGTGCGCTCCTGGCCGACAGCCTCGCGCCGGTGCCGCGCGCGGAACAGCTGGAGCTGTTCGCCGCTTGAGCATGCCATGCGCGTCGTCGACCTTCGGCGCGCCGAGGACGATTTCGACGGCTGGCGAGGCGCGGCCCGCGCCCTCGCGCTCGCCGCGCGTGCCGCCTGCCGAGGTGCTCTGGCAGGTCGGCGGGAAGCGCCGCAGGATCTGTTCGGCGACGAGGCGATGCCGGCCCCGCCGCGGCCGCCGGCCTTTCTCGGTCCCGCGCGCCTTCGTCGAGCTTGCCCGCACGGTCGTCTGTCATCGGATCCCGAGCGCTTCGCCTTGCTCTACGCGCTTGCTCGTCCAGTCTGCGCGAGCGAGCCCGAGGCGATCGACGACATGCCGCCGATCCGCTGCTCCGCCGGCTCGAGGCGATGGCGAAGGAGGTGCGCCGCGACATGCACAAGATGCACGCCTTCCTGCGCTTTCGCGAGGTCGAGACGGAGGGGGCCCGCGCTTCGTCGCCTGGTTCGAGCCCGACCACCATATCGTCCGCGCCAATGCCGGCTTCTTCGTCCGCCGCTTCGCGACCATGCGCTGGTCGATCCTGACGCCCGAGCTCTCGCTCCACTGGGACGGCGAGACGCTGTCGCGAAGGCCCCGGCGCGTCGCAGGCCGACGCGCCGGCAGGGCGATCCGGTCGAGGAGGTGTGGAAGACCTATTATGCCTCCATCTTCAATCCGGCCCGGCGTGAAGATCGGCGCGATGCTGAAGGAGATGCCGAAGAAATATTGGAAAAACATGCCCGAGACGGCGTTGGTCGGCGGAGCTGGTCAAGGGCGCGCAGGCGCGGGAGAGCGAGATGGTGGCGCGCGTCGGCCGTCGCAGGTCGGCGACAATGTCGGCAAAGAGCTGGGCGGCGGTGCGCGCCGAGGCGATGCACTGCACCCGCTGCGACCTCTACAAATGCGCGCACCCAGACCGTGTTCGGCGAAGGCCCGCTCGACGCGCGGATCCTGTTCGTCGGCGAGCAGCCCGGCGACCAGGAGGATCTGGCCGGCCGCCCGTTCGTCGGCCCCGCCGGCCAGCTCTTCGACCGGGCGCTGGCCGATGCCGGCATCGACCGCGACCGCACCTACGTCACCAATGCGGTCAAGCATTTCAAGTTCGAGCGGCGCGGCAAGCGCCGAATCCACGACAAGCCCGAACGGCGGCGAGATCGCCGCCTGCCGCTGGTGGCTCCAGCAGGAGCTGGCGCTGATCCGCCCGCCGCTCATCGTCGCGCTTGGCGCCACCGCGGCGCGCTCGCTGTTCGGCAAGGTGGTGACGATCTCGAGCCTGCGCGGACGCGGCCACAAGCTCGCCGAGGGCGGCGAGGCCTGGGTCACCGTCCACCCCAGCTTCCTGCTCCGCGTCCGCGACGACAGGGAGGCGGAATATGCCCGCTTCGTCGAAGACCTGCGCCGGATCGGCGAACGGGCGGGCGAACTCCAGCTATGGCCGCGGCAGGAGGCTGATCGGCTGTCGGGGAAGCCCAGGCGCCGGCTTCGAGCAGGCGGGTCGCCTCGATGCCGGCAGCGGGACAGGCCGCAGATGCCCGGAGCCGCCCGGCGGCGGGCCTCGATAGTCCTCGGCGCCGGCCGCTCGAAGGCGATCATCGTATCGGCAGCCGCCGGCCCTGGCGGTCATGCGCGGACTCAGGCTGAGCGCCGTTCGAACTCCGACCATCGGGCTGGCCGGCATCGATCCGCCCGCCCTCGACGGCGATCAGCCAGCAGCCGTCGAACCGTGACTGCTCGAAGCCGCAGGCATATTCGCCGCGAAAGACTCGGATCGCAGGCTCGGCCGGCGCCTGTCGCGGCCATCGCAACCGCCGAGCGCCGGGAGGAAGAGCAGCGCCCGCACGGCGCTCAGAGCCGGACCAGCATCTTGCCGGTATTGCCGCCGCTCGAACAGGTCGAGGAAGGCCTGCGGGCGTCGCCTCGATCCCGTCGTGGATCGTCTCGCGCGACGTCACCTTGCCGGCCGCGATCAGGCCGCCCATGTCGCGGTAGAATTCGGCCATCTCGCGCAGATAATCGGTGTAGATGAAGCCCTTCACCCGGATCCGCGCCGCGATCACCCGCATGATGTAGCGGAAGGCGTGGTCGGAGCCGGTATTGTAATCGTCGATCATGCCGCAGATCGCGAAGCGCGCCTGCTGGCGCGCGGCGGCGAAGGCGGCGTCGAGATGGTCGCCGCCGACATTGTCGAAATAGACGTCGATGCCCTTCGGCGCGGCGTCCATCAGCGGCTTGACGACCGGCCCGGCCTTGTAGTCGATCGCCGCGTCGGCGCCGAGCTCGCGCACCCAGGCGCATTTGTCGGCGCCGCCGGCCGAGCCGATCACGGTCATGCCCTTGGCCTTGGCGATCTGCACCACCGCCGAGCCGACCGCGCCGGCGGCGGCCGAGACGAAGACGATGTCGCCTTCCTTCGCCTCGGCGACCCGGAGCAGCCCGAAATAAGCGGTGCCGCCGGTGAGGCCGAGATTGCCGAGCCATTGATGGTCCTCGACCGGAAGCGGCGGCACCTTGTTGAACGCCTCCGCCGGCCCGGCCGCCGCCTCGCGCCAGCCGAGCATGTGGAAGACGGTGTCGCCCTCCTTGAGGTTGGGCGAGCGGCTCTCGACCACCTTGCCGACCGCGCCGCCCTGCATCGGCTCGCCGAGCGCGAAGGGCGGGACGTAGGATTTCACGTCGTTCATCCGCCCGCGCATATAGGGATCGACCGACAGCCACTTGTTCTCGACCCGGACCCAGCCGTCCTGGAGGTCGGGCAGCGGCGCCTCCTTGAGCGCGAAATTGTCCATCGTCGGCAGCCCCTGCGGGCGCGACATCAGATGCCAGGCGCGGGTCGTGCTCATGCTCTCGTCCTCCGTCCCCGTCGCTTTCGCGGCGATGGCGGGAGGAGTCAAAGGAAAGGCCCGGCGGGATGCGTGGTGGCCGGCCGAGGTCCTGCCGATCGGGAGGACAGGCCTCCGATCGGCTCATTCCTCGTCGGGATAGGTTCCGGCGAAGCTGCGGTTGAGGACGTGCGGGCCGGGCACGCCTTATGCTCGCGCTCGAACAAGGCGCGGCTGCGATTGTCCGTCTGCCAGCGCCGCTTCGCCTCCTCGGCGTCGATGTTGAGCACAACCTTGTCGTCGACGCTTTCGATCCAGCCGCAGGGGATCGAATGATGGACGCCGCCGGCATCCGGATCGCTCCTGGTGAGGATGATCCGTTCGCCGCGGACCTGTGTCGACGGTGCCGACATGGCCGCCGTCGGCGCCGATCACCTCCATATGCTCGCGCGACTTGGCCGATCGCCTGACGCTGCTCGCCGCGCTTCTCGCGCCAGGCGCCGAACTCGCGGTCGAAGCGCGACTGGTTCTCGCGCCGATATTCGTCATAGTCGCGATCGAGATCGGCGATCTGGCGGTTGCGCCACTGCGCGTAATGCGGATCGCGGGCGATCATATATTCGCGCGGCGAGCCGCCGAAGCCGCCGCCGCCATAAGCGGGACCGGACGACGAGACGTCGGCGCGGTCGAAGCGGGGGGCGCCGAAACCGGCGTCGAAGCCCGGGCCGCCCGCGGTCAGATCCGCGCCATAGCCGCTCGGCCCGCGTGCTCCAGAACGGTCGTCGAGCTGCGGCCGCGCCGTCTGGTTGCCCCAGCCGCCGCCGAAGCTTGGATCGCCGCGCCACTGGGTCTCGCGGCCCCAGCCTTCGTCGCCCCGCTCCTCGTCGCGCCAGCGCCCGCGGCCGCGCCTGCGCCCGCCGTCCCGCTCGTCATAAGCCATGTCACTCTCCTTCGATGAGAAACAGGCTGGTAAAACGATGGAGACGGAGGCGGCGTTCCGGCGCGCGGGGCGGCCCGTGGCGCGGCTTCGGCGAGGTGACGAAATTCTCGGGTCGCCATGTCCCCCGGACATGGCTTCGCGGTGTGGGACACCGCGAACCCGAGAATGGTGGAGCTGAGGGGAATCGAACCCCTGACCTCTGCAGTGCGATTGCAGCGCTCTCCCATCTGAGCTACAGCCCCGCGCCTTTCGGGGCGCCTCAGATAGCGACGGGTTGGGCGCGATGCAATCCCGCCCGGAAACTTGCCAGCGAAGGACCCGATGTCCGATCTTCCCGAAGCCATTCCCGCCGCCACCCTGGTGCTGATGCGCGAGCGCGGCGGGCGGCCCGCCCGAACTGCTGGTCACCGAGCGGACCGGGCAGATGGCCTTCGCCGCCGGCGCCCTGGTCTTTCCCGGCGGCCGGATCGACGCCGACGACCATCGCACCGCCGCGCTGCTCGGAACCGACGCGGCGCGGGTCGCCGCGATCCGCGAGACGATCGAGGAAACGGGGCTCGCGCTCGGCCTGACGCCCGCGCCCGATGCGGCGAGCGGTCGCAGGCGTTGCGCGACGGCGTCGCCGACGAGGAGCCCTTCGCCTCCTTGCTCGCCGGCGCACGGCCTGGCGATCGATGCCGAGGCGCTGACGCCGTTCGCCCGCTGGTGCCCCAATTTCCGCGAGACGCGGCGGTTCGACACGCTCTTCTTCCTCGCCGAGGCGCCGGCCGGGCGCGGCGGAGCCGAGCGTCAGCGCGCACGAAGCGGTCCGCGCCTTCTGGGCGAGCGCGGCGGAGATCCTTGCCGAGGTCGACGCCGGCCGCGCCCATGTCATCTTCCCGACCAGACGCAACCTCGAGCGGCTCGCCCGCTTCGCCTCGATCGCCGAGGCGCGCGCCGACGCCGCCCGCCATCCGGTGACCAGGATCACGCCCTGGGTCGAGGAGCGGGACGGCGCCCCCCATGTCTGCATCCCGGAGGGGATCGGCTATCCGGTCACGTCCGAGCCGCTGGAGACGGCGCGGCGGCGCTGACCATGAGGCGGGTCCGGCGCTTCGTCACGGCCGCTTTGATCCTGCTCCCGCTCGCGCTCGGCGCACTGCTCCTCTACGGCCATGCCCGGCGCCACCCCGAGGACATGCCCTGGACGGCGCTCGACCTTGGCCGGCCGATCGGCGCGTTCACCGGGCGCAAGCTCGCCGGCCTGGCCGACGACGGCGAACGCTGCGCGGCCCTGCTCGACCGGGCCGGCATCCGCCACACTCGCCTGCCGGCGCGCACCGGCGGGCCGCAATGCGGCTATCGCCACGCCGTCCGCTTCACGCCCGGCGGCGCGCGCGCGATCGCTTACCGGCCGTCCGACCTCGGCTCCAACTGCGCGGTCGCCGCCGGCCTGATGCTCTGGGAATGGCACGTCGTCCAGCCCGCCGCGCGCCGCCATTTCGGCCGCGCGGTGGCCGCGATCGACCATTTCGGCAGCTATAGCTGCCGCCGGCTCTACGGCCGCGACGAGGGCGCCTGGAGCGAGCATGCCAGCGCCAACGCGGTCGACATCGCCGGCTTCCGCCTCGCCGACGGGACTCGGATCAACGTCGCCGGCGACTGGCGCGACCACGGCGCCAAAGGCCGCTTCCTGCGCGACGTCCGCGATGGCGCCTGCGAACTGTTCGCGACCGTGCTGTCGCCCGATTACAACGCGGCGCATCGCGACCATTTCCATCTCGACCAGGCGGCGCGGGGAGCATGGGGGTGGCGGGGGTGCCGGTGAAGCGGCCGCATTGGAACCCGGCGCGGAGCCAAATGTTCTTGTCGGTGCCGGACCGGATTGCCGATTGAGAGAGACGCGCCGGGGCGATCGAGGAGCCCTCCAGCAGCCCCCTCCCCCGGGCTGTTGGAGGGCTTCTCCAAATCCGGGCTCGCGAGAAGGAGATTCCCAATGCCGACCGACGCCGAGATCAAGGACAGATTCTGGAAGGCGCTGAAGAGCGACATGACCGTCATGCTCGGCCTCGACGGCGCGCGCGGCGGCCATACCCAGCCGATGACCGCTCAGATCGAGAATGACGAAGGCGGGCCGCTCTGGTTCTTCACCGCCACGGACAACGGCATCATCCAGGCGCTCGGCCAGTCGCATCGGGCGATCGCCACCTTCGCCGACAAGGGCCATGGCCTGTTCGCCAGCATTTCCGGCGAGCTCAGCGTCGATACCGACCGGGCGGTGGTCGAGCGGCTCTGGAATCCGTTCGTCGCGGCCTGGTTCGAGGGCAAGGACGATCCCAGGCTCGCCTTGCTGAGGCTCGATCCCGAGCGCGCCAAGATCTGGCTCAACGCCACCACCATGGGCGCGGCGCTCGAATGGCTGCTGCGCCGCGATCCCAAGGAAAGCTACGCTGAGAAGGTCGCGGAAGTCTCGCTGTGACCGACCAGGAGCGCGACCGGGCGTTGCGCGAGATGGCGCGGGTGCGCGGCTTCAAGCTGGTCAAGTCGCAGCGCCGCAAGCGCGGCGGCGACCGCGGCAAGTTCGGGCTCGCCGACGCCGCGACCGGGAAGGCGCTGCTCGGCTTCGGCGACAACGGCTTCGAGGCGACGGCGAAGGATGTCGAGGCGTATCTACGCGATCAGGCGGACGCGGCCTGGACGCGTTCGATACGGACCTTGCGTTCCCTTCCTGTTTCCGCTCGGCGGCAATGATGTTCTTTCTATGTTCTTGACACTGCTTCGGTCATTTGCTAGCCGGGACACACATGCCGGACCGGTAGCCGATTGAAAGAGACGCGCCGGGGCGATTCAGGAGCCCTCCAGCAGCAGCCCGTTGCCGGAGGGCTTCTTTTCGCCGCGCGAGGGCGGTCCGCCCGGGGGGCGCTTGAGGCGCTCCGCCGCATCGCCTATGACTGTCCCGACCTCGCCCCCGGACATCCCCATCGCGCCGGACGGCGGCATCGGGCCGCGCCGGTCTTACGGCACATTCACAATCGGAAGAGGAGCAACGCCATGCCCAGCAGCATCATCCAGGACGTCGCGCCCCTGGTCACGCCGCAGACCAACAGCGCCGGCGGCAACGACGCGGTGCGGGTTCGGTGGATCGTCTCGACCGGCACCTTCAGCAATGGGCCGCCGGGCCATGTAGATTATTTCGACACGGTGACGTCGCTGGGGCTCAACCTGACCGAGCCCGGCCCGGCGCTCAACCCGCAGCGGGCGTCGTTGCGCCTCGCCATGGAGAGCAAATTTTCCTCCAACGGAGGACCGTTCTGGGGCGAGTTCCATCCCATTTCGCTGTTCGCGCGCGCCCAGGACGATTCCGGCAACCCGCTCGCCGGCGCCAATGAGGAATTTCGCGGCATCAGCTGGTCGATCGCCGAGACCAAGGCGAATTGGGCCCTCTTCAGCGAAGGTTCGTTCCGCGCGGCGCAGATCGCCACGTTCGACGGGCTCGGCGTCGCTCGCCTTCACGCCGATTTTCGCAACGTGAACGAGGGCACGATCGATCACAAGAAGGTGGTGCTGCGCAAGAACGAGAACAACGCTCCGTTCCTGAAGCAGCTCAACGCCGCCGGAAACAGCTATCTCGATCTTCCCTATGTCGACAATCTGAACTGCGAGTTTTCCGGGCTGCCGATCGTCCGCCAGGTCACCGCCAGGCCGACCTCGCTGGGCTATACCGGAGTCGTCGCCATCAGGAGCGACGGCCATGTCAACCAGAGCCAGATGGACCGGCATGTCGCGACCAACGTGGTGACGGGCGAGGTCCATGCCTTGTCGCGGGTCGCGAACGCGAGCGGGGCGGTGCGCACGACGATCGAAAACCAGCATGCCAGCGGCTCCCTTTACTGCCAGATGTTCGGCTACGGCCACACCAAGCATATCATCCACGGCGAAATCGCCGGGATCGAATTCACCTCGGACCGCAACGGTACGCCGAAGACCGGGGTCTTCGAGCTCGATGCCAACGGCAATATGGTCTTCCGCGGCCTGAACGGGCCGATCTATCTCGATGCTTATGGCTCGATCATCGGCCGCAACGTCCAGGCCGGCTATGCGGAGCTGTTCACCGTCGATTCGACGGGGCTTCGCCTTCCCGCCGGCAAGTCCCTCTTCGTCGGCGGCAGCAACGTGGTCGGCACGCGCCAGGCGGCGATCGCCAACGCCACCGACGCCGCGTCGACCCAGGCGCGGCTCAACGACACGCTCGCCGCGTTGCGCGCCCACGGGCTGATCGCGACCTGAGGCGAAGCGGCGCCGGCCCTCAGGCCGGGCCCGGATCCTCCGCCCGCGCGCGGGCCGCGACGAGGGCGGCGGCGAGGGTGCGGGCGCCGTAGGGCTTGGCCAGCGTTTCGAACGCCCGGGCGGCGCCGCCGGCGATCTCCTCGCTATAGCCGCTGGCGAGCAGGACCGGCAGGCGAGGGTGGCGCTGGCGGGCGCGGCGGGCGAGCTCGATGCCGGTGATGCCGGGCATCATGACGTCGGTGAACAGGATGTCGACCGGGTCGCGCGCGAGCACCTCCAGCGCCTCCTCGGCGGAAGCGGCGGCGACGACCCGATAGTCGAGATCGGCGAGCAGGCTGGCGGCGAAGTCGCGGACCTGATCGTTGTCCTCGACGAGCAGGACGAGGGCGCCGCCGCCGCCGGGCGGCGCCGCCTCGGCCGTCGCCGCCGTCGCCGCTGCGGAGCGGGCGCGGGGCAGGAGCAGGTGGAGGATGGTCCCTTCGCCTTCGGACCGATTCGATCTCGGCGCGGCCGCCGGACTGGGCGGCAAAGCCGTGGATCTGGCTGAGGCCGAGGCCGGTGCCCTTGCCGACCGGCTTGGTGGTGAAGAAGGGATCGAAGACCCGCTCCAGCACCTCGGGCGGCGATGCCCTCGCCGGTGTCGGCGAAGCTGATCCGGACGAGATCTTCATTCCCTTCGACATTGCGGGTGGCGATGCGGAGCTCGCCGCCGCCGGGCATTGCGTCGCGGGCGTTGATCGCCGCGTTGAGCATCGCGGTCTCGAGCTGGGTGGGATCGACCTCGACCGGCCAAGCGCCGGCGCCGAGATCGAGCACCACCCCGATCGTGCTGCCGATGGTGCGCGCAGACACCTCGGCGAAGGCGTCGAGGCGCAGGTTGAGGTCGATCACCTCGGGCTTGAGCGGCTGGCGGCGGCCGAAGGCGAGCAGGTGGCCGGTCAGCGTGGTGGCGCGGTCGGCGGTGTCGATGATCGCTTCGAGATAGCGGCGCGGCGCTGCTCGCTGAGGTCGGCGCGGCGGCAGCAATTCGGCCGAGCCGCGGATCACGGTCATCAGATTGTTGAAATCGTGGGCGATGCCGCCGGTCAGCTCGCCGATCGCCTGCAGCTTCTGCGCCTGGAAGAGCGAGGCGCGCGCCTCCTCCAGCTCCTCCTGCGCCCTGCGCTGCTCGGTGATGTCGCGGGTGATCTTGGCGAAGCCGATATGACGTCCCTCGTCGTCGCGGATCGGATCGATGACGACATGGGCGCAGAAGCGGGTGCCGTCCTTGCGCACGCGCCAGGCCTCTTTCTCATATTTGCCGTCGCGCAACGCGGTCTCGAGCGCGCGCGCCGGCTCGCCGGCGGCGCGGTCCTCGTCCGTGTAGAAGAGCGAGAAATGGCGGCCGACGATCTCGTCCGCGCGATAGCCCTTGATCGCCTCCGCGCCCGCATTCCAGTTGCGACACCTGGCCGTCGGGATCGAGCATGTAGATCGCATAGTCGCGAACGCCCTGGACGAGCAGGCGGAAGCGCTGCTCGCTGGCGATAGAGCGCCTGTTCGGCTTCGCGCTTGTCGGTGATGTCGCGGGTGATCTTGGCGAAGCCGAGCAAGGCGCCGCTCTCGTCGCGGATCGGATCGATGACGCGTTGACCCAGAAACGGGTGCCGTCCTTGCGGACCCGCAGCCCTTCGGCCTCGAAGCGGCCCTCGCGCGGCGGCGGTCTCGAGCGCCTGCTCGGGCAGGCCGGCGGCGCGATCCTCCTCGGTGAAGAAGCGCGAGAAATTCTCGCCGATGATCTCGTCGGCCTCATAGCCCTTGAAGCGGCGGGCGCCCGGGTTCCAGCTGGCGATCGGTGCCGTCGGGCTCGAGCATGTAGATGGCGTAGTCGGTGACCGCATCGACCAGCAGCTGGAAGCGCCGTTCCATGACGTGCGACTGGAAATGCGACTGATCCGCCATCGACTCCCCGGGGTGGCGCAGACCGCGCCTGCTGCGACCTCTACAGCTAAAAATCGAGCAGGCAAGGCAGGTTACCGCTCGACGCCGAAAGCCGTCAGACCAACTTGGATCAGTGGTTTGGCTCGGAACCCACTTCGCCGGTCGCCGGTTGGGCAGGCTTCTACAGCCGAGGAGATCACCGATGGCGTCCGAGCAGGAAACGAGGCCGCGCGACGATGCGCCGGCGACCGCCGCGCGCGACGGCGACCGGGAGGCCGCGGCGGCGGGCCGCGACGACGAAACCGCGATCGTCGGCCGGACGGTGACGATCAACCGGCCGCGCGACGAGGTCTACGCTTTCTGGCGCGATCTGCCCAACCTCGCCGCGGTGATGGAGAATATCGAGCGGATCGAGACGATCGACGAGCGACGCTCTCACTGGGTGGTGAAGGCGCCGGCGGGCCGGACGGTCGAATGGGATTCGGTGGTGACCGACGACGAGCCCGGGCGGCTGATCGCCTGGCAATCGGTCGAGGGCGCCGACGTCAGGAGCTCGGGCCGGGTCGAGTTCCTCGACGCCGCGCCCGGCCGCGGCACGATCGTCAAGGCGACCTTCGCTTACGATCCCCCGGGCGGCGCGATCGGCGAATGGATCGCCAAGCTCTTCCAGCGCGAGCCCGAGGTGCAGACCCGGCGCGACCTCAGGAGACTCAAGCAATTGCTCGAGACCGGCGAGGTGACAAGCTCGGCCGGCCCCTCCGGCCGCAAGTCCGAATCCCCGACCGAACAGGCCCTGTGAGCGAGAAGGCCGCCTGTTTCGGTTCCCCGGCGAAGGCCGGAGCCCAGCTCAACCGTCCGACTGGACCCCGGCTTTCGCCGGGGAACGCGGGCCAAGGAGACTAAGAGATGCGCGCGATTACCTGGCAGGGCCGGCACAAGGTCCAGGTCGACACCGTTCCCGATCCCGAGATCGTCAATCCGCGGGACGCGATCATCAAGGTCACGTCGACCGCGATCTGCGGTTCGGATCTGCACCTTTACGACGGCTATATCCCGACCATGCGGGCGGGCGACATTCTCGGCCACGAATTCATGGGCGAGGTGGTCGAGACCGGGCCGAAGAGCACGCTCGCCAAGGGCCAGCGCGTGGTCGTGCCCTTCACCATCTCGTGCGGCAGCTGCTTCTTCTGCGGCAAGGAGCAATATTCGGCCTGCGACAATGCCAATCCGGCGACCACGTCGGACATGTCGGAGACGCTCTACGGCTATCCGATGGGCGGCGCCTTCGGCTACGCGCATCTGACCGGCGGCTATGCCGGCGGCCAGGCCGAATTTGTCCGCGTGCCTTATTCCGACGTCGGCCCGATCGTCATCCCCGACGGGCTCGACGACGACAAGGTCCTGTTCCTCTCCGACATCCTGCCGACCGGCTGGATGGCGGCGGAAAATGCCCAGATCGAGGAGGGCGACACGGTCGCGGTCTGGGGCTGCGGCCCGGTCGGGCTGTTCGCCGTCCAATCGGCGCTTCTGCAGGGCGCTCACCGGGTGATCGCGATCGACCATTATCCGCGCCGGCTGGAGCTGGCGAAGCAGCTCGGCGCCGAGATACTCAACTATCGCGACACGGACATCCGCGAAGCCCTGTTCGAGATGACCGGCGGGATCGGGCCCGACGCCTGCATCGATTGCGTCGGCATGGAGAGTCACGGGCTCGGCATCGACAACCTGATCGACACGGTGAAGGCACACACCTTCCTCGGCACCGACCGGCCGGCGGCGCTCCGCCAGGCGATCCTCGCCTGCCGCAAGGGCGGGCGCCTTTCAATCCCCGGAGTCTATGGCGGCATGGCCGACAAATTCCCGATCGGCGCGCTGATGGAGAAGGGGCTAAGCGTCAAGACCGGCCAGACCCATGTCCAGAAATACAGCCGGATCCTGCTCGATCTGATCGCCGAGAACGAGATCGATACCGAGTTCCTGATCTCGCACCGCGCCAGCCTTGAAGACGGTCCGGCGCTCTACAAGCACTGGCACGACGAGCAGAACGACTACACCAAGATCGTCCTCAAGACCGGAATGGAGCCCCAGCATGACCGACCGTAAGTTCGCCATCGTCACCGGCGCGTCGACCGGCATCGGCCTCGAGATCGCCAGGCTGGCCGCCGCAGAAGGCTACGACCTGCTCGTCGCGGCCGACACGCCGCTGGTCGACGCGGCAGCAGCGCTCAACGGGCTCGGCGTCGAGGTCCGCTCGGTCGAGGCCGATCTCGCCACCGCCGCGGGCGTCGATCAGCTGCTCGACGCGACCGGCGGCCGCTTTGTCGACGTCCTCGTCGCCAATGCCGGCCATGGCCTCGGCCGCGCCTTCCTCGATCAGGAACCGCGCGAATGGCGGCACGTGATCGACACCAACATCACCGGCACCCTGCTCCTGATCCAGCAGGTTGCGCGCGACATGGTCGCCCGGGGCCAGGGCCGGATCCTGATCACCGGCTCGATCGCCGGCCATATCGCCGGCAGCTTCCAGGCCGTCTATAACGGCAGCAAGGCGTTCATCGACAGCTTCTCCGATGCGCTCGGCAACGAATTGAAGGAGACCGGAGTCACCGTGACCTGCCTCAAGCCGGGCGCGACCGACACCGAATTCTTCGAGCGCGCCGACATGATCGACACCAAGGTCGGCCAATCGGCCAAGGACGATCCCGCCGATGTTGCCCGAACCGGCTGGGAAGCGATGACGGACGGCAGGCGAAGCATCGTCCACGGCCTGTTGAACAAGGTCCAGGTCGCCTCGGCGAAGGTGCTTGGCGGCGGAGTCGCGGCGGAGATGCACCGCGGCCTCGCCGAGCCGGGCAGCGGCAAGGAGGAATAGGCCGGTGGCCGGCGCGGCTCAGGCGGCGCGGTCGATCACCGCGCCGACCGCGGCGATTCGCTCGACCTCTTCGTAGCCCGGCTGGTCGAGCTGCTCGCCGAAGATGTCGGGATCGAGCTCTTCGTAGCGGAGCGCGCAGCCCAAAGCGGCCAGCTCGGCCTCCAGCGCCGAGCGCAGGCGATCCTCCCCGCCGACGATCGCGCTGCCCGTATAGAGCAGGATTCGCCCGCCGGGCGCGATCCGGCGCGCCGCCACCAGCGCCCAATCGAGGGAGAGCCGGGCGCCCAGCATGCCGCCGCCGTCGCGATAGAAACGGCCGGCGCCATCGAGGATGAAAGGCGGGTTGGCGACGGCGAGATCGAAGGCGCCCGCCACCCCGTCGAGGCCCGGGCAGGCCACGGTTTCGACTTCCAGCCCGGCATTGGCGGCGTTGATCCGGGCGAAGCGGAGCGCGAGCGGATTGATGTCGGTAAGGGTCAGGCGCGCGTCCGGGACATAGGGCGCCGCCACGATCGCGCCGACGCCCGCCCCCGCGCCGATGTCGACCAGCCGCCGCGCCTCCGGCCCCGCCGCCAGCTCGCGGCCTAGGAAAGCGGCGAATCGGTAGCTGTCGGGGCCAAGGAAAACCGAATCCCTGGCGTCCGTCGGGTAAGCCGAATGAAGGAAGAGACGGTCGCCCAGCGAAGCGATCCGGACCCGGCTCCGGCAGAGACCGCCGTCTTGTTCGAGCGCCTCGGCGCGGCTCAGGAGATCGAGCAGATCGGGGGCCAGCGCCTCCGGCCGGAAGGCGAAGCTCCACCCGAATATGTCGCGCAGGTCCGCCGCCAGCGCCCGCCGAGCGGCGACCCGCCGGTGCGTTTCGGGGGTCGGCGGAACGAAGTGGTAGCCAAGCGCGCGCAGCCGATCGAGCAGCGCCGCAAGTGCGCCATCGGCCTCGGTGCCGATCATCCGCCGGAGAAGTCTCGCCGGCGGGCGAGCGGCAAGGTGAGGCAGTGGACGCCGCCGCCGCAGCGGGTGAACTGGCCGATGTCGAGCTCGACGATTTCGAAGCCGCTGCGCTCGAGGATTCGGTTGAGCCGGCGGTTGCAGGCGGGGGCGACGAGCCGGCCGCCGCCGAGGCTGAGCAGGTTGGCGCCGAGCGCCGCCACCTCCTCGGGCAGCGCCGGGATGATGCCGATGCCGAGGCGCCCCAGCCGCGCCCGGAAGTCGTCGCTGAGCGCCTCCGGACAGGCCAGCGCGCAATCGGCGGAGAGCATGGTGAAGAGCGTATCGAGATGGAGGTGGCGCGGATCGAATTCGGTGTGGATCACCTCCCAGCCGCGCTGCTCGAACAGAGCGCCGAGCGCCCGGGCGCCGGCCTCGTCGGTCCGGTCGCCGGACCGGCCGATGACCAAAGTGCCGTCGCGGAGCAGGCAGACGTCGCCGCCCTCGATCGCGCCCTCCTCGATCCGGCCCAGCTGGGGGATGCCCAGCGCCGCCAAGGCGGAGCCGACATGCCTCGGCTCCGCGCGGCGGTGGCCGGCGCGCGGGCGAAGCTCGATAAAGCCCCAGGGGCTCATCAGCACGGCATCGCGGGTGAAGGTGAGATCGGGAAGGTGCGGCGCCGGCGGGGCGAGATGGCAATCCACCCCTGCCTCGCGCAGCGCTCTGACGAGATCGCGATGCTGCCGCGCCGCGGCGAGCGGCGAAAAGGGCAATCCTTGCGCCAGGCTGTCGCACGTGACCGCGTTGCAGGGAATCATGGCGAGATGGGCCGGCGCGGCGACGAGGACGTCGGTCAGCCGCCCGGTCTCGGAGGCCACGCCCCAGCTTAGGCCCGTCCCGGCGTCGGCCTGGACTTCGGCATAAGCGGCCCCGACGCCGGCCTGCTCGAGCAGCATCTACCAGAGCTCCGAGCGATAGCGCTCGAAGCAGCGCTCGCCGCATCTCAGGCGGATCAGAGCGCCTTCGGCGATGGCGACGGCGCGGCGCGGGTCCTCGGCGACCAGCGGGCGAAGCGCCTCCCGGTTCCAGTCGGCGCTGTGCTTGACGTCGAGCACGGCGTGGAGATCGAAATAGCGGCGTTCGCGGCCGCTGAAGCCGAGCCGGCGAAGGCCGCGGGCGACGCAGGCGGCGCGGCCGGGCGCGGTCAGCTCGATCGCGCCGAGCGCGCCGACCGAATGCCAGGCATAGCGCCGCGCGGTCGCCATCGCGGTCATCGCATTGGCGAGCGCGAGGCTCTCCGGCACCGTTGTGTCGATGGCGGGATCGAGGCCGAGCCGTTCGACCAGCGCGTCGAGCATCGGCCCGTGCATGCCTTTGATGTTGCCGCGGCCCATCTCGTCCCAATAATTGCGGGCGAGCTCAAGCTTGGCAGCCGGCGGCAGCTTGACCTGGGTGTAGGCGACGAGATCGTCGAAACCGGCCTCGCCGGCCGCCTCCTGGGCGAGGAACCAGCTGAGCTCCTCGATCCCCGCCTCGTCGGCGAGCCACGCGAAGAGCGGGTCGCCCTGGCCGGGACCCTCCTTTTCAAGCCGCTCGAACCAGGCGACGAACCGGTCGGCCTCTCGTGGCGCTTCGGCCGCCTCGCCGGCAACCTCCGCGCGCAACGCTTCCATGAACCGTCCCTCGAGCCGCAGCATCTGATGCTCGCGGGCCAGCTGCAACTCCCAAGCGGGCGTCGGAAAGGCCGGCGCCAACCGGTCCCGGTTCCAGCGCGCGAGATCGCGCTGAGCCTCATCGTCCAGCGCGGGCGCGGAAAATTGTGGCGCAGGATCGGCGCTAAGCAGCGTTGCCATCGGGATATCTCTTTCGGAACTGGAACCGATAGAACCGGCCAAACCCGGTCGCGTTCCCGAAACGCCTGCCTAACTAACCTGTATCAGGCGCTTTTTGGCGGTTGGCGGCGATCGCTCTGGTGACCCCAACGGGACTCGAACCCGTGTTTTCGCCGTGAAAGGGCGACGTCCTAGACCGCTAGACGATGGGGCCGCGCGGCGAGCCGCGACTTAGGGGTTGGCGCCGGCGGGGGTCAAGCATCGGCCCCGGCGGGCTAAAGGTCCGCCCAGGCGGCGTCCTCGAGGTGGAGCTCGGCCGCGACGCCGCCGTCATAATCGTCGCGCTTGATCCGGCCGGCGAGCCAGAGCCGGCGGTGCGGCGGCGCGGCGAGCAGCGCCTCGCCGAGCGGGCTGTCGGCCATGCGGAAGGCGATCGCCTTGACGCGGCGGCCGTCGTCGCCGGCGGCGATCAGGCGCAGATGGCCGTTGCCGACCACGTCGGCCTTGACGATGCGCGACCGGCCCGGCGGCGACGCGCGGCGCCGGCCAGCCGGCGCCATAGGGCCCGCCCGCCTCGAGCGCGTCGCACAAGGCCGGCGCGATCCCGCCCGGCGCGAGCAGGGCGTCGAGCAGCAGCGCGCGGTCGTCGCGGCTGCGGGCGACATCGGCGGCGAGCCGTTCGTCGAGGAAGTCGGCGAGCGCGTCGATCCCGCCCGCGGCGACGGTGAGGCCCGGCCGCCATGGCGTGGCCGCCGCCGGCGACGAGCAGGCCGCTGTCCTTCGCCGCCAGCACCGCGGCGCCGAGATCGACGCCGGAGATCGAGCGGCCCGAGCCCTTGCCGATGCCGTCCTCGCCGAGCGCGACGACGATGGCGGGCCGGTGCAGCTTCTCCTTGAGCCGGCCGGCGACGATGCCGATCACGCCCGGATGCCAGCCCGGCGCGGCGACCACCGCGACCGCGCGGTTGCCCTGCGCGCCGCAGAGCGCCTCGGCCGCCTCGCAGACCGCCGCCTCGATCGCGCGGCGCTCCTCGTTCAGCCGGTCGAGCTCGGCGGCGATCGCCTCGGCCTCGTCCGGATCCTCGGTGGTGAGCAGGCGGACGCCGAGATCGGACTTGCCGACCCGGCCGCCGGCGTTGATCCGCGGGCCGAGCGCGAAGCCGAGATCGCGGCATTCGGGCGCGCGGCTGAGCCGGGCGGCGTCGGCGAGCGCGGCGAGGCCGATATTGCGGCGCGCCGCCATCACCTTCAGCCCCTGGGTGACGAAGGCGCGGTTGAGGCCGCGCAGCTGGGCGACGTCGGCGACCGTGCCGAGCGCGACCAGATCGAGCAGCTCGATCAGCTTCGGCTCCTCGCGGCCGGCGAAATAGCCGCGCCCGCGCAGCGTCCGGAGCAGGGCCGCGCCGAGCAGGAAGGCCATGCCGACCGCGGCGAGATGGCCGTGCGCGGCGCCCTCGTCGCTCTCGTCGAGCCGGTTCGGATTGACGATGGCGAAGCCGTCGGGGAGCGCGGCTCGCGCATTTGTGATGGTCGACGACGATCACGTCGACGCCCGCCGCCTTGGCCATGGCCAGCGCCTCGAACGCCTGGGCGCCGCAATCGACGGTGACGATCAGCCGCGCGCCGCCCTCGGCGATCCGCACCAGCGCCTCGCCCGACGGGCCGTAGCCCTCCATCAGCCGGTCGGGGATATAGGCCTGGGCGTCGAGGCCGAGCTCGCGCAGCAGCCGGATCAGCAAGGCGGCCGAGGTCGCGCCGTCGACGTCATAATCGCCGAAGATGGTGACCGCCTCGCCGCGCTCGACCGCGTCGGCGAGCCGCATCGGCCGCCTTGTCCATGTCGCGGAACAGGACGGATCGGGCATGAAGCCGCGCAGGGTCGGCTGGCGATGAGCGCCAGCGATCGTCGCGCGCGACGCCGCGCGCCAGCAGCAGCTGGTCGACGAGGTCGTCGGGCTGGAAGCCGGGATCGTCCGCCGCCGCGCCGCGCCAGCGCCAGGGCTGGCCCAGGATCGAGCGCGACACGCCGCAGACGAGGTTCGGGGTCATCAGCATCGGCCCACTCTAGGCGATGCCGCGCCCGAGGTGAATCCCGCCCGCTGCTTAGCTGTGGAAAACCGGGCTCAGCAGCCGCCGGGCTCGTGATCGTGGCGGTGCTCGCCCCTGACCCAGCGGACGGTGCCGGTCGAGGCGCGCATCACCACGCTTTCGGTGGTGATGCAGTTCTTGCGGCGCTTGACGCCGTCGAGCAGCGAGCCGTCGGTGACGCCGGTCGCGGCGAAGATGACGTCGCCCTTGGCGAGCTCCTCGAGATGGTAGATGCGGTCGAGATCCTCGACCCCCCATTTGGCGGCGCGGGCGCGCTCGTCGTCGTTGCGGAACAGCAGCCGGCCCTGGAACTGGCCGCCGACGCAGCGCAAGGCGGCGGCGGCGAGCACGCCCTCCGGGCGCGCCGCCCGAGCCCATATAGAGGTCGATCGTGGTGTCGGGATCGGTGACCGCGATCACGCCGGCGACGTCGCCGTCGGGGATGAGCTGGATGCCGCAGCCCAGGCCGCGCAGCTCGGCGATCAGTTCGGCGTGGCGGGGCCGGTCGAGCACGCAGGTGATGATCTCGTCGGGCGCGACGCCCTTGGCGGCGGCGACCGCGCGGACATTCTCGGACGGGCTCTGGGCGAGGTCGATCACGCCCTCGGGATAGCCGGGCCCGATCGCGAGCTTGTCCATATAGACGTCGGGCGCGTTCAGGAGGCAGCCCTGCTCGGCGATGGCGAGCACCGCCATCGCGTTGGCGCCGGCCTTGGCGGTGATCGTCGTGCCCTCGAGCGGATCGAGCGCGATGTCGATGCGCGGGCCGGAGCCCTGCGCCGCGCCGACCCGCTCGCCGATGAACAGCATCGGCGCCTCGTCGCGCTCGCCCTCGCCGATGACGACGGTGCCGTCGATGTCGAGCGTGTTCAAGCGCGGCGCGCATCGCCTCGACCGCGGCATGCGTCGGCGGCCTTCTCGTCGCCGCGGCCGATCAGCTTCGAGGCGGCGACCGCCGCCGCCTCGGTGACCCGCACCATCTCCAGCACCAGCACGCGATCGAGAACGTGGCTTGCCTTGACCATATTTCCTGTCATCCTTTGCCGCGAACGGGGCGTTCAGGGGCGGATAGAGAAGGCCCATGACAAAGTCGAGAACGGCCGTTTCGATGCTGGTCCTGCTCGCTACGGCCGCCTCCTCGGCGGCGGCGCGCACAGACCGCCGACGCGGCGGCGCGGCAGCAGGCTGAGGTCCGGGCGCTGGTCGCTCAGAGCTGCCCCACCGGCACCGGCAACGAGGTCGTTGTCTGCGGCCGCCGCGAGCCCGTCCAACGCTACCGGGCGCCGCTGCCCGAGCCCGCCGCGACCCGCGAGCAGGCCGGCGGCGAGCAGCTCGCCCAGCTCGACGCCGGCACCGGCCGCTGCTCGGCGGCGGTGCGCGACCAGCAATGCACGCGCGGCCTCAGCGTGCTCGGCATCGGCGGCGGCGGGGTCACCGGCATTGCCGGAGTCGCCGCCGAGGCGCTGGCAGGGCCGGATTAGATGCGCCGCCCGGCCCTGCTTCTGGTCGCCGCCGCCGCCTTGCCGGCCGCCGCTGCCGCGCAGGGGCCGGCCGATGCGGCGGCGCGGCAGCAGGCTGAGGTCCGCGCGCTGGTCGCGCAGAGCTGCCCGGCGGGCGAAGGGAGCGAGGTCGTCGTCTGCGGCCGCCGCGAACCCGTCCAGCGCTACCGCGCGCCGCTGCCGGAGCTCGCCGCGACCCGGACGCCGGAGCGGGCCGGCGACGCGCAATTGGCCGCGCTGGCGACCGATTCCGGCCGCTGCTCGCCGGCGATCCGCGACCAGCAGTGCGGCGGCGGGCTCGATATGATCGGCATCGGCTTCACCATCGCCCGCGCCGTCGTCCAGGCGCTGGCGAACCGGGACTGACAGTCGGCGGCGGCCGGCGCGAAAGGTCACAAAGTTGCGGGATTCGACGAAAAATTTTCATTGTGACCTTCCGCCGCCTCGACCGGGGCCGCGGCGACGGGAATCGCGCCGGTGCGTCGGGGCGAAGGGGACACGTACTTTTTCGCGAAAAAGTACGTGTCCCCACCATGAGTGGGGAGCAGGGCGACCCGAATCGGCCATGAGCAGATTGGAACATTAAAAGTACATCAGGGGAAATCCAACCTGATCCGGAATGGAGGATCGGCGGCGCTGGTCTATTCGACCCGCCTTGCGCTGACGATCCTGACCGGCGCCGCGATCATCTGGCCCCTCATCGCGCCGCGGCCTGCATTGGCCACCGTTTCCGCCGCGAGGATGCGCCTCACGACGTCCATCCCTTCGACCACCCGGCCGAAGGCGGCGAAGCCCGGATCGTCCCTGCCGGCGTCCATCGACGGCATCGCGCCGACGGTGATGAAGAAATCGCCCATCGCCGTGCCCGGATCGAGCCGCGCCATCGAGATCGCGCCGTCGCGATGGCGAATCCCGGTCGCGCTGGTCGGCTCGTGAGCGATTCGCGGCAGCATTCGCCGGGCGCTGCGCTGGATGCCGCCCTGGATGAAGCCGCGCTGCTCGGCGTTGCGGGTGCGGGCGGCGCGGTAGAAAGTGATGCCGTCGAAGCGGTGCTGATCGACATAAGCAAGGAAGTTCGCCGTTGTGACCGGCGCCCGCCGCCCGTCCAGCTCGACCACAATGTCGCCTCGCTCCGTTTCGAGCCGGACCCGGGCGCGGTCCGGGACCGGCACGGGCTGCGGCGGCGGCGGCGGCGCCTTCGGCACCGCGGCCGCTTGATTGGCGACGGGCGGTGCATCGGTTTGCGGCGCATCGCCGCAGCCGGCGGCGGCGAGCAGGAGGAGGACGGGCAAAGGGCGTGGGCGAATCATCCGCGCCAGCCTAGCCGCAGGCTGCGCCAAACTGAATGGCCTCGGCAAAGGCGCCGCTTTCGGCCGAGCGCGGCCAAGGGCCGCCCCGGCCCGCCGGAGCCGGGGCGGCGATGTCCGGAAGCGGCGTCGCGCTTAGTCGCGCGGCGTCCGGTGGACTCGAACGACGGTGTTGGTGCGGGCGTCGATCTCGTAGACGTTGCGCCCGTCCGACCGGAAATAGCTGTCGTCGCGGTCGCGGTACATGCGCCGGTACCGGTAGGGGACCGGATCGAGATCGAAGCCGACCCGGTCGCCGACCACGAAGCAGTCGCGATCGTCGATCAGCCGCTCGATCAGCCCGCCGCGGCGTTCGCAGACGATCGTGGCTTCCACATCGGGCCCGCCGCGGCCGTAATAGCGGCGGTCGTCGTCGTCGAAATCGGCCCAGCGGTCGTAACGGTCGTAACTGCCGCCGTCGGCGACTCGGATCCGGTCACGGACCAGGCGCAGGCGGCGCTGGAGCTGGTCGCGCTCGATGCGGTTGAGGCCGCCGCGGCTCAACCGGTCTTCCCAGAGGTCGACTCCGGCGAGCTCGCGGCGCAGATTGCCGGCCTCGCGGCGGTCGATCGTTCGGTTGCGGACGCCCGCGTCGATCCGGGTTTCGAGCGCGTCGATCCGCGCCTCGAACCAGGTGTCGGCGCCATAGCCGGCCGGGTCGCGGTCGCGATATTGCGCGGCGGCCGGCATCGCCGCGCACAACGCAGTCACCGCGGTGATCGCAAAGAGGGTCTTCTTCATGATGCTCACTCCAACTACGCCCCGTCGCTGGAATGCCTAAACGCACCGGGCGGGCTGTCGTTTCCCGCGCCGGCGACCGCTTGAGGGGAATTCAGTCATGAGCAGCGCCGCCGAGACGACCGTTTCGCTCTTCTCCTACGGCACGCTGCAGCTGCCGAAGGTGCAGCGCGCCACGTTCGGGCGGCTGCTGGCGGGACGGCCGGATTCGCTGTCCGGCTTCGCTTTGGCGCCGCTCGCAATCACCGACCCGGCGGTGATCGCGGCCAGCGGCACCGCCCGTCACACCATCGCCCGAGCGACCGGCGATCCGGCCGACATCGTCCTCGGCACCGTCTTTCGAATCACCCCGGTCGAGCTTGCGGCCGCCGACCGCTACGAGGTGGATCCGGTCCGGATCGAGGTCAGGCTCGCCTCTGGCGCCCGGGCCTTCGCCTATGTCGCGGCCGAGCCGCGATGAGCCGGCGCGGCCCGCTCAGGCCGGGCTCAGCGGCCGGCGTCCTTGATCAGCCCCTTGGCCGAGGGGTTGGACGCGTTCTTTTTTGGCTTTTCCGCTTTCGGCTTGCGGATTTCCTTGTTCGATTTCTTCTGGCCCTTCGCCATATTGCTCATCCTTGTGCGGGTGCATGCCGGCGCCCCTTAGCCGCTTTCGCGCGCGAAAGCCCGCACATATCGAACCGGAGACGATCATGCCCCAGTCCCTCGCCCACATCGCCCTGGTGGTCCGCGATTATGACGAGGCGATCGCCTGGTTCACCGGCACGCTCGGCTTCACCCTCGTCGCCGACGAAGACCAGCCCGAGCAGGACAAACGCTGGGTGCTGGTCGCGCCGCCCGGATCGACCGGCACTTCGCTGCTGCTCGCGCGAGCCGCAACTCCGCCCCAGGCCGCCTTCATCGGCAATCAGGCGGGCGGGCGAGTCTTCCTGTTCCTCGCGACCGACGATTTCCGGCGCGATTACGAGGCGATGCGCGCCCGCGGCATCGCCTTCGTGCGCGAGCCCAAGCAGGCGGATTACGGCACGGTCGCGGTGTTCGAGGACCTTTACGGCAATCTTTGGGACCTGGTCGAATTCGCGGTCATTTAGGCGCGTCTTAACCCTTCGCCGCTACCCCTCCCGCTCGCAATCTGGGGTGAACCGCGAATGACTTTCTCCTTCTCCGATTTCGCCGCCGCGCTGAAGGCCGGGGCCCGCATCTCGGCCGACGACGTGCTCGCGGTGCGCCGCTGGGTGTGGCCCGACGGCGCCGTCTCCGACGCCGAGGCCGAGGCGGTGTTCGAATTGAACCGGCTGGCCCGCGATCCCGCGCCGGAATGGGCCGCTTTCTTGATCGAGGCGATGACCGATCATGTCGTCAACGGCAGGCCGCCGCACGGCTATGTCGACGAGGCCAAGGCCAGCTGGCTGATCGGCCAGGTCGACCGCGACGGCCTCACCGATCGACTGCGGCCGAGCTCGAGCTGGTCGTCAAGGTGCTCGAAAAGGCGCTCAACTGCCCGGCGCCGCTCAAGGCCTGGGCGCTGCGCCAGATCGAAGCCGCCGTGCTCGGCGGCGACGGACCCGGAGTCGTCGACGAGGCCGAAGTGAAGCTGCTCCGCCGAATCATCTTCGCCGGCGGCGGCGACGGCGCGCTGGTCGTCAGCGGCGACGAGGCGGAAATGCTCTGGCGGCTCAAGGATAACTGCCTCCACGCCGCCAATGCGGAGAGCTGGAAGACCCTGTTCGTCCAGGCGGTCGGCAATCATTTGATGGCCTATTCCTCCTATAAGCCGCTCGACCGCGCCGACGCCCAGCGGCTCGAGGCGTTCATGGACGACCACCGGAGCAGCGTGCTCGGCTTCTTCGAGCGGATGCGCGCCGCCAATCCCGTCGCAGCGGGGCGTAGCCTGCTCGACGACGCGAAGAAGCCCGAATTCGACCATGACGCCGCCTTCGCCGCAGCGCTCGCGGTCACGCCGGGCGAGGACCGATGGCTCCAGGCCCGAATCCTTGCCGACGGCGCTCGCGATCCGCTCGAAGAAGCGCTTCTCGCCTTCATCGCCGAGGAAAGCGGCCGCTAGGTCCGTCGTTCAGCAGGTGCAGCGTCGCCGAGTCGCGCGCGCCGCCGAAAAAGGCGTCGAGCAAAGCGGCGAACGGCGCCGGATCGTCGGCGACGGCTTCGAACAGGGTCATCGAGGAGCATAGCTTCATCGCGTCGACCGGCCCGAGTATCGTCTCGGCGCTCCGGCCGCGATGGGCGAGCAGCGTACCAGCGCATTCCCGCAGCCGCGAGCTCAGCACCTCATGCGCGAGGTAGTCACGCGCTTCTCCGGCCGAGGCGATCGCGTAGAAGCGCGCGGTCGGGCTCGTCCCCAGGCCCGCGATCTGGGGGAAGACGAACCACATCCAGTGGCTCCGCTTGCGCCCGCGCCTGATCTCGTCGAGTGCGTCGCGGTAAACGCCGTGCTGCGCCGCGACGAAGCGCTCCAGGCCCGGCCCGCTCACTGGTCCGGCAGCGCCCAGTCGATCGGCGGCAGCCCGCGCGCGGCGAGGAAGGCGTTCGCCTTCGAGAAATGGCGGCAGCCGAAGAAGCCGCTATGCGCCGAGAGCGGCGAGGGATGCGGCGCCTTGAGCACGAGGTGATGGCCGCCCTTGCTCGACGCTCTTCACGAACGCCGCCTTCTTCTGGGCGTAGCTGCCCCAGAGCATGAACACGACCGGATCGGGCCGGGCGGCGACGAGGCGGATGACGGCGTCGGTGAAGCGCTCCCAGCCGCGCTCGCGATGCGAGGCGGCGCGGCCCATCTCGACGGTCAGCACGCTGTTCAGCAGCAGCACGCCCTGCTGCGCCCAATGTTCGAGGAAGCCGTGCCGCGCCGGCGCGGACGCCGAGATCGGCCTCGAGCTCCTTGTAGATGTTGACGAGGCTCGGCGGCGGCTGCACGCCCGGCCGGACCGAGAAGCAGAGGCCGTGCGCCTGGCCGGCCCCGTGATAGGGATCCTGGCCGAGGATGACGACCCGGACCTCGTCGAGCGGCGTCAGATCGAGCGCCGCGAACCATTCGCCGCCTTTGGGGAAGATGCGCTTGCCCGCCGCCTTCTCGGCGACGAGGAAGGACTTCAGCGCCGTCATGTACGGGCTGGCGAACTCCGCCGCGAGCGGCTCGAGCCAGCTTTGGTGGAGCCTGACCGCGTCCGCCATCGCGGCCTAGCGCCGGCGCTGCCGCGCCCGCCATTCGCGCACCGCGGCGAGCGTGTTGGCGACGTGGTTGCGCCAGTCGAGGTCGCTATGGGCGTAGATGATCCGGCCGTTGGGCGCGATCACGAAGGAGGTCCGGTTGGAGCGTCGGGGTGCCGTCGTTGAGCGCCACGTCGTAGGCGCGGATCGTCGCCGGGCTCGCGGTCGCGACCGGGAAGGCGTTGCGGCAGCCTTCGACCGAGAAGCGGCGCAGCGTGTCGTAATCGTCGGCCGACATGCCGATCACGCGGGCGCCGGCGCGGCGGAAGTCGCGCGCCGCCTCGGAGAAGGCATGCGCCTCCATCGTGCAGCCGCCGGTGAAGGCCTGCGGATAGAAATAGAGCACGACCGGTCCGTGGCGCAGCTGCTCGCGCAGCCGCAGCCGGAACGGCCGGCCGGCGAGCGCGCCGCTGGTGGTGAAATCGGGCGCCCGCGCGCCGGTCGGCAAGGCCGGGACGGCGGCGGCGGGGAGGAGAGCGAGCGAGATAGCGAGAATCGGGGCGAAGAGGCGCATCGTCGAAGCTCCCGTTCGGATTGCGCCGGAACGATAGGCGCAAACGCCAGGCGCCGCCAGCCGCCATTGGCCGCGCCGCCGGCCGCTGCTAGGCTGGCGCCCGGCCCAGATTCCCCGGGGAGAGCTCGAATGCGTATCGTCCTTGCCGCGCTGCTGTTCGCCGGCGCCGTCCCGCCGACCGCCCCGGCGCCCGCCGAGGCCGCGCAGGCCGCCGCGACGCGCTGCGGCGGCGCGTTGCGGCCCGAAGCCGACTCCGAAAGCTTCGCCGCCGGCCGCGATTCTGCCGCGCTGGCGCGGGAGACGGGCGCGAATTTCGTCGCCGCGGCTTCGAGCCTGTGCGGATCGGGCGCTCTCCGCGCCGCCGATCTCGCGCCTTCACCCGGCTCGTCGTCCGCAACGCCGAGGGCAATGCCGATCCGGTCGTCTATGACGATGCCGAGCAGGGGCCGGACAGCCTGATCCTCGAATATGGCTTCACCGGCGCGGCGCCGACCGCGGCCGCGATCGGCAACGCGATCCGCTGCTGGCGCGAGCCGAACTCGGGCTGGCTGCGATCAGGCCACCGATTAGGGTCGGTCCTGTTTGGATCGATCGTCACCCCGGCGAAAGCCGGCCTCGCGACGCGGTGCCGAGACTTCTTGTCCCGAGATACCGGCCTTCGCCGGTATGACGGGTTGGTTCTCGGACGGGTTGGTTCTCGATCGCAAGGCTGCCTCAGGCCGGCACGTCGCTTCGCCCTTCGATCTGCAGCGCGTCGCTCTCGCTCTCGGTGAAGTCGCCGCCCTCGCCGCGGAAGGCGGCGCGGAGCTGCGCCGGATCGACCGCGCCTTCCCAGCGCGCGACGACGATCGTCGCCACCGCATTGCCGACGAAGTTGGTGAGCGCCCGGCATTCGCTCATGAAGCGGTCGACGCCGAGGATCAGCGCCATGCCGGCGACCGGGATCGACGGCACCACCGACAGGGTCGCGGCGAGGACGATGAAGCCCGAGCCGGTGACGCCCGGCCGCGCCCTTGGACGACAGGATCGCCACCGCCATCAGCAGCAGCTGGTCGCCGAAGCTCAAGCTCGATGTTGCAGGCCTGGGCGATGAACAGAGCGGCCAGCGACATGTAGATGTTGGTGCCGTCGAGGTTGAACGAATAGCCGGTCGGCACGACCAGGCCGACGATCGGCTTGGGGCAGCCGGCGCGCTCGAGCTTCTCCATCAGCAGCGGCATCGCGCTTTCCGACGAGGAGGTGCCGAGCACGAGCAGCAGCTCGTCCTTGATGTAGCGGACCAGGCCCGAGCAGCGAGAAGCCGGCCGCGCGCGCGATCAGCCCGAGCACGACGATCACGAACAGCAAGCGAGGTCACGTAGAAGGTGGCGATCAGGGCGGCGAGATTGGCGAGCGTGCCGATGCCATATTGGCCGATGGTGAAGGCCATCGCGCCGAACGCGCCGATCGGCGCCGGCGTACATCAGGATGTGGACGATCCGGAAGACGATCGCGGTCAGCGTCTTGAGGCCGCCGAGCAGCCGCTCGCCCTGCTCGCCGATCAGCGCCAGCGCGATTCCGAACAGGATCGCGACGAACAGGACCTGCAGGATCTCGCCCGAGGTGAAGGCGCTGATCAGGGTGTCGGGGATGATGTGGAGGAGGAAGCCGGTGACGCTCTGCTCGTGCGCCTGGCTGACATAGGATGGCGACCGCGCCGGCATCGAGCGTCGCCGGATCGACGTTGAGGCCCGCGCCCGGCCGGACGAGATTGGCGACGACCAGGCCGATCGCCAGCGCCAGCGTCGAGACGGTCGAGGAAATAGGCCATCGCCTTGGCGCCGACCCGGCCGAACGCCTTGAGATCGGCCATGCCGGCAATGCCGGTGACGACGGTGAGGAAGATGACCGGGGTGATGATCATCTTGACCAGCTTGATGAAGCCGTCGCCGAGCGGCTTCAGCGCGCGGCCGAAGTCGGGCAACAGCCAGCCGACCAGCACGCCGAGCGCGATCGCCGACCAGCACCCAGAAATAGAGCGTCCGCCAGAACGGCCGTCGCGCCTCGGCCATTTCCCCTCCCCTCACGCTCGCGCCGGCGCTGTCGCCTTCTGATAAGGGCTGTCCCGGGCGCTGTCAGGCCATTGATCTTGACGCGCGCATCGGTCTTAGTTCGGATCCATGGACGAAAGCATCGCCGTCAGCGCCATCGCTCACCAGATCCAGCTCGCCGTGGCGCCGGTCTTCCTGCTCGCCGGCATCGGCGGCTTCATCAACGTGATGGCGCACCGCCTCGCCCGAGTCGTCGATCGCTCGCGCCAGCTCGAGATCGAGGCCGCCATCGCCGGCGAATCCGAGCCCCGCCACCAAGCGGAGCTGAAGCTGCTTGCCAAGCGCATGGGAGTCGCCAATCTGGTCGATCGCCTGCTGCACCGCGAGCGCGCTGTTCGTCTGCGTCGTGGTCGCGATCCTGTTCGTGGCGGATCCGGCGGAGATCGCCTTCGCCCGGCCGATCGCGCTGCTTGTTCATCGTCGCGATGCTGTTCCTGATCCTCGGCCTGCTCCTGTTCCTCTACGAGGTTCAGCTGGCGATGCAGGCGCTTCGCCTCAGACCGCGGCGGCGCGATGAGCGGGGGCGAAGGCAAAGCGGCGGCGCAGCTCGCGCGGGTCGCCCTGATCGTCTCGGCGGTGGCGCTGGCGATCGCCATCCTCGGCCTGTTCCTGCCGATCGGTTGAAGCGGAACGAGCGGCGGGCTCAGCGCGCCGGCGGCGCAGCCGGGGCCGCTTCCTCCGTCGGCGCGCCGGCGCGGCTCGAATAAGGCAGCATGCGGGCGTAACGCCGGATCTCGGCGAGCAGGACCGGGTCGGCGCGAATCGCATCCTGCCGGGCGCGAAGCAGGCGGCCATAGTCGCTCTGGAACGCCGGCCTGTCGTCGGGCTGGGCAAAAGCGACGACGTCGTCGCGGAAGGCGTCGGTTGACAGCCCCTCGATCAGCGCGGCGCGCGCCGAATCGAAGCGGCCGAGACAGAGAAGCATCTCGGCGGCCGAAACGGGTGGGGCGTTGGCGAGGGTGATTGCCACCGATGGCAACGCATCTTGCTGCCGGCCCAGCCGATGCAGTGCGCAGGCACGATTGGCGTGCATCGTCGCCAGCGCGCCGGCCGAGACGTCGCCGCCCCATCGCGCCGCGTCGGCAATGGCCGAATCGAGACCGGCGAGCCCCGCCTCGGCGTCATCGCCCGCGAGCCGGTATCGAGCCCGGTTGGCGGCGAGATTGAGGGCATTGGCTTCGGACCCCAGCGGCCAGGTCTCGAGGGCACGCCCGAACATCGTGTCGACCTCCGCCCAGCGCCCGTTGCGCGCCAGCGCGTCGGCGACATAGGTGGCCACCCAGAGCAAATGATAGTCCGCCCGCGGATCCAGGCGCCGCTGAAAGAGCGGCAACATCTCCCGGATAATGGTGCCCGAATGGCCTGCCGCGTTGAGCGCCCGGATATAGCGCACCGCCAACTCGGCATCGCCGCTCACCCGCCATCTCGCTCGTGTCTCCGACAGATAGAGGCGCCATTGCAGGCTCTGCCGCGGCCCGGCCCAGGCTTCGATGTCCGGCCACAGCGCCTCGAACTCCAGATTCGACAGCAGGCCGTACGAATGATCGGGAACGGCGAGGTGCCTGATCAGGGTGCGCGCGCCCGCGATGTCGCCTCGGCCATGCCGCGCCAGGATGAGGTCGCGGGCCATGGAAGAGCGCAGGCTGAGGTTGTCGCCGCGCCATCCGATTTCGAACAGGCGTTCCGCGAGCCGCTGCCGGCGGCGGTCGTCGCGCCCTTGCTGGAGACGCGTGACGAGGTTGTCGAGATCGTAATCGCTGAACGTCAGCGCGACTTGCGGATCGATCTCGGCGGCGCGGAGCAGATAATCGGTGGCCTGGGCCGAACGATCGTCATAGGCTTCGATATTGGCGGCCAGGAAGAGCGGACCGCTGTAGGAGGGCAGCAGCCGGATGCTTTCCTCGATCGCTTCTCGCGCCGCGCCGGGCGCCGGCAGCTGACGCCCAAAAAGATGGGAGGCGCGAAAGAACTGGACGAGGCCGCGCAGCGGTGTCGGCCGATCCAGGCTCCCCAGGATCGCGTCGAGTTCGCCGAGCGGATCGCCCACCGTTGAGCGATTGACGACCAGCGCGACGAGACGGTCGAGCGCCGGGCGCTCGGCGGGAGCGGCGATCGCCGCCGGCTGCGGAAGCACCTCGGCCCCCGCCGACGAGGGGGAGAGCATCGACGAGAGCAGAATGAAGGCGGCCGGGATTCGGCAGATTCGAAAGCGCATCGAAAGCCCCGTTCTTTGCGTTGAGCAAAGACCAGGCGCCGAACGGTATCAAGCCCTATCTGAAAGGAATGTATCGGGGATTCGCGCGCGCTGCGGGTGTTTGCTAGCGGCTCTCCGCCACGAAGGCGGTGACGAGATAGAGGGCGATCGCGACCGGGCCGAGCAGAAGCAGGGTCGCGGCGACCGCGCCGAGGCGGACGACGAGGGGGTCCCAGCCGGTGCTTCGGGCGAGGCCGGCGCACACGCCGAGCGCCTTGGCGTTGCTCTTGTCGAGGGCGTAGCTGGACATGGTCGAGATCCTGAAGAAAAGTTGGAATTGAAGGGGTGGTCGGAGGACCGGCCCGATCAGATGATCGGAACCGGGCCCACCGCCGCGGAAATGAACAGGCTGCTGGCAACCAGGGCGCCGATGACCGAGAGGGCCAGCTGCTGGATGTTGAACGAAAGCGTCATTGTCTGTCTCCTGAACCTTGGCTTCGGGACCATCCCTCAGCCATGCCAGCAGTTCCGCAGACACCGTGCCAAATGGAAAAAATAGCGGAAAACCGCCGTTTCTTCACCGAGAGGAAAATGTGCGGCCGATTTGGCCCGCCAAGTTGCGGCGGCTTTCGCCAACTATTGGTGTTCGAATTCGGACGTGACGCCCGATTTCGCGCAATTACGCGTCCGCGTCCGTCAGGTCTGCCTCGGACCGGTCGGCGACGAGATGGTTGGCGATCAGGCCGCCGAGCAGCGGCGCCGCCACCGACAAGGCCTGCATCCAGCCCGGCATCGGCAGAACGAAGACGTTGGCGACGACATAGAGCGCGATCAGGCCGGTCACCGTCCAGGCCACCCAGCTTCGCGGGGCGATCAGCTTGGCGACGGCCGCGCCGACCAATGCGGCGCCGAACCAGGCAAGCATCAGCCCGATCTTGGCGCCCGCCGGAAGCTCCGCGAAAATCTCGAGCGACCCGCCGCGGATCGGACAGGTTGACGTTCCCCGGGCTCGGCGCCGCGGTCCCGGCGGCGCCGAAGACGACGACCCCGACGACGATCGCGACGAGGAAGCCGACGATCAGCCCGGCAACAATTCCCGCGATCGCCCGCATGTCCGCCTCCCCGTTTCGATCCCAATGCTATATGCGGCCCGCGGCGAAGGGTCTAGCTGCCGACGATCGTCCCGCCATTGGGGTGGAGGACCTGGCCCGACATGTAGCTGCGAATCCTCGCAGGCGAGGAACAGGAAGCTGGGCGCGACCTCGTTGGGCTGGCCGGGCCGGCCCATCGGCGTGTTCTTGCCGAACTTCTTGATCTTCTCGTGCGGACGCGCCGCCGCACGGGTTGAGCGGCGTCCAGATCGGCCCGGGCGCGACCGCGTTCACGCGGATGCCGTCGCCGACCAGATTTTCGGAGAGCGAGCGGGTGAAGGCGGTGATCGCGCCCTTGGTCGCGCTGTAGTCGAGCAGCTCCTCCGAGCCCTGGTACGAGGTGACCGAGGTGCAGTTGACGATCGCCGCGCCCTTCTTGAGGTGCGGCCGCGCCGCCTGGGTCAGGAAGAACATCGAGAAGATGTTGGTCTGGAAGGTGCGCTTCAGCTGCTCCTCGGTGATGTCGGTAATGTCCTTGTCGGGATGCTGCTCGCCGGCATTGTTGACGAGGATGTCGATGCCGCCGAGCTTCGTCGACCACCTCCTTCGACCGCCTTGTCGCAAAAATCCTTGTCGCCGAGGTCGCCGGCGATGGTGATCGCCTTGCGGCCCTCGCGCCTCGACGATCTGCTTCGTCCTGGCCGCGTCGTCATGCTCGCACAGATAGAGGATGGCGATGTCGGCGCCCTCGCGCGCGAACAGGGCGGCGACCGCGCGGCCGATGCCGCTGTCGGCGCCGGTGATCAAGGCGACCTTGCCGTCGAGCCGGCCCGGAGCCCGGATAGAGCGGCTCCCAGTCGGGCTTGGGCTCGAGCTCGCTCTCATGGCCGGGGAGATCGTCCTCGTGGATCATCTCGACGGTTTCGGTTTCGGCCATGATGCATTTCCTCTGCCTTGGTCGAAGGGAAAAACCGCTTTGTCGAAAAGCCGTTCCGTCGCGCCGCCGGTCGCCGCCGTTAGGCTGGCGTTCAGGTTGACGGGCCAATTGTAGTGCTACAAATGTAGCGCGCACCGATCGCAACCGCCGTAGGGGACGACGGCCCAAGGGAGGGTAATCCAATGTCGCGGTTGAACGCGGTCCGCCACGGCCGCCAGGCGCTTTTGCTCGTCCTGCTCGGCTCGGCCGCGCCGGCGCTCGCCCAGGATCCCGAGCCGCCGGCGCCCGCCGGCCGAGACGCCGCCGCCGGCGACGCGCCGCCGCCGGTCGCGCCGCGCGCGCGACGCAGGGCGCGCGCACCTACACGCCCGCCGATTTCGCCCGCTTCGCGCCGCGCAACGCGCTCGACATGCTGAACAACGTGCCGGGCTTCTCGATCGACGAAAGCGACACCGAGCGCCGCGGCCTCGGCCAGGCGACCGGCAACGTGCTGATCAACGGCGAGCGCTTCTCGGGCAAATCGACCGACATCTTCACCGAGCTGCGGCCGGATCAGCGCCACCAACGTCACCCGGATCGAGATCGTCGACGGCGCGACGCTGAACATTTCCGGCCTGACCGGCCAGGTCGCCAACGTGATCACCGCTCTCGCGCGGCCTTTCCGGCAATTACGTCTGGCGGCCGCAGATCCGCGCGCGGCGGACGCCGGCGCGGCTGCTCAACGGCGAGGTCTCGATCAACGGCTCGCTCGGCGGCACCCAATATCACTTTGAGCCTGCGCAACGACAGCTTCCGCAACGGCAATGCCGGGCCGGAGCTGGTGACGACCCCGCCGGCGACCATCCTCGACCGCCGCGACGAGGTGCTGTTCGTCGACGGCGACGCAGCCGCGCCTGTCGGCGGCACGATCCGCCGCGATTTCGGCGACGGCTCGATCCTCAACGCCAATGCCGCCTTCGGCTTCTATCAACCTCGACCTCGACGAGGATTCGCTGCGCTCCGGGCCCGGGCCAGCCCGACCGCGACCGGCATCCTGCGCGAGCAGCGAGCGCGAATATAATTACGAGCTCGGCGGCGATTACGAGTTCGGCCTCGGCGGCGGCCGGCTGAAGCTGATCGGCCTCCGCCGCTTCGAGCACAGCCCCTATCGCCAGACCCTGACCCAGACCTTCGCCGACGGCACGCCCGACCGCAGGGCCAGCGCTTCACCCAGATCGCCGACGAGACCGAGACGATCGCTGCGCGGCGAATATCGCTGGCGCGGCGGCGGCGCCGACTGGCAGGTCAGCGTCGAGGGCGCGCTCAACCGGCTCGACGTCGACCAACGGCCTGTTCGACGCTCGACGCGACCGGCGATTTCCAGCCCGTTCCCTTCCCCAACAGCGCCGCGATCGGTGCAGGAGCGGCGCGCCGAAGCGATGCTCACCTACGGCCGCGCCGCTCTCCTCCAACCTGACCCTGCAGGCCTCGCTGGGCGGCGAATATTCGGAGTTGAGCCAGGACGGGCGCCGGCGGCCTCACCCGCACCTTCTACCGGCCCAAGGGCTTCCTCAACCTCGCCTGGCGGCCGCGGCCCGGCCTCGACATCAGCGCCCGGATCGAGCGCGTCGTCGGCCAGCTCAACTTCTTCGATTTCGTCGCCTCGGCCAACGTCAGCGCGCGGCACCACCAATGCCGGCAACGCCAATCTGGTGCCGCCGCAAAGCTGGAACGCGCAGATCCAGGCGACCCGCAATCTCGGCCCCTGGGGCACGGCGACGGCGCGGCTCTACGGCCGGCTGATCACCGACATCGTCGACGTCATCCCGATCGGCGCCACCGGCCAGTCGCCCGGCAATCTCGACGGCACCGCCACCTTGCTCGGCCTGCAATGGACGAGCACCTTCAACTTCGATCCGATCGGCTGGCGCGGCGCCAAGCTCGACATGAACCTGCAATTCCAGCGACCCGGCTCGACCGATCCGCTGACCGGCGTTCAGCCGGCCGTTCAACGAGACCATGACCCGCCAGCTCGACATCAGCTTCCGCCACGACGTGCCGCGCACGCAATGGGCCTATGGCGCGAGCGTCTTCCAATATCGCCAGTCGCCGGGCTTCCGGCTCGACCAGCGCTTCCACTTCCTCGACACGCCGGGCAGCCTCGGCGTGTTCGTCGAGCATAAGAACGTGTTCGGGCTGACGGTGCGCGGCCACGCGTCGACAATCTGCTCGACACCAACGAGAGCTTCAGCCGCACCTTCTTCGACGGCCGGCGCAACGCCACCAACAGCAACATGCTGTTCACCGAGGACCGCGACCGCTTCTACGGCCCGGTCTTCACCCTGACGATCAGCGGGACGATCTAGGCACGCGCGCCGCCGCTCACCGCCACCGGTCCCCCCGCCGCTTCACATAATTCACCCACAAGTAGCGCCAGGGGAGCGCGATCGGGACCAGGACGAGGGTTATCAGGACCGCCTTGAACGTCTCCGCATTGTCCGCATCGAGTTGGCCATCGGCCCAGAGCGGCAAGCCGATGAAGGCCATCCAGAGCGCCTTCCAGGCGAATTCGAACAGCATGACCGGCAGCATCCGCAGCGGATATCTGACGCCCAGCGCGGCGAGCAGCCCCAGCGCCGTGAACAAGGCGCGGGCGGCGCCGGTCATCGGCGTGGGCGGCGGCTCCATCAGTCGCGGCCCGATCGTCGAGAGCAGGAACAGGGCGATCATGAAATAGAGCGCCCTGAGGGCGTAGAGGTGGAATAGTGAGACCTCGCTCCCCGGGGCCGCGGACGATGCGCCGGCGGGTCCGGTCGTCTCGGCTTGATCAGCAGGCATGATCGCTCCTCTGACTTCGATCGCCGCATGGCGGCTATACGCGCCAGGGTGCGGCGTCTGTCCTGAAGCGTTAGCCGGCTAGGACAGCAATTAACATGACTTCACGCATGAAAAGCATGATCGCAGGATTCAGCCGTGGTCGGACCGAGCTGGCGCTCGACTATCTGGGCGGCAGGAAGGTGTGGGTAGTAACGAGACCGCCTATCTCGTCGGCTTCTCCGACCCGGCGGCATTTTCGCATGCGTTCAAGCGATGGACTGGGCGCAGCCCGGCGAAGCTGCGCGCGGAGTCTCATGCGAATAATCCTAGCCGCGAAATCCGATCTTCACGCTTACGATCAGCGGGTCGATCCCGGCACACGCGCCGACGCGTAGCGCGGCCGGGCCAGCGGGCGCGCCTCGGGCATCATGACCTCGCTGCCGCGCAGCGGCCGCCGGGCGCGCGCCGGCCGGGCGGCAGTGGGCGACGACCGTCGGGAAGACGAGATCGTCGTGGCGCATCAGCGCCGCTTCGGTCGCGGCGACGCAGGCGGCCTCGCTGCGATAGCGGGCCTGGTCGATGCGCACCTCGCGGCACGGCCGCGTCGCTTTCGCCGCAGCCCAGGATCGCCATCACGAACAATAGAGGTTCCACGTCCCGCTCCCTTGCGAGGCCCAATGCGCGCGCGGGCCTCCGGTTCCCAACGTTTCGCGTCCGTTACTTGGGATTGGCGCGGCGCTCGCCTATCTAGCGACGAACATGACGGACGATGCGACGGAAGCGACGGGCAAGGCCGATCCGGGCTTTGGCCGCGCTGCGGCGCTTCCTCCCCTATCTGTGGCCGGCCGGCGCGCCGGGGCTGAAGGCGCGCGTCGTCTTCGCGGTGATCCTCGTGCTTCGCCGCCAAGGGCGCCACTCTGGTCATGCCGTTCGCCTACAAGGCGAGCGATCGACCGGATGACGGCCGGGCATGGAGCGCGGCGGTCGGCCTCGCCATCGCCCTGGTCGCCGCCTATGCCGCCGCGCGCTTCGGCGGCGTGCTGTTCGACAATGTGCGCAACGCCATCTTCGAGCGGGTCGGGCAGGACGCCACCCGGCGGCTGGCCGAGAGCGTCTTCCGCCACATCCACGATCTGTCGCTGCGCTTCCACCTCGAGCGGCGCACCGGCGCGCTCACCAAGATCGTCGAGCGCGGCACCAAGAGCATCGACATGATGCTCTATTTCCTGCTGTTCAACATCGCGCCGACGATCATCGAGCTGGCCGCGATCTGCGTCATCTTCTGGCGTCAAGTTCGGCGCCGGCCTGGTCGTCGCGACCCTGGTCATGGTCGTCGCTCTATATCTGCTTCACCCGCGTCGGTCACCGACTGGCGCGACCAAGCTGCGGCGCGAGATGAACGAGCTCGACAACCAGGCGATCGCCCGCGCGGTCGATTCGCTGCTCAATTACGAGACGGTCAAATATTTCAGCGCCGAGGAGCGCGAGGCGCGGCGCTACGGCCGCGCCGTGCGGCGCCTATGCCGACGCCGCGGTGCAAGAACGAGACCTCGCTCGCCTGGCTCAACATCGGCCAGTCGCTGATCACCAATCTGATGATGGCCGGCGCGATGGGCTTCACCGTCTGGGGCTGGAGCCGCGGCCGCCTTCACCGCCGGCGACGTCGTGCTGGTCAACACCCTGCTCGCCGCAGCTCTTCCGGCCGCTCGACATGCTCGGCTGGTCTATCGCACGATCCGCCAGGGCCTGATCGACATGGAGGCGATGTTCGACCTGATCGACACGCCCGGCCGAGATCGTCGACGCGCCCGGCGCGCCCGCGCTCGGCGTCGCGGCCGGCCATGTCCGCTTCGAGGACGTGCACTTCGGCTACGAGCCCGAGCCGCGAGATCCTGAAGGGCATCGACCTCGAGGTGCAGCCGGGCACGATGACCGCCGTCGTCGGCCCGTCGGGCGCGGGCAAATCGACCTTGTCGCGGCTGCTCTTCCGCTTCTACGAGCCGACGGCGGGCCGGATCACGATCGACGGCCAGGACATCGCCAAGGTCACCCAGGCGAGCCTGCGCGCCGCGCTCGGCATCGTCCCGCAGGACACGGTGCTGTTCAACGACACGATCGGCTACAATATCGGCTACGGCCGCGACGGCGCGACCCAGGCCGAGATCGAGGCCGCCGCCAAGGGCGCCGCGATCCACGATTTCATCGCCGAGCTGCCCCAGGGCTATGAATCGATGGTCGGCGAGCGCGGGCTCAAGCTGTCGGGCGGCGAGAAGCAGCGCGTCGCCATCGCCCGCACGCTGCTCAAGGACCCGCCGATCCTGATCCTCGACGAGGCGACCAGCGCGCTCGACAGCCGCACCGAGGCGGCGATCCAGGAGACGCTGCGCGACGTCGCCGCGCGCCGCACCTGCATCGTCATCGCCCACCGCCTGTCGACCGTGGTCGACGCCGACCAGATCGTCGTGCTCGACGAGGGCCGCGTCGCCGAGCGCGGCACCCACGCCCAGCTGCTGCGCAAGAACGGCCTCTACGCCGACATGTGGGCCCGCCAGCAGAGCGAGCGCGAGGCGGAAGAAGCGCAGGCGGCGGAATAGCTTGCGATTCCATCCAAAGCTGCAATCCTGCGCCGATGCGCCACGCTCTTTTCATCGCCGCCCTGCTCGCCGCGACGCCCGCCGGCGCACAGGAGATACCGTCGATCAGCCTCGCACCGGGCGAGGCGGTGACCGTCCGCTTCGATGAGGGCGGGCGGATTGGACCCCCCGTGCGCGGCCGCGCGGTCTGGAGCCGGTTCGACCTTTCCGCCGCCCGCCACCTGGCCGGCATGACTCCACCGGATGCGCCGGTGCCGGAAGGCATACCGCTCAACGTCGATGACGGAGCCCGGCCGGATCCGATTCCGCCCGATGAGCTGCGTATGCGCTTCCTCTCGATCGCGGATCGGCACATGTTGCTGGTCGTCGAGAACGGACAGGGCCGAGCCCTGCGCTACCGCGCGCGAATGCAGGGCGGCGGGCGGACGCGGCACACCGACGTCTGTGTGGTGCTCCCGCACTCGCCGAGCTACGAACATTGGCCGCATCAGATCGAGCGGATCGAGCTTTCGGACTTCCGCTTCATCGCCTGGCCCCCGGGGCGCACGCCCACTTGTGCGTGACGCATCGGATCCAGCCTGGCTAGAGTTCTTCTTTCGTTCCACCTAAAGAGCGTGAATGCGACTCGACTTTTCCTCGGGCGGCGGCTTTGCGGGTTCGGTGACGACGCCGCTCCAGATCCTTCGCAACACGTTCGGCTTCCCGGACTTTCGCGGCGTCCAGGAACACGTGATCGACCGCGTCATGGCCGGCAAGCGCACGCTCGCCGTGATGCCGACCGGCGCGGGCAAGTCGCTCTGCTACCAGGTGCCGGCGCTGGCGCTCGAGGGGACGGTGCTCGTCATCTCGCCGCTGATCGCGCTGATGCACGACCAGATCCGCGCCGCCGAGGCGTTCGGGCTGCGGGCGGCGGCCTTGACCTCGGCCGACGACAATCGCGCCGAGACGGTCGAGCGGCTGCGGCGCGGCGAGCTCGAACTGCTCTACGTCGCGCCCGAGCGGGCGACGGGCGAGGGCTTCCGCGATCTGATCGCGCGCATCCCGCTGGCGCTGATCGCGATCGACGAGGCGCATTGCGTCTCCGAATGGGGCCATGACTTCCGGCCCGATTACCGGCTGCTGCTGCCCTTGCTCGACGCCTTCCCCGAGGTGCCGCGGCTCGCGCTGACCGCGACCGCCGACCGGCGCACGCGCGAGGACATCCTGGTCCAGCTCGGCATCCCCGAAGACGGGCTGATCGTCGCCGGCTTCGACCGGCCCAACATCCGCTATCATGTCCGGCCGCGCGACGGCGTGGCGACGCAGCTCAAGGCGCTGCTCGCCGAGCAGCCGGGGCCGGGCATCGTCTACGCGCCGAGCCGCGACAAGACCGAGAAGCTGGCCGAGCAGCTCGCCGCAGACGGGACGGCCGGCGCTGCCCTATCATGCCGGGCTCGAGCCGCCGGTCCGGGCGCGCAACCAGGCCGCGTTCGTCACCTCCGAGGAGATGGTGATGGTCGCGACCATCGCCTTCGGCATGGGCATCGACAAGCCGGACGTGCGCTTCGTCGCCCATGCCGGCCTGCCCAAGTCGATCGAGGCCTATTATCAGGAGACCGGCCGCGCCGGCCGCGACGGCGAGCCGGCCGAGGCCTGGCTGTTCTGGGGCGCCGAGGATTTCGCCCGCGCCCGGCGGCGGATCGAGACCGAGGTCGAGGAGAGCCGCCGCGCCGGCGAGCGCGAGCGGCTGAACGCGCTCGCCACCCTGGTCGAGACCGCGGGCTGCCGCCGCGCGATCCTGCTTCGCCATTTCGGCGAGGATCCGCCCGCCGCCTGCGGCAATTGCGACAATTGCCTCGAGCCCGCCGCAGGCGATCGACGCGACCACGACCGCGCAGAAACTGCTCTCGGCCGCCTTCCGCACCGAGATGCGCTTCGGCATCGGCCATCTGACCGACGTGCTCGCCGGCCGCGAGACCGACAAGGTGCATGAATTTCGGCCATCACCGGCTCAGCGTGTTCGGCATCGCCGACGAGGAGGAGCTGGCGCTGGTCAAGCCGGTCGCCCGCGCCCTGCTGGCCCGCGACGCGCTGCGCGCCGACGATTTTGGCGGCCTTTCCTTCGGCCCCGGCGCCAAGCCGATCCTGAAGGGCGAGCGAGAAGGTCGAGATCGTGCTGCCGCCGAAGCGGACGCGCGCGCCGCGACCGCACGGCGCGCGAATATCCGCACGATCCGCTGTTCGAGGCGCTGCGCGCGCGGCGCCGCGAGCTTGCCGCCGAGGCGGGCGTGCCGCCCTACGTCATCTTCCACGACAGCACCTTGCGCGAGATGGCGGCGGCGAAGCCGACGACGCGCTCGCCTTGTCGCGCATCTCCGGCGTCGGCGCAGCCAAGCTGGAGCGCTATGGCGACGCCTTCGTCAAGTTGATCGGCAGTTGGGAGGCGGCATGAGCTTTCGCATCCTCGACGAGAGGACCTTGGTGTCGCCGGCAGATCGAACCCGGCGACGTCGCCGACGCGAAAGCGGCGGGCGTGACCCTGATCGTCAACAACCGCCCCGACGGCGAGGAGCCGGACCAGCCGCCGGCGCCGAGATCGAGGCGGCGGCGCGCGCGGCCGGGCTCGACTATCGGCACATTCCCGTTCGCGAACCTGCCGACGCCGGAGCAGGTCGAGGAGATGGCACGGGCGCTGGCGGCGAGCGAGGGCCGTACGCTCGCCTTCTGCCATCGGGTACGCGCTCGACCTTTGCCTGGGCGCTCGCTCGCGCGCGGGAGGGGGCGGACGGCGAAGAGCTGATCGGGAAAGCCGCGGCGGCGGGCTACGATCTGGCGCCGCTCAGGCCGTATCTGGGCTAGCGAGGATCCGCCGCGCCTCCGCATAATCCTCGTCGTCGACCATCAGCCGGACCGGCACGACGCCGAGATCCGCGCCGCCCCAGTTCATCTCCATGTCGAAGAGGAAGCTTGGTATGTCGGCCGCGTCGAGCCGCGCCTTGGCGAGGCTCGCCTCGAAGCGCGTTGAAATAGCGGGCGGCCTCGACCAGCGCCATTACCAGGGCACCACGTCGCCCGCCGCCGCCTCGATCGCGGTCGGCTTGCGGCCGAGCATCGCGTTGCGATGCGGGAAGCGGCCGAAGCGCTCGATCACGTCGTGATGCTTGCGCGCATAATCGAGCTGCTCGGCATCGCCCAACGCGGTGAACAGAAGCAGCGACTGGCGCTGGTCGCGCAGATCCTCGCTGTGCTGGAACGGCATGTAGAGGAAGCCGCGCCGCTCCGGCGTCATGCCGTCGTCATAGCCGCGCTCGACCGCGCCCTTGGCGACGGCGAGCGCGAGCGGATCGGTCGAGAACTGGTCGGCATGGCCGCGGAACATGTTGCGCGGGAACTGGTCGAACAGGATCACGGCGGCGAGCGCCTCGTCGGCCGAGCCCAGGAAATGCTCGGGCACGTTCTCGCGCTGCTCCTCCCAGAGCGTCGCGGAAGCGCTCGCGGATCTCGGCGTCGAACGCCGGGATCGGCCTTCCACCAATCGTCCCAGCCATGGGAGAACCAGAAATCGAGGACGTCCTGGACCCAGGCTTCGGCTCACGCCGCCGTGCCGCCGACCGTGAGGCCCTCGATCAGCAGGGTCGGCTGGCCGACGCCGGCGGGGACGGACTGGCCGCCCTTGCCGCAGATGCCGACGCCTTCGTCGAGCGCCATGTCGTCGCCGATCGCCGCCACCCTGGTGAGCACGGTCGGGCCGTCGCCGATCAGGGTCGCGCCCTTGATCGGCGCGCCGAGCCGGCCGTTCTCGATCTGGTAGGCCTCGGTGCAGGAGAAGACGAACTTGCCCGAGGTGATGTCGACCTGGCCGCCGCCGAAGCTCTTGGCGTAGATGCCGTTCTTCGCGCGGGCGAGGATCTCGCGCGGGATCGTCCCGCCGCCGAGCATGAAGGTGTTGGTCATGCGCGGCATCGGCGCATGGGCGAAGCTCTCGCGGCGGCCGTTGCCGGTCGGCGCGACGCCCATCAGCCGGGCGTTGAGCCGGTCCTGGATATAGCCCTTGAGGATGCCGTCCTCGATCAGCACGTTGCGCTGGGTCGGCGTGCCCTCGTCGTCGATGGTGAGCGAGCCGCGCCGGTCGCCGATCGAGCCGTCGTCGATCACGGTGACGCCGGGCGCCGCGACCCGCTCGCCGATCCGGCCGGAGAAGGCCGACGTGCCCTTGCGGTTGAAATCGCCCTCGAGGCCATGGCCGATCGCCTCGTGCAGCAGCACGCCGGGCCAGCCCGGGCCGAGCACGACCGTCATCTCGCCGGCCGGCGCGGCGACCGATTCGAGGTTCACCAGCGCCTGGGCGAGCGCCATGTCGATCGCCCGGTTCCAGGTCGCCGGCTCGAACAGATCGTCATAGAGATAGCGGCCGCCGAGGCCGTGATAGCCGGTCTCGCGCCGGCCGTTCTGCTCGACGACGATCTGGACGTTGAGCCGGACCAGCGGCCGCACGTCGTGGGCGACGAAGCCGTCGGCGCGGACGATGTCGATCACGCTCCACGAGCCGGCCAGCGCCACCGAGACCTGGGCGACGCGCGGATCGCGGGCGCGGGCGGCGGCGTCGATCTCCTGGCAGAGCGCGACCTTCTGCGCGAAGGGGATCAGGCTCAGCGGATCGGCATCGGTATAGAGCCTGGCGTTGGTCCGCCGCGGCGGGCCGGGGCGCGGCGCCCTGGCCGGATCGAGCACCGCCATCGTCTCGGCGGCGCGGCGGATCGCGGCTTCGCTGAAGCTCGTTGGCCTGGGCGAAGGCGGTGGTCTCGCCCGAGACGCCGCGCAGGCCGAAGCCGGCCTGGGTGTTGAAATCGGCGGTCTTCAGCCGGCCGTCGTCGAAGCCGAAGCTCTCCGACGCGGTATATTGGAGATAGAGCTCGCCATCGTCGCAGCCCTTGAGCGCGTCGGCGGTGAGGCGGAGCGCGGCGTCGGGATCGAGGCCGTCGGGGCGATAGAGGAAGCGGCGGGGATCGGTGCTCATCGCGTCGATATAGGGCGGTCAGGCCGGCTGATGCACCCTCGTCGGCCGGGCCGCCCCTGCAGGATGAAGCGCTTGTCGCAATAGCCGCAATCGACATAGCCCTTCTCGTCGATCTGCAGCTAGACGCGCGGATGGCCGAGCGCGGGCGCGGTCTCGGTCGGCGCCGTCGCAGGCGACGCGGCGGCTGTCGGCATAGACGATTTCGGGCGTGAACGGGTCGGTCGGCCATGGCCCGCGCCTTAGCGAAGGACAATCCGCTTCGCTAGGCGGGAAAGTCCCGCTATTCCGTCGCGCCATGTCCGAAGCCGCCATTTCGATCCTCGACCTGCAGAAGACCTATGCCGGCGGCAAGCGCGCGCTCGACGGGGTCACCATCGACGTGCCGCGCGGCGGCATTTTCGGCCTGCTCGGCCCCAACGGCGCCGGCAAGTCGACCCTGATCAACATCCTCGCCGGGCTGGTCACCAAGACGCGGCGGCAGCGCCACGATCTGGGGCTTCGACATCGACGAGCATCCGCGCAACGCCAAGCGCTCGATCGGCATCGTGCCGCAGGAGATCTTGTTCGATCCCTTCTTCACGCCCAAGCGAGGCGCTGGAGATCCAGGCCGGGCTCTACGGCGTCCCCAAGGCGCGACCGCCGGACGATGGAGCTGCTCCGCGCGATGCAGCTCGAGGACAAGGCCGACGCCTATGCGCGCACGCTTTCGGGCGGCATGAAGCGGCGGCTGCTGGTCGCCAAGGCGATGGTCCATTCGCCGCCGATCCTGGTCCTCGACGAGCCGACCGCCGGCGTCGACGTCGAGCTGCGCCAGCAGCTCTGGGACTATGTCCGCAGCCTCAACGCGCAGGGCGTCACCGATCGTCCTCACCACCCATTATCTCGAGGAAGCCGAGCAGCTCTGCGACCGGATCGCGATCATCAACCACGGCCGGCTGATCGCCAACGAGACGACCCGGACCCTGGTCGGCATGGCGCAGGAGAAGGTGGTCGAGGTGATCGTCGACCGCGACGTCGCCGCGCGCGCCGGTCAACGCCTGCTTCGACAAGATCGAGCTGATCGGGCGAGCGGACGCTCGCGATCACCTACCGCAAGGACCGGGTCAATGCCGGCGACGTGCTCGCCGCGCTGCAGAAGGAGGGGCTCGGCATCGTCGACGTCTCGACCCGCGAGGCGGATCTGGAGGACGTCTTCCTGAACCTGACCCGGGCGACCGGGCACGGATGGCTGAGCACGCATTTCGACGTCCTCGTCATCGGCTCCGGCGCGGCCGGGCTGACCGCGGCGCTCAACCTCGCGCCGCGCTTCAAGGTCGCGGTGCTGGCCAAGGGCGAGCTCCGGCGGCTCGACCGCGCTGGGCGCAGGGCGGGATCGCCGCGGTGCTCGAGCCCGGCGACACGTTCGAGAGCCATATCGAGGACACGATGATCGCCGGCGCCGGGCTCAACAACCGCGCCACGGTCGAGTTCGTCGTCGAGAACGCGCCGGCGGCGATCGAGCGGCTGGCCGCGCTCGGCGTGCCGTTCAACGCGGGCGACGAGGAGCGCTGGCACCTGACCCGCGAGGGCGGCCACAGCCACCGCCGCATCGTCCATGTCGACGACGCCACCGGCTGGGCGGTGCAGCAGGCGCTGGAGAAGGCGGCCGCGGCCAATCCCAACATCACCCTGATCCCCGACATGGTCGCGATCGACCTCGTCACCAGCCGCCACGGCGAGCGCTATTCGGGCGACGGCCATGTCTGGGGCGTCTATGCGCTCAACCGCGCAGACGGGCAAGGTCGAGACCTTCACCGCGCGCGCGACCATCCTCGCCACCGGCGGCGCGGGCCGCGTCTATCTCTTCTCGACCGCGCCGCGCGGCGCGACCGGCGACGGCATCGCCATGGCCTGGCGGGCGGGCTGCCGCGTCTCCAACATGGAGTTCATGCAGTTCCACCCGACCTGCCTCTACAATCTCGAGGTCAAGAACTTCCTGATCACCGAGGCGGTGCGCGGCGAGGGCGGGCAGCTCAAGCATCCCCGACCACCGGCCACCGCTTCATGCCCGACTTCGACGAGCGCGCGGAGCTGGCGCCGCGCGACGTCGTCGCCCGCGCGATCGACCATGAGATCAAGCGGCTCGGCCTCGATTACGTCCATCTCGACATCAGCCACCGCGCGCCCGACTTCGTGCAGCGGCCATTTCCCGAACATCCACGCGCGGCTGCTCGAGCTCGGCATCGACATCACCAAGGAGCCGATCCCGGTCGTCCCGGCCGCAGCATTATACCTGCGGCGGCGTGGTCATCGATCTCGACGGGCGCACCGATCTGCCCGGCCTCTACGCGGTCGGCGAGGTCAGCCAGTCGGGCCTGCACGGCGCCAACCGGCTCGCCTCCAACTCGCTGCTCGAATGCTTCGTCTTCGGCGACGCGGCGGCCGAGCATATCGCCGCGCATTGGGACGATCTGCCGCCGCCGCCGCCGATCCGCGCCTGGGACGAGAGCCGGGTCACCGATTCCGACGAGGAGGTGGTGATCAAGCAGAACTGGACCGAGATCCGCCGCTTCATGTGGAATTATGTCGGCATCGTCCGCACCACCAAGCGGCTCGAGCGCGCCCAGCACCGGATCAAGCTGCTGACCGAGGAGATCGAGGATTATTACGGCCATTTCCGGGTCACGCCCGACCTGATCGAGCTGCGCAACCTGCTCGCAGATCGCCGAGCTGATCGTCCGCTCCGCCCTCCACCGCAAGGAGAGCCGCGGGCTGCATTACACGCTCGATTATCCGAAGACGCTGGCCAAGGCGGTGGATACGGTGCTGGCGCCGTAGACGGGTACCGTTGCAGGCCGAAGCCGAGATGCAGGAGCGTGCTGCGGAGATCCGTCGACAAGGCATTGGCCGAATTGCCGCTTTCGCTCGGGATCGCGAGATCGTTCGAGCGCTAGCGCACCGTCAGCCGACTCATGGACGGCCTATCGGTGCAGACCCGCGGTAGCTTCGAGCTGCTCTCGCGGTATGCTCACGCGACATCCGTCGGCTCGACCGACGATTCTGGACGCACTCGAACGTTCGCTCATCGTGCGCTGATGTCGGTGCAAGACCTGTCGAACGCGCTGCGGTAGTCCGGAGGCCGTCGACGCGGAGCTCGACGATCGCGTTCGGACACTGTCGGAATGCGATCGGCATCGCCGACCTCGCAGAGATGACGGGCGGCCAGCTGACCTCGGCCCAGCTAGCGCCAAGGAACTCCGCTCAGCGCCGCCCGGAACCGCGCCGGCTGGTCGAGCATCACCATGTGGCCGCTGCCGTCGATGCGGACGAGGCGGGCGCCGCGGGCGCGCGGCGTAGGCGCGCGGCGAAGCTGCGGTCGATCGCGGCGCGGGCGCGCGGGTCGGGCGAGGCGTAGACCACGGTCAGCGGCGCGCGGATGCGGGCGAGCTCGCGGGTCAGGTCGATCGCCGCGAGCTCGCGCATCGTCGCGGCCGACGACGTCGGGATCGCTGCGCCGGTTGGCGGCGTCGGGCGGGCTGAACGCGCTCATCAGCCCGCCGAACAGGCGCCGGCCGCCCGGCGTCGCCAGCAAATTGCCGAGGCTGCCGGCGAGCGGCCCCACGCCCGCCGCGCTGCCGCCGAACAGGCCGGCCGGCTGCGGCAGCATGTCGACGACCATGATCCGGCCGGCCAGCTCGGGCCGGCGCGCGGCGATCATCATCGCCAGCGTGCCGCCCATCGAATGGCCGACGATCGCCGGCCGCCCGAGCCGGCGGTCGACGATGTAGCGGGCGATCTCGTCGGCGAGCGGCGCCACGATCGCGCCGCGCGCATTGCCGCGCGCCGGCGCGCCGGCGAAGCCGCGCGACCTGGATCAGATGGTAGCGATAGCCGGGCACCGCGCGCGACCGTGCCGCGCCAGACGCTCGCGGCCCGCGGTGAGGCCCGGGATCAGGATCACGTCCGGCCCGCGCCCGCGCACCTCGACCGAGAAGCGGGTCGGCTCGAACGCGCTGCGCGGCGGCGCGGCGCGCCGGCGCGCAGCGCAGCGCCAGCGCGGCGCGCGAGGATGAAGATGCCGGCGGTTCATCGCGTGCCTCCCTAGCCGGCCATGTTTGAACGCCGCCTTACCTTCGGTCTAGACCGTCGCGCCCATGCCTTCCCCGCATCTCTATCTCGTCGACGGCTCGTCCTACATCTTCCGCGCCTTCCACCGGCTGCCGCCGCTGACCAACAAGCACGGCCTCAATGTCGGCGCGGTCTACGGCTACACGACCATGCTCTGGAAGCTGGCCGAGAGCCTCAACAAGGAGGACGGGCCGACCCATCTCGCCGTCATCCTCGACGCCTCCGAAAGCACGTTCCGCAACCAGATGTACGACCAGTACAAGGCGAACCGGCCGCCGCCGCCGCCCGAGCTGGTCCCGCAATTCCCGCTGATCCGCGACGCCACCCGCGCCTTCTCCATCCCCTGCCTCGAGGAGGACGGGCTCGAGGCCGACGACATCATCGCCTGCTACGCCAAGGCGGCGCTGGCGGAGGGCTGGCAGGTCACCATCGTCTCCTCGGACAAGGATCTGATGCAGCTGATCGAGCCCGGGCTCGACATGCTCGACACGATGAACGACCGGCGGATCGGCCGCGAGGAGGTGATCGAGAAGTTCGGCGTGCCGCCCGAGCAGGTCGGCGAGGTGCTGGCGCTGATGGGCGACAGCGTCGACAACGTCCCGGGCGTGCCCGGCATCGGCCCGAAGACCGCCTCGCAAGCTGATCCAGCAATATGGCGACGTCGAAGGCGTGCTCGCCGCATGTCGCGGAGATGCCAAGCCTCGAAGCTGCACGACAATCTGATCGAGCATGCCGACAAGGCGCGGCTGTCGCGCGAGCTGGTCGGCTGATCTGCGACTCGCCGCTGCCCGAGCCGCTCGAGGCGCTGGCGATGAAGGGCATTCCCGAGGAGCCGCTGCGCGAATTCCTCGAGCATCACGGCTTCCGCTCGCTGCTCGCCCGGCTCGGCGCCCAGTCGCAGGCGGCCGCGCGCGCCGTCGCAGGCGCCGACCCAGGCCGAGGTCCGGCCCGAGCCGAAGATCGACCGCTCGCTCTACGAGACCGTCACCGACGAGGCCGCGCTCGACCGCTGGATCGCCGAGGCGTCGCGCGAGCGGCCGGGTCGCGTTCGACACCGAGACCGACGGGCGCGACTGCGTCTCCGCCAAACTGGTCGGGATCAGCCTCGCCACCGACTGCAACAAGGCCTGCTACATCCCGCTCGAACATGGCGGCGACGACATGTTCGCCGAGCGGCCCGACCAGCTTGCCGCCGACGCTGGTGCTGGCGAAGCTGAAGCCGCTGCTCGAGGATCCGGCGGTCCTCAAGATCGGCCACAATCTCAAGTTCGACTGGGTCGTGCTCAACCGCCGCGGCATCAGCGTCGCGCCCTATGACGACACGCTGGTGATGAGCTTCAACCTCGACGCCGGCGGCCTCAACAGCCACGCGCTCGACGATCTCGCGAAGAAGCATCTCGACCACGACTGCATCGCCTTCAAGGATCTGTGCGGGACCGGGCAGAAGCAGATCACCTTCAACAAGGTGCAGGTCGACAAGGCGACCGAATATGCCGCCGAGGATGCCGACGTCGCGCTGCGGCTGTGGATGCGCTTCCGGACGCGGCTGCCGTTCGAGAAGGTGACCCGGGTCTACGAGATGGTCGACCGGCCGATGGTCGCGGTGGTCGGCGCGATGGAGCGCGACGGGGTCAAGGTCGACCGCGACGTGCTGAAGAGCGCTGTCGGCCGAGTTCAACGTCCAGATCGCCGCGCTCGAGGAGCGGATCTGCGGCGAGGCCGGCTGCAAGTTCACGATCGGCAGCCCGCAGCAGCTCGGCGACATCTTGTTCAACCAGATGGGCCTGTCCGGGCGGGCGCAAGGGCAAGTCCGGCACCTGGTCGACCGACGTCACCGAGCTGGAGCGGCTGTCGCGCGAGGGCGTGCCGATCGCCCAGCTGGTGCTCGACTGGCGCCAGCTCACCAAGCTGAAGAGCACCTATACCGACGCGCTGCAGGAGCAGATCAACCGCGAGACCGGCCGCGTCCACACCAGCTACAGCCTGTCGGGCGCGCAGACCGGCCGGCTCGCCTCGACCGACCCCAATCTCATGAACATCCCGATCCGCACCGAGATCGGCCGGCGCATCCGCGACGCCTTCATCGCCGAGCCCGGCCATGTCATGCTGTCGGCCGATTACAGCCAGATCGAGCTGCGCCTCGCCGCCCATATCTGCGACGTGCCGCAGCTGCGCGAGGCGTTCGCGCGCGGCGACGACATCCACAACATGACCGCGCGGGAATTGTTCGGCGCGGTCAACCGCGACACCCGCGCCTCGGCCAAGACGATCAACTTCGCCATCCTCTACGGCATTTCGCGCTGGGGCCTGGCGGGCCGGCTCGGCGTCACCGCCGACGAGGCGCAGGCGATCATCGACCGCTATTTCGAGCGCTTCCCGGGCATCTCGCGCTATATCGCCGACACGCTGCCCGAGGTGCGCGAGACCGGCTTCACCACCACCCTGTTCGGCCGCAAGACCCATTTCCCGCGGATCAAGTCCAAGGTCCAGCACGAGCGCCAGGGCGCCGAGCGCGCCGCGATCAACGCGCCGATCCAGGGCACCGCCGCCGACATCATCAAGCGGGCGATGGCGCGGATGGGCCCGGCGCTCGCCGCCGAGGGCCTCGGCCGGCACGCGCATGCTGATGCAGGTCCATGACGAGCTGGTCTTCGAAGTGCCCGAAGGCGAGATCGAGGCCGCCACGGCGGTGATCCGGCGACGTCATGGAGCGCGCCGCCGAGCCGGCGATCACGCTGAGCGTGCCGCTCGGCGTCGAGATCGGCACCGGCCCGAACTGGGGCGCCGCGCATTGAGCGATGCCGCGCCCGCGCCCGACGACGGACATCGCCGCGCTGGCCAAGGGCGGGCGGACCAATTTCTTCGGCTTCCTGCTCCGGCTCGCCGCGCGCCTCCCCTTCCTGTTCATCGCCGGCCGCTTCTACGGGCCGGAGCTGCTCGGCCGCTTCGCTTATGCGGTGATCGTCATCGAGCTCGCCGCCCAGCTCGCCACGCTGGGCCTGAAGCGCGGCCTCGCCCAGCAGCTGTCGACCACCGACCAGCCGCATGTCTGCGTCGTCTCGGACGGGCTGCTCGCCGCCTTCATCGCCTCGGCGGTCGCGAGCGCGATCCTGATGCTCTTCCCGCAGGCGATGTTCCCGGCCGGCGACATCAGGGGCGCGGAATGGCTGCTGCCGCTGGTCATCTTCGGCATCGCCGGCGCCGACATCGCGCTCGCCGCGCTCGCCTATCGCCACGACGTCGCCTCGACCGTCCACGTCCGCGCGATCGTCGAGCCCTGGATGATCAGCATCGCCGCCGGCGCGCTCATCTTCACCCATTTCCAGCGCGACGGCCTGATCATCGCCTATGTCGTCTCGGTCGTCGGCCGGGCTCGCCGCCGCCTTGTGGCGGCTGTTCCGCAGCTACGGCCTGCCGCGCGGCTGGCAGCCCAATCCGGCCGACGCTGCTCGCGGTGGCGCGGCGCAACATGCCGCTCGCCGCCGCCGACGCGATCGAATGGGGCTCGCGCCGGCTCGACATCGCCATCCTCGGCCTGTTCGTCGCGCCGCATTCGTCGGCGTCTATTATGTCGCGCAGCAGGTCGCCTCGCTGCCGCAGAAGCTGAAGACCAGCTTCGATCCGATCCTCGCGCCGGTCATCACCCAGAAGCTCGCCGAGGGCGACAAGGCGGCGGTCGCCCGGCAGGTGCGCCAGGTCGGCTTCTGGATCATCGCCGCCCAGGCCGCGATCGCGCTCGCGCTCGGCATTCCGGGCGAGGCGGTGATGGGCCTGGTCGGCGCCGCAGTTCGTCGGCGGCACCGCGCGCGCTCGCCTTCCTGCTCGCCGCCGAGGTGGTCGCGGCGACCGCGGCGGTGTCGGAGGCGGCGCTCGTCTATGTCGCGCGGCACCGCAATCTGATGATCTCGCTGCTGATGATCGCGACCCAGGCGGTGCTCACCGTCGCGATCATCGTCGGCGATGCGCGTCGCTGCCGCTCGCGCCGAGCCGAGCTCCAGGCCTATCAGGCGGCCGGCGCGGCGCTCGCTCTGGCGCTGGCGCTCGGCCTGGCCTCGATCCTCAAGGCGCGGCTGCTCGGCCGGCCTGCTCGGCGCGCCGGTCCAGGGCTGGCGCTGGTCGCTGGTCTGGGCGGCGGCGGCGGCGATCCTGGTCGGCTTCGGCTTCACCGCCTGCCCAGCTGCCTCGAATGGATCGAGCTCGCCTCGGCGTGCCGCTGATCCTGCTCACCTTCGGCTGATGGTCTGGTATCGCGGCTTCACCCACGAGGACCGCGCCCTGTTCCGCAAGCACGGCCACGAGGAGCCGACGCTGCCTGCCGCCACGCCCTAGTGGCGGAAGTGCCGCATGCCGGTGAAGACCATCGCCAGGCCGGCCTCGTCGGCGGCGGCGATCACTTCCTCGTCGCGGATCGAGCCGCCCGGCTGGATCACCGCGGTCGCGCCCGCCTCGACCGCGGCGAGCAGCCCGTCGGCGAAGGGGAAGAAGGCGTCGGAGGCGACCGCCGAGCCGATCGTGCGCGGCTCCGCCCAGCCCGCCTTCTCGGCCGCGTCCTTCGCCTTCCAGGCGGCGATGCGGGCCGATTCGAGCCGGTTCATCTGGCCGGCGCCGATGCCGGCGGTGGCGCCGTCCTTGGCATAGACGATGGCGTTCGACTTGACGTGCTTGGCGACCGTCCAGGCGAACAGGCAGTCGGCCAGCTCCCGCTCGGTCGGCGCGCGCTTCGTCACGACCTTGAGGTCGTCGCGCGCCGATCCGGCCATTGTCGCGCGACTGGACCAGCCAGCCGCCGGCGATCGACTTCAGCGGCAAGCCCGGCGCGCGCCGGATCGGGCAGAGTCGCCGGTGAGCAGCAGGCGCAGATTCTTCTTCGCCGCGAAGACCGCCCGCGCCTCCTCGTCGGCGTCGGGCGCGATCACGACTTCGGTGAAGATCGCGGCGATCGCCTCGGCGGTCGGCGCCGTCGAGCGGGCGGTTGACCGCGACGATGCCGCCGAAGGCCGAGACGCTGTCGCAGGCGAAGGCCGCCTCATAGGCCTCGACGCAGCGTGCCGGCGGTGGCGACGCCGCAGGGATTGGCGTGCTTGACGATGACGCAGGTCGGCGCCGGCGTCGCGAAACTCGGCGACCAGCTCGAGCGCCGCGTCGGCATCGTTGTAATTGTTGTAGCTGAGCGCCTTGCCCTGGATCTGCTCGGCCTGGGCGATGCCGCGCGCCGTGCGGGCCGGCGGGCAGATAGAGCGCCGCCTTCTGGTGCGGATTCTCGCCGTAGCGCAGCTCCTCGCCGCGCGTTCAGGCCGAGCGGCAGCGTGTCGGGGAAGAGCTGCGCCCTGATCGGCGAAGCGCGAACCAGCTGGCGATCATCGCATCATAGGCGGCGGTCGCGGCGAAGGCCTTGGCGGCGAGGCGCTTGCGAAGATCGAGCGACGTCATGCCGCCGCTCTCGTCGAGCGCCGCGATCAGCTCGGCATAATCGGCCGGATCGGTGACGATCGCGACATAGGCGTGGTTCTTGGCGGCCGAGCGGACCATCGAGGGGCCGCCAATGTCGATATTCTCGATGATCTCGTCGCGCGCCGGCGCCCTTCGCCACGGTCTCGAGCGAAGGGATAGAGATTGACCACGACCAGATCGATCGCGCCGATGCCGTGCTCGGCCATCGCCGCGGCATGCTCGGGATCGTCGCGCACGCGCGAGCAGGCCGCCATGGACCTTGGGGTGGAGCGTCTTCACCCGCCCGTCCATCATCTCGGGAAAGCCGGTGAGATCGGAGATGTCGCGCACCGTCGAGCCCCGCCTCGCGCAGCGCCCTGGCGGTGCCGCCGGTCGAGACCAGCTCGACGCCGTGCCGCGCCAGCGCCCGGCCCAGCTCGACGAGCCCGGTCTTGTCCGAGACGGACAGCAGGGCGCGGGCGATCTTCACGTCCGTCATGGTCGTTCCTTCGAATGCGTCAACGCTTGCGTCAGGACGCCCGCTTGAGCTCCCAGCGAGATGGTCATGCCCTCGGCCGGCGTCTCGCCGGCGACGACGAGCTGGAGCGTCGCGTGCGGCCGCGCCTCGCCGTCGATCCAGAGGCTGTCCTCGACCGACGAGCTGGCCGCCGCGGCAGCGGAACTGCCAGACCGCGCCGCCGCGCAGCGCGCAGCAGCGCGCCCTGGCCGTCGGCGGTGCGTGGTCACCTCGACCGCCGGGCGCGAGGTGGAAGCGGACCGCGAAGGGCACCGGCTCGCGCGCGCCGCCGGCGGCCGGCCGGCGATCAGCCGGTCCTCGCCGCCGAGCATCGCGGCCGTCGCCGGACAGGTTGAGCCGGCGCTCGTGGATCAGGCCGAAGCGGCGGACATAGCCGTCATGGCTCGCCTCGACCCGGCCGACGCCGGCGGTCTCGTCGCGCGACCAGCTCGACCTCGCCGACGCCCTTGCCGAGCGAGCCGTCCTCGTGGATCGCGGTCGAGTTGCGGTCGCCCAGGGTCAGCGTCGAATGGGCGGCGGTGGTGCGCAGCGCATGGACCAGGCCGGCCGGCAGCGCGCCCTTGCGCCTCGCCGGCGCCGCCGCAATTGACGATCAGCCGGCTCGGCCCGTCGCTGAGCTCGAAGGCGAGGGTCGAGGCGCAGGCGCCGTCGAGCGCGCGCGGCGGCGGCGGCGGCGCGGCGTCGAAGACGAGCACGCTCGCCTTGGCCTGCAGCCGCTGATAGCCCCAGCCGCGCGCCTGGCGGAGCGGGCGGACGTCGAGGCCGGCGCCTTCGACCGCGGCGGCGACGCGGCGGCGGCTCGCCATGTTGCCGCCCTGCCAGCTCGACAGCGCGTCGTCGCCGAGGGTCACCGCGAGCAGGGCGCCGACCGCCGAGGCGAGCGCCTCGGTCAGCCATTCGGGCACGTCGCGCCGCGCCGGCGGCATAGACGGCGCGCAGCTGGCCCGAGCATCTCGACCAGCGGCGAGCTGCTCGGTCGGCGAGCGGCTGACCAGGCCGCCATCGTCGTGCAGCGAGAGCGCCGAGCGCGCGCGGCGAGGCCCGCCTCGCCCGATTTCAGCCGCGCCGGCCCGCCCTGGACGACCAGAGCGGCGGCGATCACGCCGCTCCAGGCGGTGATCCGGGGGAGGCCGGGCAGGCGCCTTGTCGGCGCTGCGCTCGAGATGGCGGGCGCCGCGGGCGAGCGCGTAGAGGACGCGAGGAGCGGTAGACCGGGTCGGCGCTCGACAGGATGTAGGGCGCATAGGCGGTCCAGAAGAGGATGCGGCGGCCCCACAGATCGGCGCGCCAGGCCGGCTCGCTGACCTGCTCGGCATGGACGGCGAGCCATTTGCGCATGATCGCCTCGGCGAGCTTGGCGCCGCGCTCGCGGGTCGCGGCGGCGGAGAGGTCGCGCAGCCAGGCGAAGCTCTGCAGATAGTCGCCGAAATCCGCGCGGCAGGCCGAGCGTCGGCGAAATCGAAGCTCGTCGACCGGCGATCTCGGTGCCGCCGTGGCGGAAGCGGCCGGCGAGCAGCGCCTCGCCCGCCGCCTTGTCGCCGGCGATCGGATCCTTGGGCACCGCGATCAGCTTCAGCGGCACCCGGCCGCGCAGCCGCAGCGCGTGCAGCGGCGTCCGCCAGGCGAAGCGGTGGAGCCGGTAGTTCAGCCGCTCGAACAGCGAGAGGCCGCGGTCGTCGCCGACCCGGATCAGCCTCTTGCCCGGCTCGATCTCGCTGCTCGCCCGTCTCGCTCTCCACCCGCTCGAGGAGGCTCACCCCCTCAGCCCCCTGATATTGTCCGCATAAGCGATCCGGCCCGCCGCGGAAGGTCGCGGTGCCGGCGACCAGCACGTCGGCGCCGGCCTCGATCACCCGGCGGCAGTTCTCCTGGTCGATGCCGCCGTCGACCTCGAGGTCGATCGGCTTGCCGGCCGGCGTCGATCCGCTTGCGGATCGCCTCGATCTTGCTGAGCTGGCTCGTCGATGAAGCTCTGCCCGCCGAAGCCGGGATTGACGCTCATCACCAGGACGAGGTCGATCTCCTCGAGCACATAATCGAGCGCCTTGGCCGGCGTCGCCGGATTGAGCGAGACGCCGGCGCGCTTGCCGAGCGACTTGATCTTCTGGACCGTGCGGTGGAGGTGCGGGCCCGCCTCGGGATGGACGGTGATGATGTCGGCGCCGGCCTCGGCGAAGGCCTCGATGAAGGGATCGACCGGCGAGATCATCAGATGGACGTCGAGCGGCTTGTGCGGTGTGCGGCCGCAGCGCCTTCACCACCACCGGGCCGATCGTGAGATTGGGCACGAAATGGCCGTCCATCACGTCGACATGGATCCAGTCGGCGCCGGCCGCGTCGAGCGCGCGCACCTCCTCGCCCAGCCGCGCGAAATCGGCGGAGAGGATCGAGGGCGAAATGCGGACCGGCTGCTGCACGAGCGAAACCCTAACATCCGCGCGAGTCGCGGGGCAAGGAATCGCCCGATCTTATCCCCGTTTATTTCCGCGTGAACCGGGCGATGAAGAAGCTGTCGGCGCCGCCCTCGGCCTCGTAGGCGCCGGGCAGGATGCGCTGCTCCTCTTCCAGCGCATAATCGTCGCGGCCGGCGAGGAAGGCGTCGGCGACCTGCTCGCCCTCCTGCCGGCTCGAGCGAGCAGACCGAATAGACGAGGGTGCCGCCGGGCTTCAGCCAGCCGGCGGCGCGCGGCGAGCATCGCCTTCTGCACCTCGGCCAGCTCGGCGATCGCGCGCGGGCCGGACGCGGTGGAGCACGTCGGGATGGCGGCGGAAGATGCCGGTCGCCGAGCAGGGCGCGTCGAGCAGGATCGCATCGACCGGCGCCGGCGGCGACCATTTCATGACGTCGGCGGCGACGAGCCTCGGCCTGCAAGGCCGGTGCGCGCCAGATTCTCCGAAAGTCGCGCCAGACGACTTTCCGAGACGTCGAGCGCGGTCACCGTCCCAGCCGGCGGCGGCGAGCTGCATCGTCTTGCCGCCCGGCGCGGCGCACAGATCGAGCACGGTCCGCCCCTCGCCCGCGCCCGAGCAGGCGGGCCGGCATCGAGGCGGAAATGTCCTGCACCCACCATTTGCCCTCGCCATAGCCGGCGAGGCCGGCGACGGCGGTGCCGCGCGGCGAGGCGCAGATGGCCGGGCATCAGGCTGACGCCCTCCAGATCCGCGCGGCGGCTCGCCCGATCAGGTCGATCGGCGGCGGCGCCGCGATCGAGCCGGGCGGCGGCCGCGACGACCTCCTCGCCCCAGGCCTCGCGCCAGCGCTCCGCGACCGGCCTCGGGCAGGGTCGGCACCTCGGGCAGCGCCCATTTCTCGCGCATCACCGCGCTGAACACGCCATGGACCAGCTTGCGCGGGCCGCCGTCGACCAGAGGCAGCACGGTCGAGATGGCGGCATGGTGCGGCGTGTCGAGCGCCAGCGCCTGGACGAGCGCGATGCGCAGGGCGAAGCGCGCCTTGGCGTCGTCGGGCAGGCGCTTCCTGGTCGCGCGGTCGATCAGCGCGTCGAGATCGGGCAGGCGGCGCAGCGCCTCGGCGGCGATGGCGTGGGCGAAGGCGCGGTCGTCGGCGCCGGTCGAGGTCGCGCGCGGCGCCGTCGAGCGCCGATTCGAGCGGCAGGCCCTTGCGCAGCACCGCGTCGAGCAGGCGCAAGGCGGCGCGGCGCGCGGCCGTGCCCGGCGGATCGGCGCGGTTCAGTCCCGCCGCCCGAGCGGGTCCAGCGCGCTGGCGGCGCGGCGGCCGTTCGGCACCGCCGCCGACGCCCGCGCCGGCGCGACGACCGGCGGCGGCGAATGCAGGCCCATCTCCTCGGCCATCGCCTCGAGCACGGCGATCCGGCTCTCGGTCGCCGGATGGGTCGAGAACCAGCTGTCGCCGCGGCCGAGGCCGGGCACGATGTAGAGCGAGGCGGCGGCCGGATTGCTCGCCGCGAACGGGCTCGGCACCGCCTCGGCGCCGCGGGCGAGCTTGGCGAGCGCCGAGGCGAGCGCGCGCGGATCGCCGTGCATCGCCGCGCCGCCCTGATCGGCGCCATATTCGCGGGTGCGGCTGATCGCGAGCTGGACCAGCATCGCCGCGAACGGCGCGACGATCACCGCGAGCAGCATGGCGAGCATGTTGCCGCGGCTGTCATCGCCGCGGAAGAACAGGCCGAAATTGGCGAGCATCGAGATCGCGCCGGCGATGGTCGCGGTCATCGTCATGACGAGCGTGTCGCGATTCTTCACATGGGCGAGCTCGTGCGCCATCACCGCGGCGACCTCGTCGCGGCTCGAGCATGGCGAGCAGGCCGGTGGTCGCGGCGACGGCGGCATTCTCCGGGTTGCGGCCGGTGGCGAAGGCGTTGGGATGCGGCGAATCGATCAGATAGACTTTGGGCGTCGGCAGGCCGCCGCGCGCGGCGAGCGCGCTGACGATGCCGTGGAGCTGCGGGCACGAGGCCGCGTCGACCTCCTGGGCGCCGTGCATCCGGAGCACGATCTTGTCGGCGTTCCAGTAGGTGAAGAGGTTCATGCCCGCGGCGACCAGGAACGCGACGGCCGCGCCGCCGGCGCCGCCGATCGTATAGCCCAGCCCCATGAACAAGGCGGTCAGCGCCGCCAGCAGCATGGTCGTCCGCAGCGTGTTCATCTTGCCTTTCGATCCTCCGCGGCCGAAATGTGGGCGGAGCGCCGCATTCAACGGAATTCAACGATGGCCGAGCGCCCGCCCCACGTCAAAGCCCCCGCCTATCTTTCGAAGAGCCCGCCCGTGCCCGAGCCGGGCGAGGCGCGCGAGAGCGAGGAACACGGCGGCCCCAAGGGCAAGGAGCCGACCCGCTACGGCGATTGGGAGAATAAGGGCATCTGCTGGGACTTCTAGACGCCCTCGGCCCTGAGCGGCCGCGAGAGCAGCCGGCCGACCACCTCGTCCACCGAGGCCTCCTCCGCCAGCAGCGCGCAGACCGCGGCGACGATCGGCATGTCGACGCCGAGCGCGTCGGCGGCGCGCTTCAGCACCGGCGCGGTGAAGGCGCCCTCGGCGACGGTCTGCGGTCGGCGAGCAGGTCGGCCGGCCGCGCGCCTTCGCCGATGCCCTTGCCGAGGCTGAAATTGCGCGAGCTGGTCGAGGAGCAGGTGAGGACGAGGTCGCCGAGCCCGGCGAGCCCGGCCAGCGTCTCGGCGCCGCGCGCCCTTGGCGAGGCCGAAGCGGGTCATCTCGGCGAAGCCGCGCGAGATCAGGGCGGCGCGGGCATTCTGGCCGAGCCTGCGCCCCTCGACCACGCCGCAGGCGATGGCGAGCACGTTCTTGACCGCGCCGCCGACCTCGGCGCCGGCGACGTCGTCGGACAGATAGGGCCGGAAGCAGGGCCGGGCGATCCGCGGCGACCAGCCGCTCGCCGAGCGCCTGGTCCTCGACCGCCAGCGTCACCGCGGTCGGCAGGCCGGCCGCGACCTCGTGGGCGAAGGTCGGGCCGGAAAGGACCGCGATCGGCGAGTCCGGCTGCACCTCGCGCGCGACCTCGTGCATCAGCAGGCCGGTCGCCGTCCTCGATCCCCTTGGCGCAGAGGACGAGCGGCCTGCCGCGCGCGGCGAAGCCGCCGAGCACCGAGCGCAGATGCTGGGCCGGCGTAACGACCAGCAAGGCGTCGCAGCCGCCGAGATCGGCGAGATCGCCGGTCGCGCGGATCGTCGCGGCGAGCGGGACGCCCTTGCAGGAAGACGCTGTTCTCATGGGCGCGCATTGACCGCCTCGACCACTTCGGGCTCGCGCGCCCAGAGCAGGACCGTCCTCGCCGCCCGCCGCCGCGACCTGGGCGAGCGCCGTGCCCCAGGCGCCGCGCGCCGACCACGCCGATCTTCATGCCTTCACCCCCGCGCCGCGCGCCTTCTCGGCGTCCGGATCGAGCGGCCAGCGCGCCCGCGCCGGCGCGTCGAGGCCGTCGATCAGCCCCGCCTCGAAGCGCAGCGCCCCGGCCCAGGCGATCATCGCCGCATTGTCGGTGCACAGCCACAAAGGCGGCGCGACGAAGGGCAGGCCGTGCGCCGGCCGCGAGCTCGGTCGAGCGCGCGCGCGGATCGCCTGGTTGGCGGCGACGCCGCCGGCGACGACCAGAGCGGTCGCGCCCGCCGCCGCCGCGATCGCGCGCCGCGGTGCGGTCGACCAGGCAATCGACCACCGCCTGCTGGAAGGAGGCGGCGATGTCGGCGTCGGCGTAAGCGCCCGCTCTGCTTGGCGCGCAGCACCGCGCTCTTGAGGCCGGCGAAGGAGAAATGCGGCTCGTCCGAGCCGACCAGCGGCCGCGGCAGCGGCACCGCGCGCGGGATCGCCCGCCTTCGCCGCCCGCTCGACCGCCGGGCCGCCCGGAAAGCCGAGGCCGAGCAGTTTCGCGGTCTTGTCGAACGCCTCGCCGGCGGCGTCGTCGATCGTCGTGGCGAGGCGGCGGTAGCGGCCGACGCCCTCGACGAACAGCAACTGGCAATGGCCGCCCGAGACGAGCAGCAGCAGATAGGGGAAAGCGAGATCGGGATCGCTCAGCATCGGCGACAGCGCATGGCCTTCGAGATGGTTGACCGCGACCAGCGGCTTGCCCGCCGCCAGCGCCAGCCCCTTGGCGGTGACCAGGCCGACCATCACGCCGCCGATCAGGCCCGGGCCGGCGGTCGCGGCGATCGCGTCGACCTCGTCCAGCTCGATACCCGCCTCGGCGAGCACCTCCTCGATCAGCGCCGGCAGGATCTCGACATGGGCGCGCGCGGCGATCTCCGGGACGACGCCGCCATAGGGCCGGTGCGCCGCCTCCTGGCCCGGCCAGCCGGTGCGCGAGGATGCGCCGGTCGCGACGTGACCAGCGCCGCCGCGGTCTCGTCGCAGCTCGATTCGATGCCGAGGATCAGGCTCATCGCGGCCTTCCCTGCCACCTGCCGAGCCGCTAGCACAAGCGCGCTATGTCCCGCCCCCTTCGCATCGGCACCCGCGGCTCGCCGCTGGCGCTCGCCCAGGCGCGACATGGTGGCCGACGCGCTGCGCGCCGCGCACGGCTGGGACGACGAGGCGATCGAGATCGTGCCGATCACCACCACGGGCGACGTGATCCAGGACCGGCCGCTCGCCGAGGTCGGCGGCAAGGCGCTGTGGACCAAGGAGCTCGACCGCTGCCTGCTCGACGGCCGCACCGACCTTTCGGTCCATTCGATGAAGGATGTCGAGACGATCCGCGCCCGCGACGCTGGTCGATCGCCGCCATGCTGCCGCGCGCCGACACGCGCGACCGGCTGATCGGCGCGGCGAGCCTCGCCGCGCTGCCGCGCGGGCGCGCGGGTCGGCACCTCCTCGCCGCGGCGGACCGCGCAATTGCTGGCCCGGCGGCCCGACCTCCAGCACCGTGCCGATCCGCGGCAATGTCGCAGACCCGGCTCGCCAAGGTCGAGCGCGGCGAGGTCGACGCGACCCTGCTCGCCGCGGCCGGGCTCGACCGGCTCGGCATCGACGCCGGCGTCGCCGCTCGATCTGCTGCCGGCGCCGGCGCAGGGCGCGATCGGCGTCGAGATCCTCGCCGGCGCGCGAGCGAGCTTGCGCGCGCTGCTCGCGCGCGATCGACCATGCGGCCGACCCATCGACTGCGTCGAGCGCCGAGCGCGCCTTCCTCGCCGCGCTCGGCGGCGATTGCCATTCCGCCGTCGCGGCGCCTGCGCCGAGGGCGGCATCGGGTGCGCGCCGAGATCCTCAGCCCCGACGGCCGCGAGGTCCAGGCCGGCGAGGGCGAGACCCGCCGCGCTGGCGCGTGACGCTGCTGGCGCGGGCCAGCCCCGCGCTGCGGGCGATGTTCGGCCGATGAAGGTCCTGATCCTCCGGCCCGCAGCCCGGCGCCGACGAGACCGCGGCGCGGGCGCGCGCGCTCGGGCTGGAGCCGGTGGTCGCGCCGCTGTTCGCCGTCCGCCCGCTCGACCTGGACGCCGCCCGATCCGGCCGACTTCGACGCGGTCGATGCTGACCAGCGCCAATGCCGCGCGGCAGGCGGGCGACGGCCTGACGCCGTTCCAGGCCCTGCCCTGCTACGCGGTCGGCGAGGCGACCGCCGCCGCCGCCCGCGAGGCCGGCTTCACCGACATCCGCATCGGCCCCGCCGACGGCGCCGCCTTGCTGCTGATGATGGCCGAGGACGGCATGCGCAGCGGCCTTCCACGCCTGCGGCCGGGACCATCTCGCGCTCGGCCACCCGGCGATCGCGGTCACCCGGGTGCCGGTCTATGCCGCCGAGGCCGTCGATCGCCTGCCGCGTCGCGGCCGGACGGCGCGCTCGCGCTGCTCCATTCGCCGCGCGCCGCCGCCCTGTTCGCCGCGCCTTGCCGGCGACCGCCGCGACATTCGCATCGCCGCGATCAGCGCGCGGACGGCGCGCGGCGGCGGGCGACGGCTGGCAGTCGGTCGCCGGTCGCCGCCGCGCCGCGCGACGAAGCCTTGCTGGAGCTTGCCGCCAAGCTGTGCCAGAGTGCGGCGAACGAGCGCGCGATGAACGGCGATTACGACCCGATCGACCCCAACGGCCCTCGCGCCCGGCGGCCCCTGCTCCGCCTGCTCGCTCATGCCCGGCATCGCCTTCCTGCTCGGCCTTGGCGCGATGGGCTATCTGCTCGCGCAATTGGGACGCGGCCGCGCGCGTGCTCGGCATCGCGCCCGAAGCGCCGCCCGCCATGGCGCCGCGGCCAGTCCGGCCGGCTGCCCAGTCCGCGCCGGCGCAGCCGCCGGCTCAAGCTCCGCCGAAGCCGCCGCCGAACCCGAGCAGATCGTCATCGACCCCGAGATCGCCCGCCGCGTCGCCGCGCTCGAGCAGAGGATCGGCCAGGTCGACACCCAGTCGCGCGCCGCCGTCGGCAATGCCGACCGCGCCGAGGGGCTGCTGGTCGCCTTCGCCGCGCGCCGCGCGCTCGACCGCGGCGTCGCGCTCGGGCTTCCTCGAGGCGCTGCTGCGCCAGCGCTTCGGCGCGACCCAGCCGCGGCCGTCGGCATGATCATCCTCGCCGCGCGCAACCCGGTGACGCTGCAGGAGCTGCAGCTCGGCCTGCAGGAAGCCGGCCCGCAGCTGATCGGCGCGCCGCCCGACGCAGAGCTGGTGGGAGCGCGTTCCGCGCCGAGCTCGGCTGCGCTGATCACGGTGCGCCGCGAAGGCACGCCCTCGCCGCAGCCGGCCGAGCGGCTGCGCCGGGCGAACGCAGCGGCTCGAGGCGGGCCAGGTCGAGGTCGCGCTCGCCGAGGTGCTGCGCATGCCCGGCCACGACAATGCCGCCGACTGGATCGCGCAAGGCGCGGCGCTACGTCGCCGCGCGCGCGGCGCTCGACACGATCGAGACCGCGGCTTTGCTCGAGCCGCGTCTCCAGCAGCCGCGGCGGGCCGCCGCCCAGGGCCCGGCGCCGAAGGCGGCTAGACCTCGATGAGCGCGTAGGGGCGGCCCTCGGCCGCCTCGACCACCATCTGCGCGCAATTGTAGACCGGCGCGCCGCGCGGGGTGGCGCCGCGATAGCTGCCGCGATGGGCGTGGCCGTGGACGACCGCGGCGACATGGTCGAAGCGGTCGATCGCGTCGGCGAGCCGCGAGCAGCCGAGGAACGGATAGATTTCGAGCGGCTCGCCGACCACCGTGTCGGCCACCGGCGAATAATGGAGGACGGCGACGCAGCGCTCGGTCCTGAGGCGTCCGCAGCGCATTTTCGAGCTTGCGCGCCTCGTCCAGCGCGGCGTCGACGAAAGCCTTGATCGGCGGCTCGCCGAACGCGCCGAGCTCGCCCCGGCCGAAGCCGCCGAGAAAGCCCTTCACCCCGGCGAAGCCGACATCGTGGACGATCACCGCCTGCTCGCCGAGGATCGTCACTCCGGCGGCGTGGAGGATGCGCGCGACCTCCTCGGGCTGGCCGCATTCATAATCGTGATTGCCGAGCACGCCGACGATCGGGATGGTGCAGGCGCGCAGATCCTCGGCGAGGATCTCGGCCTCCCGGGTCTTGCCGAAATTGGTAAGATCGCCGCACAGAGCGAGGACGTCGGCGACCTCGGCGATCTCGGCGAACAGGTCGCGATAGCGGTGCTCGCTGGCTTCGGTGACGTGGAGGTCGCCGATCGCGGCGAGCTTCAACGTCTCAGGGCTTGCGCTCATGCCGCTCCTCGATGCCCTTGCCGACGACGTCGGCGAAGCCCCATTCGGCGATGTCGGTGATGTAGTCGCGTGGGCGAGAACAGCCGGCCGCGGCAGATCCGCATCCGCGCCGCCGGCATCTCGGCCTGGGCGTGCAGCCGCTCGATCAGCTCGTCGAACAGCCAGCGCGGGATCTTGTCGCGCTCGGTCGGGTAGATGAAGCGGAAATTGAGCAGGTGGATCAGCAGCACCTCCCAATAGAGCTCCATCGCGTTCGAGCAGATAGCGCCAGTCGATCTCGTCATGCTTCTTGAGGATGACATGGACGACATCGGCACCGTCGTAGCGGTAGCGGTCCTGAAGGAAGAGCTTGGACAGGATGAACTCGGTCGGCGGCGTGATCCGGACGTTGGTGCCGTAGACCTCGACCTCATAGGCTTCGCGGAACCAATCGTCGGTGATCGGGATCGAGGCGGTCGAGATGTTGTAGATGACGTCGAAGAAATGCTCGCCTTTCCAGACCTTGCCGATCCAGCGCTCGTCCTCGATGTCGATCCGGTAGCCCTTGGCCTTGAAGAAGCTCAGGATGCGGGGCGCGTCCGAGGGCTTGCAGAAGACGTCGAGATCCTTGGTCGGCCGGGTGATGCCGGTGTAGCAGGACAGAGCATAGGTGCCCGAGAGCAGGAACGGCAGCCCCGATTCGGCGAGCAGCTTCAGGCTCTCGACATAGAAATCGACCGCCTCGGGCGGCGGCTCGAAGCGCGAGGCATCGAGGGTGGGAAGCTGAGTGCTCATCGGAACAGGAGAACGGCGGCGGGAAGCAAAGCGTTCCGCCCCCCGGCTTGAACCGCCTCGCTGGTCCAATGGAGCGGCGAAGGAATTCGAACCAGCGCGTAGCCCGCCCGGGCGGAGCGCCACCGAGGACTCGAGGGTTCGATCATTATGGTTTGAAGAGAAATGGAGCGGGCGAAGGGATTCGAACCCTCGACCCCAACCTTGGCAAGGTTGTGCTCTACCCCTGAGCTACGCCCGCTCGGCTGAGCGGAACCGGCATGACCGGTCCGGGTAAGGCGGCGGCTGCTAGCATGGGGCCTTCACGCCCGGCAACCCCCGACATAGATGGGCTTGGCAGACCGGGCCGCCATCCCACATAGGGGCGCTAGACAGGAACGATCCGGAGAGTTTGAAGTGGCGACATTGGGGATGAGCGAAGCCGAACGCGAGGCGGTCGAGACAATTCCGGCGCGACGTCGTCGAGCCGAGCATGACCAGCCTCGTCATCCTCGATTTCTGGGCGGAATGGTGCGGCCCCTGCAAGCAGCTGACGCCGCTGCTCGAGAAGGTCGCCGCCGATTATGCCGATCACGGCGTCAGGCTGGTCAAGGTCAACGTCGACGAGGAGAAGTTCATCGCCGCCCAGTTCCGCGTCCAGTCGATCCCGACCGTCTACGCCTTCTTCCAGGGCCAGCCGGTCGCCGATCTCACCTCGGCGCGGACCGAAGGCCAGCTGACCGGCGCGCTCGACCAGATCCTCGCCCAGCTGCCCGGTCCAGGGCGAGGCGCAGCAGCTCGAGGCCGAGATCGAGCCGCTGATCGCGATGGGCGAGCAGGTGCTCGGCGAGGGCGATGCCGAGCGCGCCGCCAACATCTTCCAGCAGATCCTCGAGATGGCGCCCGAGCATCCCGAGGTGATTTCCGGCCTCGCCCGCGCCCTGATCGCCGCCGGCCGGCTCGACGAGGCGCGCGCGGCGCTCGACGGCCGTGCCCGAGAAGGCCGAGAAGGACCCGGCGATCGCCCGCGCCCGCTCGGCGCTGGCGCTGGCCGAGGCCGCGCCGGCCGGCGACACGGCCGAGCTCGAGGCGCGGATCGCCGCCGATCCCGACGATCATCGAGGCGCGGTTCGACCTCGCCGGCGCGCTGATGGCGACGGGCGACCGCGACGCGCGCCGCCGACCAGTTGCTCGAGAGCATCGCCCGCGACCGCGAATGGAACGAGGGCGCGGCGCGCAAGCGGCTGCTGCAGATCCTCGAGGCGGTCGGGCTCGAAGATCCCTGGGCCGGCGCGCAGCGGCGGCGGCTCTCGGCGATCCTGTTCGGCTGATGGACACGCGCGCTCCTTCGCGTGCCGGTCTTCCCGCTCGCCGGGCGCCCTGCTCTTCCCGCGCAGCCAGCTGCCGCTGCACATTTTCGAGCCGCGCTACCGGGCGATGATCCGCGACGCGCTCGCCAGCGACCGGCTGATCGCCATGGTCCAGCCCAAGGACGGGGAGGAGCCGCCGGCGTCTGTTCGAGATCGGCTGCATCGGCCGGATCGGCGCCTGCGACGAGCTGGACGACGGCCGCTTCAACATCGTGCTCGAAGGGCTGAGCCGCTTCCGCATCGCCCGCGAGGCCGAGGTCGACACGCCCTACCGCCAGGTCGACGCCGACCGCAGCGGCTTCGACGAGGAGCGAGGACGCGGTGCTCGGCATCGCCCAGCGCGCCGAGGTCGAGCGCGAGGCGCGGCGCTATGCCGACGCGCTCGGCTATATGGTCGAATGGGAATCGGTGTCGCGGCTCGACGACGAGATGCTGGTCAACGGCATCGCCCAGATCGCGCCGCTCGACGTCGGCTCGAAGCAGGCGCTGCTCGAAGCGACCGACCTCGCCGACCGCGCCGACCTGCTCGTCCAGTTCATGCAGTTCCAGCGCATGGCGCCGGGCGGCGCCGACGGCCCGGAGACGCTGCAATGAGCCTCGATCCCGCCTTGCTCGTCAAGCTGGTCTGTCCGATCAGCCGTGGCCGGCTTCGCTATGACGAAGCGGCGCAGGAACTGGTCTCCGAGGCGGCCGGCCTCGCTTATCCGATCCGCAGCGGCGTGCCCGTAATGCTGGTCGAGGAAGCCCGCCGGTTAGATCGGCAGGCCGCGCAGCAGCAGCGGCAGCTCGCCCGCTTCGCCGCGCGCTTCGGCCATCAGCCGGTCCTTCAGCGGCCCGATCCGCTGCACCGCGCCCATGCCGAGGCGGCGGATCGCCGAGGCGGCCCGGCCCGGGACGCCGTAGAGCCGGGTCAGCGCTGTCGGTCGCCATCGCCACCATGAAGGTGTCGAGGCTGCGCCAGCGCTCGTAGCGGGCGAGCAGCTGCGCGTCGCCGAGGTCGAGGCCGAGCCGCGCGCCTTCGACCAGCACCTCGGCCAGCGCGGCGGCGTCGCGGAAGCCGAGGTTGAGGCCCTGGCCGGCGATCGGATGGATGCCGTGCGCGGCGTCGCCGATCAGCGCCAGGCGCTCGGCGGTGATCCGCGCGGCATGGTGGAAGCCGAGCGGATAGTTCCAGCGCGGCCCGGCCAGCGCGACCGCGCCGAGGAAGCCGCCCATCCTCTTTTCGATCTCGTGCGCCGAGCGCGCGATCGGGCAGGCCGAGCATCGCCTCGGCGTCGCGCGCCTTGACCGACCAGACGATCGCCGAGCGCGGCCGCCCGTCCTCGCCGGCCAGCATCGGCAGGATCGCGAACGGACCGTCGGGATAGAAGATCTCGTAGGCGACCTGCTCGTGCGCCCGCTCGTGGGTGACGGTGGCGACGATCGCGACATGATCGTAGCGCCACCGCGCGAGCGGGATGCCGCGCCGCCTCGCGCATCGGCGAATTGCGCCCCTCGGCGCCGACCAGCAGCGGCGCGGCGAGCAGCCGGCCGTCGGCGAGCGCGACCCGGACGCCGGCGCCGTCGCGGACGACCTCGGCCGGCCGCGCCGGCATCAGCAGGTCGATCCGCTCCGCCGCCAGCGCGCAGTCGCGCAGCGCCGCGCGCAGCAGCCGGTTCTCGACCATGATGCCGAGCGGGTCGTCCGTCGTCGCCCGGATCGAACAGGATGCCGCCCGGCTTCAGGCCGTCGCTGACCCGGATCGCCGCGGATCGCGCAGGTCTCGCCCTGCCAGCCGCTCGGCGACGCCGATCGCCTCCAGCATCCGCCAGGACGAGCTGGACGACCGCGGTGGCGCGGCCGTCATAGCTGGGCGCGACCTGCGTCGCCGGATCGGCCGGATCGACGACGATGGTCGCGAGGCCGTGCCGGTCGAGCGCGAGCGCGAGGGTGAGCCCGACCAGGCCGCCGCCAAGGATGATGACGTCCGCGCGCTCCATTTCCTTCCCCTAGCGTTGCCGCGCTGCAACGCCAAGCGCTTGACCCGGGAGTCCGCGAGGGCGCATGAAGGCGAACGGGAACATTTGGGGCACATCAGATGGCGGCAACGTCAGCGCGCGAACGGCCGGCCGGGCCGCCTCGAGCAGTGGCGCGAGGGCTCGAAGCGCGCTCGCCCGGCGCTCGGGCAGCTTCCTCGCCGGGCTCGCGCTCAGCCTTGTTCGCCGCTGTTCGCGCTCGTCGCCTTGGTCAGCTACCGGCCGAGCGACCCGTCGCTCAACACCGCCGCGGGCGGCCCGGTGCGGCAACTGGATGGGGAGCGCCGGCGCCTGGACCGTCCGACCTGCTGCTGAGCGTGCTGGGACCGCCGGCCGGCCTGCTCCTGCCGCTCCTGCTGGTCATCGGCCTCCGGCTCGCCCGCGGCAGCTCGAGCCCGGCCGCTGGCTGCGCGCGCTCGCTCGTCACCTTCGCTCGGCATCGCCCTGATCGGCGCCGCCGCCGGCCTGTTCGCGGGCGGCGCGGTCAACGGCCTTCCGGCCGGCTGGGGCGGCGCGATCGGCCTCGCCATCGCCAGCCTGATCGATTGGGGTCTCGGCCTGCTCGGCGAGCCGAGCATCGTCGCGCCGTTCCGGATCGCGATCATCGCCATCGCCGCGGCGTCGGCCTCGCGCTCTGCCTGCTCGGCCTCGGCCTCACCGCCGAGGAGCGGCGCTGGCTCGCCGCGCGGCGCCTGCGCGCGCGAGGCGGCGGCGGACGAGGACGATCTGCCCGCGCCCGACGGACCGCCCGGCCCGCGCGCCCGGTCGTCGCGCCGCCGCAGCCGCGCGGCCCGGTCATCGCCGACCGCGCCAGGCGCGCGACGCCGGCGCGCCGGCCGCTGCGCGAGCGCCAGCCCTCGCTCGCGCTCGGCGACAGCTACACCCTGCCCTCGGTCGACCTGCTCAATCCGCCGCCGCCGCCGGTCAACGTCGTCGCTCGACAAGGCGGCGCTCGAGCGCAACGCCCGCCTGCTCGAATCGGTGCTCGAGGATTTCTCGGTCAAGGGCGAGATCGTCGAGGTCCGCCCCGGCCCGGTCGTCACCATGTACGAGCTCGAGCCGGCCAGCGGCATCAAGGCGAGCCGGGTCATCCAGCTCGCCGACGACATCGCCCGCAACATGTCGGCGCTGTCGGCGCGCGTCGCGACCATTCCCGGCCGCAGCGTGATCGGCATCGAGCTGCCCAACGCCAAGCGCGAGATGGTGATCCTGTCCGAGCTGGTCTCCAGCCCCGCCTTCGAGGACCAGGTCGCCTCGCTGCCGATCATCCTCGGCAAGAACATCGCCGGCGATCCGGTCGTCGCCGATCTCGCGCCGATGCCGCATCTGCTCGTCGCCGGCACCACCGGCTCGGGCAAGTCGGTCGGCCTCAACTGCATGATCCTGTCGCTGCTCTACCGGCTGACGCCCGAGCAGTGCAAAATGATCCTGATCGATCCCAAGATGCTCGAACTGAGCGTCTATGACGACATCCCGCATCTGCTCGCCCCGGTCGTCACCGAGCCCGCCAAGGCGATCCGCGCGCTCAAATGGACGGTCGAGCAGATGGAGGAGCGCTACCGGATGATGGCGTCGGTCGGCGTGCGCCAGCTCTCCAGCTTCAACGCCAAGGTCCGCGAGGCGAAGATGAAGGGCCAGCCGCTCGGCCGCCGCGTCCAGACCGGCTACGATCCCGAGACCGGCCAGCCGCGCTACGAGATGGAGGAGCTCGACTACGAGGTCCTGCCGCAGATCGTGGTCGTCGTCGACGAGCTCGCCGACCTGATGATGACCGCCGGCAAGGAGGTCGAGTTCCTGATCCAGCGGCTCGCGCAGAAGGCGCGCGCCGCCGGCATCCACCTGATCATGGCGACCCAGCGCCCGTCGGTCGACGTCATCACCGGCGTGATCAAGGCCAACCTGCCGACCCGCATCTCCTTCTCGGTCACCTCGAAGATCGATTCGCGCACCATCCTCGGCGAGCAGGGCGCCGAGCAGCTGCTCGGCAAGGGCGACATGCTCTACATGCCCGGCGGCAAGCAGATCGCCCGCGTCCACGGCCCGTTCGTCTCCGACGAGGAGGTCCGCGCCGTCGCCGATTTCTGGCGCGCGCAGGGCCGGCCCGATTATGTCCAGGCGGTCACCGAGGAGCCCGAGGACGGCGGCTATATGTTCGAAGGCCAGCCGATCGGCGAGGACGACGCCGAGACCCAGCTGTTCCGCAAGGCGGTCCAGGTCGTCGCCGAGAGCCAGAAGGCCTCGACCTCCTACCTCCAGCGCCAGCTGCGCGTCGGCTACAACAATGCCGCGCGCCTGATCGAGCGGATGGAGAAGGAAGGCGTGGTCAGCGCCCCCGACCATGTCGGCCGCCGCGAGGTGCTGGTCGATCCGGAAGGGCGGCCGCTGGTCTGAAGCCCGGGGAACCGGCCGGGTTCACTGGACATTCAAGGAGCGGGCGCGATATCGGCGCCCGAATCCTGAACAAAAGGACCCTTCATGCTGCGTCTTCGCGCTCTCGCCTTTGCCGCCGCTCCGCTGGCGCTCGCCGCCGCGGCGCCGGCCGCGCTCCAGCGCCCAGGCCGCGCCGGCCGGCCTCGCCCAGGTCCAGGCGCATCTGCGCGCGGTCGACACGATGACCGCGGGCTTCACCCAGACCGACCGCCGCGGCCGCATCGCTGTCGCGGCACGCTCACCATCAAGCGGCCCGGCCGGATCCGCTTCGATTACGGCCGCAGCGCCAACATGCTGATCGTCGGCGACGGCCGCGCGCTGACCTTCATCGATTATGACGTCGGCCAGCGCCAGCGCTGGCCGATCAACAATTCGCCGCTCTCCGTGCTGCTCAATCCGAACCAGGACCTGGCGCGCTTCGCCCGCGTCGTGCAGAACGACGCCCAGGTGCTGATGATCGAGGCGCGCGACCCGCGCCGCCGCGAGTTCGGCACCATCACCATCGCCTTCGCCAAGGTCGCCGGGCGCGCCCGCCGGGCTGATGCTGCAGGGCTGGAACACGCGCGACGCGCAGAACAACCTGACGACCGTGCGGCTGTCCGGCCAGCGCTTCAACGTGCCGGTCGCCGACAGCGTCTTCACCTATCGCAACCCGACGCGGCGCGGCCCGCGCGGCTGAACGTCGGCGGCGATTCGTTCATCTGGGCGACAGGTCGACACGTCCTAAACCCGAGGCTGCAATTGCGGTGTCCGCTTCGGGTTTTCCCCCTGTTGCCCGGACCGGGCCACGCAATTGACCTCGCGTAACAACGCTTGGTGGCCCTCGCTCCACGCCCCCGGAGCGGGGGCCTTCCATTTTGAGCCCCTTTCGCCGCTAAGCCCGCGCCATGTCTTCGTCTCTCAAGATCGCCTCCTGGAACATCAATTCGATCCGCGCCCGCACCGACATCGTCGAGAAATTCCTCGCCGAGGAAGCGCCCGACATCCTCTGCCTGCAGGAGACCAAGGTCCGCGACACCGAATTCCCGGAAGGGATGTTCCGCCGGCTCGGCTACAATCACATCATCATCTGCGGCCAGCCGATGCATCACGGCGTCGCCATCGCCAGCCGGCTGCCGATGCGCGAGGACGACCGGCTCGACTGGCAGGCGAATGGCGAGGCGCGCCATGTCGGCGTCCGGCTCGATTGCGGGATCCGGCTCGAGAATGTCTACGTGCCCGCCGGCGGCGACATCCCCGACCGCGACGCTCAATCCCAAGTTCGGCCAGAAGCTCGACTTCATCGAGCGGATGACGCGCTGGTCCGAGGCGCTGCGACTGCCCGACGATCATGGTCGGCGATTTCAACGTCGCGCCGCTGGAATGCGACGTCTGGAGCCACAAGCAGCTGCTCAACGTCGTCAGCCACACGCCGGTCGAGGTCGAGGCGCTGACCCGGCTGCAGGCGAGCAACGACTGGATCGATCTCGGCCGCCATTTCCACCCGGCGCCGCAAGCGCCTCCACACCTGGTGGAGCTACCGCTCGCCCGACTGGACGAAGAACGACCGCGGCCGCCGGCTCGACCATATGTGGGCGACCGGCGACGTGGCGAAGCTCGCCAGCGCGCACAAGGTCTACGAGCCCTGCCGCAACTGGACGCGGCCGTCCGACCATGTCCCGCTGATGACGGAATTCGCGCTCTGATGGGCGCGCGGGACGTCGCCCGCGCGATCGACGCCCTCCGGCGCGGCTGGCCGGTGGCGATCGACGACATCTCCTTCCTCGCCATCGAGACCGCCGACGCGGACGGGCTCGCCGCCTTCGACGGCGACGGCGCGCCGGCCGCCCTGCTCATCTCCGGCAACCGCGCGGCGACGCTGAAGCTCACCAACCAGCGCGAGGCGCTGCCGACCGAGCCGGTGCTGATCCGCCGCGCGCCCTGGATCGACCTCGACGCCGCGACCGCCATCGCCGATCCGGCGCTCGACCTCGCCACTCCGCTCAAGGGCCCGTTCCAGACCGCGCCGCTCTGCTCGCCGCCGACCGCCGCGGCGGCGCTTGCGGCTGGCGCGGCTGGCCGGGCTGCTGCCGGCCCTGTTCACGCGCCGCGACGGCCCGGCCGAGGCGCGCGTCGCGGCCGACGACGTCATGACGTTCGGCACCGGCGCCGATCTGCGCATCGTCTCGCGCGCCCGCCTGCCCAATCGCTTCGCCGACAAGGGCGAGATCGTCGCCTTCCGCGCCGACGGCGACACGGCCGAGCATGTCGCGCTGATCATCGGCGAGCCGGACGGCGAGCCGCCGCTGGTGCGGGTCCACAGCGAATGCCTGACCGGCGACGCACTCGGCTCGCTCAAATGCGATTGCGGGCCGCAGCTCGACGACGCGCTGGCCGCGATCGCCGCGTCGGGCTGGGGCATCCTGCTCTATCTGCGGCAGGAGGGGCGCGGCATCGGCCTGGTCAACAAGCTCCGCGCCTATGCGCTGCAGGACCAGGGGTTCGACACGGTCGACGCCAATCTCCGGCTCGGCTTCGCCGGACGACGAGCGCGACTTCGCGGTCGCGGCGCGGATGTTGGCGAAAGTGTCGCGCAGACGCGGATCCGGCTGCTCACCAACAATCCGCGCAAGGTCGCAGCGCTGGAGGCGGAAGGGATCGAGGTCGTCGAGCAGGTGCCGCTGAAGGTCGGCGAAGGCGAGCACAACCGTGCCTATCTCGCCACCAAGCGCGACCGCAGCGGCCACCAGCTCTAGGCGAGCAATCGCCGCGACCTCGTCGAAATCGCGGGCGATGTGATGGACGCCGAGCGCGCGCAGCCGTTCGGCGTGGCCGGGCAGGCAGTGGCGGCCGGCGACGAGGCCGATCACCTCCGCGCCCGAGGCGAGCGCGCCTGTCACGCCGACCGGCGAATCCTCGATGATCGCGATCCGGCCGATCGGCGACGCCGAGCGCCGCGGCGGCGTGGAGATAGAGGTCGGGCGCCGGCTTGCCGCGCGCGACATGCTCGCGGCCGCGAGAAGATCATGTCGCCGAACGCGCCGTCGAGGCCGAGATGGGCGAGGTGGCTGACGATCCAGTGGGTCGAGCTCGACGAGGCAGATCGCCTTGGGCAGGCCGGGCGGCAGAGCCGCGGATGAAGGCGACCGCGCCCGGCCACCTCCTCGAGCCCTTCGGCGAGCGCCCGCGCGTCCTCCTCGGCGCGGGCGTCGTGGAAGTCGTCGGGCAGCGGCCCGCCGATCCAGCGCTCGATCGCGCCGATGAAATCGAGACCGGCCAGGCCCATGAAATTGTTCATCGACTCCTCGACGCTGGTCGGATGGCCGCGGCGCGGTCAGATAGTCGGCGATCTGCGTGTTGCCGGCCCACTCGCTTTCGAGCAGGACGCCGTCGAAATCGAAGATCAGCGCCTCGAAGCGCACGGGTCAGACGGCGCCCGCGAGCTTGAGAATGATGCCGACGAGGATCGCGCCGAGGATGAGCGCCGCCACCGTGACCGACAGGATGAGGCGGATGAGCGGCCAGGCCGGCGCATGCGTCGTCGGGAAGTCCGCCGCCTTATGGACCTTGTGCCAGCTCCTCTTCCCGCAGGCGGGGCAGCGGCCCAGGTTGCGCTGATTGCCCGTCGCCTTGTAGCGGATGCCGCCCAGGTCCCAGATCGAGCGTTCGAAGCCGCATTTGGGGCATTGCACCAGCCAGGCGCGCGAATGGGCCTCCATCGCCGCCGCGGTTTCCGAGTCGACGAAACGGGTGAAGAAGCGCTGCGTGCGGCTCAGGCCTTTTTCAACCATGCGTCCCTCCCCCGGCCGCTCCGGGCCGCCGACGGTGCGTCAGGGGGAAGAAGCGGTCAAGCGACCTGCGGTTCAGGAAGGGGGGCGGGCCCCTTCGGAGCGTAAAAACCGGTTCGACACGTAGGTTTCGAAGCCGTTGCCGGTGTCGAGCTCGAACAGCTCGCGATACTCGTCCGCCGCGGGATGCTCATAGGTATAGCGGCCGCGCCAGCCGGCGGGCACATTTTCGAACTGCTCGGAATTGAGGACGATCCGTCCGTTCGCGCTCGCGGCGCGGTCCTGCACGTAGGTCGAGACGAAGCCGAGGCTGTCGAACTGGCGCAGGACGAGCAGGTTGCGGCGGCGGTCGAAGCTCCAGACGTCGAGCGAGCTGTGGATCTCGCCCGCGCTGTTCCCGTCCTGCGGCGGATAGACGGATCGTCCCTCGATCCGAATGAAGCGACCGCCCTGGATCCGCTCGGCATGACGCGTGCTCGTCGAGCTGCCCGGACGGCCTTCGCCGACGCCCGCCCAAGGCCCGCTCAGCCAGGCGATCGCGGCGAGACGGTCCTCGCGGCCATGCTGCGCGGGCGATGACGCCGCCGTCGAGGCGGTGAACAGGATCAGGATGAAGCGGATCAGCTTGGTCATGACTATCTCCCGGCCGGAAGGATAGCCCGCCGAGCCGCGACGTCTTGCAAGAATCGGTCACTCAGCCGCCGCGCTCGCAATAGACCAAAGGCTCGGCGCGGAGCGCGGCCGGAGTCGTGCCGACATAATGGCGAAAGGCGTTGGTGAACGCCGGCTGGTCGCCGAAGCCGACGTCGAGGGCGATGTGAGCGATGGGAATCCCCCCGTCGCTGAGCGCGGCGCAGGCGCGCAGGATGCGCCCGGACATCGCCAGTTGCTTCGGCGACAGGCCGGCATGCTTTTCGAACTGCCGGCGCAGCGTCCGCTCGCTCATCGCGAGCCCTCCGGTCCAGACCGAGAGCTTCTCCCCGCCGGCCCGCCACAACAAAGTCCGCTGAAGGCGCGCGTTGCGCATCGTCTCGGCCGTCCAGTTGGACAGGCGCGAGGTCAGCCAGGTCTCGAGCAGCGCCGCCCGGCCCGCGACGGGCGCGCGAGCGAGTCGGCCGAGCAGCCGATCGGCATCGGCGCCGATCATCTCCGCCAGGGGGACCGGCCGATCCCAGCAATCGACCAGCGGGCGCCCGAGGATGCTCGAAGCGACGGCGGGGAGCGTCCTGAAGGCGATGATCCCGTTCGCCCCGGTCGGGGCGAGCGACACGGTGCCGTGCCGCTGAGCGAAGATCATCGCGCGCGGGGCGGCATGAACCGCATCGCCGGCAAGCAGGTTGCACGGTTCGCCGGTCTGGAAGACGAATTCGACATGAGCGTCGGGAGCGATCACGCCCGGCATTCCGTCCTGGTCCGCGCCATAGGACAGGCTCCAGAATGAGCGTACCAGCCGGCGCAGGGCCGGGTCGGCGAAAGCGAGATCGGCGAAGGCCGCAGTCATCCGGGGCCGGCCGGGGAGGAGGATCGCGCTCCGAACAAGGCGGTGCCGACGCGGACGTGGGTGGCGCCGATCGTCACCGCGCTTTCGTAGTCGGCCGACATGCCCATGCTCAGGCCGGCGACGCCATGACGCCGGGCGAGCTTGGCGAGCAGGGCGAAATAGGGCGCGGCCTCGACGCCTTCGGGGGGCAGGCACATCAGGCCGGCGACCGGCAGGCCGGCTTCGGCGCATAAGGCGAGCAGCGCGGGCAGGTCGGCGACGGGGCAACCGCCTTTCTGCGCCTCGTCGCCGATATTGACCTGGACGAAGCAATCGGGCCGCGCGACCAGCCTTGGCCATCGCCTTGGCGAGCGCGGCCACCAGCGAGGGGCGGTCGACCGAATGGATCGCGTCGAACAAGGCGACCGCCTCGCTCGGCCTTGTTGGACTGGAGCCGGCCGATCAGATGGAGGCGGACGTCGCGGATGACGGGCGAGCAACGCCGGCCACTTGGCCTGCGGCTTCCTGCACCCGATTCTCGCCGAAGTCGCGCTGGCCTTCGGCGATCAGCGCCTCGATCGCGTCGGCGGGCTGGGTCTTGGAGACCGCGATCAGCGTGACCTCGTCCGGCCGGCGCCCGGCCAGCGCGGCCGCCTTGCCGATCCGCGCCGTGACGTCAGCCGAGTGCAGACTCCGCCATGGCCTTTGCTATAGGAAGCGCGATGCCCGCCCGCCACCCTCTGCCGCGCCTCTGGCTGATGACCGACGAGCGGCAGGGCGACGGGCTGCTCGACGCGGTCGCGCGCCTGCCCGAGGGCGCCGGCCTCGTGTTCCGCCACTACCAGCCTCGCGGAGGCCGATCGCCACGCCTTGTTCGATCGGGTGCGGGCGATTCATGCCGGCCTGCTCCTGCTCGCCGGACCGGCCGAGCAGGCGATGGCCTGGGGCGCCGACGGCAGCCACGGGCGCGGGCGCGGCGAGGGGCTGCGCAGCGCGCCGGCCCACGATTTCAGCGAGATCCGCGCCGCCGAGCGCGCCGGTGCCGCCTTCGTCTTCCTTTCCCCGGTCTATCGCGACCCGCAGCCACCCCGACGCGCGGACGCTCGGCCTGGCGCGCTTCGCCTGGCTCGCGCGGCGGACGCCGCTGCCGGTGATCGCGCTGGGCGGAATGAACGAAGCGCGCGGCAAGAGGCTCGCCTCGTTCGGCGCTTACGGCTGGGCGGGGATCGATGCCTGGAGCGAACAGGAAATGGACGGAGTTCGAGCCCGCTTGGGCCATCATTCTATTTGATCATCTCCGGGGGCAAGACCCCTGCCCGAGTAAGGTCATCAATCTCTCGAATGACGAGGTATCTAGCCACCTCCGCTGGGGTGCTCCCGTAGCGGCCAAAGGTTGCCAGACGCGCGAGACAGGCGAACGTATCCGCAGGGACCGTCAAGTCGATTTTCCGAGCCGGAGTCGCGTGAGTCGGGCGAGCCATGCAAGGTTCTTACGTGATTTCCACCCGGTTATAAACGGGTAACAAACTGGTAAAAAACCCTTGATCGAATTGAGGGATGGCGTAAGGTAGTTTCCGCGAGAGGAAAGGACGCGTCATGGCACAGGAGGCGCTGTCGGAGATCGATCGGAACTACGAGGCGTTCCTCGCGCAACTTCCCGCGATCGTAGCGAACCACGCGGGGCAATATGCCCTTCTGCACAGACGGGAAATCGTAGCATATTTCGAGTCCTCACTCAGCGCTACGCTTGCCGGCATTCGACAATTTGGCGAGGGCGAGTATTCCGTGCAAGAGGTTTCCGCGGAGCCGGAACATCTGGGGTTCTACTCGTATGTTGGTGGTACGGGGGACTGTTGAAGGCCGTCAGGCAATCGTAAAGATTGGCCTACAACGCCTGGTGCCGCAAGCGATTGAATTCACTCCGGAACAGCCGTTTCCACAAATTCCGCTCAACGAGTATCGCGCACTCATTGATACCGGGGCGCAGCGTACGTGCCTAACGCGAAAGACAATCGCGCAGGAGGGGCTCGTACGGCACGGCAAACGCCCGGTCCAGAACGTTCATAGCCAGAATATCCATTACCTATTCTGGATTCATCTCGGATTCTGGTGCGAGGCGTCACTTCCGGCTGGAGCTCAGGAGACGGACCGTACCTATTATGCGTTGCCGCAACCGGTCGAGGTGATCGACATCGCCAGCAATTACTGGTTTGACGCAATCATCGGCATGGACGTGCTAAGCCAGTTCGATCTCAGACTCGATCGTACGGGAGAGTTTGTGCTCAGGCTGGGCTAAACTCAGAGTGACCGCAATGCGACAGATTACCATTTGAGCGCGTAGCCGATTGCACGCGGTAAGAGCCGCTACCCCGCCTAGAAGCGGAAGGCGGTTCCGACGTAGACGGCCTGGCTGTCGCGGCGGTCGTCGCGGGCAAGCGGATCGAGCCGGTCGCGCGAGATGCGGTAGCGGGCGCCGGCGGTGACGTCGACGTTGCGGGCGATCGAGAAGGCGCCGCCGACGTCGACCGAATAGGCCTGGTCCTCGGCGACGATGCGCTGGCCGCCTTCGGCGCGCTCGGCGCCGACCGCGACCCGGCCGGTCAGGCGGCGGGTGGCGCGGTAGCTCATGCCGACCTGCGCCGATTCGCGGGTGCCGGCGATCAGGCCGCCATCGGCCTGGGCGACGTCGCCGGAGATGGCGAAGCGGCGCCAGCCGACCGAGACGCCGAGATTGTAGGAGCTCGGCGTGATCGCGGTGATCGGCGAGGCGGGCTACCGGGAATCGGCGCGCGCCGTCTCGACCGGCGCGGTGGCGCGGGCGCGGACCGCGACCCGGACGCCGCGGCTGCGCTCGCCGCGTCGCCGCCGGGGTGAAGCGGAAATCGCTGTTGATGCTGGTGCCGCGGCGGGCGAGGGCGGCGGCGAGGCGGGGATCGGAAACGGCGGGAGTGAAGGCGCCGACGGGACGGCCGCCCAGCGCGGCGGCGGGGCGATTCGCCTTGGCCCGCTGGGTGTTGGCGGCCAGCGCAGGCGTCGAGCAGCAGCGCGATCGCCAGCAGCGATGCGCTTCCCGCCGTCCCGATGGCACGCAACTTCCTCACAGACTCCATTCTCCCCTCATGCTCGGGATTTAGTACGACTCGCCGCCCTTTCCTAGCGACGCGGACCGGCAGAATCCTGAATCATCCCGCCATGTTGCAACATTCACACAATCCACCTTTCGCTCCGATGAAGCGACGCGCACGGGCCCGGCTTCGCTCGCGACGCAACAGCGCTTGCCGCCTGCGCGGGCTTATCTATAACGGCGATCGACCCCCTTCGTTTCAAGGACGCTTTATGTCTCGCGTCGCTACTCTCGGCCTCGCCGCCGCCGGCGCCATCCTTTTGGCCGGCTGCGGCTTCATCCGGGACGACATCAACCGCACGTTCGGCCGCTCGCCCGAGCGACGAGGCGCGCCGGGTCGACCTGGCGGCGAGCCAGGTGACGACGATCGGCGTCAACGCCTATCTGTGGCGCGCCGCGCTCGACACCTTGTCCTTCGCGCCGCTCGCCCAGACCGATTCGAACGGCGGCGTGATCGTCACCGAATGGTATGCCAACCCGCAGAACCCGTCCGAGCGGGTCAAGGTGACCGTCACCATCCTCGACCCGACCTGCGCGCCGACGCGCTGCGCGTCACCGCCGCGCGGCAGACGCTGCCAGAACGGCCAGTGGGTCGACGCGCCGGTCACCGCCGCGACCGTGCAGCGGCTCGAGGAGATCATCCTGACCCGCGCCCGCGACCTGCGCCGCGCCGCGATCGCCGGCTAAGGACCGAACTCCAGCGAGGAAGCTCTTCCGCGATGGCATCGCGCTTCAATCCGCTAAAAGCCGATGCGCATTGGCAGAAGGTCTGGGAGGAAGGCGGGCACGTTCCGCGCCTCCGACGACAGCGCCCGGCCCAAGTCCTATATCCTGGAGATGTTCCCCTATCCGTCGGGGCGCATCCACATGGGCCATGTCCGCAACTACACGATGGGCGACGTGCTCGCCCGCTACCGGCGGATGAAGGGCTTCGAGGTGCTCCACCCGATGGGCTGGGACGCGTTCGGCATGCCGGCCGAGAATGCGGCGATGGAGCGCAAGCGTCCATCCCGGCGAATGGACCCGGGCCAATATCGCGACGATGCGCGGCGCAGCTGAAGCGGCTCGGCTTCGCGCTCGACTGGAGCCGCGAGCTCGCCACCTGCGATCCCGCTTATTACGGCCACGAGCAGGCGCTGTTCCTCGATCTGTTCGCGGCGGGCCTCGTCTACCGCAAGGAGAGCGAGGTCAATTGGGACCCGGTCGACATGACCGTGCTCGCCAACGAGCAGGTGATCGACGGCCGCGGCTGGCGCTCGGGCGCGCTGGTCGAGCGGCGCAAGCTCAACCAGTGGTTCCTCAAGATCACCGATTTCGCCGAGGAGCTGCTCGACGGGCTCGACGCGCTCGACCAGTGGCCCGACAAGGTCCGGCTGATGCAGGAGAACTGGATCGGCAAGAGCCGGGGCATGCGGTTCCGCTTCGCGGCTCGGCCGAGCCGGTCGGCGGCCATGACGGCTTCGAGGTCTTCACCACCCGGCCCGACACGATCTTCGGCGCGAGCTTCGCCGCGCTGTCGCCCGATCATCCGATCGCGCTCGCGCTGGCCGGGGAGCGGCCCGAGATCGCCGCCTTCATCGCCGAGTGCAAGAAGGGCGGCACCACCGCGGCCGAGCTGGAGACGGCGGAGAAGCTGGGCTTCGACACCGGCCTCAAGGTCGTCCATCCGCTCGATCCGGACTGGACGACTGCCGGTCTACATCGCCAATTTCGTGCTGATGGACTACGGCACCGGCGCGATTTTCGGCGTGCCCGGCGCACGACCAGCGCGACTTCGACTTCGCCACCAAATACGGCCTGCCGGTCCTGCGCGTCGTCGCCGCCTCGCCCGAGGAGGCCGACAAGCCGATCGGCGACGAGGCCGAGAGCGGCGACGGCGTGCTCGTCAACTTCGCGCTTCCTCGACGGCATGAGCGTCGAGGCCGGCCAAGGCCGCGGTGATCGCGCGCGCCGAGGCCGAGGGCTGGGGCGAGGGGACGACCGTCTGGCGGCTGCGCGACTGGGGCGTGTCGCGCCAGCGCTACTGGGGAACGCCGATCCCGATCGTCCATTGCGCGGCCTGCGGCGCGGTGCCGGTGCCGAAGGACCAGCTGCCGGTGGTGCTGCCCGAGGACATCGACTTCGACATCCCCGGCAACCCGCTCGAGCGGCACCCGACCTGGAAGCACGTCGCCTGCCCGAGCTGCGGCGGCGCAGGCGGTGCGCGAGACCGACACGCTCGACACCTTCGTCAATTCCTCCTGGTATTTCATCCGCTTCGCCAGCCAGCCGGCGGACCGGCCGTTCGACAAGGCGGTCGCCGAGCGCTGGCTGCCGGTCGACCAGTATATCGGCGGGGTCGAGCATGCGATCCTGCACCTGCTCTACGCCCGCTTCTGGACGCGCGCGCTGAAGCAGATCGGCCTGCTCGACGTCGCCGAGCCGTTCGCCGGGCCTGTTCACCCAGGGGATGGTGACCCACGAAACCTACCAGCGCCGGCGACGGCCGCTGGCTGTCGCCCGACGAGGTCGAGCATCGAGCGGCGCGAATGCGTCGGTCGTTGCGATCCGGCGAGCCGGTCGACGGTCGGCCGCATCGAGAAGATGTCGAAGTCGAAGAGCAACACCGTCGATCCCGAGCCGATCGTCGACCAATATGGCGCCGACGCGGTGCGCTGGTTCATGCTCTCCGACAGCCCGCCCGAGCGCGACCTGCGAATGGAGCGAGGCGGGGATCGAGGGCGCCTGGCGCTTCGTCCAGCGGCTCTGGCGGCTGGCCTCGGCCGCCGGCGAGCGCGGCGACGGCGAGGACCAGGCGCTCGACCGCAAGCTCCACCAGACGATCGCCGCGGTCGGCGCCAATATCGAGGCGCTCGCCTTCAACAAGGCGGTCGCCAACATCTACGAGCTCGCCAATGCGATCGAGAAGGCGCCGCCCTCGGCCTCGCGCAGCGCCGCGGTCGAGACGATGATCCGGCTGGTCGCGCCGATGGTGCCGCACGTCGCCGAGGAGGCCTGGGCGGCGGCGGGGCAGCGACGGGCTGATCGCCGACGCCGCCTGGCCCGAGGCCGATCCGGCCCTGCTCGTCGAGGACGAGGTGACGATCGCGGTCCAGGTCAACGGCAAGCTGCGCGACACGCTGACCGCGCCCAAGGGCGCGCCGCGCGAGACGCTGGAGGCGATGGCGCTGGCGTCCGAGAAGGTGCGTGCGGATCCTCGACGGCAAGCCGCCGCGCAAGGTGATCGTCGTGCCCGACCGGCTGGTGAACCTCGTCGCATGAGGGCGCGGCTCGCCCTTGCTCGCGCTCGCGCTCGCGCTCTCCGGCTGCACGCTGCGGCCGCTCTACGCCGGCGGCGCGCCCGGGCCGGTCGCGCAGGCGCTGCGCGGCGGTCGCAGGTCGCGCCGATCCCGGGCCGCGCCGGCTGGCTGGTGCGGACCGCGCTCGAGGACCGGCTCGGCGGCGGCGGCGGCGACGCCGGTCTACCGGCTCGAGGTCGAGCTCGACGACGACATCACCGGCTTCGGCATCCGCTCCGACAATGCGGTGACCCGCGAGCGGCGGACGCTGCGCGCGCGCTACCGGCTGGTCGACGCCGGCGCGCGGCACGGTGCTGCTCGACGCCACCGCCGGCTCCGACGCCGGCATCGACGTCGTCTCCTCCGAATATGCGACGGTCGCCGCCGAGCAGACCGCGCTCGAGCGGCTCGCGGTCGAGGTCGCCGACCAGATCGTGTCGCGGATCGCGCTCTATGCGGCGCGCGCGGCGCCGGCGGCCGAAAGCCGGTGAAGGCGAACCGGGCGCAGATCGACAAGGCGCTGAAGGCGCCGGCCGAGACCCGCTTCTTCCTGCTCCACGGCCCCGACGATTCGGGCAGCCGCGCGCTCGCCAAGGCGCTCGGCGCGGCGATGGGCGCCGAGGCGGAGCGGATCGACCTGTCGCGGCGCCGAGCTCAAGGCCGATCCGGCGCGGCTCGCCGACGAGGCGGCGTCGATCTCGATGTTCGGCGGCGCGCGCTGGATCCTGGTCGAGCCGGCCGGCGACGAGATCGTGCCGGCGCTCGAGGCGCTGCTCGAGGCGCCGGCGGCGGGCAATCCGGTGGCGGTGGTGGCCGGCGCGCTGAAGCCGGCCTCGAAGCTGCTCAAGCTGGCGCTGGCCGCGCCCGATGCGCTCGCCTTCGCCAGCTACGTGCCCGACGCGCGCGATGCCGACCGGCTGGTCGCCGAGCTGGCGCGCGCCGAGGGCCTGATCGTGCCGGCCCGACGTCGCCCGGCGGATCGCCGAGAGCCTGCGGCGGCAATCGCGCGATGATCGAGCAGGAGCTGGCCAAGTTCGCGCTCTATGCTCGACGCCTCGCCCGAGGCGCCCAGGCCGCTCGACCATGACGTCGTCGACGCGCTCGGCGCCGGCAGCGACGAAGGCGATCTCACCCGGCTGGTCGACAGCGTCGCCGGCGGCGACGCGGCCGCGCTCGAGGCCGAGCTGGCGCGGCTCCACGCCGAAGGGCATGGAGGGCATCACCGCTGATCCGCGCGATGCTGCGGCGGATGGCGCTGCTGGCCCGGCTGCGCGCCGAGGTCGAGCAGGGCAGCAGCTCGCCGCCGTCATGGCGTCACGGGCAAGTCCTTGTTCTGGAAGGAGAAAGACGCGGTCGCGCGGCAGCTTCGCGCGCTGGCGCTCGCGATCTGCTCGCCAAGGCGATGACGCGGCTGCTCGAGGCCGAGCGGCAGGTGAAGGCGCCCGGCGGCGTCGGCCCGCTCGCCGCCGACGAGGAATTGTTCGCGATCTGCCGCCAGGCGGCGCGGCTGCGCTAGATCCGCTCCCGTAGCGGACTTAAAACTTCTCGCCGCTGAGCCGCTGGCAGATCATGTCGAGCTGGTCGAGCGTCGAATAAGCGAGCGCTGACCTGCCGCCCTTCGGGCTGTGCCTGATCGCGACCTTGAGGCCGAGCAGGTCGCCGAGCTGGCGCTCGAGCGCGGCGATATCGGCGCTGGCGCCCTTATATTCGATCGGCGGCGGCCGCTGGCTTGCGTCGCCTTGCCGGCGCGGGCGAGCTTCTCGGTCTCGCGGACCGAGAGGCCGCGGCGGACGACCTCCTCGGCCAGCGCTTCCGGATCCTGGCGCGTGACGAGCGCGCGGGCATGGCCCATGCTGAGCTCGCCGGTCCCGACCATGACCTGGACCTTCGCCGGAAGATCGAGCAATCTCAACAGGTTAGCGACATGGCTGCGCGACTTGTGGACGAGCCGGCCGAGCTCCTCCTGGGTATGGCCGATAATCGTCGACCAGGCGCTGATAGGCCTGCGCCTCCTCGATCGCGTTGAGATCCTGGCGCTGGATATTCTCGATCAGCGCGACTTCGAGCGTCTCCTCGTCGCTGAACTCGCGGACGATGGCCGGGATTTCGTGCAGCCGCGCCCGCTGCGCCGCGCGCCAGCGCCGCTCGCCGGCGACGATCTGGAAGCGGTGGCCGTGCGGGCGGACGACGATCGGCTGGATGACGCCGCGCGCCTGGATCGAGGCGGCGAGCTCGACCAGCGCCTCTTCCTGGAAGATGCGGCGCGGCTGGCCGGGATGCGGCTCGATGCCGGCGACCGGGATCATCTGCACCGCGCCCCTGCGCGCTTTCGCCGCCGCGCACCGGCGCCTCCACGGCGACCTCGCCGAGCAGCGAGGAGAGGCCGCGGCCGAGCCCGGACGGGCGCTTCCTCGGGAAAGGGTCGCTCATGCCGCTTCCGCCTTGCTGGCGGCAGCCGGCCGATCAGCTCGCGGGCGAGCGCGATATAGGCTTCCGAGCCCGGGCAGCGATGATCGTAGATCAAGGCCGGCAGGCCGTGGCTCGGCGCCTCGGAGAGGCGGACGTTGCGCGGGATCACCGTCTCGAACACGACCTTGCCGAGGCAGGCGCGGACATCGTCGGCGACCTGCGCGGAGAGGTTGTTGCGCCGATCGAACATGGTCAGCGCGACGCCGAGGATCGAGAGCTCGGGATTGAAGCGGGCGCGGATCCGCTCGACCGTCTGGAGCAGCTGGCTGAGCCCTTCGAGCGCGAAGAATTCGGTCTGCAGCGGCACCAGGATCGAATTGGCGGCGATCAGCGCGTTGACCGTGAGCAGGCCGAGCGAGGGCGGGCAATCGATCAGGCAGACGTCCCAGCGGAGCATCGGCCGCGCCCTCGAGCGCCTTGTCGAGGCGGTGAGTTCTTCCTTGTAATTCAATGAGTTCGATCTCGGCGCCGGACAGATCGACGGTCGCCGGGATGAGGTCGAGCCGCGGCACCCGGGTCGCCACCACCGCCTCCTCGAGCGTGCACTGGCCGGTCAGCAGCTCGTAGCTCGAACGGTCGCGCTGCGGCGTGGCCGATGCCCATGCCGGTCGAGGCATTGCCCTGCGGGTCGAGGTCGATCAGCAGCACCCGGCAGCCGGTCGCGGCGAGCGCGGTGGCGAGGTTGATCGCCGTCGTGGTCTTGCCGACCCCGCCTTTCTGGTTGGCGACCGCAATCCGGATCATCCGCGCTTCCTCTTGGCGCCCTGGCCTTCCGGTGCACGCCCTCGGCGACGATGATCCGCGCTTCGGGATCGGTGACGCTCGGTTCGAGCCGGAAGCTCACCCTGCCACGAAGGATCGAGCGCTGCCAGTTCCGTCTCGGCATTTCGGCCCTTGGGAAGCAGCCAGACGCTCTTTGCTGTGGAAAATCCTGTGCCCAAGTCGAGCAGGCGGTCGAGCGGCGCGAAGGCGCGGGCGCTGATCACGTCGAACGGGCGCGGCGGGACGCGCTCGGCCTTGCGCCTGCGACGATCTCGACCGCGACGCCGAGCGACTCGGCCGCGCGGCGGAGGAAGTCGACGCGCAGCCGCCGCTCCTCGACCAGGGTGACCGGCCCCTGGTGGAGCGCGGCGACGATCAGGCCGGGAAAGCCGGCGCCGGTGCCGAGATCGACCCAGCTTGCCTCGGGCGAGGGCGCGAAGCGCAGCAATTGCGCCGAATCGGCGATATGGCGCAGCCAGAGCTGGTCGAGGCTCGCCCGCGAGACGAGGTTCTGGCGCTCATTCTCCTCGCCGCAGCAAGGCGGCGAAGGCGTCGAGCCGCTCCATTGTTTCACGTGGAACATCGAATTCGCGCTCGACCCAGGCGCGCGCCTCGGCCTCGTCCATCAGGCCGCCTTGCGCCGGGCATGGACGAGGATCGCGGCCAGCGCCGCCGGCGTGACGCCGCGGATCCGCGCCGCGGCGCCCAGCGTCGCCGGCCGGGCCGCGGACAGCCGCTCGACCATCTCGTTGGAGAGGCCGGCGACGCGCGCGCATAATCGAGCTCGGCGGGAAGCCGGACCGCCTCGTCGGCGCGCAGCCGGTCGATCTCGGCCTGCTGGCGCGCGACATAGGGCGCGTAGCGATGATCCTGGATCGCCTCCTCGAGCGCCGCCGGGCGGGACGGCGCCGAGCTCGGGCGCCAGCGCCGATCAGGGCCTCGGCGTCGGTCTCCGGGAAGCGCAGCCGCTCGGCGAGGCGTCAGCTTGCCGTCGCGCCGGGCGAGGATCGCCTCGATCCGCGGCGCGCTCGCGCCCGCGCCGCCTCGAAATGGCGCCGGCGCGCCGCCGAGACGCAGCCGGCGGCGATCGCCTTCGGCGTCAGCCGCGCCGCGGCATTGTCGGCGCGCAGGCGCAGCCGATATTCGGCCCGGGCGGTGAGCATCCGATAGGGCTCGGTGACGCCCTGCAGGACGAGATCGTCGACCATCACGCCGATATAGGAATCGCCGCGGTCGAACAGGATCGGCGCCGCGCCGGCCGCCCAGGCGGCGGCGTTGAGGCCGGCGACCAGGCCCTGCGCGGCCGCTTCCTCATAGCCGGTGGTGCCGTTGATCTGGCCGGCGAGATAGAGGCCCTCGACGTCGCGCACGCCAAGCGTCGGCTCGAGGATGCGCGGATCGACATGGTCATATTCGACCGCATAGCCGGGCTGCAGGATCTCGGCGCGCTCCAGCCCGCCATCGAGCGGACCATCGCCAGCTGCACATCCTCGGGCAGCGAGGTCGAGATGCCGTTGGGATAGATGGTCGGATCGTCCAGCCCCTCGGGCTCGAGGAAGATCTGGTGGCCGTCGCGGTCGGCGAAGCGGTGGACCTTGTCCTCGATCGACGGGCAATAACGCGGCCCGACGCCGCTGATCTCGCCGGCGAAGAGCGGCGAGCGATCGAGATTGGCGCGGATGATCTCATGGGTGCGCGCATTGGTGCGGGTGATCGCGCAGAAGAGCTGCGGCGCGACCCGGCCGGCGCTCATCGGCGACATCGTCCAGCCGCCGTCGTCCGACGGCTGGCGCTCGAGCCCGGCCCAGTCGATGGTGCGGCCGTCGAGCCGCGGCGGCGTCCCGGTCTTGAGCCGCGCCAGCGGCAGGTCGAGCGCGCGCGAGCTGGTGCGCCAGCGCGGTCGCCGCGCGCTCGCCGACCCGGCCGCCGGCGCAGCTGCGTCATGCCGAAATGGAGCTTGCCGCCGAGGAAGGTGCCGGTGGCGAGGATCACCGCCTTGCGCCGCCAGCGCGCGGCCGTCGGCGAGCTCGAGGCCGGCGACGCGCCGCCCTTCGAGCCGCAGCGCGCTCGCCTCGCCCTCGACGACCGTCAGCCCGTCCTGCGCGTCGATCAGCGCGTGGATCGCCGCCTTGTAGCGCTTGCGGTCGGCCTGGATGCGCGGGCCGCGCACGGCGGCGCCCTTGCTGGCGTTGAGCATCCGATAATGGATCGCGGCATGATCGGAGGCGCGCGCGATCAGGCCGTCAAACGCGTCGACCTCGCGGATCAGATGGCCCTTGCCGAGCCCGCCCATCGCCGGATTGCACGACATCGCGCCGATCTGGTCGCGGCTGAAGCTGACCAGCGCCACCGACGCGCCCATCCGCGCCGCCGCGGCCGCCGCCTCGGTGCCGGCATGGCCGCCGCCGACCACGATGATGTCGAAATCGCATGCGCGCTCATCGGCGGCGCGCCTCTAGCCGCATATGTTCCACGTGGAACATTCACTTTCCGATGCAGAAGCGCCCGAACAGCGCGTCGAGCATGTCCTCGACCCCGGCCTTGCCGGTGATCCGGTCGAGCGCGACGCGCGCGCCGCGCAGCGCTTCGGCCGCGATCAGCAGGTCCGGCGTCGCTTCCGCCTCGCTCCAGCGCCTGCAACGCGTCCCGCAAGCGCCGCCGCGCTGGCGCGCGTTGAGCGCGACCTCGCCCTCCGCGGGCAGCAAGGCAGGCTGAACGCTGAATCAGCAATCGACTCAGCGCATCCAGGCCCGTCGCCGGTCATTGCGGAGACGGAAAGGTCGGCCGGCGCTCGCGACGGGCCCGAGATCGGCCTTGGCATGGACGCAGGATCGCGCCCGTCGGGCGCCTCGTCCGCGGTCGCCGAGCCAGAGCACGATATCCGCGGCCGTCGACGCGAGGCGCGGGCGCGGTCGACGCCGATCGCCTCGACCTCGTCGGCCGAGTCGCGCAGGCCGGCCGTGTCGATCAGCAGGAACGGGCACGCCGCCGATCGCGACCGGCGCCTCGATCAGATCGCGGGTCGTGCCGGGAATGGCCGAGGTGATCGCCGCGTCCCGCCCAGCCAACGCATTGAGAAGGCTCGATTTTCCGGCATTTGGCGGGCCGGCGATGACGACCCGGACGCCATCCTTGAGCCGCTCGGCCGGCGGCCGGGCGAGCCAGGCCGCACAGCTCGTCGCGCAGCGCGCCGAGCCGCGCGCGCGAAATCCGCGGGCAAGCGGCGCGACATCGTCCTCGTCGGAGAAATCGAGCGCCGCCTCGACCTGCGGCGGCCAGCGCGAGCAGCCGCGCCTGCCACGCCTCGACCTGGCGGCTGAGCGCGCCGCCGGCCAGCGCCAGCGCGGCGCGGCGCTGCGACTTCGGTCTCGGCCTCGAGCAGATCGGCCAGGCCCTCGGCCTCGGCGAGGTCGATGCGGCCATTCTCGAAGGCGCGGCGGGTGAACTCGCCCGGCTCGGCCGGCGCGCAGCCCCTCGATCCGCGCCGAGCGCGGCCAGCACCGCCGCGACCACCGCGCGGCCGCCATGGAGATGGAGCTCGGCGACGTCCTCGCCGGTCGCGCTGCCGGGCCCGGGAAAGCGGATGATCAGCGCATTATCAAGGACTTCGCCGTCGTCGCGCAAGCCGGCGAAGCGTCGCCATCGCGCGGCTCCGGCAGGCGTCCCGGCCAGCGCCGCGAGCGCCGCATCCGCCCGCGGCCCGCTGATCCGCACCACCGCGACCGCGGCCGGCGGCGCGCCCGAGGACAAAGCGAAGATCGTGTCGCTCAGCTCGGTGCCTTCCCGCCCATCTGGTCGAGCATCTGCTTCCACATGCCCATGCCCGCCTCGTTCATCGGGCCCCAGGCCTTCATCATCTCGCCGAACATCTCCGGGCGTCGGCCCGTCGGTCACCGCCGCCTTCATCTTCTCGACATAGGCCTCGTGGACCGGCGCTCAGATCCGGCAGGCCGAGGAAGCGCCGCGCCTCCTCGGGCGTGCAATCGACGTCGACGGTGACTTTCATGGGCGCTCTCCTCTCGCGTCTGTTGGCTGGCGCGCGCTCTATGGCTATAGAGGCCGCGCGCGCAAGTGAGGAGGACGCCATGGCCACGATCGCGATCGAGACGCTGGACGGCGACGGCGGCTTCGGCGCCTATCTCGCCGAGCCCGAAGGGACGCCGCGGGGCGCGATCGTCGTCATCCAGGAGATTTTCGGGGTCAACGAGGGCATCCGCCGCAAGTGCGACCATTGGGCGATCGCTCGGCTATGTCGGCGTCGCGCCCGACCTGTTCTGGCGGCTCGAGCCCGGCGTCGAGCTCGATCCCGACGTGCCCGAGCAATTCCAGCAGGCGCTCGGCCTGATGCAGCAGCTTCGACCAGGACAAGGGCGATCGCCGACATCGAGGCGACGATCCGCGACGCCCGCGCGCGCCTGCCCGAAGGCGGCAAGGTCGGCTGCGTCGGCTATTGCCTCGGCGGCCGGCTCGCCTTCATGACCGCGGCGCGGACCGACATCGACGCCTCGGTCGGCTATTACGGCGTCGGGCTCGAGGGGCTGATGGGCGAGAAGCACGCCATCGCCCAGCCCGCTGCATGCTCCACATCGCCGGCGCCGACCATTTCGTCACCCCCGACAAGCAGGCGCTGATCCACGACGGGCTGGACGACCATCCCAAGGTGACGATCCACGATTATCCCGGCGAGGATCACGGCTTCGCCGCCGAAATGGGCAAGAGGCGCAGCGAGGAGGCGGCGCGGCTCGCCGACAGCCGCACCGAAGCCTTCTTCGCCGAGCATATCGGCTGAGCCCGGCGGTGCCGCGCAATCCCTGGCTGGTCGCCGGCGGCGTGCTGAGCGCCGCGGCGGCGATCCTTCACCTCGCGGTCATCGCGGGCGGGCCGGACTGGTACCGCTTCTTCGGCGCCGGGGAGGGCATGGCGCGGATGGCCGAGCGGGGGATGCTTCAGCCCACCCTGATCACCCTCGGCATCGTCGCCATCCTGGCGGTCTGGGCAGCCTATGCCTTTGCCGGAGCGGGGCTGATCCGGCGGCTGCCGCTGATGCGCACGGCTCTGGTTGCGATCAGCGCCGTCTATCTGCTGCGCGGCCTCGTCCTTGCACCCATGCTCGCCTTCCGGCCGGAACGGGTCGACGCTTTCACGGTCTGGAGCTCGCTGATCGTGCTCGTCTACGGGATCCTCTATGCGGTCGGGACGATGGCGAGCCTGGCCTGCATTGTCCGGTGCGCCTCGATGACGGAGCCCTACCGCCTCGTCTTCCGCACGCACCGGCGGCCCCGAGGTGATCGAGCGCGAGCCGCTCGGCGCGCTCGAGCCGGGGCCGGGCGAGGTGCTGGTCCGCCACGAGGCGATCGGGCTCAACTATCATCGACACCTATCATCGCTCCGGCCTCTATCCGCTGAGCCTGCCCTCGGGCCTCGGCAGCGAGGCCGCCGGCATGGTCGAGGCGGCGGGCGACGGCGCCGGCTTCGCGGCGGGCGAGCGGGTCGGCTACGCGCTCGCGCCGCCGGGCGCCTATGCGACCCACCGGCTCATCGCCGCCGACCGGCTGGTGCGGCTGCCCGACGATATCGGCGCCGAGACCGCGGCGGCGGCGCATGCTCAAGGGCTGCACCGCCGAATTCCTGATCGAGCGCTGCGCCCGGGTGCAGGCAGGCGAGTGGGTGCTGGTCCATGCCGCGGCGGGCGGCGTCGGCTCGATCCTGGTCGCCTGGCTCAAGGCGATCGGGGCGCGGGTGATCGCCCATGCCGGCTCGGCAGAGAAAGCGGCGGTCGCGGCCGGGCTCGGCGCCGATCACGCGCTGTCCGGCCCGTATCGACGGGCTTGCGGAGCAGGTGCGCGACGCTTATCGCGGCGGCGGCGTGCGCTGCGTGTTCGACGGGGTCGGCGCGGCGAGCTGGGCGGCGTCGCTGGCGAGCCTCGGCCGGCGCGGGCTGATGGTCAGCTTCGGCAACGCCTCGGGCCCGGTGCCGCCGGTCAGCCCGCTCGAGCTGGCGCGCGGCGGCTCGCTGTTCCTGACCCGGCCGACGCTCGCCGATTATGTCGCCGACCCGGCCGAGCTGCAGGCCTCGGCGGCGCGGCTGTTCGCGATGATCGGCTCGGGCGCGGTACCGGTCCGGATCGGCGCCCGCTTCGCGCTCGCCGACGCCGCCGAAGCCCATCGCGCGCTCGAGGCGCGGGCGACGACCGGATCGACGCTGCTGATTCCCTAGCGCGCGCTTGCGCGTCGCCCAGATCAGCAGGCGGACCCAGAAGGCGCACTGACCGCATTCGCGTCGTCGAGGCGGAAGCATTGCCATGACACGGCCTACGCCCGCACCGGTTGCAATTTCGTGACCGCTCAGGCGCCGTGGGCGAGCTCGGCCAGAAATATTGGAGCAGCCGACCTCATGGTCGACGAAGCCTTCGTAGATCATCTTGCCGGCGACGTAGAGGATGACGACCAGGCCGACCCAGGCGATCCAGCGGTAGCGCTCGATATATTGGGCGATGAAATTGGCGGCGATGCCCATCAGGGCGACCGACAGCAGCAGGCCGATGATCAGGATGCCGGGATGCGTCGCGCGCCGCGCCGGCGACGGCGAGCACGTTGTCGAGGCTCATCGAGACGTCGGCGACCGCGACCGCCCAGGCGGCGCCGGCGAAGCTCTTGGCGGGCCTCAGGCCCGACGCCTCGTTGCCGGCGGTGGCGGGATCGTCGGCGCGTGGCGCGCAGCTCGCGGTACATCTTCCACGCCACCCAGAGCAGCAGGATGCCGCCGGCGAGGATCAGGCCGACGATCTGCATCAGCTGGGTGACCATCAGCGCGAAGACGATCCGCAGCACCAGAGCGGCGATGATGCCGATCAGGATGACCTTCTTGCGCTGCTCGGCGGGCAGGCCGGCGGCGAGCGCGCCGACGACGATCGCATTGTCGCCGGCGAGCATGATGTCGATCATCAGCACCTGGCCGAAGGCGGCCAGCGCCGCCGGGCGTGCCGATGTTCGCGAAATCGTGGACGATGTGCCGCCACAGCCAGGCCAGCGACATCGCCTCGTGGACGCAGCGAGGATCGAGCATCATCGCCGCGCAACCGCCCCGGGCCGCTACTGGTTCATCGAGGCGAAGAAATCCTCGTTGGTCTTCGCATCCTTCATCTTGTCGAGCAGGAACTGCATCGCATCGACCGTGCCCATCTGCATCAGGATGCGGCGCAGCACCCACATCTTGGAGAGCTTGCGCCTGGTCGACCAGCAGCTCCTCCTTGCGGGTGCCGGACTTGCCGACGTCGAGCGCGGGGAAGATGCGCTTGTCGGCGACCTTGCGGTCGAGCACGATCTCGGAATTGCCGGTGCCCTTGAACTCCTCGAAGATCACCTCGTCCATCTTGGAGCCGGTGTCGATCAGGGCGGTGGCGATGATCGAGAGCGAGCCGCCCTCCTCGATGTTGCGGGCGGCGCCGAAGAAGCGCTTGGGCCGCTGCAGCGCATTGGCGTCGACGCCGCCGGTCAGCACCTTGCCCGACGACGGCACCACCGTGTTGTAGGCGCGGCCGAGGCGGGTGATCGAATTGAGCAGGATGACGACGTCCTTCTTGTGCTCGACCAGGCGCTTGGCCTTCTCGATCACCATCTCGGCGACCTGGACGTGGCGCTGGCCGGCTCGTCGAAGGTCGAGGAGATGACCTCGCCCTTCACCGAGCGCTGCATGTCGGTCACTTCCTCGGGCCGCTCGTCGATCAGCAGCACGATCAGGAAGACCTCGGGATGGTTGTCGGTGATCGCCCGGGCGATGTTCTGGAGCAGCACGGTCTTGCCGGTGCGCGGCGGCGAGACGATCAGGGCGCGCTGGCCCTTGCCCTGCGGCGAGATGATGTCGATCACCCGCGCCGACTTGTCCTTGACGGTCGGATCGGCGCTGTCGAGGGTCAGCTTCTCGTCGGGATAGAGCGGCGTCAGATTGTCGAAATTGACGCGGTGGCGGACCGCGTCGGGATCGTCGAAATTGACCTGGGTGACGCGGACGAGGCTGAAATAGCGCTCGCCCTCCTTGGGGCCGCGGATCTCGCCCTCGACCGTGTCGCCGGTCCTGAGGCCGAACTTGCGGACCTGGTTGGGCGAGACGTAGATGTCGTCGGGGCCGGCCAGATAGTTGGAATCGGCCGAGCGCAGGAAGCCGAAGCCGTCCTGCAGCACTTCGATCGTGCCCTGGCCCATGATCTCGTCGCCGCTCTCGGCGCGGACCTTGAGGATCGAGAACATCAGCTCCTGCTTGCGCAGGGTCGACGCGCCCTCGACGCCGAGCTCCTCGGCCATCGCCACCAGTTCGGCGGGGGTTTTCTGCTTGAGGTCGTTGAGATGCATTTGGGAAACTCTTGGAGATACGGATTCCGGGCGTGGAGCTCGGAACGTCGGGGAATGTGGGTGCTTGAACACCCGCGCGGACGGCAGGCTAACGACTGAAGCCGCCGTTATGCTCCGCCCCGGGGCGAGTCAAGCGAGCGAGGAGAGGCGTCAGAACGGCCTGACGATCACCAGGACGACGATCAGCGACGACGGCGATGCCGGGGATCTCGTTCATGATCCGGAGCGCCTTGCCGCTGACCGGGCGCACGCCCTCTTCGAGCTTCTTGCCGTAGTCGACCATCCAGCCGTGATAGCCGGACAGCGCGACGACGATGGCGAACTTGGCGAGGAACCAGCGCTGGGTCCAGGCGCCGGTCATGTAGGCGAGCAGCAGGCCGAAGACCCAGACCAGGATCATCGCCGGCGTGATGATGATCGTGCGCAGCTTCGTCTCGCGCTCGATCCACCTCTTCTCCTCGTCGGAGCCCGGCGCCGCTTCCTGGTGATAGACGTAGATAGCGCGGCAGCATGAACAGGCCCGCGACCCAGAAGATCACGAAGATGAGGTGGCCGGCCTTGAGCCAGGCGTAGAGCAAGATCAGCGACCGATCCGAAGTCATGAGCTCACCGCCGCACCAGCTCGAGCAGCTGCTCGACATGGGCGATCGGCGTCTCCTTGATGATGCCGTGGCCGAGGTTGAAGATGTGCGGCCTCCCCTGCGAAGCTAGATAGGATGCGCCCCACCGCGCTTTCAAGCGCCGCGCCGCCGGCGAGCAGGGCGAGCGGATCGAGATTGCCCTGGAGCGGCAGATTTTCGGGCAGCGCGCGCGCCGCCCAGTCCGGATCGATCGTCTCGTCGAGGCCGAGCGCGTCGACCCCGGTCTCGCGCGCATAAGCGGCGAGCTTGGCGCCGGCGCCCTTGGGAAAGCCGATCACCGGCATATCGGGATGGCGCGCCTTCAGCGCCGGCGACGATCCGCGCGGTCGGCGCGATCACCCAGCGCTCGAACTGGGCCGGCGACGAGGCTGCCCGCCCAGCTGTCGAACAATTGCACCGCCTCGACGCCGGCCGCGATCTGGCCGGAAAGATAGTCGACGGTCATCGCCGGCAATCGCATCGATGATCGCCGCGAAGGCGCCCGGATCGGCATAAGCGAAGCGCCGCGCCTCGGCCTGATCGCGGCTGCCCTGGCCCGCCACCATATAGGTCGCGACCGTCCACGGGCTGCCCGCGAAGCCGAGCAAAGTCGTTTCGGCGGGCAAGCGCGCCTTCACTTTCTCCACAGTGCGATAAATCGGCTCGAGCCGGGCCGGCACGCGCTCCAGCGCGGCGAGCGCGGCATCGACCAGCGGCGGCGACAGCCGCGGCCCCTCGCCCGCCTCGAAGCGCAGATCCTGGCCGAGCGCGTGCGGCACGATCAGGATGTCGGAGAACAGGATCGCGCCGTCGAAGCCGAAGCGGCGGATCGGCTGGAGCGTGATCTCGGCCGCGGCGTCGGCATCGTAGACGAGCTCGAGAAAGCCGCCCTTCTCCGCCCGCAAGCGCGCGATATTCGGGCAGATAGCGCCCGGCCTGGCGCATCAGCCAGATCGGAATTATCCCTGGATTTCCGCCACTTAGGACGCTCAGCAAGGGCTTGGATGGACTCGGGCGTCAAGGCGGGGCGGCTCCGCTCTCTTATCCTTTATAGAATCTTATAAGAGAGTTTGTTGAGGTTAGTAGAGGCTGGCGGAGCGGGGTTTATTGCTTCGCACAAATTTTGCCAACAGCTTGACTCCCGGCGACTCGCGGCTTTGCGCGGATTCGCGACAGCCCATCCCCACGATCCACAGTCTGGGGGTGGATTTTTTCCCCTGTTCGCGCCGCTGTGGACGAATTCGGCGCGGGCCGGGGACGAATCCTGTCCTTGAGTTTGCCCCGAGGCTTCCGCTAGCGATTTCCCCATGTTTTTCCACAGGCGGAACGAGCGGTGAAGCAGCTCCACCTCCACCTCCTCTCGGACTCGACCGGCGAGACGCTGGACATGGTCGGCGAGCGCCTGCCTCGCCCAGTTCGACAATGTCGAGGCGCTCCGCCATTTCTGGCCGATGGTCCGCTCCGAGGGCCATCTCGACCGGGTCCTCGACGATGTCGAGAAGCGGCCCGGCCTCGTCCTCTACACCGTCGTCAACCCGGCGATCCGCCGCGAGCTCGAGCGCAAGTGCCGCCAGCGCAAGCATCCACGCCGTGTCCGGTGCTCGATCCGGTGATCGACGCGCTGGCGGCGGTGAGCGGCGAGCAGGCCAAGGGCCGCGCCGGGCCGCCAGCACGCGCTCGACGCCGCTTATTTCGCCCGGGTCGACGCGATCCAGTTCACCATCGCCCATGACGACGGCGTCGGCTCGGAGAATTGGGAGGAGGCCGACATCGTCCTCGCCGGCGTGTCGCGCACCTCGAAGACGCCGACCAGCATCTATCTCGCCAATCGCGGCTACAAGGTCGCCAACATGCCGCTCGTCCCCGAATCGCCGCCGCCGCCGACGCCTGTTCGGCCTCAAGCATCCGATGATCGTCGGCCTGACCACCAATATCGAGCGGCTGATCCAGATCCGCCGCAACCGGCTGCTCGTCGCTCAACCAGGCGCCCGAGACCGACTATGTCGACGTCGAGGCGGTCAATGCCGAGCTCGCCTTCGCCCGGCGGATGTTCGCCGACAATGGCTGGCCGGTGATCGACGTCACCCGCCGCTCGATCGAGGAGACCGCGCTCGCGATCGTCAAGCTGTGCACCGAGCGGATGGAGAAGGCGGCGCGGATGAGGCTGCTGCTCGCCTCGCAGAGCGCGACGCGGCGGCGCATGCTCGAGGCGGCGGGCGTGCCGTTCGAGACGGTGCCGGCGCACGCTCGACGAGGAGGAGGCCAAGGCCGGCCTGATCGCCGCCGGCTTCGAGCCGCGCGACCTGGCCGAGATGCTCGCCGAGATGAAGGCGAAGAGCGTCGCCGCGCCGGGCGGACGCGCTGGTGATCGGCGCCGACCAGATGCTCGAGCTCGACGACGGCACGATGCTGAGCAAGCCCGGCTCGCGCGACGAGGCGCTGGCGCAGCTGCGCGACGCTGAGCGGCGGCACCCACTATCTCCATTCCGCCGCGGTCGTCGGTCGAGAATGGCGAGCGCGTCTGGGGCGAGACCGAGACGGTGGCGATGGACGTCCGCCCGCTCGGCGAGGATTTCCTCCAGGCCTATCTCGACGCCGAATATGAGGCGGTCCGCTGCAACGTCGGCGGCTACCGGATCGAGGGCATGGGCGCGCAATTGTTCGAGGAGATCGAGGGCAGCCATTTCGCCATGCTCGGCCTGCCGCTCCTGCCGCTTGCTCGCTTATCTGCGCGAGCGCGGGCTGCTGCAAAGCTGATGGGCGTCCCCTATGCCGAGGTGATCGGCGACCCGATCGCCCATTCCAAATCGCCGCTGATCCACAAATTCTGGCTCGAGAAGCTCGGCATCGACGGCGACTATCGCGCCGCCCGGGTGCGCGCCGGACGAGCTTGCCGCCTATCTGGCCGACGCGCCGCGCCGATCCGGACTGGCGCGGCTGCAACGTCACCATGCCGCTCAAGCGAGGCGGCCGTCGCCTGCGTCGGCGATCCGACCGGCCGATCTGCGCGCGGATCGGCGCGGTCAACTGCGATCTTCCGCGTCGCGCGCCGGGCTGCAGCTCGGCGCCAATACCGACGTGCGGCGGCATTGCCGAGGCGCTGCGGCGATGCGACCGGCGCCGGCGCAGCCGGGTCTGCCTGATCGGCGCCGGCGGCGCGGCGCGCGCCGCGCTCGGCCGTCTGCGGCTGCGGCGGTGACGATCGACGTTCGCCTGATCGTGCGCGACCGGGCCAAGGGCCGCGCCGCTGCATCGGCGCCGTTCGGCGATGCGGCGGCGCTGTCGACGCGCTCGACGACGGCGCGGACGCGATCGCCGGACGCGCACCTGGTCGATCAATGCGACGCCGCTCGGCATGGCGGGCATCCCGCCGATGCCGGACGTCGATCCTCGACGGCTCTCGACGCGATCGGACGATCGGGCCATCGTCTTCGACATGGTCTATGCACCGGCTCGAGACCGCACTTGCTGCGGCCGGCGCGGCGAGCGCGGCCTGCGCGACGATCGACGGGCTCGACATGCTGATCGGCCAGGCGGCGCCGCGCCTTCGAGCTTTTCTTCGGCGCGCCGGCGCCGCGCGAGCATGACGCCGAGCTGCGGGAGCTGCTGACGTCATGACGATCGTCCTCGGCCTCACCGGCTCGATCGGCATGGGCAAATCGACCGTGGCGCGGATGTTCGCCGAGGAGGGCGTGCCGGTGTTCGACGCCGACGCGGCGGTGCACCGGCTGCAGGGGCCGGACGGCGCGCTGGTCGCCGAGATCGAGGCGGCATTTCCCGGGCACGACCGGGCGCCGAGGGCGTCAACCGCGACCGCGCTGGCCGAGCGGGTGCTGGCCGAGCCCGGCGACGCTGCGGCGGCTCGAGGCGCTGGTCCATCCCGGCGGTGGCGCGCGAGCGCGAGGCCTTCCTCGCCGCGCATCGCCGACGCGCCGGTCGTCGTGCTCGACATCCCCTTGCTGTTCGAGAAAGGCGGCGCCGAGCTGGTCGACAAGGTCGCGGTCGTCTCGGCCGACGCCGAGGTGCAGCGCGCTGCGCACGCTGGCGCGGCCCGGCATGACGCGCGGAGAAATTCCTGCGCATCCTCTCCCACCAGCTGCCCGATGCGGAGAAGCGCGCCCGCGCCGACTTCGTCATCCCGACCGATTGTTCGCTCGACGAAACAAGGGCTTCGGTTCGCCGCATCCTCGCTTGCCTCGGCGCGGCGCGCCGATTCATAGGGATCGGATGCGCGAAATCGTCTTCGACACCGAGACCACCGGCCTCAGCCCGCCGGCGGCGACCGGATGGTCGAGATCGGCTGCGTCGAGATGTTCAACCGGGTCGAGACCGGCCGCACCTTCCACTCCTATTTCAATCCCGGGCCGGCCGATGCCGAGCGAGGCCGAGGCGGTGCACGGCCTCTCCGACCGCTTCCTCTCCGACAAGCCGGCCTTCGCACGATCGCTGCGAGGAGCTGCTCGACGTTCATCGGCGATTCGCCGCTGTCGCGCACAATGCCGCGCTTCGATTTCGGCTTCATCAACCACGAGCTCGGACCAGTGCGGCCGGCCGAGCGTCTGCATGTCGCGGATGGTCTGCACGCTGACCATCGCCCGCCAGAAATTCCCCGGCGCCAAGCACAGCCTCGACGCGCTCTGCACCCGCTTCGGCGTCGACCGCTCGCAGCGGATCAAGCATGGCGCGCTGCTCGACGCGCAATTGCTCGCCCAGGTCTATGTCGAGCTGACCGGCGGCCGCCAGATCGGCCTCACCCTGGTCGCCGAGCTGATCGACGACGACGCGGCGCGGCCGCCGGCGCGATCGCCGGCGCGGCGCCGGTCGCCGTCGACGGTCCGCCCGCCGCGGCCGCACGCGCCGAGCGAGGAGGAGCTGGCGCGCCACGCCGCCTTCCTGGCCGACGATCGCCGATCCGATCTGGAACCGGCTCTAGGCGCGCGTTCGCCCCGGTTGACCTAGGCTCGCGGCGCGCCCACATGCGCGCCGTGCAGTCATTGGAGACGATGATGGACATCCGGGTCTCGGGTCATCAGATCGATACCGGCGAGGCGCTGCGCGGCAGCAGGTCGACGAGCGGCTCCACGCCATCGCCGACAAATATTTCTCGCGCGCCATCTCCGCCCAGGTGACCTTCGGCAAGGGCCCCTACGATCACAGCTTCACCTGCGACATCGTCGCCCATGTGCCGCAGGGCGTGGTGCTGAAGGGCTCGGGCGCCGGCGCCGCTCGCGCCCGGCCGCGTTCGAGCTCGCCGCCGACCGGATCGAGAAGCAGCTGCGCCGCTACAAGCGCCGGCTCAAGGACCGCCACGCCCAGAGCGCCGCATGCCGAGGCCAGGCGCGCGGACGCCGGCTACACCGTGTTCGCGCCGCCGCCCGAGGAGGAGGAGCCGGTCGACAATCCGCCGGTCGTCGCCGAGACCAGGGTCGACATCCCGACCGCCACCGTCTCCGACGCGGTGATGCTGCTCGATCTTCGCAACACCAACGCCCTGATGTTCCGCAACAGCGGCACCGGCGCCTTCAACATGGTCTACCGACGAGGCGACGGCACGATCGGCTGGGTCGAGCCGCAACGCGAGGCTGACGCGCTAGCCGCCCGCTCTCCTATATCCCTTCGAACCACGGGAGCCGCCGCTTCCCGATCCGGTGCACCAGATGAGCGATCTTTCCGACATCCTGTCCGATCGAGGCGGTCGACGCCGATCTGGTCGCCGCCAACAAGAAGGCGCCTGTTCCAGCAGCTCGCCGCCGCCGCGGCGCAGGCTCGACCGGCCTGCCGGCCAAGGACATCGTCGCCTGCCTCAACGCGCGCGAGAAGATCGGCTCGACCGGCTTCGGCGGCGGCACCGCGATCCCGCACGGCAAGATCGAGGGCCTGCCGCACGTCTTCGGCTATTTCGCGCGGCTCGCCGCAGCCGGTCGATTTCCAGGCGATCGACGGCCTGCCGGTCGACCTCGTCTTCCTGCTGCTGTCGCCGCCCGACGCGGGCGCCGACCATCTGAAGGCGCTGGCGACGGTCAGCCGCGTCTTCCGCGACCGCCAGACCGTCGCCAAGCTGCGCGGCGCGCGCTCGAAGGACGCGCTTGTTCGCCCTGCTCGCCGGCGCGGAAGCGCGCGATGCCGCCTGAGGCGCGCGCCGGCGGCGAGGCCGCGCATTTCCGGGCGCTCGAATCGCTCTACCGCGCCGCGGCGATCAACCGCCTGTTCGAATCCGAGATCGAGATCGCCGAGCCGGGCCTCGCGCGGATCCGCTTCGAGGTCGACGCCGGCGACCTATCACGCCGCCGGCGCCGCCCACGGCACGCTCTATTTCAAGATGATGGACGATGCCGCCTTCTACGCCTGCAATTCGATGGTCAGCGACCGCTTCCTGCTGACCACCGCCTTCAACCTCGTCTTCACCCGGCCGCTGCAAGGCCGGGCCGGTGATCGCCGAGGGGCGCTGGGTCGAGCGGCAAGCGCCGCGTCTTCGTCGGCGAGGCGCGGCTGATCCTGCCCGACGGCGAGGAGGCGGCGCGCGGCACCGGCACCTTCATGCGCTCGCACATCCCGCTGTCCAGCCTCGACGGCTATCGCGCCGGCGTGATGGCGCCGCGGCTCGCGAGCTCGGTGCTGGTCGCCGCGCCTGCTGCGCCGCGCCCAGGCCGAAGGCGGCTTCGGCGCGGTGCTCGCCAAGGGCGATCCGACCGCCGGCGCGATCGCCGTGATTCTCGCCGAAAAGGGCAGAAAAGCGTGCTTTCTGGAGCGGCTGCTCCAGCCCGACGGCCGCTATGCCTGGCAAGAATCGGCGGCAAGCGATTGAGAACGAAGAGGAATTCGCAGACGTTCCTCGAGCGGCGCCGGAGATATCGATCCGGATCTGTGGATCTTGGAACTGGATATCGCGTCCGCCGAACGGTTCGCCGCTGAAATGAACGCCGCAGGTTGACGCTCTTCCGGCCCGTCCCAAGCCCGGCACAGCACTTCGAGCGCAGGAGCGGGGGCCGCCAATTCGCCGATAAGGCGGGGCGGCCACGCGAGTCGGGAGGCGATCAGGGGGATCCGTACTTCATCCCTCGTTCGATCGGCCGACCGCACAGGAACTAGAGTTTCAATGCGACGCACTCTTCGCGCCGCGGCCCTGACCGCGGCTGCCATCGCTTTTGCGACGGCCGGCGGCCTTGCCGGCCCCGTCGATCGCCGCGCAGGCCGACGCCGCTCCCGCCGGCGCTCCTATACCGACCATGCGGGCAGCGCGCTGACCGCCGAATCGCTCGGCCTCAACGACCTCCTCGACCCCATTCCGTTCGGCGACGTCGCCGCGCCGGTCGCGACCCACGCCGTCGCTCCCGCGGCGCCGCAGAGCATTCTCGAGACCGACGAGGCGGCCGAGCCCGAAACCCGCTCGCTCGCCGACCTGGTCGCCGACTATTCGGGCACCGAGACCCCCGACGCGGAGACCGAGTGCCTCGCCCGCGCCGTCTATTGGGAATCGAAGGGCGAGCCGCTCGCCGGCCAGCTCACCGTCGCCGAAGTGATCATCAACCGCGCCCGATCGGGCCGCTTCGCCTCGACCATCTGCGGCGTCGTCCGCCAGCGCGGCCAATTCTCCTTCGTCCGCGGCGGCCATATCCCGCAGCCGCCGTCAGGCCTCGCGCGACTGGCGGACCGCGGTCGCGATCGCCCAGATCGCGACGCAGGACCTCGCCGACGGCGCCGCGCCGCGCGCGCTTGTTCTTCCACGCCCGCCGGCTCCGCCCGGGCTGGCGGCTGACCCGCGTGGCGACGGTCGGGAATCACGTCTTCTACCGCTAAGCGTCTTTCCCTTCGTTCCCGTTTCATTCTAGTCTTGCGGGCATGGCCGCCCTGCCCGAGTTCGCCAACGCCTGCTTCGCCGACGCGCCGCTGGTCGCGCAGGACGTCGCGCGCGGCGTCACGCGGCTGTTCTTCCGCGCCGACATGTTCGCGATCTGCGAGGTGCCGCTGCCCAACGGCCGCCGCGCCGACATGATGGCGATCGACGCCCAGGGCCAGCTCATCATCGTCGAGATCAAGGTGTCGCGCGCCGATCTGCTCGGCGACCAGCAAATGGTGCGACTATCTCGATTATTGCGACCTCTTCTACTGGGCGGTGCCGGCCGGCTTCGCGCTCGAGCCGTTCGACGGCGACGCGCTCGGCCCCGATTGCGCCGGCCTGATCGTCGCCGACCGCTACGATGCGGAGGTGATCCGGGAGGCGCCGCTGCCGGCCGCTCGCCGCGGCGCGGCGCAAGGCCGAGACGCTGCGCTTCGCCCGCCGCGCCGCGCGGCGGCTGGCCGGCGATCTCGATCCGGGGCTCGCCGGGCTCGACTAGCGCTGCGGCGGGCCGGCGCTGGCGCGGCGGCGCGGGGCGCGGCGCCTGCTCGAGCTCGCGCAGGATCGCGGCCGCGCGCGGGTCCTGGCGGGCATAATCGATCGCCGAATAGCCGGCGACATTGTCGGTCTGGTTGGGATCGGCGCGCTGGCCGAGCAGCAGCCGCACCATCTGCAGGTCGCGCCGCTGGACCGCGAGGATCAGCGGCGTCTCGCCGCGGCGGTTGCCGAGATTGGGGTTGGCGCCGCGGGCGAGCAGCTGCTCGGCGCCCTCGCGCCAGCCGATCTGGGCGGCGAGGATCAGCGGCGTGGTGCCGTCGTTGCTCTGGATGTCGGGCCGGGCGCCGCGGCCGAGCATGAAGGCGAGCCAGGTGCAGGTCGCGGCCGCGCACCAGGATGTGGAGCGCGCCCTCGCCGGTCGACGGCGTCGCGGTGCGTTGATCGCGGTCGAGCTCGGATTGGCGAGGATCCGCTCGGCCGTCGCGCCGTCGCGCTCGCGCACCGCCTTCAGGAAGGTGAAGCCCTCCGAAAAGCTCTGCGCCGCGAGCGGCGCCGCGACCAGCGCCAGCAGCGCGCGCCAGAGCACGAGCCACTTGGTCCTGCGCCATCAGCCTTGATAATCCCTCATGTCCATTCGACTTGATCGCGGCGCCTTAGCAAAGCAAGGCTGGGGCTGTCATGAACGAAAGCGCGCCGCGCCGTCCCGCTCGCCCTGCTCGCCCTGCTGCTGGCGCTCGCTGCTCGGCGCCTGCGCGCGGCCGCGGCGGCCGCCGCCGCTCCAGGGCGCGACGCATGGGCGGGCCGTTCACCCTCACCGACCAGAACGGCCGCCGGGTCAGCGACCGCGATTTCGCCGGCAAGTACCGGCTCGTCTATTTCGGCTTCACCTTCTGCCCCGACGTCTGCCCGGTCGACATGCAGGCGATCGGCGCCGGCCTGCGCCGGTTCGAGGCCGAGCGATGCCGGCGCGCGCCGCGCGGGTCCAGCCGATCTTCATCACCGTCGATCCGGCGCGCGACACGCCGGCCGTGCTGCGCCAGTTCGTCGCCGCCTTCCACCCGCGCCTGATCGGCCTCACCGGCAGCGAGGCGGAGATCGCCCAGGTCGCGCGCGCCTATCGGCATCTTCTACGAGCGCGCGCCGGCCGGGCCGGGCGGGCGGCTATAATGTCGAACCACAGCCAGATGGCGGTGCTCTACGGCCCCGACGGGGCCAGCCGATCGCGATCGTGCCCCACGACCGGGGGCCGGACGGCGTCGCCGCCGAGCTCGAGCGCTGGGTGCGATGAGGGCGCGCTTCTGGGAGCAGCCGCTCGACAGCCTCAACCGCGAGGAATGGGAGGCCTTGTGCGACGGCTGCGGCAAATGCTGCCTGCACAAGCTCGAGGATGAGCAAGACCGGCGAGCTCCACGCCACCAACGTCGCCTGCCGGCTGCTCGACCGGACCAGCTGCCGCTGCTCCAATTACAAGCTGCGCCGCGTGTTCGTGCCCGATTGCGTGCGGCTCGACGCCGACCAGCCTGCGCGAGCATCGACTGGCTGCCCTCGACCTGCGCCTATCGGCTGCGCGCCGAGGGCAAGCCGCTCGCCGACTGGCATTATCTGATCAGCGGCGACCGCGAGACGGTGCACGAGGCCGGCATGTCGGTGCGCGGCTGGACGATCTCGGAGGATGAGGCTGGCGATCTCGAACATCATCTCGTCGACCGCGCCCTCTGAGCTCGCTGATCGGCGGCGACGCCGGTCAGGCTCAAGGTGTCGCCGCGCGCGCGCCGGATGCGGCTGCGCGTCGATCCGCGCACCCGCTCGGTGCTGCTGACCGTGCCGCAGCGGGTCTCGCGGCGCACGCGCTCTGGCCTGGGCGGCCGGGCATCGCGCCTGGATCGAGCAGGCGCTCGCCGCGATCCCGGCGCCGGTCGCCGTTCGCGCCCGGCGCGCTCGTCCCGCTCTACGGCGAGCCGCACCGGCTCGACTGGGATCCGGCCCGGCCGCGGCGGATCGAGCGCGGCGACGGGCGGCTCGTCGCCGGCGGCCCGCGCGACGGGCTCGAGCGGCGCCTGCTGCGCTGGCTGAAGGCGCATGCGCTCGACCTGCTCGGCCGCGAGACCCGCGAGTTCGCGCGCCAAAGCCGGCGTCATGGCGTCACGGGTCGGCGATCGGCGATCCGGTCTCGCGCTGGGGAAGCTGCTCGGCCTCGGGCGCGATCCGCTACAGCTGGCGGCTGATCCTCGCGCCCGACTTCGTCCGCCGCGCGACGGTCGCGCACGAGGTCGCGCACCTCGTCCACCTCAACCACGGCCCCGATTTCCACGCTTTGGTCGCGCGCCTGCTCGGCGCCGACCCGAAGCCGGCGCGCGCCTGGCTGAAGCGCGAGGGCGCCGCCCTCCACCGCATCGGCCCGCGGCTAGATCCGATAGGTGTCGCCGCGCTCGCGCGGCGGCGGCGCGGCGGACGGCGCGGCGGCGGCGCGGCCGGTCGATCGGCCGCTCGTCGAGCCATCGCGGTCGAGCCGTTCGGGCTCGACATCCTCCTCGTCGCCGCGGCGCCTCGTCGGGCTCGCGCAGCTTCTCGTCGGCGCGGCGGCGTCGCGCTCGACCGGATTGCCGTCGGCGTCGACCAACGGCTCGTCGTCGGGCGGCGCGAACCAGATCTCGTTGTCGCCCTCCATCTGCCAGTCGGGCGCGGCGACCTCGGTCGCGAACGGCTCGACCGGCCGGTTGGCGACCGCGCGGACCATGAAATCGTGGAAGGCGCGGGCCGGCGCGCGGCCGCCGGCGAGGCCGGGCAGCGCGCGATTGTCGTCGCGGCCCATCCAGACGCCGGTGGTGAGCCCGCTCGAAAAGCCGATGAACCAGCCGTCCTTGTTCGACGTGGTCGTGCCGGTCTTGCCGGCGGTCGGCCGGCCGAGCTCGGCGGCGCGGCCGGTGCCGTTCGCGACCACGCGCCTGGAGCAGATCGGTCATCTGCGCCGCCACCCAGGGCGCGACCAGCACGCGCGGCTCGTCGGTCCTGGTGCTGGTAGAGCAGGGTGCCGTCGGCGGTGGTCACCCGGCGGATGCCGTAGGGCGTCACCGCGACGCCGCCGCGCGCGACCGACGGCATAGGCGCGGGTCATGTCGATCAGCCGCACCTCGGACGAGCCCAGCGCCATCGACGGATTGGTGTCGACCCGGGTGGTGATGCCGAAGCGCTGCGCCATGTCGGCGACCGCGCGGGTGCCGACCTCCTGGGCGAGCCGGACCGCGACGGTGTTGATCGAATAGGCGAAGGCCTGCGCGCACCGGGACCGGCCCGGCATAGCGGCCATTGTCGTTGCGCGGCTCCAGCCGTCGATCGTGATCGGCGCGTCCTCGACCATCGTTGTCGGGCCGGTAGCCGGCCTCGAGCGCGGTCAGATAGACGAACAGCTTGAACGAGGAGCCGGGCTGGCGGTTCGCCTGGGTGGCGCGGTTGTAGCTCGAATTCACATAGTCGCGGCCGCCGACCATCGCCCGCACCGCGCCGTCGCGGTCGAGCGAGACCAGCGCGCCCTGCGCGCCGCGCGGCGCATTGGCGTTGATCGCGGCGACCGCGGCGCGCTGCATGCCGAGGTCGATCGTCGTCCACACGTCGATCGGCTGGACCGTCTCGTCGATCAGCATGTCGAGCTGGGGCAGCACCCAGTCGGTGAAATAGCGGGTGATGTTCTGGCGCTCGGCGGTCGCGGGCGAGCTGGACGTCCTCCGGATCGGCGGCTGCCGCCTGGGCCGGGGTGATCGCGCCGTTCGCGGACCATCAGGTCGAGCACGACGCCGGCGCGGCTGCGCGCGGCCTCGGCGTCGGCGGTCGGCGAATAATTGGACGGCGCCTTGACCAGGCCGGCGATGATCGCCGCCTCGGCGATGCTGAAGCTCGGTCGCGCTGTGGCCGAAGAAGCGGCGCGACGCGGCGTCGATGCCATAGGCGCCGCCGCCGAAATAGACGCGGTTGAGATAGAGCTCGAGGATCTGGTCCTTGGAGAAGCGCCATTCGAGCGCCAGCGCCAGGATGCCCTCGCGCACCTTGCGGGCGAAGCTGCGGTCGTTGGTCAGGAAGATGTTGCGGGCGAGCTGCTGGGTGATGGTCGAGACGCCGCGGCACCCGGCCGCCTTCGGTGAAGCCGACCCAGACGCCGCGCACGATGCCGATCGGATCGACGCCGGGATGCGAGCGGAAGCGCCGGTCCTCGACCGCGACCATCGCGTCGCGCATGATCGGCGGGATCTCGTCGTAGCGCAGCCATTCGCCGAAGCTCGGCCCCATCGAATGGATGATCGTCGCCGTCGGCGGCGCGGACCCGGATCATCTGGCCGAGATCGTCGCGGCGGATCAGCTCGCCATAGGACGGCAGCTGGCTGACCGCGACCGAGACGGCGACGCCGAGCGCGACCAGGCTGATCACCAGCAGATAGGCGAAGACCTTGAGGCTGGTGACGACGATCCGGCGGAAGCGGGAACGCGGCGGCGGCGGTGGGGCGGTTGCCATCGGGCGCTAGGGATAGAGTCGGCGAGTCATGGCGGCAAGCAGAAGCGCGAGACGCCTTAACGGCGGCTTACTTCGTACCCTCGCCCGGCTCGAAATCGAGCGCCGCCGAGTTGATGCAATAGCGCAGCCCCTCCGGCCCCGGCCCGTCGGGGAAGACATGGCCGAGATGGCCGCCGCAGGCGGCGCAGCGGACCTCGGTGCGGACCATGCCGTGGCCGACGTCGTCGTGCAGCGTGACATGGTCCTTCGCCGCCGGGCCGGTGAAGCTCGGCCAGCCGCTGCCGCTGTCGAACTTGGTGCCGCTGTCGAACAGCAGCGGCGCCGCAGGCCGCGCAGCGATAGGCGCCCTCGTCGTGATTGTCCCAAAGGACGCCGGTGAAGGCGCGCTCGGTGCCGCCCTCGCGCAGCACATGATATTGTTCGGGGAGAGGCGCTCGCGCCATTCGGCGTCGGGCAGGTCCATCTTTTCCATGGCCGCGATGTGGGATGCGGCGCGGCGCCGGTCAATCCCGTCGCAAAAGGCGGCTCTCGATCCGCATCGGACGCATTGCGGTTTCAGCGGGAAGGTGGCGAATGCTATGGAAGGCGGCGCGCGCGATCTCGGCGCGACGGGAAACCGGCCATGAAACCGCTGATCTTCGGACTGCTCGGTCTCCTGGCCGCGCTGCCTTCCATGGCCGACGCGCAAAGGGTCCGAGTCACTCCCGAGGGTCCTCCGGTCCATCCGGCCGGCCCTCCCGTCGAGGCGATGCAGGCGGTATCCGGCAATCTGCGGTCGTCGTTCAGCCCGGCGCAGACGCCGACCGAGACGAGCCAGCGGGCGGCGACCATCGCGGGAACGGCCGCGACCGCGCCGGACGCGTCAGCGACCGCGGCGCCAAGCTCCGCATCCGCGCCCGTTGCGGTAGGCCCGCCGCCGGCGAAACCGGAACCGTCCGGATCCGAGGATGGCGACTGCAACGACGACGCCGAAGGTTCGGATTGCGACAATCTGTCGCGGGGAAACGCCGCCGCGCTCGACTCCGACGGCTCGGCGGAGGGCTGGGGATTCGACTGGTCGTTCATTGTCGTCGGTCTGGTGATCGGCCTGGCCTTCATCGGCTGGTTCTATCGAAACAGCCCCGATCCCTGACCCGCTTCACACCGGCTCGAGGTCTCGCGAAGTCGTCTGGCGCGACTTCTTCTCCGCCCGTCACCCCCCGCTCCCTTCCCGTCACCCCCGCGAAAGCGGGGGTCCAGCTTTCCCGGGGGCCAAGGCGGAAGAAAAGCTGGATTCCATGAATGGGGCCCCTAAGCCCCGTCCGGGGGACGGGGCGCCCATTCATTTCGCGGGAATGACGATGTTGTGGGTGCGCGGCGCGCCGAGATCAATGCGAAGTCGTCTGGCGCTCAACTCGTGAGCCGAAGCGGTCGGCTGACGGTGTCCAAGCATCGACCAGCGGATAGAGCTCGCTCTCTTCGAGGGCCATACGACGCTGGAGCAGCTGCACCATAGCGAGCGTCTCTTCTCGAAAGCCGGGCCAATCTTTGGAGATTCCGCCGCTCGTCCATCGGCGCGTATAGCTGCCGAACGCCTCTTCGAACGAGCCAAGCTCGGAGCACAGACGCGCTGCAACCTCTCGAAGCCCAGATCGGCTGCTCGCCTTCAGCCGAGGGTAGATCAACCAATCCTCCTTCTTGAGGTGCCGGACCAGCGTGCGCCCGAAATCCCGCCGGAAATACAAGAATTCCACCGGATCCGGCGGCGTGCTCCGGGCAATGAATTCATTCAGGCGACCGACTAGAATCCTGATTTGACGATGTTCGGCGCAAAGCGTTTCAACCCGGTCCATGAGACTCTCCTATCGGATGAAGACCCATTGGTGCGCGCGGCTGAATCGGTCGCTAGCCGCTGCTACCGTAATGTTACCTCGAGCGCCGAGCAGCCCGTTCCATGGCGCGTTTCCTCACCTGACGCTTAGAGCATTGGGTGCTTAGTTCTACCCCCTTCCGTTCGGGCTGAGCTTGTCGAAGCCTTCTACTTTTTCCTGTGAGAACAAGAAGAAAGGCCCTTCGACAGGCTCAGGGCGAACGGATGGGGGTGATTCAAACTGATCTTTCAGCGCTCTAGGGAATGGATCTGTCGTCCCCACGCAGCGCTGCCGCGGCGCCGCGCTCGATGGTCAGGTCGCGGAAGAACACCTGGAGGCCGCTCGGGATGGGACGAACGTTGACTTCGAACCATCGGGCTAAATCCGGGTGGAAGAAATCGAACCTCGCCGATTTTCGCTGGTCCGCCGCGGCGCGCAGAAAGGCGGCTGCCCGAGTTTCCTCGGTGCGGGGGAATGCACTCCAGAGATTCGATCCGACCAGCTCGCGGCCACCAGCGATCGCTGCCACAGCGTTGCTGTTGAAATACGTGAAGTTAAAATCGCGATCGAGCAGGAAGACACAGTCGGTCGTTCCCTCCAGGGCGTCCAGAACGGGCGGAAGGAGAGCCGCGAGCGATGAGCCCTGGTTGCTTGGCGAACGGCGGGCCGGTTTGATCTGGGGAGGCGGCCGCAAGGCTTCGGCGGTGGGCGCGCCGCAGGCGCCGCTTTGCTCCAGCGGGTCCAATTCCGCATCGATGGCCAGACGAATGGCTTCGGCCAGGGACGAAAGCGCGAGGTCGGCCATCATATTGGCTCGATGCATCTCCACGGTCCGCGGACTGAGATCCAGGCGCCTGGCGATCGCCTTATTGCCCATCCCGGCAAGAAGGCCGCGCAGAATCTGCCGCTCACGCGGCGACAGCGCCTCCAACCGGGCCCGCGCCGCTGCTTGCGCGGCATGCCGGCACGCCTCCTTGCTGCCGCCATCGATGGCGCGCTCAATGGCGCTGATCAAATCGGACTCGCGCACGGGCTTGGGCAGAAAGTCAGCCGCGCCCCCCTTCATCGCATTGACCGCCGTGACCATGTCGCTTCCGGCGCTCATCCCAATTAGCGGCATCGCGATTCCGAGCCGGCTCATTTCGTCCCGCACCTCGCAACAGGCCGCGGAGCCGTTGCCGACGCTCAACAAAATGCAAGCGGAGTCGCGAGGATCGTGGAGCCTGACGGTGCTCAGGAACTCGCCAACGCTGCCATAGACGCGGGGCGAATATCCTTGGCTCGCGAGAAAGAAGCTCGTCACGCCGCGCGCCGCGGCATCCTCGTCAATGATATGGATAACAATGGGCACGGACACTATGACATTGAGGTGAATAACTATTCTCCTAGATAGGCATCGCAATGCCGGAGTGCGAGGGCTGTTCCTACCGTAGGGTTCCGGTAGGTCGGCACCGCGCGTCGCCGCTCAGGTCAAGATGAAGTCGTCTGGCGCGACTTTTCCCCGTTCGTGCCCCGCTCCCACCTCATTGCCCCCGTCACGCGCTCCCACTCCCATCGCCCGCTCTCCCATTTCCGTGCCCCCCAACTCCCGTCACCCCCGCGAAAGCGGGGGTCCAGCTTTCGTTCGGGAAAGAAGCTGGATTCCCGCTTTCGCGGGAATGACGAGTTTGTGCTAAAGAAGCCGCCATGTCCGAAATCGCCCGTCTCCCGCCCCGCGAGGCCGATCCCCAGGAGGATCTGAGCCTGCCCGGCTGGGTCTATCGCGATCCCGAATATTTCCGGGTCGAGATGGCGCGGCTGATCCGGCCCGCCTGGCAGATCGTCTGCCACGCCAACGACATCGCCGAACGCCGGCGACTGGCGGACGCTCGAGCTGCTCGGCGAGAGCGTGATCGTCGATCCGCGGCGGCGACGGCGCAGGTGCGCGCCTTCGCCAATGTCTGCCGCCACCGCGGCTCGCGGCTGGTCGACGGCGAGGCGGGCTGCGCGAAGCGGCTGACCTGCCCCTATCACGCCTGGACCTATGCCGCCGACGGCCGCCTGATCGGCGTGCCCGCCAAGGAGGATTATCCCGGGCTCGATCCCGGCCGCGCTCGGCCTGCTCCCGGTCGAGATGGAGGCCTGGCGCGGCTTCCTGTTCGTCCGCCTCGAAGCGCGGCGGGCCCGCGGTCGCCGAGATGATGGCGCCCTATGAGGCGGAGGTCGCGCCGCATCGCTTCGAGGAGCTGCAGGCGATCGGCCGGATCACGCTGCGCCCGCGCGACGTCAACTGGAAGAACGTCGCCGACAATTATTCGGACGGGCTCCACATCAAGGTCGCCCATCCCGGCCTGACCCGCCTGTTCGGCGGCGATTACCGGATCGAGGCGGGCGCGCATGTCGACCGGATGTCGGGCGACCTGGTCGAGCGGCCGTCGGCCAACCTTTCCGAGCGCGCCTATCAGGCGCTGCTGCCCGAGGGAGCCGGGCCGGACCTGGCTCTATTTCAAGCTCTGGCCCAACGTCGCCATCGACATCTATCCCGACCAGGTCGATTTCATGCATTTCGTGCCGGTCGGGCCGACCGAGACGATGATCCGCGAGATCAGCTACGCGCTGCCCGGACGCGCGCCGCGAGATGAAGGCGGCGCGCTACCTCAACTGGCGGATCAACCGCCGGGTCAATGCCGAGGACACCGCGCTGATCCGCCGCGTCCAGCAGGGCATGGCCTCGTCGCTCTACACGCCCGGGCCGCTCGGGCGGAGCGAGGTCTGCCTGCGGAGCTTCGCGCAGCAAGCTCAGGCGGCTGATTCCGGAGACGCGGCTGGATGCGCCGCCGCCGCCGGGCTGGAGCGGTTGCCCGGCGCATGAGCGAGATAGACCGGCACGCCGCGGCGGTCAGGCCGAGGCTCCACAGGCTCGCCTCGATGCCGGCGCCGTAGAAGGCCCAGAGCGAATAGAGCGAAGCCGCCGCCGCGACGGCGATGAAGCCGGGCGAGGCGGCGATCCTGCCCTCGCGCGCCAGCTTGAGGCCGGCCAGCGCGCAGGCGAGATAGAAGATGATCGACACCGACGTCGTCACCAGCACCATGAACTGGAACAGGTCGGCGAGCCCGCGCGAATAATTGGCGAGCACGACGAGCGTGGCGAGCCCGCTCGAGACGATGTGGATCCGCTACGGGATCTCGTTGCGGTTGAACCGGGCGAACCAGGCCGGCAGCAGCCCGCCCCGCGCCAGCGCCAGCGGCATCTCCGCCTGCAGCAGGACGAAGCCGTTGAGCGCGCCCGAGCGCGGCGATCGCGGCGAAAGCGGCGACGATCGGCCCGAGCGCCGGGATCGACGAGGCTCGAGAAGAAGGTGGCGAAGGGCGCGTTCGAAGCCTGCGAGCGCGGCCGACCGGCAGCAGCAGGGTCACCGCCGAGCAGGCGAGCAGATAGATGAGCCCGGCGATCAGCGGTGCCGATCAGGGTCGCGCGCGGCACGTTGCGCTCGGGATTCTCGACCCGGTCGCCCGCCGCCATCGCGCTTTCGAAGCCGAGCATGGCGAACAGGGCGAAGGTCGCGGCCGCGCCGATCGCCGGCAGCGCTGATCGGCACCGAATCATGAGGCCGCGACCGTCGCCGCGCCGTCGGCGAAGCAGCCACGCCGCGACCAGGATGACGCCGGCCAGCGGCACCAGCTTGAGGAGGGTGGTCAGCGACCTGCACCCCGCCCGCGGTCCGGACGCCGAGGCAGTTGACGATGGTGAACAGCCAGAGCAGGCGATCGCGCCGCGGCGGCCGGCACGCCCGGCGCCGCCAGCCCGGGCCAGATGATCGAAAGATTGCTGACCGCGGCGATGGCGAGCGTCGCATTGGCGATCCAGCACGAGATCCAGTAGCTCCAGGCGACGACGAAGCCGGTGCCCGGGCCGAAGGCGGCGGCCGGATAGGTGAAGGCGGCGCAGCCGTCCGGCCCGGCCGCGCGCCAGCCGCATCAGCACCGACGACCAGGCAGAGCGAGCCGGCGATCGTGACCAGCCAGCCGTAGACCGAGTTCCAGCCGAGCGGCGCGAGGCTCGCCGGCAGCAGGAAGACGCCGGAGCCGATCATGTTGCCGACGACGAGCGCGACGCACATGACGAAGCCGAGCTTGCGCTTCGGCATCGCTGCTCGCGTCGCTGGAGGCCCCCGCCATGCAGGCGGGTGATGCGCCGATTCGCGGCGATGGGATCAAATGGTGCGGTCGAGAAGACTCGAACTTCCACGGCCTTTCGGCCACAGCGACCTCAACGCTGCGCGTCTACCAGTTCCGCCACGACCGCACGTGATGCCCCGGAGAGAGCCTCCGGGCCGGTAGGAGCGGGGCCTCTAGCAGCGCTTCCGGCTGCGCAACGCGTTCAATACAGGAACATCGGCATGCCCTCGACCCGCATCAGGCGGGCGCGATAGCCGGCCTTGTCGTAGAGCGCGCTGACGTCGACCGACTTGCGTGCCGTTGAGCAGGGTGTCGATCGGCACATGGCTGTAATTGCCGTCGGAGAGCGTCACCATCCGCGCCTGTCTCGCCGCGCTCGAGCAGCTGCACGGCGAGCCCGCCGAAGGCGAAGCCGACCATCCGGTCCATCGCGTCGGGCTCGCCCGAGCGCATCAGATAAGCGAGCTCCTGGATGACGACGCCGACGCCGAGCCGCGCCGCGATCGCCCGGCCGAGCCGGTGGCCGACGCCGGCGTCGCCGCGCTGGCTCGCCGGCTTGGCGATGTCGCCCTCGCCGCCGTCCTCGCCGGCGATCGTCGCGCCTTCGGAGATGACGCACATCGCATAATGGGCGGGATTGCGACGCCTTGTCCTCGGCGAGCAGGGGCAGCAGCACGTCGAGATCGGCCGGCACCTCGGCGATCACGGTGCGGTCGACCTGGGCGAGGAAGCCGGCGAGCAAGGCGGTCTCGCCGCTGCGCCGGCCGAACAATTCGACGACTCCGATCCGCTCGTGGCTCTCGACCGTGGTCCGCAGCGCGTTGATCGCCTCGACCGAGCGGCTGACCGCGGTCGAGAAGCCGATGCAATAATCGGTGCCGAACACGTCATTGTCCATCGTCTTGGGCACCGAGATCACCGGCACGCCCTGCGCCGCGAGATGGGCGGAGAAGCGCAAGGTGCCGTCGCCGCCGAGCGTGATCATCGCGTCGACGCCGAGCGCGTCGAGCACGTCGAGGACATGGCCGGTCCGGTCGCCCTCCTTCTCGGTGCGCGGATCGGCGCGCGAGGTGTGGAGGATGGTGCCGCCGGTCGCGGTCGATGCCGCGCACGCCCTCGCGGGTCAGCGCCAGGCTGTGGGCGGCGACGCTGGCCGGATCGGCCGGGTCGATCGCCATCACCCCTTCCCAGCCGCGCCGGAAGCCGATCACCTCCCAGCCGAGATCGTCCGCCGACAGCACGACCGAGCGGATGCAGGCGTTGAGCCCGGCACGTCGCCGCCGCCGGTGAGTATTCCGATCCGCATGAGGACCGTCTATCGGCGGCGGCGATGCACTACAACCGGGCAGAGACGATCGACGGAAGGCGCGGCGCATCCTGCGCCTCGCCTGGCCGATCATGCTGACCAGCCTCAACTGGACGCTGATGCACATCATCGACGTCGCCGTGGTCGGCCATTACGGCACCGGCGAGCTCGCCGCGCTCGCCGCCAGCCGGACGCTCACCTTCATCGCCATCGTCATGGGCTTTTCCGGGCTTTCCGGCGTGCTCGTCTACGCCGCGCGCGCCGACGGCGGCGGCCGGCTCGCCGAGACCGGCGACATCTTCCGCTCGGGCCTGGCGCTCGGCCTGGCCATCGGCCTCGCCGCCGCCTTGGCGCTTCGGCTCTGGGCGTTCGACCTGCTCGGCCTGGTCGGCGTCGAGCCGGCGCTGCAGCGGCCGGGCGCGGCGGTGGTCGAGGCGATGGCGCTCGCCTTCCCGGCCCAGCTGCTGCTCGCCGCCTCCTCCTATTTCCTCGAAGGGATCAGCCGCCCGCGGCGGGTGATGACGGTCAACCTCGTCATGCTGCCGCTCAACGCCCTGCTCGCCTGGGCCTGGGTCGGCGGCCATCTCGGCCTGCCGGCGCTGGGCGCGGTCGGCGCCGCTTATGCGACCGCGACGGTCTCCTCGGCGGGCGCGGCGGCGATGATCGTCCTGATCTGGCTGCTGCCGCGCGCCCGCGAGCGCGCGCGTGCGCGACTGTCAGCCGGGCCGCGCTCCGCCGCGCGCTGGCCGGCGTTCCGCGCGCTCGCCTGGTTCGGGCTGATGCCGGCGATCGGCGCGTCGCTGGAGCTGGCCGGCTTCGCCTGGCTGATGGTGCTCTCGACCCAGCTCGGCAACGCCGCCGCCGGCGCCTTCCAGGCGATGCTGTCGGTCCACAATCTCGCTTTCGCCCTGTCGATGGGCTTCGGCTCGGCGGCCGGGCGTGCGGGTCGGCAACGCGGTCGGCGCCGGCGAGCGCGAGCGAGGCCTGGCCGCGCGCGCTGATCGCCGGCGGCTCTCGCCGCGCTGCTGCTCGGCCTGCTCTCGCTCCTGCTCGTGTTCGGCGCCCGCGCTTGGTCTGGCCCTTCTCGGACGATCCCGAGGTGCGTCGCGCTCGCCGCCTCGATGCTCGCGATCATGGCCGCCTTCCTGATCTTCGACGGCCTCCAATATGTGTTCGGCGCCGCGCTTGCGCTCGCTCGGCGAGCAGGTCTGGGCCGGCATCAACGGCATCATCGGCTTCTTCGTCGTCACCGGCGGCCTCGGCTGGCTGCTGGTCGCGCGCGGCTGGGGCGCCGGACGGGCTCGCTTATGCCGCCGGCGCCGGCATGCTGGTCTGCGCGCTGCTCCAGTTCGGCCGCTTCGCCTGGGTGCTCAGGAGATCGGGCCGAAGCTCAGGCTGAGCGTCCGGCCGCCGCGCGGCACGTCCGCGCTCGGCGCTGTCGAACGTGACCCGGCCGCGCGGCCGCAGCTCGCGCACCGGCGGCGCGATCGACCAGTCGTAGACGACCCGGCCCTGCGCGTCCGCAGCTCGGCGCGGATCTGCGGGACGCGCTGGACCTCGTCGGTCTGGTTGGCTGATCTCGCCGCGCACGGTCGAGCATCTCGTTGCCGCTCTCCAGCCGGCTGCCGCTCGGCCTGGCCGGTGATGTCGAGCGCGTTGACCGTCGCGCACCGGAATGCCGAAGCTCTGGCCGAGATCGGGCAGGCCGAACACCTGGATCGCGGCGACCGCGCCGATCATCAGAGCGCCGCGGCGATGGCGACGATCGTCCACAGCCGGGCCGGGTTGCGCCGCGGCCGGTAGCCGCTCGTCCTCATAGGCCGGCTCGGGCTCCGGCCGGGCTCGCGCCATTGCGGCGGCGGCGGCTCGTCGCGCGGCACGGCGCCGCGGCGGCGGGCGCGGCGGCGCGGGCGGCGCGGCGGTCCTGAGGTCGAGCGGCGGCGGATCCTGCACCCAGGAGAAGCGGCAATTGGCGCAGCGCACCTTGCGCCCGGTCGGCCCGATCGCGCTGTCCGGCACGACATAGCGGGTCTTGCAGGACGGGCAGGAGAGGATCATCGGCGACGCGCACTCCGAAGGGCTGATCCGACTCTAAGCACGGCAGACTCCTCGGTTGCAAGCATATGACGCGGGCGTAACGCTTGAACGGAACGCCGGGGCCATGCCATGGCTGGACGTGGCAATTGATGCGGCGGGGAGGCGGGCGCTGAACGCGAGCGGATCGATCGTCCAGTTCGAAAATGTCGGGCTGCGCTACGGCACCGGCGCCGAAACGCTGTCCGATCTCGCTTTCTCGCTGCGCGAAGGCGGCTTCTACTTCCTCACCGGCCCGTCGGGCGCGGGCAAGACCTCGCTGCTCAAGCTGCTCTATCTCGCGCTGCGGCCGAGCCGCGGCCTGATCCGGCTGTTCGGCGAGGATATCGTCACCATGCCGCGCGGCCGGCTGCCGGGCTTCCGCCGGCGGATCGGCGTCGTCTTCCAGGATTTCCGGCTGGTCCCGCATCTTTCCACCTTCGACAATGTCGCGCTGCCGCTCCGGGTCGCCGGGGTCGAGGACAAGGATCTCGAGACGCCGGTGCGCGAGATGCTCGCCTGGGTCGGCCTCGCCGACCGCGCCAGCGCGCGCCCGGCGACCCTGTCGGGCGGCGAGCAGCAGCGCGTCGCCATCGCCCGCGCGGTGATCGGCCGGCCCGAATTGCTCGTCGCCGACGAGCCGACCGGCAACGTCGATCCGGACATGGCGATGCGCCTGCTCCATCTGTTCGATTCGCCTGAACAAGCTCGGCACGACGGTGATCGTCGCCACCCACGATCTCCATCTGCTCGCCCGCATCCAGCGCGCCGAGATGCTGCGGCTCGACCGCGGCCAGATCGCCGATCCGACCGGCGCGCTGCGCCATCCGCCGCAAAGGCCGGAGCCGTGAAGGGCGGGGTGCGCAAGTTCGGCCGGGCCGAGCGCGGCCTGCTGCCCGAGGGCCGGCTCGCCGGGCCGATGCCCTGGGTGATCGCGATCATGATGTTCCTGACCGTGCTCGCCGCCGCCGCCGGCCTCGGCCTCGCCGGCGCCGCCGCCGCGGCTCGACGAGCAGATCGGCACCCGGATCACCATCCAGATCGTCGAGGCCAATCCCGACCGCGCGCCGCGCCCAGGCCGCGGCCGCGGCCGCGGCGATCGCGGATCTGCCCGGCGTGCGTCGCGGTCCGGCCGGTGCCCGACGCCGAGATCGCAGGCCTGCTCGAGCCCTGGCTCGGCACGGGCGGCCTCGAAAGCGACCTTCCGGTGCCGGCGCTGATCGACGTCGATCTGACGCCCGGAGGCCCATCGCGCGCTCGACGGCCTGCGCCGGGCGGTCGCCGCCGCCGCGCCCGCCGCCCGGGTCGACGATAACGGCCAGTGGCTGGCGCCGCTCGCCTCGCTGATCGGCGCGCTGAAATGGCTCGCCGCCGGCCTCGTCCTGCTGATGGTCGGCGCGACCGCGGCGACGGTGGTGCTCGCCGCCCGCGCCGCGCTCGACACCCATCGCGGCGACGATCGAGATCGCTCCACCTGATGGGCGCGACCGACGTCCAGGTCGCGCGCCTGTTCCAGCGCCGGATCGCGCTCGACGCCCTGTTCGGCGGCCTGGTCGGCTTCATCCTCGCCGCTCTGGTGCTGATCGGCATCGGCGAGCGGGTCTCGGCGCTCGGCTCGGAGCTGCTCGGCTCGGCCGACGGTGCCGGCGCCGGCCTGGGGGATATTGGTCGCTTTGCCGCTGTTCGGCGTTCTCCTCGCCATGCTGGTCGCGCGGCTGACCATCTTGCGGGCGCTGGGGCGGATGCTGTGATCCGCTTCCTGTTCCGCGTCGCTCGCCTTCCTGCTGCTCGCTCTATGCGCTCGGCTATGCCGTCTTCGCGGTGACTGCTGCCGCAGCCCGCCGGCGACGAGCGCACCGACGCGATCGTCGTGCTGACCGGCGGCCCGGGCCGGCTCGAGCGCGGCTTCGAGCTGATGGAGCGCGGCCTTGCGCCGGCGGATGCTGATCTCGGGCGTCGCGCGCACGGTGCGGCCCGCAGGAGCTGGCCGCGGCCTATCGACGTCGACCCGCGGCTGTTCGAATGCTGCATCGCGCTCGGCCGCGAATCGTTCGACACCCGCTCCAACGCCGACGAGGTCGCGCGCTGGCTCGAGCGGCGGCGCTTCGCCTCGATCCGGCTCGTCACCAACGACCTCCACATGCCGCGCGCCCGCTACGAGGTCGCGCAAGCGGATCGGCGCGCGACGTCACGCATCGTCGCCGACGCGGTGCCGACCGAGCCCGAGCTTCGCGCAGATCTTCGTCGAATATAACAAATATCTGCTCGGCCGGGCCGCCGACCTGATCGGCATCTGATGGCGCCTGCTCCGCTCGCTGCTGTTCGCTCTCGTCTTCTATCCGGTCTCGGCGGTCTGCGTCCTCGCTCGCCTTCCCGGTCAGCCTGTTCGGCAGCCGGCCGCTGCGCGGCGTGCGCCCATGTCTGGGTCGCGCTTCCACCGCTGGTGCGCGCGCCGCCTGCTCGGCATCACGCAGCCGGGTCGAAGGCGCGCCGCCGCCGGGCGCCGGCCCTGGTCGCGGCCAAGCACCAGTCGATGTACGAGACGATGGAGATCATGCTGCTGCTCGACGAGCCGGCGATCGTGCATGAAGCGCGAGCTGGCCGACATCCCGCTCTGGGGCTGGGTGGCGCGCCGCTACGGCATCATCCCGGTCGACCGCGACGGCGGCGCCGCGGCGCTGCGGCGGATGATGCGCGCCGCCGAGGCGGCGATCGCCGAGGGCCGGCCGATCGTCATCTTCCCCGAAGGGCACGCGGGTCGCGCCGGGCGAGCGGCCGCCGCTCCAGTCGGGCTTCGCCGGCCTCTACCGCGCGCTGAAGCTGCCGGTCGTGCCGGTCGCGCTCGACAGCGGCCGGCTGTGGCCGCGCGCGCGCGCTTCGTCAAGCGGCCGGGGATCGTCACCTTCCGCTTCGCGCGAGCCGATCCCGCCCGGCCTGCCGCGCGACGAGATCGAAGCCGTCGGTCCACGCGGCGATCAACGCGCTGGAGCCGGCGCGATGACGCCTGAGCTCGGCCTGATCGAGGGCTTTTTCGGCCGCCCGTGGAGCTGGGCGCGACGCGCGCCGAGGCGATCCGCTTCCTCGCCCCGCACGGCTATCGCTTCTATCTCTACGCGCCCAAGGCCGACGCCTTCCTGCGCCGCCGCTGGCAGGAGCCGCATCCCGAGGCCGAGCTGGCCGAGCTCGCCGCGTTGCGCGACCTCTGCCGCGCCGAGGGCGTCCGCTTCGGCATCGGCCTGAGCCCGTTCGAGCTCCACCTCCATCCCGAACGCGGCTGGCAGGACCGGCTCGCCGCCAAGCTCGCCCTGCTGGCGCCGCTCAAGCCCGACGATCTCGCCATACTGTTCGACGACATGCGCGGCGACGTCCCCGATCTCGCCGAGCGCCAGGCGGCGATCGTCCATTTCGCCGCCGAGCGCGGCGTCGCCGACCGCATCTTCTGCTGCCCGTCTTATTATTCGGACGATCCCATCCTCGACGCCGCCTTCGGCGCCCGCCCGCCTTTCTATCTCGAGCAGCTCGGCCGCCTGCTCGATCCCGCGATCCGCATCTTCTGGACCGGCGCGGAGGTGTGCGCGCGCGAATTCACCCCCGGCCACCTCGCCCGCGTCGCCGGCGCAGCTGCGCCGCAAGCCGATCCTGTGGGACAATTATCCGGTCAATGACGGCGCCCGCATGTCGCAGCATCTGCATCTGCGCGCCTTCACCGGCCGCCCGGCGGCGATCGCCGGCCAGATCGCCGGCCACGGCATCAACCCGGCCTCGCAGCCGGTGCTGAGCCGGATCCCGGCGCTGACCCTGGCCGAAAGCTATGCCGAGGGCGAGGCCTATGACTATGGCGCCGCCTTCGCCCGCGCCGCGCGGACGGTGCTGGGCGAGGAACTGGCCGAGCGCGTCGGCCGCGACCTGCTCGACCCTGCAGGATCGCGGCCTCGACCGGCTCGGCGAGCGCCGCGCGGTGCTGCGCGCCCGCTACGCCGCCTTCGATCATCCCGGCGGCGCGCGAGATCATCGCCTGGCTCGACGGCCATTGGAACGTCACCGACGAGCTGGTGCAAACGCAATAATTCCGGCGAGTCGCAACGATTAGCCGGCTCGCCCTCGCAGCCATCGCACACGGCTGGCGTGCGGATGGGCCCAGGCGAGCAGAGTTCTCGCCGCCCGGCCAGGTCCGGAGCCGGAGGCTGAAGCGATCGTCGTCCGGCCAGCTTCTCGAAGCGCAGCCAGGCGAGCGGCGCAGCACGCGTCGGCGGCGGCGCCGACCCGCTTCGATATGGCGGGCGACCCGCGCCTGAGCGTCGGGCGGGAAATATTGGAAGGCGACGGAGTGCATGACGACTCGCGTCACCCCCGCCGGACCGGCCGGGGCGAGCCGGCCTCGATCCAGTCGGCGGCGTCGCCCGCGTCGACCGGCGGCGGATCGGCGGCGGCGATGGCGAGCGCCGCCTCGCGCCAGAGCGAGGCGGTGCCGGCTGGTCCGGCCAGATATAGGCGAGCAGCCGGTCGCGGTCGCGGCGAACGTCGAGCGGGTTGAGGTCGACGCCCTGCCGGCCGGCGATCCGGACCGTTGCGGCGGGCGGCGGCGGGTCCCGCCCATTCCGGGCGCGAGGCGCACCGTCGAACCGGGATCGCCGGCGCGACGGCCGCCGAGATCGAAGGCGTAACGGTCGAGCTGCAGGTTGAGCCCGGCGCTGGCGCCGAGCTCGTAGAGCGCGATCGGCTGGCCGAAGCGCGCCGCGACCGCGGCGAGCCCGGCCATCAGCACCGCCGACCGGCCGACCTCGTTGGTCTGCGGCGCGCGGTCGAGCCACGGCACCAGCCGGTCCGACGCCGAGCACCGGCGCCAGCGCACGCCGCAGCGCAGTCGCTCGTCCGGCAGCGGCGCGGGCGGATAGAGCGCGGCCAGCCCGGGCGCGCCGCCGCTGCGCACCAGAGCGTGAAGAGCCGCCGCACAGGCGCAGCGCCAGCGCGTCGGCGCCGGGCGCGGGATCGCCGGGCCAGCCGAGCACGCGCGCGCCGACCGCGCGTGTCCGGGTCGAGCGCTTCGGCCAGGGTTTCGCAGAGGCGGGCGGTGAACGGCGAGCCGAGCCGGCCGCACCAATCGGCCTGAATTCGCGAACGAAGCCCTGGACCTCGCTTCGTCGCCATCAGGCCCTGAGCGTCGCGCCGAGCTTCGCCGCGGCGGCGACGATCCGCTCGGAGATCGCCTTCAGCTCCTCGTCGGTGAAGCTCTTCTCGCCGGGCTGCAGCATCACTTCGACCGCCAGCGACTTCTGCCCCTCGGGCACGCCCTGGCCGGTGAAGACGTCGAACAGGCTGACGCCCGCGATCGCCGCCTTGTCGGCGCCGCGGACGGCGCGCAGCAGCTGGTCGGCGGGCAGATCGGCGGGCACGAGGAAGGCGAAATCGCGGGTCACCGCCTGCAGCGGCGGCGGCGCATAGGCGCTGCGCATATGGCCGGTGCCGCCGCGCTTCGCGCGGGATGGCGTCGAGGAAGATCTCGGCAGCGACCACCGGCGCCGTCGAGGTCGAACGCCTTGGCGATGCGCGGGATGGAGCGCGCCGAATTCGGCCAGCACGTTCTTCGGGCCGAGGCAGAGCCGGCCGGACTGGCCGGGATGATAGACGTCCGAGGCCGCGCCGCCAGCACCTGCAGATTGTCGACCGGCGCGCCGGCGGCGGCGAGGATCGCCAGCGCCTCGGCCTTGGCGTCGAACGCGTCAAAGCCGCCGGCCCTCGCCGCCCGCCAGTGCGCGGCCGCGCGCGTGCCGGCGAGGACGAGGCCGAGCGTCGGCTGCTCGGCTACCGCCGAGATAGCGCCGCCCGATCTCGAACAGCCGAACGTCTCCGGCGCCGCGCGCCATGTTGCGCGCGGCCGCGGCGAGCAGGCCGGGGAGCAGCGAGGGCCGCATCGCCTTCATCTCCTCGCTGATCGGATTGGCGAGGATCCAGGCCGCGCCGCCGAACGGCGCCGCCTCGGCTTCCGGAGATGAAGCTCCAGGTCACCGCCTCGTTGAGCCCGCGCGCGGCCGCGGTCCGCCGCGCCTTGCGCTCGATCAGCTGCTCGGCGGTCGCGGTCGGCCGGGCGACGCCCGGCGCGCGCGGCAGCGGCGTCGAGGGCACCTTGTCGATGCCCGTCGATCCGGATCGACCTCCTCGACGATGTCGGCGGCGCCGTCCACGTCGCGACGCCATGACGGCACCGCGATCCGCCAGAGCCTGTCGCGGGTCACGGTGAAGCCGAGCCGCTGCAGGATCTCCGCCTGCCGGTCCTCGGGCACGGCGATGCCGGCGAGGCCCTGCGCAGCGCGCCGGATCATAGTCGACGATCTTGTCGCGGCATCGGGCGGCGCGCCGGCGCGGACGATCTGCGAAGGCTCGCCGCCGGCGAGCTCGATCGCCATCGCGGTCGCGAGCTGCAGCCCGTCCTCGACGAAGGCGGGATCGACGCCGCGCTCGAAGCGGCTGCGCGCGTCGGAGAACGAGGCCGAGCTTCTGGCCGGTGAGCGCGATATGCTCGGGATCGAAATAGGCGCATTCGATGAGGATGTCGGTGGTCGCTTCGGTGACGCCCGAATGCTCGCCGCCCATGATGCCGCCGATGTCGTGGACCTCGCGATCGTCGGCGATCACCGTCATCGAGGGATCGAGCCGGTAGGTCTTGCCGTTGAGCGCGAGCACCTCCTCGCCGTCGCGCCGCCCGCCGCGCGACGATCGCGCCGTCGAGCCTGGCGAGGTCGTAGACGTGCAGCGGCCGGCCGTAGCTCAGCATGATGTAATTGGTCATGTCGACGAGCGCGCTGATCGGCCGCTGGCCGACCGCCTTCAGCCGCTGCTGCAGCCAGGCCGGCGAGGGGCCGTTGGCGACGCCGCGGACGACCCGGCCGTAGAAAGCGGGGCAGCCTTCGGGATCGTCGGTGCGGATCTCGATCGGGCAGGGGAAGTCGCCGGCGATGGCCGGCACCTCGACGCGGCTTCAGCGTGCCGAGCCCGGCCGCGGCGAGATCGCGGGCGATGCCGTGCACGCCCATCGCGTCCTGCCGGTTGGGGGTGACCGCGACGTCGATCACCGGATCGTCGAGCCCGGCATAAGCGGCATAAGGCGCGCCGACCGGCGCGTCGGCGGCGAGCTCGATGATCCCGTCATGCTCGTCGCCCAGCTCGAGCTCGCGCACCGAGCACATCATGCCGCGGCTCTCGACGCCGCGGATCGCCGCGACCTTCAGGGTCAGGTCGCTGCCCGGCACATAGGCGCCGGGCGCGCCGAACACGCCCTTGAGGCCGGCGCGCGCATTGGGTGCGCCGCAGACGACCTGGACCGCCTCGCCGGTGCCGGCATCGACGGTCAGCACCTGGAGCTTGTCGGCCTGCGGGTGCGGCGCGGCGGTCAGCACCTCGGCGACGACGAACGGGCGCGAGCTTCTCGGCCGCATTCTCGACGCCCTCGACCTCGAGGCCGATCCGGGTCAGCGTCGTCGACGATCTCGTCGAGCCCGGCCTCCGTCTCGAGATGCTCCTTCAGCCAGGAGAGGGTGAATTTCATCGTCCCGTCTCGTTCCCCGGCGAAGGCCGGGGCCCAGAACAAGGAACGCGTGAACTTCATGCCCCGACGCCCCCGCTCAGGGTCGGCACGTCGAGCGCGCGGAAGCCGTAATGGCGCAGCCAGCGCAGATCGCCGTCGAAGAAGGCGCGAAGATCGTCCATGCCGTATTTGAGCATCGCCAGCCGGTCGATGCCGACGCCGAAGGCGAAGCCCTGCCATATTGTCGGGATCGAGCCCGCAATTGGCGATCACCCTGGGATGGACCATGCCCGAGCCGAGCAATTCCATCCAATGATCGGTGCCGCCGAGCACGCGCCGGCCCTTCTCCATATGGAAGCCGACGTCGACCTCGGCCGAGGGCTCGGTGAACGGGAAGTAGGACGGGCGCAGGCGAAGCACGATGTCGTCGCGCTCGAAAAAGGCCTTGAGGAAGGTCTCCAGCGTCCATTTGAGGTGGCCGAGAGTGATCCCGCGGTCGATCACCAGCCCCTCGATCTGGTGGAACATCGGCGTGTGGGTGGCGTCGCTGTCGGAGCGGTAGGTCCGGCCCGGCGCGATGATGTAGATCGGCGGCTGCTGCGACTGCATCGTCCGGATCTGCACCGGCGAGGTGTGGGTGCGGAGCAGCATCGGGTGGCCGTCCGCGTCCTTGCGGTCGAAATAGAAGGTGTCGTGCATCGCCCGCGCCGGATGGCTTTCGGGGATGTTGAGCGCGGTGAAATTGCGCCAGTCGTCCTCGATCTCGGGCCCGGTCGCCACCGAGAAGCCGAGATCGGCGAAAATCTCGGCGAGCTCGTCCATCACCTGGCTGACCGGATGGACGCTGCCCTGCGGCGCCGGGCGCGACCGGCAGCGTCATGTCGAGCCGTCTCGGTGGCGAGCCGCCGCTCGAGCTCGGCTTCCTCGAGCGCCGCCTTGCGCGCCGCGAGCGCCTCGGTGACGGCCTCGCGCAGGCCGTGGATGCGCGGCCCTTCGCTCTGCCGCTCGCTCGGGCGACATGCCGCCGAGCGTCTTCAGCAGGCCGGTCACCGCGCCCTGCTTGCCCAGCGCGGCGACTCGCTCCGCCTCCAGCGCCGGCAGATCCGCCGCCGCGTCGATCCGGCCGAGCCAGTCCGCTGTCATTTTCTCGAGGTCGCTGCCCATGCCGCCCTCTAGAGGAACTTCGCGCCGAAAAGAAAGCCTCAGGCGGTGCGGCAGTCGGGATTGTAGACGTAGCCCGCGCCGCGGACGGTGCGGATGCAGTCGGGCTTGCCTGGATCGACCTCGATCTTGCGGCGGATGCGGGTGATCCGGGTGTCGATCGAACGGTCGAACGGCTCCATCTCCTTCGAATGGGCGAGGTCGAGCAGCCGGTCGCGGCTCAGCGGCCGGCCGGGATGCTCGGCGAAGGTGCGCAGGAGATCATATTCCATCGCGGTCAGCGGTACTTCGCTGCCGTCCGCCGCGTAGAGCCTGCGCGAGTCGAGGTTGAGCCGGCACTTGCCCATCTGCACCTCGCGGCCCAAGGTCGCGGTCTCGGCGCCGCCGCTCCGGACCCGGCGAAGCACCGCCTTGACGCGGGCGAGGAGTTCGCGGGGGTTGAAGGGCTTCGTGATATAGTCGTCGGCGCCAACCTCGAGGCCGACGATCTTGTCGAGATCGTCGCTGTTGGCGGTCAATAAAATGACGCCGGCGTCGCCCGAAGCGCGGATTTCGCGGGCCAGAGTCAGCCCGTCGTCGCCGGGCATGTTGACGTCGAGCAGGGCGAGGTCGATCGGCCGCGCCGCCATCACCGCGCGAAGCGCCGCGCCGCCGTCGGCCTCGGTCACCGCGAAGCCGCCCCGGCGCAGATATTCCGCCACGGTCTCGCGCACCTGGGGATCGTCGTCGACCACGACGATATGAGCCGCCTCGCTCACTTTTTCTCCCCCGGCGCGACCAGAGCGGCGAGAACGGCGCGGATGCCCGCCTTGGTGAACGGCTTTTCGAGGATCGGCCGGCCGGCGCTCTTCAGGAACTCGCCCATCCGGTCGCCCATCGTGTCGCCGGTGACGAAGGCCATCCGCCTGACCAGCTCGGGCCTGATCTCCTTCAGCCGAGCGTAGAGCTCGGGGCCGTTGAGCAAAGGCATCCGCAGATCCGAGAAGAGCAGATCGAACTCGTCATGGTCGAGGGCGAAGAACGCCTCGGTGCCGTTGGCGGCCACCGTCACCTGATAGCCTTCGCGCTCGATCAGCTCCTTGAGCGTCTCGGCGACGTCGGGCTCGTCCTCGACGACCAACGCCTTGCGCCGGGCGGCGATGAGCTCCCCCATCTCGGCCGGATCGAACTTGCCGTCCGGCACCACCACCGGCGCCGGCGCGCCCGGCGCCGGCGGCAGATCGATCCGGAAATGGGCGCCGCGCTTCGCCGGCTCGACCCGGATGGTGCCGCCATGGGCCTCGACGATCCCCTGGCTGAAGGAGAGGCCGATGCCGGTGCCGCCGCTGCCCGAGGAGCGCTTGGTGGTGAAGAAAGGCTCGAAGATGCGGCGGCGAATCGGCTCGGGGATGCCCGGGCCGGTGTCGGTGACGTCGATCAGGATATGGCCGGCCTGGTTCACCGACGTTCGGATGGTCAGCACCTTCTCGAACGCCTCGCCTTTCTCCATCGCCTGCTGGGCGTTGACGATGAGGTTGACCAGCACCTGATGGAGCTGGTCCGAATCGCCCTCGATCGGCGGCAGGCCGGTGCCGAAATTGACCTTGACCGCGATGCCGGCGGTGCGCAGCGCATAATCGGTGATTTCGAGCGACGAGGCGATCAGCTCGTTCATGTTGACCGAGGCGGCTTTGGGCTCGCCGCGCCGCGCCATGGCGAGGAAGGTCTGGACGATTCGGGCGCGAGCGTTCGGCCGCGGCGCCGATCTTGCGCGCCCGCTCCTCGAACTCGGTGCCGGCGGCGTCCTCCTGGAGCATCTCGGCCTGGCCGACGATCGCGGCGAGCGGGTTGTTGAGCTCGTGGCTGACTCCGGCGAGCAGGGCGCCGAGCGAAGCGAGCTTTTCCGACTGGAGCAAAGCGTCGCGCGACCGCGCCAGCTCTTCCTCGGCGCGCTTGCGGCCGGTGATGTCGAGATGGATGCCGCTCACCGTATGGACCTTGCCGGCGGAGTCGCGAAGCGCGGTGCCGATCGACTGCACCCAGCGCACGTCGCCGTTCGGCCAGACCACCCGGTGCTCGAGCTCGATCGCGTCGCCCGGAAAGTCCTTGCGGTAGGAATCGACGACGAGATCCCAATCGTCGGGATGGACATAGGCCTTGAGCATCCTGGCATCGAGCCGGAGCTCCTTGCCGAGGCCGTGCATCGCTCGCGAGCGGTCCGAATACCAGGTCGCGCCGGTTTCCGGATTGACCGTCCAGATGCCGAGCTTGGCGCCGTCCACCGCCATATCGAGCTGGCGCCTCGTCTCCTCGAGCTCTTCGACGGCTCGCTTGCGCTCGGTGATGTCGAGATGGATGCCGTGCACGGCGGTCGCCTGGCCCGCTTCGTCGCGCGCCTCGGCGCCGAGCGCGTAGATCCAGCGCGTGCCGCCGTCCGGCAGCTTCACCCGAAACTCGATCGCGAGCGGCTCGTCCGGGTAGCGGCCGTAATAAGGCGCGGCCAGCTTCTCCCAATCGTCCGGATGGATGTGCTTTCGCATGTCCCGAGCGTCGGGCATGAAATTGCCTTCGAGCCCGAGCAGCGCCTTGCACCGGTCCGAGAACCAGCACGAGCCGGTGCGCGGATCGTACGACCAGATTCCGAGCTGCGCGCCCGCGATGGCGAGCTCGAGCCGCGCCCGCATCACCTCGAGATCGTCGTGGCGCTCGCCCACGGATTGGATGTCGTCGCTCATCTCGCCCCTGCCGCTCGCCGCTCATTGTAACAATTGAAACACTTTTCGTCAGCCCGCGGCATCGCGCCGACACGCCCGCCCTCCATAGCGCTCCCATCGCCGCGCCTGGTTGCGGCCCCAAGCATGGGAGAAACGGAAATGACGTTCGAGAAAAAGAAGAGCCGGCTTCGCGGCCTGCTCATCCTCGCCGCGGCCCTCGGCTGCAGCTCCGCGAGCCTCAGCGGCGTGCTCGCCTCGCTGGCGGTCCAGCCGGCCGGCGCCGCCGCCGCGGCGGCGGCCTGAGCCGAAACAGACATTCAGGGAGGACATTCCAATGCACCACAATTTCAACTTCAGCGACGTGCTGGCCGCCTCGGCGCGGGCGAGCTGGGAGATCGGGGACGTGCTGCCCGCGGGAAGCCGCCTCGATTTCTCGAAGCCCTTCATGCCCGAGGCGCTGGCGCGGACCGCCGCAATCCCGTTTTTGAGCGAGGACGAGGCGCTCGTCCTCAACCAGGTCCGCGGCCATGAATATCTCGCTTTGTTCGGCCTCGTCGAGGAGTTCATCCTCCCGTTCGTGCTCGACCATGCCCGGCCCCAGCTCAACGAGGACGATCATCGGGTCCGCGCCTTGCTCGGCTTCGCCGGCGAGGAGGCCAAGCACATTCACCTGTTCCGCCAGTTCCACGCTTTGTTCACCGAGAGCTTCGGAACGCCCTGCGCCACGATCGGCCCGGCCGAGGCGATCGCCGCCGAGGTGCTCCGCCACGATCCGCTTTCGGTCGCGCTGGTCATCCTGATGATCGAGTGGATGACCCAGAATCACTATGTCGACAGCGTCAGGGACGATGCCGACCTCGACCCCTTGTTCAAGAGCCTTTTGAAGCATCACTGGATGGAGGAGGCGCAGCACGCCAAGCTCGACACGTTGATGGTCGAGGCGCTCGCCGAAGGCCGCGGCGAAGCGGCGATCGACAAGGCGATCGACGGCTTCCTCGAGATCGGCATGTTCCTCGACAACGGCCTCAGGACCCAGGCCGGGATGAACATCGACGCCTTCGCGGCGGCGACCGGCCGGCGCCTCTCGGCGCGCGAGCGCCGGGCGCTCGAGAACCAGCAGCACCAGGCGCTGCGCTGGACCTATCTCGGCTCGGGGATGATCCACCCGAAGTTCGTCGCCAGCCTCGCCGCGATGTCGCCCGCGGCGCGCGACCGGATCGCCGCGGTTGCCCCGATCTTCGCCTGACCACCACCAACCCAACGCGCCAAAGGAGACAGACCATGCTCGACACCACCACCCGCCCGCCGGTCAACGGCATCGACCTCGCCGGCCTCGACGAGACGCTCGAGAAGATCGGCCTCGACCCGCGCTGCGGCCAGACCGCTTTCCGGGTGAAGACCGAATGGAAGGGCCAGACCCGCTCGGAAACGACGGTCGAATCCTATACGCTGGCCGGCGACGTCGTGCCGCGCAACTTCACCATCGTCGCCGACGAGCCGATGGAGCTGCTCGGCACCAACACCGCGCCCAACCCGCAGGAGCTGCTGATGGCGGCGGTCAACAGCTGCATGATCGTCGGCTATGTCTGCCAGGCGGCGATCCGAGGCATCGCGCTCGACGATTGCACGATCGAGATGGAGGGCGAGCTCGACCTGCGCGGCTTCCTCGGCCTCGATGAGAGCGTCCCCCCGGGCTACCGCCGGATCAACTACATCGTCACGCTCGAAGGCGACGGCAGTCGCGAGCAATATGAGGAGATCCACCAGGCGGTGATGGCGACCAGCGCCCAATTATTTCAACATGGCCCAGCCGGTCCAGATGTGCGGCCGCCTGGCCTGACCTTCGTCTCCTTTCCCCCCCCGAAAGGAGACCGCGGCCCCGGCGCGACATGCGCCGGGGCCGCTTTCTCATTCATCCATCGCGGAAACCAGACCGAGATGGGCGACGAACGGATCGAAATCCCGGTCGCTGTACAACAGGGCATGCCTGTCCATGATGCAGCGCGTGGCGATCAGGCAATCGATCGTCTTGCGAACCGTGATGCCCGTTGCGCGAAGAGAGCGGAAATGACGGGCCGCGGCGACCGCCACCTCCGCCCCGCCGACCGTCACCGCCTCCATGCGCGACATGAGGTCGAGCGCGGTCGCGAAGTCGCTCGCGCGGCTATAACCCTGCAGGACCTCCACCAGGACCAGGTCCGCAACCAGCAATTCCTGTCCGCCGAGCAAGGCCTGGAGGCGATCGGCCTGAGGCGTGGGCGCGCCCCGGAAGAAATCGATCCAGACGCTGGAATCGACGAGGATCATCAGTCGAGGCGCATCGCGTCGAGATCGCCCTCCCAGTTCAACATGCCACGATATTTACGGATTTCCGCCTGGCGCTTGAGGCGAACGAGCGCCTGAAGGCCGAGCTCCACCGCCTCGCGCTTGGTAGCGGCGCCGGACACCTCGAGCGCTTCCGCCATGAGCTTGTCGTCTATATCGATATTGGTGCGCATGATGTGTATCCTTTGCCCGTTCTATACACATCGCCTCCCTCTTGAGCAAGCGACATGGCGGTTCCGCTGTGCTAGGGGCGGTCTGCCATGGCCTGGCCCGAGCTCACCGCCGCCCGCGATCGGCCGACGATCGTCGCTCTCCATCTCTTCTCGCAGGTGATCGGCAAGATGCCGACCGCGTTGCTGCCGTGGCGCAACCATGGCTGGCACCTGACCCTTCACGTGACGCCGCGCGGCCTGAGGACCGAGATTATCCACGCGCCGGCGGGCGCGTTCGCGCTCGCCTTCGACCTCGCCGGCCACCAGCTCGTCTACGAAAGCGCGGCGGCGCGGATGAGCGTGCCGCTTCAGCCGATGCCGGTCGCCGACTTTCACGGCATCGTCATGGCGATGCTCGAACGGGCCGGCCACGACATCCACATTCACGCCGCGCCGAACGAGATCGAGCCCGCCATCCCCTTCGCCGAGGACAAGGAGGTGCGCGCCTACGATCCGGACAGCGCCCGGCGCCTGCACGGCGCGCTGGTCGAGGCCGACCGCGTCTTCCGCCTGTTCCGCTCGGGCTTCCTCGGCAAGGTCAGCCCGGTCCATTTCTTCTGGGGCGGCTTCGACCTCGCCGTCACCCGCTTCTCGGGCCGGCGCGGCGCCGCTTCACCCCGGCGGCATCCCCAATCTGCCCGACGAAATCACGCGCGAAGCTTACAGCCACGAAGTCTCCAGCGCCGGCTTCTGGCCCGGCGGGGCGGGCGGCGAGGGCGGTCCGTTCTTCTATTCCTACGCCTATCCGACGCCGGAGGGCTTTGCGGAGGCGAGGGTTGCGCCCGACGCGGCCCGATTCGATGCCGGGCTGCGGCGAGTTCATCCTCGATTACGAGGCGGTGCGCACCCTCGCCGATCCGGATGCGGCGCTGCTCGCTTTCCTCGAAACCACCTATGCGGCCGCGGCCGACCTTGGCGGCTGGGACCGGCAGGCGCTGGATTGCGCGATCGGCACGCCCGGCGTGCCGCGGGCCCTCTAGGGTCCGGACTCAATTAGAAGATGGGTTTTGGCTCGGGTAACCAAGGGAGTCATCCCGGCGAAAGCCGGGACCCATGAACATTGAGCCTGAGAAGAAGCGTCGAGGCTTGGTCCGTCCTCGTCCCCTTGCGTTCATGGGTCCCGGCTTACGCCGGGATGACTCTGAAATGGCTCGTAAATCAGAAATGGCTAATTGAGTACGGACTCTAGCCCCCCAGGAACGGAAAGGGCGAGATCGTCTTGCTGCGTCTCGCTGACCGTCAGCGTCACGCCCGGCCGGCGCGGCGGCGCGCTGGGGGCAGCGGACGCGCGGGCAGATCGCGCAGGCGGGGCCGATCGGCGGTGACATAGGGCTCGGCGAGGTCGAGGCCGTCGGCATAGGCGATGCGCGGCGCATGCTTGACGTCGCAGCCGAGGCCGATGGCGAGCTGGCTGTCCTCGCGCGGGTCGAGGCGGACCGAGCGCTCGACGGTGCGGCCGATGGTGAAGAAGCGCTGGCCGTCGGGCGTCTCGACGATCTGGGTGACGACCCGGCCCGGCGTCTGGAAGGCCGAGTGCAGGTTCCAGCGCGGGCAGGTGCCGCCGAAGCGCGAGAAGGGGAAGCTCTCGCCGGCGAAGCGCTTGGAGATGTTGCCGGCCGCATCGACCCGGAGCATGAAGAAGGGGATGCCGCGCGCGCCGTTGCGGCCCAGCGTGGTCAGCCGGTGCGCGACCTGCTCGACGCTGGCGCCGAACAAGGCGCAGAGCCGGTCGATGTCGTAGCGGTGCGTCTCGGCCGCCTCGAGGAAGGGCGCATAGGGCATCATGATCGCGCCGGCGGCATAATTGGCGAGGCTCATGTGGAGCAGGCGCCGGGTCGGCGCGTCGGGCGGCGCGGCGGCCTCGACCATCTGCTCGAGCAGCGGCCGGAACTCGATCAAGGCGAGCTGGTAGGCGAGGCCGAAGGTGCGGCTCTCGGGCCGGAGCAGCGCCGAGAGCATCAGCCGCTTGCGGTGCAGGTCGTAATGCTGGCTGGCGCCGTCGAGCAGCTCGGGCGGCACGATCCGCGCCTCGATCCCGAACCCCTCCTTGAGCCGCCGCCGCAGCGGCTCGGCGATGGTCGAGCGGGTCGCCGAGCGCGCCGGCCAGCGTCTCGGCCGCCTCCTCCAGATAGGCGAAATGGTTGCGCTCGGCCTGGATATGGTCGCGCACCCAGCTTTGCGGGCTGAGCGGCGCCCGCTCGTCCTCGCCGTCGCTCGCCGGCTGGCGGCGCAGCTCGACCAGGGCCGCGTAGAGCCGCGACACCGCGTCGGCGACCGCCGGGCGCATTGTCCGCGACCTCGACCAGCTCGTAGCGCGGCACCGCGATGCCGCCGAACATCGGATCGGCGAAAATCTCGGCGAGCTGCGCGGCGCCGGTGCCCTCGCCGCCCTCGGCCGCGAAGCTCTTGAGGTCGACGTCATAGGCCTCGGCGAGCCGCAGCAGCACCTGCGCCGTCACCGGCCGCTGGTTGCGCTCGAGATGGTTGAGATAGGAGGGCGAGACGCCGATCTCGGCCGCCATCGCGCTCTGGTTCAGCCCGAGCTCGCGCCGCAGCCGCCGCAGCCGCCGCCCGAGATACAGCTTTCGCTCCGCCCGCCATTCTGTCACATTGTCAAATATTCACAAAAGTCGCAAGTCGTCTCGCGACAACGCGACCCTTTTCGCTGCTTGCCTTGCGCCGGATTCGATGCTTCTACGTGTCGACGTTCGTCCAATTAGAGGCCCGCCATGACCGATTTCACCGCCATCGTCCCCGCTCCTCCCGGCCGCTTCGACGGCATCGCCCGCCCCTATACGCGCCGCCGAGGTCGAGCGGCTGCGCGGCTCGGTCCCGGTCGAGCACAGCCTCGCCCGCCGCGGCGCCAACCGGCTCTGGGAGCTGCTCCAGCAGCGAGGATTATGTGAACGCGCTCGGCGCGGTCACCGGCAACCAGGCGATGCAGATGGTCCGCGCCGGCCTGAAGGCGATCTATCTCTCCGGCTGGCAGGTCGCCGCCGACGCCAACACCGCCGGCGCCATGTATCCCGATCAGTCGCTCTATCCGGCCAATGCCGGCCCCGAGCTCTGCCGCCGGATCAACCGCACCCTCCAGCGCGCCGACCAGATCGAGCATATGGAAGGCGGCGCGAAGCGCGACTGGTTCGTGCCGATCGTCGCCGACGCCGAGGCCGGCTTCGGCGGGCCGCTGAACTGCTTCGAGATCATGAAGGCCTATATCGAGGCCGGCGCCGCCGGCGTCCATTTCGAGGACCAGCTCGCCGCCGAGAAGAAGTGCGGCCATCTCGGCGGCAAGGTGCTGATCCCGACCCAGGCCCATATCCGCAACCTCGACGCGGCGCGGCTCGCCGCCGACGTCTGCGGCGTGCCGACCCTGCTCGTCGCCCGCACCGACGCCGAGAGCGCGAAGCTGATCACCTCCGACGTCGACGAGCGCGACCGCGAGTTCCTGACCGGCGAGCGCACCGCCGAAGGCTTCTTCCGCCTGAAGGACGGCACCGGCCTCGCCCATTGCATCAAGCGCGGCCTCGCCTTCGCCGACACATGCCGATCTGCTCTGGTGGGAGACCAGCCATCCCGATCTCGACGAGGCGCGCGCTCTTCGCCGAGGCGATCCAGCGCGACTATCCGGGCAAGCTGATGGCCTATAATTGCTCGCCCGAGCTTCAACTGGGCGGCGAAGCTCGACGCCGGCGACGATCGCCCGCTTCCAGCGCGAGCTGGGCGCGATGGGCTACAAGTTCCAGTTCGTCACTCTGGCCGGCTTCCACAGCCTCAACCACGCCATGTTCGAGCTGGCCAGCGGCTATCGCGACCGCGGCATGGCCGCTTATTCCGAGCTGCAGCAGGCCGAGTTCGCCAGCGAGGCGGCCGGCTACACCGCCACCCGCCACCAGCGCGAGGTCGGCACCGGCTATTTCGACCTGGTCGCGCAGACGCTGGCCGGCGGCGAGGCCTCGACCGCCGCGCTCGCCGAATCGACCGAGGCCGCCCAGTTCAAGCCAGGCTGCAGCCTGAGGAGAGCGACGATGACCATGCGTTACTGGGTCGTCGGCGGCGAATATGAGGATCCCGACTTCCGCGCGCTGGTCCCCGGCACCGAGAAGATGGTCGGCCCGTTCGAGGACGAGCGCAAGGCGCGCAACGAATGGATCCGGCTCACTTATTGCCCGAACGTCACCGCCACGACCCGCTACAGCATCGCGGCCGAGGGCCGGTAAGCCCGCCGAGCTGCTAATTCGGCCGGCTCGCGACCGGCTCGGCCGCAGCTGACCCCGGCTCGTCCGCCGGCGGATCGATCGAGTCGCTCTCGCCGCCGGCCACGGTGCCCGCAAGGTCCGCGGGCACCGGTCCCAGAGAGACGCGCAGGACGCACTGCTTCCCGGCATCGCCGGGGCGAAATCGAAAGTCCGGAACCAGCAGCCTTATCCGCCGGGCTTCGCCGGGCTGGAGCAGGAGGGACGGCCCCGGCGGATCGTCGAAGGCGAGCGGGAGAATCGGGGCGCCTTCCAGCTCCTCCCGGTTGGCGAAGACGGTGTCGGGCCGGGGCGCGACGTGGAGATTGAAATTGTCAATCTGGAGCACGGCGGGCTCGGCGCCCCGATGCCAGATGATGGCGTCGACGTGCGGGGCAGGGGCGCTCAATGCGCAATCGAGCTCGAGAACCAGCGGGCCCTGGTCGGCCGTCCGCAGCTGTTCCTCGACGCGCTGATTGAGGATCGTCTGACCGAGCATTCCGCCGGCCAAAGCGGCGCCCGATACGATCAAAGTCACCGCAGTCAAGGCTGCCGGCCGCCGGAGAACGGAGCCTCGACTCTGGCGCGGCCCCGCCGCGAGCAGCAGCGCCGCCGGCACCAGCGCGAGCAGGAAGAAGGGGATGAGCGGGAGCACGGCCGCATCGGGCATGCCGATCATCGCGGATCGGAGCGGATAGAGCGTTTCGGGGAGGATCGACAGGCCGAGCAGAAGCAGGATCGGCCAGAACAGCGCATATTCGACCGCTTCGATCACGAGAAGGCGGCGGTCTCGCCCGCCGAAGCGGGGGTTCGACGAGGCCAGCCGCAATGTCGCGTCGACGACCACGGTGGCGGCGAGGCTGGTGGCGAGCACCAGCCAGAGCCAGTCCGCGTCCAGGCTCGGCGTTCTCGTTACCGCATTGGCGAGCTGAGCGCCGATCTCCGGGTCGACGTCGTCATATTCGTGGCGATCGAGCGCGACGTGGTGAACCGAAAAGAAGGCGAAGAAGGAGAGGAACAGGAACGTCGGCCCGGCGAGCTGCCGGACGCCCGCTTGCCGCCGCCGGCGGAACAGCCGCAGCGGCCCGCGGAACGGGCGGCGGAGGAGGTGAACGATGGTCTCGAAGATATTGTAGAAGAAATAGACGACGCCCCGGAACAGGCCGTCGACCAGATCGAACAGATCGATGCGCAGCATAGCCACCCCCCGAATGACGAAGGGTGTTGGCCGGGCGGCGGGGAGTCAAAGGAAAAGGGCGCGGAGGATGAATCCCCCGCGCCCTTTTTCGAGCCTGCGATATTTCGGCCTCAGGCCTCTTGAGGCAGCGCGCCCTTCGCCTGGGCGACGATCGCCTTGAAGGCCTCGCCCTCGTGCATCGCGATGTCGGCCAGGACCTTGCGGTCGAGATCGACTCCGGCGAGCTTGAGGCCGTGCATGAACGGCCGTAGGTCAGGCCTTCGGCGCGCACCGCGGCGTTGATCCGCTGGATCCAGAGCGCCCGGAACGAGCGCTTCTTCACCTTGCGGTCGCGATAGGCATATTGGCCGGCCTTCTCGACGGCCTGGCGGGCGATCCGGATCGTGTTCTTGCGGCGGCCGTAATAGCCCTTCGCCTGATCGAGGAGCCGCTTGTGCTTGGCGCGGGTGGTGACGCCGCGCTTGATGCGTGCCATGGCTCAGTACCTCCTATTTCAGGCCGTAGGGCGCCCAGAGCTTCACCCGCGCCGTATCGGCGTCGGCGAGCACGTCGGTGCCGCGGTTCTGGCGGATATACTTGGCGTTGTGGCTGATCAGGCGGTGGCGCTTGCCGGCGACGCCGCACTTCATCTTGCCGGTGGCGGTGAGCTTGAAGCGCTTCTTGACGCCGCTCTTGGTCTTCAGTTTGGGCATTTTCGTCTCCTTGCCACAACATTGGCGGACGTTTGAGAACAGCCACGGCAGCCCTTTGGCCGGGCGGTTCGATTTCTCCAGACTCTGGAAGAGCGGCGCCTATATGGGGCGAGGCTCGAAAAGGCAAGGCGCTTCGCGGACGCCGGAGCTCATGGCCTAATCGAACAGGCTCGAGACCGACGCTTCGTCCGCAATCCGCCGGATCGCTTCGGCGAGCAGGGGCGCGATGGTCAGCAGGCGGATCTTGTCGCTCGCCTCGGCCGCTTCGTAGGCGGCGATCGAATCGGTGATGACGAGCTCGGACAGCACCGAATTGTCGACCCGCGCCGCGGCGCCGCCGGAGAGGACGCCGTGGGTGCAATAAGCGACGACGTCCTCGGCGCCGCCTTCCTTCAGCGCGGCGGCGGCGTTGCACAGGGTGCCGGCCGAATCGACGATGTCGTCGATCAGGATGCAGAAGCGGCCCGCGACGTCGCCGATGATGTTCATCACCTCCGATTCGCCGGGCTTCTCGCGGCGCTTGTCGACGATGGCGAGCGGCGCGTTGTCGAGCCGCTTGGCGAGCGCGCGGGCGCGGACGACGCCGCCGACGTCGGGCGAGACGACGGTGATGCTCCGGCCGGAGAAGCGCGCCTTGATGTCCTCCGACATCGACCGGCGCGGCGTAGAGATTGTCGGTCGGGATGTCGAAGAAGCCCTGGATCTGGCCGGCGTGGAGATCGACCGAAAGGACCCGGTTGGCGCCGGCGACGGTGATCAGATTGGCGACCAGCTTGGCCGAGATCGGCGTGCGCGGGCCGGGCTTGCGGTCCTGCCGGGCATAGCCGAAATAGGGGAGGACGGCGGTGATCCGCTTGGCCGAGGCGCGCCTCAGCGCGTCGATGCAGATCAGCAGCTCCATCAGATTGTCGTTGGCCGGATAGGAGGTCGACTGGACGACGAACACGTCCTCGCCGCGGACATTCTCGTTGATCTCGACGAAAATCTCCTCGTCGGCGAAGCGGCGGACGCTCGCCTGGGTGATCGGGATTTCGAGATAGTGGGCGATCGCCTGGACGAGCGGCAGGTTCGAATTGCCCGTCATCAGCTTCATGGCGCGAATGTCCCGAAGAGCGCGTCGGCTCCTCTACGGCGAGAAGGCGCGAAGGCAAGGGCGTTGCCCGGCGGCGCGCGCGCGCATAGAGCCGCGCCATGACACGTCGTCACCCGCTTCGCCCCGTCGCCGACCGGCCGGCTCCATGTCGGCAACATCCGCACCGCGCTGCACAACTGGCTGTGGGCGCGGAAGCATGGCGGCCGCTTCATCCTCCGGCTCGACGACACCGACCGCGAGCGCAGCCGCGAGGAGCTATGCCGAGGCGATCCGCGCCGATCTGGCCTGGCTCGGCCTCGACGCCGGACGAGGAGCACCGCCAGTCGGACGCGGTTCGGCCGCTACGAGGCGGCGCTCGCGCGGCTGCGCGAGGCCGGCCGCGCCTATCCGGCCTATGAGACCGCGCAGGAGCTCGAGCTCAAGCGCAAGGTCCTGCTCGGCCGCGGCAGGCCGCCGGTCTACGACCGCGCCGCGCTGGCGCTGAGCGACGCCGAGCGGGCGCGGCTCGAGGCGGAGGGGCGGCGGCCGCACTGGCGCTTCAGGCTCGATCATGACGCGCCGATCGAATGGGACGATCTGATCCGCGGCCGCCAGCATTTCGATCCGGCCCTGCTCAGCGATCCGGTGATCCGGCGCGAGGACGGCAGCTGGCTCTACATGCTGCCGAGCGTGGTCGACGATATCGACATGGGCGTCACCCATGTCGTGCGCGGCGAGGATCATGTCACCAATACCGGGCTGCAGCTGCAGATGTTCGAGGCGCTCGGCGCGGCGCCGCCCGCCTTCGCGCACGAGGCGCTGCTGGTCGGCTCGGAGGGCAAGCTCTCCAAGCGGCTCGGCTCGCTCGGCGTCGAGGCGATGCGCGAGGCGGGGATCGAGCCGGCCGCTCTGGTCGCCAAGCTGGCGCGGATCGGCACCAGCCTGCCGGTCGAGCCGTTCGCCGACATGGCGCCGCTGATCGAGAGCTTCGATTTCGCCACCTTCGGCCGCGCGCCGGCCCGGTTCGACATGGACGGAGCTGGCCGCGCTCAACGCCCGGATCGTCCACCAGCTCGGTTCGAGCGCGGTGCGCGGACCGGCTGCCCGCCGGCATGGCCGAGGCCGACTGGGCCGCGATCCGGCCCAATCTGCGCAGCGTCGCCGAGGCCGGCCGACTGGTGGGACATCCTGCACGGCCATGTCGAGCGGCAGGCGGCCGACGGAGGACCGCGACTTCCTCGCCGCCGCGGCCGAGGCGGCCGGCGGCGATCGACTGGGCCGAAGCGCCCTGGCCGCAGCTCGTCGCGCGGCTCAAGGAGAGCGAGCGGCCGCTCCGGCAAGCCGCTCTTCCATGCCGCTCCGCCGCGCGCTGACCGGCCGCGACAGCGGCCCGGAAATGGCCGCCTTGCTGCCGCTGATCGGCCGCGAGGAGACGATCGCCCGGCTCCGCGCCGCCGCCGGCTGAGCCCCGAATTTTCGATCCGCCGGCCTCATTAATGGTATAGTATAACATTACGATATAATGTATCATCCTTCGGGCCGGCCGCGATCGGCGAGTCGGCGAGGAAGGAGATCGGCCATGTCTCGCGCAGGCTTTTTCGAGCAGAAGAGGGGCAGCCCGACCGGGCTCGCCCTCGTCGTCACCGCCCATGCGGCCGTGCTCGGCGCCCTGGTCCTGATCAAGGGACCCGAGATCATCAGGCCCGATAACGGGCCGCTGGTGATCCGGACCATCCGGGTCCCGCCCGATCCGCCGGCCAACCCGCCGCCCGAGGCGCGCGAGTTGCGGCCGGAGACGACGTTCACCCGCCCCCGCCAGGAGGTGGAGTTGCGCGATGCCGCCGGCCCGACCGGCCCGACGACCGAAGCCGGGCCGATCCCGGACCCGGGGCCGGTCGCCGAGCCGATCCGGCTGGCCCGGATCGAGACGATCACGCCGGCGATCCGCCGCGACGCGCAGATCTTGTCGGGCAATCTGCAGCCGCCTTATCCGGCCGCCGAGCAGCGCGCCGAGCGCGGCGGCACTCGTCCGCCTGCGGGTCACGATCGGCCCGGACGGCCGGGTGATCTCGGTCGAGCGGCTGTCGGCGACCAGCGACGCCTTCTGGAACGCGACCCGAGCGCCAGGCGCTGTCGCGCTGGCGCTTCCGGCCGGCGACGGTCGACGGCCGCCCGGTCGAAAGCAGCAAGGTGATGACCGTCCACTTCCGGATCGAGGACATCTGATCCGGGCCGGCCCGGCCCCGGCCGCGCAGGCGGGGCTGGCGCGGGCGGGAGCGGCGCATTATCTTCGCGCCATGCCGCTTCCCCGCCCCGCCGGCCCGCGCGCCCTCTGGCGGGACCTCAGCGCCTTCTGGCGCGCACCGGCCGCGCCACCAATGGGTCGCGGCGATGCTGGCGATCCTGATCCCGATCGGCATCCTCGTCGCTTTCTATTATCGACGCGCAGACCAACATCGCGCCGGGCCAGCAGGTCATCTTCGTCGACAGCTGGCCGGCGAACCGCACCGACGCGGAGATCAAGGCCAAGCAGAAGGTCGACCTGCGCGGCGCGAGGCCGCCGAGGAGCGGCGCCGGCAGGAGTTCCAGCGGCTCGACGAGAGCCTGAACCGGCTCGGCATTTGAGCGACTCGCGCTGGATGGAGGCGGCGATCGCGCTCGGCGAGCGCGGCCGCGGCCGGACCGCGCCCAACCCCAATGTCGGCTGCGTCATCGTCAGGGACGAGACGCGTCGTCGGCCGCGGCTGGACCCAGGACGGCGGCCGGCCCCACGCCGAGGCGGTGGCGCTCGACCAGGCCGGCGAGGCCGCGCGCGGCGCGACCGTCTACGTGACGCTCGAACCCTGCGCCCATGCAAGCGCGCGCGGCCCGGCCTGCGCCGACCTGCTCGCCGCGGCCGGCCCGGCGCGGGTCGTGATCGCGCTCGGCGACCCCGATCCGCGCACCGACGGCCGCGGCATCGCGCGGCTGCGGCGCGGCCGGCATCGCGGTCGAGACCGGCACTCGGCGCGCGAGGCGGCCGAGCGCGAGCATGGCCGGCTTCCTCACCCGGATCCGGCTCGGCCGGCCCTTCGTCACGCTGAAGCTCGCCATGTCGATCGACGGCAGGATCGCGCTGCCGTCGGGCGAGAGCAAATGGATCACCGGCGAGGAGGCGCGCGCCCACGCCCATCTCGAGCGCGCCCGCGCCGACATGATCCTGGTCGGCCGCGGCACCTACGAGGCCGACGCGCCGCGGCTCGACGTGCGGCTGCCGGGGCTCGAGGACCGCTCGCCGCGCCGCGCGCTTGCTGACCACGCGGCGCGGCGGTCGAGGGCTGGACACCGGCTCGGCAGCCCGCAGGCGATCCGCGCGCTCGCCGACGTCAACGACCTGCTCGTCGAGGGCGGCGCGGAGACCGCCTCGGCCTTCCTCGCCGCCGACCTGGTCGACCGGCTGCTCGTCTACCGCGCGCCGATCCTGATCGGCGACGGCAAGGCGGCGCTCGGCCGGGATCGGCCTCGACAGCCTCGCCGACGCGCACGGCCGCTGGCGGCTGGCCGACACGCGCCAGCTTGGCATCGACACGCTCGAAGTCTACGAGCGGCACGCGCTGATGTTCACCGGGATCATCACCGATGTCGGCCGGATCGAGGCCGTCGAGGCGCGCGGCGACCTGCGCGTCCGGATCGCCTGCGGCTACGACATGGCCGGCGTCGATCTCGGCGCGTCGATCGCCTGCTCGGGCGTCTGCCTGACCGTCGTCGACAAGGGCGACGGCTGGTTCGCGGTCGACGTCTCGGCCGAGACGCAGAGCCGGACCGCGCCCGGCCTGTGGGCCGAAGGCGGCGCGGCTCAACCTCGAACGCGCGCTGAAGGTCGGCGACGAGCTCGGCGGCCATATCGTCACCGGCCATGTCGACGGCGTCGGCGCGGTCGTCGGCGGCCGAGCCGGTCGGCGATTCGATCGCGGCTCGGCGATCGCCGCCGGCGCCGGGCTCGCCGCCTTATGTCGCGGCCAAGGGCTCGATCGCGCTCGACGGCGTGTCGCTGACCGTCAACGAGGTCGAGCCGCTGCCCGACGGCGGCGTCGCCTTCGCGTCAACATCATCCCCCACACCGCCGCCCAGACCAGCTTCGGCGATGTCGCGCCGGGGCGCCGGGTCAACATCGAGATCGACATATTCGCCCGCTATCTCGGCCGCATGCTGGAGGCTCGCGCCAGCGCGATGTGAATTCGTCTTGCCGTATCACATTGCAGTGTGATACGCGGCCGGCATGAGCACCGTCCTGATCGACCGCCTCTGCGACCTCGTCTCCGCCGGCGAGATGAGCCGCGCCGGCCTCGCCCGCGCCGCCGGCCTCCACCCCAACTCGCTTGCGCAAGCTCGGCGACGAGGACTGGAACCCGACCGCCGACACGCTCGCGCAAGCTCGAGAAATTCCTCGCCAGCGGCAGCGCGCGGCGTGATGGCGAGCGCCGAGCAGATCATCGACGAGGCGCGCAACGGCCGCATGTTCATCCTCGTCGACGACGAGGACCGCGAGAATGAGGGCGATCTCGTCATCCCCGCCCAGATGGCGACGCCCGACGCGATCAACTTCATGGCCAAGCACGGCCGCGGCCTGATCTGCCTCGCGCTCGACCAAGGAGCGGGTCGACCAGCTCGGCCTGCAGCCGATGAGCCGGACCAACGGCACCCGGCTCGAAACCGCCTTCACCACCTCGATCGAGGCGCGCGACGGCGTCACCACCGGCATCTCCGCCGCCGACCGCGCCCGCACCATCTCGGTCGCGATCGACGCCGCCAAGGGCCCCGAGCATATCGTCTCGCCCGGGCCACGTCTTTCCGCTGATCGCGCGCGACGGCGGCGTGCTGGTCCGCGCCGGCCATACCGAGGCGGCGGTCGACGTCGCCCGCCTCGCCGGGCTCAACCCGTCGGGCGTGATCTGCGAGATCATGTCCGAGGACGGCACGATGGCGCGGATGGACGATCTGTTCGCCTTCGCCCAGCTCCACGGCCTGCGGATCGGCACGATCCGCGACCTGATCGCCTATCGCCTGCGCAAGGACCGGCTCGTCGAGCAGACCGCCGAGGCCCGGTTCGAGAGCCGCTGGGGCGGCACCTGGACCGCCAAGACCTTCCTCAACAAGGCCTCGGGCGTCGAGCAGATCGCCTGGTCAAGGGCCAGGTCGATCCCGGCACAGCCGACCCTGGTGCGGATGCACGCGCTCAGCATCTTCCCCGACGTCTTCGCCGAGGAAGGGCGCGCGCGGCGGCCTGCTCGAAGGCGCGATGAAGGCGATCGCCGCCGAGGGCGCGGGCGTGATCGTGGTGATCAACCGGCCGATGCCCGACGCTCTGTCGCAGGCGCTCAGCGTGCGCGCCGGCGGCGCGGCGCCGCCCGACAAGGAGCAGCTGCGCGATTATGGCGTCGGCGCCCAGATCCTCGCCGAGCTGGGCGTCCACGACATGATCCTGCTGACCAACAGCCACCACACGCCGGTGGCGCTCGGCGGCTACGGCCTCGCCATCGTCGGCGAGCGGCCGATCCCGGCCGCGGCGGGCTGAGATGGCGCGCATCCTGATCGTCGAGGCGCGCTTCTACGCGCATCTGAACGACCTGCTGCTCGCCGGCGCCCGCGCCGCGATCGAGGCGGCCGGCCACGCGCCACGAGACGATCACCGTCCCCGGCGCGCTCGAAGTGCCCGGCGCGATCGCGCTCGCCGCGGAGAGCGGCCGCTACGACGCCTTCGTCGCGCTGGGCGTGGTGATCCGCGGCGAGACCTTTCATTTCGAGATCGTCGCCGGCGAAAGCGCGCGCGCGCTGATGGCGCTGACCCTCGACGGCCTCGCCATCGGCAACGGCATCCTCACCGTCGAGAACGAAGCCCAGGCCCTCGCCCGCGCCCGCCCCGACGAGAAGGACAAAGGCGGCGAGGCGGCCAAGGCGGCGCTGGCGATGCTGGCGCTCCGGGACCGCTTCGCTTGACCGGAGCGACCGCCGCGCGAGCGGGCCGCCTCGCCTTCCCCGCTTTGATCCTCGCCAATCTGGTCCTGGCGCCGGGGCCGTGGATGGTGCGGCTGGCCGATGTCGGGCCGGTCGCCGCGGGCTTCTGGCGGCTGGCGCTGGCGATTCCTTTCCTCGCCTTCCTCGCCTGGCGGCAGAGCGGCGGCCGGCCTTTCCCCGGCTGGGGCCTGATCGCCGCAGTCGTCGCTCGGCGGCCTGTTCTTCGCCGCCGATCTCGCCGCCTGGCACGAGGGCATCGTTGCGGACCAAGCTCGCCAACGCCACCCTGTTCGGCAATTTCGCGAGCTTCCTGTTCGCGATCTACGGCTTCGTCCTGCTGCGCCGCCTGCCGCGGCCGCGCCCAGGCGCTCGCCTTGCTGCTCGCCGCGGTCGGCACGATGCTGCTGCTCGGCAACAGCTTCGAGCTCTCGCGCGACCATTTCACCGGCGATCTGCTCGCCTTGCTCGCCGGCTTCTTCTACACTTCTCTATCTGGTCGCCGTCGATCGGGCGCGCCAGGCGATGAAGCCCTGGCCGGTGCTCGCCATCGCCACCGCCGCCGGCGCGCTGCCGATGCTGCTCCTCGCGCTCGCGCTCGGCGAGCAGGTCATGCCGGCGCGACTGGACGCCGGTGATCCTGCTCTCGATCAGCAGCCAGCTGATCGGCCAGGGCCTGCTCGTCTACGCGATGGGCCATTTGTCGCCGGTCCTGGTCGGCCTGTGCCTGCTCACCCAGCCGATCGCCTCGGCCGCGATCGGCTGGCTCGCCTATGACGAGCGGCTGTCGCTCGGCGACGGCATCGGCGCCCTGCTGATCTGCGCCGCCCTGGTCCTGATCCGCTGGCCGGAGCGCAGGCTTGCAACGAACGGCGCGCCGGCTCATTGAGTCGCCGTGATCGCGCCCGCCGACATGAACCTCGACGAGCTGCGCGCCGCGCTGGCGCCGCGCCTCCCCGCCCATGCCGCGTTCGACGGCTGGTCGGAAGCCGCGCTGGCCATGGCCGCGGCCGAGCTCGGCGTGCCCGCCGGCCGCGCCCGGCTCGCCTTCCCGCAAGGCGCCGCTCAGATGATCGACGCCTGGTTCGACTCGATCGACAAGGCGATGCTCGCCGCCTTCCCGCCCGAGCGGATCGCGGCGATGAAGGTCCGCGAGCGGATCCGCGAGCTGATCCTGTTCCGCCTCGAGCGTCGGCGCCGCATCGCGAGGCGCTGCGCCGCGCGCTCGCCATGCTCGCCATGCCGCAGAACGCGCCCGCCGCGGCGCAGGCTCGCCTGGCGCAGCGCCGACCGGATCTGGCGCGTCGCCGGCGACAGCGCGACCGACTTCAACCATTATTCCAAGCGCGCTATCCTGATCGGCGTCTACGGCTCGACCAGCCTCGTCTTCCTCGACGACGACAGCGAGGACCTGGCCGAGACCCGCGCCTTCCTCGACCGCCGCATCGACGATGTCATGCGCTTCGAAAAGGTCAAGGCGCGCTGGCGCGGCAGCCGGCGCGCCGCTTCTCGCTGAGCCGCTTCCTCGGCCGGCTGCGCTATCCGGCGGTGTGAACGGGCGAAAGGCCCGAACACCGGCGTCTGACGCTATTGATAATCAGTCGCAGCTTGTCTAGTCCCCCGCTGTCTGTCGAGTCCGCGGGGGATCATGCGTAACCGCTTTTCCAGCCTCAGATGGCTTCTGCCTTTGCTGCTGCTCTTCGCCTTCGCCGGGCCGGCGCGCGCCGAGGACAATGGCGCCCAGGTCGCTTGGCGGCTGCTCGATTATATCGCGGTCGACTATCGCGGCGCGGTCCAGGGCGGGCGGATCGTCAGCCCGGCCGAATATGACGAGATGCGCGAATTCTCGGCTTCGGTCACCCAGCGGCTCGGCGCCTTGCCGGCGCAGCCGGAGCGCGCGGCGGCTGATCGCCGACGCGCGCGCGCTCGAGGCGGCGGTGGCGCGCAAGGCGCCGCCGGAGGAGGTCGACCGGCTGGCGCGCGGCCTCGGCCGCGCGGCTGCTCGCCGCCTATCCGGTCCCGCTGGCGCCGTCCGCCGCGCCCGATCTCGCCGCCGGCGCCCGGCTCTATGCCGCAGCATTGCGCCTCCTGCCACGGCGCCACCGGCCTCGCCGACACGCCGATGGCGCGGCGGCATCGATCCGCCGCCGATCGCCTTCGCCGACCGCGACCGCGCCGCGCGAGCGCAGCCTGTTCGCGCTCTACCAGGTGATCGGGCAGGGGCTCGAAGGGACGGCGATGCAGAGCTTCGCCTCGCTGCCCGCGGCGGACCGCTGGGCGCTCGCTTTCCATGCCGGCCGCTTCGCTTATCCCGAGGCGCTCGCTCGGCAGGGCGGCGCCATCTGGGACGCCGATCCGGCCCTGCGCGCGCGCATCCCCAATCTCGAGGCCCTGGTCTCGATCACCCCGGCCACGCTGGCCCGCGAGTTCGGCGAGGAGAAGGCGAATGCGGTGACCGCCTATCTGCGCGCCAATCCCGCCGCGCTGCGCCAGCGCCGGAGGCACGCAGTCGCTGGCGCGTCGCACACGAATTGCTGCGCCAGAGCGCTCGCCGCCTATCGGCCGCGGCGAGCGCGAGCGAGCCGGCGAGCTGGCGCTGGCCGCCTATCTCGACGGCTTCGAGCCGGTCGAGGCATTGCTGAACGCCCGCGACGGCGGCCTGGTCGCCGAGGTCGAGCGCGAAATGGGCGGGCTGCGCGCGGCGATCGGGCGCGGCGCGCCGGCCGCCGACGTCGCGGCGCGGGCCGAGCGGCTGCAGGCCTGTTCAGCCGCGCCGAGACGCGCGCTCGCGCCCGAGGCCGGCAGCGGCACCTCGACCTTCCTCGGCGCGCTCGCCATCCTGCTCCGCGAGGGGCTCGAGGCGCTGCTGATCGTGGTCGCGATGATCGGCTTCCTGAGGAAGGCCGAGCGGCGCGACATGCTGCGCTAGGTCCATGGCGGCTGGATCGGCGCGCTCGCGGCGGGCGTCGCGACCTGGTGGGCGGCGAGCCATCTCATCACCATCAGCGGCGCCGAGCCGCGAGCTGACCGAGGGCTTCGGCTCGCTGCTCGCCGCCGCGATCCTGCTGTTCGTCGGCATCTGGATGCACGGCAAGGCGCAGGCCGGCGCCTGGCAGGCCTATGTCCGCGACAAGCTCGACAAGGCGCTGACGCGCGGCTCGGCCTGGTTCCTGTTCCGCTCGCCTTCATCGCCGTCTATCGCGAGGTGTTCGAAACGATCATCTTCTTCGCCGCTATGGGCGGGCAGGGCAACGGGCCGGCGCTGGCCGGCGGCATCGCCGTCGCGGTCGCTGCTGCTCGCGCTCATCGCCTGGGCGATGCTGCGGCTCTCAGCGCGCAGGCTGCCGATCGCGCAAGTTCTTCGCTTATTCGGCGCGCGCTGATCGCGGTGCTGGCGGTGGTGCTGGCCGGCAAGGGCCTCGCCGCGCTGCAGGAGGCCGGGATGATCGGCGTCACGCCGCTCGCCGGCTTCCCGCGCAGCCCGCTGCTCGGCGTCTATCCGACGCTGGAAACCCTGCTCGCGCAGGGCGCGATGATCGCGCTGCTCGCCGCCGGCTTCCTCTACGACCCACCGCAAGGCGCCGGCTGCCGCCTAGCGCTCGGCGCTGGCTTGGCCTATGCCGGGCAGGCGATTCTCGGGAGGATAAGATGGCGGGCGTGAACAAGGTGATCCTGGTCGGCAATCTCGGCGACGATCCGGAGGTGCGCTCGCTCAACAATGGCGGCGAGGTGGTGAACATGCGCGTCGCCACGTCCGAGAGCTGGAAGGACCGCGACGGCAACCGCCAGGAGCGGACCGAATGGCACCGCGTCGTCATCTTCAACGAGAATCTCGGCCGGGTCGCCAAATCCTATCTGAAGAAGGGCTCGAAGGTCTATCTCGAGGGCCAGATCCAGACCCGCAAATGGCAGGACCAGTCGGGCCAGGACCGCTATTCGACCGAGGTCGTGCTGCAGCGCTTCCGCGGCGAGCTGGTCCTGCTCGACAGCCGCGGCGGCGGCGGCGGCGGCGGCTATGGCGGCGACGATTATGGCGACAGCCGGCGGCAGCGATTTCGGCGGCAGCGCGCCGCGCCAGCAGTCCAGGCCGCAGCCGGCCTTCGACACCGACCTCGACGACGACGTTCCGTTCTGACGGGTGCGGGGCACCCGTCATCCCAGCGGAGGCTGGGATCCATGCTGCCTTCGATACTCCGCTTCCGCTTGGATGCCAGCCTTCGCTGGCATGACGCTCAGGGCTTCAGCTTGTCCCTGAGCCCGGCCAGCGCGCCGAACGGGCCGGCTTCCTCCTCGCTCTTGACGCCGGCCGCCTTGAGCGCCGCCTCGGCGCCGGGCGCGCGCGGATAGGGATCGAGGTTGAGCGAGCAGGGTCTCGGCGACCGCCTCGCCGACGTCGATCGCGGCGCCGTCGTAGAAGATGATGTCGAGCTCCGCCTCGCCGAGCTCGATCTCCTCGTCGGGCCGGCCGGCCTCGGGCTGCGGCCGGAACAGCAGATCGAACGGGACGCTTCGACCACCGCCTCGACCGGCTCGCCGCTGGCGACGCAGCTCTGGGTCACCGTCGCCGGCGAGCGTGCCGCCGGCGCGGATCTCGTCGCCGTCGCGGGTCAGCACCGCTTCGGCGGCGAGCCGGTCGATGGCGACGAGGCCGAAGCGCCGCGCCAGCGCCGCGCGCTCTTCCGCGCTCGGCCTCGATCGCCATCGCGCTGCGGCATCTCGCCGAGCGTGTCGACGCGGACCGGGCGGCTGAATTCGGGCGCGGTCATGCGCTCAGCCTCCCCGCCGAGCAAGGCCGCCATCGGCGCGGCGTCGAGGTCGCGGCTCAGCGCCGCCAGCCGCCCGGCGACCAGGGCGACGCGCCTCGTCGGACGGCGGCGCATCGTGGAAGATGTTGCGGCGCGACCGCGTCGGCGAACGAGCCGTCGCCGCCGCGCGCCGCGCGGAAGGCGGCGAGCCGGCCGCCGAGCGCGCTCATCATCCGGCCGACATGCTTGCCGACGACATAGTCGCCGATGCCGATCTGGCGCAGGGTCGCGTCCATGTCGTCGATGAAGATCTCGGTGAGCAGCACGCGACGGGCTCGCGGCCGGCCTCGCCCTCGGCCTCGAGCCGGAGCAGGACCAGCGCCAGTCACCGCCGCGACCATGTCGAAGCGGCCGTCGATCGTGTCGGGCACCTGGCCCTCGCGATACCAGAACGGATCGCGGCCGCGCGGCGACGACGGCGCGGTAGAGCGGCTCGAGCGCCGCGCGCTGCCTGGCCTCGCCGAAAATCCGCTGCAGGAAGGACAAGGACGAACCTCAATCGTTGGCGCCGCTTGCGCCGGTTGGGCGATGTTCATATTGGAGAGGCTAGTCAAGCCCGGCGGCCGCGCCGCATCAGCGGGCGGCCGGGCGATCAGGAGATTCGAACCAATGACCTTCCGGCATGGATCGCGCGCCCTCGTGGCGGTCGCCCTGGGCGCGGTGCTCGCCGCCGGCTGCACCCGCATCCGCGACCATCAGGGCTATCTCGTCGACGAGCCGCTGGTCGCCGCGATCCAGCCCGGCGTCGACAATCGCGATTCGGTCGCCGGCACGCTCGGCCGGCCGAGCTTCGTCGGCCAGTTCGACCAGCGCGACTGGTATTATGTCTCGCGCAACACCCGCGCAGCTCGCCTTCAACATGCCGCGCCCGACCGAGCAGACCGTGCTCCACGTCCGCTTCGACGAGGCCGGCAATGTCCAGAGCGTCACCGCAGTCCGGCCTCGAGCTGGTCGCCAATATCAGCCCGAGCAGCGACGAGACGCCGACGCTGGGCCGCAGCCGCAGCCTGCTCGAGGAGCTGTTCGGCAATATCGGCGCGGTCGGCCAGCGCGGCCGAGAGCGCCCCGACCGCGGACAATCCGGGCTAGAGGCCGCGAACTACGTCATCTGACGGCCAGGATCCATTCGCCGGCGGAATCGCGACGTCGCGGACCGTCGTCCGGATGACGTCTAGCGCACGATCCGCCCGGCGGCGAGCACCGCGAGGGTCACCAGGTCCGACGCGGTCGCGCGTCATCGGCGCGATCTGGACCTGCTTCTCCATGCCGACCAGCATCGGCCCGATCACCGCGTCGCCGCCGCAGCTCGCGCAGCAGCTTGGCCGAGATGTTGGCGGTCTGCAGGCCGGGCATGACCAGGACGTTGGCCGGCCCGGTCAGGCGCATGAACGGATAGATCTTCTGCATCGCCGGATTGAGCGCGACGTCGGGCGCCATCTCGCCTTCATATTCGAAATCGACGTCGTCGCGCGCGTCCAGCAGCTTCACCGCGTCGCGGATGCGGTCGAGGAAGCTGCCCTCGGGATTGCCGAAATTCGAATAGGAGAGGAAGGCGACGCGCGGCTCGTGGCCCATGCGGCGGGCGACGCCGGCGGTCTGGATCGCGATCTCGGCGAGCTGCTCGGCGGTCGGCCGCTCGGTGACCGTGGTGTCGGCGATGAACACGGTGTGGCTCTGGCCGACCATGACGTGGATGCCGAACGGGGTGACGCCCTCCTGCGGATCGAGCACCCGGCGGATCTGGCGGAAGCTCTGCGCATAGGGGCGGGTGACGCCGGTGATCATCACGTCGGCCTCGCCCATCGCGAGCAGCAGCGAGGCGAAGATGTTGCGGTCCTGGTTGACGATCCGCTCGAGCTCGCGGTGCAGATAGCCGCGCCGCTGCAGCCGCTCGTAGAGGAAGTCGACCATTTCGGGGACGCGCGGATAGTTGCGGCTGTTGAAGACCTCGAAGCTTTCCGGATCCTCGACGCCGAGCGCGCGCAGCCGGTCGTAGACGTCGTCGCGGCCGACCAGCAGCGGGATGCCGTAGCCGCCGTCGCGGAAGGCGATCGCGGCGCGCAGCACGACGTCCTCCTCGCCCTCGGCGAACAGGACCCGGCGCGGATTGGCGCGCGCCGCCTCGTAGGCGAGGGTGAGCACCGAGGTGGTCGGATTGAGCCGCGAGCGCAGCGCGGTGCGATAGGCGTCCATGTCCTCGATCGGCCGCCGGGCGACGCCGCTGTCCATCGCCGCCTGGGCGACCGCGGCGGGCACGATCTCCATCAGCCGCGGATCGAACGGCGCCGGGATGATGTAATCGGGGCCGAAGCTGTGCGCCCTGCCGCCATAGGCCGCGGCGACCTCCTCGGGCACCTGCTGGCGGGCGAGCTCGGCGAGCGCGTTGGCGGCGGCGATCTTCATCTCGTCGTTGATCGTCGTCGCGCGCACGTCGAGCGCGCCGCGGAAGATGAAGGGGAAGCCGAGCACGTTGTTGACCTGGTTGGGATAATCGGAGCGGCCGGTGGCGACGATCGCGTCGGGCCGCGCCGCCTTGGCGTCGGGCGGGGTGATCTCGGGATCGGGATTGGCCATCGCGAAGATGATCGGCTGCTTCGCCATCTCCTTGACCATTTCGGGCTTGAGCGCGCCCGCGGCGGAGAGGCCGAGGAAGACGTCGGCGCCCTTCAGCGCCTCTTCGAGCGTGCGCGCGTCGGTCTTGACCGCATGGGCCGACTTCCACTGGTCGAGCCCCTCGCGGCCCTGGTAGATCACGCCCTTGCGGTCGCACATGATGACATTGTCGTGCGGCACGCCCATCGCCTTGATCAGCTCGGTGCAGGCGATCGCGGCGGCGCCGGCGCCGTTCACCACCACCTTGATGTCCTTCAGCTTGCGGCCGGTGAGGTAGCAGGCGTTGATCAGGCCGGCGGCGCTGATGATCGCGGTGCCGTGCTGGTCGTCGTGCATGACCGGGATGTTCATCCGCTCGCGCAGCGTCTGCTCGATGATGAAGCATTCCGGGCGCGGCGATGTCCTCGAGGTTGATGCCGCCGAAGCTCGGCTCCATCAGCGCGACCGCCTCGATGAACTTGTCGGGATCCTCGGTGTCGAGCTCGATGTCGATCGAATCGACGTCGGCGAAGCGCTTGAACAGCACCGCCTTGCCTTCCATCACCGGCTTGGAGGCGAGCGCGCCGAGATTGCCGAGGCCGAGGATGGCGGTGCCGTTGGAGATGACCGCGACGAGATTGCCCTTGGCGGTGTAATCGTAGGCGAGGTCGGGATTCTCGGCGATGGCGCGGACCGGCACGGCGACGCCGGGCGAATAAGCGAGGCTGAGGTCGCGCTGCGTCGCCATCGGCTTGGAGGCGATGATCTCGATCTTGCCGGGCCGGCCCATCGAATGGAATTCGAGCGCCTCGGCTTCCGAGAATTTGACGTTGCTGCCTTCGCTCACGTGGCGCTCTCCCTGTTTCGGCTCACGCTGTAGGACTTGAGTCGTGACGGGGGCAAGTCAAAGCGTCTCGCTGCATTCCGGGCAGGGGCCATGCGACTGGTGGACTCAGCGCTTGAGCAGCCGGCCGTGAAGCCCGCTCTTCGCAGCGAGGGAATTTAGAAACGTTCGCGCCGGCTGCGGCAGCCGCTGAGGGTCGACCGCGGAGCATTGGAGGCTTCGGGCTAGAGGCCCCTCCACCGCACTTCGTGCGGTCCTCCCCGCGAAATCGAGAGGAGGCCCTTCGACAGGCTCAGGGCGAACGGACCTGCGGTTCCGCCGGACCACGCGAGTCTCTATCGTCGCGGCGTGGCCACGCAGACGAAATCCGACGCGCCCGGCGACGCCGATGATGGCGCAATATCTGGCGCTGAAGGCGGAGGCGCGAGGGCTCGCTTGCTCTTCTACCGGATGGGCGATTTCTTCGAATTGTTCTTCGACGACGCCAGGGTGGCCGCGGCCGATGCCTCGACATCGCGCTGACCGCGCGCGGCGAGCATGACGGCGCGCCGATCCCGATGTGCGGCGTGCCGATCCACGCCGCCGAGGCCTATCTCGCCCGGCTGATCAAGGCCGGCCACCGCGTCGCCATCGCCGAGCAGATCGAAAGCCCGGCCGAGGCGAGGAAGCGCGGCGCCAAATCGGTGGTCAACCGCGCCATCGTCCGGGTGGTGACCGCGGGCACGCTGACCGAGGAGGCCCTGCTCGATTCGCGCGCCGCCAACTGGCTGGTCGCGGTCGCCAGGGTCGGCGAGCGCTACGGCCTCGCCGCCGCCGACGTCTCGACCGGCCGGTTCGAGCTGGCCTCGATCGCCGCCCGCCGCGCTCGACGCCGAGCTGGCCCGGCTCGACGCCGCCGAGCTGATCGCGCCCGAGCCGCTGCCGGGCGCGAAGCCGAGATCTGGACGACCGGCTTCGACAGCATCGCCGCCGAGCGCCGGCTGAAGGAGCGGTTCGAGGTCGCGACGCTCGACGGCTTCGGCCAGTTCGACCGCGCCGCCTTGTGCGCGGCGGGCGGGCTGCTCGCCTATCTCGACGAGGTCGCGCGCGAGTCGCTGCCCTTCCTGCGGCCGCCGGTCGCGCGCTCGTCGGGCGATCATATGATGATCGACGCGGCGACCCGCGAGAGCCTCGAGCTGACCGTCTCGGCCTCGGGCGACCCGCGCCGGCAGCCTGCTCGCCGCGGTCGACCGCAGCGTCACCGGCGCCGGCGCGCGGCTGCTCGCCGCCGATCTCGGCGCGCCGTTGCTCGACCGCGCCCGGATCGAGGCGCGGCTCGATCTGGTCGCCTTGTTCGAAGGCGATGCGCGGCTTGCGCGACTGGCTGCGCCGGCAGCTGCGCGCCTTGCCCGACATCGGCCGCGCGCTCGGCCGGCTGGTCGCCGGGCGCGGGGCAGCCCGCGCGACCTCGGCCAGCTCCGCGACGGGCTCGACGAGGCGCGGCGGCTGCACGACCGGCTGGCGCGGACTGGCCGAGCCGCCGGCCTTGCTCGCCGAGCTGCTGCCGGCGCTGACCGGCCATGGCGCGCTGGTCGACCTGCTGTCGCGCGCGCTGGTGCCGTCGCCGCCGATCGACACCGCGCAGGGCGGCTATATCGCCGAAGGCTATGACGCCGCGCTCGACGCGCTGCGCGCCACCGGCGGCGAGGGGCGGCGGGCGATCGCCGGCGCTGGAGGCGCGCTACCGGAGCCAGACCGGCATCGCGACGCTCAAGATCCGCCACAACAATGTGCTCGGCTTCCATATCGAGGTGCCGGCGCGGAACGCCGACCGGCTGATGGCGGCCGAATTCGGGCTTCACCCATCGCCAGACGCTGGCCGGCGTGGTCCGCTTCAACGCGCCCGATCTGCACGAGCAGGCGCTGCGGGTCGGCCAGGCCGGCGCGCACGCGCTCGCCGCCGAGGCCGCGCATTTCGAGGCGCTGACTCGAAGCGGCGCTGGCCCGGGCCGAGCCGATCGCCGCCGCCGCCGACGCGCTGGCCCGGCTCGACGTCGCCGCCGCGCTCGCCGAGCGCGCCGCCGAAGGCGGCTGGTGCCGGCCGCGCTTCGACGACGACGGCCTGCTTCGAGGTCGAGGCGCGGCCGCCATCCGGTGGTCGAGGACGCGCTGAGGGCGAGCGGCGCGCGCTTCGTCGCCAACGATTGCGGCTTGTCCGAGGATCGCGGCTGTGGCTGGTCACCGGCCCCAATATGGGCGGCAAATCGACCTTCCTGCGGCAGAATGCGCTGATCATCCTGCTCGCCCAGGCCGGCTCCTACGTGCCCGGCCGCGCAGCGCCGGCTCGGGCCTCGTCGACCGGCTGTTCAGCCGGGTCGGCGCCTCGGACAATCTCGCGCGCGGCCGCTCGACCTTCATGGTCGAGATGGTCGAGACCGCGGCGATCCTCGCCCAGGCGACGCCCACGCAGCTTCGTCATCCTCGACGAGGTCGGCCGCGGCACCTCGACCTATGACGGCCTCGCCATCGCCTGGGCGGTGGTCGAGGCGATCCACGACCGCAGCCACTGCCGCTGCCTGTTCGCCACCCATTATCACGAGCTGACCCGGCTCGCCGAGCGGCTCGACGCGCTCTCGCTCCACCATGTCCGCGCCCGCGAATGGAAGGGCGACCTCGTCCTGCTCCACGAGGTCGCCGACGGCCCCGCCGACCGCAGCTACGGCATCGCCGTCGCCAAGCTCGCCGGCCTGCCGCCGCCGGTGCTGGCCCGCGCCAAATCGGTGCTCGCCAAGCTGGAGGAGGGCCGCGCCGCGACCGGCGGCATCGCCGCCGGGCTCGACGATCTGCCGCTGTTCGCCGCCGCGGCGCAGCGAGGAGGCGGCGCCCGATCCGGTCCACGCCGCTCTCGCCGAGATCGAGCCCGACAGCCTGGCGCCGCGCGAGGCGCTGGAGCTGGTCTACCGGCTGAAGCGGCTCCAGGCCGAGGGCGGCGGATGAGCGCGCCGCCTCATCGCGGTCCCGAACCGGCGCGAGATCGTCGACCGCCGCGCGGTCGCCGCCCGGCTCGACGGCGCCGACCGCCGGGCAGCGGCGGCGATCCTCAAGGAGGCGCTGGCGCGACGGCCGCGCCGAGATCGCGCGGCGGCTCGAGGAAAAGCCTTATGCCGGCAGCGAGGCCGCCGCCGCTTATGCCTTCCTGACCGACCAGATCCTGCGCCTCGCCTACGATTTCGTCACCACGCGGCTCCATCCGCTCGCCAACCCGACCACGTCGGAGCGGCTGCTGCTGATGGCGGTCGGCGGCTATGGGCGCGGCGAGATGGCGCTCCATTCGGACGTCGACATCGCCTTCGTGACGCCGTGGAAGCCGACCGGCTGGACCGAGACGGCGATCGAGTCGATCCTCTATCTGCTCTGGGACCTCGGCCTCAAGGTCGGCCATTCGCACCCGCACGCGTCGACGAGGTGATCCGCGTCGCGGCCGGCGACCAGACGGTCCGCACCGCGATCCTCGAGGCGCGCTACGTCTGGGGCGACGAGGCGCTCTACGACGAGGTCGCGGCGCGCTTCTGGAAGGAGGTCGTCGCCGGCAACGGTCGCGCGGCTTCGTCAAGGAGAAGCTCGACGAGCGCGACGCGCGCCACCGGCGGATGGGCGACAGCCGCTACGTCGTCGAGCCCAACGTCAAGGAAGGCAAGGGCGGCCTGCGCGACCTCCACGCGCTGTTCTGGATCGGCAAATATGCCTATCGGCTGCGCTCCGTCGCCGAGCTGGTCGAGGTCGGCCTGTTCTCGGCCGGCGAGCTGCGCCAGTTCCAGCGCGCCGAGCGCTTCCTGTGGGCGGTGCGCTGCCACCTCCACCTCGTCGCCGGCCGCGCCGAGGAGCGGCTGACCTTCGACTATCAGCGCGAGATCGCGGCGCGGATGAACTATGCCGACCGGCCCGGCAAATCGCCGGTCGAGCGCTTCATGCGCCACTATTTCCTGCACGCGAAGACGGTCGGCGACCTGACCGGCGTCTTCCTCGCCCATCTCGACGAGAAGTTCGCCCGGCGCGGCCGCCGCTTCGGCCTGCCCGCCTTCCGCCGCCGGCCGGGCAAGCTCGAAGGCTTCATGCTCGACCGCGGCCGGCTCGCCGTGCCCGACGACGATTTCCTCGCCGAGGATCCGGTGCGGCTGATCCAGATGTTCGCGCTCGCCGACCGCCACGGGCTCGAAATCCACCCGCTGGCGATGCGCGCCGCCGCCCGCCACGCCAAGCTGATCGACGCCAGCGGTGCGCGCCGATCCGCGCGCCAACGCCCTGTTCCTCGACGTGCTGACCTCGCCCGCGCGACCCGGAGACGGTGCTGCGCTGGATGAACGAGGCCGGCGTGTTCGGCCGCTTCATTCCCGATTTCGGCCGCGTCGTCGCGCAGATGCAGTTCGACATGTACCATCATTATACGGTCGACGAGCATTCGATCCGGGCGATCGGCCTGCTCGTCGCGGATCGAGCGCGGCCTGCTCAAGGAGGATCATCCGCTCGCCACCGCCTTGTTCAAGCGGATCGCGTCGCGCCGCGCGCTCTACGTCGCGGTGCTGCTCCACGACATCGCCAAGGGCCGCGGCGGCGACCATAGCGAGCTCGGCGCCGAGGTCGCGCTCGCGCTCTGCCCGCGGCTCGGCCTCACCGACGCCGAGACCGAGACGGTCGCCTGGCTGGTGCGCTGGCACCTGCTGATGTCGGCGACCGCGTTCAAGCGCGACCTCGCCGATCCCAAGACGATCCAGGATTTCGTCGAGCGGGTGAAGAGCCTCGAGCGGCTGCGGCTGCTCTTCCTGCTCACCGTCGTCGACATCCGCGCGGTCGGCCCGGGCACCTGGAACAGCTGGAAGAGCCAGCTGCTGCGCGACTTGTTCGACGCGGCCGAGGAGATGCTTCGCCTCGGCCACAAGCAGAAGCGGCCGCAAGGAGCGGATCGCCGCCGACCCAGGACGAGCTCGGCCGCCGCGCCTCGGCTGGGAGGAGAGCCGCTTCGCCCGCTTCACCTGGCGGCTGCCCGACAGCTACTGGCTGGCCGAGCCGCTCGACGTGATCGAGCGCAACGCCCGCTTCCTCGACGCCGCCGATCGCCAGCGCGGAAGGCGGCGGCCGGTCGAGACGCTGGTCCAGGCCGAGCGCGGCGCGACCCTGGTCTCGATCTACGCCAAGGACCAGCCGGGCCTGTTCTACCGCATCGCCGGCGCGATCAGCCTGGCCGGCGGCAACATCATCGACGCGCGCATCCACACCACCGACGACGGCATGGCGCTCGACAATTTCCTGGTCCAGGACGGCGACCGCGGCGCCGTTCGCCGATCCGCACCAGCTCGAGCGGCTCGAGGCCGCGGTGCTGCGAGGCGCTCGACGGGCACGAGCCGTCGGCCGAGCGGCTCGCCGCCCGCGCGCTGCCGCTGCGCCGCGCCGAGGCCTTCCGCGATCCAGCCGGCCGTCTTCGTCGATAACAAGGCGTCGAACCGCTACACGGTGGTCGAGGTCAACGCCCGCGACCGCGCCGCCTTGCTGTTCGAGCTCGCCCGGGCGATCTACGTGTCGCGCGCGATCATCCACAGCGCCCATATCGCCACCTATGGCGAGCGCGCCGTCGACGTCTTCTATCTGACCGACCTCAACGGCGCGAAGATCGAATCGCCGGCCCGGCTGAAGGCGCTCCAGGCGCGGCTGCTCAAGGCGGCGTCGCCGGCGCTGCCCGGCCGCGAGGCGGCCTGAGCCAAAGGAAAAGGCCCCCGCCGTCGCCGGCGAGGGCCTTTTCGCTTTTCGCCGGTCGCTCAGAAGCGGAAGCGGCCGGTGATGCCGTAGGTCCGCGGCTCGGCGAGGAAGGCGGAGAAGATCTGCCGCCCGCCGGGGAATTGCGGATCGACGAACGGCGCCGCGGTCGCGCCCGCCTGGAACGGCGAGTTGAACGCGACCTGCGCATAATCGGTGTCGAACAGGTTCTGCGCCCACAGCTCGACCGACCAGCGCTGCTCGGCGCCCGCGGATGCCGAGGCGGGCGTTGACGACGGCGTAGCTGTCCTGCTGCCTTCTGCGGGAACAGGTCGGAGCCGGTATTGTAGTCGTCGGTCACGCGCGCATCGACATAGACGAGGCCGCGACAGGCCGCGAATTGCCGATCGGCGGCGTCCAGGCGATCGACGCCGGTGGCCACGATGCTCGGGCGCGTTGGACAGATTGTCGCCGGGCAGCACGCGCAGCGCCGGATCGAGCGGCGCGCCGCTGTCGCTGCCGACCAGATCGTTCCGATAGCGCGTGTCGGCAAAGGTGAGGCCGACGGTGAGCACCAGGTCGCGCCGCGGCCAGAGCGGCCTCGATCTCGACGCCCTGCGAGGTCACGCCCGGGCCGACGTCGTCGGCCGCGCAGGCGCCGGTCGCGCGCGCCGGCGTTGAGTCGCGCCGCACCGCGATGCTGATCGGTCGCCGCGTCGCCGCAGATCGGCTCGAGCAGCCGTTGATCGTCTGGACGAGGAAGACGGTGCCGTTGAACGTGTTGAGCTGGAAGTTGCTGGAACTCCTGCCGGAAGGCGGTGACGTTGAGGGTGAGCGGCCCGCGCTGATATTTCACGCCGATCTCGTAGGCGTCGTTGATCTCGGGGTCGAACTGGAGGTTGCCGACCAGCGCCTGGGCGCCGCCCGGCGTCGCGGCGAAGGGCAGGATCGGCGATTTCAGCGCCGAGCGGTCGAGGTTGAAGCCGCCCGCTTTGTAGCCGCGCGAATAGCTGGCGTAGAGCAGCAGGTCGTTGTTCGGCCGGTAGGAGAGCACGCCGGTGCCGGTGCACTCGTCCTCGCTGCGCTCGTCGTTGATCGTCGACGCCGTTGAGCTCGGCCGTCGAATTGCCCTGGCAGGTCAGCCCGATCAGGCCGCCCGCCAGCGCGCCGCGAGCGCCGGGATCGGCGAGGAAGGGTACGAGCGCCGCCTGCTGGGCCGGGCAGGCGGTATTGTCGTTGCCGAAGGTCGCGTCGAAGTCGCTTGCGCTCGTTGGTGTAGCGAAGGCCGAGCGTCAGATCGAGCTGGTCGGTGATGTGGAAGATGTTGTGCGTGAAGAACGCGTAGTTGCGGCTGTTCTGGCAGTAGACGTCGGGCGTGCTGCCGCGGTTGTTGATGCCGTCGAGCCGGTCGAGGCCGCGATAGATGGCCGGCGAGGCCGGCGCCGAACGCGGCCGGCCGGCGCGGCGAGACAGCCCGGCGAGGTCGGCGAGTAGAGCGCCGCGAGGCCGCTGCCGGCGACGAGCCGGCAGGTCGCGAAGCGGCCATATTGATTGCCGAACCGCAGATTGTCGGTGACGGTCAGATCCTCGTCGGCGAAATAGGCGCCGACCAGCCAGTCGAGCCGGCCGTCGAAGGCCGTGCCCTGCAGCCGCAATTCCTGGCTGAAGGTCTGGAACTCGCGGACGACGCCGTCGCCGTCGCGCGATACAGGATGTCGACCGTGCTATAGTCGATGTCGCCGGCGCTGGCCCGACGATAGTCGCGATAGGCGGTGATCGAGGTCAGGGTCGCGCCGCCCAGATCCCAGTTCGACCTCGAGCGAGACGCCCCAATCCTCGGTCTCGCCGCTGATAGGTGCGGCCCGGGCTGACGTAGATGTTGCGGCTGTAGGGATCGCTGAACGCCGGCGAGCGGCTGGCCGAGGTCGCGCAGCACGTTGATGATGTTGTTGCCGTTGGGATTGGCGCACGCCGCCGACGAGCGAGCGGCGATCGCCGGCTCGTTCAGGTTGCCGATCAGCCGGATTGGTCGCCCGGTCGAGATAGACCGCGCCGCAGCAGGATTCCTCGCGCGTGCGTATAATCGCCGATCAGCCGGAACGAGAGCGCGTCGTTCGGCTCGAACAGCAATTGGCCGCGGACGAAGAAGCGGTCGCGGTCGTTGACCCGGTCCTCGGTGCCGCCCGTGCGGGTTGACGACGTCGTAGAAGCCGTCGCGGCGCGCGTAGACCGCGTCGATCCGGACGGCGAGCGTGCTCGCCGATCGGCCCGGTGACCGCGCCGGCGGCGCGGATCATAGTCGTAATTGCCGTAGGTGAGCTCGGCATAGCCGCCGAACTCGAATTCGGGCCGGCGGGTGATGACGTGGATCAGGCCGGCCGAGGCGTTGCGGCCGAACAGGGTGCCCTGCGGACCGCGCAGCACCTCGATCCGCTCGATCTCGCCGAGCTCGTTGAGGCCGATGCCGCTGCGCGAGCGGTAGACGCCGTCGATGAACACCGCGACCGAGCTTTCGAGGCCGGGATTGTCGCCGACCGTGCCGATGCCGCGGATACGGGCCGAGCCGTTCGCCTCGGTGCCGGTCGAGGAGACGAGCAGCGACGGGGCGAGCTGGTTGAGCTGGCGGATGTCGGTGGCGCCGCTGAATTCTGCAGCTGCTCGCCGCCGACCGCCGTGAACGGCGAGCGGCACGTCCTGGAGGATCTGGCGGCGGCCCTGGGCGGTGACGACGATATTCTGGTCGTCTTCGGGCACCTCCGTCTCGACGGCGGCCTGCTCGGTGCCGGTGGCGGTGGTCGGCTGCTCGTCCTGCGCATAAGCGGGCGTGGCGAGCGCGGCAAAACCGGCGGACAGCAGCCAGAAGCTCTTCGACATGTGAAACCCTCCCCAGAATTTTATGTTTGTTTGGGCGAGAGCTAACCCGATTGCGGACCTTTCCGCCAGCGAAAAAACCGCAGTTTCCCGTTGGTTTGGGCGCTTTATTGCAAATCCGCAACAGAATGGTTGCAAGTTGCAACGGTCGATTCGCCTGCCGTTACGGAAAGCTGGCTTTCCTTCGCCGTTGGCGCCGGACGCGAATGGCGTCGGCACGGCTTCGGCGCCGTTCATCCGATCGCGACGGGCCGATCGCCTATTTGGGCGCGAGCACCATCAGCATCTGGCGGCCTTCCATGCGCGGATGCTGCTCGACCTTGGCGGTCTCGGCGACGTCGGCCTGGACGCGCTGGAGCAGCTGCATGCCGAGCTCGCCATGGGCGAGCTCGCGGCCGCGGAAGCGCAGCGTGATCTTCACCTTGTCGCCCTCGCCGATGAAGGAGAAGACCTTCTTCATCTTCACGTCATAATCGTGATCGTCGATGTTCGGACGCATCTTGATCTCCTTGATCTCCTGCGTCTTTTGCGACTTGCGGGCGAGATTGGCCTTTTTCTGGGCCTCATATTTGTATTTGCCGACGTCGAGGAACTTGCAGACCGGCGGATCGGCGTTGGGCGACACTTCGACGAGGTCGAGGCCGACTTCGGCGGCCTGCTCGATCGCTTCGGCGGTCAGCAGGACGCCGAGATTCTCGCCATTCTCATCGATCACGCGCACCTTGGGCACGGAGATGAATTCGTTGAAGCGGGGGCCGTGGAGCGGCGGGGCGGCGGGCGCCGGATCTGCGGGGGACGTATGTTGGTTTCTCCTGAAACGTGAAGCAGCGCTCCACCTAGTCAATAACGCGCGCTGAATGAAAGATGGCCGCGCGGTTTCGCGCCGGCTTGTGGCGATTCAGCCGCGAAGGGCACCCATCGAAGTACTACTTTGATGGGACCCGCAGGTCGGGCGGCAGCGCCTCGGCCCCGAGCCGCTCGACCAGCGCGTCGAGGCCGATCACCTCCTGCCGCGCGTCGGCGCCGAGCGGGCGCAGCGCGACCGTCCGCTCCTCCGCCTCGCGCTTGCCGACGACGAGCAGATAGGGGATCTTGGCGAGGCTGTGCTCGCGCACCTTGTAGTTGATCTTCTCGTTGCGGAGGTCGGCCTCGACGCGGAGGCCCGCCGCCGCGCAGCGCCGCCGCGACCTCGCGGGCATAATCGTCGGCGTCGGAGACGATCGTCGCCACCACCGCCTGCACCGGCGCCAGCCAGAGCGGGAAGCGGCCGGCATGATGCTCGATCAGGATGCCGATGAAGCGCTCGAACGAGCCGAGGATCGCGCGGTGGAGCATCACCGGCACGTGCTTCTCGCCGTCCTCGCCGATATAGAAGGCGTCGAGCCGCTCGGGCATGCACGTAATCGAGCTGGAGCGTGCCGCACTGCCAGGTGCGGCCGATCGCGTCGGTCAGGTGGAATTCGAGCTTGGGCGAGTAGAAGGCGCCTTCGCCGGGCAGCTCCTCCCAGCCATATTCGGCGCCGTGCGCGGCCGGCGAGCTGGACCGCGTCGCGCAGATCCTGCTCGGCCCTGTCCCACATCTCGTCGCGTGCCGAAGCGCTTCTCGGGCCGGAGCGCGAGCTTGATCGCATAATCGGCGAAGCCGAGATCCTGTAGACCGTGTCGAGCAGGTCGCAGAACAGCCGCGTCTCCTCGACGATCTGGTCCTCGCGGCAGAAGATATGGGCGTCGTCCTGGGTGAACTGGCGGACCCGCAAGATGCCGTGCAGCGCGCCGTGCGGCTCGTTGCGGTGGCAGCAGCCGAATTCGGCGAGCCGGATCGGCAGGTCGCGATAGGATTTGATGCCCTGGCGGAAGATCAGGATGTGCGCCGGGCAGTTCATCGGCTTCAGCGCCATCAGATCGGCCGTCGCCCGACAGGATCGGCGCGTCCTCCTCGGTGCCCGGGATCTCGTCGGGGACGACGAACATGTTCTCGCGATATTTGCCCCAATGGCCCGACTGCTCCCACTGGCGCGCGTCCATCAGCTGCGGCGTCTTCACCTCGTCATAGCCGGCGGCGTCGAGCCGGCGGCGCATATAGGCTTCGAGCTGGCGCCAGAGCGATATAGCCCTTGGGGTGCCAGAAGACCGAGCCGTGCGCCTCGGCCTGGAGGTGGAACAGGTCCATCTCCTGGCCGATCTTGCGATGGTCGCGCTTGGCCGCCTCCTCGAGCCGGACGAGATGCGCCTCGAGCTGCTTCCTGTTGAGCCAGCCGGTGCCGTAGATGCGCGACAGCTGCGGGTTGTTCTGGTCGCCGCGCCAATAGGCGCCCGAGACGCGCGTCAGCTTGAACGCGTCGGGATCGAGCTTGCCGGTCGAGGCGAGATGCGGGCCGCGGCACAGGTCGAGCCAGCCGCCGGAGCGGTACATGGTGATCGCCTCGTCCTCGGGCAGCTCCATCACCCATTCGGCCTTGAACGTCTCGCCCTGCTTCTCGAAGAAGGCGCGGACCTCGTCGCGCGCTCCAGACTTCGCGCACCAGCGTCTCGTCGGCGCGCGATGATGCGCCGCATCTCCTCCTCGATCGCCGGCAGATCCTCCTCGGTGAACGGGCCGCGCTCGGCGGTCGGCGCGAAATCGTAATAGAAGCCGTCGTCGGTCGCCGGGCCGAAGGTGATCTGGGTGCCCGGAAACAGGTTCTGCACCGCCTCGGCGAGGACATGGGCGTAATCGTGCCGCGCCAGCTCGAGCGCGTCGGCCTCGTCGCGCGCGGTGATCAGCGCCAGCTCGGCATCGCCCTCGAACGGCCGGGCGAGAGTCGCGCACCTCGCCATTGACCCGCGCCGCCAGCGCCGCCTTGGCGAGGCCCGGCCCGATCGCCGCCGCGACGTCCGCCGGCGTGGTCCCGCGCTCGACCTCGCGGACCGATCCGTCGGGCAGCTTGATCGAGAACATTTCGGACATCGGGGACGGGCCTTCGCGCCTTGGTCGGGAGCGGGGCTTATGCCGCCGCCTCCCGCATCAAGGCAAGGCCGAAGCCGGGATCGGTCGCGGCGCGCCGCCGGCGGGTCCGGGCGGTCAGGGATCCCTTCCGGTCGGATGGCGGCCAATGCCGACCGCGGCGATGAGGCCCGTGGACCCCGCGCCGGTCGGGTCCTGGTCGCACAGGTCGAAGTCCACCACCTGTGCGCTCTCGATATCGTGTATCTCGTTATGCTGGTGGCTCGAATCGGTGATCCACCGGCCGGTCAGCACCATCGTGGTCCCGGCGGAGATCGCCTCGCCGCGCTCGTCGAAATCGCTCAGCTGGTCCGCGATCCAGCCGGCAAGGCCGCCCAAGGCGTTCCCCGCCAGCCCGCCGAGCGCCGCGCCGACCAGGATCGCCGCCGCTATGACGAGGAGGCATAGCAGCGCGCCGATGCCCAGGGTGGCAATGCCCAGCGCCAGGCAGATCAGCGGCCCGATTATCGCCCCGGCTACCGCTCCGGCCGTCGATCCCACCGCGCCGCCGACCGCGGCATAATCGCCGACATGAGATCCGATCTCGCAATGGAACACGACCGGGAAGGGCGCGAGGTCGCTCATCGTCACCTCCGCCGGCCCGCCGCCGGGCGCGTCACGAGTCAGGATCTCGGTCTCGTCCAGGCCCGCGATCTGCGGCGCCACCAGCCTCAGCGACGGTCCGAACAGGTTGAACGTCCAGTCATTGTCGTGGGTCAGCGACCAGCCCGTATTCTTGCCCGCGCAAATCACGCAGCCCGCCATCGAGATGGTCCGCGGGTCCTGCACGTGCAGCCGATCGAACCAGTTGACCGCATAGCCGATGAAGAAGCCAAGCACGGCGCCGGCGCCGGCCGCGACCACGATCGCCGCGAATCCCAAAGCGAGCGCCCCGCCGGCGAGCGTCCCGAGACTGGCGACTTCAAGGAAGCCGGCGGCCCCGACCACCGCAGCCCCGCCGGCGACCCAGCCCAGGACCCGGCCCCGGGCGGCATCGTCGTCGCCCGCGCCGCGATGGTGGGTCGAGCATCCCGCCATGTCAGCTCTCCCTGGTCACGGTGATGGTGACGCCGCCGCTGGGAAGGCCTCCCTGCCGCACGTTGACGTTGAATTGCGCGGGGGGACCGCCCTCGTCGGGCGCGTCGACGCGAAGCTCCACATCGCGAAAGGCTTCGCCGGGCTGGAAGACGAAGCTCGGTGGATCGACGGTGGCGGGCCAGGCCGGGGGCTTGCCCTGAAACGCGGTCCGGGGGTCGAAATCCTTTCCGATCCGATCCTCGAACACGTAGGAATCGACGGCGATCTCGACCAGATGGCAGTCGACACGGCCGGTGCGGGGATCGCGGCCGCGCTGGGCCCGTCGCTGGCGCGCGAGGGCGACATAGGCCGATTCGCCCACAAGGCCGGCGAGCGTCCCCAGGACATAGCCGGCGAGCAGCAGCGCCAGGAGCGCGGCGAGCAGCGGCAGCCGTTCGTGCATCAGGGGCATCAGGATCAATGCCGAGACCGCGCCAAGCACGCCCCATCCGGCGAGCACGCGGTGAGGCCGAAGCCAGGGGCCGCCGCCCTCCCGGACCGGCGGACAGTCGCCGGGATAGCGGTTGAACACGCGGATCGGCCGGGTCACCGGCGACTGGGCGGCGTGAACCTGGGTGTTGTTCCAGCCCAGATTGTTGGAGGGGTTGCCGTCGTCGCCATGGGCGAGCTCGACTTCGATGCAATAATGGCCGGGTATGTCGGGGGTGCGCCAGGGCGTCGTGACGATCGCCGTTCCCGGCCAAACCGGCACGTTCGCCATCAGCGTGGCGATCGGATGACGGATCTGGGCGCCCGCGCCGAACTCGATCCAGCGCACCGCGACCGACGTCCCGATCGCCGGTTTGTCGCGCGACGCATTGTGGACAATGATCTCGAGATCGTAATCCGTCGCCGCGGTCAGGTTGTAGGTATATTGCTCGACCCCGCCCCGCAGGATGCGAACGTCGGGATTGTCCCAGGTGACCGGCTGGTCCAGCTTCATCAGGAGAAACTGGCTGTAGATGCAGGGATCGGGCTTGTGGGCGATATGCCCGGGGATGACCACGCAGGGATCCCCGTAAGGCGACTTTCCGCCGCGCCTCAATATGTGCCAGATCCGGCACAGGATGCAGCCTTTGCGCAGCCGCCCGGTCGCGGCGGATGCCAGGGCCGCGGGATCGCGAGGCTCGTAACAGCAGCCCATCGGTGACTGTCCCTCCTCTACACCCGGTCCGAACGACCTGCCGCGCGGCGCCGCTGCCCGGCCCGCGCCTGGCGAGCGTTCAGTCGGACGGCGTCGGCGGCCGTCCCCGTCGGGACCAGGCAAGATGCATTGTAGCATCGATGACGAACCAGGTTGCCAGAAACGCACCGCATTCCAGCAGGAAGCTGTGAAATTTATAGAAGAGCTCCGCTACTATCAGCGCCGCGATCATGGTTGGCAGCTGGCGCAAGAACAGCTCGGTCCGGGAGATAGAAGTCATCAAGCTGTACATGATATTCCCTCCCCAATTTACCGCCGAGTGACAGGTGCTAACGCTTGGAACCGAGACAAGCAGCAGGATAAGCCGCCGGCAAAGACATGGCAAACGGTAATTGGCGGCCAGGCAGTTCGTCGGTTTAGGCTTCGGCAGCTGCCGGATAGACTGAGGCGTTCAATCTGATCCCGGCCGGCGCCTCCTGCGCCGGCCGGCATCTCGCCAGCCGGGGCGCCCTCTGTTAAGGCGCCGCGATGGAGCGGATCGACTATCTCGAGGCGCGCGACGGGCGTCCACCTCGCCTATCAGCACCGGCCCGGCCGCGGCCCGACCCTCATCTTCCTGCCCGGCTACGCCTCCGACATGGACGGCGGCAAGGCGAGCGCGCTCGACGCCTGGGCGGCGGCGCGAGGGCCGGGCGATGCTGCGCTTCGATTATGGCGGCTGCGGGCTCAGCGGCGGCGATTTCGAGGCGCAGACCCTGGCCGGCTGGCGCGACGACGTGCTGGCGATGATCGACCAGGTCGTCGAGGGGCCGGTCGTGCTGGTCGGCTCGTCGATGGGCGGCTGGCTGATGCTGCTCGCCGCGCTCGCCCGGCCGGAGCGGGTCGCCGGCCTGGTCGGCATCGCCGCCGCGCCCGATTTCACCGCCTGGGGCTATCAGCGAGGAGCAGAAGCTGACGATCCTGCGCGACGGCCGGATCGAGCGAGCCCAATCCCTATGGCGAGGCGCCGACGGTCACCACCCGCGCCTTCTGGGAGAGCGGCGAGGCGCTGCGCCTGCTCCACGCGCCGATCGCGATCGACTGCCCGGTGCGGCTGCTCCACGGCCAGGCCGACGCCGACGTGCCCTGGACCTGGTCGCTCGAGCTGATGCGCGCTGCTCCGTTCAGCCGACGTGCAGACGATCCTCGTCAAGGACGGCGACCACCGCCTGTCGCGCGACGCCGATCTCGCGCTGCTGATCGCCACCGTGATCGACGCTGATGGAGCGCCTGTGATCCTGTCCCTCGTTCTCGCTTGCCGCCGCCCAGGCGCAATCGCTGCCGTCCTCGCCCGATCCGATGCCGCCGCGCCGCGCCCGCCGCGCCGCCCGGCCGCCGCGCCTCCTCCGCCGCCGCCGGCCGATGCCGCCGTCGAGGCGCGCTACCGCGCCTGCGTCGATCAGGTCCGCGCCGATGCCGAAGCGCGCGGTCGCAGCCGCCAATGCCTGGCGCGCCGAGGGCGGCGGCTTGCCGCCGCGCCAGTGCCTCGGCCTCGCCTGCGTCGCGCTCGAGCGCTGGGCGCCGGCGGCGACGGCGTTCGAGCAGGCGGCGCGCGACGCCGAGGCGGCGCAGGATCCGCGCCGCGCCGATTTCTGGGTCCAGGCCGGCAATGCCTGGGTCGCCGCCGGCGAGGCCGCAGCGCGCGCTCGCAGGCGTTCGACGCGGCGCTGCTGACGCCGAGCCTCACCGAGGAGCTGCGCGGCGAGGTCCATCTCGACCGCGCCCGCGCCCAGGTCGCGCTCGGCAATGCCGACCGGCGCCCGCGCCGAGATCGACCGCGCGCTGCAGCTGGTGCCCGGCCGATCCGTTCGCCTGGTATCTGTCGGCGGCGCTCGCCCGGCGCGAGAACAATCTCGCCCGCGCCGGCACCGACATCGCCCGCGCCCGCGAGCTCGCGCCCGACAATCCCGACATCCTGCTGCTCGCCGGCACGATCGCCGGCCTCGCCGGCAATATGGCGGAGGCCGAGCGGCTCTACCGCCAGGTCGTCGCAGCCGCGCCCGACAGCGACGCCGGCCGCCAGGCGCCGGCGAGCCTGGCGACGTTGCGCGAGGTCGAGGTGCCGGCGCCGGCCGCCGGCGCCGCGCCGCCGCCGCCCCGCGCCGCAGCCTCAGTCGAGATAGAATTCGATCGTCGTCACGACGCGCACCTTCTGCAGGGGCGAATCGCTGCCGCCGCCGCCTTCCTCGGTGGCGTCGCCGTCGCGCGGCGCCGATCGAGAAATAGCCCTGGGTCGCCGAGCGGATGCCGCCGACCGCGGTGCCGCGAATCCTGGGCGAACGCTCGGCGCCCTCGCGCGCGTCCTGGGTCGCTTCGGCGATCATCTCGGGCTTGATGCGCGTTGAGGCCGGTGAAGACATATTGCATCCCCGAGCCTTCCTGGAGCGCGACGCCGCCGCGGATCAGCTCGAACTGGCGGGCATAGGTGCGCCGCGCGCGCATCACGTCGGTGGTGCGGAGCTGGAGGCGGCGGTTGACGGTGACGTTGTTCTCGCCGCGGTTGCTGTCGTAGAAACTGGTTCACCGAGCCGCCGCGCGTCGGTCACCGCATTGGCCGGAAAGCCGGCGGCGCGGAAGAAGGCGGTGACGGTGCGCGCGTCGCGGTCGCTCTCGGCCTGGACCTCGCCGAGCTCGGTGCCCTGGGCGGTGAAGCTGATCGTCCAGGTGGCGAGATCGGCGGTGACGTTGCGCTCGGCGAGGCCGCGCATGGTCACCGCGCGGTCGGCCATGCGCGCGCGCCGGAGGCCGTCGCCGAGCAGATAGCCGCCGGCGACGATGCCGAGGCCGAGCACCAAGGCGGCGATGAGGATGATGTTGCGATTGCTCTGCGCGCCCTCGGACATGATACTGCTCCTTGTCGCCGCGGCGCGATCCCAGCCGCGCCGGCATCGGTTCATCTCGCACGGCGTCGATGAACCGTGCATTTATGGCGATGAATTGAAGGAATCGCAATGAAATATCTGCACACCATGATCCGCGTCTCCGACCCCGCGGAGACGCTTGCGCTTCTTCTCGCTGCTCGGCCTCGAGGAGGTGCGGCGGATGGACAATGAGCAGGGCCGCTTCACCCTCATCTTCCTCGCCGCGCCCGGCGACGAGGACGCCGCAGATCGAGCTCACCCACAATTGGGACGAGGCGGGCTATGGCGAGGGCCGCAATTTCGGCCATGTCGCCTACGAGGTCGACGACGTCTACGAGACCTGCCGGCGGCTGATGGACGGCGGCGTCACCATCAACCGGCCGCCGCGCGAGGGCCGGATGGCGTTCGTCCGCACCCCCGACGGCATCTCGGTCGAGCTGCTGCAGAAGGGCGGCCATCTGCCGGTCGCCGAGCCCTGGGCGTCGATGCCGAATGTGGGCCATTGGTGATGCTCGAGATCGTCCCCGTCCCGGTCCTTCGCGACAATTATGTCTGGCTGGTCCACGATCCCGCGTCGGGCGAGACGGTGGCGGTCGATCCGTCGGTCGCCGATCCGGTGCTGGCGGCGGCCGCGGCGCGCGGCTGGCGCATCACCCAGATCTGGAACACCCACTGGCATCCCGATCATACCGGCGGCAACGACGCGATCCGCGCGGCGACCGGCTGCACGATCACCGGCCCGGCCGAGGCCGAGCGGGTGTCGAAGATGGACCGCATCGTCGCCGGCGGCGACCGGGCGCGGATCGGCGACGATCGAGGCGGAGCTGATCGACATCCCCGCCCACACCGCCGGCCACGTCGCCTTCCACCTGCCCGCCGAGCGGGTCGCGTTCGTCGGCGACACCTTGTTCGCGATGGGCTGCGGCCGCCTGTTCGAAGGCGATGCCGGCGCAGATGCACGACAGCCTGCAGCGGCTCGCCGCGCTGCCGCCGGAGACGCGCATCTATTGCGGCCACGAATATACGCTGGCCAACGGCCGCTTCGCGCTGACCGTCGAGCCGGACAATGCAGCGCTCGTCCGCCGCGTCGCCGAGGTGAGCGGAAGCGCGCGACCGCGGCGAGGTCACGCTGCCGACGACGATCGCGCTCGAGCGCGCGACCAATCCGTTCATGCGCGCCGCCTCGGTCGAGGAGCTGGCCGAGCGGCGCGCGGCCAAGGATGCATTTCAAGGCTAGGAGGTGGAGGATGAGAAAGCAGCTTCTTTTGCCGGCATTGGCCCTCGCGGCCTGCGTCGCGCCCGATAGCGAGCGGCCCTCGCCCGCCGCCGCGGCCGAGCTCGCCCGCGCGCTCGACGGCCGGGTGGCGGGCGAGCCGATCGCCTGCGTCCGCCTCACCGAGCTCGGCGGCAACCGCTCGGCGGGCGACGCGATCGTCTTCGACGGGCGGGGCGGCCGGATCTACGTGAACCGTCCCGCGGGCGGCTGCCCGAGCCTCGATTTCGGCCGCGCGCTGAGGACTCGGCCGACAACGGGCCAGCTCTGCCGCGGCGACATCGTCACCGTCTTCGATCCGGCCACCGGCACCGAATATGGCGGCTGCGGCCTCGGCGATTTCGTGCCCTACGACCGGGCGGGCTGAGACACACTCCGTCATTCCAGCGAAAGCTGGAATCCCGCTTTCTCGACGGGAGCCGGAAGGCAAAGAGATCCCAGCTTTCGCTGGGATGACGAGCGGGGCGCCGCCGGTCCCTACCTCTTGTACAGCGCGTCGAGCCGCTCGCCGTAGACCTCCTTGATGACGTGGCGGCGGATCTTGATCGACGGGGTCAGCTGCTCGTTCTCGACCGTGAACGGCTCGTCGGCGACGATGAAGCGGCGGACCTTCTCGATCACCGACAGTTCCGCGTTGACCCGGTCGACCGCCGCCGCCGAGCGCCTTGCACATAATCGGGATCGTGGGCGAGGTCGTGCGAAATCGCATTTGCGGCGGTTCGCCGCGCACCATTCGGCGCGTCCATTCGGGATCGGGCACGATCAGGCCGACCAGATAGGGCCGCTTGTCGCCGGCCACCATCGCCTGGACGATCTCGGGCTGCAGGGTCAGCATGCCCTCGACCTTCTGCGGCGCGACATTGTCGCCCTTGTCGTTGACGATCATGTCCTTCTTGCGGTCGGTGATGACGATCCGGCCCTTGTCGTCGATATGGCCGACGTCGCCGGTGTGGAGCCAGCCGTCGATCAGCGTCCGCGCGGTCTCCGCCTCGTTGCGCCAATAGCCGTGCATGACCAGCTCGCCGCGCACCAGGATCTCGCCATCCTCGGCGATCCTGCACCTCGGTGTTCTTCAGCGGCGGGCCGACCGTGTCCATCTTGAGGCCGGCCGCTCGGCCGGTTGCAGCTGATCACCGGCGCCGCCTCGGTCTGGCCGTAGCCCTGGAGCAGGGTGAGGCCGAGCGAGTGGAAGAAGATGCCGACCTCGGGATTGAGCGGCGCGCCGCCCGAGACCATCGCCTTGATCCGGCCGCCGAACCTGGCCGCGATCTTCGGCCGGAGCGTCCGCCCGAGCAGGAAGTCCATCGGCTTGTCCCAGAGCGGCACCGCGCCCGCATAGCCCTTGGCGCCGATCGCAAGCGCGCGGCCCATCAGATAGTTGGTGAGCTTGCCCTGCTTCTCGACCTGCTTGAGGATGCGCTGGCGCAGCACCTCGAACAGCCGCGGCACGACGACCATGATCGTCGGCGCACCTCCTCGATGTTGGAGGCGAGCTTCTCGAGCCCTTCCGAATAATAGATCTGCGCGCCGAGCCCGATCGGGAAGATCTGGCCGCCGCTATGCTCGTAGGCGTGGCTGAGCGGGCAGGAAGGAGAGGAAGACCTCGTCGCCCCAGCCGAAATCCTCGGCGATCAGCGCGGTGCAGCCCTCGACATTGTGCAGGATCGCGCCGTGATGCTGCATCACGCCGCGCGGCGCGCCGCCGGTGCCCGACGTGTAGATGATGCAGGCGAGGTCGCTCGCGCTCGAAGTCGCGCGCCGGCCGCGCAGGCCGCGACGTCGGCGCGCTCGGCGGCGATCAGCGCGTCCCAGTCGTGGAACTGGACGTTGCTCGGCCTGGCCCGACGCGCAGCGGCTCGATGCCGATCACATGCTCGCAGCCGATCGCGCGGATCGCGGCGGGCAGCAGCGTCCTGGCGAGCTTCTGGGTCGAGACGATCACCGCGCGGGCGCCGCTGTCGTCGAGGATGTGCTGGTGGTCGCGCTCGGTGTTGGTGATGTAGGTCGGCACGGTGACGCAGCCCGCGGCCATGATCGCGAGGTCGGCGATCAGCCATTCGGGCCGGTTCTCGGAGACCAGCATCACCCGGTCGCCCGCGTCGAGCCCGATCCGCCTCAGCGCCGCCGCGAGCGCCGCGACCTGCGCCGCCGCTCTCGCGCCAGCTGATCGAGCGCCATTCGCCTCCCTGCTTGGCCCAGAGGAACGGCGCGTCGCCCTTCTCCGCGGCGCGCGCGAAGAACATGGCGACGAGATTCGGAAAATGTTCGAGCTGCGTGCGCATCATCCCTCCGCCTCGCGCGGGTGCCCGCGTCGAGTTCGCCCTTCCTAATCGCCTTGTTCGGACAGCGCCACGCCTTCGCTGCGCGGATCGGCGGCGCCGACCCAGCGGCCGCCGGCCCGCTCGATCGCATTGGCCTTGTAGCCGGGCTCGACGATCGCGACCTGCGTGGCCGAGCGCCTGCAGCGCCGGCACCATCGCCTCGAGCGGCGTGCCGCGCTCGATCAGTGACGCGGTCGCCGATGCCCATAGATCTGGGGCAGCGCGATCGCCTCGCTGCGCGCGGCAGGTCCCAGTCGAGCACGCCGATCGATCGCCTTGGCGACCTGGGCGATGATCGTCGTGCCGCCGGCCGCGCCGACCGCGAGCCGGACCTTGCCGTCGGGGCCGTAGACGATGGTCGGCGACATCGAGCTGCGCGGCCTCTTGCCGCCCTCGACCCGGTTGGCGACCGGCGCGCCGTCCCGCTCGGGCGCGAAGCTGAAATCGGTCAGCTCGTTGTTGAGGAACATGCCGTTGACGGTCAGCCCCGATGCCGAACGGCGCTCTCGATCGTCGAGGTGTAGGAGGCGACATTGCCGGCGCGGTCGACCGCGACGAAATGCGAGGTGCCGGCACCTCGGCCGGCCGGCGCCGGCGGTGCGCGGCTCGGCGCGCCGGCGGCGTGCCGGCGCTCGACATGCGGCGATGGCGCGGTCGGGCGAGATCAGCTGCGAGCGCGCGGCGAGATAGGCGGGGTCGATCAGCCCGGCGACCGGCACCGGCGACGAAATCGGGGTCGCCGAGATAGGCCTCGCGGTCGGCATAAGCGAGCCGCATCGCTTCGGCGATCAGATGCCAGGCGGCCGGATTGTCCGGCCCGAGCGCGCGCGAGGTCGAACCGCTCGAGCTGCTTCAGGATCGCGAACACCGTGGTCGCGCCCGACGAGGGCGGGCCCATGCCGCAGATCCGGTAGCCGCGATAGGTGCCGCAGACCGGCGTCGCGCTCCCTGGCCTGATAGGTGGCGAGGTCGTCGCTGGTCATCGGCGAGGGATTGCGCGCGGCGCGTTGCGCACCGTCCGCGACCAGCGCCTGCGGCCGCCGCGCCGGTGTAGAAATGCTCGGGCCCGCGCGCCGCGAGCCGCTCGAGCAGCGCCGCGAGCTCGGGGTTGCGGACCACCGTGCCGACCGGCCTGCGGCCGGCCGTCCGCCTCGTAGAACAGCGCGCGGCCGCCCGGGCGACAGCGCCGCCAGCGAGTCGGCGCTCGCCAGCGCGCGGTGCAGCCGCGGCGTGATCGCGAAGCCGTCGCGGGCGAGGCGGATCGCGGGCTGCGAACAGCCGCGCCCAGGGCAGCCGGCCGTGGCGCTCGTGGGCCATCTCCATCAGCCGGATATTGCCGGGGACGCCGACGCTGAGGCCGCCCGGGCACCGCCTCGCCGCGCGGCCGCGGCTGGCCGTCCGGGCCGAGGAAATAAGCCGGCGTCGCCGCCGCCGGCGCGGTCTCGCGGCCGTCGATAGGTGGAGAGCCGGCCGCGCGCCTGCGTCATGATAGACGAGGAAGCCGCCGCCGCCGATGCCCGAGCATTGCGGCTCGACCACGGTCAGCGCCAGCATCGTCGCCAGCGCCGCGTCGGCCGCGCTGCCGCCGGCGCGCAGGATCTCGACGCCCGGCCTCGGCGGCGCGCGGATCGGCGGCGGAGACCATGCCGGGCTGAGCGGCGCCGGGCGCGGCCTGCGGGGCGGGGGTCGCGCAGCCGGCGGCGAGCAGGGCGAAGGCGAGGAGGAGGGTTCTGAGCATCAACGCGGCTTTTCAGTCCCGACCGCGTCCGTCAAGCGCGCGAAGCCGTGCGGCGAGCAGCCGCTTGAGCTCGCCGCCGATTTCCGCGGCCAGCCCCGGCCCCCGATAGACCAGCGCGGTGTAGAGCTGGACGAGGCTCGCGCCGGCGCGGATCCGGTCGAAGGCGTCGACCCCATTCTCGATCCCGCCGGCCGCGATCAGCGGCAGCGCGCCGCCGGTCGCCGCGCGGAAATCGCGCAGCCGCTGCGAGCGCCAGCGCCTTCAGCGGCGCGCCGGACAGGCCGCCGGCCTCGCCGCGATGCCGCGATCGCAGCGGCGGCCGGCTGATCGTGGTGTTGGCGACGATCAGCGCGTCGACCCGGTGGTCGATCGCCGCTCGGGCGATGTCGTCGATCTCCGCCGCGCTCGAGGTCGGGCGCGACCTTGAGGAACACCGGCGGCCCCGCGCCGCGCGCCTCGGTCGACCGCGGCGAGCAGCTCGTCGAGCGCGCCCTTGTCCTGCAGCGCGCGCAGGCCCGGCGTGTTGGGCGAGGAGATGTTGACCGTGAGATAGTCGGCGACGCCGGCCATCGCCCGCACCCCCGCCGCATAGTCGGCGATCCGGTCGGCGCTGTCCTTGTTGGCGCCGATATTGACGCCGACGATGCCCGCGCCGCCGGTCGCGCTTCTCGAGCCGCGCCAGCGCCGCCGCCTGGCCCCGATTGTTGAACCCCATGCCGGTTGATCACCGCCCGGTCCTCGGCGAGCCGGAACAGGCGCGGCTTCGGATTGCCCGCCTGCGGCACGCGGCGTCAGCGTGCCCACCTCGACGAAGCCGAAGCCGAAGCCGAGCATCTGCCGGAAGACCTCGGCATCCTTGTCGAAGCCGGCGGCGAGCCCGACCGGATTGGGGAAATCGAGCCCCGCGACGCTGGACCGCCAGCATCGGATCGGGCTGCGGCCGGCAGCCCGGCCGGCAGCAGCTTCAGCGCGCCGATCGTCAGCCGATGCGCCCGCTCCGCGTCGAGCGCGAAGGCGAGCGGCCGGACGAGAGGGTAGAGCGCCATGCGAAAGCTATGGCAGCCTGTACCCCACCCGTCACCCCAGCGCAGGCTGGGGTCCATGCTGACTCCGCTTGGATGCCAGCCTTCGCTGGCATGACGGGTTGATTCTCTTCGGCATCTGGACCACATGCCAATCGGAACGAATCAGTCCGATTTGGGATCATCGCAAATGCGCCTGTCCAGCCTTGCCGATTATGCCGTCGTGATGATGTCCGCCGCCGCGCGCCATGCGGCCGGCGCGCGGCTCAGCGCGACCACTGCTCGCCGGCGGAGACCGGCATTCCGCTGCCGACCGCGCAGAAGCTGGTCAGCCGGCTGCCGCCGGCCGGCCTGCTCGAGATCGGCGCGCGGCACCGGCGGCGGCTTCCGCCTCGCCCGCGCCGCCGGCCGCGATCAGCCTCGCCGACATCGTCGAGGCGGTCGAAGGGCCGATCGTGATGACCACCTGCGTCGACACCGAGCGCCACGAATGCGCGCTCGAAGGCGCCTGCCAGGTCCGCCCGCACATGGGCGTGGTCAACGGCGCGGTGCGCGGCGCGCTGCAGGGCGTCAGCCTCTCCAGCCTCGCCGAGGTGAAGGCATGAGCGCCGACGACATCAACGTCCGCAACCAGGAGGCGCAGGACGCGGTCGACCGCGCCTCGACCTACGAATGGGGCTTCACCTCCGACATCGAGCAGGATTTCGCGCCCAAGGGCCTCAACGAGGACACGGTCCGCTTCATCTCGGCCAAGAAGAACGAGCCCGAATGGATGCTCGACTGGCGGCTCAAGGCCTATCGCGCCTGGCTGACCATGAACGAGGTGAGCTGGGCCAAGCTCGACATCCCGCGCGATCGATTTCCAGGACGCTTATTATTACGCCGAGCCCAAGGCGAAGCCGAAGCTCGGCATCCTCGACGAGGTCGATCCCGAGATCCTGCGCGTCTACGAGAAGCTCGGCATCCCGATCGAGGAGCAGAAGGTGCTCGCCGGCGTCGAGGGCGCGCGCAAGGTCGCGGTCGACGCGGTGTTCGACAGCGTCTCGGTCGCCACCACCTTCCGCGCGGAGCTGAAGCGCGCCGGCGTCATCTTCCTCTCCATCTCCGAGGCGATCCGCGAATATCCCGAGCTGGTGCAGCAAATATCTCGGCACGGTGGTGCCGCAGCGCGACAATTATTTCGCCTGCCTGAACAGCGCGGTCTTCTCCGACGGCACCTTCGTCTACGTGCCCGAGGGCGTGCGCTGCCCGATGGAGCTCTCCACCTATTTCCGGATCAACGCCGAGAATACCGGCCAGTTCGAGCGCACGCTGATCGTCGCCGACAAGGGCAGCTACGTCTCCTATCTCGAAGGCTGCACCGCGCCGATGCGCGACGAGAACCAGCTCCACGCCGCGGTGGTCGAGCTGGTCGCGCTCGACGATGCCGAGATCAAATATTCGACCGTCCAGAACTGGTATCCGGGCGACGCCGAGGGCAAGGGCGGCATCTACAATTTCGTCACCAAGCGCGCGATGTGCGCCGGCGACGCGCTCGAAAGTGTCGCTGGACCCAGGTCGAGACCGGCTCGGCGATCACCTGGAAATATCCGTCCTGCATCCTGAAGGGCGAGAGCAGCGTCGGCGAATTCTATTCGGTCGCGGTGACCAACAACCGCCAGCAGGCCGATACCGGCACCAAGATGATCCACATCGGCGCGAACAGCCGCTCGACCATCGTCTCCAAGGGGATCAGCGCCGGCAAGTCGAACAACACCTATCGCGGCCTGGTCCGCGTCAACGGCGGCGCCGAGAATGTCCGCAACTTCACCCAGTGCGATTCGCTGCTGCTCGGCGACCAGATGCGGCGCCCACACCGTGCCCTATATCGAGGTCCGCAACCCGACCGCGCAGATCGAGCATGAGGCGACGACCTCGAAGATCAGCGACGACCAGCTCTTCTACGCCATGTCGCGCGGCCTCTCCGCCGGAGGATGCGGTCGCCCTGATCGTCAACGGCTTCGCCCGCGAGGTGCTGAAGCAGCTGCCGATGGAGTTCGCGGTCGAGGCGCAGAAGCTGCTGGGGATCAGCCTGGAGGGGAGCGTCGGATGACGTCGTCGCGCATCGCGTCGCTGAGCCGCTCGCCTTCGGCGAGCGGTCGAGCTGGCGGCGTCGGCGCAGCGAGCTCTGCCGCGCGCGACATCGCCGATCCGACGAGCCGGAGTCTTCGGCACTCTCGACAGTCGATGCGCGAATCGCAGCGTGCGGCTGATGTCGCGATCTGCCAGGACGATCGTCGACAGTCGACCTGCGAGCCGGCGCTGCGCGACGATCATGGCGCGCGGCAGCGTGCTCGCGTGCCGACGATCGATGACCAGCTGCGACGCGTGCTGAGCATCGGCGTCGCGGTGCTCGACGATGCGACAGCCGACGCTGACGCCTCGCCTGGAGCTGACGCGGTCGAGGCGCAGAAATTGCTGGGATCAGCCTGAGGGAGCGTGGGATGACCCGCCATCGTCATCCCCGCGAAAGCGGGATCGCTCCGTACGACCGCTGGACTGACAGAGCGATCCAGCTTCGCGGGAATGACGAGTGAGAACTGAATGCTCAAAATTGAAAACCTCCACGCCACCGTCGACGGCAAGGCGATCCTCAAGGGGATCAGCCTCGACGCTGAACCCGGGCGAGATCCATGCGATCATGGGGCCGAACGGGTCGGGCAAGTCGACGCTCGCCTATGTGCTCGCCGGGCGGCCCGGCTATGAGGTGACCGAGGGCTCGGTGACGCTCGACGGCGAGGATCTGCTCGCGCTCGAGCCGCACGAGCGCGCCGCGCACGGGCATGTTCCTCGGCTTCCAATATCCGGTCGAGATTCCGGGCGTCTCCAACGTCCAGTTCCTGCGCACCGCGCTCAACGCCCAGCGCCGCGCGCGCGGCGAGGCGGAGCTTTCGCGCCGGCGAGTTCCTGCAGCTCGCGCGCGAGCAGGCGGATCGCGCTCGGCTTCGACATGGAGATGATGAAGCGGGCGGTGAACGTCGGCTTCTCGGGCGGCGAGAAGAAGCGCAACGAGATGGTCCAGATGGGGATCATCGACCCGCGCCTCGCCATCCTCGACGAGACCGATTCGCGGCCTCGACATCGACGCGCTGCGCGTCGTCGGCGACGGCATCAACCGGATCATGCGCAAGCCCGACAAGGCGGTGCTGCTGATCACCCATTATCAGCGGCTGCTCGACATCGTCGAGCCCGATTTCGTCCATGTGCTGGCCGGCGGCCGGATCGTCCGCTCGGGCGGGCCGGAGCTCGCGCTCGAGCTCGAGCGCGAAGGCTATGGAGCGATGGCGGCGTGAGCGCTGCTCTCAGTCCTCCCCGAACAGGCGGCGGACCCTGCGAAGCTTGGTGCGAGGCGTCCAGCCGCGCTCCGCGCGAGCCCTGCCGCTCGACGCCTGCGACGCTGAAACACGTCCCGGATGACGCGGAGAGGCGTCTGCATGATCCTGCTCGCCCTTCCCTCCACGCCGCGAGGAGGCCTGGCGCTGGAGCGATCTTTCGGCGCTGCCCGGCGCTCGCCGAGGCGCGGCCGACGGGGCGCGTGCCGGACGACTCTGCCCTGGCTCGATTGCGACAAGGGCCCGCGCCTGCTGTTCGTCGACGGCAGGCTCGATGAGAGCCGCAGCCGCCTCGGCCGGATCGAGATCGGCCCGGTCGCCGTCGAGACCGAGCCACCCGCTCGGCGCGCCTCGCCGGCCGCTCCGGCTGGTCGCTCAGGCTCGGCCGCGACCATGCGCCGCCGGGCCTCGTCCAGATCGTCCACGTCTCGACCGGCGCCGCCGACCATCTCGCCGCCGAGATCGTGCTCGACGACGACGCCCAGGCCTCGATCGTCGAGACCTTCGTCGGCGACGGCTGGACCAACCGGCTGACCGGCATCACGCTCGGCAAGGGCGCGCGGCTGATGCTCAGCCGGCGGCGTGATGGGCGACGCCGGCTTCGTCAGCTTCACCGACCAGGCCGAGCTCGGCGAGGGCGCGAGCCTCGTCGCCGCGACGCTCGCCGCCGGCGGCCGCGACACGCCGCCTCGACGGCGAGATCGACCTGATCGGCGAAGGCGCCTATGCCGAGGCCGCCGGCGCCCTGCTCGCCCGCGGCCGCCAGCGCCATGACGCCAATCTCGTCATCCGCCACGCCGTCCCGCGCGGCACCAGCCGCCAGCTCTGGCGCTCGGTCGCCGACGATCAGCGCCGCCTGCTCGGTCGCCGCCCGGGTCGAGGTCGCGCGCGGCGCGCAGAAGACCGACGGCGAGCAATCGCTGAAGGGCCTGCTGCTCGCCCGCTCGGCGACGATCAACGCCAAGCCCGAGCTCGAAATCTTCGCCGACGACGTCAAATGCGCGCACGGCGCCACCGTCGGCGAGCTCGACCGGGCGCGCGCTCTTCTACCTCGAAAGCCGCGGCATCGCGCCCGACGAGGCCAAGGCCTGCTCACCCGCGCCTTCGTCGCCGACGCGCTCGACCGGATCGGCGAGGAGGACGGTGCGCGAGGCCTTCTACGCCGACGCGGAAGGCTGGTTCGCGCTGATGGACATGCCGCCGCCTCCACCCGCCCGCTCGACTGGCTCGCCGATTTCCCGGCGATCCCCGAGGGCTGGGCCTATCTCGACAGCGCCGCCACCGCGCAGAAGCCGCAAGGCGGTGATCGACGCGATCACGCGCGGCTATGCCGAGACCTATGCGACCGTCCATCGCGGCGTCTACCAGCGCTCGGCCGAGATGACGGTGGCGTTCGAGGCGTCGCGCCGGCGCGTCGCCCGCTTCATCGGCGCCGCCGCGCCCGAGGAGATCGTCTTCGTCCGCGGCGCGACCGAGGGGATCAACCTGGTCGCGCAGAGCTGGGGCCGGCGCAATCTGAAGCCCGGCGACCGCATCCTGCTCTCGACGCTCGAGCATCACACCAACATCGTGCCCTGGCAGCTCGCCGGCGGCCGCAGATCGACGTCGTGCCGCTGACCGCCGACCACCGGATCGATCTCGACGCGATGGCCGCGATGATCCGGCCCGCGCACAAGCTGGTCGCGCTCGCCCATGTCTCGAACGTGCTCGGCTCGGTGCTCGACGCGAAGCGCGCGGCGGAGCATCGCCCATCGGGTCGGCGCGAAGCTGCTGCTCGACGGCTGCCAGGCGGTGCCGCGCATGCCGGTCGACGTCGCCGCGCTCGATTGCGACTTCTACGTCTTCTCCGGCCACAAGCTCTACGGCCCGACCGGCATCGGCGTGCTCTGGGCGCGCGGCCGAGATCCTCGAGGCGATGCCGCCCTGGCAGGGCGGCGGCGCGATGATCGACAAGGTGACGTTCGAGACGCACCACCTACGCGCCGCCGCCGGCGCGCTTCGAGGCGGGGACGCCGCACGTCGTCGGCGTGATCGGCCTCCACGCCGCGATCGACTATGTCGACGGCGATCGGCCTCGACGCGATCGCCGCGCACGAGGCGGCTCTGGTCCGCGAGACGCGCGACGCGCTGTCCGGCGCTCAACTCGGTCCGCCTGTTCGGGCCCGAGGATTCGCGCCGGCATCGTCAGCTTCGCGGTCGAGGGGGTGCATCCGCACGACATCGGCACCATATTGGACGAGAGCCAGGTGGCGATCCGCGCCGGGCATCATTGCGCCCAGCCGCTGATGGACGCTCTCGGCGTGGACGCGACGGCGCGGGCGAGCTTCGGGGTCTATAACGGCAGGCAGGATGTCGAGGCGCTGGTGCGCGGCATCGAACGGGTGACGAGGATTTTCGGGTGAACGAGGAACGCAGGATCGAGACCGAGGAGGTGGAGGGCGTGAGCCCGCCGCCCAAGGCGCGCGTCGCCGACGTCCGCGACGGCTTCGAGCGCAAGCGCGACTATCTCGAGGGCTTCCTCGCCGCAGAAGCCGCGCCGAGCCCGCGCGGCCGAGCCGGGCGGCGACCTCTACGAGGCGGTGATCGAGGCGCTCAAGGAGATTTACGACCCCGAAATCCCGGTCAACATCTACGATCTCGGCCTGATCTACGACGTCGAGATCACGCCCGAGCATCACGCCAAGGTGAAGATGACCCTGACCACGCCGCATTGCCCGGTCGCCGAATCGATGCCGGGCGAGGTCGAGCTTGCGCGTCGGCGCGGTGCCGGGGATCGGCGACGCCGAGGTCGAGCTGGTCTGGGATCCGCCCTGGGACCCGCAGAAGATGACGCGACGAGGCCAAGCTCGAACTTGGGAATGCTATGACGACCGCGACCAAAATCCGCACCCGCCCCGCCGCCGTCACCCTGACCGCCGCCGCCGAGGCGCGCGTCGCCGCGCTGATGGCGCGGGCGCCCGAAGGCGCGATCGGCGTCAAGCTGTCGACGCCGCGGCGCGGCTGCTCGGGCCTCGCTTATTCGGTCGATTATGTCACCGAGGAGCAGCCGTTCGACGAGAAGATCGAGACGCCCGGCGGCGCCTTCTACATCGACGGCGCCTCGGTCCTCTATCTGGTCGGCTCGACGATGGACTGGGTCGAGGACGATTTCGCCGCCGGCTTCGTCTTCGACAACCCCAACGCCAAGGGCGCCTGCGGCTGCGGCGAGAGCTTCACCGTCTGATCGAGACTGGCCACGTCACGCGGCGATCGGCTAGGGGCGCGGCATGACGCCCGACCTCGCCCATATCGAAAGCTGGATCTTCGATCTCGACAACAGCCTCTATCCGCACAGCTGCAACCTGTTCGAGCTGATCGACGTCAGGATGGGCGAATATATCCAGCGCCTGCTCGGCGTCGACGCGGTCGAGGCGCGGCGGGTGCAGAAGGGCTTCTTCCACGCCCACGGCACGACGCTGGCCGGGCTGATGGCGACCCATGGCGTCGACCCGCACGATTTCCTCGATTTCGTCCACGACATCGATCTCGCCCGGCTCGCCGCCGATCCGGCCCTGGTCGCGGCGCTCGACCGGCTGCCGGGGCGCAAGTTCGTCTTCACCAACGCCAGCGAGGATTATGCCCGGCGCGTGCTCGAGCGGCTCGGCCTCGCCAACGCGTTCGACGGCATGCACGACATCCACGCCATGGCCTATGTGCCCAAGCCCGATCCGTCCGGCTATGCCGCGATCTGCGAGCGGCACGGCATCGATCCCGCGCGCGCCCTGTTCGCCGACGACATGGCCCGCAATCTCGCGCCCGCCAAGGCGATCGGCATGACCACCCTCTGGGTCGACAACGGCTCGGAGCAGGGCGACCCGCTCGCCGAGCCGGACTATATCGACTACAGGACCGGCGACATCGCCGGCTGGCTGAACGAGGTGCTGGGGGAGGAAGTGGCATGACGGCGGAGCTGCAGCAGGTGATCGACGCCGCCTGGGAGGATCGCGACGGCGCTCGGCGCCGGCGACGCGCGGGCGAGGTCCGCGACGCGGTCGAGGCGGCGCTCGCGCCTGCTCGATTCGCGGCGAGGCGCGGGTCGCCGAGAAGGGCGCCGACGGCTGGACCGTCAACCAGTGGCTGAAGAAGGCGGTCCTGCTCTCCTTCCGCCTCAACCCGATGGAGCGCGATCTCCGGCGGCCCGGGCGGCGCGGCCTGGTGGGACAAGGTGCCCTCCAAGTTCGCTCGGCTGGGACGACGACGCGCTTCGCGCGCCGCCGGCTTCCGCGCCGTGCCCGGGCGCGATCGTCCGCCGCGGCGCCTTCATCGGCAGGAACGCGGTGCTGATGCCGAGCTTCGTCAATATCGGCGCCTATGTCGGCGAGGGGACGATGGTCGACACCTGGGCGACGGTCGGCAGCTGCGCCCAGATCGGCCGCAACGTCCACATTTCCGGCGGCACCGGCATCGGCGGCGTGCTCGAGCCGCTGCAGGCCGGGCCGGTGATCATCGAGGACGATTGCTTCATCGGCGCCCGCTCCGAGGTCGCCGAAGGCGTGGTCGTCGAGCAGGGCGCGGTGATCTCGATGGGCGTCTTCATCGGCGCCTCGACCAAGATCGTCGACCGCGCCACCGGCGAGGTGATCTACGGCCGCGTGCCGGCTTATTCGGTGGTCGTCCCCGGCACGCTGCCCGGCAAGGACGGCGGCCCCGGCCTCGCCTGCGCGGTCATCGTCAAGCGGGTCGACGCCAGGACCCGCTCCAAGACCGGCATCAACGAGCTGCTTCGGGACTGAGTCCGCCTTCCTTCGTCATGCCAGCGCAGGCTGGCATCCATGCCGACTCCGAATGGACCCCAGCCTTCGCTGGGGTGACGAGGAAATGCATGCCATAAGCGGCGCTTATCGGTTTGAGCGCATGTTTCGCGATGCGGCCCGGCCTCGGCCGGCTATAGCGGCGGCATGATGACGCGGACGGGAAGCATGAGCGGCGGCGACTGGGCGATCCTGCTCGTCCTGTCGGTGCTGTGGGGCGGCTCCTTCTTCTTCATCGAGATCGCGATCGACACGGTCGCGCCGTTCACCCTGGTGCTGATCCGGGTCGCCATCGCCGCCGCCTTCCTGTGGGCCTGGCTGCTGGTGCGGCGCGAGCGCTTGGCGTTGCCGCCCGGCGCGGCGCTCGGCCTTGCTGGTGCTGGCGCTGCTCAACAACGTCATCCCCTTCGTCCTGTTCGCCTGGGCGCAGCAGGAGATCACCGGCGGCCTCGCCTCGATCCTCAACGCGACCACTCCGATCTGGGGCGTGATCGTCGCCCATCTCTTCACCGCCGACGAGAAAGCGACTCCGGCCAAGGTCGCCGGCGTGCTGCTCGGCTTCGCCGGGGTCGCGGTGATGATCGGCGCTGATCTGCTCGGCCAGATCGGCGACGAGCGCGCTCGCCCAGCTCGCCTGCCTGTTCTCGACCCTCTGCTACGCGCTCGCCGGAGTCTGGGCGCGCCGCTTCCGGGCGATGGGCGTGTCGCCGATCGCGGTCTCGACCGGCCAGCTCACCGCCGCCGCGATCGTCATGCTGCCCCTCGTCCTGATCTTCGAGCCGCCCTGGCTGTCGCGGCGCCCTCCGCCGAGGCGTGGGTCGCCTGGTCGCGCTCGCCTTGTTCTGCACCAGCCTCGCCTACATCCTCTATTTCCGGCTGCTCGCCTCGGCCGGCGCGACCAATTCGCTGCTCGTCACCTTCCTGATCCCGGTCACCGCGATCCTGCTCGGCGCGCTGATCCTCGACGAGAGGCTCGAGCCGCGCCATTTCCTCGGCATGGCGCTGATCGGGCTCGGCCTGGCTGCGATCGACGGGCGGCTGCTCAGCCGGCGTCGGCCTCGAGCAGCAGCCTAGCGGCGCGCTCGCCCTTCCCATTCGGCCATGCCGGTCATCCGCCACACCTCCCTGCCCTCGGCATCGTAGAGGATGGTGGTCGGCAACGTGTCGAGGCGGAGCGCGACCATCAGCGCCATCGCGCCATCGAGATAGGGTTCGAGCCGGGTGAAGTCGCGCGCGGCGAAGAAGTCGGTCACCTTCTGCCGCCCGTCCATGTCCTGGCTGATCGCGACGACCTGAAGCGCCTCGCCCTCGCGCGCGGCGAGCCGGTCGAGCGACGGCATCTCGACGACGCAGGGCCCGCACCAGGTCGCCCACAGATTGACCAGCAGCGGCCGGCCGCGGAACACCGAGAGGTTCACCGGGCGCCCCTGCGGGTCCTCGAACGCGACGTCGGGCGCGGCGGTGCCGGCGTGGCTGCGGTCGAGCCGGCCGGTCGGATAGTGCTGCGCCGGCGCCGCGGCATTGGCCGTAACCGGCGCTTCGCCTTGCGGCGCCTGCCCCTTTTGCCTATCGCATCCGGCCAGCGCGAGGGCCAATAAGAGGCCGGGGAGACAGGCGATTCACAAGCCGCAAGGATCAGCACTCCAACGCCATGTGGGGCGGGCGGTTCGCCGAGGGGCCCTCGGCCGTCATGCGCGAGATAAATGCCTCGATCGGCTTCGACAAGCGGCTCTGGCGGCAGGACATCGAGGCGAGCCGCGTCCATATCGCGATGCTCGCCGCCCAGGGCATCGTCGGCCAGGAGGATGCCGACGCGATCGAGGAGGGGCTCGACCGGATCGAGGACGAATATGAGGGCGGGCGTGGCCGAGGATCCCTCGCTCGAGGACATCCACATGCATGTCGAGCACCGCCTCGCCGAATTGATCGGCCCGGCCGCGGGGCGGCTGCACACCGCCCGCTCGCGCAACGACCAGGTCGCGACCGACTTCAAGCTCTGGGTGCGCGACGCGATCGACGCCGCCGACGAGGGCCTCGCCGCGCTTCAGCGCGCTTTGGTGACCCGCGCCGAGGAGCATGTCGCCAGCGTGATGCCGGGCTTCACCCACCTCCAGTCCGCCCAGCCGGTGACTTTGGGCCACCATCTCATGGCCTATTACGAGATGCTGCGCCGCGACCGCTCGCGCTTCGCCGACGCGCGCGCGCGGCTCAACGAATGCCCGCTCGGCGCCGCCGCTCTCGCCGGCACCGGCTTTCCGATCGATCGCGACGCGACCGCGCTCGCTCTCGGCTTCGACCGCCCGACCGCCAATTCGCTGGACAGCGTTTCCGACCGCGATTTCGCGCTCGATTATCTGATGGCCGCGGCCCAGTGCGCGCTCCACCTCTCGCGTCTCGCCGAGGAATTCGTCCTCTGGGCGAGCCAGATGTTCGGCTTCGTCACCCTGTCCGACGCCTTCTCGACCGGCTCGTCGATCATGCCGCAGAAGCGCAACCCCGACGCCGCCGAGCTGGTCCGCGGCCATAGCGGGCGGATCGCCGGCGCGATGGTCGCGCTCGTCACCGTGATGAAGGGCCTGCCGCTCGCTTATTCGAAGGACATGCAGGACGACAAGGAGCCGGTCTTCGAGGCACACGACCTGCTCGGCCTGTCGCTCGCCGCGATGGCGGGCATGGTCGAAACCACCACCTTCAACACGGAACGAATGCGCTCGGCCGCCGAAACGGGCCACGCCACCGCGACCGACCTCGCCGACTGGCTGGTCCGCGAGGCGGGCGTGCCGTTCCGCGAGGCGCACCATATCACCGGCCGGGCGGTGCGGCTCGCCGACGAGCGCGGAGTCGCGCTCTGGGCGCTGCCGCTGGAGGCCCTGAAAGGCGTCGATCCGCGCATCGAAGCGGGTGTTTTCACTGTGCTTTCGCTCGACGCATCGGTTAAGAGCCGGACCAGCCATGGCGGCACCGCGCCGTCGCAGGTCAGGAAGCGGATCGAGGCGGCGAAAAAAGTGCTTGGGATGACCGAATGAGGCCGGCGATCGCGCTCCTCGCCTTGGCGCTCGCCGCCTGCGGCCTGCGCGAGCCGCTCCGCCTGCCCGAGGGCGAGGCCGCGGCCCCGCCGCCGGCGATGGCGAGCCGCCCGCTCACCACCGACGAGATGCTGACCCCGCCGCCGATCGCCCGGCCCGAGCGAGTCGACGAATTGCTGCGCCGGTCCGAGGAGCGCGAGGACGACCGCTTCGATCTGCCTCCGGGCGACGTCCCGCCCGATGCCGGAGCCGGCCCCGAATGACGTTTCATGCGATCAACAGGTGCATCGTGCCCCGCACGATGCAGCCATGCCGGGGGCATGGCGGGCCTGGTGTCGCATGAAACGCGTCCGCAAGGCCGTCTTCCCCGTCGCTGGCCTCGGCACCCGCTTCCTTCCCGCCACCAAGGCGATCCCGAAGGAGATGCTGACAATCGTCGATCGGCCGCTCATCCAATATGCGGTCGAGGAAGCGCGCGAGGCCGGCATCGAGCAGATGATCTTCGTCACCGGCCGCGGCAAGGGCGCGCTCGAGGACCATTTCGACGTCGCCTACGAGCTCGAAGCGGTGATGACGGCGCGCGGCAAATCGCTCGACGCGCTGGCATCGACCCGCTTCCCGCCCGGCGCGATCGTCTCGGTGCGCCAGCAGCAGCCTCTCGGCCTCGGCCACGCCGTCTGGTGCGCGCGCGAGATCGTCGGCGACGAGCCGTTCGCGGTGCTTCTCCCCGACGATCTGATGGTCGGCCGGCCCGGCTGCCTCGCCCAGATGGTCGCCGCCTATGACAAGGTCGGCGGCAACATCGTCTGCGCCCAGGATGTGCCGCCCGAGCGCACCGCCAGCTACGGCATCGTCACGCCGGGCGCTCAGGACGGCCGCCTGACCGAGGTCAGGGGTCTGGTCGAGAAACCGAAGCCCGAGGACGCGCCCTCGACGCTCGGCGTGGTCGGCCGCTACATCCTCCAGCCCGAGATCATGGCCGTTCTCGGCACGCTCGGCAAAGGCGCCGGCGGCGAGATCCAGCTCACCGACGGCATGGCCGCCTTGATCGGCAGGCAGCCCTTCCACGGCCTCACCTTCGACGGCGACCGCCACGATTGCGGCAACAGGACCGGCTTCGTCATCGCCAATCTCGCGCTCGCGCTGGCCCGCGACGATCTCGCCCCAGCCGTGCGCTCCTTCCTGGCGGACCTCGATTGATCAGCGCGCTCGTCGCCGGCGACGGACCGATCCGTGCGTTGAGCGAAGAGGAGGCCGTCGCTTATTCGGGGCCCGGCTTCGTCTGGGTCCATGTCGAGGGACAGGACGATCTCGCCGCGGCCGTGCACAAGAGCGACGGCGCCATACCGGAGGTCGCGGCCAACGCCCTGGTCGCGACCGAGACCAGGCCGCGCTGCGATTCGGTCGAGCATGGCGCCATCCTCAACCTGCGCGGCCTCGGCGATTGTCCGCCCGGCGATGCCGATCGGCTGGTTTCGATCCGGATGTGGATCCGGGACACTCGGGTGGTGAGCGTCAGCCGCCATCACGATGCCCGCAACCGCGACCGTCCGGGCGAAGATGGAAGCGGGCCAGATCCACGATTCGGGCGATCTCGTCGCCGCTTATGCCTGGGCGATCAGCACTCAGCTCGACCCCGAGGTCGCTGCTCTGGGCGACACGCTCGACGACGTCGAAAGCGACCTCGAATCGTCGCCAGCTCTACCGGCTTCGGCGGGCGATCACCGCGGTCCGCTCGGAGGCGATCGGCTTCCGCCGCTTCGTCGCGCCCGACCGGGACGCCTTGCAGCACCTTGCCCGGCCTCGGCTTCGACTGGCTGGCCGAGGACGACCGGCTGCACATCGTCGAGGCGGCCGACCGCTTCGCCCGAATGGCCGAGGAGCTGGAGGCGGTGCGCGAGCGCGCCGCCCTCCTGCACGAGCAGATCACCGACCTTCGCGCCGAGCAGGTCGATCAGCGCGCGCTCTACATCTCGATCGTCGCCTTCATCTTCCTGCCGCTCACCTTCATCACCGGCCTGCTCGGCATGAACGTCGAGGGCATTCCCTACGCGCATTCGCCCTTGTCCTTCTGGGGAATCGCCGCTCTTCTGCGTCGTGACCGGGCTCGGCGTCTTCGCCTGGTTCTACTGGCGGCACTGGATCAACCGGTGATGCACTTCCCGTCCCGTCGCCCGGATGACGGTCAGGCCTCCAGTTCGATGTCCCAGTAGAGATAGTCGCGCCAGCTTTCGTGCAGGTAATTGGGCGGGAAGCTGCGGCCATGCTCCTGCAGCTGCCAGCTGGTCGGGCGGAACGGACGGCGGCGGATGTGCATGTGCGCCTGGCGCGGGCGTGCGGCCGCCCTTCTTGAGGTTGCACGGCGCGCAGGCGGTGGCGACATTCTCCCAGGTCGTGCGGCCGCCCTGGGCGCGCGGCAGGACATGGTCGAAGGTCAGCTCGCGCGGATCGCCGCAATATTGGCAGGAGAAGCGGTCGCGCAGGAACAGGTTGAACCGGGTGAAGGCCGGATGCTCGCTGGGACGCACATATTGCCGAGCGCGATCACGCTCGGCAGCTTCATCGCGCAGGCTCGGGCTGTGCACCTCGCGCTCATAGGCGGCGACGATGTCGACCCGTTCCAAAAAGACCGCCTTGACGGCGGTCTGCCACGGCCACAGGCTCAGCGGATAGTAACTGAGCGGCGTATAATCCGCGTTGAGGACGAGCGCGGGACAGCCTTCGGGATGACGGAGAAGGTCGGGATGGTACAAGGCCAAATCGCTCCCGTTTTTCGAAAGAACTTCCGAAAAACGCCGCCCCCAAGCCTGTCGCACCCAGAACCGGGAGACTGGGCTTTCCGGCCGTCCTCTCCTGTCCCGCCACGCCGTCGCCAATTTGCGTGACGGCCTCATGACACCATAACGACTGACTCCGGGTCAAGCGCCTTATGCATGCCGTCACCCGCTTCGCGCCAAGTCCCACCGGACGGTTGCATCTCGGCCACGCTTATTCGGCGCTGCTCGCGCACGATTTCGCGCGCGAGCGGGACGGGACCTTCCTGCTTCGGATCGAGGACATCGATCCCGGCCGCGTCCGGCCCGAATATGTCGACGGCATCCTCGAGGACCTGCTCTGGCTCGGCCTCGAATGGGACGGCGAGATGCTCTACCAGTCGGAGCGGCTGCCGCTCTATGCCGAGGCGCTCGATCGGCTGAAGGCGGAGGGCCTCGTCTATCCCTGCTTCTGCACCCGCGCCGAGATCGCCGCCGAGATCGCGGCGAGCGCCTCGGCGCCGCAGGGTCCGGACGGCCCCGTCTATCCGGGGACCTGCCGCGGCGCGGGGCGCACCGATCGGCCGCATGCCTGGCGCCTCGACGTCGCCAAAGCGATGGCGCAGCGCCGGCCCGCTCTACTGGATGGACGGCGACACCGAGGTCCAGGCCGAGCCGGAGCGGTTCGGCGACGTCGTCCTCGCCCGCAAGGACGCGCCGGCCAGCTATCATCTCGCGGTCACCCTCGACGACGCCGCCGCAGGGCGTCACCGACGTCGTCCGCGGCCGCGACCTTTTGCCGCGACCGACGTCCATCGGCTGCTCCAGGCGCTGCTCGGTCTGCCGACGCCCGCTTATCATCACCACGATCTGCTGATCGACGCCGAGGGCGAGCGCCTCGCCAAGCGCCATGACGCGCCGACGCTCGCCGCCCTTCGCGCGGCCGGCGCCGATCCGGCCGCGCTCGTCGACGCGCTGCGCGCGGGCGAATTCCCGGCTGGATATTCGCTGGCCGAGGCGTAAGAGGCGCGCATGAAGACGATCCTCATCATCCTCATCGTCCTCGCCGCGCTCGCGACCCTGTTCGTCCTCGTCAAGGGCGTGATCGGCATGGCGCAGGGCAAGGACGTCACCGGCCAGCGCTCGCAGGCGCTGATGCAGAAGCGGATCATGTTCCAGGCGATCGCGATCCTGCTCGTCCTCGCTGCTGCTCGTCGTCGCGGGCAGCTGAGGCCCTGGTCCGGCTCAACAAGATCTACACCCGCACCGGCGACGCCGGCGAGACCGGCCTCGTCGACGGCTCGCGCGTCTCCAAGGCCGATCCGCGCCTCGCCGCGATCGGCGACGTCGACGAGGCGAACAGCGCGATCGGCGTCGCTTTGCTCCATGTCGAGGGCGAGGCGGCGGCGATGCTCGCCCGCATCCAGAACGAATTGTTCGATCTCGGCGCCGATCTCGCCACGCCGGGCGAGGATTTCGCGCCGAGCGAGATGGCGCTGCGCATCGTGCCGGAGCAGATCGACCGGCTCGAGCGCGAGATCGACCGGATGAACGAGGATCTGGCGCCGCTGCGCAGCTTCATCCTGCCCGGCCGGCGCGGGCGGCGCGGCCCAGCTCCATCTCGCCCGGGCGGTGGTGCGGCGGGCCGAGCGCTCGGCGGTCGCGGTCGCGGCGCGCGCTCAACCCGCTGGCGCTCACCTATCTCAACCGGCTTTCGGACCATTTGTTCGTGCTGGCGCGTTGGGTGGCGCGCGCGCATGGCGGGGATATTCTCTGGCAGCCCGGCGCGACCGCGCTGACATCCGTTCTTCTTTTGTGCCGGAATTCTGTATAGCCCGCGGGCGGGAGGCGATGGAATGGCGACACTGGCCCGGCCCGAGCCTGAAGCGAGCCTCGCCGCCCGCTACGGCCACGGTGCGGGCGCTGAGCCTCGCCATCGCCGCGCCGCTCTCCGACGCCGACGCCACCATCCAGCCGATGCCCGACGCCTCGCCCGCCAAATGGCACCTCGCCCACACGACCTGGTTCTTCGAGACCTTCCTGCTGCGCGATCATGTCCCCGGCTACCGGCTGCATGACGAACGCTGGGCCTATCTGTTCAACTCCTATTACGAGGGCGAGGGCGATCGCCACCCGCGCGCCGCGGCGCGGCATGCTGAGCCGGCCCTCGCTCGACGAGATCCGCGCCTGGCGCGCCGCGGTCGACGCCGCCTTGCTCGCCGCGATCGACGATCTGCCGGCGGAGCTGATCGCGCTCGGCCTCAACCACGAGCAGCAGCATCAGGAGCTGATGCTGATGGATCTGACCGCCGACCTTCGCCGAGAATCCGCTCGCACCCGGCGGTCTGGGACGGCGAGGCCGCGAGCGCCGGCCGCCTGGCGCCGCCGCATGCGCTGGCTGGAAGGGCGCGAGGGGCATCGCCGAGATCGGCCATGACGGCGCCGGCTTCGCCTTCGATTGCGAGGGGCCGCGCCACCGCGTCTTGCTCCATCCGCACGCGCTCGCCGACCGGCCGGTGACCAATGCCGAATGGCTCGGCTTCATCGACGGCGGCGGCTATGCGCGATCCCCTGCTCTGGCTCTCCGACGGCTGGGCCTGGGTCCAGGCGCGAACGGGATCGAGGCGCCGCTCTACTGGCGTGCGCGGCGACGACGGCTGGTCGCGCTTCGGGCTCGACGGGCTGCGGCCGCTCGATCCTCGCCGAGCCGGTCTGCCACATCTCCTATTACGAGGCCGACGCTTATGCCCGCTGGGCCGGCGCCCGGCTGCCGACCGAGGCCGAATGGGAGAGCGGCGGCGCGGGCCTCGACCCCGCGTCCGGCAACCAGCTCGACGCGGCCGGGCCCGGTCCGTCCGCCGCCCGGCCGACGGCCGCGGGCTTGCGCCAGATGTTCGGCGACGTCTGGGAATGGACCGGCAGCGCCTTCCTTCCCTATCCCGGCTTCCGGCCCGCCGAGGGCGCGGTCGGCGAATATAACGGCAAGTTCATGTGCTCGCAGATGGTGCTGCGCGGCGGCTGCTGCGCCACCCCGCGCGGCCATGTCCGGGCCAGCTACCGCAACTTCTTCTACCCCCATCAGCGCTGGATGTTCTCCGGCCTTCGGCTGGCGAAGGATCTGTAGATGGACGCCCCCCGAGCGCTCGTCGCCGATCCGGCCTTTCGCGCCGACGTGCTCGCCGGCCTCGCCGCGCCGATCCCGGCGGTGCCGGCGCGCTGGCTCTACGACCGGCGCGGCTCGGAGCTGTTCGAGGAGATCACCCGGCTCCCCGAATATTATCCGACGCGGACCGAGACGGCCCTGCTCGAGCGCCACAGCGGCGAGATCGCCGCGATGCTCGGCACCGGCGAGGCGGTGGTCGAGTTCGGCTCGGGCTCGTCGGCCAAGACGCCGATCCTGCTCCGCGCGGTCGAAGCCGTGCGCCTATGTGCCGATCGACATCAGCGGCGATTTCCTGCGCGAGGCCGCCGAGGGCCTGCAGGCCGAGTTTCCGGACCTGCCCGATCTATCCGGTCGAGGCGGATTTCATGCGCCGGCTCGATCTCCCGCCGGAGATCGACGACGCGCCCAAGCTCGGCTTCTTCCCCGGCTCGACGATCGGCAATCTGGTCGCGCGCACCGCGGTCGACCTGCTGCGGGCGATGAAGGAGACGCTGGGCGAGGGCTCGCGCCTGCTTGATCGGCATGGACCGGATCAAGGACGTCGACGTGCTGCTGCGCGCCTATGACGACGCCGCCGGCGTCACCGCCGCGTTCAACCTCAACCTCCTCCACCGGATCAATGCCGAGCTCGACGGCGACATTCCGGTCGAGGCCTTCCGCCACCGCGCGATCTGGAACGACGCGCTGAGCCGGATCGAGATGCACCTCGAGGCGGTCCGCGACGTCGCCTTCACCGTCGCCGGGCGTCGGCTTCTCGTTCGCGGGCCGGCGAGACCATCCACACCGAGAACAGCCACAAATACGGCCATCGCGACAGCCCGCCTGCTGCTGCGCGCCGCCGGCTGGGGCGTGGTCGAGCGAATGGACCGACGAGAAGCGAATGGTTCTCGATCCTGCTCGCCGAGGCCGAGCCGCCCCGCTTCGCGCCTTAAGCACCCCGCCGTCATCCTGACGAAAGTCAGGATCCATTGACGCCGGGCTGCGAAAGGTCGCGAAATCCGTATTCATGGATCCCGGATCAAGTCCGGGATGACGGAAAGGGAAGAGGTGGCGTCCCTGATTCCGGCCTCGCCACCCGCGCCCGCCAGGTCGGGATGAAGGTCCGGGCGCCGCGGCATTCCTCCATCCGCTCCTCGCGGACCAGTCGGAAGCGGGTGCCGTCCCAGGCCCAGGCGCTCTTCGTCCCGCAATCGCCGAGGCCGCGGCCGTGCGAGAATTGGGTGAGCAGCCGCCGGTTCGAATCCCATTGCGCGTTGACCAGGGTCGCCTGGCCGCGCTCGTCGAGATCCCTGCCGCCGTCGAACGGCGCGGGCACGATCCGCTCGCCGCCGGCCGCGGCGATGAAGGGAATGTGGCTGACATTGTAGGCGCCGCTGCCGCAGGCGAGCAGGATCAGCGTCCGGCCGGTGGAGATGGAGATGGTCTCCTGCTCGTCCGGCCCGCCGACCTCGCCGATCTCGCAGCCCGCCTGGCGCCTGAGCGCCGCGATCCGCGCCTCATCGAAGCTGTACTGTCCGGCATCCTCCGGCTCGGGCGCGAGGCGAATTTCCGGGAGGCGCTCCGTGGCGGGGACGGCGGTCGCGGGCCGCTCCCCGCGCCGCACCAGTGCGGTGACGGTGCCGGCGCGGCCCTGCCGCTCGTCCATGTAGAGCAAGGCGGCCGAGACGCCCTCCAGCGACAACGTTCCGACCGGGAGGCCGGTCTCGCCGATCAGCTGCATCGCTCGCGCCGTGCGAAACGCCTCGATCAGCGGCGCCATGTCGCCGGGATGGGCGATCGAGGTTGCCGCCCGCCGCGATCAGCCGCACCGCCAGCCTTCGCCCGTCGGCGCCGAGATGGCCGCCGCGGCCGTCTTCCCCGGCGATCAGCATGACAAGCTCGCCCGCCGGGCCGGCGTCGCGCTGGAGGACGACGGAAAGCCCGTCCTCCCATCCGCCCGCCGGCAGCAGCGCCACCGCCTGGCAGGCGCGGACATTGTCGCAGCCGACCGCCCAATCCCCGAACTCGCGGAGTTCGCCGGGCTGGGGCGCGGCTGCGGCGAGGAGGGCGGCGATCAGCATGGCGGCCACTAATCCGCAACCGCCGCGCCCGGTCAAGGGGCGCCATTGCCCGCCCCGGGCGCCGTCGCTACATGACTGGCCGGCCCCCCGCTGGAGGAACCATGGTTCTCGCTCTCTTCTCCGTGCTCGACGTCCTGCTGCAGGTGTTGATGTGGATCATCATCATCCAGGCGATCCTGTCCTGGCTGGTCGCGTTCAACGTGATCAACACCCACAGCGATTTCGTCCGCTCCTTCCTCCACGCGCTCGATCGGATCACGGCGCCGCTCTACCGGCCGATCCGCAGGATCCTGCCCGATTTCGGCGGCCTCGATTTCTCGCCGATCGTCGTCCTGCTGCTGATCTACGTGCTCCGCATCCTGCTCGCCGGCGTCGCCGTCGACATCGCCGCCTCGCGGCTAGGCGGCCGATGACCGCCGCGCTCATCGACGGAAAGGCCTTCGCGCGAGCGGCTGCGCGCCCGCGTCGCCGCCGCGGTGCCCGCGCTTCGTCGCGGCGAGCGGGCCGCCCGCCCGGCCTCGCGGTCGTGCTGGTCGGCGAGGATCCGGCGAGCCAGGTCTATGTCCGCTCCAAGGGCAAGGCGACGACGCGGCCGGCATGGCGAGCTTCGAGCACACGCCTGCCCGCCGACACGTCAGCCAGGACGAGCTGCTCGCCCTGGTCGCGCGGCTCAACGCCGACGACGCGGTCGACGGCATCCTCGTCCAGCTGCCGCTGCCGCCGCAGATCGACGAGAAGGCGGTGATCGCCGCGATCGACCCGGCCAAGGACGTCGACGGCTTCCACGTCGACAATGCCGGCCGGCTCGCGGTCGGCGAGGCCGGGCTCGTCCCCTGCACGCCGCTGGGCTGCCTGATGCTGCTCAAGGACCGGCTCGGCGACCTTGCCGGGCCTCGAGGCGGTGGTGATCGGCCGCTCGAACATCGTCGGCAAGCCGATGGCGCAGCTGCTGCTCACGCGAGAATTGCACCGTCACCATCGCCCACAGCCGCACCCGCGACCTGCCCGACGTCGTCCGCCGCGCCGACATCGTCGTCGCCGCGGTCGGCCGGCCGGAGATGGTCAAGGGCGACTGGCTGAAGCCCGGCGCGACGGTGATCGACGTCGGCATCAACCGGGTCGACGGCAAGCTGGTCGGCGACGTCGATTTCGCCGAGCGCCGCGCGAGGTCGCCGGCGCGATCACCCCGGTGCCGGGCGGCGTCGGGCCGATGACCATCGCCGTGCTGCTTGCGCAACACCCTGGTCGCGGCGCATGCGCCGCGCCGGCCTGCCGGCGCCGGAGGGGCTATGACCGAGCTGTTCGTCTCCGCCTTCGTCACCTTCCTGGTGGTGATCGATCCGCCCGGCTGCGCGCCGATCTTCGCCAGCCTCACCGCGGGCGCGACGCCGCGCGCACCGCCGGGCGATGGCGTTCCGCTCGGTCGCCATCGCCGCCGGCATCCTGCTCTTCTTCGCCCTGCTCGGCGAGGATCTGCTGCGCGCGCTCGGCATCTCGCTCTCGCGCCTTCCGCATCGCCGGCGGCATCCTGCTGTTCCTGATCGCGATCGACATGGTGTTCGAGAAGCGCACCGAGCGCCGCGAGAACCGCGCCGAGGAGGTCAGCGCGCGCGAGCCCGAGGACGTTTCGGTCTTCCCGATGGCGATCCCGATGATCGCCGGGCCCGGCTCGATCGCCTCGATCATGCTGCTGATGGCGCGCAGCGAGGGGCTGACCGAATCGCTGATCGTGCTCGGCGCGCTCGTCGCGACCCTGCTGCTGACCCTGCTCTGCCTGCTCGCTCGCCGGCCCGCTGATGCGGCTGCTCGGCCACCGGATGGAGGCGATGATCACCCGCCTGCTCGGCGTCATCCTCGCCGCGCTCGCCGCCCAGTTCGTGATCGACGGCGATCGAGCGCAGCTTCAGCTAGTCTGACGCACCGCGCCACATCCGGTAGGGCGAATCCGGCCGGCAGCGGGACCGGCTGCCAGCCAGGCCGGCACCTTGCCGCGCATCAGCTGCATGTAGAAGCCGCGCGGCGCCTCCGAGCGGTAGATGGTCGATTCGGACAGGTTCGGGCAGATCAGCAGATAATCGACCCGGTAGCGCTCGACCGTCGCGCGGGCATTGGCCTCGTCGCCGCGCCAGGCGCGCATCACGTCGATGATCTGCCGGGCGTTGCGGTGATAGGGGCCGGTGATCGCATCGTGCGGGGTGACCGTGATCAGCCGCGGCCCGAGGTCGACGAAGGTCAGCACCATGCCGCGCGGCTGGCGCGCGACCGGCGGCCAGCGCGGCGAGCGTCGGGCAGCGGTTGTTGGCGATGTTGACCGCCTGGCGCGCCTTGCTGACCGGCGTCGGGAAGAGCTTGGTGACGATAGCCGGTGACGACGCCCGAGACGATCAGGAAGGCGCCGACCACGCCGATCACGCGGACCAGCATCGGCTGCGCAGGCCCATCGAACCAGCGCACCACCGCCCAGGCCAGAGCGGTCGCGCCGGGGATCGAGAGCAGCTGCGCGGCCGGCCCGGCCCGGGTCTGCCAGAGCAGCAAGGCGGCGGCGATCGCGGCGAGCAAGGCGAGCGCGGCCCAGGGGATCGAGCCGCGCCGGATCGCGCCGGTTCCGCCAGAGCATCAGGCGCGTAGCCGATCAGCCCGGCGACCGGCAGGGTCACGATCAGCGCCGCGGTCTGCGCGCCGTGCCGCCAGATCGGCATCGCCTCGCGCACCTTGGAGAGCCAGAGCCGCTCGAGCTCGGGCGAGGATTGCTCGAGCCGGCCGAGGCAGTCCGGCCAGGCCCAGGCGAAGGCGCCGGCGAGCGCCGCGCCGCGCGAGCGCGGCGAGGCCGAGCCGCGCCGGCCGGCTGGGCCGGAGTCAGCCAGGCCAGCACGACGGCGATCGCGCCGGCCGCCGACCATCGCCGACAGCCAGACCGGCGACAAGGCGTCGCAGACCGGCGCGCGATTGGCCTCCGAGGCGAAGACCAGGAAGCCGAGGGCGCAGCCGCCCGCCGAGCGCGACGCCGTAAGCGAGCAGCCGCCGCGCCTCCTCGCCGCTTCGGATCCACATCAGCACCGTGATCGCGCCGGCGGCGGCGAGATAGAGCAGCATCTCCAGCCCGATCGCGAGCGACAAAGCGGTCGCGATGCCGAGCGTCGCGCCGCCGCGCGCGCGCTTCGGATCGGTCAGCGCCGCCGCCGCCCAGGCGAGCATGGCGAGCTGCCAGCCATGATGATCGATCCGCAGCGGCTGCCACATGCCCTTGGCCGAGCCGGCGCAGGCGAGCAAGGCGATGGCGAGCGCGAAGGCGATGCCGCCGATCATCCGCCGCGCGATCACCGCCACCGCCGCCATCGCCGCCAGCATCGGCAGCAGCGGCGCCGCGGCGACCGCGATCTGTCTCGGCGGTCCGCCCGCCGAACAAGGGCGTGAACAGCAGCTTGAGGCCGGCGATCGGCAGGTCGACCAGCCGCGACCAGTGGATGTTGGAGCCGGCGAGCCGGTGCTGGCTGAGATCGTACCAGCCCTGGCCGGCGAGCAGGCCGCGGACCTGCATCATCCGCATATTGTCGTCGGTGTCGCCGAGCGCGAAGCCCCGGATCGCGCCCCAGCGGCCGAAGACCATGATAGGCGGCGACGCCGATCCAGAACAGCAGCAGCCACCAGCGCCAGTGCCGGTCCAGATGGTCGATCGGAGTCCCCGCTTGGCCCGGCATCTGTCGTTTCTTTTCTTTTCAAGCCCTGCCACGGGCATTAGTCGCTGGCGGCCAAAGGGCAAGCGGGCGAGCGACAATTATGGATCGGGCGATCGCGTTGAAGACGCTCGCGGGACAATTGCTGCGGTTCGGGATGGTCGGCGGGTTCGTCACCGCGCTCGGCGTCGTCGCCTATTACGTGCCGGCGACCTGGTTCGGCGTCGCGCCGCTGCTCGCCAACCTGCTCGGCTACATGCGTCGCGGTGACGTTCGGCTACGTCCTGCACAGCCGGATCAGCTTCAAGGGCCATGGCAGCCGCGACAATCCGATGCAGCGGACCGGCCGCTTCTTCATCGTCTCCTTGGTCAGCCTCGGCCTCAACAGCCTGTTCGTCGGGCGTTCTGACCGGGCCGCTCGGCGGCCCGACCTGGTGGCCGGTCATCCCGATGCTGTTCGTGACGCCGCTCGTCACCTTCTCGCTCAACCGCCAGTGGGTGTTCGGCTGATGGAGCGCGAATCGTCTACGATCAGATGGCCGAGGATCGACCGGGTTCACTGGTGGTACGGGCGCGGCGCGAGATCCTGGCGGCGCTGATCGGGCGCCGGATCAGGCTTCCCGCCGGCGCCCGCATTCTCGAGGTGGGTTGCGGCACCGGCCACAATCTCGAGATGCTGCAGCGCTTCGGCGCCGTCGACGCGATCGAGGTGGACGACGCCGCGCGCGCGATCGCCAGCGCGCCGGCTCGGCCGCGAGGTGATGGACGCGCCGCTGCCCGCGCTGGCAGGGGTGGCGGACGGCGCTTACGATTTGATCGCGATGCTCGACGTGCTCGAGCATCTCGACGACGACCGCGATGCGCTGGTCAGCCTCGCCCGCAAGCTGAAGCCCGGCGGCAGGATCCTGATCACCGTTCCGGCCTTCCCGTGGATGTGGAGCGCCACGACGAGGTCAACCACCACAAGCGCCGCTACACGATGCGAACGCTGGCGCAGGCCGTTGCCGAGGCGGGCCTCAAGCTCGAGATGATGCGCTGGTTCAACAGCCTGCTGTTCCCGGTCGCCGTCGCGGCCCGGATGGCGGAGCCGGCTGACCGGCCTGAAGGACGGCGACGACAAGCTGCCGCCGAAGCCGGTCAATCGGTCTGTTCCGATGGATTTTCGGGCTCGAGCGCTACGCGATCGGCCGGTTGCCGTTGCCGCCCGGCGTGTCGCTGGTCGCGATCGTCTCGGCCCCCTGACCGGCCCCGGCCTGGGCGACATGGCCGAGCCGGGCCTCGCCGGCCGAGCGGCCGGCAATGTCGGCGACGATGTAGAGCGGCCGCCGCTTCGCCTCGATGTAGAGCCGTCCCAGATATTCGCCGATCATGCCGAGCACGAACATCTGCACGGCGCCGAGCACGACCACGACCAGCATCAGCGAGGTCCAGCCCTGGATCGCGCTGCCGGTGAAGAAGCCGATGCCGATATAGACGAGCAGCAGGATCGAGGCCGCGACCAGCCACAGGCCGATATGGCTCGCCATCCGCAGCGGCGCGGTCGAAAAGCCGGTCACCGCGTCGAGCGCGAGGCGGATCATCTTGCGCAGCGGATAATTGGTCTGCCCGGCGAGCCGTTCGGCGCGGTCGTAGGCGATCGGCACCTGGCGGAAGCCGACCCAGGCGACCATGCCGCGGATGAACCGCGCCTGCTCGGGCAGGCTCAGCAGCGCGTCGAGCGCGCGCCGGCTCATCAGCCGGAAGTCGCCGGTGTCGACCGGGATCTCGATGTCGGCGAGCTTGGAGAGCAGGCGGTAGAAGCCCTTGGCGGTCGCCTTCTTGAACGCCGTCTCGCCCGCCCGCGCCCGGCGCACCGCATAGACGACGTCGGCCTCGCGCGCTTCCATCTCGGCGATCATCGCCGGCAGCAGCTCGGGCGGGTCCTGGAGGTCGGCGTCGATGATCAGGATTCGCGCGCCCGCGCACAGATCGAGGCCCGCGGTCAGCGCGAGCTGGTGGCCGTGGTTGCGCGACAGGTTGATCGCGACCAGCCGCGGGTCGGCCTCGGCGAGCGAGCGCATCATCGCCCAGCTCCCGTCGCGCGAGCCGTCGTTGACCAGCACGATCTCGTAATCGTCGCCGGCGACCGACCGGGCGGCCCCGGTGAGCCGCGCGTGGAGCTCGGCCAGGCACGCTTCCTCGTTGTAGCAGGGAACGACGATCGAGAGCGACGGCGCGGTCATCACTGGTCCTTGGCGGGCGATCTGGAATCCGACGACCCTATAGAGGACGCTTGAGCCGCTGCGCCAGATGGGCTGGAGGCCGCGCGTCAGGCTTGGGTCGTAGGGCGGCGGCGAGATCATCCAGACATAATCGAACGCGTCGCGCGGGAAGAAGGCCAGCGCCTGGCTTGCGGTCCGCCAGATTTCGGCTCGGCAGCGAAGGCGGGTGACGACCTGGGTCGGATCGCGGGTGAAGCCCCAGCCCGGCTTGTAGCGGACCTGGAGCAATTGCGCGCCGGCCATCGTCCACTGATCGTTGGAGAAAGCGTGGTTGCGGGCGATGGCGAGGCCGGGGAGATGGAGCAGCCGGTTCATCGCCCAGGGCTCGGTACAGTCGCGGCCGACGAAGCTGACCAGCCGGGCGCCGTAGGGGACATGGTCGAGCGCGGCGAGCTCGCGGTCGTAGGCGCGGTCGTAGAGCCACATGCTGGCCGTGGTGCCGCCGGTGCGGACGAGGAAGAAGCCGAGGCCGGCGAAAGCGACGATTCGGGAGAAGCGGAGCGTCGCCCGCTCCGGGAAGCGGATGCCGACCAGCGCGATCGCGAACACATAGGGGGCAAGGCGCATGTCGGCATAGGCGGAGCCGAACACGATCCGCGGCAGAAGCACGAAGACGATCGCCAGGAACAGGGCCGAGGCGACGAGGTTGCGCGAGAAGGTGAGCCTGCGGCTCAATGCGGCGAACAGCAGGAGCAGAACGACGAGCGCGAGCGCGGCCATGTCGAACCATTCCCAGCGGTCGCGAAGCGCCATCGTGATCCAGTCCCACTTGCGCTCCCAGTTGAACCAGTCGCCGGTGAAGCCGCCGGCATTGCTCCGCCACAGCAGCAGCAGGGCGATCGGCGGGGTCAGCGCCAGGCAATGGATGGCGGCGCGGAAGCCGGCGACGATGAAGTTGCGGCCCAGATCGTGCTGGCGGACCAGCTCGGCCGAGAAGGCGAGCACGCCGAGCGTGCCCCAGCCGAAGGCATGGACGAGCCAGATCAGGAGCGAGATCGGCATGAACAGGGCGGCGCGCATCCGCGGATGGTTGAGCCGCGCCAGCCGCAGCCAGAAGGCGAAGGCGACCAGCGCCAGGCCCATCGCCAGCGCGAAGTTGACGAAGCCGAACAGGAACGGGAAATTGTAGGCGAAGGGGATCGCGAACAAAGCCGTGGGCGGGATTCGGCCATGCACTTCATAGGCGACCCAGAGCAGGCCGCCGACGGTCAGCGCGGGGATGGCGAGGACGATGAGCTTGACCGCGATTTCGAGCCCGAGCAAGGGTTCGAGCAGCATGACCAGCAGGTCGATGCCGAGATTGCCGATCACCGCCCATTCGAAACCGTAATATTGCTGGAGGGCGGGCGACGAGGCGAGATCGAGCTGGACCCGGTAGCGGCCGATATGGCCGGGCAAATCGAGCAAGGGCGGCACGTCCGGCCAGAGCAGCGGCACGATCGACAGCAGCACCAAGGCGAGCACGAAATCCCGCCGCTCCCAGAAAGCGTGCGGGGCGGGCCCGGACGGAAAGGGCGAAGACGGGTGCATGGTCGCGAGCTTGCTTCCGCCAATCGCGGCAAACATCAACAGGAAACTGAGCGCGCCGCGGGACGCCCTGGGCCGCGCCGATGCGTCAGGCGATCGCGGGGACGGGCGCCGGCCTGCTGTCGGGCCTTTCCAGCCAGAGCGCGATGCGGCCGGCGACGCGCCAGATTCCCCAGGCCAGGGCGAAGGCGAGCAGGCCGTCGATCGCATAATGCCAGCCGAGGTGGATCGAACCGAGCCAGATGACGGCCGCGTAGATGGTCATCGCCCAGCCCAGCGTGCGGTTGATCCGGAAGCCGGCGAAGGCGAACAAGGCGGCGAGGCCGTTATGGACCGAAGGCATGGCCGAGATGCCGCCGCCGACGATCAGCGTGTCGCCGCCGAAGACGCTGAGCAGGCCGCCCTGGAAGGTCAGCGCCGAAAGGGGCGATCCCAAGGCCGCCTGGTCGGCCGCGAGCCGCTCCATCAGCGCCTGGAAGCCGGGAGCGGGGCCGACGAAATTCGCGTAGAAGCAGGGGCCGGCCGCGGGCAGAAGGAAGGCGAGCATGCTGCCGACGCCGATCCACATCATGATGTAGCTCAACAGATATTGGGTGCGCAGGCGGAAGCTCGCGCCCGGCAGCCAGGCGCAGATCATCAGCCCCAGCGCCATCGGCAGGAACCAGCCATGATAGGCCTTGTCGATCAGGAAGGTCGCGGTCGGCGAGCCGAACAGGCCGTGGGTGATCCGCCACGGATCCTGGCCGAGGAACAGCATCCGGTCCATGTCGGCGAACAGCGGGTCGAGGCGGAAGCCCGCCGCGGGCAGGATCATCTGCTTGAAGGCGTTGAACGACGGCATCAAGGTCGCGAACAGCAAGGGCGGCCAGAGCAGGGATACCAGGCGGTCGCTCGCCCAGCGGCCGCGCACCCAATCGGCGATCACGGCGGCGGGCGAGGCGACGGGCCGGCCGGCGCGCGGGCGCTTGGCATAGAGCAGCCAGATGAGGCCGCCGAGCGCGAACATCGTCCACAGGCCGGCGGCCGCCTTCAGGTAGAACAGGAAGAGCAGGCCGAACTGGCCGGGATCGACCCGGCCGCTCGAGAGGACGAGCGCCAGGTAGCAGGCGATTATGGCGGCGCCGAGGCCCGCCGCGCGCACTTCCCTTCGCTCCGTCATGCCGACGTCCCCCGCGGCCGATCCGCTTCGGCCCCGGGGTATCCAGTCAGGGTTAACAAAATCTTGTCGCGGGCGCGGCTTCACCGTTGGGAGTCACCGGGATGACTCCCTTGGTTCGGATATCCTCCCCGCGCTACTCAGCGGCGAGGTGCCAGGCGGCGCTTCCTCGAGCCGGTGAAGCCGCCTTTCCTCCTCGTACATATAGTCCCAGGTCATCGGGATGGCGTCGCGCCGCTTCACATATTGAAGCTGCCAGTTGACCAGCCCGCCATAGCGGAACGCCGCCTCGGCGCCCGGCCAGATAGAATCGGACCGTAAGCGGGGTCGGGCGCGCCGTAGCGATATTCCTTGCCGTCGTGGTTGACGACGATCAGCTCACCCTTCTTGATGAGCTTGCGAAGCAGTTTGTCGACAAGCCACATGGCGCCGCGCTTTACGGCCGCAACGACCGGTATCAAGAGGGGAAAGAAGCATGACGACGGTGACGGAAGCGGTGCTCGCACGGCGCTCGACGCGGGCGTTTCTGGATCGGCCGGTGGCGCTGGAAACCGTGAAGGAAATCCTCGACATCGCGGCCCGGGCGCCATCGGGCGGCAACCTCCAGCCCTGGCATGTCGACGTCCTCGCCGGCGCCGCGCTGGCCGATCTGAAGGATCGCGTCCGCGCCGGCCTGGCCGCGAATCCGCGCGGCGAGGGCACCGAATTCCCGGTCTATCCGCCGGGCCTGACCGAGCCGTGGCGCGGCCGCCGCTTCGCCTCGGGCGAGCAGCTCTACGCGGCGCTCGGCATCCCGCGCGAGGACCGGCCGGCGCGGCTCCGCCAGTTCGCCAGGAATTTCGAGCTGTTCGGAGCGCCGGTCGGCCTGTTCTTCTCGATCCCGCGCCATTTCGGGCCGCCGCAATGGGCGCATCTCGGCATGTTCCTCCAGAACGTGATGCTGCTCGCCGGGGAACGCGGCCTCGCCACCTGCGCCCAGGAAGCCTGGGCGCTGGCCCACAAGACCGTCGGCGCCGTCCTCGGCCTGCCGGAAGAACGGATGCTCTATTGCGGCATGGCGCTCGGCTATGCCGACGAGAGCCACGCCATCAACGGCTGGCGGACGGAACGCGAGCCGCTGGCGGTCTTCGCCAGCTTTTCGGGCTTCCAATAGCGCGGCGGCATTGCCTCGCTTACGGCTGCAATGCCTCGGACAGCATTGCGTGGAACACCGGGATGATCGCTCTCCAATCGCCCGTCATGCTCGCCCCTGCCGCAGCTCCATAGCCGCCATCGGGACGGGGGCGAAGCCGGGCGAATGGCGGCAGCCCATAACGCATGGCGAGATAGTTCACCCACAGCCGCGCGGTGCGTCCGCTGCCGTTGACGAAAGGGTGGATGCGGACCCATTCGCCATGGGCCCAGGCGCAGAGGTCGATGACGGCGCCGATCTGGTCGGCCGTATCCGCGCCATCTCCGCCGATCGCATCATCGAGAGCGGCGACGGCGCGAGCCAGCCGATCCTCGAATCTCTCCAGTTCGGCGCCGACCTTATCTTGGGCGACGCCGTGACGACCGCCGATCCCGACTTCGATCTGCTCCGCTGCGCCTTGCCCGCGATAGCAGCCGGCCCAGCCGGGATCCTCCATGTTCAGCCCGGCCATGATCGCGGTGTGCCAGTCGCGCATCAGCGCTAGGGAAACGGCTTGACGCGCGGTCGCGTGCGTCGCGGCGCTGCGAAGAACCTGATGAAGATTTTGCGCGAGCTGCGGGCTCGAACTCGTCCCAGTCAGGCTTCATCGTCGAGGATCGCGAGAACCGACCTTTCGATGCCTTGCGCGTCTACCACGAACACTTTGTCCGCCTCGGCCGGATCGGGGCCGGACATCTCGGCATCGACCACGGCCTGGATCGCCGCTTCATGGTCGCGATGCGTCGCCCTGTAGGCGCGGAGGCGCGCGAGGGTATCGCTCAGGTCATGTTCGACCGCTCCCGCCTCGCGATCGACGAACGCACTGATGGCCCTGTTGACCAGGACGTTGATGGCGAGTCCCTTCGCTTTGCTGATGACTTCCAGCACATCGCGCGTGGCGCGATCCATGCGCACCGTCGTCGAGACACGATCCACAGTCCGTTCTCCGCATTGTCCGCTGACGTCATTATAGCGGTTTGACGCCAACTTGCAACCGAATGAGTGGACTTCAGCGGCTTCTGAGCCAGCCGGTGACCGCGTAGCGGCGGAACGGGGCGGCCCGGGTCACCATCGAGACGCTGTGCAGCTGCGGCACGGCGAACAGGTTGAGGCTGTTGAAGCGCGGCGTCAGGCCCTCCTCGATGTCGCCGGCGGAATCGTGGAACAGCAGCAGCCCGCCCCATTCGGCGCGCCATTGAGCGGTCAGGCCGAAGACATAGGCGGCGAGCCGGTCCTTGCCCTCGATCGCGTCGTCATGGCCGGTGAGGAAGTCGCCTGGGCCGTAGGCGGTGGCCTGGGCGTCGGCGAATTGCATTTCCGGCCGGCCGGTGACGGCGCGCAGGAAATCGCGGGCCTCGCCCCCCGACAGCCAGAGCGCGAACTTGGCGAAGAGATCGTCGGAGGCGGTGCGATCGGCGCGGCCGTCGGGGACCCGGATCGCTTCGTAGCGGTGCTGGAAGCCTTCGCGGGCGCCGGCATAGACGGCCTGATCGAGCGCCTCGCGCTGCTCGGCCGACATGGCGGCGCGGGTCGCCCGGTCGAGATCCCAGACCTTGTCGCCGCTGTTGACGATCTGGCGCCAGTCCTCGCGCGCGCGGCATTCGGCGTGCAGCGCGGCGGCGTCGTCGGGATGGAGGAAGTCGCGGATCCGGACTCGGCGCCGGTCCGCGAAGGCGCGGGCGAGCGCGGCCGGATCGAGCGCCGGGTTAAGCCGGAACATCCGCCAGCGCGGCCTGCTTCTCGGCGGCGATCCGGTCCAGTTCGGCGCGGCTCTTCTTCTCGGCCGCCGACTTCAGCTGGCCGCAGGCGGCCATGATGTCGCGGCCGCGCGGCCGGCGGATCGGCGCGCTGATCCCGGCTTCGAAGACGATGTCGGAGAAACGCTGGATGCGCGCCTCGTCCGAACATTCGTAATCGGCGCCGGGCCAGGGGTTGAACGGGATCAGGTTGACCTTGGCGGGCAGCTTGTACTTGCGGATCAGCCGGACCAGCTCGCGGGCGTCGGCGTCGCTGTCGTTCCGGTCCTTGAGCATCACATATTCGAAGGTGATCCGCCGCGCGTTGTTGGCGCCGGGATAGGCGGCGCAGGCGGCGAGCAATTCGTCGATGCCGTATTTGCGGTTCAAGGGCACGATCTCGTCGCGCACCTCTTTGCTGACCGAATGGAGCGAGACGGCGAGGTTGACTCCGATCTCCTTGCCGGCCCGCGCCATCATCGGCACCACCCCCGAGGTCGAAAGGGTGATCCGGCGCCGCGACAGGCCGAGCCCGTCGCCGTCCATCACGATTTCGGAGCGCGTCGCGGACATTGTCGAAATTGTAGAGCGGCTCGCCCATCCCCATCATCACGATGTTGGAGAGCATCCGTCCTTCCGGCTGGTAGTTGCTCGATTGCTGCTCCGCAGCGGGGGGCCATTCGCCGAGCGAATCGCGGGCGAGCATCACCTGGCCGACGATCTCGCCGGCATCGAGGTTGCGGACGAGGCGCATCGTGCCGGTGTGGCAGAAGCGGCAATTGAGGGTGCAGCCGATTTGGCTCGAGACGCAGAGCGTGCCGCGGTCGGCGTCGGGGATGAACACCATCTCGTAATCGTGGCCGTCGCGGGTCCTGAGCAGCCATTTGCGGGTGCCGTCGGTCGACACCTGCTCGATCACGATTTCGGGCCGGGCGATCTCGAACCGCTCGGCGAGCCAGAGGCGGTGCGGCTTGGCGATGTCGCTCATCGCCTCGAAATCGGTCGCGCCGCGATGGTAGATCTGGTGCCAGAGCTGCTTGGCGCGAAGCTTCGCCTGCCGCTCGTCGAGCCCCGCCGCGGTCAGGGCCGAGCGGATCCCGGCTTTGGCCAGGCCGATCAGGTTGAGCCGGCCGCCGTCGGCCGCCGGCGCGGCGCGCGGCACCGGGACCGGATCGATCAGGCCGGGGATGGACATTGCGGCTGTCATCTGACGTTCCATGTGGGGTTCGCCGGGGGACTTGTCATGCGGCATTCCCGAACACCGTCGACATGATCAAGCAAATCTTTCGCCGCCTTTCCCCCCATCGGATCGAGCACCACGTCGATTCCTTCGCGGCGGGCGAGCTTCGTGGCGGGTACGAAATCGCCGTCACCGGCAACGAGAATGATCTGGTCCACCTGACGCCTGAACGCCATAGCTGCGACATCGAGACCAAGGCGCATATCGACGCCCTTCTGGACGACGTCGATCTCGAAATCGTCATCCGACGGGTTGAACGGGCCGCTTGTCAGCCATTGCCTGAGGGCGTCAGGCTTGGGGCGCCACAGGAAATCGTCATTCAACCGGCCCAGCCTCAGGGCGACCTTGCGGGCTCTCAGCAACTCGCTGTGAATAGCCTGCCTCGTAAGTGCCGTCTCGGTTTTCGCCAGGTTGAGCGGCCTCTTCGAGACCGGATAGTGCGCCCGCTTCGTCAGCGGTGCGCAGTCGTAGAAGAACACCCTGTAGAGGCTCGGCGATTCGCTCGGCAGAAAGCCCTTTTCGACGTCTCCGGCGGCGAGAGGCTCAGACATGTGCCGGATGCGAAGGTGCCACCCCGACATGTAGAGGACGGCCCACGCGACCTGTCGCGGATCGCCGGCCTCGAGGTGGGGAAAGGTGTATCCAAAGCGGCGCAGGAAATATGCGCCGTCGATCACAACGGCCGTGGACATGAGCGACACCAGAATATTTGTCCCCGGGAGCGGCCTTGAGTTGATGTCTGCTCTTGCGAGCGCCTCAAGACGGCTGCCGGGGACCTGATTGCTTCTATTTAGCTATTTTTGTGGAGAAAGTCAACGATTCCGTAGGGCCGCGCAGGCGATTGCGGCGGCGTCCATCGCGGTGGCGGCGCCGCGCAGCCGGTAGCGGTCGCGGACCATGAGGCCGCGGGTCGTCCTGGTTTCGACGACGAGATCGATGCCGGTGCGCATCGCCGCCTGGATTTCCTGATCGGCGCGCGGGTCGGGCGCCCAGGCGTCGCGGCCGCCGCCGACGAGCTGGAAAGCAGCGCCCGTCGACCCTGATCAGCACCGCCGAGCCGCCGCGCTTCACTCGGCTAAGCCGAACATGAAGCTGACCACCGCCCCGCCGCCCCGCCCAATGCCCGATCGAGGCGAAGGGACGCCAGCCTTCCGGCGCGGGCGCGTCGAAGGGCTGGGTGATCGCATAGCAGCGGCCGTCGTCCCGGAACGCGCCCCAGCTGCCGAAAATCCCGAGCGGGCGGGGCTGGGCCGCGGCCGGCGGCGCCAGCGCCAGGGAAAGAAGCAGGAAATAAGCTTTGCGTATCATTTTCCCGCCTTGCTCGGCCAACGGCGCACCGGCCACGACAAATCCCGTTTAGCCGCGGTTCATGCAACCCTTTTCACAGCCCGGCGCCGGGCCCGCCGTTCCCGTCGGGACCCGGTCAGTAATGGAGTTGAATATGCGTTACTTTGCTTTCGCCGCCCTGTTGGCGGGCACGATCGCCACCCCCGCCTTCGCCCAGGACAGCTCGCCTCACGCCGGTTTCCGGGTCGAGGGCATCGTCGGCTACGACCGTACCGACGTCGCCGGCGACGGAGCGGACGGCATCGTCTACGGCGTCGGCGCCGGCTACGACTTCCAGGCCGGAAACGCGATCTTCGGCCTCGAAGCGGAAGCGAGCGATTCCTCGGTCAACGAATGCGTCGTCGACGTTACCCTCGCCGGCGACGAGCTGTGCGGCAGCTTCGGCCGCGATCTCTATCTCGGCGGCCGCGTCGGCGCGGTAGTCGGCGGCAATACCCTGCTCTACGCCAAGGCGGGCTATACCAACGCCAGCATCGGCCTCGACTATGAGGACGGCACGGCCGCGACCGACCCCGATTTCTCGGTCGGGACCAACCTAGACGGCGTTCGCGCCGGCGCGGGCGCGCAGTTCGGCATTGGCGCGAACACCTATCTGAAGACCGAATATCGCTACTCGAACTACGAGCAGGGCTTCGACCGTCACCAGGTCGTCGCCGGCTTCGGCTTCCGGTTCTGATCCGCCTTTGCGAAGAGGAAGGGCCGGGGCGGCGACGCTCCGGCCCTTTTTCTTGGCACAATCCACTGGCGGCCTTCGCGGCGGCCGCTATAACCCTTCATCCAACCTAAAAATTGCGGGTAAGCAGGGGTTATCGATGAAGGCGACGATCGAACGGGCCACGCTCCTCAAGGGCCTCGGGCACGTCCATTCCGTGGTGGAGCGCAGGAACACCATCCCGATCCTGTCGAACGTGCTCATCGAGGCCGAGGAGGATGGCGGCCTCCGCCTGATGGCGACCGATCTCGACCTCCAGATCAACGAGACGGTCGAGGCCGACGTCACCGAGCCGGGCGCGACCACGGTCCCGGCCCACACCCTGTTCGACATCGTCCGCAAGCTGCCCGAGGGCAGCCAGGTCGAGCTGATCGCCGCCGAGGGGCGGATGCAGGTCAATGCCGGCCGCGCCCGCTTCACTCTGTCGACGCTGCCGCGCGACGATTTCCCGGTGATCGCCGAGGGCGATCTGCCGACCACGTTCGAGCTGCCGGCGGCGACGCTGCGCCAGATCATCGACAAGACCCGCTTCGCCATCTCGACCGAGGAGACGCGCTATTATCTGAACGGCATCTACCTGCACGTCTCCGACGAGGCGCAGCCGGTGCTGAAGGCGGCGGCGACCGACGGCCACCGGCTGGCGCGGGTCACCGTGCCGCGGCCCGACGGCGCGCAGGGCATGCCCGGCGTGATCATCCCGCGCAAATGCGTGGCGGAGCTGCGCAAGCTGCTCGACGAGGTCGACGGCACCGTCCAGGCGAGCCTCTCGCGAATCGAAGATCCGCTTCGGCCTCGGCAATGCGGTGCTGACCTCGAAGCTGATCGACGGCACCTTCCCCGATTACAGCCGGGTCATTCCGACCGCGAACGACAAGCTGCTGAAGCTCGATCCGCGCGCTCTCGAGGAAGGCGTCGACCGCGTCTCGACGATCGCCAGCGAGCGCACCCGCGCGGTCAAGCTGTCGCTCGACCGCGACCGGGTCACGCTTTCGGTCACCTCGCCCGAAAACGGCACCGCGTCCGAGGAGGTGTCCGCGGATTATGCCGCCGACGGCGTCGAGATCGGCTTCAACGCACGCTATCTGCTCGACATATTGGGCCAGATCGAGGGCGACGTGATGGAGGTCCACCTCGCCGACGCCGCCGCGCCGACCCTGCTGCGGGAGAATGACAAGGCGCCGCGCTCTACGTGCTGATGCCGATGCGGGTGTGAGCGAAAAACCGCCGAATCATTGACAATTGGCGCCCGGCTGACCTAGGTCCGCGGACTTTCCCGAAGCCCTGAATTTGAGTGGAGCTGCCGCATGGCGCGCGTAACCGTCGAAGATTGCGTCGACAAAATCCCGAACCGTTTCGATCTGGTGCTGCTCTCCGCGCAGCGCGCGCGGCAGATTTCGGGCGGCGCCGAGCTCACCATCGACCGCGACCGCGACAAGAATCCGGTCGTCGCGCTGCGCGAGGTCGCCGAGACAGACGGTCAAGCCGCAGCGATCTCGAGGAATCGCTGATCGGCAGCCTGCAGCGCGTCCAGGTCGACGAGGACGACGTCGCCGACGAGGTCGGCTCGATCAGCGCGTCGGCCGAGGCGCTGCGCCTCACCGCCGCCGCGCCCCAGCGCAACAACAATGCGGGCGCCGATTACGACGGCTGATCTCCACGGCTGCGGATCGCGGCCGAACAGTCTTTTGCCGTCTTGTTCGACTCTGCTTGGCGCTGCGGTTCGCCTGTGTTAGGGCGAGTCCTTCGAGTAGGGAGCAAGCCTGAAGGGAGGCGAACGTGAAGGCCAAGGGACTGACAATGATGCTGGCTGCGGCCGGCATGGCGATCGCACCGGCGACACGCGAATGCGGCGTCTCGCTCAGCATCGCCCGCGGCGGCGGCGCTCGATGGGCGCGGCCAGCTATTTCCAGGACGACGACGACGACGATGACGGCGGTCGACCGCGGTCATCCTCGGCGTGGTCCTGGTCGTTCTGATCGCCGCGGCCGCGATCTCGGGCACCAGCGGGGAGGACGGACCCAGCAGTCCGTAAGCCGAATCGGGCGGCTGCCCTTGCGGGCCGCCGCCCTCAACCCTGGCTCGTTCCGGGCAGCTCCGCCCGATCGATCCATTCGAGCTCGCTGAGCGCGAGCGACCGCCCGTCGGCCGCGCGCACGTCCACGGCCGCGACCGGCCGCCGGCTCTGCCGGTCGACCAGCACCGGATTGCTGGGCATGCCCGAAATCCATCTTTCGCCCCATTGCCTGAGCGCGATCAGCGCCGGCAGCAGCGCCCGGCCCTTGTCGGTCAGCCGGTAGGCGACCTTGCGGCGGTCGGCCGGATCGGGCTCGCGCCGCAAGATCTCATGCTCGACCAGCCGGCCGAGCCGGTTCGACAGGATGTTGCGGGCGATCCCGAGCGTCGACTGGAATTCCTCGAAATGGGCGAGGCCGTTGAACGCGCCGCGCAGGATCAGGAACGACCAGCGCTCGCCGACCGCCTCGAGCGCTGCCGGGCAGCGCACACTCCCCCAGGATCGCCTTGCGATGATCGGGCCGGATCATGGCCGCCAGACTACGCCAAATCGGGGCAATGTCATACGCCTCGTTTTCAAGTTGCGAATCGCCACTGGCTTTTTACAGGTTGGATGTCAAAACCGACGACGAGGCTGCGCAGCTCGAGCGTCGCGGGCCGCGCCTTAGGCCGGAACAGCTGGAAAACTGCGGCCGCAGAGCCCGCCGACGCGCATTTTTGTTGCCCCGCAGCGCACCGCACCCCATTTCGGTGCGGTGCTGCGGCAATATGAACTGGTCGAGAAGGTCAAGGGCTATGACCCGGACGCCGACGAGGCGCTGATCAACCGCGCCTACGTCTTCTCGATGAAGGCGCACGGCTCGCAGACCCGCGCCTCGGGCGATCCCTATTACAGCCACCCGATCGAGGTCGCCGGCATCCTCACCGACCTCCGGCTCGACGACGAGACGATCGTCACCGCCATCCTCCACGACACGATCGAGGACACGCTGGCGACCCCGGCCGAGATCAAGAAACTGTTCGGCAAGAACGTCGCCCGGCTGGTCGACGGCGTCACCAAGCTCTCCAAGATCGAGGCGCAGAGCGAGAGCCAGCGCGCCGCCGAGAATCTGCGCAAGTTCCTGCTCGCCATGTCGGACGACATCCGCGTCCTGCTGGTGAAGCTCGCCGACCGGCTGCACAACATGCGCACGCTCCATCATCTGAAGGACCCGGACAAGCGCCGCCGCATCGCCCGCGAGACGATGGACATCTACGCCCCGCTCGCCGAGCGGATCGGCATGTACGAGTTCATGACCGAGATGCAGACGCTCGCCTTCCGCGAGCTCGAGCCCGACGCCTACGAATCGATCACCAAGCGGCTCGAGCGGCTCAACAAGGGCGGCGGCGGCGACCTCATCCAGCGCATCGGCCGCGGCATCAAGGCGCATCTCGAGGCGCAACGGCATCGAGGCCGAGGTGCACGGCCGCGAGAAGCATCCCTATTCGATCTGGCGCAAGATGGCCGAGCAGCATGTCAGCTTCGAGCAGCTCTCGGACGTCATGGCCTTCCGCGCGATCGTCGGCTCGGTCGAGGAAGCTATCGGACGCTCGGCCTGATCCACCAGCGCTGGCCGGTCGTGCCGGGCCGCTTCAAGGACTTCGTCTCGACCCCGAAGCGCAACGGCTATCGCTCGGTCCACACCACGATCATCCACGACGAGCAGATGCGGATCGAAATCCAGATCCGCACCCGCGAGATGCACGCCCAGGCCGAGCACGGCCTCGCCGCCCACTGGGCCTATAAGGAGGGCGACGGTCGAGGCGAGCTCGGACCATCCCTGGATCAACGACCTGGTCGAGATTCTCGACCATGCCGGCAGCGCCGAGGAGCTGCTCGAGCATACCCGAATGGCGATGTACCAGGACCGGATCTTCGCCTTCACGCCCAAGGGCGAGCTGATCCAGCTGCCCAAGGGCGCGACGCCGGTCGACTTCGCTTATGCGGTCCACACCGATCTCGGCGACCAGACCGTCGGCTCGAAGATCAACGGCCGGGTGATGCCGCTGAGGACGCCGCTCGACAATGGCGACCAGGTCGAGATCCTGGTCTCGAAGGCCCAGCATCCGCAGCCCGCCTGGCTCTCCTACGTCGTCACCGGCAAGGCGCGCGCGAAGATCCGCCGCTGGGTCAAATCGAAGGAGCGCGAGGAAACGGTCGCGCTTGGGCGCAAGATTTTCGACGAGATCGTCCAGCGGCTGCCGGCGCCGCTGGGCTGGGAGGCGATCGCCGAGGCGCTGCGCCGCCTCCATCTGCCCAATGACGAGGCGCTGATGGAGGCGATCGCGCTGAAGCGGGTCGACGACGTCGCGGTGATGGAAGCGCTGATGCCGGGCTCGGCGACCAGCGACGGCGTCAAGCCGCCGCCGCAGCGCACCGCCATCTCGATCAAGGGGCTGACGCCCGGCGTCGCCTTCCAGCTCGCCGAATGCTGCCACCCGATTCCCGGCGACCGGATCGTCGGCCTGCGCCGCGAGGGCGAGGGGATCGAGGTCCACGTCATCGGCTGCGAGAGCCTCGCCGACGGCGTCGATGCCGACTGGGTCGACCTCGCCTGGGGCGACCAGACGGACGGCGGCGCCGCCCGCCTCGCCATCGTCATCAAGAACGAGCCCGGCTCGCTCGCGGTCGTCGCCGGCATCCTCGGCAGCCACGGCGCCAACATCGTCTCGATGGACCAGACCTCGCGCGACGGCTCGTTCCACACCTTCCACCTCGATATCGAGGTGCACGACGTCCAGCATCTGATGCGGATCCTGGCGGCGCTGAGGGCGACCGACGTCGTCTCGACCGCGGAGCGGTTGTAAGCGCGCTGCGTCGTCCCGGACTTGATCCGGGATCCATGAACGGGACGGGTGCGAACTTCCGTAGTCCGCGTCATGGGTCCTGACTTTCGTCAGGATGACGTAGCGAACTCGCGAACCTGGCTGGCCGCGTTACGCCGCCTCGATCCGGAAGATCTCGCCGTCGAGATCGACGATGTAGAGATTGCCCGCCTGGTCGACGCCGAAGCTCGCGACATTGTCGATCGCGCCCGCGTTCGGAGCGAAATCGGCGTTGCGCAGGATGAAGGCGCTGCTCGGCCAGCGTGGTGCCCAGGTTGACCGATGCGATCGGCAGCGACCAGAGGTTGCCGCTGACGAAGTCGGCGAAGATATATTGGCCGCGCAGCGCCTCGACCGGGCCGCGATAGACATAGCCGCCGGTCACCGAATTGCCCTCGCGCGGGCCGGTCCCGTGCAGATATTCCGCGACCGGCGGGGTGAAGCCGGGCTGCGCCTGGCCGCCGAACGGCGCCGTCCCCTCCAGCACGCGCCAGCCGAAATTGGCGCCGCCGTCGGTCGGCCGCATCAGGTCGATCTCCTCGCGCGCATTCTGGCCGACGTCGCCGATCCACAGGTTCTGGGTGAGCGGATCGAAGCTGGCGCGGAACGGGTTGCGCAGGCCCAAGGCCCAGATTTCCGGCCGCTCCGCCGCCTTGGGCGAAGGGGTTGGTCGACTGGAATCGCATAATCGCGCAGCGGATCGGTCGGAAAGGCGTCGCTGCGCGGGTCGATGCGCAGTAACTTGCCGAGCAGCGCGTTCGAGTTCTGCGCATTGTTGGTGGGATCGCCGCCGCCGCCGCCGTCGCCGACCGCCATATAGAGGAAGCCGTCCGGGCCGAACTCGATCCAGCCGCCATTATGGTTCGAGGCGCCGGGATGCAGGATGGAAAGGATGACATCGCCCGTAGCAGGATCCGCCACGTCCCGGTTGCCGGCCGCGGTTCGATAGCGCCGCACCTCGATCGTGCCCGAAAGGTTGGTGAGATAGACGTAGAAGGTTCCGGTCGCGGCAAAGTCGGGTGCCAGAGCGAGCCCGAGCAGGCCGCGTTCGCCGATGGTCGAAATCTGGCCGGCGAGGTCGAGGAACGGAGTCGCCGGCGACGGTTCCGGCCGCCGGATTGAGGATACGGATGAGGCCGTCTTTCTCGACCACGAACACCCGGCCGGACCCGTCCGGCACGGCGGTGAGGTAGAGCGGCTGGGCGAAGCCCGTGCCGACGCGGGCGACGCGGAATCCGTCCGGCCCGACATTGGTGACGGTCACGGCGAGATTGAGCACGGCGCTGGTGGTGCCGTCGCTGACCGAGATCTGGACCAGATAGACGTTGTTCCGATCGGCGTCGGTCGGGGCCTCGAAGTCGGGCACCCGGGCGAAGGAAAGCGCACCGGCGGCGGAAATCGCGAAAGCGGCCTGATCGGCGCCGCCGGAGAGCGAGAAGGTGAGCGCGTTGCCGTCCGGGTCGGTCGCGGTGGCGGTATAGATCGTGCCGGCGCTGTTCTCGGGTGCGTTCGCCGTCGCTGGCGAGGTGATCGACGGCGCCTGGTTGGGCGGACCGGGCTGGTTGCCGCCGCCACCGCCGCCACCGCCACAGCCGGTGACGAGGACGCCGAAGATCCCGCAAAGTCCCCAAAGGACAGACGACGCGGCGCCCCGTTTCATGGCCCGCACCTTTCCATGACCAGCTTGACGATCGTTTAACGTGCGAAACGCTCATTTGATGCGTGCGGCCGGCATGATAGAGGCCGGCGCCATGACCAAGCCCGAAGACATGACCTACGGTCATTATCTGACGCTGGAGCCGCTGCTTTCGGCCCAGCATCCGATCTCCGACCACCATGACGAGCTTTTGTTCATCATCATCCACCAGACCAAGGAATTGTGGCTCAAGCAGATCGTCCACGAGCTCAGGCTGGCGCTCGATCTCGTCCGCGCGCGACAAGCTGCTCGAAGTCCACAAGAACCTGTCGCGCGTGTCGCGCATCCAGGCGGTGATGACGCTCTCGCTGGGACGTGCTGACGACGCTGACGCCGACCGACTATATGACCTTCCGCGGCGTGCTCGGCACGTCGAGCGGCTTCCAGTCGGCGCAGTTTCGCGAGTTCGAATATCTGCTCGGCCTGAAGGACGGCGGCCATCTCCGCTTCCAGGAGGAGGGATCGGCGCAGCATCGCGCGCTCTCGGCCGCGCTCCGCGCGCCGAGCCTTTGGGACGAGGCCAATGCCGCGCTCGCCCGCGCCGGAGTGCCGATGCCGGCCGCCGCGCTCGATCGCGACTGGAGCCAGCCTTATCGGCCGAGCGAGGCTGTCGAGGACGCCTGGGCCGAAGTCTATCGCGACACCGAGCGCTGGTGGCGCTTCTACCAGTTCGCCGAGAAGCTGATCGACATCGACGACGCGATGGCGGCGTGGCGCCACAAGCATGTCGTGACGGTCGAGCGGATCATCGGCTTCAAACGCGGCACCGGCGGCACGGCCGGCGTCCCCTATCTCCAGTCCACGCTGGCCAAGCGCGCTTTTCCCGAGCTGTGGAGCCTGCGCACCAAGCTTTAGGCGGGCGTCGCGACCAGGAGGTCGAGGCCATCGCCCGCAATCTCCGCCGTCCCGGCCACCGACCAGACCGCGCCGGCGACGAGCGCCTCGCCGTCGATAACGCCCGCCGAGACGATCGGCACCACCACCGCTTCGCCGCCGATCTCGCCGCCCGCGGTCCACCGCTCGATCGCGAAGGCGCCGCCGGCGGCGAGCGCCTCGCGGCCGGGCGCGGACGCGCTCGGCCCGGCCGGCGGCGCCCAGGGGCCGCGCGTCGCCACCATCAGCGCCTCGTCGAGATGAAGCGCGCGCGGCCGGCCATAATCGTAGAGCCGGTAGGTGAGGTCGAGATTCTGCTGGACCTCGATCAAGGCGATGCCGCCGCCGATCGCGTGGATCGTGCCGGCAGGCGAATAAAAGATGTCGCCGGCGGCGACCGGCCGCCAGTCGAGCAGGGCCTCGATGCTGCCGTCGAGCGCCGCCGCGCGCAACGCCTCGCGCGAAACCTCGCGGGTCAGGCCGAGGCCGATCACGGCACCGGGCTTCGGCGTCGAGCACGAACCAGGCTTCGTCCTTGCCGCGCGGCAGGCCCCGCGCCCGCGCCGCCGCGTCGTCGGGATGGACCTGGATCGAGAGCCGCTCCGAGGTGAACAGATATTTGACCAGCAGCGCGGCCTCGTCCGGCGCCTCGAACCAGATTTCGCCGGTCGGCGCGTCGCCCGGGACACGCGGAAAGCCCGCCGGAAGGTCGCGCCGGCCCCAGACCCGTTCGACCGGCACTGCGCGGAGACGATTTGCGGCCATGCCCTTGCTCTAGTTTCCGCCGCCCTCGCCGACAAGGCGCCGCGCCGCGGAGTTGACCCGCGCCCCTTTCTTGTCGACAGCCGCATTTGAGGAGCCACCCTTGCCCGTTCGCAATGTCCACCTGATCGCCGCCGCGCGGCCCAATTTCATGAAGGTCGCGCCGCTCTGGCACGCGCTGAAGGCGAGCGGCGACTATAAGCCGGTGCTGGTCCATACCGGCCAGCATTACGACGCCAACATGTCGGCCGCCTTCCTCGCCGACCTCGGCCTGCCCGAGCCCGATTTCCACCTCGGCATCGGCTCGGGCAGCCATGCCGAGCAGACCGGGCGGGTGATGGTCGCCTATGGCGCGGTCGCCGAGGCGCAGCGGCCGGACTGGCTGGTCGTCGTCGGCGACGTCAACTCGACAATCGCCTGCGCGCTGGTCGGCACCAAGCTCGGCATCGCCACCGTCCATCTCGAAGCTGGCCTTCGCTCGCGCGACCGGCGCATGCCCGAGGAGCTCAACCGGCTCGCCACCGACGTGCTGTGCGACGTGCTGTGGACGCCCTCGCCCGACGCCGACCGCAACCTCATCGCCGAGGGCATCCCGGCCGAGCGGATCAGCCGGGTCGGCAACATCATGCTCGACAGCTTCGAGATGAGCCGGCCGGCGATCGAGGCGGCGAACATGCCGGCCGAACTGGGGCTGGCGAGCGGCGGCTACGCCGTCGTCACCCTTCACCGCCCGTCCAACGTCGACGAGCCGGAGCAGCTCGCCCGCCTCGCCGCAGCGCTCGAACGGGTCCAGGCGAGGCTGCCGATCGTCTTCCCGGTCCACCCGCGCACCGCCGAGCGGCTGGCCGCGGCCGGGCTCGACCGGACGCTGGCCGCGGCCGGAGTCCGGCTGATCGCGCCCGCCCCCTATATCTCCTTCATGAGCCTGGTGCTCGGCGCCGGCGCGGTGATCACCGATTCGGGCGGCCTGCAGGAGGAAACCACCTATCTCGGCATCCCCTGCTTCACCCTGCGCGAGAATACCGAGCGGCCGATCACCATCGACGAGGGCACCAACGTGCTGGCCACGGCCGAGATCCTGCCCGGCCTGCTCGACGCGGCGCTGGCGCGCGGCGACGCCCGGCCGCGCCGCCCCGAATATTGGGACGGAAGGACCGCCGGCCGCTGCCTCGCCGACCTCAGGATGCGCGATGGCTGAGCGCCGGCGGGTCCTGCTGCTGCCGCCGCGGCGGCGCCGGGCCTGGCACGACCGGCTGGCGGACCGGCTGGCGGCAAGCCATGACGTCGTCGCGGCGGCGCCGTTCGATCTCATCGTCGACCTTTCCGAAACCGGCGCCGCCCGGCCGGAGCGGACCCTTCGCCCGCTCTACGACGGATCGCCCGACAGCAAAGCGCTGATCGCTCGGCTGCAGCGCGGCGAATGCCCGTTGCTCGACATCGCCGAGGGCGAGACCATCCTCGCTTCCTCTTACGCGGCGATCGGCGACGGCGACCGGCTCGCCACGATCTTCGCCCGGGTCGAGGCGCTCATCCTGCGCGCGCTCGCCGGCGCCGGCGCTCCGCTCCGCGACCGGCCGCAGCGGCCCGCGGCCGCCTTCAGCCTGCCGCGCCAGTTGACGAAGCAGGCGCGGCGGCTGGCGGGGCGGGCGCTGGCGCCGCTGCGCCGCAGCCCGGCCCGGCGCCACTGGACCATCGCGCTCAAATGGGACGAGGGTCCAGTGGATCTCGGGGCGTTCGACCTCGCCGCCTATACGCCGCTGCCGGCCGATCCGGACGTCTTCCACGCCGATCCGTTCGTGATCGAGCATGACGGCCGCCATGTCCTGTTCGCCGAGGCCTATCCCTATCAGTCCGGCAAGGGCGTCATCGTCTGCGCCGAGCTGGGTAGCGACGGCCGGCCCGGCCGGTTCGCGACCGCGCTGGAGCGGCCCTGGCACCTCTCCTACCCCTATGTCTTCCGCCATGGCGGCGAACTCTGGCTGATGCCCGAGAGCGGCAGCCGCGGCGGCGTCGAGCTCTATCGCGCCACCGATTTTCCGCACGGCTGGGAATTGGAGCGGACGCTGCTTCCGGATCAGCCGCTGCTCGATTCGACCCTGTTCGAGCATGACGGGCTGCTCTGGCTGCTCGCCGCCGCGCCGACTCCGGGCGGATCTGACTGGGACGAGCTCAGCGCCTGGCACGCGCCGGCGCTCGCCGGGCCGTGGACTCCGCACGCGCTGAACCCGATCAAGTCCGATTGCCGAAGCGCCCGGCCGGCCGGCCGGCCGCTCAGGCTCGGCGGCCGGCTGCTCCGCCCGGCCCAGCGCTGCGAGCGCTTTTACGGCGAGGCCCTGGTCTGGCTCGAAGTGACGAGGCTGACTCCGGAGGCGTTCGAGGAGGTCGAGATCGCCGAGTGGCGCGCCGCCGGCCCGGGCTTCACCGGACCGCACACCGCCGATTTGTCGACGCGATGGCGCGCGGTCGATTTCCGGATCGAGCTGGCTGCCCGCTAGAGCGCTGGGTGCTTAGTTCTACCCTTTTCCGTTCGGGCTGAGCTTGTCGAAGCCCTCTACTTTTTCCTGTAAGAACAAGAAGGAAGGCCCTTCGACAGGCTCAGGGCGAACGGATGGGGGTGATTCAAACTGATCCTTCAGCGCTCTAGAGTCGGTTTCCTTCGGATGGAAATCGTTCCCCGGCGAAAGCCGGGGTCCAGCGGCACGAACGGTAAGACTGGACCCCGGCTTTCGCCGGGGAACCGGGCGCTTCAACCGCAATGCGACCGTCTCTAGTTGCGCGAGGGGAAGACCCCCTGCAGCGCGATGCAGAAATTGAGCGTCAGATAGGGCTGCCGGTTCTCGTGCGGCTGGCTGCCGCCGGTGTTGGAGATGGCGGCGGGGTTGAGCACCAGGTCGGTCGGCGCGTTGATGCTGTACATGCTGACCGGGATCGTGCTCTGGTCGGCCTGCACCGCGACCGCCGTCGCCAGCACCACGCTCGACGAGGGTATGCCGGTCGTTCCCTGGGCATTCTTGGCCATCGGAAAGTGAACGTGCGCGGGCATCTGCGACTGGGTCAGGGTAACGGTCTCCGAGCCGGCGGACACTCCCTGGAGCTGGCCCGGGCCGAGATGCATCGAGGCGCGCCCGCGCAGATCGGGCAGGGCGAAGGTGGTCTGGCCGTTGCCGCCATAAGTGGTGCCGAGCAGCGAGAACAAGGCCTGGTTCTGGTTGATCGGAAGGAACTGGCCGTTGCACAGCGCCCACCCCTTGGGCGCGAAGCCGAAGGCGACGATCTTGATTTCCGACATGTAGGGCGTGCCCATGATCCTACTCCTTCAATTTGGTCTATGGCCGCGCCGGGAAGACGCCCTGCAAGGCGATGCAATATTCGACCACGCAATAAGGCATCAGATTGTTGTGCGGGAAATCGGCGCCGGCGACTCCCAGCGTCAGCGGGTTCATCTGCGAGAGGTTGGCCGTGTCGGTCGAGTAGCTGGTGATCTGGCCGAAGCTCGTGCCGGACTGCCAGCTGCCGGTGCCGAGCAGTGCATTGCCCGGGTTGACCGCATTGCCGGCGCCCGTCTTCGCCACGAACGCGTGGGCGTGCGCCGGCATCTCGGACTGGAGCAGGGTGACCGTTTCGGACCCCTGATACTGGCCCAGGAACCATTCCTGCAGGCCCGGCCCCTGGCCCTGATGGGTCGCCAGCGAATCCTGAAGGTTGGGCAAGGCGAAGGTCGACTTGCCGTCCCCGCCATAAAAGGTGCCGAGCAGCGAGAAGAGGGCGGTGTTCTGGGAGAGCGGGAGCAGCTGACCGTTGCACTGGGCCCAGCCGGTGGGGGCGAAATTGCATCCGAACATGCGGATCTCGGCGACGAATGGGGATGACATTTCGTTACTCCATTATGATTGGCGGAGCGGTGGCGGACGGCGCTAGGTCTGCGTCGGAAAGATCCCGAACAGCGAGATGATGAAGCTGACGGCGAGGGTCTGCTGGATATTGTCGTGCGGTTGGCTGCCGCCGGTGGGCGAGATCGAATTGGCATTGATTGCCGTGTTGGGCGTCACCACCGTCGAATAGATCTTCATGCCCGTTTGCGTGCTGGTCGCGTTCGCCAGCACGGCGCCGGCGGGCGAGGCGACCTGACCGGTGCTGGCGGCCAAAGCAGGGTGATTGTGGATCGGCATCTGGTTGGTGCTGAGGGTCACGGATTCGACGCCGCCCGTCTCGCCCAACACGTAGGTGTTGCCGCTTTTCGCGGTGCCGGCGTGGATCGGCACCCGGCCGCGCAGGTCGGGAAGGCCGAACGTCTCCTGCCCATCCCCGCCAAAGGTTGTGCCCAGGAGGGTGAACAAGGCATCATTTTCGGAGATCGGCACCAGCTGGCCGTCGCAAAACATCCAGCCGACAGGGGCGAAACTGCCCCCGAACATCCGGATTTCACCGATATAAGGGTCCGACATCGGGTTCCTCCCCTAGAGTTCAGCCCTGCGGGAAGGACGGCGGCGATGAGAATCCCCGCCCAGCACCCCCCCGGTGCAGGGACACTTTGTGACGGTTGGGACGCGCTGTCAAATGCAGACTGGAACGGTTGCGATAAACGGGGACAAGCTCCGTGGATCAATCGGTTTCGGAGAATATACATCCCCGACACGTCGGGAATAAGGTGAGACGAGTTGTTTCTTCCGGCCAATGAAATCTATCGCTTCCGGACCTTTAGCCTCTAGCGGCGCTCCCCCGGCTGTGCCATGATGCCCGGCGTGGAAACCGGGCAGCGCCCCATCTTCGGCGCGCTCGTGCAGCTCAAGGGTGGGGAATAACATGCCGATTTCGTCGCGCGCTTTTCGCAACTCCGGAAAGATCAACTCGTCGGCGGAGGACTTCTTCTCCCCGTTCCGGCCGGATTCCCTCGGCAACCTCGATCACGTCGCCCTCGATTTCTCGCTGCGGGCCTTCGGTGCCGCCGCGCCGGGCCCGGCCGAGACCTCCGACGGGCCCGGCACCGTCGCGCGCGCGATCCCCGGCGGGGGCATACAAGTCGCGACCAACCTCACCTCCGCCGCCGGCGTCGCCATCGTCGCCTACGCCACGGACCCGATCGGCGCCGACGGCGACGACATCATCCGGTTCGTCCTCCTGTCCGCGATCGGATCGGGAACCCAGATCTTCTTCACCGACCGCAATTGGAACGGCACCGCCTTTGCCGCGGCCAGCGCCGGCGAGGGCACCTTCACCTACATGGCCGGCGCCGACCTCGCCGCCGGAACCGTGGTCACCATCAGCTCGGCACAGCTGCTTGCCGCCGGCATGGACCTTTCGAACAACGGCGAGACGATCTACGCCTATCAGGGCGCGATCAACGCGCCGACCACCTTCCTCTACGCGATCGACGTCGGCGACGATAATGATGTGTTCGAAGCGGGCGAGCTCACCGGCACCGGGCTGACCGCCGGCGTCAACGCGGTCGCGGTCCGCTTCGACCAGGCCTCCTATGCCGGCCCGAGCACCCAGATCGCGGCCACCCAGCTCGCCGAGATCGGCGACACCACCCAGTGGCACGGCCACAGCGGCGACGATATCGGCGGCACCATCTACGACGACCGCGCCGACGTGACGCTGAGCGGCCCGCTCACCAACCCCGACATGCAGTTGTTCGGCATGATGTCGGGCGGCGGCCAGTCCGACGCGTTCATCCGCATGGACAATGAGGAAGGGGCCAACGTCGCGACGAACCTGACCCGCCTGTTCCGCGACAACCCGATGTTCAACCATCTCACGGACCTCGCCTTCGACATCGAGGACGGCGTCTGGTTCGCGGTCGACAATGACGGCACCGCGACTACGCGCATCCTCAAGGGCAATATCGCGGACCTGGTCAGCGGCACGCGCACGCCGACGATCACGGTGGTCTACGATTTCCCGAACGACGACGACAACGTGCCGGTGGACGACGACACCTTCATCGACGGCATCGAGATCGATACGGTCAACAACCAAGTCTATTTCATCCAGGGCGAAATCGCCAACGGCCACAACCTCATGCGGGTCGGCTATAATGGCGGCGCGGTCAGCAACTGGGGCCCGCTCGATCTCGCCGCGGATCAGACGATCGGCATTTTCAGAGGGGGCATCTACGACTTCACGCTCGATGTGGCGCACAACACAGCTTATTTTACCTACGTCCTGGTCGACACCAACTTCAACCCGGCGCGCGCCCACGTCAACTACATCGTCAAGGTCAACAGCCTCGTCAATCCCAATCCTGCGGTCGAGAATTACACGATCGTGCCGATCAACGGCCCTTATAGCGACGATCCCGACGGCGCGGGCACCAACCCAGCCAATCACTTCCCGGACGTGGCGAACGGCTCGCTCGCCGGCATCGACATCGATATCGCCAACCAGAGAATTTATTTCGTCACCCAGCGGCTCGGCGCCAACGGGCAGGCGGGCGTCTTCATGTACGACATCGCTAGCCATAATGTGACGTTGGTTTGGCAGCAGCAATCGAACAACGCGACCAACACGCTGCAGCCCTTCCCGACCACCCAGATGCTCTATATCGAAGTCGACACGATCGGCGGCCGCTATTACCTCTCCACCCTCAACAATACCGACACCGCCATCGGCCATGACGGCACCGCCACCGACGAAGGCGGCGCGCGCATTTTCTCGGGCTCGCTCACCGCCTTCGGTGTCGCGCCGACCTTCTTCGCCTCGGTGTTCGAGAATACCGCCAACGGCGCCGTGCTCGGCATGGAGATCGATTATGCGCCGACGCTGACCGTCGGCAGCGCCGGATCGACCTATACCGAATCCACCAACCTGCCGAACTCGCCGGCCGGCCCGACCGTGGACGTGGCGACCAGCCCCGCCGTCGCCGACGCCGACCAGGCGATCATCCAGGGGGCGACCGCCGCCATCACCACCGGCTTCATGGCCGGCGACACTTTGACCTTCACCAATTCGGGCGGCATCACCGGCAGCTACAATGCGGCGAACGGCGTCGTCACCTTCACCGGCAATGCCAGCTTCGCGGCCTATCAGACGGTGCTCGATTCGGTTCGCTTCACCAACGCCGGCGACAATCCGACCAATTACGGCAACAGCCCGTCGCGGACGATCAGCTTCACCGTCTTCGACGGCCTGATCAACAGCGATCCGGCGACCGCGACCGTCGCAATCGTCGGCATCAACGACGCGCCGGTCAACACGTCCGGCGCGGCGATGGCCTTCACCGAGGACACGACCGGCCATGCCGGCGCCGAGGGCATACCGCCGACCGCGCCGCGCAACGCCGTCACCGGCATCTCGGTGTTCGACGTCGACGCCGATCCGGCCAATGAGGACATCACAGTCACGCTCGCCGTCGGCATCGGCACGCTGACCATCCGCACCGACGTGTCCGGCGGCATCGTCGCCGGCGACATCACCGGCGGCGCCAACGGCACCGGCACGATCACCATCACCGCCACCCAGAACCAGATCAACGCCACGCTTGCCGCGATGAGCCCGGCCTTCACCGGCCCGCCGGTGGTGGCGGCGGCGCCGAACGGCCTGATCTATACCCCGCCCGCCAATTATAACGGCGCGACCAACCTCACCATCACCACCAACGACCTCGGCAATAACGGCAACGATCCGGGGCTCACCGGCGGCGGCACGGACGAGCAGGACCAGGACGTCAAGGTCATCAACATCGCCCACGTCAACGACGCGCCGACCGTGACCGACGCGACCCAGGCCGCGGCGACCATCCTCGAGGACATTCCGAGCGCCGCCGGCGAGACCGTGACCAGCCTGTTCAACGCCAGCTTCTCCGACGCGCTCGACCAGCAGCAGACCGGCGGCAACCCGACCGGATCGGCCGCCAACACGCTCGCCGGAATCGCCGTCGTCGCCAACGGCTCGTCGGGCGCGACCGGCCAGTGGCAGTATTTCAACGGCACCATCTGGGTCGACATCGGCGCCGCCAGCCTCGCCTCGGCGCAGCTGATCAATGCCGGCACCGCGATCCGCTTCAACCCGGCGCTCAACTTCAACGGCGCCGCGCCGACGCTGACCGTCCATCTCGTCGACAGCTCGGGCGGGCCTTTCCTCAACGGCGACGACGTCAACCTCACCGGAGCGACCGGCGGCACGACCCGCTATTCGACCGGCACCGTCGTGCTCAGCCAGGACATCACCCCGGTCAACGACGCTCCGACCTCAGGGAGCCTGGCGGGCGACACCGCGACCTATACCGAGCAGCAGGCTTTGGCCGCCTTGCTCGACGTCGGCACGAACGCGACCGTCGCCGACGTCGACAGCCCGAATTTCGATACCGGCACACTGACCGTCGAGATCACGAGCGGCCTCGTCGCCGCCGAGGACCGGCTCGTCATCCGCATCAGCGGCACGGTCTCGTTCAACGCCACGAACGTGTTCGTCGGCGGCATCGATATCGGCACCTATAGCGGCCACAATAGCAGCGGTCCCCTGGTCTTTACCTTCAACGCCAACGCGACCCCGGCCCGGGTGGCCGAGCTGATCCGGGCGATCGCCTACAACAACAGCGCCGGCGACGACCCGACCGACGGCAACCGCACCATCACCTGGACCCTGGTCGACGGCGACGGCACCGCCAATACCGGCGTCGACACGCTCCAGGTCACCACCACGCTCGACGTCGATCCGGTCAACGACGCGCCGCAGGGCGCCGACGAGACGATCGTGATGGACGAGGACGGCACCCGGATCCTCAACGCCGGCAATTTCAACTTCACCGATCCGCTCGACGGCGATTCCTTCGCCGGCGTCGTGCTGACCACGCTGCCGGCCAGCGGCGACCTCTATCTCAACAACGTCGCGATCACCGTCGCCGGCACGTTCGTCACCATCGCCGACATCAATGGCGGCCTGTTGACCTACAAGCCCGATCCGAACGGCAACGGCGTCGGCTATGCCACCTTCACCTTCCAGGTGCGCGACAATGGCGGCATATTGGACGGCGGCGTCGACACCGATCCCAATCCCGACACGATCACCTTCGACGTCAACGCGTTCAACGATGCGCCGGTCAACACGCTCGGCGCAACGGTCGTCATCAACGAGGATGCGGTCGACGCGCCGCTGACCGGCATGTCGATCCTCGACGTCGACGCCGGCAACGACCCGATCACGGTCTTCCTGGACGTCGCCAACGGCGTGCTCGAGATCTCGGAAACGGTCGCCGGCGGGCTCACCGCCGGCCAGATCACCGACAACGGCACCGGCTCGGTCACCATCATCGCCTCGCAGAGCGAGATCAACGCGACCTTCGCCGACGCGAACGGCGTCCTCTACACGCCCGACGCCAATTTCAACGGCGACGACACGCTCACCGTGACCGCCAACGACGGCGGCGCATCGGGCGCCGACGGCGCGCTCGAGGACGTCGACACGCGCACGATCACCGTCAATTCGGTCAACGACGCGCCGGCGGGCGCGAGCAATACGGTGACCGCGAGCGAGGACGATCCCTACGTCTTCCTGACCGCCGATTTCGGCTTCACCGATCCGATCGACGGCGACGATTTCGCCGGAATCGTCCTGACCACGCTGCCGGTCGAGGGCGACCTGCGCCTGAACGGCGTCAACATCACCGTTGCGGGCACCTTCATCACCGCCGCCGACATCGCGGCCGGCCTGCTCACCTTCCTCGCCGATCCGGACGAATCCGGCGCCGCTTACGCCAGCTTCACCTTCCAGGTCCGCGACGACGGCGGCATCCTCTTCGGCGGGGTCGACACCGATCAGAGCGCGAACACGATCACCATCGACGTCGAGCCCGACAATATCGCGCCGACGCTCGATCTCGACGGCGACGACAGCAACACGGTGGGGACCGGCTATACCGCCAGCTTCACCGAAGGCGGCGCTGCGGTGCTGATCACCGATACCGATGTTGCGATCGTCGACCCCGACGTGGGCAGCACGATCGAGGGCGCGACGATCACCATCAACAGCGCGGTGGCGGGCGACCAGCTCGTCCTCGGCGCCCAGGCCGCCCCCTTCGTCGTCACCGGCTCGGGGACGGGCACGATCACGATCACCGGCACCGGCACCGCCGCCCAATATGAGGCGATGCTCGAGCAGATCACCTTCTCGAACACGAGCGACGATCCGGGCGCGACCCGCACCATCGACGTCACCGTCACCGACGGCACGGCGAACAGCAACATCGCCGTCTCGACGATCAACATCACGCAGGTTAACGACGAGCCGACGCTGACCGCGACCGCGGTCAACCCGACCTTCACCGAGGGCGGCGCGGCGGTCGATCTGTTCTCCGGCGTGACCGCCGACACGATCGAGGCCGGCCAGACCTTCGTGTCGCTGACCCTGACCGTCACCAACGTCACCGACGGCGCCAACGAGATCCTCGTCGTCGACGGCATGAACGTGGCGCTGACCAACGGCAACGTCGTCGCCACGCCGGCCGGCAATGTGACCGTCACGCTCGCCGCCGGCACCGCGACCGTGGTCGTCGGCCCCTCGACGCTGAGCGAAGCGGCGCTGCAGACGCTGATCGACGGCCTCGCCTATCTCAACACCAGCGAGAACCCGACCGACGCCAATCGCGTGGTCACCATCACCCAGCTGGTCGATTCCGGCTCCGACACGTCGCCGAACGACGCGACGCTGGCCCCCAACATCGCCTCGACCGTCAACGTCGACCCGGTCAACGACGCGCCGCTCAACACGGTGCCGGGCACCCAGACGATCAACGAGGACGCCAGCGTCACGCTCAGCACCGGCAACGGCAATGCGATCCAGGTCGCCGACGCCGATGCGACCACGCTCACCGTCACCCTGACCGTCCTGCACGGCACGCTGACGCTGGCAAGCACCGCCGGGCTCAGCTTCGGCGCGGGCGACGGCACGGGCGACCTGACGATGACCTTCTCGGGCACCGCGGCGGCGATCAACGCCGCTCTGGGCTCGGGCCTCACCTACAATCCGAACGCCAATTTCAACGGCAGCGATTCGATCGCGGTCTTCACCACCGACAACGGCCAGTCCGGCGGCGCGGCTGAGACCGACAGCGATTCGGTCACGATCAACATCACCGCGATCAACGACGCGCCGGTGGTAAGCGGCGACGGCACCGAATCCGCGACCACGATCGACGAAGATACGCCGGGCGCCGGCCAGACCATCCAGGCCCTGTTCGCCGGCCAATATTCCGACGCCGCCGACAATCAGGTCCCCAATGGCGGCGCCTCCTCGCCGGGCCAGTTCTCCGGCATCGCAGTAACCGCCAACGGCTCCAGCGCCGCGACCGGCCAATGGCAATATTTCAGCGGCGGCGTGTGGACCGATATCGGCACCGTCTCCGACGCGGCGGCGAAGCTGCTCGGCGATCCGTTCGTCACCCTGATCCGCTTCAACCCGGCGCCCGACTTCAACGGCCCGGCGCCGACCTTGACCGTCCACCTGATCGACAACTCGCTGGGTTTCGGCATCGTCAACGGCATGGTCGTCGACCTTTCGGGCCCCGGCGCGACCGGCGGCACGACGGCTTATTCCACCCTCACGGTGGTGCTGAGCCAGACGGTCACCGCCGTCAACGACGGCCCGCTCAACACCGTGCCGGGCGCGCAGACGATCAACGAGGACGCGAGCTTCACGCTCAGCACCGGCAACGGCAATGCGATCCAGGTCGCCGACGCCGACGCGACCACGCTCACCGTCACCTTGACCGTTCTGAATGGCACGCTGACTCTGGCGAGCACCGCCGGCCTCAGCTTCTCGGGCGGCAGCGACGGCACCGCCGACGTGACGATGACCTTCTCAGGGACCGCGGCGGCGATCAACGCTGCCCTGGGCTCGGGCCTCACCTACAACCCCACCGCCAATTATAACGGCCCGGACTCCATCGCCGTTCTGACCACCGACAACGGCCAGACCGGTACCGGCGGCACGCTGCAGGACAATGATTCGATCGCGATCACCGTCAATCCGGTGAACGACGCGCCCGCCGGCACCAACAATACTGTCACGGGAAGCGAGGACGATCCCTACGTCTTCACGCTCGCCGATTTCGGCTTCAGCGACGCCATCGAGGGCGATGATTTCGCCGGCGTCGTCTTCACCACCGTGCCGACGACCGGCACCCTGTTCTACGACGCGGACGGGCCGGGCGGGGCCGCGCCGGTCGCGCTCGCCGACGGCGCCGGCCCGATCGCGGCCGCCGACATCGCCGCGGGCAAGGTCTATTTCGTTCCGGTCGCCGACGCCTTCGGCTCGCCTTATGCGAGCTTCACCTTCCAGGTGCAGGACGATGGCGGCATGCTCAACGGCGGCGTCGACACCGATCCGACGCCGCGGACGATGACGATCAACGTCACCCCCGACAATCTCGCGCCGGCAGTCGATTTGAACGGCGCCGGCGCCGGCCTCGACGCCGCAGTTTCCTACACCGAGGACGCGCCCGGCGTGTCGATCGGCAGCGGCATCACCGTCTCCGACCCCAATGAGGTGACCGGCGACCTGATCGAGAGCGCGACGATCACCCTGACCGATGCGGTGGCGGGCGATGCGCTCACCGTCACCCTGCCGCTGCCGGGCGGAATCACGGCGGTCACCACAAATCCGGCCGGGCAGATCGTGGTCACCCTGTCGGGTCCGGCCTCGACGTCGGATTATGCTGCGGCGATCGCGCAGGTGCTCTATTCGACAAGCAACCAGGATCCGACCCTGGGCGGCACCGATCCGGCGCGCACGATCACGGTCACGGTCAATGACGGCCTGCTGAGCAGCGCGGTCGCGACCTCGACGGTGACGATCACGCCGCTCGACGATGCGGCCGTGGCGCAGCCGGATGCGCTCACCACCGACGAGGCGACGATCCTCAGCGACAGCGTCTTCCCCGACAATGGCTCGGGCGCGGACAACGATGTCGACGGCCCGGCGCTCGAAGTCGCCGCGGTCAACGGCTCGACCACCGACGTCGGCAATCTGATCGTGCTCGCTTCGGGCGCGGAGCTGACGCTTCGTGCCGACGGCACGTTCGATTACGACCCCAACGGCCAGTTCAACACGCTTCCGGGCCCGGCTTCGGGCGCGTCCAATCTCACCGACACCGACAGCTTCACCTACACGCTGGTGAACGGCAATGAGGTGACGGTGACGATCACGATCACCGGCGTCGATTCGGACGGCGACATCCTGCTCGGCACGCCCGGGCTCGACTCGCTCGACGGCGGCATCGGCGCCGACCATATGACGGGCTTCGCCGGCAACGACACCTATTTCATCGACAATGCCGGCGACACCGTCGTCGAGGCCGCGGGCCAAGGTGCCGACACGATCCGCACCAGCGTCAGCCTGACCCTGGCCGCCGGGCTCAGCATCGAGACGCTGACCACCACCAGCCAGGTTGGCACGACCGCGATCGACCTCACCGGCAACGAGATCGACAACCGGATCGAGGGCAATGACGGCGTCAATGCGCTGATCGGCAATGGCGGGGTCGACCTTCTCTACGGCCATGGCGGCGACGACACGCTGACCGGCGGCGCCCAGGGCGACCTGCTCGACGGCGGCGACGGCCTCGACACGACCCTCTTTGCCGACAGCTTCGTGACCTACGCGGACACGCTGGCGGGCTGGATTGTCGTTTCGTCCGAGGGCTCCGACGTTCTGCGCAATGTCGAAGCGGTGGTCGACGGCTCGGGCCGGCGCACGTTGCTTGTCGGCTCGACCGGCTTCGCCACCTTCCAGGGCGCGGCGGACGAGGCGGCCGACACCAACCATGTCCGGCTCGCCGCGAATAATTACGGCGGCACGGTCAATTATGCCGCGAATGGCCTGATCGTCATCGGCCAGACCGGTTCGCAGCAGGGCGTCGTCTACAACAACGCGCTCAGCGGCGTCGGCATCACCGTCATCGCCGCCAACCTCGCCGACACGATCACCACCGACGACGGCAACGATCGCGTGTTCGGCAATGGCGGCGTCGATGTGATCTCGACCGGCGCCGGCAACGACCTGTTGAACGGCGGCGACGGCGGCGACACGCTGACCGGCGGCGCCGGCAATGACAGCCTGACCGGCGGTGCCGGCAACGATGCGATGGCGGGCGGCGCCGACAACGACATCTACCATGTCACCGAGGCCGGCGACGTGGTCACCGAGGCGATCGGCGGCGGCAGCGACACCGTCTACAGCGGGGTCGACTACAGCCTCAACGACACCCAGGAGGTCGAGACCCTTGCCGCCTTGTCGTTCACCGACACCACAATGCTCAAACTGACCGGCAACGGCCTCGCCAATTACATGATCGGCAATGACGGCGCCAACCAGCTCAACGGCAAGGGCGGGGCCGACACGATGACCGGCCGGGCCGGTCACGACAAATATTTCGTCGACAATGCCGGCGACAAGGCGTTCGAGACCGCCGGCGGCGGCACCGACATCGTCTACACCTCGGTGGACTTCACGCTGGCCAACGACCAGGAGATCGAGAGCCTGTCGACGATCACCTGGGAGCTGACCGACACGATCCACCTGACCGGCAACGGCCTCAACAACCAGCTGTTCGGCAATGCCGGCGCGAACCGGCTCGACGGCAAGGGCGGCAACGACGCCCTTCACGGCAAGGGCGGCCAGGATGTCTTCGCCTTCACCACCGCTTTGGGCGCGAACAATGTCGACGACGTCTTCGGCTTCGCCAGCGGCGACGACAGGATCGAGCTCGACAACGCCATCTTCACCCAGCTGCTGCTGGACGGCGCTCTCGATCCCAATGCGTTCGTGATCGGGCCCGCGGCGACCACCGACGATCATCGGATCGTCTACAACGGAATGACCGGCGAGCTCTATTACGATGTCGACGGCGTCGGCGGTCAGGCCGCGATGCTGTTCGCGACCCTCAAGACCGCGCCGGCACTCGATGCCGCCGATATCTTCGTGATCTGAGCGAGGGGAGGGACGCGCGCCCCGGCGGCGCGTCCCTCAGCCGCTAGAGAGCTGAAGGATCAGTTTGAATCACTCCCATCCGTTCGCCCTGAGCCTGTCGAAGGGCCTTCCTTCTTGTTCCTACAGGAAAAAATAGAGGGCTTCGACAAGCTCAGCCCGAACGGAAGAGGGTTAGGACTAAGCACCCAATACTCTAGCGGCTGAAGCCGAAGCGCCGCATCAGTTCTTCGCGGGTATGGATTTCGGGCGCGCCGGGCGGAGCGCGGTTGGTGACGAGCTCGTAGACGCCGGGACGAATCTCGCGATACCAGGGCTGGCCGATCGGGCCGGCGCGGTCGCGCAGGTGCGCGAGATAATCGTCGAGCGTGGCGAAGGCCCGCCCGTGGGCGAAAGGGAGCCGCCGCACCGTATTTTCCCCGTACCCTTTGTTAACCATGGTCGCGGATTCCTCATCCTGTTCGAGCGGGGAAACGGCGCCGGCCGGCGGTTCGGAGCAGGCTCCGGCTATCCCGGCCAGCACCATCATGCCGCTGATTCGCTTGCATTTCATCCGCGCCTCATTTCCGCCCGCCGGCCATTGCGGGACGATAAAAAATCCGTCCGAGAAAAATATAGGGTTGGCATAAGGGTTTAACCATGCTCTATTTTTTGGGATTCCTAAAAAACCGAATCACTTCACAGCCATCCACCGGGAGGGGGTTAATATGACCAAATTGCTCAAGGGCCAGTCCGCGCGCACCACGTCCGACGTCACCGACTTTATCAGCGGACGCCAGATCGCGTCCCTTCAGGCCCGCACGGCCTCTCCCGCGAGCGACGCGGCGGCCCTCGCCGCGGCTCCCTTCTCCGGCTCCTCGACCGACTCCCACAGCATCACCCTCGACGGCCTGAAGGTCAAAGGCCTGCACGCGGAGTTCGGCCTCCCCTGCCCGGCGGGCAAGGAATTGCTGGCCAACTTCCTCAACCGCGGCGGCGACCGCGTCGGCGCGAACGACAGCCCGATCCTGATCGATCCCGAAATCGCCGACGAAGGCACTCTGAACGTCGCCGTCGGCGGCTCGGTCTCCGGCAATATCGATTTCAACGGCGACACCGACAACATCACCGTCTTCCTGGTCTCCGGCCAGACCTATCTGATCTCGCTGCGCGGCACCGGCGCCACTCCGATCAACGACAGCTTCCTTCAGATGCGCAACCCCGGCGGCACGATCATCTCCTCCGTGACCGACGACGACGGCGGCAACGACCTCTATTCGATCTCCACCTACACCGCGACCGCGACCGGCAATTACACGATCATCGCCGCGACCTTCTCCAATCCGGGCGCTCCGGATCTCGGCGGCTATACCGTCGACGTTCGCGTCCAGGGCGTCGACGCCGTCGGCGACACCAACGCCACCTCCGTGGTCATGGGCCTCGGCACGACCTTCGGCTTCCGCGAAGCCGGCGGCGTCAACCAGCCTCCGATCGATCCGCTGCTCACCGGCGACCTCGACCGCTACCAGGTCGTGCTGGAAGAGGGCCATTTCTACACGTTCAAGGTGGCCGGCAGCGCCGACTACACGACCAACTTCAACGCGCCTCCCACGGGCACGCTCGACACGTTCATCTACCTGACCGACGCGGCGGGCAACATCCTCGCGGCCAATGACGACAACAGCTTCCCGAACGACATCAGCTCGAGCTTCGGCTTCTTCGCCGAGGAGAGCGGCACCTTCTATCTCAACGTCACCGCTTATTCCGGCCAGACCGGCGGCTATATCGTCGACTTCGAGGATATCGACTACGCCAACGAGGACCCGATCGAGGCGTTCATCTGGGACAGCGCCGACAATATCGACACCGTCGACGTCAGCGGCGTCCCGACCGCCTATGTCTATTTCGCGCTCCCCGGCGAGAGCTTCGGCGAGCTCGCCGACAACGGCGTCGATCCGCTGCCGTCGCACGGCTGGGCCGCGCATGAGAAAGCCGCCGTCATGTCGGCGCTCGCAGGAATTCTCGAAGATCCTCGGCATCAACTATGTCGAGACCACCGACGTCAACCAGGCCGAATTCCGCCTGATCACGACGACCTCGGCCCAGTACGGCGCCTATTTCTACCCGCAGGACGAGGCTGCCTATGGCAGCCAGCAGGGCATCGGCGCGTTCAACATCGTCAATCGCGGCTGGAACGAGGCCGGCCCGTCCGCCGATCCCAACGTGACCACCGACGGCCTGCAGAAGGGCGGCTTCGCTTACGCCGTCATCCTTCACGAATTCGGCCATGCCCACGGCCTCGCCCACCCGCACGACACCGGCGGCGGCTCCGAGGTCCTGCTCGGCGTCACCGGCGCCGATTCGCTCGGCCTGTTCGACCTCAACCAGGGCGTCTACACCGTCATGTCCTACAATGACGGCTGGCAGACCCATCCGGACGGCGCCCTCACCGCGGGCGGCGACCCGGTCGGCTTCCGCTCCGACGCGGGCTGGGCGGCGACCCTCACCGCGTTCGACATCGCGGCGCTCCAGCAGCGTTACGGAGTCCTGACCCCGAGCGAGACCGGCGACACGACCTACAGCCTTCGCGACTTCAACAACGAAGGCAATTGGTACGAGTGCATCTGGGATACCGGCGGCACCGACACGATCGACTATACCGGCGCCACCCGCAACGCGGTGATCGACCTCACCGCCGCGACGATCGATTATTCGCCGACCGGCGGCGGCGTTCTGTCGTTCGTCCGGACCCTGCCGGGCGAGACCACCGCTCAGGCGATCAAGGGCGGCTTCACCATCGCCGAGGGCGTGGTGATCGAGAATGCGACCGGCGGCGGCGGCAACGACCAGCTGATCGGCAATGCGGCCGCCAACGTCCTGACCGGCAATGACGGCAATGACGACATGCTGGGCCGGGCGGGCGACGACACGCTCGACGGCGGCGCCGACAACGACGCCGCTTATTATGCCGGCGACCGGTCCGATTATACGATCACGGCCAACATCTCCGGCGGCCAGATCACCAGCTACACCGTCACCGACAACAACAACGCCGATGGCGACGAAGGCACCGACACGGTCATCGACGTGGAATCGCTGGAGTTCGCCGACGTCGCGTTCAACCTGATCGGCGCGGTCGCGGTGCTCGACGGCAACGACAACGTGGTCAGCATCCATGCCACCATCCAGGAGGCGATCGACGACGCCACGACGCTCGACGGCTACACGATCTTCGCCAGCTCCGGCACCTACACCGAGGATCTGACGATCAACAAGGACGTCACCATCGAGGGCGCCAACGCGGGCGTCAGCGGCGTCCCGGGCGTCGGCACGCGGGTCGACGAAACCCGCATCGACGGCGGCATCCTGGTCACCGCCGACGGCGTCACCATCGACGGCGTCCACATCGCCGGCGCGATCACCGGCCCCAACACGCCTCCGTTCGACTCGGGCATCTACGTGCAGGGCAACGATTTCAGCCTCGTCAATTCGTGGCTCGTCGGCCTGGATACGGCGGCGGGCATCCTGACCGAGCAGGTCACCGGCCTCGACGTGGGCGACAACCTCATCGGGGGCTATGCCATCGGCCTGTATATTTCGGGCGGCGGCAGCACCGGCTCGGTCCACGACAATCTGTTCCAGGGCACCGGCGCGCTGAATGGCCTGGGCAATGGCGTGAACAGCGAAACCTCGGGCGTCCTCATCGAGAACAACACGTTCGACAGCCTCTATTCGGGCTCGCTCAACCTGTTCCCCGAAGGCCCCGATCCGGTCGATGTAGAAACCTATGTGATCGGCAACACCATCACCAACAGCGGTGCGGCGCGGCCGGTCCAGCTCTATCCGACGGCGGCCAGCACCTATTTCCTCGGCACCGATCATCACGAATCGTTCCGCGGCGATGCCGGCGTGACCGGCGTGTCGCTCGGCTATGAAGGCCGCGGCGGCAACGACCACGCCTTCGGCGGCACCGAGGCCGACTATTTGGCCGGCGATGAGGGCAGCGATCAGCTGTTCGGCGCCGGCGGTGACGACACGCTCGACGGCGGGGCCGACAACGACCTGCTCGACGGCGAGGCCGGCATCGACATCGCCGACTTTGCCGACAGCTTCGTGAACTATACCGACACGGTCGCTGGCTGGCTGATCACCTCGTCCGAAGGCAACGACTTCCTCGAGAATGTCGAGATCATCTGCGACGGCGCGGACCGGCACACCCTGCTGGTCGGCTCGACCGGCTTCGCCACGCTCCAGGACGCCCTGGACGAGGCGGACACGGGCTTTCACGCCCGGCTGGCCGCGGGGAACTACAGCGGCACGGTCGACTATACCGCGAGCGGCCTCGTCGTCATCGGCCAGCCCGGTTCGCAGCAGAACCTCACCTACAACAACACGATCAGCGGCACGGGCATCACCGTCATCGCGGCCAATCTCGCCGACACGATCACCACCGACGACGGCAACGATCGCGTGTTCGGCAATGGCGGCGTCGATGTGATCTCGACCGGCGCCGGCAACGACCTGTTGAACGGCGGCGACGGCGGCGACACGCTGACCGGCGGCGCCGGCAATGACAGCCTGACCGGCGGCTCCGGCAACGATGCGATGGCCGGCGGCGCCGACAACGACACCTACCATGTCACCGAGGCCGGCGACGTGGTCACCGAGGCGGTCGGCGAGGGCAACGACACCGTCTACAGCGGGGTCAACTACAGCCTCAACGACGGCTCGGAGGTCGAGACCCTTGCCGCTTTGTCGTTCACCGACACGATTGCGCTCAACCTGACCGGCAACGGCCTGAACAATTATATGATCGGCAATGACGGCGCCAACCAGCTCAACGGCAAGGGCGGCGCCGACACGATGACGGGCCGGGCCGGCAACGACAAATATTTCGTCGACAATGCCGGCGACAAGGCGTTCGAGACCGCCGGCGGCGGCACCGACATCGTCTACACTTCGGTGAGCTTCACGCTGGCCAACGACCAGGAGATCGAGAGCCTTTCGACGATCACCTGGGAGCTGACCGACGCGATCGACCTGACCGGCAACGGCCTCAACAACCAGCTGCTCGGCAATGCCGGCGCGAACCGGCTGGACGGCAAGGGCGGCAACGACGCGTTGCACGGCAAGGGCGGCGTCGACACGTTCGCCTTCACCACCGCTCTGGGCGCGGGCAATGTCGACGACGTCTACGGCTTCACCAGCGGCGACGACGAGATCCAGCTCGACAACGCCATCTTCACGCAGCTGGCGGACGGCGCTCTCGATCCCAATGCGTTCGTGGTCGGGCCCGCGGCGGTCGGCGCCGAGGATCGGATCATCTACAACGGCGCGACCGGCCAGCTCTATTATGACGCCGACGGCGTCGGCGGGAACGCGGCGGTGCTGTTCGCGGTCCTCAAGACCGCGCCGGCGCTCGACGCCGCCGACATCTTCGTGATCTGAGCGTAACCAGGCGATTTGAACTGCGGGGCGCCCCTTCGGGGGCGCCCTTTTTTTGCCTCGGCCCCAGCGCTGCGCTCGGGGCACCTCCGCTACGCAAAATACCACAGTAGAATCCGCAAGTAAGTCTTGCCGCTGTCACAGGGGCCTGACATCTTGACGCCATCATGTGGGGGGATTCGCCCACGATTCTCCGAAGCTAGCAAGCTCGGATCGCCAGAATGCGAAGGGGACCATCATGGCCAACACACCCAAATTCCGCACAGCCAGGATCAACGAGGATCAGGCCGAGTTTGCCGGCCGGCTGAACGCGGACATCTGGGGCGTGCACGCGGCCAGGGACAGCGCCGCCGGCCACCGCGGCGACGCGATTGCGAGGAGCGTCACCGCAGCCGGGCCGCAAACGGCGCAATCGCCCGCGGAGGGGCCGGTCTTCGCGGCGGACCCCGGTCCGCAATTCGCGCCCTTCGCCGCCGGCAATATCGTCGCCTATCGCGTCGGCGCCGTCGGCGGCGGCGCCCTTGGCAACGGGGCGACCGCCGTCTTCCTCACCGAATATACGGCGGCGGGCGCCCTGGTGCAGACGATCGCCATGCCGACTGCGGACAACGGCCTCCACCAGACGTTGACGGCCGCCGGCAATGCCACTTCGGAAGGCCTGCTCACCCTCAGCGCCGACGGCCGGTATCTGATCCTCACCGGCTACGACGCGGCCGTGGGCACGGCGGCGGTTGCCGGCACCAGCACAGGCGGCGGAACGCCTATCCTGCGCGTGATCGGCCGGGTTGATGCGAACGGGACTGTCGACACCACGACAACGACGACCTCCTTCTCCACCGGCAATATCCGCGGCGCTGCAAGCAATGACGGCACATCGTTCTGGGCGACAGGCAACATCACCGGCGTGGTCAACACCACCTTCGGCGGTTCGGGCGCGGGTACAATCGTCTCGTCAACGGTCACCAACCTTCGCGGCATCGACATCTACGATGGCCAGCTCTACGTGAGTAGCATGTCCGGCGCTCTGCGGCTTGGGACCGTGGGCACGGGGACGCCCACGGGCTCGGGGCAGACTATCACCAACCTGGCCGGCTTTCCGACCACCGGCAGCACCAACTCTCCCTATCAGTTCTTCTTTGCCGATCTGACCGCCTCCGTCGCGGGCGTAGACACGGTCTACGTGGCCGACGACCGCACCATCGCCAATGGCGGCGGCCTCCTCAAATTCTCGCTGGTGAGCGGCAGCTGGGCGCTGAACGGCACCGCGGCCGGCGGCCTGACGACAGGCTTGCGCGGCCTGGCGGGCGATGCGAACGGGACCACCGTCAGCTTCTACGCCACGACGACGCAGACCAGCGCCAACTCGATCGTCAGCCTGATCGACACCGGCGGCTATAACGCCGCGTTCAGCTCTTCCACCTTCACTGTCGTCGCCACCGCCCCGGCAAATACCGTCTTCCGCGGCATCGCCTTCGCGCCGACGGCGCCCGCCGGCAACCCCGGCACCCTCGCCATCGACGACGTCACCCTCGCCGAAGGCGATGCCGGCACCACCGCTTTCACCTTTACCGTCACCCGCTCCGGCGGCAGCACGCGGCGCGGTCGGCGCGACCTGGACCCTCACCGCCCCCGGTGGCGCGGGCAATGCCGATGCCGGCGATTTCGACGGCGCCCAATTGTTCACCGGCACGGTCGCCTTCGCCGACGGCGACACCAGCGAGACGATCACGATCCTCGTCCAGGGCGACAATCTCGTCGAGACCGACGAGGCGTTCACGCGTCACTTTCTCCCTTCCGACCGGCGGCGCCACCATCGCCGACGGGACCGGCGCCGGCTCGATCACCAACGACGATGCCTCGGGCGCCTTCTCGGTCGACGACGTCACGATCACCGAGGGCAATACCGGCACCACGCCGATGATCTTCACCGTGACCCGCGCCGGCGGCGACGACGGCGCGGTCACAGTCGGCTACACGCGTGGTCGCGCCCGGCGGCGCCGGCTTCGCCGATTCGGCCGACTTCGCGGGCGGCACGGTCTTTTCCGGCACCGTCGCCTTCGCCGACGGCGAGACCAGCAAGACGATCATCCTCGACGTGGTCGGCGACACCGTCTTCGAGACCGACGAGACGTTCGAGGTCCAGCTCACCAGCGCCAGCAGCGGCACGATCGCCGACGGCCTGCGGCATCGGCACGATCAACAATGACGATCCGGCCCCCGCCGGCACGCTCTCGATCGACGACGTCAGCCTAAGCGAGGGCGACAACGGCTCGACCACCACCTTCACCTTCACCGTGACGCGCAGCGCCGGCACCGCCGGCGCGATCACCGCCGATTATGCGATCAGCGCGCCGGGCGGCGCCGGCAATGCGAGCGCGGACGATTTCGTCGCGGGCGCGGTCTTCTCGGGCCAGGTCGCCTTCGCCGACGGCGAAACCGCGAAGACGATCAGCATCGACGTCGAGGGCGACGTCGACTTCGAGGCCGACGAGACCTTCACCGTCACCCTCTCGAACGCCATCGGCGGCGCCGTCGATCGGCGACGGCAGCGGCACCGGCACGATCGTGAACGACGATCTGCAGCCCCCCGCCGGCAGCGTCGCCATCGCCGACGCCAGCATCGTCGAGGGCAATTCCGGCACCTCGATCCTGGTCGCTGACGCTGACCCGTATCGGCGGCACCGGCGCCTTCGACGTCAATTACGCGACCTCGAACGGCGGCACCCCGGGCAATGCCTCGGCCAGCGCCGGCAGCGACTATCTCGCCGCGAGCGGCACGATCAGCTTCGCCAGCGGCCAGAATTTGGCGACGATCCAGATCACGATCAACGGCGATACGCTTCCCGAGCTCGACGAGGAGTTCACGGTGACCTTGTCGGGCGCCACCAACGGCGCGACGATCAGCGACTCAGCCGCCATCGCCACCATCACCTCGGACGATCCGCAGCCCGCCAGCACGCGCATCTTCGAAGAGGATTTCATCGGCTTCACCGCCGGCGGCTTCGCGCCCAACCCGACCGCGACCCAGCTCGATTCCGACATCTGGCGGGTGGTCGGCCTGAGCGACATCGCCAATCCCGCTTACGGCTTCACCGCCACCACCGGCGATTTCGCCCGCGGCACGATCGGCAGCAACGATCCGACCACGGCCGGCGTCTATTCGCCGACCTCCAACCCCGCCTTGATCCTTCAGCCGACCGGCGCCGAGCTCGACATCAACGGCTTCATCGAGGCCCGGATCGAGAATGACAGCGGCAGCACCGCGACCGGCTTCGACATCGCCTTCGACTGGTCCTATCGCAACAGCGGCGGCCGGGCGAGCAGCCTGCAGCTCTCTTATTCGACCGACGGCACCACTTTCATCGCCGTACCGGCGGCGGCGTTCACCACCCCGGCCGACGCCGCCGCTCTGACCGGCGTCTTCGCGCTTCAGCCCGAGACGGTTTCGCTGACCGGCCTCGCGGTCGCGGCCGGGCAGTTCATCTATCTGCGCTGGACCCATGCCAGCTCGGCCGGCAGCGGCAATCGCGACGAAGTCGGCATCGACAATCTCACCGTCGACGCGACCGGCGGCGCCACCGGCCCGCTCGTCTCCGTCGCCGACGTCTCGGTCAACGAGGCGGCGGGGACGATGACCTTCACCGTCACCCGCGCCAACGCGGCGGCCGGCGCCTTCACCGTCGACTATGAGACCGCCGACGGCACCGCCACCGCCGGCAGCGACTATGTCGCGACCAGCGGCACGTTGAGCTTCGCCGCGAACCAGGTCAGCGCAACGGTCACCGTCACGATCAACGACGACGGCACGCCCGAGCTCGACGAGACTTTGCTCCTCAACCTCAGCGACCCGAGCGGCGCGACGATCGCCGACGGCCAAGGCGTCGGCACGATCGTCAACGACGACGGTCCGCCGATCCAGGTGTCGATCAACGACGTCTCGATCGTCGAGGGCGACAGCGGCAGCCAGAACCTCGTCTTCACGGTCACCCGCACCGGCGGCAGCGGCGCCTTCGACGTCAATTTCGAGACCGTCGACGGCACCGCCATCTCCACCTTCGGCCCGGGCCAGGACTATGTCACCACCACGCGGCACGGTCAATTTCCTCGCCGGCCAGAACAGCGCGACGATCTTCGTCCCGATCCTCGGCGACACCGTCCCCGAGTCGAATGAGTTCTTCCAGGTCCTGCTGACCAGCGCGACCAACGACGCCATCATCGTCGACGGCACCGGCGTCGGCACCATCGTCAACGACGAGCCGACCTTCATCCACGATATCCAGGGCACCTCCTATTTCAGCCCGATCCTGGCGGGCGACGGCATCAGCGGCTTCAACACCGCCTCGACCACCATGGTCAGCGTGCGCGCGATCGTCACCGCGGTCGACAATGTCGGCCCGCGCCAGGGCTATTACATCACCGAAGAAATCACCGACTGGGACGGCAACAGCTTCACGTCGGAGGGCATCTTCGTGATGACCCGCAACGACGCGGGCGTGGGCAGCGTCGTCTCCGGGCGTCAGCGTCGGCGACCTCGTCCAGCTCTCGGCCAACGTCATGGAATATCAGGCGTTCAGCACGATGCCGCGGACCGTTCTGGTCAACCCGACCGGCTTCTCGTTGCTAAGCGGCGGCAATGCGCTGCCGACCGTGACCTTGACCGGCATCCCCAATGAAATCCTGACCGCGGTCACGCCCGATTATACCGACAGCGCCGACGGCGCCGGCGACAGCTTCGACGCCTCCCTCTACGCGCTCTCCTTCTTCGAGACGGTCGAGGGCATGCTGGTCACCGTCCCCAACATGGTGGTCGCCGACGGCTTCGTCTCGACCTCGGGCGGCGATCCGTTCCTCCAGGCCTATTCGCTCGACAGCGCCAATCCCGACCAGATCAACAGCCGCGGCGGCTATACGATCGCCGGCGATCCGCCGATCGGCCCGCCCGACACGCCGGAAACCGGCGACGACACCGAGCATGGCGGCCGCCACCTCCATGACGGCGATGTCAATCCCGACGTCATCGAATTGGACTTCACCGATTTCGCCGCTTCGGCGCCGGCGGGCCTGCTCGCTGGCGCGACGATGGGCGATCAGCTCGGCGACGTCACCGGCATCATCGATTTCGACTTCACCGACAGGAAGCTGTTCGTCACCGCGATGGAGCCGGGCGGCTTCGTCGACGGCGGCAGCCCGGTGCAGGAGACGACCGCTGCTCGGCAATGACGGGCGCAGCCTGACCGTCGCCACCTTCAACGTCGAGAATCTCGACCCCGGCGACGGCGCCGCGCGCTTCACCGCGCTCGCCAACGCGATCGCCACCAATTTGAACGCACCCGACATCATCTGCATCGAGGAGATGCAGGACAATAACGGCGCGGCCGGCGGCGGCACCGACGCCTCGACGACCTGGCAGATGCTGGTCGACGCGCTCAACCTCGCCACCGGCTCCAACTATCAGTGGGTCGATCAGGAGCCGAACGGCGCCGAGGGCGGCGAGCCGGGCGGCAATATCCGGGTCGGCTTCCTCTACAATACCGACCGGGTCCAATTGGGCGATCTCGACGCCGGCGCGACTCTCGCCGAGCGCCGCCAATATACCGACCGGATCGGCGACGGCATCCGCGACGCCGGCGACCTCATCGCCTTTTCCGACGACATGCTCGGCGCCGAGATCAACGCCACCGACTGGGGGGGCACGCGCCGCTCGCTGCTCGGCGAGTTCAACTTCAACGGCAACACGATCTTCGTCACCGCCAATCACTGGCCGTCCAAGGGCGGCTCGGGCGAATTCTGGCAGCTCAACCAGAATCTCGAGGCCGGCCAGCCGATCAACAGCGGCTGGACGCAGCGCAACGCGGTCGCCCAGGACGTCTATTCGATGCTCAACCTGATCGAAGGCAGCGCCCCCGACGCCGGCATCGTCGCCGGCGGCGACTTCAACGATTTCTACTTCTACCGGCCGCTGACCACGGTGACCGGCTATACGATGGCGGACGGCACGGCGCGTTCCGGCGGCGCGCGCTTCGAGAACCTCACTTTGACCCTGCCCGAGGCGGAGCGCTACACCTATGCGTTCGACGGCCGCAACCAGGCGATCGACCATATCATCGCCAACGGCCTGCTCGGCGACGTCGCCACCTACGACGTCGTCCACCTCAACACCGGCTACAACGCCAACGGCGTCAATCCCGCCCTGTCCGACCACGACCCCGGCCTTTCCTCGTTCGACTATCGCGATTTCGCGGAGGTGCTGAACGGCACGGCCGGCGCCGATTCGATCGACGGCTTCGGCGGCGACGACGTCGTCACCGGCGGCCTCGGCAATGACGCCATCGACGGCGGCGCCGGCGAGGATACGGCCGTCTATGCCGGCAACCTCGCCGATTACACCGTTGTCGGCGAGTTCGATTCGGGCGGCAATCTGATCGGCTTCCAATCGGTCACCGACAACGTCCCCGGCAATGGCGACGAAGGCACGGACACGCTCGAGAGCGTCGAGATCCTCCAGTTCGCCGATACCACGCTCACTCTGAGCACCGTCTTCTCGGTCGAGCTCTATGACGAGAGCGACAATCTGGTCGGCACCTTCATCACTATCCAGGAGGCGATCGACGCGGCGAGCGCCGATTATCGGATCGAGGTCGGCGCCGGCACCTACGCCGAGAATCTCGTCGTCGACGTCGAGGGGCTCACCATCAACGGCGCTCCCGGCGCCGTCGTTCAGGGCAGCTTCCTGACCGACAACGGCGTCGCCGGGCCGCTCAACGTCTGGCTGAAGACGGCCGCGGCCTATGACAATACGGCCGGCGTCGGCATCACGATCGGCGCCGACGACGTCACCGTCGCCGGCCTCACCGTCACCGGCTTCAACCAGGGCGTGGTGCTCGGCGATGGCAGCGACGGCACGACGCTCGACGGAGTCACCCTCGAATCGAACTTCACCGGCATCCACAAGCCGGGATCGGCCGCGGTGACCGGCTTCGAAATGCGCGACGGGTCGATCTCCGACGGCCATCTCGGCATGGATATCGTCCGCGATTCCGGCTCGGCCGGCGTGTTCGACGGAGTCACGATCGACGGCACCAGCTTCGCCGATCTGAACCGCAAGGGCATTTACGTCGAGGCGCTGAGCAACGCGACGATCGCCAATTTCTCGATGACCAATGTCGGCGAGTTCGGCGGCATCACCGCCACCGGCGCGCTCGGCGCGGGCGGCAACGGCATCAATCTCAACCTCAAATATGACGATTATGCCAACATCGTCATCGAGGATTTCACGATGACCGACGTCGGCAGCTCCGATCGCGACGGCGCGGTCGCGGACGGCCATCAGAATGGCGGCGCGATCGTGGTCGCCGCGCGCGACGACGCCCCGTCCTACAGCGGCGATCCGGCGACGCTGACCAATGCCGTCATCCGCAACGGCAGCATCGACGGCACCTCGACCGGCGTCCAGCTCGGCGAGCCGGGCAAGCAGAATGCGACGCCGGACCTGATCGTCGAAAATGTCGCGATCACGGACGCCCAGCACAGCCTGCGGCACGGCGAGATCGGCAACCAGTCGGGCGCGACGATGACGGTCGAAGGCACGTCCAACAATGACAGCCTGATCGCGAGCGGCAATTCGGACGGGCCGATCGACATCGACGGCGCCGACGGCGACGATCTGCTCGCCACCGGCTCGGCGGCCGACTCGCTCGACGGCGGCGCCGGCAGCGATGAGTTGCGCGGCCTGGACGGCGACGACACGCTGACCGGCGGCCTCCATCACGACGTGCTCAAGGGCGGCGCCGGAACCGACACGGCGGTCTTTGTCGACAGCTTCGTGACCTACACCGACATAGCGGGGAGCTGGCTGATCAGCTCGTCCGAAGGCAACGACCTCCTCGAGAATGTCGAGGCGGTGGTCGACGGCTCGGGCCGGCGCACTTTGCTGGTCGGCTCGACCGGCTTCGCCACCTTCCAGGGCGCGCTGGACGAGGCGGCCAACAACAATCATGTCCGGCTGGCCTCGGGAAGCTACAGCGGCACCGTCAACTATACCGCGAGCGGCCTGATCGTCATCGGCCAGACCGGCTCGCAGCAGAACCTCACCTACAACAACATACTCAGCGGCGTCGGCATCACCGTCATCGCGGCCAATCTCGCGGACACGATCACCACCGACGACGGCGATGACCGGGTGTTCGGCAATGGCGGCGTGGATGTGATCTCGACCGGCGCCGGCAACGACCTGTTGAACGGCGGCGACGGCGGCGACACGCTGACCGGCGGCTCCGGCCAAGACAGCCTGACCGGCGGTGCCGGCAGTGATTCGATGGCCGGCGGCGCCGACAACGACATCTTCCATGTCACCGAGGTCGGGGACGTGGTCACCGAGGCCGCCGGCGGCGGCAGCGACACCGTCTACAGCGGGGTCGACTACAGCCTCAACGACGGCTCGGAGGTCGAAACCCTTGCCGCTTTGTCGTTCACGGACATCACAGGGCTCAAGCTGACCGGCAACAACCTGAACAATTACATGATCGGCAATGACGGCCCCAACCAGCTCAACGGCAAGGGCGGCGCCGACATGATGACGGGCCGCGCCGGCCATGACAAATATTTCGTCGACAATGTAGGCGACAAGGCGTTCGAGACCGCCGGCGGCGGCACCGACATCGTCTACACCTCGGTGAGCTTCACGCTTGCCAACAACCAGGAGATCGAGAGCCTTTCGACGATCACCTGGGAGCTGACCGACGCGATCGATCTGACCGGCAATGGCCTTGCCAACCAGCTGTTCGGCAATGCCGGCACCAACCGGCTCGACGGCAAGGGCGGCAACGACGTTATGCACGGCAAGGGCGGCCAGGATGTCTTCGCCTTCACCACCGCTCTGGGCGCGGGCAATGTCGACGACGTCTTCGGCTTCGCCAGCGGCGACGACGAGATCCAGCTCGACAACGCCATCTTCACGCAGCTGCTGCTGGACGGCGCTCTCGATCCCAATGCGTTCGTGATCGGGCCCGCGGCGACCACCGACGCTCACCGGATCGTCTACAACGGAATGAACGGCGAGCTCTATTACGACTCCGACGGCGTCGGCGGTCAGGCCGCGATGCTGTTCGCGGTCCTCAAGACCGCGCCGGCGCTCGATTCCACCGACTTCCTCGTGATCTGAGCGAGGCGAGGGACGCGCGCGCGGGCGCGCGTCCCGCCTTGCCGCGTTAACAATAGATTTGTACTTGAAAATTAAGGATTTTTCGGCGACATCTGCGCCGACCGGGCTTGCGAGCCGTCACGATATTGCGAGACAGTAATGGCTGATTTTGTAGGAACGCCCGGCAACGATACGTTGAACGGGACCTCCGGCGCCGACACGATGACCGGCCTCGGCGGCAACGACACCTACATCGTCAATCATACGGGCGACGTCGCGGTCGAGGCGAGCGGCGGTGGCACCGACATCATATTCAGCGCGGTGAGCTACCGGCTGAACGACGATTCCGAGGTCGAGAACCTGTCGACGATCCGCTGGGAAGCGCTCGACGCGCTCAGCCTCTACGGAAACATGCTCGCCAACGCCTTGTTCGGCAACGCGGGCGCGAACCATCTCGACGGCGGCGCCGGGGCCGACGTGATGACCGGCCGCGAGGGTAACGACACCTATTATGTCGACAATGCGGGCGACCGGGCGATAGAGGCGGCCGGCCAGGGCACCGACATCGTCTATGCGTCGGTGAGCTACACGCTGGCGTCGAACTCCCAGGTCGAGAATCTGTCGACGATCCGGTGGGAGGCGACCGACGCGATCAACCTCACCGGCAACGGCCTCGCCAACGCCTTGTTCGGCAATGCCGGAGCGAACCATCTCGACGGCGGTGGCGGCGCCGACGTGATGACCGGCCGCGAGGGTAACGACACCTATTACGTCGACAGCGCTGGCGACCGGGCGATAGAGGCCGCCGGCCAGGGCACGGACATCGTCTATACGTCGGTGAGCTACACGCTGGCGTCGAACTCCCAGGTCGAGAATCTGTCGACGATCCGGTGGGAGGCGACCGAACTCGATCAACCTCACCGGCAACGGCCTCGCCAATGCCTTGATCGGCAATGCCGGAGCGAACCAGCTCAACGGCGGCGCCGGCGCCGACGTGATGACCGGCCGCGAGGGTAACGACACCTATTATGTCGACAATGCGGGCGACCGGGCGATAGAGGCCGCCGGCCAGGGCACCGACATCGTCTACGCGTCGGTGAGCTACGCGCTGGCGGCGAGCACGAACGTCGAGAACCTGTCGACGATCCGCTGGGAGGCGACCGACTCGATCAACCTCACCGGCAACGGCCTCGCCAATGCCTTGATCGGCAATGCCGGAGCGAACCAGCTCAACGGCGGCGGCGGGGCCGACGTGATGACCGGCCGCGAGGGTAACGACACCTATTATGTCGACAATGCGGGCGACCGGGCGATAGAGGCCGCCGGCCAGGGCACCGACATCGTCTATGCGTCGGTGAGCTACGCGCTGGCCTCGAACTCCCAGGTCGAGAACCTGTCGACGATCCGCTGGGAGGCGACGGACGCGATCAACCTCACCGGCAACGGTCTCGCCAACACCCTGTTCGGCAATGCCGGCGCGAACCAGCTCAACGGCGGCGCGGGAGCCGACACGCTGGATGGGAAGGGCGGCGCCGACAGCTTCGCCTTCACCGCCGCGCTCGGTGCCGTCAATGTCGATTTCATCGTCGGTTTCAGCGTCGCCGACGACATTATCCGCCTCGGCGGGGACGCGGGCGAGCCGTTCGCGGCGCTCGCTTCGGGCGCGCTCGCCGCTTCCGCTTTCGTGATCGGCACGGCCGCCGCCGACGCCAACGACGTCCTCATCTACAACAGCGCTACTGGTGCGCTCCTCTACGACGCGGACGGCGGCGGCGGGGCGGCGGCGGTGCAGTTCGCGCGTCTTTCCACCGGGCTCGGCCTCACCGCCGCGGATTTCTCCATCTCCGGGCCGACCAATTCCGCGCCGGTGATCACCTCCCCGACCAATGTCAGCGTCGCCGAGAACAGCCCGGTCGGCAACGTCGTCTATGCGACGGCGGCGAGCGACGCCAACGGCGACCGGATCACCTATGCGCTGGCCGGCGACGATGCGGCGCTGCTGACCATCGATGCCGCCGGCCGGGTCCGGCTCAAGGCGACGGCCGATTTCGAGGTCCGCTCGATTTACGAGTTCAGCGTGATCGCCTCCGATTCCGGGCTCATCCCGGCGGTGCGCGACGTCACGCTCCACGTCACCAACGTGGCCGAGGGCACGCCGATCATCCCCGAAACGGGGGGCGCCAATGACGGCACCGCCACCGCCCAGACCATCGATCGGGCCGTGCTCGCCGCCAGCACCAATATCGACCTGCTCAACGACGACCTGCCGTCGGCCACCATCCAGGGCAACATCTCCGGCCTTGCCGACCGCGACTTTTTCAAGATCGTGCTTCAGGCCGGCGAGCGCCTCATCCTCGACGTCGACGGAACCGAGGGCGGGCTCGATTCGCATCTCCGGATCTTCGGGCCCGGCGGCAACGAGATCGCCGACAATGACGATCAGGAGGTCTTCGACGAGGGCTCGATACCGACGATCGCCGGTCACAATACGGATTCGATGTTCAGCTTCCGCGCGCCTTCGGCCGGCACCTATTTCTTCTCGATCGAAGGGTTCGAAGCGGAATCGGCGGGCTCCTATCAGCTCCACGTCAGCGTCGGTCCGCCGGCGAGCCTGGCCGAAATCATCGGCGAGGACGTCGATGCCCTGGTCAGCGGCCTGCGCTGGGCCGGCACCAGCCTCAGCTACGCCTTCCCGACCAGCGCGAGCCAATATCCGGCCGATATCGAGGAAACCACGCCGGCCAGCGACTTCGCGCCGTTCACGGCGATCCAGCAGCTGGCGACCAGCCAGCTGCTGCAGCTGGTCGCCAATGTCTCGAGTCTCTCCTTCCAGCTCGCGTCCGATCCGGGCGCCGCTCATCTCAAATTCGCGATGAGCAGCGAGGCCGACCCCGCCTTCGCTTATTACCCGCCGACCGGCAATCCGACGCCGGGCACCACGCTCGCCGGCACCGCCTGGTTCAACAAGGAGGACTTCGACAATCCGGTGAAGGGTAATTATGCCTGGATGGCGATTCTGCACGAGGCCGGCCACGCGCTCGGCCTCAAGCACGGGCATGAGACGCCGACGGCGATCAGCCCGGACCGCGATTCGCTCGAATATTCGGTGATGACCTATCGTTCGTACGTCGGGCAGAGCGTGGGCGGAGCCGATGACGGCTTTTCGAACGAGACTTTCGGCTATCCGCAGACGCTGATGATGCTCGACATCGCCGCGCTGCAGCGGATCTACGGCGCCGATTTCAGCTACAATGCGACCGACACGATCTACCGCTGGAATTCAGGCACGGGCGAGTTTTCGATCAACGGGGGCGGCCAGGGCGGCCCCGGCGCCAATCGCGTGTTCATGACCCTGTGGGACGGCGGCGGCACCGACACTTACGACCTGTCCAGCTACGGCTCCAACCTGACGATCGACCTCAGGCCCGGCGAATGGACTCGCCTCGGCGGCGTTCAGCTCGCCAACCTCGGCGACGGCCAGTCGGCGCGCGGCAACGTCGCCAATGCGCTGCTGTTCGGCGGCGACACGCGTTCGCTGATCGAAAATGCGATCGGCGGCAGCGGCGTCGATACGCTCGTCGGCAATCGGGCGAAGAACATGCTCACCGGCAATGGCGGCCCCGATCAATTCGCCTGGCATTCGATCGAGGATGCCGGGCTCGGCGCGCAGGCGGACGTCATCACCGACTTCGCGAGGGAGCCGGAGCATATCAATCTCGAAGGCATCGACGCGGTCAGCACGACCGCCGGCGATCAGGCATTCAGCTTCATCGGATCCAACGCCTTTTCGGGCATTGCCGGCCAGTTGCGAAGCCAGGTCGAGGGCAGCTCGATCCGGGTCCAGGGCGACGTCAACGGCGATTCGGTCGCCGACTTCGAGCTTGTTGTCGCGAACCAGACGCTCCTCTTCCATTCGGACTTCTTCCTCTAGGTGGGCGCCGATGCGAACCCGCGTTGCGGCCGTGATCTTCTTCGCACTCGTCGGCGCCGCCTGCCCGAGGCCCGCTGAGGTGCCGGCGCGCGACGCCCGATCGACCGACCTGCCCCGGCCCCGCCACGGCGATGCCGCGGTCCGCGAGGAGCTCGCCGCCGCGCGCCGGGCGGGCACGGTTGCGGCCTACGACCTTTTCCTCGCCCGTCACGGCGATCATCCGCTCGCCGCGGCGGCGCGGCGGGAACGCTCGCGGATCGCGCCCGCGGCGCGGAATCCCTTACCGTAAACCCGCTGCAGTAAGAACCCTGCCTCAAGGCGGTTCACCGCTGGCGGAACCTTTTGCTTAATGGCGGGTTAGGGTTCGCTCGGCGGCAAGGACCGCCAAGTCTCGGCAGGGGTTTGAACCTATTGTCCGACTGGGAACACCTGTTCTCCGGTGATGCCTTCGTGCGTCCCTCTTTTTGGCCGGCGCGCGCCGACCGCGCGCGGTCGTCCGGTTGTCGCCGCTCGATCGCGCTTTCGCACCCCAAGAGCGCCTCGGATTGAATGCGCCACCCCCGCCATTCCACCATCGATATCAACGGGAGACCTAAGTCATGAGCCGGATGCGCACGAACACGCAAAGTCGTTTGACCCCGCAGATCGAGGAATATAGCGAGCGGCTGGCCTTCGCCCGCATGCCTTTCGACAAGCTCACCACCGCGTTCCCGATCGACGACTCGGGGTTTCCCGGCAATTACCAGCCGGTCGAATTGGCCTGGAACATCCCCGGCCCGAACGCCCTCATCGACGTCTATACGCCCGACGAGAACACCACCGGCACGCTGGTGGTCGACGGCAACCACGTCATAGCGGCAAGCGACACGCCCGGCGACAATGACTGGTTCGCGGTCACGCTGACGGCCGGCCAAACCTACCAGTTCGGTCAATATGCCTATGTCGGCGGCATTCCGGGCGCGGAAGGCAACGGCGTCGCGCTCGCCGATGCCTATCTCGAAATTTACGATTCTGCCGGCAATCTGCTCTCGATCGCGGATGGCGGCGGGCCGAACACGCCGTCGGGGCTCGATGCGCTCATGACGTTCGAGGCGCCTTCTTCGGGCACCTTCTATGTCAACGCCACGTCCTACGACAATGACGGCGACGGGATCGGGGATTTCGCCGGCGATTACGAGCTTTTCGCCGAGACCGCGACCGGAACCGTCTATACCACGCATTACGACATTTCGAGCCCGCTCCACTCGATCGACTGGGGCGGAGTCCTCGTCAACCGCGAGCATGTTTCGGTGCGCAATCCGGACGGCATGGAAGGCCCGCGGCCGACCGGGGAACCGCCGGCGGATCCGGCCGACGTTGAGGGCAACGCCCTCGGCTACCAGGGCAAGAACGTCATCTACCTCTATTTCGCCGGTGAGGGCGATCTCTACGCGCATCAAGATTTCGACCATCCCGGCCCAGATCACGGCCCAGGATCCGTATCAGTACGAAATCCGGGCCATGCTGACCGCGGCGGCCGAATTCTCCAAGGTCGCCGACGTCGTCTTCGTCTCCAATTATACGTTGAACACGACGACCGGCCTCTACGAGCGCGACCCGACTATCGAGTACAAGCCCGGCCCATTGGGCCCCGAGGCCGGCATCAAATATGCCGCCGGAGTAGACGACGGCTTCGACGCGGATTTCTTCTACTGGTCCTATCCCGGTACGCCGGGGCCGGTCATTTCTCTGCTCGGGTCGATGAACCCGCCCGATTATGGCGACGAGGGCGTCGCCCAGTTCAATTCCGCCGACGAGCGCTGGAACGCCCAGATGCTTCAGCCGGGCGGCTTCTCCTTCGTCACTTTGATCCACGAATTCGGCCATGGCATGGGCCTCGCCCATCCGCACGACACCGGCGGCGGCTCGAGCGTCATGCAGGGCGTGCAGACCAACGGCGTCCCCGGCGATGATGGCGGGGCCGGAGCGTTCGACCTCAATCAGGGCGTCAACACGATGATGTCCTACAATGACGGGTGGGAAAAGTCGCCCTACGGCCAGGCCGAGACCAACAACGAGGGCTATGGCTGGCTCGGCAGCCTGATGACGCTCGATATCGCCGTCATCCAGGACAAATATGGCGTCAACGAGGATTGGGCGATCGGCAACGACACCTATGTCCTGAAGGACGTGAACGAGTGGGGGGTCTATATCGATTCCGCGACCGGGCAGCCGGCCGTTCACGACGCCACCAATCAGGCGACGACCCGCGACGGCTATTATGTGGGCCAGAGCACCTATTATTCGTCGATCTGGGACGCCAATGGGGTCGATCAGATCATCTATAATGGCGCCAGGGACACCAATATCGATCTGCGCGCCGCGACGCTTCAATATGAATATGGCGGCGCCGGATGGATGTCCTACGCCAACGGAATCTTCGGCGGCTTCACCATCGCCAACGGAGTCACGATCGAGAATGCCCGCACCGGCGCCGGCAACGACACTCTGATCGGCAACCATGTCGCCAATCAGCTCAACGGCGGCGCCGGCGTGGATGCGATGACCGGCCTCGGCGGCAACGACGCCTATCTGATCGACAATGCCGGCGACACTGCGGTCGAGGCGGCCGGCGGCGGCGCCGACATCGTCTACACCTCGGTCAGCTACAGCCTCAATGACGGCTCCGAGGTCGAGAGCCTGTCGACGATCAACTGGGCGAGCACGGCCGCTCTCAACCTGACCGGCAACGGCCTCGCCAACCATCTCTTCGGCAATGCCGGCGCCAACCGCCTCGACGGCAAAAGCGGCGCCGACGTCATGCTCGGCCGCGAAGGCAACGACACCTATCTGGTCGACAATGCCGGCGACAAGGTGTTCGAGGATTCGGGCGGGGGCGCCGACCTCGTCTATGCGTCGGTCAGCTACACGCTTACCGCCAATAGCGACATCGAGACGGTCGCGACGATCAGCTTCGAGGCGACGACGGCGATCAACCTGACCGGCAACGGCGTCGCCAATTACATGATCGGCAACGACGGCGCCAACCAGCTCGACGGCAAGGGCGGCGCGGACGTGATGGTCGGCCGCGCCGGCAACGACAAATATTTCGTCGACAATGCCGGCGACAAGGTGTTCGAGGATGGCGGCAACGGCACCGATCTGATCTACGCCTCGGTGAGCTACACGCTGGCCAGCGACCAGGAGATCGAGAGCCTGTCGACGATCACCTGGGAATTGACCAACGCGATCGATCTGACCGGCAACGGCCTGAACAACCAGCTGCTCGGCAATGCCGGCGCCAACCGGCTCGACGGGAGGGGCGGCAACGACGTTCTTCACGGCAAGGGCGGCGCCGACATCTTCGCCTTCACCACCGCCTTGGGGGCGAACAATGTCGACGACATCCACGGCTTCAGCACGGTGGACGATCTGATCGCGCTCGAGAATAACGGCGTGTTCGTCGGGCTCTCCGCCGGCGCTTTGTCGGCGGGCGCGTTCGTGCTCGGCACGTCGGCTCAGGACGCCAACGACCGCATCATTTACAACCAGGCGACCGGCCAGCTGTTCTTCGATGCCGACGGCAGCGGCTCCGGCGCCCAAATCCAGTTCGCGGTGCTGAACGGCGCGCCGATCATCGCGGCGAACGACTTCACCGTGATCTAGGCCGGACGGCCGCCATCATCGCCCCGGGGCCGACCGCCGGCCTCGGGGCTTTTTTTTTCCCCGCATTCGCTTCACCCGGACGCGCGCGCCCGGAAAAGTCCGGTCTTTTAGCGGCTGGGCGCTCCGGTCATCGCGGCGAACGACTTCACGGTGATTCAGCCCGTCGCGGCGCGCGAGCCGCCTTTCCTTTCGACCCCCGGTCGAGTAGGAGGGCGATGTTTCTCAGGAGTTTAGCATGCCCCCTCCCCCCGGCTACCAGGCCGACGATCCGGTCGTCGCGAACGACCCGACCGCCCGTCTCGACGACCCGCAGACGACGTTCCTCGCCGACGGCGGCTATGTCGTCGTCTGGAAGGACGTGCCGGGCGGTTCGCAGACGGGGCCCGGCGACATCCGGGCGCAGCTGTTCGACCGCTCGGGCGCGGAGATCGGCGACGACTTCCTCGTCCATGACGCGGCCGCGAGCGACCAGCGCGGCGGCCGGGTGGCGCCGCTCGCGTCGGGCGGGTTCGTCGTCACCTGGACCGACAGCGCCGCTCACGAGGTCCGTGCGCGGATCTTCGACTCGGCGGGGCAGCCCGCCGGCGACGAATTCCTCGTCTCGGTCCCGGGCATCCCGTCCTCGACACCGGAGATCGCCACCCTGATGTCCGGCAACGTCCTGATCGTCTGGCGGCAGTCGGAGGGCGCGGATGGCGGATGGGCCGGATCCGGCCTCCACTGGGTGGAGATCGAGCCGTCCGGCGCGCGCGCGGCCGGCGGCAGCGACTTCAAATATTACGCCCAGGCGCACCAGGTCGCGGCGCTGGATTCGGGCGGCTTCGTGATCAGCTATACGCACGAGGCGAACCGCTACAACGATTACCCGCGGGGAGTCTCCTATCAGGTTTACGGCCCGAACGCCGGCCAGCAGCGAAGCACGCAGACCAGCGATATGCCGCGCCAGGAGCAATCGATCGCCACTCTCGAGACCGGCGGCTTCGTGATCGTCTGGGCGGCGCCCACCAGCGCTTACATGTCCAACCGCGACATCGTCTATGCGCAGCTCTGCGCGCCCGACGGCACCCGCATCGGCGAGCGCTTCGAGGTCAGCGACAGTGCCAGCTATTCGAGCGCGCCCGAGGTCGTCATCGTTCCCGGGCTGGGCTTCGCGGTGGTCTGGCTGGATCACGACGACAGCGATTCGATCCGGGTCCAGCTCTTCTCCAACGAGGGCGTCAGGATCGGCGACGAATTCACCGCCCAGGACGATCGGCCGGGCTATCAGTCCGCGCCGCAAATCACGACCGACGGTTTCGGCTCCCTGCTGATCGCCTGGGAGGACCGGCAGGTCAATCCCGACGGCTCGACCGCGGCACCCAACGTCGTGGCCCGGCTCTTCGACCTGCCGAACGCGGCGGCGACGCCCGGCGACGACGTGCTGGCCGGCACGGCCGCCGCCGATACGGTCCGCGGCGGGACGGGCGACGATGCCTATTTCGTCAACCATGAAGGCGACCGGCCGCTGGAGCGGCCGGGCGAAGGGATCGACACCGTCTACGCCTCGATCAACTATACGCTCGCCGGCAACACCAACGTCGAGGGGCTGGAGACGAGCGATTCGGCCGGCACCGATCCGCTCCAGCTCACCGGCAACCTCGTCTACAACCGGATCGTCGGCAATGCCGGCGCCAACCGGATCGACGGCGGCCTCGGCAAGGACGAGCTGATCGGCCTCGGCGGCAACGACACCTATCTCGTCGACAATGACGGCGACCGGATCGTCGAGGCGGCGGCGGGCGGCGTCGACCGCATCTTCAGCTCGGTCAGCTACGTGCTGGCCGACGGCCAGGAGGTCGAGGCGCTGGCGACGATCATTTGGGAGGCGACCGACGCCATCAACCTCACCGGCAACAATCTCGACAACACCCTGATCGGCAATGCCGGCCGCAACCGGCTCGAGGGCGGCGGCGGCCGCGACACGATGCTGGGCCGCGAGGGCGACGACGTCTATGTCGTCGACCGGCTGAGCGACGTCGTGACCGAATATGCCGGCCAGGGCGCCGACGTCATCTACGCCGCGTTCAGCTACAGCCTCAACGACATTTCGGAGGTCGAGAGCCTGTCGGCGAGACACTGGGAGGCGACCGATGCGATCGACCTGACCGGCAACGGCCTCGCCAACCAGCTCTACGGCAATGCCGGGCAGAACCGGCTCGACGGCAAGAGCGGCGCCGACGTCATGATCGGCCGGGAGGGCAACGACACCTATCTGGTCGACAATGCCGGCGACCGGATATTCGAATATGGCGGGCAGGGCGCCGACGTCGTCTACACGTCGGTGAGCTACACGCTCACCGCCAATAGCGACGTCGAGGGTCTGGCGACGATCAGCTTCGAGGCGACCACGGCCATCGACCTGACCGGCAACGGCCTCGCCAACAATCTGATCGGCAATGACGGCGCCAACCAGCTCGACGGCAAAGGCGGCGCGGACGTGATGGTCGGCCGCGCCGGCAACGACAAATATTTCGTCGACAATGCCGGCGACAAGATTTTCGAGAATGGAGGCGGCGGCACCGATCTGATCTACACGACGGTCAGCTTCACGCTGACCGACGGCCAGGAGATCGAGAGCCTGTCGACGATCACCTGGGAGCTGACCAACGCGATCGACCTGACCGGCAACAGCCTGAACAACCAGCTGATCGGCAATGCCGGCGCCAACCGGCTCGACGGCAGGGGCGGCAACGACGTGTTGCACGGCAAGGGCGGCGCCGACATTTTCGCCTTCACCACCGCCTTGGGGGCGAACAATGTCGACGCTGTCCACGGCTTCAGCGCGGCGGACGACCTGATCGCGCTCGAGAATAACGGCGTGTTCGTCGGCCTTTCGGGCGGCGCTTTGCCGGCGAGCGCGTTCGTGATCGGCACCGCCGCCCAGGATGCCGGCGACCGGATCATCTACGACCAGCCGACCGGCCGCCTGTTCTTCGACGCCGACGGCAGCGGCGCCGGCGCCCAGATCCAGTTCGCGGTGCTGAACGGCGCCCCGATCATCTCGGCGAGCGATTTCACCGTGATCTAAACTCGAACCCGATCAGCCTGAATCGTTCCCCGGCGAAGGCCGGGGTCCAGGAGCCGAAGGCTTTCGCCAGGTCATGCGCCCGAGCCGGCGAGCGCCGGCCTGGACCCCGGCCTTCGCCGGGGAACAGCTGTACAAACCTGACCGAGTTCGACTCCAGGGTCTGTCCCGCTGAATCGGAGTCCAGGCATGACCGCCGCATGGACCCCAGCCTTCGCTGGGGTGACGGTTCAATATGGGCGGGACCGGCCCTAGGGCGGACGGCCGCTATCGTCGCCTTGGGCCGGACCGCCGGCTCCAGTCCTTTTTCAGCCCGCTCGCGAGACCACCTGCATCGGCCCGGCGCGCGACTCCGCCGGACGCATCGCCTCGACGCATTCGACGAGCCCGCGCTGCACCTCCGCCGGCAGCCGGGGCCAGAGCGCCCGATCGACGACCAGCCGGCGCGGGTCGCTCCGGTCGAGGATCAGCCGTCCCTGCTCGGAAATCCGAACCACCTCGCCGCACATGTCGGCCGCCTCGCCCGCCGGCAGCTGCGACGGCCGGGGCATCGCGGCCGCGGTCCGCGCCCGCGCCTCGGGCGTGTTCAAGCGCTCGAGCGGCTGGGTGCCGGGGCGGACGAGCGTCGAATCCTCCGCGCCGCCGCAGCCGGTGAGGAGCAGAACGGTCGCCAAAGCGGCGATACCGCCTCGGATCGTGAATATCCTGCTCATCCGCCTCCGGCTCCGCTTCGCCCGGCTCCGTCCTTGACGGATCGCTGCCGCCTTTTCAAGCGGACCGCCGCCGCGGCCGGCCCCAGGCGGACCCCTTTTTGGCTTGGCGGCACCGCCCCGCCGACGCTATGGCCTGCCTCCTCGGCGGCGGCCCGTTCCGCCAGCCGGTTCCGGGGAAGCCGCCGCCAGATGACGAGCATGGATGAAGGGATGGCCGATTGAGCGGCGCCGGCGAGCCCCGAATCGCGGTCGTCGGTCTCGGCTATGTCGGCCTGCCGCTGGCGATCGCGCTCGCCCGCCACTTTCCGGCGACCGGCTTCGACATCGACGCGGGCCGAATCGCCGAGCTGCGCCGGTATCACGACCGCACCGCCGAGCTCGACGAGCGCGCCCTTGCCGAATCGACGCTGGCGTTCACTGCCGATCCCGAGCAATGCCGCGGCGCCGATCTCTATATCGTCACGGTCCCCACTCCGGTCGACGAGGACAGGAAGCCCGATCTGGGACCGCTGATCGGCGCCTCGCGGACGGTCGGCGGGCTGCTCGATCCGTCGCGGCGGCCGATCGTCGTCTATGAGAGCACCGTCTATCCCGGCGTCACCGAGGATTGTTGCGGCCCCATCCTCGAGGAGGAATCCGGCCTCGTCTGCGGGCGCGATTTCTTTCTCGGCTATTCGCCCGAGCGCATCAATCCCGGCGACCGCGAGCATAGCGTCGATCGGATCAAGAAGGTCGTCGCCGGCCAGACCGAGGCGGTCACCGAGACTCTTGCGGCGGTCTACGGCAAGGTCACGACGGGAGGCGTGTTCCGCGCCGTATCGATCAAGGCGGCAGAGGCGGCCAAGGTGATCGAGAATGCGCAGCGCGACATCAACATCGCCTTCATGAACGAGATCACCCAGATTTTCGCCAGGCTCGATCTGTCGATCTGGGACGTGCTCGACGCCGCCAACACCAAGTGGAATTTCCTGCGCTTCGAGCCCGGCCTGGTCGGCGGCCACTGCATCGGCGTCGACCCCTATTATCTCAGCTATCGCGCTCAGATGCTCGGCCATGCGCCCGACGTCATCCTCGCCGGCCGCGCCACCAACGACGGCATGGGCCGCTGGGTGGCGGACAGCCTTCACGCCCGCCGCGGCGGCGCGCCGGGCTCGGTGCTGGTGCTCGGCCTCACCTTCAAGGAGGACGTCCCCGATTTGCGCAACAGCCGCGTGGTCGACGTGATCCGCGGCCTGGAGGCGCTGGGCCACGACGTCACTGTTCACGACCCCCGCGCCGATGCCGGCGAGGCCCGCGAGGAATATGACATCGCGCTCGACGACGGCGCCTTGTCCGACCGCTACGACCTGGTCCTCGCCGCGGTGGCGCACCGGGACTATCGCGAGATGACCGCCGAGCAGATCGAAGGGCTGGTCAATGACCGTGGCTGCGTCGCGGACCTCAAGGGCATCTGGCGCGGGCTCGATTTCGGCCCCGGCATCGACCGGTGGTCGCTCTAGAGACGGTCCGCCGGCGTCACGCGTGATAGGCGCGGTACCAGTCGACGAAGCGCGGCACGCCCTCGTCGATCGAAATTGTCGGCTCGAAGCCGAGGTCGCGCTGGATGGCGCTGATGTCGGCGAAGGTGTCGGGCACGTCGCCGGGCTGCATCGGCGCCATCTCGATCAGCGCCGCCCGGCCGCAGGCGCGCTCGATCAGGCCGACCATCCGAACCAGCTCCTCCGACCGGTTGTTGCCGATATTGTAGAGCCGGTGCGGCGCCAGGCTGCCGCCGGCCTTGGCCGCGCCGTCGTCCGCGGGCGGGTTGGCGAGGCACGAAACCACGCCGGTGACGATGTCGTCGATGAAGGTGAAGTCGCGTCTCATGTCGCCATTGTTGTAGAGCGGCACCGGCGTGCCGGCGAGGATCGCCTCGGTGAAGATCCACATCGCCATGTCGGGCCGCCCCCACGGCCCGTAGACGGTGAAGAAGCGAAGGCCGGTCTGCGGCAGCCGGTAGAGGTGCGCATAGGTCTCGCTCATCAGCTCGTCGGCCTTCTTCGTCGCCGCATAGAGCGAGAGCGGATGATCGACCCGATCCTCGACCCGGAACGGCAAAATCTTGTTGCCGCCATAGACGGACGAGGAGGACGCATAGACGAGGTGGCTCACCCGGCGCGCCCGCGCCGCCTCGAGAATGTTGAGATGGCCGACCAGGTTCGCCTGGACATAGGCATGCGGGTTCTCGAGCGAGTAGCGAACCCCGGCCTGGGCGCCGAGATGGACGATCGATCCGATCTCGGTGCCGGCAAGGGCCTCGGCGAGCGCATCCCGATCGGCGAAATCGCAGCGCACGAAGCGGAAGGCGGGCTCATGGTCGCGGCGAAGCTCGGCGAGCCGGTCCTCTTTCAGAGCGACCGGATAATAATCGTTGAGATTGTCGATCCCAAGCACCTGCTCGCCGGCGCCAAGCAGGCGCCGGGCGACGTGGAAGCCGATGAAGCCGGCGGCGCCGGTGACGAGGATGGTCATGCGGGGAGAGAAAGGCTGGGCATCGCCACTCTCTGTCGCGGCCGGCCGCCCGACGCAAGGCTCGCGTCGCCCGAACCCGTTCATCGCGGGCTATGGCGGCCGTGCTAGGAGGGGCCATGGCAGCTCGATTCACTCCGTCGCGGCGCAACGTCCTGCTCGGCCTCGGCGGCGCCAATCTGCTCTTCGTCCCGCCGGCCCGCGCCGCCGAGGCGACCGGCACCGCCGGCACGACGTTCGCGGCGCTGGAGAGCCATGAAGTCGCCGCCGACATCGCCTTGATCCGGAGCGCCGGCTTCTCGACGATCGGGCGCGGGGCCGCGCTTTATGCGGTCGACCCCGATCAGGAGCCGATCTCGGCGACCGGGCGGGGGCTGGTCGCGGCCGCCGCCGCCGCCGGCCGCGACCGCGACTCCGCCAGCCGCGCCGTGCTTGCGCTGGAGCGTCATTTCCGGCGGCGCAGCGCCGACGGCCGCTGGTGGAGCCTGGCCGAGAGCGAACCGACCAGCGACATGTTCGGCACCTTGGGCGACGGCGCCTATGATATCGGCGATCCCGCCGCGTCGCGGGGCAGCGACGCCACCGCCGCTTTGCAGGCGCTGATCGACTATTGCATCCGTTACGCCCATTGCCCGGCGCGCGTCTCGCCGGGGCTTCACCTGGTCAGCGACACGCTCCATCTCGGCTATGGCGACGATCTCGCGCAGATCGCGCTGATCGGCGCCGGTCCGCGAGTCAACGGCCGCGCCGCCTTCATGGGCTCGCTGATCCATTCGGTCAGGCGCGACCGGCCGGTGATCAACGTCCAGGGCGGCCGCGGCGTCCGCATAAAGGGCCTCGCCATCGGCGGCTGGCTCGCCCGCAAGACGATCCTCGCCAACATGGCCTACAATACGACGCCGCTCGTCGACGATACCGACCCCGCCGCCTGGGACGATCCCGCGCTCGGCATCGTCGACCGGCGCCATTCGCCTTATGCCGCGATCTGCGTCGACGGCTTCGCCGGCACCGACACCGGCGCCGGCTATCCGGCAACTCGCCCGGCCTGGGTGCCGCATGGCGACGCCGCTTATGGCGCCGCCTTTGCCTCGCCCGATCGCAAGCGGACCAGCTCCGACATCGTCGTCGAGGATTGCGAGATCCTCGGCTTCACCGTCGCGGTGATGTGCAATCCCTCGAACAGCCCCGAGCAGGGCGATTTCCTGAAGCTGCGCGGCTGCCGGATCACGCGCTGCAAATATGGCCTCAGCGTCGGCAACAACCAGAGCCGCAACGTCGGCATGGAGGATTGCAACCTCGCTCTCTATTATTGCGCGATCGCCAACCGCGTCCACGGCACCCGGACCGGCCAGCTCGGCGGCACCGTCCTCAATACCAGCATGGGCGCCGGCATCGACCTGATCGACATCGACACCTCTTATGCGACTCCGATCACCTTCCTGAACTGCTATTGCGAGGCGCAGTGGCGGATCGGCCGGATCGTCGCGGGCAATGCGGCCGATACCGGCCTCACCTTCAAGGATTGCCATCTCAATCTCAGGATGAACGGCGAGACCGGCGAGGCGGCGGCGGTTCGCGGCCTGCCCGGCGCCCATCTCTACAATCCGGTGACGCCGCTCGGCTATTCGGCGGGCATCGTCCGCTTCGAGGGCGGGGTGATCTACGTCGATCGGGTGCTGAGCCTGATGGCGACGGTCCAGATCGACGGCACCACTATCCTCCAGGTCGCTCGCGGCGCCTCGGTCGCGGCCGAATATGAGCGGCATTTCCACAACGCGCTGGCCGGCGGCGTCGCCTTGCCCGGGCTCGACGGCAGCGTCCTTCGCCAGATCATCAAATATGAGCCGGTCGACCTCGATAGCGGCGCCAAGGGCGGCACCTGGACGACCACCGACGACGGCGCGCTTCATTGCCATCGCGGCTATTGCTCGTCGGTCTATGCCCGGGCCATCCGGGCCAGCGAGGATTCCCGGTTCGAGGCGATCCCCCGGGCGCGGCGCGGGTTCGAAGCGGCCAAGGCCCAGTTCCGCTCCTATGCCTGGGCGGGCCGGGAGCTGACCTTCGAATGGCCGGGCGCCACCCGCGACCATCATGGCGCGGTGATCGGCTTCGGCCCCGGCGGGGCGATGCTCGATCCGGTCACCGGCAGCCTGTTCGCGATCCGCGCCGGCGTCCAGACCCGAAGCGGAGTCACGATCACCGCAATCCTCCAGAACAATTACCGAACCGGCGCGGGCGGCGCGCCGGCGCTGCGCACGGCGATCGATCTGGCGTCCGGCTCGTGGTTCTTCGCCCACGGCCGAGTCTTCACCCTGCCGAGGCCGCATCTCGGCGACGTCGCCGCGGGCAGCCCGCTGATCGCCGGCGTCCGCACCGGCAACGGCGCCACCGAGCTCGCCGGCAACCTCGCGGCCGGGGATCTGATCGACGTCGATCCGGCGCGCCGCCCGCTCTTTCCGGAAGCGCGGGCGCGCATCCTCGCCGTCGATCAGGACGCCCGGACCATCCTCGTCGAAAGCCCGGCGGCCCTCTCGGCCGAACGCGAGCGGCTGGAGCGCTTCGTCCGCGCTCTGCCGGCGGACGGCTAGGGTCCGTACTCAATTAGACGATCCGCAGATTGGGGGGATTTGCTAGCCACTTCAGAGTCATCCCGGCGAAGGCCGGGACCCATGAACACCGATCGTCAAGCAAAGGCGACGCCGCCAAAGCCGGATTTCAGTGTCCGATTTCATGGCTCCCGGCCTTCGCCGGGATGACTAGCTTGATTAGCCTGCAGCAAGGCCCTTTTCTAATTGAGTCCGGACCCTAGGCCGGACCCTGAGCCGGTCGGCCCTCCCTCCTCCGTTCCGACGAAAGCTTGAATCTCAATATCTTGCCTGTTCGTCTCTGGCCTTTGCGCCGCCCACGTGACATTGGGGCGGCATGAACCAGGATCCGCTCTATTCGCGCTACAATGAATTCAAGGGCTGGTCGGAAGGCGCCGCGGCCGTCCAGCCCGAAATGTTCGAGCATATTGTCGCCACGGGCGGCAAGACCGGCGCGCTCGACATCCTGGAAATCGGCTTTGGCGACGGCTCCTTTCTCGATTGGGCGAAGCAAGCGGGCCATCGCGTCAGCGGCATCGAGGTCAGGCCGGAGGCGGTCGAGGCGGCGCGCGCGCGCGGCCATCAGGTTTCGCTCAGGGCGCCGGAGCCGCGCCCGGTCGACCTCGTCGTCGCCATCGACGTCCTCGAGCATCTCGATCGCGAGGCGTTTTCGTCCTTCCTCGAAACGGCGCGGCGCGTACTCAAGCCGGACGGCGTGATCGTCGCCCGCTTCCCCAACGGCTACAGCCCCTTCTTCGGCCGCTATCATCATTCCGACATGACTCACGGCAAGCCGCTCACCGGCGAATCCGTGGCCCAGATGGCGATGCTGTCCGGCTTCCGCCTGGTCCGCGAACAGAATCCGCGGCCGCGGGCGCGGGGCATGAGGAGCGCGATCAGGACCTGGCTCGCTTACCGGCTGCGCGACCTCGTCGAGACGATCCTCGGCTATGCCTATTTCGGCGAGCGCTTTCCGATGGATCCGAACATCCTGGTGGTGCTCGCGCCCGGCGCGGCCCCGGCCCCCGCCCCCGCCCCCGGCCTCGCCCCCGAAGGGCGCTGAACGGCCGGCCGATGAGGATGCCCGCCATCGTGCGCAGCGCCGCCGAGCGCCTTTGCCGCGACATTCGTTTCCGGGCGCGGTTGCCGCGCCGCTTCGGGCGGCGTCCGATCCATCTCTCGCCGGGCAACCATCTCGGCATCCTCATGCCCGGGGATGCCAGGTTCGAGGCCTATCTTCTCGGCTGGGTGGATCGGTTCGTCCGGCCGGGCGACGTCGTCTGGGACGTCGGCGCCAATATGGGCGTCTTCAGCTTTCCCGCCGCTCATGCGGGCGCGGTCGTGGTGGCGTTCGAGCCGGATCCGTTCAATCAGGATCTGCTCGCCCGGACGAGCGCCGACAATCCCGATCTCGACGTGACGATCGTTCATGCCGCGGTGAGCGACAAGGTCGGCAGCGCCGCGTTCCGGGTCTCGGTCCGCGGCCGCTCGACCAACTCGCTGGCCGGAACGATCGCGCGCTGGGACATGGGCGGAGTCCGCGAGCTGCTCACGGTGAAGACGGTGACTCTCGATTGGGCGCTGGAGCGTTATCCCGCGCCGACCTTCGTCAAGTGCGATGCCGAAGGCGCCGAGATGATGATCCTGGCCGGTGCCTCCCGGCTGCTGGCGACCGCCCGCCCGCTGATCGAGATCGAGGTCTATCGTCAATACCGCGCCGCTTGCCTGGAAATCTTCTCCGCCCACGATTATGCGGTTTTCGACGCCCTCGATCGGATCGACCCGGATCGGCCGGCGTCACCTTCGTCATGGGAAACCCTGGCCGTTCCCCGCGAGAAAATCCCCCTCTATGCCGGGAGATAGGCATCGGATCAGCCGGTAGCCAAGCTGCCCGCCAATCGCTAAACGCGGCACGAAAATTCTCATTTCATCACAGGAACCCGCGCGGTGCTCCAATCTCCAATCAACAAGAAGCGGTACCGCGCCCGCTTTCGCTACAGCATGCGCTTCCAGCTCGGCGGCGCGATCCTGTTCGCCGTCCTCCTCCCCTGGCTGATCAGGATCGCCGTGGATCCGGCGCTGGTCGAGGTCGTCCAGGTGCGCAACTCGGCCCTGGCGAGCCTGTTCGCGGCGGTGTTCGGCTTCTACATCTATCGCAGCCTGACCATCTATCCGGGGATCCGCGCCGGCTATTATATCCTGCCGAGCTTTTCGGTGGCTTACGGCATCATCCCGCTCTTCTTCCTGATGGCGAGGATGGATTACAGCCGTTTCCTCCTCGCTTCGGGCTATATCCTGTCGCTGATCTGGTATTTCATCCTGTTCTTCATGGCGCAGCGCGACCGCTCGCTGCGCGTCGGAATCGTTCCGTTCGGCGCGGTCCAGCTCAAGGACGTCGAGCAGGTCGAATGGGTGCGGCTGAAGACGCCGAACGATCCGTCGCCGCTCACCTACGACGCCCTGGTCGCGGACTTCCGCGCCGATCTGCCCGACAAATGGGAGCGCTTCCTCGCCGACAGCGCGTTGGCCGGGACGACCGTCTATCACGTCAAGGATTTGCGGGAATCGCTGACCGGGCGGGTGCAGATCGATCATCTGTCGGAAAACAGCTTCGGCTCGCTGATCCCGGCGCGCGCCTATTTCAAGATCAAGGAGGCGATCGATTTCGTCGTCGCTTTGGTCGGCGGCCTCATCCTGCTTCCCTTCCTGCTCGTCGCGGCCGTCTTCGTGCGCTTCGATTCGCCCGGCCCGGTCCTGTTCCGGCAGCGCCGCGTCGGCTATGGCGGCACCCCGTTCAACGTCTTTAAGTTCCGCACCATGATTCACCGCCCGGACGTGGAAAAGGACGATCTGCGCGGGGCGATCACCAACGAGGACGATCCGCGAATCACCAAGGTCGGCCGGGTGCTGCGCCGCTATCGGATCGACGAACTGCCCCAGCTCCTCAATATCCTGCGCGGCGAAATGAGCCTGATCGGGCCGCGGCCGGAGGCCGAGGTGCTATCCAAATGGTATGAAAGGGAGCTGCCCTTTTATCGCTACCGGCACATCGTGAAGCCCGGCATCACCGGCTGGGCCCAGGTCAATCAGGGCCATGTCGCCGAAGTGACGGACGTGCTCTGGAAGCTGCAATACGACTTCTTCTACATCAAGAACTTCTCGCCCTGGCTGGACGGCCTCATCATGTTCCGGACGCTGAAGACGATGATGACGGGATTCGGTTCGCGCTGATGACGGATGCAGCGCAGACGTCCCCGGCGGACGAGGGAAATTCGCAGGCTTCCGCCGTGGCCGGGAGCCCTTTCCGCAACGTGCTGTTCGCCGGCGATTTCTGGCACGGCGCGTCGGAGCGCGCGATCGCGCAGGGGCTGCGCAATCTCGGCCACAATGTCCAGGAGGTCGCTCTCCTCGACCATTTCCTGCGCAGCCCGAACCTCGCCCTGAGGGTCGCCGGCCGGCTGCTGACGCCGTTCGGCCGCCGCGCCTATAATGCGGAGATCCTCCGCGCGGCGGCGGCGATCGGCCCGGGCCTGTTCCTGACTTTGAAGGGAAGCTTCCTCGCGCCCGAGACCCTGGCGGCGCTGCGCGCCATCGGGATGCGCACCGCGCTGGTTTATCCGGACCGGCATTTCGACTATCCCGACGTCGATCGGTCGGTGATCCGCGATGTCGATCTGCTGATCACGACCAAGTCGTTCCATCGCGACTATCTCGACGATCTGCGCGGCCCGGGGCGGTCCTTCATGGTCCATCACGGCTATTCGCCGATGGCGCATTGGCCGCATTGGGACCGGATGAGCGAAGACGATTATCATTACGACATCGCCTATGTCGGCATGCCCGATCCCTATAAGGCGAAGTGGCTGGCGGGGCTCGCGGGCGCTCTTCCCCACCGGCGGATGTTGATCGTCGGCGAACGATGGGGCGAATACGCGCCCGGCACGCCGCTCGCCGATTGCAGGCTGATGGGGCGGGTGACCGGCGACCTCATGGCGGAGCTGATCCAGCGCTCCCGGGTCAACATCGCCATCCAGCTCGGCCCCGGCCCAAACGGCTGGCGCGACCATGTCTCGACCCGAACCTTCGAGATTCCCGCCTGCAAGGGGTTCATGCTCCACGAGGACAATGAGGAGATCCGGACCTTGTTCGAGCCGGGCACGGAGATCGACGTGTTCGACACGCCGGGCTCGCTCCACGCCCAGGTGGAACATTATCTCGCCCGGCCCGATCGGCGCTCGGAGATGATCGAGCGCGCCTATCGCCGCGCGGTCCCTGCCTATAGTTATTATGAGCGGGCGCGGGAGCTGATGGCGGTCGTCAGGCGCGAGCTCGGCGGATGAGCTGAGCGCCGCGCGCCGGTTGCAAAGCCGCCAAGGTTCGATATGCGTCCCGCTTCGACGAATAGGATTTTAGGATGGAAATGAAGAGAGCTTTAGTCACAGGCATAACGGGACAGGACGGCGCCTATTTGACCGAGCTATTGCTCTCGAAAGGATATGAAGTGCACGGCATGCGCCGTCGCTCCTCGTCCTTCAATACGTCCCGCATCGACCATCTTTACCAGGATGTTCATGAATCCGGAGCGAGGCTTTTTCTTCATTACGGGGATCTGACCAATTCGACGAATATAGTTCGTCTTCTCCAGGAAACCCGACCCCACGAGATTTACAACCTGGCCGCGCAAAGTCATGTCGCGGTGAGCTTCGAATCGCCGGAATATACCGCCAATGCCGATGCGCTCGGCGCGCTTCGTCTCCTCGAGGGCATCCGGATCTGCGGCCTCCAGGAGGAGACTCGTTTCTACCAGGCCTCGACGTCCGAGATGTTCGGCCTCGTCAAGGAGGCGCCGCAGCGCGAATCGACCCCGTTCCATCCGCGAAGCCCGTACGGCGTCGCCAAGTTGTTCGCTCATTGGGCGACGGTCAATTATCGCGAAGCCTATGGCCTGCACGCGTCGAGCGGCATCCTGTTCAACCATGAGAGCCCGCTCAGGGGGGAAACCTTCGTCACCCGCAAGGTGACCCGCGCCGCCGCCGCGATCAGCAGGGGCGAGCAGGATCAGCTCTATCTCGGCAATCTCGAGGCGAGGCGGGATTGGGGCCATGCCCGCGACTATGTCGACGGCATGTGGCAGATGCTGCAGCAGGATCGGCCGGACGATTACGTGCTTGCCACCGGAGAGACGCGGACGGTCCGCGAATTGGTGGAAACGGCGTTCGGCCTGGTCGGAATCACGCTCGAATGGGCCGGCGAAGGCGCCGGCGAGATCGGCCGCTGCGCCGGCTCGGGGCGGGACATCGTCAAGATCGATCCGCGTTACTATCGTGCCGCGGAGGTCGATCTGCTGGTCGGCGATGCGTCGAAGGCGCGCCGCATTCTCGGCTGGCAGCCGCGGACCGGATTTCCCGAGCTGATCGCGGAAATGGTCGAGGCGGACCTGCAAAGGCTTGACCGGCCTTCGGGCTGAACGCGGTCATGGCCAGGAAAGCCCTGATCTTCGGAGTCACCGGGCAGGACGGCGCCTATCTGGCCCGACTGCTCCTCGCCGAGGGTTATGCGGTGCTCGGCACAACTCGCGGCGACACCGGCCGCGCGCCCGGCAATCTGGCCCGTCTCGAAGTCGCGGGCGAGGTCGGGCTCCACCGTCTCGACCCCGCCGACGGCGGCGCGGTGAGCGCGGCGGTGACTGCGCTTCGGCCCGACGAAATCTACTATCTCGCCGCGCAAAGCTCGGTCCGGCTGTCGTTCGGAAAGCCGGTGGAAACGCTGGTCGCCTCGGCCGTCGGCCTGGCGAACGTCCTCGCCGCCGCGCCTTCCGGGGTCCGAATCCTCAATGCGGCGTCGGGCGATTGCTTCGGCGAGACGAGCGCCAACTCGCCGGCGACCGAGGTCTCGCCGTTCCGGCCGAAAAGCCCCTATGCCGCCGCCAAATGCGCCGCCCACCATCTCGTCGCTGCGGCTCGGGCGGCGGACGGCCGCTTCGCCTGCTCCGCCTTCCTGTTCAACCACGAATCGCCGCTTCGCCCGGAAAGCTTCGCGGTCGGCAAGGTCGTCGCGGCGGCGAAGCGGATCGCGGGCGGCTCCGGCGAGACGATCGAGCTCGGCAATGTCGGGGTGGTCCGGGACTGGGGCTGGGCGCCCGAACATGTCGATGCGATGTGGCGAATGCTTCAGCAGGACGACGCGGAGGACTTCGTCATCGCCACCGGCCGAAGCCACAGCCTCGCCGAGCTGGTCGAGCGCTGCTTCGCCGAAGCGGGGCTCGACTGGCGCGCCCATGTCCGGATCCAGGCGTCGCCGCCGCGGCCGTCGGACATCGTCGTCCACCATGCCGATCCCGGCCTCGCCCGGGCGCGGCTCGGCTGGCGGGCCTCGGTCGGGCTGGACGAACTGGCGCGGAAGCTGATGGCGGATTAGGCCGCTTCGCTCGACGACTGCCCCTCGTCGAGGAAGCGGCGGGCCCAGAGCTCGATCGCCATGATCGAGAGCAAGGCATAGCTGCCGTCGCGGCGTCCGGCCAGGCTGTCCCCGCGCAGCGCCGCGACCGCGGCGGGGTCGAACAGCCCCCGCTCCGCCAGCGCGGCGGGCGCGAGCAGCTCCTCCATCATCGGCCTCATGCCGGTGCGCAGCCAGGCGCGGAGCGGCACGCCGAAGCCGGTCTTCGGCCGGTGGATGATCTCGCTCGGCAGCAGCGTCTCCATCGCCTTGCGAAGCACCCATTTGGTTTCGCCGCGCCGGATCTTCCTGTCGGTGGGGACGGCGGCGGCCCAGGCGACCAGGTCCGGATCGAGGAACGGCACCCTGATCTCGACTCCGGCGGCCATTCCGGTCTTGTCGGTATAATTGAGGTTGTGGTCGGTCAGGAAGAACAGCTGGTCGAGCCGGAGCACGCGCTCCACCGCCGGCAAATGGCGAGTCGCCTCGAGCACGTCGAGCAGCGGCTTGCGCGCGGTTTCGGCGAGCCCCGCCGTCTGCCCCTTCAGCAGCCCGGCGGCGGCGTCCGGCGACAGCCACTCGAAATAGCCGGCGAGCCGCCGGTCGGGATCGCCGCCGATGCCCTCGAGCAGCTTGCGCGCGCGGCGCAATCCGGTCGATCCCGTCGGCAGGCGGCGCCCGCCGGCCTGGAGCGCCCGCCGGCCCCAGCCGGGAATGCCGCGCCAGAGCCGGTCGAGCTGGGCGGCGCGGTGACGACGGTAGCCGGTGAAGATGTCGTCGCCGCCGGTGCCGCTGAGCAGCACCTTGATTCCGTTCTTGCGGGCGAGCTCGGCGATGTAGAGATTGTTGAGCGCGGCGGGGTCCGCTTCCGGCTCGTCGAGCTGATAGACGAGACGCTCGAAATCGTCCGCCATGCCGGCGTCGACCCGGACCTCGTGGAGGTCGACGTCGAGGTGCCGGGCGGCCAGGCGCGCATAGGGCAGATCGGGAACCAGCTCGCCGGCCTCTTCCGGCCGCTCGGAATAGTCGATCGTGAAGCATTGCAGCCGGCCGGCGCCCGAATGGCGGCGGGCGAAGGCGACGATCGCGCTCGAATCGAGCCCGCCGGACAGGAAGGCGCCGACCTCGACGTCGGCCAGCATCTGGCGCTGGACGGCCGTTTCGAGCGCGTTCCGGGTCCCGTCGATCAGCTCCGCGTCGCTCGCCGATGTTAGCGGCGCGGGCAAGGGCAGGCTGTAGAAGCGCCCCTCGCCGCGAGGCCCGTCCCGCCCGACCCGGAGCCAGGTCCCCGGCGACAGCTTCTCGACGCCGCGCATCATCGTTCGCGCGCCCGGCGACCAGAGATAGGAGAGATAGGAGATTGCGGCGACCGGATCGATCGTCCGATCGAGGCCGGGCACCTCGAGCAGCGCCTTCATCTCGCTGGCGAAGGCGAAACCGGCCGGCGTTCGGGCGAGATAGAGCGGCTTCACGCCGACGCCGTCGCGGGCCAGGGTCAGAGCGCGTTCCCGCGAATCCCAGATCGCCAGCGCGAAGATGCCGTTGAGGCGGGCGAAGCAGTCAGGCCCCTCGCGCTCGTAAAGCTCGAGGATCATCTCCGTGTCGCAATTGCTCCGGAAACTCACCCCCCGTCGCTCCAGCGCCCGCTTCAGCTCGGGGAAATTATAGATCTCGCCATTGTAGGAGATGGTGTAGCGGCCCGATCCGCTCGCCATCGGCTGGTGGCCGGCCGGCGACGGATCGAGGATCGAGAGCCGCCGGTGGGCGAGGCCGAGCCCCGCCTCGGGGTCGGTGAAGAAGCCCTCGTCGTCGGGCCCGCGATGGGCGATCCTGGCCGCCATCCTCGGCAGAAGGGTCGGCGCGAAGCGTCCTAGATAGCCGGCGATGCCGCACATCTTGAGAAACCTCGCGTCGAAGCGCTCCCCTCGGGGAGGCGGGGCGGCTCAGTGGCCGTATTGGTAATCGTAGCCATAGCCGTAGCCATAGCCGGCCTGCTGGATGTCGAGCTTGGTCAGCACCGCGCCGACGATCGGCGTCCGCACCGCCTTCAACCGCCGGATCGCCTGGCGCGCCTGGCCGGTTCTCGTCCGGCGGGCCTCGATCACGAAGATCGTCGCCTCGACGGCGCTGGCGAGCAGCGGCGAATCGGCGAGGCCGAGCACCGGCGGGCCGTCGATCACGACATGATCGAATCGGGCCAGCGCGTTGCGCAGCACCTCCTCCAGCGTCGATCCGGCGAGCAATTCGGCCGGATTGGGCGGTATCGGGCCCGATCGGATCGCCCAGAGATTGGCCGTCTCGGTGCGCAGCAGATGATCGTCCAGAGTGCCGTCGCCGACGAGCAGGTTGCTGAGGCCGCTCTTATTCTCGGTCTTGAGGACCTTGTGGATCGACGGGTTGCGCATGTCGCCGTCGATCAGCACGACCGTCTTGCCGACCTTGGCGATGCTTTGCGCGACGGCGAGCGCGGTCGTCGACTTGCCTTCGCCCGGCTGGGTGCTCGCCATCAGCAGCGAGCGCGGCGTGCCGTGCGACGTCGAGAATTGCAGGCCGGTCAGGATCGACAGATAGGCTTCGGAGACGACCGACTTCGGATCGGACAGCAATTCGATCGGATCCGCGTTGCGGGTCGCCGGCACGCTGCCGAGCAACGGCACGCCGAGCTTGTTCTGGAAGTCTTCCGGCAGGATCGCCAATTCGTCGAGCTGCTCGAGGAGCAGGGCGACGATCGCGCCGAGCACGATGCCGATGAGCAGCGAGAGCAGGATGGTGAGCCGGATATTGGGGCTGAACGGCGATCCCGGCACCAGCGCCCGATCGACGATCGACACGTTGTTGGTGCCGACGCCGCCGGCGATGCCGATCTCCTTGTAGCGCTGGAGCAAGGCATCGTAGAGCGCCCGGTTGGTATCGACGTCGCGCTGGAAGATATTGTATTGGATGCTTCGCCGCCTGAGGTCGATGGCGCCCGCCTTGAGCTGCTCGACCTCTTGCGCGAGTTCCCGTTCGGTCCTCACCGCCTCCTGGAAGCGCCGCGACGCGTCGCCGCTCACGCTGCCGCGGATCCGCCCGGTCTCGGCGGCGACCTGGCGGTCGAGTTCGGCGAGCTGCGCCGCTGCCGCGCGAACGGCGGGATAGTCCGGGCCGAAATCGCTGAGCTGCCGTTCATGTTGAGCGCGCAACGCCGCCCGCTCCTGGCGCAGCGCGTTGACCGCGCTGTTCTGCAGCGCCTCGGCGGGATCGGCGCCGCCGCCCGCCTGCCGGGCCCGGCTCTCGGCGACGATTCTCGCCGCGCGGGCCTCGCTGAGCGCGCTGTTGGCGGCGGTCAGGCTGTTGGTGACCAGAGATTGCTCGGCCTGCTGGGTCTGCCCCTCGGGGCCCGAGCGGGTCGGGGCGACGTTGATGATCTGGTTCTGCGCCGCATAGCCGACCGCCCGGCGCTCCGAATCCTCGAGCCGCTGGCGGACCTGGCCGAGCTGGTTCTGGAGGAAGTTGCGGGCATAGGAATTGGCTTCGTAGCGGCGGGTCAGGTTGAACTGGATGAAATTGTCGGCGATCGCATTGGCGACCTGAGCGGCGAGATTGGGGTCGGGGCTGGTATAGCGCACGTCGACGACGCTCGACATGCGCACCGGGACCACTTCGGTGCTGCGCATGACGAGGCCGGTCGCGATCCGTTCGCGGGCCTCGCGCTGCTGGGGAAGCTGGGTCGGATCGCCCTGGCCGAAACCGGTCAGGAACGCCTCGTTGTCGGCAAGGCGCAGGTCGCGGACGACCGCGCCGGCAAGCGCCCGGCTCTTCAGAAGCGCATATTGGGTCTGATAGAATTCCTGATCGCGGCCGGCGGCCGGCCGTTCCATGCCGAGGTCGATGACCTGGGCCGCCTCGCGCGCGATCTCGATCCTCGCGCTGGCACTGTACAGGCGCTGGCTGAGCACGGCCATCGCCATGCCGGCGAGCAGCACGGCGAGGATCACGCCGGCGATCACCCAGCGGCGCTTGATGAAGATCCGCCAGTAACGCCGAAGCACGGCCTCCTGGCCGCCGGCATAGGACGGTCCCTCCGGCCCGCTCAGGCTGTCGGCGGGCGGAAGGGTGTGGCCGAGGTCAACGCCGGCCGTCCCGTCAGCACCCGGAGTCGCCGGCACGAAATTCGTATTCAAATCGTCCTCGATCAATTGTTGTTGCTGGCGGCGAGCAACGGCGTGAAGACGCCCAGCGCCGGAAGTGCCTGGAGCACGTCTCTCATGAATCGCCGCGAGCCGCTTTCCCCGACCATGACCACATCGTTAGGATAAATTGCCGGGTCTGGATAGCGACCCTCGCGAATGTCGCGCAGGCTGAACAAGGCGGCCATCGGCTGGTTGTTGACCGTCCTGAACACAGCGACCCTCTCGACCATCGCGAATTCGGTGGTGCCGCGCGCCGTCGCGATGGCGCGCATCAGCGACATGTTGCCGAGCACGGGATAGGTGCCGGGCTGCTGGACGGCGCCGTCCACGGTCATCAGCTGGCTTCGGACTTCCCTGACGGCGACCGAAACGCGCGGGTCCCTGACATAGCGGCCGCGCAGGCCGTTCGCGATCGCCTGGCTGAGCTCGCCGGCGGTGAGGCCGGCTGCCCGGACCTCGCCGATCAGGTGCATGTTGATGCTGCCCGAGCTGTCGATCGTCGTTTCGAGATCCAGGTCCGTGACGCCGAAGACCCGCACCGTGATCGCGTCGGCGGGGCCGAGGCGGTAATTGGGGACGATCGGCTGCGCCAGATCGGGCGGCGGCAGCTCCTGCTGAACGGACACGGCGGTCGAATCGGGCCCGAAGCCGCGATAGCTGGAGGCGCAGCCGGCGACCGAGACGGCGAGCACGAGCACGGAAAGGAGCCGCGGGTACATACGGTTGTTTTCTCTCATCTTCTGTCGCGAGCCCGCTGCTATCCGAGGTTTCCCGATGACGCAAGGAAAGTTGGGGGCGTCAGCGGGCCCGCCCGGTCGGCGTGCGCGGCGGCCCGCGGCCGCCCTGCGGCGCCGACACCACGGCTGCGAACGCCTTTGAAAATCGCAGGAAGTAGAAAGCGATGATGGCCGCGACCCCGGGCACGAAGATGCCGGACACGAAGCTTTGATCGGTGCCGAGGCCGACCAGGAAGGCGATCAGCACGAACGGCATCATGAACCAGTCCTCGGCGCGCACGATCGAATAGGATGCCAGCGTCGCCATCCACAGCAGCAGGCCGAGGACCGGGGTCAGCAGCAAAAGGCCGCCCCAGCCCATGTTCCAGTAGAGGTCGGCGGCCGTCGTCGGCGCCAGGAAGCTCGATTCCTCGCCGGTGATGCGATAATAAAGTTCTCGCCCTGCATCGCTCACGGTCGGCTTTTGCGGCCAGATGAACCTCGGGATCAGGGCGTAGGTCGCGGCTTCGATCGAATTGCCCGGCAGGCCGACATCATATTGGGTGATTATGAACGTCCCGATGTTGAGATAGCTCAGCCGGATCAGGCCTTCGCCGGTCTCGTTCTCGCGGAGCGGGCCGTCGGTCCACAATGAGGTGACGTTGCTCAGCCGCTCGCCGACCGATCCGCCGGTCGTCGCCCCGGCGGCGTGGCCGTAGGTCATCACGTGCAGGTCGCGGGCCTGGGCGACCGCCGGCTGGAGAAGGTTGAGCGCCGCGACAAGCATCACGGTGATGCCGATGACTCGCGGCAGAGTCACCCGATCGAAGAGGATGGCGAGGCCCGACAGGAGGATCGGGAGCAGGATCATCGATTTATTGTAGAGAATGAGCCCGAGGGCGATTTGGAGCACGAGGATCAGCCCGATCAGCAGGTACCAGGCGCCGCCTCGCTGGAGGGCATGATAGGTGAGCAGGAAGGTGCCGACCGAATTGGCGGTCAGGAACACCAAGGTGAGCGAGCCGGGGACGAGGACCGCGAACAGCTCGAGCTGCCTCGGCAGGTCGATCAGCAGCGAATAGGAAATCCCGACGGCGAAGAACATGATGCCGAGCTTCGCCGTCGTCCATCCTTCGAGCGCGCCGCCGATATCGACCGGCGTCTCGGAGCCGCGGAAGACGCTGGCGAGCTTGGCCGAGCTGATGATCAGAGCGGCGTAGACGAACCAGAGGAGGTTGGTCTTGGCGGCCTCTTCCTCGGAATAGGGGTAAAGGCTCTTGATCCGGTCGACCAGCGGGTCGCTGACGAGATAGGGAACGAGTGCGCCGAACGCCAGGAAGACGAGCACGCCCAGCCGGAACGAAAAGAGCGGGGTCCAGATCGCGGTCGGGTTCCCCCGCACCATCTTCCAATTGGCAATGCCGAGGATTGCCGCCAGCAGGACGGGGCCGGCGACGTTCACCAGCTCGTAAACGCCGGCCATGTGGAGAATCCCCAGCGTCGCCACCGATCCGAGCAGGGTGACGATCTCCCACAGCGGCGGCGAGATATCCTGCGGCGCGCGGCGCGGACCGAATATGGGGAGGGCTCTTTGCATGGCGGCGGTCGGGATCGGCGGACCCTCTACAGCAGGCGGCGGGCGTGCGCCAGTAGGCTGGACCGCGAGCTTGCCGGCAGGCCGAGAAGCATCACCGGCAGCGCCGCGGTCAGCGTCCAGCCGGCGATCGCCGCCGCCAGGCCGGGGATGGTGTCGACCGCAAACAGGAGGGTGGCCGCCCAGCCGATCGGTCCCGACCAAAGCAGCGCCATGGCGAGCAGCACCGCGCATTCGGCCAGCAGCGCCCAGTAGCGGACCTGGACCCGGCGGGCCGCCAGCAGAGGCAGAACGACGCCGAGGCCCAGCGCCTCGCCCATGGCGACCCCGAAAGCCACGCCGGCGACGCCGTACATGCTGCCGGCGATCGCGGCGAGCGACACTCCGACCACGATCTGGACCAGGCTCGCCGCCGCCTGCGGCTTGGGCCGGTTCACATAGATGGTCAGCATCTGCAGCGGGACCGCCGGAGCGATGACGACCATCGGCAGCAGCAGCCAGAACAGGATGGCGAACGATCCGAGCTCCTCCTCGCCGGTCCAGAAGCGGATCAGCGGGTCGCCGAAGCTCAGCAGCCCGGCGATCAGCAGCGCCGCCAGGGCGGTGCCGGCTCGAGCGACCAGGCGGACTCCTTCGGTCCGCTCGGCGGCGCTCGCCCGGGCGCTGATGTCGGCAAGCTCGATGCCGATCGCCAGCGAAACCGCGTTCGAAAGCAGCTTGCCGAAATTGACCAGCATCCGCTGCACCACGAACGCGATCAGCGGCGGGCCGCCCAGCCCGAGCCAGGCGATGATGAGGACCGGCAGCTGCAGCATCAGGATCGTCGCGCTGGCCAGCCAGCCGTACCAGGGGAGGGTTCGGGCGAGCGCCTGCATCTCGGCCATCGAGGGACGGACCGGGCGCAGCCGAACGTCGGGGAAGCGCCGCCTGACCAGCCAGATCGCCCAGAGCTCGCCGATGATCACCTCGGTGACCAGATAGATGGCGGCGACGGCGATCGGGCCGCCCCCGGCCCAGGCCGCGGCGACGGCGAGCGGGATGGCGGCGGCCTGGGCGCGAGCGTCGGTCCAGATCAGCTGGTAGGCCTGGCCCTTGCCGCGGAAGACCTGGATGATCCCGCTTCGGGCGACTCGAAGCACCTGGTAGAGGCCGAGGATCAGGAAAACGGTCGCGGCGCCGGCCATGCCGCGCAATTCGAACATCGCCCCGACGTCGCCGAAGAGGAAGATCCCGACCACGATCGCGAGCACCGCAAACCCGACAACCACATAAAAAAACAGGCCGATCCCCACCAGCCTCTGAAAGACGCGCGCCCGGCCTCGCCCGCCCGCCCGGACCAGCGTGTTGCCGAGCAGCATCTGGAAACCGAATTCGCTGAGCAGCAGCAGGCCGGTTCCCGCCATCACCGTCGCCCAATCGGAGAAGACGTCGACTCCCCAGGCGCGGATCAGCACCGCCGTCAGGACGATCCGATCGGCGAAGGTGACGATGATATTCGCGGCCTGCCCGGAAAGATTGCGCGCGATGCGGCGGTTGATGCTCATCCCTGGCGCTTCGCCGCCGCCGGATCGAGCAATTGCGTGAGGCAGGCGTCGAGCGTCGCCACCGCGCCATCCCCGGCAAGCCGGTCCTCGACATAGGCGCGCGCCGCCCGCCTCGTCGCGAGCCGTTCGCCCGGCGAGCGGCCCGCCATCTCCCGCAGCGCGGCGACGAAGCCGGCCTCGTCGTCGAGCGGCAGCGCCCAGCCGGCTCCCGCTTCCGCCAGGCCGCGCCAGGGCACCTGGTCGCTGAGCAGGACTGGCAGGCCGGCCGCCAGCGCGTCGACGATCGCATGCCCGTAATTCTCGCCGCGCGTCGGCAGGAAGAACAAATCGTGGCGCGCCAATTCCTCGGGCACGGCCTGCTGGCCGACCGCGCCATGATAGGTCACCCTGACGGTGTCGGGCATTCCGGCGATGAGCCGCTGGCACTCCACCCAATAATCGTCGTGGGTGACCGGGCCGTAGATGCTGAAATCGGCTTGGATCCCGGATCGCGCCAGGCAGCGCAGCGCGAAATCCAGGTTCTTCTTGCGGTCGATGCGGCTGAGAAAGGCGATCCGGAGCGGCGCGGACGGATCCCCGGCCGCATGCGGCGGCAACGGCGCGAGGGTGCGGACATTCGGCCCGAGCACGATCTCGGCGGCCGGAAATGCCTGCCTTATCATCGCCGCTTCGTCGTCGGTCGTCGCTTGGATGGCGACTCCGTCGAGCAGCCGCAGGCGCCGCAGCACTTTGAGGTAGAAGCGCTTCCGGCCCGGCTTGAGCGCCAGCGCGCCGGGCGAGAATTCGCCGCGCGGAGCGAGCAAGGCGGGCTTCCTCGGGACCAGCCCAAGCCGCCGCATCAGCAAAGCGGGGATCGTGAGCTGGCGGCAGAAGATGCTGTTCATGACGAGGATGTCGTGCGGCGTGGCGCGCAATGCCGCGCGCAGCCCGCGGGCGCCCAGCCGCCCCTGGCGGAGCGCCCGCTGCTCGACTCCGCCGACCTTCGTCCAGCCGGAGAGCGCCGGCGCCGGCTCCTCCGCCAGCACCCGAAAGCGGAAACGATGGCCGAGCAGGCGCGCCATGCCGAGCATGCTCTGGTTCGGTCCGGTCGCCTCATGCTCTTCGCGGAAGCAGCCGAGCAGGACCAGCACGGTCGGCCGGCCATCCGATTCCATTTCCGCCCCGTTCACCGCCGAGCTAAGCCCCGGTGAACGCGGCGGACACCCGCCCCGACCATTGCCGCGACGCCAGGCCGCTGCTGATCGTCTGGCCGGCCCCGATCCATTTGCCGACGGGGACGGTGAAGCCGGTCCGCCCCCGGTTCATCACCTCCGCCGGGAGCGGCGCGGACGGCGCGTTCGCCAAAGCGAGCTTGCCGGCGCGATCGCCGAGCCGGTGGGTGATCGGCGCGATCCGGCCGAGCGTCGGCCAATCGACGAAAGGCACGCGCAGCTCCAGGGAGTGGGCCATGCTGGCCCAGTCGGCGTCGCGCAGCAGCTGGTTGCGCATGTAGAGCGAGGATTCGAGCGCGCAGACCCGGCGCCGGTCCTCGCCCGGGTCCGGAATCATGGCGCGGCCGATCAGGTCGAGCGGGGCGAGCCGGTCGAGGCCCTCGCGGACGGTGTCGCGGTCGAGGCCGCGATCGAGGTCGAAGGGCAGCATGGTGGCGCGGCGGAGCAGATAGCTGCCTTCCCAGCTGCCGGCATAGTCGAGCACGCCCAGCGTCTTCGAGTTGCGGCGCGCCCAATCGGGCGCGAATCGCCCGATCAGGGTTCTTGCGAACCGGCCGGCAAAGGGAAGCCGAGTCGTCCATCGGCCGAGCCGCCGCATTCGCGGCACGGTCTCGAAGGTCGAGTAGCCGGCGAGCAGCTCGTCCCCGCCGAGGCCCGACAGCACGACCTTGAGGCCGCCATTGTGCGCGGTCTTGCTGACGAACCAGCTGTTGATGCCGTCGATGCTGGGCTGGTCCATGGCATCGAGAATGCGATCCGCGTCATCGTCGAAGCTCGCCCGGGTGACCAGCTCGACATGATGCTCGGCGCCATAATGCCGAGCGACGGTCCGGGCCAGCGGCACTTCGTCGGCCGGCGTGCCGGCGAGCTCCTCGAAACCCAAGGTGAACGCCCGGATGCGCTGCTGGCCCGCATCTCGCATCAGCCCGACGAGCGAACCCGAATCGATCCCGGAGGAGAGGAACACGCCGACTTCCACATCGGCCACGAGGTGGGCGCGAACGCTGTCCAGCGCGGCGTCGGCGACCACCGCCCCGATCGGGCTGGCGTCGTCGGGCGTGGCGGCGGCGAGCCGCTCGGCGACGTGGGCATAGCGTTGCGGCGAGCCGACGCCATCCCGGTCGATCCACATGAAGTGCCCGGCCGGCAGCGCCCGGATCGCCCGGTAGAGAGTGAAGGGTTCGGGCACCGAGCCCATCAGCTGGAATCCGACCAGCCCGGCCGGATCGGATTGGCGGCTGATCGCCGGGTGCTTGAGCAGCGCCTTCACCTGCGACGCGAAATGGAGCAGCCCGCCGCCTTCCGCATAATAAAGCGGCTTGATGCCGTAAGGGTCGCGGGCAAGGAACAGCCGGCGCCGGACATTGTCCCAGATCGCGAGCGCGAACATGCCGCGCAGCCGATGGATCATGCCGGCGCCGTGGATCGCGAACAAGGCGAGCAGCACCTCGGTGTCGCTCTCAGTCCGGAACCGGATGCCGCGCTCGCGTTCGAGCTCCTCGCGCAAGGCCCGGAAATTGTAGATCTCGCCGTTGAAGATGATCGTCAGCGAGCCGTCGTGCCAGTGCATCGGCTGAAGCGCGCGATCCTCGAGATCGATGATCGCCAGCCGCCGGTGAGCGAAGGCGACCCGCCGATCCTCGCTTTGCCACAAACCGGCGCCATCGGGCCCCCGGCTGTGGAGCGCCTCGCGGACCGCCAGCAGGTTTCGCTCATCCGGCGCGGCGGCCGAATCGCGAAAGGCGAACGATCCCGCTATTCCGCACACAACCAAGGTTCCAATCGGTGAAAGCTTCTGCCGCCGCCCGTCTAGAGGGCGCTGTTGCGAAAGTCGAGATCAGCGGCGGCTCCCGGCCGCGACCGAGCGATAGAGGGCGGCATAATCGGCCGCGATCCTGTCGACGGTGTATTTCGCCGCATTGTCGAGCCCGGCCTCGATCAGGCCATGCGCATAGGCTTCGTCGTCGAGCACTCGGCTAATGCCCGCCCGGATGCTGGCGACGTCGAACGGGTCGACGAGGCAGGCGCCGCCGGCGCCGGCCGCCTCGGGCATTGAGGTCACGTTGCTGGTGACGACCGGCCGCCCGACCGCCTGCGCCTCGATGATCGGCATGCCCCAGCCTTCGTAGGTGCTCGGAAACACCAGCATGTCGGCGTTGCGATATTGCTCCACCAGCCCGTCCCGGTCGAGGCCGTAATAATTCTCGTAGCTTATCCCCCGTTCGACCAGCATCTCCTTCAAGTCCTCGCGCAGCTGGCCGATCAGGATCAGGGTGACGTCCAGCCCGGCGACCGCCTCGATCACGCGCTTCAAATTCTTGTTGGGGGTGATCCCGATGTGGAGAAGCCGGGACCACTCGGCGAACGGCCGCGGCGGGACCGGCCCGAACTCGGCCGACAGCGGCGGCGGAATGATGCTGATCCTGTCCTCCGCGTAGCGCACCCAGGAGAGCAGCGACCGGCGCGTGAAATCGGAGATGACCGTGACCCGCCCGGCCCTTTTCAACGGCCACCAATACCACAGGAACCAGAACAGCCAGCGCCGCCATCCGCTCAACCGGTCGAGCGAAACGAAATCCAGCACCGTCAGGATGGTCCGCTGCCGCGGCAGGAACCAGGCAAGGAATTGCGTGTCGCCGAGGACGTGGTTGACTTCGCTCCGGTGCCGTCGGGCGGTGAGCGCGCTCATCAGCCTGGGCACGAAGCCCCTGTTCGGCCGGGCGTTGCGAATGACCTCGACCTCGATGTCGCCGGGGAGAGCCTGGCGCACGTCCTCGAAAATGCGCTCGACGCTGAAAATCTCCTCCATCGGCCCGCGCATGAAGTGGGCGACCCGAACGGGCCGCGCCGCTTCGTCGATCGCCGCAGGGCCGGGCGCCGCGGGCGCGGCGCGGGTCAGCCTTGCCTCCCCAGCAGCGAGCTCACCGCCTTGCACCTTGCCTCCTCACTGCGGGGTAATCCCCCGGCCGGCTTGCCCAACGGCATTTCAGCGTTTCAACCCAAATCCGTCAATTGCAAACCGAAGCGCTCGGAAACGTGCAGCCGGAACGAATCCAGGCCGTGTTCCGCGATATATCGGCGCGCCTCGCCGATTTTCACGTCGATCAGCAGGATGTGCCAGTAACCCTGAAGCGTGTGCCAGATAAAGCCCTGTTTCCCGTCCAGAAAGCCCAGCTTCAACACGTAGCGGACGAAAAAGTAGAGGATCGCCCGCAGATAGAGCGGCGACCGGGCATAGAGGCGGTCGCGCATGAAGCGCTTGCGGCGGCCCTGCCGGTTGTGGCTGCCGGTGTCCGACGTGGCGATGAGCCCATATTCGAGGGCGATGAACTGGATCATGTGGCGGGTCGAATAAGCGTTATGCTTCTCCGTCCAGTGGGCGATGTCGCGCAGATTCTCGTCGACCAGGTCGCCCTCGGCGAAGCGGACGACCTCGCCTCGGGTGACGACGATCCGCTCGTCCATCCAGCGCTGCTCGATCTCGGCCGCCCCGGCGCGCCACAGCCGGGTCAGCACCGTGTTGTAATAGCCGCCCCAGCGGATCCAGCGGCCCTGGAAGTGGACTCGCAGCCGGAACTCGACCGCGCCGGCCGAGGCGGCAAGGCTGGGCAGCCGCCGGCGGATCTCGTCGATCAGGGCCGGCTGGAGATATTCGTCGCAATCGATGCGAAGCACCCAGCCGCTCTCCACCCGCGCCTGTTCGAGGCCCCAGCGGAACTGGTCGGCATGGAAGGTGAAGCGCCGCTGCAGCACCTCGGCGCCCAGCTCGCGCGCGATCTCCGCGGTGCCGTCGGTCGAGAAGCTGTCGACGACGACGATGCGCGCGGCGATCGGCCTGATCCGCTCGATGCAGCGGCGGATATGGATCGCCTCGTTATAGGCCAGGACGATGACGGTGATGCCGAGGCCGGCGCCGGCGCCGCTCACATATCCGCTCCGGCGATGGCGAAGGTCGCGCGGTGAACGGCGATCAGCTCGTCGAGCGGAATCGGCGCCGGGCCGCCGGAGCGGACCGCGCCCAAAAAGGCGGCGATCATGGCGGCCTGGCCCTTGTCCTGGCGCGTCGCGCGCCTTTTGCTCCTGCCGCCGCGGCTGATCCGGATCGCGCTGAAATCGTCGATCTCGACCACCGCGCCGGCGCCGAAAATCTCGATCCGTTCCTTGGCCACGGCCGGATCGCCGAGCGAGCTGTAGAGGATCGTGCCGACCGAGCCGTCGGCGAAGCGAAGCACGGCGGCGACGCTGTCGGCGACCATGTCGGGCGACAGGCCTTCCGCGAGGACCGGCGGGGCGCCGGCGATCGCGGCCAGCGTGTCGACGAAATGGCAGCATTCGCCGATGATCCGGCCGCCGCCCTGGGGCCCGTGCAGCCAGCTGTCGCGCGGCACGGCGCCGGCGTTGATCCGATAGGTCATGTTGAGCGGCGACGTCCGAGCGCCAAGCGCGGCCTTCGCCTCGGCGACCAGAGGCGCGAACCGGCGGTTGAAGCCGACCGTGAGCAGGCCCGGCGCGCCGCTCGCCGCCTCGGCGACCGCCGCCAGCTCGTCGGGCGTCAGCGCCAGCGGCTTCTCGACGAAGACGTGCTTGCCGGCCCGCAAGGCGCGGATCGCGAGCTCGGCGTGGCTGTCGTGGCGGGTGGCGATGACGATCGTCCCGATCTCTTCATTGGCGATCGCTTCCTCGGGATCGGTCGCCGCCCGCTCGAAGCCGAAGCTCTCGGCGGCGCCATGGGCGCTGATCCCGGTCGCGGTGACCACGGTGTGCAGGGCCGCGCCGCCCGCCTTCTTCAGCGCCGGCAGGAGAACCGCTTTCGCGTAATTGCCGAAGCCGATGAAGGCGATGCCCTCTCCGGCGCGAGCGCCGCCGGCCGGCGCGACGTCGACGCCGTGCCGCGGCGGCTCGGGCTCGCCGTCATAAGTGAGCAGGATGGCGAGATAGGGCTCCGTCCCGTCCATCAGCTTGTAGGCCTGCTCGGCCTCCTCGATCGGGAAGCGGTGGGTGACGAGCCGCGCCGGCGTGACCCGGCCGGCGGCGACCAGATCGAGGAACGCCTCCATGTTGCGCTGCTCGGTCCAGCGCACGAACGGCAGCGGATAATCGTGGCCTTCGATCTCGTAGGCGGGATCGTAGCGGCCTGGGCCGTAGGACATGGAGAGGCGGAGATCGAGCTCGCGCTTGTAGAAGGGGTCGCGGTCGATCGTCATCCCGACCATGCCGACGACGACCACCCGGCCCTTCATCCGGCTGATCTCGGCGGCCTGGTTGAGCGGCCCGCTCGACTTGGTCGAGGCGGTGACGATCACCGCGTCGGCGCCGTGGCCGCCGGTGAAGCCCGCGGCGGCGGCCTCGAGCCCCTCGCTCACCGCCAGATCGGCGCCGAGCTCCAGCGCCAGCGCGGCGCGGGCCGGATTGGGATCGAAGCCGAGCACCCTGCACCCGTTGGCCTTGAGCAGCTGGACGGTGAGCAGCCCGATCAGCCCGAGCCCGGTGACGACGATTCGCTCGCCGAGCGTCGGGTTGGCGACCCGGACGCCCTGCAGAGCGATCGCGCCCAGGGTGACGAAGCTCGCCTCCTCGTCGCCGACTCCGTCGGGGATTCGAACCAGCAGGTTCTTCGGAACCGCATTATATTCGGCATGGTTGGCGATCCCGGCGCCGGCGCAGGCGACGCGGTCGCCGGCCGAAACGCCCGCATCCGGGCCCGCGTCGGCGACGGTGCCGGCGAGGCTGTAGCCGAGCGGGATCGGCGTATCGAGCTTGGCGAAGACCTTGCGGACGACCGGCATCACGCCTTCCGCCTTCGCCTTGCGCAGCGTCTGGCGGACGAGGTCGGGCCGGGCCAGCGCCTTGCCCGCCAGCGAGGATCGGGCGAGGTCGACGATCTGCTTCTCGGTGCCGGCGCTGATCAGCGACACCGCGCTCGCGACCAGGGCGGAGCCGCGCGCGGCGCGGGGCGCCGGCGCATCGATGACGCGCAACGCGCCGCTTCGGTAATTTTGTTCGACCTGCTTCAAGCCTGTTTTCCGTTCCAGAACAGCCGCAATTGCCAGCGCGCCTCATGGCAGTCGGGCGGAAGCCTCAGGCGGATGCGCTGCGTGGGAAGCTCCACCCCCATTTCGGGCCAGTAGACCGCCTCCTCAATAGATGGCTCAAGGTCAGACTCAAGCACGAATCCGGCCCCGCCCCGGCTGACGGCGAGCGCGCCGGACGCGGAGTCGATGCGCGCCTCCGGATCAAGAAGCAGCGCGATGGCGGCCCGAACGCCGGCGCCGCCCAGAATCCGATCCTCGAAGCGGATCCGGTCCGGCCCGGCCTCGATGAGTCGCTCGACGAGCGGCGCGCCGGGCAGGTCGGCATAGCCGTCATGGCGGCCCCGCAGCCGGAACCCGTCCGCGAGCGGCTCGAATTCGGCGGTCACCTCCGGCATCCGGCCGCAGCGGAAGGCGCCGAAGAAATCGGCCTGGTCGCCGCCCTCGATGTGGAGGACGTTATGGCTGGCGGCGGTGCGCGACCGGCGCCGCCTGTCGCCGGCGACATATTCGAACACGCCCTGGTCGACGACGAGGCGATGCCCGCCCACCGACAGCTCGAAGCTGCCGACGTCGCCATGGGCGTGGGCCGGCAGCCCGGCCGGGCCGATCGGCCCCATGTCGGCGACGAGATAATGATGGTCGCTGCGAAGCCCGTAATAGCCGGCGTCGTGATAGGCGAAGACCGGCTGCGCGGCAACGCGGCCGCCTGCCGCGTCCAGGCACCGGCCGGGCGGATAGGCCATGGCGAGGCCGGCATCGTTGAACAGCGCCGGCAGGCCGTCGGGGTGGGCGAGGTCGGCGAGCGGCTTCGCCATCCGCGGCAGGACTTCGTCGAGGATGCCGCTCAGCGGGTCCGGCCCGAGCGCGTGCCGGATTTCCGCCAGGTCGGCAAAGACCTGGGCGTGATAGGAAGGCGAGCGTTCGTAATGAATGCCGTCGGGAAGGATCTGAAGCGCCAGCTCGCGCCGCAGCAGGGCGGCGCCGCGGCGGCGCCACGCCTCGGCCCGCGGCCCGGCGAAGAAGGCGCCGGCCCAGATCAGGGCCTTGACGTTCTTGATCAGATGGTTGCCGCCGATGTCGGTCTCGAGGTGGCGCTCGAGATAGACGAGCTGAGCCGCGATCGAGCGCTCGGCGAGCGCCACGAAAGCCGGCTCCAGCCGCTCCAGCCGCGCCGCGAGCTGCTGCATCCACACCACCACCCGGAGCGACAGCGCATAGGCGTTCCAGCCGTCGCCGGTCGAACCCGGCGCATAAGCCGGGTTGGCGGCGATCCACTGAGCGACCAGGTCGCGAAACGCCTCGTCGTCGAGCGCCTCCAGATATTCCATATAATGGAGGTTCATCCGCCACAGCTGGCTGGCCGCGCTCCGGTCCGGCGCCGACCAGTCGAGAGCCGCCGCCATCGCCACGTCGCGGCCGAGGAAACGGAAGCTCCAGCCCGCCCCCGTCCGCCGGGCGGTGCCGGCGCGGGCGGCGAACAGGGGCAAGGGCGCCGCCGCGGCGCGTGTCAGCCCGGTCGCCGCGAGCGATGGCCGCAGCCGCGCTTCGGCGCGCCGGCGCAGCGCCAGCCACAGCCGGCGGCCGATCTGCCGCAGCGGGATCCTGCGGCCGAACGCGATCTGCCGGCTAAGCCGCCCGGACACGCACCGCGTCCGGAGGCGTGCGGCCGGCGGCGACCTCTTCCAGGAAACCCGCATAATGCGCGGCGAGCCGGGCGCGGTCGAAATGCTCGCGGACGTGGCGGCGCCCGGCTTCGCCCAGCGCCGCCGCTTCGGCGGGATCGTCGGCCAGCCGGCGCACCGCCGCGGCGAGCTGATCGGCGTCTTCGGGGACGATGGCGATCCCCGCCCCGGCCGAGTCGAGCAGCGCCTTGGCTTCGCCCTCGACGCCGAGGACGATCGGCCGCCGCATCGCCATCGCCTCGAACATTTTCGACGGCAGCACCGATTTGAACGTGTCCAGCCGCCGAAGCAGGATCAGGCTGGCGTCGGTCGCCGCCCAGATCGCCGGCATGTCGGCCTTCGGCCGCTGGCCGATGATGCGCAAATTGGCGAGCCCGCGCCGCGCCGCCTCGGCCTGAAGCCGCTCGCGCTCGCTGCCGTCGCCGACCAGCAGGAAGGCGATCCGCTCGTCGCCGCGCAGGAGCTCGGCGGCGGCCAGCACCGTATCGAGGCCATGGGCCATGCCGTGGGTGCCGACATAGGCGGCGACGAACTTGCCGGTCAGGCCGGTCTCCTCGCGGAAGGCGGCGCCGGCGCCGGCCCGGTCCTCGCTGTCGAAGAAGGCGAGGTCGACTCCGTTCTTGATCACCGCGACAGGGCCGCGGCCGCGGCGCGACATGATGTGGGGGACGAAGGAATCGGTCACCGAGACGATCGCGTCCGCGCTCCGATAGGCCATCCGCTCGAGCGCTTCGAGCAGGCGGATCGCCGGGCCGCGCTTCATCGCGCCGACGGCGATGATGCTCTCCGGCCAGAGATCGCGGATCTCCAGCACCCAGGGCCGCCGCCGGCGCCGGAGCAGAATGCCCGAAAGGCCGCAGAAGAATTGCGGCGAGGTTGACAGCACGATGTCCGCCTTCGGCAGCCGCGGCAGGTTGAGCAGCAGCGCGAAGGGATAGGACAGATAGTTGATCAGGCGCCGGGCGAAACCCTCGTTGGCGGCGAGGAAGGTCCAGATTCGGATCACCTCGACTCCGCCCTGCTCCTCGCGCTGGAACCAGCGGTTGCGATAGCCGGGATAGAGGGCGCCTTTGGGATGGTTGGGGGCGCAGGTGACGACGCTCACCCGAATCCCGGCATCGGTCCAGGCGCGCGCCATTTCCGAGATTCGCGAGGCCGGCGCGTTCACCTCGGGCGGATAATAATGGGTCAGGACGATGACGTGCATCTGCTTGTCGCCGGGCCGGGATTCAGCCGACGCGGCTTAGCACGACATCGTCGAAATAGGCCACGCTCGGCCGGCCGCCGACATTGGGATAGGCGCTCAGATCGAGGACCTGGCCCTCGCAGCCGCCCGGCACGGTGAATCGTCCCGTGCGCCGTTCCCAGCCCGCCGAGCGGAGCGGCGCGGTGCTCATCTCGAGCAGCGGGACGCCGCCGGCGGCGCATCTTATGATCCACCGCAGCCGCTGGGGCGCCTCGCGATCGTCGGATCGCATGCGGTAGGAAAAGCTGTAGCTGCCGGGCGGCAGCGCCCGGTTCTGCTGGGTCAGGCGGCCGCCGGTGACGCCCTCGGCGACCGCATAGAGCAGGCGGTTGCCGCGGCCCGCCTCGCGCTCGACCGCCGCGGTCGAGAGGTCGGCGTCGAACACCAGCCAGTCGAACGAGCTGGCGCCGCCGCCTTCCTTGTAATCGCTGCCGCCGCGTTCGAAATTGCCGTCGAAGGCGAGGTTGGGCCCCGGCTGGGGGAAGAGCAAGGCGTGGAGGCGGCCGGCCTCGTTGAAATGCAAATTCTCGGCAAGCCCGTCGATCGTGTAGCGGGCCTCCTTCAGGGTGGGCGGGCTTCCGGTCCGGCTGAGATCCTCGAGCAGCCGCGCCATCGAAACGAGCTGCGGATAGGAAGTCTTCTCGAGCGGCGACAGAAATCCCTCGCGCCAGAACGGATCGGCCGCCAGCGAAGCCACCATGCCGCGCCGGTTGTCGGGCGACATGGCGAGCAGCCGAAGCATCGAAAAGACGAGCTCGCGGTCGCGCTGCAGCCGCACCATCGCCTCCGCCCGCTGAAGCGCGATGTCGATCTCGCCGGCGAGCAGCGCCTGCTCGATGAGCCAGAGCTGGGTCGGCCGGTCCCGCCAGCCGAGGCGGCCGGCGAGCAGCATCAGCGAATGGCCCTCGCCGCGCGCTTTGGCGTTGCGCGCCTGGCCCAGGGTGCGGACCGCGACGACTTCGATCGGCGAGGCGGCGATCGCCGTCCTCGCCAGCCGCTCCGCCGAGGCGTTCTCGTCGGCGCGCTGCTGCTGCTCGGCGAGCAGGGCCGCGGCCCGCGCATTGCCCGGCCTGAACTGGTGCGCGTAGCTCGCCAGGCCGGCGTCGACCGCGGCCTCGGCCAGGCCGACGGCGGCGATCTCCTTCACCATCAGGGCGCCGATCGCCAGCAAGGCGATCGCGACGGCGCCGCGCAAGGTCGGCGAGCCCCTCATGCCCGCTGGCTCTCGGCGGCGCGGTCCCGTGCCGGCCCGGCGCTGAACATCAGCGCGCAAAGCACGGTGAAGAGCGCCTGCATGGTCATCGTGCGCAACGGATAATCGGCGAACGAATGGACCAGCGGCACGGCGATCGCCAGGCCCGCCATGCGCTGCATCCAGAGGTAGGTCGATCCCCCGCCCCTGCGCAGCAGCTGGATCATCCTGACGCCGTAAGCGAGCAGGAACAGGACCAGCAGGACGATGCCGGGCAGGCCCGCCTCGATCAGGATCTCCGCATAATCGTTATGGGCATGGTTGAAATAGGCAGGCTCCAGGAAGGTGAGGCTTTCGACGCCCCGGAAGACGGGATCGAAAGTGCCGAGCCCGGAGCCGACCGGGAAATAGGAATCGGCGGCGAGCGAGAGGTCGGGCAATGCGTCGAGCCGCGAGGCCTCGGCGTCGAAGCGGCTGAGGACGGAGTCGCGCAAGCTGGGCGCGAAGGCGATGAACGCCAGCCCCGCCGCGACGACGACCAGGACGCCGGCCGCGACCGTCTTCTTCATCGGCCGGGTGGAGGCGATCACGAAGGCGGCGAGAAGGACCGGACCGAGCATCACCGCGCCGCTCCGCGACAGGGTGGCGAGCACCATCAGGGCGAGAAAGGGGATGCCGAGCAGGCAGACGGTGTCCCAGGCGGTCAGCGACCGCAGCCGCTTGCGCTGCAGCTTCTCCGAAAAGCCGCTGATGCGCAGGTTGAGCGCGCACAGGAGGATGCCGATCAGCAGCAGATCGGATTGGAAATTGCGGTTCGCGAACAGGCCGCTCGGCAGCTCGAAATAGGTCTTCTGGTGGAGGTAGAGCGCCGGCGTGTTGGGCATGGTGAACTGGAACGAGCCGAGCAGGGCCGAGAGCAAGGCCACGACCAGCGCGACGCGAAGCAGCGAGAGCCGCCGCCCGGGCTCGATCATATGGGTGCCGACCAGCATCGCGGCGGCGCCGAGCAGGGGCAGCGCCGAGGTCACGGTCCGCTCGGGCGCAAGCGACAGCGGCATCCAGGGTTCGCCCAGCCCGGCGAGCCGGACCGCCTCGACCGCCTGCTCGCGGCCCGGCAGCGTGCTCCACAGCGCATAAGGCAGCGGGATCAGCTGGATCGCGGGCAGCAGCAGGACGAGGGCGAGGAAGAGGCACGGCCACAGCGCCTCGCGCGGCAGCGGCTTGCCGAACAGATGAATCCAGACGAGGACCAGCAGCCAGGCCAGCGACAGCGCCTCGAGCAGCGCCTGGACGATCGGATTGGGGGCGCCGCCGCCGCCAAGCAGCAGCAACAGAAAAAACAGCCCCAGCGTCCCGAAGTGGATCAGGCGCTGCAATTTCATCTCGGCCTTGGCCGCGGCGCGCTCGGCGCGCGTCGGGCGAGGGGCCTCGGCGGCGGCGAGCGCGGCCGTGCTCATCGGCTGTTGCGGCCTTCGATCAGCAGGAACAGGCCGTGATCCGGCAGCAGCCGCCGGATCAGCCGGCGCGGCCAGATCCGCCGCGCGAGGGCCAGCAGCGGCCCTTCGTGGCGCTGCCCAGCTTTGCCCTCGAGCAGGTCGCCATGGGTGAGGATGGTGCGGACCTCGACCTCGACCGCGCCCGCGAACAGCGCCCGCGCTTCGTCCGGCGAATAGGCCTTGGTCCCCGGGCTCTCGAGATGGCGCGCATAGATCTCGTCGAGCGAGGTCAGCGGGCGGCCGCGAAGCAGCCCATAGCGGAGCCAGAGCATGTAGCCGATCAGGCTCCGCTTATGATAGATCATCACCGCGAACCTCCCCCCCGGCCGCAACACCCGCAGGATCTCCCGCGCCGCCGCCCCGGTTTCGGGCGAATGATGGATGACGCCCCACGAATATACCAGATCGAAACTGTCGTCGTCGAACGGCAGCCGCTCGGCGTCGCCGACGCGCAGATCCGAGGCGAGGCCGAAAAGCGCCAGCCGCTGCCTTGTGTGGAGGATCGCGCGCTCGGTCAGGTCGACGCCGGAAAGGCGCGCGCCGGCGGCGGCGAAGCGCTGGTGGTCGGCGCCGAGCCCGACTCCGATTTCGAGAACGTCCTTGTCCTTCGCCGCCGCGAAGCGCGCGAAATCCGCGATATAGGGTTCCAGGGCGTAGCGCTGCTCGGCCTGCGCCGCATAGTCTTCCGCGGCACTGCCTCTAAGATAGAGGTCCTCGCCGCACGCGGCCTCGTCCCAGAAGTCACGCACCTGCTCTTTTGCGGAGCTGTCGAGGCGTGTTTGGGGCATCGTCCCTGCTAAGCATCAAAGGCCGCGGCGGCAAACCCCCGCAACGCAAGCCATAAGAAAAGCGGCGCATCCGTCGTTGGACAGGTGCGCCGCTTGTCAGGTCAATATTTGAAGCCGACCGGCTCTCCGATCAGGGGCTGTGCGGACGATCGTCGCCGCCGCCGACAGCCGCGAGGATGCCGAGGATGATCGCGACCACCGCGATCGCCGGAACGAGGAAGCCGCCGCGGGCGTCGCTGGCGTCGCTGATTTCCGCGCCGCTGGGCGCAACCGCCGATTGGGCGAGCACCGGAGTGGCGGCCATCGAGACCGCGATCATTGCAGCCACAGATGCTTTCTTGAAACTCATCTTGAACTCCCTGTTGAGCTTTTCGGCGTTGGCAGTGCCACAGTGGTACAGTGTTGACAACCCCAAAATTCGCCGCGCGCCCGGCCCGTTTCCGCACTGTTGCCCTTTTGCAAGGCTCGCTGTCGCGCGAAAGGTACAGCTTGGAAAAGACCGGTTTGAACGCCATGGCCGTTCGGGGTTACCGCTCGGTTACCGGCCCGGCGCCGGCCGGCCATGTTATGGGAAGTGGTTGATGGCAAGGAGCTTTTGGCCGCCGGCATTGATGGCGCTGCTGCTTTTGGCCGGCCCGGCGGCGCCGGCTGAGCGCGATCCGGTCGGCGAATTGCTCGCGCTCATGCAGGCCCGCTACCAGCGCATGGCGGCGGCCGGCCATCGTCTCGCCGTCGCCGGGCTCGATCTGTGCGCGGATCGCGAATGGCTTCCCGGCCTCGCCCTTCACGATCGCTCCCAATATGACGCCGGTCTGCGCGCGGCGGCGATTCGCGTCTTCGCCTTCGATGGGGGGCCAGGCGTGCTGGCGCTCGCCCCGGGCGGGCCGGCCGAGCGCGCCGGCCTGCGGCTGAACGACGTCCTGCTCGCCGTCGACGGCCGGGCGCTGCCGAGCGCCGCGCCCGCGCGCGCCGGCTCGTTCGCCGGGATGGAGCGGATCCTCGAAATCCTCGACCGGGGCTTTGCCGATGGCGCGGCCGAGCTCGCCGTCGAGCGCGGCGGCGAGCGGCTGATCGTGCCGGTGCGGGCGGAGCAGGGCTGCGCGAGCCGCTTCCAGCTGGTCGAGGGGGGCCGGCGCAACGCGCGCGCCGACGGCCGCACCGTCCAGGTGACGACTGCGATCTCGGCTTATGCCGCCGACGAAGAGGATCTGGCCGCCCTGCTCGCCCACGAGCTCGCCCACAACGCGCTCCGCCACCGGGTCCGCCTCGACGCGGCGAACGTGGCGCGCGGCTTCTTCGGCAATTTCGGGCGCAATGCCCGGCTGATCCGCGAGACCGAGGCGGAGGCGGACCGGCTCGGCGTCTATCTGCTCGAACGCGCCGGCTACGATCCGGAGGCGGCGGTCCGTTTCTTCTCGCGCTTCGGGCGGAGCGGCTTGAACTTCCTCGGCAGCGCCACCCATCCCAATTGGGGCCGCCGAATCGCCTCGATGCGCGAGGAGATCGCGGCGATCCGCCGCGCGCGGGCGGCGGGCGAGGTGCCGCGCCCGAGCTTCGCGCCGGCTGCGCCGCGCTGACCTGATCCTCCCCTGCATTTGCAGGGGAGGGGGACCGCACGAAGTGCGGTGGAGGGGCCTCTTTCGTCCCAAGAGGCCCCTCCACCATGCTGCGCATGGTCCCCCTCCCCTCGAAATCGAGGGGAGGATTCAAGGGGCCGAAAGGGTCCTTGATTCAGGTCGACAGGAACCAGCGCTCCGTGCCTTCGAGGCCGAGCGCGGTCAGCCGGCCGCTGGCGAAGGCGCCGGTGTCGATGCCGATCCGGTTCGGCCTCAGATCGACGTCGTCGGTGATGCTGTGGCCGTGGACGACCATCTTGCCGAAGCTGTCGCGATGGTTGAGGAAATCCTCGCGGATCCAATAAAGGTCGCTGGTCGCCTGATCCTCGAGCGCGATCCCCGGCCTCAGCCCGGCATGGACGAACAGATAGTCGCCGATCTCGATCATCGTCTCGAAGCCGGCGAGGAAATCGACATGGGCGGCGGGCACCCGCTCCGGCAGCAGCGCGGCCAGCGCCTCATAATCGAGGTCGCGATATTCCGCTTCGGTGAAGCCGTAGCTGAAAATGGTTTCGCGCCCGCCGATTCGGATCAGGAAACGAAGCGCTCTCGCATCGCCGCTCACGGCGCGAAGGAACACCTCCTCGTGATTGCCCATCAGGAAGCGGACCGGCAGCGGCCCGTCGCGAAGCCCGAGCAGCCGCTCGACGACGCCGCTCGACTGCGGGCCGCGATCGACCAGGTCGCCGAGGAAGATGAGCTCGGTGCGGGCGCCGCCGCCGCGGCCGCGGTCGTCCTCGCCGATCGCGTCGAGCAGCCGGTCGAGCAGGTCGAGCCGGCCGTGAATGTCGCCGACCGCATAGACGCGCCGGCCCCGCGGCACCTCATGGGTCCGGGGCTGCTGCCGGGAAACGAGATTGAGCAGGGTCTTCAGGGGCATCTTTTCCGCAATCGCCAGAGACTTGGGGCGGGCGCACCAGATAGGCGCGGCCGGGGCCGAGTTCAATCGGCGAGGCCCATCTTGATCGCGGCGGAGCGGACGCTTATCCGAAGGCGGCCTGTCAACGGATCGGGGTTTTTCTCGTTGAGTGAGAGTGGCTTTGCGCTGCCGCGATCCGCAGCGTTTCCCTTCGCGCGAATAGGGCGCTGCCTGGCGCTGCTCGCGGCGCTGCTGCTCGGCGCCTGGACGCCCGCGGCCGCCGCCGTCGAAATCTCCTTCTATTCGCGCGAGCTTGGCGGCAACAATTTCCCGCACGCCTTCATCGTGCTGAGCGGCACGGTCGACTCGACCGGGGAGGCGGTCGACGCCAGCTGGGGCTTCACCGCCAAGGCGATCACCCCGGCGCTGCTGTTCGGCTCGGTCGCCGGCGAGGTGGTCGTCGAAGGGCCGCGCCAGATCGCGCGCAGCGACCGGCAATTCGCCCTCACCATCTCGGACGAGCGCTACCGGGCGGTGATGGCGGTGGTCGAGCGCTGGCGCGCCCGCGCCCAGCCGTCCTACAATCTCAACCGCCGCAACTGCATCCATTTCGTCGGCGAGATCGCCGAGACGGTCGGCCTGCGGGTCGATTACGACCGGCGGCTGATGCGGCGGCCGCGCTCCTTCCTCCAGCAGGTGCGCGGCCTCAACCCGGGGCTCGCCGGCGGCTGATTCGCGGCCCGGGAGCGGTTTCGATCGATCCGCAACACCGTCATTCCAGCGAAAGCTGGAATCTCTTTTCCTTTTCAGGGCTATGAAGAAGTGAGATTCCAGCTTTCGCTGGAATGACGATCTCATTCGAACGACTTTAGTATCGACGCCGGGCCGCCCGATTCGGCGTTTGGGGGGCTTCCGTCGTTCTGCTATGCAGAGGGTTCGTCTCCAAACGGAGAGGAGCCAGGGGCATGGGTTTGGGCGGGCCGGCCGAAGCGCGGGACGGGCGGGGGGCCGCCCGACGGACCCGGCGCCGCGCCCTTCGCGCCGGCCTCGCCGCGGGCTGCGCCTGGCTCGCCGCCGCTGCCGCCGCGGCGCAGGCGCCGCCCCAGCCGGTCGCGCCGACGCGCGAGGAGGTGGCGCCGCCGCCGACCGAGCGGCTCGAGCCGCCGACCGCCCGGCTGACCGTCGAGGGCGGAGTCGAGCGGGCGCCCTGCGCGCTCGACCGGCCCGAATATCGCGACATCAGCTTCACTCTCGCCGACGCCGTGTTCGACGATCTGCGCGGGCTGAGCGCGGCGGAGCTTCGGCCCGCCTTCGCTTCGCTCGTCGGCCGCGAGCATCCGATCGCCGTGGTCTGCGAGATTCGCGACCGCGCCGCCGCCATCCTGCGCGAGGCGGGCTATATCGCCGCGGTCGAGGTGCCCGAGCAGCGCATCGAGAACGGCATCGTCCGCTTCCGCGTGGTGATGGCGAAGCTGGTCTCGCTTCGCGTGCGGGGGCGGGCGGGGCGGTCCGAGCAGGCGATCGCCGCCTATCTCCAGAATCTCACCGGGCGCGAGGTGTTCAACCGCTTCGAGGCCGAACGCTATCTGCTGCTCGCCGGCGACCTGCCCGGCTATGAGGTCCGCCTCGCGCTGCGCTCGGCCGGGCGGGCGCGCGGCGAGGTGATCGGCGAGGTCATGGTCGCCCGCCGCGCCGCCCAGCTCGACCTCACCGTCCAGAATCTGGGCTCGCGCAGCATCGGCCGCTGGGGGGCGCTGCTGCGCGGCCAGGTCTACGGGCTGACCGGGCTCGGCGACCGCACCAGCCTCGCCTTGTTCAGCACCGCCGACCCCGCCGAGCAGCAGACTCTCCAGCTCGCCCACGATTTCCGGCTCGGCGGCGAGGGTCTCGCGATCGGCGGCCAGCTCACCTACGCCAAAGCGAGCCCGGACCTCGATTTGCCCGGGGTCGAGATCGGCTCGCGCACCCTGTTCGCGACGCTGGAGGCGAGCTACCCGTTCCTCCGCCGCCAGGCGCGGACTCTGCGCGGCGGCATCGGCCTCGACGTCATCGACCAGGATATCGAGCTCAACGGCCTCGCCCTCAACCGCGACCGGCTCCGCGTCGCCTTCGTCCGGCTCGATTTCGAAGCGATCGGCCTCACCGCCGACCGGCGCTACACGCTCGCCGAGCCGGTCTGGCGGCTCAGCGCCTCGGCCGAGCTGCGCCGGGGGCTCGGCCTGCTCGGCGCCAGCGAGGGTTGCGGCCCGCTGCTCGCCGCCTGCCTCGCGCCCGGCGCGGTGCCGCCGACCCGCTTCGAGGGCGATTCGACCGCGATCGTGCTTCGCGGCGGCGTCCACGGCGAATTTCGGCCGGCGCCGCGGGTGACGGTCGCGCTCGGCCTGCGCGGCCAGTATAGCGGCGATCCGCTGCTCAGCTTCGAGGAATTCTCCGCCGGCAATTACAGCGTCGGGCGCGGCTACGATCCCGGCACCCTGCTCGGCGACAGCGGCGTCGGCCTCCAGGCCGAGCTTCGCTTCGGCAGCGTCTATCCGGCCGCGCCGACCGCGTTCGCCGCCGAGCCCTATGTCTTCTTCGATCAGGCCTGGGTGTGGAACGAAGACCGGCTGTTCGCCGTCCCGCGCCAGGAGCTGAGCTCGATCGGCGCCGGCCTTCGCGCCGCTTATGGCGACCGCTTCCGCCTCGACGTGCTGCTCGCCGAGCCGCTCGACCGCGCCGGGCCGGCGGCGCGGCGCGGCGACACGAGGCTGCTGGTTTCGCTCACCGTCCGCCTGTGGCCATGGAGGTCCCGATGACCGTCCCCGATCCGTTCAGTGCCTCGCGGCGGGCGCTGCTCGTCGGCTGCGCGATAAGCGGGCTGTGCGTCGCCGCCCCCTATGCGCGGGTCGACGCCCAGGCGTTCAACGCGGACCCGAAGACCTTCGCCGGCACCGTCAGCTACGATCGCGCCACGCCGGGGATCGAGCGGGTCATCGTCGAATCGCCGACCGCGATCGTCAACTGGACGCCCAACGTCGCCGGCAATCCGATCAACTTCCTGCCGGCGGGCAGCGAGGCGACCTTCGTCAACGGCGCCAACAAGGAGTTCGTCGTCCTCAACCGGGTGCTGACGACGACCGCGATCCAGTTCAACGGCACCGTGCTCAGCCGAATCGAGGACATCGGCCTCGGCACCAGCGACCCCGGCGGCACAATCCTCTTCTCGAGCCCGGGCGGCCTCATCCTCGGCCCAGGCGCGGTCTTCGACGTCGGCAACCTCGTCCTGACCAGCCTCAACGTCGTCGACGACGGCGCCGGCAATTTCTACGATCCGGCGACTCGCGGCTTCCGCTTCGAGCGCTTCATGGGCCTGCCGTTCGACCCCGCCGTCGGAGTCACCACCCAGGACGGCGCGGCGATCGTTGCGCTCCAGCCCGTTTCCTACGTCGCCATCGTCGCGCCGAGGATCGCCCATGGCGGCTCGGTCCAGGTCAACGGCGCGGCCGCCTATGTCGGCGGCGAGCGGGTTCAGCTGCGCGCCAATCAGGGCCTGTTCGACATCGTCGTCGACAGCGGCACCGGCAATGCATCGCCGATCGACCATATCGGCACGACCGGCGGCCCGGCCAGCCTCGCGGCCGACGACATCCACCGCATCTACATGGTCGCGGTGCCCCGCAACGTGGCGATCACCGCTCTGCTCCAGGGCGATGCCGGCTTCGCCGACGCGATCGCCGCCAATATCGAAAACGGCGCGATCATTCTCTCCGCCGGCCACGGCGTCGTCGGCGGCGCGGTCGACCGGTTCGGCGATTTCAGCCCGCCTCCGGTTCCCGGCGTCGCCGCGAGCTTCCACATCCGCGGCGGCACCATCCGGTCCGATCTCACCGGAGTCGCGGTCACCGACATGCTGGCCAGCGGCCAGGACACGGGCAGCCTCGACGTGCGCCAGGACATCAGCCTGTTCGCCGACGCCCGCGCCCGTCTCTTCACCAGCGTCGGCGACACGGTCGACGTCGCCGGCGACGCGCTCGTCTCCGCCGCCCGGCTGCGCTCGAGCGACGGCACGATCGATCTGGTCGGCGGCGGGGCGGCGATCTTCGCTTTGCCGGGCTCGATCACGATCGCCGGCTCGGCGACGGTCGACGCGTCGGCGCAGGGCGGGTTCGACATCGTCGCCAGCCTTGCCGGCAGCGGCACGGGCGGCACGGCCGGCATCCTCGCCGGCCTCGGCGGCAGCGTCCAGATCGGCGGCAACGTATCGGTGCTGGCGAGGGGCAGCGGCCCCAAGCCGCCGGCGCCGATGCACCAGGGCGGCGCCGGCAGCGGCGGGGAAGCGCGCATCGAAGCCGTCGTCGGCGGAACCCTGCAGTTCGGCGCGGCGCTCGACATGGACGCGGGCGGCTTCGGCAGCGACGTCACCGGCATGCTGCCGGTGACCGGCGCGGCCGGCACCGGCGGCATCGCCCGGGTCACCGTGACCGACGGCGCCATCAATGTCGTGGGTCCGGCGACGCTGGCCGCGGAGGGCAGCGGCGGCGGCGTCTTCGCCGGCCCCGCCAATGTCGCCGGCGCGGGGCGGGGCGGCGACGTCCTGATCGGCATCGCCCAGGGCACGGTCACCCTGAACGATATGACCGCCATTTCGGCGAACGGCTTTGGCGGCGCCGGGCCGGCCGGCGGGGCGGGGCAGGGCGGCAACGTCGTCGTCGAGGCCGGCAATGGACAGCTCCAGCTCGGCGGCGCGACGACGATGGCCGCGATCGGAACCGGCGGCGCGGGCGGCTTCGTCGCCGCCGCCGATGGCGGTGACGGCACTGGCGGCGATCTCGTCGTGCAGGCGCTGAGCGGCGGCACGCCCTCGCGCATCGACGGCGACAGCCTCTCTTTGTCGGCGGCCGGCATCGGCGGCGCGGGCGCGGACGGCGGCGGCGGCGGCGGCGACGGCCAGGGCGGCGGCGTCATCCTCACCGCCGACGCGACCAATGCGACTCTGCAGTTCGGCCCGGTCGGTGCGGCCGCCGGCGGGCTCGGCGGCCTCGGCGGCGCGCCCGGCGGCCCCGGCGGCGACGGTTCCGGCGGCTCCGTCCTGGTCGGGACGGTCGCCGGCCCGCCGGCGTCGGCGCCGGCGGGCGGCGCGACTTTCGCCAGCCTCACTCTGAATGCGTCGGGCACCGCGGCGACCGGCAGCATGGGCGGCATCGGCGGCGATGCGGCCGGCGGCACGGTCTCGCTGGCCGCGGCCGACGCGCCGACGCTCGTTACCGGGCAGGTCACCCTGACCGCCAACGGCTCCGCCGGCCTCGGCGGCGGCCCGTTCGGCACCGGCGACGGCGGCGCCATCGTCATCGCCGCGAGCGGCGCGGGCGGGACTCTGACCGCGGGCAACGTCGCCGGCGCAGCCTCGGCCAGCGGCGCCCCCGGCACCGCCAATTCGCCCGGCGAATGGCACCTCAGCGCGGCCGGCGGCGGCCGGATCGATTTCGCCAACCTCAATCTGACCGCGAACGCCACCGGCACGCCCTCGCTCCGGCCTTTCTCGAGCGTCGAGCCGATGGGCGGCGTGATCAACGTCACCCAGGTCGCCCAGCTCGCCAGCCAGGGCCAGATCCGGGTGATCGCGGACGGCGCCGGCACGATCACCGGCGGCACGTTCGGCCTGGTCGCCGGCCGCGACGTGATGCTGACCCATACCAATCCGGTCGGGGGCGGCGTCACCATCGACGTCACCGACTTCTTCGCCACCGCCGCCACCGATTTCAGCGCCGGGGCCGGAGTGGTCACGCGCAGCTCCGACCAAACCGGCATCGTCGCCGGCGGCAACGCGACGGTCGCGGGCCGGATCCTCGGCCGCGACATCCAGCTCGACGCGGTCGCGCTCGATCTCGCCGGCAGCGGCGCGATCGGCGATGCCGCCACCGTCGCCACCGACATCAACCTGACCGGCAATGCGACGCTCGCCGGCGAGGTCCTGGGCGGCTTCATCACGCTCGACGCGGCCGCGCTCGATCTTGCCGCGGCAGGCGCGATCGGCGGCGGCGCCACCGCCTCGACCGACATCGACCTGACCGGCAATGCGACTCTCGCCGGCCAGGTCCTCGGCAGCGCCATCACGCTCGACGCGCTCGCCCTAGACCTCGCGGGCGGCGGCGCCATCGGCGATGCCGCCACCACGTCCACCGACATCAACCTGACCGGCAATGCGACGGTCGCGGGAGAGATAGTCGGCGGCACGATCGCGCTCGACGCAGTCGCGCTCGACCTCGCCGGCGCGATCGGCGGCGCGGCCACCACTTCGACCGACATCAACCTGACCGGCAATGCAACGGTCGCCGGTCAGGTCCTCGGCGGCTTCATCACGCTCGATGCGGTCGCGCTCGACCTGCCGGGCACCATCGGCGGCGGCGCCACGACCCTGGCCGACATCAACCTGACCGGCAATGCGGCCGTCGCGGGCCGGATCCTCGGCGGCACGATCAGGCTCGATGCGGTCGCGCTCGATCTCGCGGGCGCGATTGGCGATGCCGCCACCAACTCGGTCGAGATCAACTTGACCGGCGACGCGGCCGTCGCGGGCGAGATACTCGGCGCCGCAATCACGCTCGATTCGGTCGCGCTCGACCTCGCCGGCGCGATCGGCGATGCCGACACCAACTCGGCCGACGTCAACCTGACCGGCGATGCGACGGTCGCGGGAGAGATAGTCGGCGGCGTCATCACCCTCGATGCGGTCGCGCTCGACCTTGCCGGCGCGATCGGCGATGCCGACACCAATTCCGCCGCCATCAATCTGACCGGCAATGCGAGCGTTTCGGGACAGATACTCGGCAGCCTCGTCGCGCTCGACGCGGTCGCGCTCGATCTCGCCGCGGCCGGCACGATCCGCGCCGCCGCCGCCGGCTCGACCGACATCGATCTGACCGGCAACGCGACGGTCGCCGGTCAGATCCTCGGCGGCTTCATCACGCTCGACGCCGCCGCGCTCGACCTCGCCGGCGCGATCGGCGATGCCGACACCGGCTCGGCCGTCATCAATCTGACCGGCAACGCGACGGTCGCCGGTCAAATTCTGGGCGGCGCGATCGCCCTCGACGCCGCCGCGCTCGATCTCGCCGCGGCCGGCGCCATCGGCGATGCCGACACCGCCACGACCGACATCGACCTGACCGGCAATGCAGCGGTGGACGGCCGGATCCTCGGCGCCGCGATAACGCTCGACGCGGTGGCGCTCGACCTCGCTGGCGCCATCGGCGATGCCGACACCGCTTCGACCGACATCGACCTGACCGGCGATGCGACGGCCGCCGGCCAGGTCCTCGGCGCCGCCATCACGCTCGACGCCGCCGCGCTCGACCTTGCCGCGGCCGGCGCGATCGGCGATGGCGCCACCGCCACGACCGACATCAACCTGACCGGCGATGCGGCGGTGGACGGCCAGATCCTCGGCGGCGCCATCACGCTCGACGCCGCCGCGCTGGATCTCACTGGCGCCATCGGCGGTGCCGCCACCGGCTCGGCCGTCATCAATCTGACCGGCGATGCGACGGTCGCCGGCCAAATTCTCGGCGGCGCCATCACGCTCGACGCCGTCGCGCTCGATCTCGCGGGCGCCATCGGCGGTGCCGCCACCAACTCGGCCGATATCAACCTGACCGGCGATGCGATCGTCGCGGGAAATATCCTCGGCGGCGCCATCACGCTCGACGCCGCCGCGCTCGATCTCGCCGCGGCCGGCGCCATCGGCGATGCCGGAACCGCCACAACGGATATCAACCTGACCGGCAATGCAAACCTAGCCGGCCAGATCCTCGGCGGCGCAATCACGCTCGACGCCGCCGCGCTCGACCTTGCCGCGGCCGGCGGGATCGGCGATGGCGCCACCGCTTCGACCGATATCAACCTGACCGGCAATGCCACGATCGCCGGCCAGGTCCTCGGCGGTGCCATCACGCTCGATGCGGTCGCGCTCGATCTCGCTGCGACGGGCGCCATCGGCGGCGACGCGACCACCTCGACCAACATCAACCTCACCGGCAATGCGCTGGTCGCCGGGCAGGTTCTCGGCGGTGCCATCACGCTCGACGCCGTCGCGCTAGACCTCGCGGGCGCGATCGGCGGAGCGGCCACCGCCTCCACTGACATCAATTTGACCGGCAACGCGACGGTCGCCGGCCAAGTCCTGGGCAGCGCCGTCACGCTCGACGCCGCCGCGCTCGATCTCGCTACGGGGGGCGCCATCGGCGACACCACCACCGGCTCGACCGACATCAACCTGACCGGCGATGCGAATGTCGCCGGAGCGGTCCTCGGCGGCACGATCACGCTCGACGCGGTCGCGCTCGACCTCGCCGGCGCCATCGGCGGGGCCACCACCAACTCGGCCGACATCAGCCTGACCGGCGATGCGAGCGTCGCGGGACAGATCCTTGGCGGCACGATCGCGCTCGACGCCGCCGCGCTCGACCTCGCCGCGGCCGGCGCGATCGGCGATGCCGCGACCAACTCGACCGATATCAACCTGGTCGGCAATGCAACCGTCGCGGGACAGATCCTCGGCGACACCGTCACGCTCGACGCCGCCGCTCTCGATCTCGCCGCGGGGGGCGCCATCGGCGGCGCCACCACCGGTTCGACCGACATCAACCTGACCGGAGATGCGAACGTCGCCGGATCGATCCTCGGCGGCGCCATCGCGCTCGACGCCGCCGCGCTCGATCTCGCGGGCGCCATCGGCGACGCCGCCACCACCTCGACCGACATCGACCTGGCCGGGGACGCGACCGTCTCCGGACAGATAGTCGGCGGCGCCATCACCCTCGACGCCGCCGCTCTCGCTCTCGCCGCGGCCGGCGCGATCGGCGACGCCGCCACCGCCACAACCGACATCAACCTGACCGGCAATGCCAACGTCGCCGGCCAGCTCCTCGGCGGCGCCATCACGCTCGACGCGGTGGTGCTCGACCTCGCCGGCACGATCGGCGATGCCGACACCGCCTCGACCGACATCAACCTGACCGGCAATGCCAACGTCGCCGGATCGATCCTCGGCGGCGCCATCGCGCTCGACGCGGTGGTGCTCGACCTCGCCGGCGCGATCGGCGACGCCGCCACCGCCACGACCGACATCAACCTGACCGGCAACGCCAACGTCGCCGGCCAGATCCTCGGCGGCACCGTCACCCTCGACGCCGCCGCTCTCGATCTCGCCGCGGCCGGGGCGATCGGCGGCACCGCGCTCACCGAGATCCGCGCCGCCGGCAATGCCTCGATCGCTGGCCGGGTGCTCGGCCGGACCATTCTCGTCGCCGCGGCCGATATCGATCTGCCGGCCGGCGGCGGCATCGGCGACGCCGGCACCCTGCTCGCCACCCTTGAGGTCGCCGCGCCGCCGCAGGGGCCGGCCCAGCCGGCGGTGCTCGGCGGCACCGCTCAAGGCCCGGGCTACACGCTCGCCAACGGCGAAGCGGGGCGGATCCGCGCCGGCACTCTGCGCATCCTCGCGCCGGCGGCCGGCGCGGCGCCGGACCGGCCGGCCGACCTTCTGATCCGCGACCTCGCTCTGGCCGGCGGCGGCGCCGCCGCCGGCATCGGCATTCTCGAAGTCGAGACGCCGGGCATCGCCCGGGTCGAGGGCGCGGTGCTGCTCGCCGCCGCCGCCGCCGGCGACGGCATCTCGCTGACCGCGCTCGAGCGGCTCGAAATCGCCACGCCGACCGGGGGCGTCCGCGTCCGCGACGGCGCCGGAGCGCCGGCCGGCACCCTGCTGCTCGCCTCGGACAACATCTGGATCGCGTCGCAGCCGGTGATCGAACGGCTTCGCGCCGATCCCTTCTATGCCGGGCGCGACTCCGATCTGCTCGGCAATGGCGGGGTCGAGGCGCCGCGCGGCTATGTCGAGGCGAATTCGGTCACCCTGGCGCCGAGCGGCACCCTGTTCGCTCAGAATAGCGGCCCGGCGACCGGCTCGGCCTACGCCGCGATCACCGTCGGCCCGGGCCCGCTCATCATCCGGCCGGCCGGCGACGCGGCCTCGGCGGTCACCGCCTTCGGCCGGCGGCTCAACCCGGACGGCAGCATCGTCACCGGCCCGGACTTCTTCTTCCTGGTCGATTTCCAGGCCGGCGGGCCGGCCGGCGGCTACACTCCGGCATCGACGTTCAACACCTGCGTCATCCTGACCCGCCTGTGCGGCGGCGGCGACGGCGGGCCGGCCCCGCTTTTGCCGATCCCGCTCGGGCCGGACTCGACCACCGAGCCGCTCGATCCCGATACGGTCCCGCCGCCGTTCGGCTTCGACGAAAACGATCTCGTCGATACCAGCTTCGCGGGCGAGGGGCTGATCGAGGAGCCGGTGACGAGCGGCGGCGAATCTTTGCTCTGGGAACCGGGCGATTGCGACCGCGACGACGACGGCGACTGCGACGAGGGAGGCGGGTGATGGTCAAGCGAGCCCTGTTCGCGCTGCTCGTGCTGGCCGCGCCCGCGGCGCTGCCGGCGCAGCCGCTCGGCACCCGCGACAGCTTCCGGATCGGCTCGGCCGGCTCGGTCCTGTGCACCGCCCAGTCGCTGAGCGCGGACGCCGCGCTCAGCGACATGTTCGACCAGGCCTACTCGATCGTCTGCCGCGACGCCGCGGCTCCGGTCGGTCAGCTCTACATGCTGCGCCAGCGGGGCGGCGATCCGGCCGCGCGGCTCGCCGCGCTCCGCGTCCCCCGGATGCGCTGCGAGGCCGCCGAATCGGTCGCGATCGAGGGCCTGGGCGAGGTGGAGAGGCTCGCCTGCCGGCTCAGCCAGGCCGATATCGGCTACCGGGTCTATCTGCGCCGCGGCCGCAACGCCCTCTACGTCGCCCAGGGCCTGGCCGGCTATGACAGCGCGCTGCGGCTGGCGCTGCGCAGCCTCGTCGCCGACCGCGTCGTCGACGGTGAAGTCTCGGTGGCGACCACCGGCGCCGGCGATCCCGCCGCCTTCGCTCGGGTCCAGGCGGGAACGCTGGATGCGCAGCGGGCGCTCGCCGAGGCCTATCGCCGCAACAACGCCGGCAGCTATGCCGAATCCTCGGAATTCTTCGCCGAACTCGCCCAGCGCGGCGAGGGCGACGTCAACCGCGCCGAGGCGCTCGTCAACGAAGCGCTGCAAAGGTCCAACCTCGGCCGCCATGGCGAAGCGGATTCCCTCTTCGCCCGAGCCGAAGGGATGGCGGGCGCCGATCCGGTCACCGCGCGCCGGCTGCGCAATTATCGCGCCATGCACCTGCTCAACCAGGGCATGGCGGCGGCCGCCGTCGCCCAGCTCGACCGGCCGGTGCCGCCGATCGGCCTCGCCTCCGGGGTTCGAGCGCTGATCATCGACCGGCCGGTCGCGAACCGGCTCAGCGCGGAATCTCCCGGCGCGAGCCGGCTCCGCGGCCAGGACGGGCTGACCCAGGAAGACAAGGCGCAGATCCTCGACGGCCAGGCGCTGCACCTGCGCGGCATCACGCTTCGCCTGCAGGACCGCGACGGCGATGCGGGCGTGCCGTTGCAGCGCGCGCTCGAGGAGCTCGTCGCGATCCGCGGCGGCCGCATCGGCGCGACGGTCTGGCTGCGGGCGCAGGTCCATGGCGAGCTCGCCGGCATTGCCGAGGCGCGCGGCGACGCGGCCGAGGCCGAGCGCCAGCATCGCCTGGCGCTCGCGCTGCTGGAGACCGGCTATCCGGGCTCGTCGGCCCTGCACAATGCCAAGGGGCGGCTGGCGGGCTATCTCGCTCGGACCGGGCAGACCGAACCGGCGCTCGCTTTGTTCCGCGAGATCGTGACGGCCAATTCGGCAAGCGGCGACAGCTCACCGGGCCTGCGGCGCACCCTCCAGCCCTATTTCGGCCTGCTCGCCCAGCGCGGCGACCATCCCGCGGCGGTCGCCGATCTGTTCACGGCGAGCCAGGTGATGGTGCGTCCGGGCGTCGCGCAGACCCAGGCGGTGCTGGCGCGCGAGCTTTCCGGCGGCAGCGACGAGGCGGCGCGCCTGTTCCGCCAGTCGGTCGACCTCACCCGCGACATCGAGCGCGGCCGGATCGAGCTCACCCGGATCGAAGCGAGCCAGGCGCCGACCGCCGCAGGCATCGCGCGCGCCGCCGAGCTTCGCGCTCTGCTCGATCAGTGGCAGCAGGATCAGGCCGCCACCCAGGCGCGGCTCGGCGAATTCCCGCGCTACCGGGTCGTCGCCAGCGGCGCGCTCCAGATCGCCGACCTGCAGCGCCTGCTCCGGCCGGGCGAGGCCTATTACAAGATGATCGTCGTCGGCGACGAGGCTTATGCGATCTTCATCACCGGGCAGAATGCACGCGCCTTCCGCATCGGCGCGCGGCCCGCGGAGCTCGATCGCCAGGTCGACGCGCTGCGCCGGACCATTTCGGTGGTCGAGAACAACCAGCAGCTGACCTATCCGTTCGACCTCGATCTCGCGCACGGCCTCTACCAGAGCTTGTTTGGCCCGATCGCGGCGGACATCGCCGGCGTTTCCCACCTGATCTTCGAGCCCGACGGGGCGATGCTTCGGCTGCCGCCGAACCTGCTCGTCATGGATGGCGCCGCCGCCGCCGCCTATCGGGCGCGGGTCGCGGCCGATGCCGACAGCGGCGGCTTCGACTTTCGCGGAATCGCCTGGCTCGGCCGCGACCGCGACATCAGCACCGCCGTTTCGGCCCGCGCCTTCCGCGACGTCCGCCAGACGCCGCCGAGCCGGGCGCGCGCCGAATATCTCGGCTTCGGCCAGAACGCGCCGGCTGAGGGCCATTACCTGCCGGCGGGCGGCCGTCGAGGCCCGCCCCGGATGGACCCCGGCTGCACCTGGTCGCTGTCGGTCTGGAACCGGCCGATCTCGGCGAGCGAGCTGGTCACCGCCGGCGACGCGCTCGCCGGCGGCCGGACCGGCGAGGCGGAGATCGTCACCGGCGCCGACTTCACCGACACCGGGATCACGACCCGCGGCGACCTCAACCAATATCGAATTCTCCATTTCGCGACCCACGGCCTGGTCATCCCGCCGAGGCCCGAATGCCCGGCGCGGCCGGCGCTTCTGACCAGCTTCGGCGGCCAGGACTCGGACGGGCTCTTGAGCTTCGGCGAGATTTTCGGTCTCCGCCTCGACGCCGACCTCGTCATCCTTTCCGCCTGCGACACCGCCGGCCGGGCGAGCGCGGCGGCGACCGCCGAAGCCGGGCTCAGCGGCAGCGGCGAATATGCGCTCGACGGCCTGGTGCGCGCGTTTATCGGCGCGGGCGGCCGGATGGTGGTCGCCAGCCACTGGCCGGTGCCCGACGATTTCAGAGCCACCGAGCGGCTCATCTCGGGCCTGTTCCAGGCGCCGCCGGGCACCGCCACCGCAGCCGCGCTGCGAATCGCCCAGCGCGCGCTGATGGACGAGCTCGACACCTCGCATCCCTATTACTGGTCGGGCTTCGCCGTCGTCGGCGACGGCGCCGCGCCGGTGATCCGCGCGACGCCCGAGCAAACCGCCGCAGCTTATTGAACCTTCTCGATTATTGATCGTTAATTCGCCGCCGCCGTTTCTTCGGCGGCCGAGCGGGGGTTTATTGAAGCAAAAGCGAGTCATCGCCGTGATGCTGGCCGGTGCCCTTGCGGCGCCCGCCGCCGCTCATCTTCAATCCGCCGAGGCGCCGGCAACCGAAGAGCCGATCATCCCCGATTCCCAGTTCGAGGAGGCGCTGCCGCCGCTCGATCCGGAGCTCGGCGCTCCGCTCGAGCCGATCGAGCCGCTCGATCCGGCCGCGCCTCCGTTCCCGCCGGTGCCCGGCCCGGTCGAGGACACGCCCTTGGGCGATCCGGCGCTGGCCGAGCCGCTGCCGCCGCTTGCCACCTTCGACGTCCAGCCGGCCGGCGAGACCGCGGCCGACGGCGATTCCGACGAGCCGCCGCCGGTCCGCTACGAGCTGGTCGTCGAAGGGATGGACGCGATCGACCTCGAGGGCCGCTTCCGCGGCCTCTCGGCGCTCGAGGATGCCGAAGGCGAGGCGGTCAACGGCGCGATGATCGCTCTTCGCGCCGAGGAGGACGAGGCGCTCGCCGTCCGACTGCTCCGCTCCGAAGGCTATTATGACGCGGTGGCGAGCTCGGCGATCGAGCAGCTGCCCGATCAGCCCGGCCGGCTTCGAGTCACCATCACCGTCGCCGCCGGCGAACGCTACAATCTCGGCGCGGTCGCGATCGCCGGGCCCGAGACCGAGCCCGCCGGAATGGCGCGCGAGTTCCTGCTGCTCGAGCCCGGCCGGCCGATCCGCGCCGTCGACGTCGAGGCGGCCGAGGCCAATGTCCTGCTTCGCCTGCCGCAGGAGGGCTATCCCTTCCCCGAGCTCGGCCTCAGGGACATCGTGCTCGATCCCGAGACCCATGTCGGCGACTACAGCCTGCCGCTCCAGCCCGGGCCGCGCGCCCGCTTCGCCGGCTTCACCACCGAGGGCGACCTCGCCTTCGATGCAACCCACGTCGGAGTCCTCGCCCGCTTCCGGCGCGGCGAGCTCTACGACCGCCGAATGGTCGACGACCTGCGCGAGGCGATGGTCTCGACCCGTTTGTTCAGCACGGTCTCGGCCGAGCCGGTGCTGACCGGCGAGACGGCCGAGGACGGCACCCAATATGTCAACGTCCTCGTCCGCCAGGACGCCGGCCCGGCGCGCTCGCTCGACGCCAGCGCCGGCTACGGCACCGGCGCGGGCCTTCGCATCGAGGGCGCGTGGGAGCATCGCAACCTGTTCCCGCCCGAAGGCGCGCTCCGAATCGCCGCCATTGCCGGCACCGCCGAGCAGAATCTTTCCGTCCGCTTCCGCCGCAACAATTGGGGGCAGCGCGACCGCGCTTTGCTGCTCCAGTTCGACGTCGGCGCTCGCGATTTCGAGGCCTTCCAGGGCTATACGACCCGGCTCTACGGCCTGGTCAGCCGCGAATCGACGCCGATCTGGCAGAAGCGCTGGACCTATGCCTATGGCGCCGAGATCCTTGCCACCAACGAGAACCGCGTGGGGCGGGCGACCATCTCGCTCTCTGACGCCTATTTCATCGGCGGCCTGATCGGCCAGCTCGGCCACGACCGCTCCAACAGCCTGCTCGATCCGACCAGCGGCTTCCGCCTGCTCGGCCGGGTCAACCCGGAGGCTTCGTTCGGCAACGGCACCGAAATCTACATCCGCAACCTGATCGAAGGCAGCGTCTATTATCCCGCCGGGGAGAATTTCACCCTCGCCGGGCGCGCCCGGTTCGGCTCGATCTTCGGTATCGAGCGCGACGATCTCGCGCCTTCGCGGCGTTTCTACGCGGGCGGCGGCGGCTCGGTGCGCGGTTACGGCTTCCAGGAGCTGGGGCCGCGGGAAATTCTGCCGAACCCCGACTTCGATCCGCAGAACCCCGATGATAAGCCGGCGACGATCGCGGTGCCGCTTGGCGGGCGGAGCCTGGTCGAGTTCGCGGTCGAGGGCCGCTACCGTTTCGGCAATTACGGCGTGGTCGCCTTCGTCGACGCGGGGCAAGTCTACGAGGCCGAATATCCGACCTTCGATTCGATGCGCTTCGGGGTCGGCATCGGCGGCCGGGTCTACACCAATTTCGGGCCGATCCGGCTCGACGTCGCAACGCCGATCGGCCGCCGCCAGGGCGAATCGCTGATCAACGTCTACGTCTCGATCGGGCAGGCCTTCTGATGGCCGAAGAGACAATCATCGTCCGCCGCCGCCATCCGGCCGCGACCGCCGCCAAGTGGATCGGAATCGTCCTGCTGGCGATCGTCGCCCTGATCGCCGCCTTCCTGCTCTGGCTGAACACCGATCCGGGCCGCCGCTTCATCGTCCGCCAGATCAACGCCTTCGAAACCGTCTCGGGCCTCAAGGTCCAGGTCGGGCGGATCGAAGGCTCGGTGTTCGGCGAGCTGATCCTGCACGACGTCGCGCTCGCCGATCCGCAAGGCATCTTCTTCCGGGCGCCGACCGCCGAGCTCGACTACCGGCCGCTCGCCTATTTGCGCAATCATATCGACATCCGTTCGCTCAACATCCCGGCCGCGCGGATGAGCCGGCTGCCGGGGCTTCGGCCCGGCGATCCGGACGCGCCTTTGCTGCCCGACATCGAGATCGACGTCGGCCGCCTCACCATCGGCCGGCTGCTGATCGATCCGCCGGTGACGGGGCGGCGCCACCTGCTCTCGCTCGACAGCCGGGTTCGAATCGACGACGGCCGCGCCGAGCTCGCGCTCAACGCGGGCACGATCGCCGCGCCGGGCTTCGCCGGCGGCGACCGAATCGCGCTGAGGCTCGACGCGGTTCCGGAAGAGAACAAGCTCGATATCGGTCTCGCCGTGCGCGGCCCCGGCAACGGCTTCGTCGCCGGCCTGGTCGGCACCGACCAGGCGGTGGCGGCGCACATTGCGGGCCGCGGCGATTGGGCGCGCTGGCAGGGCCGCGCCCGGGCGATGCTCGGCGGCCGCGGCTTCGCCGACCTCGCCGTCGCCGGCCGCGACGGCACCTTCACCGTCCAGGGCCCGCTCCGGCCCGGCCTGGTCCTGCAGGGCCCGGCGCAGCGCCTCGCCGAGCCATTGGTCCACATGAACCTCGTCTCGACGTTCGAGAACCGCCGCGCGGACCTTCGCCTGCGCCTGAACAGCCGGGTCGCCGCGCTCGCCGCCGAAGGGCTGGTCGATCTCGGCCAGAACCGCTTCCAGGATCTGCGCGTCGCCGGCCGGCTGATCGAGCCCGGAGCGATCGCGCCCGATCTCAGCGGCAGCGACGTCCGCTTCGCCATGGTCCTGAACGGCCCGTTCGCGACGCCCGGCGTCGCCTATCAGCTGCGCGCGGCGCGGCTGAGCTTCGGCGGCACCACGATCGAGGGGCTGAGCGCCGCCGGCAGCGCCCGAATCCGTGCCGAGGACATCGTCATCCCCGTCTCGGCCCGCGCCGACCGAATCCTCGGCTTCGACGCGGTGGCCGGCGGCACGATCGCCAACGTCACCATGAACGGCGAGCTCGGCCTCGCCGGCACGCGGCTGGTCTCCGACAATCTGATCCTTCGCTCCGACCGGATCGACGCTCGGCTGGCGCTCGCCTTCGACCTTTCCGCCGGCCGCTACCTCGCCGCCGTTCAGGGGCGGGTGAACGATTACCTCGTCAACGGCGTCGGCCTGTTCGACGTCACCACCAATCTCGACATGACCAGCGGCCCCGGCGGCTTCGGACTCACCGGCCGGGTCGCCGCGCGCTCGAAGCGGATCGACAATCCGACGCTGCGCGACCTGCTCGGCGGGGTCGCCAACATCACCGCCGGCATCATTATGGAGCCGTCGGGGCTGATTCGCGTCCGCAACATCCGAGTCGCCGCGCCGGCGCTCAGCGTCACCGAGGGCGGCGGCACCTACCGGCCGAGCGGCGCGCTCGACCTTCGGCTGTCGGGGGTCAGCCGCGCCTACGGCCCGGTCGCCCTGCACGTCACCGGCACCGCGTCGGCGCCGCGAATCCAGCTCGCCGCCGCCAGCCCAGGCTTCGGCATCGGCCTCAGGAACCTCGAAGCGACGGTGCGCGCGACCGCGGGCGGCTGGGCGATCCAGGCGACCGGCGAATCGGCCTACGGGCCCTTCTCCGCCGACGTGGTCGTGCTCTCGAACCGCGGCCCGCTGACGATCGACGTCAACCGCCTGACTTTCGCGGGCATCGATTTCCAGGGCCGCCTCGTCCAGACCCGCGCCGGACCGTTCGCCGGCGAGCTGGTGCTGGCCGGGCAGGGGTTCAGCGGCACGGTCCGGCTGAGCGCCGCCGGCCAATATCAGCGGCTCGACATCGCCGCCGACGCCAATGGCGCTCGCACCCCGGGCGACGTGCCGATCATCATCCAGCGCGGCATGATTCGCGCCACGATCGTGCTGACGCCCGAGCCCTCGATCGTCGGCGACGCCCAGCTCGCCGGGCTGTCGAGCGGCGATTTCTTCGTCGAGCGCGCCCGGCTGCGCGCCAACCTCCAGGGCGGCAGCGGCACCGCGCAGCTGTTCGCCGAGGGGCGGCGCGGCGTGCCGTTCCGGATCGCCGCCAATGCCGAGATCGCGCCGCAGCAGATCCGCGCAGCGATGCGCGGCCATATCAACAATGTGGATTTCCGCTTCGCCCGCCCGGCCGTGGTCGCCCGCGACGGCGGCGTCTGGCGGCTGGCGCCGGTGACGGTGGCGCTGGAGCGCGGCCGGATCCGACTCGCCGGCCGCTGGGGCGACGGCCTGATCATCCAGTCGCGGCTCGACGGCTTCGACCTCTCCATGCTGAACGCCTTCTCGCCCGGCCTCGGCCTCGGCGGCCAGGCGACCGGCAGCCTCGATTTCGCCCAGCCCGCCGACAACAGCTTCCCGCGCGCCGAAGCGAGGCTCAACATCGCCAACTTCACCCGCACCGGAATCGCGGTCCGCTCGACTCCGGTCACCATCGCGGTCGCCGCGAACTTGCGGCCGGAAGGCGGCGCGCTCGCCGCGATCATCCGCGACGGCGGCGTGATCGGCCGGGTCCAGGCGCGGCTTCAGCCGCTCGGCCCGGGCGCCGGCTCGTGGACGACCCGCCTGCTCGCGGCGCCGCTCGCCGGCGGCATCCGCTATAACGGCCCGGCCGACGTTCCGATGTCCTTCGCCAACCTTCCCGGCCACCAGCTGACCGGGCCGATCGGAATCGCCGCCGATTTTTCGGGCCGGGTCCAGGAGCCGCAATTCACCGGCGTCGTCCGCGCCAACGCCCTCACCTACGTCAACGAGACCTATGGCACCCGGATCACCAGCCTCGCGATCAACGGCCGGTTCAGCGGCTCCCAGGTCGAGATCGTCTCGCTGTCCGGCCGCGCCGGCGACGGCACGGTGAACGGCCGCGGAACGATCGGCCTCGCCGCAGCGGCCGGCTTCCCGATCGATTTGAGGCTCGAATTCCAGAACGCGCGGTTGGCGCGAAGCGACGATATCGGCGCGGTCGCGACCGGCAACCTCGCCATCGTCAACGACCGCGGCGGCGCCTCGATCACCGGCACTCTCGATCTGGGCGAGGTCCGCTACCAGATCGTCCGCCAGGCCTCGGCCGAGGTGCCTCAGCTCGCCGGCGTTCGCCGCCGCGGCGAGCCGCTGCCGGTGCCGGGCGCGCAAGCGGCCGATGCCGGCGTGCCGAGCATCTGGCGGCTCGACATCCGCCTCGACGCCGACAACCGCGTCTTCGTCTCCGGCATGGGGCTCGAATCCGAATGGCAGGCGAACCTTCGAGTCCAGGGCACCACGGCGACTCCCGAGATCGTCGGCGAGGTCGAATTGATCCGCGGTACGCTGGGCCTCGCCGGCCGCCGCTTCCGGCTCGACAGCGGCCATGTCGCCTTCACCGGCAGCCGCCCGCCCAATCCGCAGATCGATCTCGTCGCGACCAGCGACATCGAGGGCGTCGAGGTCGGCATCGCCGTCACCGGCCGGGCCAACAACCCGCAGATCGCCTTCACCTCCTCGCCGTCGCTGCCGCAGGACGAGGTCGTCGCCCGAATCCTGTTCGGAAGCTCGGTGACCGAGATCAGCGCGATCCAGGCCGTCCAGCTCGCCGCCTCATTGAATTCGCTGCGCGGCGGTTCCGGCGGCTTGAACCCGCTCGGCCGGCTGCGCTCGGCGACCGGAATCGACCGGCTTCGCCTGATCGAGGCCGACACCGCCACCGGCCGCGGCACCGCGGTCGCCGCCGGCATGTACCTTAGCGACGACATCTATGTCGAGATCATCACCGACGCCAAGGGCTTCACCGCGACCCAGCTCGAAATCTCGCTGTCGCGGACGCTCTCCCTGCTCTCCCAATTCGGCTCGAACAGCGGCACCAACGTCAACCTCCGCTACAACCGCGACTATTGAGCGCTGCGGGCGCTCGCGATCCAGCTCCTGATGTGCCGGCGCAGCGTCTGCAGCGGGACGGTGCCGTTTTCCAGCACCCGCTGGTGGAATTGCCGAAGGTCGAAGCGGTCGCCGAGCGCGGCTTCGGCTTCGCGGCGAAGCGCCATGATCTCAAGCCCGCCCGAATCATAGGCGGTGAGCTGGCCGGGAAGGATCGCGATCCGGTCGACGAGATCGTCCGCTTCAGGGCCGCTGAACCGGCCCGAGGCGCGGATGAATTCGATGACCTGAGCGCGAGTCCAGCCCATCACGTGGAGGCCCGGATCGACCACCATGCCGCGCGCCGGCCACAATCGCCGGGTCATCCGCGCATAGACGGTGCCGTAAATCCCCGCCTCCTCGGCGAGCGCTTCCGAATAGCGGGCCCAGCCTTCGACATAAGCGGAGTTGAACAGCAGGTTGGCAACCGGATTCCTGGCGATCGTTCCGGCGAAGCTGATCTGCATATGGTGGCCGGGATAGCCTTCATGGACTGCGGTGATCTCGGCGCCGCCGCGAGTCTCGGTCGCCCAGGCTTCGCTGTGGATTCGGTAGAAGGCGGGCAAAGCGGGGTCGATCTGGCGCTCGTAATAGGAGCTGCCGCCGGAACCGCGCCGATAGGCGTGGAACGGCTCGACCCGCATCTCCTGCGCCGGCATGGTCAGGAACAGCGCCCCGCTCGCCTGCCGCGCCCGACCGACCACCTCGCGGGAGAATGTGATCAGCGCCTCTTCGGACTCGAAGCGGTTGTCCTCAGCCTGCTGGATGCGCGGGACGATGACGGCGGGGTCGTCGCTTCCGAACGTGGCTCGGCCGAGCTCGCGCACCCGCTCGAGATTGGCGGCGACGGTCTGCTGCCCCAAGGCGAACACCTCTTCGGGCGAGCGGTCGAGAGTCGTATAGCTTCTCAGCGACGCCCGGTAGCATTCCGCGCCGTTCGGGTTCGCGGCGACGCCGAGCGAGTCCCGCGCCCGGGGCTGATAATCGTCGCGCAGGAAATCGCGGTAACGCCGGAACGCATCCCTCACCGGTCCCGCCAGGATCTCGCGCAGCCGGGCCCTGAACGCTTCATCCTCCGTCCGCTCGGCGATGGCGAAAAAGGGCAGGCTTTCGGGTTCGGCCGAGACGAGGCCGTCGGCCTGGCGGACGACGCGGGCGACCACCGCCTTGGGGGCGGAATAGCCCTGCTCCAGGCCGCGGCGCGCATTGGCGATCTCCTGATCGATCAGCGACGGCAGCGCCGCCCAGCGCTCCAGCGCCTGCGCGCGTTCGCCGGCGGTGGCGACCGGCTGGTCCCGCGCCACGTTGGCGAGGCCGAGGTGCCAGCCCGACATGTGGCTTACAGCCCAAAGCTCGTAGCGGCAGATCCGAGTCTGCCGGTCCGCCTCCAGCGATTCCAGCATGCCGGCATGGACGAAGCGCCATTCGGGCGACAGCCGAGTTGGATCGACCTCTCCGAGGGCCGCGAGGAGCGAATCGGCCTCGCGCTCGAAAGCGGCGATCGCCGCGGGGCGGCGATCGGGCCAGCGGCGATGATCGGGCGCCGGAACGCCGATCGAATAAGCGGCGGTCGGATCGTAGGAGACGGTGAGCGTCACCATCCGGTCGGCGAGCGCGGCAAGGGTGGCGTCCGCCGCTCCGGCGGCGGCCGGCGGGGTCTGGGCTGCCGCCGCGCAGCCGGCCATCATCGCGAACCCGGCACCAGCCAGACGATCGAGCATCCTCATTCCATCCTCCGCTTTTGGGCAGGGGTCGAGAATGGCCGCCGGGGCGTCAACTCGCAAGACGAAGGATTGGCTGATCGGGAGATGGTGCCCAGGGGCGGAATCGAACCACCGACACCGTGATTTTCAGTCACGTGCTCTACCAACTGAGCTACCTGGGCCTATCCGGCGAACGCGGAGGCCAGCGCCTATAGAGGCGCTTAGCGCTCGCTGTCCAGCCCGTCGTCACGCGACGGCAGCGCGTCCGGATCGGCCGGCGGGCCGGGGACTCGATAGCCGTCGCCGAGCCAGTTGAGCAGGTCCCGATCGCGGCAGCCTTGCGAGCAGAACGGCTTGTGCGCCGCATCGGAGGGCTTGCCGCACAGCGGGCAGGAATCAGCTTTGGACGCTTTGGACATGCCCCGCCGATATGGCGAGGCCCGGCTCGGCAAGCAAGACGACCGCGCCGCCGATCCGGCGTTGGAGCGTCGCCGCGAAGGGCTCGACGGCGGCGACGACCTTGGGCGCGGCATGGATGGCGAGCGGCCCGGTCAATCGGCCGGCCTTGCGCAGCAGCGCCCGGGCGGCGGCGCCGGCCGGGTCGCTCCGGATCAGCTCGGGAAGCGACGGCCGCTCGCGGCGGCGGACGATCTGGAGGAAACCGAAGCCGTTGACCGCGGTCCGCTCGAACGGCTGCGGCAGGATCCTGTCCACGGCCGCCGCCGCGGCCTGCCGCCGGTCGCGCGGCAGGGTCGGCAGATCGATGCCGATCGAGCCGGTGAGGCCGAAGCGGCGGATCGCTCGCGCCGCCGCCGTCGCGCCGGCCTCGGCGAGCGCGGCGGCGGGCAGGCTGCCGTCGACGTCGAACAGGATCATCGCCGGGGTCAGGCTCATCCTGAGGGCGCCGCCGGCGAAGGCGATCTCGCCGCTCGCCGCCTCCTCGAGCAGCTCGGACCAGCCCGCTTCCTCGAACCGGTCGGGGCCGAAGGCGGGCAGCGGCGGGGGATTGCCGATCCTCTCGGCGAGGCAGGGGCCGGCACGCAGCGGCAGGTCGCTCGGGCGGACCCGGGCGGGCTTGCGCCGCCCGGGTTCGGGGATTGCTTCACGGATGACCTCGGCCCGGAAGCTGCCGCCTTCGGCCACGCCTGGCGGCAAAGGCGAGACGACGGCCTCGCTGCCGTCCTCGAGGGTCGCGATCCCGGCGATGCCGGTCAGCTTGACCAGCATGACGGCACCAGCCCGAAGTCCCGGCAGCTCGGTCGCGGCTTCCAATATCCTGCCGTCCTCGACCAGGATCGCGCGATCCTCGCCGATCCCCTGTTCGTAGAGCCACTCAGCCAAGCGGATAGCCGGCCGCGCGAAGCAAGGCGCGGGTCTCGAACAGGGGCAGGCCGACCACGCCCGAATGCGAGCCGGAAACCATGCGGACCAAGGCTTCCGCCCGGCCCTGGATCGCATAGCCGCCCGCTTTGCCCAGCCATTCGCGGCTGGCGAGATAGGCGGCGAGCTCCTCGTCGCTGAGCCGCTTGAAGGCGACGATCGAGGTCGACAGGCGGTGACGCGCGACCCCTTGCGCGTCGACAAGGGTGATGGCGGAATGAACGCGGTGGCGGCGGCCGGAGAGCAGCGACAGCGCGGCGCGCGCCTCCTCCTCGCTCTCTGCCTTGGGCAGGATGCGCCGGCCTGCCGCGACCACCGTGTCGGCGGCGAGGGTCAGCGCGCCGGGCTCGGCCGCGGCAGCCGCCTTTTCGGCAGCCATCCGGCAGGCGTAGCGGACCGGCAGCTCGCTCTTGCGCGGAGTCTCGTCGATCTCGGCGGGGCGGACAGCGTCCGGGACGACGCCGAGCCGCGCGAGCAGATCGAGCCGTCTCGGGGACGCGGAGGCGAGGATGAGCCGCATGCTCCCCCCTAACGTCATGCCGGGCTTGTTTCAGCATCCATGAACATGGCCTTCGCGGATTTTCAGACCACGGAGTTCATGGATCCTGAAACGAGTTCAGGGTGACGGGCTTGCCGGAGCCCTCACTTGAAGCGGTAGGTGATCCGGCCCTTGGTCAGATCGTAGGGGGTGAGCTCGACCAGCACCTCGTCTCCGGTCAGCACCCGGATCCGGTTCTTGCGCATCTTGCCGGCGGTGTGGCCGAGGATCTCGTGGCCGTTTTCGAGCTTCACCCGGAACATGGCGTTCGGCAGCAGCTCGACCACCTGCCCGCGCATCTCGAGTAGTTCTTCCTTGGCCATCCAAATCCCTGCGTCGAAAAGGGCCGGCAGGCCTTAGCGGCTCGGTGAAGCCTTGAAAACCCCGGACCCTAGTGTGGCGATTCGGAAATTCGCCAGATCGGATGGAGGGCTCGGAGCGAATTTCCGAATCTCCAGCCACACTAGCAAACTAATGATTCTAGTGTGCTTTTTGAATTTGAAGTTCGCTCCGAGCGCGATCCGATAATAGGGCGAACTTCAAATTCAGCACACTAGCGGGCCGCCGCCGGCCTGTCGGCCGGATTGTGGCGGGCGAGGAAGGCTTCGACCCGGCGCAGGTAATCGGCCAGCTCGGCGGCGTCGGTGAAGCCGTGCCCCGACTTCGGATAGAAGACCGATTCGACGCTGGCGCCGGCCCGCTCGAGCGCCCCCACCAGGCGGCGCGAATGATCGGGCAGCACGTTGATGTCCTGCTCGCCATGGGCGATCAGCACCGGCACGCGCAGCATTTCGGGATGGCGGACGGGCGATATCGCGTTGAGATCGCTCCGCTCCTCCCCTTCGATTCGCTCCCGCCATTCGCGCGCATAGCGGCGAGCGAGCAGATAGCGGGCGTCGTGGCGCAGCATGGCGCGCAGGTCGCTCGGCCCGGCCAGGCTGATCGCGCAGCGATAGCGTTCCGGGCTGCGCATCGCTCCCCAGACCGCGGCATAGCCGCCATAGGAGGCGCCCATGATGCAGATCCGCGAGCGATCGGCGATGCCCTGTTGAACCAGCCAGTCGGCGCCGTCGTCGATATCGTCGATCATGCCGCTGCCGATTTGGCCGTAGCCGCGCTCGACGAAGGCCCGGCCATAGCCGGTCGAGCCGCGGAAATTGGGCTGAAGCACCGCATAGCCGCGGCTGGCGAGGAACTGGACTTCGGGGTTGAAGACCCAGCTGTCGCGAAGGAACGGGCCGCCATGCGGAAGCACGATCAGCGGCAGGCCGCGCTCGGGCCGGCCCGGCGGCACAGTCAGATAGCCGTTGATGGCGAGGCCGTCGCGGCTTCGATAGCTGATCGGGCGCACCGGCGCGAAGCGGCGGCCGGCCAGCTCGTCATAGGGGCTGCCGAACGTCTCCATTCGGCGCCCGGCCTGGTCGAACACATAATAGGTGCCGGGATCGTCGGCCGCCGAGGAGAAGATCAGCACGCGGTTGCCGTCGCGGCTGCGGTTGATGATAAGGTTGGTGTGATCGGGAAAGGTGCGGTCGATGCGCTGCTGAAGCCGCGCCAGCTCCGGGTTCAGCCATCGGACCCGGGGGCGGTCGTCCTCATAAGCGGCGCCGTCGAGGCTGCCGTCGCGGTTGAAGATGCCGCGGACGACGTCGACCTCGGGATGCTCGAACAAGGCGGCGCCGCGCATGTTGGTGGCGAAATCGTAATCGTAGATGCCGAACCGCCCGGTCCCGGCATTGGTGACGATGTAGCCGCGGCCGGTATTGTCGACGAAGCGGACCAGATCGACGACGCTGTCGTCCTCGCTGTTGCGCCGGGTCTCGAGCAGCTGCAACGGCGATTGGGCGTCGGCGCGATAATAGATGCGGGTTCGGCGCTCGCCATAATCGACGCCGACCCGAACCGCGCCGTTGCCGTCCGCGAACCAGTTCCACACGCCCGCCCGCCGCGGCTGCACCTCGACCGAAGCGCCGGTCGCCAGGTCCACCCGAAGGACGTTGGGCGACCTGTCGAGCCGCGCCTGGTTGGAGATCAGCACGTAGCGGCCGGCGGGATCGACGAAGATGATTCTTTGCTGGAAGCCGGCCTCCGCCCCGAGCGGGGTCGGCTTCTGGGATTCGAGATCGTAGCTCATCACCCGCTGAGTCGGCACCGGCAGCACGGCCCCGCCGCCGACGATCAGCACCATATTGGCGAGGCTGATCAGGAGGCGGCTGTCGCCGGCCCATTCGAAGGCGCGGTTGCCGGACGCCGCGATCCGCTGGGGAACCTGGCCGGCGCCGGCGCTCAGCGTCCAGATCGCGATGGTCTCGGATCCGCCCCGCGCCACCCGGCCGGCGATCCGGGTGCCGTCGGGCGAGAGCAGGGCGTCGGAGAGGAACGGAAGGCGGGCGAAATCCTCGATCGAAATCGGCCCGGCCGGCGGCGCGGGGGCAGCGGGCGCCGCTGCCGGTGCTGCGGCGGGCGCTGGCGCCGGTGTCTGCGCCGACAAAGCGGGCGACAGGACGAAGGCGGCCGCTGCAGCGATCGAGCGCTTGAATGCCGTGATTGCCCCCATGGGCCGCAGATAGCCGGGAAATCTCTGTAAAGACAAGAAAAAGCCAACCGGAGGCGCTGCGGCGGCCCTCATTCCTACGCAGGGCCCGCCCCGGCGGATTCGCGCGTGCGGAGATTAGAGTCGGTTCGAATGGGATTGAATCGTCATTCCAGCGCAAGCTGGAATCTCACTTCTTCATGGCGCTGAAAGGAAAGGAGATTCCAGCATTTCTGCGGAGAATAGGACTGAGAGGAGACACGTACTTTTTGGCGAAAAAAATATGTGTCCCGATCGGTAGGGTGAATGCTTGCTGCCGATGATCCCGAAGCTTGCCACTCTTTAGCGGTCCGTCGGGCCAGGCTGTATCGACATTCAGCCGATGCCCCTCTGGGTGGAGGGTCGCTTCTTCCGTCACCCCCGCGAAAGCGGGGGTCCAGCTTTCCTTGCCATCTTAAGCTGTTGGAGAAGCTGGATTCCCGCTTTCGCGGGAATGACGTGAGATTGAATGTCGATACGCCTCAGTCGCGCGATCAGGCAGGAACGTATGTCAACTTGATCACGTCCTCTCCAATCAGATCGCTGGCCACCAGGCGCAGCCGCGGCCGTGGGGCGGCGAAGAACGGCGTGCCGCGACCGAGCACGACGGGATGGAGGTAGAGCCAATATTCATCGATCAGGCCGAGGTCGGTCAGGCTTCGCGCCAGCGCCGGTCCGCCGACCTCGATCTCCCCGGCGAGCTCGGCCTTCAGCCCGCCTATGACCGCCTCGAGGTCGTCCGCGACGAGGATGGCGTTGGGGCCGACCGACGTCAACGAGCGCGACACGACCCATTTCGGCTGGCTCCGCCACGCCGCCGCGAAGTCGCGTTCCTCCGCGTCCCACTCGGGACGGTCCTCGTCCCAATAGCGCATGACTTCGTACAGGCGGCGCCCGTAGACGCTGCCGGCCGCGCCGCGCACTTGCTCGATGAAATGACGAAAGAGCGCGGGATCGGGCGCAAATGCCATGTGGTCGACATAGCCGTCCAGCGACTGGTTCATCCCAAAGACGAGCTTCGCCATGCTGCGGACTCTCCCAGGCTAAGGCTTGAGCCGATTTCACGCAGAAATGAAGCCGATGCAATCCGGCCCATTTCCTGCCGGGCTGCGCCTGAAGGCGATTGACTCGATCGACGAAGGCCGCAAGCTTCGAAACATGTGGGGAGGGGATTTGCCGTGGGATTCCTGTTCGATGCGCTCGCTGGCATAGCCCTTTCGACCGCCGTCGTGGCCGATACCCCAGAGCAACAGGTTACGGAGCCGGCCGAGGTCGTGTTCGGGAGGGCCGAGTCCGAAATTGCGCTGAAAACCCAGCTGTTCCGGGCCATATTCAGCGATGAGCATTTTGACTGGAGCGTCGATTTGGAGGCGGGAATCATAACGTTTACCAGCGCCACGAAGAGGGTCAGCGCGCCCGTCCAGATTATCGGCACCTACAATAGGCTCGACCGGACTTTTCTTTGGGGATGGGACCACCCCTCCATTCCCGAGCCACGTAGGTCTGACGCGCGGCTTGCCCGCCAGTTCGGGCAGCTCCAGAACCTGCCCTTGTTCACCACGCGGATGGTCGAGTGCACCGAGGAGCAGGCATGGAGCTTCACTGCGGTGGCCCTTTATCTTGCGGGCGCCCAAGGCGCCTATCGCGGGCCGGCGGGGACGACGATGGTATTCATGACCTTCGGCGAAATGACGATCACGCCGATCAATTGAGTCCCAGGCTCAACATCCGCTTCCCACCCCATTGCACCGTCCCAACAGCCTGTCCTCAAAAACGAGACGTTCGCCGGGCGTTGGAACTTGCCCAGGTCGCTTGGAGCCAGCTTGTCTCCCCTGCGGCCCCGGACTGAAAAGGGACACGTACTTTTTTGCGAAAAAGTACGTGTCCCCATCGATCATTTCTTGGCATTGTCCCAGGCGCCGCCGCCATCTGTCCTCTTGCTGCGCCAAAAAATCGTGCCGCCTTAGCGAACCGCCGGCTGAAAGGGGAGCGAAGTACGCTCCGTGACCACGGTCACCGATCCTCCTCGGTCATTGCAGTGATTCGGGTCGGGTCCATTCGCGCCAGCCGGAACCTATGACATCCAGCGCCGGGATATCTGGAGATGCGACAAAATCCGCGAGGCGAGCGCATAAGCCACGGATAGCCGTCCAATCACGCTCATCGAGTGCATCCCGCTCGGCTCGGTTCGCGAGCAGCAGTAGAATCGAGTGAGCTACCAGAAATGCGCCAGGGCTGGCGGCAATTGAGATCAGGGCTTGAGCGCTTGCCGCGAGCGGAAACAGCGCTTCGGGCGCTTTGACATCTCGCAGCCTCTCCAGCCAGCTCTCTATTTCGCCACTGCCGGTCAGTTGTAAGGCTCGCGGTCCTGGGCGGTGACGCCGAGCGCTGTGGCGGTGAAAAGAGAGTGAAGCGTGATGCCGTGTTCTTCGAGTGCTGCCTTGGCACCTTCTTCGCGATCGAGGATCACTATGGCATCGCTCATCGTACCGCCCGCGCTCGCGATCTCCGCCACCGCCCGCAAAATCGACCCTCCGCTGGTTGCGACATCGTCGATCAGTACAACGTGTTTTCCATGCAGCGTTTCGCCAGAGATGTCGTCCATGCCCTCAATTAAGAGCTGTGTGCCATGCTGCTTTGGTGATTTGCGTACGAAGAACGAAGGCAAGGGATTGTTCGTTTCCGCACTGAATGCAGAGACGACGCTCAGTAGGGGAACCGCTCCCATTTCGAGACCGCCGATATAGTCCGCGCGGAGACCCACCAGCTTCTCGAGAAGCCCGCGCGCGCACAACGCGGCGCCCTGCGGATGCATCATTGTAGTCTTCACATTGACATAGAATCGACTGCGCCGCCCCGAGGCCAGCTGGAAGTCTCCTCGTTTGAGAGTCCGTGCCGCCAACAGCCGGCGTAGGCTTTCGACATCATATGCAGATGAGGCGCATGGTACGCGCGAAATGGTTTCCCCCCCTTGTCGGGCAGGGCGTTCCTGGAGTTGAATCGGCATCGCGATATCCCTTGCGGAATCCCAAGGGCCGCACCCGTGGCGCGGCCCTTCCGGAGCATTAGAATCCAATCTGCTCGATCGGTCAACCCGTTCCGTGACCCATTTTCTCAAGTGCAATCGCCGGGATCAGCCGGCGCCGCCGCCGGCCAGCGCCGCGAGCAGAAGCAAGGCGACGATGTTGGTGATCTTGATCATCGGATTGACCGCCGGGCCGGCCGTGTCCTTATAGGGATCGCCGACCGTGTCGCCGGTCACCGCGGCCTTGTGCGCTTCGGAGCCCTTGCCGCCGTAATTGCCGTCCTCGATATATTTCTTGGCATTGTCCCAGGCGCCGCCGCCCGAGGTCATCGAGATGGCGACGAACAGGCCGGAGACGATCACTCCGAGCAACAGGGCGCCCAATGCCGCGAAGGCGCTCTCGCGGCCGGCGATCGCCTGGATTCCGAAGAAGACGGCGAGCGGCGCAAGCACCGGCAGCAGCGAGGGGATTATCATCTCCTTGATCGCCGCCTTGGTGACGAGATCGACGGTGCGGGCGTAATTGGGCCGCGAGGTGCCGTCCATGATTCCGGGATTGTCGCGGAACTGGTTGCGAACGTCGATCACGACGTTGCCCGCGGCCCGGCCGACCGCGGTCATGCCCATCGCGCTGAACAGATAGGGGAGAAGCGCGCCGAGCAAGAGGCCGACCACGACATAGGGGTTGGAGAGGCTGAAATCGACGCCGTCGATGCCGATGCCGAGCTCGGCCTGGAAGCGCTCGAGATCGGTCGTATAGGCGCCGAACAGGACGAGCGCGGCAAGGCCGGCCGAGCCGATCGCATAGCCCTTGGTCACCGCCTTGGTGGTGTTGCCGACCGCGTCGAGAGCGTCGGTGCGGACTCGCACGTCGTCGGGCAGGCCCGACATTTCGGCGATGCCGCCGGCATTGTCGGTGACCGGGCCGTAGGCGTCCAATGCCACGACCATGCCGGCCAGAGCAAGCATCGCGGTCGCCGCGAAGGCGATGCCGATCAGCCCGGCGAGCTGGTAGGAGACGATGATTCCGACGCAGATGACGAGAGTCGGCGCCGCCGTCGATTCGAGGCTGATCGCGAGGCCCTGGATGACGTTGGTGCCGTGTCCCGTCACCGAGGCCTTGGCGATCGACTGGACCGGCCGGTAGTTGGTGCCGGTATAATATTCGGTGATCCAGACGATCAGGCCGGTGACTCCGAGGCCGACCAGGGCGCACCAGAACAGGTCCATGCCGGTGAAGCCGTCGCTGACCGCGGTCGTCGCGACCTGGCTCTCGACCTCGAGGCCGGCCGCTTCGGCGGCGCCGCCGATCACCGCGTTCATGTCGCCGAGCGTCTGCATCATCACGTAATAGATGGCCGGGACCGAGAGCAGGGCGGTCAGCCAGAAGCCCTTGTAGAGCGCGCCCATGATCGATTGCCTGCGGCCGAGGCGGACCGCATAGGTGCCGGCGATCGAGGTCAGGATGCAGACCCCGCCGATGATCAAAGGCAGGCTCATCAGCGCCAGCATCTGTTCGGCGCCGGTCTGAACGAGCAGGGCGATCAGCACCATGGTGGCGCCGACGGTGACGACATAGGTCTCGAACAGGTCGGCGGCCATGCCGGCGCAGTCGCCGACATTGTCGCCGACATTGTCGGCGATCACCGCCGGGTTGCGGGGATCGTCCTCGGGGATTCCGGCCTCGACCTTGCCGACGAGGTCGGCGCCGACGTCGGCGGCCTTGGTGAAGATGCCGCCGCCGAGCCGCGCGAAGATCGAGATCAGGGAGGCGCCGAAGGCCAAAGCGACGAGAGCGTCGATCACCGCGCGGTCGTTGGGCGCGTGGCCCTGCACGGCGACGAGGACGTAGAAGAAGGTCGCGATGGCGAGCAAGGCGAGGCCGGCGACGAGCATGCCGGTGATCGCCCCCGAGCGGAAGGCGACGGTGAGGCCGCCCTGAAGGCTGGTGCGCGCCGCCTCGGCGGTGCGGACGTTGGCGCGGACCGAGATGTTCATTCCGATATAGCCGGCCGCGCCCGACAAAAGCGCGCCGATGCCGAAGCCCACCGCCTCGGTGATGCCGAGGAAGAAGCCGACGACCCCAGCGACCACCACGCCGACCACCGCGATCGTCGTGTACTGGCGGCCGAGATAGGCCTTGGCGCCTTCCTGGATGGCGGCGGCGACGGCGACCATCCGCTCGTTGCCGGCGGGCGCGCGCAGCACCTGGACACTGGTGATGATGCCGTAGAGCACAGCGACGAGGCCGCAGGCGATGGCAATGAGCACGACGGTCATGAAACGTCCTTCCCCTGAAATTGGACCGGGCGCGCGCGGGCGCCCTCGGAGCGGACCCGCTCCGGCGTGGCGCGGCCTTTAGGGGGGAAGCTCAAAGGTTTCAACCATGCTCGAAGCCAAGCCTGGCGGGGAGCGGGACGGACTCGCCACGGTCGGTCAGCGCCAGCCCCGTCCCCGCTTCGAATCGGCCGATCCGCGACAAGGGGAGACCGAGCTCTTCGGCGAGAGCGAGCAGCGCCGGCGCCTTGTCCGGTCCGGCGGCGAACAGCAGCTCGTAATCGTCGCCGGCCGTCGCCGCCTCGAGCCGCGCCTCGCCGCGCGCGGCGAGATAGGCCGCGGACAGCGGCAGCGAATCGAGCTCGATCGCGAGCGCGCAGCGGCTGGCGGACGCCATTCGCCCGGCGTCGATGAGCAGGCCGTCGGAGACGTCCATCATCGCGGCGACCAAAGGGGCGAGCCGCTCGCCGGCTTCGAGGCGCGGCCGCGGATTGCGGTAGCGCTCAATCAAGGCGGCGTCGTCGCGGCCGCCGCGCAGCGCCGCGAGGCCGGCGCCGGAATCACCGATCGTGCCGCTGACCCAGAGCAGGTCGCCGGGCCGGGCGCCGCTGCGCGACGGCACCGGGCCGGTCGCGCGGCCGATCGCGGTCAGGCCGAGCGCGCGCGGCGCGCCGGCCGGCATCGCGACGGTATCGCCGCCGAGCAGGGACAGGCCGAAAGCGGTCAGGACGGTCGCGATGCCCGCCACGAAGGCCGCGTCCCATTCATCCTCGCCGAGCGCGTAGCCGAGCAGCACGCCGACCGGGCGCGCGCCCTTTGCCGCCAGATCGGACAGGTTCACCGCGACCAGCTTCCAGGCGACGTCGCCGGGCGGGTCGCCGGGCAGATAGTGGATGCCCTCGACGATCATGTCGTGGCTGAGGATGAGCGTCTCGCCGCCGATTTCGAGCACCGCCGCGTCGTCGGCCAGGCCCCGCGCGGCCGGGTGGGTGGCGAGCGAACGCAGCGAAGCGATGAAGGCCGATTCGGCGCTCACCTAATCCTCCCCCGGTTTTCCGGGGGAGGGGGACCGCGCGCAGCGCGGTGGAGGGGCCTCTTTCCCCGCAAGAAGCCCCTCCACCAGCCTTCGGCTGGTCCCCCTCCCCTCGAAATCGAGGGGAGGATCTTTCACCGCCGAACGTCCTTGGCGATGGAGTCGAGCAGGCCGTTGACGAAGCCGGTCTCGCGGGCGTCGTAAAAGGCCTTGGCGACGTCGACATATTCGCTGATCGCGCTCGCCGCCGGAACGTCTGGGCGGGCGGCGAGCTCGTAGGCGCCGGCGCGCAAGATCGCCTTCATCGGCTTGTCGAGCCGGGCCAGCGACCAGCCGGCGGCGAGCTTGCCGGCGATCAGCGCGTCGAGCTCGTCGCGCCGGGCGTCGACGCCGGTCACGACGTCGTCGAAGAATTCGACCTCGGCCTCGGCATAATCGACGCCGTCGATGCGCTGGCCGAGCCGGTGATGATGGAATTCATGGAGCAGCCGAGCGACCGGGATCGCCTCCATCTCCTGCTGGTAGAGCGCCTGAACGGCGGCGAGCCGGGCGGCGGAGCGGGACAGCGAGCGTTTCGGGGTGGTGGCCATGGCGCGCGGCTTAGGGCGTGCGCCGGCTGGAGGAAACCGTCATTCCGGCGAAAGCGGCCGTCATTCCAGCGCAAGCTGGAATCTCCCTGCCTTCAGGAGAAGTGGGATTCCAGCTTGCGCTGGAATGACGAGGGTGGGGTCCGATGGTCATGTCACGTCTCCGCCATGAAATCCCGGATCGCGGCGATCACCGGTTCGGGCTGCTGCCACGGGACGAAATGGCCCGCGTCGGGCACGGTCACCAGGCGCAGATCGTCGATCAGCGCATGGAGGCCGTCGAGCTGGACCGGGAGCAGCGCCTTGTCCTGAAGCGCCCAGACGACGAGGGTCGGCACGGCGAGGCTCGGGAAGGGAGCCTTCGTCCAGGCCGGCGCCTCGGCCTCCTCGCCGACCCGCGGAACGACGATCTCGCTCGCCCGGTACCAGTTCAGCATCGCGGTCAGCGCCCCGGGCCTGCCCCAGTCCTCGAGATAGGCCCGCTTCTCCTCCTCGGGGATGATCGCCAGGTCGACATGGGCGGAGAAGCTCTTGGCGAAGAAGGTCTCGAGGCCCATCGCCGCGATCCCCTGCTCCATCGCCGGATCGCGGAAGGCGTTCATATATTGCGAGGCGGCGCGCTGGGCCGGATCGTCGATCAGGCTCTTCTGGAAGACGAGCGGATGGGGCGCGTTGACGATGACGAGGCGGGCGATCCGGTCCGGACGGCGGAGCGCGGCAAGCCAGGCGACCGCGCCGCCCCAATCGTGGCCGACCAAAGTGAAGCGGCCGAGGGCGAGCGAATCGGCGAGGGCGATCAGGTCCTCGACGATTCGCTCGGTCCGGTAATTCTCGACGCCTTCGGGCCGGTCGGAGGCGCCGAAGCCGCGCTGGTCGGGCGCGACGATCCGGAAGTCGCGCGCGAGGTCGGGCGCGACGGCGCGCCAGGTGCGATGCGATTCGGGGAAGCCGTGGAGGAAGAGGATCGGCTCGGCGTCTTGGGGGCCGCCGCTCTGGACGTTGAGGGTGACGCCGGTGGGGAGGGCGATTCGGGTGGTGGTAAGGCCGGTCATGGTTCTTTCCCTGAAATCCTCCCCCGGCTTTCCGGGGGAGGGGGACCAGCCGAAGGCTGGTGGAGGGGCCTCTTTGGACCGGAAGTAGCCCCTCCACCATGCTTCGCATGGTCCCCCTCCCCTGCAAATGCAGGGGAGGATCTGTGCGGCGTGCGCGAAGCGCATGTTTCTTCGATCAGGATCATGACCGGCTCGATGTCACGAAGAATCTCCTCGGCCGCGACGCGGAGCGTGCGAATGCCCCGCTCAGCGATCCAAGCATCCCGCCGTGCGTCGCGCGCGGGGTTATCGCCCATTTCATGTGACTTGCCGTCCACCTCGATCGCCAGCGCCGCGGCGGCGCAGTAGAAGTCCAGCACGTAGGGGCCGGCCGAATGCTGATGACGGAACTTGTGTCCCCCGGGGCGGCTGCGCAGCTCACGCCAGAGCAGGACTTCGGGCAGGCTCATGGTGCGCCGAAGCCGTTTCGAGAGTGCCACCGTCTTTCGCCTGCTCGTTCGCATCCAGTTCTCTCACCCGGCTCGCTTCGCTCGCGCCCCTCCACCAGCCTTCGGCTGGTTCCCCTCCCCTGCGAAAGGCAGGGGAGGATTTCTTAGGGATAGCTCACCGTCTTGGGGATTTCGGGGAGGGGGATGAACTCGTCATGGTCGTCGGGCGGCAAAAGGAAGCGGCCGGCTTTCCAATCCTCCCTGGCCTGGTCGATCCGGTCGCGGCGCGAGGAGACGAAGTTCCAGAAGACGTGGCGCGGGCCATCGAGCGGGGCGCCGCCGCAGAGCATGACATGGCCGCCGCGCTCCGAACGGAGCGTGACCGCGATGCCGGGGCGAAGGACGTAGAGCGTCGAGCGATCGAGCGCGATGCCGTCGAGGCTCGCCTCGCCCCCGGCGAGGTAGAGGCCGCGCTCCTCCGCCTCGGGATCGACCGGCATGGCGCCGCCGGGCGAGAACCGGATGTCGGCGTAGATCGTCGGGCTGTGGCAGGTCACCGGCGAGGTCTCGCCCCACAGGCTGCCCATCACGATCCGGGCGCGGGCGCCGCCGCCATTGACCACCGGCAGCCTGGCCTTCGCCACGTGCTCGAAGGCCGGGTCGGCCTCCTCTTTGGCGGTGGGCAGAGCGAGCCAGGTCTGGATTCCGGAAAGCTCGGGCCCGTCCGGGCGAAGCGCGGCCGGGGAGCGCTCCGAATGGGTGATCCCCCTGCCGGCGGTCATCAGGTTGACCGCGCCCGGCTCGATCGTCGCGAAGGTGCCGAGCGAATCGCGATGGTCGATGGCGCCGGCGAACAGATAGGTGACGGTGGCGAGGTTGATGTGCGGGTGGGGGCGGACGTCGATCCCCTTGCCCGGCGCGAGCCTGGCCGGCCCCATCTGGTCGAAGAAGATGAACGGCCCGATCGTCGTCCGCTCGCGATGCGGCAGGGTGCGGTGGACCTTGAAGCCGCCGAGATCGTGGGTCGTCGGCAGCAGGGTCTGGAGGAAGGCGTCGTCGGTCATCGCGCTCCCTTATCGTCCTCGCCGGAAGGTTCGGCAATCTCCGGCCCCGGCTCGGAAGTTTCATAAGTTTCAGCTTCCCAAGAGCGGAAAAAATCCGCCTCCCCGGCGCGGCCGCCGGCGAAGCCGAAGAAGGCGTCCCGCTCGGCGATCACAGCGGCCTGCTTCGCTTCCTGGTACTTCGCGACGACCGCTTCCTCGGCCTCGCTGAGATGGCGCCGGTAGCCGCAGCGGCCGGGCTCGCATTTCTCGAAGCCGTCGAAGCCGGCGGGCGGCGGCCAGCTCGTCCACCACGCGCCTTCCGACTCCCAGACCTCTTCGCAGACGTCGTCCGGCTCCCATTCCTCCTCCTGCTCCGGCGTCAGATCCGGCGCCGGCGCGCCCTGCTCGATCGCCTCGACATAGGGCTGCCAATTGTCCGCGACGGCGCGGACCCCCGCGGGCTCGTCGAGGAGACGCTCGGTCTTGCCGAGCAAATAGACGAGCAGGCGGTTGTCGTAGACCCGCTCCTCGCTCTTCAGCTCGCCATGATAATAATGGCCCCGGATCGTGCCCTCGATCGCCCGCTCCCAGGCGGTCGAGTGGAGACGGCGGGCGCCGAAGCGCCGCGCGGCCTCGCAGGCGAGGTTGAACGAGCGCGCGTCGGCGCGGCGGCGCAGGCGATTGATCGCCTGCTCGGAGACTCCGATTCGGTCGGCGGCGGCCCGGCCGAGCCCGGTATCGGCGAGCGCCTCGACATATTCGCGCTGCTTGTCCGGAGTCAGGCCGTCGGCGCGGTAGCGAAGAGCGACCGGATCGAAGCCGAAGCCGGACGGCGCGGCGCCGCTTGCCCGCTCGGCGAGGCCGGCGCGATAGGCGGCCTCCTCGGCGGCGGTCGCGAAGCGGCGGGTCTCCGCGGCCGGAACAAGGAAGGAAGAGCCGGGCTCGTCGGTCGCCAACTCGGGGGCGGGAATGTTGGCGCTCTGGTCCATTGCGGCACTAGAACAAAACAGGATCAAATTGCAAGCGCAAAGGGGGGATCCACGCCAAGGCGCGAAGCAAAGCCGGCCTTCCTCGTCATTCGCCCGGGGCGGCCGCCCGGATCGCCAGCGCGTGGATGCGCTCGCTCATCAAATCGCCCAAGGCGGCGTTGACCGCGCGCTGGCGTTCGAGGCGGGTCATCGCGGCGAAGGCCTCGGCCTCGATCTCGACCGTGAAATGGCTTTCGCCGCTGCCGTCGTCGCCGGCATGGCCGTGGTGGCGGGCGCTGTCGTTGATCACCGCCAAGCGGGTGGGAGCGAGCGCGGCGCGCAGGCGTTTCTCGATTTCCCGGGCGACGGGACCGGTTAAAGCATCGGTCATGGCCGCCTATATAAAGCGGTTGGCGCGATTGAGGAGCGAGGATTGGCGAGCAGCGGCAAAAGGCAGACCAGGTTCCACGGCCGGGTGGAGGGGCGGGCGCGGCATTGCGCCGAGCCCGGCTGCGACTTGCCCGGCGAGTTCCGAGCGCCCGGCGCCCATGCCGCCGGTTTCGACGGGCCGGGCCAGTGGCGCTGGCTGTGCCTCGACCACGTCCGCGCGTTCAACGGCACCTACAATTATTTCACCGGGATGAGCGCCGAGGAGATCAGCGAGGCTCAGAATCCCTATGGCGGCTGGGACCGCGAGACCCGCGCCTTCGGCACCGCCGGCGCGTCGCCGGGCCCGCGCTGGGCCGATTTCGTCGATCCGCTCGACGCGATCGGGGCGCGCTTCGCGAACCGCGGGCCGAGGCCGCGCCGGGACGGGCGCGAGGTCAGCGAGGCCGACCGCAAATATCTGCGCGTGCTCGGGCTCGACCTCGACGTCGACCGCCGCGCGCTGAGGATGCGCTATGCCGAGCTCGTCCGCCGCTACCATCCCGATCACAATGGCGGCGACCGCGGCCACGAGAAAGCATTGCAGGCGGTGATCGAGGCTTATACGGCGCTCAAAGGCAGGCCGGTCTTCGCCTGAGCGGGCGCATGTCGGGCACCGGTGTCGATTTTATTTGACAGTGCGACTATTGTCGATTATATCAGACACATGGCGAGGGTCGAAGCGACCGAGACCTTCCTGAAGTGGCAGCGCTAGCTGCGCGATCGCAAGGGGGCGAGTAGGGTCGCGATCGCGATCGAGCGGCTGGCGGAAGGACTGGGAGACGTTGCCGCTGTCGGCGGTGGCGTGAGCGAAGTCCGAATTCATTACGGTCCCGGCTACCGTCTCTATTTTGCGTGGCGGGGTGAGGACTTGATTCTCCTCCTCTGCGGGGGCGACAAATCTTCCCAGAATCGGGACGTCGCCAAGGCGCGGGAGCTTGCCGCCAAGCGCAGGTGATCCGGGAAGTTAGTGAGAAAGGGATTGAAATGACGAGCACCCTCAAGACCACGCCCTATGACGCGTCCGAATTTCTCGACGATGCGGAGAGCCAGGCGGAACTGCTCAACGACGCGCTCGAATCGGGGAAGGCCAGCTACATCGCGCGCGCACTCGGCACGATCGCCCGCGCCCGCGGCATGACCGAGCTGCAGCGCCTGACCGGCCTCAATCGGGCAACGCTCTATGCAGCGCTCACCGAGGAGGGCAATCCGACGCTCGACACGGTGATGCGAGTTCTCGATGCGCTGAACCTGGAATTGCAGGCTTCGCCCAAGGCGGCCGCCTGACCGGGAGCGGCAAACAACGCCACAGAGAAAGCATTGCAGGCGGTGATCGAGGCTTATACGGCGCTCAAAGGCAGGCCGGTCTTCGCCTGAACCAGAGAAAGAGCATGGCAGACATTCCCAACGTAAACCCCGACAGCCGCACCGCGACGGTGATGGACGCGCCCGACAGACTCGTGAAGGTGCGCGACGCCTTCGGCATCGACAGCGACATGGAAGTGCCCGCTTTCTCCGAGGCCGACGAGCGGGTCCCCGACCACGACCCCGCCTACGTCTTCGATCCGGATACGACGCTGGCGATCTGCGCCGGCTTCGCCAAGAATCGGCGGGTGATGGTGCAGGGCTATCACGGCACCGGCAAGTCGACCCATATCGAGCAGGTCGCGGCGCGGCTCAACTGGCCGACGATCCGAATCAACCTCGACGCCCATATCAGCCGCATCGACCTGGTCGGCCGCGACGCGATCGTGCTTCGCGAGGGCCAGCAGGTGACCGAGTTCCGCGAAGGGCTGCTGCCCTGGGCGCTGCAGACTCCGACCGCGCTCGTCTTCGACGAATATGACGCCGGCCGGCCCGACGTCATGTTCGTCATCCAGCGCGTGCTCGAGACCGAGGGCAAGCTCACCCTGCTCGACCAGAACCGGGTGATCCGCCCGCACCCCTATTTCCGGCTGTTCGCGACCACCAACACCGTCGGCCTCGGCGACACGACCGGCCTCTATCACGGCACCCAGCAGATCAACCAGGGCCAGATGGACCGCTGGAACATCGTCGTCACATTGAACTATCTGCCGGCCGAGACCGAGGCGCGGATCGTGCTCGCCAAATCGGGCGAGTACGACCATGAGGGCGGCCGCCAGGAGGTCGAGCGGATGATCAAGGTCGCCGAGCTTTCCCGCCAGGGCTTCGTCAACGGCGACATCTCGACGGTGATGAGCCCGCGCACCGTGATCAGCTGGGCGCAGAACGCTTTGATCTTCAACGACGTCGGCTTCGCCTTCCGGCTCACCTTCCTGAACAAGTGCGACGAGGCGGAGCGGGCGACGGTCGCCGAATATTACCAGCGCGTATTCGGCAAGGATCTGCCCGAGAGCGTGGTCGGGAAGGCTTGAATTTTCTCATCTGGTGGACTAAGTGGACTAACTTGATGGGAAGATATCATGGCTGAGGCCGATCCGCTCAAAATGGTCAACGTTCACGACGCCAAGACCCACCTGTCCCGACTGCTGGACCGCGCCCATGCCGGCGAGGAGATCATCCTCGCCAAGGCGGGCAAGCCCTATGCGAAGCTGGTGCCGATCGAGAAAGCCGCGGTCAAACGAAAGCGGAAGCCGGGTGGCTTGAAGCTTAGCGGCCCGATCCCCAATTCAGTCTGGTTCGATCCCTTGCCGGATGATGAACTCGAACTGTGGGAAGGGAAGCGTCTCGAGAAGTACGGCTTTTGAGCGGATATCTGCTCGATACGCACAGCCTGATCTGGTGGTGGACGGAAGCCGGTCGGCTCAGCACGGCTGCCCGGAACATGATCGAATCGGGCGATCGGATCGTGATCAGCACTGCGAGCATATGGGAGATCGCCATTAAGACCGCGTCCGGGAAGCTGAACGCGATCGAGGACTTCCAGCGCGACTACCGGCCGCTGATGGCGCGCAACGGCTTCGAGGCGTTGGCGATGACCGACGATCATGCGCTGATGGCCGGCTTCCTCCCGGGCCGGCATCGTGACCCCTTCGACAGGATGCTGGCGGCGCAGGCCATGATCGAGGATCTTGTCGTGGTCACGCGCGATCCGCAGCTCGCCCGCCTCGGGTGTAGGACTTTGTGGTGACGGGAATTGGCCGAACAGGACAATCCCCTCGAAGCCTTCCGCCACGCGCTCGCCGGGGCGACGCGGGCGATCGCGCGCGATGCCGGAGGTCGAGCTCGGCTTCACCCGCGACGTGCCGACGCTCACCGGCAAGGCGGTCAAGGCGCCGATGCCGGGGCGCGCGCTTCGGGGCGAAGGAGGTGGCCGAGGCGCGCGGCTTCGCCGACGCCGCGGCGCTCAGGCTCCGCCACCACAATGCGACGCTGCACGCCGCGCCACGCGCCGGCCGACGAGGTCGCCCGCGCCGTGTTCGACGCCGCCGAGCAGGCGCGGGTCGAGGCGCTCGGCGCGCGCGGCATGGCCGGGGTCCGCGCCAATCTCGCCGGCCTCGCCGAGATGCGGCTGAGGACCGACCCGCTGGTCAGGGCGCGCAGCCGCGACGAGGTGCCCTTGGGCTCGGCGGTCGGGCTGATGGTGCGCGAGCGGCTGACCGGCGAGGCGCCGCCGGAGGCGGCGCGCGCCGGGACTCGCTCTGGTCGCGCGACTGGATCGAGGAGAAAGCCGGCGCCGATCTCGACGCGCTCGGCCTCGCGCTCGACGACCAGGCGGCGTTCGCGGCGCTGGCGACCAAGCTGCTGCGCGACCTCGAGCTGATCGAGGGCGAGGCCGAGGCCGATGCCGATCCCGACGCCGGCGAGGAGGGCGAGGGCGACGACGAGGCCGAGGGCGGCGAGGACGAAGGACGAGGAGGATGACGGCGCCGGCCGCGGCGAGGCCGAGATTCGCGGCGAGCAGGACACGAGCGGCGACGACGAGCGAGCGAAGGCGACTGGTCCGAGGAGGAGATGGCCGAGGCCTCCGAAGGGCTCGGCGAGGAAGGCGAGGAGGGCGATGCTGCCGGTCCGGCCGAACCGGCCGCTCTCCGATCTGCCGCCGAGCTTCGACTATCGCATCTTCACCCCCCAATATGACGAGATCGTCGACGCCGCGCGAGCTGTGCGACGAGGAGGAACTGGGGCGGCTTCGCGCCTATCTCGACCAGCAGCTCGTCCACCTGCAGAGCGCGGTCACCAAGCTCGCCAACCGGCTGCAGCGGCGGCTGATGGCGCAGCAGTCGCGCAGCTGGGAGTTCGACCAGGAGGAAGGGCTGCTCGATGCCGCGCGGCTGGCGCGGGTCATCGTCGACCCGTTCCAAGCCTCTCCTACAAGGTCGAGCGCGACACCGAGTTTCGCGACACCGTCGTCACCCTCCTGATCGACAATTCGGGCTCGATGCGCGGCCGGCCGATCTCGATCGCCGCGATCAGCGCCGACATCCTCGCCCGCACGCTCGAGCGCTGCGGGGTCAAGGTCGAGATATTGGGCTTCACCACCCGCGCCTGGAAGGGCGGCCAATCGCGGGAGAAATGGCTGGCCGACGGCCGGCCGCCCAATCCGGGCCGGCTCAACGACCTGCAGGCACATCGTCTACAAGCAGGCGGACGAGCCCTGGCGGCGGGCGCGCAAGAGCCTCGGCCTGATGATGCGCGAGGGGCTGCTTGAAGGAGAATATCGACGGCGAGGCCTTGCTCTGGGCGCACCAGCGGCTGATCGGCCGGGTCGAGGAGCGCAAGATATTGATGGTGATCTCGGACGGCGCGCCGGTCGACGATTCGACGCTGTCGGTCAATTCGGGCACCTATCTCGAGCGCCATTTGCGGCAGGTGATCGGCTGGATCGAGGCGCGCTCGCCGGTCGAGCTGATCGCGATCGGCATCGGCCACGACGTCACCCGCTATTACAGCCGAGCGGTCACGATCATGGACGCCGAGCAGCTCGGCGGGACGATGGTCGAGCAGCTCGCGAGCCTGTTCGACAAGAATTGAAGAGATCCTCCGATCCGAGGGACCGCACGAAGTGCGGTGGAGGGGCTCTTCCGGCAGGATGCCCCTACCATGCTTCGCATGGTCCCCCTCTCGAAATCGAGGGCATCGAGGCCTGACAGCCGCTCCGAGGAGACCGGCCCCGCCCTCGACAACGCTACGCGAGGGAACTCAAGCCTTAGCGGCGGCAATTGCCGTCGCGGTCGATCGCGCGGCCGGCGAGCGCGCCGGCGGCGCCGCCGATGATCGTGCCGACGGTGCGGTCGCCGCGGCCGGCAATCTCGCGGCCGAGCAGGCCGCCGGCGATGGCGCCGATGATCGTGCCGGTCGAGCCGTTGCTGCAGCGCCGGCCGTAATGGTTGCCGTAGCGCTGGTTGGTAGCGACGCTGGCTGTAGCGCCGGTCGTAGCGGCGGTCGTAACGCTGGTCGTAGCCGCGGTCGTAGCGCTGGCCCTGATAGCCATAGCGGTTGTCGTAATAGCCGTAGCGGCTCTGGGCCTCGGCGGCGGCCGGCATGGCGGTCAGCGCCGAAACGGCGACGGCGGTGGAAAGGGCGATCTTCTTGAATCATGGCACAAACTCCTTGGTCTGTCTGGCCGGTCGCCGGAACCGGTTGCCCGGCCTTCGACATGACGCCCTTTTGCCCGATTCGCTTGAGCCGGTCCTGAATGCGCTTGTCAGCAGCCGTTCATGAAACTGGGGGGTTTTCCTGAACGGATTTGGCGCGTCGCGGCTCGAGCGGATCGCCTTCGTGCTCGCCGCCGTCCTGCTGCTGGCGACGATCGTCGGCCCCGGCCCGCCGCCGCCTCTGCCGGTCGCCGGCGAAGCCGCGCTCGCCTTCGACGCCGGTCGCGCTCGACCCGGACGATCCGCGCCGGCGCCGGGTCGGCGGCCTGCATCTTCCTCGGCGGCTGGGCGCTGCGCAGCGACGACCGGCGCTTCGGCGGCGATTTCGGCGATGCATGTCGAGGATGGCGAGGTGACCGCGCTCAGCGACGCCGGCACGCTGTTCCGCTTCCCGCTGCCCGGCGCGGGCCGCGGCCCGGTCCGGTTCGATCCGCTGCCGACCGGCCCCGGCCCGCGCACCCGCAAGTCGAACCGCGACACCGAGGCGATGCTGGTCGACGCGGCGACCAGCCTCTGGATCGGCTTCGAGCGCCACAACATGATCTGGCGCTACCGCCGCGGCGACCTCGCGCGCGCAGGCGGCGGCGCGGCCGGCGGCGATGCGGCGCTGGCGCGGCAATGCGCGGGCCCGAAGCGATGGTGCGGCTCGCCGACGGCCGCTTCCTGGTCTTCGCCGAGGGCCGCGACGACGGCCGCGACCATAGCGACGCCGTGCTGTTCGACGGCGATCCCGGCCGATCCGGGCACGCCCGCCGTTCGCGCTGCGCTACCGCCGCCCGCCGGGCTTTCGGGTCACCGACGCGGCGTTGCTGCCCGACGGCCGGCTGCTGATCCTCAACCGGCGCTTCGCCTGGCTGCGAGGGCCTGTCGGCGCGGCTGATGGTCGCCGAGACGCGCGGCCTCGCCGCCGGCGCGACGATCGAGGGGCGCGAGATGGCGACGCTCGAGGCCGCCGCTCACGGTCGACAATATGGAGGCGCTGAGCGTGACGCGCGAGGACGGCCGGACGATCGTCTGGATCGCCTCGGACGACAATTTCATGCCCGCTGCAGCGGACCCTGCTGCTGAAGTTCGCGCTGGTGGAGCGCTGAGCGCGACGTCATCCGCGAAGCGGGACCCATGACCGAGCGCCGTGCGCTCCGTGTTCATGGTCCGACTTCGCAGGATGACGTGGACTGGCGCGCTAGGCCGCCGCGGCTTCGCGCCTGCTTCTTCGCGATCTCGCGCTTCAGGCGGCGGACCTTGAGGCTCAGCTTGTCGTCGCTGGTCTTGGCCAGCCAATTGTCGAGGCCGCCGACATGCTCGACCGAGCGCAGCCCGTTCATCGAGACGCGCAGCTTGACGCCGCGCCCGAGCGCGTCGGAGATCAGGGTCACGTTCTGCAGATTCGGCAGGAACGTGCGCTTGGTCTTGTTGTTGGCGTGGGAAACATTGTTCCCCACCAGCCGGCCCTTGCCGGTCAGCTCGCAAATGCGCGACATTTCAATCTCTTCCTGGATTGGGGGCCTGGAAGCCTCCCGGAAAGTGGCGGCGGATAACGGCATGAACGGGATTCGTCAACCGCTCCGCCCGGCGCGCAATCGTTGCGGGGATGCAACCGATCTGGCATCCGCGTCGTTCACGCTGCCGACACCCCCAATCGGCGAGGACCGCCATGCTGCGGACCCTACTGCTCCTGATCGCGCTTCTCATCGTGATCGCCATCGCCCTCGTCGCGACCGGCATCATCAACCTCAACCGCAACAGCCGACGGCTCGGTCTCGATCGAGACCCAGGACGTCGAGGTCGGCACCACGACCACCAACGTCCAGGTGCCGGTGGTCAAGACCGAGACCCGCCAGGTCGAGGTGCCGAGCGTCAGCGCGTCGACGAACGGCCAGGCCAACGCGCCAATAGCCGGCCTTCCCGCTTCCCGAGCCGATGCGCCTCGCGCTCGACGAGGCCGCGCGCCGCGGCCGCGGCGGGCGAGGTGCCGGTCGGCGCGGTGGTGACGCGCGACGGCGCGGTGCTCGCGCGTCGCCCGCAACCGGATGCGCGACCGCAACGATCCGACCGCCCATGCCGAGATCGTCGCTCTGCGCGCCGCGGCCGAGAGCGCTCGGCGACGTGCCGGCTCGACGGCTGCGACCTGTGGGTGACGCTCGAGCCCTGCGCGATGTGCGCCGGCGCGATCGCGCTGGCCCGGATCGCGCCGGCTCTATTTCGGCGCGCCCGACCCCAAGGGCGGCGCCGTGCTGCACGGCCCGCGCCTGTTCGCCCAGCCGACCTGCCACCACGCGCCCGAAGTCTATCCCGGCATCGGCGAGGAGCGAGGCGGGGGAGATGCTGCGCGCCTTCTTCAGGGAACGGCGCGTGAAAACTCGCCTTTGCAGGGAGCGCACGAATGCGGTGAGCTTCGGCCGAAGCTACTGCGCGCATGGCATTCGCGGCTAGGAGGGATGCGCGGACGCCTATGCCCGCCAGCATCCCCCCTCGCGCCCTTTCCCTGGCTCGACGTCGTCATCATCCTCGTGCTGGTCGCGCTGAACGGCCTGTTCGCGATGTCGGAGCTGGCGATCGTCTCGTCGCGCAAGCCGCGGCTGAAGGCGATGGCGCGGGCCGGGCCGCAGCGGCGCTCAGACCGCGCTCGACCTCGCCGCCGATCCCGGCCGCTTCCTCTCCGACGGTGCAGATCGGCATCACCCTGATCGGCATCCTCGCCGGCGCCTATTCGGGCGCCAGCCTGGGCGGTCCGACCGGCGAGCGGCTCGCGCTGCTCGGCATCGCCCGCCGACACCGCTCAGACGCTCGGCTTCACGCTCGTCATCGTGCTCACCACCTATGCCTCGCTGGTGATCGGCGAGCTCGTGCCCAAGCAGTTCGCGTTGCGCTCGCCCGAGGGGATCGCGGTGGTGATGGCGTTGCCGATGCGCTGGCTTTCGCAGGCGACCGCGCCCTTCGTCTGGCTGCTCGACCGGACCAGCGCGCTGATCTTCCGGCTGCTCCGGATGAACCGCGAATCGGCCGACCATGTCACCGCCGAGGATCTCCACCTGGTCGTCGCCGAGGCGGCGACCGCCGGCGTGCTCGAGGAAAGCGAGCGAGCGATCATCTCGGGCGTCGTCCGCCTCGCCGACCGGCCCGACGCGCGAGGTGATGACGCCGCGCACCGACGTCGACTGGATCGACGTCGACGCCGATGCGGAGACGATCCGCCAGACGCTGGCCGAAGCGCCGCACAGCCGCTTCCCGGTCGCCGACGGCTCGGTCGACAGGCTGATCGGCGTCGTCCAGGCGCGCGACATCGTCACCTGCCTGATCGAGAGGCGGCCGCTCGACCTGCGCGCGCTGATGCGGCCGGCGCCGATCGTGCCCGACCAGCTCGACGCGATGGACACGCTGAACGTGCTCCGCGAGGCCGAGGTGCCGATGGCCTTCGTCCATGACGAATACGGCCATTTCGAAGGGCTGGTGACGCCCGGCCGATCTGCTCACCGCGCTCGCCGGCGTGTTCGCCTCCGATCAGGATCTCGACACCGATCCGCCGCTGGTCGAGCGCGACGACGGCAGCTGGTGGGTGTCGGGCTCGGTTTCGGCCGACATGCTGTCGGATCAGCTCGGCATCGCCTTGCCCGAGGACCGCGACTATGCGACCGCGGCCGGGCTTCGCGCTGTCGGTGCTGAAGCATCTGCCCGAGGTCGGCGAGCGCTTCACCTTCCGCGGCTGGCAGTTCGAGATCGTCGACATGGACGGGCGCAAGATCGACAAATTGCTGGCCGAGCAGATCAAGCGGGGGCGGAGAGCGTAAGCCAATCCGTCGCCCCGGCGAAGGCCGGGGTCTCGGGACAAGAAGTCACGGCTGTCTCCACGAGATCCCGGCTTCCGCCGGGATGACGCCTACGGCGTCAGCCGGCCGAACTTCTCCTCGAAGCCGTCGCTGTCGCCGCGGGCGAGATAGTCGGCCTGCTCGATCACCCGGTCGCGGACGAGGCGGCCCTGGAACGGCCCGAGCCGCTCGTCGAGATGGGCGACTTCGTTGGCGTTGAGGCCGGCGAGCTGGTCGTAGCGGGTGATGCCGAGCTCGTTGAGCCGGGCGACGAATTTTGGGCCGACGCCCTTGAGCATGGTGAGATTGTCGGCGGCGCCGGCGGGAACGTGGCTCGCCTTGACGCCGAGCACCTCGCCCGCGACGTCGGTCGCCGCCGTCGCCACTTCGTCGACGACGCTGTTGCCCTGGGGCCCGTCCGACGCCGCCGCGGGCGGCTTCATATAGGGCCGCTCCTTGCTCGCCACATAGGGGCTCTCGCCGTCCGGCCGGCGCTCGACCTTCGCGGCGCCGCCGCGGCCGCGCAGCGCGAGAAAGGCGATCGCGGCGACCGCGAGGATCGCGACGACGATCAGGATGGTCTGGCTGTCGAAGGTCATGGCAGATCGATATCCTCGGCGTCGCGGTCGGGGGAGGGGCGAGGGGCGAACATCCACCAGCCGGTGGCGAGGCCGATCGCCAGCGCCACCGCCAGCGTAACGAGATTGAACTGGATGAGCGCCATCATCGCGGCCGACTCCTCACAGGAAACCGTCCCGCTTGCGGCCCCAGAACAGCCAGGCGAGGGCGATGCCGGCCAGATAGGCGATCGCGACGAGAGCCAGGGTCTCGACGATCAGCGGCATCATTCACCCTCCCAGCGAACGCCCGAAACGCCGGGGATGGTCATGATCCGGCCGTCGAGGCCGAGGTTCGCGCCCATGCCCTCGCGCTGGAAATCGTTGGCCTCGCCGGAAAAGATCGCCTCGCGCGACAGCGGGTCGCGGCTGAAGCGGACGTCGACGCCGGGCACCTCGGCGAAGCGCACCATCGACTTGGCCTGCGCCTCCATCGCGCCGACGAAGGCCTCGCCGCGGCCGAGCGGGCCATGGCCGATCCAGCCGGCCGCGAGCGCGGCGGCGAAGCCGATCAGGAATTTGAACCAGGCCGACATCGGACCACAATAGCCGCTCGTTCCGCCGCCGTCAGCCCCCGCCTCCGGCCCGCAGCCGCGCCACCTCGCGCCAGCCGATGTCGCGGCGGCAGAAGCCGGTCGGGAAGTCGATCGCGTCGACGGCGCGATAGGCGGCCTGCTGTGCGTCCGCGACGCCGGCGCCCCGCGCCGCGACGCCCAGCACCCGGCCGCCGGCGGCGACCAGCCTGCCGCGCTCGAGCGCGGTCCCGGCCTGGAAGATTTCCGCCCCCGGCTGATCGACGCCGGCCACGATGCCGCCCGTCTTCGGGGCGCCGGGATAGCCTTGCGCCGCGATCACCACGACCAGAGCCGAGTCGTCCGGGAAAATATCGGGGGCTCTGCGGCCTGCCAGCTCGCCCTTCGCGGTCGCGAGCATCAGCTCGAGCAGGTCGCTTTCGAGGCGGAGCATCAGCGCCTGGCATTCGGGATCGCCGAAGCGGACGTTGTATTCGACCAGCTTCGGCCCCTTTTCGGTCAGCATCAGGCCGGCATAGAGGATGCCCGAAAAGGGAGTTCCCGCCTCGGCCAGCGCGCGCGCGGTGGGGTGGACGATCTCGTCCAGAGCGCGCCGCTCCAGCTCCGGGGTGAAGATCGAGGCCGGGCTGTAGGCGCCCATGCCGCCGGTGTTCGGACCGATGTCGCCGTCGCCGACTCGCTTGTGATCCTGGGCCGAGCCGAACGGCAGCACGGTCTCGCCGTCGACCAGGGCGAAGAAGCTCACCTCCTCGCCGGTCATATACTCCTCGATCACCACCGCCCCGCCGGCCTCGCCGAAGCCGCCGCCGAACATCGAGTCGAGCGCGGCGGCGGCCTCCGCGGCCGTCTCGGCGATGATCACGCCCTTGCCGGCGGCGAGCCCGTCGGCCTTGATCACCATGGGCAAGCCGAAATCCTCGAGCGCGGCCTCGGCCGCGAGCCGGTCCGAGGCGCGGACGTAGCGCGCGGTCGGGATACCGTGCCTGGCGCACAGATCCTTGGTGAAGCCCTTCGATCCTTCGAGCTGGGCCGGAATCCGGTTCGGGCCGAAGGCGAGCACGCCCATCGCCCGGAGGTTGTCGGCGAGCCCGTCGACGAGCGGCGCCTCCGGCCCGATCACCACCAGGGCGATCGAATGGCGGCGGCAGAAGTCGATCACCGCCCGGTGATCCGACGCATCGAGCGCGACGAGCTCGGCATGATCGGCGATGCCGGGATTGCCGGGCGCGGCATAGAATTTGCCCATCATCGGCGATTGCGCGAGCTTCCAGGCGAGCGCATGCTCGCGCCCGCCAGACCCGATGAGCAGCACATTCATGACCACCGACCCCTTCACCGACGCCGCGCTCCTAGCAACCGAAACGCCGGGCGACAACGCGCCCGCCCTGAGCGTCTCGGAGCTTTCCGCAGCGCTCAAGCGGACGATCGAGGGCGCGTTCGACCATGTCCGGGTGCGCGGCGAGATTTCGGGCTTCAAGCGGGTCGGCTCGGGCCATTGCTATTTCACGCTCAAGGACGATTCGGCCTGCATCGACGCGGTGATCTGGCGCGGCCAGGCGGGCGCGCTCCAGTTCCGGCCCGAGGACGGGATCGAGGTGATCGCGACCGGCAAGCTCACCACCTATCCGGGCCGGTCGCGCTACCAGATCGTCGTCGAGCGGCTCGAGCTGGCCGGGCAGGGCGCGCTGATGGCGCTGCTCGACAAAAGGCGCCAGGCGCTGGCGGCCGAGGGGCTGTTCGACGAAGCGAGAAAGCGCCGCCTGCCGTTCGCGCCGCGGCTGATCGGCGTGGTGACCTCGCCGACCGGGGCGGTGATCCGAGACATATTGCACCGGCTCGAGGACCGCTTCCCGACCCATGTCCTGCTCTGGCCGGTGCCGGTCCAGGGCGAGGGCGCCGCCGACAAGGTCGCCGCCGCTATCCAGGGCTTCAACGCGCTGCCGGCGCCGCCCGATCTGCTGATCGTCGCGCGCGGCGGCGGCTCGATCGAGGATTTGTGGGCCTTCAACGAGGAAGCGGTGGTCCGCGCCGTCGCCGGCTCGGCGATCCCGATCATCTCCGCGGTCGGCCACGAGACCGACACCACCTTGTGCGACTTCGCCGCCGACGTCCGAGCGCCGACTCCGACCGCCGCCGCCGAGCTCGCCGTGCCGGTGCGCGCCGAGCTGCTCGCTTCGGTGCGCGAGCTCGGCGCTCGTGCCGAGCGCTGCGCCCGGCGGAGCGCTGAACGGTCCGTCGAGCAGCTGCAGACGCTGCTTCGCCACTGGCCGGCGCGCGAGGCCCTGCTCGCCCCCCAGCAGCAGCGGATCGACGAGCTCGCCGAACGCCTGCCGCGCGCGCTTCGGAGCCGGCTCGATCGCGCCCGCGGCGAGCTCGGCCAGGCCGGCGGGGCGCTTCGGCCGAACCTGCTCGCCGCCCTCCATCGCCGCGGCCGCGACCGCCTCGACGCCTTGTGGCGGATGGCTCAGCTCGCCCATCCGGACCGACCGCTCAGACATGGCTATGCGCGGGTCGAGGACCGGCAGGGCAAGACCCTGATCTCCGCCGCCGGAGCGCGCGAGGCGCGGCTGCTTCGCCTCGTGTTCGGCGACGGCGCGGTCGATGCCGCGGTGGGCGACTCGCCGATTGAGCGGCCGCGCCGGAGCGCTTATCGCAAAGGCGGGACGGACCAGCCCAAGCTGATCTGACGGAAAACGCGATCATGCCGACGACGCCCATGGGAGCCGCGACGGAGGAAGCGGAGCTCTTCGCCCGCGCTTCCGAGGCCTGGCACGAGGGGCGGCACGAGGCCGCTGCGCAGCTCCTCCGCACGGTGATCGAAAGGCAGCCGCGCCACGTCGCGGCGCTCAACACGCTGGCGCTGATCGCGATCGGTGCCGGGGAAGCCGAACCGGCGATCCACTATCTCGAGCGCGCCGCCGCGGCCGAGCCGGGCCTGGCCGGGATCTGGTTCAACCTCTTCCAGGCCTTCGACATCGCCGGCGATCTCGAGCGCGGCATGGCCAGCCTCGATCGCGCGCTGACCGTCGATCCCTATCATGTCCCGGCGATATTGATGAAGGCGGCGCTGCTGGACAGGACGGGACGGCTGCCGGAATCGCTGGCGATGTTCCGGGCGATCATCGCCGTCGGGCCGAATGACGACAGCCTGCCCGAGCCGGCGCGGCGCGCGCTCGCGCGCGGGGTCGAGCTGATCCGCGCCGACGACGAACGGCGCGCCGCCGCTCTGGAGCGGCCGATGGCCGAAGTCTATGCGGCCCATGCCGGCGCCGACTTCGACCGGGTCAGGGCCTATGTCGAGCAGCGGACCGGCCGCCGGAAGGTCTATGTCCAACAGCCGATCAACGGCCATTTCCCTTATTTGCCGGCGATAGAATTCTTTTCGCGCGATCATTTCCCCTGGCTCGCGGCGCTCGAGGCGAAAACCGGGGAAATCCGGCAAGAGCTGCTCTCGCTGCTGGCGGAAGGCGACCGCGGCTTCCGCCCCTATATCGGCTTCGATCCAACCCAGCCGGCCAATCAATGGGAAGAGCTCAACCATTCGCCGCGCTGGAGCGCCTGGTTCTTCTGGGAGGACGGGGTGAGGCACGAGGCCAATTGCGCCCGCTGCCCGGCGACGGCGGCCGCGCTGGAGGGGATTCCCTTGCTCGACCTGCCCGGCAAGGGGCCGACGGTGATGTTCTCCATTCTGGAACCGAAGACCCGGATTCCCCCCCATACCGGCTCCAACAACGTCCGCACCACCGTCCACCTCCCGCTCGTCGTGCCGGAGGGGTGCGGATTCCGGGTCGGCGCGGAGACGCGGACGTTCGAGGCCGGCAGGGCCTGGGCGTTCGACGACACGATCGAGCATGAGGCCTGGAACGACAGCGACGAGCCGCGCGCGGTGTTAATCGTCGACGTCTGGAATCCGCTGCTCACCGAGGCGGAGCGCGCCGCCGTCCGTATCGTCGGCTAGAGTCTGTCCCGTTCACATTGAACCGTCACCCCAGCGAAGGCTGGGGTCCATGCCGAGTTTGTGCCGATCGCCGGCACCGCATGGATGCCAGCCTTCGCTGGCATGACGAGATTCAATCAAGTCAGGACGCACTCTAGCCCGCCCCTGCCCTGCTTCCGCCGCGACACGGTTGAGCGGCCGCGCAAGGGCGATTATCGTCGCGCCCGGGACCGGCCGGCCGAGGCTGCTCCGACGGGACGAAATCATGCTGATGACTCACGAGGGCCGAATGGCCAGGCTCCATTATCTGCCCGGCACGTTCCGGGTGCTGGCCCATGGCGATCATGTGCTGTGCGCGGTGACCCACCAGCCGATCCTGCTCGCCGAGCTCAAATATTGGAGCGTCGAGCGGCAGGAGGCCTATGCCTCGGCCGAGGCGTCGCTCGAGGCGGAACGGCGCGGGTGACGAACGCCGGCGAACGGATGGCGCGCGCTCTGGAGGCGAGGCGCGCCGGCCGCGCCGAGGAGGCGCGGGCGCTGTTCGAGGCGGTGGTCGGCGACGAGCCCGGCCATGCCGGCGCGCTCAACTCGCTGGGGCTGATCGCGCTCGGGCGCGGCGACGCCGGCGGGGCGGTCGACTATCTGCGCCGGGCGGCGGCGGCGGACGCCGGGGCGGCGCCGGTCTGGCTCAACCTCGCCGAGGCCTATCGCGCCGCGGGCGATGCCGAGCAGGAGATCGCCAGCCTCGACCGGGCGCTCGCGATCGACGCCTATCTGCTGCCGGCTTTGCTGCGCAAGGCGCAGGCCTTCGAAAGGCTGGGGCGGCTCGCCGAAAGCGCGGCCATCTACCGCGCCCTGCTCGCCTCCAGCGCCGAGGAGCAGGGCCTGCCGGAGCAAGTCCGCCAAGCGCTGGCGCGCGGCCGCGGCGTCGTGAGGGCCGAGGACGAACGGCGGGCGGAGGCGATGCGCGGGCCGCTCGCCGCGGCCTATGCCGCTCATGCCGGCGCCGACTTCCACCGCGCCCAAGCCTATGCCGATCACCGCGCCGGCCGGCGCAAGGTCTATCAGCAGCAACCGACCGGCGGCCATTTCCCCTTCCTCCCCGCCATCGAATATTTTGACCGCGGCCTTTTTCCCTGGTTCGCGACCCTGGAAGCGGCGAGCGCCGACATCGCCCGCGAGCTGCTGTCGCTGTGGGACGACGGCGATCGCGGCTTCACGCCTTATGTCACCTTCGATCCGACCCAGCCGGTCAACCAGTGGGCCGAGCTCAACCACAGCCCGCGCTGGAGCGCCTGGTTCTTCTGGAAGGATTCGGTGCGCCAGGATGAAAATTGCGAGCGCTGCCCCGCCACCGCCCAAGCGCTCGAATCGATCCCGATGCTGGACATTCCGGGCAAGGCGCCGACGGTGATGTTCTCGATCCTCGAGCCGCGCACCCGAATTCCGCCGCACACCGGCACCAGCAACGTGCGGACCACCGTCCATCTGCCGCTGGTCGTGCCCGAGGGCTGCGGCTTCAGGGTCGGCGCCGAGACCCGGCAATGGCGGGTCGGCGAGGCCTGGGCGTTCGACGACACGATCGAGCACGAGGCGTGGAACGACAGCGGCGAGCCGCGCGCGATCCTGATCGTCGACTGCTGGAATCCGCTGCTGACCGAGCCCGAGCGAGCCGTCGTCCGAGCGATCGGTTAGTCGGTGGGCAGGACGCGGCGCACCCGGATCGCGACCTGGTTGTTCACGTTGGCGAGATAGGAGCCCATCATCGCCCGGCGGATCCGGATCGGCTGGCCGACGCGCGGGGTCGCCCGCATCTCGCGGCTGTCGATCTGCACCCAGCGGGCGCCGTCCTCGAGGGTGAATTGATATTTGCCGTAGGGATCCTGGCGCAGCCCCCGGATCGTGCTTTCGATCTGGGTGACTCCGTCCTCGTCGTCGCCGCCGCCGAAGATGCTGAGATCGGGCAAGGCGATGCCGAACAGCGAGCGGCGGGTGCGCCGGATCTGCTCGCGGTCGTAGGCGACCACCTCCTGGGAGGCGGCCGCCGCCTGCAGCGCCTCGACCTGGCGGTCGTAGCAGGCCAGCCGCTCGTCGGCCGCCTGGACCTGGCGGCAATCGAACACCCGGGTCAGCGCCTGCGGGGGCGGGGCGGCGCCGCGTTCCTGGGCCAAAGCGGGCGCGGCGGCGAGCGCGGGGAGAACGAACAAAATGGAGTGGAGGCGCATATTGGCTCCGAAGCTGGTGCGAGCGGACAGGTTAGCGGCCCGGACGGTCGTGGCAAGCCTGCTTGTGGATCCGCCCGGCTCAGCGGAGCGCGGCGGTGGCGGGGTCGAGCGCCGCGCCGCAATGCCGGGCCACGGCGTCGATCCATTTCACCACCATCTCGATCTCCTCGCCATGCGCGGCGACCGCCGCCTCGTGCTCGGCCTCGCGCGCGCCGACGCTATAGTCGAGCTGCGAGAATTTGCTGTGGCTGGAGAAGACCGGGCCGGCGGCGATGGCCGCGACCGCCGCCGAATCGAGGCCGAGTTCGAAGAAGGCGGCGACGCGGCCGAGGGCGGCGGCGGGATCGGCGGTGAAATCGGCGCTGTCGACGACCATCACCCGCGAGCGCAGCCGGCGCACGGCCTCGCCGAAATGATGGATCTGGAGAAGCCAGGCGAGGCCCGCGACCTGCAGGTCGGTCAGCTCGAACGTCTCGCCCGGATCGAACCCGAAGTCGAGCGAGGTCCAGGCGGCGGCGCTGCGATAGAGCTTGCGGCCCCAGATCCGCCCCCACATGCCGCGCTTCACCAGCGAGCGAAGCAATGTCGCAAGATCCGAATGGAGCAGCACGGCCCGCGCCTCCGACCGCATTTCAAGCGCGGGCAGGATCAGGCGGTTCGCGAAATTTGTCGGCTTGACGATCACCGTCTCGCCCGCCGCGAACGGCCGGGCGAGCAGGCGAAGGACGAGCTCGAGCCGCTGCCGGTTGGCGGGATCGTCGCGCGCGGCGAAGCGGTTGGCGAGGTTGATCAGGACGTCGGGTTCCTTGAGGCCGAGGGTCCGGCCCGGAATGTCGAGCGCCTTCACCATCAGCGTCGAGCAGCAGAAGGCGGTATGGAAGATGAAGTGGAGGGGCGCGGCGGACTCGGCCGGCGCCGCGGCGAGCTGCGCGGCGACATCCTCGGCCCGATGAGTCACCTTGGGATAACCGCCCTGATAATGCTCGTCGCTGAGGAACATCAGCCCGGCATGCCGGTCGCGCGGCACGAAAACCGAGGTCAGCTGCGTGCCGTCGGGGCCGTAGGTATGGGGCAGCCATTGCGGGTCGAGGGCGACGGCGCGCGGGGAGTTGTCGGGCATCGCGCCTTTCTATCGCCTCGCCGATTCAATGCCAGACCGCTTTGCCGGCGGCCGCGCGCGGGTTCGGCCGCGCCCGGGCGTTGTGACCTTTTTGCTACAGGGGCGCCATAACTCGTTCGTTGTGAAGCATGTACAATTGCGTTGCTCTCCCTTGCTGGCCTAAACGGGGCGTTGAAAGCGGCCGCCGGGCCGTTTTTTGGTGTGTTTGCGGACCGACGAGACTCGACAAGAGCGCGTCCGGTCGAAACGAATTCAGACGGTACGCCGTCGCTTGCTAGGGGACTTTCCAATGAAGACGACTCTTCGTCAGCGCCTTCTCACTTCGACGCTCATCGGCTTTGCCGGCCTGGCCACGCCCGCTTATGCGCAGGACGATACCCAGGACACGCCGTCGGTTCAGGCCGAGGCCGACACCGCCACCGACGCCGCTGATCCGGCCGAAGGCGAATCGATCGTCGTCACCGGCACGCGCATCGCGCGCCGCGACCTCAGCTCGACCAGCCCGGTCGCGGTGGTCCAGGACGAAGAGTTCACGCTTTCGGGCGCGGTCAACGTCGAGCAGGTGATCAACACGCTGCCGCAGGTCATCCCCGGCACGACCTCCTTCTCGAACAATCCGGGCGGCGGCGTCGCCACCCTGAACCTGCGCGGCCTCGGCACGCAGCGTAACCTCGTGCTGGTCAACGGCCGCCGCTACATCTTCTTCGATACGACGCAGATCGTCGATCTCAACACGATCCCGGCGTTCCTGATCGACAGCGTCGACGTCGTCACCGGCGGCGCCTCGGCGGTCTACGGCTCGGACGCCCTCGTCGGCGTCGTCAACTTCCGGCTGCGCTCCGACCTCGACGGCCTCGTCGCCGGCGGCCAGTACAGCATCACCGAGGAAGGCGACGGCCGGCGCTACAACGCCTATGTCGCGATCGGCAGCCAGTTCGCCGACGGCCGCGGCCACGTCACCGCCTATGCCGAATATTATAACCGCGGCCAGATCATGCAGGCCGACCGCGCTTTCTCGTTCTTCGCGCTCGGCGACAATGCCGCCGGCGACGCGCTCGTCCCGGGCGGCTCGGCCGGCGTCCCGCAGGGCCGCCACGTTGCGGCCGGCGGAGCGGCGGTCGGTGCGGGCACCAATTATGCCGGCCTCGGCGCGTTCTTCGCGACTCCGGGCACCAGCCGGCCCTTCGTCAACCCGACCGACCTCTACAATTACGCTCCCGCCAACTATCTGATGGTCCCGCAGGAGCGCTGGTCGCTGGGCGGCTATGCCGAATATGAGATCGCCGACGGCATCAACGCCTATACCGAGGTGACCTTCATCAACAACCGCGTCCAGAACGAGCTCGCCGCGACTCCGGTCACTCAGCTCGTCGACTTCCAGCTGGCGGATATCGCTGGGCAGGTGTCGGCCAATGATATGACCCAGCTGCGGCTGATCGCGACCCGGCAGCAGCAGGTGATCGAGTCCGGCGGCCCCGGCCTCGGCCCGTTCCAGGCCGGAACGACCACCTTCCCGGCGCTTGCCACGGGCTGCGCCGATCCCGACGGTGCCGGTCCGGATCTCGCCGATCCGGCCACCTGCGACGTGGTCCGCCTCCAGGTCAATACGCGCACCACGGGCATCGCCTCGCGCAACGTCTCCGACGACCGCAACGCCTTCCGCGTGCTGACGGGCTTCCGCGGCAACCTGACCAACTCGCTGAGCTATGACGTCTACTACATGTACTCCCGGACGCGGAACGCCTCGATCCAGGAAGGCAACGTTTCGCGGACGAACTTCGTCAACAACGCCGCCGACGGCACCTGCAACGTGTTCGGCGCGAACCTGCTGAACGCGGAGTGCATCGAGAACATTTCGATCCTCGCGCAGAATACGGACATCTCGCAGCTGCAGGTCGCTCAGGCCAGCATCTCCGGGCCGCTGTTCACGTTCGGCTGGGCCAACGATCCGGTCGCCTTCGCGGCCGGCGTCGAATGGCGCAGCATGCGGGGCTCGTTCATCCCCGATACGGCGCTGGCCTCGGGCGACGTCGTCGGCTTCAACGCCGGCGATCCGACCGCGGGCGCTTATGATGCGAAGGAGGCGTTCGCCGAAATCCGAATCCCGATCATCCAGGACGGCTTCATCCACCGGCTCGAGCTGAACGGCGCGGCCCGCTACTCCGATTATTCGCTCGACGCGGTCGGCGGCGTGTGGACCTATTCGGCGGGCGCCGAATTCTCGCCGATCCAGGATATCGGCTTCCGCGCCCAGTATCAGCGCGCCATCCGCGCTCCGAACGTCTCGGAGCTGTTCGGCGGCAACGCGGTCGGCTTCCCGGCGGCGACGGATCCGTGCTCCCTGGCGACCGCCGTCCCCGCGGGCCCGATCCGCGACACCTGCATTGCGACCGGCGTCCCGGCCGCGAGCCTTGGCACGGGACCGGTCCTCCAGCCGAACCCGCAGATCCCGGGCGCCTTCGGCGGCAACCCGAACCTGAACGAAGAGGTCGCCGACACCTGGACGGCGGGCGTCGTGTTTCGGCCGCGCTTCATGCCGCGGCTCAACATCACGGTCGACTATTACAATATCGAGATCGACAGTGCGATCTCGGTGGCGGGCGGCTCCGTGAACAACGTCCTGAATCTCTGCTACAACGTGATCCAGGATGCGGGCTCGGCGATCTGCGGCCTCATCTCCCGCGATCCTTTGGGCGTTATCTCGGGTCCGCCGAACGTGGTGACCGCGACCAACGCCAACCTCGCGGCGCTGACCACCGAAGGCATCGACTTCCAGATCGACTACAGCCAGCCGCTCGGCTTCAGCATCACCGGCGCCGGCGAATCGCGGCTGAGCTTCTTCTTCCTCGGCAATTACAGCTGGGAGAATAACTTCACGCCGCTGGTCGACCTGCCCGACGACGTCGTCGAGTGCGCCGGCACGTTCGGCCTCAACTGCGGCGATCCGACGCCGAAGTGGAAGTGGTCGAGCCGCCTGACCTGGATCGACGGCCCCGTCACCAGCAGCTTCCGCTGGCGGCATGTCGGCGCGGTCCGTGACGACGACGACGCGACCGACTTCGTCGTCGAGCGCATCGGTGCCTACGACCTGTTCGACCTGGCGTTCGGCTTCGAGGTGAACGACAACCTCACCGTGAACATGGGCATCAACAACCTGTTCGATAAGGAGCCCCCGATCCTGGGCTTCAACCAGGAGCAGGCGAATACCTATCCGGGTGTTTACGACGTGATCGGGCGGGACTTCTTCATCTCGGCCAACCTGCGCTTCTAAGTCACCACGGACAAGCCTTGAGGGGCGGCGGAGCGATCCGCCGCCCCTTTTGTTTCTGGCTGCTCGCCGGTTCTGCTAAGGTCGCGCCATGACAGAGCGAAACACCGCCTTCGGCGGCCAATCGGCCGCGCAGGCCGCCAGCCTGTTCGACACCCCCGTCATCGTCGAGCAGCTGCGCGACGCCGCCGCGATCAACGCCGCCCTCAAGCCGGCGATCCTGGCGAAGATGGAGAGCGATCCGGGGATGGCGATCTCCAATGTCGGCGGCTGGCATTCGGACACGCAGATGCTCGACTGGGGCGGCGCCGCCGCACACGATCTGTGCGCGCGGATCATCGCCGCCGCCGACCGCTTCACGGTCGATCTCAGGGCGAAGGAGCGGCCGCGCTACAAATGGCTCCCCGAAATGTGGGCCAACGTCTCGCCGCCCGGCGCCTCCAACCGCCATCACTGCCATCCGGGCTCGTTCTGGTCGGCGGTCTATTATGTCGACGACGGCTATGCCGGATCGAGCGACAAGGAGCTCGGCGGCGAGCTGATCCTGTTCGATCCGCGCATGCCGATGATCCGGATGACCGCCCCCGACTTGCGCTTCCGCCGGCCCGGCCAGCCGGCCGACCATGACGAGAACCGGATGCGCCCGGCGAGCGGCCGGCTGGTCATCTTCCCAGCCTGGCTGAACCACGCCGTTCGGCCCTATCAGGGCGACGGCCTTCGCATCTCGATCGCCGCCAACCTGACCCCGGTCCCCGCTTAGCCAACTCGCGAGACTTAAATCGTCATTCCAGCGAAAGCTGGAATCTCCTTTCCCTTAGGGCCAGGAAGAAGTGAGATTCCAGCTTGCGCTGGAATGACGACATTTTCGACCGAGCGAGAACGTCGCTAGGGCCGGGCGGCGTCGACGATCCAGGCGATGACGCCGCCGCCTCCGGCCGGCGCCTCGGAGAGCGGCCGGGGCGGGGCGACGTCGAGGCCGGCGGCGCCGAGCGCGGCGGCGAGCCGCGCGATCCCCTCGTCATCGCGGGCCGCGTCCGCGAGCGCGTCGAGCCGGGAGATTTCCGCCCGGCCGCGCGCTTCGAGCGTGGCGAGGACCTCGATCGTCTCGCGCGGCGGCCGCGACGCGCCCATGTCGAGCGTTTCGGCGACCGCCGCGGCGAATTCGGCCGCCGCCGTCTGGCCGGGGAACAATGTCCGCGCCTCGCCGATCGCGGCGCGGAACGAATCGGGCGTCGGCAGCGCCACCGCCGCCCGCGCCGCCGCCAGCCTGCGGCCGCGATCGAGCAGGCCGCTCCCGCCGACCGCCCAGCCGAGCGCGCCGCGCCGCCCGAGATTGTGGCCGACGATCGCGCCGGCCGAATGATGGACCGCGGCGCGCAGCAGCCCGCCCCCCTTCAGCACCCGCGCCGTCTCCGCGGCGGCGCGCGCGACGTCGCCATATTCGATCCCGAACTGGCTGGTGACCGCGTCGATCGCGGCATCCGCGAACGGCAGCCGCTCCATGGCGACTCCGGCTAGGAGCCGGATCCCGGCCGGCGCCGGCGGCAGAGCGGGCGCCGAATCGACCCCGGTGAGGACGAGATCGCGCCGCGCCGCCCGCATAATCCTCGGCACCGCGCCGTCGCCGGTGGCGAGGTCGAGCAGCCGCGCCTTGGCGGGGAGATCGCGAGCGAAATCGCGCCAGAGCCGTTCCAGCGCGGGCCGCGCCGGCCCGGCCGCATCGGGCAGGCAGCCGCCGCCTCGGGCGCCGGAGCCGGCCCAATAATCGGCCCAGCGGCCGCTCATGCCGGCGCCACGTCGAAGGCGATCGTAAGCCGCTCGCCGTCGCGGAACGGGCGGGTGCCGTGGTACACATAGCTCGGAAACAGCGCCAGCCGCCCGGGCCGCGGCTCGATCGAAGCGAGCGGCTCGAGATCCAGCCCGAGCTCGGCCGGCGGCCGACCGAGCTCGAGCCAGCCGTCGCGGCTCGTCCCGGAGCCGAGCGACGGCGGCAAGGAGATGTAGCAGGCCGAGCTCATGATCCCTTCCGGGTGGATATGGTTGACGTGAAAGCCCTGGGCGGAGAGCCGCACCGACCACGATCCCTCGATGCCGAACGGCGTATCGCGATATTTCAGCAGCGGGTGCGAGCTGTCTTTGGGCGGAAGCGCTCGGAAATGGTCCGCCACCGCGGCCGCGATCGCCTCGCGCAGCTGCCTGATTTCGGGCTCGCTCCGCAAGAACAGCCGCCCGCGCGTCTGAGTGCCGCCGCGCAGCGACTGGCCGATCGGATGGGCGCGACTCCGATGCAGGCCGCGCAGCAGATCCGCGAGCCGGGCGAGCGCCGCCGAGTCGAGGCCGAGATCGCTCACCCCCCAGAGGCCGGGCTGGCCGGTCAGCCAGGAGTGGCGGTCGTCGCCGGTCAGCCGCCAGACCAGATCGAGATGGGCCCAGCCGCCGATCGCTCCGGGATCGAGAGCGACGATGCGCGCGAACGCTTTCTCCGCCGCCTGCGCGTCCCCCGCGCGCAACGCGGCTCGGCCGTGCGCAAACAGAAGGTCGATTCGGCTGCCGTCGTCGAGCCGGCCGATCAGCGCCAGCGCCGCGCCCGGATCGCCCAATTCGCCGGCGAGCACCGCCTCCATCGCCGGCAGCGCCGGATCGTCGCCGAGCCGGGCCCGAGCGGCGCGCAGCGCGGCGAGCGCCTCGCCGTGCCGCTCGGCGCGGGCGAGAATTTGCCAGTAGGAGAGATGGAGCGCGCGATCGTCCGGGCGCTGCCCGATCGAGCGAATATAATGGTCCGCGAAGCCGTCACCGTCGCCGGCCTCGGAGCGCATCCGCGCGAGCACCTCGTGGCCGGTCACCCAGGCGGGATTGAGCGCCACCGAGTCGGTGAGGAGAGCGAGGCCGCTCGCCTCGCCTTCCGCCTCGAGCGACTCCGCCAGGCCGAGGACGAGGTCGAGGTCGCCGGGCTTCTGCTTCAGCGCGCGGGCGTAGAGATCGGACGCGCCCTCCTCGCCGCGCTCCATCGCCATTCGGGCGCGGCCGTGAAGCGCCGTCAATCGGAGCGGGTCGGCGCGCAGCGCGGCGTCATAGGCGCCGGCGGCGGCGTCGATCCGCCCGAGCTGGAACAGCAGCGCGCCGCGCGCCGAATCGATCCTGGCGTCGGCCGTGCCGGCGGCGCTCATCGCCTCGAGATCGGCGAGCGCCTCGTCGAGCCGCCCGAGCTTCTGGAGCAGCAAGGCGCGATTGTAGCGCGCGTCGGTGAAGCCGGGATCGGCGGCGAGGGCTCGGCGGTAGAGGGCGAGGGCTTCGTCATGAGCGCCGAGCTCGCCGAGCAGGTTGGCGAAATTGCCGGCGATCCGCGCGTCGTCCGGGGCCAGAGCGGCCGCCCGTTCGAAGGCGCGTCGGGCCGCCGCCGAGTCGCCGCGCTTCTTCTCGGTCAAGGCGAGCAGGTGGAAGATCGCGGGATGATCGCCGGCCGCCCGGCCGACCGCGATCAGGTCGCGGCGCGCCTCCTCCAGCCGGCCGGCCACGAACGCCTGCTCGGCGCGCGCGAAGAGGCGGTTGACGTCGATCTGCACGGCGCAACGATGGCTCCGGGGCGGCGCGCTGTCCAGCCGCCGCTTAGGCGGGCGTCAGCACGAGCGCGCCGTCGCCTTCGTCGACCTCGCACCGTCTGGCCGTCGCGGATGTCGCCGCGCAGGATCGCGTCGGCGAGCGGGTCCTGCAGATATTTCTGGACCGCGCGCTTCAGCGGCCGCGCGCCGTAGACCGGATCGTAGCCGACCCGGCCGAGCCAGGCGCGGGCGCCGTCGGTCAGCTCGAGCACGATCTTGCGGTCGGCGAGCAGCTGCTGGACCCGGGCGACCTGGATGTCGACGATCGGGCCCATATGCTCCTGGCTCGAGCCGGTGGAACAGGATGATCTCGTCGAGCCGGTTGAGGAATTCGGGCCGGAAATGGGCGCGGACCACCTCCATCACCTGCGGCTCGACGTCCTCGACCTTCTGGCCGTCGTCGAGGCCGGTCAGGAAATGGCTGCCGAGGTTCGAGGTCAGGATGATGATCGTGTTGGTGAAATCGACGGTGCGGCCCTGGCCGTCGGTCAGCCGGCCGTCGTCGAGCACCTGGAGGAGGACGTTGAAGACGTCGCGAATGCGCCTTCTCGACCTCGTCGAACAGCACCACCTGATAGGGCCGCCGCCGCACCGCCTCGGTCAGCACGCCGCCTTCCTCATAGCCGACATAGCCCGGCGGCGCGCCGATCAGCCGGGCGACGCTGTGCTTCTCCATGAACTCGGACATGTCGATCCGAACCATGGCGTGGCGGATCGTCGAACAGGAAATCGGCGAGCGCCTTGGTCAGCTCGGTCTTGCCGACGCCGGTCGGGCCCGAGGAACAGGAACGAGCCCATCGGCCGGTTCGGATCCTGGAGGCCGGCGCGGGCGCGGCGGATGGCGCGGCTGACCGCGGCGACCGCCTCCTGCTGGCCGATCACGCGCTTGCCGAGCTCCTCCTCCATGGCGAGCAGCTTGGCGCGCTCGCCCTCGAGCATCCGTTCCATCGGGATGCCGGTCCAGCGCGCGACCACGGCGGCGATGTCCTCGGCCGTCACCTCCTCGCGCAGCATCGCGCTGCCGCTCGACCGCGGCGGCCTCGTCGAGCTGCTTTTCGAGCGCCGGGATGCGGCCATATGGAGCTCGCCCGCCTTGGCGAGGTCGCCGCGAGCGCTGCGCCTGCTCGAGCTCCAGCCGGGCCGCGTCGAGCTGCTCCTTGATCTTCGCCTCGCCCGCGATCTTGTCCTTCTCGGCCTGCCAGCGCTGGGTCAGCTCGGCCGATTGCTGCTCGAGATTGGCGAGCTCGCCTTCGAGCGCCTTGAGCCGGTCCTTCGAGGCCGCGTCCTTTTCCTTCTTCAGCGCCTCGCGCTCGATCTTGAGCTGGATGATGCGCCGGTCGAGCGTCTCGATCTCCTCGGGCTTGCTCTCGACCTCCATGCGGATCCGCGCTGGCGGCCTCGTCCATCAGGTCGATCGCCTTGTCGGGCAGGAAGCGGTCGGTGATGTAGCGGTTGGAGAGCGTCGCCGCCGAGACCAAAGCGGCGTCGGTGATCCGCACGCCGTGGTGAAGCTCGTATTTCTCCTTCAGGCCGCGCAGGATCGAGATCGTGTCCTCGACCGTCGGCTCGCCGATGAACACCGGCTGGAAGCGCCGCTGCAGCGCCGGGTCCTTCTCGACATGCTTGCGATATTCGTCGAGCGTGGTCGCGCCGATGCAGTGAAGCTCGCCGCGCGCGAGCGCCGGCTTCAGCAGGTTGGACGCGTCCATCGCGCCCTCGCCCTTGCCGGCGCCGACCAGGGTGTGCATCTCGTCGATGAACAGGACGATGTCGCCTTCGCGCCTGCTGACCTCGTCGAGCACGCCCTTCAGCCGTTCCTCGAACTCGCCGCGATATTTGGCGCCGGCGATGAGCGACGCCCATGTCGAGCGCCATCAGCCGGCGGTCCTTGAGGCTGTCGGGCACGTCGCCATTGGCGATGCGCAGCGCCAGCCCCTCGGCGATCGCGGTCTTGCCGACGCCGGGATCGCCGATCAGCACCGGATTGTTCTTGGTCCGCCGGGCGAGGATCTGGACGGTGCGGCGGATCTCCTCGTCGCGGCCGATCACCGGGTCGAGCTTGCCGTCGCGCGCCGCCTGGGTGAGGTCGCGGGCGAACTTCTTGAGCGCGTCGTAGCGGTCCTCGGCGCTCTGGGTGTCGGCGGTGCGGCCGCCGCGCAGCTCGTTGATCGCGGCGTTGAGCGCCTCGGCCTTGAGCCCGGCGTCGGCGAGCGCCTTGCCGGCGTCGGTCTTCGAGATGGTCAAGGCGAGCAGGATGCGCTCGACCGTGACGTAGGAATCGCCGGCCTTCTGGGCGATCTGCTCGGCCGGTCGAGCATGCGGATCGTCTCGCCGTCGAGCGCCGGGCGTCGCGCTGGCGCCGCTGCCCGAGACCACCGGCACCTTGGCCAGCGCCTCGTCGGTCTCGCGCCGCGCCGCCTCGGCGCTGCCGCCGGCGCGCGCGATCAGGCCGGCCGCCATGCCCTGCTCGTCCTCGAGCAGCGCCTTCAGGATGTGGACAGGCGCGATCCGCTGATGGTTCATGCGCAACGCGACGGTCTGCGCCGCCTGCAGGAAGCCCCGCGCGCGATCGGTGAATTTTTCGAGATTCATGTCGGCCCTCGTCGTCCGGAGGATATGGTGTTGCCATGACGGCCATCAAGCTCGGCGCCGGCCGCTTCCCGGACAGCCTCTCCCTCAAGCCGGGCACATCCCGGCCTGCCCGGCCGCGCCTGCATGAGCGCGCCATCCTGGTCCTGGGCCGTAACAGGCGGATCGGCGGCGAGCATCACAGCAGGACGAAATTTGCCTCATCCTCCGAAGTCGGCACCTCTTTGGCGACAATCTCTTTGGTCGCTTCATCGGTCTCCGCGGTAAAGGTAACCCAACCTTCCTGGGCGGTCGTCCGGAATGCGACCTCGCCACTGCCTTTCTTTTGGGCTTCGTTCAGCATCGCGACGGCCATGTCGAAAAACTCGGCCACCAGAACTTTCACCTTCTTGACCGCCTCCGCGCGTGCCGCTTCGCGCTCGTTTGCGGGGATCTCTTGAAGCGACGCGCGCAGCTCGGCGATCCGCTTCTGAAACAGGTCCCGCTGAGCCCTGACGCGGCCATAGGCATCCTTGGTCTTGGAATTCATCACGCCCGTGAACCCGTGCTTTGCGGCTTCCTCGCGGCCCCAGGCGCTATAGCTGGCGATACCCTTGCCGGTTGCGTGAACCAGGCCGGTGGCGGCGACGACCGCTATCTTTTTACCTTGCTTTTCGAGCCCGGCCGCCAGCTTTCCGCCGAAGTTTTGCGCGCCTTTACAGGCGACCAGCTTGAGCATGCCGGGCGAGACGATATTCCCTTGCGCGAAGTCGGCGGCCACTTGGTCCGGCTTCATCATGTCGAATTCGACGACGTGAGCCACCATATAATTGAGCTTGTCTCCAGCGAGGTCAGGAGGAGTGCCGGGATCGTACGGCACCATAGTCTGCCCCAGGGCTTGCGCGAGTTCGGGCATCTGCGCGCCCTCGGCGGCATCGACCAGGACTTCTAGGGTCTTCCCCCATCTCGTTGAGAGTTTCGAGATCGACCTCCTCCGCGAAAGGTGAGTAGATAAGCTTGGCCTGAGCGACCGGGCTGGGCGTCCGGCCGGAGCGGTGCGGCCGGGCCGCGTCGCCGCTGGGCGGTGCAGTTGCCGATAGAGCGTCAGCCATGGAGTCCGCCTCCCGCTCCAGGGCCAGGTCGTGATTGAGCAGGATGCCCTTCGTCTGAAGCGTGGGGATCACCCGGCCCTGCTTCTGCTGGACGACGTGCCAGGCCTCGTGCGGCAGATGCCGCTCCTGGCCGGGGCCGAGATGGATCTCGCTGCCCTTCGCGAAAGCGAGCGCGCCGAGCTTCGCCGGCTCGGGCGACTCGCGATGGACGCGGACGTCGTCCATCGCTAGGCCGGACAGCGCCTCCACACCCGCCTTGAGGCGGTCGGGAAGGCCGGTTCGGTTGGGCGCCGCCACTGCCGGCGGCGGGGCCGTGCCGGCGCTCTCCAGCCGCTGAAGCGGCGCCCAGGGAGGGCGCGGCACGTGCGGCTTCAGCTGCGCGGAGCGGCTCTGCGGCGGGCTCGCCTTTGCAGCGCGCTCGCGGGACGGGTCTGAGAAACGAGCCATAGCGTAATTCTCCCGGCCGGATCACTGTCCGATGCTACGCGACTCTGCGGAGACCGCTCTGCCGCGGCCACTATGACGCTGCCGGCTTCAGCGGTAAAGCGCGCGCCAGATAAGTCGCCGCGCAGATATTGCGCCCCCCGAAGCCGCCGCTATGGTGCGCGCCAAATCAGACTCGGAGAATGTCGATGCGCCGGTTGCTGCTTCCCTTCGCGCTGGTTTCCGCTCTTGCCGCGGCCGGCTGCGCCTCGACGACCTCGGATGACGTCGCCGCCGCCTCGGCCGCGCCGCCCGCCGCCGCCGATCCGGTCCGCGAGCTCGTCAGCCGGGTCAACATCCCCTACGAGACCTTCACGCTCGCCAACGGCCTTCGCGTCGTCGTCCACGAGGACCGCAAGGCGCCGGTCGTCGCGGTCAGCATCTGGTACAATGTCGGCTCGAAGGACGAGCCCGCCGGCCGCACCGGCTTCGCCCATCTGTTCGAGCACCTGATGTTCAACGGCTCCGAGAACGCGCCCGGCGAATATTTCGAACTATACCCGCGCGATGGGCGCGACCGACCTCAACGGCACGACCTGGTTCGACCGCACCAATTATTTCCAGACCGTGCCGCGCCCGGCGCTGGAGCGGGCCCTGTTCCTCGAGAGCGACCGGATGGGCCATCTGCTCGGCGCGGTCACCCAGGAGAACCTGACCAACCAGATCGGCGTCGTCCAGAACGAGAAGCGCCAGGGCGACAACGAGCCCTACGGCATGGTCGAATATGCCCAGCTCGAAGGCCTCTTCCCGGAAGGCCACCCCTATCGCCATTCGACGATCGGCTCGATGGCCGACCTCAGCGCCGCGACGCTCGACACGGTGCGCGAATGGTTCCGCGACAATTACGGGCCGAACAACGCCGTCCTCGTGCTCGCCGGCGACATCGACGCCGCCGAGGCGCGGCCGCTGGTCGAGCGCTATTTCGGCGACATCGCCGCGCGGCCCGGTCAACACGCCGGCCGCAGGCCGACGTGCCGACGCTTGCCCGCGCGGGTCGACCGGACGATGCACGACCGGGTCGCCAATACGCGGCTCTACCGCTGGTGGGTCGTTCCCGGCCTGACCGACGACGACGTCGTGCCGCTGTCGGTCGGCGCCACCGTGCTCGGCGGCCTCGCCAGCTCGCGGCTCGACAATGCGCTGGTGCGCGGCGAGCAGACCGCCGTGCGGGTCACCGCCGACGTGCAGCCTTTCCACCGCATCAGCATTTTCGAGGTGCACGGTCGACGTGAAGCCCGGCGAGGATGCCGACGCGGTGTCGCGGCGGCTCGACGAGATCATCGCCGAGTTCGTCGCCAACGGCCCGACCGAGGACGAGGTCCGCCGCGACGGTGATGCGCACCCTCTCCGGCCGCATCCAGGGGCTCGAGCAGGTCGGCGGCTTCGGCGGCAAGGCGGTCGCGCTCGCCGAGGGCATGCTCTACGCCGACGATCCCGATTTCTACCGCACCCGGCTCGCGCAGCTCGCCCGCGTCACGCCGGCCGCAGGTGCGCGCGGCGATGCAGCGCTGGCTGACCCGGCCGGTCTCGCCCTGCGCGTCGATCCGGGCGAGCGCGAGGCCTATGACGAGGCGCCGGGCGTGACCGGCGCCCGCGCCGGCGCCCAAGGCTCGGGGCCCGCCGTCCGACCGCGTTATTATCGGCCGCCGCAGCCCGGCGAGCAGCCGCTCGCGCCGCGGCCTTATGCGCCGCGGCCAATGCCCGAAATCGCCGGCGCGCCCACTCTCGACTTCCCCGACGTCGAGCGCGCCCGCCTGTCGAACGGCATCCAGGTGATCTACGCCCGCCGCAACGTCGTTCCGGTCACCCGCATCGACCGTCGAGTTCGACGCCGGCATCGCCGCCGACCCGGCCGACCGGCTCGGCACCCAGGCGACTGATGCTGAACCTGCTCGAGGAGGGCACGACCAGCCTCAATTCGATCCAGCTCGCCGAGGCGCAGGAACGGCTCGGCGCCGACCATCGCCACCGGCGCCAGCCTCGACCGTACCGCGGTGACGCTGACCGCGCTGACCCCCAATCTGGGGCCGTCGCTCGACCTGCTCGCCGACGTCGTCCGCAACCCCGCCTTCGACGCCGGCCGAGATCGAGCGCGTCGCGCCAGCAGCAGCTCGCCGGCATCGCCGCCGAGATGACCCAGCCGAGCGGGATCGCCGCCCGGGCGCTGCCGGCGGTGCTCTACGGCGCCGCAGCATCCCTATGGGAAGCCGGTCACCGGCACCGGCGATCCCGCGGCGGTGCGCGCGCTCACCCGCGACGAGCTGGTCCGCTTCCACCAGACCTGGATCCGGCCCGACAATGCGACGATCTTCGCGGTCAGCGATCTTCCGCTCGGCCAGCTCGTGCCGCAGCTCGAAGCGCGGTTCGGCAACTGGCAGCCGCCTGCCGTGCCGCGCGGGGTCAAGCAGTTCGCCGCGCCCGCGCCGGCGGCGCGCGCCGCGGATCGTGCTGATCGATCGGCCGCAATCGCCGCAATCGTTCATCCTCGCCGGCGCAGATTGCTGCCGGCCGAGGGCACGCGAGGACCTGCTGAACCTGACCGCGGCCAACGAGGTGCTCGGCGGCAATTTCCTCGCCCGGATCAACATGGACCTGCGCGAAGCGAAGCGGCTGGTCCTACGGCGCCTTCGGCTCCGTCAACCTGCGCGAGCATCAGGTGCCCTATATCATCCAGGCGCCGGTCCAGGCCGACCGCACCGGCGATTCGATCCAGCGCGATCCGCGATCAGGTGCGCGCCTTCCTCGGGCCGAACGGCGTGACCGCCGGCCGAGCTGCAGCGCATCGATCCTCGGCAATACCGGCCAGCTGCCCGGCCAGTTCGAGACCTCGCCGGCGGTGCTCGGCGCGCTGCGCTCCAACGCGCTCTATCGCCGTCCCGACAATTATTGGGAGACGGATCGCCGACCGCTATCGCGGCATGACGGCGCAGACGCTCGACGCGACCGCGCGGCAGATCATCAATCCGGACAATTTCGTCTGGGTGGTGGTCGGCGACGCGGCGCGGGTTCGGCCGCAGCTCGAGCGGCTCGGCATACCGATCGAGGTGATGCAGCCCGCGCTGAGCGGCCGGCCCTCCGTGAGGCCGGGCGCGCAGCAGCCTGGTGACGTGGCCCATCTTGCGGCCGGGGCGGGGCTCGCTCTTGCCGTAGAGGTGGAGATGGGCGGTCGGATCGGCGAGGAGCGCCGCGCCAATCCGCCGACCTCGTCGCCGACCAGGTTGACCATCTCGACCCGCGGCACGATCCGAGCGGTGGCGCCGAGCGGCAGGCCGCAGATCGCGCGGATGTGATTCTCGAATTGCGAGGTCAGCGCGCCCTCGATCGTCCAATGGCCGCTATTGTGGACGCGCGGCGCCAGCTCGTTGAACAAGGCGGCGCCGCCGACCGCGAAGAATTCGAGGGTCAGCATGCCGACATAATCGAGCGCGTCGGCGATCCGGCGGGCCAGCGCCTCGCCCTCGGCGACGGCGGCGGCGAGCGCGGCGCCGGCGGGAATTTCGGAGCGCACCAGGATGCCGCCCCGGTGGCGGTTGACGGGCGCGTCCCAGACCGCCGTCTCGCCGTCGCCGCCGCGGCAGAGCAGGATCGAGAATTCGGCGTCGAAATCGACGAAGCCTTCGAGCACCGAGGGCGCTCCGCCAACCGCCTCCCACGCCTGGTCGGCATCGCCGGCGGCGTCGATCCGCGCCTGGCCCTTGCCGTCATAGCCGAAGCGGCGGGTCTTGAGGATCGCCGGCGCTCCGATCGCGGCCAGCGCCGCGTCGAGCCCGGCCCGGTCGTCGACCGCCGCGAACGAGGCCGGGCGGCCGCCATGGCCGAGCACGTAGTTCTTCTCGGCGAGCCGGTCCTGCGCGATCTCCAGCGCGGCGACCGGCGGGTGGAGCGGGAACCGCGCCGGCGAGCGCGGCCAGCGGCGCGGTCGGCACGTTCTCGAATTCGTAGGTGACGACGTCGACCTCGCACGCCGAACCGGGCCAGCGCCGCCTCGTCGTCGAACGCGCCCTCGGTGAATCGCGCCGCCACCGCCGCGGCCGGCCCGTCGGCGTCGGGCGCGTAGACGTGGCAGCGATAGCCCAGTTGCGCCGCGGCGAGCGCGAGCATTCGGCCGAGCTGGCCGCCGCCGACGATGCCGATCATGGAGCCGGGCGGGACGATCATTCCGGCGCTTCGGCGACCCCGTCGGTCTGCTGCCGGCGCCAGGCGTCGAGCCGCTCCGCCAGCGCCGGATCGGCCGTGGCCAGGATCGCGGCGGCGAGCAGGCCGGCATTGGCGGCGCCGGCCTTGCCGATGGCGAGCGTGCCGACCGGAACGCCGGCCGGCATCTGGGCGATCGACAGCAGGCTGTCGAGACCGGCCAGGGTCTTGCTCTCGACCGGCACTCCGAGCACCGGCAGGCGGGTCATCGACGCGGCCATGCCGGGCAAATGGGCGGCGCCGCCGGCGCCGGCGACGATCACCTTGAGGCCGCGCCCGGCCGCGCCCTTCGCATAATCGTAGAGCCGGTCGGGAGTGCGGTGGGCGGAGACGATCTTCTTCTCATAAGCGACGCCGAGCGCGTCGAGCATGTCGGCGGCGTGGCGCATCGTCTCCCAATCGGAGCGGCTGCCCATGATGATGCCGACCAGAGGCGCTTCGTTCGTCATGAAGCGCCACCTCCTAGCCCGCGCACGCGCCGGGAGCAATCTCGGCGGCAATCGTCCGGGTCCTAAGCTTTGCGTTAACCTTCGCGTTTTAAGGTGGCGGCCATGGGACGGCGAAAGGCGAATAGCGAAACGGTGGCGGCGGCGCCCAAGCCCGCGCTCGAAGCGCGCGAGGCGCTGAGCCGTCTGACCGACGAGAATGCGCTGCTCCGCGCCGCGCTCGCCGACGCGCGGTCGCGGCTCGGCGAGCTCGAGACGGACAGCGGCCGCGATCCGCTGACCGCTTTGCTCGATCCGCGCCAGCTCGTCCGCGAGCTCGAACGGGTACTGAGCCACGCGTCGCGCCACGGCACGCCGGCCGCATTGCTCTCGGTCGAGGTCGACGATCTCAAGGCGATCAACGAAGGCCATGGCCGGATCGCCGGCGACGCCGCCTTGCGCCACGTCGCTCGGCTGCTGAAGAGCCTGATCCGCGCCAGCGACGTCGCCGCGCGCAACGGCGGCGACACCTTCTCGCTGCTGCTCGATCATCTCGACACCGAATCGGCGCTCGACACCGCCGAACGGATCGGCCGCTGCATCGCCGCCCACCCGCTCGACCTCGGCCACGCGCTGGTGCCGCTCGCGGTGACGGTCAGCGTCGCTTCGATCATGAAGGGCGACAGCGTCGAGGAAGTCCTCCGCCGCGCCGCCCGCAACCGCGAGCGCATGAAGGAATTCTGACGCCGACGGGCGTCAGCCCCCGGCGGCGTCACCCCAGCGAAGGCTGGGGTCCATGCGGCTTCTCCAACGAAAAGCGTGACGGCGAGTCGGCTTGGATGCCAGCCTTCGCTGGCATGACGAGAATCTAGCGGTCTCTCAGATAATAACGCTCGATCGGCTTCAGCGCCTCGTCGAGCTCGTAGACGATCGGCTGGCCGGTCGGGATCTCCAGAGCGACGATCTCCTCGTCGGCGATGTCCGACAGATGCTTGACCAAGGCACGCAGCGAATTGCCGTGGGCGGAGATGATCACCCGCTGCCCCTCCCTAAGCGCTCGGGCGATCCGTTCCTCCCAATAAGGCAGGACCCGGGCGATCGTATCCTTGAGGCTTTCATGGGTGGGGATCGCGACCCCGGCATAGCGGCGGTCGTTGGCGAGATCGTAATCGCCGCCCGGCTCCATCGCCGGTGGTCCGATGTCGTAGGAGCGCCGCCAGATCTTCACCTGGTCTTCGCCCGATTTGGCGATCGTCTCCGCCTTGTTGAGACCGGTGAGCCCGCCATAATGGCGCTCGTTGAGGCGCCAGTGCTTTTCCACCGGCAGCCAGAGCCGGCCCATCGCTTCCAGCGCGATATGCAGGGTCTTGATCGCCCGGGTCTGCATCGAGGTGAAGCAGATGTCGAAATCGAAGCCCTTGGCGCCGAGCAGCTCGCCGGCCGCCTTCGCCTCGTCCTCGCCCTGCGGCGTCAGGCCGACGTCCCACCAGCCGGTGAAGCGGTTCTCGAGGTTCCAGGCCGACTGGCCGTGGCGGATCAGGACGAGCTGGGGCATTGTCAGTCTCCGCGACCTCCACCCGTTCGGGCTGAGCCTGTCGAAGCCCTTCCCTTCTTTTCGGCCGCAAGGGAAGAAGGAAAGCCCTTCGCCGGGCTCAGGGCGAGCGGAGCGGGGTGCTTAGGCCTTTCCGTTCCGATACTCCGCCACCCGGTCGATGATCGCGTGGAGCCCGTCGACGCAGGCGTGGGCGAGCAGGCGGCAGCGGTCCGGCGACCAGCCGTGGACCGGGTCGGGCAGATCGTCATTGTCCTTGAACGGCATTTCCAGCGTCATCGAGACCGCTCCGAAACGTTCGGCGAGCTGGGCGGTCGACATGGAGAGGTTGGCCTGGCCCGGGGCCGGAATCTCATAGCCCCTGTCGGTCTGGAAATCGGGCGAGAGTCGGACCAGCGCGGCGGCGAAGGCGTCGAACAGGTCCTGCTGCTCGCGCCGCCACGACGGGATGCCCTCGAAGCCGGCGAGGAAATTGGCGGCGATCGCCTCGTCGCCATGGACGTCCATCGCGAAATCGACGCCGGTCTTGTTCATCTCGGCAAGGACGTGGAAGACTTCGGGGCTCTTCTCGAGGCTCGGCGAATGCCATTCGCGGTTCAGGTTGACTCCCGCCGCGTTGGTCCGGAGGTGGCCGCGCCGCGACCCGTCCGGGTTCATGTTGGGGACGATGTGGAACGTCGCCTTCTGCCTCAGGCGGCGGATCACCGGGTCGGAATCGTCGAGCAACCTGTCGAGCGCGCCTTCCATCCAATGCTCGGCCATCGTCTCGCCCGGATGCTGGCGGGCGTAGAGCCAGACCTGCAGCGGGCCGCCGGGAAACTGGAAATAGTCGATCTCGTGGCCGTCGAGCGTCTGGCCGAGCGAGCGATAATCGACCCCGGGGATCGCAGCGACCGAGGCGACGAGATCGTGGTGCCGCTCCATCGAGTAAGGCGCGAAATAGGCGATCCAGACGCTGTCCGATGCGGGCGTCAGGCGGATCGTCAGAACGCCGCCTTCATAGGAGGTGTCGGCCCGCTCCCAATCGTCGCGGTCCTCCGAGAGGCAGGCGCGATAGCCCTCCCAGCCGTGCGGATAGGCGGCGCCGGCGCAGTTGACGAGGCGAAGCTCCAGCGCCCGGCCGCCGCCGCCGGTCAGCCGGAAATAGAACCATTGATAGAAATCGGACTGGCGGTCCTTGACGATTTCGAGGTCGATTCGGTCGCCCTCGATGGCGACCAGGCGAATGTTGCCGCCATCAAAGGCGCTCGATACGGAAAGGCTCATCGAATCCTGATAGTGCGGCCCAACTCTCCGGGGAAGTCTTGAAACAGGGCCCAGGCGAGCCTATCCACCGCGGCCCTTTGGTCGGCCAGCTCCGAGCCCGCGCGAGCCTCCATCTGGGCGCGGCCTTCCCAGGCGACGGTGGCATCGGAGCGGCGCTGGATGCGCACGCCGAGCATGGTGCCGACGATCTCGTTCGAGCGGCTGCCGAGCGGAACGGTGCCGCCGACCCCGACCCCGACGCCGCTGCGCCGGCCGAAGCTGCCGCCGCCGACGCCGATGCTGAGCGAGGAGCCCCGGCGAAGGCTCTCGCGCGTGCCCTGGTCGACGCGGACGACGGCGACCTGCTCGGAACGGGCATTGCCGCGGACGACCTCCCAGCCGAGACGGGTCAGCTCGCGCTCGACCGGGGCCGAAACCTGAGCGAATTCGAGGCTGCCGGCCGAGGCGGGATCGGCCGGCTCGACCGCGATCTGGCCGCGCGCGATCTCCTGGCCGAGGTGGAAGCGGGTGACCGTCGGCGGCTCGACCCGTCCGCCGCCCATTTCCATCGCGCAGCCGGAGGCCAAAGCGGCGGCCAAAAGGGCGCCGCAGCCCATCGTGAATTTGCTCATGACCCACCTCGTCCTTGGCGATTGAGACTGTATAGGAGGTGTAACGACTTTATCGGACTTTTGCTGCATCGGACAGCGCTGGAGATCGAATGGCCGACGCAAAGCTCGCGGTGCTGGTGACGGGCGGGGCCGGCTATATCGGCAGCCACGCCGTTCTGGCGCTGCTCGACGCCGGCTGGCCGGTCGTCGTCATCGACGATCTGTCGACCGGCTTCGACTGGGCGGTGCCCGAAGCGGCGGCGTTCGCCAGAGGCGACATCGCCGACGGCGCTCTCGTCGCCCGGCTGATCGAAGAGCACCGGATCGGCGCGATCATGCATTTCGCGGGATCGGTCGTCGTCCCCGAATCGGTAGAAAATCCGCTCAAATATTATCTCAACAACACGGTTAAGAGCCGCGCCCTGATCGAAAGCGCGGTCGCCGGCGGGGTGAGGCATTTCATCTTCTCCTCGACCGCGGCGACCTACGGCATTCCCGATTCCGTGCCGGTGGCCGAGGAGGCGCGGACCGAGCCGATCAATCCCTATGGCTGGTCGAAGCTGATGACCGAGCGGATGCTGAAGGACGCGGCTTCGGCGCATCCGATCAACCATATCGCCTTGCGCTATTTCAACGTCGCCGGCGCCGATCCCAGTGGACGTTCCGGACAGTCGACCAGAGGCGCCACCCACCTGATCAAGGTCGCGGTCGAGGCGGCGACGGGCAAGCGCTCTGGCGTCGAAATCTACGGCAGCGATTTCCACACGCCAGACGGCACCGGCGTTCGCGACTATATCCATGTCAGCGATCTCGCCGCCGCCCATCTTCGAGCGCTCGAGCAACTGATCGCCGAGCCGGGCAGGAGCATGACTCTCAATTGCGGCTACGGGCGCGGCTTTTCGGTGCTCGAGGTGCTCGACAGCGTCGACCGGGTCACCAACGTCAAGATCGAGCGCCGGATGGCGCCGCGCCGGGCGGGCGACCCGCCGGCGCTGATCGCCGACAATCGCCGGATCCTCGACACGCTCGCCTGGCGTCCGGCGCTCGACGATCTCGACACGATCGTCGCCGACGCTCTGGCCTGGGAGCGAAGACTGGCCGAACGGGGCTGAGGCGCTCGGCAAGAATCTGCCAACCGGGCCGGGCGCTTGAGCAGATCGCGGGCGCCGCTGCGCCGTTCCGGAGCGCTGCCGTGCAAAGTTGCGCCGTTCGCCGATCCCGCATTGCGGCATGGGCCCGCTTTTGGTCTTCTCGATCCGTTCACGATTCGGGAACAGGGGATGAGGCAATGAAAACGATGTCCACGGCTCTGCTCGCGGCCGGCCTGGTGGCGCTCAGCGCCTGCGGCGGCGGCGAGGCGGAGAGCGAAGCCGCCAACAACGTCGTCGTCGAGGATTTGAACGTCGGCGACGATCTGAGCGATCCCAATCTGCTCGGCGAGGAGGCGGCCGGCAACGAGGTCGATCTCAACGCCGTCGATGCCAATGCCGCCGGCAATGCGGCCGAGAATTCGCAATAAGGCCCTTCTGAAACCCGCCGCTGAGGTCTCCCTGGGTTGAAGCGGTCCGACTGGCCCCCGGCGCCTCGCACCGGGGGCCGTTTTCGTCAGCGCGCGGCGTCCGGCCTTAGCGGATAAGCGGTGGTGCTCTTGACCCGCTCCATGGCGAAGCGCGAGGTGACGTTCTTGAGCGGCACCCGGGCGATCAGCCGGCGGTAGAAATCGTCATATTCGGCCATCGAGCCGACCGCGACGCGGAGCAGATAATCGACGTCGCCGGCCATCCGATAGACCTCCATGACCTCGGGCATCGCCGCGACCGCGGCGGCGAAGCCGTCCAGCCAGGCGGGCGAATGGTCGGCCGCCTCGATCTCGACGAAGACCGAGATGCCGAGACCGACCGAGGCGGGATCGAGCAGGGCGACCCGGCGCTCGATCACGCCTTTGGCTTCCAGCTTCTGGATTCGGCGCCAGCACGGCGTCTGCGACAGGTTCACCCGGCTCGCGATCTCGGCGACGGGCAGCGAGGCATCCTCCTGGAGGATGGCGAGGATCCTGAGGTCGGTTCGGTCCATCGCCCGGTCATGCACGAATTGGCAGGATCTTCCAAGTTCGCGGCCTTGGCGCGCCTGCCGGAGCATATTCTGCTCCGATCGCGCCCGGGCGCTGCGGCTTGACTTGAGCAACCTCTCCCTCTAGGTGGGCGCCTCGCATTTCCCGGCAACAGCACGACAGAATCAGGCAGGCGTTCCAGGCCATGAAGATCCGCAACTCCTTGAAGTCCCTCAAGTCGCGCCATCGCGACTGCCGCGTGATCCGCCGCCGGGGCCGCACCTACGTCATCAACAAGACCAACCGCCGCTTCAAGGCGCGCCAGGGCTGACGGCCCAGCGCCGTCATCCTGACGAAAGTCAGGATCCATGCACACGGCGATCGAGGGTTCTCGGACACCTTCGGTTCCTGGATTCCGGATCAACTCCGGGATGACGAATGAGCGCCCGACCGCCGTCGTTTTCGACGTCGGCAACGTCCTCTACGGCTGGGACCCCAATTCCTTCATCGTCCGCCAGATCGCCGACGATGACGCGCGCCTGCGGTTCATCGAGGATGTCGATCTGTACGGCTGGCACGACAGCCTCGACGGCGGCCGCCCCCATGCCGAGGCCGCGGCCGAGCTCAACGAGAAATTCCCCCAATATGCCGCTTTGATCGCCGCCTGGAGCGACCGCTTCGGCGAGACGATCACCGGCCCGGTGCCGGGCGTCCACGCGATCGTGGCGGAGCTCGACGCCAGGGGCGTGCCGCTGTTCGTGATCACCAATTTCTCGGCCGAATTCTGGCCGCCGTTCCACGAGCGCGAGCGCGCTTTCTTCGCCCGTTTCACGGACATCGTCGTCTCGGGCGAGGAGAAGCTGCTGAAGCCCGACTCCGCCCTTTATTATCGCGCGCTCGACCGCTTCGGCTTGCCTCCCGGCCAAGCCCTGTTCGTCGACGATCGCGAGATCAACGTCGCGGGGGCACTGGCGGTGGGCATGAAAGCCCATCTCTTTACCGATGCCCAGGATTTGCGGGCGCGGCTGGAAGCCGAAGGGCTGCTCTGAACCTTTCCCCGGCTCGTGCTTTGTTTCGGGCGTGAGACAGAGATGGCCCGAGAAGCTGTGGATCGTCCGCCATGGGCAAAGCGCCGGCAATGTCGCGCGCGACGCCGCCCATGACGCCGGTCTCAGCGTCATCGACATCGCCATGCGCGACGTCGATGTGCCGCTCAGCGAGCTCGGCTTCGAGCAGGCCCGCGCGCTCGGCCGCTGGTTCGCCGCTTTGCCCGAAGGCGAGCGACCTGAGGTCGTCCTGTCCTCGCCTTATGTCCGCGCCCGGCAGACCGCGAAGGCGATCTGCGAGGAAGGCGGAGTCACCGCCGAGGCGCGCCAGCCGATCGTCGACGAGCGCTTACGCGAGCGCGAGTTCGGAATCTTCGACCGGCTGACGACCAACGGCATCCGCCAGAAATATCCCGACCTCGCCGACCACCGCGCCCTGCTCGGCAAATTCTACCATCGCGCGCCCGGCGGCGAGAGCTGGGCCGACGTGATCCTTCGCCTGAGGAGCGCGCTCGACACGATCAGCCTCCATCACGCGGATCGGCGTGTGCTGATCGTCTGCCACCAGGTCGTCGTCCTGTGCCTGCGCTACATTCTCGAGGAGTTGGACGAAGCCGCGATCCTGGCGATCGACGAGGAAGGCGACGTCATCAATTGCGGCGTCTGCGAATATGATTTCGAGCCCGACGACGCCAAGGACTGCGTGCCTCGCCTGACGCGATACAATTTCGCCGCGCCGCTGATCGAGCAGGACGCGCCGGTCACCGCAGCGCCCGACGCGATGGTCGCGACGCGATGAGCGAAGCGCGGGCGCTGGACGCGGCCCTGCTCCGTGCCTTCCCGCTCCCCCTTCTGTCCGAAGACGACGGTCTTGAGCAGCTGCGACAACCCCTCGAGCGCGAAGAACTCGCACTGCAGCGGCACCAGAACGGCGTCGGCCGCCGCCATGGCGTTGACGGTGACGACGTTGAGCGCGGGTGGGCAGTCGATCAGCACGTAGCCGTAGCGATGCGCGGGGTCGACGGCGGCGTTGAGGCTGGCCAGCGCGGTCCGCAATCGGAAAGCGCGGTCGCGCTCTTGTGCAACTTCGAGCTCGAAGCCCGACAGATCCATGGTGGAGGGCGCGATGTGCAGCCGCGGCACCGCCGTTTCCCGGATCGCCTCACGGAGCGGGACCGCTCCGATCAAGACGTCGTAGGTCGAGCGCGTCCGGTCCTTGTAGCCGATGCCAAGTCCGGTCGAAGCGTTGGCCTGCGGGTCAAGGTCGATGAGCATGTGCGCGCACTCAGCGATCGCCGCAAGCGCGGTGCCGAGGTTGATGGCCGTGGTGGTCTTGCCGACCCCGCCCTTCTGGTTGGCCAGCGCGAGGACGCGCGGATGCATCGGCGGCGTGGGCGCGGGCGCCGGGGCTGGCGATGGCAGTGGGGACGGCGGCGTGGATGGCGTCGGTGCGAGGGTGGCCGGCGATTGGGTTGGTGTCGGGGCCGGCAATGCCAACGTTGTCGGCAATGGGATTGTCGTCGCGACCCACCCTGTCGGCTCCGGCTCCGCGGATATTTCGGTCTCAGTGATTCGTTCGAAGTCCGAATCGATTGGGTTCATGGTCGGTTTCCGAGCCGGTCGGCGCGCCGCACCACGACGACCCGGGCCTTCGGGTCGGTGAGGCTTGGCACCAGCTCGGCGGTGATGTTCCAAGATTTTGCGGCTTCCGTCAATTCAGCCTCTACATCTTGTCCCTTTGGGAATAGCCCTTTTGCACCCTTTTTCAAGGCCGGCGATGCGTAGTCGAGCAGCCGCGGCAACGGCGCGAGCGCCCGCGCGACGACAACGTCGGCCGAAATCACTCCATCGCGGAACAAAGTCCTCGATTCGCGCACAATGCACAACCGCCGGCAGATTTAAAATTCGCGTGGCCTCCCGCAGGAAAGCCGCCTTGCGGGCGTTGCTCTCCACCAGATGGACGCGACGTCCCGCCGTATCGGCCAGGACGCAGGCGATCACCAGTCCGGGAAAGCCCCCGCCACTGCCCAGGTCGAGCCAAGTCGTGGCCTCCGGGGCGAGCCGCACGAGCTGCAGCGAATCGGCGATGTGGCGCGTCCACAGCGTTCCGACCGTCGACGAGGCCACGAGGTTGACCTTCCGCTGCCATGTCAGGAACAGCCCGACGAAGCGATCGAGCAGCGCGGCTGTTTCACGTGAAACAGGGGTGAGGATCAGCGCGGCCCGGCGATCGGCGCTCAAATCCGGATCAAGCACGCTTTACGCTACGCCCGTCGTCTTGCGCGGCTTTCGAATGCGGGCCGCCAGCAACGTCAAGCCTGCCGGCGTGATGCCGTCGAGGCGCGCGGCCTGCCCGATCGTGCGCGGCCGCGCGGTTTGCAGCTTCTGCCGCACCTCGGTCGAAAGGCCTTGGATTTGTTCGTAGTCCAGGTCGTCCGGCAATTGCAGCGCGTCGTCGCGACGATACGCCGCGACATCGGCCGCCTGGCGCTCCAGATAGACTGCGTACTTGGCGTCGGTCTCGATCTGCTGGGCGACGGGCGGCGGCAGCAACCCGAGCTCGGGCCAGATCCGCGAAGCCGATCTGATGCCGATCCCCGGATACGACAACAGCTCGAAGGCGTTGCGCCGCTGGCCGTCCTTGTTCAGCGCGAGCCCGTGCCGTTCGGCCTCGTTCGGCGTGACGGCGAGCGAGCGCGCGAGCCTACGGGCAGCCTCCAAGGCTTTCATTGCTGCGGCGAAATGACCGGCCCGTAGGACGCTGACGCACCCGATCGCGATCCCTTTGGGCGTCAGCCGCTGATCGGCATTGTCAGCCCGCAGCGACAGACGGTGCTCGGCTCTCGAGGTGAACATGCGGTTCGGCTCGCTCACACCGCGGGTCACCAGGTCGTCGATCAGCACCCCGATATAGCCCTCGGCGCGGTCGAGGACGATGGGTTCGCCGGCCCACCGCCCGCCGCGCGGCGTTGATGCCGGCGATCAAGCCCTGCGCCGCCGCCTCCTCATAGCCGGTCGTGCCGTTGATCTGACCGGCCAGGAACAGGCCCGGCAGGCGCCTCGCCCCAGCGCCGGGGTGAGCTCGCGCGGGTCGACATAATCGTATTCGATCGCATAGCCGGGTCGCAGCACGCGCGCCCTTTCCAGGCCCGGGATGCTCGCCACGACGGCCGCCTGGACCTCCTCGGGCAGCGAGGTCGAAATTCCGTTCGGATAGACGGTGTCGTCGTCGAGCCCCTCCGGCTCCAGGAAGATCTGGTGCCCATCGCGCTCACCGAAACGCACGATCTTGTCCTCGATCGACGGGCAGTAGCGCGGGCCGCGGCTGTGGATTTGTCCGGAATACATCGGCGAGCGGTGGACGTTGGCGCGAATGATCGCGTGCGTCGCCTCGGTCGTGCGGGTGATGCCGCACTGGATCTGTGGATTCGGAATTCGCTCGGTCAACGTTGAGAACGGCTCCGGCGGCTCGTCGCCCGGCTGCAATTCCAGCGCCGCCCAATCGATGGTGCGGCCATCGAGCCGCGGCGGCGTTCCGGTCTTGAGTCGGCCGAGGGCCAATCCGAGCCGCTCAAGCGTCAGCGCCAGGCCGACCGAGGGCGCTTCACCCATCCGTCCGGCTGGCGTCTGGCGCTCGCCGACGTGAATAAGACCGCGCAGGAAGGTCCCGGTGGTAGCACCACCCCGCCGCAGCGAAACGTGCTTCCATCGCCGGAGCGCCACCCCGGCCGCGCGATCGCCGGCAACGATCAGACGTCGTCGGCCTCGCCCTCCAGCACCGTCAGATTGGAGGTCGCGCGAATCGCCTCCTGCATCGCCTGCGCATAAAGCTTGCGGTCGGCCTGGGCGCGTGGGCCGCGGACTGCCGCGCCCTTGCGGCGGTTGAGCACGCGGAACTGAATGCCGCCCTGGTCGGCGACGCGGCCCATGAGGCCGTCAAGCGCGTCGATTTCGCGCACCAGATGACCCTTGCCGAGTCCGCCGATCGCCGGGTTGCAGGACATCGCACCAATCGTCGCAAATCGGTGGGTCACAAGCGCGGTCGCCGCACCCATGCGCGCCGCGGCCGCGGCCGCCTCGCAGCCGGCGTGGCCGCCGCCAATCACAATGACGTCGAAAGTGTCGCTCATGGCGCCGGCCTCCGGCCGAAGTTCCTAGTGGTTTTCGCCCACTCCGTCAAAGCCCCGCCTTCGAAACTCGTTCGTGACGCGCCCGATCGACCGATTCCGTTTCACGTGAAACGAATACACCTTCACTTCTTTTCGCCCAAGCCCAATGAAATGAACACACTTCTTCTATTTTCCAATGCAAAAGTCACGAAAGATCACGTCCAAAACGTCCTCGACGTCGACGCGGCCCAGCAAGCGGCCCAACGCGGTGGCCGCTGATCGCAGCTCCTCCGCCAGCAGATCTTCGTTGGTGGCGAGGCCGGGGGCCATTGCACGGTTGAGCGCGGCCTGCGCCTGCTCAAGGGCGTGCCGGTGACGCACCCGGGTGACCAGGGCAGGCTCACGGCCACCGAAGGTGGCCGCAGCATGCCGCGTGAGGCCCTCGACTAGACCGTGGAGCCCCGCGCCGGTTCGTGCCGAAATCCAAAATACTTGCGAACACAATGAGTTCGTTGCTGACTTCGGAGGTTGCTCCGGGTCCGAAATCGAGCAAGTCGGTCTTGTTGTAGACCAGCCAGCGCGACCCATCGTGATCCGTGGTGGCTGTGTCTGCTTCCGGGGGCGGTTCGGACGCATCCACGATCCACAACACCAGGTCGGCCGCGGCGGCCCGGGCGCGGGCGCGCGCCACCCCTTCCCGCTCCACCGGATCGGCAGCGGCGCGAATCCCGGCAGTATCCAACACCGTCACCGGGTAACCACCCAGATCGAGATGAATCTCAAGGACATCGCGCGTGGTGCCTGGATACGGCGAAACGATGGCCGCCTCGCGGCGGGCTAAGTAGTTGAATAAGGTCGACTTTCCCGCGTTGGGCGGCCCCGCTATGGCGACCGTCAGCCCCTCCCGCAACCGTTCGCCGCGCTCGGCACCCGCAAGCGCGGCCGCAATCTCGTCGCGCAGCGCCGCGGCGGTCAGAAGCGCCGGCGCCACCAGATCCTGCGGCACGTCGCCCTCGTCGGAGAAATCGATTCCCGCCTCCACCAGCGCCAAAGTTTCGATCAAGCGCCCGCGCCACGTCTCCGCCTGACCACCGAGCCCCCCGGTGAGCTGCCGGAACGCTTGGCGGCGCTGCGCTTCGGTTTCGGCGCCGATCAGGTCGGCGAGCCCTTCGACTTCGGTGAGGTCGAGGCGACCGTGCTCGAACGCGCGACGCGTGAATTCGCCGGCCTCCGCGGGTCGCAGCCCGGGCAGGCAACTCAACGCCATCAACGTCGCTGCGATAACCGCCCGTCCACCGTGCAACTGGAGCTCGGCCATATCCTCGCCGGTCTCGCTATGCGGCGCGGGGAACCAAAGCGCCAAGGCCTGGTCGATCGGTTGATTCGTTTCGGGGTCGGCCACGGTGCAAAGGGCGGCCCGGCGCCGCTCCGGTACGCGGCCGATCATCGTTTCGAGTCCGAATCGAGCTGCCGGGCCGGATAAGCGCACGACCGCTATGGCGGCGGGCGGCGGCCCGGACGACAAAGCAAAAATCGTATCTCTCGAATTCATGAATAGTAACAGAAGATCACATAGTACTGTTCTTATCTTTTCATCGTTCCCGACCGCGCATCGATTTCAGCACATTGTTTGAGGATCTCAACGCCGAAGAAAATGGTCGATCGAACGGCGGAGATCCTCGCTGAAACGAAGATACTCCTCCTCGTGCAGCAGGTTCTCGTCGCGCAGCGCCACGAGCTGAAAAAAAGCCGTCGAGCGCCGGGGATTGTTGAATGCCCGCGCCAGCGCCTCGTCGCGGGCGCGGATCAACCTGTAGATCTCGAGATAGCGCTCGTGGCTGCTTTTGCTGGAATCCGAGCCTATGCGCCCGATGTCCGAGAGCACGCGCTCGCAAAAACGCTCCAGCGCCACTACCCGCAGCTCCCTGAAAATCTTCCAATCCGCTTCGGCGATTTGATCCAGCATCGCCCAAGCGTAGCTCAGGCGGCAGTCAGCGTCGTCGGGATTCGGCGACGTTGCCGACCTCACCGCTCGGTCAGAGCGAGCTTAGCCCCGAGCGCCGCGAACGCGCCCGCAAAGGCCCGGCGCATCCAGACCATCACCTGCGGCCGCGACACCACGTGGTCGCGCACCGCCGCAGCGGCGAGGCCGTAAAGTACGAACACCGCGAAGGTCATCAGCATGAAGACGGCGCTCAGCGCCAGCATCCGTGCGAGCGGATTTTCCTCCTGCGCGCTGACGAACTGCGGCAGGAACGCCAGGAAGAACAGCGACAGCTTCGGATTGAGGATGTTGATCAGGATTCCGGTGATCACGATCTGCCCGGCCGAGCGCACGCCGACCTGCGGCTCGACCCGCAGCGCGCCCCGCTCGCGCAACGCCTGCCAGGCCATGAACAGGAGATAGGCCACGCCCGCATACTTCAGCAGCTGGAATGCGAGCGCGCTGGTGTGCAACAGCGCCGCCAAGCCAAGGACCGCCGCGGCGATGTGCGGCACGATGCCGAGCGTGCAGGCAAAGGCAGCGACGATGCTCGCGCGCGGGCCGCGCCCGAGCCCAGTCGCCACCGTATAGACCACCCCGATGCCAGGGCTGACGACGACGATGAGTGAGGTGATGAGGAAGTCGAGGCTCATCCGGCACGGTACACCGTACGCTCCGGGACCTCCAGCAGCCGCGCGGCAGTATTCCAACGGAGAATGCTATCGCAGCACCGCGTCGAGTGCCGGCAGGCCGAGCACCGCGGCGCCCGCGATCAGGCCGTAGCAAGTCCAGCGGAACACCTGCTCGCCCGCGCGCCTGAACAGCCGTGCCCCCCAGTAAAGTCCGAGGCCGTAGAACGGGCCGGTCACCAAGGCGAAGCCGAGCACCGATATCGTGAGCAGGCCCTGCGTCCCGTAGCTGACCGCGGCGAATACCGTCGCGATCGCAGTGTAGAGCACGAGGTTCGCCCGCACGGTCGCGGGCGCCGCCGTGCCGCCGAGCCAGTACGCTACCACCGGCGGCCCGCCCACCTGCGCGGCGCCGCTGAACAATCCGGATACGGCGCCGACGCCGACGGTGAGCGGCGCCGAAGGTCGTCCGCGGTAGCGCCAACCGGACATCAGCAGCGCCAGCAGCAGCACGACGATCGCGACGATCAACCAGCGCAGCGCGGTCGCGTCCATGCGCGTCAACACCCAGGTCCCGAGCGGCACGCCGGCGAGCGCGCCGAGCGCCATCGTGCCGACCTCGTGACGGTCGCTATGCCGCCAGGCGTTCGGCAGCAAGCCCGCGGCCGCAACGGCGTCGATGATCAGCAGGACCGGCGCAGCCGCCCTCGGGCCGATCGCGGCGCTCGCCAGCGGAACGAAGATGAGCGCACCGCCGAAGCCGGAAAACCCGCGCGCCAGCCCGGCGACGAACGCCGCCGCAGCAAGGAAGGCCAGGGCGCGGCCTGAATTATCCGCGAAACCAAGATTCGACATCGCAGGTGTGTATAACCAGAGGGCCGAATAGCGAAACCCAGCGGGCCGCGTGATCGCCGCGAAATGCAGGAATGACGACCCGGTTTGCGGCCTTGGCGCCAGCGCTCCGTCACGCCGCCGTGACGGCCGGCTGACGCCGTTGCGCCAAACGGAACATCGGGTTCGCCACTGCGGCAGAGGCCGTAGATAGGGCGCTGGTCACCAGCGCGACGCCGACGCCGAGCATCCGGCGCGTTCAAGCCGAAGTCCGGTTGGGTCCGGACGCCTACCGCCCATATCTCGAAAGCGAACTCGCGCGCTGGACGCCGATCGTGCCTCGACTGAGCCGCGCGACCTGGCGGAATCGTCGAGCCGCTGCAAGCGCGAGGTCTCGACAGCGCCGGGCCAGCGGCTTACGGTCGCCCGCCCGAACGTTGTGGTGTTGCGTGACGCCGCTATCCGATCACCGCAGCGTCCCAGCCGGCAGCGACTCCAGCAGCATTTTGAAATTCAGCTCTTGGGCCGCGAAGGGACGCGCAGGCGGCCCTCTGATGGTGCGCTTGCGTATGACCCTGCGCTCGGCTGGAGCACCCGGCGTGCGTTCCAAAACGTCGCGTGGCGTTTTCTCTATCACGGTCTCGGTGACGACCTGCAGGATCTGCGCGGGTGCGAACGAGATGATCAGCTTGTGGGTATCCCTCCGCTCCGCGCCGAACAGGCCGCCCGGGCCGTTGAAACGGACCAACCTCCAGGTTGGCCCCACGCCGCTGACGTTCTTGGTCACGATGAACTAAATCGTCGTCCCGAACGCGTCCTTCGTTGTGAATTGCGCCGTGTCGTCGGCACCCATCAACTCAAGGCCCAGCTTGGCCACCTCCACGATTCCGAGGTTCCCGGTTAGGTCGAACCACTTGTCGGGCGCTTCGTCACAGCGCCTTGCGGCGGTTGGGGCGACAACGATCTCGAACTTCTCAGCATAGATCCGCTGGCGCTGGCCCCGCAGTGCCGCGGACGCCCCAAACGTGAAGCTCTCGCCGGCCGGAGGGGCCGGCAACGGATCGATGAAGCTCACCGTCGGCGTCAAGCCGACATTGTCCTCGACGTTCAGCGACAGGTCGGCGAGGGCTTTCCACTGTTCCGGGCCTCTCAGCCGCTTGAATTTGCGCGCCGCCTCCCCCACTTCGCACTGAACCTAGTCCACGATCTGCGCGATCGTGATCGACCCTTCGATGTCGAACTTCGGAACCCCCGCGCACCCGCCGAGGGCCGCCGCCGTCAAGACGACCACGATCCCTGAAACACTGCGTCTAGCCATGACCGCCCCCCGCCGCACGTTGGATTGGATGCGCGGCTTATGCTCGAAAGCATAGTGGAGGACGCGAGCGAGGCGCACTACCCTAAGGTACTCAACTGAAGATATTGCGCGCCTGCGGCATTTTCGCAACATCCGATTGCGGTGCGGTTCGTCCGCCGGGTGTTTCCAGTCCACGCGGTCATGCTGGCGCCAGCGCTCCGTCACGCCGCCGTGACGGCCGGCCGACGCGCTTGCGCCATGCGGAACATCAGGTTCGCCGCTGCCGTTGCGGCAAACAGTGCGGCCGCGAAGTAGATCGGCCAGCGGACATCATTGCTCAAGTCATACAGCCAGCCGGCGATGATCGGCGCAGGCGCGGTGATCACGAAGTACCAACTGAAGAAAACGCCCATGCCGAAGGCGCGATTGTCCGGCTTCAACGCCTCGCCTGGTAACGCCATGATGGCGCCGGCCGGGGCCGTACCGATGAGTCCGAGAGCGAGACAGAGCGGCACCGCCAGCGCGCCGTACGGCAGCAGCAAGAGAGCCAGCACCGCGCACAGCACACAGGCGTACAGCACCACGTCGGGCCGTCGGCTGCGGTCGGCGACGTGCCCCCCGATCGGGATCGAGACGATCATGGCCCAGCTTGCGAGGCTCGCCACCGCGGCGGCTTCGATCGGGCCAAAGCCGGCCTGCTGCAGCAGAGGGGGCGCAAAGCTCAGATAGACGATGTAGCCGGCGTTGAAGGCGGCCCACACCATCGATGCGAGCGAGACCAGAAAAAATTCGCGCCGGCTGAGTCGGCTGCGCGGTCCCGAGCTCGCCACCGGCGCATCCGGCGGCGGGCGATAGAACAACAGCACCAGCAACAAGCCGAGCAAGCAAAATGCCGAGGCCGCATAGAATGCCATTTGCCAGTGCAAGGATTTCGCCAGCCACCCGTGCCCGACCTGGCCGATCGCAATGCCGAACGGCCAGCTCATCACCAAGATGCCCATCGCGGTGGCGATCTCCTTGCCGCCAAACCAGTCCGTGATCATCTTGGTGAAAAAGACCGTGCTGAAAACGAACCCGGCGCCACAAATCAACCTGCCAGAGGTGGCTGCTCCGAAGCCGTGGCCCACGGCAACCACCACACCGCCAAGCGCCAGGCAGGCCAGACCGAAACACGCCACCGCGCGGTCGCTCGCAAAGCGGCCGAGATACCCGGTCGGCAAAGACAGAACGAGACCCGGCAGCATGAATAAGCCGATCAGGGTGCCGACTTGCGTGAAGTTGAGGCCGAGGTCGGCCGCAATCTCCTGCGACACCGAACCAACCGTCTGGAACTGGAGGCCGAGGCCCGTCCTCGCCACGAACAGAATTGCCAAGATGGCCCATCGGTTCATGCCCATGTCCCGCAATGCGCGCCCAGCCGTCGGCGCAGACATCGTTTCTTGCACCTGCGCCGAGCCTGGTGGTTGCTAGCGTAGGGCGTGATAGGTTTGGTGCAACCATGTCGGCCTCCCATTCCCCCACCCATGAAAACCGCCTCGCGCGCGAGACCTCGCCGTACCTTCTGCAGCACAAGCATAATCCGGTCGCCTGGTGGCCATGGGGACCGGATGCGCTCAACGAGGCCAAACGCGCCAACAAACCGATCCTGCTCTCGGTCGGCTATGCGGCCTGCCACTGGTGCCACGTCATGGCGCACGAGAGCTTCGAGGACGCCGCCACCGCCGCGGTGATGAACGACCTGTTCGTCAACATCAAGGTCGACCGCGAGGAGCGTCCCGACATCGACCAGATCTACATGGCGGCGCTGCATCACCTGGGCGAGCACGGCGGCTGGCCGCTCACCATGTTCCTGACGCCGGGCGGCGAGCCGGTATGGGGCGGCACCTATTTCCCCAACACGTCGCGCTACGGCAAGCCCGCCTTCGTCGACGTGCTGCACGAGGTCGCGCGCCTGTTCCGCGAGGAGCCCCAAAAGATCGCGCAGAATCGCGACGCGCTGATGGAGCGGCTGGCCGCGCGCGCGCGGCCCTCAGGCAAGGTGGTCATCGGGACGCGCGAGCTCGACCAGCTGGCGGCGCAGATCGGCAGCGCCATGGATCCGATCCACGGCGGCCTGCGCGGCGCACCGAAATTCCCGCAAGCCGCACTGTTCGAGCTCTTGTGGCGGGCCGGGCTGCGCGAGGAGGCCAGACCCACCGCGCCTGACGTTCGCTACTTCGGCATCGGGATGTCACGCTCGAGCGCATCTGCGAGGGCGGCATCTACGACCATTTGGGCGGCGGATTCGCGCGCTATTCGGTCGACGCGCACTGGCTCGTGCCGCATTTCGAGAAGATGCTGTACGACAATGCGCAACTGCTGGAGCTGCTGGCGCTCGCCTGGGCCCGGACGGGCAAGCCGCTCTACCGCGCGCGAGCACGCGAGACCGTCGGCTGGCTCGCGCGCGAGATGACGACGCCGGAGGGCGCGTTCGCGTCCTCGCTCGATGCGGATTCGGAGGGCGAGGAGGGCAAGTTCTACGTCTGGTCCTTGGCCGAGATCGAGCGCGTGCTCAGCAAGGACGATGCCGCGTTCTTCGCGCAGCACTACGACGTGACGCCGGGCGGCAATTTCGAAGGCCACAATATCCTCAACCGCCTGCGGGCATTGCCGCGCACGGCCCCGCCTGGCGAAGCAGACGAGGCGCGGCTGGCCGCACTGCGCGCAAAACTGCTCGCCGCGCGGGCTGCGCGTGTGCGTCCCGGCCTCGACGACAAAATTTTGGCCGACTGGAACGGGCTGATGATCGCCGCGTTGGCGCGCGGTGCGCCCCTATTCGGCGAGCTGCTCTGGCTCGACATGGCCGAGCTCGCCTTCCATTTCGTGCGCGAGAGCATGACGCGCGGCGACCGGCTCGGGCATTCGTGGCGCGACGGGCGCCTCTTGTTGCCCGGCTTGGCCTCCGACTATGCCAACATGATCCGCGCCGCCCTGGCGCTGCACGAAGCGACCGGCGACGCCCACTACCTCGATCAAGCCCTCGCCTGGCAGCGCGCGCTCGACCGCCACTACGGCAATCCGGACAATGGCGGGTATTTCCTGACCGCCGACGATGCCGAGGGCTTGGTGGTACGCCCGGGCGCCACCACCGACGACGCCACGCCCAACCCGAACGCGGTCGCGGCCGACAATTTGGTGCGGCTCGCGGCGCTCTCCGGCAATGACCAATGGCGCGCCGCAGCCGACCGTTTGTTCGACGGTGTGCTGCCGCTGGCGGCGCCGAACCTGTTCGCGCATGCCGCGCTGCTCAACGCTCTCGACACCCGCCTGCGTCTGGCCGAGATCGTGGTCACCGGATCGGGCGCGCGCGCCGCGGCACTTGCCGCGGCCGCGCGCAAGCTGCCGTTCCTCGACCGCGTGGTGCTGCGCGCGCCATCCGCCGACGCGTTGGCGCCGAACCATCCGGCGCGCGACAAGATCGCCGCGGCACCCGACGGCGCCGCCTTCGTGTGCGTCGGCGAGACCTGCTCGCTTCCGGTGACGGATACGGCGGAGCTCGCGGTCCGGTTAGGAGAAATGCGCGGGTAATCCACCCCACGTCATGGCCGGGCTTGTCCCAAAGGGCTTGTCCCAGCCATCCATGTCTCGCTGGGGAAGACGCGGGGAACGAAAGACGAGGATGCCCGGCACAACAAGGGCGGGCATGACGAATCGGAGGTGCCGGGAACCGCGCGTCGAGCGGCGTGCCCTTACGTATTCATCAACTCGAAGAACTCGCTGTTGTTCTTGGTGTTGCGCAGCTTGTCGAGCAGGAAGTCGATGGCGTCCATCGTGCCCATCGGGTTGAGGATGCGGCGCAGCACGTACATCTTCTTGAGCACGGCCGGATCGGTGAGCAGCTCCTCCTTGCGGGTGCCGGAGCGGGTGATGTCCATCGCCGGGAAGGTGCGCTTGTCGGCCACCTTGCGGTCGAGGATCAGCTCGGAATTGCCGGTGCCCTTGAACTCCTCGAAGATCACCTCGTCCATGCGGCTGCCGGTATCGATCAGCGCGGTCGCGATGATGGTGAGCGAGCCGCCCTCCTCGATATTGCGGGCAGCGCCGAAGAAGCGCTTCGGCCGCTGCAGCGCGTTGGCGTCGACGCCGCCGGTCAACACCTTGCCGGAGGACGGCACCACGGTGTTGTAGGCGCGCCCGAGCCGGGTGATCGAATCGAGCAGGATCACCACGTCGCGGCCGTGCTCGACCAGGCGTTTGGCCTTCTCGATCACCATCTCGGCGACCTGCACGTGGCGCGAGGCCGGCTCGTCGAAGGTCGAGGACACGACCTCGCCCTTCACCGAGCGCTGCATGTCGGTCACTTCCTCCGGCCGCTCGTCGATCAGGAGCACGATCAGGAAGCACTCGGGGTGGTTTGCGGTGATCGAGTGCGCGATGTTCTGCAGCAGCACGGTTTTGCCGGTGCGCGGCGGCGACACGATCAGCGCGCGCTGGCCCTTGCCGATCGGCGCCACGATGTCGATCACGCGGGCCGAAAGGTCTTTCTTGGTCGAGTCTTCGTACTCCATCCGCAACCGCTCGTCGGGATAGAGCGGAGTGAGGTTGTCGAAGTTGATCTTGTGGCGCGCCTTCTCGGGGTCCTCGAAATTGATGGTGTTGACCTTGAGCAGCGCGAAGTAGCGCTCGCCCTCCTTGGGCGAGCGGATGTGGCCGTCGATGGTGTCGCCGGTGCGCAGGCCGAAGCGGCGGATCTGCGAGGGCGAGACATAGATATCGTCGGGCCCGGGCAGGTAGTTCGCCTCCGGCGAGCGCAGGAAGCCGAAGCCGTCGGAGAGCACCTCGACGACGCCCTCGCCGACGATGTCGATCTCGCGGCCGGCGAGCTGCTTGAGGATGGCGAACATCAGCTCCTGCTTGCGCATGGTGCTGGCGTTCTCGATTTCCTGTTCCTCGGCGAAGCTCAAGAGCTCGACCGGGGTTTTGACTTTGAGGTCCTGGAGTTTGATTTCCCGCATGGGGGTAGTCCTGTGGAGGGGCCGGCGCCGTTCGTAAAAATGCGACTTAAGCGCGGGCGCGAAGAAAGAACTGATCGCAGGTCTTGGGAAGAGCGAGCCGAGAAGGGCCTCGGAACCCGATGCGTCGGCCGGTTTGGCAGGTAACCGGACTCGATAAGGCATCCGCCTGCGTTCGGGGGGATTGCGGCAACATAGGGAAAGACCGGCGGTCGCGCAAGGGCCGCGCGCCGCTTTGATGTCAGAATGGTTTCACAATAACGAGAATCACGATTCCGACCATCAGGACGGTCGGCACCTCGTTCATGACCCGCCAGTACCGAGCCGACCGGGTGTTGCGATCTTGGGCGAACGCCCGCACCGCTGCCGAGAAATGGCCATGCAATCCCGACAGGGCGATGACGAGCGCGAGCTTGGCATGCAGCCAGCCCTGCCGGAACAGCCCGGCGTCCCAGGCGAGCCACAGCCCCAGCGCCCAGGCGGCGATCATGGCCGGGTTGATGATCGCCTTGAGCAGCCGGCGCTCCATGACCTTGAAGGTCTCGGATTGGGTCGAACCCGGCGCCACCTGACTGTGATAGACGAAAAGCCGCGGCAGATAGAGCATGCCGGCCATCCAGGCGATGATGGCGATCACATGCGCGGCCTTGAGCCAGAGGTAAAGGCTGATCATCGCCCGCGCACCCTTCTAAGCATCTGTTCCACATGCGCAATCGGCGTCTCCGGCAGGATGCCGTGACCCAGATTGAAAATCAGCGGCCGGTCGGCGAAGGCAGTCAGCACCGCATCGATGCCGCGGTCGAGCGCATCGCCACCGGCACGCAGCACCAGCGGATCCAGATTGCCCTGTACCGGCAACCCCGCCGGTAGCTGCTCGCGCACGAAGGCCGGGTCGACCATCCAATCGAGTCCAAGCGCGTCGACAGGGATGTCGGCCACATAGCTGGCGAGCGACGTGCCGGCGGCCCGCGGAAATCCGATAATCCTGGCGCCCGGCACTTGTCTTCGGACACCCGCCACCACCTGGCGAACCGGCTCGATGCACCAGCGCTTGAACTCGGGCGGGGGCAGGACACCCGCCCAGGTATCGAAAATCTGCACAGCATCCACATCCGCCTGCAACTGGCGGACCAGATAATCGACCGAGGCCTCGACCAGGAGGCCGATCAGTCGTTGGAAATCGTGTGGATGCGCATAGGCAAACAGCCGGGCCGGAGCCTGATCGGCCGTGCTCTGGCCAGCGATCATGTAGGTCGCGACGGTCCATGGCGCTCCACAAAAGCCCAACAGGGCAACGTCGGCCGGCAGGTTCGCTTTGACGAGCCGAATCGTTTCATAGACCGGCGCAAGTACGGCCTGATCGACCTCCGGCCGCAGCGTCGTCAGCGATCGGACGTCAGCGATCGGCTCGAGCCGCGGTCCTTCGCCGGCTTCGAACGTAACCGTCCGGCCGAGCGCTTGCGGCACCACCAGGATGTCGGAAAACAAGATCGCAGCGTCGAAACGAAACCGGCGCACCGGCTGCAGAGTCACTTCCGCGGCCAGCTCGGGCGTGAAAACTAGATCGAGGAAACTGCCCGCCTGCGCACGCAGCTCACGATATTCCGGCAGGTAACGCCCTGCCTGCCGCATCAGCCAGACCGGCGGAATCCGCTGCTGGCGGCCTCGCAGCACCTCACATAGCGGGTTTATGGTCGAGGCCTGGGCCATACATGCTTCCTTAATCAATTCCTTAAAAGATTCTTAAAGTTTGAGATTCTTAGACACTGAATTAGACTCATGCGGGTCTATCGCTTGGTCGGTCCACAGCCTGTCTTTCTTCCCCATATTTCACAGCAAGGCCTTGTCTGCGACTGGACACGCTAGGTCGGCTGCGGCACTCGGATATCGAGGCAGGAGGCGGGCTGTTTCGCTGCCGACATATTCACTGCCTTTCCATCCGCTCATTATCATGCGGTGGCATGTCCCGCTCGTGCGGATGTGGACGATTCGAGCAGTTGGCCGCCCGCCCGCCTTGCCTCGCGGGTCGAGACGTGGCCTCCTCCCCATCCGTTCACAGGCTATCCCGCCCCGCCGATGGCTGACCGCAACAGTTTCTTTCATCTACATCTCGTTTCGGATGCGACCGGTGAAACGCTGATCACGGTCGCACGGGCGGCAACAGCTCAATACGAGAGCGTCTTGGCGATCGAGCATGTGTTTCCGCTGGTGCGCACGCAGAAACAGCTCGAGCGGGTGCTGGTCGAAATCGAGGCCTCGCCGGGGATCGTCCTCTACACCCTGCTCGATCCACTGTTGACTGGCCGGTTGGAGGCGAAATGCCGCGATCTCGGCATACCCTGCCTCTCGATCCTTGGACCAGTCCTACAGCTGCTGCAGTCCTACCTCGGCACCGAATCGACCCACCGCATTGGCGCGCAGCACCTGCTCAACGCGGACTACTTCAAGCGCATCGATGCGCTCAACTACACCATGCTGCACGATGACGGCCAGCATCTTGACGATCTGGAGGAGGCCGACATCGTGCTGACCGGCGTCTCGCGCACTTCGAAGACGCCGACCTCTATTTACCTTGCCAACCGCGGCGTGAAGACTGCCAACGTGCCATTGGTGGCGGGCATGCCGGTTCCGGTGCAGCTCGAACGCTTACGCAGGCCGCTGGTGGTCGGGCTCTATGCCAGCCCGGAGCGGATCGTCCAGATCCGCCAGAACCGCCTGCTCAGCCTGCGGACCAATCAGAGCAATGATGCTTACGTGGACCGTCAAGCGGTGGCCGAGGAAATTGCGTTCTCGCGCCGCCTATGCGCGCGCCACAATTGGGCGAGCCTCGATGTCACCCGCCGCTCGATCGAGGAGACGGCGGCGGCCGTCATGGCGCTGCTGGCGGAACGGCGCCGGCGCGTGGCGTCCTGAGCATGGTCCTGTGGCTGAAGCCCGAATCCCTGGTGCTCGCCTCCAAAAGCGGAATCCGGCGTCAAATCTTGGTGGCGTCGGGAATTCCGGTTGAGGTTCGGCCGGCGGCGATCGACGAGCGGTCGATTGAGCGGGACGCCGGGCCTGCATCTGCGGCCGACGTGGCACGTCTGCTCGCGGCGGCCAAGGCCAAGGCGGTGGGCGAGGCCATGCCTGGCCGCCTGGTCCTCGGCGCCGATCAGACCCTGGGGTTCAACGGCCGCATCTTTTCCAAACCGGCCGACCAGGCTGCCGCGCGCGCCCAGCTCGGCCAGTTGCGCGGGAGCGCGCATGAGCTTCATTCGGCCATCGCGGTCGTTCAGGATCGCGACGTTTTGTTCGAGCACGTCAGCTCGGCACAGCTGACCATGCGCGCGTTCTCGGATGCGTTCCTGGAACGCTATCTCGACACGGTCGGTCCCGCGGCGCTGCAAAGCGTCGGCGGCTACCAGCTCGAGGCCGCCGGCATCCACCTGTTCGAGCGCATCGACGGCGACCATTTCGCCATTCTGGGACTGCCGCTGTTGCCTCTGCTCCAATTCCTGCGGACACAAGGGTTGGTCGATGCGTGAGAAATGTAGGGTGGGCAAAGCGCCGCGAACGCGGCGCGTGCCCACCATCTGCCGCGCGGCGATCCACGTGGGCACGGCGCGCAGCGCGCGCCTTTGCCCACCCTACCTTTGCTCTTGACCCCATGCTGATCCTCGGCCTCACTGGCTCGATCGGGATGGGCAAGTCCGCGACCGCGCGGGCATTCGCAGAGGCGGGCCTGCCGGTGCATGAGGCCGATGTGGCAGTGCACCAACTCTACGAGGGCGAAGCCGTCCTGGCGATCGAGCAGGCGTTTCCGGGCGCGACCGTCCATGGCAAGGTCGACCGCACGAGACTGTCGCACAGGGTGCTCGGCGATGCGGCGGCGTTCGCGCGGCTGGAGGCGATCGTCCATCCGATGGTGCGCGCTTCGACCGAGCGCTTCCTCGCTGAGGCCGCAGCGCGCGGGGCGCGAGCGGTGGTTCTCGACATCCCGCTCCTGCTGGAGACCGGCGGCGAGCGACGCGTCCATGCCGTCGTCCTGGTCTCGGCCCCATCCGAGGTGCAGCGGGCGCGCGTGCTCGGCCGTGCGGACATGACACCGGAAAAACTCGATGCCATTCTGGCCAAGCAGATGCCTGATTCGGAAAAACGACGCCGCGCGCATTTCATCGTGGATACGTCACGCAGCTTGGATTCCGCGCGCGCCCAGGTTCGTGGCATTCTGCGCGCGGTCGCGGCAATTCCCGGGCGGAAACTCTCTCCCCAGTAAGGGAGGGGAACGAGGTGGGCGGCATGCGCGAGATCGTTCTCGATACCGAGACGACTGGGCTCGACCCGTTCCAGGGGCATCGGGTGGTCGAGATCGGCTGCGTCGAGCTGGTCAATCGGTTCCCGACCGGCAAGACTTTCCAATGTTACCTCAACCCCGAACGCGATATGCCGCCCGATGCGGAAGCCGTGCATGGCCTGACGCTCGACTTCCTCCGAGACAAGCCGCTGTTCGCGGATGTGGTCGAGGATTTCCTGACGTTCGTCGGCGATGCGCCGTTGGTGATCCACAACGCGGCGTTCGACCTGGCCTTCCTCAATGCGGAGCTCGAGCGCCTGGCGCGGCCCGCAATCGGCCGCGACCGGTTGCTCGACACGCTCTTGCTTGCCCGCCGCCGGCACCCGGCGGGGCCAAATCGACTGGATGACCTTTGCACGCGCTACCACATCGACAATTCGCACCGCACCAAGCACGGCGCACTGCTCGACGCCGAGATCCTGGCCGAGGTCTATCTGGAACTGATCGGGGCTCGGCAGGCGTCCCTCGGCCTCGGCGACACCACAACGGACGGTGCGGGCGTGATCCGGTTTGTCGCGGTCCGTGCCCGCCCGGTCCCGCTCATTCCACGCGTGACCGCGGCCGAGCGGCGCAGCCCATGGCGCTTTCGTGGCCACGCTCGGCGCGCATGCAATCTGGCGCGACTATCGGGCCCGGGGCGGATCCGCCACGGCGGAAATGCCGGCCGCCTGAGCGTCAGCTGACCGGGGCCGGCGGGGTCTGCTGCTGCGCCTGCAATTGCTCCATGCGCTGGCGGTAGAGACCGACGAAATCCACCGGATCGATCAGCAGCGGCGGGAAACCGCCGTTACGGACCAGCGTGGCGATCACCTCGCGGGCGAACGGGAATAAAAGCCGCGGGCATTCGATCATCAACACCGGCTGGATGGTCTCTTTCGGGACGTTCTGGATGCGGAACATGCCCGCGTAGAGCACCTCGAAATGGAACAGCACGTTTCCGGCCGTCTCCGCCTTGCCGTCGAGCTTGAGCTCCACTTCGTAATCATTGTCGGCGACCGGCTTGGCGTTGACGTTGATCTGGATGTTGATCGTGGGCTGCTGCTGCCCCGGCTGCAGCGACTTCGGAGCGTTCGGGTTCTCGAACGAGACATCCTTGATGTATTGCGCCAGGACGTTGAGCTGCGGGGGCTTGTCCGGCGCCGGTCCGCCATTGGTTGGGTTCGCCATCAGATGTCCTTTTGGGCCGCCGGGGGCGGTGGCTTGCGAGAGTGCGGGTGTGGCTAACACAGGGCGTAACCTGCCACAAGCAACCCTGGTGCCGCCGAAACCTTGCCGGCCATACCGACCGCAGGATCAAGGGCCGATGTTGGCGTTTGCCCGCCGGATCGTTTAAGGTGGCAGCGAGTTCTACCCCTGAGCTGGCCACAATGGCGCGGTGCCCTTGGACCGGCCGGGCCAGGTAACTAGATAATGACGGCGGCGGACGACGTCCCGCGGATTTGGCGCCGTGGCCGCGCGTAGTCTCGTCCGACGACCGCCGAAAGCATTCGAGACGTGTTCGACATCTACACCATCATTTTTCTCGCCCTCGCAGTGTTCATTTTCCTGCGTCTGCGGAGCGTCCTTGGGCAGCGCACCGGCCGAGAGCGGCCGCCCTACGACCCGTTCTCGACCCGGGACGCGGTGCGCCCGCCCGCGAGCGACAAGGTTGTCCAGCTGCCGACGCGCAAACCGGACGGCGCCGCCAAGCCGGCGGAGGCCGGAGAGGAGCAGCCGGCGAACCGCTGGCTGGGCATCGCCGAACCGGGCTCGCCGGTAGCGGCCGGCCTCGACGCCATCGCGGCCGCGGATCCGAGTTTCGACGCGCAGACGTTCCTGGCCGGGGCGCGCGCCGCCTACGAGATGGTGGTCACGGCTTTTGCGGAAGGCGATCGACGGTCGCTGAAGAACCTGCTCTCCAAGGAGGTGTACGACGGCTTCGAGGCCGCGATCCGCGAACGGGAGTCGCGCGGGGAAACCGCCGAGAGCCGGTTCGTGTCGATCGACAAGACCGAAATCACCAATGCGGAGCTGCGCGCCAAGGTGGGGCAGATTACGGCGCGGTTCGTTTCCCAACTGATCTCGGTCACGCGCGACCGCTCCGGTGCCGTGATCGACGGGTCGGCCGACAAGGTGACTGAAGTCACCGACGTATGGACGTTCGCCCGCGACGTGTCGTCGCGCGATCCCAATTGGAAGCTGGTCGCCACCGAAGCCGGCCAATGACCGGAACGGAAGCGCGATGGCTTCGGACCGCCGTGTCCTCCTCCGGGTGATCGTGGCGGCGCTGCTTGGCGGAGGCCTCGGCGCATTGCCGCCCCCCGCCACCGCGGCCTCCACTGTCGAATCCGCCGCCATTCCGGATGCTCAATTCGAGCCGCTCCGCTGGAACGAGCTTCCAGGCTGGAATGACGACGATCACGCCGCGGCTTTCGACACGTTCCGTACAGGCTGCAACGCGGCCGCGGCCCGCAAGAAATCCGCCCGTGAGGCACGGCCGATGGATGTCGCGCTGGCCGGCGTCTGTCGCGAAGCGCTGGCGCTCGGACCCGCGAACGCCGCGGAGGCGCGGGAATTCTTCGAGACGCGTTTCCGCCCGTTCCGGCTGGCGCGGCTCGGCGAGGCGGAGGGTTTCCTCACCGGCTACTACGAGCCGGTAGTCGAAGGGTCGCGGGTTCCCACTCAGGACTTCAAGGTCCCGATGTATCGGCGACCCCAGGACATGATCGTCGCCGGGCGGCATCGGCCCGGGGCCAGCCGGGTCTTGCCCAATCGAGGACCGGTGTGGCGCCGCGCAGGAAAGAAGCTCGTGCCCTACTTCGACCGGGCCGAGATCGAGAGCGGCGCGCTCGATGGCAAGGGCCTCGAAATCTGCTGGCTGAAAGATCCGATCGACGCGTTCTTCATCCAAATTCAGGGCTCGGCCCGTATCCGGCTCGAGGACGGCACGCGGCTTCGCCTCAACTACGCGGCGCACAACGGCCAGCCCTATACGCCGGTGGGCGCCATCCTGATCCAGGACGGCGAGGTCGAGCGGGCCGACATGTCGATGGACCGCATCCGGATGTGGATGCAGTCCAACCCGGACAAGGCCAAGGAGCTGCGGCAGAAAAACCGGTCGTTCATCTTCTTCCGCCTCGCCGAGCTCGCCGATCACCAGGAAGCGGTCGGCGCCCAGGGAGTCCCGTTGACCGCGGGACGCTCCGTCGCGGTGGACCGGAGGCTGCATGCCTATGGCACGCCGCTCTGGATCGATGCCGAACTGCCGTTGCGCGACGAACGCGGCAGGGACGTCTTCCGGCGCCTGATGATCGCGCAGGACACCGGGTCCGCGATCGTCGGCCCGGCGCGCGGCGATCTCTATTTCGGTGCGGGCGACGAGGCCGGACGGGTCGCCGGGCGCATCAAGCATCCGGCGCGCGTCGTGATGCTGGTGCCGCGTGCCATCGATCTCTCCGGGATCCCGGGCCCGGTGCCGTTCCCGCCCCCGAGACCCAAGCCGTGAGCGCTGGCTCGGATCGCTCGAAGTCGCGGCGACGCCGGCCACTCACGCCTGACGAGCGCGCCTTGTGGAAGACCGTGACCCGTTCGGTTGCGCCGCTGCGGTCCGCACAGACGGTGGAGCCGGAGACAGACGATCGGCCGGCTTCGGAGGCCCCGCTGCCGTCCCCGCCGCCCGTTTTGGTGCGGGCAAAAATGGCGCAGCGGGTCGAGCCGGCCGCGCAACCGCCGTTGGCCCCGCTCGGCCGCCGGCTGCGGCAGCGCGTCGCCCGCGGCAGCGCGTCGCTCGACGCCCGCATCGATCTCCACGGTCTGACCCAAGAGAACGCGCATCATGCGCTGCGCGCCTTCCTGCGCGGCGCGCAGGCCGACGGCGCCAAGCTGGTCCTGGTCATCACCGGCAAGGGCGCGCGCGGCAATTCCACGTATGGCGGCGAGCGCGGCGTGCTGAAACGCCTGGTGCCGCAATGGCTGCGCCTGCCGGAGCTCCGCGCGACCGTGGTCGGGTTCGAGCCCGCGCACGCAAGTCACGGCGGGGAGGGCGCGCTCTACGTGCGCATCCGGCGAGCCCGCAATTGAGCAATTTTTCTTGCGTCATCAATTCCTTCGCCGCTATGGTTCGGCATGAATTTGATCACAGTCAGTCTGGAAGAAGACGTTCAATTCGACCGCAACAAGTTGTTGGAGGTCGTGCATTACGTGTGTCATGCCGTGTCGGTTGAAGAATTGAGCCGAGTCAAACTGCATAAGATTTTGTACTTCGCCGATATGCTGCATTACATGGCCAACGGCCGCCCACTCACGGGCGTTGAGTATCAAAAGCAGCCGTTCGGCCCGGCCGCTCGTCATCTCACGTGGGCGCTGCAGCAATTGGAAGAAAATGGCGCGCTTGAAGTTCGAAGACGGAATTACTTCGGCTTTCCTAAAGATGACTTCATCGTGCGACGCCCTCCCGACCCGGCCAAACTGAGCGAGCACGAGCGCAGCCTCGTCAACGACGTGGCGGATTTCGTTCGCGCTAGGTCGGCGCGTGAGATCAGCGAGCTCAGTCACAACGAAGCCTGGGCGGCGGTCAGAATCGGAGATCGCATCCCCTACTACAGTGCGAGTTATCTCTACCCGGTCGAATTGGGCGAGGCCGACGTGGCCTGGGGAGAAGCCGAGGCCCGGCAAATCGTTGCACAACGAGATGGAAACAGAGATTAGGTTCTCCGAGTTGGCGATCGCGGGTGTGCGGCATTTGTTCGACGAGGGCTCTCAGCAGGTCTCTCTCCTCAAGAGCATCGCCCTTGCACTCAGATTCGACCCAACCCGAAACGCAATTCCCTTTGACAAACTCGGACTGGAGCGGTTTTGGCTTCGCGGTTTTTTCGCTCGGACCGAAATTCGCGTGCTGTTCGAGTTAGGCAACCCGGTCGTTGTCTGGAGTATTGGCCGAGCGGGCCCGCCGCAATCCCTCACAAGATAAATCGGCTCAGGTCCGCGTTCTTGGCGAGGTCGCCGATGTGCGCCGCGCACATAGGCGGCGTCGATCGTGAGCGTCTCGCCGGCGCGGTCGGGCGCCGCAGAACGAGATCTCATCGAGCACGCGCTCCATCACGGTCTGCAGCCGGCGCGCCCCGATGTTCTCGACGTTGCTGTTGACCTCGACGGCGACGTCGGCGATGGCGTCGATGGCGTCGTCGGAGAACGTCAGCGTCACGCCCTCGGTCGCCATCAGCGCCACCGTCTGCTTGATCAGCGAGACCTCGGTGTCGTTCAGGATGCGGATGAAGTCGCCGCGCGTGAGCGGCTTGCAGCTCGACCCGGATCGGCAGCCGGCCCTGCAGCTCCGGCAGGAGGTCCGACGGCTTCGAGACGTGGAACGCCCCCGAGGCGATGAACAGGATATGGTCGGTTTTCACCGGCCCGTGCTTGGTCGACACGGTGGTGCCCTCGATCAGCGGCAAGAGGTCGCGCTGCACGCCTTCGCGCGAGACGTCGGCGCCGATGCGGCCGTCGCGCGCGCAGATCTTGTCGATCTCGTCGAGGAACACGATGCCGTTGTTCTCGACCGCGTTGATCGATTCCTGCACCAGCTGGTCCTGGTCGAGCAGCTGGTCGGATTCCTCGTTGATCAGGATGTCGTAGGATTCCTGCACCGTGAGCCGGCGCGGCTTCGAGCGCTGCCCGAGCGCCTTGCCGAAAATGTCGCCGATCGAGATCGCGCCCATCTGCGCGCCCGGCATGCCGGGGATCTCGAACATCGGCAGCGAGGAGCCCGACGACTGCACCTCGATCTCGATCTCCTTGTCGTTGAGCTCGCCGGCGCGCAGCTTGCGGCGGAACGAATCCTTGGTGGCGGCGCTGGCGTTCTCGCCGACCAGCGCGGCGAGCACACGCTCCTCGGCCGCCAGATGCGCGCGCGCCTGCACGTCCTTGCGCTTGCGCTCGCGCGTGAGCCCGATCGCGGTCTCCACCAGGTCGCGCACGATCTGCTCGACGTCGCGGCCGACATAGCCGACCTCGGTGAACTTCGTCGCCTCGACCTTGATGAACGGCGCGCCGGCGAGCTTCGCCAGCCGGCGCGAAATCTCGGTCTTGCCGACCCCGGTCGGGCCGATCATCAGGATGTTCTTCGGCAGCACTTCCTCGCGCAGCTTGTCGTCGAGCTGCAGCCGCCGCCAGCGGTTGCGCAGCGCAATCGCCACCGCGCGCTTGGCGTCCGATTGCCCGACGATGAAGCGGTCGAGCTCGGAGACGATCTCGCGCGGCGAGAACGAGCTCATCATCTGTCGGTTGGGTGCGTTTTTCAAGGTTGCTTCCGCTCAGGTTCTACGCGTCTTCGTCAACCGGCCCGCGTGGCCCGCAGGTCGTGCGCTGCCGCCGCCATATAATCACAACGGCCCGCCTTGCCACTGCCGGACGGCGGCGAGCGGGTAGATCAGCATGACGATGTTGAGGGTCAGATTGTCGCGGATCATGTATGCGAGGCCGATTTCCATGCCGAGTGCGAGAGCGACGGTGATCGAAACCGGCAATCGGTGGGCGAGCAAAAATCCCGCGGTCATCGCCAGCGTGTCGCTCAGCGAATTGAGGATGCTGTCACCCTCGTAGCCGAACGCGATTGTCCCCGCGCGATAGCGGTTGATGATGAAATCTGTGTTCTCGAGAATTTCCCACGCCCCTTCGACCGCAAGCGCGGCCGCCAGCCGCACGCCGAACGGTGCCCGCCACAACAGCAGCCAGGCGAGAAAATAGAATGCGAACCCATGGACGATGTGGGTGAAGGTGTACCAGTCGGTGACGTGCTGGGAAGTCTCCGAGCTGTGCACCACCCCGTGCCACAGTTTCACATACCCGCAGGGGCAGATCGGCGCGCGCCCCATCGCGAACAGGATGAGCGCCTGTGCGGCCAGCAGCGCGAGGACCGCCGGGAGATATCGGTGCAGCGGGGAACGGGAGACGGCGTTCATCTCGTGCAAAGGGGAGAGGATCAGCCTGGCAGCGTCTCGATCGTGACGTTGCGGTTGGTGTAGACGCAGATGTCGGCGGCGATCGACATCGCCTTGCGCACGATCGCTTCGGCATCGAGGTCGCTGTCGATCAGCGCGCGGGCGGCGGCGAGCGCGTAGTTGCCGCCCGAGCCGATGCCCATCACGCCTGCCTCCGGTTCGAGCACGTCGCCGGTGCCGGTCAGCACCAGCGACACCGAGGCGTCGGCCACGATCATCATGGCTTCGAGCCGACGCAGGTAGCGGTCGGTGCGCCAGTCCTTGGCGAGCTCGACCGAGGCGCGCATCAGCTGCCCGGGATACTGCTCGAGCTTGCTTTCCAACCGTTCGAACAGCGTGAAGGCGTCCGCGGTCGCGCCCGCGAAGCCGCCGATCACCTCGCCCTTGCCGAGCCGGCGGACTTTCCGGGCATTGGCTTTGACCACGGTCTGGCCGATCGAGACCTGGCCGTCGCCGCCGATGGCGACGATGCCGCCCTTGCGCACGGTCAGGATGGTGGTGCCGTGCCACTGGTCGGGTTGAGGGGTTTGCATGGGACGATCTTGCGGGCGCTTGCTGGCCTACGATCTATGCATGCGAGCCGAGCAATGCAAAGCCGCGCCCCTCCCCGCCACCTCCCCGCCAGGGGAGCGAGGAGCCGCCGAGGCGCGCCTGCGGTTCCTTGACTTCGCCTTGTCCCCAAGGCCAGTGTCCGGCGCCCGGCGCGGCCGCCGCCGCTTTTTTAGCCCAAATGGCGGGTTTTCTTGAGCCTGATGCGCAGCTACCTCGACTTCGAAAAGCCGGTGGCCGAGCTTGAAGCCAAGATCGAAGAGCTGCGCGCCATGCAGGCCGGCGGCGATGCGGTCGCGATCGGCGACGAGCTCACCCGCCTCGAGGCCAAGGCCGCGCAGGCCCTCAAGGATCTCTACGCCAACCTCACCCCCTGGCAGAAGACCCAGGTCGCGCGCCACCCGGAGCGGCCGCATTGCCTGGACTATGTGGCCGGCCTGCTGACCGAGTTCACGCCGTTCGCGGGCGACCGCAAGTTCGGCGAGGATGCGGCGATCGTCGGCGGCTTCGGCCGCTTCCGCGGCCAGGCCGTCTGCGTGCTCGGCCACGAGAAGGGCTCGAGCACCGAAAACCGGATCAAGCACAATTTCGGCATGGCGCGGCCGGAGGGCTACCGCAAGGCCGCGCGGCTGATGGGCATGGCCGACCGCTTCGACATCCCGGTGATCTCGCTGGTCGACACGCCGGGCGCCTATCCGGGCATCGATGCCGAGGAGCGCGGCCAGGCGGAGGCCATCGCGCGCTCGACCCAGGCTTGCCTGGACCTCGGCGTCCCCAACGTGGCCGTGATCGTCGGGGAAGGCGGCTCCGGCGGCGCCATCGCGATCGCCACCGCCAACCGCGTGCTGATGCTGGAGCACGCGATCTACAGCGTGATCTCGCCGGAAGGCGCGGCCTCGATCCTGTGGCGCGATACCGCCAAGGCGCAGGATGCCGCCACCAGCATGAAGATCACCGCGCAGGACATGGTGCGGTTCGGCGTGATCGATTCCATCGTCGGCGAGCCGACCGGCGGCGCGCACCGCGATGCCGACGCCGCCATTGCGGCCACCGGCGAGGCGATCGCGGCTGCGCTCACGAGCCTCGGCAATCTCGACCGCGACGAGGTCCGCCGCCACCGCCGGGACAAGTTCCTGGCTATGGGGCGCACATTGAGCTGAGCCTCAAGGCGATTCGTCGTGCGGATGGCCGCGGTCGGCGCCACGTCGCAGTGCCAGCCGGCGATCTGCAGCGGCAGCTCCGCGAAGACCCGCACCACGCCGAGGCAGCGGCGCTGGGTTTCCGTCCCGGGGCGATAGATCCGCAAATAGCGTTCCGGACCGAGCGGGGTTCCCCAGGTCAGCACGTCCTTGCGGCCGCCGTCGGCGACGCAAATCGCAACCGCGCCAGGGGGCTCGGCAACCTCGACCGCGACGCATCCGCCGCCACCGGCGCGACAAGTTTTTGGCGCTCGGGCGCGCGCTCGGCTGCAGCCTCGGCTCGGCCGGAACGGTCCGCTTGAGCGGCTCCGCAAAGGTCCGCACGACCCGATGCGGCGCCTCGTCGTCGCTGTTTACGCGTATCCGCCGTGGAGGATAGACTGACGCCACGTGGCGCGGAGACCGAAGGCCAGCGGGCCACGACGTTCGGCAACGCACACAGCTGTGATGTGACTACAGCGCCCCGGGAAGACTGCATGCCTGAGATCATCTCCGTCGTTGTCCCGGTGTATAACAACCAGTCGACCCTCGAGGAAACCTGCCGTCAGATTTTGGAGGTGCACGAGAGCAGCTTCAACGATCTGGAGCTGGAAGTCATCTTCGTGAATGACGGGTCCACGGACAAATCCTGGGAAGAGTTGGTCCGCCTAAAGCTGCTCTACGAGGACAAGATTTGCCTGTTGAACCTCTCGCGCAATTTCGGGCAGCTCGCCGCGTCGTTCGCCGGGTTCCACAATGCAAGGGGGGATGCGGTAATATGCGTGTCGGCCGATCTGCAGGACTCGATTGCGCTGATGGGAAAGATGGTTGCGTACTGGAGGAACAACACGGAAATCGTGATCTGCTACCGGGAAAACAGGAATGACGGTTTCTTCTCGCGGATATTCTCGAACTTTGCGTACGCGATCGCGAGAGCGTCCTGCCCCGAACTGCCAAGGGGAGGATTTGACTATTGGCTGATGAGCAGAACCGTTTGCAAACTGCTTTGCTCGGTCAAGGTTCGCCATAATTTTGGACAGCTATATCTGCTCTCTGTCGGCTTCAGCAAAGCCTTCATTCCGTACACGCGAATGCAGAGAGAAGCTGGCCGATCCGCCTATACGTTCGGCAAGAAGCTCAAGATTGCGGTCGATGTTCTGGTCGATTCCTATTTGCCGATCCGCTTTATGTCGTTTTTGGGCGCTTTGACAACTCTGTGTGGCGTCATATACTCGCAGCTTATCGCCTACGCATGGTACGTGAATGCGACCCCATTCTCGGGATGGGCGCCGCTCATGATAGTTTCGATGATAATAGGGGGAATTCTCATGATCATGTTGGGCGTTATCGGAGAATACATTTGGCGCATCTACGATAATCTCAGAGAATTCCCGCTCTTCATCATCGATCCGAGGCCGGTTTCAAAACAGGACGAGAGCTCGCAATGACATGCCCGGTGTGGATCATCTTCGGACCTAGCCAAGTCGCCAATCAGGTTTACGATTAGGGCGGCGCACCCGCATGCCAACGGGCGCCGGGGCATGGGACGTTATCGTCCGGCACTACGAGGAGTGTCTGGCGAAACATGGCGCCACGCCGCGCGGCGCCGATTGGCCGAACGGGGCGGACTTGGCGACGCGCTTCGGCGTCATGCTGGAGGTGCTGACCGAAGCCGGCGAGCGGCCCGCTCTGCTGGATCTCGGCTGCGGGCCCGGCTTCGCCCTCGACTATCTCACTGCCACGGACGCGGTCGATCGGGTCCGGTATCACGGAATCGACCTTTCCAACGCGATGATCGACGCGGCCCGTGCGCGCTGGCCAATGCACGAATTCTCCTGCCGGGACATCCTCAAATCCCCATTGCCAGACCAAAGCATCGACGTGGTAATTATGAATGGGGTGCTGACCGAACGCGTCACGCTCAGCGTGGAGGTGATGACCGGGCTAGCGCAGTCACTTGTTTCGGCTGCGTTTCGAGTCGCGCGCATCGGCATCGCATTTAACGTGATGAATAGGCACGTGGACTGGCAGCGCGACGATCTCTTTCATTGGCCGTTCGACGCGCTGGCCGACTTTCTCAAGCGCGAAGTCAGTCCGAACTACGAGTTCCGGGCCGACTATGGACTTTACGAATATACCTGCATCGTGCGGCGCCGCCCGCGGCGACCCGCCCGCGCTCCAGGGGAAACGTGGTGTGCCCAATGAGAGAGCTCGTGATCTTTGGAACGCGGCAGATTGCGGAGGTCTGCTCCTATTATCTCGAGCATGACAGCGATTACCGCGTCGTCGCCTACACCGTGGATGGTGCATTCCTCGAGTCCGACCAGTTTCAAGGCCGACCTGTTGTTCCGTTCGAGGACGTGGCCAAGTATTTTGCGCCCAGTGACCACGACATGTTCGTCGCCATCGCCTACGGCAAAATGAACGGGGTGCGCGCCGAGAAGTTCGCCGCCGCCAAGTCGCTCGGCTACACGCTGGCTCGCTACGTCAGCTCGAAAGCGTTCACTTGGCCCGGTCTGACGGTAGGCGAGAATACGTTCGTGATGGAGGCCAATGTAATCCAGCCGTTCGCTTCGGTCGGCGCCGACACGATCATCTGGTCCGGCAATCACATCGGTCACCATGCCCGCATCGGCGACCATTGCTTCCTCGCCTCGCATATCGTCGTCTCCGGCAACGTCGAGATCGGCGAGCGGTGCTTCGTCGGGGTCAACGTGACCCTGCGTGACGGGATCAAGATCGCGCCGCGATGCCTGCTCGGTGCCGGTGCGCTGCTGGTCAAGGACACCAAGCCGGACGAGATCTATGCGCCGGTGGCGACCGAGGCCAGCCGAGTGCCGAGCTCGCGTATCTCGCCTTGAACATACGATCGCACGCTTTCATGCATCGCCGCCGCAACGCCGCCAGACCGCCCATGGAGTTGGGCAAGTATCGCTGCCCGCAGTGTCACGGCGCCCGCTGGACGGTCGATGCGGTCACCTGGAGGTGCGACGCCTGCGGGCGCGTTTACCCGTGCGTGAGAGCGGTTCCGAAACTGTACCTTGAGGAGAAATTGGCTCCGCAGGACCGCGATCTTCGCGACCGTTTCTATGACGGTCTCGTCGGCACATACTATCGCTACCTGATGCCGTTTTTGAGCCTTCCGGTACGGCCATTCCGACTGACGTATGTCGACTGGACGGTATTCGTCATCATTGTCGCCATTCTTCTTCGTCTCCTCGTCTATGTCGGCGACCTTCTTTTCGTGCGCCAACTCGAACTCTCTGACGATCACGGACGTCATTCTCCTGCTCGTCGCGATCGGTATCGCCGGTTTTTTCAAACGGCATCCCTACCTCTTGTACTTGTTCGTATTGGCCATTCCGGTCAGGATTTCCGTGCTGTTATCCGACTTCAAGCCGGCGCAGTGCTTTGCGGAAGTCCATGCTCGCGCCATCGGGAAGTTCAAGGGCAGCCAAGGCAAGCTGCAGGTGCTCGACGTGTCGACGGGAAACTGTGGTTCGCTCTATAAGCATGGCTGGATGGAGCTGAATGCCGAGTTCACCGGCGTCGATCTTTCGGAAACGATGCTCATGCAAGGCCTGCAGTTCATGGCCCGCAAGCAGGTGTCGGTGGAGTTCGTTTTGGCGCCCGCCACCAGCCTTCCGCTTCGGTCGGGCACGTTCGACGTCGTTCTGAACTACGGCGCAATCAACGGCGTCAGTGATCCGAGGCTGGCGCTCGAGGAAATGGCGCGCGTCGCGAAGCCGGGCGGACTGCTGCTGTTTCTCGATGAGCAATTATACGATGGCGCATCCTGGTTCGAGAGAGTGTATTTCGGCAAGGTGCTGTCGGCCCACAACGTGATCCACGATTGCCCTGTCGACTTGCTGCCCACCGGCTTGACACAGATCGAGGTGCATCAGGTGTACCCCTTCTACTACATTTGCACGGCCATCAAGACTTGACATCATGCGTTGGCGCAAGCTTGGACGAGTGTTCGGCAGCGAGGGACAGCTTCCTTGGATGGCGTCCCATGCCGGCGTTCCGTTCACCGAATGGATCGAGGGCAATCGGTATCGAATCTGATTTCACTTCGCGCGACGCGCAGAACCGCTCTCATGTCGGTTGGCTGGAGATCGACATCAAGCGACCCGATCGCATTCTTCGGCTGGCCGAGACGCCGGTGCTCGGGCCCGGCCATGCCGGACGCTTCGACGATGCCGGAACCACGCTGTCGAGCATCGTAAGGCATGGCGGAAAGCGTTATCTTTTTTACATCGGTTCGCAACTCCGACAATCTGTCCCGTATCACCTGTCGATTGGGTTAGCCCTCGCGGATGCCGATACGAGCGTGCCGGTCGCGACCCCGCTGCCGGGGCCGATCATCGAGCGCAATCCGGTCGACCCTTTGTTCTGCACGGCACCGGCGGTCATTGTGGAGAACGAACGGTGGCGAATGTGGTACGTGAGCGGAGTAGCCTGGGCGGCAACGCGGAGCGGCGTCACACCCACTTACAACACGCGCTACGCCGAGTCTGATAACGGCATCGACTGGCGCCGCAGCGGATTGGTCGTGCTCGCGCCGACACCCCAGGAATTCGGGTTTTCGCGCCCCAGTATCATGTTCGACGGCCAAGGGTACCTGATGTGGTATTCGGTACGTGGGCCGGACCGACCATATCGGTTGGGGTTTGCTCGTTCAGCCGACGGGCTTGAGTGGGACTCGGAACGATGACGACGCGGGACTGGAAACCTCCACCGACGGTTGGGACTCCGAGATGATCGCCTATCCGCACGTATTCGATCACGAGGGGGATCGCTACATGCTTTATTGCGGCAACGGATTTGGACAAACCGGCTTCGGATTGGCGATACGCGAGTGATCCGCGCGCTGCCCGGCTGCGGCGGGCGGATTGCGGCAGGAAAGCCCTGCCGGCCAGCACCGAGCGATAGGGCGTCTTTTCGGTTTGTGACCGAGGTGCCCGCCGTCAGCACGCTCGCGCGGCCTTGCGTATTTCCGCCGCGAGACTGGCTTGGTCCTCAAGCAAGATTCGGGCTGAGGATTGAAGAACTGGGGCCGCAATACGCCGGCAGAAAGCTCAGTTCGATGCCGGCCTCGGAGAATGCGCTTTGACTATAGAGGTCCCGGCCGCCTGGAGCGTTGAGGTAACGTCGGGCACCGAGCCGGCGCGCAATCTCAAGAATTCGATCCTGACCACGGAACGAGTGGGGAAGGCCGAATGCGCTCGATCGTAACACGCTCCAAGGCAGGCCGAGGTAAGTTGCAACTCTCTGCAACAGAACCTCTATATAGGTCAGCGGCGTCCCACTGACCTGCAGCAGAGCGTCAAGGATCGGCTCGGCAGCCGGAGGTGCATGTTGCAGCATGGGAAATGATCGCAGGCGCGCAGCGAGCAATTCGGCCGCATTCGGGGGGAATTGCAGATCGCGGATCAAGACCTCTTTCGGGGCTTTAACCAGCGGCAATGTCAGCCACCGCTCATTTCCCGCGGCGTCCACCAGCTTATTGCGATGAACCCACCCGCGTCGCGGGAATTGGACGCAGTCGTAGATCACGACCAAATCACTCGCGGCAAACAATCGAAAGTACCCGGCATACGGGATGAAATAAGGTTGCATGATCGCCACGGTGTCCGACGCGGGAGCTGTATGGGTCATCGCTGTCCCGCCGGTGCACCTTTTCGATATTTGGCCGCCGTCGGCGTCAGCAAGGCGCCATGGCTATTTGTCCGCGGCTTTCCCGGTGACGACGCAGCGGTAGAGCGCGAGCGCATGGCCTTGGAAGACGCGATCGACCTCCACCACTTCACCATAGTGCTCTCACATGTGCGTGGTCAGCATGCGGGCATGCGGCTCGGCATTGCCAAGGCCGGCATCGACGAGGGATGTACAGGGAATATGGCACACCGCCGAGGCGATATCGGATGTACCCCATTGCGCGTATATCGGGTCCGCCAATGGCGTTGCGCTGGCGTGATCGGTGTGGAGAAAGCGCCAGGGGCACCGTCGGCATGCGGCGAAACGGGCGCGCCCAGATCATAAGGGAAATTGTAATCCCAAACGACGACGGTGTCGCCTGATCCCGCCGGCCACGCGGCAAGATCGCGCGACAGGTGCTGCCGAACCCCATCGGCGGACGCGGCTCGCGAGAAGATGCCCTGGACCTGCATCCAAGCGAGCCAGACGGTGGCCAGCAATACCGCCCCCACGATCACCTTGTCTTCGACCACAAGATAGGGATCGTGCGTTTTTCTGACTGCGCCGGTGGCGAATATCGCCAGGGCGTTCAACGGCACCGCCACCGCGTAGAGTGGTGGAGTGAGGTGCAGCAAGCCAAGCTTGAATAGGTGCATCGTGGTCGCTTCTGCTCGAGACCTTCAAAGCGATTATCGGCCGCGATCGCGCAATCGTGCAAGATCGCAGATGAGCAAATGCACTCATCGGGTCGCAATGCCTCGGAGCGCGATCTCGTTTCTACCAGCCACGTCCGGGTGGAATCGAGTAAAGCGAGTGTTCGCTATTCTGATAGACTTTCTGCCAGCCGAGCGGAACGCGCCTTGAAGTTCTGACCACGGCAAAAAAGCTGCCGTAATGTCTCCGGGTCGAAACGCTCGACGGCGCAATCGCGCCGCGCAAGACGGCATCGTTGATGAGGATGACCTCGCGGCGCTTGGCGGCATCGAAACGCAGATCGAAGGTGGTATAATGGCTGGAAATATATATTTGACGCTGGCCTGCAAACGCATATGTGTTCCAACCCCTCAGCAGGAGCGGCGTTTGTCCTTGCGGTGTGTCGGCGACCTGGTCGGTGAAAATCAAAGCGTCGAACGGGGCGTGGCGACGAACCGCAATCCAGATGTCGCGCACGGCCGGGGTCAGCTCCGGCGTCGTCCCTTTCGCGCCCAAGTCGATGATAATATTGCCGCGTGCAACGCCCCAGAGGCCGAAAGCTCCGGCTCCCGAAGTGACAAGCACAAAGAGTCCTATCACTGCCAAGCACTCGCGGTAGCGTATGCCGGCAACACGCACGCTGGTTGCTATAGCGGCTAGCGTTGCCCCGCCCAGACAAACCATCCACGCGATGCCGGCCGGCGTTCCAGTCGGATCCGTCAACAATGCGGCGGGGAGTGGACACGCAAAAGCAAGGAGTGCAAGCGCCGCCCAGCCGCCCTTCAAGCGCTCCCGCCGGGCGGACGCGATGAGGCCCAAAACGAGAGCCGCACAAATGAAATTGATGAAAAAGAGCCTGGGATAGAGCACAGCGCTTCCCAATCCGAGCGTGATCGCCACCGCAATCGGGCGCTCTGCAATGCGCCAGGCCAGGGCGGCCATGCCGACCATCCCGGCGTTGCGGAGCAACCGTTCCCAGTCGGCGACCAAAAGGTCTTGGGCTCCCAATGGGGCGTCCTTGAGGTGGAAGGTGAGAAAGCTAGCGAGCATGGAAGCCGAATAGACCGCGAAGAGACCTGCGATCCCGAAGAACAGGGCGCGCACCAAAGGCGGGCTGCGGTGGAGGCGAGGCCACAGACCTGCCGCCCCAAGCGGCACCAGAAAGCTCGCCGTCGCCACCTTCGACAGTGCTGAGCCGATCAGCCCGGCGGCCATGGCAAGCAGCGCCGTTCCGGTCTCACCGCGCCCGCTGGCCAACCACCAAACGGAGATCGAGAGCGCGGAAACGTGGGCGACCGGAACGCTGAGGATCACCCACGACGGATAGCCGGCCGCCCCAATGATCGACAACGCAAGGATCAGCACGGCGAACGCGTCGGCGCGAGCGCGCGCACGGTCACGCAAATAGAGATGAAGCATCGTTGCGCTCAAGAGGATGAATGACGCCGCGCCGCCGGCTGCAATGAACAGAAATGGATCGAAACCGGGCAGCTCGGCGAAAATCGCGCCGCTTCCCGAAAACAGCACATTGAAGTAGGGGAAGGGAGGATCTCCCTCATAGCCCAAATTGATGTACGGGTTAGGTCGTGCTGCAAGCGACCAGATGCTGCTCGCGTAATACGAAAGATCGCCGGTAGGCAGACCGGTTAGTGTCGCGGTCGGGCCGTGCCAATGAAGGCCCATCCATGCCCCGAAGAGAAGTGCAAGCGGGACGATCGCCGACAGAGCCGTAAGGACACCCGTCACCTCCGTTCGACGCGGACGCCATCTCAACAGGGGGAGGAGACAAATAAGCCAGAGGACCGTCGCCAGTATGCGCCCCTGCGGCAAGAGGAGGGCGATGCCGACGAATACGGTGAGCGCTAAGAGGCCGACCGGAAAGGCAGGAATGAGGATTGAGCCCAAGGAGGCGTGAGGATCTCGAGAGATGGCGCGGACCAGACCGGCGCCCGCCGCCCAGGCGGCAAGCGAGACTACGCAACCGATACAGGCGTGGCCGAGAGTGCTAACAACGAGCGCGGCATCTTTCGGCGCGCCTTTCGGTTCGATGACCGTGCTTCCGAATACGCCGAGGGCCGCCAGCGCCGCGAGAGCGACTATGCCGATGCCGCTAGCCACGAGCAGTATCTTGCCCGGGCGCGAGCGCAAGAACGATAGTACCTGACCCCTGAAGGCGATAAGCAGGCCGAGGTCCAGAACGCCCACCGCGATTAGCCAGGGCGAGCGCAGTGTTGTCGGCGAACTTACCGAATAGACGCGGCCGTTGGTGCGCGGATCGCTTCCGTCCGAGGTCGAAAACCGGATCCACTCACCCCAGTGAGAAAAACGGCCCTCGCCATGGTCCCTGATCTCGGCATGCGGGGCGTGAGCGGGTCCCAGGTCTTTGCCGTTTTCGTGAAGCCTCAACAGGGAGTTGGTCACCGCGCGCAGGCTGTCAGCCGGCAGCCCGTAAAGCAGCCTCCAATCGGACCTGAGCGGCGCCAGGTAGGCGGCGCCCTGCTCATGAATCATGCTTGAAGTTGCGATCGGGAGGTTCACCCGCGGCGCAAGCGCGACCGCAACGCCAAGCAGCAGATGCAGCACGATTAGCAACGCACCCCCGCCGCGTCGGACGGTATCCGGCAATCGCCAAGTTGCGGAGAGCGCGTCAAGCCAGGGCATACGGTGCCGCTTTGGCCACGATGACCGCATGGATCAGAAGGGCATTCAATCCGCGCGCAACCTGGGCGACAGGCCGCGGGCCGACCCAGCGCATTCCAGGCAGGGCTCGCGGACCGGGATTTTCATTCGGTCAATAGCTTGCCTAAAGATCAAACTTCAACTGTCATCCCGGTACGGCCGGGAGCTTCAATCAGGGGCAGAGATCGCGGCGGAATGTCAAGAATTCCCATCATGCGACCGAAGCTGCCGTCGGCGAGACAGATCGCCCCGTATCTTGAGGCGATCAACTCGTCACGGATCTATTCCAATTTCGGCCCACTCGCGTGCTCCCTTGAGGAGCGGCTTGCCGCGCGCTACGGCCTTGATGGCGGGTCGGTCGCGACGGTCGCCAATGCCACGCTCGGGCTGACGCTCGCCCTAACCGCCCAGAGCCCGAAACCAGGGTCGCTCTGCATCCTGCCGGCCTGGACCTTCGTCGCATCCGCTCACGCCGTGACAATGGCCGGGCTCATCCCCTATTTCGTCGACGTCGATAGCGCCAGCTGGGCCATCGACCCGGACCGGGTTGCCGAGGCAATTGCGGGCGCGCCCGCAGCGGTCGGGGCGGTCATGCCGGTGGTTCCGTTCGGGCGGCCCATCGATCCTGCAGCATGGGACCGGTTCCGCTTGCGCACCGGGACGGCGGTGGTGATCGATGCCGCGGCGGCGTTCGACGCCATCGTCCCCAGCGCGGCGCCTTCGGTGGTCAGCTTGCACGCCACGAAGGTGCTCGGCGTCGGCGAAGGCGGCTTCGTCATGAGCACCGATGCGGCGATCATCCGGGATATTCGCGCCCGCGCGAACTTCGGCTTCGCCGGAACGCGCGAAGCCGTAGCCCCATCGGCCAACGCCAAGCTCAGCGAGTATCACGCCGCCGTCGGCCATGCAGCCCTCGACGAATGGGCCGAGGTCCGGCCCGAGTGGATGGCGCTCGCCAAAACCTATCGCGCGGCGCTGCGGGAATCGAACGAATTGCGGTTTCAGGACGGATTCGGGGACTCTTGGATTGCCTCGACGTGTGTTGCAAGGCTGGCGGACTCTCGCTTGGCTCACATCGAGAGTGCGCTGGCGCGGGCTGGAGTCGAGACGCGCCGATGGTGGGGCGACGGCGCCCATGCCCACCCCGCCACCGCGGCATTTCCGCGGACTCGTCTCCCGGCGACTGCCTCGTTGGCACAGTCCACGCTCGCTCTGCCCTTGTTCCGCGGGCTATCCGCCGAGCAGATTTGGCGGATAGCCCAGACGATCCGTGACGCCGCGGGCGCGTGACTGGACCGATCAGGTATCGGCGCAGATCTTCTCAGTGCCGGCTGATCGAGCGGACAGGGATGCCACGCGCCGGACGAAGTGTGCCGCCGTCACAGCGCCGCGAAACGCCCGCGCAACCTCGGCTCGGCCGGCACGTCGAGCCAGTCGGTCGGCTTGGGCGCGACCGAGAGCGACGGCCGTTTGTCGCCGCAGAACGTGCGCTTCTGGTCGGCCCGCGCAAACAGTCCCGCCAGCCGCGCATCGCCCCCCGCCGAGAGCAACGTGAGTTGGTCGAGCGCGCAGGCGATCGTCGTGCGGATGGCTGCGGTCGGCGCGGCGTCGCAGTGCCAGTCGGCGATCTGCAGCGCCGGTTCCGAAAACGCCCGGACGAATCCGAGGCAGCGGCGCGCGGTCTGCGCGTCGCGGCCGAGCTCCACGGCCGAGAACGCGCCGAGCTTGGTCGGCAGCGAGCCGACGATCCTGGCCTCGCCGCGCAGCGCGAACGCGCCGGCGCGCGCCACCGCGTCGGGGTCCGGCGCGGCAAAGCCGTCGTACTCCGTCCCGGGGCGATAGATCTCGATGCGCAGATAGCGTTCCGGACCGAGCGGGGTTCCCCAGGTCAGCACGTCCTTGCGGCCGCCGCCGCTGTGATGGCGCCGGATCAAGTAGCGCGGCTCGGATGCGGCGAACTCGCCGGCTTCCAGGGCAAATGCCGGCTGCGGGCGGCCGGTCTCGATCCATTCGGATTTTTGCTCGGACCGATCGCCGCGGGTGATCGCCGGGAGGTCGGCAAGCCACGCGACCGCGGCGAACCCTAGTCCACCGAGCACCGCCAAATAGACGACAAGCCGTATGAGCGTCTTGTGCAGTTCGTCGACGAACCGGCTGAGCGCGGATTTCACGGCTGCTCCGAGCGGTGGCGTTGTCTTGAGGCCTGTTCTCGCGTAGAAGCGCCTCCGTCGCGGTTTCGAAACGCCAAGGTGCCGCGGCGAAATTCTCTCGGAGAGTAAACGATGGGTTACAAGGTCGCCGTCGTCGGGGCCACGGGCGTCGTGGGCCACGAGATGTTGAGCATCCTTGCCGAGCGGGACTTCCCCGCCGACGAGGTCACGGCCATTGCCTCGCGCCGCAGCCAGGGCGTCGAGGTCTCCTACGGCGACGCCATCCTCAAGTTGAAAGCGCTCGAGAGCTACGATTTCTCCGACACCGACATCTGCCTGATGTCGGCGGGCGGCGCGGTGTCGAAGGAATGGTCGCCGAAGATCGCGGCCGCCGGCGCGGTGGTGATCGATAACTCGTCGGCTTGGCGCTACGACGCCGACGTGCCGCTGGTGGTGCCGGAGGTCAATGCGGATGCCGTCGCGGGCTTCCGCCGGAGGGGCATCATCGCCAACCCGAACTGCTCGACCGCGCAGCTCGTCGTCGCGCTCAAGCCGCTGCACGACCACGCCCGCATCACCCGTGTCGTCGTGTCGACGTACCAGTCGGTGTCCGGCGCCGGCAAGGACGGCATGGATGAGCTCGACCGCCAGACCAAGGCGGTCTACTCGCTGCAGGATGCGCAGACCAAGAAGTTTCCCAAGCGCATCGCATTCAACGTGATCCCGCACATCGATGCCTTCCAGGACGACGGGTTCACGCGCGAAGAGTGGAAGATGGTGGTCGAGACCAAGAAGATCCTCGATCCCAAGATCAAGGTGGTCGCGACCTGCGTGCGCGTGCCGGTGTTCATCGGCCACTCGGAGGCGGTCAACATCGAGTTCGCAGAGCCGATCACCGCCGACGAGGCACGCGAGATCCTGCGCAAGGCGCCGGGCTGCCTGGTGATCGACAGGCGCGAGCCGGGCGGCTATGTCACGCCGTTCGAGTCGGCGGGCGAGGACGCGACCTACATTTCGCGCGTGCGCGAGGATCCGACCGTGGAGAACGGTCTCGTGCTGTGGTGCGTGTCCGACAACCTGCGCAAGGGCGCGGCGCTCAACGCCATCCAGATCGCCGAAGTGTTGGTCGAGCGCAAGCTGATCGAGGCCAAACGCAAGGCGGCTTGACGTGGTGTCGTCCCCGCGAAAGCGGGGACCCACTATCCTCGGCCTATCCTCCGTTTACTGGATGCCCGCGTCCGCGGGCATGACAGGTCGCGAATGATTCCACTCACTCTTGAACGTCGCGGCATTGCCGCACGTAGGCTTCCGCGTCCGCGCGCGGGAGGAGCCGGCCGAGCGTCATGCGCTTGCGCGGTATATGCGCGAACACCCCGGCGATGAAATCGGTCACGGCCGCGACTATCGCAGCGTCGAGCGTGACGCCCTCGCCGGTGAGTGCGGCCAGCACCTTGTGATCGGTCTCGCCGTCCTCGATCTGCTCCAGCAGGCCGAGCGGCTCGCAGTCCACCATTGCGCCGGATCGCAGCGGCGTCGCCGTCAGCACGAAGCAATCCACCGCGTCGCCGTCGCCGCCCCTGGTGCCGAGCACGAAGCCGTAAGGATAGGGGTACGATCGCGACACGCGCTCGCGGCGCAGGAACACGAGCGTGCGCTCGTCAAAGGTATTTTTGTCGCTCGAACCCGCCTCGTTCTCGATGAAAACCCGCATGTCCGATTGCCTCTGTTGTCTGCTGGAGCAGCATCCTTCGAGGCCCTCCTTCGCTCGGGCACCTCAGGATGACTGCGTATGAGCGAGGAGACCCTCTAACTCGTCATCCTGAGGTGCGAGCCCGACGAAGTCGGGCGAGCCTCGAAGGACGCACTGCAAGGATGACGACTATTGGGCAACGTCGCTAGTATTGGCAGGCAAGAGGCAAGCGGAACGTGGCCGACAAGCTCGATCGCGAAACCATCGTGGCCCGGCTGCGCGCCGAGCGCGCGGCCGGGCGCGCCATCTACGACGCGCTGTGCGGCTCCGGCATCACCGCCAAGATGGCGGCGCGCGGCGGCGCCAACATCGTGACCACGCATTGCCTCGCCTACTTCCGCATGCAGGGCTTGAGCTCGATGGCCGGCTATCTGCCGATTTGCGACGCCAACGCGCTCACCCTGGAGATCGGCGAGCGCGCTCTCGTCAACGTCGTCAAGGATTGCGCGCTGGTCGCCGGCCTGCTGTGCATCGATCCGACCCGCGACATGGCGCGGTTCCTGGAGAAGGTCGCCGCGGCCGGCTTCCACGGCGTGATGAATTGCCCGACGGTTGCGCTGATCGACGGCGCCTTCCGCGCCGCTTTGGAAGAGACCGGCATGAGCTTTGCGCGCGAGGTCGACGTGCTCGGCCATGCCTCGCGCTCAGGCATGTTCACCAAGGCGTTCTGCACCTCGGTCGAGGAGGCGCTCGCCATGGCGGAAGCGGGCGTCGACAACATCATCGTCCACTTCGGCAATAGTTCGGGCGGAACCACCGGTTCGAAAACGGTGCTCGATCACCAGACCGCGGTGGAGCGTGCGGCGGCGATCCTCGACGCGTTGTCTCCGCGTTTTTCCGACCGCATCGTGACCTGCCACGGCGGCGCGATCGAGACGCCGCAGGATTTCGAGCGCTTCCTCAGCGCCGAGCCGCGGCTCGACGGCTACGTCGGGGGCTCGTCCGCAGAGCGCTTCCCGATCGAAACGTCGGTGGTGGAGGCGGCGCAGCGGTTCCGCAGCATCAAGCTGCCTAAGGCGCGCTGAGTGGCGACCAGCGTGTCGGTCTGCGTCCTCGCCACGCTCGACAGCAAGCCCGCGGCGGCGCGCTTCGTTTGCGACGCGCTGGCGCAAGCGGGGGTCACGCCGTGGCTGGTCGATCTCTCCCTGCGGCCGCACGCGCATGACTTCGCGCATGTGCGCGGCGATGCGGTTGCCGACGCATCCGGAACCGATTGGGCCGCGCTCGCGAAACTCGCGCGCGCCGAAGCCGCTCAAACGATGATCACGGGCGGTATCAAGGTCGTCCAGGCGAAGCTCGCTTCCGGCGGGATTGCCGGCGTGCTCGGCATCGGCGGCGCCAACGGCTCTACCATGGCCTGCGCCATCATGCGGGCGCTGCCGCTGGGGCTGCCCAAGGTCATGGTCACGCCGGTCGCCGCGACCGCGGCGGTGCAGTGGTACGTGGCCGAGAGCGACATCGCCATGGTCCCAACCATCGGCGACATCTCGCTCAACCGCATCACCCGCGCCGCGCTGACGAACGCCGCCGAAGCCGTGGCCGGCATGGCCAAGGCCTGGCGGCGGCGCCAGCTCCGTCCGGCTGTCGGAGCGGCGCCGCTGATCGGCGTCTCCTCGTTCGGCAACCTGCAGCCGGCAGTCGACCGCGTCACGCTCGGGCTCGAACGCGAGGGTTTCGAGGTCATCCATTTCCATGCCTCCGGGCCGGGCGGGCGCGCGCTCGAGCAGCTGGCCGCGCTGGGGGAGCTTGCCGGCGTGATCGATCTGACGACCTCGGAGCTGACGGATTGCCTCACCGGCGGCGTCTACAGCGCCGGCGACCGGCGCCTCACCGCCGCGGGCGCGGCCGCCTTGCCGCAGGTGGTGGTGCCGGGCTGCCTGGACTTCACCAACTGGTGGGTGGGCGCGGTGCCGGAGCGCTACCGGGGCCGCGCGTTCCATCGCTACAACGTCGAGATTCTGCTGATGCGCACCGACGCCGCCGAATTCGCCGCCTTGGGCCGCCTCATGGGCGAGCGGCTCCGCGCCGCCAGGGGACCGGTCCGCGTGCTCGTTCCGCTCGGCGGATTCAGTGGGCTCACCGGCCGCAACATCCAAGACCTTGCCGGCAACGAGGTCGGCCTTTGGACGCAACCCGAAACCGAGCGGGTGTTCGTGGAGACCCTGCGGGCGCATGTGCCGGGCGGCACCGTGACGGAGCTGCCGCTGCACATCAACGATCCTCAATTCGCCGACGCCTGCGTCGACGCGTTGCTGGAGTTTCTGCGCGGAAGGCCTGCGCCCCGCGGGCGTTAACCCTGCTCGTGGATACGATCTCGCGCAATCCCTGGCGCGTGCTAATTTGCCCCACTGGGGATAGGCCGGCAGGACGCGCAGGATGCGCCGGCGCACTAGAGTTTCGCGAGCATGATGCACGAGCTTCCGGCGCAGGCGCCGGCATCCGATTACGACCAGAAGCGTCTGGCGGTCGGCTATGTCAAAGAGGCCTGGACCGACGCGACGCTGGAAGGCGTCGACGGCGACTGCCTGGCACAGGCGTGCCTGTTCGCCGCCTTCGCCGAGCTGGTATCGACCTATGGCGAGGACGCGGCGGCGCGTTTTGCCGAAGGCCTCGCGACCCGCATCCGCAACGGCGAGTTCTCGCTCGCCCTGTCGCGACAGTAGTTTCCCCGCATCTGTCATCCCGGACGCCGCCCGAGGCGGCGATCCGGGATCCACGCCTCTCTGCAGAGCAGTTCCGCGGTACATTCGGAGCATGGGTCCCGGCTCGCGCTCGCTACGCTCGCTTGGCCGGGATGACAGCTGAGTGACCTTGAGGTCGGCGGCCCCCGCTCTTACGTTGCGGCAGCGGGATTTGAGGATACGCGATGCAAGCTGCACTGCTGCCGGAGCGCGGCGTCGTCAAGGTGGCGGGCGAGACCGCGCGCTCGTTCCTCAACGGGCTCGTCACCGCCGACATGGCCGCGGTGACGCCGGCCGCGCCGCGGTATGCCGCGCTCTTGACCCCGCAAGGCAAGATCATCGTCGACTTCATCATCGTGGAGGCCTCGGCCGAGGACGGCGGCGGCTTCTTCCTCGATTGCCCGCGCGTGCTTAGCCCCACGCTCGCCGAGAGGCTCGACTTCTACAAGCTGCGCGCCAAGATCACTGTCGAGAATTTGTCCGACGCGCTCGGCGTTGCGGCCGTGTGGGAGGGGGCCGGCGCGAGCGAGTACGGCCTGGTCTATCCCGACCCGCGACTGCCCGCGCTCGGGCAGCGGATGATCCTGCCGCCGCACGTCTTCGGCGAGGCGGCCGCCGACATGGGCGCGACGCCGGTCGATGCGTCGGCGTATGAGGCGCACCGGATCGCGCTTGCGGTTCCGCGCGGCGGCCAGGACTTCATCTACAACGACGCGTTCCCGCACGAGGCCGACATGGACCAGCTCGGCGGCGTCGATTTCGACAAGGGCTGCTTCGTCGGCCAGGAGGTGGTCTCGCGCATGGAGCACCGCGGCAATGTGCGCACCCGCGCGGTCGCGGTCACGTTCGACGACTTCGCGCCCGAATGCGGCGCGCCGGTTTTGGCCGGCGAAAAATCCGCCGGGATGATGGGGTCCTCCGCGCGCGGCCGCGGCATCGCGATCGTGCGGCTCGACCGCGTGGCGGACGCGGTCGCGGCCGGCCTGCCGGTGACCGCGGGCGGACTTCGCCATCCGGCCGCAGCAAGCCCGAATGGGCACGCTTTGCCTGGCCGGGCGAGGCGAAGGCCGCGGAGTAAGCGGCCCACCCGGCGGCGCGTTTTCGATTGGGATGCTTATGGGGCCCGGCTCTCAACTTCCGCGCTGATTTGGCATAGGATGTCGCAATGAACAGCCGGGACGCGATCGCGATTCTGCGCCAGCACGAGCAAGCGTTGCGTGCGCGGGGCGTGCGCCGTGCTGCGCTGTTCGGCTCCGTCGTGCGCGGCGAAGCCGAGCCCGATAGCGACATCGACATCATGATCGAGCTGGATCCCGAGCTGAGCTTGGGCGTCTATGAATATGTCGGCCTCAAAGAGTACATTTCGGGCCTATTCGATGGCCGCGTCGACGTCGTGAACCGCGAGGGTCTCAAGCCGCATGTACGCGGTCCCGCGACTGCCGACGCCGTCTATGCGTTCTAAGTCGCCGTATGGTGCCCTGGCCGATATGTTGCACAACATCGATCTGGCGCGCAGCTTCGTCGCCGGTATTTCGTTTGAAACGCTTCGATCCGACCGGCGCACGCTCTACGCAGTAATCCGTTGCCTGGAAATCATCTCGGAAGCGTCGCGCAAACTTCCGGATAGCCTCAAGGCCCGTCACCCAAACATTCTCTGGGCCGAAATGGCGGCAGCGGGAAACTTCTACCGGCACAACTACGATGATGTATTGGATCACTTGGTCTGGCGCACCGTCCAGCACAGTTTGGAGCCATTGCGGGTCGCCGTCGCGCAAGAGCTGAATAGTCTGCAAGATCCGAGCTAGGGGGACATCAGTCCATCATGCCCAAGGTCGAACACGCCGACGGTCAAGTGCGCTGCACCTGGTGCGGCGCGGACCCGCTGTACGTCGCCTATCACGACGAGGAGTGGGGCGTACCCGAGTTCGAGGACCGCGGGCTCTTCGAGAAGCTGGTGCTCGACGGGTTCCAGGCCGGGCTGTCGTGGATCACGATCCTGCGCAAGCGCGAGAATTTCCGCCGCGCCTTCGACGGCTTCGACCCGCAGGTCATCGCGGGCTACCGCGCCAGGAAGGTCAACGCGTTGATGCAGGATGCCGGCATCGTGCGCAACCGCGCCAAGATCGCGGGCACGGTCGCCTCGGCGCGCGCCTATCTCGACGTCATGGAGAAGGGGCCGGGCTTCGCGCGGCTGCTCTGGGACTTCGTCGACGGCAAGCCGAAGGTCAACCGCTTCCGGCGCACCGGGCAGATCCCGGCCGAGACCGCGCTCTCGCGCGCGATCTCCAAGGAGCTGGCGGCGCGCGGATTCAAGTTCTGCGGGCCGACCATCGTCTACGCCTTCATGCAGGCGACCGGCATGGTGAACGACCATCTGGTAAGCTGCCACCGGCATGAGGCTTGCGCGCGGTTGACCGCGCGACCGGTCCGCTGACTCCAGCGCCGCGGCCGCCGACCGGATGTCTCCCGCACGGCCAACGCCAGTTCAACGCCCGAAGATTTTGCGGCGCGACCGGGTTGCATCGGTCGGTGCGCCGCGCGCCTGGCAGCGCATGCTGTCGGGGCGGCGGCTCGACCTGCTCGATCCCTCGCCGCTCGACATCGAGATCGAGGATATCGCGCACGGGCTCGCGCGCGTCGCGCGCTGGAACGGTCAGACCCGCGGCGCGCACATCTTCTCGGTCGCGCAGCACTCGCTCTTGGTCGACGCCATCGCGCGGGTGCGCACTCCCCGGCTCGACCGCGGCCTGCGGCTCGCCATCCTGCTGCACGACGGGCCCGAATACGTCATCGGCGACATGATCTCGCCGTTCAAGGCGGTGCTCGGCGATGCCTACAAGGCCATCGAGGCGCGGCTTCTGCGCGCCATCCATCTGCGCTTCGGCCTGCCGGCCGAGCGGTCGGTCGAGCTGACCCGTCTGATCAAGGCCGCCGACCAAGCGGCGGCCTATCTCGAAGCGACGCGGCTTGCCGGGTTTTCCGCGACCGAAGCGCGGCGCTTCTTCGGTCAGCTGCCGACGGTCGCGGTCCCGACCGAGCGCGAGTACCTTACGCCGTGGCCGGCCGAGAAGGCGGAGGCACGCTATCTCAAGCGCTTCGCGGAACTGGCGGCGCGCTGAGCCGCGCGATCGACCGCGAGCGGGTGAGAGGTTACAGCGCTTATCGATAGGCAGGGTTGCCGCGTCACCCGGATTGCGCGCTGACGCGCGCAATCCGACTCCGGATCGACCCGGGCGGGCGCTCTCCCAACAAGGGGGACAGTGAAGAAGCGGCGCTCTTACCGCGGCGGAGGTCCGATCTCTGCCATCCCCTTGGTCAGTTCGTCCGCTGGGATGTGCCGCTGCAACTTTTCGACCGCGTCGGCGGCGGCTCTGGCAGCTGCTGCCGCCTCCCTGGGCAGCGCATTCTGTTGCATATGCTCGTTCAGGGCGGTCAGGTACCAGTGGCCGCAGAAATGGAAAGTCGGCGGGAACAGTGTCACGCAGGCATGGTCGCCGCAATTGACGCGCACAACCACCAAATGGGTCAAGTGATTGCCGAGATTTTGGCCCGCTCCGGGCGACCACGTCGCGACGACCAAATAGCAACCAGGCGGCACCTCTATTTCCACATGCGCGCACTTGGTCTTGATGTTGGTGAACTCCCTGTCGCACCACTTGAGCGGCTTGCCGTTGCAATGCAGCACGTGGACGTACCACTCGCGTTCCGTGTCGATTTCGCACGGGGCTCCGACCCGGGTGACCCACGCGTTGATCTTGGCTGTGGACATGACTTCCTCTCCTTTCTGCTGCTGAGCGCTTCCTGCGTTGAATAGAACCGATCTCCCGCCGACTCCTTGCCCGTGGTGTGCGCCCGTCACGGTCGGCCGCGCCGGCGACGGCGCCTCATGCGCCCCGAGCGGCAACATGCCGCCGTTCGCGCACGCGCACGTAAAAGAGGTGTCGACGAGAGAAACAGCTTATCATATCTCGGCTCGCGCTACAACCGTCAGGAGTAACTGAACGATAAATATCTTAAGATATAGCGAGACTCTATGGCCATTCTTCCGGGTCCAAGTCGGAAGCGATTTTGATGGGCCTTTACGTCCTCGTCGTCGCCATCGCGCAGGTGGCCGGATATCTCATCGGCCTATTCATCGAACGCTCGGCCCCCGCGATCGGTCTGCCGGCCTACCTGGCGGTCTCGCTGGGGATGCTGATTCTCGCCTGGCCGGTCGCCGTGCGCTTGACCGAGCACCTCATGGGTCCGGAGCCGCCGCGCGCGTAGCCCTTTCTTGAGTGAGGGACTGCCCGGTCGCGCCCGGCAACGAGGAAGGGTGGGTTCGCGCTCGTCCCGACCGCGTCGCACGATCCGGTCGAGGGGCTTGTTTGCCGGCGCGCGGGCCGGATAGAACAGCCGCATGATTCACGTCTGCTCGCTGGCGCGGCTGCATGCGACGGTCGAGGGGACCGGCGCCCGCCACATCGTCACGCTGATGAACGATGATACCGCCGTGCTGCGGCCCGACTGCGTGGCCGTCGAGGACCATCTGTTCCTCGGCATGCACGACATCACGTTCGAGCTCGAGGGCTATCGGGCGCCGGCCGACGAGCACGTGCACCGGTTGATCGAATTCGTGACGCGCTGGCACCGGCGCACCCCGCTGGTGATGCACTGCTATGCCGGCATCAGCCGCTCGACCGCCGGCGCCTACATCACGGCCTGCGCGCTCAACCCGCGGCGCGACGAGGATGTGATCGCGCGTGCCATCCGCGGCGCGTCGCCGAGCGCCTTTCCCAACATCCGGCTGGTCACGCTCGCCGACAAGATCCTCGGCCGCAACGGCCGCATGATCTCCGCCATCGAGGCGATCGGCCGCGGCGTCGAATTGTTCGAGGGCCATCCCTTTCGGCTGGATCTCGAATGAGAGCCGCCCCAGCTCGGCATGAGTGAACCGCCCAATCCGCCGATCGAGCGACGTGGTGCAGGACCGCCGTGGCTCGGCGCGATTGGACGCGCGCGGTAGAGCAAGCGAGCGACGATGCGCTTGCAATCTCTTCGCGGAGCACCGATCTTCCCCGAACGGCGCGGGCCCTAGCTCCCCTCAGGACTTGTGCTCTCGCGCCGCACTTCGCCCCTGGCTTCGGCCAGGGGCTTTTCCTTGGAGCCGGCCGAGTGTGAGCGGCAAGCTGCACCCGAACGCGAGCAGGGATGCGAGCAACGGCTCACCGCTGCGCGCGCGCCGGCCACCGTGACCGGCTTCGGCACTTCGGCGGCGATGATTTTTGCGGCTCGGGTTGTGGGCGAGGCGTGCGAGGTTCGCTTGCGGGCCGAGCGCAAGGCCGGGCAGTCTGTCGCGCCAAATCGACCGCGCTCAACGAGGCAAGGGCTTGCGAAAGGCGCGCGAGCTTAGAATGCAATGCTCTGATTTAGATCACAGCGCACTCAGCCTCGCGTGGTAGCGCGGTTACCCATGGAATGGTCTTTCTGGACGCTGATGGGCGTGAACGTGGCCCTGGTGGTCGTGGCCGCCGTCCTTGGGCTGTCGCTTTTGTATCATTGACGGTCGAGGGCTCGGCTACCGATGATTTTTTAATTTGTGTCAGCAACCGAACATGGCTAGGCTGGTCCAGCCGGGTCGGGGAACCCACGCCCATGCATCGGTCTCACATCGAGGATTGGTCCAACGCCAAGATGGCGGCGGTTTCGCTCGCGCTCTCAATTGCGCTTACCGGATGCGCCGCAATCCTGATTTGGCTCGCACATTAGCTTGAGCGACGCGCCGGCGCAGCGGACGCGCACCGGCGCGCGGGGCTCTGATCTCGATCATGGCGCGCACGCCTCGCGGCGTAGGGTCGCCCGCATGGATTTGTCCTACTGGAAAACGATATTTGCGAACTTGGCTGCCGCTGCGGCCATGGTGACCGTCGGATTGGTGCTTCTGTATTTTTGACCACCGTTGGCTCAGCGACCCCCGGCGGCGACCGGATAGTCGAGGACGAGCGCGCGCGCCATCTGGACGAACGTTCGACTGATGCCGAATTGTTCGGCGAGTGCATCGGCGCGTCCGTGCTTTCCCCCACTTTTGGGGGATGCCATGTCCCACGCCTCGGCGGCGGCGATTGCCCGCTGGCTCGCGCGCAGTTTCGCCGCTTGAGGTTCCGAAACCTCGCCACGTTCGTCCGTTCGACGAGGTTTCGCCGGGCTCGGAAACGTGGGCGAACGCGCACTCTTTCAGCCAACGCGCGCGAGTGGCGCAGGATCGCGCGCGCCTAACGAGTGACGCGCGACCCGACAATGCAATGTGCTGATCTGGATCAGGGGTGCGCTCCGCCTCGCGTGGTAGCGGGGGAACCCATGCAATGGCAGGACTGGACGCTGTGGAGTGTGAACGAGGGGCTGGTGGTGGCGGCCGGCGTCATCGGCGTGTGGATTTTGTTTTTTTGACCGCAGACGCGCGCGTCCGCACGGGTTCACGGCCAGCCGAATATTGCAATGATCGAGACGATGACTGTGATGACGGCAATGGCAATTGCGATAAAGATGGGAGGCTCCCTCATCGGAGAGGAAATACCTTTCCTGAACTTTGGGTGCATCCGGGAGATTGCTTAGAATTCCGCCAATGCATAGGGGGTATTCCCCGAGGGCAGACTTACCGTGAGCCGCCGCGCCGGTAAGAACCTCGACAAGCTCCGACGCCTCAGTGACGCGCGACCCGACAATGCAATGTGCTGATCTGGATCAGGAGTGGGCTCCGCCTCGCGTGGTAGCGGGGGAACCCATGCAATGGCAGGACTGGACGCTGTGGAGTGTGAACGAGGGGCTGGTGGTGGCGGCCGGCGTCATCGGCGTGTGGATTTTTTTTTTGAACGATGCCGATGCATGCGTTGGCGTGGGCTTATGGCCAAGACAGTATCACAAAGGCCCAGAGGGCGGTCGCGGCAGCGCCCGTCAGGACTGCGACAATCGTGTGGCGGTCGATACTCATTACATTAGCCCCTGGGTTGATTGTTCAACCCAGGACAGCAGGGGCACAATTAGGGTTTTCCCCGAAAACGGCGGGGGCATACCCTGAGGTCCGAGAAAGCATAGGCCCGACCTTGCGGATGCTTGCGGCGTCATGACACCGGCGGGCGAGATCGATTGGTCGGCTGCTGCTTGGCGGCTTGGGCTCGCCGTCGCGGCGTTGCAGCGCGACGGTCTCGTGATCGAGCGTGACCTGGTTGACGCCGCGCTCGCTCAATGCCGTCGCTATGCCGACGAGGGCGAGCCGCCGGGCGAGTACTTGCCGGCGCACGGTGATGCGCTGCTCGATCTCGCGTGTCGTCACGGCGTCTCGCTCGACTGGGTTCTGCTCGGCGATCCGCGTCGACGGTGATCGTCGACGAGGTCGGCGCGATGCGACGCGCTCGATTTAAGCAAAACCAAAATCGCATTTGATCTCCCGCCGTGCTCGTATCGCTCGCGAACAAGCGGCTCGGCGGACGCGCCGATGACGCCCCGAGCAGTAGGCACGTGCCCAAGCCAACAGCTTGCGCGCCTCGCGCGCCACCGAAGGGCCGCTGCGCTCATCCGATATTTTGAAACGATCACGCAGAGCGCTGCCGTCGCGCTCGCAATCGAGCGGCTGTGTGGTGTCGCTTTGCGAACGCGAACGAACCCGCCGTTCTGTCTGTGAAGACCTCACAACAGCTCGCGCAGCCCGCGCCCATGATGCGCGGCAAGGTGTGCCAAGTGTTTCCCGGTGGGCGCGCCGCCTACCCTCGATCCCGAGTTCCGCTCATGCCCAGGACGATCTCCTCCTCAATGATCGCGCCGCTGGCGACTACCCGTTAGAAGCACCAGCAGACCAGTGGTGACCGCGCCGGACACCCAGAAGAACAGAATCGTGCCCGTGCCGAGGACGCTTCCAGTGGTGGAGCCGGCCCATTCCGGCGGCATTTCAGCCAACAGCTTCCAGTAGGTGATAAGGAACACGACCATGAACGCATTGAATGCCAGGAAAATCACGAGGAACACCCAGCCGAAGAAACCACGACGTCGGTTTTCTCGCTCGATCACGCGCCGACGGCGTGGGGCTGTGCTGGCGCTCGGTTCGCTCACGTTCCTGACGACGCCTCTTGGTCGTTGACTGGCGATCCCACCAGAGCGCGGTTGCCGCATAGGCGCCAGGCGCAGATCCCAAGCACAATGGCCCAAAGGTAAGCCTGCCCAAGAAACCGAGCCCAGCGCGAGGCTCTGCGCCGACGTAGTTATCGTCGAACGATTGGAGCCGGCCGGGTGTGAGCGGCAAGCTGCACCGAACGCGAGCAGGTATGCATGCAACGGCTCACCGCTGCGCGCGCGCCGGCCACCGTGATCGGCTTCGGCACGCCAGCCGTGCCGATCGCCCGGAGGCGCTCACAGCCGCTCGGGGTTTTCCTGCATTGATTCCAGGGTTTTCCCTACAGACTTCACACCGCCAGTGATAGTACGGTGCGACCGGCAAGTCCTTGACGCGGCTTGCGCTGCCTGCTTTGCCGCAGGTATCGGGGTCCGTAGTATCCCGTAGCTGTGCAATTGTTTCCTTGTGTGCCGGCGCTCGGGCCGATACACATTCGGCAATACGAACATCAAGTACCGCCACCGGCGGCAATACCAACATCAAGTACCGTCACCGGACGATCGCCTCATACAGGCGGACAACAGTCCGGCGCGGGAGAGCACACGGCGCTTGGCACTGCGCACAGGCCTCGCGCCGAGGGGAGATCAGACATGACCAGCTCACCGCCACGCGGCGAATCGTCTTTATCGACGGGACCGTTCCGGACCTGCAGAGCCTTGCTCGACGGCGTCGGCCCGGACGCCGCGGTGTTCGTGCTCGATCCGACCAAGGACGGCGTGCAGCAGATCGTCGACATCCTGGCGGCCAACGATCTCGACTGACCTTTCGGCGATCCAGATCGTGTCGCACGGCAGCGAGGGCAGCGTCACGCTCGGCTCGACCGTCCTCGACGGCGGCAATCTCGCCGACTACGCCGATGCGCTGGCGCAGATCGGGGACGCGCTCGCGCCCGGCGGCGACCTCATGCTGTACGGCTGCGACGTCGCCGACGGTGCGGCCGGCCAGCAGTTCATCGACGCTCTCGCGGAGCTGACCGGCGCCAATGTGGCGGCCTCGACCGACGCGACCGGCGCCGCCGCGCTCGGCGGCGACTGGACGCTCGAAGCCTCGACCGGCCCGATCGAGGCCGAGCGCGCCGTTCACGACCGACGCGCAGGCAAATTTCGACGGCGTGCTCGCCAACGAGACCTTCACGGTCAACCAGACGACCGCTCCTGCCGACCGGCCCGACGGCGATGTCGATCGGCGACGGCGTGATCGATCCCGGCGATACGCGTCACCACCACGGTCACGATCACCAACAACTCGACGGCGCCAACACCGACGCGCCACCGGCGTGCAGTTCACCGAGACTCTCGACGGCATGACGATCGTCAACCAGGCCGGGGAACGACATCAACGTCTCGCCGATCGCGTTCAACGACAGCTACACGGCGATCGGCAACACGCTGCTGGAGGTCGGCAGCGCCACCAGCCAGACCGGGCCGCAGGAGCATCGCAGGACATGTCACCGACAACGACGCCGAATTCTTCGGCGACACGTTCGACATCACCCTGCTCAATGCCACCGCTCCGGTCGCGGGCTCGGCGACATTCTGACGACGACCACCGGCACGGCGCTCAACGTCGCCAACACGACGATCGGCGCCGAGGACCTACGTTGCAGACATCAGCTAAACGGCGGCAGCGCGCAACCGGCATCATCATCGACACCACCGGGCGGCACGAGCTCGGCGGCCAATGTGACGGTCAACGTCGCGGCGACAGACGACGAAACAATGACCACGTTCACCAATCCGACGGGTTCTGGACCGATCCCCGACGGCCCGGCTGGTGCGGCCTTCAGCCAGACCATCAACGTGAGCGGCCTGGGGGGCGACGTCGTCGACGTGTCCATCACCATTACGGGTCTGACCACCTCGAACCCCGACGATCTGGATTTCCTGCTTGTGGGTCCCGATGGGGTTCACAATCTGGAATTCTGGTCCGATGTCGGCGGCAATCTCGATATAACCAACCTCACCTTCACGATCGCCGATTTTGGGACGTCCACCCTGTCGGACAACGGCCCGCTGGCCGCGGGGACCCTCAGGGCCGCGGACTATACGATAACGGAGGCAAATAGTTTCTTTGGCCCGACCTTCACCATCAATCATCCCACCGGAAACGGGGGCATCGCCACCTTTGCCTCGGCTTTTGCCGGCATCACGCCGAACGGCAATTGGACCCTCTACGTAAGAGATGACGAAGCGGCGGATATCGCCAGCTTTACGAGCTGGAGTCTGTCGATTGCAACCAGTGGCGTTGCGCCGACAGCGACCGAGCTGACCCAGACGCAGGCGTATACCGAAGGCGGTGCGACCGTCGCGCTCAACGACATCGTCGTGACCGATCCCGACGTGGGCGACACGATCACGGCGACGCTGACGCTGAACAATCCGGCGGCAGGCGTTCTGACGACGTCGGGGACGGCGACCTACACGCCCGGCACGGGCGTGTGGACCATCACCGGGACGGTAGCGGAGGTGAATACCGCGCTGGCGGCGGTGTCGTTCACGCCGGCGACCGACAACGACGTCGACACCACGATCACCACGCACATCGAGGACGCGGCCGCGAGCGGGCCGGCGGACGGCACCATCACGCTCGACGTGACGCCGGTCGAACGATCGCGCCGACGGCGACCAACCTGACGCAGACGAAGACCTACACCGAGGGCGACGCCGAGCGTCGCGCTCGACGACATCGTGGTGACCGAGCTCGACACCGGCGACACGATCACGGCGACGCTGACGCTGACCAATCCGGCGACCGGCGTGCTGACGACGTCGGGCACGGCGACCTACACGGCCGGCACCGGCGTCTGGACCATCACCGGCACGGTGGCGCAGGTGAATGCCGCGCTGGCGGCGGTGTCCTTCACGCCGGCGACGCAACAACGACGTCGACACGACGATCACGACGCACATCCAGGACGCGGCCGCGACCGGCCCGGCGGACGGCACCATCACGCTCGACGTGACGCCGGTCGAACGATGCGCCGACGGCGACCAACCTGACGCAGACCAAGACCTACACCGAAGGCGACGCGAGCGTCGCGCTCGACGACATCGTGGTGAGCGAGGTCGACACCGGCGACACGCATCACGGCGACGCTGACGCTGACCAACCCGGCGGCCGGCGTGCTGACGACGTCGGGCACGGCCACCTACACTGCCGGGCACCGGCGTGTGGACGGTCACCGGCACCGTGGCGCAGGTGAATGCCGCGCTGGCGGCGGTCGCGTTCACGCCGGCGACGCAACAACGACGTCGACACGACGATCACGACGCACATCCAGGACGCGGCCAGCGAGCGGCCCGGCCGACGGCACCGATCACGCTCGACGTGACGCCGGTCGAACGATGCGCCGACGGCGACCAACCTGACGCAGACCAAGACCTACACCGAAGGCGACGCGAGCGTCGCGCTCGACGACATCGTGGTGACCGACGTCGACACCGGCGAGACGATCACGGCGACGCTGACGCTGACCAACCCGGCGGCGGGCGTGCTGACGACGTCGGGCACGGCCACCTACACGCGCCGGCACCGGCGTGTGGACGATCACCGGCACGGTGGCGCAGGTGAATGCCGCGCTGGCGGCGGTGTCGTTCACGCCGGCGACCAACAACGACGTCGACACGACGATCACGACGCACATCCGCGACGCGGCCACCAGCGGCCCGGCGGACGGCACGATCACGCTCGACGTGACGCCGGTCGAACGACGCGCCGACGGCGACCAACCTGACGCAGACCAAGACCTACACCGAAGGCGACGCCGAGCGTCGCGCTCGACGACATCGTGGTGACCGACGTCGACAGCCGGCGCAGACGATCACGGCGACGCTGACGCTGGCCAACCCGGCGGCGGGCGTGCTGACGACGTCGGGCACGGCGACCTACACGCCCGGCACCGGCGTGTGGACGATCACCGGCACGGTGGCGCAGGTGAACGCCGCGCTGGCGGCGGTGGCCTTCACGCCGGCGACCGACAACGACGTCGACACGACGATCGCGACGCACATCCGCGATGCGGCCAGCGACCGGCCCGGCCGACGGCACGATCACGCTCGACGTGACGCCGGTCGAACGACGCGCCGACGGCGACCAACCTGACGCAGACGCAAGACCTACACCGAAGGCGACGCGAGCGTCGCGCTCGACGACATCGTGGTGAGCGACGTCGACACCGGCGAGACGATCACGGCGACGCTGACGCTGACCAATCCGGCGGCGGGCGTGCTGACGACGTCAGCGGCACGGCCACCTACACGGCCGGCACCGGCGTGTGGACGATCACCGGCACGGTGGCGCAGGTGAACGCCGCGCTGGCGGCGGTGGCGTTCACGCCGGCGACGCAACAACGACGTCGACACGACGATCACGACGCACATCCGACGATGCGGCCGACGACCGGCCCGGCCGACGGCACGATCACGCTCGACGTGACGCCGGTCGAACGATGCGCCGACGGCGACCAACCTGACGCAGACCAAGACCTACACGGAAGGCGCCGCGAGCGTCGCGCTCGACGACATCGTGGTGAGCGAGGTCGACACCGGCGACACGCATCACGGCGACGCTGACGCTGACCAACCCGGCGACGGGCGTGCTGACCACGTCGGGCACGGCGACCTACACGGCCGGCACCGGCGTGTGGACCATCACCGGCACGGTGGCGCAGGTGAATGCCGCGCTGGCGGCGGTCGCCTTCACGCCGGCGACCAACAACGACGTCGACACGACGATCACGCACGCACATCCAGGACGCGGCCGCGACCGGCCCGGCCGACGGCACGATCACGCTCGACGTGACGCCGGTCAACGACGCGCCGGTGAACACGGTGCCGGGCGCGCAGGTCGTCGACGAGGACACCGGCCTCGCGATCACCGGGCTCTCGATCGCCGACGTCGACGCCGGCGCCGGCACGCTGACCACGACGCTGTCGGTCGTCAACGGCACGCTGACCGTCGATCTCGGCGGCGGGCGCGACCGTCGACGGCAGCGGCACCAACACGGTGACGCTCACCGGCACGCTGGCGCAGATCAACGCCACGCTCGCGGCCGCCGGCGCGGTGATCTACACCGGCAACGCCGAACTTCAACGGCGCCGACACGCTGACGATGACCACCAACGACGGCGGCAAGACCGGGCGATCCGACCCGGGTCTGCCCACCGGCAACGGCACCAGCGAGCAGGACACCGACACGGTCGGCATCACCGTCAACGCGGTGAACGACGGGCCGGTGAACATCCTGCCGGCTTCGGTGACGGCGGTTCCCGACCAGGACCGGGTGCTCACCGGGCTGGCGATCGCCGACGTCGATGCCGCCGGCGGCGTGCTGACCACCATGCTGCACGTCGACAACGGCATCCTCACCGCGGCCTCGGCCGGCGGCGCCGCGGTCGCCGGCAGCGGCACCGATACGGTGACGCTCACCGGCACGCTGGCGCAGATCAACGCCACGCTCTCGGCCGCCGGCAACGTGGTCTACAACAGCGACACCGGCTTCGTCGGCACCGACACGCTGACGATGACCACCAACGACGGCGGCAACACCGGCCGCGGGAGGCCGCTCATCGACACCGACCTGATGTCGATCGAGGTGCGCACCACCGTCAACAAGAACGACTTCAACGGCGACGGCAAGTCGGACATCCTGTGGCGCCACGACAGCGGCCCGCTGGCGACCTGGGAGCTCGATAGCGGCACCATCTTCCACTATCACTTCCTGGGCGGGGTCGATAACTCCTACAGCGTCGACGCGGTCGCCGACTTCGACGGCAACGGCACCGCCGACGTGCTGTGGCGCCACGACTCGGGCTTCATCGTCACCTGGGACATCAACCACGGCGACCAGACCGGCTACCACGCGATCGGCCCGACCAATCCGGCCGACGAGATCGTCGGCACCGGCGACTTCAACGGCGACGGCCATGCCGAGCTGTTGTGGCGCAACGCCGATACCGGGGTGGTGACCTGGCAGCTCAACACCGGGCCGTTCGTCGACACCGACCTGAACGGCGACGAGATCCAATTCACGCGCAACTACGGGCCGGTGACCAGCGACTGGAACATCGTCGGCATCGGCGACGTCAACGGCGACGGCAACAGCGACATCTTCTGGCGCCACGACTTCGGGCCAGCTGGTGAGCTGGGAGGTCGATGACGGCGCCATCATCGGCTACAACGACTACGGCCACGTCCCCAACGACTACGAGTTCATCGAGACCGGCGACTTCAACGGCGACGGCAAGAGCGGCGACATCGTGTGGCGTCACGTCGGCGGCCAGGTGGTGACCTGGGAGCTCGATGGCGGCACGCAGATCGGCTACCACGACCTCGGGGTGGTCACGCAACGACTACACGATCGAGGACACCGGCGACTACAACGGCGACGGCCGCTCCGACATCCTGTGGCGGCACGACAGCGGGTTGCCGATCACCTGGGAGCTCGATGGCGGCTCGATCATCGGCTACCACGCCTTCCCGACCGTCGATCCGGTCTGGCAGATCCAGCCGTAGGGAGCAGCGGCGGAGGAAGTCCCGAGCCCCAAGGCGGCGGTCTGCAGATCAGAAAAGACGCGGCGTTCTGCGCGTTTGAACGCGATCCGCTCGAACGCGCGGGTCAGCTGCCTGCGATGCTTGCCGAGCGCGCGGCGCTGAATCTCGCGGTGCGCGTTGGCAAATCGCCGCCAGGCTGGCGCGAAGCGCCGCCCCGTTATTTCGGCAGTACATCCCGGTAGATGACGCCGCGGAGATCGGCGAGCCGGTTGGCGACGACCTTCGGACAATCCGCGGCGACCACCGACCACAGATCGCCTTGCGGTACTGGCCTGCGTCCGGGCCATTTGGCGCCGGAAGTCAACTTATTGGCACAAGATAACAAGCGCCCCGCCGGCTGTCCCTGTAAATCCAGGAAAGCGTTTGGCCACCGCTTGCGACCTGTGTGTCGTCCTGCGCTGCCGGGGATGGAGTGTGTGCCGCGGTGGTTATGCGCATTCGCAAACGTGCCAAGCGTCGGCTGTTCCTGAAGGAGCACCGGGAAGCCAAGGGAGTGTCCACTCCAGAACTGGCGGAACGGCTCGGCATCACCCGAGTGGGCGTCTATCGCCAGGAGCGCGAGCCGCGGCGCGTCAATTCCGAGAAGCAAGCTGCGTGGGCTGAGGCCCTGGGGGTCCAACCAGAGGAGCTGTGGAGGCGCCCTGGACGACCTTCCTTGGATGCCATGATCGAGGCCGCACCCAAAAAGGTGCAAGATATGGCCGTCGATATTGTCAAGCGTCTGATCCGCCGGAGTTAGGTAGCGCGCCGGGCGGACGGCCCCGCGTGACCTGGGAGCTCGATGGCGGCACGCAGATCGGCTACCACGACCTCGGGGTGGTCACCAACGACTACACGATCGAGGACACCGGCGACTATAACGGCGACGGCCGCTCCGACATCCTGTGGCGCCACGACAGCGGGCTGCCGATCACCTGGGAGCTCGATGGCGGCTCGATCATCGGCTACCACACCTTCCCGGTCGTCGACCCGGTCTGGCAGATCCAGCCGTAGCGGGTCATTGCGAGCCGAAGGCGAAGCATTCCTGCTGGCGGAGCAGTCACGCCGTCATTGCGCGCGAAAGTGTTCAGTCCGGGGACATGGCGGACAGCTGCTCGGGAACATGACTGACGGAGGATTAGCGCGCAGGTCGCGAAGTTCGCTGCCGGGGCCGAGCGAACGCGGTCCGCATTGGTCGCTACCCGGCGAGCGGATGAAGGCAGGCAGCGCGTTCATCACGCCGCTATCAGGCCTCGCGCTCGAACTGCTGCGGCCGCGTCTCAAGGCGGATCCGGCCACGCCGATCTTCGCGTTCCACCGCGATCATCTCCACGAGGCCGCGCAGCGCATCGTTGCCGGGCTCGACATGGAACGGTGGACACCGCGCGGCGCACTGCCGCCACGATCCTCGACCGGGCGGGCTATTCGTCGAGCAGATCGGCGCGTTGCTGGCGCACACCCGCAAGGGCGTAACGGCACAGCGAACCGAGCGAGGACATCAAGGCCGCTGCCTAGAGCGGTAATCAACGCCTCTGTGCGGGTCCTTCCTAGGCCTCGCCGCCTTTTTGGCTTGCGATCACAAGCGTTTGGCACGTTCAAACAAGAATGAAGCTCGTGTCTTGTGTCAGATGGGCAACGAGCGCGCCGGATGACGTGACGCCCGGCGGGCGTGCGGGATTGCGGCGACTTCGGCTAGGGCCAGTCCGCGAGTTCGTCGCCGCTCTCAACGACGGCTTCCTGCCGCCGATCGTCAAAGCTCCCACGTCATCGGCCGGACACCAAAATGAACAGCCTGGCTACGATTGTCATCTTTGTGTTGGGGGTAGTCGTGCCTCTGCTCACCGTCTTCGTTCTTTTGGTCGGATTGAAGTAGCCCAGTTGGCGGCCTCGTCGGCGATCAAGACCGCCGCATAGACGACGCCTAGCGCGCCGTTTCACAGTGCTCATGCCGAACACTGCCGGGCTTGCACCGGCTCAAACACACACTGGAGATGACAATGATGACACCGCAGACAGCGCAATTCGGGCAATTCGTGCTCTACATCCTGCTCGCAATCTTCTGGTTCCACGGCATCGATGCAACCATTCGGGGGACAAGCGCGATCCACCAAATCCTTGCGATCCTCTATTACGGCTTTGGCGCGCTGGTGCTGGCCAGCATCGCAATCATTCACGCCGTCAACACAGCGCATCGAAACCACCTAGCGGCACTAAGCGCCGACCACCAAGCCAACAACGAAGCAGTCAAGGAAGCCAACAGCGAAGCAGTCAAAGAGACTGTAGAGCAGTTCTGGGGTGACAAGCGCGGGCTCGAAGTCGCTCCGTTTGAGTCGACACGCTGATCGATTGCAAGCCCATGCCTCTGATCATGTCAGGGGCATGCACATGCAATTCACGGGCGCGCCGTTCGCGCAGTTAAGGCCGCCGCCTTCAGGATCGCAGTGATGGCTTGCGCCGAGCCCCGCAAAAAGCTGATCCGCAGCCGCGCTTGTACTGCTACGATCCACCCGGATGAGCCCAATGACCAAGATGATCATGCTGGCGCTGATCGCGCTCGCCGTTCTCGCGACCGATGCGACGGCGCAATCGCGCACGTACTACGACAGTTCCGGGAAGAGCATCGGCCGGTCATCGACCGACAGCAGCGGCACGGTCACGAACTACGATGGCCGTGGGCGCGTCATCAGTCGCGCGACGACGTCGGGCAACACGACGACGATCTACAATCCCTCCGGTCGCAACATCGGGCGGTCCACCACGAACCGCTAACCTCAACCGCACTCAGCGATACCTCCGACGCATGCGGCAGGGTAGCACGCGGCGGGGCAGCCGGTTCGGTCACACGGCGGCGTCCTCTATCTCCCTCACCGAGCGCAAGGCAATGTTGCGAGTAGCAAAAAACGCCCGCACGTCTTTCTCCGAGGCTGTTGCCGCAAACTGCTCATAGACGACGACCCAGCGGTACAGGTGGGCGCTTTCTCCTTTAGCTCCGCGCACGCGCAAGACCTGCCGCAACACAGCCGAGAAATCATCACCTAATGAGGGCTTGCACTCGACGCTCCAGTTCAGTTTGGTGTTGAAGTAGTCGGCCCACGTGCTTTCAAAAACGACATCGCACATCACCTCGAAATACGGCGCGCCAACCGTGAGTGCCAGCGGCCGCCGCACGGCACGCAGGCCCTCGATCGCCCGCAGCTCTTGCTCCTGCAGCCGCGAGAGGTCGTCGTCGTCGTGCCAGTACTTCTTCCTGTTCACTCGATCTCGCAACTCGGTTTGCTTCGCTCGGATTGCGCGCAACCCCTTGGCCGCGTCACGGCTTCGTTCCAGCCGCACCCGGAACGTTTCCTGCCGCAATTCCGGAAACGTGCGCACGAATGCGGCGCGGAACCTTTCATCGAGAAAGCGCAGCTGCAATGCGTTGTGCTCCGGCGTGTCCTCCGACTCGGTGCTGAAATTGTTGATCGTGACATTGATCAGATGCGGGAATTTGTCCCGCGCCCAATCCTGTTGCCGCAACCAGGCGATATATTGCGGATCGAGCTGCGCGACCTCGGTGACGTCGCGGCCCTTGTATTTCCCAAACGGGATGGTGACTGGCTCCTTGCTCATGATCGGCGCTCCGATTGAGCCACACGGCTGGCGCGGTGCCTGCGTCCCGTCTCGGGATGTTAATCCATGAACGCCAAACTGTCGCGCTGGCCCGCCCGGCGCGGTTTCCAGAACCCACGGCCTCGCCGCGCGCGCGCCCCGACTGAAATCGAAACCGACTGGTAGCCTCACGGTGATCGCCACAGCGAGCCTCGCGGGCGCGATGACGAGGCCCGGAGACGCTGCGGACTGTCCTGATCCCCGGCGCCCCCCCGCAACACGAGAGGATCAAAGCATCAGCTCAAATCCTTCGAGGACAATCATGATGCTCTCCGTTGGGAAGGCGCCGCCCGCGTGGGTGTCGGCGGGAAAGTCCTGTTCTTTGTAATAGACGCCATCGGACGGGTCGAAGAGGCTCTCCATCGGCCGCAGCCCAGCGGAGGGGTCGGACGGATCGACCGGGGCGTGGTCCTCGGCGAGCCAGTCGGTGGCGAAGCTGTCGATGGCGAAATCGTCCGGACCGGGGGTATCGTCGTCCGGACCCGGGGTGAGCCGGTCCATCGGGCTTTCCTCCGGGCCTTCGTCAGCCCCCCCGCCGGGCCTGACGGAGGAGACAATGACGTCCTCAAATTCCACGCGCGAATGAGCCATTTTCGCCTCCATGTCGCGCCTGTGGTCGCTGGCGCTTCACTCATGCGTCGCGCCCGGAGCGAGGGAGGTTCAAAGGGCGAGGAGAATTCTCTGGATGGCCGGTCTGGCAGCGATTCGGGGGCAGGGGGACAAGGGAAAAAACAGAATTGTCCCCGGCGGCAGCCACGGCTGGACCCTCGCGCATATTTTCGTAGTCAGTCAATTTTGCTGGCGCCGGCCGAAAATCGGGTATTTTCCACTCGGGATATCCTCGACCAACCCGACCGTGACCTCATGCGACCGTATCGCCTCCCTGCCGTCACCGATGCCGAATGGCGTCGGATCGCGCCGATGATCCCGCGCCACAAGGCCGGGCCGCCGCCGCGCTATGATCGCGAGATTGTAAGCGCGCTTTGCTATGCGCACGCCACCGATCGCTCGTTCGAGAGCTTGCCGGCGGGCTATCCGAAGGCGATGTCGATCCGGACGCGGGTGCAACGATGGCGGGCGGCCGGTGTGCTGCCGCAGATCATCGATGCGGCTGGCCCGGCGATCGCGAGGATTCACGCTAGCTACTTTAACCGGTTGCACGAGCTATCGTTCGGTTCGGGCTGGCGGCCGGATCGCAGAGAGGATCATCCGGATTTTGCCAATCTGCCGCGTCGGGCGCGACCTGGGCGGCGCGCGGGGATTTAAGGGCCGTCTCTCGCGGGAAAAGGGGGCAGCGCAATGCTGGCGGGTTTTGGCAATGGGTCGGCACGCTATCACAAGGTCAGGCAAGGGAGGGATGCTCGCGTCGGCCTCGGCGCCATGGTCTGGCTCGAAGGGGGGCGGCGCGCGCGCTATGATTGAGCGATTCTTCGCGGCGCTGATTCGGCTGGGGCAGGTCCGTGGACTTTCTCATATTCTGCGCGCTGGTCGCGCTGCTGTGGTTGCTGTTCACCATGCGCAGCGCGATGGGCGATCTGGTGCTGCGCTTCAGCGCAATCGAAGCCAAGCTCGCGACGCTGGTGGCCGCGCCGGCCACGTCGCAGGCTCGCAAGGCCTCGGAAGCGCCCGCCGCGCCCGCTGATCCGGCGCCCGCTGATCCGGCGCGCGAATCTCTGGCCAGCGCTGCCGCCGATCTGGTGCGGCCGCCACCCGAGGCCGCTCCCCCGCCCGCAACCCTGTCGCAGCCCCTGGAGGCCGTGGTTCCGGAGCGCCGCCCGGCCGAACCGGTCACCGAGCCTCCGGTAACCGAGGCGGCGCTGCCGCCTCCGCCGGCGCCGGAGGCGGTTGCCGCCGCCGAGCCGCCAGCGCCGCCACCGCCGCCTCCTCCTCCGCCGCGGCAGCCACCGACGGTCGGCTCGGACCTTGCAGACCTCGAGAAGCGCTTCGGCACGCAGTGGGTCGTGTGGGTCGGCGGCATCGCGCTCGCGCTCGGCGGCATCTTTCTGATCCGCTATTCGATCGAGCGCGGATATTTCGGACCGGGCACGCGCGTCCTTTTGGGTGCGCTATTGGCCTTCGCGCTGGTCGCCGCCGGCGAATGGACGCGGCGGCAGGAGCTCCGGTTGGGCATCGCCGAAGCCGCCACCGCGCACATCCCCAGCATCCTCACGGCCGCCGGCACCACGGTCGCCTATGCGACCGTCTACGGCGCCCATGCGCTCTACGGATTCCTGTCAGCCGGGTTGGCCTTCACGCTGCTCGGCGCGGTGGCGCTGGCGTCGCTCGCGGCCGCGCTCGTGCACGGGCCGGCGCTCGCCGGCCTCGGCCTGATCGGCGCCTACGTGACGCCGATGCTGATCTCCACCACCCGGCCGAACTATTGGGTGCTCTACGTCTATCTGATCGTCGTCACGGCCGCCGCCCTCGCGTTGGCGCGGGCGCGGCTGTGGCGCTGGCTCGCGATTGCCGCCATGGCGTTCGGTCTGTTCTGGAGCTTCGTCGGGATCAACGACCAGAGCACGACGGCGATATCCGCTCACGCCTTTTATTTCGCGGCTAGCTTTGCTCTCGCCGCCGTCTTCATCGTCGCGGGTTTCCTGTTCGGGCCGCCGAACGAGGATGACGGCATCGACCTCGTGTCCTCCGCCGCGCTCGCCGGCGGCGTGTTCGCGGCCTTTGTGCTGGCATTGGAATCCGATCACGACCTGATCGCGCTTGCGACCTTCTCGGTTCTTGTCGCGGCGACGGTCGCGATCGCGCTGCGGACCGCTGCGCCCACCCTCGCCATGGTGATCGCCGCCGCCTTTGCCACGCTCGTCATCATCGACTGGGCCGTCTCCGGCTACTTCCTGTATCGAGTTCGGCATGACGCTGGGAATCCGGATCGAGGCCGTCGGCACGCACCTCACTTTGGCTGCGGCCTACGCGGCGTTGTTCGGCGTGGCCGGCGTCCTTGCGCAAGGACGCTTCGAACGGCCGGCTATTCCGATGCTGTGGGCAGCGACCGGCGTGCTCGCGCCGATCCTCATCCTGATTGCGGTCTACTATCGGATCTCGGAGTTTCGGCCGTCGATCCCGTTTGCCGTCGTGGCTCTGCTCATGGCCGCGCTCTACGCGTATGCGACGGATCTCCTGTCGAAGCGCGAGCCGCGCCCGGGTCTCGCCGACGCGGCCGCCGTCATCGCCACCGGCGCGCTCGCGGCGCTGGCGCTCGCGCTGACCATCGCGCTCGACAAGGGCTGGCTCACGGTCGGGCTCAGCCTGATGGTGCCGGGCATCGCGTTCGATCGCGACCAGGCGGCCGCTGCCCGTTCTGCGTTGGGCCGCGGTTGCCCTCGTCGTGGTCGTGCTTGCGCGCGTCGCCTGGGATCCGCGCATCGTCGGCGACGACGTTGGGTCGACCCCGATCCTAAACTGGCTGCTCTACGGCTACGGCATTCCGGCGCTGTCGTTCTGGGTCGCCGGCCATTTGCTGCGCAAGCACGCCGACGACATGCCGGCGCGCATGACGGATTCGGCGGCGATCCTGTTCACCGTGCTGCTGGTCTTCCTCGAGATCCGCCACCTCGTGTACGACGGCGACATCTATCACCAGGGGACGGGCCTTGCGGAACTTGCGCTGCAGGTTTCGACCGCGCTGGCGACGACGATCGGGCTCGAACGCACGCAGGCGCGCACGGGCAGTATCGTGCACGACTTTGGCGCGCGCATCATCGGCGGCCTGGCGTTCGCCGGCATCGTGCTGGGGCTCGGCGTGAGGGATAATCCGATGCTCACGGGCGAGCCGGTCGGCGGGATGTTCTTCAATCTGATCCTGCTCGGCTACGGGCTGCCGGCTGTGCTGATGGGCGTGCTGGCGCGCACGGTCCGCAAGTCGCGGCCCGAGATCGTCTACGTCGTCGCCGCGGTCACTGCGATCGTCCTGGCGCTCGCCTACCTGACGCTTGAGGTGCGCACGCTGTTCCACGGGGCCGTGTTGACGGTCGGGCCTACGACCGACGCCGAGCAGTACGCCTATTCGGCGGTCTGGCTTGCCTTCGGGGTGGCGCTGCTGCTCGGCGGGATCGCATTCGTTTCGCAGCCGGCGCGGCTTGCTTCGGCGGCAGTCGTTATCCTGACGACCGGCAAGGTCTTCCTGTACGACCTGGCGGGGGTTCAGGGTGTCTATCGGGCCTTCTCGTTCATCGGATTGGGCATCGTCCTGATCGGGATCGGATTGCTCTACCAGCGCCTGCTGTTCCCGCCGCGACCACAAATCCCGCCGGAGGCCGCCTCGACTTCGCCGCAAGTCGGATAAGGCGGCCGACATCGGCCCGCTTTTCGTCTCCGGAACCGTGCTCGGGGGTGCGGCGTTTGACCTGAGCCGCAGCAGAACACGAGTGGGGTTATCGATGCTCGATACCGCCTCCATGAACAGCAACGCCGCCGAGTGCGTGCGGATGGCCGGTGAAGCCGAAAGCGCCCGGCAGCGCCGCATGCTCCTGAGCCTTGCGCAGGCATGGGTCGCGCTCTCCGACCAGGCGCGCGAAGTCGAGGACCACGCACACAGGGCGCGCGATCCCGAACCCGCATGGTAGCGGCTCTCCGCGTTCGGTGACTGCCGGCGCGGTCGCGACGCCCGCGATCACGCACAGGTGGGTTGACGCCGCGCGGGCCGTGCGGGATCACGGGAGTATAACCCGCGTGAGGCCAACCGCCATGAATCGCCCGCCGACCCGCCGCCGCGTCGTGGCCATGCTGGCCGGGCTGCCGTCGCTCGCCTGCCCGGCGCTCGCCCGCGCCACGTCGCTGCCGAAGATCGTCGTTGCCAAGGATCCGAACTGCGGCTGCTGCGCCGGCTGGGTCGACCATCTGCGGGCGGCCGGCTTCACCGCGGAGGTGAATGACACGCCGCGCGTGAATGCCGTCAAGGCGCGACTGGGCGTGCCGCCGGAGCTCGCGTCGTGTCACACCGCAGAAATCGGCCGCTACGTGATCGAGGGCCACGTGCCCGCGAGCGCGATCGTGCGGCTGCTCAAAGAACTGCCCGAGGGTAAAGGGCTTGCGGTTCCCGGCATGCCGTCGGGTTCGCCGGGCATGGAGATCGAGGGGTCGCCCCCCGACACCTACGAGGTGATCCTGTTCGGGGCGTTCGGACAGCGGCCCTTCGCGCGCTTCCGCGGCGCGACCGAGCTTCCGGGTTAGGTTAAACTCCATCCGTCATGGCCGGGCATGACGAGTGAGAAATCTGCTGCCGGCGCTACAGACCGTCCGATCCGCTCACTCGAGGCCCAAGTGGAGGCGGACGCCCGCACCGCGATCGGAGTCACGGTAGCGCCAACGGTCGTCGGGTTCGCGGTAGCGCTCGCGTATAGATGCGCCGCTCGGCAAAGCCTTCGTTATAGTCCGAGCGGTTGAAGCACCTCCGGCGGCAGCCATCTTGGTTGCACACTTCGCGGCACGTCCGGGCCACGCGCGCGGTCGGGTCCACCCGCTCGATCGCCGAACCTAAGGCGCCAGGGCCGATCGCCTGCGCGCTCGTTGAAATCAGCGCGCCCGCGCCCAGGACGGCAGCCACAGCCGCCGTCACGAGGACTTTGCGCATGGTCGTCTCCTCCACTGCTGTTGCAATGGGAAACGACACGCAGCCCGGCAGGTTCCGTGCGGCGAGCGCGCCGACTTCGCGGGAAATTGCGGTTGCGCTATTTTCTGGTTGCCGGACGCCGGCTGGAACGAGCCAGGAGGGTCACGCCATGCACGTGTTCGATCTCACCAACGAGCAGGAGTTCAATCCGAGCAAGCACGTGGAGAAGATCCTCGCCGCGATCGGCGGCGGCGACGTGACCGTGGCGTGTTGGGAGCCGGGGCAGATCAGCCCGTATCACTGCCATCCGCACGCGACCGAGATCTATTTCTGCTTCAGGGGCGGCGGAAAGATGCGCACGCCTGACCGGGTGGTCGACGTGACGCCGGGCGCGTGCGTGGTGCATCCGGCGGGCGAACTGCACGAATACGAGAATGGGCCGGAGCGCACGCTGCTGTTCCGCGTGCGCTACGGCGACGACATGCTCTCGCGTCACATCGAATGGCGCGGCAATCCGAGCTTCAAGCAACGCGCCGAGGACGCCGAGTACTTTCGCCTGCATCCGGCCGGCTAGGCACCGGAAGGGCGCAGGCTGTCGAGCCCCGACTACCGAGACCCTGCTGACCCTCGGTGGCGGCGCACCTGTCCTCTTGTGCGGGTGCATCCTGTTCGGGCTCGGGGTCGGCAACCTGATTTCGCTTCCGCCGCTGATCGCGCAACGGGAATTCGCCGCCGCGGACGTCGGCCGGGTGGTGGCGCTGGTGACGGCCATCAACCAGGCGGCCTTCGCCTTCGCGCCGGCGATCCTCGGCGTGCTGCGCGACCTCGAAGGCGGCTACGGGTTTGCGTTCGGCATCGCGGCCTGCATCCAGCTTGCCGCCGCGCTGATCGTGATCGCGAACCGCGGCAAGTGAGCGCCCGGGCATGACGCCGGGCCGTCGGTGCGGCTTGCTCTCGGCCGGCCGTTTTCTCTACCCTGGGGCCAGCCCCAACTCGCAGTGGCCGCCATGTATCAGCCCGATCATTTTCGCGTCGACGAGCTGCCGCAGATGCACGCGCTGATGCGCGCCAGACCCTTTGCGGCGCTCGTCTCGGGCGGCTCGATGGGCCTTTACGCAACCCATTTGCCGACCGTGCTCAAGGACGCCGAACCGGTTGGCGTCGTCGAGTGCCATCTCGGGCGCGCCAACCCGCACTGGAAGGAGCTCGCCAAGGGCGACGAAGCCCTGATGATCTTCCAAGGGCCTGAAGCGTACATCACGCCCAACTGGTATGCCTCGAAAGCCGAGCACGGCAAGGTGGTGCCGACCTGGAACTATGCGGTCGTGCACGCCTATGGCCGCCCCGAGGTGATGGCGGAGAAAGACTGGCTGCGCCGCCACGTCGCCGAGCTCACGGCTCAGCAGGAAGCGACCGAGACCAGGCCGTGGTCGCTGTCGGACGCGCCCGAAGCCTATGTCGAGGTGATGTTGCGGGGCATCGTCGGGTTCCGCTTCGCCATCACGCGGCTGGAGGGCAAGTGGAAGATGAGCCAGAACCGCGAACCGAAGGATCGCGAAGGCGTGGTGCGCGGCCTCGGCCAGCGGGCCAAGGGCGACGACCTCGAGATCGCCGCGCTCGTTTCGTGTCCGCCGAGCGATTGATGGATGGCGTTACCGTAGGATGGATTGAGCAAAGGGCTCAACCCATCCTACGAGCTACGACGAGCTACGAGCTTTTCGGGATCACGCCCTACTAATCTAATATCGCCAGCGGCAGTGGCGGCGGCCGTGCTTGTCGCGCCAGCAGAAGCGGGCTGCGCGCGAGACCCGCGGCCCGCCGACCGCGGCGCCGACGGCGCCGCCCGCAACCGCCCCGATCGGGCCGAGCACGACCGCGCCGACGCCCGCGCCGATCGCAGCGCCGGTCATCGTCCGTTCCTGCGCCCGCGCGGGAAGCACCGCCCCCGCGAGCGCGGCGGCAGTCGCGGCGGTGATCCACAATTTCCGCATGCGCTCATCCTCCTTTGCGGTGATTTGCGATTCGGCGCGGGCCGAAGCAGGACGCTGTAATCTTGGCGGTATTCGGGACGCGGTGTGGCGGGCAGGGCTGGTCGCTCAAGCGAATTCGACGCCGAGCTCGCCCTCCTTGCGCCAGATCACTTTGCAGGACCGGCTGCTGCCGTCGGCCGCGAACCTGAGATCGAACGCCTCGGGGATGCCGATCTGGGTGCCGACGATGAGCTTGGCGCCGCGGACCGTCAGGTTGCGCACTGTGCAGTCAATGGTCGAGCAGCGGTTGTTGAAGATGATCTTGCCGAGCTTCAGCGTCCGCGCACGCGGCACAACTTTGCGTCGCTCGTCCATGGCGCGCCTCCGCTGCGCACAGGTCCAAATCCGCTCCCGGGATCATGCGCTCCAACTCTTGCGGCCCCGTTAACGGCTCGGCCGGCCATGACGAACGGACGGCGCAACCGGCGCCGGCGGCACCAGGCGGTGCCAGGGCCCTCCATCTGCGCTACTGTGGCTTACGGGGATTTGCCCGAGGAGGAGCAGCGCGCCATGTCCACCACTGCCTGGATCGTCATCGGGATCATCGTCGCGGCCATCGCCTGGATCATCTTCATCTACAACGGCCTCGTCGCCATGCGGCAGCGGGTCAGCCAGGCGTTCGCCGACATCGACGTGCAGCTCAAGCAACGCCACGACCTGATCCCCAATCTGGTCGAGACCGTGAAGGGCTATGCGGCCCACGAGCGCGGGACGCTGGAAGCGGTGGTGCAGGCGCGCAACGCCGCGATGACGGCGCAGGGGCCGGCGCAGATGGCGGCGGCCGAGAACCAGCTCACCGGCGCGCTGCGCCAGCTGTTCGCGCTGTCGGAGGCCTATCCGGACCTCAAGGCCAACCAGAACTTCCAGCAGCTGCAGATGGAGCTCTCCGATCTCGAGAACAAGATCGCGGCGGCGCGGCGCTTCTTCAACAACGCCGTGCAGGAGTACAACACCGGCATCGAGCAGTTCCCGGCCGTGATGCTCGCGGGCCCGTTCGGGTTCACGCGGCGCGAGTTCTTCGAGCTCGGCGATGAGCGCGCCGTGGTGGAGCGGACCCCGCAGGTGAAGTTCTGAGCCTTGGCCTGTAGGGTGCGCAAAGGCGCGCGCTTGCGCGCCGTGCGCACGCGCCGTTTCGCGGCGCTTGGCGCATCCTGCGTGCCGCGCTTGGAACACGATGGAGAGTTGCGGCATGGCTGAAGCCTACGGCCTCTATACCCACATCCGCGCCAACCGCTGGCGCTCGGGGCTGCTGCTCGTCGGGCTGTTCGTCCTGGTCTACCTGATGGTGTTCGCCGGCGCGCTCGCCGGCCGCGCGCTGATGGAGGACGCCTCGCTCGACTGGCTGCTGCGGGCGGCGTTGCGCGACCTTCTCTGGGCGCTGCCGCTCGCCACCGTCGGCACCGTCGTTTGGGTGCTGATTGCCTACTGGTTCCATCAGGCGCTGATCGACGCCGTGACCGGCGGGCGCGAGGTGACGCGCCAGGAGGAGCCGCGGCTCTACAATCTGCTCGAGAACCTGTGCATCTCGCGCGGGATCACGATGCCGCGGCTGAAAGTGATGGAGGATCCGGCGCTCAACGCGTTCGCGTCCGGCCTCAATCAGCGGCAATACGCCATCACGGTCACGCGCGGGTTGCTCGAGCGGCTCGACGACGCCGAGACCGAGGCGGTTCTGGGCCACGAGTTGACCCACATCCGCAACGGCGACGTGCGCATGCTGGTGATCGCCGTGATCATCGCCGGCGTGATCGGGTTCTTCGCCGAGCTCATCTTCCGCATGATGTTCCAGGCCGGCGGCTCGGCGCGCCCGGGCACCTGGTCGAGCCGCCGCTCGCGCGAGCGACGGCAAGGGCTCGGGCGGCGCGTTCGCGGCCATCGCCATCGCGATCGCGCTGATCGCGGTCGCCTGGTTCCTGTCGGTGGTGATCCGCTTCGCGCTGTCGCGCTCGCGCGAGTTCCTGGCCGACGCGGGCGCGGTCGAGCTGACCAAGAATCCGGACGCGATGATCACGGCGCTGCGCAAGATCGAGGGCCGCGGCGAGCTCGATGGCTCGCCGTCGGCCATCATGGAAATGTGCGTCGACAATCCGCGCTCCGGCTTCGTCGACCTGTTCGCGACCCATCCGCCGATCGACAAGCGCGTCGACGCGCTGGTGCGCTTCGCCGGCGGGCACGATCCCGGCCCGATCGCGTTCGCGGAGGAGCCCGACGCGCAGGCGCAGATTCCGGAGGGGGCCGGGCCCGAGCAGGACGAGACCGAGCCGTCCGGCGACAAGCCCTTTCTTCCCGACCGGCCGCCGCTGTCGACCTCCGGCAAACCGTTCCTGCCGAGCGAGCCGCCGCTATCGCCCGGAACCGCAGGGCCCTGGGGTTCGCGCCGCAGCGAGTAGGAGCAAGCGAGGAAGCAATCCAGACCGCCGCCTGCGGCTCGCAATGGCGGGCCGGTCTTGCGTTACTTCTTCTCCAGCATCAGTTGCCCCTGCCGGCGGATCAGCGCTTGCGCATTGCCGGCCAGCCGCGCCAGCAGCCAGGGCAGCTGCAGCTCGACGCGCACGTGGTCGTCCGCGACGTCGATCGCGCCAGCGGCGGTCTGGCCGAGCGCCCGGACTCCGAAGTCCAGGCGGTCGCCCGACCAAGCCTGCTCCGTCAGGGTGAACACGCCGCCGAAATTTTTGTGCACGCCCGCAAGGCCGGACTTGAGGCGGCGGACGGCCTCCTCCTTGCCGAGCTTGTGCGGGATCGTGACGATGAGCGGCTGCGACATCTGTGCTTCCTAATTAGGCGCCGCATGCAAAAGCGGCGCGCCCCGATAGAACCTGCGGGGGCGCCGTCGAGTTCCCGGCGTTAAGGCTTCGTTAACCATAAGCTCGAACGATTGCCCGATATCATCTCCCCCGATGTGAGGAGGATGTCATGGGCAACCTCACCTTCGTCTGCCCACACACCAGTAGACCGATCGAGACCGGCATCGAGACCGACCCGAACACTCTGGTGCTGGTACGGGCCGTGCGCATGCGCGTCACCTGCGCGCATTGCGGCGAGCGGCATGCGTTCCAGGTCGCCGACGGCTACCTCGACGAGGCGGCGTAGCGCGGACCGAACCGCAGCGCCGTTCTGAGCAGAAACTACGCCGTCATCCTGAGGTGCCCGAGCGCAGCGAGGGCCTCGAAGGATGCTGCTCTGCCATGCGGCTGCCCTACCGTGCGTCCTTCGAGGCTCGCCCGACTTCGCCGGGCTCGCGCCTCAGGATGACGAGGTTGGTTCGCTCAGTCGCGGTCGCTAGATGTGAATCGCGCGCTTGCCGACCGCGAGCGCGGCTTCCTTCACGGCCTCGGCTGAGCGTCGGGTGGGCGTGGCAGGTGCGGGCGATGTCCTCGGCCGAGGCGCCGAACTCGATCGCGACCGCCGCCTCGGCGATCATGTTGCCGGCGTCGGCGCCGATGATGTGCACGCCGAGCACGCGGTCGGTCTTGGCGTCGGCCAGGATCTTCACGAAGCCCTCGGTGCGTCGAGGTTGACCTTGGCGCGGCCGTTGGCGGTGAACGGGAACTTGCCGGCCTTGTAGGCGACGCCGGCCTCCTTGAGCTCTTCCTCGGTCTTGCCGACCGAGGCGATCTCCGGGGAGGTGTAGACCACGTTCGGGATCACGTCGTAGTTCACGTGGCCGGCCTGGCCGGCGAGGATCTCGGCGACCGCGACGCCCTCGTCCTCGGCCTTGTGCGCCAGCATCGGGCCGGCGATCACGTCGCCGATCGCGTAGATGCCGGGCACGTTGGTCTGCGAAGTGCCGTCGACCACGACGCGGCCGCGCTTGTCGGTGCGCGACGCCGACCGCCTCCAGGCCGAGGCCCTCGGTGTAGGGCACGCGGCCGATGGCGACCAGCACCACGTCGGCCTCGAGCGTTTCGGCGCCGCCGCCGGCGGCCGGCTCGACCGTCGCGTTCACGCGTCTTGCCCGCGGCGTCGACCGCGGTCACCTTGGACGACAGCTTGAAGCGATGCCCTGCTGCTGCAGCGAGGCGCTGGAACTGCTTCGCGACCTCGCCGTCCATGCCGGGCAGGATGCGGTCGAGGAACTCGACCACCGTCACCTTGGCGCCGAGGCGGCGCCACACCGAGCCGAGCTCGAGCCCGATGACGCCGGCGCCGATGACCAGCAGTGCTCCGGCACCTTCTCGCAGCGTGAGCGCGCCGGTCGACGACACGACGCGCTTCTCGTCGATCTCGAGCCCGCGCAGCGCGTGCGACGTCGGAGCCGGTGGCGATGACGATCGCCTTGGCGTCGAGCGTCTGCGCCTTGCCGTCGGCGTCGGTCACCTCGACCTTGCCGGCGCGCGGCGATGCGGCCGGCGCCGTGGAACGCGTCGATCTTGTTCTTCTTGAGCAGGAACTCGACGCCCTTGACGTTGCCGTCGACGACCGTCGTCCTTGAACTTCATCATGGCGGCGAGGTCGAGCTTCGGCTTGCCGACGTCGATGCCCATGCTTGCCGAAGGTGTGGCCGGCCTCCTCGAACAGCTCGGAGGCATGCAGCAGCGCCTTCGACGGGATGCAGCCGACGTTGAGGCAGGTGCCGCCGAGGGTCGGCGCCCTTCTCGACGCACGGCGATCTTCAGGCCGAGCTGCGCGGCGCGGATCGCGCACGACGTAGCCGCCGGGGCCGGTGCCGATGACGACGAGGTCGTAGGGCATGTCGAGCCTGTTGGCATGCCCGGCCTTGTGCCGATCACGTCCGGTCAGTCAGACGTGATGGCCGGACAAGCCCGGCCATGACGGAGGGAGACTCGCATCAGATCCAGCACCAGCCGCGCCGGGTCCTCGAGACCTCCTTGACCCGCACCAGGAAGGTCACCGCCTCGCGCGCCGTCGACGATGCGGTGGTCGTAGGAGAGCGCCAGATACATCATCGGCCGGATCTCGATCTTGCCGGCGACCACCACCGGCCGCTCCTGGATCTTGTGCATGCCGAGGATGCCGGACTGCGGCGCGTTGAGGATCGGCGTCGACATCAGCGAGCCGTAGACGCCGCCGTTGGAGATCGTGAAGGTGCCGCCCTGCATGTCCTCGATCTTGAGCTCGCCGTCGCGCGCGCGGCGGCCGAGCTCGGCGATCTCCTTCTCGATCTCGGCGAGCGACTTCTGATCGGCGTCGCGCACCACCGGCACGACCAGGCCCTTCTCGGTGCCGACCGCGACGCCGATGTGGTAGTAGTTCTTGTAGATGATGTCGGCGCCGTCGATCTCGGCGTTGACGGCCGGGATCTCCTTCAGCGCCTGCACGCAGGCGCGCACGAAGAAGCCCATGAAGCCGAGCTTCACGCCGTGCTTCTTCTCGAACAGGTCCTTGTACTGGTTGCGCAGCGCCATGACCGCGCTCATGTCGACCTCGTTGAAGGTCGTCAGCATGGCGGCGGTGTTCTGCGCCTCCTTCAGGCGGCGCGCGATGGTCTGGCGCAGCCGCGTCATCTTCACGCGCTCCTCGCGCGCCGCATCGTCGGCGGGCGACGGCGCGCGCACCTGGATGGCGGCGGCCGGCTGCGCCACCGGCGTCGGCTGCCGCCGCGGCGCGCTCGATCGCCGCCAGCATGTCGCCCTTGGTGACGCGGCCGTCCTTGCCGGTGCCCGGGACGGTCGCGGGATCGACGCCGCTCTCGGCCGCGAGCTTGCGCACCGACGGCGCCAGCGGCAGCTCGTCGGACGCCACCTTGGCGGCGCGGCGGCGCGGCCGCCGGCGTCGGCTGCGCCGGCTCGGCTCGGCTGCGCGGCCTTGGCGCGGCCGGCTCGGCGGCGGCCGGCTTGGCGGCGCGGCTTGGCGGCCGCGGCGCCTTCCTGGATCTGGCCGAGCAGCGCGCCCGACCGCGACCGTCTCGCCGTCCTTGGCGGCGATCTCGGCGAGCACGCCGGCGGCCGGCGCCGGCACCTCGATCGTGACCTTGTCGGTCTCGAGCTCGACCAGCGGCTCGTCGACCGCGACCGCCTCGCCCGGCTTCTTGAACCAGCGGCCGATGGTCGCCTCGGTGACCGATTCGCCGAGCGTCGGGACGCGGATTTCAGCCATGACTGCCGATCCTCGCTCGCTCGTCATGCCGACCTTGTGCCGGGCATCCACGTCTTCTTGCCCAGCGAAGCAAGACGTGGATCGCGTCCGGCATCAAGTGTCGCGCGCATGACGCGTCAGCCCAGCGCCTCGTCGAGGAACGCCTTGAGCTGCGCCAGGTGCTTCGACATCAGCCCGGTCGCGGTCGCGGCCGACGCCGGCCGGCCGGCATAGCGCGGCGCGCGATGCTTGGCCTGGATGCTGGTTGAGCACCCATTCGAGGAACGGCTCGACGAAGAACCAGGCGCCCATGTTGCGCGGCTCTTCCTGGCACCAGACCATCTCGGCGTTCTTGAAGCGCGACAGCTCGTGCACCAGCGCCTTGGTCGGGAACGGGATAGAGCTGCTCGACGCGCAGCAGATAGATGTCGTCGATGCCGCGCTTCTCGCGCTCCTCGTAGAGGTCGAAATAGACCTTGCCGGAGCACATGCACGACGCGGCGGATCTTGTCGTCGGCGACGAGCTTGATCTTCTCGCCCGGCAGCAGCTGCGCGTCGTCCCACAGCAGGCGGTGGAACGACGTGCCCGGCCCCATCTCGTCGAGCCGCGACACCGCGCGCTTGTGGCGCAGCAGCGACTTCGGCGTCATCAGGATCAGCGGCTTGCGGATCTCGCGCTTCAGCTGCCGGCGCAGGATGTGGAAGTAGTTCGCCGGCGTCGTGCAGTTGGCGACCTGCATGTTGTCTTCGGCGCACATCTGCAGGAAGCGCTCGAGCCGCGCCGAGGAGTGCTCCGGCCCCTGCCCCTCGTAGCCGTGCGGCAGCAGGCAGACGAGGCCGGACATGCGCAGCCACTTGCGCTCGCCGGAGGAGATGAACTGGTCGAACACCACCTGCGCGCCGTTGGCGAAATCGCCGAACTGCGCTTCCCACAGCGTCAGCGCGTTCGGCTCGGCCAGCGAGTAGCCGTACTCGAAGCCGAGCACCGCCTCTTCCGAGAGCATCGAGTTGATGACCTCGAAGCGCGCCTGCTCGTCGCCGAGATGGTTGAACGGCGTGTAGCGCGTCCTCGTTCTCCTGGTCGATCAGCACCGAGTGGCGCTGCGAGAACGTGCCGCGCTCGCAGTCCTGGCCGGACAGCCGCACCGGATGGCCGTCGCGCAGCAGCGTAGCAGAAGGCGAGCGCCTCGGCGGTCGCCCAGTCGATGCCCTCGCCGGTCTCGATCGCCTTGCGGCGGTTGTCGAGGAAGCGCTGGATCGTGCGGTGGACGTGGAAGTCCTTCCGGCACCGTCGTGATCTTGCGTGCCGATCTCCTTGAGCGTCGTCGATCTCGACGCCGGTGTCGCCGCGGCGCGGATCGTCGTCGTCGTCGCGCCGCCTTGAAGCCGGCCCAGCGGCCGTCGAGCCAGTCGGCCTTGTTGGCGCGGTAGCCCTGCGCGGCCTCGAACTCGGCATCGAGCCGCGCGCGCCAGTCGGCCTTCATCTTCTCGACCTCGCCGTCGGTGACGACGCCTTCGGCGACCAGCTTCTTGCCGTAGATCTCCAGCGTCGCCGGATGCGCGCGGATCTTCTTGTACATCAGCGGCTGGGTGAACGCCGGCTCGTCGCCCTCGTTGTGGCCGAAGCGCCGGTAGCAGAACATGTCGATGACGACCGGCTTCTGGAACTTCTGCCGGAACTCGGTCGCGATCTTGGCGGCGAACATCACCGCCTCCGGATCGTCGCCGTTGACGTGGAAGATCGGCGCCTCGATCATCTTGGCGACGTCGGACGGATAGGGCGAGGAGCGGCTGTAGCGCGGATAGGTGGTGAAGCCGATCTGGTTGTTGACGATGAAGTGCACCGAGCCGCCGGTGCGGTGGCCCTTGCAGGCCCGACAGGCCGAAGCATTCCGCGACCACGCCCTGGCCGGCGAACGCCGCGTCGCCGTGGATCAGCAGCGGCATCACCGTGCGTGCGGTCCTCCGGCGTGCGCGCCGTGCTGGTCCTGCTTGGCGCGCACCTTGCCGAGCACCACCGGATCGACGATCTCGAGATGCGACGGGATTGGCGGTGAGCGACAGATGCACCTGGTTGCCGTCGAACTCGCGGTCCGACGAGGCGCCGAGGTGATACTTCACGTCGCCCGAGCCCTCGACCTCGTCGGGCGTCGCACGAGCCGCCCTTGAACTCGTGGAAGATCGCGCGGTGCGGCTTGCCCATCACCTGCGCGAGCACGTTGAGGCGGCCGCGATGCGCCATGCCGAGGACGATCTCCTTGCACGCCGAGCGCGCCGCCGCGCTTGATGATCTGCTCGAGCGCCGGGATCATCGACTCGCCGCCGTCGAGGCCGAAGCGCTTGGTGCCGGTGAATTTGAGGTCGCAGAACTTCTCGAAGCCTTCGGCCTCGACCAGCTTGTTGAGGATCGCGCGCTTGCCCTCGCGGCGTGAAGGTGATCTCCTTGTCGGGCCCTTCGATGCGCTCCTGGATCCAGGCCTTCTGCGCCGGGTCGGAGATGTGCATGAACTCGACGCCGAGCGTCTGGCAGTAGGTGCGCTGCAGGATGGCGACGATCTCGCGCAGCGTGCGCGAATTCGAGCCCGAGCACGTGGTCGATGAAGATCTTGCGGTCGTAGTCGGCTTCGCGCGAAGCCGTAGGAGCGCGGATCGAGCTCCTCGTGGTCCGTGCGGCGTCGCAAGCCCGAGCGGATCGAGATTGGCGTGCAGGTGGCCGCGCATGCGGTAGGCGCGGATCAGCATCAGGGCGCGCACCGAATCGCGCGTCGCCTGCTGCACGTCGGCGGCCGAGACCTCGACGCCCTTGGCCTGCGCCTTGCGCCTTGATCTTGTCGCCGACCGCCCTTCTCGACCCCGGCCCAGTCGCCGTCGAGCGCCGAGATCAGCTCGTCGCGCGCCGGGCGCGGCCAGTCGGCGCGCTTCCAGGACGGCCCGCTCGCGCCTTCCGGCGTCGCCGGCGTCGTCCTTCAGGCTCTGGAAGAAGTCCCGCCACTCGGCATCGACCGCGTCCGGGTCGGCCGTCGTAGCGGGCGTAGAGGTCTTCGATGTAGCGCGGCGTTGCCGCCGTAGAGGAAGGAGGTGCGGGCGAAAGCCGCGTTCGCGTCCTGGCGAGACATCGTCATCCTCTGGTGCTCGTTCGGCGCGCCGCGGGCGGCCTCCAAGCGGCATACGAGCTCAAGGCGCGATCGGCCGCCGGATTCGCGAGCTTGAGGCGGCGTAGTTAACCCATAGCGCCTCTATCTACGGCGCCGATTCGCGAGCTCGCACTGTCCATATTAAGGCGAATTGCGCGCTTGAAAGCAGAAGGCTGAATCAGCCTTTCAGCACTTCGACCAGGGTCTTGCCGAGCCGCGCCGGCGACGGCGACACCTTGATGCCGGCCGCCTCCATGGCGGCGATCTTGGATTCGGCGTCGCCCTTGCCGCCCGAGATGATGGCGCCGGCGTGGCCCATGCGGCGGCCGGGCGGCGCGGTGCGGCCGGCGATGAAGCCGACCATCGGCTTCTTGCGGCCGCGCTTGGCCTCGTCCTGATGAACTGCGGCCGCGTCCTCCTCGGCCGCGCCGCCGATCTCGCCGATCATGACGATCGCCTCGGTGTCGTCGTCGGCGAGGAACATCTCCAGCACGTCGATGAACTCGGTGCCCTTGACCGGATCGCCGCCGATGCCGACCGCGGTGGTCTGGCCGAGCCCCTCCTGGGTGGTCTGGAACACCGCCTCGTAGGTCAGCGTGCCGGAGCGCGACACGATGCCGACCTTGCCGGGCTTGAAGATGTTGCCCGGCATGATGCCGATCTTGCATTCGCCGGCCGTCATCACGCCCGGGCAGTTGGGCCCGATCAGGCGCGACTTCGAGCCGTCGAGCGCGCGCTTCACCTTCACCATGTCGAGCACCGGGATGCCCTCGGTGATGCAGACGATGAGCGGGATCTCGGCGTCGATCGCCTCGCAGATCGCGTCGGCGGCGCCGGCCGGCGGCACGTAGATCACGCTCGCGTCGCAGCCGGTCTCGTCGCGCGCCTGCGCCACCGTGTCGAACACCGGCAGGCCGAGATGCATCGTGCCGCCTTTGCCGGGCGAGGTGCCGCCGACCATCTTGGTGCCGTAGGCGATCGCCTGCTCGGAATGGAACGTGCCGTTCTTGCCGGTGAAGCCCTGGCAGATGACCTTGGTGTTCTTGTCGATGAGGATGGACATTCAGTCACTCTGAGCCATGTTCTTCATGCAGCGTCTCGATGGTCGCACGGTTTATGCGTAACTGTGACGATATTCAAGCCGATCGCTGATGGATTGCTGGCCGTTCTGGCCGAAGCCTTTGCAAGGAACTCATGAGCCGGATTCGATTGTGCAGGAAAACAATATCAAGCGCAAAGCATCCCAAAGGCCATCCAAGCACCCAGCCTCAGCCTGTCGGACCAGCCATCAGCATCAGAATCAGCCCGGGCCCCATGCTCAGACCGCCAGGCAGCGGAAAAATCGTCGCGTAAAGCCAAAACGCCAATGGAATGCAGGCAGCCAGCACAATCAGACTGACATAGATGATCCGCAGGATCCGATCTGCCGATCGCGGACAGTATGCATCAGCCGACCGATCGAAATGGCGAGCTGGCATCGCATAAGCACACGCACAGGACTGCCGAACAGCACATCGCCGGCCGACAAGAGACGATGCGCCGAGTTCGCTGCATCGATCGATCTCACCGCCTTCACATCTTGTGCGCGGCGTCATCGCGGCCGTCCAGATCAGCGGCAACCATGCGCTGGTAAAGAACGATGCGATCTAGGCAACAAGACCTGCCAACGTGAGGCACGCGGCTGTGCGCATCCGCGACGTCAGGGCGCCACGCACGATCGACACCGCAGGCCGCGACCGACCGCATGCCAACGACATGCTGGGAGACCGATACGCCTAACCATGGGGTTTGGAATCTTCATCGCTCGGCGTTCGACCATGGCCGCATCGCTCCGTATTGCGCGACCTCGCGTCTTGCAGCGACCGATCCACACGCCGTCAGCGCGATCCGGAATACGATGAAGCCTGCCAGAAGCCGATGGCCGCGGCGACATGGCCACAGATGAGGCCCAGGACCTGATAGCGACCGTCGAGCGTCATCAGGCGCTTCTTCACCGCCTTGACGATCTTCTGCGCCGCATCGTCGAGGTCGTCGGCCGAGATCACGTTGAGGTTCGACTTGGCGATGATCTCCTTGCCGAGCTCGACGTTGGTGCCTTCGAGCCGCACCACCAGCGGCACGCGCAGGCCGACTTCCTTCACCGCCGCCACCACGCCCTCGGCGATGATGTCGCACTTCATGATGCCGCCGAAGATGTTGACCAGGATGCCCTTCACCTTCGGGTCGGCGGTGATGATCTTGAACGCCGCCGTCACCTTCTCCTTGGTGGCGCCGCCGCCGACGTCGAGGAAGTTCGCCGGCTCCTCGCCGTAGAGCTTGATGATGTCCATGGTCGCCATGGCGAGCCCGGCGCCGTTGACCATGCAGCCGATGGTGCCGTCGAGCGCGATGTAGTTGAGGTCGTGCTTCGAGGCCTCGATCTCCTTCTCGTCCTCCTCGGTGAGGTCGCGCAGCGCCACGAGGTCGGGATGGCGGTAGAGCGCGTTGTCGTCGAACGCCGATCTTGGCGTCGAGGCAGACGAGCTGGCCGTTCTTGGTGACGATCAGCGGGATTGATCTCGAGCAGGCTCATGTCCTTGGCGACGAACGCCTGGTAGAGCTTGCCGATCAGGCTCTCGGCCTGCTTGGCGAGATCGTTGGTGAGCCCGAGCGCCTGCGCCAGCCCGGCGGCCGTGATGCGGCATGATGCCGGTCGCCGGATCGATCGCTGAAGCGTGACGATCTTCTCCGGGTGCGTCTGCGCGCCACTTCCTCGATGTCCATGCCGCCCTCGGTCGAGACGACGAAGGCGACGCGCGAGGTCGCGCGGTCGACCAGCGCCGAGAGATAGAACTCGCGCTCGATCGCGGCGCCTTCCTCGATGTAGAGGCGGTGCACCTCCTTGCCGCGCGGACCGGTCTGCTGGGTGACCAGGGTCGCGCCGAGCATGCGCTTGGCCTCCTTCTGCACGTCGTCGATGCGACTTGACCACCTTGACGCCGCCGGCCTTGCCGCGCCCGCCGGCATGGATCTGCGCCTTCACCACGTAGACCGGACCGCCGAGGTCCTGCGCGCGCCTTGACCGCCTCCTCGACCGTGAACGCCGCGACGCCGCGCGGGACCGGCACGCCGAATCCCGCAGGATCGCTTTCGCCTGGTACTCGTGGATGTTCATGCGTGGCCTCCCTGTGCGCAGCGTCCCGAACGGCGCCGCTACAGCAGCGAATCGGCGTCACTTCCCGAGGTCGGGCGCGATCTTCTTGCAGGCGTCGATCAGGCTCTGCACCGAGGCGACCGACTTCTCGAACATGTCCCGCTCGGCCCCGCTGAGCTCGATCTCGACGATGCGCTCGACGCCCTTGGCGCCGATCACCACCGGCACGCCGACATAGATGTCGCGCACGCCGTATTCGCCGTTGAGCTAGACCGCGCAGGGCAGCACGCGCTTCTTGTCCTTGCAGGTAGCTCTCCGCCATCGCGATGGCGGAGGCCGCCGGCGCGTAGAAGGCCGAGCCGGTCTTGAGCAGGTTGACGATCTCGGCGCCGCCGTCGCGCGTGCGCTGGACGATCGCATCGAGCCGCGCCTGCGTGGTCCAGCCCATCTCGCACCAGGTCGGGCAGCGGAATGCCGGCGACCGTCGAGTAGCGCACCAGCGGCACCATGTCGTCGCCGTGGCCGCCGAGCACGAAGGCGGTGACGTCCTCGACCGAGACGTTGAACTCGTCGGCCAGGAAATAGCGGAAGCGCGCGGAGTCGAGCACGCCCGCCATGCCGACCACCATGTGCTTGCGGCAGGCCGCAGCATCTTCTGCAGCGCCCACACCATGGCGTCGAGCGGATTGGTGATGCAGATGACGAAGGCGTTCGGGGCGTATTTGCGGATGCCGGCGCCGACCTGCTCCATGACCTTGAGGTTGATGCCGAGCAGGTCGTCGCGGCTCATGCCGGGCTTGCGCGGCACGCCGGCGGTGACGATGCACACCGTCGGCGCCCTCGATCGCCTCGTAGGAATTGGTGCCGGCAAAGCGCGCATCGAAGCCGCCGATCGGCGAGGACTGGGCGATGTCGAGCGCCTTGCCCTGCGGAATGCCCTCCGCGATGTCGAACAGCACCACGTCGCCCAGTTCCTTGAGGCCGATGAGGTGGGCGAGCGTGCCGCCGATCTGGCCGGCACCGATCAATGCAATCTTGTGACGCGCCATGTGGGAAAATGTCCTTCGCGAGGACGGCCTCAGAAACGGCCGCGCGCGCGGCTGATTAGCCCGTTCCCGGCGAGGCGTTCAAGCAGCGCTGAGTTGCGCTATAATACATTATACCACGGTGACCCGTCCAGAAGGGGTCCTGCTCAGGTTTCCACGATACCGGCCGGTTCGGTCGCCGCCGCGGCGCGCCGGCCGTGCGGGAGCGCCAGGTAGTCCTCCGAGCGCATCTCGATCAGGCGCGAGGCGGTGCGGCGGAACTCCTGCGCCTCGACGCCTTCGTCCGCCCGAGTAGAGCGCGTCGGGCTCGGCCTCGGCCGAGGCGATGAGCTTGACGGCGTGGTCGTACAGCGTGTCGATCAGGATGATGAAGCGCTTGGCTTCGTTGCGCTTCTGCGTAGGTCCATGACCGGAATGTGATCGATCAGGATGGTGTGGAACTCGTGCGCGATGCGCAGGTAGTCGGCGGCGCCGAGCGGCTGCTCGCACAGCTCGGCGAAACGAGAAGCGCGCGACGCCCATCGCGGCCTCCGGCACGCGGACGACGCGCCCCTTCACGGCGAGCTCGCGCGGCTCGCCCGAGAACGCGCCGGTCAGGCGCTCCCACGCCATGTCGAGCGCCACGTCGGCGTCTTCGTCGCGCGGCGCGTACCAGACCGGCACGCCGGCGAGCTTCTCGAGGCGGAAGTCGGTGCGCGCCTCGAGCCGCACCACGTCCATGTGCTCCTTGAGCAGCGCGATGAACGGCAGGAACAGGGCGCGGTTGAGCCCGTCCCGGTAGAGGTCGTCGGGCGCCGACGTTGGAGGTCGCGACCACCACGACGCCGTGCTCGAACAGGTGCGTGAACAGCCGGCCGAGGATCATGGCGTCGGCGATGTCGGTGACGTGGAACTCGTCGAAGCACAGGAGCCATGCTTCGTCGGCCAGATCGCGGCCGCGACCGGCGCGATCGGATCGTCGCCCTTGACCTCGCCGCGCTTGAGCTGCTGGCGGCAGGCGTGCACGCGCTCGTGCACGTCGAGCATGAACTCATGGAAGTGCGTGCGGCGCTTGCGCTCGACCGGGCTCGCCGCGAAGAACAGGTCCATCAGCATGGTCTTGCCGCGGCCGACGTCGCCGAACACGTAGAGGCCCTTGAGCGGCTCGGTCTCGCGCCGGCCGAACAGCCAGCCGAGCGACGACGACTTGCGCGCCAGCCGGTGCTCGGCGCAGGCGCGCCTGCGAGCCGCATCGAGCCTGGCCGACGACCGCGTCCTGCGCGGGATCGCGCTCGATCTCTCCGGCCGCGACCAGGGCGGCGTAACGGGAACTTATTGTGGGGGACATCAAAGAAATGTGAGGAGGAATCGGCCGCCCTAGCCATAGCCGCGCCGGCACCGCCACGACAAGGCCGCATCGTCCGCGCGCCGTCTTTGCCGCTCTGAATTCATCCCCGTCGACGGTTGCCTTGGCGCCCAGCTCGCCATAGACGCCCTCGACCCGATGATTTGTGGCAGGCTCCCCCTTGGAGGCAGCATGGTGGGGGTCAAGGCGCATAGCACCCGCCGGAACAACCGGCCGAATGAGCCGTTGCCTTGGTATGCGCTCGCCCATGCGAGCCCAATCCGACGCGCAAGAACAGGAGGCCCAGATGTTCACCAAAACCGCGGCCGCGCTCGCCGCAGTACTCGTCATCGGGATGACGGCGCCGTCCATGGCGGGCGAGGGTTCGTCCGGCATCACCGATTGGTGGAATCATGACCGCGGTGGCGCGCCATACGCCTACGGGTGGTCCGGCTGGCGTCAGCCCGGCTACGTCTACCGCTCCCCCGGCTACGCCTACGGTTCGCCGGGCTACGTCTACGGTTCGCCCGGCTTTGGCTACGGCGGCCCGCGAGTGGTGATCGAAACCGACTTCAATACCGGCTACGCCCCGCGCGGCTATTACGGTTACGATTGGGACTGACGCGACATCGCGACAGTCGAGACGAGGAGCGGCCGGCGTCAAGCGCCGGCCGCTCTCGTTTGCGCGAATGTTTCACCGATGTTTCTTTCACGCAATCATCACATGCGCGTGCGGCATTTCGTGAGAACGGGCGAACTCATGTGATTGGCAAGTGATCCGGGCGGCACGTATCTCCCCGCCACCGAAAAGGCGACGGCAACTCATCGAAGCAATCGATGAAGCGCCCCAACTCAGGAGATACGACAATGACCAAGCTCGCGCTTGCTCTCGCAACGATACTGTTTTTCAGCTCGGCCTCGGTCGGCTTCGCCGGTGCCGGTGAAGGCTCCCCGGACATCAACGTGCCCTCGAAGGCCGAGTACTACGGTCAGCGGACCGTTGCGCCGGTCGCCTATGGCCAGCGGACTGTTGCGCCGGTTGCGGCCCGCACGGCGATCCAGGGCCAGAATGCGAGCGGGCCTGCGTTCGACGCCGCCGAGAAGGCGTGGTTCGACCGCGCCAGCCGTCCCTACGGCGGCTAAGCCTCCCGCGCACGCGCGTGATAATGAAGCGGCCGGGCCTTCCCCCGGCCGCTTCCGTCTTGGTGCTTGGCGCTATGGTCTTGCAGAGCCGCGATGATCGGTTCTGAGACCCTGCAACTTTTCGGCATCATGCGCAGGCCGCTTGTGCCGCCACCTTCGCGTCGCCACATATTGGAGGGTGTGGCGCGCATATCCTCAAGATTTGCTGCGCTGGCGGAACGGAGGAAGCGTGAAGGAAGGGTCAGACGCAATGGCCTGAAAGGAGGCTCTTGATGTCCGATCTTCTTCCCAACGGCGGGCTGATCCGCAAATTGTGGAGCGGCGACCGCGACCCCTATCGCGATCATCTGCTGCGGCTCGACTCCGCAAGCCGTCGCAGCCGGTTCGGGGGCGGCGTCTCCGACGACTTCATTCACAACTACGTCGACCTCGCTCCACGTCTCGGCAGCGTGCTGCACGGATTTTTCGCTGACGGCGTTTTGCGCGGCGTCGGCGAGCTGCGTCCGTTGGGCGAAAGTCATGAGGCGGAGGCCGCGCTGAGCATCGAGCGGCCATGGCAGAACCACGGTGTCGGCTCCGCGCTGCTCGAGCGCACGCTGCTCTCCGCACGCAACCGCGGCGTCCGGCGGCTGCACATGGCGTGCCTCGCCGACAACTTGCCGATGCAGCACCTGGTGCGCAAGTTCGGCGCCGAGCTCGCCTTCGATTTCGGCAGCGTCGCAGGCGAGCTTGTCACCCGCCAGCCAACGGCGCTGTCGCTGCTGCGCGAGTCCTATGCGGACACGATCGGCTTTGCGATCGCGGCGCTCGATTTGCAGCAGCAGGGCTCCGGCCGGCCTGAACTCGTCCCTCATCCTGAAAGTCTGGCCGAAAATTGACCCTCATCCTGAGGAGCGTCGCGTAGCGACGCGTCTCGAAGAGCCTGTCCTCGGACTTGATCCGAGGAATGTTCCAGAAGTCTCCAACGGCGCCGCGGTGCGTGCTTCGAGGCTTCTTCCCCGACTTCGTCGGGGAAAGCATCCCGGATCAAGTCCGGGACAGGCTCGCAGCATGAGGGGTTTGGAGGGCACTGAAACCACTGGCTTCCCAGACTTCGTCCGGGAAAGCACCCCGGATCAAGTCCGCGGCAGGCTCTCAGCATGAGGAGGTTGGTGAACGCTCCTGCGTGATCACGCCGGCGCGTGACAGACGGCCTCGATATTGTGGCCGTCGGGATCGAGCACGAACGCGCCGTAGTAGTTCGGATGATAGTGCGGCCGCAGACCCGGCGCGCCGTTGTCCTTGCCGCCGGCGGCCAGCGCCACGCGGTAGAAGGCATCGACGGTTGCGCGGTCGTTCGGCCACGATGCGCGACGTGCAGCACGCCGTTGCAGCGCACCCTCGCCGCCGATCCAGAAATCCGGCTTGCCGCCGTTGCCGAAACCGGCGGCCGGCGCTGCCGCTTCTCGGTCTGCTCGGCGGTGACTTCCATGATCAGCGTGTAGCCGAGCGGCACCAGCGCCTTCTCGTAGAAGGCCTTCGACCGCGCGTAGTCGGAGACCGGAAAGCCGACTGGTCGATCATGCGGCGACCCTCCTGCGACTCACCTGCCGTTCGACCATCGTGGCTTCTTGATCTCGGCGATCGCCTGCGCCGGATTGAGGCCCTTCGGGCACGCCTTCGAGCAGTTCAGGATCGTGTGGCAGCGATAGAGCCGGAACGGGTCCTCCAGGAAGTCGAGCCGCTCGCCGGTCGCCTCGTCGCGGCTGTCGTTGAGCCAGCGCTCCGCCTGCAGCAGCGCCGCGGGGCCGAGATAGCGGTCGCCGTTCCACCAGTAGCTCGGGCACGAGGTGGTGCAGCAGGCGCACAGGATGCACTCGTAGAGGCCGTCGAGCTTGCGCGCGCTCCTGCTCGCGACTGCCGCCATTCCTTCTGCGGCGTCGGCGTCACGGTCTGCAGCCACGGCTCGATCGAGGCGTACTGCGCGTAGAACGCCGTGAGGTCCGGCACCAGGTCCTTCACCACCGGCATGTGCGGCAGCGGATAGATCGTGACCGGATGCCTTGATCTCGTCCATGCCGCGCGTGCAGGCGAGCGTGTTGGTGCCGTCGATGTTCATCGAGCAGGAGCCGCAGATGCCCTCGCGGCAGGAGCGGCGGAAGGTCAGCGTCGGATCGATGTTCGATCTTGATCCAGATCAGCGCGTCGAGCACCATCGGGCCGCAGTCGTCGCGGTCGACGTAGTAGGTGTCGATGCGCGGATTTTTGCCGTCGTCCGGGTTCCAGCGATAGATGCGGAACTCGGTGACGCGCTTGGCGGCGCTCGGCCGGCGCTGCGGCCAGGTCTTGCCTTCGGTGACCTTGGAATTCTTCGGCAGCGTGAGCTGGACCATGCGTCGGCTCCGATAGTCAATACACCCGCGCCTTCGGCTCGATATAGGCGACGTCGTTCGACAGCGTGTAGGTGTGCACCGGGCGATAGTCGATGCGTGACCTTGCCGCGTCTCGATCGATCCAGGCCAGCGTGTGCTTCATCCAGTTCTCGTCGTCGCGCTCGGGAAAGTCCTCGCGCGCGTGCGCGCCGCGGCTTTCGGTGCGGTTGCAGCGCCGCAGTCCATGGTGACGACCGCCTGCGCGATCAGGTTGTCGAGTTCCAGCGTCTCGACCAGGTCGGAGTTCCAGATCAGCGAGCGGTCGGTGACGCGCGATGTCGGCGCATGCCGGCGTAGACGTCGTGGATCAGCTTGTGGCCCTCTTCCAGAACCTCGCCGGTGCGGAACACCGCGCAATTCGTCTGCATCACCTTCTGCATCTTCAGCCGCAGCTCGGCCGTCGGCGTGCCGCCGGAGGCGTGGCGGAAGCGGTCGAGCCGGGCGAGCGCGCGCTCGGCCGAGTCGCGTCGGCAGCTCGCGCGTTGCTGCTCGCCGGCTTCGACCGTCTCGGCGCAGCGCAGCGCCGCCGCGCGGCCGAACACGACGAGGTCGATCAGCGAGTTCGAGCCGAGGCGGTTGGCGCCGTGCACCGAGACGCAGGCCGCCTCGCCGAGCGCCATCAGGCCGGGCACCACGTCGTCGGGATCGCCGTTCTTCTTGGTCAGCACCTCGCCGTGGTAGTTGGTCGGGATGCCGCCCATGTTGTAGTGCACGGTCGGCAGCACCGGGATCGGCTCGCGCGTCACGTCGACGCCGGCGAAGATGCGCGCCGATCTCGGAAATGCCCGGCAGCCGCTCGTGCAGCATCTGCGGGATCGAGATGGTCGAGGTGCAGATGGATGTGGTCCTTCTCCTTGCCGACGCCGCGGCCCTCGCGGATCTCGATCGTCATCGCGCGCGAGACCACGTCGCGCGAGGCGAGGTCCTTGGCGGACGGCGCGTAGCGCTCCATGAAGCGCTCGCCCTCGGAATTGACCAGGTAGCCGCCCTCGCCGCGCGAGCCCTCGGTGATCAGGCAGCCGGCGCCGTAGATGCCGGTCGGATGGAACTGCACGAATTCCATGTCCTCCAGCGGCAGGCCGGCGCGCAGCACCATGGCGTTGCCGTCGCCCGTGCAGGTGTGGGCGCGAGGTGCAGGAGAAATAGGCGCGGCCGTAGCCGCCGGTCGCCAGGATCGTCGTCTGCGCGCGGAAGCGGTGGATGCGTGCCGTCGTCGAGGCAAAGCGCGATCACGCCGCGGCAGCGGCCCTCGTCGTCCATGATCAGGTCGAGCGCGAAATACTCGATGAAGAACTCGCGCCGAATGCCGCAGCGACTGGCCGTACATGGTGTGCAGCATGGCGTGGCCGGTGCGGTCGGCCGCCGCGCAGGTGCGCTGCGCGGTGCCCTTGCCGTAGTGCGTGGTCATGCCGCCGAACGGCCGCTGATAGATCTTGCCGTCGTCGGTGCGCGAGAACGGCACGCCCCAGTGCTCGAGCTCGTAGACGGCCGCCGGCGCGTTGCGGCAGAGATATTCGATCGCGTCCTGGTCGCCGAGCCAGTCGGCGCCCTTGACGGTGTCGTACATGTGCCAGCGCCAGTCGTCCTCGCCCATGTTGCCGAGCGCGGCCGCGATGCCGCCCTGCGCCGCCACGGTGTGCGAGCGGGTCGGGAACACCTTGGTGATGCAGGCGGTGCGCAGGCCCGCCTCGGCGCAGCCGACCACCGCGCGCAAGCCGGCGCCGCCGGCGCCGACCACCACGACGTCGAAGGTGTGGTCCTCGATCGGATAGGCGCGGCCGTTGACCGCAGAGGCGTCTGCGCCGTTCGATGCGCCGTTGCTCGCCATGGGATCAGACTCCGAAACTCAGCTTGAGCAGCGCGTAGACGCAGGCAAGGCCGACGACGATCGCAGAAGAAGGTGTTGACCATCAGCAGCGCGAGCTTGCCGAGCTCGTGGTGCACGTAGTCCTCGACGATCACCTGCATGCCGAGCCACATGTGGTAGGTGGTGTTGAGCACGAACAGCAGCATCAGGATCGCGACCAGCGGCGAGCCGAGGATCTGCACCACGGCGGCGTGATTGCGGCCCATGACCGCCATCACGATGACGACGAAGGCGATCGGTCAGCGCGACGCCGGCGACCGAGGTCAGCCGCTGATGCCAGAAATGCGCCGTGCCCGAGCGCGCGGAGCCGAGCCCGCGGACGCGGCCGAGCGGCGTGCGCATATCGCGGAGCGGCGCGGTCATGCCAGCCCCACCACCAGGATAGCCGACGACCCACAACAGCAGCGTGAGGACGATCGCGCCGATCAGGGTCGCGCGCGTCAGCCATTCGCGCTCGGATCGGGCCGAAGCCGTAGCCGATGTCCCAGATCAGGTGGCGGATGCCGCCCAGCATGTGGTGCATCAGCGCCCAGGTGCAGCCGAACAGCACCAGCCGGCCGATCCACGAGCCCATGAACCACTGCACCCTGGCATAGGCGTTCGGGCCCGACGGCCGCCGCCATCAGCCACCAGGCCAGCAGCAGCATGCCGAAATAGAGCGCCGCGCCGGTGATGCGATGCGCGATCGACATCATCATCGTCAGCATCGGCTGGTAGATCTGCAGGTGCGGCGAGAGCGGACGGTTGCCGCGTGCCTGGGATGCTTTTGCCTCAGCCATGATCGGCTCCGCGCCGCTCAGCTTGAAGCTGTTCGTAACCGATGCCCGTCGCTGCCGCAATGCAGCCAGGGTTGCGGAACCGAACGATCGCGCGGATCGCGCGCAAACCGCTCAGGTGTCCCATTGGGCAGAAGGCGCCTAGACTTCGCCATCGACGAAGCATGCCAGCCGAAAACTAGCTGGCAATCATCTATTTGGCGTAGCTTGCCTTCGCCAAACCGCGAAGGTTGTCCAGTGCGCTTCGACCTCACCGACCTCAGCCTGTTCCGCCACGTGGTCGAGGCGGGCAGCATCACCCATGGGGCCGGAGCGCGCCCATCTGGCGCTCGCCGCAGCCTCGCACCCGCATCCGCAACATGGAGGAGGCGCTGGGCGCGCCGCTGCTGGTGCGCGGCCGCCAGGGCGTGACGCCGACGCAGGCCGGCCGCACGCTGCTGCAGCATGCCCGCACCATCCTGGCGCAGGCCGAGCGCCTGCGCGAGGACCTCGGCGCCTATGCGGGCGGCCTCGCCGGACAGGTGCGGGTGCTCTCCAACACCAATGCGCTGACCGAGTTCCTGCCCGAGACGCTGAGCTCGTTCCTGGCCGCCCATCCGCATGTCAGCGTCGATCTGGAGGAACGGCTGAGCGACGAGATCGTCGGCCTGATCGCCGAAGGCGTCGGCGACATCGGCATCGTCGCCGGCAACGGTCGATGCCGGCCGGCTCACCACCTATCCGTTCCGCAGCGATCGCTTCGTGCTGGTGGTGGCGCGCGACCATCCGCTGGCGCGGCGCGCGAAGATCGCGCTTCGCCGAGGTGCTCGACTACGACTTCGTCGGGCTCGACCGCGCGAGCGCGATCCAGCGCTTCCTCGCCGACAAGGCGGCGCGCGCCGGACGCCCGCTGCGCGCTGCGCGTGCAGCTGCGCAGCTTCGACGCGGTCTGCCGCCTGGTGGAGCGCAATGTCGGCGTCGGCATCGTGCCCGACACGACGGTGCGCTGGGCCGCCAAGAGCATGGCGATCAAGGCCGTCGACCTCACCGACGCGTGGGCGCTGCGCGAGCTCACGATCTGCGTGCGCGACTTCGACGCGCTGCCGCCCTATGCGCGGCAGCTGGTGGATCACATGCGCGCCAACGTGAACGGGGGCTGAATGTCGAGCCGGCGCTCATCGCTGTGCGCGCTTGCCTCGCTCTGGGTGGTCGCGGCCGCCGCCGGGCACGGCGCGGTGGCGGCCGAAGTGCGTCCGGCTCGCGCCTCGACGGGTCGAGCGCACGGCGGTGCTGCATCGGCCCGCGCCGGCATCGGCCGGCGCGCGTCCGCTGGTCATCGCGCTGCACGGCCAGGGCGGAAACGGCGCGGATTTTCGCCGCTTCTTCAAGCGCTTCACGCGCTCGTATTGATTCGTCATGCGCGGGCGAGCAATCGCCACAGCGATTGCGAGGGTTGACCCGCGCATCCATCCAAAAAAAGATCGATTTCGTGGGATGGATTGCCGGGTTAAGCCTGGTCAAGCCCGGCAATGACGATGAAGAACCGTCGGCGCTAACGCCGCTTCGTTGTAGGAAGAATCGCATGACTCGCCGTCTCATCTCCAGCGGCTCGCCGTTCGAGCGCGTGGCCGGCTACAGCCGCGCGGTCGTCGATGGCGACTTCGTGTTCGTGGCCGGCACCACCGGCTACGACTACGCCACCATGACGATGCCGGAGACGGTCGAGGCAGCAGGCGCGCAACTGCCTCGCACCATCGCGCGCGTGCTCGAGGAGGCCGGCTTCGCGCTCGCCGACGTGGTGCGGGCAACCTACTACCTCACCGACATCGCCGACGCGGACCGCGTGCTGCCGATCTTCGGCGAGTTCTTCGGCGCCATCCGTCCGGCCGCCACCCTGGTGGCGGTGACGGCGCTCTACCGGCCGGAGATGAAGATCGAGATCGAGGTCACCGCCAAGCGGCGGAGCTGAGTCGTCTTGCGGCAGACGCTGTTGCTGTCATGCAAACGGCGCCAGGTGTTGACCCAAGCACCCGTCATGGCCGGGCGAGCAATCGCCACAGCGATTGCGAGGGTTGTCCCGGCCATCCACGTCTTGCGTGCGGCACCGCCGACGAAGAAAGACGTGGATGCCCGGCACAAGGCTTCACGCCCGGGCCGGCCAAAAGGCCGGACCCGGGTGCCGGGCATGACGAGTCGGAATCTGATGCCGCTGGTGTCATGCGCGCCAACGCGGGCATCCAATAAGCGCCCACCTTCAGAGCAAGGACCGCGAGATCAGTGGTTCCGGGCCCGCCCCTTCGCGGGGACGGCACTCGTAGAAAATGCGGCAAGCCAAAGATCGAGCTGCGTTCGGCCTCCTCGACCCGCGTCGAGATTCCCGGGCCGTCGCCGACGATCAACACCCAGGCTTCCTCGTCCTTGGCGCCGTCCCAGTGCACCTGGTTGCCGTAATGCGTGACGAACGAGCCGGCGGGCATCGGTACGGTCTCGGTCGCGGGGTCGAACTTGTTGCCGGTGGCGACCCACCACGTGCCCTTCACTACGGTGATGAAGCGATCCTTGGGATGGAAGTGCGGGCGGCTGAAATTGCCCGGCTTGAAGCGGTTAAGCACGACATAGAGGCCGGGCTTGGTCGGGTCGCCCTGCAGGATGACCTGGTTGACGCCGGCGGCGCCGGTCGGGTCGCGCCATTGCAGCTGGTCCGGCAGCTTGTAGGCGAGCGCCGCGGGATTGAGCTCCACGGCCAACGCGGCGGCCGCCGAAAACATCAGGGTGAATGCTGACAGGGAGATAGGCCAGCGAGAAGTCATGGGGTCTCCTCCAATGCTGCGCCTAGGATTGCTCGTAGGGATCGAGCACTCCTACTGGGAAGTCGCGAAAATGCCTAACATTGCGAGTGACGACCCGCAGACCGTGAACATGCGCGGTGGCGGCAATCATCGCGTCCTCAATCATCGTGTCTGACCGCCGGTGCATGAGTCTCGCCCAAAGTCGAAATGTCTCGGCATCCATCGGTAGGATATTCCATGTTTGAGCCACTTGATCCGCCCAAATCTCGATCTCATTGGCTTTCGCCGGATCCTGCTCGCGGGTGATCTCGATGCCGGCTTGAATCTCTCCGAGCGTCACGGCCGACAAGTGAAGGTGTCGATTGTCGACACTTCGCAGCCAAGCCGTCACCGCGCCATGCGGCCGCGCTTTTCTTAGTTCCGAGATGATGTTGGTATCCAAAAGATACATCGTCGATCATTCGAAGCCGGCAACTCGGCGCCGCCGCCGGCCGCGCGGTGGGACACGAAGGTTGCCCCGCGCCGCATCGGTCAGCAGCAGTTCCTTCAGGGTCGGCTTCGCAATCTTGGCCAGCCGCCGCCACTGATCGGCAGGCACCAGGACGGCGGCGTCCGCGCCGCGACGTGTCACCAGTTGCGGACCATCCCGCAGGCAGGCATCGAGGAGTTCGCTGAACCGCGCCTTCGCGTCCTGCACGGGCCACGTCTTCATTGAGTGCTCCTAACTAGTCAGATGACTAGTATAAACAGGGCTGTCGCTCACCGCAACGGCGTACTGATCGAATTCGCCTTGCCAAGCCCTTGGCTGCCCGATAGCAGTCCGCGCGGCTTCCTCACTGGCGAAAATCCCTCATGCCTACCCACCACCTCCTGCTGCTCCCCGGCGACGGCATCGGCCCCGAGGTGATGGCCGAGGTCACGCGGCTGATCGCCTGGATGAACGCGCACGGCATGGGCCGCTTCGAGACCGAGGAGGGGCTGTGTCGGCGGCGCGGCCTACGACGCGCACGGCGTGCCGGTGACCGACGCGACCGTCGCCAAGGCGGAGCGCGCCGATGCGGTGCTCTTCGGCTCGGTCGGCGGGCCGAAGTGGGACCGCGTGCCGTACGAGCACCGGCCGGAGGCGGGGCTGCTGCGGCTGCGCAAGGACCTCGCGCTCTACGCCAACCTGCGCCCGGCCGTGACCTATCCGGCGCTCGCGGACGCCTCCTCGCTCAAGCGCGAGCTGGTCGAGGGGCTCGACATCATGATCCTGCGCGAGCTCACCGGCGGGGTCTATTTCGGCGAGCCGAAGACCATCACCGATCTCGGCAACGGCCAGAAGCGCGCGGTCGACACCCAGGTCTACGACACCTACGAGATCGAGCGCATCGGCCGCGTCGCCTTCGAGCTGGCGCGCAAGCGCCGCAACAAGGTCACCTCGATGGAGAAGCGCAACGTGATGAAGACGGGCGTGCTGTGGAACGAGGTGATGACGGCCTTGCACCGGCGCGAGTTCGCGGACGTCACGCTCGAGCACGTGCTGGCCGACGCCGGCGGCATGCAGCTCGTGCGCAACCCGAAGCAGTTCGACGTCATCGTCACCGACAACCTGTTCGGCGACATGCTCTCCGACGTCGCCGCGATGCTCACCGGCTCGCTCGGCATGCTGGCCTCCGCCTCGCTCGGCGAGGTCGATCCGAAGACGCGCAAGCGCAAGGCGCTGTACGAGCCGGTGCACGGCTCGGCGCCCGACATCGCCGGGCAAGGCGTCGCCAACCCGATCGCGATGCTCGCCTCGTTCGCGATGGCGCTGCGCTATTCGTTCGGCATGCAGAACGAAGCCGATCTGATCGACGCCGCGATCGCGGCCGTGCTCGCCAAGGGCTCTCGCACCGCCGACATCGCCTCGCGCCGGCACCACGACGGTCGGCACGCGCGAGATGGGCGAAGCGGTGGCGGCCGAGATGGAACGGCTGGCGTAGTGCGGGACAAATCCCGACATCACCTCAAAGCCGTCGCGCGCTATGCGTTCGCGTAGCCCTTTTCATCGAGCTTCGCGGCCGTCAGGGTATCGACCATCGTGGGAGACATCGCCTTTGCTCCGACCCCGCCGGCGTGCCACCAGTTGAAGCCGACGATCTTGTCCCATGCCTGGAAGCTCGTGACGAACTCTTCCATCTTGTCTTCCATGACCGATTGATCTGGCCCCCCTTCCCCCCAGTAGGCTTGTCCGGTGACCACGAGGGGATTTTGGATGCCCATCTTGCGCCAGGCATCGATCACTAGCCGGACGAACGATTTCGGCTGTTTTTAGGGTACTTGGCTTCCTTGAAACCGGTTGCGTCGTAGTGGACCTTCTTCGGAAACGTCATCCAGTACGCCTGCGGCGCGAACATCCCAACGCGCGGGGCCGCGATTTTCATCAGCTCGACCGAATCGTAGGCGTCCTGAATTTTCGGTACGGGCCAAGTGGACACCGCGATATTGTCGCTCGGGAAATGCTCGCCGAGTCCGTCCAGATAGCGCGGTAAGATCCTTCGGGACCACGTCGTCCTTCCCGCGCTGGTGGAGTTGCCCGGTTCCACGTCGGCAACAAATGCCGCAATGCCGTAGCGCTCGCATTGGTCGATTGATCGACTGAGGTCCGTCTCCCAGTCCGCACCGTGGCAGTATCCCCATCCGGCAACTTCAATTCCGCCGTCGCGCAACGCCGTAATGAGCTCCAGCGTGGGGGCATGCGCGACCGCGCCGAGCACGCCGAACAGTCGCACCCAGGCGGATTTGAAGCCCATTGCGTTGAAAGCCTTGACCACACCACGCCCGGCGCCGGTGTTGTCCTTGTAGCGTTCCAACGTGCCCTGCGCGTTGTAGACAAAGGTTCCGTGACTTTTGAAAGCAGCGTGAAGCGGCATCATGAACCTCGTTGCCCGGCGGCCATCGCCGCACACCGGGACGTGTCGGGGACTAGAGGGAAAAGGCCCGCTGGCGTGAGAGCTTCAGGAATTTCTGCCAACCGGCCTCGGTTGTGATCTTTCCGGTCAGCCCCTCGTCCTGGAGAGTTCTTGGTCAGGGCCCTTTCGGTATCACCGCCGAACATCCCATCCACACCGTCCCTGTCGGCGCCGGTGTTTCCAAGATCCCGATCGAAGATGTATTTGAGGCAGGCCTGGAGAAAGAATGTTTGCGCGTTCGATTCTGGGCGAAACTTGAACGAGAAATTGAAATCCACATGAAAATGGTCCCGGTGGTTCGGATAGTGATAGCTCAACACCTGGGGGAAATGCAGAAATAGATGCGCATTGATCCCGAGATAGAATTCTCGCTCGGACGGATAGTTGATCATCATGAATTTTTGGTCGCCCCAGTAAAATCCGTCGAGATCGAATGCAAAGCCCTGGCCGTGCGCGTTCTCGCCGTCGCCTATCGTCCCGGCCGAAAGAATGATTGAGGGCGTGTCGCGGCCCCATATCTCGAACAACTCCTTGAAGCACGCCTCCAGCGTGGCTTTAAGCCTGTTGCGGCAATGGAATGTCCGACTCTTGCCCTTGCTCCCATAACCGAACGGAGCCTCCAGGCGGTCGTAGTGCACCGGCACGTCCACCAGCTTCTTGAAAGATGCTTCATTTGCAGGCATTTCGAACGTCCCCCCGCGACGGTTGGCCCCTTGCAGTGAAAATGACACTGCGGAGGGCATCACCCGCAGCCTACTTAAACGAAACATGATTGCAACTGCGGGCTGCGACGACGCCCCTCGGCGCGCCCCTGACTGCGCCGCCAAACCGGAGATTGACCTTCTGCCGGCGGGCGATAGCCTGGGCCTATTCACTCGTCCAACAGGCCATCGGGGGAACAACAATGCCGGGATGCATCGAACGCACGATCGAGGAGCTTTACGGCGACGACCCGGAGCGCGCCGACGCGGTGATCTTCGGCCGCAAGGTCGGCGCCAGCCGGCGCGGCTTCCTGGAAGCCTCCGGGCTGCTCGCCATGGGGGCGGCGCTCGGCGGCGGCATCCCGTTCGCCGCCACCATGCCGGGCGGGATGATCCCGGCGGCGTTCGCCCAAGGACAGCCGGCCGGGCCGCCGGCGGCGCCGGCCGCGGGCGGTTCCGGCGCGGGCGCGGCCGCCCAAGGGGCCGCAGCCGCTGAAATTCCCCGGCAAGGACGAAGGCCTCGTCGTGCTCGGCGACCGGCCGCTGGTCGCCGAGACGCCGGAGCACCTGCTCGACGACGAGGCCACGCCGACCGACAAGTTCTTCATCCGCAACAACGGCCAGATTCCCGACGCCACCAAGGAGCCGGACAAGTGGAAGCTCGCCGTCGACGGCGAGGTCAATAGCAAGCTCGAGCTTTCGCTCGGCGAGCTCAAGCAGAAGTTCAAGCCGGTGACGCGCCGCCTGGTGCTCGAATGCGGCGGCAACGGCCGCTCGTTCTTCGTGCCGCAGGCGCGCGGCAATCAGTGGACCAACGGCGGCGTCGGCTGCGCGGAATGGACCGGCGTCAAGCTCTCCGACGTGCTCAAGGCCGCCGGCGTGAAACCCTCGGCGGTGTTCACCGGGCACTACGGTGCCGACCCGCATCTTTCGGGCGATGCCAACCGGCAGGCGCTGTCGCGCGGCGTGCCGATCAAGAAGGCGATGGACGAGAACAATTTGATCGCGTGGGCGATGAACGGCCAGGATCTCCCGGCCGTGCACGGCTTCCCGCTGCGGCTGGTGATCGCCGGCTGGCCGGGCTCCTTGTCGGAGAAATGGCTCACCCGCATCTGGGTGCGCGACAAGGTGCACGACGGTCAGGGTATGGGCGGCACCTCCTACCGCGTTCCCGTGAAGCCGATCGTGCCGGGCTCCAACGACGACGGCAAAACCTTCCGGGAGCTCGAATCGATGCCGGTGCGCTCGATCGTCACCAGTCCGGCGAACGGCACCAAGCTCGGCGCCGGCGCCAAGGAGCTCAAGCTGCGCGGCGTCGCCTGGGCGGGCGATCATGCCGTCAAGGAGGTCGCGGTCTCGATCGACTACGGCGCCAGCTGGCAGAGGGCGAAGCTCGACAAGCCGAAGAACAAGTACGATTGGCAGCGCTGGACCGCGACCGTGAAGGTGCCGAGCGACGGCTACTACGAGATCTGGTCGCGCGGGACCGACGCGCGCGGCCTGATGCAGCCGCACGTCGCCGGCAACTGGAACCCGCAAGGTTACGGCGCCAACCCGATGCACCGCATCGCGGTGCTGGTGGGGTGATCGAAAGGTTGCTGGTGCGCATGCATTCGCTGCTTTTGTCCCGGGCGCGGCGCTTCGCGAAGCGATGCGTCGCAGAACCGGGACCTTCACAAACGCCCTCCTCCCGTCATTGCGAGCCGAAGGCGAAGCAATCCAGAACTAGGGTGCCGCATCTGGATTGCTTCGTCGCTGCGTTCCTCGCAATGACGGACGCGCTGCACCGCGTGCGGGACACGGGCCTTCTCCTCCTGCTCGTGGCCTTTCTCACCGGCGCAATGTCCGGCCAAGCATTCGCGCAAACGCCCGCGTTCACCCCACGCGACGAGAGCCCGGAGGACTTTCCGCCCGGACCGGGGCGCGAGGAGGCCTTCTACGCCTGCGTCGCCTGCCACAACTTCAAGCTGGTGGCTGCGCAAGGCATGGACCGCGCGCGCTGGGACAAGTCGCTGACCTTCATGACGCAACGGCACAACATGCCGGCGCTCGAGGGCGAGGAGCGCCGGATCGTGCTCGACTACCTGGAAAAGACCTATCCGCCGCGCGCGCCGGGGCGGCCGGGAGGGTGGCAGAATCCTTTCACGCCGCGATGAGGCGCCGCAGCTCGAGCATGGGCGCCGCTACCAGCCGTAAAGATTGCGGAAACTGCCGCCTTCCATCGGCCCCGGCAGCGGCCAATGCGGGTTTTGCCACCCCGCCGGCGCCGACGGGCCAGAGACGACCCCCATAGGGGAATAGTTCGGAGGAATCGCGTAGTCCGTGTAGCTCCGGCTCATCGGCAGCACCTCGGTGCCGGGATCGAGGTAGGAGCGCGCGCGCCGCACCGTGATACGGGTCGGGGGGCGCTTGACCTGGTAGCTTTCGACGTCCTGGCGCACCCGCTTGCGCGTCTGCGCCTCGGCCGGCCACGACGCAAGCGCCATCCCGGTCGCGACAGCTATGGCGGTCAGCGTGGTCCAGCGCATGCGGGCCTCCCTGCATGTTCACGAGGCGGCGGGGTCGCCACTCTAGCCCACTCCGGCACCGCAACAAGGCACAACGCCCGGAAAGGACCTGCGGCGATAACGATGGCTGGCGACCTGTGTTCCGAATGCCATAGCGGGAAGCCCGTTTAACGAAGCGTTAACCAAACCGGAGGCAGGGAAGCGGTCTTGGTCTCGCTTGTGCCGCATTTCGATTAGAGGCTTCGGCCCGAATAGGCGGGAGGGCGACGCCGAATTTCCTTCACCAGCGGTTCACTATGCGGCCGTCGCGCGCGGGAAATATGCCTTTTGTCGCCTCTCCATAGTGGGTTGTTAACGATGACTGGTCACCTAATGCCGCCGCGCACGTCCCCGGTCCGGAGGCTTTCCCTTTGAGTTTGCAGGTAATTCCCCGCAGGCGCCCGGTCCGTCTGCTGCTCGGCTGCGCCGCCCTCGCGGCCGCGGGCGCGCTCGGCGCCTGCAACATGGAAGACATCCAGATCAGCGAGAAGCACCTGCAGCCGATTCCGGCCGAAACGGTCGCGGTCATGGAACGGCGCGGGATGACCAAGGAAGCTCCGATCCTCATCCGGGTGTTCAAGGAGGAATCCGAGCTCGAGCTGTGGAAGAAAGACAATGCCGGCCAGTTCGCGCTGCTCAAAACCTATCCGATCTGCCGCTGGTCGGGCGAGCTCGGGCCCAAGGTCAAACAGGGTGATCGCCAGGCGCCGGAAGGCTTCTACACCATCCATCCGGCGCAGATGAATCCAAATTCGCAATACTATCTTTCGTTCAACATGGGCTTCCCGAACGCCTACGACCGCGCCCATGGGCGCACGGGCGCGCACCTCATGGTGCATGGCAATTGCTCCTCGGCCGGCTGCTATTCGATGACCGACGAGCAGATCGGCGAGATTTTCGCGATCGGCCGCGACGCCTTCTTCGGCGGCCAGAAATCGTTCCAGGTGCAAGCCTATCCGTTCCGGATGACGGCGCTGAACATGGCGAAGCACCGCGACAGCCCGCATCTTGCGTTCTGGAAGATGCTCAAGCAGGGCAACGATCATTTCGAGGTGACGCGCCAGCAGCCGAAAGTCGACGTGTGCGAGAAGCGCTACGTGTTCAATGCCGGCGAGTCGGCGAACATGTCGACGCCGCTGAAGTTCGATCCGGCCGGCCGCTGCCCGGCCTATGAGGTGTCGGACGAGGTCGAGGTTGCGGTCGCGCAGAAGCAGAAAGCCGACGAAACGGAATTTGCCCGGCTGGTCCGGCGCGGCACGCCGACCGTTCCGGTCGTCATGGGGCAGGACGGCGGCATGCATCCGAGCTTCATGGCCAAGCTCAATCCGCAGCACGTGCGCGACAGCAAGGGCAACGTGCGCTGGCTGGTCGAGAACCCGCCGGTCGGGACCGCCAAGGCGATTGTCCATCCGGTGCGCGAGACCGACGCCGCGGCGGTTGCGGCCGCTGCGGCAAGCTCGGTGGCGGAGCCCGCCGTGACGGCGTCTGAAGGCAACGTGCCGCTGCCGCGGGCCAACCCGCGCCGTGTCACCGCGGTGGCGGCGGCGGGCAGCCAGCCGGCGAGTTCCGGCAGCATGTTCAACGGGCTGTTTGCGAACAGCGCAAGCACCGTCACGTCGTCGTTCAGCAACGCCACCACCTCGGTGGTGCGCGCGCTCGGGTTCGGCAAGGAAGAGCAGAAGCCGGAGCCGACGTCCCGGGCGGCGGCGCGGCCGGCTCCCGCGTCAGCGGCCGTCGGCGCCGCGCGGCCTGGTCCAACGCCTGCGGCCCTCGCCGCCGCCGAGCGCTGGCGCGAGCCGCCGAAGGCGGAGCCGCCCAGGCAGACCGCGGACGCGACGCCCCAGTCCAAGCAGACCGCGGACGCGACCCCGCAGTCCAAGCAGACCGCCGACGCAACCCCGCCGGCGAAGCCCGCCGCGGCCGCGAGCCTGTTGTCGGGCGCGCAACCGGCGCTGCCGGCCGGAAATTTCGAGAACCGCTTCAACGCCTTCCGCTGACGGTCAGCGGGCCGCCAGGCGCGGCGGCGGCGTCCCTCCACAGGCCAGGATCGTGATCCGGCTGCGGCCGATGCGCCGCATGAGATCGGCTTCGCAGTCGCGCGCCTCGTCCCGATGTCCGCCGAGCATCTGGTAGCAGCGCTTCGAGATCAGCAGCCCTCGATCCGGGTCAAGCGGGCGCACGATCAGCGCGGTCGCGCGTTGCAGGATCTCGCGCGCCGTCGACCGCCGCGCTTCACCGCCGGTTGCTCGGTCAAACGTCGCGGCGCGCCAGTCGGCGTCGCCCCCGCTTGTCGCGAGGAAGCGCTCGACCGCGTGCATCCAATGCGCCTCGGGCACGAAACCCGGCCGCACGAACATGAGCCACCGCGCGCGCGCCGCGGCTGCCCCCGCGCGCAAACCTCCGGCGTTCGAGGCGGCCGGCACGACCGTGCAGCCGGCCGTGTCGGCGATCGCCAGCGTCCCGTCGGTCGAGCCGGAATCCGCGATGATCACCTCGCTGACGATTGCCGCCACGGCTCCTGGCACCAAAGCCGCCAATGTCGGGGCGAGGATCCGCTCCGAATTATTGGTTGCGATGACGATGCTGAGCATGCGGAACTCGTCGCTACACGGTGGATTGATACAAGATGCTGTGAAAATTCGTTAATGGGACACTACATCATGAAGGCGCAACATTCGTCGGGTTCCAATCGGATCATAACCGATTGCGAGTTTGTTCTTGTTATGTTCTCTCAATTGGGTTAGAGAATCACCATGCCCCGTTTCGCCGCAGCCCTCCGACGCCCGCCGACGCCGACGCCCTCCGCGCCGGCGGGCAACTTCCTTGGGTCGGGCGTGGATCGCGAGCGCCGCCGCGGACGGGGCACCCTCTCCAACGCTTCGGGACGCTACGAGCCGATCGCCCGCGTCGCGTTCGATGACGGCTGGCGCTCGCTCGAGGAGCTGCCGCCGTTCGAGACCACGGTGACGATCGATGCGACGCGCAAGATCATCACGCGCAACGAGTCGCCCGACATTTCCTTCGATCGCTCGATCAATCCCTATCGCGGCTGCGAGCATGGCTGCGTGTACTGTTTCGCCCGCCCGACGCATGCCTATCTCGGCCTGTCGCCCGGCCTCGATTTCGAATCGAAACTGTTCGCCAAGCCGGACGCGCCGGCGCTGCTGGAGCGCGAGCTCGCGGCCAAGGGCTACGAGCCGCGCACGATCGCGATCGGCACCAACACCGATCCGTATCAGCCGATCGAGCGCCGCCATCGAGATCATGCGCGGCATTCTGCAGGTGCTGGAGCGCGCCGGCCATCCGGTCGGCATCGTGACCAAGTCGGCGCTGGTGACGCGCGACATCGACATCTTGTCGCGCATGGCCAAGCGCAACCTGGTCAAGGTCGCGCTCTCGGTGACGACGCTCGACCCAAAGCTGGCTCGCACCATGGAGCCGCGCGCCGCGACGCCGGCGCGCCGGCTCGAGGCGCTCCGCCAGCTGTCGCGCGCCGGCGTCCCGACCTCGGTGATGGTGGCGCCGATCATCCCGGCCATCAACGATGCCGAGATCGAACGCATCCTCGATGCGGCCGCGCTCGCCGGCGTCAAGCAGGCCGGCTACGTGCTGCTGCGGCTGCCGCTCGAAGTGCGCGACCTGTTCAAGGAATGGCTGGAGGCGAACTACCCCGACCGCGCCAAGCACGTGTTCAAGCTGATCCGCGACATGCGCGGCGGCAAGGATTACGACTCGACCTGGGGTAAGCGCATGACCGGCTCCGGGCCCTACGCCTGGATGATCGGGCGCCGCTTCGAGGCGGCGTGCGAGCGGCTCGGGCTCAACGAGGAGGCCGTAAGCCTGACCAGCGAGCACTTCCAGCCGCCGATGCGGGGCGCCGAGCAGCTCAGCCTGTTCTGAAGCGCCCAGTCAAGGTTGTGCGAGGAGACGTACTGGGGGTTGTAATTCGCAAAACGAACTCCCGCTCCGAAGCGGACGGCTGTTGCAGCCGGGTCACATTTGGCAAAACGAAATCCCGACAGCCGGGGTGGACTGTGGCCAAGCGGCCACAAATCGCAAAACGACCGGTTCTTTCCGTGGGAGCACGCTGCGGCGAACGGCGACGTATGCGAAAGTGTTGCAACCGGGGAACAATTCGAAAAACGAGCTCTCCCCTTCCCGGCATCGGGACGGTGGGCGGTACGCGTAAACGCTGCAGCCGGAGACGTGGATGCGGTGCCGAAGGCGTCAGCTCGGCGCGATGATCTCGCGCTCGCGGCGGACGACCGGCGTCAGCGGCGGAACGCCCGGACGCCGCCGCAGCGGCAATGACGCGCGTCGCCGTTTGATGGCGTTGCGGCGGCGCCGGCGCCGGCCCGGCGCGCCGATCCGCACGGCGCCGAGGGTTGGAAACGGTTCGCGCAGCGCGCCCGAGGGGTCCGCGATCAGCAGCCGCACGCCCAGCACCCGTCCCCACAGCTGCCATTCGGCGATTACGTCGAAATTGTCGGCGGCGGCAAACAGCGGGAGCGAGAGCGCCGGGTCGCGATGCTCGAGGCTGATCGCGATTTCGCCGTCGCGCTCGTCGTCGGCCGGCTTGAGCCGCAACGCGACGCCGAGGAACGCATCGACCGGCAAGCACACATTGATCGCCATGCCGCGCAGGCTGCGCCGCACCCGCACGCTGCCGCGATCGATCTCGACATGGCGCACGCGCCCGTCCGCGACGGCATCGTTGGCCGTGAAGCGGACGGGCAGCGCATAAGGGTCGAGCCGCTGTTGCGCGCTCGCCCCGGCGGGCATGGCCCCGCCGAGTCCGGTTTGACGCCTCAAACTTGTCTCCCTGCCGGGACTTTCGCCCGGCTATGGCGGGAGCATGTCAGACCGCGGTGTCGGATTGGCTTAATATGTTCGGTTAACCGGCCGTAGCGGGCCCGCCGCCGCGAGTCATGATTGACGGGAGCTTGCGGCAATCGGGAAATTTTTCGTTTCAAGACCCCCGTGTCCCGCGCGCGCCGCAGAGGCAGCGCGGCAGCGCAGATGCGGCACCCCGGGTTCTTTTTGCTTTTCTTCTTGTCTTATCAAATTGACCGGGGGCCCGGCAGCGCATCCCTGCGCGTCGCGTGTGCTGTGCTGCGCCCGGGACACTGTCAGCAGCGCTCCAGTCCGCTCCTCACGACGACGGTTAACGCCCTTGCCACTGCCCACCCCGCGGCCTAAAGGGGCGGCGTGTCCGAACAATCCTCCCTGCTCGATCAATCGGCCCTCACCGCGCTCGCCGAGCGTCTGGTGGATGCCGCGCGCCGCGCCGGCGCCGACGCCGCCGACGCGGTCGCGGTGCGCTCGATGGCGCTGTCGATCGAGGTCCGCGACGGTGCGGTCGAGGAGAGCGAGCGGTCGGAAAGCGACGATTTCGGCCTGCGGGTCCTGGTGGGCCGCCGGCAGGCCCTGGTCTCCAGCAACGATCTTGCCGACGATACGGTCACCGCGCTGGCCGAGCGCGCCGTGGCGATGGCTCGGGCGGCGCCGGAGGACCAGTACGCCGGGCTCGCGGACCCGGAGCTGCTGGCGCGTGGAATGCCGGATCTCGATCTGCTCGATCCGGCGTTGCCGTCCGTGACGCGGCTGGAGGAGCTGGCGCGGGCCGCCGAGGCCGCGGCGATCGCCGTCGATGGCGTCACCAAGTCGGCCGGTGCCTCGGCGTCGGCCGGCATCGGCGGCATGGTGCTTGCCACCAGCCACGGCTTCCGTGGCGCCTACCTCAGATCGAGCTATTCCTTGAGCATGGTGGCCATCGCCGGCGAGGGAACCGCGATGGAGCGCGACTACGAATTCACCGCCGCGCCGCACGCCGCCGATCTTGACGATCCCGCGCGCGTCGGCCGCACGGCCGGGGAGCGCGCCGTCAAGCGGCTCAATCCGCGCAAGGTCGATACCCATCAGGTTCCGGTGGTGTTCGACACCCGTGTCGCCGGCTCGCTGGTCGGGCACCTGGCATCGGCAATCAGCGGGACGGCGGTTGCCCGGCGAACCAGCTTCCTGAAGGACAAGCTGGGCGAGCCCCTGTTCGCCTCCGGCGTGCGCATCGTCGACGATCCGCTCCGGCGGCGCGGATTGCGCTCGCGTCCGTTCGACGCCGAGGGTGTCGCGGGCGCGGAGCTGGCGCTGGTCGAGGATGGCGTGCTGCGCTCCTGGATCCTGGACTCCGCCACCGGCCGCGAGCTTGGTTTCAAGACCACCGGCCATGCCCAGCGCGGCGTTTCGTCGGCGCCGTCGCCGAGCGCCAGCAACCTCCATCTCGTGGCGGGCAAACGGACTCCCGATCAGCTGATCGCGGACATTGCGGACGGCTTTTACGTCGTCGATCTCATCGGCATGGGCGTCAATCCGGTCACCGGCGACTACAGCCGCGGGGCCGCCGGTTTCTGGATCGAGAACGGGACCCTGACCTATCCGGTGAGCGAGGTGACGATCGCGGGTCACCTGACGGATATGTTCCGCACGCTCGAACCGGCCGACGACCTCGCGTTCCGATATGGAACGAACGCGCCGACCGTTCGGCTGGAGGGCATGACCGTTGCAGGCCGTTGAGCCGCCCATCGACGGCGCGACGATCGGCGGCCAGCTTGCCGCGTCCGCGCGCGAAGCCGGTGCGTTCGCGCTGCAAAAATTCCGCTCGCCGCTGAAGAGCTGGACCAAGGGCACCGGCGCCTCGCCGGTCAGCGAGGTCGACATCGCGGTCGATGACATGCTGCGTGCGCGGCTGACGGCGATCGATCCGAGGATCGCCTGGCTCTCGGAGGAGAGCGTCGACGATCCGGCGCGGCTGCGCGCGCAGTACGTGTGGGTGGTCGATCCGATCGACGGGACGCGGGCGTTCCTGGCCGGCCGCAACGATTGGGTCATCGCCGCCGCCCTGGTGCGGCACGGGCGTCCGCTCGCGGCCGCGATCTTTGCGCCGGTCGACGACATCTTGTTCCTGGCGGCGGCCGGAAAGGGCACGACGGTGAACGGGCGCGCGGTGTCCGCGAACGATGGCGAGGGTCTGGAAGGCGCGCGCGCCGCCGGCCCGAAGCGCTATCTCGACGCCGTCAGCGCGGCGCAACCGCGACTGGAAGCATTGCCGAAGGTGCATTCGCTCGCGCTGCGGCTGGCCAGGGTGGCCGATGGCACGCTCGATGTCGCATTCGCGGGCGAGAACAGCCATGACTGGGACGTCGCTGCGGCGGATTTGGTGGTGCATGAGGCGGGCGGCGCCTTGACAAGCATCGATGGCCGTCCCCTAACGTACAACCGCCCCAACCCGGTGCACCCTGCGCTTGTCGCTGCCGGGCGCGTACGCCATGAGGTCGTGCTGCAGCTCATGCGTGGCCGGCAGGCGGCCTTCGCGTGACGTTGCAAGCGAGAACAGTCCAGCACGGGGAGCGCGGCATGCCCGAATCGGCCACTCCGAAACAGTTGTTGCATCTGGTTTTCGGCGGCGAGCTGACGGATCTCGAAGCCGTCGAGTTTCGCGATCTGTCCAAGCTCGACATCGTGGGAGTCTTCCCGAACTACGCCAGCGCCTACGCGGCCTGGCGCGCCAAGGCGCAGCAGACGGTCGACAACGCCCAGATGCGATACTTCATCGTTCATCTGCATCGGTTGCTCGATCCAGACAGCACCGGGGAAGCGCGCGCCGGGTCGAAACCATGAGCCGTCCTGATGCTGAAGCGGATCAGGGACGCGCAGTGGTTCCGCCTGGCAGCGGGCCGTGCCGTGTCGAACTATCTGCGCATGGTCTGGCGGACCAGCCGGTTCGTCATCGAGCCCGCCGACCTTTACGAACGGCTGCGGCCGGAGCTTCCGGTGATCATTACGCTTTGGCACGGCCAGCATCTGATGGGGCCGTTCATGCGGTTGCCGGAGCATCGCGCCAAAGCCTTGATCTCGTGGCATCGCGATGCCGAGATCAATGCCATTGCGGCCGAGCAGCTGGGCATGGCAACGATCCGCGGGTCCGGCGATCATGAGGGGCGATTCGACCGCAAGGGCGGCGTGCGCGCTTTCATCGCGATGCGCGACGCGCTCGAAGAGGGTTGGAACATGGTGGTGACTGCGGACGTGCCGAAAGTCGCGCGCGTTGCCGGACGCGGCATCGTGCTGCTGGCGCGCAGCTCCGGCCGCCCGATCTATCCGGTCGGCATCGCCACCAGCCGGCGCATCTCGCTTCGCAACTGGGACCGCTCGACGATCAATCTCCCGTTCAGCCGCGGCGCCATCGTGCTCGGCACGCCGGTGCGAGTCCCGGATGCGGCCGACGACGACACGGTCGAAGCTTGCCGGCGCGAAGTCGAGTTCTCGCTCAACGCCGCCACCGCCCGCGCCTATGCGCTGGTCGACGCGGCCGCAGGGGACACGGTTCGTGGCTGAACGGTTGCCGCTCGCCTTGCGCGCCTATCGGCGGCTCGCGGCCGCGGCGATGCCGTTCACGCCGCTGCTCGCATCCAGCCGCCTTCGGCGCGGCAAGGAGTTGCCCGCCCGCGTGCGCGAGCGCCGCGGCCAAACCGACCTGCCGCGTCCCGACGGCCCGCTGGTTTGGCTGCATGCCGCGAGCATCGGCGAGATGCTGGCGGTGATCCCGATCGTCGAGCACGTCTGCGCGCGCGGCGTTGCGGTGCTGGTGACCTCCGGCACGGTGACGTCGGCACAGCTTGCCGAATGGCGGTTGCCGGCCGGCGCCATCCATCAGTTCTCGCCCTATGACGCGCCCCGCTTCGTGACCCGGTTCCTCGATCATTGGCGGCCCGACCTGGCGCTGTTTGCCGAGTCGGACTTGTGGCCCAACCTCATCCTCACGACCGCCGAACGCGGCATTCCGCTGATCCTGGTGAATGGACGGCTGTCGGAACGCTCCTTTGCGCGCTGGCGCCGCATGCCTCGGACGATCGGCGCGCTGCTCGGCCATTTCGACCTCTGCCTCGCGCAATCGGTCACGGACGCGGCACGCTACGGCGAATTCGGGGCTCCCCGCATCGCCACCACCGGCAACCTCAAGCTCGACGTGCCGGCGCCGCCCGCCAACGCCGACGCGCTCGCTTTGCTCGGCGCCGCCGTGAACGGCCGACCGGTCATCGCCGCGGCGTCGACGCATCCCGGCGAGGAGAAGATCGTCGTCGACGTGCACCGCCGGCTGCGCGAGAGTTTCCCCGGCCTGCTCACGCTGGTGGCTCCGCGGCATCCCGAGCGCGGGCCCGGTGTGCTCGAAATAGCCGGTGCGGCCGGGCTGAGCGCGGTCGCGCGCTCGCGCGGACATCTGCCGGACGGCGGCACCGACATCTACGTCGCCGACACGATCGGCGAGCTCGGCGTCATCTATCGGCTTGCACCGGTCGTGTTCATGGGCGGATCGCTGGTTCGCCATGGCGGCCAAAATCCGATCGAGGCCGCCAAGCTCGGCAGCGCGATCCTGCACGGACCGCACGTGTGGAACTTCAAGGACCTCTATGACGAGCTCGACCGCTCCGAAGGCGCCGCCGAGGTGAGCGATGCCGGCAAGCTCACGGTGCGGATCGGGGCGTGGCTCAAGGATGGGACGGCGCGCCAGGCGGCGGCGGATGCCGCGCTCCAGACCGTGGAGGCGCTCAGCGGCGCGCGCAATCGAACGCTCGCCGCGCTCGAGCCCTACCTGATGCAGCTTCGCCTCGAGCACCGGTGAGGCGAGCGCATGTTGCGGCGAAGCGGACACCGGTTCGCCGACAGAAGACATGCGCCATTTAGGGACATTAGAGCCTGTCCCGATTCCGGCGGAACCGGAAAGCCTCTAATGCGCGCCCCGTCGTTCTGGTGGCGGGAGCCGGGAGTTGAGGCGGCGCTGCTGATGCCGCTTGCCGCACGTCTACGGAACGGTTGCGGCGCGGCGTCTCCGGCGCCCGGGGCAACGCGCCGATATCCCCATCGTATGTATCGGCAATCCGACATTGGGCGGCGCCGGCAAGACCCCGACGGCACTCGCGACGGCGCGGCTTCTGGCCGCGGGCGGTGAACGGCCGGTTTTTCTCACCCGCGGCCATGGCGGCCGGCTCGCCGGCCCGGTCCGGGTCGACCTCGCGGCGCATCGCGCCGCCGATGTCGGCGACGAGCCGCTGCTGCTGGCGCGAGCCTACCCCACGATCGTCGCGCGCGACCGCGTCGCCGGCGCCGGCGCCGCGCAGGCGGCGGGAGCAAGCGTCGTCGTGATGGACGACGGCTTCCAGAATCCGTCGCTCGTCAAGGACGTAGGCATCCTCGTGGTCGACGGCCGGCGCGGAATCGGCAACGGTCGCGTCTGTCCGGCCGGCCCCTTGCGCGCGCCGTTCGATGCCCAGCTTTCCCGCGCCCACGCGCTTGTGGTGGTCGGCGATCCCGGCGGTGCGGGCGGGGTCGCGAACGCCTCCGTGGCTGCCGGAATTCCCGCCTTTCATGGCCGGCTGGTGCCGGACCCTGCGGCCATCGCGGGGTTGGCGGGGAAGCGGGTCCTGGCCTTCGCCGGCATTGCCGATCCCGACAAATTCTTTCGGACCCTCGCGGGCGCCGGCATCGAGGCGCCGCTACGCCGCGGCTTCCCCGATCACCACCGCTACACGCCGGCGGAGGCGTCGCGGTTGCTCGCCGAGGCGGACCTGCGCGGCCTCACCCCCGTGACCACCGAGAAGGACGTCGTGCGGCTGGATGGCGAGGGGCCGCTCGGCGAGTTGAGGGCACGCGTCGAAAGTCTTCCGGTCGCCCTCGCGCTCGACGACCAGCACGGTTTCGCTAGGTTTCTGCTTCGTCGGATCAGGAACCGCGCCTGACGGCGTCGGACGCTTTCGACTTCTCGTGCTCGGGGAAATGTCGGCGCAGCACCGCTTCCGGGCTGGCATAGGCTTCTTGCAAATCGACGCTCCAGTATTTCAGCTCTTCCAGCGGTATCGGCACGCCGCTGACGGCGCAACGCACGAACGCGCCCGGCCTGATGACGCGAAAATCGCCGTCGAGGAATTTCACCTCCGCTTCGCCCGCCATGGGCGAGGGACGATCATAGCGGTTCAGCACACTTGCCCTCCGATGCCGGCGCCCCAAACCACTGCGCGCCGTCTTCACGGCGGAACATAGTCGTTCGCGCGCGGACTGGAAACCACCCTCGCTAACGCTTCCCGCAATGACAGAAGGCCGTCCGCCCTTTCGATCCGTTCCGCTTGTGCTAGCCTGCTGTTCGCTCCCGCCGGAACCCCTCCATGCGCCGCCTGTCCATCTTCGTCGTCGCTGCGGTGCTCGCGACGCCGGCCGTTGCGTCGGAGCAGGTTCAGATTCCCTACGACGGGGGGACGTTGAAGGCCGTGCTGTTCCGGCCCGACGGGCAAGGTCCATTTCCCGCGGTTGTGGGCCTGCACGGCTGTGCGGGGCCGAATGACAGTTCCGGCAGCTTCAGCCCGGTCTATCGCGCGTGGGGAGAGCGGCTGGCCGCCGCCGGGTACGCGGTGGTGTTTCCAGACAGCTACGGGTCACGCGGCGTCGGGCCGCAATGCCGGGTGCGCGAGCGCACGATACGGGCGCGCATCGAGCGCGTCAGCGATGCCAACGCGGCGCGGCGATGGCTGCAGGAGCAGCCGTGGGTGAAGCAGGATCGGGTCTCGCTCATGGGCTGGTCGCAAGGTGGATCTGCCACGCTCTACGCGGTGCAGCCGCGCGCGGTGACGCAGGACCGCCGCCTCGACTTCCGATCGGCGATCGCGTTCTATCCCGGATGCCAGCTCCCCGGCGAAAGGGCGTGGAGTGCGCGGATTCCGACCCTGATCCTGATCGGGAAGGCTGACGACTGGACCCCGGCCAGCGCCTGCGAAACCATGGTGGCCGGCGCGCGCGGCCGCAGCGCCCGCGTGGAAATCGTGACCTATCCCGGCGCCTATCACCGATTCGACCATCCGAACCTGCCCCTGCGCGAGCGCACGGGCCTGGCGTTCACGCCGGACGATTCCGGCAAGGCGCATGTCGGCAGCGATACGGCCGCGCGTCAGGATTCGATCGGGCGCGTCACCGCGTGGCTCGCGCGCTTAAATTAGCCGATGGTCGCAACCCTCATCGCAGGCGAACGCATAGCGGACGGCGCGGCCGTGGTGGAGCGCGCCGGGCGCGGCGTCGGCGGCCTGGACGCGCTCGGCGTGCGCGAGGGCGATGTCGTCGCGGTCATGCTTCGCAACGACATCGCGTTCCTGGAGGCGATGCTGATCGCGCGCACCGCCGGCTGCTATTTCAGCCCCATCAACTGGCACTTCAAGGCGGACGAAGCCGGTCACATCCTGCGCGACAGCGCCGCCGCGACATTGATCGTGCACGCTGACCTGTTGCCGCAGATCGCAGGGGCGGTTCCGGCGGGCGTGCCTGTGATCGTGGTCGAGCCTTCGGCGCATCTGCGCACCGCATTTGGCCTCGACGCGGAGCGATGCCGCGCCCCCGCCGGGGCGCTCGAATGGGAAAGCTGGCTCGCGCGCGCACCCGTCCATGACGGGCGGCCACGCCAGCCGCGCGGCGCGCTCTACTACTCGTCCGGCACCACGGGGCGGCCCAAAGGCATCAAGCGCGCGCCGCTGAGCCCTGAGGACGTGGCCCGCATGGGCGAGAATGCTCGCATCGCATTCGGGATCGAGCCCGGCCAGCGCACCGTCCTGGTGGCGCCGCTCTATCACAGCGCGCCGGCGTCCTATGGGTTGTTCAGCCTGCTGATCGGGGAGCTTGCCGTTATTCGCCCGCGGCTCGACGCCGAGCAGCTCTTGGCCGACATCGAACGCCATCGCGTCAGCCACCTCTATCTGGTGCCGACGCACTTCGTGCGGCTGTTGCGGCTGTCCGACGAGGTGAAACGGCGCCACGACCTGCGCTCGGTCAAGTTCGTGGCCTGCACCGGTTCGCCTTGTCCGCCGGAGGTGAAGCGCGCCATGATCGAGTGGTGGGGCCCGGTCATCCACGAGGGTTACGCCAGCAGCGAGGCCGGTTTCATCACGATGTGCACGCCGCAGGAGGCTCTTGCGCGCCCCGGCACCGTCGGCCGCGTTCTGCCCGCCGCGGAGGCGCGCATCCTCGATGAGGACGGCCGCGAGCTTCCGCCGTTCGCGGCCGGCACGATCTACTGCCGCAATGGCAACTACACCGAATTCACCTACGTCAACAACGCGGCCGCGCGCCGCGCGATCGAGCGCGACGGCCTGATCACGGTCGGCGACGTCGGCTATTTCGACGCCGACGGCTATCTCTACATCTGCGACCGCAAGGCCGACATGGTGATCTCCGGCGGCGTCAACATCTATCCGGCCGAGATCGAGGCCGCGCTGGTGACGCTGCCGGGCGTCGTCGATTGCGCGGTGTTCGGCATACCCGATCCGGAGTTCGGCGAGGCGCTGGCGGCGCATGTGCAATTGCAGCCGGACGCCTCGGTGACCGCGAGGCGATCCGCGCGCACTTGCGCGCGCGGCTTGCCGATTACAAGGTGCCCCGCGTGATCGAATTCGCCGATGCGCTGCCGCGCGAGGAGAGCGGGAAGATCTTCAAGCGCAAGCTGCGCGAGCCCTATTGGCGCGAAGCCGGCCGGCGGATCTGAGCGGGTAGGGGTAGGAGGTCCTACATCCCGTGCGCGGGACGCGATTCACGTCCCGAACAGATTGCCTTGGTTGGGATTGGTGCCGACGCGCCGGCGGCGCGGCCGGGCGACCGTCATGGTCGAGGCCGACGTTCCCACCCCGGTCGCCAGCGCCGGAACCCTGCCGTCCGCGAACTCGATGTCGAGCCGCAGGCCCGGAATGACGGCTGCGGCCGAGCGCAAAGGCCGGCCGCCATCGTCGCGTACCAGGGCGAAGCCGCGCGCCAGCACGCCGTGATAGGACAGCGCCGCAAGCAGGTCCGCGGCGCGCTCGAGCGTGGTCCAGCGGCGATCGAGCGCGCCTCGGCGGCGCGGCGCCCGCGCTCGAACGCGCTCGCGATACGATCGCGATCCCGCACCAGCCGGGTGACATGCGCGGTCCGGTTCGCGCGTAGCGCGGCCGCGAGGCGATTCGCCGTGGCGTCGAAGCGATCGCGCCGGCGGCGCTGCAGCGACCCGATCGCAAGCGTCGCCCTTCCGGCGCACGCCGTGACCCTTTCGCGCAATCGCAGCACCTGCGTGCGGGGCGCTTGCGCCGCCAGCCGTTCGGCGGCGCGCAGGTGTTGCGCGTCATGGATGCGCGCATTGGCGATCAAGGCACGGGGTAACCGTGCGCCCAAGGTATCGATCCGCTGGCGCCGCTCGCCGAGCAGCCGATCGGCCGTCGGCAGGGCGCGCGCGGCGGAGCGCAGCTCCTTGCGCCGGCCGTCGAAGGTTCGCGCCCAGCACGCGAGATTGCGCCGCACCAGCCCGTCGATCTGCGCCAGCAGCTCGCCGCGGACCGGCACCGCCATTTCGGCCGCCGCCGTCGGTGTCGGGGCGCGCCGGTCGGCCACGAAGTCGAGCAAGGTGACGTCGGTTTCGTGGCCGACCGCCGAGATCAGCGGAATGAGGCTCGCCGCCGCCGCGCGCACGACGATCTCCTCGTTGAACGACCACAAATCCTCGAGCGAGCCGCCGCCGCGGGCCACGATGATCAGATCCGGACGCCGGATCGATCCGCGGTCGGTGAGCCCGTTGAAGCCCGTGATCGCCGCCGCGATCTGCTCGGCCGACCCTTCGCCCTGGACGCGCACCGGCCAGACCAGCACATGCCGGGGAAACCGGTCGGCCAGGCGATGCAGGATGTCGCGGATGACGGCGCCGGTCGGCGAGGTGATCACCCCGATGACGCGCGGCAGGAACGGCAGCAGCTGCTTGCGCGCCTGGTCGAACAGGCCTTCGGCCGTCAGCTTGCGCTTGCGTTCGTCCAACAGCGCCATCAAGGCGCCGAGCCCGGCGGGCGCCAGGCTGTCGACCACGATCTGGTACTTCGACTGGCCCGGATAGGTGGTGATGCGGCCGGTCACCACCACTTCGAGGCCCGGCTCGAGCTTGATCTTGATGCGGGCGGCGGTGGTCCGCCAGACCACGCCCGCGATGCAGGCGCGGTCGTCCTTCAGGTCGAGATAGACGTGCCCGCTGGAATGATACTTGACGTTCCCGAGCTCGCCGCGCACGCGCACGTAGCCGTAGGCGTCCTCCAGCGTGCGCTTGAGCTGGGCGGAGAGCTCGGAGACGGTGAGCTCGAGCAGATTCGTGCGCGGTCCCGCAACGGCAGCGTCGGTCATCGCGCCAATGTAACGCTTGTTTCGCATGGCGTCATGGCCGATCCTTTGGCCGCGAGAGCCTGGCCGAGAATTACGCCGTCATCCTGAAAGTCTGACTCAAAATGATATGCGTGTTTTCAGACCCTGGCGAGACGGCGGAAGAGCAGGCGGACGCTGGCGATCAGGAACCATGCCTCGCTGCTGGCGATGGTGTGTTCGAAGTCCTTAGCCAAGCGGCGGTTGCGTCCAAGCCAGGCGAAGGTGCGTTCCACCAACGCCTGTACAATGTTGCCAGGAGCCGATCGTTTTGGTCGGTGATGCTGGTCCCGATGGATCTGGTGATGGGACCCGGAATATGACCTCGATACGGCTGTCGTCGATTTCGATCCGGCGTACGACGGTGCGAATGATATCCTGCATGCCGAGCCGGTCGAGATTATCGAGCCCGGTTGTCACCTTGGCAGAGAAATCTTCCAGACGGCTGATCACGAGGGCGAGGTCGCGTTCGGTCTCAGCTGCGTCGAGAGCTTGCCTGATGCCGCTCCTGCAGCTGGCACTCACGCTTTTTCAAGCCTGCGATGCGCGGCTCGAACTCAGCTTTGTCGATGACGCCTTCGGTATAACTGTCGATGAGCCGACCAATTCCGCGCCGCAAACTCGTCATTTGCCGATCGAGGCGAATGATCTCGTCCGGCATGGCCGCGCCGTCACGCGCTTGGTCAATGCGACGACGATATTCGTCGGCCACGCGGTGCGGTTCTTCCAAGAGAGCCTGCACCTGATCCCATACTTCCTGTTCCAACTGATCGCCGCGCACGGGGCCGTTGTTGCACACCGCGTTGCCACTGAACCGGTAACCGTCCGCACCGGTGCAGCGATAATAGCGCAACGTGTTCATCGGATCGTATCGGCGTGAACGAGGAGCTATCTTGCCGTAATAGGCGTATCCGCAGCGCCGGCAGACCGTCAGACCTTGCAGCAGCCAGCACTGGCCGCGCTGACGTTCCCGCTTACGCCTCCGGTTCTCCTCAAGCTGTGCTCGCACAGCCTCGAACACCGCGGGATCGACGATTGAAGGAACTGGAATCTCGATCGATTCTTCGCGTGGCATGGGGATGCGCGAGGTGGCGCGCGGCGAGGGCTTCAGGTGCCCACGGATCGGCCGCAGCCGTGGCCGAGGAGGTAGAAGCGTGCTCCGCCCGAAGGCTGCGCGTCCGATATAGGCCGGATTGTTGAGCATGTCGCGGATCGTGGAGGCATGCCAATACGTTGACCCTCGCCGGGTTTGGCAGCCCATCTGCTGCAGGCGTCGGCATACTGCGCGCAGGCTCATTCGCGCCAGACCGATCCACGCAAAGATGGAGACGGAACGATGGGCGCTTCCAATTCCACCACCTCGAAACGCGCTCTACCGCCGCCCTGAGTTCGACTCACGGACGGCGAACGCTGAACAGCGGGGCGATCTCCTCCGGCGTGCCGTCGAGGCCGGAGCCGTCATCCTCGACGAAGAACAGGTCGAGACTTTTCTCGCCGTCAACCAAGCCCCAGTCGATGTCGGCTCCGGTGTCGAGCGCGTTGTCCGCCAGCTCCTTGAGCACCAGCCGCCGCAGCCATGTCGCTCGCACGCCCGCCTTCTGGCAGAGTCCCCTCGACCGACCGGAACAGCGCCCAGTCCTCGCGCTCGGCCATTTTTAAAATCGGCGGCTTTTCGTCGGCGTCTGAACAAGCTTCGGAGCCGACCGGCCGCGACCGTGTTTTGAAAGCGCTTTTCATAGCCTATGACGAGACCGCTTCACCGCGTCGTGCGCGGCATTGATCTTGATGGCCAGGACGGGCAGTCGGTTTGATTGCTCGATCCAAGCGCTGGTCCGCGCTTGCTGACGTGCAGTCATGGCGGATCATCGCGCCTCCTCGCCGCCGAACTCGCGGCGCAGTGCGTCGACATTGGCGAACCACTTCCCGCCTTTCTTGCTGGCGGATTTGATCGCCTCGATTTCAAGCAGGTGATAAGCCTGCCGCCGGTTTAGCCCGATGGCGGCACCGATCTGGGCAGCGCCCCAAGCGTAAGCGGGGCTCGTGCTGGGCTTCGGCTTGCGGCGGGACGGCTTGCGGCGGGGCTTGGACTTGCGGCGCATGTAGGACTCCATGGCGTTATGACGGCCAGCGCCCATTGCGAGCGCCGATCAGGTCAGGTGCGAGTTCCAGCCGCAGCCCTTCGTTGGCACATCTTAACAGCGGTTACAATTAATTTCTGTGGCGCTTCCGGTGCCGCCGCCGTGTCGCGAACGTGTCGCGTGGAACGGCGGGCACAATTTGGGAAGGCTTGAAAATGCTGTGGTTTTTCGCGAGGCTGTTGCGACACGCAAGCGGGATGAAGCAGGAACGCTTTGCCAATTTCATGAGCAAAAACAACGCTCGTCCGCCGCGCGGCGGACACACCGCCGGAC